>JAXGYD010000002.1:0-831164 GCA_040772425.1 Candidatus Brevefilum sp. | reverse complement strand
AATGATCTCAGAGGTAGAGAAAGTACCTGGTACGTGTGATTCTGAGATTGCCACGCCCCATAAAGGGGCTCGCAATGACAAAATTAATCCCCCGTCGTCGGCCCCCCGTTCCCCGTCCCATGTCTCGAAGATTACAATATCATGGTTTGGTGCGCTCAAAACCGGAGCGGCACCCTACATTCCCCTTTCAGCTCGAGGAGCAAAGTGAGTGCGCAGCCTCCTGTAATAAAACGAAACACCCGAAGTTTACAAGAGCGCTAAAGCGAAGCGGAAGGGATCAACTACGAGCTACCAACTACCAGCTACAAGCTATTAGCTATCAGCTATGAGCTTTCAGCTTTGAGCTTTGAACTTTCAGCTATGAGCTATAATTCAACCATCAATCACAAAGGAAAAACCCATGTTCCGTTCGCGTGCCTATCGCTATGACAATGAGCAGGTTGTGCTGGCCATCACCCTGCTGTTGGTGCTGGGGGTGATCATCCTCACCGCCACCGTCACCTTCTGCCTGAGCGCTGTCTTCATCATCGGGATGTTCATCCTCAGCGCAGTCATGACCCGCGCCCATCACCAGGCCCTGATGCAGGAAGCCTTCGCCGTCACTCCCAGCCGCGCCCCCGAGCTCGCCGAGGTGGTGGAAGAATGCCAAACCAAGCTGCAGCCAGGCGAGGTGGAGGTCTACCTGACCAAGAAAAACCAGATGAACGCTTATACCTTTGGCATCGACAGCCCCAAGGTGCTGGTGCTCTACACCCCCTTGCTCAAATTCCTGAGCCCCAACGAATTGAAATTCATCATCGGCCACGAGATGGGCCATGTCGCCCTGGGTCATACCTGGCTGAATACCATCATCGGTGGGCTGGCCGGCATCCCGGCCCCCTTCGGCGCATCGATTTTGCTGTATGCCGCCTTCCGCTGGTGGAACCGCATGTGCGAGTTTTCCGCCGATCGCGCCGGTTTGTTGGCTTGCGGGGATATGAACCTGGCTGTCTCGGCCATGGTCAAACTGGTGGCACCGGAAGTGCGCACCCAAAGGGAATTCGAGCAAGCCCTGGCTGCCATCGACGCCCAGGATGATGAGGTCTCCAACCGCCTGGCGGAAGTTTTCCAGACCCACCCAATGCTCATCCGCCGCATCAACAAACTGCAGGATTACACCCGCACCCCCCAATATCAGCGCATGCAGGCAGGGGTCAATGCGAATGTGGGGAGTGCACCCATACCGACCACCACAGCAGCACAACCCGCACCGCCGCCAGAACCCATCCAGCGGACGGAACCCGAACCACCCCCACCACCTCCGGAAGAGCGTTGGCCGTGGTTAAAACCCCGTAAATAAAATCAGCGAACTGACTTAATCAGGAGATTTCCCAAACATTTGAGGGTTTTTTCAGAAAGAGCGCATCTAAAAGGTGCTTGCTCTGCTGATCCTTCGCGTAACAATCGACAAAGGCAGCATGCAATTCATCCATACTGCGATACCCAAACAACAGGTGGGTAAACACCAGGGGCGGGAAGTTCGCTGTAGCCCCTTCAAGCTTATCGTGATCTAGTTTCTCAATCTTCTCAATCTGCCCCTCTTTAAAGGAAAGCCTCAAGCCATCCCGGTAGAAATTCAATTTAACCTCCCCCGTAAAACCAACAAAGGGTGACTCCCCCAAGCGGGTCTCCAGAACCGGTTTGATTTGCCTCAAAAAAGCCACCAGGTCAGGGACGCGTAAGTAATAGGCATAAGGTTTGTGCTCATAGGGCAATTGAGAGGCCGCGACCGCGTAGGCGGGGTGATCCTCGCCCAGCCAAAATCCGAAGATTGTCTGCTTCTGTTTCTGCTCCTCCGCTAATTCCAAGCCCCTCTGCCAGATAAACCGGATCACGCTGGGGGTCACAGCTGACCAGGCCACTCCGGGTGCCAGTTCATACACGGTCAGGGTCGATTTTTCGCGCCACTTGATCGGCGGCACGCCAATAAATCCCAATGTCTCGCCCTGCAGGGATTCGATGATGTAAATATCCCGCCGATTGATGTTGTATTGGCGCTTGCCGGTCAGTTCATAGTTCCACAGGGCCTTGTCCCAATGTGCGCTGACCAGATTGCGCTGACAGCCGTGCTGATAGGTTGCCATCAGGAAGGGGATATCGGCCGGTTCAGCCAGGCGAAACCGGGTATTCTCTTTTTCATCATCTTTCAACTTGGGCAGGTGCGCTTCACTCCCCGACCGACCCCCACCAAGGTTGAGGGCCATAGTATAGCCAAACTGGCGATAATAATAGGGGATGCCGGTGATGATTTGCAGCAATTCACCTCGCTCGGCACTCCAATCATGCAGGATCTCAAATTGCTTCCGCACCAGGCCCTTTCGGCGATAGTCCGGATGTGTGCCGACCAATTCTGGGCGCCCGACCTTGAAGGATATCCCCTCATAGGTCCACAACTGCGAAATCGTGCAGCAACTGGAGACAATCTTTCCTGTTTGTGGGTCTTCCACAATTGTGAAGTCACCGGGGTCAAAGGTGGGGGCTTCACCGCTCATCAAATCCAGAGTCCAATCCGCCACGCCCCTGCCATCCCATTCATCCTCGCCGTGGATTTCCCGGTTAAATTGCGCCAGTGCCTCTCCATCAGCTGGGGTTCCATGCCGAATGATGAGTCCATCTTCTAATTTACGAATGATTTTTTTCGCCATTAGGTTTACCTTCCGATTAACGCCAATCATATCACTGAGGGTGTTGAAAATTGAACTAAAAAAGCAATCTGACCGATAAGAGAAAAAGCACCGATCTCAAGGGCGATGCGTGCATCGCCCCTACTAAAATATAAATATCATATATTGACAAACCGAGTTCCTTTTATTGTTCTTTTTTAAACACACTCTTGATTCTAATTTGTTTTTGAGGGATTTAGGCAATATACTTAGAACCGTTTGGTATTAACCTATGAAATTTATTTTTAAACTCTATTTCTTCGTCTATTTTTCCGCCGTTGGCATTTACGGCCCCTATATGCTCCTGTATCTCACTGAAAAGGGCTTGTCGGGGACAGAAATCAGCGCCATCCTATTATCCCTGCCCATTGCCGTGCTCATCACTGCACCCTTGTGGAGTTACCTGAGTGACCTGCTCAACAAGCGCAAGCTCCTGGTGATCATCGGGTGCTTGGGCGCTGGTGCTTCCGCTTTAGCCCTTGGGATGGCGGACCAATACTTCCCAATCTTCATTTGGACAGTCCTGATGATCGTTATGGGGGTGCCTATATCCCCCATCGGGACAGCCATCGTCTTGGAAACCCTTGAAAATGAGGGCAGAAGAGGGGAATTCAGCCTGGTGCGCGTCTGGGGATCCGTCGGGTATGCCGTCGCCAGCTTGGTATGGGGCACTTTTTTCCTGGACCAGATTGCCTCCAATTTTTCATGGAGTACGGCAGTGGTGTTCTGGTTGTTGGCGGGTATCAGTTTGCTCTTACCCGAAAAACAAGGTGGCTTTACCGTCGCCGGTCTGGGAGGGGTAAAAACCCTAGTGCAGAACAAGCGCTTCATTGTCTTCGTTATGGCCGCATTCTTTATTGGAGCAACCCTCAGCGCGCATAACAGCTACCAAACCCTCTTTTTCCAATCTCTGGATGCTTCGGCTTTCTTGATTGGGTTTATCATTTCATTGCAGGCCATTGTAGAAATCCCATTTATGATGTGGATGCCTGCCTTATTCAAGCGCTATTCTATGCAGGTGTTGATTTTTGCCGGTGCTGCTGCCTTATTCTTACGCTGGTTCATCTATCTTTTCACCCAGCAAGCAGGTTGGTTGGTCCCGACGCAAGTCTTAAACGGATTGGGGACACCCGCCTTTTCCGTCATCGGTGCTGCTTATGTGGATCAAATTGTGAATCCAAAATGGCGTGCGACAGGACAGGGTTTGTATAACGCCATCATGTTCGGTATTGGGTCATCGATGGGCGTATTTTTGGCCGGCAGAGCCTACGATATGTTCAGCCTGCGATCAATTTGGGTTTTGAATTTAATCCTCGGCGCAATCGGTTTGGTGATGTTGGGGCTTGCCTTCAGCCGCATAACAGCAAAGAAATCAGCGTGAGCTTATTTCCGGTAGGTCAAAGGAATTTTTTCTTTTAATCACACAGGACCCCCTTACTGTATTAAGCATTATACTTAGAGGGGTTTGGTTTTAGCTTATGAAAATAATATTTGACATCCTATTTTTTCTTTATTTTTCCTGCCTAGGCATTTATGGGCCGTACCTGGCAGTTTACCTGGTTGAAAAGGGCTTTTCGGGGGTGCAAACTGGTTTGCTGCTCGGGTCGATGCCCATCGCCATTTTGATTGCGTCACCTATTTGGAGCTATATCAGTGATGTGCTCAACAAGCGCAAGGTCTTATTGCTGATTGGCTGCGTGGGCGCAGGACTATCCTCGTTAGCGCTTAGATGGGCAGATCAATATGCTTTCAATTTCTTGTGGGTCATCCTGATGGCGATTATGAGCGCCCCCATCTTACCGATCGGAACGGCGATTGTCCTAGAAACCTTTGAAAGCCAGGGTGGGCGGCAAGCCTTCAGCCAGGTGCGCCTGTGGGGTTCCTTGGGATTCGCCGTGACCAGCCTGGTTTGGGGAAGTTTTTTCCTTGACCAAATCCTGATTAGTTTTTCGTGGGGCTTGGCTGGCTTATTCTTCCTCTTGGCAGGGATCAGTTTCTTCTTACCAGAAAAAACAGCCGAGTTCACCTATACCGGGCTTGAGGGTGCGAAAGTCCTCGCCAAAAACAAGCGTTTCGTCATCTATTTGCTGGGTAGTATGGTGATCGGGGCCGCCATTAGCGCCTATAACAATTACCAGACCATCTTCTTGCAATCCCTGGAGACCTCTACTGTGTTGATTGGCATTATCGTCTCCCTGCAGGCTTTTGTGGAGATCCCGATGATGCTCTTTTTGCCATTCTTATTTAAGCGTTTTTCGATGCGTTCGATGATTATGGCCGGCGGCATCGCCCTTTTCATGCGCTGGGTGTTGTACCTCATCGTCCAGCAGGCGGAATGGGTGATCCCCATTCAATTTTTGAACGGTGTGGGCATCCCCGCCTTTTTTGTGGTCGGGGTCGCCTATATTGACAAGATCGTCAGCCCAAAATGGCGTGCAACCGCGCAAGGTTTGTACAATGCAGCTCTGCTGGGCATCGGCTCTGGGATCGGGGTTTACCTGGCCGGCATGGTTTATGAGTGGTACAACGTGCGGTCGATCTGGGTGCTGAACATCATCCTGGGTGCGATTGGGTTGGGCTTGTTAGGATTCGCTTTTTGGGGGGCGGGGAGCGGAGACAGGGGACCGATGACCGAAGACGGGGGACGGTGAATTTGTGGGTCTCGTTTGCATCGTGACAAAAATCGAGGTCTTTTTCTAACCAAATTAATCCATCCACAATGGATTATTGAATTTTTATCTAAATCCTTTTTTTGTCATGTAGGCTTCGCCATATGTAACCTACAAATTCTCAATTGTCATTACAAGATCCCTTTCAGGACCGTGGCAATCTCATGATGACAAAAAGTAGGTTTCGCTATACATAACTTCCTTATCCGTTGACTGATGCCTCCTTAAAGAACATGTTTTTTAAAGTAGGGTGCGATCCGATTATGAGCGCACCAAATAGAAATTAAAACCTGAGTTTATCAAACTAGTGTCCTGAAGAAAGGCGAATTAGTAATTCTCTAACTGATTCTGGAACTTCAGGTTCAGCCAATATCTCTTTTCCATTGATGGTTATTATCCCAGATCGGATTGGACGAAGATTTTTTACGAACTGCTTGATACTGATGCCGGTCTGATGCTCAATTCTTCTGCTGATTGCCAAAGCTGCCAAAACAATTGTCAGATGCACCTCAATAGAATCTCGCTTTCGATGATAGATTGGCCTAGCTCTCAGATCTGATTTGGCCATGCGGAAAGTCGCTTCGATCTGAAATAGTTGATGGTAGTAAGCAATCACTTCCTCATCTGGGATATCCAGATTAGTGACATACCCCTTGATACCCGCGAGAGCCTTAGCCTTGTCGATCAATTTCTGGTTGAGTTGTTTACTCTTTTGGCTTACGCTCACAAATTTCAGTCTGCTGGCCGGTATTTGACCATTAATGGCTTTCATCGCTTTTGAAACTTGCTTCTCTATGTTGCGGAGATCCAATGATGCTCGTTTGGCCCGATACTGATAGATTACCCGGTAATCATCCTGATGCATTGTAACAATCTGCTGATCGCTCAATTCACCATTCTTCTGATATTCGGCAATAGCATAAGGAACTTTATGAAGTCTGGACCCAACAATGAAAGTGTAGCCAGCTTTTGTTAGGGCTTCGAGGTTGGTTGCGCTAAGCATGGCTGCATCAGCCACAATAGTAACATTGGAGAGCTTATGTTGAGCCTGAAAAGCTTCTATAACCGGTAACAGGGTCTTGGTTTCGGCTTTATTGCCCTCAAAGCTATGTAATCCCAATGGAAAACCATTTTTATCGACTAATAGACCAATTATGATCTGGGGCTCCAATCGGCGTTCCTTACTCAGCCCTGGCTTTCGATATTCATCTGCTTCATCAACCTGAAAAAACAATGTCGTGACATCGTACAACAGGAGGGAAAGGCCATGTTTTTTGACATGATCAAAACAAGCTTGGCTGATCTGCTTCCGATAATTTAGGGTTGAAGCTTTCGCCAAACAACGGTACAGCTTGTTCTGATTTATTTGACCTACTCCCAAATCCGCCAATACCCTCAGGCTATCGAGTTTTGATGTGGGTTCTACTATCCGGGCAATACATAGAAGTTCAAATATCTCATCTTCCAGTTTTGAAAATCCAAGTCTGTCATATTGCTGTTTGAGAGTTTCAAATAATAGCATTGAAAAGGAACTTTTGATCCCTACTCGAAGCGAGGAAAGCGGTTCTGGGAATAACTCCAATTGATTTTCTTGTAATTGTTTATGAGCTAAGTCTAGAAGAATGTGTAGTTCTTCCTCAGTATGAGCGCTGCCAATGTGAATAATTTTGACAATCTTTCCTTTTTGTTTATGGGCGATCTGAACTGCTGTTGCCCCACTTGTAGTTTTAACTTTCCGGATGAACGCCATACATCAATTATAGCTCACCCAAGATGACCGGCTAGTGTCCCGAAAAACGTAAATTTACCCGTAAAAATGGCCAAAATTTGGTCAAATGATAAACTCGGGAGTAGGGTGCGATCCGATTATGAGCGCACCAAATAGAAATTAAAATTTTATTACATACCATTTCCCTATCAGCCAAATGATTAAGGAACAATCTTGTTATCACAAAGTTCCCTCAAAGGTCATGGCAATCTCAGGATTCCAAGACAACATTAGGATGGTTGGTTGCATTAATAGCTCACTTTCCATGTTCCCAATGCAAATATCACACCTGTGATTGATTAATGTTCGGGTCAACTCACCCTACCGACCATCTTCGGTCACGAGGCGCGAGATAATTCCCCTCACGCCCAATGAGCCTGGCGTTTCAATGTACTATTCACCATCACCAAGGAATGTTTCCGTAATTAACCCATCCTCAAACAAGAAACCATTTACCCGGTAAGTCAATGTACCAGAACACGTGACTTTACTCTCCTGTTCTTCTCCCATGACACTCACGCCAATTGTAGCCGTATAATTGATCGTAGAGACACTTTCCCCTTTACTTACATATAAGGGTGAAAGTTGAGCATTTGCTGAAGTCTTATCAGCACCCTCAATTAACTCACCAAGAGTTTTCCCAGCTGCTGATTCCATATGATCCAATTTTGTGATGGTATGCATGTCAGCCTCAAAATTGAAGCCTGCACCACAAGCGCTGATAAAAATGATTAAAAACAGCACTACCAGCGGAAATGCAAATTTATTCCTTCGGTTAACAAAAACCATCCCCAGCACACCTAAGGACAAGAAAGCCAATAAACCATCACCTTGGGGCTTACTAGCCCCCAGCATATGGCTTGAGAACGATGAATCAACAACAATACCTTGAGGTGAAACCAAACTAGCACCTTGAATTGTCCATACGACATCAGTAACCTCATCTAAAGATGGGATATAGTTTGAATTACCATCCCAAGTGTAACTGGTGCCAGCTGTATCCCTGATATATTTTCCGGATGCCGCTGCTGGAAAACTTGTGAGTAAAGCAGTAAATTGGGCAAATTGCTCATTCGTCATTTCACTGACACCCTCAGGATCGTCACATACCAGATTGTCAACCAGCATGGCTTCATACAAGAACAACCAATCACCTTCCAAATTGACCGATTTAACCTTGGCTTTAAACACCTTAGCACCATCCCCAGCAACAGCCACAATACGAATCTTATCAATATCCAAAGTGCTGTGCACCGGCCCAAGAATCACTTTACTGTTACCATCAGCAAAAATAATGTCACCATCGCCAAGGCGGTAATAAAATGGCGTCCCTGGTTCCACTTCAATGACAACCGGGTTCCCCTCTGAATTTATATTGGTAGGGGAACCAACTGTCAAAGGATAAACTGCACCTTTATCAAGTGCAGCTTCAATATGAAGTTCTTCTTCACCGCCGCCACCAACTAACTTCAACTGTGGTTTATAGCCTGTCATTTGAAAGCTTGAGACATTTTTCTCAATTTTTGGGGCTGCAAAATCTCCAAATCCTTTCCCACTGATAACCGATGGCATAAGGTAAATTGCATTATTTGCCTGTTGGGGGGATTTCCCCAATAAGTACCGAGCGTATTCTTTCAAATTTTTGGAGACCAATTCAACTGCTCCTGCGTCAAAAGGGTAAGTGCCCTGGTTGATCGCTTCTTTAAATTTAGTTTGATTGATGGGGCAAACGGCTGCATTTTCACAGGTGAAAACTTTTAAAAGCTGGGCATGTAAATACAGTTGGTCATTCCAGCGCAACGGAGCAAATTGAAAAGGCGTTTTACTATCACTGGGGTTGGGTGGTCCGAAAGTAGTTAAATTTCTATCAATATAATCTGGTTTGTATAACATAACCATGTTCTCAGCGCTATTTTCCAACCACCAGGTTTGGCTTTCGGAAATCCCTAATTTATTTTTCCAATAGGCACTCCCCATATTGTATTCTTCATCCTGAATCCAATGCGCTAACTCATGGGCTAACTCATATTCCAAATTTTCATGCCCCAGGCTGTCTTCCGGGATGTAAATTGTCCCATTGCCAACAGAATAATAGGGGTCTCCCTTGCCTTTATTGACAATAATACTTACCCCAGACCAGTAATTTTCAAGGTTTGCCCGGATGAACCCCTCGTTTTTGTAGACAGCCATGATTTGAGTGACCAGATCAACCATTTGATCAACTTGTGCGTTGCTTATTTTAGGTGTGTTTGGTGGATAATAAATCGCCTTGACTGTATTGTTAGGATTTTTCCGGCAAATTTGTGTTGTTAAATAGGTCGGATTCTGCATGTAACCCTGGGATTGTGTTACCTGGGAGATACCACAATCCCGCACATCAGCCTGCGCCTTGTATCTTGCCATGATAACACCCGGTTTTTGTGAAGCATCAACCCGGGGAGAAACCACCCCAAATGAATAGGAGCCTTTAAATGAGATGGAGTCATTGCCTTCGTCTTGGGTGACTGCTCGTACTGGTATATTGAGTTTTATTTCGCCGGTTGATGCCGGCAGCGGTGAAAGGCTGAAATATTTTTCATCGAATATTTCCAAAAAAAACAATGACTCGCCAGTGGAAGGTAAAGAAAATTGGGCACTTCCTTTCCCATCGTTTTCACCATCGGTTGTGAATTGATAAAACAAGCTTTTCATTTCAACAAAAGCATCCAAAGCCTCTTTCAAACTTGCATTGGGTTCACTTACCACGACTTGACCCTGGCTTCCCTCATCTAAACTTTCAAGAGGAAATAGCGCTTTTGCTTGGTAGGCGTCTAGAATCTGAATTTGTCCGGGCGAAAGGGTTTTGGAGTCTTGTATGTCTAAGGAAAAATCGCTTATATCTTCCAAGAAATCATTATCTTCTGAAATAACCTCATCGGAAGATGGTTTTGCCACTTGAAAATCAATTCCAAATTGCGATAACAGCCAAGCCAAATCACCGCTGTAATAAGAATAAACACCAATACCCAAGGCACTGATGCACAAACATGAGACCAAAACTAATCCAATGATTGTAGCAACTGGCCATCGCCTTTTTTTCTTTTTTGTTTCATCTGTCGGGTTTGTTGCGACCGATTCAGAAAAAAAGCTTTCTGGGTCAGCTTCTCGCCAGTCGCCATTCTGTAGCATAACCCAATGACCATGCTCGCCATCAATAGCCCACTCTTGGCCAAAGATATCCTTGCCTTGAAGTTTGGTAATTTTCTGATGGTATTGGCTTGCATCGACCTGACCCTGTTGGTATTGTGCGGTAATATTTTGATACTCTTCAAAAGCTTTCTTAAAATCCTCTGTCGATTGATAGATCATGGCTATTACTCCAACTTCATAACCCAACGGATAAATTTTTAACAACAAACATATTACGCAGCTTTATTTAAATCAAAAAGGGCGGATTGCTGATTAAATCATGATAAAAATTTAAAAGTTCCTTTTCCTTTGGACACATTAATGTCATGACCTCTCAGTGAACATACTTAATGAGAAGTATTAGAAAGGATTGAAAGGATAGTAAGGATATGCAAAATTATAACATTGAAAGCCGTAGAAATTGTTTCTATAACCCACTTAAATTGCTTGACCGAGTTAATCAAAATGGGATCATACTTTGGTAAAATTGAGAGAGATTCGAACGCAATATCTTATTTCAGCAAGGAGTGACAGATGGATAGAAAAAATTATTTTCTTATCATGCTTTGTATGATGATGCTTGTGTTTATTTCTTGCAGCTTTTCATCTGATATTGACCTTCCATTGAATAAAACTAAAACCGCACTTGTGATTCAACAAACCAGCGTGAGCTTGCAGCAAACTCAAAATAGCCAAAACAATTCTCTGTCATCTATTAGCACGTCCATTCCCCTTGAACAACCAACTTACACACCCTATCCTACTTTTACGTCACCACCCATTGAGGTGGCGCAACCCACCTATACCCCCTATCCAACTTATACCTCTCCACCAACCGAGGCTGTGCAACCCACAGCAACCATTACTTTTACAGATACGCCGGCTGCCTACTTTCAATCGATCACCATTGATCGGCAGGTTTTCTATTGTGTTTCATCCGACGGACCAACCGACCTGATAATAACGGTTGAATTGAGTGATGTGGACCTCGGGGCAGGGCTTTATTGGCGCTTGGTCGACAAGACAAGTGGGAATATCACGGATTGGGAATATGTGAAGATGGACCGCATCGGAGGCAATGCGCGGGCATTCACCTTTAATGCAGATGTGTGGGCAGGTACTAATAACTTCTTTTACCCACCCCTGATGGGCGAGTCCTGGTTCCAATTTCAAATCATCTCCAATGATGGGCAGTACCGGACCGATGTCATCTCTGAGGTAACCTTCTTCCCCTGTGCGCAGTGATGAATGGGTAGGTCACGTTTGTAACGTGACAAAAATCGAGATCTTCTTCCAAACAAATTAATCCATATAGAACAGATTATTAGATTTAGTCTCAATCCTTTTTTTGTCATGTAGGCTTCGCCATACATAACCTAAAAATTCTACTGCCCGTCCTCTGTCTACGGTCCCCCGTCATGGTACTGTGGCGACAAAAAGGCTGCCCAGTAATATGAGCAGCCTCATTTGCTTCATTTATTCAATTACTCTAAATCAATCTCAGGTCAAATTTTCCAAGCGGGTAACCATCTCATCGATCACATCATACCCACCCTGCCAAAATTCAGCCTTGGTGACGTCGATACCAGCATTGGCTAACAATTCCACCGGGGCAATCGACCCACCAGCGGCAAGAATCTGCATATAGCGGGGTTTGAAGGCATCCCCTTCTTCCTGGTATTGCTTGTAAAGGGAGAGCACCAATAATTGCCCAAAGGCATAGGCATACACATAAAACGGCACGTTATAGATATGCGGGATCATGATCCATTCCCATTTGAATTCGTCGCTGATCTCCACAGCATCGCCAAATTCAGCCTGCAGATTTTGCATGTAGGCCTCCGCGAGCTCGTTCACCTGCGCGCCTTCTGCGATCATCTTGTGCGCCGTCTTCTCAAACATGGCAAAATAATTCTGCCGCAAAATGGTGGCGAAGGAATCGTCCATCTGGCGGAAGAGCAAATCTCGCCTTACACCTTCGTCGGTCTCCTCTGCCAGGAGCTTATCGATCAGCATCATTTCCCCAAAGGTGGAAGCTGTTTCTGCCAGCGGTAAGCAGGCATGCTGGGTGAACGTTGTATGATCTTCCGCCATCAATGAATGGATGCCATGTCCCAATTCATGGGCCATAGTAGCCACATCATCCGGTCGACCCTGGTAGTTAAGCAGCACCCAGGGGGCGAATTCTGGGGTGATGGTGGCGCAGAAAGCACCGCTCATCTTGCCCTTTCGAACCTCGCTGTCGACGTGATCGGCGTCGAATATCCGCTGCGCCATATCCGCAAATTTCTGATCAAAATCAGAAAATGAGGACAGGACAATATCCGTCGCATCACGATAGTCATACTTTTTATCCGATTTTGCGATCGGCGCGTAAATATCATAACGGCGGAGTTTGTCCATCCCAAGCAACTTTGCCTTTAGGCGGAAGAAGCGATGGAAATGATGGGTGTTCTTGCGGGTGACCTCTAACAAGGTCTCGATAACCTCATCCGGGATGTCATTGACGAGGTTGCGGACTGAAATCGGCTGCTTGAATCCGCGCAAATTGAGGTTTTCGTTACGCCAATCGCGCACAATTGCCTGGTAGATCTGCCCGAGGATGGGGGCATCTGCCTCATAAACCCGGAAGAGTTCCTGGTATGCCCTGGCTCGCAGGTCAGGGTCGGATTCACGCACCAAGGATGTCAGTTCGCCACGAGTCAGTTCCTTCTCTTCCCCTTCCACCTCAATCTTGAAGGTGTAGCGGTTGGTGATCGAATCGTAAAGCATGTTCAAGGCGCTCACGCCGGTGACATCCTTGATGTTGATAATTTTTTCTTCGGGTTCGCTTAAGGTATAGTCTTTAAAATTGCGCATGGCAACCAGCCAGTAACGATAATCCCCCGATGCGTCCAACAAACGTTGCGCATTTTCCTCGTCCAGCGCTTTCCACCACAGTTCAAAGAAGATCGACTGGTTTCGCATTTCCGCCTGGAATTGATCCACCCGGCCAATTTCAGCCACGGCTTTTTGATCCTGGGTGTTCCCAGCAAAGGTGAGCTGGGCAAAACCATTCAAACGCGCGACCATCTTATAAATACGTTCATACTCTGTGATCATCCCGATAAACACATCTTCATCGATGTTGGCATCCAGCTGATCACGGTATTTTGTAAAGCTTTGCACCCCCTGCTTGACCTCATCAAAGGTCGCAGCATATTTTGGATCGTCAAAGCCTTCATAGAGATCCTCAAGGCCCCACGCTTTCTGGGTATAAATTTTCGTTTCAGTCATTATCAATTTCCTTTTGTCTAAGATTCCGAGGGTTGGTGTCATCCCGCCATCGGTGGATTGGATTATTCAGAAGAGGCTTGGCGCATCTTCTCTCGTAATTGATCGATTGGGTAGCGCTGCTGGGTTTGTTCGTCCCAGTAGTACCATAACTTCCAGCCATTGCTGGGTCCGTCACGTAGTTTCTTGGCAACCTGGTGGATGGAGCCACGCTGCCCATTGAGGGCAAGTTTACCATCCGCCAATACTTTGGCAATAAATTCATCTTTGTTTTCAAAATACAACAAATCCCCGGGCTCCAGGTGGCCATATTCAAGCAGTTGACCAAAGGGGATTCGCTTTCGCTGACGGGGGCTGGGGGTGATGAAAATAGGCGGATCAAATTCAAGCTGTACGACTTTCCCCACCCGGGCTCGCGCCAATTGCGCATATTTTTCATCGATTTCAACCCCGATAAAGTGTCGATGCAGTTTGCGAGCCACAGCCCCGGTGGTGCCGGTGCCAAAAAAAGGGTCCAGGATCACATCATCCGGGTTGGAACTTGCCATAATGATTCGATAAAGCAGCGCTTCTGGCTTTTGTGTCGGGTGCGCTTTTTCTCCCTGGTCATCTTTCAAGCGCTCCTTACCGGTGCAAATGGGTAAATACCAATCACTGCGCATCTGAAGATCGTCGTTGAGCCCCTTCATGGCGTGGTAGTTGAAGGTGTAGCGAGCGCCTTTTTCTTTTTGTACCCATAGCAGCGTTTCATGGGCATTGGTATAGCGCACACCTCTGAAATTAGGCATCGGGTTGGCTTTGACCCACACCACATCGTTCAGAAACCAGAAATTTAAATCCTGCAGGATTCTGCCCACCCGGTAAATGTTATGGTAGGAACCGATTACCCACAAGGTGCCGGTTGGTTTGAGCACCCGCCGGCATGCTGACAACCACTCAACTGTGAAGCGGTCATACTGGGAAAAGCTGTCAAACTGATCCCAGTCATCATCCACAGCATCAACTTTAGTCAGGTTTGGACGCCAAAGTTCGCCCTCTAATTGCAGGTTGTAGGGAGGGTCTGCAAAGATCAGGTCAACGGAGTTGGCCGGCAGCTGGGGGAGGATGTCCCGGCAGTCACCGACCAGTACCTGGTCTAAGGGGAGATTTGCGTTTTGATCTATCATACGTGGCTTTATTTTAACGGTTTTTATGCACTTTGGGAAATAGTTCATCAGGAACAATATCAAATTTCATTTTTGCGGTTGGGTTTGGCGGTGGGGCTCGGTATAATCCATTTACTTTCAATGACCAGACAAGGATCAAAACAAGCCTGATGACCGAACCCACCAATCACCGACCCTTACCCAAACGCTGGCGTGTGCAGCACCCAATCCCCAACGATGTTGATCGTGCTCTGGGAGATTTCTCACCCTTGATGCGGCAACTGCTGTATAACCGCGGCTTTGTGGATGGCGATTCGGCAGCTAAGTTCATCGCAGGAGACGTTGATTTTTCAACTGATCCATTTTTCTTGAAAGGCATGCGGGAAGCAGTGGAACGCTTACACCAAGCCATCGTTGCCGGCGAAACCATTATCATTTACGGCGATTATGATGCGGATGGCGTGACCTCGACAGCATTGCTGACCTCTTTCCTCTCCAAATTAAACGTTCAAGCCCGTCCTTATATCCCCAACCGCTTCGATGAGGGTTACGGATTGAACGTTGATGCCATTCAGCAGTTAGCCGATGAAGGGGCGGATTTGATCATCACGGTGGATTGCGGCGTACGCGCCGTCGAGGAAGTGGCATTAGCCAACCAATTGGGGATGACCCTCATCGTCAGCGACCACCACACACCGGGCAAGGTTCTGCCACCAGCCTTCGCCATTATCGACCCCAAGCAGCAGGGGGACCCCTATCCAGAGAAATACCTGGCTGGTGTTGGTTTAGCCTACAAACTGGTGCAAGCTTACCTGACCGCCTATCCCTATGAGGACATTTCGGCGGAGGATTGGTTAGACCTGGTGGCGATTGGGACCGTTGCCGACCTGGCACCCCTAAAGGGTGAAAATCGAATGCTGGTTAAAGCCGGTTTGGAAAAAATTCGGCATGAGCCTCGGCAGGGTGTATTTTCTTTAGCCAGGGTGGCGGGCTTGGATTTGGGAAGATTCAACGCCGGCAACATCGGTTTTGGTCTGGGACCACGTTTGAACGCGGCTGGCCGGTTGGATTCTGCCCTGACAGCTTTAGAACTGCTTACAACCGATGATCTCTTTCGGGCTGGGGCTTTGGCGCAGGAGCTGGAAGACCAAAACAGTCAACGGCAGGAGATGACCAAACGGATTCGAGAGCAAGCAGCGCAGCAAGTTCTGGATAAAGACCCGGACGCCCTGTTATTTTTTGCCGCACACCCCGACTTCAGTGAAGGGGTGGTTGGCTTAGCCGCATCCCGCCTAACCGAAGCTTACTACCGTCCAGCAATCATTGGGCATCGTGGTGAAACAGTCACCGTTGCTTCCTGTCGTTCCATCCCTGAATTTCACATCACCTATGCCCTCGATGAATGCTCGGATTTACTGGTCAAGCATGGTGGGCACGCCGCCGCGGCGGGGCTGACGGTCAGAAATGAGGACGTGGACACCCTCATCGCGCGATTGACAGCCATCGCTAATAAAAAATTAGCAGGAATGGAATTGCTTCCACAGTTCAAAATCGATCAAGAGATACCCTTCAATTTACTAAATAAGAGAAATGTCACTCGCATATTTGAGATTCTCAATATGCTTGAGCCTACCGGTAGCGAGAATCCTCGACCTTTATTTGTATCTAGAAATGTGAGTTATAAAAATCCCCGAAGGGTGGGGCGGAAAGATTCCCATCTCAAATTGCTGTTGCATGCTGGCAAAGAAACCATTGATGCGATCGCCTTTCGGCAAGGTTATTGGCTTGATTATTTACCAGAACAAATTGATATAGCTTACCAATTTGATATGAATGAATACAATGGTTACTATAGCCCACAACTGATAATCAAGGATATTAAAGTTGCTAAATCTTCGGAGTAATAAAAACCATTAAATTAGATCCCTGTCTTCACAAGATGCTAATAAGCCTAACTAGTGGATTATTCCTTAAGCAGAATAGCATATAATAATGCCTGTGTTAATTGACTTCATCCTCAAGGCTATATCGATTGGTTTTTCCGCCGGGGTAACCCCCGGACCCTTGCAGGCGGTCTTTCTCTCATACGCCATTAAAGGGGGCTGGAAGAAAGCCCTGCCGGCAGCCTTTGCTCCCATCGTCAGTGATGGACCGGTGGTCTTGTTGGTGCTGGTGATTCTAAACAACCTGCCTGAAAATTTTTTAGTGGCGTTGCAGATTGCTGGTGCCATCTTTCTTTTATACTTAGCCTGGGATGCTTTCAAAGCTTACCGAAATTATCAAGAGATCAAAGAAATCCAAATCACCAATGGTTGGGGCACCTTGCTGAAGGCGACCGTAATGAATCTGCTCGGTCCCGGCCCCTGGCTTTTCTGGAGTCTGATCAACGGTCCTAACTTGCTGCAAGCCTGGGAGATTGCGCCCTGGTGGGGGATTTTATACATCAGCAGTTTTTATGGGGTCTTCATCCTGACCAACATTGGGTTAATTTTGCTGTTTTCCAGTATGCGCAAGATGGGTGAAAAAGTGCGCCGCGTTTTATTGTTATTCTCGGCGATTTTATTACTTGGGTTTGCCATTTATTCTTTTTTGCAGGCCATAAACCTTGTATAAATATAAGAACGTGCTGTTAATCTATTTAATCCACCTATCACATAATTCGTAAGGGCGACGCATGCGTCGCCCTTACAATATATTATCATCAAATTTAACTATATAGAAATATCGGTAAATGCATAAAGGGTTTGCAAAATTTTTCTATTTTTTACACTTTCAATAAAAGAAATTAATTTGTCAGACAAATATGGTAAACTTCCTGAAATAAGACTAAAACGGAAATGAGAATCAACTGTGTATCCAACTGCAAATCCCAAAGTAATTCAAAGAGCTCGCCAAATCTTAGCCTATGACCCCATCTTTATCGATACCGAAACCACCGGCTTTTCACCCGATGATGTGGTGATTGAAATTGGCGTGGTCGACCTGGCGGGCAATACCCTCTATGAATCCCTGATCAAACCGTCCACCCCTATCCCACCTGACTCAATGGCAGTGCACGGCATCACAGATCAGATGGTGGAAAACGCTCCAAACTGGAAAGAGATTTGGCCTGATCTATTAAAGGTTTTGTCGGGGCGTTTTGTTGGCATGTACAACTCAGAATTTGATTTACGAATGCTGAAACAGACCCATGCGCGCTATTGGATGGATTGGCCATTGGATAACAAACATTTTTTCTGCGTGATGAAACTCTATGCAGCCTTCTATGGGCAGATCGATAGCAAGCGGCGCAGCTATCGATTTCACAAATTAGAAGCCGCCGGTGCCGCCTGTGGCATTCCCCTCCCTAACAGCCACCGCGCTGTGGATGATGCCCTACTGACCGCGGTTTTATTCAAATATATCGCTGATTACAAATCATAATTCCCCTGGAGACCCCCATGACCATTACATACCCCCATGCCCGTCAAGAAGACTTCGTCGAAGAGATTCACGGCGTTCAAATCCCTGATCCCTACCGCTGGATGGAAGACCTCGATAGCGATGAAATCCGTCAGTGGATTGAAGCCCAAAATAAAATTACCTTTGATTTTTTAGATCGTTCTCCACTGCGTAAAAAAATCCAGTCACGCATGACGGAACTATGGAATTATGAGAAATATTCACCCCCCTACAAACGCGGGGGGCGATATTTCTTCACCTATAACGATGGACTGCAAAACCAAGATGTGTTGTATTTGATGACGGATTTAGATGCAGAGCCACAAGTGTTGCTTGACCCCAATAAGCTCTCTGAAGATGGCACGGTTGCCCTCAGCGGCGCTGCCTCCAGCTGTGATGGACGCTACCTGGCATATGGAATTTCAGATGCAGGATCTGACTGGCAAACCTGGCAGGTCCGGGGGATCGATGACGGCCTGGACCTCCCTGATAGGATTGAATGGGTCAAATTCTCCGGCGCAAGCTGGGATAAGGACGGTGCCGGGTTTTACTACAGCCGCTATGACGCACCGGAAGGGGCAGCCCTCAAACAAGCCAATTATTTCCACAAACTCTACTACCACAAGCTGGGCACAGCGCAATCAGAAGATCAACTGATTTATGAACGACCTGACCAAAAAGAGTGGGGTTTCAATGGTGAAGTCACAGAGGATGGCAACTACCTGATCATTTACGCCTGGCATGGGACAGCCTCCGAAAATGCGGTCTTTTTCCTCGACCTTACGCAACCCGACGCTGAGGTGACCACCTTATTACCTGATTTTGACGCGGAGTATGAATTTATTGGTAATCAGAAGGCGTTATTTTATTTCAAAACGGACAATCATGCGCCCCAAAACCGTTTAATTGCGATCAATATTAATAAATCAGAACAAAGTCACTGGTTAGAGGTCATCCCGGAGGGCGAGGACAAACTCGAGTTTGTCGATTTTGTGGGTGAACGCTTTGTCTGCACCTACTTGCACCACGCGGCCCACCAGGTGCGCTTCTTCAAAATCGATGGCACGCCTGATGGAGAGCTGGACTTACCTGGATTGGGAACCGTGATCGGGTTCAGCGGCCGATCGGATGACCCGGAAACCTTCTATAAATTCTCCAACTTCACCACCCCCGGCACGGTCTTTCATTTTAACGTGCAGGACCGCTCCACAGCGGTTTTTCGAGCTCCGGACCTGGCTTTCAACCCGGATGACTACGTCACCGAACAAGTCTTTTATGAAAGCAAGGACGGCACCCGCATTCCCTTGTTCCTCTCACACAGAAAAGACCTCAAGATTGATGGCGATGTGCCAACTTATCTCTATGGATATGGCGGCTTTAACATCCCACTGCCAGTCAGCTTCAGCGTGCCAAACCTGGTGTGGATGGAGATGGGCGGAATATACGCCCAGGCGCATCTGCGCGGCGGCGGTGAGTATGGCCGCGAGTGGCATGAAGCCGGCATGAAACATAATAAACAGAATGTCTTTGATGATTTCATCGCTGCGGCAGAATTCCTGATTGAACAGGGCTACACGAACACATCAAAATTGGCCATCGGCGGACGCAGCAATGGCGGCTTGTTGATTGGCGCATGCCTGACCCAGCGCCCCGATCTTTTTGGGGTGTGCCTGCCCAATGTGGGCGTGCTGGACATGCTCCGCTTCCACAAATTCACTATCGGTTGGGCATGGGTCTCAGATTATGGTTCACCGGATGATCCGGATGAATTCAAGACTCTCAAAACGTATTCTCCCTATCACAACATCCGAGATGGGGAAAGCTATCCTCCGACCATGGTATTGACTGGGGATCATGACGACCGCGTTTTCCCAGCCCACAGCTTCAAGTTTGGGGCAGCTTTGCAAAAATCTCAAGCTGGGGATGCGCCGATTTTGATTCGCATTGAAACCCGCGCGGGGCATGGCGTCGGCAAGCCCACCGCCAAGCTCATCGAGGAATTCTCCGATATGTGGACCTTCGCCCGCATGCATATGGTATGATTTTTTTGTAGGGTGCGCTCCGAATTTGAGCGCACCAATTTTTACAATTCGTAAAATATGTATCATTTATTATTAATTACTTTATAATTTCCTCATGCCAGACTATCGACGCGTCAAATTAAAAGGTGCTACCTATTTCTTTACCCTCGTGACTTACCAGCGTCAACATATATTTTCATCACCCAAACCTATCTCACTATTAATCGAATCCATCGATCGCATTAAAACCTATCACCCCTTTAATATTGAAGCCTATTGCATCTTGCCTGATCATATTCATTTCATTTGGTCCCTACCAGAGGATGACCACAATTATTCAATGCGCATCAGCCAAATAAAAAGGCGCTTTTCAAAACAATATACTGAAACTTTCGATTTATCAAAAGAAATGAATAAATCACGTCAAAAACGCAAAGAATCATCAATTTGGCAACGACGGTTTTGGGAGCATTGGATTCGTGATGAAAATGACCTCAATCGTCATATTGATTACATCCATTACAATCCAGTCAAACATAGCTTGGTTAGCAGGGCTCAGGATTGGAAATATTCAAGTTTTCACGAATTTGTTAACATGGGATATTATGATCCTGATTGGGGAGAGGGTTACAAAATTGATCAAGAAAAATATCAATTTGGGGAATAAATGGAGTAGAAAATAATGGTGCGCTCAAACCCGGAGCGCACCCTACTGGGCTCGTATTCTTACATTATTGGTAATACACCAATTTGGTGTGAAATGAATTAAAAAAAGGAACACCTATGAACGCTTCAGGTTTAGCCAACAAAGTCGCTGACCAATTTACACACTTCCCCTATGTCGAAGCGATTGCCCTGGCCGGATCCCAATCCAGCGGCATCTTGGATCAAAACTCCGATATAGATCTCTATGTTTATACCCAGGAAATCCCCTCCTTGGAAATGCGCCAACAAATTGTTGAAAAATTGGGCGCTAGCCGGGCAAATATGAATCTCACGTTTTGGGACACAGGGGATGAATGGTTTGACCTTGAAACGGGCATCGAAGTCGACGTGATGTTTTGGAGCCCTCAATGGATTGAAGAACAACTGAACCGCGTTTTGGTACAGCACCAAGCCAGCATGGGTTACACCACTTGCTTTTGGCGCACGATAAAAAACTCCCAAATATTGTTTGACCGAGACAATTGGTTTGCAAAACTGCAGGAAAAGAGCCATCAACCCTATCCCCCAGCGCTGAAACGTGCCATCATCGCCAATAACCATCCAGTGCTCAGAAATGTCATCCCTTCGTACACCAACCAGATCAAAAAAGCGCTCGGAAGAAAAGACTTGATCAGCGTCAACCATCGCTTGGCAGCCTTTTTCGCGAGTTATTTCGACATCCTATTTGCTCTCAATGAAGTTCTGCATCCTGGGGAGAAGAAAATCCTCAAATTTGTCAAAGATGAATGCGCCGCAATTCCTGAGGAGCTTGAGGGGCAGGTGAAGCGAATTTTGCATTCCGCCGGGGTTGGGGACAAAAAATTATTAGATCAATTGGATGCATTAATCGATGGGTTGGACCATTTATTGATGGCACAAGGCTTTGACCCAGAACAAACTTTGTTTTTGTAGGTCAGGCTCAGAAATAAATATTATTTGTGTAGGGTGAGATCGGGTTCTAATCCCCCATTCTTACCTAATTAATTATTATATCGGCAGGGTGACCCATTCGACTTTGCCTCAGGGCAGGCGATCTCACCCCGCCCTACAAGGTTCCCTATTCACTAATATTTCCTGTAAACGTAAATCAGGACGGGTCACTATTCACAATTCACAATTCACCATTCATTACCCACCAATTTCACCAATTTCACCAATTTCACCAATTTCCATAAAATGTGTGTATACTTAAAGGGCAATGAATGATGATGACGTAGGTAGTGATAGATACTTGAAGGCAATTCTCAGTCCGGGGGGCAGGGTAAACGGTATGCATATGGAAAGGCGCCTTATGATTCCATAAGCATCACCCGTTTAACCCTTGATGACTTGAGAAAGACCTTCACACAACACCAACAAGTGATGGTCTTTTTTCATGCCATCATTGATTTTGGTCTAAGGAGGCAGGCATGGTGATTAAAGATATTATCAACATCGATGAAGTGCTCGAAAGGATCCGCGTTGCCCTTGATAAGGACAATTTAGATGAAGTAACAGCCATCCTTGAAACATTAAGACGTTCAGACCAAGCCGAAGTCTTTTCTGACCTCCCTCCAGAAGACCAACAAGAAATTCTCCCCCTTTTAACCCCAGAAAGTTCAGCGGACATCCTTGAAGAACTCGAGGATGAGGATGTCTTTGATATTGCCACCCGGATGGAAACAGATCGTCTGGTTGAAATTGTTGACGAAATGGAACCTGATGAAGCGGCTGACCTGTTGGGCGACATCTCAGCAGAACAGGCTGAAGAAGTGCTGTCTCGCATCGACGAATCAGATGAGGTACGCAATTTACTCGTTCACGACGATGAGACCGCCGGCGGCGTGATGACCTCTTTAGCCTTCCAAATCAAAGAGACCATGACCGTCGATACTGCCATCCAGAATTTACGCCAACTGGCACCTGACTCCGAAGATATCTATTATCTTTTTGTGCAAGACCGACACAATAAATTGGTCGGTGTGGTGTCTTTACGGGGTTTGGTTACCGCCCGTTCGGGTACTTTGATCAAAGAAATCATGGATCCCGACCCCATTTCAGTTCAGGTGGGTGCTGACCAGGAAAAAGCTGCCCGCCTGATGCAGCGCTATGACCTGCTGGCTTTGCCCGTGGTCGACGCAGGTAACAACCTGGTTGGCATGATCACTTACGATGACTTACTTGATGTTTTAGAGGACGAGGCCACTGAAGACATCTACCGCTTGGGTGGTGTTCCCAAGGAACAACCCGCCGATGTACGGTTAACCTCTGCGATGAAAACCCGGCTGCCCTGGTTGGTGTTGAATTTATTAACCGCCTTAATTTCAGCAACGGTATTAAGCGTCTTTGAGAACACCATCGCCCAGGTGGCAGTTCTAGCGGCGTTCTTTCCTGTCGTCGCTGGTGTGAGTGGCAGTGCAGCTACCCAGACCCTGACCGTGACGGTACGTGGGTTAGCCTTGGGTGACATTGCCCCCAAGGAAGGCCTCAAGACCTTGAGCCGCGAACTTCTATTGGGTTTGGTGAACGGACTCAGTATTGGGCTAATCGTAGCTGTCATTGCCCTGTTCTGGAAAGGCACACCGCTGTTAGGGCTGGTGGTGGGGGCTGCTACCTTATTGAACATGGTTTGCGCAGGGATAGCAGGTGTCTTGGTGCCCCTATTAATGCAAAAACTAAACTTCGACCCAGCCTTAGCCTCCCCCATTTTAGTGACGACAACCACGGACACCTTAGGGTATTTCTTTTATCTTGGCTTGGCAACAGTTTTGATCACCAGTTTAGTCTGATATTATTGCATAAAAAAAACTGACCCACACTGGAATTGGGTCAGTTTTTTTATTTTAAGTTGTATTAAATTGTTTTAGCAGAATTGTTAGAGAGGCCAATCCTGCAGCATTCGCTTTGTCTCTTCAGAGTGTTCTGTTTCATCACGAACCATATCCTCTAATTGAACAACCAGCCCTTTATCGCTAAATTCACCTGCTTCGTCCGCCCGCTGCGTGTAATTCTTAACCGCTCTCAATTCAGCTTCTAAAACAGCTTCCAACATTTCTTTGTTGGTTTTAGCTGGTTTAACGGGGGTAGCTTTTGTTGTCGGTTCGCCACCCAGAGCGACAATCTTGTTTGCCAAAAATTGCGCATGGAGTTGTTCGTCGGCGACTTCAGCCAGGAAAAATTGTGAAAGTTGTGGTCGATAGGGGCCGTTGGCCTTGG
This sequence comes from Candidatus Brevefilum sp., assembly GCA_040772425.1. Taxonomy (GTDB): domain Bacteria; phylum Chloroflexota; class Anaerolineae; order Anaerolineales; family Anaerolineaceae; genus Brevifilum. The sequence continues at coordinate 807,077 of JAXGYD010000002.1, read as the reverse complement.
CAGCGTAAGTAATATACTGTGCGATGGCGCTCAGCTCATCCGCAAGATCGTTGTTTAAATTATTAATTAAAGTTTGTTTATCCATTATTTTCCTTTCAAAACTATTATTTATCAATTATTTTAAATTTACCTATTATCTATAAACATCATGTCAATTTTGCATTAATCCTTTATAAAAGCTGAGAAAAATTTGCCGTTTTTTATAAAATGGCCAATAGAGATAAATTGAGTGACTAAGATAGAATTCTTAACTCACAGGGAAAAAATGCGCACATTTATAGACATAGACAACACAGAGTAGTGATATTCAATTCCAGAGTTTCCAGATTGAGATATAGGGCATCTCTTTATTGATCACTTTCAATGGCTTACGGGCAATGCAGGTTAAAGCCTGGGCAAAACAACGCACAATTCCATAACTCATCAGGAAATCAATCCGGCGATAAGGCTGTATAACCTTCAGGCCAATTTTTTTCTTCGGGCTGGTCGACAGCGATCACTTCAAAACTCACCCCTGACGTTTGCGGGTTGTGGATGGCATGCAAAACCACAGAAGCCACAGCATCCCGACTAACCATGCCAGAAAGGCGATCCCCTTGGTCGATGCGTAAATTTTCATCTCCCTCAAAAGCATTCGTCAATCCACCAGGGCGGATGATCACGTAATCCAAGCCGCTTTCCCTGAGGAAAGATTCCCCTTTATACTTCCATTCCAACACATGTCCAAAACAATTCATGGGATGGTTCGGATTCGTCACAGCGATGGAGGAAATTAAAATAAATCGAGACACATCTTTTTGTCGAGCTGCCCGAACAAGGTTGCTAACCCCTTCAAAATCAACATGCTTCGGGCAGTTTTTCCCGACCGGTGACCGCGAACCGATGGCAGAGACAACCACGTCAATCCCCTCCATGGGGTCAAGCAGGGATTCATAGTCCCTCACATCCCCACGGTGAAAGACCAGGTCCTCACCCAAAATTTTCTTTGCTTTTGGCACATCTCGCACGAGCACCGTGGGCTTGCGCCCTAACTGGCGTAAGCCTGCAACGATCAGTCTTCCGGTACGACCTGTTGCCCCTGCAACAAGGATATTTCCTTCCATCGGTTCACCTTTAAAATTCATATTTCTTTCATTTTCTATTCGTTAATGTCATCCACGATGGCGAGAATTTCATCATTGTCTGGAATGTCAGACATCGATTGCGAATAGTGAACGTAGCGGACGACACCATCTTTGTCAATGACCAACTGGGCTGGTATTCGGCCGAATTTAAGCAAATTGACTTCCTGGTCATATAACTTGGCAACCCGATGATCGGAGTCGGCTAAGCCAACAAAGGGCATATCATTCTTCTTCCAATAGGCTTTAAAATCACGCTCTGAATCGGGGCCGATTGCAATGACCTCAGCGTTCCGCAGAACAAATTTATCATAATCTTGACGCAACTGCGCCATGTGCGCGCGGCAGTGCGGTCAAAAAAAGCCTCGATTGAAGACCAGGTAGACAACTTTTTCACCCTCAAAATCTGAGAGTGAGACTCTCTTCCCATGGGTGTCTTCAAGGGTAAAATCACGGCTCTTTTCTCCAACTTCTATTCTTTTTTCACTCATTGCTACCCTCCATTTCGGATTCTAAAAACTGATCGATGGCTTGCATAAAGGCTTGCGGGCATTCTTCCTGGGGGAGATGCCCACAGTTTGGAAGTACATTTAGGCTGGCACCAGGGATGTCCGCTGCCAGTTGTTCACTATTTGAAAGGGGCACAATTTGATCATTTTCACCGCTGATCACCAGGGTTGGCACAGTAATTTGGTCCAATTGATCTACAAAATCCGGTGCGCGGGTGACTTGGGTGTGCTCCCATAAAGCCCGATCCCAGTTATCCACCCTGAAGGGCACCTGGTAACCCACTACAATTTCTGGGCTTTGTTCTAGAATGGTTGTGTCATACCATGCGCTCGCTAAAAACGCATCCGCTTGTCGGCTAGCCACCAAGCGTGCCACCAACGGACCCAAACGGTCCATTTGGGGGGTGTTCAGCAACCAGGTCAACAAAGGGCTATCCGGCACCGTCTGATAAACAGCAGCGTCCACTTCAATTAAGGCTGCGACCCGGTCTGGATAAGTGATGGTGAAGGCCGTTGCCAGGGTACCCCCGGCGGAATTGCCCACTAAAATCGCTTCCTCGATAGCCATCGCATCCATTAAACCTAAAAGTATGGCCAAATTGCTTTCCTGGCTGTAGGGATTCTGACCCTCCCAGTTTATGGGGCGTTCCGTCAGCCCAAAGGCCGGCCGGTCATAGGCGATGACCCTCCCATAAGCTGACAAAGGTTCAATCACTTCCCGCCAACTGAAGGTGCTGGCGCCAAAACCATGCAAAAGGATAAAAACAGGGGTTCCCGACCCCTCTTGTTTATAATGGACAGACAAACCATTGATCGCAATAAATCGGCTGTCAGGGTCAGCAAAAGCTTCGGCCGGTTGCGTGTTCTTTGCCGGCGGGATTGGGAGCACCAAGGGACCCAACACGAGCAAGACCAGCAGTACCGCCAGGGTAATGAGGGTGATCTTCCAGCCTTTTTTCATCTTCTTCATCAAGGCTTACTCCTGCAGACCCTTTAAAAAGGAGACGGTGGCTGCCACAATTAGCGCTTGTTGTGCTTCTTGTGAGATTTCAGCTACGCCATCGCCATTTTGTGCGCCATACCAGCCAAATCCAGCATGATTGCCATCTTCAATTTCAACAAAAATCGTCGCTTCGGGCAGCCTTTCCTCCGATCCATTAATTTCATCCAAAGTCGCCAGGCCATCGTTGCTGGCGAAGACCGAGAGAACGGAACCCTCATAAGCAGAAAGATTGGTATTACCCGCAGGGTAAGCCGCCCACAAAACCAGCCCGGAAAGAAGCTCCGAATTACTGGCGGTAAATTCTGCCGCCATCGCCCCACCCAGAGAATGGCCGCCGAGAGCCCAGGTTTGCACTTCCGGGAAGGCCGCCATCACATCTTCAACCTGATTGACCCCAAAAAAGGCAAAATTCAAAGGCATAGGGACCACAACAACCGTAAATCCGGCTTGTGCAATGCCCTCAGCATGGGGCGCATAAGCACGATAATCCACCCGGGCGCCGGGATAGAGGATCAATCCCACACTCGCGCCCTGGTCTTGCGCCTTGAACACCAACCAATCCTGATTGGTTTGAGCTGCCACAAGCTGGCTGTTAATGCTCACATCCACTGCATTGGCTTCAGCCTCAGCCGGATTGCTTGCCCAGGTGGTAAAACCCACCAGGCTCACAAGGATGATTATTAAAAGAGATAAACCAAAGGTTCGCCAGAATTTTCGCATAATTATGATCGGATTCTCCTATTGATTCAATTATAAAGGGGGGGGATTTGAATGCAAATCAAAGCTTATACAAGCACAATAATATGGGCGTAAATCATAGGATTGCCGACTTATGATACAATCTACAACATAACCAAACCTTACTCAGTTCTCTACCTTTAAGGAGGAAACGATTTCGATGGCAAACGGATCAACCTTTAAACTTACTTATGCTACGATGTTCAACCCCCCAGAAGAATTGCATGAGCATTTTGCTGATGCGATGGCAAAATTGAAAAGCAACCTGGGCCAAGAATTTCCCATGTTTATCGGCGGGGAAGAGCGCTACGTGGATGAAAAATCGCAAGAATACTCACCCATCGACACATCGGTGCATTTGGCGACCTTCCAAAAGGGGTCTGCCAAAGACGCTGAAGATGCTATTGCTGCAGCTCGGGAAGCTTTCCCCAAGTGGAGCCGCATGAATTGGGATGAGCGCGTCTACCTGATGCGCAAAGTTGCTGACATCATTGACCAACGCCTGTTTGAGATTGCCGCCGTCGTCACCCTGGAAGTCGGCAAGAACCGTATGGAAGCCCTGGGGGATGTGGCAGAGACTGCCGACCTTATCCGCTATGCGTGCACGCAATTGGAAGCCAACAACGGCTACAAGGTTAAGATGGGGAAGGATCCCCTCACCGGCTATGATGTCACCAACTATTCCGTGCTCAAACCGCACGGTGTATGGGTGGTCATCAGCCCCTTTAACTTCCCGGCAGCCCTCACCGGCGGCCCGTCGGGGGCAGCCCTCACCGCTGGCAACACCCTGGTCATCAAACCCGCCTCTGCCACCACCTGGACCACCGCGCTACTGGTGGATTGCATGCGCCAGGCAGGCATCCCTGATGGCGTGGTCAACTTCGTCTCCGGACCTGGCTCCAAGGTTGGTAACGCACTCGTCCAGAGCAAGGATGTGGACGGGATCACCTTCACCGGATCCTTCGACGTTGGTATGGGCATCTACCGCACCTTTGCCCAAGGGGATTACATACGCCCAACCATCCTCGAGTTAGGCGGCAAGAACCCGGCCATTGTTTCAAAGAACGCCGATATTGAAGACGCAGCCGTGGGCATTGTGCGATCTGCCTTTGGTTTACAAGGGCAAAAATGCTCCGCTTGTTCCCGAGTTTTTGTTGAAGAGCAAGTCTATGATGAACTCGTAAAGAGGGTTGTCGCCCTGACGGAGAAATTAACCATTGGCGACCCTGCTAAGCGCGAGGTCTACCTGGGGCCTGTAGTTACCAAGAGCTCCTACAAGGACTTCCAACAATTTTGCTCAGAACTCAAAGAAGCCGGCACCATTCTGACCGGCGGTGATGTGCTCACGGAAGGTGACTTCGGCAAAGGCTACTTCTGCCCGCCCACCATCGCTGTGGACGTACCCCTGACTCACCGCTTGTGGCAACACGAGATGTTCGTCCCCATTACGATGATCCATCCCGTCAAAGACCTGCAGGAGGCCATGACTCTGGCCAATAACACCAAGTACGGCCTGACAGCCGGGTTCTACGGCACAGAGGAAGAAGTGGGCTGGTTCTTCGACAATATTGAGGCCGGCGTGGTATATGCCAATCGACCGCAAGGCGCCACCACCGGTGCCTGGCCGGGCTATCAACCCTTTGGCGGTTGGTATGGCTCAGGTGCCAGCGGCAAAAATGCTGGCGGCTTGTATTACCTGCCCCTCTACATGCACGAACAGAGTCAGACGCAGATTCGAAGGGCATAGCAGCATAGAGTTTGCGACACAAAACAGACCGGATGGCTTGTTTCACGGCCATCCGGTTTACAACGCTTCAGATTGTGCAGAAGATAAGTCGGATAAAAATCTTAGATCATTGAAAAACAAAAAAGGTATGAAATATGGTTTAATTCCTAAAAATATTATCCTGCCGTAGGGGTAGGCCTCTGTGCCTACCCTGCTTAACGAGGGCAACACCCTTACGGGCGCAGGCCACCCGAGGGTTGCCCCTACGAAAACAAAAAATATTTTTTATTGAAAGATGAAAAGATGAGTTTATCATCAAACAATGATTTGTTTTTCGAAAGTCTGACCAAGTACCATGGCACAAGCCATTTTTTTGTATCATCAGGGACATCGGCAGCAAGCGATAGATGGCCACAAGGAAGACATTCATGATGTCAAAACTAACCACCTTAAAGGATGCCATTCACCAATTTATCAATGAGGGCGACCTGCTGTATGCCAGCGGTTTCACCCACCTGATCCCTTTTGCCGCTGGCCATGAGATCATCCGCCAGGGGATTAAAGACCTGGTCTTAGCCCGGGCGACCCCGGACCTGATTTATGAGCAGATGGTGGCCGCAGGTTGTGCCCGTAAGGTGATTTTTTCCTATATTGGCAATCCCGGCGTAGGGTCATTACGCCGGGTACGGGCAGCCCTCGAAGCGGGTGAATTAGAATGGGAGGAATTTTCACATTTCAGTATGATCAGCCGACTGCAAGCGGGCGCTAGTGGCTTACCCTTCATGCCCATGAAGAACACCGGTGCGACTGATTTGGCCGATCAAAATCCAGCTTATCAGCACGTTTTTGATCCCTATACCGGTGAAAAAGTGATTGTCGTTCCCCCTCTCAAGCCAGACGTTGCCATTGTGCATGTGCAGCGCGCTGACGTGCTGGGTAACGCCCAGGTGTGGGGGATCCTTGGCGAGCAACGGTTGGCAGCCTTTGCTGCAGACAAGGTAATCCTCACAGCAGAAGAAATCATCGATGAAGCTGTCATCCGCTCCGACCCTAACCGTACCCTCATCCCCGGCCTCATCGTTGACGCGGTTTGCCACGTGCCCTATTGTGCCCATCCCTCCTACACCCAGGGCTACCATGATCGGGATAATGACTTTTATTTAGCCTGGGATACAATCAGCAAAACGGAAGAGAGCACCCAGAACTACCTGGATGAATGGGTTTATGGTTTGCCCGATCGGAATGCCTATTGGGAGAAACTTGGCCCCGAAGTCCACCAACGCTTAGCACCCGGACGCCGCCTTTCACAGCCGGTCGACTACGGTGATTATTAATTTCAGGTGATGCCAATGAACGAACAAGATTACAATCCGAATGAACTGATGGTCGTCAATGCCGCACGATTGCTGCAGGATCACGATGTCGTGTTTGTGGGGGTCGGCATCCCGAATTTAGCCTGTAACCTGGCGATCCGCACCCACGCGCCCAATTTGCAGATGATCTACGAAGCCGGTGTGATTGGCGCCCAACCCACCCGCCTGCCCCTCTCCATCGGCGATCCCACCCTGGTGAGCGGCGCGACGTCAGTCTGCAGCATGTACGACATCTTCACCCTCTATTTGCAACGCGGCAACGTTGATGTGGGCTTCCTGGGCGGCGCGCAGATTGATAAATACGGCAATATCAACGCCACCGTGATCGGGGACTATCATCATCCCAAGGTGCGCCTGCCCGGGTCGGGTGGTTCGATGGAAATCGCTGGCTGGGCAAACCGCTGTTATATCATCACCCCCCACCAAAAGCGACGTTTCCCTGAAAAAGTGGACTTTCGGACCTCGATTGGCTTTCTCTCCGGTGGGGATGCCCGAAAAAAGACGGGGGTGCGCGGCGGCGGCCCGCAAGCGGTCGTGACCAACTTGGGCATTTTGGGTCCCAACGAAGACAACGAATTGGTGCTGACGGCGATTCATCCGGGGGTCAGCTTTGAGGACGTGCAGGAGAACACGGGTTGGGCCATCAAAAAAGCGCCCAATTGTGCGGTCACTGAACCGCCTAACGCTGAAGAATTGCGCATCCTGCGGGAAGAATTAGACCCGGGGCGGATTTACATTTAGGATCATCATGCACATCGAACACATCGCCGTCTGGACCCAGCAACTGGAAGCGCTGAAGACCTTCTACGAAACCTATTTTGCCGCACGTGCCAACCAGAAATACACCAACCCAAAAACGCACTTTGAATCCTATTTCTTAACCTTTGACTCCGGTCCGCGCTTGGAACTGATGCAAAAGCCGGATATTGAGGACACCCAAGTATCTAAGCAGAGTGTGGGCTATGCCCATTTGGCTTTTTCAGTCGGCTCTAGGGAGGAAGTTGACAGACTGACCGGACGGCTGGCAGAAGACGGTTACCAGGTGGTTGGCGGTCCCCGCACCACTGGGGATGGGTATTACGAAAGCGTGGTCCTAGACCCGGATGGAAATCGGGTTGAGATAACGGTTTAAACAGGAATTATCATTCGATACAACCGTTAAATAAAAACACCTTTCATAGCTCTGATAGCTGATAATTGTTGCTGCTTTCCGCACAAATGTTCCAATTTTAACCCTTGCATGGTAAAATTCCTCCCATGGATTTATTTGATCACGCCATGCATGAACAAATGCAGCATGAAGCCCCATTGGCAGACCGCATGCGCCCCCAAACCCTGGATGATATCGTCGGGCAGGACCACATCATCGGGGAAGGGCGTTTGCTGCGGCGTGCCATCCAGGCGGACCGCTTGTTCTCCTCCATCATCCTGTACGGTCCTCCCGGCACGGGCAAGACCACCCTGGCTAGGGTCATCTCCAACCTGACCAAAGCCCATTTCGAAAGCCTCTCCGCCGTGCTGGCGGGTGTGGGCGACCTGCGCAAGATCATCGCTGAAGCCACCGACCGCCGCCGACTGTATCAACGGCGCACGATTCTGTTCATCGACGAAGTGCACCGCTGGAACAAATCCCAACAGGATGCCCTGCTCCCTCACGTGGAAACCGGCCTGCTGACCCTGATCGGTGCGACCACCCAGAACCCCTATTTCGATGTGATCAAAGCCCTGGTCTCCCGCTCACGGATCTTTGAATTGCATCCCTTAACGGAAGACGATATCCGGCAAATCCTGGAAAACGCCCTGGCGGACCCGGAAAACGGTTATGGGGTGCGCAAGGTGGCGCTATCTCCCGAAGCGATGGCACATCTGACCCGCATGGCTGGCGGGGATGCCCGCAACGCCCTCAACGCGCTGGAATTGGCGGTGGAAACTACGCCACCGGGTGAGGATGAAGTCATTCATATCAACCTCGATGTCGCCCAAGAATCGATCCAAAAACGGGCGGTGTTGTACGACAAGGGCGATGATGCCCATTACGATACCATCTCCGCCTTCATAAAATCGGTGCGCGGGTCAGACCCCGACGCCGCCCTGTACTGGCTGGCCAAGATGCTGTATGCCGGAGAGGATCCCCGCTTTGTCCTCCGGCGCTTGATCATCTTAGCTGGCGAGGATATCGGCATGGCGGACCCACAAGGTCTGGTGATCGCCACATCTGCCGCCCAAGCCTTCGAGATGATCGGCATGCCCGAGGGTATTTTCCCAATTGTGGAAGCCACCCTCTACTTAGCCACCGCCCCCAAATCCAATTCCGCCTTTGCTTATCATGCCGCGCTGGCAGAAATTGAAGAAAATGGCGCTGGTCCGGTCCCGATCCACCTAATGGATGGCAGCCGCGACGCCAAGGGACTCGGCCACGGGCAGGGATATGACTACCCCCACAACCACCCTGACCATTGGACCCCGCAGCAATACCTGCCCGAGACCAAGGTGGGTAAAGTGTTTTACGAACCCTCCAACCAGGGGTACGAAACCCAGGTTGCCGCCCGGCTTGAACGCTGGCGTAACGCCCAGGCGCAAGCCATGGCAGACCTGGAACAAGAAGCTTCTAAAAAGTGACATGGCTATTTTTTACCTGATCCGACATGGGCAAAACGACCTGCTGGGCGAAAAATTGGCGGGGCGCACCCCAGGGGTGCACCTCAACCAGGCTGGCCGCGAGCAAGCTGAACGCCTGGCTCAGTTTCTGGGGGACCAACCTATCAAATCCGTCACCACTAGCCCCCTCGAGCGGACCCTGGAAACCGCCCAACCCATCGCTGCTGCTCATCAACTTGAGATGCAACTCTCCGATGCCCTGCTGGAAATCGATTTTGGAGATTGGTCAGGAAAAACCTTTGAGACCCTCAAGGGTCAGGCCTTATGGAAACAGGTGCAAGAACATCCCAGCAGTGTGCGCTTTCCCAATGGCGAAAGTTTCAAAGAAGCCCAGGCCCGCGGGGTCAGGGAAATCACCCGGTTGAGTAAAGCATATCGTCAGGAAGACCGGGTTGTGTGCGTCTCCCATAGCGATGTGATCCGCTTGATCGTCGCCCATTTTTTAGGCATGCCCCTGGATACTTTTCAACGCCTGCGGGTTGCCCCGGCTTCGGTCTCTGTGTTGCATTTATTTGAAGGCAAAACGTTTCTCGAGTGTCTCAACCATACGTTCTAACCCCAAAGTCCAATAAAAACTAATTTATTTAAATGATTTAGAACGTGTGGAAACACAAGAAAATACTACTGAAATTTTGATTTTTCCTTAATGAGATAATATCGTGGGGTAGGGGCAACCCTTGGGTGGCCTGCGCCCATAAGGGTGTTGCCCTCGTCAAACAGGGTAGGCACAGAGGCCTACCCCTACAAAGTATCATTTTTTTGATTTTGCAATCACAATATGAAAAGATGGATGCATCAACGATTATTTTTTTTACCAACTAAATTCTAGCGGGAGAGGGTTGCCAACAAATCTTTCCACAATCTTTAAACCACCGCATGAGAAATGGCCGAAGGCCTCCTCGCCCTCACTGAGGGAGAGGATTGAGGTGAGGGTGACACCAATTTTTTTTGTTTTTAATAGTCTCTATCAACATGAAATTCATGTTTCATTTATAATGGGATGTAATTCACCATAAAAAAAGGATTAGGACATGGAGCAATATCGCATCTCACCAGAAGCTACGGTCGATTTAGACACCTTCGATACACGGTATGAAGGTGAACTCAGTAAGAAAGACGGCAAAGATCAACTTAAAGACCTCAACAAGGAATTACGCGATCTGCAGGAATTATTATTTGCGGAAGGTAAACGAAAAATCCTGATCGTCCTGCAAGCCATCGACACGGGCGGCAAGGACAGCACCATCCGCCACGTATTTGGCGACGTCAACCCCCAGGGCACCAAGGTGACCAATTTCAAAGTCCCTTCGAAGGAAGAATTAGCCCACGATTACCTCTGGCGGGTCCATCAACATACACCGGCCACCGGAGAAATCGCTATTTTCAACCGCTCTCACTATGAGGACGTTTTGGTCGTGCGGGTGCATGACCTGGTGCCAGAATCCGTTTGGGAACGACGCTATAAGCATATTAACGAATTTGAGCGATTATTGGCAGATGAGGGCACCACCATCCTCAAGTTCTTCTTGCACATCAGTAAAACGGAACAGGCAGAACGTTTCCTCGCCCGTCTCGACCGACCCCACAAACGTTGGAAGTTCAACCCCGACGATTTGAAAGAGCGCAATCATTGGGAGGATTACAAACATGCCTTCGAGGATATGCTTTCCCTGACCAGCAAATCCTATGCACCGTGGTATGTCATCCCCAGCGATCGAAAATGGTATCGCAACCTGGCGATTGCAAATATCATCGTTGATAAGATCAAAAGCCTGGGGATGGAATTCCCCGATGAGGTTGATGGCATTGACGCCTATCGGAGTGAATTGCAGGCGATGATCGAAGGTTAAGGGATATGTTTCCCGACTCATCACGCCAGTTGCTCCGCTATGTGATCGCGGGTCGATTAAATCGTGATTACATTTTGCCCATTGCTGGCCCACCACAAATTGATGTGGTGGGCGGTAACTTACTGTATGCTGCTGTGGGTTTAAAGTTTTGGGGGGAGACCGCCGGTCTGGTTGCGCGGGTGGGCAAGGATTACCCCATGGAATGGCTGGAACCCCTTGATACGCTGGGGTTCGACATTGCGGGCATCAAAACTTCCCCCGATCCCCTCGACACCCGCCGCTTTTTGGCTTATAGCGATGCAAAGACAACCCACCACCAAAATCCTGTCCAGCACTTCGCTGACCGAGAACTTCCCTTTCCCAACAGCTTATTGGGTTATCAATCTAACCAGTTCAAAGATCAAAACGGCTCTAAATCAGCCAAGCCCCTGATCCAAATTTCCGATATCCCCAAACATTACCTGGATGCAACCGCCTTGCACGTCTGCCCCATCGATTTTTCCTCGCATATGAACTTGCCTTCTATTTTCCGCCAGGGTCAAGCCACCACCATTACCCTTTCTTCAGATCCCGGGTATATGTCCCCCACATTCTGGCAAGAGATCCCGACTATGCTCTCCGAAATCACAGCCTTTATCACCACAGAGCCGGAAATTCGCAGCTTATTTCAAGGCCGACAAACCGAGCTGTGGAAAATGGCAGCCGTTTTAGCGGATTATGGAACAGAATTCATCCTTATTCATACCGAGGACAAAGGGGTGTATTTATTTGATCGGGCAGCAGGTAAACGGTGGGCGATTCCCAATTATCAAGCCAACACCATCAATCCCACTGGCGCCTATGACGCCTTTGCTGGCGGCTTTTTAGCCGGCTACCGCGAGTTTTATGACCCCCTGGAAGCCGCTCTGATGGGTAATGTGACCGCCTCTTTTGTGGTTGAGGGGCATCAGGCTTTCTACGCCCTTGATGCCATGCGCCGGTTGGTCGAACTGCGTCGAACGGCACTTCGAGACCTGATCCAAGCGCATTAAATTTACCAATCTAAAGTTAAGATGAAGTTTTTTGCCAAAAATGTAATTTGCGCTGCATCCAGGTCCGCCGCGCCAATCGGCGAATGTGTTCGGCGGCAAATCGAGCCCGTTTCTCATCCGCCTGGCTGCCCTGGCTGTACTTATCCAAATTAAATTCTTCAGCAATCGTTTGCGCCGGGGTGCTGGCTTGGGGCAACAGACCCACCAAAGCTTGGGCGCGTTCAGACGGCGTTTCCGCCGAGCTGAGGGTGTGCCCCATCAGTCGTAAAGATCGGCTTATCTGCCGGTATGCTTTTTCAACCGGGGGCAGTTGGGAGAGCCTTGACCAGCGCCGCAGCCATCTTGGCACTTTAAAGCCCAGCTTTTTCAACAACTTCTCAAAATAAACTGGGAGCATCTGCAAGTTGATCCTAATCACCTTTCGGCGGATCAGGTAGATGACCGCAAAAACCGATCCTACTGCAATTAGCACTAAGATCCGGTCAAGATTTGTATCTTCTACTCCACGTATGTCTTGACCAGGGATGATATCACTATCAATGTCGCCATTTAAGCCTCTCGGCTCGGGTGTAAGCTCCGCTTCAGTATCGATTAAGGGCAAGTTACTCATCCCCGGATCCAGGGCATTCTCATTTTGCGGACGTGTCGCCGGCAAAACGTAACTTTCTTCTGAGACAGTCGGCTCAAATATCACCCAGCCATAATCTTCAAAATAGACTTCTGGCCAGGCATGGCTGTTCGACTCTAAAACGGCGTAGGTGTTGGTGTCTGCATCATAAGTCCCCTGGGCATAACCCACAGATAACCGGGCTGGGATGCCCACCGAGCGCAGCATCAACACTTGTGCGGTGGCATAGTAATTACAGAAACCCTCCTGGGACTCAAACAAGAACCAAGCAATGGGGTCCTCACCCTCAGGCGCAGGGGTAATTGTGCTGGCGTAGGTGATATTGTCCCGCAGATATTGGGTGACCGATGCCACCTTATCATAGGGATTGTCGATCCCTCTGAGGAGTTTTAAGCTCAAGGCCACAATTTTAACGGGAAAATCCTCCGGAAGCTGCAGGTAGGCAGCCGTCCAGTCAGGATAGTCCATGCTCGTTTCACGCAATTCGGCGATTGTTGGCAAATTGATGATCGTCCTCAGCTCATAGGTATCGCCATCCACCATTTCAGGGTCAGCCACCAGCCCGATCAGGTCTTCTTCTGCATCACGCAGGGTGAGGATGCTGGCTTGAACGGGGCGATCAACCCAAATAGGTCTGCCTGGGGCGTAAACGACATCGGTGCGCCGAACCTGGGTCGTAAAGCGATAGCTGGCAATTTGGCTTCGCACCCATTCGGGATAAGCAATGTCAAAACTGTCAGGGAAAAGGAATTCCTCCCTTTCATCCACGTTGAAAGACCATTCTCCTGCTTCGTAATAATCATAACTGCGGGTGCGCCAGTAGTGGCGATACCCCGCCGGAACCCTTGATAGGGCTTCAACCGTGAAAACAGGGTCGTTACCAGGTTGCGAGCCCTCGCCTAAGGTCATGTCATCTTGATAAAAGATCTCTGAGGTAGCTTGCCGGGTCCCCGAGTCAAAGGTAAAGATACTTTCAACGCGCTCACTGAACCGATCCCAGCGTTGGGTGATTGCATTCCATAGCTTAAGGGTGGTGTTGATTTGGCTCGAAGTGACAGGAATTAGCCAGGCAAATGCCAGCAGCGCCACAGAGAGCATCAACAGAGATTTTGATAGATCAGCCCTTACGCCGGCATTCGTGATGATCCCTTCGCGCCCCCAACTCTGTCGATCGTGGAGAAAGGTCATTCGCCCAACCAAAATCAGGAAAAAGAACAAAAATGCCAACAGGTAACCTGCATTGAGGGATTGGTTTTGATCGTATTGACCCACAATCAACAGTGCCACGCCAAAGGGGATGAGCAATGGCCACACCCGACCCTTGCGGATGAGAAGGTAACTGGCCAAAGACCCCAAAATCCATAAAACAACGCCCATCAGCATTAAAAACAAGAGGGGGTCGTTGAAAGGTTCATTATGGCGAAAATGATGCAAGGCCATCCGCAACCGCCAGCCTAAATAATTGATGATGCGATTATGCCAGCTCATCTCGATGCTGACAGTTGTGCCCAACAGCCAGCCAAGGATGAAGGTGCCATACAGGGTTGAAAAGAGGGCCGCAATTGGCGCGGAAAATCGACTGTAACCCAGGGCCAAGCCCGCAATCCCAGCGAAAAAGCTGATGTAGACCAGGATGTCCAGGTGATCCGTCCATTCGGTGACATATAAACGAAACCCCACGACACAAATGGCTGCAATGGCAACGAAAACCAAGAAGCCATCCCAATACCTATTTATCGTCAGGGTTTGTGCCTTGTGAGTCATATTAATAGTTTATTCAATCAAGATAAGAAGGTCAAATATTAAAACATACTAAATAAATATCTCAGAGTTTCTCTTCCAAGATCCCCTTCACCAAACCCGGGTTAGCTTTACCCTGGGTCCGCTGCATCACCTGGCCCAAGAACCAGCCCTCCAAGCTTGTCTTACCGGTGCGATAGGCGGCGACTTCTTCTGGATAAGCAGCTAAGACGTCTTCGATAATTTTTTCCAGCACCTGAGGGTCGCCAATTTGTTGTAAACCACGTGCTTGGATGATGTCAGTTGCTGACTTCCCCGATAAGAATATCTCCGCCAGCACAGATTTAGCCGTGGCAGTATTGATCTCCCCTTCAGCAAGGGATTCCAGCAAGGCTGCCAGGTTTTCAGGCTGCAAAGGGATCTCCGCCATGGTGAGATTGTGTGCATTCAGCAGCCCAAAGACCTCGCCCACCATCCAGTTGGCAACTAGGGCAGGATCAGGCTGATGCATGTGGGTCAGAACAGCTTCGAAATAATCCGCAACTGCCTTTTCACCGATCAAAAGCTCAGCCTGGGATGGCGCCAGGTCAAAATCTAGGATAAATCGCCGCAAGCGTTGGTCCGGGCGCTCTGGCATAATCTCCCTGGCGTCAGAAATTTGCGCATTGGAAATCACCAAAGGCGGCAAATCCGGCTCCGGGAAGTAGCGATAATCGTGGGCTTCTTCCTTGCTGCGCTGCGGGCGCGTCACACCCGCCGTCTCATTCCACCCGAGGGTCTCCTGGGCGACCGTCCTGCCAGATGCAAGGCGTGTTGTCTGCCGTTCGAGCTCATAGGAAATCGCCCCAGCCATGGCTTTGAAGCTGTTTAAGTTTTTAATCTCAACCCGGGTGCCAAGGATTTCACTATCAGCGGGATGCACGGACACATTGGCTTCAAAGCGGATGACCCCCTTCTCCAAATCACCCGAATTGACCCCCAGGTATTGCAGCAGCCTGCGCAGGCTGTGGGTGTAAGCGTAAACCTGCTCCACCGTGTGCATATCCGGTTCGGACACAATTTCCAATAGCGGAATGCCCGCGCGGTTGAGGTCCACCAGGGAATAAACTTCACCATTCTCTTCCCGAACATGGGTCAACTTAGCCGTATCCTCTTCCAGGTGCACGCGCCTGATGCGAATATCCACCCATCCATCGGAGGTAAACACAGGTAGGACTCCATGTTGGGCTAAGGGCAATTCATATTGAGAAATCTGATAACCTTTAGGGAGATCGGGGTAGAAGTAATTTTTGCGAGCAAAGCGGCTGGAATGGGCCACCTCGCAATTCAATGCCAAGGCCACCCGCAACGCAAACGCCACCGCCTGCGCGTTGGCGACCGGCAGGGTGCCGGGCATAGCCGCACATACCGGACAGACGGCGGTATTCGGTTCAGCTTGACTTGTATCCACCACCGGGCAACTGCAAAACATTTTTGAACGTGTTGCAAGCTCGGCATGCACTTCCAAGCCAATATCGGCGCGGTAACCTAGTTTGATCATTTTTATCTGCGTAATTTCCTTAGCTCAACCGCCTAAAGGCAGAGGATCTTGTATCTATAACCTCATCGAAGCCGTTTGACGAACTTGTCAATCTTCTCCAATGCCTGCTCAATCTTCTCGTAACTGGTGGCATAGGAACAGCGCACAAAACCGATGCCGGCATCGCCAAAGGAAGAACCGGGCACCACGGCGACCTTTTCTTCCAACAACAGTCTTTCAGCAAAGGTTTCATCATCCAGACCGGTATTATGCACGCTGGGGAATGCATAAAAAGCGCCATGGGGCTCAAAGGTCGGAAGTCCAATCGCATTCAAGCCCTGGTAGATCAATCGTCGGCGTCGGTCATATTCGGCCTGCATTTCCTTGACATAGGGTTCGCCTATCCGCAGGGCTTCTAGGGCAGCATATTGCGAGATAGTCGGTGCCGACATAACCGAATACTGATGAATGCGCACCAAACCCTTGATCAAGTTGGCTGGCCCAGCTGCATACCCAATCCGCCACCCCGTCATGGCATAATCCTTGGAAAAGCCGCCTAAAAGGATAGTGCGGTCGTGCATGTCAGGCAGCGATGGGAAACACACATGTTCCTGTCCGCCGTAAACCAGGCGGTCATAAATCTCATCGGATATGACCACCAAGTCATGTTTTGTGGCCAACGCTGCAATCGCTTCAAGGTTCTCCCTCGTTGCAACTGCCCCGGTGGGGTTATTCGGATAACCAATCAGGATAGCTTTGGTTTTTGGCGTAATTGCTTTCTCAATTATTGCTGGGTTTGGTTGAAAATCTTCTTCCATATTGGTAAAGACTTCAATAGGTTTGCCCCCGGCCAGCAACACCTCCGCCTGGTAAGAGACAAAACACGGCGTGGGAATGATGACTTCATCACCGGGGTCCAAAATCGCTGAGAAAGCCAAATAAAGCGCCTCAGAGACACCCACAGTAGCAACAACTTCATTGACCGGGTTGTAAGTCACACCATACAAACGCTCAAGATTCTCCGCAATAGCTTGGCGCAATTCAAGGATGCCGTGATTGGATGTGTAGTGAGTCTCACCATGGGATAAGGATCGGATACCCGCGTCGATTATCGGTTGCGGTGTCTTAAAATCCGGTTCGCCAATGCCCAAGGAGATCACGTCCTCCATGGTAGCAGCGATATCAAAGAATTTTCGGATGCCAGAAGGCTTCAGGCAACTCACGGTCTTGGATAGGTAATTTTTAGGCATTCATTCTCCTTAAGAAATAATTATTGGCTGGCATTTTCTGTTTGAGGGGCAGATCCTTTGGGGCGAATCTGCCATTCGTCTTTTTCCGTATCATAAAAAAGGTCAAATAGCGCCTGATCTTGGGAACAGCGTACGATAAAACCCACCCCATGGGGTTCTCTACGCCGAGAAAGAATTTCTTGCACCTCCCAGCGAGACCCCTCCCAGATAAAAGCCCTGGGATGCTCAGGATAGGTCCCCCCTGCGTAAGCTTCGACCTCAAGTTTCATCGAATTGCCCACGATTCATCCCCCAGGTTGAGTTCGCCGGTCTGTCCCTTGATATTGACACTCTGCCCGATCAGCGAATTTTGCAGCAAGCTTTCGCTGATTTGCGTCTCGGGGCCGATGATCGATTCTTTGATGATGCTGCCCTGGATGAGGGCATTTTTGCCGATGGATACATAGGGCCCGATGATCGAATTGGTCACCTGGGCGCTGGGGTCGATGTTGACCGGCGGAATGATCACGGTTTGGTCATGAAGATCTAATTCTTCGCTGTTGCTGCGACCATGGTCCAGCAGGTAACGGTTGGTATTGAACAGGGCTTCCGGTGTGCCAGCGTCCAACCAAACGTCCACTTTCTGCACCCGCATATCAAGGCCGCCCTTCAACATTATATTGATGGCGTCCGCCAGGTAATATTCCTGCTTGAGGGCAATATTGCGCGCAATTTGCTTTTCAATGGCCCCGATCAGGTCCTCCGCTTCAGGGAAATAATAACAACCGACCACAGCCAGGTTGTTGCTTTTATCCTTCGGTTTCTCAATCAGGCGCTTGACGGATCCCGCATCATCAACGTCGGCCACACCAAAACGGCGCGGATCATCCACCGGTTTGACCCAGGCATAGGCCTGGTTTTCAACTGAGCCTATGAAGGAGAAATCGTTCTCAATCAGGGTATCGGAAAAAGCCATCAGCATAGGCCCGTGCAGAAACGCTCGCGCCTGCCAAAAGGCATCCGATTGACCCTTCATCTCAGGTTGGACAGCGTAGTCCACGTGCCAATCCGGGTAATTGCTGGCGACATGTTCCTTGATCTGTTCCCCCATCGTAGGCCCAAGAATGAACACGAATTCAACAGCATCAAAATCGGGCACGGTACGAAACATGTTCAAAACATGATCAAACACGGTCTTCCCCGCCAGTGAGACCAGCGGTTTTGGCTTGCTCCAGGTGAGGGGGCGCAAGCGGGTGCCAAAGCCTGCCATTGGAATGACGATTTTGAGTGGTTTCTTCACAAATTATGCTCCTTATCGTAACGAATGATCATCCTTTAAGTTGTTTCGAAAACCCACTTGCGGGGCTTGTTGATGCCAATCGGTCACTTGTTGATAGGCGTGCCCAACCCTAAACAGCAGGTCCTCTTTATAATGCGGCCCCATCAACTGCATGCCAATGGGTAACTCATTTTTATCATACCCCACCGGAAAAGCCAAACCCGGCACACCAGCGAGGTTGGCTGGCAGGGTGAAAATGTCCTCCAGGTACATCGCCAAGGGGTCATCGGTATGCTCACCGATTTTAAACGCAGTGGTCGGGGCAATCGGGGCCGCGATCACATCCACATCCAAAAAAGCCAGGTCAAAGTCCTCTTTGATGAGGGTTCGCACCTTCTGCGCCTTATTGTAATAGGCATCATGATAACCCGCAGAGAGGGCATAGGTGCCCAGCATAATCCGCCGTTTAACCTCCGGCCCAAATTTTTGACCCCGGGTTTGAGTGAACATCTCCCACAAGTCATCCTCAGCCCCCAGGCGGGGACCAAAGCGCACCCCATCATAGCGTGCCAGGTTGGCGGACGCCTCTGCTGGGGCGATCAAGTAATAGACCGGCAGGGCATATTCGGTATGGGGCAGATGAATTGTACGGGCTTTCGCACCCAAGTCTTCCATCTGGGCAATCGCCCTCTGAACAGCCTGCGTCACTTCTGGCTGAATGCCCTCGATAAAATATTCCTCCGGCACCCCAATACGCAAACCTTCTAATGACTCCCCATCATCTAAGTTGTACACAGGCACTGGTTTTTCCACGCTGGAGGAGTCCAGTGGGTCAAACCCAGCTATGATCTGAAACAGCAGGGCTACATCCGCCACATCGCGAGCGATCACCCCCACGGTGTCCAACGAGGAGCCGTAAGCCACCAAGCCGTACCGAGAGACTCTTCCATAAGTGGGCTTGATCCCCGTTGTACCGCAAAAGGCACAGGGTTGGCGCACACTACCGCCGGTATCCGTCCCCAACGCCGCTGGCGCCATGCGGGCCGCCACCGCTGCGGCGCTGCCGCCACTGGACCCACCTGGGACGTGATCCAGATGCCAGGGGTTATGGGTGACGCCGTAGGCGGAATTCTCAGTGGAGGATCCCATAGCAAACTCGTCCATGTTGGTCTTGCCCAGGGATACGACCCCCGCATCCAGCAATCGATCCACAGATGTGGCGGTATAAGGGGGAATGAAATTTTCAAGGATCTTGGAGCCACAGGTACACCGAACCCCCGACAGGCATAAAACATCTTTGACCGCCAAAGGCAGTCCATTCAGACGGGGCGCGTTCTGGAGGTCTACTTTTAAAAGACGATCAGCTTGATCGGCTTTTTCTAAAGCCAGCTCTGGCGTGAGGGTGATGAAAGCATTGATCAGCCCTTCAAGGCGGTCAATGTTATCCAAGTAAGCGACCGTCAGCTCATGGCTGGAGAATGTCCCTGCGCGCAATCCAACCAGGGCTTCACAAAGCGTCAAATCGGTTAAGTCGCGCATCTCAGTCCCCCAGCACCGGCGGCACTTTGAATTGACCGTCCTTGGTCTGCGGGGCGTTGCGTAAAACCTCCGTCTGAGAAAGACCCGGGCTGGCAAGGTCCTCCCGCAGCCTTAGCGTCAGATTAAGCACGCTGGGTGTGGGCGGGATGTGGTCGGTCTCCAGCGCATCCAGGCGCGCAGCATAATCCAGAATATCTGAAAGCTGATCCGCAAATTGCCGCTTTTCGTCTTCTGTGAGTGATAAGCGCGCCAAAGCAGCCATATGTTCGACCGCTTGCAGGGTTAATTTCATAGCCTAATTATAATATGGGAAAGATGAGAGAATGATGAGTTCGTGAAATATGCTTGGTTGGGATACCCATGCTCATCACAAGCTCATTGACCCACTGGTACCCTTTTTTCGTCAATGGGACAGGGACAAATATGATTGTTTTGTCGCAAGCTGTCCCGCAGTTGATGGGTGAGATCGCCAAATTCAGCCGTGTAGCGCATATCGAGGGTCCTGGGTCGAGGCAGGGTCACTGCCAGGTCCAGTGAAAGTTGGCCAGGGCGCTCCGTTAGCACCAACACACGGTCCGAAAGATAGATTGCTTCAGAAATCGAATGGGTCACCATCAACACAGTCTTGCGGCGCACCTGCCAGATATGCAGCAGTTCATCCCCCATGCGCTCCCGCGTGAGGGCATCCAATGATCCAAAGGGTTCATCGAGGAGGAGGATATCGGGGTCTTGCATCATCGCCCGGGCAATCGATACCCGCTGCGCCATACCGCCCGACAGATCGCGCGGGTAAGCATGCTCAAAACCCTCTAAACCGACCAATTTGATCAGATCCATCGCCCGTTCCGTGATTTCTTCCTGGGAGATACCCTTAAGTTCCAAAGGTAAGCTCACGTTTTCAATCACCCGCCGCCAGGGCATCAGGTTCGCCTTTTGAAACACGAGTCCAATCCCAGCATGATCGGGATGGTACTGAAAGCCACCTTGGGTGGGCGGCACCAGCCCCGCCAGCACCCGCAAAAGTGTGCTTTTACCGCTGCCGGAGGGGCCAATCAGGGAGACGAAACTATTGCGGGCTAAAGAAAATCGCAGATCTTCCAGCGCGTGCACCACACCACTGGCGTCGCTGAAGATCACCGCCAGATTTTGAACTTCCAACGCCATATCAGGGGATAAATTCATTCGTAAAAACCTTATCTAAGTCCACCTGGGATTCGATCAATCCCATATCCAACAATACGTCCTGCATATTTTCCCATCCCGCCGGCTCACTGTAGCCGAAGGGGTCCGTCTGCCAGAGTTTGATCGATTCAGCTAAAATTTCTTTCTGCAGAGCTTCGTCTGCGTCCGCCAAGTTTTCGACGTACTTCTTGCTGACCTCAAAAGCCGCATCGGGATCCGCTTCCACATCCGCAATGCCCTTGAGGAGAGCGCCCACAAAGGCTTCAACCTGTTCAGGTTGATCATTGATTGTCATTTCATTGGTGACCAAGCCGTTGGAGACCAATTGCAGATAATCCGCAACACGGATCACATCCACGTCATAGCCCTGGTTGCGCAGGACGACCGGTTCATTGGCTAAGTAAATGGCACCTGCCTTGATTTGTCCTGTGACTAGGGCCTCGACCTGGTTAAACCCAATCGAGAGCAGATTGACATCCGCTTCCCTTAAGCCGCCGGCGTTGAGCAAGGCAATCAACCCAATGTAATTAGCGCCATACAGCCCGGGCAGCCCAAGATCTACGCCAGCTAAATCGCTTGGTGTCAGGATGCCCTCACCGGCAAAGGAGACCACCCCCACCGGATAATCCCGATACCAGGCGGCTACATAGGTGACGGGCAAGCCCTGGGCGCGGGCTAAGATCACCTGTTCCCCGCTGGCGATAGCAAAGGTCTGCTCCCCAGCCCCCACCAATGCGATGGCATCCGCCTCGTTGCCATATTCCAGCTGCACATCAAACCCCGCCTCTCTAAAATAGCCCTTATCCAGGGCCATATAGATGGGGGCAAATTGGATGTGGGGAATATAACCCATGGTCAGCCGGGTTGGTACAGGCTCCGTTTCTGTGGACGTGAGCCCGTTTTGGCAGGCACTCAAAGCCCCCACCAGGAGGATCAGGAGCAGGCCGAGGGAAGCTAAGTGATTTGTGGTCATAAAGGATCTCCTTCAGAAAAATTCAATTACAAAGACTCCTGGCGCCATTTTTGCCAGGACAAAAATCTATTCTCAACCACCAGCACCAGCCCATACAAGGACATCGCCAGCAAGATCAGGGCGATCACCGCCACAAATACCAGGGCTGTGTCATACTGGCCGCGCCCCACGTTGATCAAGAAGCCCAGGCCGCGATCGGCGCCCACCAGCTCTCCCACAACGGCACCGATCACCGAAAGTGTCGCACCTACGCGCAGCCCACCCAGGTAGATCGGTAGGGCGGCTGGAATTTCAAGCTTCCAGAGGGTTTGGGCTTTGGTGGCGTTTAGGGCGCGCATCAGGTTCCGCAGATCTTGCGGCACCTCGCGGATGCCCACCACCGTGTTGATCAGAATAGGGAAAAACACCGTCAGGCTGCAAATCAAGATCTTGGAAAAAATGCCAGGCCCAAACCAGATCACCAGCAGAGGCGCAATCGCCACAATGGGGACGGACTGGCTGGCCGCCATGTAGGGCCCGATGATCTTTTCCGTTTGGGGTGATTTTGCCAGCAGATAGCCCAGGACGGTGGCTGTGACGCCGCCCAAAAACAACCCAGCCACAACCTCCAACAGGGTCGCCAGGAAGTGATAGAGAATTTGCCCCTCTGCCAGGGACTGTAAGAATCGTCCCCACACCCGCCCCGGCCCCGGCAGAATGAAGGCCGGCAGCCCGAGGAAATTCGCTAAGGCATACCAAACAAAAATGACGACAAGAAGGGAGAGTAATAACAACCCGCCACGCGTGAGCGGGCTCATTTTTGTGGGTATATTGAGCTTAATTTCTTCTCGCATAAAAAAACCCCGAACATAAATCGGGGCAAGGTTTACATCCTGGGATGCAAACACCTTCTTTCATTCGGACTGTTACCGCCGGCACTGGTTTCTCACCAGTTCTGCGCTGTTGTGCGCTCGTGGGCTTTCCCAAGTTTGGGATTACCACCGATCGGGAATTGGGTCCTGATGGACCCGCACCCTGCCCCGAAGGTTAATGAATTGTACGGTTAAAAGTATATCCGCAGTGGCGGGGGCTGTCAAACGAGAGAGTAGCTTAAAGTTCAAAGCTCAAAGCTGAAAGGTGACAGCTTGTAGCTGGTAGTTGGTAGGTTGTAGGGTGCTGCAGTGGTTTTCTGCGCACCAAACCGTTATGTTTTGATCTTCGAGACAGGGGACTGGGGAGGGAAGACTGGAAGGTGGGGTAGGTCAAGTTTGTAATCTGACAAAAATATTGTGGTTTCGAAAGTAGTACCACTCCCAAACAGCATAGAGTGAGAGATCTGTCAGATGTGACAATTCTGAGATTGCCACTTTGCTACTTCGTGGCTTATCGCATTAACAAAATAATTCGATATTGTCACGTTGCAAACGTGACCTACGCTGAACCCATCATCATACAGTTGGCATAACGAATATGAGACCAATTTTCAAGGAGACGGGAGAAGGCAGAGACGGTATTGGGAGACGATTTTGAATTAAAGGACTTTCATGATTCTTGGGATATTATTTCTGAGGCTTCATCAACCCGAGCAATGACAAACAAAAAGAATACACCTGCCGCAAGGATCATAAGCGCAACGCCAATGCCAAACTGATCTGCAAGACCACCTAAGATCGGTGCAAAAATAGCTGTCAGTAAGGTAGTGAACTGGGACTCAACTGACAATCCAGAAGCCATTACTCGGTTGGATATCCGGTCGCTGATAAATGAGACATTCAATGGACGTCGAACATTCTGCAGTAAATAAAACAAAAGAAATATCACAATAGCCAGCCAAGTGATTTCTTGCCAAATTGCTAATCCGGCTAACAGAAGCAGCCCTGCACCAGCTAAAAATGTTAGATTGATAGCGCGGCCCAGGCTGCTAAACTTTTGACTAAAATCTGCAGCGCCACGTGAAGCAAAACTGGTGAAAAGATAGATAATGAAATAGACAATGCCAATAACCAGTGCGCTGCGGCGTTTATCCTCAAGGAGCAAGAAAACCGGCATCATCAATGCAAAGTTTTCCAAAATTGGCTGAAGATAATCTTTGCTGGCTTTAAAAAGACCACTAAAACCAGAACTATTGAGAATTGCCCTCAGGGCACGTTTGTCTTTGAACATACTTAAGAAGGAACCCACTGTTGTGCGGATTTGTGACTTGATCGTCCCCTTAGAAAACTCCATCAGCTCACCATCCAGCTTTCGGGGGTATCCAGCCAGATTGATGAAATCCAGTAAATACGGGATGATAGATGCCAGGAACATCACTCGATAATTTCCCCTGTAAAATACCAGGCTTGCAGCAATTAAAGCATTGAGGGCGGATCCTAGTTGCGAAAATGACCGCGTTCGCCCATAGTATTCCACTTTCAAATGTGCCATGTCGTTAAGCCGTAAGTGTTCTAATATCAACGCCTTATGGGTTCCTGTTCGAAAGGCTTCACCAACCGCAAATAAGATCATTGCAAATACATATATAACAAAACCCGAGAAAAAATCAAAAATCAGAAATGAAAGAATATAAGCCCCAAATGCCATCAACATGGACTTTCGCCGTCCAAATGCATCTGCATAGACACCTGCGGGAATTTCAAGAATATTCGTCGCCACATCCCGAATCGCATAAAGAAACCCGATTTGCAAATAACTCAACCCGACTTCGCGAAAAATCAGGATGATAAAGGGTTCAAAGAAGCGTAAATTCTTCAAAAACCCGTATAAAGCAAAGCGTGGGAACATGCGATCGTTCTTGAACATAAGATTATTCCTTCAAAAAGACTCTCAGATAATTCATCAATAATGCATAAATTTATAATTCTTTAATCATGGTGAAACTTGCACCATAATAACAAAATGAGGAGAGATGTGCTGCCTGGAAAAATGGTGCCATCAGTGTCTATTCTTTAATGGTTGCCCTTGCGGTTTTCCGGGTTGCGAGAGGAGACAAAGCCAGGACAGCCACAACACCAAAACAAATACTGCCAATTTTGTAAATATCAGCTAAAGACAGCCATTCGGAATTGATGGCTCCTAAGGCGGCAAAGGGACCGATTGTCGCCCCCAGATCACCAGCAGTATTGATCAAGCCTAAAGCGCGGCTGCGCAGCTTTTCGGGAACCTGGTCACCAGCCACAGCTGGGATCAAGGTTTCTGTACTGCTGCTTGCGATCGGTACAAGGAATGCACCAAACAAAGCAAGGCTCCTTATTCTGCCACTCATTAGCCACAAGCCCAGGCTACCCAAGATGATTGCACACCCAATGACTGGCCATCTCCGTTTAAACTTGTCCGAAATGTAACCAACAAATGGTGTACTGCCGATACTGGTAAGGTTACTTAAGGCGGTAAATATTCCAGAAATCGTGGCAATGGGTACAAATATTGCCGAAATCTGCACACCATTTCCAAATAGATCGGAAAACCACAGAATCGTCGTTGCTGCCAGCACCCCCCAGGTTAAGAACCGGGAAATAAATAACGTAAACGAAGAAACCGCCATAACTTGTAATGGCAATTTCACCCTGGCGGAGTTATCTGTTTCTTTGATGGCTTCTTTTTCAATTTCTTTATCACCCCGGGTTTCGGGTAGGAATAAAAACCACACCAGGGAGGTCGCGGCAATGACACCCACACTGATCCATTGTCCTATTCGGAAGCCAAACAGATCGGTTAAGAGTGCCCCAAAAAGGGAGGCTGTTGCGATGCCTGTAAAAAACCACATTTGATAAATTCCGCTGTTGCGGCCGCGGTTATCATCTGTGGAGATATCCAGCACAACCGTATTCCCACCTACCCATAATATCGCCCAGGCTAACCCCCATAAAATTCTCCCCATTAATAAAGGCCAGAATCCATGACCAAGTGCATAAAAAATGCTGGAGCAGGCACCAAGCGATAATGATGTGATTAATAAACCCCGCCGCGGCATTCGATCATACAGCACACCAACTGGACCATTTAAGATTAATCGCACGGCGCGATTTGCACCTAAGAGCAATCCCACCATAGAAAGCGTGATCCCCAATTGTTTTACGATATCTGGATGGGGTAATACGGTATAAAGAGTGGCATCTCCCAGTAGGGAAATAGCAGTCCCAATACCCAACAGGTTCAATATAAATCTTGGGGATTTCTTAGCTTTCATTCAACCCTATAATAAAATCAAGTTATTATTTTTATTTGCAATCGAATCAATTTGATCTCTATTTCAAGAATTTAAACAGTAAGGCGATGTATTTCCATATTATTTATAACACCAGAAACCAATGAGGAATAATAACCTTCCAAATTTTCGATTTTATTCGCGGAAACCTTATGAAAAATACCAAGGTTAAAGAACTCCTGTGCTCTGACTACCAGTCAATAATGCAAAAATTGTCAAAATGTACAGCGCCTCTGTAAAATAGCAGAGTTCCTTTTTGGATTGTATCTAAACCTGCATTCCTAAGCTTTAAGGAAACAGGCTAAGGTAAATCTCATGGCTAGACGTAGTTCTCGTATAGTAAAGTATGTTTTCCTTAATACATGCCACCAAATGATGCGTTTTGAGAGCGCATCAGCTTAAGCCTACGTGACAATTTTTATGTTTGTCACGTTTCAAACGAGATTTGCGCATGAGCTATCATCATGAAGTTGGTCCAATAAATGTTAATGCGGTATTCAAGACGGCACGGTGAAACCCCCACCGCGCCCAACTGATCCATTCTCCGCTTCTGCATTATCCTCTACAGTTTTTAAAAAGCTTAGGGCTTTGAGCTTTCACCTTTCAGCTAATCTCATCCCTCGTTATAATAGAATTGGCCTTGTGAATACAATCAAAGCCACGTAAAATAATAAAACAAATGTTCGCTAGGACTTGAGGGAAAGATGCCCGTCAACCTGATCGAAATCCAAAACAAACTGGCTGATTTCAGCACACAAATCAGCACCCGCAAACAACAGCTCACCATCCAGGCGCAAGAAATCGCGGACCTGATGGCCACTTACGCCGACCGCCTGGAAGCCCTGAAGGACAAAGTCAATCGTGCCGCCGACCTGGTGCCACACTTACGCTGTGCTTTTCCCATCGATGAACCCCTCAACGCCGCCTTTCCCGCCCCGCCTTTACCCGAAAAATTCACCGTCCTGGCTGCCGACGGCTCCCAGATCAACCCCAGCCGGCACACCCGGGTGGAGTTCTGCGTGATCAACGTGGGCGTGGTTAAAATGGTGCGCGGCTCAGGGCTCTCCCCCGAAATTTTCACCCAAAGTCAGCTTTTGGATTATGACTCGCTCTTCCTGCCCCGCGGTGGGATGATCACTGAAGGCATGGTTGCCCTGATGCGCGATCTACGGGAGCGGGAAGCCCTGGTGGACCTGGCGGGTGAGTTGACCCTCCCTGCAATTTCAATGACCGATGGCCCCCTGGAATTGTATCGCGAACCCCAGGAATCCCAGGATTTTTCCCAGACCCTCGACCGTTATTTATCCGTCCTTTCCCAACTGCAAGAACATGGACTGATGACCCTGGGCTATGTGGACAAGCCCGGCAGCGACCTGATCGGTCGGCTTCTGGAGCTAGCGCAACTATCGGATGGGGAGCTGCAAACCTACAACCAGCGCAAACGCCAATTTGCTGGCCTGAGCGATATTCACTTGCTCGGCAAAATCCTGCGCAACCCCGGCGACCGTTCGGCTATTTTCGGCATCCACTCCCAAACCGCCAATCAATTCAAAGGCAACCTAGCTTTGCATTTCTTCTATTTAAACGTGGGGCAACCGGGCAAGCCACACCTGGCCAGGGTAGAGGTACCGGGCTGGATTGCCCGAGATAAAGCCGCCGTGGGCTTACTGCAAGCCGTGCTGATCGAGCAAGCCCGGGTGATGGGCACCCGTCCCTACCCCTACATTCTGCACCGCGCCCACGAAGAGGCCATCGTCAGCATGCAGGAACACGAGCGCGTGGAGGATATGATCGTGGCGGAGTGCCAGCGGCGAGGCATCCCAATCGATGAAAAATCCTATAAACAATATCATAAAGACCTACCCACTTCCAAAACGAGGTATATCAGATGAGCAATTTGATTATCGGCCGATTATTGCGCTCCGGCACCACCGGCTTTGTGGTTGGCTGCCGGGTGAACCAGTTGGACGCCCCTGCCTTTGGCGCACTGGTGCGCGTGCCCTTACCCCCCTCAACCCAGGTGTATGGCATTATTTACGACATCCACATCGACGATGACGGCCTGGTGCGCCAGTTGATCACCGCCCAGGATATCCCCGATGAGGTCCTGCAGGACAACCGGGAAAATCGCAACGTCCCCGTTGAAATCGGCGTGCTGGTTTTAGGCTATGAGCAGGCGGGCCGTGTGTTCCACCTCCTACCCCCCAGACCGCCCCTCAGCCTGGACGCTATCTACCTGTGCTCGGATGAAGAAATTGTGCGCTTTACGACCTCAGAGCACTTCGGCTATTTCAGGCACATCCTGCGCGATCGCGATAAACCCATCGAAGAACTATTGGCAGCTCACTTGCTGCGGACTCGCAGGGCACAAGAAAACGCCGGTAACGAAGGCTGGTACGAGCAGGCGCTGAGCGCCATCATCACCCAGATGCGGGATGATTACCAGGGGCTGATGGCCATCCTCAGCGCAGCCAGTGATATCTAAGGAAACCAGGACCAAGGACGAACATGGATAATCCAAACGAAATGAACAATAACCTCTCAAAAAATCAAACCGGACCGATCGGGTATATCGTCGGCGGCGGTTTGAAGGCTAACCTGCAGGCACGCCTGACCGTGCCCGCACAAACTGTGCAAGAAGGCGCCTTTGTGGTGGTCGAAAGCGGCAACTGGCTTTTTTATGGGTTAGTAACCGATCTACTGCTTGGCGCCACCGACCCGCGCTTTGCCGATGAGCAGAGCGCAACCCGCTTCCCGCCCCACCTGGCAAAGCTGCTGCATGGGCAAACCCTGTTTACCAACCTGGAAATCCTGACCGCCTTGATGATGGAGCAGGGACCGGACCTGGATGACCCGGGGTATGAGGCCTGGTTTCAGCAGGTGTTGGAGGAACAAATCCGCCCAGAACCGGTGAAGACCGTCCCGGAACATCACGCCCCGGTGCGCCTGGCCAGCGCTGGGGACATCGCCGAGATTTTTGGCAAGGAAGGCGAAAAAGCCTACTTCCGCATTGGGGACACCCTGGAACAAGCCCATCCAGTGTGCGTGAACCTGGATAAGCTGGTGCAGCGTTCGGCGGGCATCTTTGGCGCCACCGGCACCGGCAAATCCTTCCTCACCCGGGTGATCTTAGCCGGCCTGATCAAGCATGCCAAGACTTCGGTACTGATTTTCGATATGCACAATGAATACGGTCCCGATGACACCGCCTCCGACACGGGCTTGCGCGTCCCTGGGCTGCGGGGCAAATTCCCCAACAAGGTGCGCATGGTTGGCCTGGGGCGGGGTGCTACCATCCGCGGAACCCAACCCGATTACACCCTCGAGATTGCCGAAACTGACATCACCGCTGAGGATGTATTGATGCTTTCACAAGAGTTAAACCTGCGCGAGACCACCCCCACCACCCTGGAAGCGCTGCGCTCTAGCTTCCAAAACGAGTGGTTCCATCAATTCAAGCAAATGCGCGTTCACGCCTATGTTGAAGATGAAGAGGGGAAGCGCATCCCAGCACCCGACAGCGTCGAAGCCTGGGCCAATGGGGCTGGTGTGCATCCCGGCGCGGCTGAAGCCCTGCACTCCAAGCTGCGGCGGCTGTTCAATGCGCCTTACATCGTCGAAAACCCGGCCAGTAACGCCCTGAGGCAAATGGTTGATAACCTCAACAATGGTCAGCATGTGGTGCTGTCCTTTGGCAAACACGAGACGGATTTGGATTACTTGTTTGTCTCCAACCTGCTCACCCGCCGCATCCGTGACATGTGGGAGCAGCGCACGAACGACTTCCGCAGCGGTCATCAAGGCGCCGAGGAGCCGCGTCCCCTAGTGATTGTGGTCGAAGAGGCGCACAAACTCCTCAACCGCGAGATGGCGGCCCAAACCACCTTCAGCACTATCGCCCGTGAGATGCGTAAGTACTACGTCACCCTGTTGATCATCGATCAGCGCCCCTCCCAAATCTACGATGAGGTGATGTCCCAATTGGGGACCCGCATCACGGGATGGTTGGGAGACTCGGATGATATTCAAGCCGTGCTGACGGGGCTGGCGGGACGAGAAGCCCTTCGAGGGATGCTCGCTCGGCTTCAGCCTAAGGAAGAGGTGTTGATGTTAGGCTGGGGGGTACCCATGCCCATTTTGGTGCATTCCCGGCGCTATGATGACGCTTTTTGGGAGGAAATTTTGCCCCCCAAAACCAAACGCAATGAAAAAGACATACTAGACGAGTTAGGTTTTTAGCAATGATTCCAGTCAAGCTCAAACTGCAGGGGTTTTTATCCTATCGTGAACCGGTCACCCTCGATTTCACCGGGTTCAATTTGGCGTGCATCTCAGGACACAACGGCGCGGGCAAATCAGCGCTGTTGGATGCGGTCACCTGGGCCTTGTTTGGTCAGGCACGCCGGCGCGATGAATCCCTGATCAACAACCACCCCTCCGTCAAGGCTGCGGAGGTGACCCTCGATTTTGATTACGAGAACAATCGCTACCGGGTGCAGCGGTCCAACCCGCGTGGTAAAACTTCATCTGTGGAATTGTTTATCTTATCGCAAGTCCCCGGTGAGGAAGGGC
Source organism: Candidatus Brevefilum sp. (assembly GCA_040772425.1). GTDB lineage: Bacteria > Chloroflexota > Anaerolineae > Anaerolineales > Anaerolineaceae > Brevifilum. Next base: position 776,224 of record JAXGYD010000002.1, on the reverse strand, counting down.
GTTGGAAACCCCTCACAGAACGCACCATCCGGGAGACGGATCAAAAAATTGAGCGCATCTTAAAAATGGACTACGACACCTTCACCAACGCCTCATTCTTTTTGCAGGGCAAGGCGGATCAGTTCGCCACCGCGCGCCCCAGCGAACGCAAGGCCATCCTCGGCAAGATCCTCGGGCTTGAGATTTGGGAAACCTATCGCGAAAAGGCTGGGGAACAGCGCCGTCAGAAAGAAAAAGAGGTGCGGGAGCTGGATGGGCGCCTGCGTGAGATTCAATCCGAGCTGGACGAGGGGCCTCAGCGGGAAGCCCATTTGCGAGAGCTGGAATCCAAATTGGATGAACTGGCGGGACAGCGTGAGGAACGCGCCGGCTTTCTAGACCAGGTGCGGAGCTATCACACTGCTTTAGAAGAGCAGCGCAAGATGCTGGGAACTTTGAAGTCCCATATGGAAACCACCCTGCGCAATCGAGAGCGGGTTGAGGCGACCCTTTCGGCACGGCGGGAAGAGAAAACCGCCTACGACAAAATCCTGGCGGATGCTGAAGTCATCGAGAAAGCCTACCAGGATTGGCAGGAAGCGCGCAAAGCCCTCGAAGCAATGGAAGAGGTCGCAACCCAATTTCGCAAGCACGAAGCCCTGCGCCACGAGCCTTTGCGCCTCATTCAAGTGGAAGAAGCCCAACTGCAACAAGAAAAACAAAACCTGACCGCACAAAAAGCCCAGATCGAGGTGGCACAAGCCCAAAACGATGTGTTGAAGGCTGAATTAGAGGCTTTAAACGAAAAAATCGAGGGGTTAGAGGGAAAATTAGACTTACGGGAGCAATTAGAGTCTGATCTTCAAAAATTGCAGGCCGATCAGGCCGAAGCCAAAGCCGAGAACCCCCGTCTTAAAGCGGAAATGGATACCCTGCGGGCGCGTCTGGACCAATTAGAGGCAGCTGACGAGCCCCAATGCCCCGTGTGCGGCCAGCCCCTTTCGGAAGCCGATCGGGAAGCTCTGATTGCTAATTATTACAAGGAAGGGGAAGACCGCCGTGACCGGTATTATGCCAATCGAGACCTGTTGAACAATTTTGAGGGCAGCTTGCGGCAATTAGGACGGCAATTAGCGGATCTGAAAGGCGTTGACGCCGCCCTGAGAGAAGCCCACCAGGCTGTCGATCGGATCGAAAACAAGCTAGCGACCATCAAAGAAGGGCAGCAGGAGTGGGAGAAAACCGACGCCCCGCGCCTGGCTGAAATTGAGCGCCTATTAGTCAATGATGATTTTGCCCTCGAAGCTCGAGCCCAACTGAAGCAAATTGAAAACGAATTGGAAGAGCTCGGATATGACGTGGAAGCGCACAAACACCTGCGTCTGGTCGAGCAGACGGGTACTGAAGCGGGGGAAAACCTGCGCGCCTTGGAACAAGCACGAGCTGCCTTGGGGCCCATCGAACGGGAAATTACGGGGCTGGAAGAACAATTGGGTGAATTGGAAGAGACTCTGAGCGATCAGCAAGCTGCCCACGACGAGGAAGCTGCCCGTATCGCCGCTTTGGAAGCTGAGATGCCCGATTTAGCCCAGGCTGAGGCGGAATTACACAACATCAAAGAGTTGGAGAACCGCTTGCGCATGGACGTGGGGGCGGCCAAACAAAAAGTGGCTGTCTTGGAGACCTTGCAAAGGCGAAAAGCAGGCCTGCTGGAAGCGCGCGAGGCCTTAACCCAGCGCATTGCCGATTTGGGACAGCTTGAACGGGCTTTCGGCAAGGACGGCATCCCCGCTTTGCTTATCGAACAAGCCCTACCCGAAATTGAGGAGACCACCAACACCTTACTCTCCCGCCTGAGCAACGGGCGCATGTCCTTTAACTTTATGACCCAGCGCGAATACAAGGACACCAGCCGAGAGGACCTCAAAGAAACCCTCGATATTGTCATTCGGGACAGCGTTGGCGAACGGGATTACGAAATGTTTTCAGGGGGTGAGGCTTTTCGGGTGAATTTCTCCATCCGATTGGCGCTTTCGAAAGTTTTAGCCCAGCGAGCCGGTGCCAGGTTGCAAACCCTGGTGATCGACGAGGGCTTTGGCAGCCAGGATGCCCAGGGCCGGCAGCGCCTGGTGGAAGCGATCAACCTGGTGCGGGACGATTTTGAGAAGATTCTGGTCATCACCCATTTGGAAGAACTCAAGGACGTCTTCCCCACGCGCATTGAAGTCGAGAAAACGACGCAGGGATCCCAGGTGCAGGTGATTTAGTGGAGTAGGTCACGTATGGTTGTCTTAGCAACCTACGTGACTCAATAGTCCGCATCCAATAAAATACCGTTATTTAGGGAGTTCTTAATCACCCTTAATTTTTGTCATGTTGAAAACGTGACCTAGAAATTCACAAGGCTCTACTCAACCGCGATTTCCAGCGCAATTTCCATCATATTGCGATAAGCGGTTTGCCGATCCAAGGCACTGTCTTTTGCTTCAGGGGTATCCGAAACCGTAAACATAGCCAAAGCGCGTTTACCAAGCTCCCTGGCCTTAAAATACAACCCCGCTGACTCCATTTCAGCCGCCAGCACGCCAAATTGCCTGAGGTTATCCATCACCTCTTTCGGTTCGTGACCATAAAATTCATCCCCCGAGAGCACCGTGCCCACTTGTGTGGGGATGCCTTTTCGTTTGGCACAGTTCACTGCCTCGGTCAATAATTCAAAATCGGGTGTCGGGCAGAATTTTATTTTGCCGAACAAACCATCCAGAATACTGCTATCCGTACAAGAAGCTGCCGCCAGCACGAGATCGCCCAAGACCAAATTCGGTTGCAGCCCGCCGCACGTGCCGATGCGAATAATGACCTCCACCCCATAAAACGCAAACAACTCATGGTAATAGATCAAGGCAGAGGGAATCCCCATCCCAGAGCCCATCACAGAGACCCGTTTGCCTTGATAATTGCCAGTAAAACCCAGCATGCCTCGAACCGCGTTAAATTGTTCAACATTTTCGAGGTAATTTTCTGCTAGAAACTTCGCCCGCAGTGGATCACCTGGCATCAACACAGTTGATGCAATTTGATTCGGGTCTGAACATTCGATGTGGGGGGTAGGAATTTTATCCATGAGGGAGCTCTCCTTAATGATAGAAAAGGGTCAGGGTTAATATTTAGCGCAATTATAAAAGTGAACCCGAACACTGTCAAACCAAGAGCATGAGGGGGTTGATGATTAATATTTATCACCTAATATTTTAATCGTAAGGGCGACGCATGCGTGGTAGTGTCTTGTCAAGTGGTGTAAATTACATTCTGTGCTTCCAGCTCCAACAACTCGTCAACGAGCTTAAAACTATGTTCTGAATGTTCCTCAAACTCGGGATTGAGCAGCTTGTTGATCCCATCCTGAGCCATGTATCGTCGTCCACCACGCCAGTTTTCATCGATGTCCATCAACAGTGTCCCCACAAGCCTGAACACAGATGCTCGATTGGGGAAGACGCCCACCACCCGGGTCCGGCGACGGATTTCCCGATTGATACGTTCCAGAGGATTGACGGAATGGATGGAACGATGATGTTTTTTCGGGAAGGTTTTCTAGGCCAGAATATCTTCTTCAGCTTCAAAGAGCATTTTGGAAACTTTTGGCCATCGAGATTCCATCAACTGAGCTAAGCTTTCTAGAAAGGCTTTTGCTGACGCATGGTCTGGTTGTTCAAAGATCAATTTGATGGCCTCAGCTACTTGTTTCTTATCTTTGTGAGACACCTGGGCCAGCACATTCCGCATGAAGTGCACTGAACAACGCTGCCAGGCGCCACCTGAGAAAGCCTGGGCTATGGCGGCCTTTAATCCACTGTGGGCATCACTGATCACTAACATAGTCTCTTCCAGGCCTCTCTGCTTTAGAGAACGCAGAAATTCAAGCCAAAAGGCCTCTGATTCTCCCGCTCCTAGATCTAAACCCAGGATATGACGCTCTCCTTGTTCATCAACACCAATGGCAATCCCTAACGAGAGCTTCACAACCCGGTGATTCTCCCTGACATTCAACACGATTGCATCCAGCCAGATGTAGGGATAGTTGATTTGCAACTGGCGCTCACGAAATTGGGCCACCATCTCATCCAATTCTTTACAGATCCGAGAGACTTTGCTCTTATCTATCCCTTCCAGTCCCATCGTTTGGACCAGCTTGTCCATTCCGCGTGTACTCACACCAAGGATATACGCCTCCTGGATCACTGCCAACAGGGCCTCCTCAGTTCGGCTCCGTGGTTCCAAGAAGCTGGGAAAATAACTCCCCTTCCGTAGTTTTGGGATATTCACCGTGATCTCTCCTACCCTGGTTTCGAGTTGGCGTTCTCTCGATCCATTTCGGTAGGTTTGCCGCTCAGGTGTCCGTTCGTAATGCCCGGCTCCAATCACCTCCTCTGCTTCTAGATCGATTAGCTGCTGATACATAAATTCGCTAGCTTCCTTCAAGAAATCGACATCTTCTACTAAATCCTGCTTGCGGAGAAAGTTAATAAATGCGATAATTGAGTCAGTCATCTTTGTGCCTCCTTTTTTGAATGTGAATATTCTTATGGAAGCACAAGATGACTTTTTCGTCAAGAATTTACACCACTATATGAGACTTTACCGCATGCGTTGCCCCTACATTTTATAATTATTAATTTCAATTAATAATAAACATTATTGTGATAATATGAAGGATTTTTTATGTTCTGTTTTTAGCACTCTCGAGTGTTCAATATTAGCTTTTTCCTGTCATTAGGAGGGGTAATCAGCGACCTTTCTTTCGTAATCAATTTTCAACAACCGTCCAAGGCGTTGATTGACCTCCGCTATGATGTCTGCCTTATTGAGGGTTTGATGTTCGCCATTTAGGTAGATCACCTCCCCATTGCAGATAACCGTATCTACATCGGATGCACCCAGGTTATAAACCAGGTTTGCAGCTTGATTGATGACGGGATGGGCACTCGCCCGATCCTGCTTGAGCAGCACGACGTCAGCTAAATATCCCGGTTTCAAGTTTCCCAAGGTTGGCTGGTGCAGCACCTTTGCACCTCCCTGGAATGCCAGGTCCAGGAGGGTATCCAAATCCATCTGCTCTGCATCACGGAGATGGTATTTTTGGGTGAGCGCGGTCAGGCGCATTTGCTCAAAAAGATCCAGGTTGCTGCTGCTGACCGCGCCATCGGTTGCCAGACCAACTGGGATGCCGTATCCCAGATACTTAGGCAGGTCTGCCAAGCCCATCGCCAGGGACAGATAAGTCTTCGGCGCTTGTGCAATCCCTGCGGGGTGCTCTGCAATGATCTCCAAATCCTCATCGGAGGGATAAAGGCAATGCGCCAAAATACAGGGCTGATCGAGGATGCCAGAATCTTGCAGCAGGCGCACAGGCGATTGACCATATCGGTCAAAGGAAAGCGTCACTTGTTCAGCGGTCTCAGAGACATGGATATGCGTGCCCACCCCGAGGTTTGCGGCTTCCGATGCACACCTGGAAAGGAAGTCGGGATCGCATAAATAAGGCGAATGCGGACCGATCCAGGTGGTAATCCGCCCATTGGCCTTACCCTGCCAGCGCGCTACAAAACCAAGGGTTTCTTCTAATTTTTGAATGCCCTCATGGCCAAAAACCGCCCATACAAGGTTGGCACGCATGCCGCTCTGCTCAACGGCGCGGGCCACCGAATCCATATAAAAATAATGATCCGCCACACAGGTGATACCGGCTTCAATCATCTCGGCAATGCCCAACTGTGCCCCCCAGTAGACGTCTTCCGGCGTCAGGTTGGCTTCAAGGGGGAAAATGATTTTGTTAAACCAGTCATTAGCATTTAAATCCGGCCCAGCATTCCGAAATAAAACCATGGGCACGTGGGCATGGGTGTTGATCATCCCGGGAACTGCCAGCATACCGCTAGCATCGATGATTTCAACATTTTCGTTTTCAATCGTTTCCGTTTGCTCGACCGCAGAAATGATTTGCCCCTGGATCAGGATATCCCTGTTGGAAAGGAATTTCGGCTTGGATTCGTCAAAGGTCAGTACGGTGCAATTTTTAATCAGCGTTTTCTTTTCCATAGCTCAGCCTCTCTGTATCAATAATCAAATTTATGGGTCATAGCAATGCCCTTCAAGGATCAGCGCATCAACTAGAAATTTATGGCTAATTTTGAAGCCCTTTGAATGGCTCTTTTAAGTATCGTTTCAGGCGCTTCCAATCCCAAATCCATGCCGTTAGCAGCGATGCAGTCAAAGCGCTTGATGCCAAAAAATGTGCACATGGCTTGCAGGTAGCGTGCCCCCATTTCCAGCGGAGAACCCGATAAATCATCGCCGCGCGTGGTCAAAAAGAGCATCCGATCAGCCTGGCAGGTGCCAAAAGTACCGGATTCATCACAGCCAAAGGTGATACCTTCCACGCATAGATTTTCGATGTACACCTTCAACAAAGCCGGAAAGCTGAGATCCCAAAAGGGTGCTGCGATGATAATTTTTTCAGCCTGTTGAAATTGATGGGCATAGCGAAACCTGGGATGGTCAAACCGACCTTCTGCAATCAGCCTTTCGCGCTGCTCAAAGAACCCATCCACAAAATAATGCGGGGGTTCATCCATCAAGCAAAGCTTTTCGACCTCGTATGCGTTGTTATTTTCAATCAACTTCAGGAAAGATTCAGCTAGGAGGCGTGTACGGGATAATTCCCGGCGAATACAACAGTCAACGTACAGGACCTTAATCATGCAAGATCTCCAGGTGCCCTAATGAGCCGGTTGCCAGCGCCTGATCGACTTCTTGCTTGGTCGGGATGGAGTCAGAGGCACCGGGTCGCTGAACACAGAGTGCTGAGGCTGCGCTGGCGATCTTCAGCGAATCAAGGGTTGATTGATGGTTGAGAATCCCATTCAGAAAATAGCCGATAAAGGTATCACCCGCAGCTGTTGTGTCCACAGCCTTTACATTGAAACTGCTGACGGCTGTTAATTCGCCCTCGTGCCAACAACAGGCTCCCTGCTTCCCAAGGGTGAGTAAGATACTCAAATCTGGATATTTTTCCCTTAGCCTGGGGATGATCTGGTCAACCTCGTCGCATTCTGCAATTTGGCGTCCTTCTACCTCATTAATAATCAGCCAATCCAACAAGTCGAGGGGGTAATCCAGCACAGCAGCGGTGATCGGCGCTGCATTGAACGCCACCTGCAAACCGCGTTCATGCGCCTGTGTGATGATCATCCCCACAAGGTTGGTTTCATTCTGCAGCAGGACCAATCCTTCACGGTCAAAATTGACCAATGCCTCTTCGATGTACGCCTCTGTCAATTGTTGATTGGTGCCGCCATAGAGCAAAATACAATTTTGCCCTGTATCATCGACCTGGATGATTGCATGCCCGTTAACACCCTCTGCTGATTGCATCAATGAAACATCCACACCATTTTCACGCAATTTTTCAATCAGAAAGCCCCCATCTCGTCCGTAAATTCCCGCGTGAGCAACGGCCGTGCCAGCTTTTGCTGCTGCAATAGATTGGTTTAGCCCCTTCCCACCGCTATTGATCATTAAATCTTGACAGGATTTTGTTTCACCAGGCGCCACGAAACGGTCAACGCGATAGACATAATCGATATTGAGAGAACCAAAATTCAGAATCTGCATAAGTTTGCCTCGCTATAGGTTTTGATATAATTGTTGCACCTATTATACTAAGAGAATATTGCAAAGGAAGAAAAATATGAGCCAGTTACAACCCCACATCCGCCTGGATTCAAGCCTAAAGATAAAATACGCCCTCTTACCGGGTGACCCTGCCCGTCTGGATCGCATAGCCCCTTTTCTTGAAGATGCTCAGGAACTCGCCTACAACCGGGAATATCGAAGTCTCAGAGGGTTATATAAGGGCATAGAAATCCTGGCCATATCAACGGGTATCGGGGGGGCGTCAGCCGGGATTGCGATCGAAGAGCTGCACAATATTGGCGTTTCAGCCATGATCCGCATCGGCAGCTGCGGCAGTTTACAAAAAGAAGTGAAACTGGGAGACCTGGTCATTGTAAACGGTGCGGTCAGGGATGATGGCGCTTCAAAAACCTATATTGATGCAGCGTATCCCGCAGTTCCTGATCCATTTCTTATGCAGGCTTGCATTACAAGCGCACAAGATTTTGGCTTTCCTTTTCATGTTGGGCTTGCCCGTAGCCATGACAGTTTTTACACAGATAGGGAAGAGGAGATTGATGCCTACTGGTCTACAAAAGGGGTCTTAGGGGCGGATATGGAAACAGCAGCCCTGTTTACCATTGGCAGGTTGCGCGGTGTGCGCACCGCTTCGATTCTTAATAACGTCGTTACCTATGAAGACGATACTGCCGATTCCATTGCCCAATACGTTGATGGTGAAAACCTTGCCATGCAGGGGGAAAAGCATGAGATTTTGACAGCTTTAGAGGCGTTTTACAGGATTAATTAATAGAAAAAAGACTTCCGAGTTTTTCGGAAGTCTTTTTTGATCAGTATTGTGACATCAGATCAAGCACAATCTCTTTAAACTTCTCTCGATCGATATCCGTTACGATGGTAGCATTCTTTTCCCACTGGGCATCGCTGTACAAATCCGTTACCGTCCGTCCGAATGATAAGGGCCCTTTTGTTTCCACCCGAACCCCAACCGCATGGGTTTCAAAGATGGATGGATCGTTGGCATATAGCACCGCAGCAGGATCATGCAGGCTCATGCCTGGCAGATCTAAGCTATGATAAAAATTAAGCGGACCCTGGACAACATCCTGTAAAAACTTAGATGGTTTATTGCCCAAAGCGCCCACCTGTGCCATCTCTTCAGCCGTCAGGTAAGCTTTCATGGTCATGTCTAAACCACACATGTAAACCGGTACACCAGAGCAAAAGACGATATCCGCAGCTTCAGGATCGACATAGATATTGAACTCAGCAGCAGGCGTGATATTTCCAAGAGAGGCTGAGCCCCCCATGATCACGATGCGCTTGATCAGTTCAGGCAACTGTTTATATTTGATGAATGCCAAGCCAAGGTTGGTCAATGGACCTACGGCAATGATCTCCAATTCGCCCTGCCATTTGACCGCTTCCTGGTAAATAAAATCCCAGGCATTGACCCCCGGCACGGCTTGCCTGGTTTGCGGAAGTTCAATCCCACCCAATCCATCTTCACCATGGACGTAGACTGCCCTGACATGCTCCCGGAAAATGGGTTTGGCAGCACCTCGGTAAACGGGGATGTCTGCGCCGATCAATTCCAACACACGTAAAGTATTGTTCGTGGTTTTTTCCAGCTCCACATTACCGGCAACAGTAGTTAGCCCCAGCAGCTTGAATTTCGGCAACTTGTTCAAGAGCATGATGGCAATGGCGTCATCCACACCTGTATCACAATCAAAAATAAGGGGTATCTGACTCATCCTGCCACCTCTCCATAGTAGGCTACCGATTCCACAACCAGATCGACAAACGCCTGGCGGTCTATACCCAAAATGACCGTGGCATTGGCCGGTTGCTGGAAAACACCAAAACGATCTGCAATGGTCATCCCGCGGCAATAATCTCCCACTGTTTCAACTTGGACAAAATAATCTTTCATATCCAGAATTTCTGGTTTTATCAGGGCTGTTACCGCAATTGCATCGTGAACTGGCGCACCTTCGTAACCTTTTGCACGATGAAATTGATAAAAGAATTCTAGCCATTCGGCAACCACTTTTGCAACCGGATTATTCAGCGCACGGATTCTTTCGAAATCTTCAGGAAAGATCAGGGCTTTCTCTGTCACGTCCAAGCCTGCCATGGTGATGGGGACGCCTGAGCGAAAAACAGTGTCCGCTGCCTCTGGATCGACCAGTATGTTGAACTCCGCTGCCGGGGTCCAATTGCCGAAATTTATCCCGCCACCCATCAGTGAGATGCGGGCGATTTTTGATTTGAGCTCTGGATATAAAAGCAGTAAGGCACCGATATTTGTCAGCGGTCCAGTGGGCACCAGCGTGATTGGCTCAGCACTTTCCTGAAGAATCTTCGCCATCAGTTCCACAGCATCCATTGGTTCAGGTGAAATCGCTGGTTCAGGCAAAGCTGGTCCGTCCAACCCTGACTCGCCGTGCACATCCGGTGCAATGATCGGATCGCTCAATAAGGGTTTTCGACGACCGATGGCAAAAGGAACATTTAAATTGATCAACTTCATCACGCGTAGCGCGTTATAGCTGGTTTTTTCAATCGTTTGATTGCCACACACAGAAGTGCAAGCGCGTATCTCCAACAAGGGACTTGCATTCGCGAGCACCCACGCGATGGCATCATCGTGACCAGGATCGCCATCCAGAATGATAGGGGTCTTGTTCATGACTCAACTGTTCCAGTTTGTGGTTGTGTTTGGCGATACCTGCGTACCTTCTTGGTGGTGCTGATAGCATACAAAACCAAGCCAACAATTGTGAACACATATGGGATGAGCGACACCAGGTAACTGGACACCCCCTGCAAGCCAGAAACTTTCGTGCGCAGCGCTTGGGCAAATCCGAACAGCAAGGACGAAAGCATCGTCCCAACCGGTTCACCGCGCCCCATCGCCTGGGCAGCCAGGGCAATGAAGCCGCGCCCAGCAATCATGCCGGAATTCCATCCCTGGGAATAGTACATGGACATAAAAGAACCACCCAAACCAGCCAAAGCACCAGAAATGCCAATGGCGATGTATTTAACCCGCAATACTGAAATACCAACGCTCTCAGCCGCGTGGTCATTCTCACCGACTGCGCGAATATTCAGTCCCAAAGATGTCTTATAAAGGAGGGCAGCAATCAGAAACACACTAATAAAAGCAACGTAGGTTAGTACTGAGTGGCCTGATATTATTTCGCCAAGTATCGGAATGCTCTTGATGAGGGGGATGTCTACTGTCGGGATCAGAATGTTTTGGCTGACCAAAGAGCCAGTATTGCCGCGCATACCGGTAAACATATAGAGTAGGAAAATAGTACCCCCTTCCCCGATCATATTAACAGCAATACCAGCTAATATAATATCTGTTTTAAGCTTGAGCGCAAAGAATCCGATTAATAAGCCCAAAAGGACTCCAATCACCAGAGCGCCTAAAACACCCACCAGCCAGCTTTGCGTCCAATAACTGAATAGGACGCCAAAGAGTGCTGAAATGCTCATGATACCTTCAAGACCGATATTCACCACACCAGCCTTTTCTGCTATAACTGCGCCCAAGGCAGCAAACAAAATGGGGGCTGTAATACGGATAATTGAGAATAAGAAGTCTGCCTTAAGAATTGAGTCCAAAAATTGTTCAAACATTAGGCATCACTCCTTTCTTGTGAAAGATTGTTGTTTTCTGTTAATCCCATTTCAAGGCGTGTATTTTTCACAACGATCTTCTGGCGGTATTTTGCCAGGAATTGTTCAGCAGCGAAGAAGAGGAAAATCGCTGCCTGAATGATGTCAATCATCTCAGACGGCACATCGCTGTAAGTCGCCATTAATTGACAACCCTTATCAAGGTATGCAATGAAGAATGCGGCAAAAGGAACAAAGATAGGATTGTTTTTGGCAAGAATAGCTATCGTAATACCAGTCCATCCGTAGCCGGGTAATTCCCGCCATAGGTAAGTATTGTAGCGTCCTAGCACCTCAATACTGCCGCCCATACCTGAAAGGATGCCGCCAATAACCTGAGAAAGAACGATTGTGGCACCGACTTTCATGCCGGAATATTTAGAAAATGGCTGGTTGATACCGATCATACGGATGGCATAACCCCATTTTGTCCGATACATGAACAAAGCCACTATGACCACAAAGATCAGTGCGACAATGAAGCCCCAACTGAGCTTGGAGCTGCCTTCAACAAGCGCTGGAATTTGTGCCGTGGGTTGAAAGGGATAGCTTTGCGTGGCGCCTTTACTGCGGTCTGCAAAATTAAAGTTTAAGAAATGGAGGACAATGAACATGATGATATAGTTCAACATCAATGAGGTCACAAGTTCACTCGCCCCCAGCTTAACTTTCAATAAGGCTGGGATGAGCATGATCAGACCACTTGCCGCTGCACCAATGAGGACACAGACAACAGGATGAATCCAACCGGGCATATTCAGGTAAATCGCACACAGCGCACCAATAAACCCGCCTAACATGACCGATCCCTCTCCAGCCAAGTTGAATTGGCTGGCGGAGAACATAACGCACACAGCCAGACCGGTGAAGATGGTCGGGATCATGGCGGCCAGGATGGTTTGAAAGCCGATGGCATTAAAGGACAAAACCCCATCCCTGATGCTAAAAATCGGGCCGATTAACAAATAACGCAGCGCATTCAGGGGCTCATCTGAACTCAAAATAATAAAGATGAAACCAACCGATAATGCGAGAAAAATCGCTGCAGCGCCGCGTAAAATATCAAAAACAAGCATTCTCCTGCTAGTCATGACACACTCTCTCAATCTCCTCTGGGGATTGGTGTTTTAAGCCAAGCATATATTCACCCATTTCTGTATCATCCAATTCTGATGTATCGTCGAAGTAAGCCACAACCTTTCCCCCATACAGGACAATCAAACTATCGCTCAACTCCATCACTTCGTTGAGATCTGCAGATACCAGCAAAACTGCTGCTCCTGCTCGGCTTAACTCAACCAGTTTTTTCCGGATAAATTCTGTGGCTCCCACATCAATGCCGCGCGTGGGTTGATCAGCAATGATCATGACGGGATCGCTTGAAAGTTCACGGGCGACCACAACCTTTTGGATATTGCCGCCGGACAACATTTTAACCGGTTGCTTGCGGGATTTACACAGGATAGCATAATTTTTTATCAATTTATCACTTTCCTTATGAATCATCTTCATATTAAAAAGTGGTCCATTGTTGAAGGGTTTTTCAGTAAAGCGATCGGATATAACGTTTTCTTCAATCGTCGCAGCATCAGCGATACCGTAAGTCATTCGGTCCTCAGGAATAAGCGAAACACGATTATCTCGAATCTTGTCTTGCGGCAGATTGATGATGTTTGCACCGTTTACAGTGATCGTACCGCTGTCTGGCGTGTTCAGGCTAAACAGCATTTCAACAAGTTCGCGCTGACCATTTCCTTCAACGCCAGCAATCCCCAAAATTTCACCCTGGCGAACAGAGAAAGATAAATTATCGAGCATCTTCTTGTTCCACTTATTCGTGTATTCCAGATTGCGAACTTTAAGAACTGTTTCGCTTGGTTGGGATTTTCCTTTTTCAACATTTAAAATCACATCCCGCCCAACCATGAGCCGGGATATTTGCTGCTGCGATGTGGTTGCCGTCTCATAGACGCCCATTGACCTGCCAGCTCGCATGATGGTAAGGCGGTCTGTAATTTGTTTGATTTCATTTAATTTATGGGATATGAAGATGATGGTGTATCCGAGATCCTTTAGTGTAATGAGCTCCTTGAAAAGTTCAGACGTTTCCTGGGTAGTCAATACGGCAGTGGGCTCATCCAGAATGAGGATGTTGGCACCCCGTACCAACGCTTTAAGAATTTCAACCTTTTGTTTCATCCCAACGGGGATATCTATAACTTTCGCTCTTGGATCTACATGTAGGTTATATTTCTGTGATACTTCTTCGGTTATTTTTACAGCCTCTTTATAATCGATGAGAACGCCATTTTTTATTGGTGCCATGCCGAGGACAACGTTTTCCGCAACAGTCAGACTGGGGACAAGCATAAAATGCTGATGCACCATGCCAATCCCTTTTGAAATTGCAACAGTTGGTGAGGTGAGGTCTACTACTTCACCATTAATGATAATTTCCCCTTCGGTTGGTTGCTCTAAGCCAAACAATATTTTCATTAATGTTGACTTACCCGCACCATTTTCACCCATTAAAGCATGGATTTCACCCTTTTTTACAAAGAAATCGACATTACGATTGGCTGCGATTCCATTGGGATACACCTTGCTAATCCCTTTCATTTGGACAACAAAATTATTATTTTCCATATGCGGGTGTTCCTATTCAATTGATAGAATGAATCGGGGATAAGTTGAAAAACTCTACCCCGATTCATTTTGTATTAGTTAACGATCTATTTTCGTAATGATTTACGGCTGTAAGGAGTCCCTTAATTCAACAACCGCGTTGGTTGTATCGCCAATAGCTGTGGGTACAACAATTTCACCGTCAACAATTTGTTCCTGAGCAGTTAAGACTGCATCCTGAACTTCTTGAGGGGCAATCTCTGCAAAGTTTTTGTCAGTCACAACACCAACGCCACCTTCAGAAATGCCAAGGCGTACCTCTTCACCGAAATAAGTTCGGCCAGCATCCCATTCGTCAAAGAACCAGACGATGGATTGACCGACGTTCTTCAAGCCGGATGTCAGCGTGACTTCTGCCTGGGCTTCAGGGAGGGTCAATTCCTGGTCAGAATCAACACCAATAAACCAGGCTTTGCCGCTCTCGAGGGCTGCTTCCGCAGCGCCGTTGCCAGATAAGCCTGCCACACCCCAAAGGATGTCAGCATTGTTATCATTAATCATCGACAAACCCATTTCCTTCGCGGTGGCTGTATCAACATAGCTGTTGACGTAGCGGGTATCAACTTTGATATCGGGATTCACCGCCTGGGCACCCAACAAGAAACCGTACAGGAAGTCATTGATTACGGGGCTGTCAATACCACCAACAAAACCAACCACATTTTCCGGATTAATTTTTGGGACATCTGTCTGGGTTGTCATACTGCCAGCAAAAACACCAATCAGGTAGCCCATATCGTTCTGTTTGTAGGTGATATTTGCCACATTGTCATTTTCGCCAACGTAAGTATTATCATCGTAAATCAAATACTTCTGATCGGGATAGGCTGTAGCCGCTTCCTTGAGGTAATCGGGCATCTGGTATGTACCAACAATGATCAGGTCATATTCGCCAGAGCTGGAGACTTCGTTAAGCGTTTCAAGCCACTTTGGTTGATCCTGATCTGTACCACCCATTTCGATGGTTTTATAGGTAATTCGTCCAGCTTCTTCCAGATCTCTGAGGCCTGATTCAGCTGAATCAAAGAAAGACTTATCACCCAGGTTACCATTGACAAGGTTGACAACGTTGTAGACATCTTCCCCTTCGGATGGCTCATCTGCGGTACCATTTTCTTGGGTACAGCCAGCAAATGACAGTGCCATTATTGCAATAAGCAAAACTAGTAAAAACTTTTTCATTTTTCCTTCTCTCCTATTCAAATGTTGTGGAAGTTAATATGTAGAATTTTAATTGTAAATGCACATCTTGTCAAAGAGAAGATAAGAGAGTGTTTAGTAATAGAAAATTAAAGAATGTTTTATCTTGATCCCCTCCCATTTTATCTATGGCAATAAAATATTTACAATTCATTCGTAGGGACACAGCCTGTCTTCGTTCCTCGACACATGGTGTTGTGCCTCTACCTACCAAAAAATTCGTTTCACAATGTTATTCAACACCCTCAAATAAAAATCCTGTAATTGAGCATTTCCAATTTGCTTTGAGAATAGTTTGTCTTTTTCAAGCAGGGAGCTGGTATATATTCTTGTAATCTAACTCAAGATTTTTACCTAAATCCACTCAATGATCTGAAATTAAATGACCGCAGTGAAAAAGGAGAAATACCATTCTTTAAACATAGCAGCGCCGGTGCATTTAGCATCGGCGCTGCATAAGGGGATGTTTAGGTCCGCCTGTTAGTTTAATTTTATCAATCTATTGACTAAATGTGAATGGCTTCGCCCTGTGCAGCTTCAGCCGCTTCCATCACAGCCTCCGACAGGGTTGGGTGCGAGTGCACATTACGAGCAATTTCATGAACAGTCAGTTCAAAGCGCTGCGCCAGTGTCAATTCGGGTAATAGCTCAGAGACATCAGGCCCAACCAATTGCGCACCGAGAATTTCACCGTATTTCTTGTCACTGATGATTTTGACAAAGCCCTGATATTCGCCCAAACCCAGTGCCTTCCCATTGGGTTGGAATGGGAACTTGCCGACCGATACGTCGTAGCCCTTTTCAATGGCCTGTTCTTCCGTATAGCCAAAGGAGGCGGTTTGTGGGAAGCTGTAGGTCGCCCGGGGCATCATGTCATAATCCAGTGTGACCGTTTCCACGCCAGCGATGTTTTCTGCCGCAACAATGCCCATGGCAGAGGCTACATGCGCCAACAAGAGTTTGCCGGTCACGTCACCGATGGCCCAAATACCCTCGACGTTGGTCGCCATGCGTTCGTCAATTTCAATGAAGCCGCGCTTGTTGATCTCCACACCGACATCTTCCAAGCCCAAACCAGAGCTGTTGGGTCGGAATCCAATCGCCACCAGGGTCAGATCCGATTCGATCACTTTTTCGCCGTCTTCGGTTTCCACTGTGACCTTCGTGCCAGAATCGGTGGCTTCCACAGATTGAACCTTTGATTTTGTCATGATGTTGATGCCGCGTTTCTTGTAAGCTTTTTCAATTTCATCGGCAACTTCTGCATCTTCCAGGGGCAAAAGATGGTCTAACATTTCAACAATCGTCAATTCCACACCGTAGGCATTCCAAATGGTGGCAAATTCAACGCCAATGGCACCACCGCCAATGATGACGGCTGATTTTGGCAGTTTATCGCGCAGGATCGCATCTTCGTAATCAATCACCTTCTCGCCATCCATTTTCATACCCGGAATGACAAAGGTGTGCGAACCGGTCGCAATAATGATGTCTTTTGCTTTCAAAGACTCGATTTCGCCCTCTTCGGGGGTGACTTCAACTGTGTCCTTGGCAGTCAGCTTGGCGGTTCCCATAAAGACATCAATGTCATGTTTTTTCATCAGGAAGCCCACACCACGCACCAACCGGTCCGATGTCCGTCGACTGCGTTTGTAAGCCACGCCATAATCTAACTCAAGATTATCGAAACTAAAGCCAAATTCCTTTGCCCGCTCACGCAAGGTGTGGGCGACATCGGCATTTTTGATCAAAGCTTTTGATGGGATACAGCCAACGTTCAAGCACACGCCACCTAAACTCTTCTTTTCGACGATGGCGACCTTCAAGCCAAGTTGTGCACACTTAATCGCAGAGACATAGCCGCCTGGGCCAGCGCCGACTACAACAACATCATATTCTTTCATTTAAAGAAACTCCCTTCAGATTGCTATTTGCCTAATAATTATTTAGTCATTTAAACTAAAACCATTATACCGAAGTTATCATTTTTGATGTGATGCTTCTCATACCTATTGCCAATTTTCAAGAGCATGAACAACTTGCGCCAGGAAGGTGTCAGCAGATGCGCCATCGAGGATACGATGGTCAAAAGTATAGCTCAGATAGACCATGGGTTTAATCGCGATGGCATCGTTGATCACGACCGGGCGTTTTTGGATCATGCCGGCGCCAAGAATACCGCTTTGAGGCTGGTTGATGATCGGCGTGGCAAACAAGGACCCCTTGGTACCGTGATTAGTGAGGGAAAAGGTGCCATTCTGAACATCATCGGGTTGAAGCTTACCCAAACGAGCGCGTTCAGCCAGATCATTGACTTTCTTAGCAAGACCAGTCAGAGAAAGTTCATCAGCATTTCTGATGACAGGGACGATAAGTCCACCATCCGGTAGAGCAACTGCCATACCCAGGTTGATCTGATTGTGGATTTGGATACCTTTTTCCGTCCAGGAGGAATTTGCCAAGGGGACAGCTTTCAACCCTGCAATGATGGCAGCCAAGAAATAAGGCGTAAATGTGAGGTGCACACCGTTCTCCCCAGCCTTTTGATTGATAGCGGCTCGATGGCGCACTACTTGGCTCATATCCGCCTCCATCACAGTTGTGACGTGCGGGGCTGTACGCTTACTGTGCTGCATATGTTCCGCAATGCGTTTACGCATGGTTGATAAAGGCAGGGTTGTCCCCAGTACAGCAGAAGCTTTCTCTGGTTTTTGCGGCGCAGCGCTCTCTTCAGTTTTTCCAAAGATCATCTCCGTTGGACGGAAAAGGTCACCATCAGCAGGGGTCTCCCAGATGGGCACATCAGCCTGCACATCTTGTTCGCGTTCATTTAAATAATTCTGGATATCCTTCTTGGTGATGCGTCCACCCATGCCGGTGCCCTTGATCATCCTGAGATCAACATTTTTCTCCTGGGCTATCCTAGCGACAACCGGGGAGATATACCCCAGGTCTTCATCCCTTCCTGTCGAGGACTGCTCGACGGACGCTTCAGTCACCGATTCGTCCTCAGATATTTCATCCATTTCATCAGCGTGAACAACTGATTCTCCCGCATCGGGGATCGCTTCACCCGGTTCGCCGATCCATGCCAGAACGGTCCCAACATCAACGGTCGTACCTTCCGGCACCAGGATCTTAAGGATCGTCCCGCCTGCAGGGCTGGGGACCTCTGTTGTTACCTTGTCGGTTTCCACATCCAGGAACCCTTCAAATTCCTCAATTTGTTCCCCCTCCTGTTTCAGCCAGGCGACAACAGTTCCTTCAACGATCGATTCGCCCAATTGGGGCATGATTACTTTGGTTGCCATTGTTTCTCCTTTTGTTTCCTTCCTGATTTAGCTGGATGATTTAGAAATAAGAATATACCTACATTCATCCAGATTTTGTCAGTCTTTTCCTAGAAAGCCGCCAGCTCACGGATTGCATCCGCGATCTTTTGGGGATTAACCATGAACCATTCCTGCATGGGGTGACTGAAGGGCACAGCGGGTACATCTGGGCCAGCCAACCTGCGCACTGGGGCATCCAAGTCCATGAATCCCCACTCCGCAATCGTCGCAGCGACCTCAGCGCCATACCCGCCGGTCAGGTTTGCTTCGTGTACAATCAGGGCTTTACTTGTCTTTCGAACGGATTTTAAGATCGTTTCGCGATCGATCGGGTAAAGGGTTCGCAAATCAACGACTTCCACATCAATGCCCTCCTTAGCGACCATCTCCGCTGCTTGCAAAGCATAGTGGTGCATCATGCCGTAGGCAAAAACTGTCAAATCCTGACCCTCTCGAGTGACCTTGGCAGGTCCGATCGGCACGGTATATTCTTCATCATCAGGGACTTCACCCTTAATCAATCGGTAACCCTTCTTGGGCTCAAAAAACATAACCGGGTTCGGATCTCGCACAGCCGATTTCAACAGACCTTTGGCATCATAGGGGTTGGAGGGGATCACGACCTTCAATCCGGGCACCTGGGTGAAGAAGGCTTCCACACTCTGAGAATGATACAAGCCGCCGCCAATCCCACCACCATAGGGCGCACGGATCACCATCGGTACCATCCATTCCCCATTGGAGCGGTAATACATTTTGGCAGCTTCACTCACAATCTGGTTAAAGGCCGGGTAAATAAAATCGGCAAATTGGATCTCGCAGATGGGACGTTTGCCATACAGGGCAGCGCCAACCCCCACCCCTACGATGGTCAATTCCGCCAGTGGAGAATCCATCACCCGATCCTTACCGTATTTTTCGAACAACCCCTGGGTCGCTCTGAAGACGCCGCCGCGTACACCGACGTCCTCACCAATAATAAAAACCCGTTCATCACGCGCCAATTCCTCATCCATCGCTTGGCGAATCGCTTCAACCATGGTGATTTCAGACATGATTTTCCTCCTGGGCATAAACTGGGGTAGCGGCTTCTTCGCCTTTAGGATAAGGCGCTTTGGTGGCTTCTTCAACAGCGTCCTCCACCGCTTTTTTAGCCTTTTCTTCTAAGGCTTGATATTCTTCTTCCGTCATCAGACCCTGCTCGATGAGTTGGTTCTTCATGACAATGATGGGATCTTCTTTTTTATAGTGTTCAACTTCCTCACGGGTGCGGTAACTGCGATCATCATCGTCGGAGGAATGGGGGGTCAGGCGGTACATCTTTGCTTCGATGACCGAGGGACCCTCCCCTTTTCTCGCATTTTCGACCGCTTCCAAGACGGCATCGTATACCTCAAACATCTGGGTGCCGTCCACTTCAAGCCCCCTGAGCCCCAACCCACAGGCTTTATCTGCGGCACTTTTGACCGCCATTTGCTTTTCCTGGGGAACAGAGATGGCATACTGGTTGTTCTCTACTAGGAACACCACGGGCAGGGCGTGAACTGCGGCAAAATTGACCGCCTCGTACCATTCCCCCTGGGATGTGGACCCTTCCCCAATAGTGGTGAGCACAACCTCATCTTTCCCATCCAATTTAATACCTAAGCCAATGCCTGAGGCGTGGGGTGACTGGGTGGCCACCGGTGCGGAATGGCTGACGACATTGGCACGCCGCAAGCTGAAATGACTGGGCATTTGCCGCGCCCCAGATGTTGGCTCCCCTACCTTGCCCATCAGGCTCATCACAAACTCGGTTGGGCTCATGCCCATCGCAATCATCATTGCCAAGTCCCGATAATAAGGCACCAGCCAATCCTTGCCCTTTTCAAGCGCATAGACGGCGCCAACCTGGGCTGCCTCTTGCCCAATTCCGGATATGTGAAAGGCAATTTTCCCCTGGCGATGAAGCACCCAGGCGCGTTCGTCCAACCGCCTGGAAAGCAACATGATCCAAAACATCTCTTTCTTTTTCTCTTTGGAGAGTGGCATATCTAACCTCCTGAAATATCGATATAAACCTGTAATTTATGTCTATTTTATTTTTTATCTGAGCGAAAAATGAACGATGCCATGCAGAGCGTTCATTCGCTCCTTATCAGGCCAACCAATAGAATTAAGGGGAATCCCTACAATAATCATACTGTAAAAATCACCAAACAATTGAAAAAGGGGCAACTATGATCCTCCTGTTGCAGCATGGCATCAATTGGGTCGAGTGATTAAAAGGATTGTTACGCAGCCATCGTGACATATAGCAGATCTCATTTTTCTGGATTCTTTAAAAAATTGTTAACATTTAAATCACTTGCATTCTTTATGATAGTATGATATTATTTTGACAGTCAAACGTCTGGGTGCCCCCCTCACCCAGGCGTTTGGCCTTTTAATAGCCTAAATTTCGCAAATTTCACCTATATTTTCTAAATTTTGGGGTAGATTACACTAAATAATGGAGAGTTTCCTCTAAAAGGATTAAATGACGCCATTTGAAATTCGGCAATGCACCAACCCAAACTGTACCTTGCGGATCCCAATCGATCCTGATGTTCACCAAGGCGCTTTTTGTCCGCGTTGTGGTGCCCCGCTGGAGAAAATTGTGACCAGCCCCCACAGTCATCAAGTGCAAGCTTCTAATTTAAAAAATCCTGGCAAAATGGAAGTGCTGCTCGACAATATCCGCAGCACTCATAATGTGGGTGCCATCTTTCGCACTGCAGATGGGGTTGGCGTGCGGCATATTTACTTGTGCGGCCTAACCCCTAATCCCGATGACAACCCAACCATCGCAAAAACAGCACTAAGGGCAGAATTAACGGTGCCCTGGTCCTACCATCCCAATGGTTTTCATCTTGCGCATGCACTTCACGATCAGGGATATCGCCTCATTGGGTTGGAACGATCATCTAAGGCGACCCCTCTGGCACAATTTGACCTTTCAATTGTGGCAGACCACCCCTTCGTGCTGATTATGGGCAATGAACGCGCAGGGGTTGACCCCGGCATCCTTGAAACATGTGACAATGTTGTCTCCTTACCCATGCGCGGGGACAAGGCATCCCTCAATGTGTCGGTCGCTTTTGGTGTGGCCGCGTATTGGCTGTCGCAATCTTGAATAATCCATTACAATTGAACCCGTTCAACGCCAATAGAAATCGAAATTTTGAGCCTTTTAATGATCCAAACGCAAAATCTGACAAAAATTTTTACCATCGGAAAAAACGAAGAAATTCCCGCTGTGGTTGACCTGACACTTTCAGTGCAAGAAGGCGAAGTGTTTGGCTTTTTAGGTCCGAACGGGGCAGGCAAAACCACCACAGTGCGGATGCTGACCAGCCTGATTGGTCCCACCTCGGGACAAGCCTGGGTCAACGGCTATTCTGTTCGTGAGGAAGGGCAGAACATCCGTCGATCGGTCGGCATCCTCACAGAAAATCCCGGCTTGTACGAAAGGCTCAGTGCGCTGAAGAATTTAACCATCTTCGCCAATCTTTACGATGTTGAAGATGTCTCTGGGCAGGTCGAAAAATACTTAAAAATGCTGGGGCTTTGGACCCGTAAAGATGACCCGGTTGGGGGTTTTTCAAAGGGTATGCGCCAAAAATTGGCCATTGCTCGTGCCCTGCTCCATGAACCCAGGGTGCTCTTTTTGGACGAGCCCACCAGCGGACTGGATCCGGAAGCCGCACGGCTGGTGCGCTCCTTTATCGAGGAGTTGCGCAATAAGGGGCGGACAATCTTTATGTGCACCCACAACCTGGCTGAGGCCGACCACCTATGCGATCGCATCGGCATTTTTAGATCCCGTTTAATCGAAATTGACACCCCCGAAGCTTTGCGCCAAAAATTCTATGGGCGCCAGGTCGTTTTTCACTTGCGTCATGTTAACCCAGCTTGGGCGTCAGCCATTGAACAATTGGATGGGGTCAGCAAAGTTCAGCACATTGACCAAAAATTACTGGTTGCTATGCAGGACCCTGAGAGATTAAACCCGCAAATCATCCGCATGCTGGTTGAGGCAGGCGCTGATATTCAATTTGTGGGTGAATTACGCCATTCATTGGAAGATGTTTATTTGCAAACCATTCGCGATGGGGGATCAGAGGAGCTGTCAGCATGAAACACATCGCTACCATTATCAACAAAGAATGGTCTGAAGTCTTCAAAAATCGTATGGTCCTGTGGACGATGATCTTTCTGCCGCTTATTTTTACTGTGCTGCCCCTGGTGATGTTATACCTTACCGGAATGGGGATGGATGAACTCAATAGTGCTGCTGCAGCGGATGTGCCGGTTGAATTTTTGTCGGAATGCGGTGATTCCATGACCGCCGGTGAATGTATGCAAATTTATGTGGTCAATGAATTTCTACTTTTATTCATGATGATGCCAGTCATCATCCCGGTGACCATTGCGGCTTATAGCATCGTGGGCGAAAAAACAACCCATAGTTTGGAACCCCTGTTGGCAACTCCCATCACCACTGCTGAATTGCTGGCGGGGAAAAGCCTGGCAGCAGCCCTGCCCGCGATCTTCGTGGGATGGGTTTCTTTTGGTATTTTCCTGTTAGCCCTACCGTTGATCGGCGTCAGCCGTGTGGTGATTGGGTACATCGCAGGCCCCACCTGGCTGCTGGCAGTCCTGGTTGGAGGCCCCTTGATGGCCATTGCTGCCGTGAATTTCTCGTTGTTTGTATCCTCACGGGTCAACGACCCACGGGTGGCCGAGCAAATCTCGGGTTTATTGATCATCCCAATCTTAGGCTTGGTCTTCGCTCAACTGACCGGCCTAATCGTGATCAACATGATGGTGATGCTCTCTTTTATTGGGGGAATGGCTTTGTTGGATGTGGGTCTGATTTACCTGGGTACCACCATATTCCAAAGAGAAAACATCCTCACCCGCTGGAAATAAGTATTTCCCCCAGAGTACAAACCAGGCAGAACCATCGCTCTGTGGGATGCACGCAAAATGAATTATAGATTTAACAGAATCCACACCCTACCCCCTCCCGCGGCGTGAGAGGTTCTTAATAATTGGCGTTATTGACGTTGTGTGCACACCTCAGCGAAATGGCTTTTTGCCTCCTCTCCCTCATTCGTGAGGGAGAGGACTGAGGTGAGGGTGACAATAATTCAGGCTTTCAATGTTTTCCTCTACGACCAACAAATTTGATATGAGAGTTTTTAGCTCTAACAACAATTTTGACCATCTGGCGATACATTGTTCCACCAATTGACGATCGTTTAAAGAACTACATCACTCAAAACAATTTTTTTAGATTTTTGATCCCATTTACATATATAATGAAACATATCATTCAATAACAACCCTGTTTTATTTCTATATCACCTTCTACCAATACCTGCATGTGAAATCAAACAAATAACAGGATTGGACGGCTACCATGACAAACCTAACCTGCCTTCAAGCGGATATCACCACCCTCAAAGTTGATGCCATCGTCAACGCCGCCAATAATTCCCTGTTAGGTGGAGGTGGGGTGGATGGCGCCATCCATCGGGCGGCGGGACCGCAACTGCTGGCAGAATGCCGGACCCTGGGCGGCTGCAACACCGGCGATGCCAAGCTAACCAAAGGCTACAAACTACCAGCCAAATACGTCATCCACACCGTTGGACCAATTTGGCACGGCGGCACCCAGGGTGAAGCAAAATTATTAGCTTCCTGCTACCACCGCAGCCTGGAAATCGCAGTTGCTCATCACGTTAAAACCATCGCCTTTCCCTGCATCAGCACCGGTGTTTATGGATACCCGCAACAAGAAGCCGCCGAGATTGCCCTTTCCACGGTAAAAGACTTCCTGCAAGGCCAGACAACCCTGACAGAAGTGATTTTTTGCTGCTATCGAAAAGAGGACTTTCTTATCTATCAAGATTTGCTTAATGAATAGAGAATTCCACTGGTTGGTTACATTTTATAGAGGATTACGATGACCATTACCTATCGCCCTTATCAAACAGAAGAAGATTTCTGGCGCATGCGAGCCTTCCTGCGGGAGGTGTTTGCGTTGAATGGCTTCCGAGAACACGCCTGGCATGTTGCACGCCTTGAATACGCTCGCTGGCACGTTTGCTTGAATTGCCACAACGTCACCCTCGACCAGATTGCGCACCTGTGGGAAGCCGATGGGAAGCTGGTCGCGATTGCCATGCCCGATGGCGGCCCGGAGGAAGCGCACTTTATGATCCACCCGGATTATGAAACCAAGGTATTAGAGGAAGAAATGCTTGCTGTTTCAGAAGAAAAATTGTCAATCCAGAAGGAAGATGGTCGGCGCTTTTTGGGTGTGTGGGCATTGGCGGATGACACCCTCAGGCGTGAGCTGTTACTGGAGCATGGGTATGAACGCAAAGGCTGGATCGAAACCCAGCATCGCCGTGACCTTTCCCTTCCTATTGAGGATGTGCCGGTACCGGCGGGGTATCAAATTCGTGCCCTTGGGGATGGGCTGGAACTGCTTGAGCGCTGCTATGCATCGGGGTTGGGTTTCCACGAAGGGGACATCAAAATAGCCGTTGAAAACCGAGATGACATAACCTGGTACCGTAATATTCAAAACGCACCACTTTATCGACGTGACCTGGACCTGGTGGCGATTGCCCCGGATGGGTCCATTGCCTCATTTTGCACGATCTGGTTTGACGACGTCACCCGCAGCGCTTATTATGAACCGGTGGCCACTGTCCCCGCGCATCAGCGCCGCGGGTTGAGTCGGGCTGTACTAACAGAGGGACTGCGCCGACTGAAGCGGATGGGGTGTTTGTGGGCTTTTGTGGGTGGCTTTGAACCTGGGCCGAACAAGCTCTATGAGACGACGGTTGGACCTGCCTATAACCAATACCAGGCTTGGGTTAAGACCTGGACACCAGAAAGGAATTAAAGATGGAAGCACGCATCAGCATCATCACCCTGGGAGTAAAGGATCTAGATAGATCATTCCGCTTCTATCACGAGGGTCTGGGACTGCCTACCCAGGGCAAGGCCGAAGATGGGATCATTTTCTTCCAGACCTCTGGCACCTGTCTGGCGCTATACCCCCTGGATAAGTTAGCCGAAGATGTTTCACCTGAACTAGCAGCCCAAAGATCGGGATTTCCTGGCATCACCTTATCCCATAACACCCGTACCAAGGCAGAAGTCGACCAGGTGCTGCAATTAGCAGAAAAAGCCGGCGGTGTGATTGTCAAACCTGCCCAGGAGGTATTCTGGGGCGGATACAGCGGCTATTTCACGGATCCGGATGGCTATTACTGGGAGGTCGCCTGGGCCGAGGCATGGGAATTCAACCCGGATGGCAGCCTGGTGGTCTGATTTCGCTTCATTGATACTGGAGGCATCCATTGAAAAAGACATGGTTTGAGAAAATGCAGGATAAGCCTGGCTATCCCAAGATCCTAATCCTGGACGAGAAGTTTCCCTGCTTCAAGGCGATCCACAAAATGGGCGTGGAGGTCGGTGAGGAGATTGTCATCACCAACACCAAAGAAGTCATTCCCTCCATGACAGCAGTGCCACGAGGCAAAGTTGTCACCCTGCGAGAGATCTGCATCGCCCTGGCTAAAAAGCACGGCGTCCCAGGGTGCTGCACCCTCACCACAGGCATCTTTGTGATGACCGTCGCCAACGCGGTGGAAGAGGTTAAAGCTATGGGTGAAACATCTGCATTGAGTCAAGTCCCCTGGTGGCGCACCCTCAAGATGGAAGGTTTTCTGAACTCCAAATACCCCGGGGGGCAGGAAGCTCAAAAGGCATTGTTACAGGCGGAGGGCATCCAATGCATTTCCAGGGGCAAGAAGTTCCAGGTCGCCAATGTTGATGAATATCTTTATGATGAGCTTGAAAGTTTGATGGAGGAATGATGATTCGTATTGAGGACTTTGCAAAAATGCTGGAGGGCGAGCACGCAATTATGCGTCAACAAACCGCTGATCTCAGCCATGCGGACAGCCTCCTGCAGCCCCAACCGGGCGGTAACTGCTTGAACTGGGTAATGGGTCACCTGGCGGTCAATTTGGTTGAAATTTTAGGGGTACTGGACGAAAAATTACCACAAAACCTTCCCGATTTGACCCGTTACCACATTGGATCAGACCCCATCCGGGGTGAAGAAGAGGGTGTTCTTTCACTACAGCAACTGATTGATACCTACACAGAATTGAATAATAAGGTTGTGAATCGGCTTGAGATAATGTCCGATGCAGATTTTGAGGAAGAGATTGAGTTTTGGCAGGGGAAAAAGCGGCGGGGATACGTCGCCTTCTTTTACTTCTTCCACCACACCTACCACCTCGGGCAATTAGAATATTTAATTAATTTAGCTGGAAAGACTGAAAAGGTGATCTGAAAAAACAAGGTTTATCATTAATATTCGGTAAATGATTTTTTACCAAGCATTTTGATAGAGAGAGTGGTAATAGAATGAATAATATTAAGGCACAATGGATTTTAGGAAATAAAAACTCATCTACCCGCGTCAAGGTTTTGCGCTGGATTGCACGAGCCTGGAGCTTGTTTGCTCTGGGGCTAGCCTTATTGATCGCATTCACACCCGATCCATACGCGGTCAACAGCATCCAACCACGGGAAATCTTCATGCTGAGCCTGTGGGGGTTGGCGATTTTGGGTTTGCTCCTGGCCTGGCGCTGGGAACGCTTGGGGGCGCTGTTGACCATGCTCATCATGCCAATCCGTGAGTTGGTATACATCCTGGTCTATCGCGAATGGACGATCAATTTTCTGCTCATCTGGGCATTGGTCATCCCCCCGGCGGTGATGTATTTATTGGCATGGTATCTCGATCGAAAACAACAAGGGGTCTTGTATATTATTTCGGGGAATCTGGTGGTCCAGTCAGCACGGGTATTTGTGGGATTGCCATCAAACCCGATCATGTCAGGTTATATTTCACCCACGGCGCATTTATCCCGGACAGATCTCAGCTGCTGAAAGGTTCAGGAAAAGCCATGCGGTACCTGCCATTAACCAGCTTTGAATCGGCACCATGGGAGGAAATTCGGTTGCTGATCAAGGACCACGCGGATTTTGATCCTCGCAGTTTTTCTATTTCCTGAATCAGATTTTTATCACGGTGGAAATGTGACCTACAAAAAAGCGCATTATGTAGGTCGGGGTCGGCATCCTGCCCTAAGGCTTTACGCTGTGAGGGTGACCCCGATTATTGTAAATAAATTGCAAACGGCTGACATGTCGGGCTGACACGGAGGTCAGCCCCTACGGAAAATTTATAATTCGTAGGGGTCGGCCTTAGCTTGCACCCACGTAGAGGGCTGTGCCGACCCGCCTTATTTCAGAAAATCAATTCAACAACATTCTGGTTGGGCATAATTAATATATTATGGTGATCAAAAAATTTGTCAGGTTAGAAACCTAACCTACAAAACCGGAAAATGCGTTAGAATAATCCTCGCTGAAACATTAAATATTAAGAAAGAATCAAGGTAGTGTCTTGTCAAGTGGTGTAAATTACATTCTGTGCTTCCAGCTCCAATAGCTCATTAACGAGATTGAAATCTTGTCTTGTATCCTCCTGGGGATCGGGCGTGAGCAGCTTTTGAATACCCTTTTCCGCCATGTAGCGTCGACTGCCACGCCAATCCTCGTCCATATCCATCAAGAGTGTTCCAACCAGCCTGAAAACTGATTCTCGGTTAGGGAACACACCCACGACACGGGTGCGACGGCGGATCTCTCTGTTAATTCGTTCCAGTGGATTGACTGAGTGGATGGAACGATGATGTTTTTTTGGAAACGTTTTGTACGCCAGAATATCCTCTTCCGCCTCCAGAAGCATTTGGGCAACTTTTGACCAGCGAGACTGCATTAGTTTAGCCAAATGTTCCAAATACGCTTTCGATGTCCGTTGGTCGGGTTGTTCAAAGACCAATTTGATAGCCTCGGCTACCTGTTTTTTATCTTTATGTGATACCTGAGCTAGCACATTCCTCATAAAGTGTACTGAACAACGCTGCCAGGCGCTTCCGGAAAAAGCTTGTCCAATTGCTGCTTTCAAGCCGCTATGGGCGTCACTGATCACCAACATGGTTTCTTTCAGACCTCTTTGTTTGAGAGAACGCAGAAAATCAAGCCAAAATGCCTTAGATTCCCCTGCGCCAAGGTCAAAACCTAGGATATGACGCTCTCCCTGGCTGTCAACACCAATAGCAATCCCTAAGGATAATTTCACCACTCGATGGTTTTCTCGAACATTTAGTACAACGGCATCCAGCCAGATGTAGGGATACTTGTCTTGGAGTGGTCGTTCTCGGAATTCTCTTACCATCTCGTCCAGTTCTTTGCAGATCCGGGATACCTTGCTCTTATCAATACCTTGCAGCCCCAGCGCTTTGGCTATTTCGTCCATTCTGCGAGTGCTTACGCCCTGAATATAGGCTTCCTGAACAACGGCCAGCAAGGCTTCCTCGGATCGCTTACGCGGTGCAAGTAAGCTGGGAAGATAGCTTCCCTTCCTCAGTTTGGGAATCTTGAGATCCAATTCGCCTACCCGGGTTTCCAAACGTCGTTCTCTGGTTCCGTTTCGGTAAGTTTGCCGGTCTGATGTCCTCTCATATCGCTCTGCTCCGATCACCTCCTCTGCTTCTGCATCAATAAGTTGTTGACATAGGAACTCGGTTGCTTCTCGTAGAAAATCAACGTCTTCAGTCAACTCCTCCTTGCGCAGATAGTTAACAAATGCCATAATTGAGTCAGTCATCTTTGTGCCTCCTTTTTTTGAATTTGATCATTCTTATGGAAGCACAAGATGACTATTTCGTCAAGAATTTACACCACTATATGAGACTTTACCAAATAACCCGGTAAAAGAATCAGCGCGACAAATAGTAATAGGATTTGGAAGAACATTGTCCCTCCTAAAGATGATTGAATTTACATTTATTAATTTACGACAATTTCTATCTTTATACGTTTAATCATCGTTATCGCTCTGTTTAAAACTTGATTGGTATGTTAGGAATTCGTGTAGATTAGGTAACATGCTTCAAAAGAGAACCCCCATAAGAAACAGAATGGGCAGACTTTAACAAAGACGGGGAAATTTTGGGTTTATTTAAAAAAAACTCGCAGCAGAGTGAGCAAAAAACTTACCACCATCCGGCTTCCTGCCAGTAAGAACAGGATTTTTTCAGGTTTACGGATTGTTCGCCGTCGGACACCCCTGGAACGAAATGGCTTTGTGATCGGCGAGGTAGGAGAGGTGTTGGGAGAAATACTTCAGAGAGTGGCGGAAGCTTATGTTATGGCAATTAAAAAGATGGAAGGAATGGAAGATCATATACATGTATTTCTTTCGGCGCCGCTGAGATATTCGCCATCGCGGTTAATGCAGATCATGAAGAGCATTTCTGTAAGAGAGCTATTTGCCTGATTTCCCTGGGTACGGCGGAAGCTGTGGGTTGAAAATTTTCGGGAGAGGGTTATTTTGTTCGCTCCGTAGGAGACCAAGTAACAACTGAGATCATTCGTCGGTATATACGGTATCAGACAGGCCTTAAAAATGTTCAAATGCAGCTGTGGGAAAAAGGCTCTTGAAAACCCCGCAGTTTGCTGTGGGTATCTTTATTCTTCAAAACAGTCAGCGGATTATCAGCCAAGTGGAATCTTACAGAGAAATTTATAACCAAGTCAACCGATAAGACTCCGGATAGTAGTGGGGCAAATTGTTTCCATAGCTATGGAATATTCCCAGCCACAAGACCGTCAACAATATGCAAGACACGATCACAATGTTTCACCAACCGTTCGTCATGCGTCGCGATCAATACCGAAGCACCGCGCTCCCTGAATGACAAGAACAATTGCATAATCTCTTGAGCGGAATTTCCATCAAGCGCTGCCGTTGGCTCATCTGACAGTATGACGGCCGGATTGTTTATCAACGCCCGGGCGATCGCAACCCTCTGGCGCTCTCCACCTGATAAATTTGATGCATTTTTACGCAAAGCCCAGACAAGATCGACTTGCTCCAACACCTGCAGAACCCTGTTACGACGCTGCTGTCGTTTGAGCCTGACATCGGCGTATTGAAGCGGAATAACGATGTTTTTTTCAACGGATTCATTTTCGATAATGGCGAACTCTTGATGTACATATCCAAAGAATTGATTGCGATACCGAGCGCGACTGCGCTCATTATCATCATCCACTGATTTTCCCTGCACCAACACATGACCGTCGGTTGGGCGGCTGATTAGACCCAATATGCTCAGTAAAGTTGACTTGCCGCTCCCCGATGGTCCCATCAGCGCAACACACTCGCCGGCCCAGATGTTCATATAAACATCCTTCAGAGCCACAACCTGCATATGTCCTTTGCCGTAGATTTTGGTCACATTGCGTGCTTCAAGCATCTTCTTCACATCTACCACCCTCCCAAACCTTCCTTTGCCAATACCTCTTGCACCAGGGTGTACCATAAGAAAGCAAAAATTAAAATTAAGAATGCCACAACCCAAAGTGGGGCATTGGGTGCAGGAGCACCTGACAACAGGAGAAAGATCTGCAAAATGAACAGCAAAGCAACTTGGGGTATTAATACCGCAGCAGATAAAAATCCCCCGATGCGAAGACTTATGTGCAAAGGGGTCGCCCCATACATTTGCCGAATCTTAAATTCGCGCTGCTCCTGTTGCATTATCAGACGTGCAGAGGATACATAAGCTGTAAAAGCCAGAGTGAGAAAGGCCAACATACCCACAATGTACATGACAGAACCCATCATAATTTCACGAAATCTTTTCGGCTGTTCAACAGATACTTTATTAGGGACGGGTAACAATCCCCCTTGTGATGCGCCAGAAACAAAAGTGTCTACTACTGAGTCAGGCGGATCCAACAAAACCGTGCGCGTCAACAATTCCTCCTGCTCAATTGGATTAAGACGGGATATTACTCGTGTCGGCGCACGGACAACAATGCGATTATCCAGTGGCAAACCAGCCGCGTTAACATCAAAAAAAGTGGCGCCTCTCGGCAATATTTGCTCCACAGGAATATCTTCTCCTCCCACATTCAAAGATTCCTCGACATACCCAGACACCTTTGCTCCAAGCGCAACACATGGCGCAGGTTCGCACAAGTGCAGATCTGGAAACAACTCGGGGATAACGTCGCCGAACAGAATTAAAGTAGGATGTCCACCCGCAAAGTCTGGATCTTCAAGAGCCATATTGTATACAATTGCGGAATACGCTTGTCGTCGATCAATAAACCCAATTAAGTATTGTACAGTATCATCTCCCACCTGACTCACGGCGCCGTCAGGAGGGTAATACGATGTAAAAAAAACAGCATGCCGTTCTCGTAATTGCTTACCCCCCCTAAGCACAGCCACCTCAGACAAGACTTCCATCAGGCCGAAGGACAGCACTGCAGCAGATATCGTAATCAAGCCCGCGAGCGCCAACACCATGGGCCAACGACGAAGCGCTAAAACTAAACCACCCCATACTTCACCCAGCAAGGTTCACCTCATATTTGGACCAAATGATAATAAAAAGAACGATGAGCCATGTCGTTGCAGCCATCATTGCCGTTGCAAGGGCGGCAATCCCAAGAATAAGGACATCTGCCAACGAGATGTTCACTTGGCCTATTGTTACTACCAAGATGCCGGCAAGCAGCCCACCTGCAATACTACCTGCCGCCAAACCGGGCAATCCATTCACCAAATTTTCCAGCACAAGATTCGCAGGAAGTGCACCATGTCGGCTCCGAATACCAAACTCCCGTGAGCGCCTGTGAAGATAAAGCAGCCAATAAAACACAACGCACCCGTAGCCTGCGATTAAAAAGAATGAAGTAATAACCATCAGAGGATTTTGCATCATATACAAAAAGAATGGAAGTTTTCTGCTCCCTTCAGGAACAAACCCCATCCGGTACAGAACACTGAGGATGGATTGTGTTTGCGCCGGGCTAGTTGTGTTGAATGTATACTGTCCCTCCGAGAGTAAATCTCGCCCGATGCATCTTGCGTACTGAAGACTACCCGCGCTAGGAGGTGCCGTAATGGTGCCGTTGACCTCCGCTTCCGGCGGTAAAAATGGATTGGCCAGAGATTCCATCCACAGGCGCTCCGAGTAAGTTCCTCGAAAGAGATAAACATCGACGCTCTCGGGTTGATCTTCGTCAGGCGAACATTCTGGGGCCCACGGAACCAAGCCGTACGGGTCGTATACAAGCATCTCCGGACGACCATTGCCGGAGGAGGATACAATCAACGCGAGTGACTGCTCAGAAAAATAGGCTTTCAATTCCTCTTGGGCTGCCTCGGCCTCCGCAGATGTAACCACTTGAGGCCCCTTGGTCACTCGCAGTACAGTGACCTCCCCCGGCATGTCGAACGTGACATCTTTCCAGGAATCCAACGTCCATAGGAATGCCCATGCTGCAAATGCAGTCAGAATTCCTAGAAAGAAGCTCGTCAAAAAAAGGCGATTGTTCACCGGCAACCCAGTTTACCACCGCAAGAAGCCATGATAGTACCTGGTGGTATATTTGTCACCCCAAAGCAGAGGGTCCCAAACGGAATCCTGTCGAGATCGAACAGTACAATCTTGCGGCGATGTGGCTTGCGATGTATACATCCGATCTGTATCTAGCGCTGGACCGGCTTCGCGGATAAAGCGATGGTAGCCTTGTTTTGCGTGCCGACCACCATCATTATAACAGGCCTGGATCTGAACGTATCCATTCCAGCGTGCGCCTCCCAATGTTTCCCAAGCCGTCGCGTAATTCATTCCGCCTGCTAGAACAGGAAGGGTAACGGTAAAAAGCAACATAACGACAATGATCCCGAGAGCAATTTTCTTTCGCATGACTATTCTCCTTTTGTTATATGTTCATACATATGTATAGTACACTCATATGTATATTACATTATATTTTCTCCGACGGCGGCCCTAAACGCAATGCTAACGGCAGGACTCAACATCTGACCCAACTAATGGTGACAATTTTATATTCCTTGATCATTTGTCATTTACATATAATTCCCTCCCTCGCTGATTTTTTCAATTCCCGAGCATTAGGCTTTTATTTTCAATTCTCCGTTAATTTCTCCTATATTTATACTTGGTTTGTATTATTGTCTTTTGCGACGGAGAGATAGCCACACTCCTAATCCAACCACAAAGAATTGAAATAAAATGATTTTAATCACTTCCCCCCCAGTAAGCACGCCTCTTAGGCTATAAAACAATGTCAGTAAAGTTGTTAGGATTACGCCGATCCCCAATGCAATCCAGGCTTTTCTGTTCATCTGCCAACGAGACGTCACCTGCGTCAGCTTTACCTTCTTCCTTGTTCGTATCACGATCATCACCACCCAAATAACCACCGGTATCGACAACGATATGCTTGCAACGCGGTACAGCGTTTGTAATTCCACACCCATAGCATCGGCTATTCCGACGGGTGTAAGCCCGATCACCACTTCAAGCGCCATCAGTCGAATTGTTTCTTCTACAAGTATTCGACGGAAATCTTTCCAATTGTTCATCGCCAACACGCCACTATGCATATGAAAGCGCCATACCCAATGCAACCAGCACATGCAATACAGAAGGGATTAGTTGGCACTGCAGCGCCAGCACAAATGATGCAAGAAGTAAGACAGTAAGTGGGTATATTCTCTCCAATGCAACTGAGGAAACAACCCCAATCCAATCCCTTAACCTCATCGGTTTGGTTTACCACTTCTGTAAGAATACCATCTTGATATTCACTCATGAATATCAATTTTCCGGTTGGCACATAAAACTTAAAGCTCCCGCTAAAGGATTGTTGCGCGTCTTCATACGCAGGATTTTCAACTTCCAGCCCAAACACCAAGATGCGGAAAGTATTTCCATCTTGAGTGCCCGCAAAGAGCAATTGGGTTTCCTTGGTATGTTTACTCTCTATAGGAACTGTAATGACGTGCCATGGATTACCCTCAGTCGATTGAAGATAGGCTTGATCCCATAGCAGAGTGCCAAAATTATCCTCGGCAGATTTAACTTCGGCTGTGAGCTTCAAAGCAATAAGATAGGGGTCTTCTTGGGAAAGTATGTCGATCTGGTTGGCTCCTGTTTGTAAACAACAGCCATACTCATCAAGGAATATGGTGTCTGTTGTGCTTGCTTGGGTAATCGACCCGCCTGTGCTAAATAGCAGAGTCAAAAGAAGTAGACTGACCACAAATTTATAAACAATTTTTGTTTTCATCTAAACTTCCCTTTCTTATATTTTATTGGTTTAATATCGCTCATTTCGAACATTCATCATCGGATTGAGCGAACCCTGGAATAACTTTTCCATTACTGGGCAGAAATATCAAGGCAAATAATTATAAGACGACGAAAATTCGGTAAACCTTTGTTTTCATCTCTGCGCGCTTATTTAAATGACGTGAACAAGGTGGGGTTTCCACATTGAAACAATTTTGCTTCCCCTTAGAAACTCAACTTAATTATACAGGTTTTGGTAGTGTCTTGGCAAGTGGTGTAAATTACATTCTGTGCTTCCAGCTCCAACAACTCGTCAACGAGCTTAAAACTATGTTCTGAATGTTCCTCAAACTCGGGATTGAGCAGCTTGTTGATCCCATCCTGAGCCATGTATCGTCGTCCACCACGCCAGTTTTCATCGATGTCCATCAACAGTGTCCCCACAAGCCTGAACACAGATGCTCGATTGGGGAAGACGCCCACCACCCGGGTCCGGCGACGGATTTCCCGATTGATACGTTCCAGAGGATTGACGGAATGGATGGAACGATGATGTTTTTTCGGGAAGGTTTTCTAGGCCAGAATATCTTCTTCAGCTTCAAAGAGCATTTTGGAAACTTTTGGCCATCGAGATTCCATCAACTGAGCTAAGCTTTCTAGAAAGGCTTTTGCTGACGCATGGTCTGGTTGTTCAAAGATCAATTTGATGGCCTCAGCTACTTGTTTCTTATCTTTGTGAGACACCTGGGCCAGCACATTCCGCATGAAGTGCACTGAACAACGCTGCCAGGCGCCACCTGAGAAAGCCTGGGCTATGGCGGCCTTTAATCCACTGTGGGCATCACTGATCACTAACATAGTCTCTTCCAGGCCTCTCTGCTTTAGAGAACGCAGAAATTCAAGCCAAAAGGCCTCTGATTCTCCCGCTCCTAGATCTAAACCCAGGATATGACGCTCTCCTTGTTCATCAACACCAATGGCAATCCCTAACGAGAGCTTCACAACCCGGTGATTCTCCCTGACATTCAACACGATTGCATCCAGCCAGATGTAGGGATAGTTGATTTGCAACTGGCGCTCACGAAATTGGGCCACCATCTCATCCAATTCTTTACAGATCCGAGAGACTTTGCTCTTATCTATCCCTTCCAGTCCCATCGTTTGGACCAGCTTGTCCATTCCGCGTGTACTCACACCAAGGATATACGCCTCCTGGATCACTGCCAACAGGGCCTCCTCAGTTCGGCTCCGTGGTTCCAAGAAGCTGGGAAAATAACTCCCCTTCCGTAGTTTTGGGATATTCACCGTGATCTCTCCTACCCTGGTTTCGAGTTGGCGTTCTCTCGATCCATTTCGGTAGGTTTGCCGCTCAGGTGTCCGTTCGTAATGCCCGGCTCCAATCACCTCCTCTGCTTCTAGATCGATTAGCTGCTGATACATAAATTCGCTAGCTTCCTTCAAGAAATCGACATCTTCTACTAAATCCTGCTTGCGGAGAAAGTTAATAAATGCGATAATTGAGTCAGTCATCTTTGTGCCTCCTTTTTTGAATGTGAATATTCTTATGGAAGCACAAGATGACTTTTTCGTCAAGAATTTACACCACTATATGAGACTTTACCAGAATCCATAAACATATGTGGAAGAAATTATTTTTATCTCTTTTCATCACCATCTATATTGCACTGGCAATGCCCCACCCCGCCCTGGCACAAGACAGCGACTACCGCATCAATCTCCGCAAGGACTTCGGTTACGGCATGGGCGCTGACATCCGGGGCACTTTCAGCATGCGCCTGGTCGGTGACGAAGAACCCGTCGACCAGGTTACCTTTTTTATCGACAATGAAGCCATTGGCACCATCACCGAGACGCCCTTCCGTCTGCAATTTCACACCGATGACTACAGCCTGGGGGTTCACAGCCTGACGGCGGAGGTCACGCTGCAAGATGGCACCGCCATCCAAACAGAGCCCATTCAAGCCAACTTTGTCAGCGCGGAGGTGGAAAGCAAATTTGTTTCCATAACTTTGATCGGCGTCTTTGGTGCGATCGTGGTCAGCTATCTTATTGTGGCTATCGTCCAAACTGGTCTACTTAAAGGCAAGAAGGGACAAAAACCCGTTCAAAAAGGCCAATATGGCCTGTTGGGGGGCACCGTCTGCCCCAAGTGCGGTAAACCCTTCCCCCGTCACATCTGGGGGATGAACCTGGTCGTTGGCCGGCTGGACCGCTGTGACCATTGCGGCAAGTGGGTCATGACCACCCGGGCATCACCCGCTGCATTACGGATGTCAGAAGACCTGCTTGAAGAAAGCCCCACACCACCGGATGAAGCCACAATTCCACCAGAAAAAACCCTGGAACAGCGCCTGGAAGATTCCAGATACATCGATCAGTAAACGCCCGCATTATTGTTAATCCCTCCTCTGCGTGGTAGAATCCCAGTGAAAAACCATCTTGGAGGTGTTATGGAACAACAGGTCGCAACATTTAAAGTTAAGAAGGGCTTAGCCCAGATGTTAAAAGGCGGCGTGATCATGGATGTGGTCACAGCCGAGCATGCAAAAATTGCTGAAGACGCTGGCGCTGTAGCCGTGATGGCACTGGAACGAGTGCCTGCGGATATTCGTGCAGATGGGGGCGTCGCAAGGATGAGCGATCCTGAATTAATCTTACAAATTATGGATGCGGTTTCAATTCCCGTGATGGCAAAATGCCGCATTGGTCATTTTGTGGAAGCGCAAATCCTCGAATCATTGGGTGTGGATTACATCGATGAATCAGAAGTGCTGACCCCCGCCGACGAAGCCCACCACATCAACAAGCATCCCTTCAAAGTCCCCTTTGTGTGCGGCTGCCGTAATTTAGGCGAAGCTCTCCGCCGCATTGGCGAAGGCGCTGCTATGATCCGCACCAAAGGCGAGGCTGGGACCGGTGACGTTATTGAAGCGGTCCGCCATGCTCGGTCGGTGCTGGGCGAAATCCGTCGCTTGCAAAGTATGCCCGAAGAAGAGCTGATGAGCTATGCCAAGGAAATTGGCGCTCCCTATGATCTTGTCAAAGAAACTCGAGAATTAGGCCGTTTACCTGTCGTCAACTTTGCTGCAGGTGGCATTGCCACCCCAGCGGACGCCGCGTTGATGATGCAATTGGGCGTCGACGGCGTCTTTGTCGGCTCAGGTATTTTCAAATCAGGTGACCCCGCCAAACGCGGCAACGCCATTGTGAAGGCTGTTACCCATTACAACGACCCCGCCATCTTAGCAGAGGTCAGCCGCAACCTGGGCGAACCGATGGTCGGCCGCCAGGTATCCGATTTAGCGGAAGCTGAATTGCTGGCAACCCGGGGTTGGTAAGGTTAAACAATTGAAAGACCTGAACATCGGCGTTCTGGCCTTGCAGGGCGACTTTATCGAACATGCCAACATCCTGCAAAGCCTAGGTGTGACCACACGGTTGGTGCGGCTGCCAGAAGATTTGGCCGATTTACACGGCCTGATCATCCCGGGCGGTGAGTCCACCACCATCGGCAAATTAGCCGATACTTACCAGTTAATCACCCCCTTGCGGGAATTTGGTCAGGCGCATGCCATCTGGGGCACCTGTGCGGGTGCCATCTTCCTCTCAAAGGATGCCCAACGGGAGCAACCCTTGTTAGGTTTGATGGACATTACCGTTGAGCGCAACGCCTTTGGCCGGCAGGTCAACAGCTTTGAAATGGATTTAACGGCGCCGTTCTTAGAAAATGGCTGGGATGTTCCTTATCATGCGGTCTTCATTCGCGCCCCCCTCATCTCCGCCGTAAGCGGTGATGCCCGTGTCCTTCTCAAATTGCCAGAGGGGCGCATTGTGGCCGCTCAGCAGGGTAAATGGCTGGCGACATCCTTTCACCCCGAGCTAACGGAAGACACCCGTTTCCATCAATATTTTTTGGAGATAGCAGAATCATAGAGATCCGTCAAATTCTTTGGTACGATTGGCCGTATATTTATCGTCACCGTTGTGATTTAATCAGCCTGGATGCTGCCCAAACGGTGACCCGCGGCGCGCCCCTTTCTTTGACACAATTATTCGCTTCCCTCCATCCGAACGACCAGATTTTTACCGGCGTTTATGAGCCAGAAGAGTCGCAAGAGAAACTGGTTGGGCAAATCTACCGCTCACAGACGATGACGAGTGCCCACCTGATTTATCTATTGCAGTGCGATAACGCCAATGCCCGTGATTTTGTGATCTTATTAGAAGGGCTGATCAAGCAAGCAGGGCATTGGGGTGCTAAGCAAGTGGTCGCTAATTTAGACACCACCTCAGATTTATTCCCCCATTTCCGTCAGGCGGGCTTTTCCGTCCTCGCCAAGCAGCGCGTCTTTAAATGTGACCCACCCGCTGATCAGGACCCAGTTTTACCCCAAGGCTGGCGGACCTGGCGCAAAGAGGACATCAACGCCATGCGGGGTTTGTATCAAACCCTGGTGCCGCCGCTGATCCAGGCGGTTGAGCCCATTTCCAGAAGGGAAACCGAGGGATTGGTGTATTACGATGCCAAAGGCACCATGCAAGCCTATGCCGATTTAAGCTACGGTCCCGTTGGTGTGTGGGTACTGCCCGTCATCCATCCTCAGATTAATGAGCCCATGGGTGATTTATTGAAGCAGTTGATTTTGGACATACCCAAAGTGAATAAAAAGCCCATTTTTATTGCTTCGCGTTCCTATCAACCCTGGGTTGAGAGCGTTTTGGAGGATATCGCCATTGAATCCAGCCCTGAACAAGCTGTGATGGTCCGCTACCTTGCCCTGCGGCAGCGGGTGTATGCCAATTATGCCTATTCACCGGTAGAAAATGGCCAACCGGAACCCACGATTACCCTTTCATCGGTTAAAAACCACCGCAATGGGTGAACTTATAACCAAAAAGTGCTATTTCAAAGGTGATGTTAACAATCATCCGCTAAAATTGAGGCTTAGGATTTTAAAAGAAGATCGTAAAAAAATATAAAAAAAGAAATTGAAAAGATTTATGTTAAAACACCAAAAAATAACTGATGATTTAGATTTGCTGCTGGACATTTTACCGCCGCATATCGCTGACACCTTGCGTGAGCTGGACGATAGTGACAATCTATTGGAAGTGGTGATGGACCTCGGGCGTCTGCCAAAAGCGCGCTTTGTCCAACGTGAGGCGACCCTCAGTGACCAGGAGGTCACCTATGAGGACCTGCACGCCATCACCCAGGCAATCAGCGATTTTGACGCCGACAACCGCGCCGGCATTGAACGCACCCTGCACCGCATTTCCGCCATCCGCAACCGCCATGGGGAAGTGATCGGCCTCACCTTGAGAATTGGCCGGGCGGTGTATGGCACCAGCGACATCATTCAAGACCTGATTGAGTCCGGTTCGAGCATCCTGATCTTGGGTCGACCGGGTGTGGGTAAAACCACCATCTTGCGCGAAGCGGCCCGCATCCTGGCGGAGAGCGCCCGGGTGATCATCGTCGACACCAGCAACGAGATCGGCGGTGACGGTGATGTACCCCATC
This sequence comes from Candidatus Brevefilum sp., assembly GCA_040772425.1. Classification (GTDB taxonomy): domain Bacteria; phylum Chloroflexota; class Anaerolineae; order Anaerolineales; family Anaerolineaceae; genus Brevifilum. The sequence continues at coordinate 735,782 of JAXGYD010000002.1, read as the reverse complement.
CCGCCATCGGCGCGGCACGCCGCATGCAGGTGGCCAAGCCCTCCCTGCAGCACGAGGTGATGATCGAAGCAGTGGAAAATCACAACCCTGAGGTGATCGTCATCGACGAGATCGGCCGCGAGCTGGAAGCACAGGCCGCCCGCACCATCGCTGAGCGCGGCGTCCAGTTGATTGGCACTGCCCACGGCAACACCCTGGAGAACCTGCTGCTCAACCCAACCCTTTCCGACCTGGTCGGTGGCATTGAATCGGTGACCCTTTCTGACGAAGAGGCGCGCCGCCGCGGCACCCAGAAGACGGTCCTCGAACGCCGGGCACCCGCTACCTTTGATGTGCTGGTCGAAATTCAGGAACGTAATCGCATTGCGGTGCAAAGCGATGTTTCCGCTGCTGTCGATGCCCTCTTACGCGGCTATCCCTTGCCGCCGGAAATCCGCTACCGCGATGATGAAAACAAAATTCACACGCAAAAACCTTCCGCCCCTGCGCTGAGCACAGCCACCCAAGCCATACATCGCAATAGTCAACGCGACACCGCACCCTTCAGCCGTTCAAGCGGCAGTCAGCGTCAAAAAACAGACTCAAGCCGCATGGAAACCCTGGAAGAATCCATGGCAATGGTGCAGCAAGAACGCCAATCCCTCAAACCAGTGGATATTTATCCCTATGGGGTAGCGCGCAATCGCTTGCTGCAAGCCGCCAAACAACTCCAGGTCCCTGCAAAAATTGCCCGCAACTTAAACGAAGCGGATGCGCTTTTGACTCTGCGGCGGTATTATCGTGAACGCCAACAACCCGTCAAGGAAGCGGAAGAGCGCGGCTTGCCCATCTTTGTACTGCGGTCGAACACCAGCCAACAAATGGAACAATTCCTGGTGGACTTGTTCAACCTGTCCAGTGTCCCCTCGCAGCCTAAACCAGAAGAACACGCCGTCGTCGACCAAACCCAGGCGGCCATCCAGGCGGTGCTCAACGGCGAACGTTGGGTTGACCTGGACCCGGCATCCGCCACAATCCGCCGACTGCAACACGAAATGGCGCGCCAGGCGGACCTGGTGTCCCATTCCTATGGCAAAGAACCCCAACGTCACGTTAGAATATTCCGGGATTGACCATGTTTATTACATTTGAAGGACCAGAAGGCAGCGGAAAGACCTCCCAACTCCCAGCGTTGGCGCACTATTTGCGCGACGCCGGTTACGAGGTCCTGGTGACCCGTGAACCCGGCGGCACAGCCGTCGGTGACCAAATTCGGGATGTCTTGATGAGTTTAAAGAACGTCGCCATCGTACCCCGCACAGAAATACTCTTATTTTTAGCGGCGCGTGCGCAGCATGTGGAAAGCCTCATCCGCCCAGCCTTAACTGAGGGCAAACTGGTGTTGTGTGATCGTTTTAGCGACTCCACCCTGGCGTACCAGGGTTACGGCCATAAGACCGACCTGGAGACCCTGCGATCCCTGCTAAATTTCTCCACCGGTGGACTGAAACCCGACCTAACCTTGCTGCTGGACCTGCCCGTCAAGATGGGCTTTGAACGCAAACGGGACAACAGCGTGGAGTGGAACCGGCTGGACGCCTATGACCAGGCCTTCCACGAACGCGTTCGCCAGGGTTACCTCGCCCTTGCAGAGGCAGAACCGGAACGTTGGATCATCATTGATGCAACAGGATCGAAAAATGAGGTACAACTAGCCATGCGCGCAGCCATCATCAACCGGCTCGAGCAACAACAAAAAGAAAATCCACCCGCGATCGATGATGTGGGATGAACGATTATTAAAGGATAAGAAAGGTGTTTTAATGTCTAAAAAATTACTGTTAACCATTTTGATTGGGACCTTCCTGATTGCCGCCTGTTCGCCAAAAACGGCTGAACCCACCCCAACCCAGGAACCCGACCCCACCGACGTCATTACCGAAGAACCCACGGAACCGGTCGTCGAAACGGACCCCTTTGAAGGCGAACGCATGCCCTGCACCACCGTCTTTGAATACGAAACCGACGCCGAAATCGATCGATACCAGGCCGTAGTCGATCAAGCCGAACCCGTCACCGATGATGACTGGATCTATGGTGATCCGAACGCCCCCATCACCATCGTCGAGTATGAAGACTTTCAATGCCCCGCCTGCCCAGGTTTTTCCCTCAGCGTGAAAGCCCTCATCGAGGACTTCCCCTCCATCCGGGTCGTCTTCCGCCATCTGCCCCTGCCCTCCATCCATGACAAAGCCTATATCTCGTCCATGGCTGCAGAAGCCGCCGGCGTCCAGAGTAAGTTCTGGGAGATGCACGACGTGCTCTACACCCTGCAATCCGAATGGAATGCGATGACCGAGGACGAATTTGCAGACTGGGTCATCGGCAAAGCCGAGGAACTGGAACTCGATGTGGACCAATTTGAGGCGGATATGTTCGATGAAGATAAACGGGCTGAACTGGAAGCCATCACTGAAGAACGTCTGTCAGCGGGCTTCAATTACACCCCCTTCGTGGTGGTCAATGACCGCATCTACCGCAACGGCAACCCCAACATCTTCGGCCTGGTTGGCATCTATCAATTTGACGGTTATGAAGAATGCCCACCCTGGGTGATCGAACCAGAAAAATCCTACAGCGCGATGCTCGACACGAGCGCCGGTGAGATCGAAGTGGAACTCTACGCCGACGCCGCCCCCCTGGCGGTCAATAACTTTGTGTTCCTCGCCCAAGAGGGCTGGTATGACGATGTCTACTTCCACCGTGTGATGGAGGATTTCGTCGCCCAAGCCGGCGATCCCTCCGGATTAGGCGTGGTAGGCCCCGGCTATTCCTTCGTCAACGAGACCGATAATGAGCTGGTCTATAACGAGGCTGGCATCCTGGGGATGGCCAACTCCGGCGCTGATCGGAACGGCAGCCAATTCTTTATCACCCTGGGACCCACCCCCGATTTGAACGGCGGCTATACCATCTTTGGCAAGGTGGCAGAAGACAGCATGGCCGTCCTTGATGAGATTGCCCTGCGCGACCCCAACACCGCCACCGACTTCGACGGTGCAACCATCATCAACGGGGTTGAAATCATCGAAAACTAACCTGTAAAGGTCAACCTTGATCATGGACCCACAACCAGAAAAAAGATCCTGGCAAATAACCCTGTCCCTCGTCCTCAGCGCCCTGGGAATCCTGGTGTTTACGATCCAAGCATTTCTATTAGCCTTTCTTGGATCAACCCTCACCGGATTCCTGGCGGTCCCTGAGGCGCAATCGATTCCGATAGGGATGCTGGTTTGGTCCTCGATCCTCTCCGCCCTGATTTTGCTGCCGGTGTTCCTGATCAGCCTGCGCCAATATCAAGGCAAACCCCTGCCAACCTGGCTGACGACGCAGCTCCCGGCGCACCGCAAGATCATCCTGTGGTCGATCCTGCTGTGGCCCATCGTCACCTTGGCGGGTTGGCAGGTAGCGGGATCCCCCGCGCTGGCGCGCTTTTTATTAGGGCCGATCAACCTGCTGGTGGCTGGTCTTCCGATTTTATGGATCTTCAACCTGGCCCAATGGAAAATAGAAGGGGGCTCCGCCATTCGCAAATGGCGCCTGTTTGGTTTTAGCCTGACGGTGACCCCCGGCCTGATTATGGTGTTAGAGCTCTTCGCCGCGATGACCCTGCTGGGGATCGCTGGGCTGTGGTGGTCCTCCCAGGCTGCCGCTGACCCGCAAATCACCCAGACCCTCCAAAATCTGATCGATCAAATGAGGTCGGGCGTGGACGACCCGGAAGTATTGCTGGGGATGCTGGAACCGCTGCTCCTGCAGCCAGCCGTCATCTATTGGGGGCTGGCAGTCTTTGCCGTGGTGATGCCCGTCATCGAAGAGGTCCTCAAACCCCTGGCCTTGTGGGCTTTGGCTGGAAAGCGCATCACCGAGCAAGAGGGCTTTGTGGGCGGCCTGGTATGTGGAGCTGGCTTTGCCCTGATCGAAAACGTGCTGTTCTTCACCACCGCCGCTGGGGCTGAAGATTGGCTGTTTTTGGCGGTTGGCCGGGCTGGCACCGGCGTGCTGCATATGCTGGCGTCTGGCTTGGCCGGATGGGGGCTGGCGAAAATGTGGCGGCGGGGCAAATGGTTCACCCTGGTCCTGGCAACCCTGGGCGCAATCACCCTGCACGGCTTGTGGAACGCCCTCTCGCTGATCTCCGGCATTGTGCCCCTGGTGAGGCTTGGCGAAGAACTGACCCCGGCCCAAACCCTGCTCTCCTACTTACCCACCCTGATCCTGCTCATCTTTTCAGCGGGCGCGATGCTGTTCATCAATCGCAGACTGCGCCGTCTGCAAGCGGCACAACCCCCATCCCTCAGCCTGACACCACCGGAGGAGCAGTAGCTCTCACAAACCATGAGCCAATACCCCCTCCTCAAACCGATCCAATTCCTTGTCAGAACCCTGACCAATTTCCAGGTCATCCACCCCGAAAACCTGCCCAAAACCGGCGGCGCGCTGATCACCACCAACCACCTCAGCCGCCTGGATACCCCACTCCTGCTGGCGATCACTGACCGCACCGACCTGGTGGGGATCATCGCCAAGAGCTACCTCGAAAAGCCCATCATCAAGTGGATTTTGCAGAAAGCCGGCAAAATGGTGTGGATGGACCGCTCAACGACTGATTTTGGAGCCATTCGCGATGCCCTGGTCCTGCTGCGTGAGGGCGCCATCATGGGCATCGCCCCGGAAGGCACCCGCAGCCATGAGGCCAAGGGCTTGCTGCCGGGCAAACCCGGCGCAGCCTTGATGGCTGACCGCGCGGGAGTGCCCCTGGTACCGCTAGCCATTTTGGGGTCGGACAAAATCTACCAGGGTTGGATGAAACTGCACCGACCGACCGTCACCGTCACCATTGGGGAGCCCTACCACCTGCCCGAGGTCGACTTTGGCGATCGCCAGGCCTGGCTGACCCGCAGCACCGACGAGATCATGTGCCGCATCGCTGCCCTGCTCCCCCCCGAATACCGCGGCCACTACAAAGACCACACCCGGCTCAAAGAACTCCTCGAGCAATCCTAACCCACCCCCTCCCAGAAGAAAGGGGCGTTTAAAGTCCATTCCCTTCAGGGAAGGGATTTAGGGTTAGGTATGAATGATAAACACAAGGATGCCAGGGTTTCATTTTTCAAGTCCGACCAGGGGTATAATGGGGGCGTGTTAACCGAATTGCAACTAGGGGATATTATTCGAATGCGCAAACCCCACCCCTGCGGGGGCTATGAATGGCGGGTGGTGCGTTTAGGCGCGGATATCGGCCTGGAATGCCTCACCTGCGGTAGAAGGGTGATGCTCGAGCGCCGTCAACTCAAGAATAGAATGAAAAAGATAGTAAAGGCAGCTGAAAGCTGAAAGCTCAAAGCTGAAAGGGGAATGTAGGGTGCTGCAGTGGTTTCCTGCGCACCAAAAGCCTGTAGGGTGCCGCTCCGATCCTGCCCTGAGGAGGCACGACGTGAGGGTTGAGCGCACCAAACCATGATGTTGTAATCTTCGAGACATGGGACGGAAGACCGGGGACTGACGACGGGGGTAGGTCAAATTTCCTATCCAATAAATGCGTTCGGATATTCGACCTGACAAAATTTCTTGTCATTGCCAACCCCCGATACGCCGCGTAGGTCACGTTTGTAACGTGACAATGATTAATATGTCACGTAGGCTTCGCCATATGTGACCTACGAAATCAATCTTTCATTCCAAATTCAGTGTGGCAATCTCAACCTTTCCTGTCATTGCGAAGCCCCGTTAGGGGCTGTGGCAATCTCAGAATTACAATAACGAACAAATTTATCCAACCTCACATCATTTTGATGTATCATATTTACCATGTCTGACCCACTTGAATACTACGTCTACATCCTGACCAATCAGCACAATAATGTGCTATACACAGGTGTAACCAATAACATCTATCAACGTGTGAGCAATCATAAAGCCGGTAAGGGTGGAAAGTTCAGCGCGAAATATCAACTAAACAAGCTGGTTTACTACGAACTTTTTGATGATATTTACGATGCGATAACCTACGAAAAGCAAATCAAAGCAGGGACAAGACAAAAGAAAATTGATCTAATAAACGAAATAAATCCCGACTGGCGGGATCTTTTTGAGGACCTCCACTTCTGAGATCACCACGTCGCTGCTTTGCAGCTCCTCGTGATGACAATCATTTCCTGTCATTACGAAGCCTCGCCAGAGGCTGCGGCAATCTCATCATTTCTTGTCATTGCGATTACTATGACACTGTCAAGGGTTGTTTTATCTTAAACATCTTTGGATTAATCGAACGATAACCAGGGATATATGGAGTCCTGGTTCGAGCGATGGCACAAACTATCTTCAAGAGCTTATTAGCAATATTGTTCAGGATCAATTGTTTTTGTTTCCCTTCTGCTAATTTCCTAAGAAAATAATGTTCGAATACCGGGGAATGCTGTCTAACGGACATGGCCGCCAAATGTAACAACCGACGGATAGGTGAAGGTCCATAATGTCGTGAGGTCGGTCTTTTGTTCCTTGAAGTACCACTGCTATTCTCATAAGGACAGATGCCAATATACGCAGCCAAAGCCTTAGGGTTATAAGGTTCTGGTGCTGAATGCATTGTCACCACCAGAAACGTGGCAAGAGTTGAGCCAATACCTGGGACAGATTCAATCAACCGCTGCAGTTCTCGGGAGGATGGATCATCATCAATCAAGCGATTGATCTCCTTTTCAATTGCCTTGATGTGCCCAGTGAGTTCTTTGATTGCCTTGTCATGAACAGCTTCTGCTAGCGGAGTTCTGACTACCTTACGTTTTATGGCTTGATTGGCATTCTTATGTGCTGTCCTTTGCTCCACAAGCTGTTCTCGCACTGTTAGAAGGGTCTTGAGTTGCTCTATGACCACATCTTTCGGTCGCCAATACCTTAGCTGGTCGAAGAAGCGGTAGGCATACTCAGCTATTTGACAACTGTCGACAGGGTCACTCTTATGCCCTTCCGGATCAAAGGCTCGCTTCACTTTCAAAGGGGCTTCAATCACCAACGTGTAACCATTACTGACCAAGAAATAAGCCAGGGCTTCACCATAGACACCAGTTGATTCCATACAGATAACACAGTCTTTGGTCAAGGCCTGATTATTATTTAGCCAATATATAAACTGGCTGAACACATCATAATCGTTTTCAAAACTTGTCGGTTTGGCTACGATCTGCCACCCTCTCTCTTCTTCAAATTTCCCGATCGCTGCTGTGAAGGTTTCTGATCCCACATCAATACCTACAAACAATGCTGGTCTATTCATTTCTTCCTCCTGATGATAAAGGTGTAAAATGAGGGTAGTCGAACAATGTGGATTGAACTTTCTCCATTATCAGTCTGGACGACGTCATTACTATCTAGTTTTGATCCACACAAGGGCTGGGTCTTCATCGCAATTTAGGTATACTCACCTTCGAGACACATAGACTTATTCAGCCCTTGTTCGACTATTTTCATATTAGCATAATTAAGTCTAATGGAGACCCCGTAAGGGGTTGTGGCAATCTCAGACTCACAAAAACCAACAACCTTCTCCAACCTCACCTCATTTTGATGTATCATATTTACCATGTCTGATCCACATGAATACTACGTCTACATCCTGACCAATCAGCACAATACTGTGCTATACACAGGTGTAACAAACAATCTCTATCAACGTGTGAGCAATCATAAAGCAGGTAAGGGTGGAAAATTCAGCGCGAAATACAAACTAAACAAACTGGTTTACTATGAACTTTTCTATGACATTTACAATGCGATAACCTACGAAAAGCAAATCAAAGCAGGGACAAGACAAAAGAAAATTGATCTCATCAACGAAATAAATCCCGACTGGCGGGATCTTTTTGAGGACCTCCACCTCTGAGATCACCACGTCGCTGCTGCGCAGCGCCTCGTGATGACAATCCTTTCCTGTCATTGCGAACGCAGTGTGGCAATCTCAGAAACACAATAACCAACAACGTTCTCCACGCACTGCTACATTGGAGTGAAATAATTGATTCTCCACTTCTGAGATCACCACGTCGCTGCTTTGCAGCTCCTCGTGATGACAATATTTTCTTGTCATTGCGACAAGCTGAGCAGCTTCAGGCGGCTTCAGCGTACAAAGTCCCCGTCAAGTGGGAGTGCCAAGCGCCATGAGGCGCTGGCTTAAGTGTGGCAATCTCAGAAACACAATAACCAACAACGCTCTCCACGCACTGCTACATTGGAGTGAAATAATTGATTCTCTACATCTGAGATCACCTACCATATCGCTCCTTCGCAGCGCCTCGTGATGACAAAAAGCTCTACACACCTGAGCTGAACACCTTACACACTAAAAACCAATACATCAGCGTTCTATGCTACAATAACCTAAAACCGCATGCCACCACAGGAGGAAAGCCATGCCCGCCCCCGATATTGTCCGTCAACTTGTGCAACGCTTTAAAGAACACCAGGATGCCTACCATTCCCCCACCTACAACGAAGCCCAACTGCGCCAGGAGTTCCTCAACCCCTTCTTCGAAGCCCTGGGTTGGGACGTTGCCAACAAGAAAGACTATGCCGTCCAATATCGCGAGGTGATCCACGAGGACTCCATCCACATCAAGGGCAGCCCCAACGCCAAAGCCCCCGATTATGCCTTCCGCCTGGGCGGCGTCCGCAAGTTCTTCGTTGAAGCCAAAAAACCCTCCGAAGACATCCACAACACCAAAGAATTCGCCTACCAGCTAAAAATCTACGCCTGGAACACCGGCTTACCCCTCTCCATCCTGACCGATTTCGAGGAATTCGCGGTCTATGACTGCCGCAGCCGGCCCAATCAATCTGACAGCCCGGCGACGGGGCGGGTGATGTACGTCACCTACGACGAATACATCGACCGCTGGGATGAGATCGCCGGCATCTTCTCACCGGATGCCATCCGCAAGGGTGCCTTTGACAAATACGCCGAGGACAACACCGCCAAGAAGGGCACCATCAAGGTCGATGACGCCTTCCTGCAGGAAATTGAAAACTGGCGCACCCTCTTAGCCCGCAATATCGCCCTGCGCAACCCGCAGGTGGCCAACGAGCGCCAGCTCAACTTCGCCGTGCAGAAGACCATTGACCGCATCATTTTCTTGCGCATCAGTGAGGATCGGGGCATCGAACCCCAAAATCAACTGTATGAACTGGGCAAAGGCAAAGAAATCTACCAGTCACTGGTGGCGCTGTATATGAAAGCCGACCAGAAATACAACTCCGGGCTGTTTCACTTCAAAGCCGAAGCCGGCGCCGAGACCTACGTGGACCAATTCACCCCTTCCCTGGCCATCGATGACAAAGTCCTCAAGGAAATCATCCAGAGCCTGTATTACCCCTGCCCCTATGTTTTCAAGGAGATCCCGGTGGAAATCCTCGGGCAGGTCTATGAGCAGTTCCTGGGCAAGGTCATCCGCCTGACCCCCGGGCACCGTGCCAAGATCGAGGAAAAGCCCGAGGTGCGCAAAGCCGGCGGCGTGTATTACACCCCCCGCTACATTGTGGATTACATCGTTGAGAACACCGTCGGTAAGCTGCTGGAGGGTAAAACCCCCAAGCAGGCTGCTGAGCTTAAGATCCTGGACCCCGCCTGCGGGTCCGGTTCCTTCCTGCTGGGGGCTTTCCAATACCTGATGGACTGGCACGAGGATTACTACCTTGCCAATGACCCCGAAAAATGGGCCAGGGGCAGAGACCCCGCCCTCGTCCAGACCGCCGATGGGGATTGGCGGCTGACCACCGATGAGAAGAAGCGCATCCTGGTCAATAACATCCACGGCGTGGATATCGACCAGCAAGCCGTGGAGGTGACCAAGCTCAGCCTGCTCCTCAAGGTGCTGGAGGAGGAGACCGGGCAGCTCACCCTGGGCTTCGAGCGCGCCCTGCCTGACCTGAACGACAACATCAAGTGCGGCAATTCCTTGATCGGTTGGGATTATTTTGAGGGGCAGCTCTTACCGAGCGAAGAAGAGGTTGCCCGAGTCAACCCCTTTGACTGGGAGAAGGCCTTCCCGGAAGTGTTAAAAAGGGGTGGGTTTGATGCAGTTATAGGAAATCCGCCGTATATAAAAGAATATACAAATACAGAACCTTTTCACGATTTAAGGAATACAAAACTTGAAAGATATTATCAGGGTAAGATGGACATTTGGTATATATTTGCATGCCTTTCAATAGACCTGTTAAAAATAGGTGGATATCATAGTTTTATTGCGACAAACAATTGGATTACAAACAGTGGAGCAAGTCTTCTTAGAAAAAAAATTACATCTGAAGCGAGAATAATCGAGTTTTTAGATTTTGTAGATTTTCAAGTTTTTGAATCAGTTGGAATTCAAACAATGATTTATGTTTTACAAAAGACTAAAAGAATTATTGGAAATAAAATTCTATACAGAAAAATAAATAATCCAAATGTTCCAATAAATAAAATAGTAAATTATCTTAGAAACAACGTGGCTGAACCGATATTCTCATCATTTTATGTAGATCAAAAGAACATCAAGACAGATGGAAGTATATTTACATTTAACCCAATCGAAGATGAGAAAATACTTGAGAAGATAAATAATCCAATGTATTACAAACTCAAGAAAACAGAAGTGGCACAAGGCATTGTGCTACCCCAAGAATCGGTTCTCAAAAGTCATATACGAAAAATCAAAGACAAAGAAATTAATATTGGGGACGGAATTTTTATACTTTCACATGAAGAATTAAGAAGTTTAAATCTATCAAATTCAGAAAATAAAATAATCAAACCATTTTACACATCAAAACAACTCGACAGGTATTATGCTAATCCCTTAAATGATGTTTGGATAATTTACTCAGATAAAAATGTGTGCAAGCAAATTAATGATTTCCCTAATATTAAAGAGCACTTAAACAAATTTTCGTCTGTCATTACTTCTGATAATAAGCCTTATGGATTGCACAGATCTCGTAACGAACATTTTTTTATTGGAGAAAAAATTATATCAATAAGAAAGACCGATAAACCAAAGTTTTCCTTTGTTGAATTCCCTTGTTATGTATCACAAACTTTCTATATCATTAAAACAAATGTTGTGAACTTAAAATTTTTATTGGGAATATTAAATTCCAAAACAATTTTCTATTGGCTAAGTAAAAAGGGTAAAAAACAAGGTAATGCATTGCAAATTGACAAAGGGCCGATTCTCTCTATACCAATTAGACTTTTAGACACAACAAAAAAAGTTGATGCTGAATTGCACAATCGCATGATACCTCTTGTTGATCATATGCTTGAACTTCATAAACGTACACCACAAACTCCTTTCGAGCAGGAGCAGCTCAAGCGTGAAATCGCCGCTACGGACGCCCAAATCGACCGCCTAGTATACGACCTCTACGGCCTCACCGAGGAAGAGATCAAAATTGTGGAGGGAGAAAACTAATGTCACTGGAGCCCCATGGGGGCGAAACAGTTTTTTTGTCACTGGAGCCCCTATGGGGCGAAGCAGTCTCATCTTTTAACATTAGATTGCTTCGCTCCGCTGGACTTCTCTCACAATGACAAACCATCGACAGCCAAATTGACCGCCTGGTCTACGAGCTCTACAGCCTCACCGAGGAAGAGATCAAAATTGTGGAGGGAGAAAACTGATGTCACTGCGAACCCCCTAGTGTAAAACAGCCCCTTTTGTCACTGCGAGCTTGCGAAGCAGTCTCATCTTTTATATTGTTTGATTGCTTTTCTGTTCTGATAAACTATAGGTAAAAATCAATACGATAAAGAAAAATGAGCAACAATCAATACTGCGTTTACATCATGACCAACAAAAATAATTCTGTTCTCTATACTGGGGTGACTAACAACTTACATAGAAGGGTTATTGAACATAGAACCGGTCATGGCGGGGAATTCACATTGAAGTATAAAATCACCAAGCTGGTTTACTATGAATGTGGCGATGACATCAACGCAGCTATTGATCGGGAAAAGCAGATCAAAGGCGGCTCCCGGCAAAGTAAGAAGGATCTTATCAATGGAATCAATCCGCAATGGAAGGATTTGTTTGATGATTTATAAAGGCTGCATAAAAAAGAAAGATTGCTTCGTGCCACGCAATGACAAAAAATCCCTGATTCCCAAAGCGGCCGTTTGGTCTACGAATTCTACGGCCTTCCCGAGGATGAGATCAAAATTGTGGAGGGAGAAAATTGATGTCACTGGAGTCCCAATGGGGCGAAGCAGTCTCATCTTTAATCCTTAGATTGCTTCGCTCTGCTACGCTTCACGATGACAGAGTTACAGGCAAATCGCCTTACCTTGCTTCACGATTACAGGCGGCGCGATCACAGGTGGGTCGCTGACCCATCATACCTAACTCCTTACTACTAACAAAAACAATCACTGAATGTGATTGTTTTTGTTACCCTGCTTCCATGATGAAAACCTGCCGTTTTGTCGTGGTTTTTGATTAAGTGGTCCGGGACGTCGCGCTCCCTGATGAAGACACTCTCCCATTCACAAACGCATTTTTCATATAACTGGCCACAAATCGTTTTTGTTATCGACAGAAGAGCGGATAAATACTATCCGTTCTTCTGTTATAAAAATGGGAACCATGTTTTTTATCAAATCAGGATCTCCTGGCGACATTTACTTGCCGGTATGGAACATTTCTGTACTATGTGAACATGCGACGCTAATTCCTTCACAGGGTTTTCAGTAGCTGATTGTGCCCGTTAAAGTTGCAGACCACGGCCAGGGAATGGAGAAATCCATGCAAAGGAAGGGGTCCGGATCCGGGTTGCATCCGGGGATAAATTGGGGAACAACATCGTAAGTGGCGATGACCGTTCCGGATGCGTCGGCGAATTTGCCCGTGCCTCCATTAAGAGTGATCGTCAATTCGTTGCTCTCACTCAAAGGATCGTAGTCATATGTGCCATACAACTCATCGCCGTTGGCACCAATGAGCTTCAATTTCCCGTCTATTACAATGTCGGGTTCGGCCGGGCAGTGGTACCAAACTGCCTCAATTTTACCCATGTGGGTTGCCTGACCGGTAGCCTCAGTAATCGTTGTGACTGCCGTACAGTTTGCTGGTGTCGAGCCGGGATATTCCCAACGTGCTGTCCCAGTGAGGGTTGCTTTAAATGGGAGGTCGGTGCCTCCTTTCGCGGCTGTAGCGGTCCCTACGAAGTACAGACTGGAAAGCAGAATAACTGCCAAGCCGACAGCTATTAAGATGGTGGTTTTCTTTTTCATTTCTTCCTTCCTTTCCAAGGTTGTATATGGACGGCCCTTAAAGCGAGTGCCTTTGTTAGTACCACTATAACATTTTCTAGCTTACCCACCTTACCAATTCTTGCCAAAATTCCCCAAAACGATAATTTTATGCTAAGCTATTATTAAGAAACAGAATGGATGTTTCCAGAAATTAGGTGATCATGACTGCTGCCATTTCGATTCAAACAGCAGAAAAATTCACCACCTTCGGCGATCTGCTGCGCTATCTCAGACGGCGCGCCGGGTTAACTCAGCTTGCGTTGTCCTATCATGTCGGCTACAGCGATGCACAAATCAGCCGGTTGGAGCAAAACCTGCGCCTGCCTGACCTGCGGACAATTGAAGAACGCTTTGTGCCCGCACTCGGAATTAATAAACAGCCCCAAGTTATTAAACACTTGCTAGACCTGGCGGCCAACGTCAAGTGCGAGGACGCCCCGGTTATGGAGCTCTGCCCGAATAAGGGCTTGAGCTATTTTGATGAATCAGATGCCGACCTCTTTATGGGGCGTGAAGCATTGATTGCCAAGCTGACTGACAGGGTGCTTTCTCTATCGGTTGGACATGAAGCCAGCAGCGAGCGATTCCTGGCTATCATCGGCTCCTCGGGTTGCGGAAAATCCTCCCTTGTACGCGCCGGATTGCTACCAGCCCTGCGCTGGAATAAGGATTCTTCCAACTGGCTAATTTATGTTTTTACTCCCACGGCACACCCGATTGAAAGCTTGGCGATGAGCCTGACACAGGACGCGAGCTCCGTCGATGTCACGCTGACAATGATGGATGACCTAAAACGCGATCCGCGTTCTCTATCAATTCATATCAACCGGATATTGCAAACAACTGGGGCTCCATTTCTCTTGTTGTTCATCGACCAATTCGAGGAGCTGTTTGCCCTTTGTAAATCTGAGGAAGAACGTTCAATGTTTATCGATAATTTGCTAATAGGAGCAGCTTGGGAAGATGGGCGAACCATTGTCGTTATCACACTTCGCGCCGATTTTTACGCCGATTGCGCGGGTTATCCCCGCTTGCGTCAGGGATTAGCTCGGAACCAGGAGTATATCGGAGCCATGAGTGATGAGGAGCTGCGCTGGGTGATCTAAGAACCTGCCCGCCGTGGGCTTTGGGCAGAGGTGTTGGGAAATAGACCTTTAGTCGGAAATGGAGGAGTGCAAAGTCGTAGGGTGCGCAGGGATCGTCTGCGCACCATTTTTGGTTAAATTAATAGTTCCATATACCCACCATGGTATGATTGATAATATATTTTCCAGGCTAGAAAGGGGTTTCCAAGAATGAAAATCAGTGAGTTACTTGATGGCATCCGCAAATCGGATATTGTGCTGCCCGAATTTCAACGGGAATATGTATGGAATAAAGATCAAGCAAAGAAGCTAATTGGTTCCTTATACAGGGAATATCCGGTTGGATCTTTGCTTTTTTGGAAAACAAATACACCCCCGGCGTTGAAAAATATTGATGATTTGCCAGAAAAACTAGGGTTGATGCAGGTTATTCTTGATGGACAACAAAGATTGACGACACTTTATATGTTAATTAACCGGTCAATTCCACCCTATTATCTTGAAAAAGATATTGAAACCGATCCGACAGGGCTTTATTTCAATATTGATACGCAAGAATTAATGTATTATCAAGCAACCACAATGAGAAATCAGCCTGTTTGGATTTCAGTTACTGATATTTTTGATGATTCTATAGATATTCCGATTTTCAAGATCGCCAAAGATTTATATGAGGATGATGCAATAGCTTTTAAGAAAGCTGATCAGTTCATGAAGAATGTCACAAATCTAAAGAATATCAAAAATTTTGATTTACCCATATTAAGCATTCCTTCAGACGCAAATATCAATGAAGCTATTGATATTTTTGATTTGGTGAACCGACAAGGGACAAAACTAACAGATGCTGATCTTGCTTTAACCCATATGACAGGCCATTGGCCTGATGCGAGAAGAGTCCTAAAAGAGAAAATTAAAGAATTAGAACAAAAGCATTTTGATTTTGACCTGACCTTCATGACACGTGCAATGACAGGTGTTGTTACAAATAGGGCACTCTTTGAGATCATCCATGATAGGTCACAAGCGGAATTAAAGGCTGGTTGGACGAAATTAAACAAGATACTGGATT
The DNA here is from genome assembly GCA_040772425.1 of Candidatus Brevefilum sp. GTDB lineage: Bacteria > Chloroflexota > Anaerolineae > Anaerolineales > Anaerolineaceae > Brevifilum. The sequence goes on along the minus strand of JAXGYD010000002.1, from coordinate 720,295 downwards.
ACCTTATTTCGATATTGACTAACCGTGCGTTTATTCATTCAACTGATGATGTTAATACCAATAACATATTCATCCCAATTATTGTTTTCCTGTCGGTCAACGGCGGGAAATTCAAATCAAAAGCTCAAATTAATAATGCGATCCACTGGTTATATCTTGCCAACATCTGGTCAAGATATACAAGCCAAACCGATCAGAAATTAGAATTTGACTTATCCATCGTTGTCAGAAATCCACAACCATGGGATGAATTAATTGATGCCATTAAGGACCAGCGCGGCAGAATCCGGGTAGATGCAAAGGATTTAGAAGGTCGATCAACTTCCCACCCACTTTACCGGATGACATACATACTGGCAAAAGCCAATGGTGCCATGGATTGGGCCAACGGTATTCCTTTGGGTGGCTCAGGCGGAAAATATTATGGATGGCAGAGCCACCATATCTTCCCTAGTTCACTTTTGTATGAAGATGGGTACGACCCTGAAAATCATATTCACAAGAAGATTGTCAACGAGATTGCCAACCGAGCCTTTCTAACGGCAGATACAAACATCAATATCTCCAATAATCCGCCAAATAATTATCTTCCAGACATAGAGCAAAATTTCCCTGGAGCACTAACAAAACAGTTCATTCCCATGAATGAAGAACTCTGGAAACTTGAAAATTACGAAAAGTTTTTGGAGATAAGGCGTGAAACCATCGCTAAATGCATCAATGAATATCTTGATAGTTTGATTATGGAACAAGAAGAAGTTCGGAAGAAATCGATCGAGGAAATAATCACCCTTGGTGAAAGTATCTCTCTGGAGTTCAAAAGTTCGCTCCAATGGGATGTGAGAGAAAATAAACTCAATAAAAACCTCAGGCATTCTGTACTAAAGACCATTGCAGCATTCTTGAATAGTGAAGGCGGTATGTTAATTGTCGGTGTAGAAGACAATGGTCATATATTCGGTTTGGACAACGATTATTCAACAACAGAAAACTCGAGTGATAAATTCTTGAACCTTTTGAGCACTTTGATAGGTGATTATATTGGTTTGGGTTTGAGCGCATATATTGATATCAGAATAGAAAATGTGAGTGAAAAAGATATTTGTGTCATCGAAGTTGAAAAATCACACAGTCCTGTATTTATGAAATCTGATGGGAAAAATGAGCTGTATATCAGACAAGGAACAACAACTCGCTCTTTAGACCCCCAAGAGACCTATCAGTATATTGAGACGAATTGGGGGTAGGAAGAACTAAAGAATTTTCAATAATTGGGATATTTCTTAATAGATAAAATCACTTTTGCGCGAGAATATGAGATTGCCACACCCCCTGGCGGGGGTTCGCAATGACAAGATAAAACATTTTTATCAGGTCGAAGATCCGAACGCATTTATCGGATAGGAAACCTGACCTTGTAAGCTTAAGGTGAGGCGTAGATTCAATGACGAAAATTGGCAGGGTGAGGATCCCACCCCGCCCTACGGCTGTTTTAGCCCAGCTTCAAAGCATTAACTAATTTTTCCCAAGCATCCGGTAACAATTCATTTTTGAAATCATCCCACGATTTAGGGAATTGCACCTTTGGAACATGTAAATCATCAAGCCCAGGGAATAAGTGACCCACTGTTGGAAATGCCTTTTCGTAGCCCTGGTAACTGATCATCCATGCACCACCCGCGGGTTGTCCTTTTCGTTCATACCACATTTTCCCGCCATGCTCTTCAACCATCGTACGAACCAAATCATATTTTCTTTTTGCCATATTTCACCTCCTGATAATTGGACTTACTTTAATTATACGGGAAAGTAAGACGTGATGGGTTTCAAGAAATCAAGATCCGAGATTGCCACACTTCGCAAGCTACATCGCAATGACAAGATTTTTTGTGCCCCGTCTTCGGTCATCGGTCCTGAAGCTATAGCGGAACTCCCGTCTTTCTAGTGTGGAGCTTACCTGTAGCAAAGCAAGGGGATGAGCTTTTTCCTTTCAGCTTTGAACTCGAGGAACGCAGTGACGAAGTCCCTGTAGCGAAGAGGAAGGGATGAACTAATTTCATTTACCCCCGTCCCCGGTCATCTCCCCACATCTTTCCCGCCCTGCTTCTTTGCCCCCCCTTCTTTTGGTGGGGGTGCCGCTTTCGGCAAAAAACGCCCACCTTTTGGCCGCTTTTGCCGGCTTGAAAACTCGCTCTCTTTATGCTATCCTTTCACTGGGTCAGAACATCTGTTCGGTTTTAACGCACACAACCATTGAAAGGACTCTTGACCATGACCGCAAGCCCAAACGCTGTTATCCCAGCCAAAGAGCCGGGAAAAAGAAATCGCGGTGGCCAGCCCGGCAACACCAATGCTTTCAAGCACGGCTTCTACACCAAAAACTTCTCCCCTGCCGAACGCAAAGGCCTCCAAGCCACCAAGGGGGTCGTCCTCGGGGATGAGATTGCCCTGCTGCGTGTGCTCATCCGACGCTTTGCGGAACAGATCCAGGCCAGCCAGGGCACGGCCCTCATGGAGTCCGCCCAGTACCTGGCTGTCATCAGCAAAGCCATGCTGCGTCTAGGTAGTCTGCTGCGCACCGACCACATGCTGGGAGGCGTACAAAGCGACACCCTCTTCAAACATCTTCACCTCGTCCTCGAGGAACTTTCCGATGAAAGGGAGCACAATGAACCCTGACCCTTGCTTTTATTCGTTTTCGGTTCGTTTTTTTATGAAACGAATCCGCAAGAGTGCTCATCGAGCAAAGCGACGCCTTTTTCAAACATCTTCACCTCGTACTTGTGGACCTTTCCGAGGAATGAGAGCACAATGAACCCTGACCCTTGCTTTTATTCGTTTCGGTTCGTTTTCTTTTGGAACGAATCCACAAGGGTGAGCTGGAGGCGATATAACACCCTGCGAATGATTTTACGCGCCGTCCCCGGTCTCCCGTCATCCGTCTCTATGATCCCATCATACCGGTTTGGTGCGCAGAAAATCCCTGCACACCCTACATTGAATCATTGTCTTTTTCATAGTGTCATGGTTTTTGAAGGGAGAATCTGAGATTGCCGCACTTCAGCCAGCGCCTCATGGCGCTTGGCACTGCGCTGAAGCAGCTTGACCCTGCTCAGCTTGTCGCAATGAGAAGATTTTTTGTGCCCCGTCCCCAGTCTACGGCCACCCTATTAGCTATGACCTATCAGCTATGAGCTATTTCCTTTCACCTTTGAGCTTTGAGCTTTCAGCTACGATCTATCAGCTACCAGCTACCAGCTACCAGCTACCACCTAATATGATAGTATAATAAATTCAATTATGCCTATTCTTGATGACCGCAATTTTGAATTTTTCAGCCACAGCCCCGAGCAGACCCGCCGGCTGGGGATTCACCTGGGCAAGCTGCTGGGCAAAGGGGAGGTGATCTGCCTGGAGGGCAACCTGGGCGCCGGCAAGACCACCCTCATCCAGGGTATTGCCCGCGGTTGGGGCGCTTCAGACCAGGTCAGCAGTCCCACCTATGTGATTGTGAATGAGTACGGACGTCCCGATGGGCAGACCCTGTTCCACGTGGACGCCTACCGCCTCAATAACACCCTGGAAGCTGAGTTTTTGGATTTTGACCGCATGCTCAGCCAGGGGTCGGTGGTGATTGAATGGGCGGAGCGCATCAAAAATGCCCTGCCAGAAGCCCATTTATGGATTTCCCTGATGGATAACGGTATGGAGCATCGCGAGATGCTGCTCACCCCCACCGGGGCGCGTTATGAGGGCATGGTGGAAAATATTCGACGACGAATTTATGGAGTTTACTAGTGCTACTGGCCATTGATACATCCACAGCTTGGATCAGCCTGGCCCTGTATGACGGGGTTTACGTGCAGTATGAAACCACCTGGCGCAGCCAATACCATCACACGGTAGAGCTTGCCCCTGCCATTCACCGCTTGTTTGAGCGCACCGGGACCAGCGGCGCAGACCTGACCGGTTTGGCCGTCGCACTTGGGCCGGGGTCCTTCACCAGTTTGCGCATTGGGCTGGCGGCAACCAAGGGGCTTTCCCTGGCGCAGAAACTGCCCATCGCCGGTGTGCCCACCCTGGACATTTTAGCGGTGGCGCAGCCTTTGGATGCGGATAAACCCCTGATCGCTGTGCTGCATGCCGGCCGCACCCGCTTGGCCTACACCACCTACCGGGTGGAAGATGGCGCCTGGCGCGCCCAGGGGGAACCGGAGATGATTGACGCCAAGAGCCTCGTGCAGACGATCGTCGAGCCAACCCTGGTGTGCGGCGAGCTTTCTGAGACCGCCCGCACGATCATCGGTCGGCGCTGGAAAAACGCCATCATCGCACCCCCCGCGCAGTGCCTGCGTCGAGCCAGCTACCTGGCGGAGATCGGCTGGCAGCGCATTGAAAACGGCCAGGCCGATGACCCCTTCACCCTGGCACCGATCTACCTGAGCACAACCACCAACCTGCCAAGTTAAGATGCACGCGACTGTTGAGGGGATGCAGGTTGTCCTGCGCCCGATGGCCTTGGTGGATGTGGACCAGGTGATGGCAATTGAAGCCGTATCCTTCCCCACACCCTGGCCGCGCGAGGCTTATGTATACGAGCTGACGCGCAATCGCAATGCCGTCTGTTGGGTCGCTGAAATGACCCGGGGGGATGATCATCCCCAGCTGGTGGGGTCGACGGTGATTTGGATTGGTCCCCAAGGGGCACACATTGGCACCCTGGCTGTCCATCCCGATTATCGCCGGCATGGGATCGGGGGTTCACTGCTGGCCAGGACCCTGATCGAGGTCAAAAAACGCGGTGGGGATCAGGCTTACCTGGAGGCTCGAGCCAGCAACACCCCAGCGCAGGCGCTCTATCGAAAATTGGGCTTTATACCGATCGGGGTGCAGAAAGATTACTATGCGGATACCGGTGAGGACGCCATCATCATGCTTTTATCCCCCATCGACAGCCAAGCCCTTGCCAAGTGGGCCATTCATCAATAAGATTAGTGCCAACCGGCACGATTGAATTGGAGGTTCCTTTTGAATTCAGAAGACATATTAGCTGAAGTTGCCCAACAAACCGCCGTTTGCACCCGCTGCAAGCTGCATTTTGGACGCAAAAAGGCCGTCCCCGGCGCGGGTGACCCCCATGCAAAGGTCATGTTCATCGGCGAGGGGCCTGGCTTTCACGAAAATCAGCAGGGGCTGCCCTTTGTGGGGGCGGCTGGGAATTTTTTAGATACTTTATTGGAAGAAGCAGGTTTGGATCGCAACTCGGTCTTCATCACCAACGTGGTCAAGTGCCGCCCGCCCGGCAATCGCGACCCCCTACCGGAGGAACTGGAGGCTTGCAAGCCCTACCTTGAACGGCAGATTGCCGCCATCAACCCCGATGTGATCGTCACCCTGGGTCGGATTTCGATGAGCTACTACATCAACAACGGCAAGATCAGCGCCATTCACGGTCGCTCTTACTGGTTTAACGGCCGGCTGATCGTCCCGATGTACCACCCCGCCGCCGCCCTGCATCAGCCCTCCTTGAGAGAGGTGGTCAAACAGGATTTTGCCAAGCTGCCCGGCTATGTGGTCAAGGCGCAGGAAGCCCGTAAAAACAACCCTGGCTTAGCCGCCATGAGTCAGCCAGCAGAGGATGAGGACGACAACCCGGATAACAAACACACAGAGCAGCTCAGCCTATTCTGAGGCTACCAGTCCATGATACAATGCTTGATGGAAAATTTTATTAATCAGGGAAGTACAAGAAATATAAGAATACCCACCCCCAATCCCTCCCTCAAGGGAGGGGGAAAAGTCCCTTCCCTGCAGGGAAGGGATTTAGGGATAGGTAAGAAATCCAGGGTCCATGATACAATGCTTGATGGAAAATTTTATTAATCAGGGAAGTGTCGATGAATCAAACCAAACTTAATCTTATTCAGAAATTTGAGGACCGCTCCGCCCGTGTGGGTGTGATTGGGATTGGCTATGTGGGCCTGCCCCTGGCGGTGGTCTTTGCCCAGGCGGGTTTTACCGTGGTGGGCGTTGACCCAATTGCTGAAAAGGTGGCTGCCATCAATCGGGGCGAGAGTTACATCCTCGATGTGGCCTCATCCGAGGTGGATGAATTGGTCAAGGCGGGTAAACTATCAGCAACCACCGATTATGCCGCCCTGGCGGAGGTGGACGCCGTCTCGATTTGCGTACCCACCCCCCTGCGCAAGACCGGCGACCCAGACCTGTCCTTTATCGCCTCAGCCAGCAAGTCCCTGGCACCGTATTTACACAAAGGCATGGCTGTGGTGCTCGAATCCAGCACTTATCCGGGCACCACCCGGGAGATGGTCCTGCCCGTTTTGGAAGGGGCCGACGGGTTGCACGTGGGGGAAGACTTCTTCCTAGCCTTTTCCCCTGAGCGCGTGGACCCCGGCCGCACGGATTGGACCACCATCAACACCCCCAAGGTGATGGGCGGCATCACCCCGGATTGCGGCGAGGTGGCCAGCGCCTGGTATGCCCAGGCCCTGGAGGTCATCGTGCCCGTCTCCACCTGTGAGGTGGCTGAGATGGCCAAGCTGTTGGAAAACACCTTCCGGATGATCAACATCGGCTTGGTCAACGAGCTGGCCATCATGTGCGACCGCTTGAAGATCGACGTGTGGGAGGTGATCGACGCGGCCGCCACCAAGCCCTTCGGGTTTATGAAGTTCACCCCCGGGCCCGGTTTGGGCGGTCATTGCATCCCGATTGACCCGCTCTATCTGTCGTGGAAGCTCAAATCCCTTAACTACAACGCCCGTTTTATCGAACTGGCTTCTGAGATCAACACCAACATGCCGCGCTATACCCTCACCAAGATTTCCGATGCCCTCAATCGGCATAAAAAAGCCCTCAACGGCAGCCGTGTGCTCATTTTAGGCATCGCCTATAAGCCCAATATCGACGACTTGCGTGAGTCACCTGCTTTGGACGTGATTCACCTGCTGCAGGAAAAGGGTGCCGATGTGGTCTACCACGACCCGTACATCCCCCATCTGGACCATGAAAATCTGCTGATGGACTCCGTCACAGATTTAATGGCGGAAGTCAAAAAGGCGGATTGCGTTGTGATCATCACCAATCACAGCAATTACGACTACCCGCAGATCCTCGAAACCGCCCAACTGCTGGTCGACACCCGCAATGCCCTGGGTAAAGCCGGCAAAGATAATCCGAAAGTGGTCAGACTCTGATGGCAAACTACTTACTGACCGGCGCAGCCGGGTTCATCGCTTTTCGCGTGGCCGAATTCCTGTTGGAGGCGGGGCACACCGTCTATGGGGTGGACAACCTCAACGATGCCTATGACCTGCGCTTGAAGCACTACCGCTTAGATCGTCTACAGAAAGCGTCAAATTTTCATTTCAGAAAAGACGATATCTCCGATCGTGCCAAGATTGATGAATGGATGGATTGGCTCCCTGAGGATGTGGCAGGGGTGATCAATTTAGCCGCCCGTGCCGGGGTGCGCACCAGCCTGACTGACCCTTGGGTCTACCTGGACACCAACACCCTCGGCACCCTCAACCTATTGGAGCTGTGCCGCCGGAAGGGTATCAAGAAATTTGTGCTGGCCTCCACCTCCAGCCTGTATGCGGAGGTCTCCGAGCCGCCCTTCAGCGAAACGGATGACACCGATCATCCCCTGCAGCCCTACGCGGCCAGCAAAAAAGGCGCGGAATCCCTGGCCCATGCCTATCATCATTTATACGACATCGACGTGACCGTCCTGCGCTATTTCACCGTGTACGGCCCTGCTGGACGCCCGGACATGGTCATGTTCCGTTTCTGCCAGTGGATTGCCGAAGGCAAACCAGTGGTCATCAATGGCGACGGGAAGCAGTCGCGCGGCTTCACTTACCTGGACGATATCGCCCGGGGCACCATCCAAGCCCTCAAGCCCGTCGGTTTTGAGATCATCAACCTGGGCGGCCATGAGGTGATCACCATCAACACCCTGATCCAGATGCTCGAGCAGCGTATCGGCAAGCGCGCCCAGGTGACCCATGCCCCCTTCCATCCCGCCGATGTGCGTACCAACCAGGCCGATGTGACCCGAGCAGGCGAAATTTTGGGCTGGGAACCCCTCGTGAATTTGGAAGAGGGGGTCACCCGATTGGTGGACTGGTACATGCAAGAGCGGGATTGGGCCAGCCAGGTTGAAACACCATGAAAAACCTTTTCCCGGGCAGAGGTTCCTGGGGTAAAGACATCATTCTCAAAAAAGTTGTCGGCAATTCAGCCTATCTCTTCGCCAGCCAGGTGGTGAGTGCCGTTTTAGGCATCCTCACCGCCAATTTGTTGGGGGTAGCCAGCTTTGGTGAGTTGAGCCTGGTGATCACCTTTGTCACCAATGTCAACCGCTTATTGTCCTTCCGCATGCGCGACTTTGTCGTGCGCTATATGGGCGGTTTCTTAGCCCAAAACAAACGCCAGGAAGCCGCGGCGGTGCTGAAATTAGCGGCTTTGATGGAACTTTCCACCTCCTGCCTGGCTTACCTGGTGTTGGTGCTGCTTTCCGGTTGGGGGGCGAACAACTTCGTCAAAGACCCCACCACCCAAAACTTATTCATCATCTATGGTTTGGTCATCCTGGCCAATATGATGGCAGAAACCGCCACCGGCGCCCTACAGGTGACCGGGCATTTCCGCTCGCAAGCCTTCCTCAACCTGGTGCAGAGCCTGGCCACGGCTGGTTTGTTCGTGCTGGTGTTCATCAACCAGGGCGGAGTGTATGCCGTCATGCTGGTGTACCTGGCTGGGAAGATGATTTTGGGCATCGGCCATGTTGTGATGGCGCTCTATTGGCTGCCGCAGAGCTTGGGCAAGGGCTGGTGGCGCACACCGATGCGAGGCAATTTGCCCGAGCGTAAACCCATGTTTCGATTTGCCCTCAACTCCAACCTGAGCAGCGCCGTTACCATCCTTGCCCGGGATAGCGAGGTGCTGTTTGTAGGCTATTTCTTTGATACCACCGTGGCCGGCTACTTCAAGGTCGCACTAGCGGTCATCAACCTGATGGTTATGCCCATCACGCCCTTCATCAGCACCACCTTCCCCGAGATGACAAGGCATGTGGTCAAACAACAGTGGGCGCAGTTGAAGCAGCTTCTCACCTGGGTGACCATGATCTCAGGTGCGTGGACAGGATCAGTTGCGTTGGGCATTTTGGTGTTGGGGCGGCAGTTGCTGTTCTCCCCCTGGAATTTCTTCGGTAGAGAAATCTATATTTATGAGGCTGCCTATCAACCCGCCTATGGGGTTCTGCTGATCTTGCTGATCGGTTACGGCATGGCCAATATCTTCTTCTGGGACCGGAATTTGTTGCTCGCCTTCGGCAAGGCAGGGACGCCCCTTCGGGTGAGCTTCCTGGCAATGACCGGCAAGGTGGGCCTGGCGTTCTTGATCGTGCCGGTCTTGGGCTACCTGGCTGAAGCCGCCCTGTTCAGCGCCTATTTCGTGGTCAGCGTGGGGGTGTTGGTCTGGCTTGGTGTCAGGGAGATTAATAAAAGAGCACAAAGTCAATCAGAAACCGTCTAAAATTCCCAGGGCTTACGTCAAACAGGGTAGGAAATACCCCCTGAATTTCTCATTTACCCATATTTTTGCTAATTTTTCGAGTAAAAACACATCTCTCAAGACACTAATAAGATGAACTCAGGTGAAAGAGATTGGATTATTGGCATCGTTTTACTGGTTGTGGACGGGGATATTGTCGAAAGCGTTTGAATATGGGCACCCTCACCTCAATCCTCTCCCTCTCGCCTGAGGGAGAGGAGGCTATAGGCCATTTTTTATATGGTGTGCGAATGACCAGCGAAATCAGGTAAAAAACCCTCTCCCTGGGTAGGGAGAGGGCAGGGTGAGGGTTCCACACAGTTTCTTTTTGTGTCAAATTAAGAAGGGTGAGCCTTTAAAAAACCTGAGTTTCTTGTTTATAGTTATTTTTGCCAGTTTTTCGGTTAAAAAAATAATTTTTAAAATACTAAAATGGAAAACTAAGGGTCTAAAATCCTGGGATCACCCTTAAAATGGGTAAGAAATGCAATCAGCAGCGAGAGTTAAAGGCAAGGCCAATAGGGCGCAGGCCACCTGAGTGTCACCGCTACGCAAGAAAAATAATATTTGGAAATTATAATCTCCCATAAAATTGTTTTTATTTTTCTACACCTCCAACATTCGTCTTGATGTAAAATTCTAATATCTTTCTCGTCCTAAATTAGGAGCGACGATGGTCACCCAAAACCCACAAGACCCGATGGAAACCATCTCAAAGATGCTGGCACCCTGGCTGGCATCGATCCAATCCCCCGCAGCATCCCAGGAAGCCGTCTTGCAGAAGCTGCTGGGGATCTACGCCCAAACCGAATACGGGCACAAATATGGCGCTGAACACGTCGGTTCCATTGCGGATTACCGGGCCAAATTCCCCATCGCCACTTACGATGATTTCAAACCCCTCATTCAACGGGTGATGGCGGGGGAGGAAAACTTGCTGCTCAACGAACCACCCCTGGGATGGGCCATCACCCGGGGGACGACCAAGGGCGAGAACAAGTTCATTCCCATGACCGCCACCGATATTGAGATGCGCGTCTCTGCCGGTCGGGCAGTGATGATGTATGCCATGCAAACGCGCTCCCCAAAGGTCTTCCAGGGCGTCAACTTAAACCTGAATTTCCCCTCGGTGGTCGGGATGGTCAAATCGGGGGATCGGGAGGTCGAATACGGTTACAGCTCGGGCATTTACACCCGCTTTGTGTCCCATAAGACCCCGGTCCGCTCGGTGCCCTCCCAGGAGGAGATCGATGCGCTTGGTGGGGGTAAATCCTGGGAGATGTGGGAAAAGCGTTTTGATTTGGCGTATGAACAATGCGCCCCCCTGGATGTCACTTTGGTGGGCGGTGTCGCTCCTACCGCAGTCGAATTTGGCCGCTATTTGTATAAAAAACACAAACGTTATCCTAAGGACATCTGGAACGTCCTGGTGATGACATTGGGCAGCACGCCGGGGATTAACACCTACCGCGCCGGCACCTTGCAGGCGCTTTATGGCAAAGAAACCGCCATCCGCGAGATCTACGGCACAACTGAGGGCATGTTTGGCCAGCAAATGGACGAAAAACGCGCCTGGGTCCCCAATTATGATTTGTTTTTCTTTGAAATCGAAACTCGCAGGGGCGTCAAAATGCTGCACGAGATGCAACCTGGCGAGTTAGGCAGCCTGGTGGTATCCACCCCCATCTTACCCAGGTATAAAATTGGCGACCTGATTAAAGCCTATACGCCCCCTTATTTCCGCTGCATTGGGCGCGACCACTGGTATACACCCGTGACCCAAGCCTGGCAGATGCTCAAAAACCTGGATTGGGGCGGTCTTTAGTTGTCGTTACTTGCGTGACCGGACCAAAGCTGAGGCTAAGGTGGAAAGCCCCAAAGCGATCAGCACAAATGGCCACACCAATTCCCATCCGAAGAGACCGCTCAGCCCAATCCCTAAAAAGATAGCAGCCAGGAAGAAGCTGCCGCCCGTGGAAGAGCGGTACGCGGGAACAAAGGTGCGAATGAGCGCTTCGATGAAGACGATTACACCTGCCCCAAGGAAAATGAGAGACCAGTTCGTCCAGCCTAAAAACTCAAAGCCTTCAGGCAAAACGGGTTGAAATTGGTCCAGCCAACCCAGGTTAGAGGCAAGAAAGACCAAACCAGCCCAAATTAATATCAGCGCCCAGGCCAGGGTGCTCAAAGGATCACGATCTTGCTTTTCGCGGTTTTTTTCGTCTTCCTTTTCGTATTTTTCTTGCGTTTTTTCATCGTAATAAGGCGGTCTTGGATGCAAATCTTCTTGTGGTTTGTTCTCTTGATCGGTCATAACGCCATCCTTTTGAATAAATCGTTTTGATCTCTATTTCTAGTATAGATGATTGATTAAAGAAAACCAATAGATTCCCTATGGATTTCAACGCGTCTTAGGAATTTTGAAGGCAGAATCATATGAGATTTTAAACGTAACTTTACCCGGGGTACAGGCTGAGATGAACGCGGAAAGTGCTTAAGCTTGCCACTCGCCAATATCTTGCCAGCAGTAATCTAGGTGCTCAGCCATCACAGATTTGAGTTTGCGTTTGACGTGGGAACGTCCTGCCTGCATCAAGTCTAATCCCCCAATATCATTCAACCGTTCCCCAATTTTACGAGCACGCACGTGGTGGCAGCGCACATTAAAAGGACCGCCGGGCTGCAGCGAAAGAAAATCGTCCAATTTTCCAATCTTAACCAGCTCTGCTAGCAAGCTTTTCACCTCTTGTTTTTCATGAGGGGGCAATTGTCGGATGGTTGGATGTCCAAATATCATATCTAAAATGCTCATCGGGTTATTTCCTTATTCTAATTATTTCGTCCAGATCACGCCAGAGACTGGGTAAATTTTTTCATTCATCCTACATAATCATTATACCGGACGACTTCTAATAAATTTCTGATTTTTCTTGATTATATTTACAATAGGAATAATTATGATAAGCTAAATAATTCCAGGAATGGTGCAGGAAAAAATAGAAACAAAGAAGTAGTGGCATCCCTCGGGTGGCCTGCACCCTTAAGGGTTTTGCCCTGTTAAGGCAGGGTAGACACAGCCCCCTTCGGAGGTGCAAGCTAAGGTCTACCTTTACGAAAATTATTTTATAATCCACAAATAACAAAAAGGGAGCATTAACTTATGTCAGATCAACCAACCCCAAAAGAAAACAAAGCCATCCCCTTCAAGGCGGAAACCCAGCAATTATTGAACATCCTCATCCACTCCCTCTATACAGAGCGTGAAATTTTCCTGAGGGAATTGATCTCAAACGCATCGGATGCCCTGGCGCGCCTGGAATTCGTGATGCTGACCGAACGGGAGGTCCTTGACCCCGACGTTGACCCTCAGATCCATATTCGAACAAACAAGGACGAAAACCTGCTGATCATTGAAGACACCGGCATCGGCATGACCCGTGAAGAATTAATTGAAAATTTGGGCACCATCGCCCATTCTGGGGCAAAGGCTTTTGTGGACGCCGTCAAAGAGCAAGAAGGCTCCCTGACCGACATCATCGGACAATTTGGGGTCGGTTTTTATTCCGCCTTCATGGTTGCCAAATCCATTCGCGTGGTCTCCAGGTCTTACAAACCAGAAGCCCAAGCCACCGCCTGGATTGCCACCGGTGAAGATACTTATAAAATCGAATCAGCAGATCGTGAAAAACGCGGCACTGAAATTCGCATCACCCTTAAAGAGGATGCCGATGAATTCTTAAACGAAGCCCGCTTGCGCCAGGTAATCAAACGCCATTCGGACTTCATCCAATACCCCATCACCCTTAATGACGATGCGGAACCGGTCAACCGACAAACCGCGTTGTGGCGACAAAACCCCCGTGAAATTGAAGATGAAGAAGCCTACACAGAGTTCTACAAACAACTAACCCTGGACTTCAAAGGTCCTTTGAACCACGCTCACATGGTCGTCGATGCCCCAGTACAGCTTTATGCCTTACTGTTCGTGCCGCAAGACCCCCAAAACCTGGTATTTTCACCCCGCAAAGAGCCCGGGCTCAAGCTCTATGCCCGCAAGGTACTCATCCAGGAATTTTGCACGGGTTTGCTACCGCCCTATCTAAATTTCTTTCAAGGTGTGGTCGATTCTGAGGATTTGCCCCTGAATGTATCCCGAGAAAGCGTCCAGGCCAACAAAATCATGTCCCTGCTGGGGCGTTTGGTGACCAACAAAGCGATCGAAATGTTGAAGACTCTCGGCTCGGAATCGCCAGAAAAATATAAGCCTTTTTGGGAAGCCTATGGTGCCCACCTCAAAGAAGGGGTGGCCATCGAGCAAAATGAACCGGAGAAATTATTCCCCCTGTTGCGTTTTCACACCGACAAAGACCTGGTCGGTTGGACCTCTTTAGACGAATACCTGGAACGGGCACCTGAAGACCAGGATAAAATTTATTATTTCCTCGGCGAAGACCCCAGCGCTGTGCGATTCAGCCCCCATATGGACGCCTTCCGCAAAGCCGGGATCGAGGTTTTGGTGATGGGGGAGCCCGTTGACCCCTTCATGCTCATGCAATTACGGAATTACCAGGATCATCCCCTGGTCAACGTAGCGGATGCAGATCTGCCCGCATCAACAGATGAAGAAACCCAGGATGAAACAATCTCAAGCCTGGACCCCACATTAGTCTCTGACCTGTTGTCTCGCTTCAAGACCCTTTTAGGTGAGAAGATCAGCGATGTGCGCACCACGGATCGCCTGGTGGATTCCCCCGCTCGCCTGGTAGACCCCGAAGGTTCTCCAGATCAATCGGTGCAGCGGGTATATAAGATGATGGACAAGACCTTCGAAATGCCCAAGAAGGTTTTGGAGCTCAACCCCCGTCATCCCATCCTCAAACGGTTGGCAGAGCTTCCTGCAGAAAGTCAAAAATTTGACCTGATCGCCAATCAGCTTTATGAGAACGCGTTATTAATTGAAGGCTTGCACCCAGACCCGGTCAGCATGATCAGCCGCATCCAGGCATTGATGGCTGAAGCCTTAGGTGAAGGAAAATCAGAATAGGGTCTCAGCCAATCCATTCCACAATGGTGCTCTCGCCCTGGCCAACGCCTACGCACAGGCTTGCTAAACCGTAAAAAGGCTTGGTTGCATCCGCTGCTCGGCGTTTCATCTCGTGCAGTAAAGTGGTCAATATGCGGGCCCCCGAACAACCCAATGGATGGCCCAGAGCGACCGCACCGCCGTTGACATTGGTGATCTGATGGGACAATTGCAGCTCCTCCAGTACAGCTAAGGCTTGCACGGCAAAGGCTTCATTGACCTCCGCCAATTGAATATCGGCAATCGTCAGCCCTGCGCGTTGCAGGGCTTTTTGTGTCGCTGGGATCGGCCCTAGCCCCATCGTACGAGGAGGCACACCAGCTGCGGCCATACTCACAATGCGAGCCATAGGCTTTAGCCCCAGGGACTTCGCTTTTTCTGCGCTCATCAACAGCATTACCGCGGCACCATCATTCAAGCCAGAGCTGTTGCCAGCCGTAACCGTGCCACCAGTTTTGAAGGCCGGCTTTAATTTTGCAAGAACTTCTAAAGACGTATCGCGTCGTGGGCGTTCATCCGTGTCAAATAATTGCGGTGGACCTTTGCGCTGTGGGATTGGAATAGGCAGGATTTCCTCAGCAAATTTGCCACTATCGATGGCGGCAATGGCGCGTTGATGGCTGGCAAGGGCAAAACGATCCTGGGCTTCCTGGCTGATGCCGGTTAGGTCAGCGATATTTTCGGCAGTCATTCCCAGGGGTTCTACTCCATGTAGCGCTTGCATTCGGGGATTAACCATACGCCATCCCAGGGTGGTGTCGTAGGCCGTTAAATCCCCCACCAATCGGGCAGGTTTTGGCAGGGCATAGGGTGCGCGGCTCATACTCTCCACGCCCCCAGCAATGAACACATCCCCATCCCCAACGCGGATCGATCGGGCAGCAGCATTGATCGCCGTCAACCCTGAGGCACACAAACGGTTAAAGGTTACCCCTGGCACACTGACGGGCAAGCCTGCCAGTAAGACAGCCATGCGGGCGATATTGCGGTTATCTTCCCCAGCCTGGTTGGCGCACCCCAGGTACACCTCTTCAATCAGGGTTGGGTCAAGGTTGTTGCGCTCAACAACGGCTTTAACCAGCATCGCCGCCAGGTCATCCGGACGCACGGAGGACAACGCACCGCCTAAATTTCCAATGGGAGATCGAATGGCATCAATAATGACAGCTTCGGGCATGGTCAATAACTCCTAATTATTCTATGGGCTACCTCGATTTTACCACCCTGCAGCATCCATTTAAGCAATCCAGGGGGATCACAAAATCCGGTTAGAATTAAGGATGAGATGCCAATGAAAGACTCATCGAAGGCCAACCAAAAAATAAAATACAAGAGATGAAAAAGGTTGAAAAGTATATCCCCCAACTAAATAAAATCCAGGGGATCAAAGCACAAGTTGAGGGCATTCACCCTGCCCTGGAGAAATGTTACCCCGTCGTCATTGTTGAAAACGACCAATTGTTAATTTATGACGTCCCACAAGAAGCGAATACTTATAGATTTATCAAATCCGCTCCCTCGCCAATGCCGATCCCGAATGGCATCCGCGCCGCCTTTCCTCTCGAAGCCTACAAAGAAAAAATAGCCTGCGTGGTCACCCCTGAAATTTTTGATTCCTTGGATGGTTACATCACCATTTTGCATGAATTCGTCCATTGCTATCAGTTTGAGACCTGCGAACAAAGGTTAAAAATGTCCTTGGATGTCGCCCGGCAAGCCCAAGAGACTGGCAATAGCATGTGGGAAATTGAACATCCCTTTCCGTACAATGGATTGGATTTTATCCGCCCTTACGCAGAATTTATGGAAGCGACCGAAAAAAGAGTTGCTCAAAAAATAATAACCACCCGCAAACAACTCAAAACTTACCTGGGCCTTCACGATTTTGAGTACATGGTCTGGCAAGAGTGGAAAGAGGGGCTGGCGCGCTGGGTTGAAAACCAGGTTAAAAAACATTTCGGGTTATCCATCAGCACGAAGGGAGCCCAACAACCCTATAGTCGAGTGACTTTCTATGCCGGTGGAGCTTCCTATATTGATTATTTAACGGCTGAAAACTCTCAAATTGTTGAAAACATCGAAATATTATTCAAAAAAATGATCGCCACGTAAGAGGGATCATTTTAAGTTTTTACAAAGCAATATCCCCATAAAATAGAAAACAAAAGTGCTTTAATAAACAATTCTCTGATGAGTTAACCTCAAAACCTTCCGCTGTTTTCGAGTATACTATTAGGACAAGTCCTGAGACACCTCACCAATTCATGAACCAGGACAGCCGAATCGACATAAATAAAAGGAGGATCGTTCATGCCCGCGAAGGGATATATAGTAGTCGACGAATTACATTGCAAGTCATGTGGATTGTGTGTGGCGGATTGCCCCTTTGATGTGCTTGCCCTCGATATGGAGCGGTTAACACCCAAAGGGTACCATCCTGCCACCATGGTGCATCCTGAAAAATGCACAGGCTGTGGCATCTGCGCCATCGTCTGCCCTGATGCCGCAATTACTGTTTATCGTTATGAGAATCAGAAAGCGGAGGGGTAAAGATGACCAAAGAATTGATTAAAGGGAATACAGCCATTGCTGAGGCAGCCATCAGAGCTGGCCTCCAAGCTTATTTTGGATATCCCATCACACCCCAAACTGAATTATTGGAACATCTATCCGCTCGTATGCCTGAGTTGGGACGCCCCTTTGTCCAGGCTGAAAGCGAGCTGGGGGCCATCAACATGGTCTACGGGGCAGCATGCACTGGCAAACGCGTGATGACCTCGTCTTCCAGCCCAGGTGTCAGCCTGATGATGGAGGGTTTATCCTACATCGCCGGCACTGAGGTACCCGCAGTGTTAGTAGACGTCGTTCGGGGTGGACCCGGATTGGGGAATATTGCCCCAGCCCAAGGGGACTACAATCAAATCGTCCACGGTGGCGGCCATGGTGACTATCACCTGCTGGTACTTGCACCAGCCAGTGTCCAAGAATCGGTTGATATGATCGTATTAGCCTTTGACCTGGCAGAAAAATATCGGACGATCGTTGCTGTTTTATTAGACGGCAGCATTGGTCAAATGATGGAACCGGCTGAACTGCCACCCATGCAACCATTAAAAACGGAAATTCCTGAATGGGCGGTGCGTGGCAAGCAACATGGTGAAAAACGAATACTGACATCCATCAACCTGGACCCACCTGCACAAGAGGTGATGAACCTGCGTTTGATGAAACGCTGGCAAGAAATCGAGAAAAACGAAGTTCGCTATAAGGGCTATTTCCTTGATGACGCTGAATATGTTGTCGTCGGGTTTGGCACTGGTGGGCGAGTATCGCTTTCTGCCGTTCGCGCAGCTCGAGAAAAGGGGTTAAAGGTCGGCTTATTACGACCAATCACCGTAGCCCCCTTCCCCAAAGATGTGATCGACCAACTCACCCAACAGGTCAAAGCCTTCCTGGTGGTCGAAATGAATTCTGGCCAAATGCTTGAGGATGTTCGCCTGGTTGTGCGTGGACGCAAACCAGTGGAATTCTTCGGCAGAATGGGTGGCGTGGTTCCCTTACCCGATGAAGTTGAGGAAGAAATTGAGCGCTTGATTCAGGGACCTTTAACCACTGAAGGACACCCTCGAGATCGTTGGTTGGCGCGTTTAGCGGAGACTATAGGATAAGGAGAAAATAATGGTAATAACAGATAGACCTGTAAAAATTGTCTACGAACGACCAACAGCCCTTGACCCACGTGTGACCCATTACTGCCCTGGCTGTACCCACGGTGTTGCTCACCGTTTGGTGGCAGAAGTCTTAGAAGAAATGGGCGAAGTGGAAAACACCATTGGTGTTGCATCCGTTGGCTGTTCCGTCTTTTCGTATTATTACTTTGACATGGACTTTGTGGAAGCCTCACACGGCCGTGCACCAGCAATGGCAACGGGTATCAAACGCGTTTATCCTGACAGGATCGTTTTCACCTACCAGGGTGACGGCGACCTGGCCTCCATTGGCATGGGTGAGATCGTTGGCGCAGCCTCCCGGGGTGAACGCATTACCGTCATCTTTATCAATAACGCCAACTACGGTATGACGGGCGGTCAGATGGCTCCTACCACTTTAGCTGGACAGAAGACTACCTCATCACCCACCGGCCGGGATGTCAATCGTCAGGGCTTTCCCATCCGCACAGCCGAGTTGCTGTCCACACTGGAGGGTTCAGCCTATGTTGTGCGCCGGAGTTTACACTCTTCTCGCGAAATTCAAAAGGCGAAAAAAGCTATTCGAACTGCATTCGAGGTCCAAAAACACGACTTGGGCTTTTCCCTGGTTGAGTTGCTCTCCACTTGCCCAACAAATTGGCACCTGACCCCTGACGAAGCTCGGACATGGGTTGCAGAGCATATGGTTCCAGTCTTTCCACTGGGCGATTATAAAATTTCTCCCGCTGTCGCGGAACTTAAGATTTAGGAGGGTCTAATATGCAACAAGAAGTGATTATTGCTGGTTTTGGCGGGCAAGGTGTCCTCTTCGCTGGCCAATTATTGTCCTATACAGCCATGGATGAAGGCAAAGAGGTTACCTGGTTTCCATCTTACGGACCAGAAATGCGTGGTGGCACTGCCAACTGCACCGTGGTGATTGCCGATGAAGAAATTGGCTCACCCCTGGTAAAAAATCCAACCGCGGTGATCGCCATGAACCTGCCTTCCCTCGAAAAATTTGAGGACCTGGTGAAAGAAGGTGGCGTCCTGATTGTTAACACTTCCATGGTCAATCGAGAAGCCACCAGGGAAGACATTACGGTAGTCAGTATTCCTGCTAATGACATTGCAGCCGAAATTGGTAGTGAACGCACAGCTAACATGATTTTATTGGGCGCCCTATTGGGCAATATGAATTTGCTCCCAATTAAAGCGGTTGAAAAATCGCTAGAAGCGCATTTGCCTGAGAGGCATAAGAAATTCCTACCCCTCAACATTGAAGCACTTCATAAAGGGGCAACTTATAAAGGTAAAGCACCAGTCAAAGCCTGAGATATCTGCATAAAATGATATTTAAAATCCCGGATGAGTTAAACTCACCGGGATTTTTTATTGTAGTCAAAAATCCACTCTATATGGAACTGTAATTCCAATTAAATGTCTTGATATCCTACCTGATCAATTCCCGTTATAATATGAAATACTTTAAAGCCATTACTTGACAGGATTAAAGGCCGATTTAAAAATTGGCCGTTAATAATCGGAAGGTTATATGAAAATTCGCATGTCATCTCCAGAATTAACCGATGCAGACCGTAGTGCGGTCAACGCCGTTGTTCAAACGCCTAATCTCAGCATGGGACCAAAAATAAAAGCCTTCGAGGCGGCTTTTTGCCAATTGACCGGCGCAAAACATGCCATCGGCGTCAATTCCGGCACGGCCGGGTTGCACCTTTGTGTCAGGGCAGCCGGCATTGAGGTCAATGATTTGGTGCTCACAACACCGTTCTCCTTTGTCTCATCGACCAATGTGATCTTATTTGAGAAAGCGATCCCAGTATTCGTAGATGTCGATCCTGTCACAGGTAATATCGATGTCAATCAACTTTCTCAGGCGGTTGAAGACCTGGCTCGCGGGGGCAATGCCGCACAAGCCTGGTTGCCACGCAAACTGCCAGCAGAGAACCATGGATCTTTGAACCGGGTAAAAGGGATCCTACCAGTGGACGTGTTCGGGCAACCTGCCGATTATGACCCCATTAACCATCTTGCCCATCACTATGACCTGGCAGTTATTGAAGATTCCTGTGAAGCACTGGGCGGTGCCTACAAGAACCGCTACGCTGGCACATTAGGGAATTACGGTGTCTTCGCCTTTTACCCCAACAAACAAGTCACCACTGGCGAAGGCGGGATGATTATCACCGATGATGATCAGGCTGCAGATTATATGCGTGCTTTGCGTAACCAGGGCCGAGCACCCGGGGATACCTGGCTCCAGCACACCCACCTGGGTTACAACTACCGCTTGGATGAAATGTCTGCAGCACTGGGTCTCTCACAATTAAGTCACTTGGATGAACTGCTGCAAAATCGCGCCAAGGTGGCCGGTTGGTATGACCACCATTTAGCACATATTGCAGAAATCACACCCCCTCAAATCGTCCCGGAAACAACACAGGTCAGTTGGTTCGTTTATGTGATCAAAGTTGATCCGTCAATCGACCGTGACCGCTTAGCCCAACTGCTCGAAAACGATGGCGTGCCCGTGCGGCCTTATTTTTCACCGATTCACCTGCAACCCTACATGGTTAAGATGTTCGGCTATCAGCCTGGTGACTACCCAGTCACAGAAGACCTTGGGGAACGGAGTCTGGCATTGCCCTTCTCGGGCATGATGACGGAAGAAGAAGTCGTGTATGTTTGTGAACGCATCGCAGATGCCCTGATCAGCGCACAAAAAACCGCCTAGAATCTGGATACTTATGGTTGAAGAGGAATTCTTACCCGCAAACCGCCTTGGCATCATTTTCCAATTAGGCCTCATCGCTATTTTAGCCCTCGTGGGGGGCTATTTCTTTTTCATGGCGACACGGGAAGCTTCCGGGCTTAATTTTTTATTGTACATGCTGATTGCCCTCCTAGCTTTTTCACCCACCCCGCTGCTTGCCTATCGGTTGTATGCCTTACTCACAGCCGTCTATGTCTTAAGACGAGATGGCTTGCAGATCCGCTGGGGTCTGCGGCGAGAGGATATTCCCCTCAACAAAATTGAATGGGTGCGCCCGGCTAACGAGCTGGGCTTTCGATTGCCTCTACCATGGTTACGGTGGCCAGGCGCCATCCTGGGAAGCCGTCGAAACAACGATTTAGGCCTTGTAGAATTCATGGCGGGCAATATTACACACCTGGTGTTGATCGCAACCCCCCAGAAGGTGTTTGCGATATCCCCCAGGGACATTAAAGGTTTCATGGCTTTTTTCCAACAAGTGAATGAATTGGGCAGTTTAACGCCCCTCGAAGCCCAATCCATGTATCCCCGCATTGTCATCGGCCGTGTATGGGAAGATCGCCTGGCGCGCATCCTGATATTGGGCAGCCTGGGTATGGGGCTCACACTCTTAGCCACTGTCGCCATCGCCATTCCCAGCTTGACCAATATCATCTGGACGGATCAAGGCAGCGTCGCACCTGCAGAGCGGTTATTACTTCTACCTATCTTGGGCGGTCTGATTTGGTTTTTCAATTTATTCCTAGGAATTTACCTTTTCCGAAAAGGTGGCGACCGACGCATTGCAGCTTATTTTTTGTGGGGCAGTGCAGCATTAACTTGTCTGCTGCTCCTCGCAGGCAGTTTAATGCTCATTTTTTAGTCCCAATACAATGATGGAAAGGCAAACCTTGTTGACAGGTTATTCCCATGGCTAGGTTTTTGATCAGCAGCCTGATTGCAATTGGCATCGCCGCCCTGGCATATTGGGGACATGCGCTCAACAAAAGCGGCGCCCTTGCGGCAGCCATTTTGGGAATCCTGATCTTAGGCTTGGGTGGGTCAAGTTGGGGTGTCATTTTGCTATCCTTCTTTATCTCCGCCAGTTTGTTATCAAACCGTTTCAAAAAGCAAAAAACAAGCTTAAACGCTTATGCATCAAAAGGATCTCGACGGGATGCGGGACAAGTTTTGGCCAATGGTGCCGTTGCCGGATTTTTTATCTTGTTATTCAGCGCCATCGGGCATTTCTCCCCTGAAAGTCCTGCCTTACCGGCATTATGGGTGGGGTATGCAGCCAGCTTTGCCGGCGCCAATGCCGATACCTGGGCAACCGAGCTAGGATGGCTCAATCGGCGCGATCCTGTCCTGGTGGGAAGCTTCAAAAGAGTCCCCAAAGGCACTTCCGGAGGCGTCAGCCTGGTTGGGACTTTTGCCAGCCTGGTTGGAGCAGCTTTGGTGGCGGGTGTTGCCGTACTCACCCAAACCCTGGGATGGGCACCTCAACTCTCGGTATCTTTGGGCGACGTGTTTCTCTTCATCACCATTGGGGGAATGGTTGGGTCCCTAGTCGACTCTGCACTGGGGGCGACCCTTCAGGTGATCTATTATTGTCCCCAATGCGACCAGCAAACAGAAAAATCACCCCACCATGGCTGCGATACAGAAACCACTTATTTGCGCGGCATTACGTGGCTGAACAACGATTGGGTCAACGCGGCCTGCACCCTCAGTGCAGGGATCGTTGGGATGCTGTTGGCTTTTTTCGTTAATTAGCCGTGCATAAATGACACTTTTAAAATAGCTTAGATACTGTGCAATTTCCAACAAGGGGATTGTCTTATCAGGGAACCCTCACCCAACCTCTCCCTTCGTCAAGGGAGAGCGGTTTGACCTCCGCCCCATCAATCATGCGCACACTTCTTCCAAGTTGTTCAACGCCTCCTCGCCCTCAATGAGGGCGAGGATTGAGGTGAGGGTGTTCAATTTGATTTTTAGTCTCAGCTATTCCCTTGCCACCAAGGCGGCGATAGCCACAATCGCCTCAACGGCTTTCTCCATGGCGAACACAGGGATGAACTCATACTTGCCATGGAAATAATGCCCACCTGTGAAGATATTCGGGGTGGGCAACCCCATATAGGACAAGCGACTGCCATCGGTGCCACCGCGCACAGGTTCAACAATCGGTGTTACGCCCACAGACTTGACCGCCTCGATAGCCGTTGCCATAATTTCTGGATGGGGCTCCACTTGCTCGCGCATATTGTAATATTGATCCTCGATCTCGAGGTCAATGACCGCATCGCCGTATTTCTGATTGATGAAGTCAACGGCAGAAGTTAAAAGGGCTTTCTTAAACTCAAATTTGTCACGATCATGGTCCCGGATGATATAAGACATGTGCGCCTGTTCAACGGTGCCTTCAATTTCAAACAGGTGATAAAAACCCTCGTAGTTATCGGTGAATTCAGGCCGCTCAAAGACGGGCAAGAGTTCGTTTAATTCCATCCCAATCAGAAGCGCATTGCGCATTTTCATCTTGGCTTTGCCCGGGTGAACATTACGGCCGTGAATAGTAATTTCTGCACCAGCGGCATTAAAATTTTCATACTGCACCTCGCCCAGCTCGCCCCCATCGATGGTGTAGGCAAAATCAGCGCCAAATTTCGCCACATCGAAGAAATCCACCCCGCGTCCGATTTCCTCATCGGGTGTAAACCCAATTTTCAAGGTCCCGTGTTCAATTTCAGGATGGTCTAGTAGGTATTCTACGGCGGTCATGATTTCTGCAATCCCAGCTTTGTTGTCCGCCCCCAGCAAGGTGGTACCATCGGTGGTGATGAGGGTTTCGCCGACATAATTTTTCAAAGCCGGGAATTCCTCAGGAGACATGGTAATACCCTTTTCGGGGTTTAATTTCACAGTTCCGCCATCATAATTTTCAATGAACTGCGGCTTGACATTCTCACCAGAAAGATCGGGGCTGGTATCCATGTGCGCTAAAAAGCCCACCACCGGAACGCCTTCTCGGTCAATATTGGCTGGCAAGGTGGCAGTCACATAGCCATTCTCGTCCAGGTTAACATCCGACAAGCCCAGATCTTGCAACTCTTGGACCAGCATTTTGGCCAAATTAAGCTGCTTCTCGGTGCTGGGATAGGTGCTGGACCCTCGGTCGGATTGGGTATCAATTTTGATGTAACGGATAAAACGATCAATAACAGAAGACATATAAACCTCGCAAAGTGTTAGTGACAAAAATAAGCCGGTTGGAGATCATCATTTTACAATCACCTGCTCCTTTTTATTTTTCGATCAGAAAGCATCGCTGTAAAAATTTGATCGCAACCTTCGAGATGATTGTAACATGAACACCCATGATGAAAAAGGCAAAACGAATAATTACCAACTATAATCCAGTTAAAATCTGAATTTCTCGTTTATCCATATTTTTGCTAATTATTCGAGTAAGAATGCGATTTTCTGGACACTAGTAAGATAAACGCCGGTGTAAGAGAGTGAATTATTGGCATTATTATAATGGCTGCAGATGGGGATATTGTCGAAAGCGTTTGAAGTTGGGCACCCTCACCTCAATCCTCTCCCTCAGACGTGAGGGAGAGGAAGCTATAGACCATTGTAAAGCAGGTGTGCGAATGACCCACGTAGGCAGGTAAAAAAGCCCTCTCCCTGGGCAGGGTGAGGGTTCCACACAGTTTCTTTTTGTGTCAAAGTAAAAAGGGAGAGACATCATAGAACCTTAGTTTCCATTTATACATATTTTGTCAATTTTAAGATTAAAAACGCGATTTTAAGGATACTAACATGAAAGACTCAGGTGTATCATGAACACTGGTGATGAAAAAGACAAAATTCAATCGTCTCCTTCCATAATCGCTGTGAAAATAACTTTGCAAAGTGAGTTCAAGGTATAATGCTCCCCAGTGTGTTAAAATCCAATACGCTCAGTATCATTTTTTCCATAACATTCAGTTTGATAAATGCGGATGAATAAAAACAGAGAAACAAACAAAAATCATCGATGGTCATATCTTTTATTGCTATTGGTCATCGTGATAGGCACTATCGTAATAGTGAGGTTGGCTCAAAACGATTCGCCCACTGTGTCCACCCCTGTCGATACACCCACACAAAATGAACCCACGAACACATCTACCCCACCAAGCGAGCCCACAAACAGCGCAACCCCGGACGATCCAACCCCACAGGATGAGCCTTCGCTTGGGTCGATCCCGGACGACTTGACCACACAGATGACCTATGAGGTCATCCAAACTTATCCCCACGATCCACAAGCTTTCACCCAGGGCTTGATCATCCATGAAAATTTTTTTTATGAAAGTACAGGCTTGTATAATCATTCAAGCCTGCGAAAAGTGGAGATAAATACCGGGGAAGTCCTTCAACAAAGTGATTTGCCATCAGAATTCTTTGCCGAGGGATTAACCCTTTGGGAAGATCGATTGATCCAATTGACCTGGCGCGAAAACACGGGGTTTGTGTACGATTTAGAAGATTTCTCACCCATTGAACAGTTTAGTTATCCCAACGAGGGTTGGGGGTTGACCCAGAATGGGACACACCTCATTCAAAGTGACGGCACAGCCACTTTGTCCTTCTTGGATCCAGAGACCTACCTTTTGATTAAGAATATCACCGTCATAGATCAGGGTACTGAAATTGACCAGCTCAATGAACTAGAATACATTCAAGGTGAAATTTATGCCAACATCTGGCGAACAGACAATATCGTGCGGATTGACCCGGAAACTGGCGTGGTCCTGGGTTGGATTGACCTTTCGGACATTTTACCTGCTGATTCCGTCACACCGACAACCGATGTCCTCAATGGTATCGCCTACGAACCGGAATCAAACCGCTTGTTTGTGACCGGGAAGAACTGGCCGATTGTGTTTGAAATTCTCCTGGTGCCAAAACCTTAGTCAAATCCATTTTTAAAATGGTGAATATTTACACCATTAACATAAAAACGCGGTCTAAATACTTTGACCGCGTTTCTGATTAATGCGTCTATGTTATTTGTTCTTTGATTTGCCTTCGATGACGTCTTGCTTTTTGCCACCTTTGATTTCAATCTTGCGAGGTTTGACTTCTTCCACCTTCGGAAGATGAATCTTCAGCACGCCATTTTCCGTCTCAGCGGCAATTTTTTCAACATCGACACTGCCGGGCATTGAAATCGTGCGGGAGAAAGTGCCATAGCGTCGTTCTCGGAGATGATAGCGACCTTCTTGGCCTTCCTCACGTTCCTCACTGACTTCACCTTTCAGAGAAAGATTGTTATCAGTGTAGGTGATTTCGATATCATCTGGATCGATTCCGGCAACATCCGCTTTGACAACAAACTCTTCGTCGGTTTCAATCACGTCCAAGGGCATGCGCAGGTTCAAAGGCTCACCAAAGCTAAGATCGCCGTCTCGATAAAAATTATCGAGCATGCGCTCCATAGCGCGATTCCACGAAAGCATTTCATTGATTGGGTCACGTCGAATTATATTGGCCATATTTCAACCTCCAAATGACTAAAAGTTTTTTACTGAATTCACCCTTAATATGAGGCGCAGATGTATGAATCGTATAAAAACAATATTAGCAAAATGTTAAATTTTCAAAGGAGGGAAATGACGTGAATTTGAGAATAAAAAACGTTAATCTTGACCCATCTTACCCTTTTCAACCACCCAAAAATGCGAAAGGCCTAAACGGCTGAGGGGTGTTTTTTCAAGCCACTGCAAAATGGTGCGCAAGAATTTCCCCAAACGAGGGCTACGGGCAATGATGTTGTCGTAGGCGCCAAAAATGGTCCTGCGCTGGATAAATTTCACGGGCAGCCCCTCAAATAACTGGGTCAGATCACGCCGGGTATAAACATTGACGTGGGGCGCCAATTTATCACGCCAGGATCTTGGCAGGTAATTGATCAGGAGGATATTGCCAAAATGGTACTTTCCCCGCCAATAAACCCCATGGGTTTCAAAGGGATAGCCGCGGTTGGGGCAGAATAGGATTAATCGCCCACCAGGACGCAGTGTTCTGTAAATCTCTCGGATAGCAGCCTGGTCATCCTGAACATGCTCCAGGACCTCGTGGCTGAGGATCAAATCAAAGGTATTTTCTTGGAAGGGCAACCACTCCCCTGCACCAGCGATGACCTTATCCGTCAAGGTCTTTGCTTGTTGCAGCCGGGCAAACTCAATATCCAGGCCGATAACGTCGTTAAAATAATCCCGCATATGATGCAAATACATCCCCACGCCACAGCCATCCACAAAGGCGCGTCCCCCAAGGTTATCGCCAGCATTTTCGAGAATCATGTCTAGCCGCCGGCGCTGACCATCACGCCATACATAAGAGGGTTCTCCGCGCAAAGCGGCCTTAGAGAGATCGCGAGGTGCAACCATCAGTCAATAACCCTTCTTAATGAGATGTTTTTATCTTCCATAGCGGGCTAATTTTACCCTCAAAAGCACCCCTGTGGATTGAATATCCTGAATACCAGGTTTTAGCCCAAAAAAAGCTAATTTTCCTTAATAATAGAGCCAAAACCATCCAATCTTGGCGATTTGATAGATTTTTAGAGCTCCCATCCGGTATAAATACAACGATTGATTTCCCGTTTTCCGATTCTTGGCAAATTTATGACGTGAAACCATTTATGAGTACAATAATTAGGGATCAAACACAATTATGTCTGAGACAACCGATCATCAAAAAAAATTCTATAACCTGACCAGCAGAGAACGCCTGGAACAATTGATCGCTGAAGGTCATATGTCAGAAGCGGATGCGGATATCTTAAGTGGCGCTGCGGGTTTATCACCTGAGATTGCGGATCACATGATTGAAAACGTGATTGGTACCTTCAGTTTGCCCCTAGGAATTGCGCGCAATTTTCGGATTAACGGACGGGATATCCTCATTCCCATGGTCGTGGAAGAGCCGTCTATCGTGGCTGGGGCATCATTCATGGCAAAATTAGCCTTAGGCACCGCGGGGTTCTTCGCCCAAGCAACCGCCCCGGAGATGATCGGCCAAATTCAGGTCCTCGATTTGGAGGACCTCACATCAGCCCAAGAGCAAATTTTTGCGCACAAGGATGACCTGTTGGCTGAAGCGGTCGATGTGAACTCTACACTGATGAAATTGGGAGGCGGCCCGAAAGATCTCGAGGTGCGCGTGATCGATGAATCACCCATTGGCCCATTTTTGGTGGTGCATTTGATTTATGATGTTAGAGACGCGATGGGCGCTAATGCGGTTAATTCAGCAGTAGAACGGCTTGCCCCTGCGATTGAAAATATCACCAAAGGCCGAGTGCATTTGCGCATTTTATCCAACCTGGCGGATAAACGCTTAGCTCGCGCCCAGGTTACCATCCACACGCAGGATTTAGCTTTTGATAACTTTACCGGCCAAGAAGTTCGAGATGGCATCATCGAAGCGTGGTCCTTTGCTGTTGCTGACCCCTACCGGGCAGCCACCCATAACAAAGGGATTATGAACGGCGTGGACCCCATCGTGATCGCCACCGGCAACGATTGGCGCTCGGTTGAAGCGGGTGCCCACGCTTATGCAGCACGGTTTGGCACTTACACCTCCCTTTCATCCTGGGGGAAAGATGCTGACGGCAACCTGGTCGGCACCCTGGAGATGCCCATGGCTGTGGGAACGATTGGCGGTGCCACGCATGTGCACCCCGCTGCTGAAGCCAACCTGCGCATGATGGGGATACAATCAGCATCAGAGCTGGCAGAGGTAATCGTTTCTGTAGGACTGGCACAAAACCTGGCCGCCCTGCGCGCCCTGGCAACCGAGGGCATTCAACGCGGCCATATGAGTCTGCACGCCAGGCAGGTCGCCATTTCTGCCGGGGCAGAGGGACCACAAATTGATCAGCTCGCCGCACGCCTGGTGGCGGAAAAAACTATCCGGGTTGAATATGCCAGGAAAATTTTAGCAGAATGGAGTCGCGAATAACATGGAAACAAGTACAAATTCATCGAGGATGCTTAACAAACCCATCAGACCTGTTGGAATCATAGGGTACGGCGCTTACATCCCCAGATACCGACTGCCGGGCACAGAAATTTCAAGGATTTGGAAGGGGGAACCCCTCCCGGGACCCGTCAAAGAGAAAGCCGTCGCTGGCTTGGATGAGGACGTGATCACGATGTCCATTGAGGCAGCTCGCAACGCCCTAGCGCGTTCGCCCATCCAGGCTGAAGCCTTGCGAGCAGTATGGGTGGGGTCCGAATCCCATCCCTATGCGGTAAAACCTTCGGGGACGATTGTGGCTGAAGCCATTGGCGCACCACCTCATATCCAGGCAGGTGATTGGGAATTTGCCTGTAAGGCTGGCACGGAAGCCCTGGTGGCTGCCATCAGTTTGGTTGGGTCTCAAATGGGGGACTATGCTCTGGCGATTGGGATGGATACCGCCCAGGGTAAACCGGGTGACGCACTGGAATATACCGCTGCATCCGGCGGCGCAGCCTTTATCGTTGGCCCTGCAGAAGAAGCCCTGGCGACCATCGATGCCCATTATTCCTACGTGACCGATACACCCGATTTTTGGCGGCGTGAACACCAAATCTATCCCGAGCACGGCCAGCGATTTACCGGTGAACCCGCTTATTTCCATCATATTATCGCAGCATCCCAAACCGTAATGGAAAGCGCTAGATTAAAACCCGAAGATTTTGATTATGCGATCTTTCACCAACCGAATGAAAAATTCCCCCGTCGCGTGGCTAAGCAATTAGGATTCAAGCCAGAGCAAATTGAAACCGGTTTACTCTCGCCAATTATTGGAAATACGTATGCCGGCTCTTCCTTGGTGGGTCTCACCGCTGTATTCGATACTGCTAAACCAGGCCAACGCATTTTAATCACGTCCTATGGTTCTGGTGCAGGGTCAGATTCCTTTATCCTCACCACCCAGGAAGCTCTACTCGAACGCCGCCAACGTGCCGCCAGCACTCAGGCTTATATCAACCGCCGGACAGAAATTGATTACGCGATCTATACCCGATTCCGCAACAAGATTGCCATGAAATGAGGAAATGGATGAAACCAGAGCATTCAGATATTATCATTGCCGGTATCGGGCAAACCCCAGTCGGTGAGCATTGGGGAGTTTCCCTCCGAGCGTTAGCTGCGCAGGCGATGCTGGCTGCAGGTCTTGATTCAGGGGGATTGAGACCCCAAGTCATTTATATCGGCAACATGCTGGCACCTTCAGCCTCTCGACAAAACAATTTAGGCGCATTACTCGCAGAGGATGCTGGGTTGCTTAATGCCGAAGGTGTCACCGTTGAGGCAGCCGATGCTTCCGGTGGTGCAGCCCTGCGCATGGCGTACATGGCTGTTGCTTCTGGTGCTGTCGATGTGGCGATGGCGGTCGGTGTTGAAAAATATACCGATGTGATCGGCCCCGAATCGGAAGCGCAGCTCTCCCAAATGTTAGACGCTGATTTTGAAGCTGCCCAAGGCATGACACCCCTTAGCTTAGCGGGGGTCCTTTTTCATCGCTATTGGTATGAATATGCCCCTGACCGGCAGGCTTTTGCTGGCTTTCCAGAGGTTGCGCATCAAAACGCTGCCACCAACCCCAATGCCATGTACCCAAAAGCGATGCGCTCAGGCGCTTATGTGCGCGAGGCTGAGGCAGCAGAGGTGCTGAATTTATTCGACGTCGCGCCCTATGCAGACGGTGCAGCGGCTTTGATTTTAGCTCGCAGTGATGCTTTAGCCCAAGGTTGGGATAAACCTATGGTGCGAATCCTTGGCTCCAGCTTGGTGACCGACACCCTCTCCATTCACGATCGCCACTCAGCCTTAGTTTGGGATGCTGCCAGTCTTTCCATCGAACGTGCCTGTCGCAAAGCGGGGGTGATGCCTAAGGACATGGATTTCTTCGAGTATCACGACGCCACCTCCCTCCACGCGGCCTTATCCCTTGAAGCAGCCGGATACGCTTCCCAGGGGCAGGGATGGATGTTGGCAAAACCGGAGATCATCGGTTTGCAAGGGCAAATCCCCGTGGCCACCTTCGGCGGTCTGAAGGCGCGCGGGCATCCCTTGGGGGCTACCGGCATCTACCAGGCGGTGGAAGCCACCCTGCAATTGCGGGGTGAAGCCGGGGCAAACCAAGTTCCGGATGCCAAAATTGGTTTAATCCAAAACCTGGGCGGCATGGCTGCCACTGCCGTGGCCCACGTGCTGTCGCTGTAATTCCTCTTCGTTTATTTTTTCAATGTTTGAACATTGGTGCCAAACCACGAAAGGCTATCCCAATAGTATAGGGACAGTCTTCATAATTCTGTGAGTGTTCATGTTATTTGCAAAAAATTCACAAAACTATGGCCATTTAAGGAGGCTGTCCAAAAAGTCAGATTTTTTCTTTTAAGACAGGAAAAAGTGGGGGATGAGTCTTCTATTTAACCCATTTGTGTGGCTCATTCCCAAAAATCTATATAAAAATATGTATAAAGTGGGGAATTGTAAAAATGAATTTTGCTTTTTAGTCAACCCTTTTTTAACTAAATCGTACAGTTTTTCTCTTTTTACACGCCTTTCCCTCAACCACATTTTGTTTTAGCTTATTGATTCTTTCCAAAAATCCAATTTGACATCTTCTCTGTCTAGATAAGAGACTGATCTTGTTATAATTAATTTACAACTTAAAGTTCCTTCAACAGTATTTCTCAATAACTACGGTAGAAAAGTCTTCCCCTTGAGGGGAAGGTGGCACGCCGTAGGCGTGACGAATGAGGTGAAGGATTAGGTGTAGAAATATGAACGAAAAACACAATCCGAAATTAACACCTAAATCACAATACTTACGAAAAAACATGACCAAAGAAGAGCGTCATCTCTGGTTTGATTTTCTTAAAGTCTTGCCTGTCACAATCCAAAGACAAAAAACTATCGGACATTATATTGTTGATTTCTATTGTGCTTCTGCAAAATTGGTGATAGAAATCGACGGTTCGCAGCATTTTGAACCAGATAAGATTGAAGCGGACTCTCTTCGAGATAAATATTTGAACAGCCTTGGAATAGCGGTCAAACGCTATGCTAATAATGAAGTTAATAAAGACTTTGAATATGTTTGTGCGGATATTTTCCATACTATTTTCCCTGAAGAGAAATGAACACCTCATCCGGCGCTTCGCGCCACCTTCCCCTCGAGGGGAAGGCGTTTTTCCATCCAATTCTTGAATTCATAAGGAAATGGACTTTAGGACAATTATCCACCCTTCCCATAGAGAGGTGCTGGGGGTAGGTAACATAACCATTTCAATGTTACAATCAATCTTTGAAGAACCCGATTTAAAGGAGAAATGCATGAAGGTACTCATCACAGGCGGTGCAGGTTACATCGGCAGCACTATTTGTTCAGCGCTGGAAGATCACGGGCATGTGCCCATCATCCTCGATTCCCTGGTGACGGGGCGGCCTGAGTTCACCAAAGGTCATATCTTCTATCATGGGGATATTGGCGATAAAACTGCTGTTGCGCAAGTATTTGCGGACCATCCGGACATCTTTGCCACCATCCACTGTGCAGCGCTGATTGTGGTGCCTGAATCGGTTGAAAAACCCTATGAGTATTATCGAGAGAATGTGGTCAAATCCATGAATTTCTTCTATCAACTGGCAGAATTGGGTTATCCCCGGGTGGTGTTCAGCTCTTCTGCCGCCATCTACGATGTGGTCCCGGGTTTCATGGTCACAGAAGATTCCCCGTTGAACCCAACCAGCCCTTACGCACGCACCAAGTACATGATGGAAATGGTGTTAAGAGATTTCAGCCAAGCCTATGGGCTGCAAGGCATCGCCTTGCGCTATTTCAACCCCATTGGCGCCGATCCGCAAATGCGCTCCGGGATGCACATCGAAAAACCAAGCCATATCCTCGGGAAGCTGGTGGAAGTCGCCCTGGGTGAACTGCCTGAGTTCAGTATCACAGGCACTACCTGGTCCACACGGGACGGCACGGGTATTCGTGATTACATCCACGTGTGGGACCTGGCCATGGCGCACATCAAAGCTGTGGAGAAATTCGATGAAGTCATCCAAGGAGACGCAGATCCTGAGACACCTTATGTGGTGATCAACCTCGGCACGGGAAATGGCGTCACCGTGCGTGAAATGGTGGATGCCTTTGAGAAGGTCTACGGTAAAACGATACAAAAAGTGGAAAAACCACCCCGCCCCGGGGATGTAGCCGGTGCCTATGCCAACGCCAACAAAGCCCTGGACTTGTTGGGATGGAAAGCGGCACTACCGATTGAAAAGGGGATCGCAGACGCCCTAAAATGGGGCGAAATCCGGGGAGAAATTCTCCAGTATTAGGATTACACAATCAGAATTAAACCTGAGAGGCTGCCATTGAGACAGTCTCTTTTGATATTTGCTGGAAAAAATGGAGGACTGTGGAAGAGACGACTCGTAAGTCCTCCCTATCGCATATAGACCATTTTTCATAAAGCAAAACTAGGTTACAAATTTAGCCCCATCCAGGGAATGCCAAAAAAGGTTTCACCGATGATTTCCTCGATCTGTAATCGATCGGCGTGGGACGCATATTCGATCACCAAGTATCCCTTTCCGGGACAATCCGTGTGGTTGACGGTAGAACTGATATACACGCGAATAAACTCTGGGTGAACCGCTTCAATTTCCTCTATGACATCCTGATGTGTTGCGATAGTTTGTTCGGCCTTAGCTATTTCAGGCAAATCTTCACATCGCAGATAAGGCACACGATTATCATACACGACATCGCTGATCCACCGTCTAATAAAGTGTGTCTGCGTTTCTATGATGACGAGACTTAGGATGAGAAGTATGAAAACCATCCAAATTATGCGAGCTTTTTTAGACTTAATCATTGATATACTCCGCTTAGGATCTCATTTCACGCTGATAGGATGGAATGTTTTGATTGTTATTTATTGTTCAGTGATATTCTACTCTAGCCCTGGCACCTTGGTGAACTGAATAAACCTTTAACCGATCTTAAGCGTCTTCTCCACCTATGAAACGCCTCAAAGGTCGATAAATGAACGGTAAACGCAATAAGAATAACAAGGCCAGAATTAATGCTTCCGCCAATGGCGCTCCATAATCTCCCTGTAAGGAGAAAATATCCCCTTTGACGGCCAAAAAATAATGCACCAGGACCAAGATTGCCGCTAAGTAAACCAAGCGGTGCAAGGTTCGCCAATTTTTACCCAATTTTTTCTGCCAGTATCGGAAGGACGTGGCCGCTAGGACTAGTAAAATGATCAATGCAGCCAATCCCAGCAGGATAAAGGGTTTTTCTTGAATTTCCGACCAGATTAAGGGTAAATCCAGACCATAATCCCAGATGGCAAAGGTCGCAAAATGAAGAAAGGCGTAGAATGCAGCATATAGACCAAAAATTTTACGCAAACGGCGCATTATCTGCCATCGAAACAAGCGCCTGATGGGCGAACATGCCAGGGAGAGCAACAACAAGCTGATGGCGATTTGACCCGTGCGCTGGAGGGTTGTCTCAACCGGGTTGAAACCCAATCGCCCGTTCCAAAGCGCCCAGAGCAGGACCAATAAAGGCAGCAGTCCCAGCAGGTTAGCTCCCGCAACGATCCACTTTTTGCTTGCCTTTTCTATTTTTTCACGCTGCATTAATTTTCCTCTTGCACTGTAGTTATTGCCAACTGTTGAACCTTAATAATTAATCGTGAGGTCCATTCCCCCATACAAAGGCATCACTTCTTCAGCATACCCATTCATGAAGAGGGTCTCCCGCCGACCCGATTCTCCAATCCGACGCTCTGTAGCTTGTGACCAACGGGGGTGATCAACATTGGGATTAACGTTGGCATAAAAGCCATATTCCTGCGGTGCGATGGTATTCCAAAAAGTTGGTGGTTGCGCTGGCATCAGCGCAATGCGCACAATCGATTTAACGCTTTTAAAACCATATTTCCAGGGTACAACCAGGCGAATCGGTGCCCCATTTTGGGGTGGCATGGGCTCGCCATACAAACCAGTTGCCAGGATAGTCAGGTCGTGCATCGCTTCATCAAGGCGCAAGCCTTCCAGGTAAGGAAAGGGAAAAACGTCCGAATTGGCGCCTTCCATTTGATCGGGGACAAGCGCGGCTTCAAATAACACGTACTGGGCTTCCGCGGTTGGCACCACGTCTTCCAGCAGTTGTCGCAAGGGAAACCCCACCCACGGGATGACCATCGACCAGCCTTCAACGCAGCGCATGCGGTAAATGCGTTCCTCCTGGGCGTAGGTCGCTAATATTTCTTCCATGGTGAAGGCACGCGGGTTTTCAACCATGCCATCCACCATCACCGACCAAGGGGAGGTCACAAAATCCTGGGCGTTTTCATCCACCTGCTCTTTATTGGTGGTGAACTCGTAGAAATTGCAGTACCCGGTAATGGCTTCATAACTGGTCAGGTTGTCCGGTAAAGTTTCACCGGGAAGGACATCCGTTCCTGCAGTCGGGACACCCCCACTCGGGGCGCAGCTCGCCAATAGGGCACTCAACCCTACCACCCCCATTTGCTTGAGAAATTGGCGGCGCGATTGGTAGACGGGTTTGGGGGTTACTTCGCTGGGATCAACGGGAATAGAATGGGGGTTTTCGTGGTCCATATTCACCTCAATGACAACACAATATTCGTCATTTGCTAAACAAAGATGCTCGAGTCAAACTCGTAGCTGATAGCTATAAATTATACCATTTCTATCATATTAGGTATAATTTGTAGAACATATCTTCCGCCACATGTTATAATGAACCTGCATTATTTAGAGGTAACCCAATCCAATGTTTTTCAACCTTGACCTTCCAACCCTCATATCCAGAATCGTCACCCTGCTGCTGGCGTTCACCTTTCATGAATTCGCCCATGCAGCGACGGCATCCACCCTGGGCGATGAGACGCCCCGGCGTTTCGGTCGGCTAACCCTCAACCCCCTCGCTCACTTGGACCCGATGGGCACCCTTACGCTAGTTGTTGCTGGTTTTGGCTGGGCGAAACCGGTGCCGGTCAGCGAATATGCCGTCAATCGCAAAACCAAAGCGGGGATGATGATGGTTGCTCTGGCAGGCCCCGTCACGAACCTATTATTAGGTGCTTTAGCAGCCCTGCCTTTGCGTTTTAACTGGATCTCATGGGCATCCAACAACAGCAATTTTCTGCCATCCTGGTCAAGTTTCTTATTAGAGTTTTTATCCATCAACTTAGCACTATTTTTATTCAACCTGATCCCCCTGGCACCCTTGGACGGCGAAAAGGTGATCAGCTATTTTTTACCCCAGCGATGGGCTGATTTTTACGACCGCATTCGTCCCTACAGCCCGGTGATCCTGCTGATCCTGATTTTCCTCTTGCCGATGTTGGGGGTTGACGTTATCGGGATCATTATTCGGCAGCCGATGATGGACATCGCCAACTTCCTCTTAGGGTGGAGCTAACGCTAAAAATGAAGAGGACAAACCCCTGATGGCTTATTATTGTTACATGGTGCACTGTGCCAATGATGCTTATTACACCGGCTGGACAACCGATCCCGTGCGGCGGGTCAAGGCGCATAACGCCGGTCGGGGTGCACGCTATACGCAAATGCACGGGCCGGTGACCCTGGTGTATGTGGAGGAAGTCGAGGACCATGTCGCCGCGTTAAAGCGGGAGATCGAAATTAAACGTTATAGCCATCAAAAAAAGGCAAAGATGGCAGGAGAAAATCCTTTATCTAAGCAATTTGTTGACGAGGGTGAATAATCTTCCTGCCAATCCATATTAAAAAGAAAGTAGAGGAAACCCTCACCGGAGTTTTTCGTTTTAGTATTCTGAAAATTGCATTTGTACCCGAAAAATTGGCAAATATTTGGACAAACTAGAAACTCAGGTTCTATAATGCCTCTGCCTTGATAAATTGATATAAAAAGAAACTGTGTGGAACCCTCACCCTGCCCTCTCCCTTTTTTTTGTATAGACCGGGGAGATAGGTAACATATGTTCGGAGACATAGGTAACACTTTTTTGTAGAATAAGGGCAAAACGGTTTTGAAAAAGGAGACCGCCAATGCCCTGGAGAGAAGCAAACCTAATGTCGTTACGAACAGAATTTATTGAATTAGCTGAAAAGAAAGATGCTAACATCAGTGAGATCTGCCATCAATTTGAGATCAGCAGAAAGACTGGGTATAAGTGGCTCAATCGATTTCGGGAAGGAGGGAAGGATACGTTAGAGGATCAATCGCGACGCCCTCAACACAGCCCAAATAAAACGCCGGGATCAATTGAAGAGCTGGTTAGAAAAGCGAGGATGCAACACCCCGCATGGGGAGGCCGAAAGATCAAAACCTATCTTGAAAGAAGGGGATATGACCATATACCAGCAGTCAGCACAATCACAGAGATATTGAGACGAAAAGATCTCATTAACCCAGAAGAAGCTCAAAAGCATAAACCCTTCCAAAGGTTTGAAATGGACAACTCAAATGAATTATGGCAAATGGATTTCAAAGGTTATTTTAGCCTAACAGAAGGAGGGTATTGTCATCCACTAACGATCCTAGATGACCACTCCCGATATTTGATAGGTCTAAAAGCCTGTTCGAATGAGACCCGCCAGACTGTTCAGGAGCACTTGCGTGAGATTTTTGGTTATTATGGTCTGCCTGATCGCATGCTGATGGATAATGGACCGCCCTGGGGAAATTCTCTGGATCATCCCTACACAATGCTAGGATTATGGCTAATCCGCTTAGGAATAAAAGTTTCGCATGGAAGGCCCTATCATCCTCAAACTCAAGGTAAGGACGAACGGTTCCACAGAACATTAAACGAAGAGTTAATACGTCGACATCCAATGACCAATCTTGAACAATGTCAAATCATTTTTGATCAGTGGCGAGACATTTATAACAACGATCGTCCACATGAGTCTCTGAATTTGGATACTCCTTGTGAACATTATCAACCCAGTAGCAAGTCTTTTCCTAAGTTCTTAGAGCCTATCGTCTATCCTTCAAGTTATATCGTACGTAAAGTCGATAAAAGTGGTGTGATCTATTTTAAAAATAAACGCTATCGGATTGGCAAAGCTTTTCGCCATACTGTGGTTGGTCTTTGTAAAAATGATGAAGAGGATACCGTAAATGTTTTCTTCTGTGATGAATGCGTTGCTAAAATACCCCTCAGAAAGGATAATTGTTAAAGAATCGATTTGTAACCCATGTCCCCGAACGACTGTAACCCATGTGTCCGGTCTATACACCTGGGCAGGGTGAGGGTTTTTACCTGTCTTCGTTGGTTATTCGAACACCTGCAATCCAATGGCCTATAGCCTCCTCTCCCTCAGAGTTGAGGGAGAGGATTGAGGTGAGGGTGACAACAATTAAGCACCACAACCAGTAGGGGCTCAGCGTGCTGAGCCCCTACTACTCCGTGTCGAGTTTTTTATATTTACATCAGTTTATTTTGCGGGTTCGCAGAACAGAATTAACACTGTTAAATTAGTAGGCAGGATATGATTGGAGACAATCAAATGGGGTTATTTCAATCGCGATGAGGTATATAACAACAAAACAATGCCCAAAACGCTCACCACAACCAGGCCAATGCCAATCCACAGGGAATCCCCACTAAAAATATTCTTGATGAAATTGCCCTGCTGGTTCACTTCCAGCGTGGCTTCCTCTGTCACACTGGTTTGGCGTGTTGTCGTCGGGTTCAGCCTGGGTGTAGTCCTGGGAGTTGGGGTTGCTTCTTCCTCAGGA
This sequence comes from Candidatus Brevefilum sp., assembly GCA_040772425.1. Classification (GTDB taxonomy): domain Bacteria; phylum Chloroflexota; class Anaerolineae; order Anaerolineales; family Anaerolineaceae; genus Brevifilum. The sequence continues at coordinate 681,323 of JAXGYD010000002.1, read as the reverse complement.
TTGGCTTGCAACGCAACCTTGTTTGGTTCGGTTGGGGTGGGTTCTGGCGTCTCACCACTGCCACGCACAATCAATAATTGTTGATCAGGGAAAATAGCATCCTCTTCGGTCAGCCCATTCAAGGCCAACAAGTCCGCCATCGATATGTCATAAGCATCCGAAATAGCCCATAGCGACTGCCCAAATTGGACCACATGCACCACAGTGCCATCTCCCTGGGGGGTTGATGTGGTGACCGGTTGAATCACGGGTGCAAAGGTCGCCGTCGGCCAGGTAGGTACACTGACAGATTGAGATGGAACGGTGCTGCCTGAAACATGGCCAAAATTAACCACGTAGATGGTGAAGCCACTGCTATCAAGGGCAACACCCGCCCCAAATTCATCATGCCAGGTGGTGAGCATGTTATCGATATGCGCTGCGGATGGTTTCCACATTGTATGCACGCAATCATAGGCTGTTAAACCTGAACCGCGCGCCCAGTTCTCAGTCACCCACACCTGCGCGCCCTCGCCATAGCCAACAGCCAGGGCGCGATCCTGGGAATCACTGCCGCCCTCCCCTGTGTGCCCACCCAGGCCGGTGGTTGCAATCCAATTGGCGTGGTTTTGGGCTGCTAAATTGAGATATTGATTTTCCACCAGGGGGGAGAGGCCATTAGCTGCTCGCAAGGCATTGATCTCCGCCAGCACCTCGTAAGCCGTGCCCGCCTGAGCTTCCACCGGTTGTGACGCTGGGAAGAACAGACAATAAAGGCTTATCAGGCTGAAAATTATGACGATTTGCTTTTGTTTGATCATTGGGTGCTGTGAATCATACGTTTTTGACAAAAAACCTCAAAATATGGTGAGATTTCGAAGGGTTTCGTACCCTAAGCGGTTAGATTCTACTCAAGAATTAAAAATATGACAAACCAGAACGGGGTTATAACGCCCCCATCAATAAGGTTCTTTATTGGACGCTAATCTTTTTTGTTCTCAATAAGTATTTTGGGCTCTGCAATCACCTCACCGATCACCCAGGCAGGCTGACCCTGATCCCGTGCGGCTTTCATAAAGGCATGAATCTGTGCTGATGGCACACCCAGCAATAAGCCACCGCTGGTCTGCGGATCAAAGAGTAATAATTGTTGTGCTTCTGTGATGCCAGGGTCAAAGACCACGTTTGAATGGTAATAGGTTTGATTATCGAAGGCGCCCCCAGGGAAGCGCCAAGCCTGGGCGTGTTTTTGGGCACAGGAGATCAAAGGGATGTCCTGGTAATTCAGCTTGAGACCAACCCCAGCCCCCAGTGCCATCTCCCAGGCATGGCCCAACAAGCTGAAACCGGTGACGTCGGTGCCAGCTTTCACGGTAAACGTCGTTGCTAATTGTGCCGCACCCCGATTGAGCTGCTTCATCCAACCCACCACTTCCTGGACATCTTCTGGCGAGGCTTCCTGTCGTTTGAGAGCAGTCGTGGTGACCCCAAAGCCTAAAGGTTTCGTCAGCACCAATTTATCGCCCAATTGCAGCCCATCCTTGCGGATGAGTTGATCCTCCTCCACAAAACCCAACACCACCAAACCGATCTTAGGCTCTTTGTCATCAATGGTATGTCCACCCACAATCACCGTGCCAGATTCCAGGGTTTTTTCAGCCAAACCCAGCATCATCCTTTGGGAAATGCTAACATCCAAATTGGGCGGCAGGGCTGCCACGCTCAATGCCGCAAAGGGGCGCCCACCCATGGCATAGATATCCGAAATGGAATTGGCAGCTGAAATCGCCCCGTAATCGTAGGGATCATCCACTACTGGGGTGAAGAAATCCGTCGTCATCACCAGGGCACGCCCATCCCCCATACGCCAAACGGCCGCATCATCCGGTGAATCCAAACCAATCAATAAATCGGGCACATCCAAACCCTGGTAAACATCTCGAATTGGCTGCAGAACCTGCACCAACGCTTCCGCTTTAAGTTTAGATGCTCAACCGGCACAGCTGGAGAGGCTGGTCAGGCGGACTTCTTTTCCTGAGGTTGCTTTTTCAGACATAAAGGATCCTTTGTTCAGCTGATCGGTTAGCTAATACACCTTATGAATAAATAGACTCTTCGATCAGCTTTGCATCAAATAGACCAGTTTTCCCTTCCACGGCATATTCGTATACAGCCGCTGAGAAGATGCTGCTAAGGGTAGAGTTGAGCAAACTGAGAACCAAAATAAATAGGAATAACAAGCTGCCAAAGACAATGGCGGGGATAATGCTTTCCAACCAAATCGAAAGACCAATACCCAATCCAACCAGCAAGGCACCACCGCCAAAGCCGATCAAACCAAATATCAATCCAATGGACAATTTACCGGAGATTTGTTCCCCCCACGTGCCCTTGAGGAGTTCCCAGCTGCGTTTGACAGCCTCAATGGGACCCAATCCTTCCACAGCCAGCACTGGCACGACCAAAAATGTCAGCACATTCCAGGCAGCGCCCAATATTGAGGCAATAAAAGATTTTCCGCGTCCCTTGTTTTTGGAATTGTTCGAAAACACATTCAAAATCAACCCAACCGTGGCAGAGAGCAGTGCCCAGCCGAGGATTGGCAAGATGTGGGACGAGGCGATCTTGTAGCCATCTTTGACCGTTGGATCACCGCCGCGCAAACGGATCATCGCTGCCCCAACCAGGGCAGTGCTGTTATAGTAGACAACTGTGTACTGTACCAGGTAGAAGAGGAACAGGACGATATAGCCGAAGATAGGTATACCGTTGGTAAATAAATTATCAAATACATTTCCCAGCAGTGTTGGAATCAGGAAAGTCAAGGTGACAAAAAACATAATCACACCTGACACGATTGGGAATAGGATCAATTCCTTATCCTGTTTTAGTACTTCAAAACTGGCTTTGACCAACTCCCAACTGCGTTTAATGCGTTCCATGGTCGCTCCTTTGCTCTATCTAATAGTTTATTAACTAATCTTAGTTTGTTTTGATTATCTACGTCAATAGATTGTATGGGGTTTGGTTCTTTTATTAAGGTAAGATTGTCAGAATCTCCGATTGTTAGTTTAAACTACCAATTGTTTAAACCGTAGGGACTCAGCATGCTGAGCCCCTACCAAATTATTATATCGATTCCTTCAATTTTTTTGTAATAATATAGCGCTATTATTTTATGATTCTGTTTTTCAACGCTCTCTTTTTCGAAAGCTGCGGTTTTTGCACTGATTTTTAGCAACCATAAGACTACGATTGATCTCCGCCGTGCCACAAGCTTTGCATCTCCAGGTTGGCGTGTTGTAATTCTGCCAGGGTGCCCACCGCATCGATGCGTCCATCTTTTAATACGATAATTTGGTCAGCCCGTCTCAGGGCTGGTTTGCGATGGCTGACAACCAAACAGGTGGCATCTTTTTGTCCTTTGAAAATGCGCTCCCACAAGGCTTGTTCCGTTTCCACGTCCAGTGCACTGGAAATATCGTCAAAAACCAGCAAAGAGGCATCCCGCACAAACATACGTGCAGCCGCGGCCCTTTGGCGTTGACCGCCAGAAAGTTTGACACCCTTTGCCCCAATCACGGCCGATAACCCCTCGGGAATATCTGCAAGGTCATCTTCCAATACCGCCATCTCAAGGGCGGATGTTAAATTAACCTGACCCTCAGGTGCGCCCATCAGAATGTTATCCCGCAGGCTCTCGCTGAACAGCAACGGAACCTGGGGGGTATAGGCACTGCGGGGTGGCACAAAGAATTCCGCTGGTTCCCAAACACGCTGACCGTTCCAATAAATTTCTCCAGCCTGCAGTGGTAACAGCCCCAGCAAACTTTGCAGAAGCGTGGTTTTTCCCGATCCCACCCGACCGGTGATGACAGTGAAACTGCCCCGGGTCAGGTGCAGTTCAATGTCCTCAATCCCCCGTCCAGTGTCTGGGAAGCGATAGGTCAGGTGATGCACATCCAGGGTCTGCAATTGATCGGTCGGTTCTTTATGAGGTGTAGATACTTCCGGTAAGTCGCTGCGCAAGTACACCGGCGTATAACGGACCAATTTTTCAGGGGATTCACCCTGCAAGAGGTAATCCATACGGTCAATTGAAACCCCCAGGCGTTTAAACCAGGCAATTTTTTCACCGATGATGGCTGAAAAGTCCGTCACCCAGGTGAGGTAATAGGCAAACAAAGCCAGGTCGCCGATGGAAAAGCGCCCGGTTTGCATCGCGGACCCAGCCGTTATTAAGATCAATCCGGTGAACAGGTTGGCTGTGTTGTGAAAGGCTGAATGTAAAATCTGGGTGAACAGCGCGTCCTTGAGGGTCGCTTTGCGGCGTTCCTCATTGATACCTTTGAGATGGGTGATGGTGCGCTCTTCAGCCCCAGCCACCTTGACCGCCTGGATAGCCCCAAAAAGCTCGCCGATGAAATCCGTCACCTTACCGGTGGTTTCACGGCTGGCCTGGCGGTACTCCGTGATCTTGTTATTTGCAAAATTTGCCACGAAAATGACAATAACCAGCGGGATGAACACCACTAGGGTGATGGTGACGTTAATGCGCAGCATCACAATTATTGCCACCACGGCAAAGAAACCGAACCCAAGCACAATCAGCATCTCGGACATAAACCAGGCGACTTCTGAGGAATCATCTCGGAAGCGGCTCACGGCTTCGCCTGGGGATTCAGGCACAGCTTTTGCACCTGGCCTGCTCAGAATGTTATCAAACATATTGACCCGTAAAAGGGCTGTGACATTATATTGAAAGGTGAAATACAAAAATACATCGGTGAAGAACGCTAAGCCGCGCCCAATCCCAATGGCGACCAGGATAGCTGCCAACCCGGTCAGGCTGAACCTGGTTTGGCCTTCACCGGTCAATAAATTGAAGATCGCCTGGATGGTTAAGCCCGTTAGTTGCGGAAATACCCCAAAGATCAAAATTTCCATCAACCCAAAAGTGCCATAAATCCAGGGCTTGTACTTGGTCAATTGCCAGATATACCACCAGGTACTGGGACGCTTGGTGGTGTTGTTTTCTTTTTGCTGACTCACGCCAACACCTCCTCAATCCCAGCCTTTAATAATTGGCTGAAGCGGGAATTGGGGTCCATTGCCAGGACTTGACGGTCACCGAACTCGATCATGCAACCCTCTTCAAGGATCATGATCTTATCCGCCCGTTGGACCGTCTTAAGACGGTGGGCGATGATCAAGGCGGTGCGTCCAGTCACCAAGGTGTCGACTGCTTTTTCAATCAAGTGTTCGGTTGCCGGATCCAGACGGGAAGAGGCTTCATCCAGGACGACGATAGCGGGGTCCTTCAGGAAGATGCGTACAAAAGCCAGCAATTGCGCCTCCCCGGCTGATAAACCCGCACCACCCGATTCCAACACTGTATCAAGGCCTTTACTCAACCCCACAAACCAGCGGGATAGACCAAGGGCATGAATGGTATCAATTATTATCTGATCGGGTATGGCGGTATCAAAGAAAGTCAGGTTATCGCGCACAGAGGCATGAAACAGCTCGATATTTTGGGTGACCATGCCGATCTGACTGCGCAAATTTGAGAGCGAAATCTTGCTGATATCAATCGTTTTCCCATCGGAAGCATGGGCACGCAGCTTGACAGCCCCAGCTTGTGGATCGTATAGCCGAAACAGCAAGCGCGTGAGGGTCGTCTTCCCGCTGCCAGTCCGACCTAAAAGCCCCAAAACCTCACCCGGTGCGAGTGAGAAGTCAATATCCCTTAAGACTTGCTCGGTCCCGGCAGCCGGATCACCATTTTCGGACACATCCTGGCGCTGATCATCATAATGGAAAGAGACATGGTCGAATCCTAGGGCTAAAGGCTGATCTTCCCGCAAAAGTGAAAGCTCTTCAACCCCAGGGGGAGATTTTATGCGGCTTTCAGTGCCAAACAGTTCCATAACACGACGGATGCTGGCCATTGATTTTTGCACATTTGAAAGCTGTCGAGAAATATCTTCCAATGGCCTTTCCAGCATGCGGTTATATTGAAAAACAATGTAGACGGTGCCGATCGTCAGCGCTCCTTGAAAATACAAGGCTCCGCTGACCCCCAATGAAGCCGCATTACCCAGTACAAACACCAAAAACATGCTGTTAAGCAGGATATTCACCATCAGACCAGCTTTGATCGAGCGTTGATAAAGAATTTTGTTTTTAGAGAAAAACTGCCGCAAGGTATAAGGACGGCCGCCATTGGCACGGATATCGGCGGTGCCGGCCATACGCTCTTCAAGAAAACTAAAAAAATCAGCTTCAGCTTTGCGTTCCGCCTCCCAATGGGGTACCGCGATATTCCTGAAGCGTAATAACACCAGCATCGCCACCAGGCTGAAGCCCGTCAACACCAGGCCAATTCGCCAATCCTCTCTGAACAACAATACCAGGATGGCAATCACAAGCAGGAAATTCCCTGCCAAGCGGAGTAAAAACTGTGAAAAGAAGTCGTTGAGGGTGTTGATATCTGAATCAATGCGGCTGATCATCTCACCGGGCGGATGGGCTTTGTGAAAGCTCATATCCAGAGAAAGGGTATGACGAGTCAGATCCTCCCGTAGGGCATTGGTCGCCCGCCAGGCGACGTTTTGCGTGTAATAGGTGCTGACGATGTCAAAGACCTGTTGCATTAAGGCAGTGATCAGAAAAATTTCCCCCAGCCGCACAAGGTTGGTGATCGCTGCACCCTGGGTAACCGAATCGATGAAATTCCCCATGATTTGGGGGATGATTAATTGCAGCCCCAGGTTCACCAAAATGAGCACTCCCAACAAGACCACCTGCTCCTTTTGCGGCCCTAAATACGTCCATAGTAGCTGTTTATATTGTGAGAAGCTTAAATTTTTGCGATCGTATGCGGTGCTCATTGTTCAAAATTATTTAGAATATGTCTTGTTATAAATAAGAGGTCAGAACTCTAAAAGATGATTTCAAAATATTATTTTAATTGACGATCATTGAATCTAGAAATCATTATTCATTTATCAATTCTTAAATTATTCTTTTATAGGTAGAACTCTGCTTGCGCTACTTAATGGAGTTGTGTTTACCCTAACTATAGAGGGCAGCCACAGAGGGCTGCCCCTACGGCAAGAAATAATTCTTGGATTTTAACGATCATCAAGTTATTCAACACTCTCTTAATAAGAATTTACCGGCAAATTTGTGTATTTTTTAGTCACTACCTATCAGCTATCACCTATCAGCTATGAGCTTTTAGCTCGAGGAGCATAGCGACGAAGTCCCCGAAGTGTCAGCTGAGGGGATTACCAATTCCTACCGTACACACCTCCACAAAAGCATTAAACAGCGCCTGACTACCAGGATCATCCGGCAAACACTCCGGGTGCCACTGCACACCGACGGCAAAGGAAGCGCCCTCGACTTCCACACCTTCCACCAGGTCGTCCGGAGCAAAACCAGTTGCCCTCAGTCCTTGGCCAAGCTCAGCAAGTCCCTGGTGATGCAGGCTGTTGACGCGAATTCCTTCTGCACCGTAGATTTGATGGAGTTTGCTCCCGGGGGATAATCGCACGCTGTGGGCCAGTTTATCGCGAGGAAAATCCGGGAACCAATCGTGTTTCAGCGATTGGTCACGCTGATCCTGGATATGGGTGTAAAGGGACCCACCCAAAGCCACATTCAGCACCTGAATCCCGCGGCAGATGGCCAACAAGGGCTTATCCGCTGATAGTGCTTTTCTGATTAACGCGATTTCCAAGACATCCCGCTCCGGAGAGATGCCATAAACCCTGGCATGGGGTGTTCCATCAAAGAGAGCAGGGTCAATGTCCCCACCGCCGGAGAATAAAATCCCATCCAAGCGCAGAATAAGTTCAACAAAGTTTTCCTCATCTATGCCGAGGGGGATGATGATGGGTATACCACCCGCTATTTGGATGGCCGATACATATGCCTGGCCAACCTGGCAGATAGGTGAACCAGATTTATTATGGATGATGCCGCTGGTAATGCCAATTAGCGGTTGCGGTAATACAGACATAGAATTCTCCAGATAAAAACAAAAACCTCATCAAGAATCAACATGGACACAAATATTGTGTTTTCTGTTGAGCCCTGATGAGGTGAATCGCCATTAAGGTTATAAAAACCGAGCGATAAACCCTTGAAGATCGAAGGGATTAAAAGCGCTGTTTGAGTCGGGCGCTCTTGCCGGTGCGTTCCCGCAGGAAATACAACCGTGCTCTGCGAACCTTGGTGCGGCGATCAACTTCGACCTTGTCAATGCGGGGCGAGCGCATCAAGAAAGTACGTTCCACACCGATACCATTGCTGGCCACACGACGGACCTTGAAGGAGGCATCATTTGCACTTCCACGCACTAACAAAACAGTACCTTTGAAAACCTGGATGCGCTCTCGGTCACCTTCTTTAATTTTGAGGTGGACGCTAACGACATCACCAGGGGTGAGTTGGGGGATCTTCTCATTCACAGGTGCTTCAACTGATTTTAAGAGTTCAGCTTGGTTCATAATTCGTTCCTTACCTTTCCTATAATTGCTACGCGCCGATTTGCGAACGCGAAAAGGGATTATACCACGCGAAAAATGAGTCAGCAAGCAAGTATGGATAAGATTATTGAAGATTTGACAGGTTCCATGCTTCGAAATTATTTGACACTTCTACGTGAAAATTTTTCTGAAAACCAATCAAAAAAAGAATGGTTGCCAATATCGATACAACAGGAAATCAAAATAGATTTCTTCTTATGGTTAAAGCGGGAAATCAACCCCGGTACCTGGAATATCGGTTCGGTCGTCTTTTATGTTAAAATCACAAATCCATTCGTCATCATGGGTGTCTACATGCCCTTTTGTAATAAGGTATTTGTTGTCCATGATCAAAAGTCGATTCTTTTCCTGATTAAGATTTCCTGATTGATACAAAGCTGCCAGGGTTTTTGCAGCCACATTACGTTCTTCCCAATCATGACGCTTCAGTGAGGCAATTAAAGGTACAACCGCAGGATCACCAATCTCAATACATTTTTCCCATTCGTTTTTTGCAATGTAATACCAGGCTTTTATCTCATCATCATTAGGCGACCAGCCAAAAGACTCTAAAGCTTGTGCCGCGGCTGATCGCGAAAAAACATCTTTCAGGGCTTCAATAAGCGGCTCAATTGCACGCTTATCACCGATCTGTCCCAGAGCTTCAGCTGCATATGGAAATCCTTCACTAAGCGCAGCAATGAGTGGCGTTACTGCTTGAGGGTCACCAATCTTCCCTAGTGTCAGAACTGTAGATTTGCGTGCTTCATATTTTTTACTTTTCAATACATTAACAAGCGGTTCAACGGCTGTTGGCCCCAGCTTAACACACTCATCCCATTCATTTCTAGCAATGTAATAAACTGCTGCAGTTTCATCATCGCTGGGCGTCCAGCCAATGGCCTCTAAAACCTCAGCAGAGACTGCACACAATTGATAATTTTTGAAGGCATTATTGTTGAGTATGTTAATCAGTGGTTTTACAGAAGGCTCTCCTATCTCGATAAGAGCCTTCTTAGCTTCTGCACGTGTTAAAATAAAATCTCTTTTTAACTCTGTGATAAGAGGATCAACTGCTGGTTCACCAATTCCAGCGCACTTATTAAAATCACCTTTTGCTATGAAATACAAAGCCGATTGCTCATCTTTTTCTGGCATCCAACCCAGGGAATCCAAGGCTTTCGCAGCAGTTTCACGTATATCCTTTTCCTTCAACGCTTCGATAAGTGGCTCAATGGCACGCTCATCGCCAATCTGACCCAAAGCTCTTGCTGCGTTTCTAGACTTAGCCTCGAGCGCTTCAATGAGTGGCTCAACTGCACGCTTATCGCCAATCTGAACTAGAGCTTTCATAGCCGCATCTTTTAACTGAGGATGACCATTTTTGAGTGAAATAATCAGCGGACCTACTGCCAGCGGCTCACCTATCCTTCCCAGAACCTCTGCAGACCTCTTACAAGTTTCCAGACTCTGATTTTCCAAGGCTTGGATAAGCAATTCTATAGCAGGTTTACCTATCTCCACCAAAGAATTAGCTGCCGCATTTCTCACACCCGAATTCTTATCCTTAAGGCAATTAACGAGCGACTCAATTGCTTGTGGATTCCCAATTTTCCCGAGGGCTATTGCAGCAGCTTTATGTAAATCGTCAGTTTCCGTTTTTTTATCAAGAATTTTGATAATTGGTTCAACTGCCTTTGAGTCACCAATTTTCCCTAGGGATATCACAGCCGCTCCTCGTATGCTGTCTCCCAACTCCTTTTTATTAAGGGCAGCGATAAGTTGTTTGACTGCACGCGGCGATTGAATATCACTCAATGAACTGATAACATACTTATATTCAAAATTGTAAGTTCTGTTTTTTCTAAATTCAGCTTCCTTAATTAAACCCTTTACGTTTCCCCTGAATCTCATTTTTTCAAGTTTTGCTTTCAATTTATCTTTACTTATCTGATACGCCATTTTAATAATCCTCCTCCTAAAAACTATTCATTGAACGCACTTTTTGATAGCGGCAGACCTGCTTTCTGCCAAAGTTCTTCGGCAATCCCCAATTCTTCTAAAGCAGTGCAAAGGATTTGTTCCGCGTGTTGATACAAAACTGAACAATCCGCAAGTGGTGCGTTAGGATCCTCATCCTCCCCCCAGGCACGGCAATAGCCACCACATAGATACCGCAACCCACAGGTGTGACATTTGTCATTGCTATTAACGGTTATCTTTCGAAAAACATCGTTTTTTCGTAATATGTGTGACAGGCTCTCACTAAGGGCATTTCCAAGATAATGTTGCGGTTTCAACAATGCATAACATGGGTAACATGTGCCATCCGTCCCAATGTAAAGATTCATTCCCAGACCACAAGTCGATGTCGGGTAAGCAGAATAAGTCAAACGATCAACATCTTCGACCAGTGAACTTTGGAATGAAAGTTTTAAGTCTAGCTTACGCCCTCTACCCAAGGGTAAAATGGGCTTTATCCGTGTCCGAAGAACAAATTCATCACCTATTTTACGAACGGCTGCTCCTTCAGATCCCTTTATTTGAGCTTCAGTCAGCGTTGCTGCTATGCGGATCTGATCGGATGACGTACACTGATAGTCGCATAAATGCCGCAGATTTTCCAATGTCCGATCATAAGTTCCTGCACCGCGCTGGGCATCATGGCTAACTCGATCGCCATCCACACTGACGACAATCTCATCTGCAGCAGACATCATTTTATCCATGCACGCTTCAGTTATGTCATACGCCAGATTAGTGCGCAAGGCAATCTGCATCGGCTTGATCTTCATGCGCAACGCTGACAACGTATCCAATAAATCAGCCCTCTGAAAATGCATCAGTGGCTCTCCCCCAGTAATGACCAGCTTCCTAAAGCCAGCCTGTGCAGCTTGATTGGTTAAACTTTTGACATCCTCGACAGACATAAAAGAAGCATTTTGAGGATTTTTTGATATGGCATAGCAATGCCGACAGGAAAGATTGCATGCATCCGTGATATGAAGGTAAACATTTACCAATCCATGTTGGGAATGGGTTTCAAGGTAATCATTCAGGTTCCTAAGGCTGTTCATTGCCGTAGCGTGTTGGGTTATCACACCAGCCTGATCTAATTTTTGCATTGCTTCCTCAGGACTTTGGCAGACACCCAAAGCTGCAGCAGCTACTATCTGACGAGCCTTACTGGCAACGTCTCGTGGGTGCGGTCCACCACGCATAATCTGCAGCAAAGACCCTTTGCGCAGCAAACCGTTTTCTCCTGGCTTTTCGGAGACCATAGCAGCCATATTTGGGTCAGAAAACACCTGAGACAGGGCGCGTTCTGTCATCAAATCAAATATTTTTTGATAAGCGGAGCAATAAGGGTCTCGTGGGTCATCATCAAGCCGGCCATTATTGGCTACCAACACATTATAAGGACAGCCACCACGGCAGTAAGCGAGGTGAGGGCAGTCACAGCAGGTCTCATTAATACGTTCCTGCCGCGCTTGCATGGCTTTCCAAATGGGCGCTTGCGCAAGGTCTTCCTTGGTAGGGCAGTCATGCACATTTCCCAATTGGAACTGTACCAATCCCGCCAATCTCTGGCAGGGATAAACCCAACCTTCAGGGTCAATCGCCAAATAATGTCCCAAACAGTCACTGAAGGTGCAAGTTGAACCTTCACCAACAGCGATACTGCGGCACATCGCGTCAAATGCGTTGATACGAATCTGGTCAATATTCCCAAGATAGCGCTCAAAAAGATCACACATTAATTCACTATAGGCTTCCGTAGATAGCGTTAATTGGGAACTTGGTTTTTCTAAAGCTTGTAAGGCAGGATGGAAGCTAAAATCCAATCCTTGCGCCATAAAGAATTCGAATATTTCATCTATTTGTTTCACAGATCTGGAAGTAAAAGTGCAAATGCAGCCAATCTTGAGGTCATGATCTCGGGCAAGTTTGATCCCTGCCATAGTTCGCCGAAAATAACCTTTACCCCGTTGAGCGTTGTTGATGGATTGTGGCCCATCCAAACTAGTTCCCAACGAAACCTGGTAGGTATTAAAAAGATCGCACATCTCTTCGGTGAGTAGCCAGAGATTACTCTGGACTCCAAAATGAATTTTGGTGGGTGCAAGACCTTCATGCAACAAGGGCAAAGCCATTCGGTACCAATCTAACCCTGGCAGAAGTGGTTCACCACCATGAAAGCTTATCTCCAAGCGGCGACTGTTTCGGTTCTGTTTTTGCCAATGGACCACTGCTGCTAATGTGTCAACCGTCATCATGGGTCCATTTTCATGCGGTCCAAAACAATAAAGACACGATGCCGGACAATTCAATGTAGGTAAAAGCATCAGGTGATATGACTCATTTTGAGTTTGCTTAGCTGGTTGTTGTTTCATTATTTCAAACTCTGGCTTTATTTTCTCTAAGCAAACCAGACAATATCGTCCTTGCAACCAATGATTTGTCTTCCCAATAACGACCCTGATTGTCTATACGGTAGTAAAAGGGATGGTTGTGCCACACCTCGTATAAAAGTCCATCAAGTCGAACCGCATCCTCAACATCCTCCTTACGGTGAGACTCAGGCCAACAAGAATAATGTTCGATGGCCCCATCAGCAGCAGTAACGAGGTGAATCACTGCATCGTAACGTCGATAATGTGCCTCAAGGTTTGTCTTGGTGAAGGTAAAAAAATCCGCATACAACCAACCCCTAGCAAGCCAATAAGCTAAAGGATCCAAACTACCTCGATGGCAAACGAATGCATTGATGGAAGAATCGATAAGTGCGTTTGACAGGCTATCCTCTAAGGCTATTTGAAAAGAGACCATCACTCTTTGGAAGAGACGCTCTTGTAGGGAAATACCAATCCCAGACATCAATGAAATTGCTTCCGGCAAAGCGACGATCTGGTCAGACCAAAAATGGTCCTGTAATAATTCGCTGATCAGGGTTGATTTTCCCCCACCTGGACCGCCCGTTAGAGCGATACGTTTAAAAATTCTTTCCAACCTGACCTCTATTCCGGAGGAAAAAACAAAACATGACCTATATAATTTCTATGTGCACAAATTGACCATATCATCAGATTATAAACCATTTATCTACACTTCTCATTTTTCTACAAAGATCCTCTGCTGTTAATAAAACCATACAATGAAACTTATCACCATATTTTTTGAACTTTTATTTAACTAGCCTTATAATGGTGATAAAGAACCAAAACACTCACCATTTTCAAGGAGGTTGTCGATGTCCAAACCACGCCCTGTCCGTGCACCACGCGGGAAAACACTCCATTGCAAGTCCTGGCTCACCGAAGCTGCTTACCGCATGATCCAAAACAATCTGGATCCCGAGGTGGCAGAAAAGCCAGATGACCTGGTCGTCTATGGCGGCAGTGGGCAAGCTGCCCGCAGTTGGGAGGCTTTTGACGCCATCCTGGCGACCCTGCAAGACCTCGAAATGGATGAAACCCTGCTTGTGCAATCCGGCAAACCCGTAGCCGTTTTCAAAACCCATCCCGACGCCCCCCGGGTGATGCTTGCCAATTCCAATCTGGTGCCCCATTGGGCCACCCAGGAGCATTTTGACGAATTAGCCGCCAAGGGTTTGATCATGTACGGTCAAATGACCGCTGGTTCTTGGATTTACATCGGTACCCAGGGTATCTTACAGGGCACCTATGAAACCCTCGGCTCCCTGGCACATCTGCAAGGTTGGCCTTCTCTCAAAGGAAAATTCGTCCTCACCGCCGGTTTGGGCGGGATGGGGGGTGCCCAGCCCTTGGCAATCACGATGAACGAAGGCGTCGGCCTGATTGTAGAGGTCGACCCTGAACGAGCCAAACGCCGCTTAGACGTTGGCTATGTAGACACTGTCGTGGACAGCCTGGAAGAGGCAATGACCTTGGTTGAAGAAGCCGTCGATCAGGAAATCCCTAAATCCATCGGGTTGATCGGCAACGCAGCGGACATCTATCCCGAACTGGTCATCCGCGGTGTGGTGCCCGACGTGGTCACCGACCAAACCCCTGCCCACAACTTGCTCAATTACATACCGGCAGGCTTAACCCTAGAAGAAGCGGATAACCTGCGCAAGCGCGATCCTGAGGCTTACGCCCGGCGAGCTTCTTCTTCCATAGCTAAACATGTACAGGCCATGCTGACCTTCCAACAACAAGGGTCAGAGGTCTTTGATTACGGCAATAACCTCCGGCAACGGGCTTATGACGTGGGCGTGAGTGATGCCTTCAACTTCCCCGGCTTCGTTCCTGCCTATATCCGGCCTTTGTTCTGTGAAGGCAAAGGACCTTTCCGCTGGGTAGCACTCTCAGGTGATCCCCAGGATATCTACGAGACCGACAATGTCATCAAAGAGCTCTTCCCCGAAGATGAGCACTTGCATCGCTGGCTGGATATGGCCAAGGAGAAAGTGCCCTTCCAGGGCTTGCCCTCCCGCATTTGCTGGCTGGGATACGGTGAGCGTGCAGAGGCGGGTTTAGCCTTCAACAACCTGGTGGCGGAGGGCATTGTCTCAGCACCAATAGTGATCGGGCGGGACCACCTCGACTCGGGTTCGGTGGCTTCACCCAACCGGGAGACAGAAAGCATGAAGGACGGCACTGATGCGGTCAGCGACTGGCCGATTCTGAATGCCCTGATCAACGCCGTTAATGGCGCTACCTGGGTGTCCTTCCATCATGGTGGCGGCGTGGGCATCGGTTTCAGCCAACACGCCGGCCAGGTGATTGTGGCGGATGGCACCCCTGAAGCCGCCAAACGCCTTGAACGCGTGCTAACCGTTGACCCCGGCCTCGGCATCGTGCGCCACGCAGACGCGGGTTACGAAAAAGCCATCGAGTCGATTAAGAAGCACGGCATCCGCATGCCCATGCTCAAGGAGGACTAATTTGGGACGGCGCATTCGCCGGTATGTGTTTTTCTTTTTAGCGATTGCAATTGGGGTTGCCTTCGGGGTGCTATTAGGCTGGGCCTTTAACCCGCTCAGTACTGTTGACACCGAGCTTGATTCCCTGCGGATAGATTACAAAACCGACTATCTCCTGATGGTCGCGCAGCTTTATCAATCTGATCGCGATCTGCCCGCAGCGTTGACGCGCCTCTCCACTCTCGGCAGCAATGACCCCATAGAACTAATGCAAACAGCGATTGAGTATGCCACCCAACACAATTATGCGTCTTCTGATATCAAAACCATACAAAACCTAGCGGACGCTATTGCAGGTCTTTCACCGCCATCGGAATAAGCCGTGATATAACCACACTTAATTAAATATATTTAGTTTTCTTCACTCAAACCTGTGAAAAATTTCTGGTCGCGCATTTCACAAATGTCCTTGATCACATCGCGACCGGATGCGCAGGAAAGTTCCACATTACCGCCTGGCTCCACCCAGTGGCCAATTCGATAAAAATTTGACAAACCCGGTAAGGTCTTATCCATGCCAATACCCATCATCATGCTCATCTTGCGTGTTGTCATCGCCCAACCCGCAAAAGCGCCCCGCCAGTTACACGTATAGCGTTCATAGGTGATGGGTGTAGCGACATCGATCACTTCCACAGCGTTCCTCAAACCAGGATAACGTTTTTCCAAACATTCAAGAATAACCTCAGCTACCTCATCCTTATGCTGATCGTACCGAGCCATATCACTTCTTAACCACTGCCAGTAGGCGTAATCAGCTTCACACCACAAGGTCAGCACGGATTTTCCTAGCGGTGCCATGGTGGGATCAAAGCAATAATGCTTGAGCACCAGGCGATCATGGCGCACATTCCCGAGCCACACAGGGTTGTCTAAGGGTATATTGACCATCGGCGGTTCATTTGAGAAATCCATCGCCACGCCCAAGGAGACTTGCAGAATGGATTTGCTGGGCGTCATGCCACCTTCATAGGCCTCACTGATTTTCTTGTTGACATAACGGCCACCGAGCAGGTCATAAATTGTCTTGTGTCCATCTGCTGCAGAAATGACAATATCGCCATAGACCCTGTCCTCGCCTTCAAGAACCAGTCCTTTGGCGTGATCATCTTGAACCAGAATTTCATTAACCCGCGTATCGTACACAATCTCACCCCCCAATTCAAGGTAGCGCGCCTCCAAGGCTTCAGCTATCGGCAGGGATCCGCCAATTGGGTAACCCGCCTCCTGGTCATGCATCATCGCCAGGGTTGATAAGCACAGCATCATTGGAAAATCAGGCGGGGCAAATTGGAAAAACATGAGAAGTGCCTCACGCAGGAATGGATCTGAAAACCGCTGTGCGAATTCAGCCAGGGTGACATTGCGCCAGCGCAATGTCGGCACGAAAATGGGCAGCATTTCACGGCCCATAGCAGCAAATTCCATCGCATCGGACGCCGTCAGATCAACCGGCAGCTCTAAACGTCTGAAATCACGGATGCCCTCTATAAAATCTTCGATGACAGCCTCATCTTGGGGCACCAAGGCTAATAAATGCGCCTCCAATCGGTCCAGATTGGTATAAAGATGGCATTTCCGCCCATCCCGCCCTTCAATACACACAAACTCATCATAGTAATGAATGGGGGTATCCTGAAGGATCTGCAATTCCTCCCAGAGCTGATGGCTTTTCGTGTTCGGGTTCACCCCCGCCAGGTAACGCACAGCCCCATCAAACACGTAACCACGCCGGCGCCATGACGTACATAACCCACCTGGAATATTGTGCATTTCATAAATGGTGGTTTGGAATCCGTTCATCTGGGCGTAAATGCCAGCAGAAAGCCCTGAAACCCCCGCCCCGATAATCAGGATTTTTGGTTTCTTATTCATATTGGCGATATCCTCTCAAAATATATGGGGTGAACTGCAGAAACTGATTTTTCAGACCATGAAGACGCTTGTTGATATCAATATTTTATATCATCATCGATGAAAAACCAGAAAATATAGGAAATTTCTCCATCTACCACAAGGGTGATTGGCCAATTCCCACGCAAGATGATTTTTGTGCTTATAATCTAATTGTCGCTTGAGATTTTTTAACAGGCGAAATTTGCACAATAAGAAGTATCATTTAGTTGTCAAAGACGATGGAAGCAACACAAAGAATTGAAATTAAGCCCGAACCCAAAGGTAAAAAGTCGCCCTGGTATTTACTGACCGGTTTGTTCATCGGCATTCTCATCGGACTGATGTATGCCTGGTTTGTCAACCCGATCGAGTACCAGGATGTCGATCCCGCTAGTCTCGACAGCGTCGCTAAAGATGCATACCGCATCACAATAGCCCAGGACTATGCCCTCACCGGGAATTTATCTCACGCCTGCCAACGCTTGGCACTTCTAAATGATGAATACCCAGTTCAAACCCTGGGTCAGCAAGCCCAGCGTGAGCTGGGTGCAGGAAATGATGAGGAAGCCCGTGCCCTGGCCCTCTTAGCATCTGCCCTACAGATGATCCCCGATGATCAAACCCCCATAGCGACAAACACAGCCCCTGCTCCAACAGCCACTACTATTGGTGTGCCAACCCAAACCTTACCCGCTTTGACCCCTGTTCCCTAATCCTTGGATTCCGAAAACAACTTAGAAATTTGCCATGTCACCAACAAAATCGCGAAAAAAAAACCGGCTCATGGATATGTGAGCCGGTTGCTTTTAATTGGGGGATAAATCTTATTAACTATCCTTCCCCTTCATCCGTTTCAAGGTCAAGGGGTGACTGTTGGGAAGGATCCTCACCCATCCGCATTCCGGGGAACCTGCTGTCGCGGTGATCTCGTTCTGGCATCATTGGCCTGTCAAAGCGGATGAAATTCCCATCCTCAAGCTCATTCAGCAACGCATCCGCTTGGGCTTGCGTAAGCGTGCCATCCTCCAAAGATTCCTCAATGGCTGCTGAGTAAGCCGCTTTGATAGAGTCATTGAATTTAGTATCCTCTTTCAAGGCTTGCCAACCCGTGATAGCATCCGCTTCTTGCTGGGTTAATTTGCCATTTGCCACGGCGGTTTCAAAGTTTGCCTGTTGAACACTTTCAATGGCCGCTTGGTAGTCCGCTTCATTGATACCTAAAGCCTCAATAAAGAAATCCTTGAAATCTAATTGCTCCATTTCATCTAAACCCATGTAACGGTGGAGCCCCATACAACCAAAATCCTTTACCGCTTTCAGTTCATCAGCTTGAATCTGGGTTATGAATCCCAACTCGACGGCCTGGTCAATCAGGCTTTCTAGCGCTGATGACTTGGCTTCTTCAAATTCATCCAAACTAATTCCCAGGGCTTCGGCTAAATCTCCTGGAGCAATATGCTTTTCCCTCAATCCTACCAGGCCACTGACTTGACTGAGTGCATCGGAAGCCGCAGCAACCGGATCCGTCTTGAGGGCAATGAACAAACCGCTTGCCACTAAAACGCCAAGGGCTACAACCAAAATAACCGACTTTCTTTTCATAATTTTTTTACTCCTTTGACTAATGGTTTTCTTTTTTCTGTCGATTTTTATCGACTGATAATAGGATAACCAAGGGGTATTCAGATCTCATTCAAAATTTATTCAGTTCTGATTTAATCCAATGGATTGAGGATGTTACACAATGGCTTGAGGACTATCGAATCGTGGGTATAATATAAATAAGACTTAATTAGTATAATTTATCCGGTTATATATTAGCAAAATTTGACAGGCTACCTATGTCACCCCAAAAGCTAATCAGAAAAGATGACAAAATGAAAATTAAGAAGAGATTCAAACAAGGTATTTTAATCACTTTTATGGCAGTATTTCTATTAACTGCCTGTCAACTAATTCCCACAGATGACACCGAAATACCGACAACCGAACCACCGCAGGGTGAAACCTCGGTGCCGAAGCAAACACAAAGTGCAGAGTCCCCTGAAACGACCTCGGATGCGCCAACGCCAGCGCCCTTATTTGAACCCTGGATTTCATTAGAACCCATTGCATCCGGTCTGACGGCGCCGGTTGCCTTAGCCGCACCTGATGACGGCAGCGGAAGGCTGTTTATTGTCGACCAAGTGGGCATAATCCACCTCGTGGACAGTGGGGATACTCTGTTGGAGACACCCTTCCTGGATATCCGGGATAAACTTGTGAATTTGAACGCCAGCTACGATGAACGGGGCTTGTTGGGGATGGCGTTTCACCCAGATTACGCAGAGAACGGTCGATTTTTCCTCTATTACAGCGCCCCATTACGCCCAGGCGCACCTTCCGGTTGGAACCACACCAGCCTTGTCTCCGAATTTCAGGTGTCGGAGACAGATCCAAACCTTGCGGACCCGGATTCTGAACGCATCATCATGGAAATTGACCAACCCCAAGAAAATCACAATGCTGGGTCGATTGTCTTTGGACCGGATGGCTACTTATACATCCCCTTAGGGGATGGCGGGAGTGCCCACGACCGGGGAACTGGCCATGCCGAGGACTGGTATACCGTCAATCAGGGCGGCAACGGGCAGGACCTAGAAGACAACCTGCATGGCAGCATTTTACGCATTGATATCGACAATGGGGATCCCTATGCCATCCCAGCGGACAATCCCCAGATCAGTGAAAATTTCCCCGAAATTTGGGCTTATGGGTTCAGAAATCCCTACCGCATAGCTTTTGACCCCGGAGGTGACCATGAGCTTTTCGTCGGTGACGCAGGTCAGTCATTGTGGGAGGAAGTCTCCATCGTGGAGGCAGGTGGTAATTACGGCTGGAATGTGCGTGAAGGTGCACACTGTTTCAGCACTGATGATCCACGTGACCCAAACGCCATCACCGATTGCCCAATGGAGGACTCCCTGGGCAACCCCCTAATTGACCCAATCATCGAATTTCGCAATTCAAGTCACCCCGAAGGCGGTTTTGGAACCTCAATCGTGGGTGGTGTGGTCTATCGCGGCGATTTGTTGCCAGCCTGGGATGGGCATTACATCTTTGGGCAGTGGAGCACCAGTTTCCGTTCTCCTGCAGGCAGCCTTTTCGTAGCGACCAGGTCTGAAGACGATTCCTGGACTTTTGAACCGATCATCATCCCCGAACGTGACGGCAGCGCTATGGATGAATATGTGCTTGCACTGGGGCAAGATGCCCAAGGCGAAGTATACGTCCTGACAAGTTCCAGCACTGGCCCCAGCGGCAATACAGGGGTGGTTTATAGAATTTCACCACCATTGTAATAAACAAAAATAATATAACCGGACGATTAAACAAAAAACACCTTCTGTGAAGTAATTTGTCACAGAAGGTGTTTCCTTCCTAATACCTACCCGCCTATTTCAATAAATGTGCCTCTAAATAGACATCCACCGCCGCTAGGGCTCTGGAAACCGGGCAATTATTTTTCGCACCAGATGCAATTTTAGAAAATTCATCCATATCAATATCCCGCACATGGGCATAGGTCACCAACTTAATTCTTGTGATACCGAATCCGGACTCACCCTTTTCCATGCTGACGATTGCCTCTGTATTGATTTCATCGACCACATATCCTGCTTTGCTCAAATCAGAAGAAAGCGCCATGGAAAAGCACCCTGCATGGGCGGCACCAATCAGCTCTTCAGGATTGGTCCCTGTGCCATCTTCAAACCGGGATGTAAAAGAATACCTGCCTTCAAATGCGCCACTACCTAACGCCAACTTGCCATGGCCATTTTTGAGATCCCCTTGCCAAACTGCCTTTGCTGTCCTTTTAATCATTTCCTTGCTCCTTAGATTCATTATTTTATGATTGGTGTTTTAAGTCTACGCAAGTAATGTAAAATTTATATTAGACAATTATTATCATATTTAATCCATTTGAAAAAATATTCACCACTGGGTTGGTACAGCTTTCTTTAGGGGTGCAAACTATGGCCGACCGTTATAAAATAAAAATCTTGTGTAGGGGCTGACCTCCGTGTCAGCCCTCCATGATCATGTAAAGCAATACCTTCTGCGTGTCGACACGGCCCCGCAAGGGGGTGCAAGCTAAGGCCGACCCCTACGAGGGTTCAAGGCGGTAATTCTCCCATCATCCGTCTAATCAAACGCGGGAACGGTGACCCAACGTCCATCCTTTTCAAAGGCGTAATAGGGCAGCCATAATAAACCAAACATTTCGGTGAAAATGTTCTTCTTATAGGGCGCGATGGGTTCTTCCACTGTTTTGTCCATCACATCTTCCCATTCTTCACCAGCCTTGTCTAATTCTTCAGCCAGTTCCGCCTCCATAGCAGCCATTTCTTCTTCCAGCTCTTTAATTTCTTGTTCGGTGGCTTCCATATCAGCTTTGGCTTTACTCGTCATCCGGCGCTTGGTCAGGGATGTGGTGAGGCTACGGCGTCGACCGCCAATTAAGCCGATGATATTTTCCAAACCCTTTCCTGCTTCTTCCATCCGGCGGTGGCTCAGTTCAGCTTTATCCTCTTCCAGGTCCTGCAACTCATCCTGTAACTTATCTTCAATTCTGTCCAACTTGATTTCGTATTTATCCCTTATCGCCTCCAAAGCTTCATCCTTCTTCTTTTCCACAGCCTTAGCGCACATTTCCTCAAATTCATCTTCGGAAACATCAGGACCAGCCACCACTTCCAAAGCTTCGTTGACCCTGACCTGCATGGTCTGGGTGCGATAGATCCAATCCTGGAAGTCTTTCTCAAGCTCACTGACATACTTGACATCGATCACCGGCAGATCGTCCAATGTGTCAAAGGTGGCATGGGGTAAGGGTGAGCGCGCTAGGTCATCGATATCGATGGGTGGTACCAGATGGTCCTCCCAACGGACAAGACCCTTGCGGCGCATCTCTTCAATGCGGACTGCATAGAGCTTCTCCTGGCTGATATTGTATTTCCGATCGAGGAAGCCAACCCGCGCCTGGCCGGCCAAAGCAGGCCGATACAAGACTTTGGGCTGTTGTTCCGTAATGCCGATTGAATCCTTGACCTCATCAAGGGCTTTGGATAAACCTTTGTTGGCAGGCAAATAGTGCACAGAAATTGAGCCGGGCAGGGCTGGTTGCAAAGCTTGCCCCAATTTACTAGTCTCTTCCTCAGACAAAGATTCGGCTTCCACGGGTGCTTTAGTCGCTCGATGCGTTTGGGCATCCACCAGGGCATTTAGTTCTGGCAATTGCACCCGTGTCAGCGGACCGGGTAGGTAATTCATCGCCCAACGGGTGTGGAAAACCTCGGGTTCATCCTCGTGGACATTATGCAGCAAGAACACCCGCTTATCCAACAGGGAAATCTTGCGGTCAAAATCACTTCGCGAAACCCCAGGGGCAGCTCCTTCCAAACCATCTAATAAGCGCGCTTTATCCTGGTCGGTTTGGAGCTTCCCAATCATCCAAGTCCCAGCGTTTGAGATCGCTTTATAGTCAAAATCGATCGGGTTTTGGGTTGATAAGATCAACCCCACGCCAAAAGCACGGGCTTGCTTCAACATACGAATGATGATGGTTTTACTGGGCGGGTTAGAGACGGGCGGCAGGTAGCCTGCAATCTCATCAAAGTAAACCAGGGCTCGTAAGCTGCCAGAGCCCTTTTGAGTGCGCATCCACCCTTCAATGGCGCTATAGAGGAGGGTCACAAAGAACATCCGTTCCTGGTCACTGAGATGTGCCAGGTAGAAAACACTGTGACGGGGTTTCCCTGATGGGGTAAAAAGGAGCGAGCCAACATCCAGAGGTTGCCCTTCCAACCAGGCTTGGAATGCTGGTGCTGCCAGGAAGTTATTCAACAACATCGCCAGTCCAAAGCGGTCTTTTTCAGGGTAAAACTGTTCCAGTGGAAGCACACCCAGCTTATCAAAAGGCGGTGATTGCACATGGGTGATCAGGCTCGCCATGTCGAGATCCCGCTGCGCTTGCCATGCATCCTCGAAGATATTGGATAATAAAATATGCTCTTTTGACCGAACTGGGTCGATGTTGTCATAACCAATCAAACCCAAGATGGCGGTGACGGTGCTGGAAATCTTATCACGCAGAATCTCCTTATTGCCCTCCCAAGGGATATCCGGGGCTGCAAAGGAAGCCATGATGCTGACAGGTAAACCCGAATCGGAGCCGGGGGTATAGACAGCGTATTCAGCGGCATCCCGCAAGGCCTCTAATTCGGGTTTTCCAATGCCATAAGAAGCCAGACCTTTTTTCCATAAGGCTGCTGCGCTTTCAGCAGCTTGTTCAACGGATTTCCCGTCTCGTCGAGCAGCATCTTCATCCACCCAGGGCTTGAAATCTTCAGGTAATAAATCGGGGAAATGCAACAATAAGTTGGTCAGGTCACCCTTGGGGTCGACCACAATGGCGGGAATGCCCTGCAGAGCAGCCTCTTCCAGCATGATCACTCCCAAGCCTGTTTTACCTGAACCGGTCATACCGGTGATCATCGCATGGGTGGTCAGGTCATCAGGATCGTAGACGATGCGGTCCTCCCCCATGGCACTTTTTTCCAGATCATAGGTGTTGCCCAAGTAGAATTTATCGGATTTACCAGCCATAATACCTCCTGTGTTTTTTATATAGTATACAACAACTATGGGAATCCTTGGTTGTTTAAGAACTTCAATCTTAAGAATCAAAATTTTTAGATGATGGCTTACAATGAAGAATAATACATTATGGCCCTTATCATTAATGACATTAAGCTTAATGAGCTTATGTTTTTTGATGACTTAAATAAAATCTTGAGACCCTCATCTTAATCGATAGCGCCGTAAATATCTAAATTCTTGTAAATTTAAGCACTGAGAGAAAAAAACCTTCCCTCCAGGGAAAGCCTTAAAACACCAGAACTTCGTAAATAAATTGTAAATAGCTCAAACACAGACGTAGAAATGAATCAAAAAAAGAGGCTATGTTATGCACACAGCCTCTGATAATCTGACATCAATTTATCAAACACGCCAAATGCCACTGCGCCGGGGGGTGATTTCCTCCACCGTGATGAAGGCGTCCGGGTCAATTTTCAGAGTGAGGGCTTCTACCTCATCGACTTCCTTCCGCCGTACAGCGCAATCGATCAACATAAAACTCGTATCTTTGCCCCGTGCTGGAATTTCAGTGACACCGTAGCCTGCGTCTCGCAAAGCGTCCGCAATTTCAGTACTGCGATTTTTACTGATAATATGAAAGTGCGTATAACCGATCGCCAATCTTTTTTCAATCTTCATTCCCAACACATTGCCAGTGGCAAAACCAGCAGAATAACCAATAATGTTGAGTGGGTTTCCCAGGTTCGTCAACACAGAGCTAATCACCACGACAAAGATAATCGATTCAAGGAAACCTAAAATCCAGGAAAGGGTTGTTTTTCCGCGCATGGTTAGCATAAAGCGCAGCGTGTCCATAGCCATATTGATAACCCTTGCGAGGAAAATGCCAAAGGCAATCAGCCAGGCGGTGGGAGATAATAACCACTCCATTAGGTGTTTTTCCCGTTTTTACCGTTTCGCTCTTTGATGCCGTTCAACATGGCTTCTTCATACATGCGGGTCATGTATTCTTTGACCATCCGGCGCATGCTGAACTGACCAGCCAAGGTACGAATGCTTTCCTTTTCCCAGGCAATCCAATCAGAAGGCAGGTTATCCGCAGAGCGTTTCTCATAGTATAAGGGCACGATCTCGTTCTCAAGGATGTCATACAAACTGAGAGCATCCTGTTCATCCTGGATCTGGAAATCAGCATCGACGGAAACATCTTCGCCAATCGCCCAACCATTGCTGCCGTTATATCCCTCACGCCACCAGCCATCCAAAACCGAGAAGTTGAGCACACCATTGAGGGCTGCCTTCATGCCTGAGGTACCAGAGGCTTCACGAGGACGCCGGGGTGTATTCAACCAGACATCCACGCCCTGCACCAATAAACGTGCGATATTCATGTCATAATCTTCAAGAAATACCAAACGCCCACCAAAACGAGCGTCCTTGACGGCGCGATAAATTTCCTGAATCATTTGTTTGCCGGGTTCATCAGCAGGATGGGCTTTGCCGGCAAAGATAAACTGCACCGGCATGCGGGGGTTAGTGACGATCTTTAGCAGACGATCATAATCTCGCAAGATCAAGTTAGCCCGTTTATAGGTGGCAAAACGACGGGCAAAGCCAATTGTCAGGGTATAAGGGTCCAATAATACACCGCTGGCGATGGTTTGTACCGGATGCACCTTGCCAGATTTCCATTGACCCCTGGCACGACCGATAATGTAAGCCACAAGTTTACGCTTCATATGGCGTCGAACATCCCAAAATTCCTCGTCCGGAATGTTTTCAATTTGCGCCCATAGGTCAGGGTCATCAATTCGTGATGTCCAATCTGGGTCAATATATTTAGCGATTAAAATCCCGATGCGCCTGGCAAACCAGGTTTCGGTATGAATGCCATTGGTGATGTGATCAATCGGCACATCCTCGGTTTTGCTATCTGGCCAGAGGAATTGCCACATACTTCGGGCGACCTCGCCATGCAATTCTGATACACCATTGCGGAATTCTGAAAGCTTGAGCGCCAAAATCGGCATGCTAAAGGCGTCTCCGCCCCAGGATTGTTTGATCTTAGCAATTTCAATAAAGTCTTCCCGTGATATCCCCAGTTGTTTCCAAACATTCACAAAATATTTATCAATCAGCCATAATGGAAATTCATCGTTGCCCGCAGGCACCGGTGTGTGGGTGGTAAAGATATTGTTGGTTTTAATGAGTTCCGTTGCCTCTTCAAAGGTCTTGCCCATTTCAACATATTCCAGGGCGCGTTCAAGGGTCAGAAAAGCGGAATGACCTTCATTCATGTGCCAGGCGCTTGGATCATAACCCAATGCCCGTAAGGCACGCACACCGCCCATTCCCAATAGAATTTCCTGCGAAATCCGTAATTCAAGGTCACTAATATAAAGCCGATCGGTCAATTGACGGTCGTTATGATCATTTTCTGGGATATTCGTCTGCAGTAAATACAGTTTTACACGGCCAACGTTCAGCTCATAGATCCTTGCATACACCTTGCGCCCAGGCAAATCAATCGAAATCTTAACCGGTTCGCCGTTTTCATCCAATAATCGGATCAGCGGTAAGGCATCAAAATCAATCGGCACGTTTTCCGCTTGCTGCCAGCCATCCTCACTTATGCGCTGAGAGAAATACCCATAGGTATAAACAAACCCCACCGCTACCAGCGGAAGGCCAAGGTCAGAAGCCTCTTTCAAGTGATCCCCAGAGAGGACACCCAGACCGCCAGCATAAACCATCAAAGATTCGTGCAATCCATACTCAAATGAGAAATAAGCCATCAATTCTTCCTTGAGTTTAGGGTAATTCTTTGAAAACCAGGTTTCTTCAGACTTCATATAGCTATCAAAATCGGCCAGAACCTGATCATATTGATCCAAAAAATAGCGGTCATTGGTCGCTGCGTTCAATCGCGCTCGATCAACATCGCGCAAGAACACAATTGGATTGTGATAGGATTCTTCCCACAGCAGTTCATCAATGTCCCTAAAAAGACGCATCGCTTCAGGATGCCACACCCACCAGAGATTGTATGCCAAGGCCTCTAAGCGCTTGATTCGCCTTGGTAGACTAAATTTAATAGGTTCTTCTCGAATAATTTCTGACATAATTTTTTCCTCTTTTAAATAGAAACCCTGCGGAAATAAGGTCTTATTTCAGCAGGAAGCCTAAAATATTGAATAATTTCGATTTTTTCTCTCACCACAGACCATTTTAACGGCATTAATCATACCACAAAGAAAATAATCCTAAAAATCATTGGGATATCTTCCCTTTTGCATATTATAAGGATAATTTAATTTCGTTTTTTGAGTTTCTTGGTTGACTAAACCCGATTAACTGTGGGGCGTCTCAATGCCCTTGACAACTTCGATCCCATTCAGCGCCAAGTGATACAGGAAAGTCGCATGGAGTAGATCGCCGTGATGCGGTTTTGCTGGCATGTTTTGCGCATCCTCAACTGAAAGATGCCATGTCTGGGTGCAGTTTTCCGGCACAATCACCCGCCAATTTTTACGATCGGCGTTGGCTTTTAGCTTCAAGTACATCGCCAATTGATACAAGCATAAATCGGTCACATCGCCAACAGCAATAATCGTATCCAGATCACCCCGTTCCGCCAGCCAGTCATCAAACTCATTATTCAATGCCGGATGGAGGGAATCCTTATATAGTATTGTTAACGCATCAAAAAATGGCAGATCTTTGATCCTATGAATGGTTTCCGCCTCCGCAGTTCCCTGAATGGCGTGGGGACCGAATTCGCGAAATTCCATTGTTTCTTCATCGTGAGCGTCCTGCACCAAAAGAATGTCTCGTAAACCCTTTTCCCAGGCAGCTTTCATTAAATTGGTAATGGGGGCGTCAATTGCTGCCACGCGGGGGCTTGCAAGGGTGCCTTCATAAAGAAAGCCATTGATCACATCAACTGAGATAATGGCAGATTTTTCTGGTTTTTGAAGCGCTTCATCAAGGGTGAGAGACGGCAATGCCGCCAGCCAGTTTTCCAAATAGTCAAGAAAGGGTTTTGAATTATCAGCTAAGGTCATCGTTAACTCCTAAATCTTATTGGTTCACTTTTAATATGCCTGATGATTCTTAGAAAGGCGTTAATAGTCGACCTTATTAGATCCGTATATTGTTAATTAATAAAAGGTCAGCCTTCGAAATTGCCAACTGAAGTGGCCCGGAAAATTATTTGATTTGTCATCAATTAACGCAATTGATTGAGATTCGTTGGTTGACCTTTAAAGTCACATTTATATCAGTACTCAATCGAGCTAATCTTTGCCAAGGTATCAAGATGATGATACGCTGTAATTTCACGGACTGTGGCAGTGAGACCGCGTGCAACCAGACTTTGTGTGTGGGCAAACCCTTCTGAATAGCTGACGCCATCCAACAGCGGGCCTTCCGATATCCCCGTTGCGACAAAAAAGGTGTCATCTGAGGAAACCAAATCATCCAGGGTCAAAACACGATCCAAATCTAAACCGCTTTTCAAAGCCAGTTGCAGGTCTTCTTCATTACGAGGCCATAATTTTCCTTGAATGGCGCCACGCATCGCTCGCAAGCCACAAGCTGCTAGAACCGCTTCGGGCGTTCCGCCCACACCCAATAAAACATCAATGCCGGTCCCCGGCCGTGCCGCCATCAGGGCACCAGCCACATCCCCAGCAGGAATTAACCGAATCCGGGCGCCGCAATCCCGCACTTCCTGGATTAAAGCTGCATGACGAGGGCGGTCCAATATCACCACGGTCAAATCGCCCACGTCCATCCCCTTGGCTCGACCAATTTTTTCCAAGTTGTCTCTAATGGGCGCATTAATATCAATCACATCCCTGGCTTCTGCACCAACCGCAATCTTATCCATGTAATAGATTGGGCCAGGGTCAAACATCGTCCCGCGCGGCGATGCTGCAATGGTTGCAATGGCATTGGGCATGCCCTTTGCCACTAAAGTGGTCCCTTCAACGGGATCAACCGCAATATCCAGGGATGGCTCCTCCCCATTGCCGACAAATTCGCCGTTATATAGCATAGGCGCTTGGTCTTTTTCACCCTCTCCAATCACAATTTTGCCATTCATATCAATTTCATTGATCAGCAACCGCATAGCATCTACGGCAGCACCGTCCGCCTTGATCTTATCTCCACGGCCAAAATGCCTCGCAGCCGCCATGGCTGCCGCCTCGGTGACTCTTACCAATTCCAAAGCGATGTTTCGAGTTGGTTTTTCTTTAATCAAGTCTGCCTCCACTATTTCTTGGTGATAACGCCACCTTTTTGATTATTATAATCCTTGTCAACCCAATAGACCGAGAGTGTTGAAAAACAAGTCATTAATTGACGGAAATCGCCATTTATGATTCAATTAAGTTCATCTGAGAATAGCGAGGTCAAAATGGCGAAAAAAAGATACATCAACACCCGAGAGCAATCTTTCTTTGGCAATTATATCTATGATCAAGTAGTACCAGAGGATCATTTTCTTCGATTGCTAAATCAACTGATCAAGTGGGATCAATTTACAAAGCGGCTAATTGAGTTGTACCATGGTGGTGGAGAGTATGGCAGGCCGCCTTTCAACCCGACGCAAGTCTTGAAGATGTGCCTCTTGGCTTACTTTTACAATCTCTCCGATCGTCAGGTTGAGGTTTACGTCAATGAAAATCTTCCTGCAAAGTATTTTGTGGGTTTAGGTTTAGATCAAAAAGCACCAGATCATTCAACCCTGACCGTCTTTCGGAATAGGCTCATCCGACAAGGGGATCTACGTGTGTTTGAGATCTTATTGAAGGAAATTGTTCAATTAGCGTTGACATCCGGTATTCAATTTGGGAGTATCCAGGTTATTGATAGTGTCCATAGTGAAGCCAATGTCAACACATCAAAAGATAAGGGGCGAATAGATGATGGCAAGGGTCCACATGATCCGGATGCCAAATGGGGTGTTAAGGGAAAACAAAAGGTGAAAGATCAAAACGGTCATGATGTTGATCAAGTCAAGTACTTCTTTGGCTATAAGGGGCACGTGAGCATGAATGCAGAGAGTAATCTCATCACTAGCTTGAAAGTGACGTCTGGCGAGGTGTATGATGGCCATCATTTTTGTTCACTGGTTGATCAGGATATGGCACAGAACATACCTGCTGACATTTATTCTGCAGATAAAGGTTACGATGACGGAAACAATCATTTCTATTTACAGCATCTAGACCTTCAATCTGCCATATGTCTCAAAGACATTCGTACGAAAAAGAAGGATGCGAACAAAGAAGTGTGGATAGAGATGATCCAAACACCAGCCTACAAATTGGGTCGCAAAGAGCGCTATAAGATTGAGCGCAAGTTTGGTGAAGCCAAACAAGGGCATGGTTTGGGGAGATGTCGTTACCTTGGTTTGCTGAAATTTGGGGTCCAAGCTTTCTTTACGGCAATCGTGTTGAACCTCAAGCGGATGGTCAAGTTGTTGACAGGTGT
Source organism: Candidatus Brevefilum sp. (assembly GCA_040772425.1). GTDB lineage: Bacteria > Chloroflexota > Anaerolineae > Anaerolineales > Anaerolineaceae > Brevifilum. Next base: position 650,819 of record JAXGYD010000002.1, on the reverse strand, counting down.
TGGTCTAAAGACACGTGGTGCTCTTACATATTGACCTAGGGTGAAGTGTCTATAATCGTTGAAATACCCCTAAAAGGAGGTATATGAACAGAATTTTAGTGTAAAAAAGTGCCTCATTTGTAGATATTAATGTCTCTTTTTTACCTTTTTTTTTAATTGGTTAAGTTATTTATTCTATTTTTTTGTTTTTATTCAACGGTCTCTAGACCTGAACACGACTCTGCTTATCTGATCTTAAAGAACAGTATAATGGCACTATCGTTTTTTAGTGTGAGGTTTAGGTATGACAATCAAAATAATCGCTTTTGACGCTGATGATACCCTTTGGGAAAATGAGGTTTTATATCAAAATGCCCTGGCTGAGCTTAGAGACATCCTCTCGCCCTGGGAAAGCCCTGAAAAAATCAATAAAATCGTCAACGATATTGAACATCGCAATATGGAACAATATGGCTATGGCATAAAAGCCTTTACCTTGTCCCTGATTGAAGCGGCCGTTAAAATCACAGATTATAAAATTCAGGGTGAAGCCATTGCCAAAATCCTGGCTATTGGACGATCGATGTTAGAAGCTGACATCCACATACTGCCAAATGTGGTTGAAACCCTGAAGGCATTGAATGAAAAATACCCGTTGATGGTCATCACCAAGGGTGACCTGCTGGACCAAAGTGCAAAAATTAAACGCTCAGGTCTTGCGGAATTCTTCAAAGCTGTGGAAATTGTCAACGATAAAACAGAAGACGCCTACCTCAAGATTCTTGAGAATCATTACATCAATCCCCAGCAATTTTTAATGGTTGGAAATTCAATTCGCTCTGATATATTGCCCATCCTTAATATTGGTGGAAAGGCTGTCTATATTCCCGCTGAAACAACCTGGGCGCATGAAATGGTGCCTGATTTTGAGCCGGGCAACCATGGCTTTTACGAATTAAGGCACATCGGCGAACTCCCCGATTTAATCGAGCGAATTTAATTTTTCGTGTCATCACGATTGATCCCTTACTAAAACCGAATCAAATGCCTGCACCGGATTAAGGACAAAATGCTCTCAAAAACCGATTTTTTGTTGTACCTGGAAGCGCCCATGCACCTGTGGGCCAAATCACATCAAAAACTCCCGGCCAAACCACCCAGCCCTTTTGAAATTTTCTTATCCCAACAGGGGCAAACGATCGAAGCCCTTGCTAAGCCGTATATCGAGGAGATTGTTTTGCCGGGGTATGGAGATGGGCAACTGCTCTGGCAGCAGTCGTTTGATGACGGTCGGTTTCAAATCCGCACCGATGCCCTTATATTCGATCGCAACACACAAGCCTATGACCTCTATGAAATAAAGTCGTCCACAAGTGTTCAAACCAACCATAAATACGACCTGGCATTTCAAGCATTATTGCTGGCAGCAAAGATTAATTTAGAGCGGGTGTTCATCATCCACGTTCAAAAGAACTATTGTCTTACAGGTGAATTCGACCAGAGGCAATTCTTCACCACAGTTGACCTGACAGCAAAACTGGTAAATTACCATCAGGAAGTTGCCAAACTTCGAGAAGACGCTTACCAAGTCACCCAATTGACTGCACCTCGACCGGACTTCGCCTGCACCAAACCCCAAACCTGCCCTTGCCCCTCCCTGTGCCATCCCAATTTACCCGACCACCCCATTTATGAGCTGCCCTACATTGGGAAAAAAGCGCTGACACTGCGTCAAATGGGCATCATAGCTATCAAAGACATCCCTGAGTCCTTTAATTTGAACGAAGTACAAAGAAAAATTACACAAGCCGTACAAAATAATGCGCCTATCATCGATCGGGATACAATTAGGCACACCTTGTCCCAACTGGAATATCCACTTCATTTCTTAGACTACGAAACCTTCAACCCCGCTATTCCACTTTTCAAGAATTATCATCCCTACGAGTCTATCGTCTTTCAATATTCATTGTTTGTGCTCGATAGTCCTGACCTGGAGCCACAGCATTTTGATTGCTTGGATACCGGAGACGAGGATCCAGCCATAAGGATCGTCCCAGATTTACTCAGTCATATAAAACCTGCCGGCTCGGTGGTCGTCTGGAATCAATCTTTTGAAGCCACGCGCAATCAGGAATTAGCCAATCGCTGTCCTCAGTATGCCGACCAATTGCGAGACATCAACAGCAGACTGTTCGATTTGATGAAAATTTTCAAAGATGGTCACTACATCCACCCTGATTTTCACGGAAGTGCCTCCCTCAAAGCTGTTCTTCCTGTGCTGTGTCCCGAATTAAGCTATGATTCATTGTCCATCGTCGATGGCGGGCAAGCGATGATAACCTGGCATCAACTTCAAAGCGGGAGCGTGCCGCCTGAGGCGCGCGAGGAAATCGAAATTGCTTTAAAAGCCTATTGTCAAATGGATACCTGGGGACTGGTTGAATTATGGCGTAAACTGCAAAAAATTTAGGAAAGCCCATGGATAAACAACACTTGATCACACAATTAGAAGTACAAGGGGAAGCCATTGTGACCCTGGCAAAAGGATTGACAGAGGAACAGGTCAGATGGAAACCAGCCCCAGAAAGTTGGTCCGTGCTCGAGGTCCTCAATCACCTGGTCGATGAAGAAATCTATGATTTCAGACGCCATTTGGATCACATCCTGCATTTCACCAATCAACCCTGGCCTGAGATCGACCCGCAAGGTTGGGTCAGCCAAAAGAAATATAACCAACGCCCATTGGATCAAACCCTGAAAAATTTCAAAGCCGAAAGGGCGGCGTCGATTGCCTGGTTAGGCTCCATATCCAACCCAAACTGGGATGCCTTTTTTGAATTTTCTTGGGGGAGGCTCTCAGCTGGGGATATGCTTGCTTCTTGGGCAGGGCACGACCTGCTGCATTTACGCCAATTGACTGAACTTCGTTATCAATTGACTGCCAATTTCACCCAACCCTATTCCTTAGAATACGCTGGGAAATGGTAATAAGGATCACAGTATCTTTAAATAAAAAATCCCCACGCAGGGTGGGGAAAATGATAACAAATCAAATCATTCCACTTTGATATTCCGGACGCCGTCAATATCCGAAATAGCTTCAACGAGGTTTTCCAGTTTTTGGTCATGTCTTATGCGTGCAACCACATGGATTCTGATACGTTTATTCTTAACACTTTTTTGAAGCGTATAACTGACTACGTGATCTGAAAATTCTTTCACAATATATCGGACGGATTTCACCAAACCCTTTTTAAAATCAGCTTCCACAGAAATATAGCGAGAAGCAGATACTTTCAAGAATCTTTTCTCGATGATATCTAATAATGCCAACACAATCAAGATCATCAGCGTTGTCACCACTGCAACTAAGTAATAACCTGCGCCCACGGTCATCCCAACGATTGCCATCGTCCACATGGAGGTCGCCGTCGTCAGACCCTTGACATTAAAACCATAACGAAGGATAGCACCTGCACCCAGGAAGCCGATGCCTGAAATCACCTGGGCTGCAAGGCGTGCGGGATCTGCAGGTGTACCAGGCCTGGCAAATAAATAGCCCAAGTTAACCGATAAGATCATAGCCAAAGTCGCGCCAATGACAAGAATCATGTGAGTCCGTAAGCCGGCTGGCTGATCATGAGTTTCTCTTTCAAAACCAACAACCGCACCCAGAACAGCACCCACAAGCACTCTGAGGAGTATCTGGAGATCTGGAATCATAATGAGCTCTCTCCTTATTTAAAGAAACCGATTAAAACCGAAATTTTTTCCCTTGAACTTTATCAAAGCCAGGTTGCCTACCTTAGGTGAGATGGTTTTGGCTTTTGGCTTTGTTATGTGCTCATATTAGATTTGTGATTCTAACACAACCTCAAGGTTTTTGCTCTCTAAAGCTTGTGCCAAGCACACCGTCGAGAAAATTTCTTGGGATTAAACCCTTAATCAGGGATACTGACCGTAAATTCTGTAAAAGGGTCAATAAATCGGCTTGGGGCAGCTAATTTTCTGATGCCACCGATATCGCGAATCTCAAAGTCGATTGATAAGGATTCAATACCATTACCTGTCATCGACAGGGTATAAGACCCAGTTTCGTAAACAGCTTCATAGACTAGTGGGTAAATCGTCTCATCAACTTCGATCTCTTGAATTTCCACAATCGTCATCTGGTTGCGGATCTTGCCCTCTTTGTTGGTCACAATCATACGAATGTTTGCCTCTTCAATTGCATTATGTGTTCGGTTCGAGGTGTTTACAATGCCCAGTTCAAACTGGACCTTGCCCTCCTCAAACATTGTCATTTTAGGCGCAAAATTCAAGAGAGGAATTGTTTCAGTTGCTGTCGGTGCGCTTGGCGCACAAGCCGACAGAAATGCCAAGATAATCGTAATTAAAAGAAAATTTTGTCGCTTCATAAAAATCTCCTGTAAACTCAGAAAAGATATCTATTTAAGCTTACCTTATCCTTCACCTTTCGTAAAAGTAGCTTATATCAATGAGAAGATTTTTCCTAACCGCTGTTGTTAAGCGCCTACTAAAGGGGGTTTTGGCACGCCCACCCAACCATTAACGGTGATAGCCCCTCTTGATAAGCCTCTTAATCGGATACGCGTTTTTTCTCCAACAACATCGTCAAACCAACTAAATCCGTACGATCTTCCAATCGTAACCACAGCCAGCGCCCTTGCGGCAAACTTGATGGGCGGTTTAGTAACTCCCGAATTCGGCTGTTGAAATATTCAATACGATCCATCACCTGTGCATCTTCTTCAGGGGTTAAGACCACTAAAGCCGAAAAGGCATCCTTTTCAGGAAACAACATGCAGAGTTGTTGAGCATCTTTTCGATAGCGCAGTCCCCACCCTTGTTGCGCATTATAAAAAACCCATTCAGGGGTAAAATCTGAAAAATGCTCTGCGAGATAAGTCGCTAATCCATCCCACACAGGCAGGACTTCTGACCCAATCCACGCTCGAATCAAGGATGGTTCAGGTTGCTCATCTCGGTTTAAAAATCGTTCAAAAGCCATCAGTTTTTTCTCTCAAACTCGTTGTTTCTGACTCCAATACTATCATAAACTCAGCGAGTTTGTCACTACAACCCAAGTAAATGCATATCGGATACACAGGGTCGAGACACAATCTGCCTGATCATGATATTCTTGCTAATTACTATCGCTTAAGACAGTCGATTAAGCAACCAAAAGCCACCAAACATCTGAGCCAGTGAAACCGCATCGCCGATAAAGTCTTTCAGGCTGAGCTTTGCTGTTCACCTTACCTGAGACCGTGATGAAATCAACTTCGCGCCATACCTGGCGGCACAATTCACTCACAAGGGCTGTTCCTATACCCCTACCCTGATAACTCGGAAGGACTTGGATCCACTCCAAAGAAGCTTCCGGCACCTTGGTGTCCAGTTCAGCAATCCCTAAGGCGACCTTTTTACCAGTGGCGCTTTCCAGCACCCACACCCACAATCGTGGGTCATAAACTGGATGATCCATCCAACTGCCCACAATTTCAGCGCTCACATGAATATCCTGGTAACAATTTTTAATCATTTGCGCCACGGCAGGCATTTCCACTGAAGGATTGACCCTCCCAAATCTGAAACCTGGGGGCAGGGCCACTTGAGGGGGATGGGTGCAGATCAGCCGGAAGTAAGCTTCTCGTTGTGAAAAGGGTACCTCATGGAAAATCGACACGGTTGTGTTGTGCACAAGGGCGAAGGGCAAGGCTGCGACCTCTTGACGAGAGAGTGGGCTTTTCGCCGGGTCTTCACACCAAAATGCCATCAAGCGATCTTCAACCCAAAGTGTCATACAAATAAGTTGGCCGTCTTGACAAGTTTTTAAGCCCAAGTGGGAAGAAGAACCTAGTTGCCTGGCTGTTTTCCAAAAAGCATTGGGAAGGGTTCGGCAGGGATTTTGCCGATAATATGCCAACAATTGCCGTTCTTGGTCGGTTTCAATCATCTTCTACCCAACGAAATTGCATCCAGACTGATGGACGGCCCACACTCCCATCTGGTCTTTTTTCAGGGTTTTGCTCGCGCCATTCAAGTTGCAAAAAGGATTGAAAGGCTTGTAAATCCGCTTCCCGAAAACCATGGATCGATGATGGATCATTGGGAAGATGCGCATATATTAAATATGTGCCATTGGAATTTATCCAGCGCTGGATATTCTGACGATATTTTTCTCGATCTTGATAAGAAAAGCTGTGGTAACAGCCCATATCCAGAATTAAATCATACTTTCCACCCAGCTTTAAAGGTTGACTGACATCACCCCAGATGACCCTCCCCGCCTGGTTTGATTTTTTCAACTTCGCTCGAGCTTGGCACACAGCCATTAGGACCATGTCCACGCCAGTCACTCCCCAACCATACCTAGCCATCGTAACCAGGTTCGTGCCGGTGCCACAGCCAATATCCAGGGCACGACCCGCCGGATTAGAGTCAAGGAATGCCATCAACTCGGGTGGGGACACCCCCGTATCCCAACGTGGATTGCCAAGATACAACTTATTAAAGCGGAGCCAACGTTTAAGGGTCTTTAGCATTCGATCTCATGGAAATGAAAAGCCAATTAATTCAACCCGGTAGCCAAAGGAACGATGAAAATATTTTAATTCCTTAAAAACGAATCCCATCGTCTCACAAAAAGTGCCCTCCTGTACCCCATCCTCAATTTGGGTGCCAACATTATAACAAGTGTAGAGGCCACCCGTGGGCAAAGTCTGTGGATACGGCGCTGAAGCATGGCGGAAACCAAGCTCTCCTGGTTCTGTTGAGTCTCGCTGCTCTGGATTTGGATACCAACCTTCACCATCCTCCGGAAAAGGAAGGATAAGGTCCAATTTTGCCGTTGTTAGGTCTGGCTCCCAAGGTGACGCTAATTGATAGACATGATCGCCATCCACAAGATACCACACCGAACCTGTATCGGGCGTGTTTAGAAAGTCGTCCGGTAAATCCCCATCGAGATGTTCCTTTGTGCGCATAATTTCAACGATATAATACCCGTCAACAATCCTGGCTTCAACGACGGTTTCAACCACTTTCCACAATACCTCCCCCCGTTGGTCGTAACCCAGATATTCATAAATCCAGGTACTTCCTTCCCTGAGGGGAAAGAGCTGCAAGGTCCGCACGGTTGATGGGTCCAATGTCTCTCCTGAGATCGGACTGTTTATCGTCTCCGCGGGAGCTACTGTCGGGGTTGAAAGGCGCACATCAATCCACTGACAGCCCGCGATAAAGAAGATTAAACCGATTGATAAAAGAGTTAGCGCTAATTTTCGCATGGTTTCATTACCGTTCATCGCTATTTTAAGTATACCCAGATCTTAGACTGCCAAAACCGGTGATTCTCACCAATAAAGGGCAAATAGATATTTTGGAACAAAGCGACCATCTGGGTAGAATAAATGAAAGCCTGAATCAACCTCAAGAGGAGTGCTATGGTAAAAAACACAACACCCACCATCCAGTTAAACAACAGCATTGAAATGCCCCTCCTCGGCCTTGGCACATACCGTTCCTTAGGGGCGCAAGGCAAAGCGGCTGTAAAATATGCCCTCATGCACGGCTACGACATGATCGACACGGCTCAAGGCTATGATAATGAAGCTCAAGTGGGAGAAGGCTGGAAAGCCAGCGGACGTGCAAGGGAGGAAATTTTTATCACTACGAAAATCCGCAATCGTAAACAGGGCTATAAAACCACACTTTCTTCGTTTAATACAAGTTTAGAAAAACTGCAAACAGATTATGTAGACCTTCTGCTTATACACTGGCCCAACATACAGGATTTCGACCGCTCCATAGCAACCTGGCAAGCGATGACCGAACTCTACGAAACGGGCCTGTGCCGCAGCATTGGTGTGAGTAATTTCACAATCCCCTTGCTAGAAAAATTGACGGAAGAGACGGACGTGATCCCTGCCGTCAATCAGGTTGAATTTCATGCCTTCCTATTTCAAAAGGAATTGCTGAATTATTGCCAACAACACGGCATTCAAATTGAAGCCTACACCCCCATCGCACGCGGGAAATTCTTTAAACACGCCCAAATTCAACAGGTGGCAAAGAAATATCAGAAAACCCCAGCCCAGGTGATGCTTGCGTGGTGTGTAAAACACAACATCCCCGTCATTCCCAAATCTGTTCATGAGGACCGCATCTTAGAAAACAGTGACATATTTTTTGAACTTGATGACCAGGATATGCAAATACTTGATCATCTCGAACCCCAAACACGGCTGATCACCAGCCCCGATGCGCCGCCGTCCTGGTAAATCCCTCTAAGATAAAGCTTTGAACAAAGCATAACAGCATCAAATTTTTCTGCTTAAGGATAACGACTCCGTTAATCGAAAACAGGCTGTGAAGGTTCACAGCCTGTCATCCTTTGTGATGATTGGAAAAACTGAGATCAGTCTACCTGGGCCATTTCCACCATATCTTCAAGGATCATCTCCAAGGCCATGGTATGGCTGCATCGTCCACGTGTCTGGAAAAAATCACAATCGCAATGCCACTCACCTTCATTATAGGTGACTGTATGATCGTTGTTCTCCCCTTCAAATTTGACGGTAAACTGCGTAAATTTAATCCGATCACGTTCATCTGCATAGCGTTTGGCTTTCTCAATTTTGCCAATCAATCCGTAGTCCATGCTGCACTTTTCCTTTCTGATAGGAAGTGATACAAAAAAGAGCACGCGCAAGGGACATTGGCGTGCTCAAAAACATAAAATTGTCGAAACAATCGTCGCATAAATGACCTTATGTACTGATTATTTTATGACTCCAGTATAAACCGAGTCACCCATAAAGTCAACGTCTCTTTTCAAACACCAGCCCATCTTCACCGCCGACGTAATATTTCTTCCACCGCTCCACTTGATGGTAACCAGCATGTAAATAGAGCTGGACTGCCGCCTGGTTGGATGCGCGCACACTCAGGCGAACAACGGGCATCCCTAATTCATCTTCACAACGATTCAGCAGCGCTTGGGCAATCCCGCGTCGGCGATAACCCGGTAAAACGCTTAAGGTGGTTACCCATCCTCTGCCGCTACTAATCTTTCGCTCGCCGCTGATGAATCCCACCATGGTCGTACCGACAACTGCTTTTAACCGAACCAGGTCTGGCATGGTTAGCACACCCAGCAAATCCCAAAAAGGCCACAGGTCTGCAGCAGAAAAACAAGCTCTCTCAAGGCGATGCAGTTGTGAAAAATCACGCCAATTGGCCGTCTGAATCGTCCAATTGTGATTTATCGGTTGAAGTGTCTGCTCATAGTTGGCTGTTGCCATCTTGTTCCTTACGCGATGGGGAAATTAAAATATCTTGAGTATGACCATTATTATACTCACAACCCTCATGTACCTTGCATGCTCTAGGAGCACCCTTGAAAAAACAAGTAAAATAAACTTAACAAAAACATAAGGTAGTAAGAATCTTGGGAGCATCATGATTGATCTGACCATAAATACAGACCGGACAATAAACATCATCACCGATTTTATCAAAACCAAACTCAACCAGGCAGGCTTCAATAAAACCTTAATGGGCGTTTCAGGCGGAATCGACTCTGCTGTCAGTTTGTACCTCTCTGCCAAGGCTTTAGGACCCGAAAACGTGTTAGCGGTGCGCATGCCATATAAGACTTCACCACCAGACACTCTGGAAGATGCCCAAACCATGATCGACGACCTGGGTGTGCAATCGATGACGATTGAAATCACCGACATGGTCGATCCGTTGATTAATCTGCACGAGGATATGACCAAATTAAGGGCGGGCAACATCATGGCCCGCATGCGGATGATCGTGCTGTACGATCAATCGGTGGCTTTCAATGGCCTGGTGATGGGCACCAGCAACAAGACAGAGATGCTATTGGGCTATACCACCATTTTTGGCGATTCTGCTGCAGCGCTGCAACCCATCGGCGACCTATATAAGACCCAGGTGCGCCAGCTAGCCAAGGCTCTAGGCGTGCCTGATAAGGTCATCCAAAAAGCCCCCTCGGCGGATTTATGGAAAGGCCAGACGGATGAGGGTGAGTTGGGATTCACCTATGCTGATGTGGATAAGCTGCTGTATTTGTTGGTGGATCAGCGCTACCGCCCCGAAGATTGTGTAGCCGAGGGCTTTGACAGAGCCTTCGTGGAGCGGGTGATAGGGCTGATGCGAAAGAATCACTTTAAGCGCGTCATGCCGCCGATTGCGAAGATATCTCAAAGCACGATTGGCGATGATTTTCTATATCCTAGCGATTGGGGAACGTAAACAAATTACCGTTGAGGCCATCATCATCACAAAATCATTACAATAACGTAGGGGTTCGGCCTGTCTTCGTTCCTCAACACAAGGTGCCGAACCTCTACATCACATTAATGACGCAGTCGGTAAGATCAAAACGCATCCCGCCCTACAATTATCGACATGGGCACCGACACCTCAGTCTTCTCCCTCACGAATGAGGTAGAAGAAGCATTAAATCAATCCACCATTGGTCTGCGCATAATTAACGAAGCAAAGCTCTAACCCCTCTCCCTCGATGAAGGGAGAGGCTGGGTGAGGGTTGCAATTATTTTCTTTTTTTATACATCATCGCAACAAATGAAACACAAGAAAAACAAATACGGCGGGACAAAATTCCCATCCCACTCTGCATTTGGATTAATATGTTTTTTTTGGGATTCATAAATCACAATACTTAGTTTATTTTCACTAGATTGGACTCAATTATTTCAACCTCCCTAAGGGCACGGCGTGCCGTGCCCCTACCTTCAATCTCGTTCCAATGGGACAGGGTCTGATCACCTGAGATCGAAGACTGTGAGGATTATTTTACCGTTATTATTCAAAATTTATCGCGAGATGAATTTCCCATCTCACCCTACAAGGAAATTGAAACGTTAACCCTCAACCTCAGGTGGGAAGAGGGAATAAAAATCTCGCACGGGTGAAAAGGTTTTGCGGTGCTGGTCGCATGGCCCCAATCGATCAATCGCTTGGCGGTGATCACGCGTGCCATAGCCCTTGTTTTGCGCAAAATGATATCCAGGAAAAATCCGATCCAAATCCACCAAGTATGCATCTCGAGTCGTTTTCGCCAAAATCGATGCAGCTGCAATTGAAAGGGAGCGTGCATCGCCTTTAACCAAGGGGGTTTGGGGCAGCAAAACATCTGGTAGGTCGATATAGTCCACGAGAAGGTGTTCCACGCCGGACTTAAGTGAATGGATGGCACGTCCAGCTGCCAAGCACGTCGCAGGGAGAATACCTAGCTGATCAATTTCAGTTGCCGAAGCAAAGCCCACCCCCCAAGCCACGGCTATTCCCTTGATCGTCTCAGCCCAAAACTCTCGATCTCTGTGATTCATTACCTTGGAATCTTGTACCCCTTCTAATTGGTCATAAAGATCACCAATATCCGCCGGCAGCACCACCGCACCGGCCGCGACTGGCCCCGCTAGGGCACCACGACCGGCCTCATCAACCCCGGCTACAAAATGGAGCCCTTGTTTCCATAACACTTGCTCAAAATGTAAATCGGGACGCTCGGGTAATAACGACCGATCAAATTTACGCCTGGCCATCATACAGGCCTTTTTTAGCATTGCGGCGAATAGTGAGCAGATCAAAAGCCATTCGCATTGAATCCTGAATCAATCGCACCCTGCTATCGGGGTCAAAATACCAATCAATGGGGACTTCTTGAATCGTAAAACCCTTTCCCCGAGCAATAAACAACACTTCCGTATCAAAGGACATCCCCCTAAGCGTTTGCAGCGGAAAAACAGCCTCCGCCACATCCCCCCAAAAACATTTAAAGCCGCATTGGGTATCTTGCAAACCGGGCAACACCATCCAACGGACCATCGCATTAAATACACGCCCAATCAGGTGCCGGTAGGGCGGTTCCTCAAACCGTCGTGCGCCTGCCACTTCCCGGGACCCAATAGCAATCTCGACATCCTTTAAATTTGGCGGAATAAAGCGAAGGATCTGTTCAATGGGCATGGAAAAATCAACATCGCACATGATGCGGTAATCCCCTTTGGCTTCCAACATACCACGTTTCACAGCCAAGCCCTTCCCGCGCGCTGTTTCGTTAAAAACTCGCACAAAAGGCCTGGTTTGAGCCAATGATTGCGCGATTGACAGGGTCCCATCGCTGCTGCCGTTTTCAACAATTAAAACTTCCGTTTCGAAGTGATTCTGATGCACAAAAGCATCAACCTTCTTAATCGCTTGCGGCAGACGTTGTGCTTCATTATAGACGGGTATCACCAGGGAAAGAAAAGGCTTGGACAAGATTATCACCCTAACGAATTATTCGGCAACGTGACTAAAAAAATGGCAAGGGAACCTTGGTTGAAACCGCGTTCACCTTCCCATCTTTACAAGGTCGGGGTGGGCGGACTTGAACCGCCGACCTCCGCGTCCCAAACGCGGCGCGCTAGCCGTCTGCGCTACACCCCGGCAGATAAGAGTATAATCCGAAGTATGCTCAAACGTCAAGACCTTGAAAAAACAGGTTTATTCTTTCAAAAAATGACCTTGGTAGCCATCGCTCTTTTACTGCTTACCAGCGCCTGCCAACCCGTTCCAACCCAACTTTCAAGCGCTACCCCCACGCGGTCGAATACAGCCACCATTGAACCCCCATCGCCTTCGGAAACCCCCACCCTGACTGCCACACCACTGCCAACGGCGTCAATAACGCCAACAAAGACTGAAGATTGTCTTTCAATGGGGGGTAAATTACAAACAAAGTCCCTGGCCAGTGAAATCCTTGGAAATGATCTGGATTTTTATGTTTATCTTCCGCCCTGTTATCAATTTGAGCCTCAAAGTGACTACCCGGTCATCTATCTTTTGCATGGTTTGACCTTCACCAACGATCAGTGGCTGCGTTTAGGACTGGTCAGCACCTTGGATGGGCTGATTGCAAGTGGTGAAATCTCACCCGCCATTGTTGTACTCCCCAGAGAGAAGACCTTTACCCCCTCTCAAACCTCAAAATTCCCTGATGCCCTGGTCTTGGAGTTACTACCCTGGATAGACCAAAATTATCGAACAGTGATTGATGCAGCTTATCGAGGGATCGGGGGTATATCCAGAGGGGCTGCCTGGGCGGTCCGGATTGGTTTTTCGTATTCAAACCTGTTCAGCCGGATCGGGGCGCACAGCTTACCGGTCTTCAAAGAAGACCTCAGTAAAGTTGAAATATGGGCGGCTCAAACAACCCCTCAGAACCTGCCAATAGCCCTGATCGACATTGGTCGCAATGATTTGGAAGTGCAATCGGCTATCGATTTTGCCAACCAGTTGGATCAATACAACATCCCCCACGAATTTTATTTATTCAACGGCGAGCACACAGAGGCCTATTGGGCAAGTCATTTGGCATTTTATTTGCGCTGGTATACCCAAGATTGGTAATCAGGAAATTTAAATATTGCAGTAAAATTAGGCTAGAAACCTCACCAATTAGAAAGGGACAAAGCATGTTTCATCAAATCACAATCGTCGGTTATTTAGGCAATGACCCTGTCATGCGGTTTACACCCAGCGGCCAGGCTGTGACGACTTTATCAGTCGCAACCTCTCGGTCTTACACCAACAACGCTGGGCAAAAAATCGATGAAACAACCTGGTTCCGTGTCTCTGTATGGGGTGCCCAGGCAGAATCATGCAACCAATATCTGAGCAAAGGACGGCCTGTGTTAATCATCGGCCGACTGCGCCCAGACCCCGATTCCGGTGGACCGCGCATTTATACCCGCAATGATGGTTCGCCCGGGGCTTCTTTTGAAGTCAACGCCATTAATGTCCGCTTCTTACCCACAGGCGGCACTGGTAGTTATCAACAGGATATGGGCGACGAAGCTGGAGGACCCGAGGACGAAGATATCCCATTCTAGACTGGAGTTTTTATGCCACAAACAAATATTCCAAATTTCCACCTGCCGGAAGACCTTGAAGCCAAATATGTGAATTTCGTCAGGATCTCTCATACCGCGTCTGAATTTGTGTTGGATTTTTCGTTGTTGCTACCGGGCATTGAAAAACCAAGCGTTGATTCCCGCCTGATCATGTCGCCCATCGCCTTAAAGCTCTTTTTGCGTGCCATGGCAGAGAACTTAAACCGCTATGAAACAAAATTCGGGGAAGTCAAACTTCCTCAGGCGCATACCCTGGCAGATGACCTCTTCAAACCCACCAATGACCCAGGTAAACCGAATGAACAATAACCTTGATGAACTTTCAGATCGGATCAGGGCTTCCTTTGAGCGCCAAAATCAAATTCGTGATGCGGCTTTAGCCCACAGCCGCAATCTGATTCGGCTATCCTCCCGCGCCATCCGCGCCATCCACCGGAATGAGGCTGAGCTTGCCAATCAATACCTCAACGAAGCAGACGACCTGGCTGAAGCCCTGCGCACAGGATTGTCCGGTCAACCGGATCTTTATTTTTCTGGCTATGCACAAGACGCCCTCAAAGAATATTGTGAAGCCCATCTGACGGTTGCCACCATCCTGAACCGGGATTGGCCATCCCCAGAAGATTTACAGGTGGAATTTGCTACCTATCTCAATGGCATGTCGGAGGTGGTCGGCGAACTGCGCCGCCGGATTATGGACATCATGAGAGAAGGCCACTCGGCAGAAGTGGAGCGCTTATTGGATGTCATGGATGAAATCTACGCACAATTGGTGACGATGGATTTCCCCGATGCCCTCACCTATGGTCTAAGACGCCGAACGGACATCGCTCGCAGCATCATCGAACGCACCCAGGCGGACGTGACCATCAGTTACCGGCAGCAAAGGCTGGAGCAACAAATCACCGATCTTTCTGAACAATTATCCAACCTCAAATGATCCCATGAAAACCATTAAAGCCTCCGAACTGGGCGCTTACCTGTACTGCCAACGCGCCTGGTGGTACCAGGCGCAAGGCTACCCCTCGATGAACACCCAAGCCTTGGCGGAGGGTACCCAGGGCCATTCCCAGCATGGAACAAAGGTTGCCGCTCTGCGCCTTTTGCGGCTGATAGGGTGGGCGCTTTTGCTGGCTGGCATCATCAGTTGGATCATCCGAATATTTCCACAAATCATGGGTTCCTAAGTATGAATTGGTTTCCTTTAATCTTGATCATCAGTGCGCTGTTAATTTTTGGGCTCACTCGAAGACAAAAAAAGCGGTTGGGAATGCCACAGGGACGGGTGGTTTATACAGATATGGGCAAATGGCAGATCAACAATCAGGTCTTGTATGATCCACAGCAAAAATTAGCCGGCAAACCTGATTATCTTGTTCAACAAAAAAATGGCCTCATACCGATAGAAGTAAAAACCGGGCGAACGCCCACCCAACCTTATGATTCACATGTGCTCCAATTGGCCGCTTATTGTCATTTGGTTGGGGTTACCTCTGGTCAAACGCCCCCTTATGGCTTCCTGCATTATCCAGATAAGACCTTTAAAATTGATTTCACCCCTAATTTACAGCAAACCTTGTTATCGACCTTAGAATCCATGCGGAACGACCTGCAAAGTAGCCGAAGTGTACCGCGTTCACATCAACAACCAAACCGATGTATTAATTGTGGCTATCGTGACATTTGTGATCAGCGCCTTCGATAATTAGCTGTTTAAAAAACTAGTTTTTTAGTAACTGGCGGTTAAGCGATGACTAGCCATTCAAAACAAAACGTGTTAGACTCCTTAGCGGAGTAATTTATGCCAGAAAAGAAGGATCCCTGGCAGCGACCGGATGAACAATCCATCGATGCCACTCCCCAAATTGAAGAAATTCCAGGACAGAACGAATCGCGGCTAATCCAACTTTGGCGCCATATTCGCCGTTTGGGTTTGGGTGATTCTGCCTTGCGAACCGGTACCGCTATCGCCACAATTCTTTTGGCGTTGTTGGTGGTTTGGGTGATCGATACGATCTATTTAGACAAGCAACCCACGATCAATCAAGCAGCCCTGATCGCCAATGCCGAATCCGCAACCCTCTCTGATGGAACCCTGCCTACACCATTTTTTCACGTTGGTGGCAGTGAGGCGGATGGCGTCAGCCGAACGGCAAATTTACACACAACCCTTCCAAAGGTTAACGCTCGCTATGACGTCATTGAATACACTGTGGAAACGGGCGATTCGATCTTCTCAATTGCTGATAAATTCAATTTACAACCTGAAACCATTCTATGGGGCAATCGCTATACCCTTGGCGATGATCCACACTTCATCTTGCCGGGTCAAACCCTGAACATTCTACCCGTCGATGGTGTATATCATCAGTGGAGTGTGGGTGAGGGCTTGAACGGGGTCGCAGAATATTATGGCGTCACGCCTGAAGATATCATCAATTGGCCAGGAAATAATTTAGACCCAGAGGAGATTGGCGACTTTGCCTATCCAGACATTCCGGCAGAAACCATGCTGGTAATTCCTGGCGGCACAGGCACTTACACCGACTGGCGAACCCCACGCATCACCCGAGACGAGCCCGCCACAGCCAAAAATCTTGGCCCTGGCGCTTGTTTGGGCACCTACGATGGCGTGACTGGTACACTGAATTTTATTTGGCCTACTACAGAGAGATTCCTGTCAGGTTTTGATTACTCCCCTGAAACCAATCACTATGGCATTGATATTGCCGGCAATGCGGGTAATGCCATTTATGCCGCTGATACTGGCGTGGTCGTTTACGCTGGATGGAATGATTACGGCTATGGTGAAATGATTGTGATTGACCACGGCTTTGGGTGGCAGACACTGTATGCCCATTTGAGTCAGGTCAATGTGACCTGTGGTCAGGAAGTCCTTAAGGGGGAAGTTATCGGCTTGATGGGCAGCACTGGCAAATCCACCGGCCCCCATTTGCATTTTGAAATGCGCAGTGATGAGTACGGCCGCGTCAACCCCTGGAATTTCCTGGAGTAAGGCTCGAAAACCACAACCTCTTTAAAAATGATATCCAAATACGAATTGTAGGGCTCAGCACCATGTGTCGAGGAACAAAGACAGGCCGTGTCCCTAACTCGTTCTAAATAATAAGAATAAAAAAATCTGTCTACAATTTGTTGGGCAGCTTTTTTATTACTTGGGAAAGAATGGCATAGCCAAAATAAAAAACACAATTCCTATTGGATAAATAGGAAGTAATGGAAGACGATTGTTTACGGGCGATGCGTGCATCGCCCCTACAATATATTATTAATAATTTCAATTAATGCTATATTCCAACAAGATAACATGCATGGAACCCTCACCCACCGCACACATCACACAAGGGTTGATTTAATTCCTCGTGAGGGTGCCCAAATTCTTATTTCTTTCCTTCTACCCCATCACCACCTCAACCTGATGGTCGCCACCCTCGCTGAAAATCGGGAGGGTTGCGCCTGCTACCCTCATCCCATCCACAGTCATAGACCGAATGCCTTTTGCAACGCCATCCGGGTTGGTCACGCTGATATGATAGGTCGCGCCACGATAACGCCGGATAACCTTAAAACCATCCCAGGAAGCGGGAACACATGGGTCAATTCTTAAGCCATCATAATCCGGTCGAATACCTAAAATCCACTGGGTGATTGCCACATAATTCCAAGCTGCCGTCCCCGTCAGCCAGGAATTCTTTGCTTCGCCGAAGTGATCCGCTGCCTTCCCGGCGATTGTTTGTGCATACACATAGGGCTCACAACGATGGATTGCGCTGATCGACTCACGGTTGGAAGGGTTAATCCGCAAATAGTAATCCAGCGCCTGATCGCCATGCCCTAAAAGGGTTTCGGCAATCATCATCCACGGATTGGTGTGGCAAAACACACTGCCATTTTCTTTGTAACCGGGGGGATAGGATGAAATTTCACCCAGGTGCAGATGGTAAGACCGATATGGGGGGTCTAGAAGCACAATCCCATGTTCTGTTGCCAGGTGCTGCTCCACAGCTTGGAGGGCTTTTCCTGCCATACCATCTTCAACCCCGATCCCAGCCATCGTGCACAACCCCTGAGATTCGATGAAGATTTTCCCTTCATCACAGGTTTTGGACCCAATTTTGTCGCCAAAATGGTCATAAGCTCGTAAAAACCAATCCCCATCCCACCCAAATTTTTGCGTGGTGATGGTCATATCCTCAGCTATTTGCTGCAGATGCGCGGCTTGGCTCTCCTGACCTAAATGCCCTTTGATCTGTGCCAGCTCCCTGGTGGCCATGATAAATAAGGCAGCCACAACAATCGATTCGGCATTTTTGCCATCTTGATTGGTGGTCGTCTGGAAGGATTCCCCTGGTTTATCTGAAAAGGTGTTCAAATTCAGGCAGTCGTTCCAATCTGCACGACCAATTAATGGCAGACCGTGGGGGCCAATATTATCCAGGGTGTATTGAATACAGCGCTCGAGATGCTCCAGTAAGGGGGTTTCGGTGCCAGGTTTATTCTCATAGGGCACCAGCTCATCCAAAATGCCCCAATCCGCAGTCTCTTTCAAGTAAGCTGCTGTACTCAATACCAGCCAGGCTGGGTCATCGTTAAAATTACTGCCCACAGCATCGTTGCCCCGCTTGGTGAGGGGTTGATATTGGTGGTAAGCCCCACCGTTTTCCAACTGCGTGGCAGCCAGGTCCAGGATCCGCTGGCGCGCCCGATCGGGCACTATTTGCACAAACCCAAGCAAATCCTGGTTGGAATCTCGAAAGCCCATCCCGCGCCCAATGCCCGATTCAAAATAGGAGGCTGAACGGGACAGGTTAAAGGTCACCATACATTGGTAAGCATTCCAAATATTGACCATCCGATTAACATGGTCATTGGAGGTTTGAACTTGCAAGACCTTTAAGTAGCCCTCCCACATCTGTGTTAACTCTTCAAAAGCTGCATCCACCGCTTCTGGCTGCAGGAATTTTTCAATAATGGGCTTCACGCTGCTTTTATTGAGGATTTGCGAACCAGGCGGCGAAAATTTGTCGTCAGGCGGATTTTCATGATAGCCTAAGAGGAAAATGATGCGTTTTTTCTCCCCCGGGTCTAAGGAAATGCGCACATGATGCACACCGACTGGCGACCACCCCACCCGGTGTGAATTGCTCGTCTGATCAAGTTGAACAACACGGGGATTCTCCCAACCGCGGTAAGCTCCCAAAAAGGCTTCTCTTTGGGTTTCAAATCCTGCCAACGGTTCCGAGGTGGCAAAAAAGGCGAAGTGATTGCGACGCTCTCGATACTCGGTTTTATGGTAAATGACCCCATCTTCGACTTCCAGCTCACCGATGTTCAAATTACGTTGAAAATTCGTCGAATCATCATGGGCATCCCATAAACAAAATTCAATGGCTGAGAAAATTGAAAGTTCTCGCACACAATCCGATTCGTTCGTGATCGTCAGATCCCAAATCTCTAAATTCTGCCCTGGTGGGACAAAATAGCGTGTCTCCGCATGGATGTCCGCCTTTGTAGAAGCAATCACGGTGTAGCCCATCCCGTGCCGGCAGGTGTAATCCTCAAGTTGAGTGCGAGTGGGCATCCAGGTGGGCGACCAGTAATCACCAGTCTCACGGTCCCGCAGGTAAATGTAACGCCCCCCCATATCCGTGGGCACATTATTGTAACGATAGCGAGTCAGGCGGCGCAGTCGAGCATCCTGGTAAAAGGAATAACCACCAGCGTTATTGGAAATCAGGCCAAAATACGCCTGTGTTCCCAGATAGTTTATCCAGGGCAAGGGTATATCCTGTTGGGTGATCACGTATTCACGATTCTGATCGTCAAAATAACCAAATTTCATTGCATCTCCTCTTGTTCGTATGAACCAGGAACCAGTTCATCCACAGTTGATCCTTTTCCAAAAAATTCCTTATATGAATTGATTTTATCATTCAAATCCCTCTTTTAAACCTATCAACCAGCTAAAGTTAATCTATCACGCACTGCACAGAAAATTATGGTCATCCGATGTGGGATATGCTAAAATTTAACTATGATGACTATTTCAACAAGTGTAAGACCTTCACCGATTGCAGGAACCTGGTATAGCGCGGACCCAAGGCAACTCCGCAAAACCCTTGATGGCTATATCGAAAAAGCTGAATTACACGAGATGCCGGGTGAGGTCGTCGCCCTAGTGGCACCCCATGCAGGCTATCTGTACTCTGGTCCCGTCGCTGGGCATGCGTTTAAGGCTGTGCGTGGTAAAACTTATGAAATCGTCGCTGTCCTTTCCCCCATGCACCAATACTACGCCCAACCGCTCCTAACCAGCGCCCATCGTGCCTACCAAACACCCCTGGGTGAAATTCCCATCGATAAAGATAAGCTTGAAGCGGTAAACGCCCAACTCAAACAACAAGCAAACCTGGCACTGCACCCCGTTGCCAACGACAAAGAGCACTCCTTAGAGATTGAATTACCCTTTTTGCAGCGCACCTTGGCATCTGAATTTAAGTTGCTGCCCATCATGCTCCGAGATCAAAGCCGTCAGACCGCAAAAATATTAGGGAAAATCCTGGCAGAAGTCCTCAAGGATTCATCCGCGTTGCTCGTCGCCAGCAGCGATCTTTCGCACTTTTATCCTGAAACCATCGCCAATCAGCTTGACAGTCAGGTATTAAGTGCCCTGGCAGATTTCTCCCCGGATGGTTTGTTTGACCTGAAGGATAAGGGCAGCGGACAAGCTTGCGGATTGTCTGCCATTGCAGCCATCTTATGGGCTTCGAGGGAAATGGGCGCAACGGATGTTACCCTGCTCAACTACAACACTTCGGCTGCTATCACAGGCGACCGTTCTTCGGTTGTTGGCTATGGTGCAGCAGCCATCACGCGCCCCTCAAAAATCGGCTGAAAGTCACGCCAATCATGAAACGAAACCCTGCTAAACGACTCCTGCTAACATTAACGCTGCTGTTCGTTTTTCTGGGCATGGCAGGCTGCGGTGAAGAACCAACGCCGCTCCCAAATACACCCACTTCTACATCGACACAAGCGCCAACAGCCACTCAAACGCCGACTTTTACGCCAACCGCCACCCGAACACTGGCCTTTACCATCACACCGCAGCCTTCAAACACCCCCACTATCACACCGACACCTTTTCCAAGCTTGAGCCCCACGCCCTCCCCAACAGCAATTGAAGAGAATCTGGCGGTATTATTTCCATTTAATGATATCAATGGCAAACCGGTGGATTGGGCTTATTACCACATCACCCAACTCAGCACCAACCGTTTTGGGGAAGTTGACGATTTGTGGGCTTTCCTCGCTTTTCAACTGATTGACCGAGGAATCCATCGGCGCAATTTTGAATTTTTAGACCAGAACATGACCGTTTACTATCTCAATGTTGCCCATGAATTCAACGGGCAGATGTTCCCCATGCAATTGGTCTTGGGCGGTGTATATGGGTCGGAAATGGCTATTGAGGACATCCCAGCTGTAGACAGTCTATACATTCAATACCAGGTGCGTCAGTCCTGGGAAACCTTTGATCCCTACATTGTCCATCGCGACGCCAATCGCGCCTTTGATGCGCGCGAGTCCCTCTACCCCCTGCAATTGCTGCAAGATTTTCAAGCCACCTTAGCGTCCCTGCCCGATGAAGCCATCCTGCTGGCAGACCACCCCATTCTTTTTCCAAGCAATGATTGGTACCAGATTAAATTAGATATGAGTCGGGTAAGCGCCCTGGCAGCCCGTTACCAACCCTTCTTTGAAATTGGCGAGCTTGATCGCTTGGTCGATCAGAGTGAATTTGCCTATGCCCTGGAGGATCACATCCTGAATAATGCAGCTATGCCTGAGGGTTTATACGCTTTCAGTGCCAAGACCATCATCATCATCCAGGGTGAGAATTAGACAGAAATTGGTTTGTCAAGTTGGAAATCTGACCTAAAAAGACTTTATGATATCCCATTAAGGTTAATTTACTTACCGCATAGCCCGTTAATTTACGGTAGGGGCTCAGCCTGTCTTCTTTCCTCAACACATGGTGCTGAGCCCCTACTTTTTCTTTGCATACGATTTCGCTATCCACAAAGGTTTTTTTCAAAACAATATTGTCGGGGTCAACCTCACGGCTTTCTCGTCGTCTCGCTTGCGCTGCGGGCGTTACAGCCTCAGGGTGGGCACCTAGGCCCCAACCAACATAAGGCTTTGTTATATCCGATGTGGGTTAATATGCTTAATCCTTTTTTCTCGTAAGGGCGAGGCATGCCTCGCCCCTACCGCTTAATCAATTAACACTTTTTTATATTGTGGTTTCAAACTTTTAGTGCAACAACACTATTGAAGACCTCATTAGGTTTATTGTAGTTCAATGCTTTACGAGGTCGATCATTTAGTTTTCTTTGAACTTTATAGATCTCATCTTCTGATACTTGGGTGAAATCTGTTCCTTTCGGGAAATACTGTCTAATCAATCCATTGGTATTTTCATTTGTTCCTCGTTCCCATGGTGAACCAGGATGAGCAAAGTAAACCTTTATTCCTGTGTCGATAGTAAAATTTTCGTGTTGGCTCATCTCTTTGCCTTGATCATAAGTCAGTGTTTTTCTCAGTTCATTGGGGACTGTTTTGAATGCCTCTGCATAGGCTTCCCTTACATTGAGAGCATCTTTCTTGTCACCTAATGGAACCAGTATTGTGTAGCGGGTAGTGCGTTCCACCAGCGTTCCCAGTGCACTACGCTTATACTTTCCCAAAATCAGGTCGCCTTCCCAATGTCCAGGGACGGTTCGATCGGCCACTTCTGCTGGACGCTCTTCGATTGACAACATATTGGCAATTTTTCCTCGATTTTCTTCCGCTTTTTGCGCTTTTTGGGTCCTTCGATACTTATGTTCTTGTCGTAAAGCCTTTATCAGCATTTGTTTCAGCTCTCCCCTTGGGAGAACATAGATATATTGATAGATCGCTTCATGTGATATTTGCATTGTCATATCCCAAGAATACCCCTTTTTGAGCCGTTCAGATATTTCTTGTGGAGACCATTCTTCTTTCAGCTTTTCTAGAACATATTGACGTAAAACGCTTTGTTTTGCTACTTTGCTTTTTCCTTTTCTCCGCGATCCAGCCGTTGTTATTGCTCGACGACTCGCAGAAAATGCTCGATAGCCTGTCTTCCCACTGTTCCGTTTGATTTCTCGGGACACCGTACTTGGTGATCGACCAATTTCCTTGGCAATTTCTCGAATAGATTTCTTTTGTGCTAGTCCTCTACTTATACTTTCTCGTTCTTTATTTCCTAGTCTTTTGTATTTTGGATTTTGCATACGAATGATTTTATCACCTCATCCGTTGCACTAAATCCTTGAATCCAAGATTGAAATATTTAAATATTTTATAATTATAGGTTTTAAAATATAGGTCACGTATGGTTGCTTACGCAACCTACGTGATTCTCACAAAGTCATATTCTTACAAACCAAAAACTGTTACCCGTTTAAGGACTCTAACCATTTTTGAGCAATCTTTCGATTGCGGTCCTCGAGGATTTGCATGCTCTTCACCAACTTTGCCTTCAAATCCCCAACTTCCCAACCCTGCTCTTGAATAGTTTCCATCACAGCCTGCTGGGTTTTCTTCGTGAAACGGGTTTGGGCAAGCATATCCACCAAGCGCCATTCGCTATAAGCCTCCCGGATCTCTTTGATGGTGAGTTCCTCAAGTTTTGCCAGGGCAGCATTCATGATTACGGCACCCTGCAGGGGGTCTTTGCTTTCCACATAAACCCGATTGATGGGTTCGGTGCCTGAGGCGCGCACACGCAATTGATAGCGCTCATCCCCCTCAGCATCGCACAATTGCATCTCGGCAATGTCGTAGCGGATGCCGCCCAGGTAGGCCATCGACATGCCAGCCACCTTGGGGTCGTCAACCTGATCGGGCAGGTCCAGATAATAATTGATGAAGGCTTCTTTGGCTTCCAGTGGTGCGTCCACATCCGTCCGGCCCGTATGGGAGGTCTCATCATGGGGGGATGAGCCATAGGACGGCCACAAGCCTTCCAAGGACACCGTCTCCTGCCAAATTTCCGCGATGGTCGTCAGCGGATTTTCAGGGCGCGTGCCGTAATAGGCCAGCATGTCCATCACCAAAAGGTTTGCCCAGGGGCCATCTTTATCGGTGACATGGCCGCGGGTCGTCAGCCCGGAGGATTCCTCACCACCAATTAGCAAACGATCCCGCCAGTTTTCGGGCAATTGCTTCTCCGATTTATAAGCTCTGTCAGTCCGGCGAATTTCTTCGATGTACTTGATACCGACCGGGACCAGGAAGGCATGCTCTAAAACACGATCTTCTCGTTTTCCGATGCGGATTTTGTAGAAAGGATGGCTGACATAGCCCGGTAAGGCATCTTTTACGGGTTTATTTTCTTCGTTATCAGGAATTTTCCCAGCCAACACTTCAATTAAGGGCGAGCCAGTTTGCGTAGCAATCACCCGACCCTGCAAGCCCCGCTCGATACCCAGGTAGCGCACCAACATCGGTAAAATCTGGTTCGGGCGGAAATAAACACCCCCCTTATCGACAATGCCAAAGCGATCGGCGTCAGTGTCCATCCCCAAACCTAGATGTGCTCCAGTTTCAGCGACCTTGGCTTTCAAGGGATTTATGAAGGGCTCCTCGGGGTTGGCATAGTCCAAGCCAGGTAGTTCCGGATCACGTTGGGCATGGATGACCGTATAGCGGACGCCAGCCTCACCGAGCAAGCGAGTCAGATAACCGCGCCCAGAGCCGTGAAACTCATCAATCACGACCATCTTATCGCTGAAAAATTCCCGAATGCGGTCAAAATCGATGGGAATACGGGCGTTTTCCTTCCCATTGTTCTTGATCCACTTGACGTAATCATCCAGGGGGTCAAAACCTCGCAGATTACCCCGCAGGCGAGCCTCCTCAAGGTCCGTGACCCGGGCGCCAGCATCAACCAACTGCAATTCATTGATATGGAAAGCGAGGAAATCCGTCACGCTGGTAGGGGCAGGATAGCCCAAGCGCGGGTTAAATTTGATGCCCTGCCAGGCAGGAGGATTGTGGCTGGCGGTGCAATTTAACAAGCCTGCCACCTCATCGGATGGCAAATAATCCGTCAGATAGTAGACCAAGGCGGGCGTGGGTGTATCACGGTTGGCAAAATCAACTGTGAATCCATTTGCCAGGCATACTTCTGCGACCCATTGCGCCACACGGTCCGCATTGCGGCGTGTGTCGTACCCAATCACAACCCGTCGACCAGCCAAATTCTCTTGCTCCACAAAATCGGGCACATCGATGGCATTCATATAATCACAGACGGCTTGCACCACCTGCCTGGCGCGCTGTTCGGTGAAGTCCGCCCCCCAGCGTCCGCGCACACCCGAAGTGCCAAATCGCAGATACTTTCGGTCATAGATCGACCGCAACAAACCCAATCCTTCTTCATCTCCGATGAGCCTGGGATCGAGGGTTCGCAATCGAAAACCGAACATCCGCTCGTAAATATTTCCAATTTGGACCACCCTGAAGGGCATCCAGCGGTGCGGGTCCAGCTTGTAGTCCATACTGTCTAGAAGCGGGAAAATTTCGTACTCAATCGCCCCTCGCACGCTGTCAAATACAGGCGCTGCCAGGTATTTCTTTGCCAATCGGATCGCTTCCTGGCGCAACTCACTCGTAGCCGGCAGATAGTTGCTGTCAATCAATTCGCGTCGCCGTTGACCAGCCACATCAGCAGGGTTGAACTGCTCCAGGCGATATTGCGTCCCAATGGCGATTAAAGTTAACAGCATACTGAACGCGCGAGAGGATTCTGAAGTATTCCCGGCAATAATTTCCGGTTGGGAGATTAATTTTTCATCCAGGACGCCTAAAAAATCCACCATGCTCGAGATAGCGGGACCCCAAGCCTCTGGTGCTCCCGCTGTCATCAGGTCTCGATTGAGTTGATTAAAAATCACACCGAATTGGGAAATTTGCAGCGATTGGGGGTCAAAGGCAAACATTTTCATAAAATTCTCCTGCTCATTTTTCTTAGGTTAATCATCAAAAACAAAAAACTGATCGACTGAAATTATTTCCACCAAACTCTCACAGGACTGGGGCGGTCCGTCGCTCGACCAGGCCACCGCTGGTCACATTGAGCACCTCCAATGGACTGCCAGGTGGCGTCCCTGTAGCAGTCTGAACGGTCTCACACAAAACAAAGGCTTTTTCAGCCAATTCCGATTCCGAATGGCGATTATCCGCCTCCAACATCAGCCGCACCTTGGGTTCTGTGCCGGAATAGCGCAAATTCAAACGCGTCAAACCCGGAAGACTGCCCTCGAGTTCCTCCCGCACCGTTTTGACCGATGCAAGCTGATCCAAATCGATCTTTTCAGCCACCACTGCAGAGGCAATCACCTGTGGGTACTTGTGGATGCTCTCCGCAAGGTCCGTCAGGGATGCGCATCCGCTGGCTAAATAGGCTTTGATCAAATAAATGGCTGAACGCAAGCCATCGCCGGTGTTGTGCTGGCCGTCCATTAAAATGATATGACCGGACTGCTCACCGCCCAACCCGATTTGATCGGGTTGATCGTTCTCCACCATTAAATTTTGCAGCTCTGCCATGACATACTTGTCACCCACAGGGGTTTCAAGAAAATTGATATCTCTTTCTGAAAAATAGCACACCAGGGCACCATTGCGCATGGTGGTGCTGACCACGGCATTCCCCAACAATCGTCCCTGGTTGCGGAAATATTCCGCTAAAATTGCCAGCATGTGGTCACCATCCACCAGCTTACCCACCTCATCCACAAAGATAACCCGATCAGCGTCCCCATCGAACACCACACCAAAATTTGCACCAAATTGGTGGATGAGTGCCGTCAAATCACCTGGGTGCCGGCGAACATACTCAGAACCTGCCTTCTCGTTGATATTGACACCGGTTGGCGAGGCATGCACAACCACCACCTCTGCGCCCAAACGGGAAAAGACCTGAGGGGCATACCAGGACGCCGCCCCATTGGCACAATCCAGGACCAGTTTAACCCCGTCCAATCGAAAGCCAGTATGTTCATCCACCAGATCATCCACATACAGCTCCCGCAACCCTTCGCCCTGGACTAGACGCCCTAATTGGCTTGCTCCACTACGCCCCAAGTCCATGGGGGCATCGATTAGGGCTTCAATTTCCAGCTCGACCACCTCATCTAATTTTGCGGCTTGCGCATCAAAAAATTTGATCCCGTTCTCATTGACCGGATTATGGGATGCTGAAATCACGACGCCAGCATCCGCCGAGAGCTTGCGCACCATGAAAGCCACCCCAGGGGTGGTGATCACACCCAGGTCGATCACCGTCGCCCCACTGGCCAGCAAACCGCTGGTGAGGGCGCTTTGCAGCATTTGCCCCGATTGACGGGTATCCCTGCCAATTAAAAAAGTCGGGTGAGAGATGGTTCTTGAAAGAACCTTGCCAGCAGCAAAACCAAGACGGGTCACAAATTCGGGCGTCATGGGGTGCTTACCGACATGACCCCGCACGCCGTCGGTGCCAAAATACTGTCTTTTTTTATTCGGTGCTGTTGTCAAAATTTACTCCTAAACTTTGTTGATATTTTCACAGTGATTTGTTTAAGTAATCGCCCTGTGAATCATTTTATTATTGATCATGTTAAACCCACCTATTTGATCGACAAGCTCGCCACCACAGGCAGGTGATCGGAGGCTTTGCGGCTGAGTTCCCCAGCATCGATCCAGCAGGTGTAATCCAGAAGGCGTTCTTTGGGATAAAAGAAGATATGGTCAATCGGTTCTTCCAGGCCCTCATGACTGGGGCTGGTTCCATCGGGTGTAAGGTGAATAAAACCGTTTTCGTCTTCCAATAGCTGGGCAATGCCAAATTCATCCCGAGTGGCATTAAAATCCCCCATCAAAACCAAGGGTTCATTTTCTTTCAAGATGTGTTCCCTAACCAGATCCAATAATCGTCGAATTTGCTCAGAACGCAGATGACGCGCTTCTTCGATCTTATTCGGCAGAAATTGGGGTTGGCGTTCACCCACCAAAGTCGTCAGATGGAGGTTGATCACATAAGGATAAGGGGGTTGCTTTAGCCGAGTCAGCAAAGCGTAGCGGGGATCTGTATCACGGTTGCCCTCGTAGGTTGGGGGTTGGTACAAAGGGACGTTACGCGGTAAACCGGGTCTGGTGGGATCGCTTAGGCGTCCAAAGGGGATTCGGGACAGGATGGCGTTGCCTTTGGACCAGTTCCACCAATCATTGAAGATGCCCTTGACCATAACATCCTTCTTGACCTGCAGATGGGTGACCATCGAAAGGGTCTGGCCGTAATAGGAATAATCGTAGTTCCCGGCTTTGACGAGTTCATCCAACAAGCTGTGGGTGAGTCCGTCTGCATCCACAACCTGGGAAACCTCCTGCAGGCATAAAAAGTCGGCATTCAGGTGGTTAATCAGGCTGATTAATGAATTCTGGCGGGATTTTTGTGTATCGTGGGGAAATTCCTCAAAGTTTTTTTCTCCCCCAGCAATGTTTAAGGTCACAACACGCAGATCTAACACGGTCATGGGCTTATTTTCCCTTTTTAATGAGAATCGAGGTTTCTAGCTGTTGAGCCATGTTCCTCTATTATACCCACGAAAGACCCGCGGGGCAGAGAAGGATAGATTGATCTGTGAAGATATTTGACCAATGGAAGGTGAGTACCTGAGTGTTTTAAGTTAGTGTTTTTAATGTCCCGTTTTTTCATAAAAAAATTATCAAAAAAATTGATAGACGAGAAACTCAATTTCTATAATCCCTTTGCTTTTGTAATTTCACACAATAAGAAACTGTGTGGAACCCTCACCCTGCCCTCTCCTTGGGTAGGGAGAGGGTTCTTTACCTGCATTCGTTGCTCATTTGCACAACAGCTATTCAATGGCCTAGAGCCTCGTGAGGGTGACCATTGGAAGGTTAGAAATTCGCAACTTGGATTTATACTTTCGTTTTTGGGCACTCATTCTGACCTATCCCTAAATCCCTTCCCTGAAAGGAAGGGACTTTTCTCCATTGACTTTTGTGATATTTACAAAAAGTTAAAAGATGCTCTGGTGTTTTAAGGCTTTCCCCCGGCACCTAAAGGTGTTCCGCTTCGCTCCAGGGGAAGGCTATTTTTGTCAGTGAGTGAATATTTGAAAAACTGGAAACTCAGTTTGTAACAGTCAGAAGGTCAACAATGAATAAATCTCGGGTTGTTTGTAAGTTTTTGCCAATTAATTGGCTAACTCTGCAATGAGCACGTCCATTGCGATGTCCCCATCCATACCGCCGGTTTTTGAATCGACATCAATTCGCAACAATTTATGATAAATGGACTCCAAAGTCGGAAAATCAAATTGGCGCGCCTGCATACTAATTTTCTTAGCGACAAAGGGGTGCTGATGGAGTGTCTTGGTCACATCCCCCACATCACCGCCGGCATCGAGGATCTCCCGTGCCTGCAAAATCAGCCGAAATTGCCGAATAATCATGCCATATATTTGGCTAAAACTCATCTCCTCCAATAGCAAATGCAGCATTTGTAGGGCTTTTTCGCCATCCCGGTTACCAATGGCGTCAACCAATTCAAAAATATCTTTGAGTTCATCCTGAACCGTCAGCCGCCGGACGTCATCATCATCCACCGGACGTGAAAAATTGACATAGGTCAATAATTTGTTAATTTCCTGGGCAGCACGCTGGGTGTTGTTACCCACAAATTCAGCCAATGTCGCAACTGCCGGGGGTGTCAGGCTGCCGCCACTCGCCTGGGCTTTTTTTCGGATCCATTCCAGCATCTCGCGATCGGTTGGCAGAGCACAATCTTGCACATAAGCCCATTTGCCAGCCTTTGATACCCACTGCATCAGCCAGTGTTTATCGTGATATTTTTCCCACACATAAACACCCTGCTGATATTTTTGGGAGTCGGGAAGGATCAGGATTAAGGCTGTTGTTGGCGGCAGCGCTTCCAGCAAAGTTAAAAATTCAGCGTTTTCTTTTTTCTTGGCCCCACCCGAATAGGACCGAAGGGCATCTTCAACAATCACCATCCGCCGGTTCGTTAAGAATGGCAGGGTCAAGGCAGCTGATTTCAAATCGTTGAGGGTCGCATTTTGACCTTCCAGGCGCGTGGTGTTCATCTCCGCCATTTCGGGCGACCCTAAATTCTTATAAAATGTGTGAATCGTCGATTCGATGGCTTCTCGATCATCCCCGCGCAGGATATAAACGACCGGTTTTTCTTCTGGCATGGGTGAATTACCCCTTCGTAATGACCCGATGAAGGCGCACGCCCCCGCGAACGGAAGTTTCAACCCGAGTCAGCTCAAGGTCATCCGGCTGCCCCGAGGTCGTGATTTCTTTTTGCACCCTTGGACTCAAAGAACGCGTAAAGATAAAAGCCACAGTCGCAAGAAGGATCACCAGGGGCAGGCGTTCAAATTTATCCTTAAATTTTTTGTCGCTGCCGAGCATACCCAACCAGGCTGCAAAGCCAGCAAACAAACCAGATATCGCAAAATTGGTGCCACAATTGGGGTGGTAAGCCAGGTCGGCTTGACCAGCGCGCAGTTTTTTCAACGCTTCAATGGCGGCAAGGGCCACTTCCTCTGTGGGGACATCACCGATCAGGGTGAAACCACGGGATGAGGATATCCCGGAAAGAGGGACCTCAGGATATTTTTGGTTTAACACATGAATAGTGGCATGCTCCAGTCCATGGTTGCGCCGGATGCGTGAAATGGGTTGTAGATCGAGAAGGGATTTAGCCATTGAGACTTCCTATTTTATTGTGGTCGATACAGTTATTTTCACCGGATAAGGTGATGATATGGCACCATTATAACGTGTTCTCAAAAAGTTCTGTCAAAAAAAGTTGAAAAACCGATAAAACTAATCAACTTCTTATTTTTTCGAAAAATGTAATTTATTAGAAAATGATCTAATGTGTTATAGGGGCTCAGCGTGCTGAGCCCCTACGATTTGATTGATTAATGATTTTCATAAATAAACAACATCTGTGTTGAAAGAGATTAAACTATTTGATCAATGCCTGCTTGAGGGCTTCACGCAATGAACGCGCTTCAATGACCTCAATCCCCTGCGGCCAGGCTTCTTTGCGATGCAACCTGCGGGGAACAATCGCTTTTTTGAAACCCAAGCTGGCAGCCTCGCGCAAGCGCGCGTTGATCTGGCTGACCATACGCAGCTCACCCGAAAGGCCTAATTCTCCAATCAAAACGAGGTCGGCGTGGATCGCCTGGTCGCGCATAGAAGAGGTAATGGCAGCAGCCACAGCCAGGTCCGCAGCGGGTTCATCGACCTTCAATCCGCCGACAACGTTCACAAACACATCCTGATCAGAAAGCTGAATGTTCAAGCGTCGCGACAATACCGCCGTGATCAACAAGAGGCGATTGAAATCAATCCCATTGGGAGTCCGTCTTGGGTTGCCAAAATTGGTATGGCTGGATAAACCCTGAAGCTCAACCACTAATGGGCGTGTGCCTTCCATCGTGACGGTGATCGCCGATCCAGGTGCATTCACCATGCGTTCTGCCAAAAAAGCCTCAGAAGGGTTGGGGACTTCAATCATGCCGCGCTCTTGCATTTCAAATACACCCACTTCGGAGGTGGCGCCAAACCGGTTTTTGACCGAGCGCAGCAGCCGATAAGCCTGAAAGCGATCGCCCTCTAAATAAAGCACAGTATCGACGATGTGTTCAAGCACCCGGGGTCCAGCAATGGCCCCTTGCTTGGTGACATGACCGATCACAAACACTGCAATTCCTGAGCTTTTTGCCACTTCTCGCAATAAGGACGCACTCTCCCGCACCTGAGAGACCGAACCGGCACTGGACTGCATCTCCGGTCGGTAAACTGTTTGGATGGAATCGATCACCATAATACGAGGTGAGACCGTGCGAACATGCTCTAAAATTAGGTCTAAATTGGTTTCTGTGACCAGGTAGAGGTCATCCGGCAGGCTTTTGACCACGCCATCCTTATCCTTGAGGAGGCGGTTGGCGCGCATTTTGATTTGGCGGGTTGATTCCTCACCGGATACATACAAAACACGATGGCTATCGGACATCTTCATCGTCATTTGCAACATGAGGGTCGATTTACCGATGCCCGGGTCGCCACCAATCAGGACGATTGAGCCAGGAACGATGCCGCCACCCAAAACTCGTGCAAACTCGTTGATTGGAACGGGGATACGCTCCTCGCTATCTTCTGCGATGTCGCTTAACTTCTGAGGAACGGAAAGACCTCCCCAACCATGCTGTTGAGCAAGGTTAAGGGAGGTCTCGTTGGTTTCGATCAGTTCTTCAACCATGCTGTCCCATGCCCCACACTGGGGGCAGCGGCCCATGGCTTTCGGCGCAGTGCGTCCGCATTCCTGGCAAACAAAATGGGTTTTAGCCTTTGCCATGGCTTAGGACCCCACTGCGGCTAAATCAGGTTCTTCCTGATTTTCTTCCAAATCGTGCTTCATGACGATCTTTTTTACGTCAGCACCGTCTTGCTGCTCAGTGGCAATATCGATCAGGATTTTATCGCCATCTTTGAAATCGTTTGCCAAAAGGGCATCGGATAGCTTGTCCTCAATTTCCCGTTGGATAACCCGACGGAGGGGCCTGGCACCCATTTCCTGGTTATAACCTTCATCTGCGAGGTAATCCAGGGCATCACTGGTCGCCCGAAGGCGAATGTCGTTGTCTTCCAAGCGCTTATTCACTTTGTTCAACTCTAATTGCACGATCTTGCGAATATCTTCCTTGTTGAGCGAGCGGAAGACCGTCACAGCATCCAACCGGTTGATAAATTCAGGCCGGAAACTGCGCTTAAGCGCTTCCATCAGCTTTTTCTGCATGTCTTTATAGGCTTGCGCTTCTTCATGTGCCTCGTCAACCGTCAGTGAAAAGCCAAAGGTGGATTGACGCTGGATCATATCTGCCCCAACATTGGTGGTCATAATGATGATTGCATTTCTGAAATCAACCTTGCGGCCGCGGGCATCGGAAAGATGACCCTCTTCCATGATTTGCAGGAGCATATTATGGGCTTCCACGTGCGCCTTTTCGATTTCATCAAACACAATAATCGAATACGGCCGGCGGCGTATCGCCTCCGTGAGTTGACCGGCATCTTCATAGCCGACATAGCCAGGGGGCGCACCAACCAAACGGCTGACGCTGTGCCGTTCCATAAACTCGGACATGTCCAATTGAATCAGCGCGTCTTCGCTGCCGAACATAAATTCAGCCAATGCTTTGGTCAATTCCGTTTTGCCTACACCTGTCGGGCCCAAAAAGATAAAGGAGCCCACAGGGCGATTGGGGTCTTTTAACCCCGCTCGGGCACGGCGGATCGCCTTGGAAATGGTTTCAATGGCTTCATCCTGCCCGATGATGTGTTCTTTGAGCTTTTCTTCCATGTTCAGCAAACGAGCTGATTCTTCCGTTTCTAACTGCATCAAGGGCACGCCCGTCCACATGGAGATCACTTCAGCAATGTCCTCGGTGGTGACGTGCGGACTGGAATTTCGATCCCAGACCGTGCGCATTTCTTCGAGTTTGCCCTCTAAATCATCAATTTGTTCCCGCAAATCTTCCATGCGATCGTAATCGTCTTCACCTTGCGCTTCTTCCAGTTCCTTGCGGCGCTCTCGCAGGTCAGCAATGACCTCTTTGGCATCAATAGCCGCAGGGCTCTTATACATTCTGACCCGGGAGGCGGATTCATCGATCAGGTCAATGGCTTTGTCCGGCAAAAAGCGGTCGCTCACATAACGAGCGGAGAGTTTTGCCGCCGATTCCAAGGCATCATCTTCAATGGTCAGACGGTGATGATCTTCATAGGCAGAGCGAATACCGTGCAGGATTTCAATGGTCTCTTCCACGGTGGGCTCATTGACAATAATTGGTTGAAAACGTCGCTCAAGGGCAGCGTCATTTTCAATGTTCTTGCGGTACTCGTCCAGGGTGGTTGCCCCAATCACCTGTAACTCACCCCTTGAAAGGGCGGGTTTGAGGATATTGGCGGCGTCCACAGAGGAGCCAGCAGAGCCGGCACCCACTAACATATGCACCTCGTCTATGAAGAGGATCGCTTCAGATGACTTGAGTTCATCAATCACCCGTTTCAAACGTTCTTCAAATTGACCGCGATACATCGTCCCCGCGACCAGGGAACCCACGTCCAATTGGAGCAAGCGTTTATCCAGCAAGGGCGCGGGCACATCGCCTTCAACAATGCGTTGTGCAAGACCTTCCACGATGGCGGTCTTACCCACACCAGGTTCGCCAATTAAGGCGGGGTTGTTCTTGGTGCGTCGGGCTAAAATTTGGATAACTCGTTCGATTTCTGTCTGGCGTCCAATAACCGGGTCTAATTTGTGCTCCTCAGCCAGGGTTGTCAGATCTGTTGCTAATTGATCGACTAAGGGTGTCTTATCTTTTTCCTTTTCTTTCTTTTCGGTACGACGGCGTGAGGTGCTGGAGCGACCCGTTAAAGCTGGCCTTGCTTCGCTTTGCGATGATTCGCGCAGCACTCTTTCCGTTTGTCGACGGATTTGTTCAGCACTGTAGCCAAGTTTTTCTAAAATGTGCATGGCTTTGCAATTCTCAAGACGGATTAAACCTAACAATAAATGCTCCGTCCCAACGGCTTCTTTCCCTTTTTTCTTCGCTTCTTCCATGGCAAAGGGAATCACTTGCTGCATGCCGGCTGATAGGGTAATTTGGCCTTCATAGTCACCAAAGCCGATTTCATTTTCGACCACGGTCTTGACGGTCTCTTCGACCAAACCCAATTCCCTTAATACCCGACTGGCAACGCTGCCCTCCAGCTCAACCAGGGCGATCAATAGATGCTCGGTGCTGATCTGGGGCTTGCGAAGACGTTCTGCTTGTTTTTGAGCCAGGCTGAGTACATGACGAGCTTTGGATGTGAAATTATCTATGCCAGCCACGGCTTACCTCCTTAATTAAATTAACTGCTTTATTAAATACCTACCTGGATTAGTCAAGTTGAGTTGTTTCAATCAGAATCCAGGGGGAAGTTGGCGACCTTTTCAACTTCAAAACGATACAATAATATGAAATAGATGTTGTAATTCTTCTAAGGTCTAATTGGATTCTACCAAATTTCACATAAAAAGGAACCGTTGTAGAACCTTTATAATGGAATGTTAATAAATTCTACAATGGTAATTATCGATATTATCTATTAAAGTGCCAGAAAAAAAACGACGAAATATTTATATTGTGTTGCCAATGAGGTTGAAAAACCCAATAAATACGGAAGTACAAAGATGACTGAGAAAATTATAAGATTGACAACTCTAAATCTTGAGAGAAATCAACCATCTATATAATGAATGTGTTGATTTTTCAGTGTTCACTTTTCAGAATTACACATTTAGCTTTTAAGTCACATATTATTTAAATCGTAAGGGCGAGGCATGCCTCGCCCCTACATTATATTATTAATAATTATAATTAATTCAAATCTCTGGCGTAATAACACGAAGGGTTAATATTATTATTCTGTATTTAAATACTCTTTGCAACCTACTTGACAAGACACTACCCACCCTTTCCTGCCTGGTATGAATACCATCAAAAAATAAATTCAACTGGTTTGTATACTATAATTGTAGCAAATAAGAACTAAAAGGGCGTCCATACCCTGAGAAAATGGAAAATAAAATTTTATGATGGAAAACAATAAAGAACTTCCACTATTAATTGCGCAAGCCGGCCCCCTGGAAGGCCATCGCTGGAAGATTAAATCAACCATGATTTTAGGACGGGGAACGGATTGCGATATTGTGATTCCCCTCCGCCAGGTCTCACGCCAGCATGCCAAACTCACTCCCAGCCCGGATGGTGCTGTCATCGAAGATCTGGGCAGTAAAAACGGCACCTATGTGAACGGCCATTTGGTCAAAAGCCCGGTGACCCTCAGAGATGGCGACGAGCTTAAAATTTCTCTGGCGCAAGATTTTGCCTACCTCAGCTCCGATGCCACCATGCCCCTGGAAGGGTTACCCCTTGAACTGCAACGGCGGCGCTTGCGGGTTGACGTGGCTGCCAGGCGCGTGTGGGTATTAGAGGAGGAATTGGACCCACCCCTTTCCGCTTCCCAGTTCAACTTGCTCCAGGTTTTGTATGAGCAAACCGGCGAGGTGGTTTCACGCGGTGAGATCATCGAAGCGGTATGGGGACAAGCAGCACAGGGCGTGACGGAGCAAGCCTTAGATGCCCTCGTCCGCCGCTTGCGCGATCGTTTGGCTGAGATTGACACAGCGACAGAATATATCGTCACCGTGCGCGGACACGGGCTGCGTTTGGACAATCCCCTGGGACGCGGTTGACAAGGGTTTAAGCTTCGGCTGCTAAATTCCGCTTCATTGAAAACCGTAAAACCTGGCGATACACCTGCTGCAATTTTTCCGCTGTCTGCTGATTCCCCTTTTCTCCTTGGGTTTGGTTCAGCAGATTCATTAGAAATTGCATAAATTCATCGGTGATTTCGTCCGAATTGGCTTCAAGGATGTCGTTGACAGCCTGGTCATTTTCCGCTTGAATTAAGGCTTCAATCAGTTCAATATTGGCACCGGGGGCGCTGACTTTTTGAATCGTGCGGGAGACCTTTTGCAGTTTGTCTAACTCAGTTTGGTTTTCGTCGGATCGGGAATGCCGGATTCGATGGCGCAAGACTTCCAGGAAGATCTCATTGACGGCGGGAAGGGCTTGCATGGTCGCTTCCTCAATGTCCTCTGCTTTAAGGATTTCATCCAATGCCTGGCTTGCCAG
Source organism: Candidatus Brevefilum sp. (assembly GCA_040772425.1). Taxonomy (GTDB): domain Bacteria; phylum Chloroflexota; class Anaerolineae; order Anaerolineales; family Anaerolineaceae; genus Brevifilum. The sequence continues at coordinate 613,951 of JAXGYD010000002.1, read as the reverse complement.
GGCTTCTTGCTCTTTGATGGCTTCATCCATTTCATGGGTCATCTCAAGCAAGTTTTCGCGCAATGCCATCAATTCAGCCTGTTTCTCACCGGAGGATTTCTCAATGCGCTCAGAGAGCAATTGGAAGACCCCATAATCCAAACCACCGCGCGCCATGCTGACCATGGTCGCCAATTTGATTTCGCTATCCGCCGCATCGATGATGATATCCAACAGGCTATCCCTGGTGAGACCCTTCTTGCTAGCCTCTTCCAGGGTCTTGATGGCAGCTTGTTGCTCCTGGGCAGTTTTTAAGATTTCTTGACCGTAGTCGGTGTTTTCAAGAATATCCTGTTGCAATCCCACCAAGACCTGGGCGCTTTCTTCCTCACCGGCCGCGGCCGCGCTTTGGATGAGCCGCTGGAGGATCATGAATAATTCCTCATCGACCAGGGCTTCTTCCTGTTTGATCACTTCCACCCGGGCATCAGGAGAAGTGCGCGCTAAGCGCTGCAAGAAGTTAAGCCGATCCTGCTGGGCTTTGAGCATTTCAGGGGTGATGCCGTCTTCTTCCAAGATGCGCTCCATCATGCGCTGGCGTGTAAGCATCGTTTCAGGTTTAAATAAATAAGCCTTACGCTGCTCATTGGGCAAGTTCTCCAAGACGCTTTTGATGATGGGGCCGATCATTTGTTCCTGCTGATTGACCGGGACGTGCAACTCGGGTGGAAAATAGGTCAGCAGCAGTTCTTTTTCGGGGTCGTGATATACAATGGGGGAAGGTGCCTGACCCTGGTAGCCGCAATGGGGGCACTGCACCAGGTTATAAGCACCGGATAATAAAATTTGTTTCGCCCGGGGGTCTTCGCGGACGTCAAATAAGCGGGTGATGTCCGCGGCAATGGGTTGATTGCACTGGGGGCAGGAAATAGTTCTTTTAGCCATAATCTCACTTTCTTAAAACATAGATAATTACAAGGACTGCATTATACCATCAGGTTATAAGCCAAGGACGGATATAAATGCAAGCTAACACTAAACATACTGGTAATTTCTAAGAAGTCTATAAGAGTTTTTTTGAATGGTTAATCCAGATTACTCCTATAATTTATCCCCTTAAAAGCAAAACCCCTGGATCTCACATAGAATGAATATCCAGGGGGAACTACCTCTAATTCACGAATGAGGAAATTCTGGGCACATTTTACGGTAATTTCGTCCAACTCGCCCCACCATCGGTGGTTCGGTATACCTCCAGAGGTTCCCAGTTGTCCCCATCCGGCGTGGTGACCACCCAGCCGTGCACTTCGTCCACAAATTCCACATCCAGGAAGAAGGTGCCGGCCGGGATGCCCACAGCAGGGACCACCGTCCAGGTCGCACCGCCATCCAGGGTGCGGTAGAGGGCAAAATCGGCAGCAACCCAACCCTCATCAGTGCTGATGACGTCCAGCGCCTTACCATCTTCAATCGCATCCTGGTAAATCCAGATTTCACCTCCATCATCGCTGCGGTAGATCAATAATTGATTCCCGGAAGAATCCAGACTGCGCACGGGCAGATAGGCGACGCTTTCAGAAACAAAGGTCGGCTGCCAGACGTCTAACCAGGCGTTGTTGATCCCAGGGGGCAAGCTGATATCTGTTTCTTGTGCCCAGGTCTCCCCGCCATCCGTCGTGGCATAGAAATGGAAAGTGTCCGTCATAGGGATGGATCCACCGATCCAACCGTGATCCACATCACGGAAAGTGATCCCGTTCTTGGTGCCGCTTTCGGGCAAGGATTTGGATTCACCGGGCTCATGGCTGAAGACCTCCGCCCAGGTGATCCCACCATCCAGCGTGCGGTATAGTGCGACATAATGCGATCCAGCCCCTGCCCCCAAACTGACCAGGGCATAACCTGTGGATGGGTCCAAAAAGAAATAGCGTGCGTTGTCAAAGGGTACTGCTGTTTCTATCCAGCTCAGGCCGCCATCCTGGGTGTGAAAAAGCACGCCGCCAGAATAGCCGTAGGGGGTGAACCAGGCCGTGTCAGCGTCCCAAAAGAAAGGCTGCAGGTTGAGATCAGAGAGCGGCGACAAAACTGGGGGTGTCGCATCCATCCAGGTGAGGCCGCCATCCTCAGTACGCAAAATCTGACTAGCATATCGGGTCAGCGCCCAGCCTTCCTCCGGTGAGAACATTTTCAACGTGAAAATCTCAGCGCTAGTAGTAACCGGCAGGGCTGGGGAGGGTTCAGCGGTCGCAGTAGCCGTTTCGGTGGGTGTTTCGGGTGCGTCAGTGGTGGGCGTGGGCGTTGGGGTGTCCGTTTCAGGCGTCCCATTGTTGGGTTGGCAGGCGACCAGTAATAAGGCTAAAAAAAGAAACGCCGATATTAAAGTAAATCTCTTTCTCATCGTGTTCTCCTGTTCTGTGTTTAATTTATCCTTTGCTCTTTTCAGCTGATCAATGCTCTGGCTTCATTCCAATGGGATCAAGGCTCAATCGTATCCATGCCCACAGATGGCCAGCAGAGCTACAGCTTTATTTATAGACGCCGTTTCAACCATCCTGGTTCCACCTAACGAATTGAATGCTGCCGGTTTTTAGGTAATTTATTAGGGATGCGCTGGGAACTGTCCTTATAGAACCAGGGGATTTTGTTGTCTTAAGTCTGGACATCAAACCAACATCCAACCTTTCTGAAGTATCGGCTGATAATTTAATTATAGTGAAAACAGAGGTGATTACAACAATCTAAAATGGAAATTTGTGAATAGGTATTAGTTATGAGGTATTTGGTAATGGGAATTAGGGATTGGGAACTGAAAGATAATGTAGTGTGTGTCGTCCTGAAATATGTTTACAGGTATACAATAAAAATGAAAGGATTTTCAGGATGAAAAAGACATACAAAAGGTACAGTGAAGCCTTCAAACGTGATGTGGTTTCCGAATATGAAGCAGGGATTAGCATACTTGCACTGAAGAAAAGATATAACATAGGTGGCTCAGAAACCATCAATGGATGGATCAAAAAGTATGCCAGAGAAGGATTTCGCCACGAGCTTGTGCGAATACAGAACAAAGATGAGATCCAGCAAATAAAGATTCTCGAAAAAAAGAATGCGGAATTGGAAAAAGCGCTTGGAAAGGTGACCCTGGAGAAATTGAAATTAGAGAGCATATTGGAGGAACTGGAAGAATCCTATGATGTTGAGATTAAAAAAAACGAAGCGCCATCATCCAGCGACTTGCAAAGAAAGTCAACGAACTTGAATGGCAAATAAACATGGATCAGATTAGTTCCCAATTTGGGATCACCAGACAAGCGCATTATCAAAAACAACACAGAGAAGCTGTACGAAGCGTGGAGAATGAGATTATATTAGAGATGGTTCGCCTGATCCGCCGAAAACATCCCAGAATGGGATGCCGCAAGGTTTTATACAAGATTCAGCCAATGTTAACCTCAGAAGGGTTAGAAATAGGCCGAGACCGCCTGTTTGAGCTGCTTCGAGTGGCTGATTTACTTATAGAACGCAAGAAAAAGTATCGAAGAACCACGATCCCAGGACTTTGGCGTGCGCCCAACCGTCTGCCTGGGGTATCCATTTCCTATTGTGACCAGGTTTGGGTTTGCGACATTACTTATCTTGAATTGATGGAAAACCGCTTTGCTTATCTGTTCTTGTTAATGGATCTTTACTCTCGATATATTGTTGGGTGGCATGTATCTAATTCTCTAGCAACTGATGGTGCCTTGGTTAGCCTTGAAATGGCTCTGTCACAAAGGACGCATAGATCTATGGGCTTGATCCATCACAGTGATCATGGCGTTCAATATACAAGTCGTGCTTACATGAATGCATTGATTGAAAATGACTTGTTAGCCAGTATGGGCGCTGTGGGCAATTGTTATGACAACATTTATGCCGAGCGCGTGATCGGTATCTTGAAAGGCGAATATGGGCTCGGCTCTCCTTTCGTCAATCTAAATCAAGTTGCACCCATTGTTGAGGAGGTGGTTGACTTATATAATACAGATAGACCACACTTATCATTGGGATTGGCAACGCCAAGCAATGTGTACCTTGGAAATGTTGTCAATGTGCCCACTATCTCCATCCCGGTGGCAGTATAATGGGTCCCCTATTACCTAATAAATCCTGTAAACGTAAATCAGGACGGGTCAGTGCGGTTGAAAAATTGGACAGATGACAAATATAGTATCATAGTCCAAGGAGGCACGAAATGGCCAAGAGAAGATACCGCACCTTTAGCGCAGATTTCAAGCTCGATACGGTAATGGAAGGATTTCGGGGGGAGAAGAGCATAGCACAAATTTGTCGAGAGCGAGACATCAAAGATGTGCTGTATTACAAATGGCGAGACACATTCCTAGAAAATGCAGCAAAGGTTTTCAGTGATCCACGAGATCTCGAACAACAACGATTAGAGGCTCGCGTTACCGAGTTGGAGCGGATGATCGGACAACTCACGATGGAGAATGATATCTTAAAAAAAGCCAAAAGCTGGCTGGGCTCAACTTACAGGAAAAACGGATCATGATTGATCATCTCAAAGCCGACTATCCTGTAGCAGTGATGTGTAAAACACTGGGAGTATCACGGAGCTCTTATTACATAGCTCACAATGCCAAGCAAGGAGACAAAGCCCTACTGGACGCTATTGATCAGGTCCTTATGAAGTGGCCTTATTACGGCTATAGAAGGGTCACCCACGAATTGAAGAGAAAGGGATATCAAGTCGGTGAAACTCGCATTAGAAGGCTTCTCAGGCAGATAGAACATAGCTGTAGTGTGGGAAGAGCACCGATTTCAACAACTAACAGCCAGCATGAACACCCGCGATATCCAAATCTGATCAAATGTTTGAATATAGATCAGCTAAATCAAGTTTGGGTGGCAGACATCACCTATATTCGCTTTAGGAGAAAATTCATCTATCTGGCAGTCATTCTGGATGCATATTCTAGAGGGGTTAGAGGCTGGAGTCTGGGACGAAATATGAACAAGGGCCTCACAAAAGACGCACTTGCGTTGGCCTTATCTGCATATCCTGCTCCAGAGATTCACCACTCCGATCAAGGTGGGCAGTATGCCACCCCAGACTATACAACGATGCTGCCTGGCACAAAGTTAAGCATGTCCGCCAAAGGACGACCCACCGAAAATGGGATCGTAGAGCGATTCATTCGCACATTCAAGGAGGAGCATATCGATTATTCTGAATATGAAAGTTTCAAAGATGCTGTTGAGCAAATCAAATATTGGTTAGAATGTGAATACATGACAGAGAGGATCCATTCCTCGCTTGAATATGTGACCCCACTTGAATTTGAACTTGCTCATGGGATTCAATAAAAAATGGAACCCCTAATTTAAAACCCTTAAAAAGTGTCCAAAAAAACACCCGCAGTACAATAAAGGGTGAAAGCTTCAGGGAGAATTATTGCATTAACTACCCAATTATGGTAAGTTAATAGTATGGAATTTGATGTACTGCTTACCCAAGTTAAAGACTTGCCCTTCTTCTCTTCCAACTTGCTCCAGGCGGGTGACACCTTGCCTGCACAGGTCCAAAAGCAACTTTCGCGGTGGGTGAAAAGCGGGAAGATTCTCCAATTGCGCCGAGGCTTGTATACTTTGGCGAAACCCTATAGCAATGTTACACCCCAACCTTTTACAATAGCCAACCAGCTTCTGGCCCCATCCTATGTCAGTTTGCAATCTGCCTTGGCCTATTATGCGCTGATCCCTGAAGCAGTGCCCCATGTCACCAGCGTTACCAGCCGTAAGCGCACCCAGACCTTTACGACGCCTTTGGGCCAATTCAGTTACCGCAGCCTTCAACCAGATTTGTTCTCAGGGTTCCGGCTTGCGGAAATGAATCCCACACAATGGGCTTACCTGGCTCGGCCCGAAAAAGCATTGTTTGATTTGATCTACTTGACGCCAAAGGGAGAGCAACCCGCTTTTCTCAAGTCCTTACGCTTGCAAAATATGGATCTGCTGGATTTGAAATGGATGCAGAATTTTGCGGAGGAGATTAGCAAACCTAAATTGGTCCGAGCAGTTAAACTCTTGGCGCAAATGGCCCCTGGAGAAAGGTACCAAACCTTATGAAATCCGATTTGGCGCATTTAATGACGACAGCAAGCGATCCCACCCAGGCGCTTAACTGGATGCGAGAATACTTGCAGGCAAGGATCCTGTCTGAGCTGCAGGCAAATGGTGCAATGATCCCATTGGCCTTCCATGGGGGCACGGCTTTGCGTTTTCTTTATCAGCTCCCACGTTATTCAGAAGACCTGGATTTTGCACTTGAACGACCGGATCGTGGGTATGATTTTCTGGGGTACCTGGAGGCCATTAAAACCAAGCTGACTCTAGAGGGTTACCAGATCGCTACCAAATATTCCGTCGAGAAAATTGTCCATAGTGCTTTCCTCAGTTTTCCAGGGCTATTGTTTGAATTTGGATTGTCGCCACATCCCGATCAAAATTTTTCGATCAAATTGGAGGTGGATACCCGCCCACCGCAAGGCGCAGGTTTAAGCACCAGCCTCATCCGGCACAGGGAACTTTTTCTCAATTTGCAGCACCATGATAAGGCTTCTCTATTAGCCGGCAAAATTCACGCTCTTTTACAGCGGCAATATCTGAAAGGCCGTGATATTTTTGATTTGGTCTGGTATCTGAGCGATCGAGCATGGCCCGATCCGAACTTCCAGATGCTAAATAATGCTTTAGCTCAAACTGGATGGGAAGGTGAGCTTTTAACTGAAGGGAATTGGAGAAATATTCTTCTTCAACATTTGAGACAACAAAAAATCCAAAATGCTCGACAGGACGTTGAACCTTTTTTGGCTCGACCAGAAGATATTGCATTTCTTACCTGGGGGTATATCTCCCAGCTTCTATCATAAGTGAAGCAACTTAAATAAGGTAGACAAACAAATAAGATCATGCTGACGCCCCAATGATAAGAAAAAATTTATGGTGTTGTATGGATTGGTAAAGTTTTAGATGAACGAACATGCTAAGTTGGTCTTAAACAAAATCCTTCGTTATAATTAATACCAAACCTGTCTTGTTATTTATTTGGATAAGGAGAGACAATGTTACCCTTCAAATCAGTTGTCAAACGAGATGGCTCTGTGGTTGAATTCACCCCCCAGAGGATTACCAACGCCATTTATCGCGCCGCTGTGGCGGTTGGCGGCAGGGACAAACACACCGCTGAACAACTCACCGAAAAGGTGGTCGCTTTGCTCAAAGAAGAGACGCCCCCGGGTGAAATCCCCACTGTGGAACAGATTCAAGACCTTGTCGAAAAAGTGCTGATCGAGGAAGGACACGCCAAGGTCGCTAAAGCCTACATCCTTTACCGGGCAGAACGCGCCAGGCTGCGAGAACAACGTGCAGAACGCAAAGCTGAGCCCTCCACCAACATCCCCTGGCCCAAACTATGGCGCATCTTGGATTGGGCGGTGGACCACAACCTGGACACGGTCGAACATTTAAATGAGCAGATCCGTCAGGGCAAACTATCTGATATTGTGGCTGCCTCTGAGGCTTTTTACCAGGAGGATGTTGAAAATGCGGCCCACTTAGTGGCTGAACGCAAAAAAGAATTACGCATGGTGATTATTGCTGGTCCCTCATCATCTGGGAAAACAACCACCACCATCAAATTGGGCGAAAGGCTGGCCAGACATGATATGCGCCTGGTGACCCTGAATGTGGATAATTACTTCTTTGACCTGGAAATGCACCCCAAGGATGAATTCGGGGATTATGACTTCGAAACGCCGCAAGCTTTAGACCTCGACCTGATCAATGAACATCTCACCCGCATGTTTGCCGGTGAGGAGGTTAAAATTCCCTTCTATGACTTCAAATCCGGCACCCGCAAGCTGGAACAAACGCCGATGAAACTGGCGCCCAATGACGTCATCCTGATCGACAGCTTGCACGGTTTGTACCCGGATATGACCAGGGATATCGCCCCCGAGAAAAAATTCAAACTCTACATTGAACCCTTGCTGCAATTGAAGGATCCCGATGGGCGCTATGTGCGCTGGACGGATATTCGACTGATAAGGCGCATGCTGCGGGACGCCTCCCATCGAGCTTACGATCCAACCAAGACCCTCTTGCACTGGCATTATGTGCGTGCCAGTGAGCTGCGCAACATCATCCCCTACGTCAACACGACCGATTACGTGGTTAACAGCGCCATGCCCTACGAAATGCCGATGTACAAAGCCAAGTTGTTCGATGAATTTGCCCGTTGGAATGAAATTTATGCCGATGACCCCCTGCGTAGTGATGCCCACGAGCGCGCCAGCCGCATCTACGAGCTGATGCAGCACCTGGAGCCCATCGAAGATGATTCCATCGTCCCGGAAAATTCCGTTATCCGTGAATTCATCGGCGGCAGTATTTACGAGTATTAATTTTAACAATTTGGCACCCTCACCTCAATCCTCTCCCTCACGTCTGAGGGAGAGGAGGCTTTAAGTCACAGTGGCAGATGAATGCGCACGACCTGCAGAGGAACCAGACACAAAACCTTCTGCGACGACGGGTGAGGGTTACCATTGTTTTCTGTTATTGATTTTATAAACGGCAAATTAATTACAAAAAAACCAGATTAGCCCTCGAAAACGTGATGCAAGGGCACAGCGTGCTGTTCCCCCACGTTTGATATGCATGATAGATATGCATGAATTTACTGTATCAAAACGCGTCAACCCTCGATGGCGTTGAGCAAATCCCGCACCAAGTCTTCTGAATTCTCAATCCCAACCGATAAACGCACCAAACCATCGGTGATACCCGCCGCCAGGCGCTTTTCTCGGGGGGTATTGCGATGGGTCATACTGGCAGGATGTTGCACCAGGGTGTCCACATTGCCCAGGCTGACGGCCAAGGTCGCCACCTGCACGCGGTCCATCATCCGTTTCCCCGCTTCCAGGCCACCTTTGAGGTCAAAGGCGATCATCCCACCGTAGTCTTCCATCTGCACCTGGGCTAATTTAGTATCGGGGTGACTCGGCAAACCGGGATAGTAGACTCGATTGACGGCTGGATGCTTCTCCAAAATCTTCGCCACTCGCATCGCATTCTGGCAGTGGCGTGCCATGCGCAATTCGAAGGTTTTTAATCCAATATTGGTCATCCAGGTGTCCATCGGGCTGGGCGTTGCCCCCAATAATTTATACACCTGATACAGCGAACCCTCTAAGAGGTCAAGGTCTGTGGTTAAAACCGCACCGCCAAGGACCTGGCCATGCCCGGACAGGTATTTTGTGGTGGAATGGACCACTACATCGGCGCCCAAGGTGAAGGGCCTCTGACCAAAAGGTGTTGCAAAGGTGTTGTCCACCACCACCCTGGCCTCATATTGATGAGCCAAACGGGCGACTTCGCGGATATCCGTCAAACGCAGCGTGGGGTTGACCGGTGTTTCAATGTAAGCTAATTTTGCATCTGGATGATCTTCAAAAGCCTCTGCCCAACCTGCGGGGGTGTTATCCGTGACCCACACCACGTTGATGCCGTATTGAGGGGCTAAATTCTTGAAAAACAAATAAGTGCCGTCATACAGCGCGGCCTGGGTGAGGACAGTTTGACCCGCGCTGACACAGGCCAGCACCGAGGCTGTCACCGCCGCCATCCCAGATGCAAACACCAAGCCGCCAGCAATCTCGTCAGGATCCGCTTCTGGAGACTGTTTGAGCAGGTCCCAGGCTTCTAATGCCGCTAACTTCTTTGCCAGTTGATGATGATTCGGATTATTCAAACGGGTGTAATAATAACCGGGTTCGCTGCCCCCCGCGATCGCTGCCCCAGAGTCAGTATCTTTGAAGGTGAATACAGAGTTTTGAAAAATGGGCGGGAGATGGGAGTTTTCCGGGTTATCCCCTTCTGTGTAATGGGTCAATAAGGTCGATAAACCAGTAAAAGAACTAGGATGTCGTCGCAAGTGATACTCCTTTATTACAAAAATGAAAATAACGCCCCGAAAATTATCTGAGACCGTTAATCTTTAAAGCAAGTGCAAAACAATGGATTTATTTTAGCATACTCATCCATATTCAAGAATGAGGCACTAAATTTTCTCTAAAATGTCGGATTACCCTGGTCCAATGCCATATTTCCACAACTCTCATAAGGCTTCCCAATCGACCTGGTTGATGTCCGCATAAACACAATCGGCAATTTTTTCTAATTTAGCCCGTTTGATCGCCTTGGCGCTGACCCCAATCAATTTCAGTTCGATATTTACCTTTTCACGCGCCAATAAAGCCTGGGCTGATCTGACAGATTGAAGACCTTTGACAGCATCTTCGAAGACAATCACCTTAGCATTGTTAAATTTTGCCCAATGCTCACGATTTCCCTCACCTTGCCACAAATCATAAGCCATATGCAGTGCATCGAACATTTTCTCGCCCCAACAAAGTTGCATCAAAGCCAGGGAGTGGACGGGGTTGGGTTTGAAAAATGTATGATCCGGAAGCCCCCGCTGTGTGGCAGCGTACCAGGCCAACATCCCTGAACCCAATAACGGGAGATGGTCCATCCCAATCAGATTGACGCCGAATTCTGCTTCTGGGGGACTGAGGTAACCAGGGGGCGTTTTCGAGGGTCTGTTGGTCATAATCCCAGCGCGATGGTTCGCTTGGGATAGCCATTCTTTGAGTTTTTCCCGATTCGTCGGGCTTAAAGCGGGTCGGTCATAGCGCTGTAAGTAACTCTCAATATCCAATTGCGGCGCCAAGCCATATGTCTCTTGAAATACCTGACTGCCCAACACTGTTTCCTGGTGCAAGGGCAATGTGAGGGACTGATAAATATCACGAGATTTGAACAAAATACCTTTCAGATGATCTTTTTGACTTTGATTCAACCAAAGATTTTCCTCGGTAATTTTTAAATAAGCTGATTCGCTGGGCAGATCACCCACGTTGTTAAATGAGCCCAAAAATGCATTAATTGCCGGTAATTGGCCATCCAACTTATTTTCGCTAACACGGAGACCGTCCAGCCTCAGGTTTGGGTCAAATTCCCAAGCTTTGATCAACATCAAAGCCGTGCTGATCGCCAAGGAGTCCCACTCGTTGGTGATGCTGAGGGCTTCAAAATGGGCAATTTGCTCATCCGTCAGACTCATGTTGGGCATCCCTAAAAGTTCACCCATACGCCTGACGGTCGCCTTCAGGGATTGAAGATAGCCACCAGGTATCAACAGGACCCCATCCATATCAAATAGAATCATTTTCCGGGTCATTGCGCCCTCTTATGGCGAGACGATAGTTCCGCTTTTACCTGATCCAATTGTAGCCCCTTATAAGACAACAGCACCCATAGGTGGTAGATCAAATCCGCCGATTCTTCTACCAGGCGTTGATCCCCTTCATCTTTGGCCGCAAAAATGACCTCCAACGTCTCTTCACCAATTTTTCGCAGGATCTTATTTTCCCCAGACGCCATCAATCGGGCAGTATAAGACCCTGAGGGTTGTTGTTTTTTACGATCTTCAATGATCTGGAATAATTCATCCAACATCGTCCACCTCCATTTTGCGGTAAAAACAGCTTTCATTCCCAGTGTGGCAGGCAGGCCCAGCCGGGTCGACCATCAAAAGCAGGGTATCGCCATCACAATCGACCCAAATTTCTTCTACCCTGAGGGTATTGCTGGAGGTCTCCCCTTTACGCCACAATTTCTGCCGGCTTCGGCTCCAAAAATGGGCTTGTTGTGTTACCCAGGTTAATTTAAAGGCTTCTTCGTTCATCCAAGCCATCATTAAGACCTTTTTTGTGGCTGCATTTTGTACAATGGCCGGCACGAGCCCCTGGGCATTATAGGTAATTTTAGGCTCATTTTTCTCAATTTTAATCATTCGATGATCCTCACAGGAATATTTCTCTCCGCTAAATAGGTTTTTAGCGCCGGTATGGTGAGTTGATTGTCATGGAAGAGGGATGCCGCCAAAGCTGCATCCGCTTTGCCAATCGTAAGCACATCGGCAAAATGTTGGGGGGTGCCGGCCCCACCGCTGGCAATGACGGGCACGTTGACCGCCTCCGCTACCACCCGAGTCAATTCAAGATCATACCCCGCGAGGGTGCCATCGGCATCCATGCTGGTCAGCAGGACTTCACCAGCGCCCAGATCAACCGCTTTTTTGACCCACATGATCGCATCCAGGTCGGTGGACTGCCTGCCACCATAGGTCACCACTTCCCAGCGGTCCTCGCTAGTCCGGCGCGCATCCACGGCGATGATAATGCACTGGCTCCCAAAGCGCTTAGCGCCCTGGGTGATCAAACTGGGCTCATTGACAGCGGCTGTATTAATGCTGATCTTATCCGCCCCTGCTGAGAGCAAGCGGCGCATGTCCTCAACGGATTTGATGCCGCCACCCACTGTTAGAGGCATGAAAACCTGGTCCGCAACCGCGGTAACCACATTGGCCATGGTTTCTCGGCCTTCCACGCTCGCTGAGATATCCAGGAACACCAGCTCATCAGCCCCAGCGTCATTATAGATTTTTGCCTGCTCGACCGGGTCACCGGCATCTCGCAGGTTGATGAAATTAATGCCTTTGACCACACGACCATCCTTGATATCCAGGCAAGGGATAATTCGTTTTGCTAACATTTAATCGCCTCCGATAAGCTAAATTTGTTTTCATACAGGGCTTTGCCAACCACAACCCCGGGCAGTCCTGCCGCTTTGACCAGGCGGATATCCTCCAGAGAGCCCACACCCCCGCTGGCAATTACTTCCAATTGTGTGGCTGTTGCCAGTTCCTTTGTCCCGGTGATATCCACCCCCGAAAGCATGCCATCTCTCCTGACATTGGTGTAAATAATGGTCTTCAATCCATACGCAAGAAAGCGGTTGGCTAAATCAACGGGGGTCAGGCTGGTCTTCTTCTCCCATCCAGCAACCCGCACCAGGCCATCGCGAGCATCAATGCCCAGCACGATATGCTCAGGGCCAAAAGCCGCTAAAGCTTCAGCCATTAAAGTTTGGTTCTCCACAGCCGCCGTGCCTAAAATGACCCGGGCAACGCCCAAACTAAGAATTTCTCGGATCGCGTCAACGGAACGAAGCCCACCACCAAATTGAACCTTGGCTTGACCGTGTGCAGCGGATAAGATCGCTTTCAATGCCGCTAAATTATGCTGCGACTCCTCGCCAAAAGCCCCATCGAGGTTGACCACATGCAGCCATGCAGCGCCCTGGTCCATCCAGGTTTCAGCGGCTTGAGCAGGCGAAATATCAAAATATTTAGCCTCCTTCCACTGACCCTGCTTCAAGCGGACAACCTGACCCACTCTCAGGTCAATGGCGGGGTAGATGGTAAACAGGTTCATTGACAAACCTCCACAAAATTCTTTAAAATCCTCAATCCCACAGCCTGACTTTTTTCGGGATGGAACTGCACGCCGTAAATCGAACCAGACTGAATCGCGGAAGCGAAAGAAATTCCATAGTCTGTGTTTGTAAGACTTATAGACGGGCCTGCAGGCTCGCAATAGAAACTGTGATTGAAATACACATAGCTTCCATCATCAACGCTCCTCATCAAGGGTGAACTTGTCGCCAAATTGAGTTGGTTCCAACCCGTTTGAGGGATCTTCAGGTCATCCATTGAAAATTCGCGCACAACACCGCTGATGAAACCCAAACCGGGTGTGTCCCCCATCTCTGAACTGCGGTCAAAAAACAACTGCATCCCCAAACAAATCCCAAGCAGTGGCATTTGACGTTTGACGATTTCATTGAGGACTGGGATCAAGTCTCTTTCTTGCAGTCCCATCATGCCATCTTTAAAAGCCCCGACCCCTGGCAATACAACTTTATCACCACTTAGAATCACTTCCGGCGATGCGGTTTGAACCACCTGTGACCCAACCTGTTCAAGGGCTTTCCTGACAGAGCGTAAATTACCGACGCCGTAATCGATCAAGATGATTTTCATAAGACCCCCTTTGAGCTGGGAATTTGGTCTCCCCGGCGTGGATCCAAAACAACCGCAACCTTCAATGCGCGTCCAAAGGCTTTGAACAAACCCTCAACCTTGTGATGATTATCCCTGCCATACAACACCTGGGCATGCAGGGTGGCTTTGGCCGTCATGCTGAAGGAATAGAAGAAGTGCTCCACCAGCGTGACAGGGATATCCGCCACCCGGGGATCCAGCCAAGCGGCTTCAAAGACAAGATAAGGCCGTCCAGAGAAGTCCACAACCACCTGGCACAGAGCTTCATCCATGGGGACCAGAGCCTGGCCCATCCGTTCAATGCCGATTTTTTCACCCAGCGCCTGCAGAAACCCCAAGCCCAATGCCAAAGCCACATCTTCGATGGTGTGATGGGGGTCGACCGACAGATCACCTTGGGCATCAATTTCAAGGTCAAATAACCCGTGGACAGCGATCTGGGTGAGCATATGGTCAAAAAATGGGATTCCTGTGTTGATAGCATGCTGACCGCACCCATCAAGATTAATTTTCAGTTTGATCTCAGTTTCATTGGTTTTTCTTTCAATCATTGCTTTTCTCATGGTCCTAACACCTCCAATGCTGCTAGCAGCTGATCTGTATCTTCCGGCTTGCCGATACTGAAACGTACGTGGTCTTCAAGGCCGGGTTTGTTGAAATAACGGATTAAGATTCCTTTTTTAGTCAAATCCTCTTTAAGTTGCTTAGCATCACCCCTGATCACTTGGCACAAAATAAAATTGGCCTGGGAGGGGTAAGGCTCAAGGAAAGAAAACTGTCTGAGACCAGACATCAATCGCTCTCTTTCCTTAATGATTTCCGCTAGACGAGCGTTGAGCACATCAGCGTCTTCAAGCGCACCCAGGCCAGCTTGTTCTGCCGCGACAGAGACGTTGTAGGGTGGCTTTATTTTCATTATGGCATCGGCTAAAAAGCGTGGGAAGACCCCATACCCCAACCGCAGTCCCGCCAAACAGCCCCATTTGCTGAAGGTGCGTAATACAATCAGGTTGTCCCTTTGCAGCACTTCAGGGATCCAGCTTTCATAAGGTTTGGCAAATTCAACATAAGCTTCATCAAGGACAACCAACAAGGGCATGGACAAAATCTGCAGCAATTGCTCAGGGGGTAATACCCCACCATCGGGATTATTCGGATTGGCCAAAAAGAATAATTTCGCCCCTTGGGAAACTGCCTTTTCGATCCCAGAAAAATCCAGTGAAAAATCTGACTTTCGCTTTATATTGACAATTTCAAGGTTGTTAACCTGGGCATCCGCGTCATAGAAGCCAAAAGTGGGGGGGCAATTGATCAATTTGTCTCCCGGCTCCATGGTCACCCGCATGATCAAATCGATCAATTCATCTGCACCAGAACCGACAATTATATTTTCAATTGGCACCTGTAAAAACTCCGATAAACCCTGGCGTAAAAATCGGCTTTCAGGGTCGGGATAAATATGCCCAAAGGAAAGGTCAGCCAACCGCCGCTTTGACGCCGGCGCCATGCCATAGGGGTTCTCATTGGCATCCAGTTTGACCAATTTTTCAAGGGGAATTCCCAACTGTGCTGAGAGCACATCCAAAGGAATGATGGGCTGGTAGGGATCAATGGACTGTATATGTTCCCTGATAAATTTATCAACCATTTGTCACCCCCAATTCCTCCAACATTTTTCGGAAGGCTTCTGGTTCTTCTTCAAAGATAAAATTGACGGGGGTGACGACGACACCACTGCCCCCAATCGAACGGAGCTCACTTATCCCCTCAGCCAATTCAGATTTTTTGACGATCAGGTTGACCGCAAACCAATTTTCGCCCTGGTGAGTGATCACCTGGGAGATTGTGGGCCCCTGTAAGCCGCGAATGACCTTTTTGCCGAGGATTAAGTCCGCCACCTCTTGGGGGGAGTCACCCCGTATGTTAGCAAATACAGCAACATTGTTCTCTGCCCGCAAATATGCCACAATGAATTCCAATAAGCGTCGGGCAACGTCCATCACTTGCGGCGCGTCGATCAGATTGCTTCGGCTGGCAATCAAACAGGCCTGGGATTTAAGGATTAATCCATCATCCAGGATCTTCAGGCGATTGTCCCGCAAGGTCAGTCCGGAGGACACCAAGTCCGTGATCATATCGGCGTAGCCAATGAGTGGCGCAATCTCCAAGGCACCTTCAGCCTTGATATAGTCAACATCAAAAAGTTCGTATTTTTCAAAGAATGCCCTGGTTAGATTTGGAAATTTTGTAGCAACCCTAAGGCTCCCCCCTGTTTCGCCGATTAGTTTTCGAACGTCCTGCATACGAGAAACGTTCTCAGCACTCTCCGGTACAATTGCACATAGTTTACAGCCACCAAACCCTAATTTATCCAGCATGATCAGAATATTATTTTCAAGGTCTTGGGTTTCTTTCACAATATCCAGACCCGTGATACCGAAATCGACAATGCCGTCCCTAACACTGATGGCAATATCCTCCACGCGCTGGAATAAGACTTCAACACCTGGCAGCGAGGGGATTGCAGCCTGGTATTGTCGCTGATTGGGTTTTTTTACCCCCAAACCCGAGTTTTCCATTAATTGAAGCGCCGATTCTGCTAATTGACCTTTACTGGGTAAGGCGATACGGATATCACGCTTTTTTCCATTGATGTTGATCATAACAACTCCTTATAAGATAAAAAGAGCGCTCCCGGTCGGGAGCGCTTGTTGGTTGATAATTTCTCTAAACCATCTACATAAAGCACGCCTGACCGAGTGGGTTGGCAATCGGTTGAATGATGGTGTGTATGATGGTGGATTCGATTTATGTTATTCATAAAATTTGTTCCCTTAATTTTCATGGTCATGACTATCACACAAAAGTTCTACTACCACTGGTTATTTCCGCCTGGCATCCGCCGCTCGAGCGTGGGCTTCTAAACCTTCTGAACGGGCGATGATGGCAGCCTCATGGCTCAAAGATGATGCAACTTTGTCGTCCAAAGCAACATAGCTGACCAGGTGGACAAAATCCAGCACATTCACCGGTGATGCAAAGCGTGCCGTGCCGCTGGTGGGCATGACATGGCTGGGACCCGCCACATAATCACCCAAAACTTCACAAGAATACTCGCCCACGAAAATACCACCAGTTGCAATAATCTTTTCCACACTCTCATTGGGCTTCGCAATTGAAAGACACAGGTGCTCCGGCGCAAAGTCATTGGCCAATCGAATGGATTCGGCCAGATTTTCCGTCAGAACAATGCCAGAATTTGCCCCTAAAGATTGTCTAATAACTTCTGCACGTGGAAGGGTTTCAACTTGCTGATCAACAACAGCTTGCACGGTTTCAGCCAAGGATCGAGAAGATGTCAGTAGAATGGCTGACGCCAGGATATCATGTTCAGCTTGTGCCAGCAAATCCGCTGCCACCCATTTGGGGTTGGCGGTGTCATCGGCGATCACCATGGTTTCCGTAGGGCCGGCCAGACCATCGATCCCCACTGTTCCAAAAACCTGGCGCTTTGCCAGGGTCACGAAAAGATTGCCGGGGCCAAAAATCTTATCCACCGGTCGGATGCTTTGGCTGCCATATGCCAGGGCGCCAATCGCCTGGGCACCACCCAAGGTATAGATTTCTTCAGTGCCTAGCAAATCTGCTGCTGCAAGGGTAATCGGTGCAATTTTCCCGGTTCCTCTTTCAGGGGGAATGGCTAAAACGATTTCTTTGACGCCGGCAACCTGGGCGGGGACAGCGGTCATCAATACGGATGAAGGCAAGGGTGCGGTGCCACCTGGCACATAGATGCCAACCCGATTGATAGGCCTGACCAGCTGACCCAAGGAGCCTTTCCCTTCCTGGAAAGACCATGAAGCAATGGGTTGCTGGGAATAGAAGCGCCGAATGCGTTCGGCGGACAACCACAAGGCCTGCCGTTCTTCCTCCGTTATCCCATTTTTAGCCATTCGAATTTCAGCCATCGAGACTCGAAAATCCAGTGTATCCAATCCATCCAATGCTGCTGACCAGCGCTGTAAGGCTGCATCACCCTCTGAACGAATCTCTCTTAAAATCTGACGGACAGCCTCTTCAGGCGTCAAAGGTGCTCCAAATAAGCGATGAATACCTTGCAGCATTTGGGGGGATACCACCACATCATCCAGGGGAACACGCTTGAGGATTGTGTTTTTGGCTTCTTCAACTGTGTAAATTTTTAGCATCTTCCTATTCCTTAAAAATAAAAATCCCGCTGAGCGGGATACGTTTTGCCTGATGGGTTGCCTTTGCTGTGGGCTGTTAAAGCTTACACAAACGACCGATCCTCGCTCGATGGGGGATAAAAATTGGTATGATGGTGATGGATATTTGCGAAAGCGGTCATAATTGGGTTGATTATAGGGTTATATTTCTGAATTGTCAAGAAAGTTGTGGAGGATGTGTCAAATAAAGATGAAAAGTGAACACAAAAATTTAATCAGTGATCCGGCAGTTTCCGCGATCACTTAATTGATCCATAAATTCGTGTTTTGACACATGGTTGGCGTATAATCATGAGTAAATAGAACATTTTTCAACGATGAAAGGAGAGAAAATGGGATTTACACTCACATTTATCGGGCATGCCGCGTTGGGACTCGAAACGGGTGGCTACAAACTCCTGGTTGACCCTTATATCACGAATAATCCCGTAGCAAAGGCTAAGGTGAACACCATCGAAGCGGATTACATCCTCGTGACCCACGGCCATGGCGACCACATCGGTGACACCATCGAGATCGCGCAACGCACTGGCGCCACCGTCATTTCGAATGCGGAAATTTGCGGCTGGCTGCGTAAAAAAGGGCTCAAGGTCCACGGTCAGCACCTGGGCGGCGGCTTTAAGCACCCCTTTGGCTATCTCAAACTGACCCTGGCGCTGCACGGTTCCGGTCTGCCGGATGGCAGTTACGGCGGCAACCCTGCGGGCTTATTGTTGACCACCAATGACGGGGAAAAAATCTATTTGGCTGGCGACACCGGCTTATTTGGCGATATGCGCTTGATTGGCGAGGAAGGCATTACTTTGGCCGTGCTGCCCATTGGGGACAATTACACCATGGGACCCACAGATGCACTGCGGGCGGTCAAAATGCTCACGCCTGCCCACGTGATCCCCATTCATTACAACACCTTTAACCTGATCGCCCAGGACGCTGAAGCTTGGGCGGAGACCGTGCGCGCTGAAACAAACGCTAAAGTGCACATCCTTGAACCAGGGGAACGATTCGTTTATCCCTGATGACCCCATCGGACGATCAACAACGACTGCCGCCGGGACAATCCCTTACCGAAGGCTTCCCCATCCTGGCACAAGGTCAAATTCCCAACTTTGACCCATTAACCTGGGATTTTCGCATTTGGGGTGCCGTGGAACACCCCGTTGTATTCACTTGGGATCAACTCATGAAAATTCCCCGTACTTCAGTACGGCTTGACCTGCATTGTGTCACTGGTTGGAGCAAACGCGATACCCTTTGGGAGGGCATCGCTTTAAAAACTTTGATTGCTGGAGGGTGGCTAAGGCTCAAACCAGAAGCCCAATTTGTGATGCAGCATGCCGAATGCGGCTATACAACCAACCTGCCCTTACAAGTTGCTCTGCAGGATAATTTCCTGCTGGCGACTCACTATAATGGCCAGCCCCTAAGCCCTGAACATGGCTCTCCGCTGCGGGCTGTGATCGGCAGCATACCAGGACGGCAGGATTTAAAGGATGTTTATTTATGGAAGGGGGCTAAATGGCTGCGCGGCTTGGAGTTTTTAAGCCAGAATCAACTGGGGTACTGGGAAGCGAGGGGATATCACAATGAAGGGGATGTGTGGAAAGAGCAGCGCAGGTCTCAGCGTTTAGGATTCTCCGCGTGAACGGATGAAGAAGAACGTCAACCCAGCGCCACTTGCCAACAAGATCAGCCCAATGGCCAACAATAATGGCGATCGGTCTTGACCCACTTCAGAGGAGTCCTCAACAACGATCTGAGAGCTGGGTTGTGCCCCAAAATCAATCAGGATGGTGTCACCTGCGGTAACCTCTACGGCAACATTCAAGCTGGTTGTGGCAATATAACCTTCAGGAACGCCCATACTCAAGTTATAATTCCCCTCTGGAATGTCCTCAAAACATTGGAATTCAACACAATCCGCTGCAAAGCATTCAATAGCGAACAAGTTTGGATCGCCACCGATGGTTTCCATGGTTTCAGAGTAGGTGCCAGCGCGGTTGTTCACACTGACAACCCCACCCCGCAAATAGAATTCCCCTTCAGATCGCATTTGATTGCCATCCAGGTCCTCAAAGAGCACAACGCATAATTGCGCTGACCCTTCAAAGGGCGTAGGGGTTGGCCCTGGCCTTGTCGGTGTCGGCACTGGACCTACCGGGGTTGCAGGTTGCGGCTCAACCGTTCCAAGGAGTAAATTTTGTGATGGAATAAGGCTGCATTCGGCATCCAAATTGTTCAAGGTGATGATTTCGTCAATGGTTACACCGGTCAACAAAAATATGCGTGTACAGGTATCCCCCTCCTGGACTGTGTAGATGATCTGACCTTCGGCGTTTGGCGTGGGCGTCTGGAAAGTTGCCTGCGCCTGGGCAACAAAATCCGTCTGGTCGCCAAAAATCGCCAAAGCGACACCGATCAGTGGGATTATTAAAACAAGGGCAATTGTCAACAATTTTTTCATCGATCGTAAGGTTTCCTCAGCAAGGATTATAACACTTCCCAAAAATATCGTTAGGTGGGCGCATTTGGAGGAAATTGGCTTTAATTATATAATTAGGGCTCAAAATGAGCGACTCTGAACAGAAATTTCAAGAAAAATGGCTGATAAAGGGCTTGATCCTCCTTGTGATCGTCATCATCTTCACAGGATGCAAGGCTTTGGAGACACCTGAACCAACCCTTTCGACGCCAACAACAACGCAAACCCTCACGCCGACCCCCACCATTGATTGGTTTCCTGCGACGCCCACCCCAACGATTATCCCCAGCGCAACACCGACACCCCAAACTAACCTTTATGATCGCTATGAAGGTGTGGGCAACTTAATCATCCAGGATGATTTCACAAATAGTAACTGGTGGGAGACCATTCGATGCGAGAGCGGCAATGTCGCTTTCGGTGAAGGGAATCTGACCTTTGCTGTTGCAGGGCAAGGGAATGCCATCACCAGCCTTAGCCAACACAACCTGCCCCAGAATTTTTTCTTGGAAGTGACCCTCCAAACCTCCCTTTGCCAGCAAGAGGATCATATCGGGGTTATTTTCTGGCAGGAATCAGCAAATGACTTTTATCGTCTGTTATTCAATTGTGCCGGTCAGTATCGATTCGAACTGGTGCAAGATGGATTAAATTACGGTCTGGTTGATTGGACTCTTGCGTCGCAGGTGCAATTAGGCGCCCCAGCGACCAACCAACTGGCGATCTGGGTGAACAATGGCGACTTCAGATTTTTTCTCAACGACACCTATCAATTTACGGAACGGGTTGCCATGGATCGCGTCGGATTCTTAGGACTTTATGCAAAGACGATTGTCAGCCCTGCGATGACCGTGAAATTTTCCGACCTGGCCATCTACCAGGTTGGGACCAATTAACCATCCCTCAAACAAATCAATTCGAGACCAGCAGTGGCACATTGACGTGAGGCCATTGCAACATTAAGGTCTCCACCAATAGACGGGGATTGGCATAAAGATCCAGTTCCTGGATCGCTTTCTCATGCGTGATGACCAAGTGCCGGGCCTTTGATGCATCCAAACTTGCAGCAAGGCGATCGACCTGGGATTCAAAATCGAGGTTGACAAGGGGTAGGTCGGCATTTGAAACGCGAATGAAGACATCTCGCCAAAAAGACAACCATAACGGCAGCACCTCGCCGACCTTTTCACGAGCCTTATCATAGGGGCTAGCCAGTTTTTCAGCTAACCGGAAGCGCTGGTAACGTGGGGCTGGCAAGAGCTCCAAAAAAGCCATCATATTTTCTCGTCGGCGGGAAAGCCCTTCTGGGTCTTCTGTCATTCGGATAGCTGCGCCCACCCGCCCCCCGGACAAATGTGCGATTAAATTTGCATCCTTGCTGGAAAGCCCTTTCTTGGACGCCAGGAATGAGCTAGTCGATGCAATGGATGCCGGCCGCAACCGGATCACCTCGCAACGGGAGACGATGGTCGGCAGCAAACTTTCCAGCGCATTGGCGGTGAGCAACAAAATCACCCTATCCTGGGGTTCTTCTAAGGTCTTTAACAAGGCGTTCATCGCCTGGTTGGTCGCCCGTTGAAAATCCAATAACAGGGCAATCCGCAGATCAGCCGCATAGGGTGCCAACGCCAAGCTGTGTTGGAGCTCACGCACCTGATCGATCAAGATATCCTTATGGCCCTCCTCAGGGACGAGGAGGCTCAGGTCTGGGTGACTCATGGTTTGCAGCTGGCGACAGTTTCGGCAAGTGCCGCAGAATTGACCCGGCCCTGGTGGATTTGAGCAAATTAAGGCTTGGGCAAACTTTAACGCCAGGGTCCGCCTGCCAACGCCCTCAGGACCCACAAATAAGTACGCATGGCGGCGCTTGTCAGTTGATGCGTGGGTTTCAAGCAGATTGACTGCCCATTCGTGACCGTGAATTTGCCATTCCATGGTTTCAATTGTAGCTTATTCCTGTTTTTTTGAAAAAATTAACAGGTTGTTGAAGAACAAATAATAAATTAGTGATATATCCAATTTTTCATTTTCTAATTTAAGATACAAAAAATCCCAAGGGCGTAGGATGGATTGGTTACGACATTTCGTCACAAAAGAAATCAAGAATATCTAAAGATTGTTCTCCTTCTTGAGCGTCTCTGGAACCCACCAAACTTACAAGATTTGTCATTCATTTGGTGGTGGGGTGCAGAATTGTCCTAATCAATCGATTATTATTAGAACCTCAATGTAAATCTGAAGATTATTTTCCTCGCAACCCACCCTACCGGTGCTTTTGAACTTGATATAAGTATTGCTGATTGGATGATGAAAGTGGTAAACTTCATGTGCTGAAGGAAAATCAGATGAAAAACGATATGAGAATCATTTACCCATTTACTGCCATCGTCGGCCAGAAGCGAATGCGTCGGGCCTTAATTTTGAACGCCATTGACCCCCGCATTGGTGGTGTTTTAATCCGTGGTGAGCGCGGTACGGCCAAATCCACGGCTGCCAGAGCCCTGGCTGCTCTCCTTCCCCCTGTCAAGGTCGTGAAGGGCTGCCGCTTTGGGTGTGATCCTGAAAAACCCATTACCTGGTGTACCGAATGCCGCGAACGTTTTGACGATAATAATGAAGCCATACCGGTTGAAACTCGGCAAACCCCTTTTATCAACCTGCCCATTTCTGCAACGGAAGACCGAGTGGTTGGCACCCTGGATATCGAAAAAGCCATTCAAAAAGGTGAACGCCATTTTGAACCCGGTATATTAGCTTCCGCCAACCGGGGCTTATTGTATATCGACGAGGTCAACCTGTTGGATGACCATGTGGTGGATGTGCTACTGGATTCAGCCGCCATGGGGATGAACATCATTGAACGAGAGGGCATCTCTTTTGCCCACCCAGCCCGCTTTATTCTGGTCGGAACGATGAATCCAGAGGAAGGCGACCTCCGCCCCCAATTATTGGATCGCTTCGCGCTTTCGGTTGAAATCCGCGGCATCCTCGAACCCCGTCAACGCGTTCAGATTATGGAGCGCAACCTCGCTTTTGAAGCCGACCCAGAAGGATTCAGGGAAACGTGGCTGGAACAGGAACAGGAACTCTCAGATCAAATTGAAAAAGCCCGCACCCTGGTGGATTATGTGACCTATTCAAGCCGAGACCTATTGGTGATAGCTGACTTGACCGCGAAAATGCAGGTAGATGGACATCGAGCAGACCTGGTAATCCTCAAAGCAGCCAGAGCCCAAGCGGCTTTTGAAGGCCGGAAAGCCATCAACCCACACGACATTGCTTTAGCAGCGGAACTGGCCCTGCCCCATCGGGTAAAGGCAGGTCCCTTTAGACAATCTGAAATGGGCCTCACCCAACTTGAAGAGCACATTGAACAATTAGAAGGTGCCACTTCACAAATTGGGGTTGAACAAGCGCTAAAACCTGACGATGAGCCGCTAACCGAGGAAAAAAAAAGTCTAGCGCCACACATCTCGAGATTGGCGACCAATCCAGGGGACCCGAGTCCCTAGAACCAACCCGACAGGACATTTTTCAAGAAGCCAACGCCAATTGGTGGGATGGCGGTAAGAAAATTAGCCCGGGTGAAACCTTTGAACCCCGCCGTTTAGATACCCCCCTTGACAACATGATGCGCAAACACGGCGGACGCCGTTCCCAAACGGAAACCGATCGAAAACGCGGCCGTTATATCCAGGCGCGCCCAGCCAATGGACGCCCAGATGACCTTGCCTTTGATGCGACCATCCGCGCGGCCGCTCCCTTTCAGAAATCTCGTGAAAAGCTTAGAAAAGAAGAGGATATCGCCTTTGCCGTGCGCCGGGAAGATTACCAGAGAAAGGTCCGTGTCCGGCGAGCTTCTAACCTGATCCTGTTTGTCGTCGATGCCTCCTGGTCGATGGCAGTGGCGGAACGCATGGCCGCCACCAAAGGGGCGATTTTATCACTCCTGACGGATGCCTACCAACGCCGGGATCGCGTTGGGTTGATTGTCTTCCAAAAAGACAGGGCTTCCCTGGTGTTACCACCGACAAATTCGGTCCTTCTGGCTCAGCGTGCCCTGGCGGATATCCCTGTGGGCGGCAAAACCCCTCTGAGCGCAGGTTTATCGATGGCTTATGAGGTTCTCAAGCGAGAAAAAGTCTTACACCCGGATGTTTTACCCCTGCTCATCATCCTGACAGATGGCGCCGGCAATGTAGCCATGGGGAAAGGTTCACCCCAAAAGGAGGCCAATCAGATTGCAGAACAAATCGCCAAGGAAGATGTGCGATCTGTGGTCATCAATATGGAACATGCCGCCTTCGATCAGGGTTTAGCCCAAGCCCTAGCGGAGCACCTGGATGCGTCGTCCTATACATTGGCGGATTTGCGCAGTGAAACCCTGTACCGCACCGTGCAAAATGAGATTTATTTTGGTCCTGGCAAAGGGAATGTGGGGGATATTTCTTAAGGCATTCCTCTCGGAGAATGCTTTTTTTTAGTTTCAATCTTGGTTTCATGCTGTCTTAGTGAGATTCCTGTTTCGGGGGAATCTAAAACACCCTCATCCGTCACACCTGCGGTGTGCCACCTTCCCCCGGCACCTAAAGGTGTTCCGCTTCGCTCCAGGGGAAGGCTTTTTTCCCTAGTCTTCTTTATTTTGCTTGTCAAATGGGATTATATCTTTGGATAAAATGTAAGAATTTAAAATCACAAACTAGCGCCGAGTTAAGGCTTCCCCTAGCACCTAAAGATATCCCGCTTCTCTCCAGGGGGTAGTTGTCAGCCTCTGGCTGACTGATGAGGGGTTTTTAAGGGTTTACAATTCAAGCCGTTGGTG
Source organism: Candidatus Brevefilum sp. (assembly GCA_040772425.1). Lineage (GTDB taxonomy): Bacteria > Chloroflexota > Anaerolineae > Anaerolineales > Anaerolineaceae > Brevifilum. The sequence continues at coordinate 588,389 of JAXGYD010000002.1, read as the reverse complement.
TCTGATAAAATTCACTCTTCTGTTTTCTCCGCTTGCACCACTTTGATCTCAGGGAAAAATTGGCGCAGGGTCCCCGCCACCCAACCCTGCAGGGTTGCTTCAGAATAGGGGCAATCTTCACAGGCACCCCCTAACTTGACGTAGACCGTATCCCCTTCAATATGATCCAGCTCAACCGAACCATCATGATATTGCTCAATATAGGCGCTTAATTGCTCCAATAAGAATTCAATCTTTTCTTCTTGGGTGACGTTTTCCTCTGTCATGGGCTTCCTCTCCTCATCGCGGCAGTTTTATCAAATGATATCACATCGGTCAAATCCGCACAAAGAATTTAGTGAATAATCCATCGAGGCGCGTGAAATTTTTCACAAAACCACTCACTTTATCCACAGTTTTTCAAGACTTATCCACAATTAATCGTCCATCATGATCAAATCAACCATCGCTTCCGTGAGCTGAGTCCGAATGCCTTGGGGTTGGAAGCGCCAAATGACCTGCGCAAACCGATCGATAAAATATTGATCGTGGGCAATTGCCAGAATCGTGCCTTCAAAATTAGATAGGGCTGCTTCAAAGGCTTCTTGTGATTCCAGGTCAAGGTGGTTGAGGGGTTCATCCAATAGCAACAGGTTGCAATGGTGCGCCACCAGGAGCGCTAACATCAAGCGTGACCTTTGCCCGTAGGACAGGGTCTTCACCAATTGAAAGACCTCATCCCCTTTGAAGAGGAAGCGATGCAAGAAGGTGCGCGCCTCGGTATGATTCCATAATTCGGTGTTTTTCTGAATGGTCTCAAGTACGGATTGATCAGGGGCCAAGGTTTCCTGCTCCTGGGCAAGGTAGCCCGGCGAAACGCCACTCCCAAAGCTAAAGGACCCATCCACCGGTGGGATTTCTCCCATCAAGGTCTTCAAGAGGGTGGTCTTCCCCACGGCGTTCGGTCCCACCAGGGCGATTCGCTGCCCTGCAGTCACCGTCTGGGTGAATGGCGGCAGAAGGGGGACTTCGTCATAACCGATCACAAGCCGGTCTAATTGCAGAACAATCTTGCCGCTCTCGGGTGTATCCGAAAACTGCATGCGCGCCTCCCAGGACTGGGTTGGTTTCTCAAGTTTGCCTTCCCCCTCTAAAAAGGCGATGCGCTTTTCCAGATTCTTGGCCCGCTTGACGGTTTCAAGGCCACGATCTTTGAAAAAGCCGACCGAGAAGCCATCGGTATTTTTGCCATCGGCTTTGCCACCCTTATGGGGCTTTGCCAGGTCACGGACAACCCGGGCCGATTTCTTGAGACGCTTGATTTCTTCCTGCTGGTCGACATATGCCTCCTGAGCCGCCTGAAATTCAGCCTCCCGTACATCGAGGTAATCCGTGTAATTACCCGGGTACTCCCGCACCCCCTCTTGCATGGGCGGGAAGGCAATCACCTTATGGATGACGGCGTCCAGAAAAGCGCGATCATGAGAGACCAACAAGATTCCCCCATCGTAGGAAAGGACCCAATCGCGCAGCCAGGCTCGCATCTCAATATCCAGATGATTGGTGGGTTCATCCAGGAGGAGGACCTGGGGAGCCTCCAATAAAATGCCAGCTAAGGACAGGCGCACCTTTTGTCCGCCACTGAGGGTTTCAATTTGCATGTCCTGGGGGAGATCCAGGAGTTGAAAACCCGAGAGGATATCAATGCGGGCACCCTCCATCTCCTGCGCCCGGTTGACGGCTTTCACCAGGCGGTTGTATTCCTCCGCCAAGTGAGGATCATCAGGGCGGTGGACAAGGGCATCACAAATCCTTTCAAGTTCCTTGATGGCAACCTCAAGGTTGGATGCAAACCGGTTCAGGTAGCGCCCAACCGTCTCGTGGAGGTCAAAGTCGATCCCTTGATGAAGGTAGCCGATTTGCAAGTCCCCGGGGTGAGTGATCACCTGGCCGGAATCGGGTTTTTCTAACCCCGCCATAATATTCATCAGGGTTGATTTTCCACAACCGTTGGGGCCGACCAGCGCGGCACGTTCCCCCTGGTTGAGACTGAAATTGATATTTTTGAAAACGGTGTTGAGACCGTAAGATTTCGTAAGATTTTGTACCGTAAACACAATAACCTGCCTTCTTAAAACAAAAACTCAGGGAAAGCCCTTCACAGTCGGGTTCAACCCCTGAGAAGCCTTTCCTGCACAATAAGAATGTTACAGATTAATGCGAATCATGCACAACTCCTGCTAAAACGGTTCAGGAAATATTATAACCGATTTTTATAAAAATCCAACCCAAATAATGGAACCCTCACCCTGCCCTCTCCCTTTTTTTCAAAGGGAGAGGGTTTTTTACCTGCCACCGTTGGGTCATATTCGTACACCTGCTAACCAATGGCCTAGTGCCTCTGCTGGTATCCATATTCAAAAACGTTCGACATTATCCCCATCCGCAATCAGAAAAATGATGCCAATGATGCAATCTCTGACACTTTAGTTTTTCTTTTTTTGGTGTCCATTACAAACCTATCCCTAAATCCCTTCCCTGAAAGGAAGGGACTTTTTCTCCCCCTTCCTTTAGGGAGGGGATGGGGGTGGGTATTCTCTTAATTATCTCAAATTAGTATCCTGAAAACCGCAGCTGTATCCGTAAAATTGGCAAAAATAACCAAAAACGAGAAACTAAATTTCTATAATGCCTCATCCTTTTTAATTTGACAAAAAGAAACTGTGTGGAACCCTCACCCTGCCCTCTCCCTTATTTTCAAAGGGAGAGGGTTTTTTAACTGCTTCCATTGGTTATTCGCACACCTGCTAACCAATGGCTTAGTGCCTCGGGTGCCCATTGCATTCAATATGGTGGCTTAATAATGAATGGTTGCTAGCAATCTTCTGGAATCCACACCATCATCTCACCTGGGGCACGGTTGTCCCAGGCATAATAGGGAATTGCTTTCATCTTTACTGGCTGGGTCCTGGGGGGCGTTCGCTGATATAGGGGCTGATCTTCATCGGTGAAGTCAACGGCTTTCGCGGTGGCCTGGATCGTGATCACGCCATCCAATAGATCGGGCTCAAAATGGCAATCAAAACCCGTATCCCGGGGCAATCTTATCGCCGACAAAGGCACTGGGTGATCGACCCCCTCCAGGCAATAGACCAGGGGCCCCCGCATCAAAGCAACCCGTCCCAGATTTTCTTGCACCCTTGGATGCGCGTAGACCCTTGTGACCCTTATCACCAATTGCAATCGCAACTGGTCCCCAGACGCCCAAAGGCGGTCAAGCGTGATGTAGCTATGATCAAGGTGGAGTTGAATCGGGACTTCTTCACCGTTGAGATACAATCGTGCTTCCTGGCACCAGCCGGGATGACGGAGTTTCAAGGTAAATTGGCGAGGGGCATTCATTTCAAACCGCAGACAGACGACCCCATCCCAGGGATAATCTGTTTCCTGAACCAGGGTGACCTCGCCTTTCTCCAGGTTGAAGGTCGCTTCACTTTGGATGTAGAGATGGGTCACGATTTCCTGGGGACCCTGGCTGTAGATGTAACTGCCGATGGTCGGCAAGAGCCGATTGAGATTGGGCGGGCAGCAGGAACACTTAAAGAAAGGCTGACGATAATGGTCCCCATCGCTAGCCAAAGGATTTTCATAGAAGAATCGATCGCCACGCAGTGAGATGCCGCTGAGCATGCCGTTATATAAAGCGCGTTCCATCACATCGGCAACCTCCCCCCGCAGGTCGAGCTGTAGCATGCGTTGCAACCAAAAGATGAGCCCGATGGCCGCACAGGTCTCCGCATAAGCCGTCTTGTTGGGCAAATCATAGGGGTCGGTAAAGCCCTCATTGCCCTCTGACGAACCAATCCCGCCGGTGAGGTACATCTTTTTTGACGTCAGGTCGTCCCACAGCATGCGCAGGGGTTCCATTAAACTAGGGTCCTGGGTTTCAGCAGCGACATCCGCCACGGCGCTGTACATGTACATGGCCCGGACGGCATGCCCCACGACTTCGGTCTGCTCTCGAACCGGGCAATGGGCTTGCCAGTATTCGTAGGCATCCGGGCACTTGTCAGGGGGCTTTTCACCGCGAGCCTGGGCTTCAAGGTCAAAATAATGGGGTTCCCGGCCGCGTTCTTCGATGAAATAGACGGCCTTCTCCAAGTAACGCTTTTCGCCCGTATGCCGATAGAGTTTGACCAGTGCTAATTCCAGCTCTTCATGCCCGGGATAGCCGTGGATCTGGTCTTCCCCCGGTCCGAATTTGCGGTCGATCAGGTCGGCATAGCGGCGGATGCCGTTTAAAAAACGCGGATCGCCTGTGGCTTGATGGTGGGCGATGGCGGCTTCGATCAGGTGGCCGGCACAATAGAGTTCATGCCGATCACGCAGGTTCGTCCATCGATCCTGCGGTGCCACAACCGTAAAATAGGGGTTGATCGATCCATCGGGTTGCTGCGCTGAGAGGATGCGGTCCACGACGTACTCAACTTTTTCCTGTAAAGCAGCATCCGGGTGGGATAATAAGCTGTAACAGGCGCCTTCCAACCACTTGGCGACGTCCGAGTCCCAAAAGACGTGGGGTTTGGGCTTTTTACTCCCCGGCTGCCAATCTAAATTGTAAGCGGCAATGCGGCCGGTCGCTTGCAATTGATCATAGACCGCCCACAAGCCATGGTCACGGTTGGCGACCTGGCGCGGCGCCCAAAAAGCGTCGGTGATGGTCACTTGGGTGAAGGGGAGGGGGATGAGGTTGGGTTGGTCCATAAGTTTTCCTGATAGGTTGTGTGATTAGATTGTATCAAAGAATGACAAGTTAGCTCGTAGCTAGTAGCTCGTAGCTGGTAGGAATATCTTGTCATTGCGATGAACCGCGAAGCGGTGAAGTGGCAATCTCAGAATTACAAGCACCAATACCTTTCTCCAATTCTGAGATAACCACCCACGAAAATTCGCTACAGCGCATCCTTGCGTATTCGTTTCATTAAGAAAACGAACCGGAAACGAATAAAACAAGCGTCAGGGTTCATTGTGCTCCCTTTCATCGGAAAGTGTCTCGAGAACGTTGTGAAGACTTTTGAAGAGGATGTCGTTTTGCTCGAAGAGCACTCTTGCGGATTCGTTCCCAAAATAAAACGAACCGGAAACGAATAAAACAAGCGTCAGGGTTCATTGTGCTCCCATTCATTGGAAAGTTCCACGAGGACGAGGTCTTGTGGTCATGTTTAAAAGTCCTTTCGTTGGTTGTGCGCACAATAATGGAACTAATGTTCTAGGTTAATGAGAGGATAGCATACTGCGTGTGAGTTTTCAAGCCGGCAAAAGCGGCAGTTTTCCCCCCAATTAATGCCTAAAGCGGCAATTTCTTGCATATAATCCATGGATTGCGCTCAGTTGTTGTCAGGAAGCAAAAGAAAGCCGGCGTAGATACCCCCTCGCTCCATGACTTCCGTAGGGAATTTGCTCTCTCTATGCTTAGAAGTGGTACAGATATCTTCACTCTAGCAAAACTCATGGGCCATAAAAGGAACACAGTTCTGCAACGTTATCTAAAAAAAGCGAATGCAGGATCTGAAATCGCGCAACGAAAAGCAAGCCCGGTAGAAGTTGGCTTAATTAAATAAAATTTAAACTAGAGGTGACATAATAACCTTATAGAATTTAAAGGGGCAAGCGTATTTTTAGATCCTTCAACGTATTTAGAGCAGATGATGTAAGGTTCACAATCAGCTAATAATAATTTCGGCTCTGTTGATAGATTATTGTAAATTTTATCCTTAGAAAAGTAGTTATTTGTTTTTATTTCGCTTTTTGTATATTTATTAATCTCATATAACAGTTGATGCATAGTAAGAGGATAGACTATAAATACTTTAAGATCCAGAAGAAGTAAATTATTTAATTGGTCTGTATTATAATCATAAGGAGTAGAACTCAGAAAGGTTGCAAATAGACCTACATATGAAAACAAGGAAACGCACATATAAACCAACAAATTTGCCATTTCTTCAAGCGCAAATTTTAAAGATAATTTATTCTGATATAGCTGAAAGTAAAGTCACAAGATTAGATGAAATTTCAGAATTAACAGATTATTCAAAGGACAGCAAGATATTACAAAATGCTCTCAACGCTCTAAATAAGAAGGGATTTTTATTAGGCTCGCTAGATAGTGGGTTTGAGGTCCCTGATGAAAGATTTGAATTATTCCGAAAAGTGATTTCTGACAACAATTACAAGGGGAAGACATATTCTAAATCATTATTAGAATTTTCCACAGAACGACATTCTAATCAGTTAGAGCTCTTTTATTCAAAAAATGAAATTAGCGAGTTAAATAAATTTGGGGTTGTTCATAAATGGTATGATTATTTAGAGGATTTCCCATACACCTTGATAGAAGAAAAAATCATTGAATATCAATTAGCGGAAGATTCATTAATCGTTGACCCATTTTGTGGAAGTGGAACGACTTTGGTTTCAGCTAAAATGTTCCATATCGATGCTATCGGATTTGATGCGAATCCTTTGATGGCTTTTATCTCTCAAGTGAAAACAAATTGGAAAATAAATCTAAATGAATTTGAAAAATCAATACGTTCTGTTGCAAGAGAATTCTTAAATTCTGTACATGACCTTGAAGAAAATCCATATTATGATGACTTCGTTCGTTCAATGCCGAAAAGAGAAATAAATCAGTGGTTAAGCTCTCGTAACCAACAGGAAGTATCGTTGCTAAAGAGGATTATTAAAAATATTAATGACGTTAATATAAGAAATTTATTCTTATTAGCTTTATCTAAATCCAGTTTTGATGGGTCTTATGTTGCTTTATGCCCAGGGACAACTTTTTATCCTTTTCGTGAAAAAGAAGAATTTTGGGATTTATTCTCAAAGAAAATAATTCAAATATATTTTGATTTAAAAGCAATCCAAAATCATAATCACTATGGTGAGTCTAAATTGATTGAGGATACTTGTTTGAATGCCTCTGAGTATATATCGGAAAATTCTATAGATTTTGTCATAACATCTCCACCTTATCCGAATGATTTGGAATACACGAGGCAAACTAGACTTGAGTTATATTTATTAGATTTTGTAAAAAATATGAACGATGTTCAAGAAATTAAACGTAAAATGGCAAAAGGAAGTACAAAATTAATATATAAAGAAAGCGATTCAGAAAAATATATTGAGAAATTTACATCTGTTCAAAATATCTCAGATAAAATATATGAAAAAACAAAAACAAAGGACTGGGGGTTTGATTATCCTAGAATGGTTAGAGAATATTTTGGTGATATGTATCTGTATTTGAAAGAGTTCTATCCATTAATGAAAGTTTCATCTCATAATTTATTAGTTGTAGGGGATCAAACAATTAAGGGAGTTTTTATACCCGTCTGTGATATATTATTGGAAATGGGAAATGAAATTGGATATAAAAACTGCAGAAAAGAACCATTTAGAATAAGACGAAGCACTGGTCATGATGTCCCACTACCAGAAGATATTGTTATATTTGAGAAATGAAAGCAGGATATGCCAAAAAGACAACTGGAAGCATTCGGCGAACTTTTTACTAGCCAAGCAGCATATAATCGATATATAAATCATGATTATTCTTGTCCTTTTGATAGGAGAATAGATGATTGTGATAAACCAAATACGGGAAATTTAAAATATGGTAATTGCTCTGTCCAAATTGGAGATTCTAAAAGAATAATTTGTCCAAGAAGATTTTACGAAAACGATTACAAGATAATCCGAGAAGTAAAAGATTTCATATGGTCGACAGATGAAATTTGCGAATGCTATGATGAATTAAGAATTTCCATTCAAACAGAAGACGGCAAATTCACTTATGGGAATTTGGATTGGATATTAGTCAACCAAAATAATCATAAGGACTTTTGTGGTATTGAAATACAAACAGACGCAACCACAGGCACGGGGGCATTAAGAAATGCTATAGGAGACTTGTTAAATAATCAATTACTGGATTCATATGGTTTTGGATTAAATACCCTTGCGACTTTTAAGGGTTTTTTGCCACAATTTATATTCAAGGGCCAATTATTTGATGATTGGAATTTGCCTTATGTAGCTGTTATGCAAGATGAACTTTGGGAAAAGTTTATTTCTAAATTCCGAATACGATATAAAGAAATAACTAATTACACTACACAAACATTTCTATTTTTTGTATACTCTTTAATACAGAATCCTGAAACTAATAAATATGAAATTGGAAATAGGAAAATCTATTCTTCCAGATGGATAGATTTATTATTTTCCTTTTCTGTTGAGAGCGATTTATTAATTGATCTAAATGGTATTGCTGTAAAAATAGAAAATAAAATGGACAATTACGACCCCCGATTTGTTTTATAAAGCATCAATCGATTGAAAAATTGAAATAAATAAAAAACCATAAACCTTCAATTTATACCTTTTATAAGTGTTTGAAATTGTTTTCCTCAACTAAGATTAATATCAATATATAAACATTATGTTACGGTTAGTGTTTGTTAGTGTCTTGTAAAGGGGAATAAATATCGTTTAATACTTACAGGTGAATTCTCTACATTAAAAATATGATCCTTTTTCCCTTATTCTCTACTCTCCCTCAAAAACCTCCGTCCCAACGTCCATCGTCTTTTCTTTGATGTCAAACAGCGCCAGGGTGGAAATAATGAACAACAAGTCAAAAATGCCCATCAACAGGGTGAAGCCCACCGTGTCCCCAATCGGACCCCCGATATAGGCCCCAATGGCACCGGCACCCTGCAGGTTCTTGAAATCAAGAATAAAAATGTCACGTAAGCTTCGCCATACGTAACCTACAGAACTGATAAGTCGTGTGGTGAGATTGGATCAAAGATTGAGGAAGTGAAATGGACGTGGGGAAACGAAAACTTTTGCAAAACTACCTCATTCATCTTGATAACCCCATCGAATTTCAACCTTATACATCTATTTCGGGTTTCAATAAAAATCTGATACCTTATTAATAGAATAACATCAAAGGGTGATATCCCATCAGCCTCATGCTGATTTCGCACTTTTTAGCTTTTTAGCGACACACTTACAGCACCCAACCCCAATTTTGACCCATTCCGTCACATTTTAAGGCATAATACGTTGTAAAGGGTGAGAAAGAAAATATCTATGAAAACAAAGAACCGGCAAAAAACAAAACTAGATAGACAAGCAATTATTGATTTATATGAATCACATAACGAAGCGCTTTATCGATACGCTTATCGCTTCCTGAGTGATCAAAACCTCGCTGAAGAATGCGTTTCGGAGGTGTTTGCAAGTTTTTTACAGAGGATACGCGAGGGCAAACCTCCCAGCGGCAATCTCAAAGCCTATCTGTATCGGATTGCACACAATTGGATCGTCGATCATTATCGGAAACGGAAAGATGAAGACCTGGGTGTTGATCCAATGCCTGACCCCAGACCGAACCCGGAAAAACAAGTTTCAAACGATGAAAGGCAATCACAATTACGAGAAGCGCTTTTGGAATTGCCTGAAGATCAAAGGTTGGCCGTTGAACTCCATATTATGGAAGATTGGCCACACGAAAAGGTGGCAGGGTTTCTTGGAAAGTCAGTGGAAGCTAGCCGGGCTTTGCAATATCGAGCCCTCCAAACCTTAAGAAAATCAACAGTTATTAGCCGGATGTGAAAAATGAACGAAAAAAATACCACACACGAAAATTTTGAACCTGAGCTTGAAGCTTTATTGGCGGATTTGAAAAAGATCCCTCCACGCGATCCCGCCAAAGCAGCTCGAACGAAAGCAAATTTCATCTCAGAACTGGATGAAACCTTACAAGCGCAAATACCTAATAAAAATACAAATTTAATTAATAAATTAAAGGAGCAATTTACAATGGCAACACCAAAACTCAAATTTCTATACATAACAGCAACCCTTGTCGCTGTTCTCGGCGTCCTATTTTTTGGCGGTGTCGGCATTACCGCCGTCGCAGGTGCCGATAGTCTTCCAGGGGACCCATTTTATGTCACAAAATCAGGCCTTGAGAAAGTCCGTCTAGGGCTGACCAGCAAAGATGAGAGCAAAATCAACTTAAATCTTGAATTCGCACAACGGCGATTGGAAGAGATCAACGCATTGTTAGCAGCAGGACGATATGACGACGTTGATGAGGCTGTGACCCTGTACGAAAGGTATATTCAAGAGGCGCTTTCAAGCTTGGCCGCCATCAGAAAAGATGATCCGAATCGTGCCCAGGAAGTCGCCAATCAGATTACCGCTTCCTTAAGAGACTTTTCAGTGAGCTTACGCAATATTGCTTCCTCTTCTGCCGGTGCAAACTTGCCCTCCCTTGACAAAGTCGTCCAATTCTCCGAATCAGCTGGGGCATACGATGATGATATTGAATTCTACGGGACTGTAGAAGCGATCAGCGGCGAGGTTTGGATGATCTCCGGGCGAGAAGTTCTTATTACGGCTGCCACAGAAATCGAGGGCGATATCCAAATTAGTGACGAGGTCAGCGTTGAGGGTTGGTTTGACACACAAGGCAAGCTTTACGCCAAGGAAATCGAACTGGACCAGGATGACGACCGCTTCGAAGATGATGATTACGAATTCATGGGCATCGTAGATGAAATCAACGCAGAATACTGGATCATCAATAGGATGCGTTTTGAGCGAGACTCTTCCTCAGAAATTGAAGATGATATCGACGTTGGCGACTTTGTAGAGGTCGAGGTTCGCAGGGGTGATGATGGCAGTTTCTATCTGGTGGAAGTGGACCTTGAAATTGATGCCTCAGAAAATATTGACGATGACGACGATATGGATGATGATCGTGATGACCTAGATGATGACGATGATGATGACATGGACGACGACAATGATGATGATCTAGATGATAGCGATGATTATGATGACGACATGGACGACGGTAATGACGATGATCTGGATGATAACGATGATGACGATGATCTAGATGATAACGATGATGATAACATGGACGATGACAATGACGACGATATGGACGATGATCGTGATGACCTAGATGATGACGATGATCTGGATGATGACGACGATGACAATGACATGGACGACGACAATGAGGATGATCTGGATGATAACGATGACGACGACAATGACGATGATCTAGATAATAACGATGATGACGACGACATGGATGACGATCTAGACGATGACGATGATGATGACGACGACGATGATGATGATGACGATGACGATGATGATGACGATGATGATGATGACGACGATGACGATAATTAAATAACCTTAGACTGACCTGAAAACAGGTCACATTCTCCAAAATAACCAGACAAAAAACAGGTCCGAGAGATTGGACCTGTTTTTTTATTCTTAATATACCCTAGCTAAGACGCTATTCTCCGGCAAGGACCCCCGTCCAGACATCCATCGTCTTTTCCTTAATGCCAAACAATGCCAGTGTGGCAAAAATATGACACAACGAGAAACTCAGGATCTATCATGCCTTGGCATTGTTAATTTGACACAAACAGAAACTGTGTGGAACCCTCACCCTGCCCTCTCCCTGGGTAGGGAGAGGGTTCTTAGCTGCTTGCATTGGTCATTCGCACACCAGCTAACCTATGGCCTAGTGCCTCTTTTCAAGAATATGTTTATCAGCAGGGTGAAGGGTAGGGTAGAACATAAAATGTCACGTAGGCTTCGCCATACGTGACCTAAAGCTGGGCAGGGTGAGGGTTCTTAGCTGCTTGCATTGGCCATTTGTACACCTTCTAACCAATGGCCTAGTGCCTCGGTGCCCAACTTCAAAGGCTTTCGACACTATCCCCATCCGCAACCAGTAAAATGATGTCAATAATTCACTCTCTTAAACCTGAGTAAATCATATTGGTGTCCTTAAATCGCGTTTTTACTCGAAAAATTGGCAGAAATATGGAGTAACGAGAAACTCAGGTTCTAATGCACCTTATTTCGTGCGCTATTGTTCGGCAAGGACCTTCGCCCCAGCGTACATTGTCTTTTCTTTGATGCCAAATAACGCCAGGGTGGAAATAATGAATAATAGACCAAAGACGCCCATGAGCAGGGTAAAGCCCACCGTGTCCCCGATCGGACCCCCGATATAAGCCCCAATGGCACCCGCCCCCGCCCCAGCCAGGTTCTGGATCCCCAAATAACGGCCGGCTTCCTTGGGCGGGACCAGGGTGGTGCCCAAAGCCCAACTGGCGGCATAGAAGAAGCCAATGGCGATGCCTATCAACACACTCCCCACGTAAAGCAGCGCAGTATTAACGGAAAGAATTAGCACCAGGGTGCCAAAGGTCGCCAGCACACCACTGAAAAAGCAGAGTAATTTCCGACCAAACTTGTCTGTCAGCCAACCAGCCGGGATACTTGAAATGAAAATCGCCAGACCGACAAACAACATGATTTGTCCAAAAATCTCCTCCACGGCAACCCCAGCCTGGTCAGCAAAACGCTCTTGAAGGAAATAGATCGCAAAGATGGATATGTTGGTAGAACCGACCAGGAAAGCGAGACGATTGACCACCCACCAGGTGAAGGAACGATTTGACTCCCCACTTTCCCCACCAACGCTGATGCGGATGCTTACCCACACCCCTAAAATGACAGCAAGCGCCATCCCAAGCACGCCTACCGCAGCGGTCAATATCATTCGGAGTGCCTCAGACAATTCATTTGTCAATTGATTGACAAAGTTTACCAAGGCGCCGGAACCCAAAATGATCACTGTAAAGGCCCCCGTCATCAACACCAGGCGCAGGATCGGTGCCCACTCCATCGGATAAGGGGGTTTGGTGATCGGTTTCTCGGGCGCAAACATGGCGATGGCTGTGCTCACCAAGACCACCCCGCTTAACACAATCAACGCTCCCCAAATATTGTCGCTCCCGACCATTTTTGAGATAACAAAGGAAACAAAGATCAAGGGCGCTGGCAGTTCAAAAAATGCTTTCACCCCGGAGTAGATCCCTCGCTTGGACTCAGGGACAATATCCGGAATTAATCCTTGAACGGCAGCATGCCCGGTATTGGCCGACAACATCGAGAGAATATAAGCTCCAAACAAGACCCAATACCCTCTTTGGCCTTCCATGGTGGCGGCAATTGTGCCAATGGCGATAAACACCAACACCTCGGTAATACCGCCGATGAACATAAAGGGACGCCTGCGCCCGATGCGTGACGTGTTCCGATCGGATAAAATGCCCGCAACCGCTTGGAATAACACCGCGATCATCAGCCCCCACAGACGGATATTCCCCAGAGCCGTCCCCTTGGTAGCATAGCCAACAAATTCCTGCACCAATAAAGGCACAATCAGGGCTAGGGTTTGTGAACGGGTTGTCAGTGCAAAATAAAAGATGTTTACGGTGATAATGTCGTACCAGCGAAGTTCTCTTTTCATATGAACGCCTCACAATAATAAATCCATAAATTGTAATCCAATTTTAGTTTGTTTTTAAAGATGTGAGGGTCGCAATTTGAGATTAATTCATCAACCTGGTCATTGATCATCGATGAGAGCGCCCAAAGCACCTTGCCGGCATTGCGATGCATCTAGTGAAAATGAATAAGGTTTTCCAAATTCTGCTTTAGATTTGGGGGGTGTTTTTTTTAAAACTAGACAAGGATACAGCAAGGCGCAACACTACAAGCCGCTCAAATACGAATCCTTCAAATTACGGTCAACTTCCCACGGGTACACAATAAAGGCATCGGTGATGGCGGCAAAATAATCAGGTCGATTGGTGCCAAATAAATTGCGATAAGGGTTGAAATGCAATACACAGGTGTATGGGAAACCATTGGCAGCTGAAACCCGGTTCTTGACGGATGTGATTGTTCGCCCGGAGCCCCACACATCATCCACAATCAGGATCCGCTCGCCGCTCAAGAGTTCATCCTCAGGAAACATCAAGAAATTCGGCCAAGCTAACAGCCGTGGGCGCTGCATTTCTTCCAGCTCAGAAGGAAAGTCAACCGAGGCAATCAGCAATTTTTGAATATCCATCGCCTCTGCCAATAACCCACCTGGGACAATACCCCCGCGAGAAACCATAATCATGCCGTCAAAGGTCAAATCAAATTGCGGTAGCAGATGGTCAATTAAACCATCAATTTCATCCCAGGTCAGAAATTCTCTTCTCGGTTGCATCTCACTTTTCCTTTACAATCAAATTTCGATTTCCAAATACCTGCCGCAAGATATCCGGTGCCAGTGCCAAGCCTTTTTCACCCGCCTGTCGGGCTGATGCCACATTGCGAATCCATTGGTAAAGCGCGGTATGATAACACGCTTCGATAACATTTTTGAACGCCATGCCGATAAGCGTCGTAGCCCCGACGATGATTAAACCTACGCCCATCCCTAAGAGCCGCCGTCGAAATCCGGTGGTTGTGGCATAGGCGATGTTGAAAGCGACTAAAAGGCCAATGATGGCACCCCCTAAAATCAAGACCCATTGCACAATCGTCCCCACTAATCGAACAGGTATCAGGTCAGATTGAAAACGGAGCAATTTTTCTTCGTGAATATCTTTGGCCCGCTGTACGGCTTGGGAGAAGCTCAAATCCTCTATCGCGATCAAAGGTATGATTAAATGATAAGCATCCAACCAAAAGGGTTCGTTTTTGACCTGATTCTGAAAAAATTGTGCTCTTCGGTAGGCAAATTGGAGCCATGGCATGGCAAAAAACCATAAGACAGCGTCCGACCAATGCTTCTGCCGCACCCGATCCTTCAAATCCGGGCTGAGATCCGCATCATTTTCCTGGATGGCTTGGAAAAAAACCTGACAGGTCACCAATGCGTTCACTTTTCCCCACAGCGCCAGGCTAAAGAAGATACAGCCAGCAATAAGACCGATGAGCCCCAAGCCCACTGGGGTTAGCCCAATAAAACGAATGATCAAAGCCAGGGGGATCAGCCACACTGCTAAAATAATCACAGCACCCACAAAAAAGCTGAGCCAATTTTTATGTCCTCGGCTGATTGAAATTATTTTGGAAAAGCATGCTTCGATAAAACGAAAAGCATTGCGTAAACGCTGCATAAAAACTTCCTACCATCACAAAACTTTATTCTAGTTTATTATATCGTGAGCTCTCACTCTGTGCTGTCGTAAATACCCTGATTTTGGGTCCCTTTAGAGCAAACTTGAGGGATCAACCTCGATCACCCAATCCGGAAACTGCCTGTCGCGTAAAATTCGCCTGGGGTCCAAACCCCGCAGGACGATTTGCCAGCGATATTGCCCATAAGCCTTGGAAAAGAAGCAAGGTGCTGGGCCGATAATTTCCGTGCGCAAACCCAACGCATCAATCCAACCTTTCAGGTTATTAGCCATTTCCTCAGCTGCACCCTGGGCAACATCCGGGCTATAGTGGCGATATTCCAGCCTGACCAATTGTTTGAAAGGTGGGTAACCCAGGTCCCGGCGGTAGGCTAATTCTTGCTCATAAAACCGATTGAAATCGTGGCCTGCTGCCGCCTGAATCACATAATTATTGGGGTCATAGGTCTGAAAAATGGCCTTGCCGCCCAAGGGACTGCGCCCTGCACGGCCAGCGACCTGGGTCAATAACTGAAAGGTGCGCTCTGTCGCCCGGTAATCCGGTAAATTCAACCCAACTTCTGCCAAAACAACGCCCACCAGGGTCACCAAGGGCAAATCAAGCCCTTTGGCCAACATCTGTGTGCCGATTAGAATATCGGCTTGATGGTTGCTAAAATCGGTTAGAATGCGCTCGTGGGCACCCTTCATCCGAGTGGTTTCTGCATCCCACCGCAGGGTGCGAGCACCCGGAAAAGCAGCTTGAATCTTTTGTTCCACCTTTTCCGTGCCCGTCCCCAGTTGGCGGATGTGCTTACTACCGCACTGCGGACATGTCTCTGGCATTTTGCGTTGGTAACCACAAGAATGACAGATTAACGCTTTTAGCGATTGGTGATAGGTCAGGGGTTTGTCATCCCGGGGGCACTTGATCACATAGCCACAGTCCCGACAAAAAACATAGGTCGCTGACCCACGCCGGTTTAAGAACAGGATGGCTTGCTGATTGGTCTCCAATACCTTTTCAAGCCCAGTAAACAACGCACGGCTAAAAATACTACGATTCCCTGCCTTCAGTTCCTCCCGCATATCCACAATATCGACTTTGGGCAAACCAAGGTCAGCCGTGTCAGCTTCGCCTACTGCCACCTGCAGTTTAATGCCCAATTGCTTCGCCACATTTGCGATTGTTTCTCGATGCGCCAAAATGCGCCGGGGCAGTTCGATATAGGTCCATCCCCCACTTTTCGCCTGGAAGAATTGGGTCACCCTGGGGGTTGCCGAACCGAGAACTGCCACAGCACCTGATAATCGGGCATAAGCTAAGGCTGTCTTCACGCCCCGATAAAAAGGCGGACGATCTTGTTGATCGTAGGATTCGTCGTCACATTCATCCATCACAATCAGACCAAGGTCTTCCTGGGGCATAAACAAGGCGCTACGCGGGCCGATGATCACAGGGATTTCTCCTCTGCGAACCCGCCGCCAGGTGTCATAGCGCTCCCCCTCAGAAAGTTTGGAGTGCACCACACCCACCTTGCCAGGAAAACGGGAGAGAAATCGTTTCACTGTTTGCGGTGTCAGAGAGATTTCTGGCACAAGGACAATAACCCTTTTACCAGCTGCAAGGGCTTTTTCCACCGCCTGCAGATAAAGTTCCGTCTTGCCAGACCCGGTGACCCCATGTAATAAGAATACTGGCGCCTTATGACCTTTCTGCGGGGATGCAAGCCCTTTTTTAATCTTGTCCCACGCCAGGGACTGATGTTTGGTCAACTTCGGCGCGGTCGTGGGGATATAAGTGGCGTCTTCCAAAGGATCCCGCCAAACCTGGACGTCCAGGATTTCAATCAGGTTAGCTTCTTCTAAAATTTTAAGATCGCTCGCATTAGCCCCGGTTTGGGAATAAATCCCACTGGGCTCTAACAAGCCCGTTTGCTTAGCCAACAAGCGTAATACCCCTATTCGGCGGTCGTCCACTCGGCCCACCCGACTGAGCTGCCCCTGCCATTCCTCGATCTGGTCAGGGTCAATGGCTAATTTGACCTTGCGAATCATTTTGGGTCTCACCCGTGGTTCCGGCAAAATGCCTCGGGTGGTGAGGATGCCATCTCGGGCAAGTTTGCGCAGAGTGCCGCGCCATTCGATATGCCGAATTTTTGCATCAATTTGCCTGCCCCGCAGTGGCCCTCGCTCTTTTAGCAAATTAATAATCCGTTTTTCAAGGGATGAAAGGGACGGCTCGTCAATTTCTACATCGTCTTTCAGACTGATCAATGTGTCGGTGCGTTGGCTCAACCCCGGGGGAAGCATCAGGTGGATACAGGTTCCCAAAGCGGAGAGAGTTTCATCCGCCATCCACTGTGCCAGCGCCATCTGCATGGGGGTTAGCACCGGTTTTTCATCAATTATGTCCTCCACAGGTTTCGTCTCTGCCACTTCAGGCTTGTGCACAAAGCTTAAAACAACCCCCTGCACCCGCTGGCTGCCAAAGGGCACGATCACAAAAGATCCTGGCTGAACACCTTCCTCCAAGTCTTCTGGTAAGTGATAATGATACGTATCAGTGATTTGGGGAAGATTAATCGCGACTTCAACATAAGTGGTCATAGGATGATTTTACCTTGAAGACTCCTTCCTTTGCGAAACAAGTTTTTCTGCGTTATTCCACCACAAACAGGTTGATCGATAGGGCGACGCACGCGTCGCCCCTACAATTTATTGCTAATTTTTCGAGTAGAACCACGGTTTTCAGGAAACTTTAAGACTAACTCAGGTGTAAATATTAGGATGATTGGCATCATTTTACTGGTTTCAGATGGGGATATCATCGAAAGCGTTTGAAGATGGACACCCTCACCTCAATCCTCTCCCTCACGTATGAGGGAGAGGACGCTATAGGCCATTTTTTAGCTGTTGTGCAAATGACCAATGGAAGAAGGAATAAAACCTGAGGGGTCCACACGGTTATGTCAATTTAAAAAGGGTGAGCTATTATAAAACCTGAGTTTCTCGTTTATTTATTTTTTTTACCGAATTTTCGGGTAAAGACCCGATTTTATGGACAGAAAAATCAAAAACCTCAGCTTATCAAATTTAATTTGGTGATAATTGATTTCTATCCCCCGTTAATATAAAAATTAGGGCGACGCGTGCGTCGCCCATACAATTTATTAAAAATTATTTCAATTAAAACAAAATACTTTTGTAATAATATGAATGGTTAAATAATTCCTCTATTTTTCATTAGCCTGATAAATGACTTTTAGCCAAAGGCACGCTTGTCGGGTAAAATAATCTTATAAAAATGCAACCGGGGTTATCAAGACCCTGGCGGCAAAGGACGGTCACACGCCGACATGAGACCGTAAAATATTAACCGTCATATTAAAATATCGATTTAGGATATCTTTCTGTGAGATTAGACACAAAACCCGTCCCTATTCAGATTGGGACCGTGCTACATGATCGGTATCGGATCAAAAATATCATCGGCCAAGGCGGCATGGGGTGCATCTACCTGGCTGAAGACTTACGCCTCGAAGGCCGTTGTTGCGCGGTTAAAGAAGTGGAATACGATCGCGGATTACCGCCAGAGATGTTGAAAGAAGCCCGCGATCAATTTGAGCGCGAAGCCATTGTACTCGCCCGGCTGGACCATCCCAATCTCCCCAAAGTATCCGATTTCTTCTCCATTGAAGACCGCGACTACCTGGTGATGGATTATGTTGCCGGCAAAGACCTGCGGCAGTTGATGATGGAAGCTCGCCAACAAGGAAATTTTTTAGCAGAAAAAGATGTGCTCAATTGGGCCAGTCAGTTGGCGGATGCTTTAGGATATTTACACAGTCAGGAACATCCTATATTACACCGAGATATTAAGCCCAGTAACCTCAAACTGACGCCGAATGGCTTGGTTAAACTGGTTGATTTTGGTTTGGTAAAGCTGCTTGCACCAGGTGAAGTGACCATCACCATCTTACAAGGGCAGGGTACGGCACTCTACACCCCCTTAGAACAATATGGCGGGGATTCCGGTCATACAGATGCGCGCAGTGATATTTATGCATTTGCCGCCACCCTTTACCACCTTTTGACCAATGAACCGCCTTTGAACGTGCGCGATCGCTTCTTAAACCCTGGTACCTTGCCAAAAATCCGTGATATCAACCCATCTGTAAGTCTTCGAACAGAACGCGCCATCATTTGGGGATTACAATTGCACCCAGAAGACCGCCCCAAGGATGTCAAAGCCTTTATTAACGCCCTTCTTCTCGAGGATGCGCCCACTACTCGACCTTACCGGTCCGAACAAATCAGCTCCAATGGGCTGGATAAACCGGAAAAGATCTTAATTGCTTTGGCCAGCAGCCTTGTGGTGGTTAGCTTTTTGTTGACCCTGATAAAAAATTTCTAATCCCAAAATTCCCCCCTTTTGTTAAATTCCCTGAGTTTTTCATTTTAGTGTCATTAAAATCGCGTTTTTACCCAAATAATTAGCAAAAAAATGTATAAACGGGAAACTCAGGATCTATGATGTCCCTAACTTTTTATTTCGAAACAAAAAGAGTCTGTGTGGAATCCTCACCCTGCCCTCTCCCTTTTTTTTCAAAGGGAGAGGGTTCTTAACTTGCTTCCGTTGGTTATTCGCACACCTGCTAAAAAATGGCCTATGGGCTCGTGAGGGTGCCCATTTTCAAACGCTTTCGACAATATCCCCATTTTCAATCAGTAAAATGATGCCAATAATCCACTTTCTTACACCTGCGTTTATCTTATTAGTATCCTGAAATTCGCGTATTTACCCGCATAATTAACAAAAATATGGATAAACGAGAAACTCAGGTTCTAAAACCCTAACTTAATCTAATATTTTTATATTCTCCCCCAATAGGGTCAATTAAGCTTGCTATTTTCTGCGGTTACGGGAGGGGTAACGCCCCGCTGTACGGACCCACCAGATCAAAGCCACAATCCAACCCATTAACAAGCCAACAACAATCATTTCTATCACAAAGGCTGTTCCGGATTGTTCAATCCAGTATTGGGTGCCTTCCAGCCCCAAATTCAGATAGGAATAGGTTAATAGCCCCCCAATTAATGAACACATGGCCGAGCGCAATGCCCAGCGTGGGGTTCCCCACCAGTAAAACCCAATAAAATAAGTCAATGCAGCCCCGACAGCCATAATAATTAAACCGAGAGCCCACTCGCCCAGGGTTGGAAAACTATTGCGGACGGGTTCAGGGATGCTGGTTGGCGTCGGTGTCTCTGTTGGGACTGGTGTCATTGTCACCGTGGGGGTGGGGGTGTTTCTGGGTGTTGGCGTATAGGCAAAGACCGTCGTGCTGCCATCGGTCGAAATTGAAATTTGCAGGATTTCCGACTGCGTTGCAGGCTCACTGACAGCGCTTATTTCAAGGTTGCCTGCTGCTTCAATTAAATAATTGAAATAAGCTACGCCATCAGCCGTCGTGGTCTCAAATTGTTGGGTGACTTCAGGCTCACCCGATATTCGAAAATTAAAGCGAACAATGGTGTCGTCTGGGACGACATTGCGATTGTGGTCGTAAATTTGACCAGTTTTGATTGTAATCGTATCTCCGACGTTAAAACTATTTACCGGTGCCGACTCCGGTGTTTGGGTGAGGCTTGGCGTTTCCGTAGGCTCCTCACCTGTGTCTTCGTTTGGCAATAACAAAGAAAGTTTAATCACCTGATCGGGGTCAGGCGCGGTCATGGAGATCAGATCATAACCCACTGAAGATAACGAAATAGGCAAGGCGCCAGGGGGGACCAGTTCTTGCATCAACACCCGTGCAGCAACATCCAAAAACGGGGACATCTGGCTGTAAAGGGCATAGTAAGCCGTCACCTTTGAAATGTCGGTGGAATCCAGATAGGTGGGCAAACCCATTGCAAATACAATCACTTTTTTATCCTTCAGAAGTTCAGGGCGCTCCTCTAATACCCGCTGCAGCGCATATGATCCTGGCTGGGCAGGGTTAACATCAAGGGTGTTAAAAACAACCCACCGTGCTTCTTGAAGGTTTGTCGAAAGGAATTCATTGGCAGGGTTTTCGACGTTATCCAAAAAATCTACCAATTGAGAAAAGGAATAGGATGAAAGATACCCCGGTAGGATTTGATTGCCCGCTTGCGGACCGTAGAGATTGACCAAAGCATTTTCAAAAGTCTTTGCATCCACAATTCTTGTGACCGGACAGCCTTGGCATTGACTCACTGCACGAACATCTGTAAAAGTGATGATGCCCTCGTATCTTTGGGGCGGCGAGGGCAATACAGCATCCAGCTCTTGAGTAGACGGGTTGATCGATGTCACCGCACTTTGTGCGATCTGAGAAATGACCGATTGAGATTGCCCAATTGTGATTGTGGACTCAAAGGCTTTGACCACATTTGAAAATTCAAAGGCGCCGTAGGCTTTTAATTTTGCATTCAAGATTTTCAACACAGAAGCATCCACCCGTTGTGCAAAGGCGGAGTCTTCACGATATTTCTGCAAAAATAAGGACATTGTGTCCACTAAGGTGGTATAAGCATCCACATCGCCAGAAGCGACAAAATCATTCAAATAAAGGATATCATTGCCGGCCAGAAAAGCATTACGTGCCACCTGGGGCGCCTCAAAATTAATTTCATTCGGATCAAAAAAACGGCGGATGGCAGCACTGCCCAAATTATCACTAATGAGGATGCCACCACCTTCTTTCCAGGCAGCAAATTCGGGCAAAGCCATTATCTCCTGCAGGGCACTGGGGTCAAAGCTGATCGGTCTGGTGGTCTCTCGAATATTGCCCTGGAATCCCTGATAGCGGATGTGTTCCACCATCAATGCATCTGCCTGAGCAGCATCCTCCGCCTCAGGTGATGTGACCGCAAAATAGGGAGCCAACTCAATCTGCTTGAGTTGCTCAATGGATTTTCGCACGGTGGCAACCTCAGAATCAGGAAATCGATCGGAGCTCCCCGTGCCAGGGAAGTTCTGTGCAACCACTAGTACCCGGTTTTCACTGCCTGTGTGAATGCCGCTGATGAAAGCTTGCCCCATCTCACCAACCCAGAAAGGATCCCCGCCGTATGCGTTGACGCTTAGCGCGATGGCTGCGGCATTGCTGGCGGTTTCCAACACATCCAGATTTGGTCCCAGGTAGAGGTTGATCCCCATTGTGTTCAATTCCTCGCCAAGGATAGCGCCAGCGTCGTTTGCATAATCAACATTCCACGTGGCACCCATCGCCATTTGTGACGGTAAGGGGGTCAACCCTGACAAGATTTGATCTTCAGGAAAACCGTTTCCAATTTGTTTTAAACCGATAAAAAGGGGGACATAGGCAGGGAAAGCCGTGCTTGCCGCGGTCTCAAGGTTGATGTCACCGGATGAGGTGCGCCACTCAGCGTCTTGTAAGGCTTGGATCATCCCTTGGGCTTGTTCAATGGTGTTTTCTGAAGCAAAATTGTTGTTTTCCGCCAGAAGCACAACCCCGCCGACGTGATATTCCGTAATTGCGTCGTAGATTTGGGACTCTTCTGAAACATCGGTCCCTTCAAAGCCCACGATGAAGAGCTGACCAATTCTCTCTGCCGGCGTCATCGCTGCAAGAAGTGATTCTGCCACATTGGTTGTTTGCGCTTGCGCCGGCATAGTGCAAACAGCAGCAAAAATGACAGATATCGTCATCAAGACGCGCCAAATCCACAGTTTGGAGGTCATGACCGATCCTCCAGGATGGCTCGGGTGCGTTGGGGGTCGTTGGTGATGATGCTATCCACCCCCAAAGATGACAGACGGCGAATTTCTGAAGGATCATCGACCGTCCATACATTCACCTGCTGATTCTTGGCATGTAGAGCTGAAACAAGCGCTGCGTCCACATCAGTGTAATGAGGATGCAAGGCATCATAATTAAAAAATCGCCAGAGCCAGTTTTTGGCTTTATTCTTGTCGGTCAATAAACCAACTGGCACGTCAGGCAGACGTTGATGAAACCGTGGAAGGTTAAAGGGATTGAAAGAAGAAATTAATATCGATTGGGAACAATTGCAAGCCTTGACCAAATCAGCAACTTTAATGGGGAGAGCGTCGAAAATGGATGAATAGTTCTTTAATTCGATATTGATTAAAAATTTTCCGCCGAATTGAGTCAGGACCTCTTTTAAGCTGGGGATCCTTTCACCCCCACCTGCGTCCAGCTTTTGAAGCGCCGCCAGGGTCAAATCCTTGACAGCACCGGTGCCATCTGTGGTTCGATCAAGGCTGGCATCGTGAATGACCACAACCTCACCATCCTTGGAAAGCATAGCATCTAATTCAATGCCATCCGCTGCCATATCCAAAGCTAATTGAAAAGCAGCCATGGTATTTTCAGGTGCGTGGGCGCTCGCACCCCGGTGGGCGATGATTTTCGGCATCATAGATTTTCTTCTCCTAAATCTGCCCTTATTATAGCACGCCGACATCGGCATGGGGGTCCGACGCCCCTTGGAAGACGTGCGGCTAACAAGGGTTCCAAATAAAGGATCGATTATAATAAAAAAGCCGTTTCAGCCTGACTTTTGGAGGTTTTATGTTTGAAAACCAGCTATTTTCCGTGCAAGATTTAAAAAATTATGTGGTTCGATTTTTTTCAGCCCTTGGCGTCCCTGAAATTGATGCACAAATTGCCGCTGATGTCCTCGTGGCGGCCGATTTAAGGGGCATTAACTCCCACGGTGTGATTCGTTTACACAGTTATTACGGGGACCGGCTGCGCCAAGGCCGCATTGATCCTCTTTCCCCAATTTCTATCCTCAAAAAAAGCGCGGCAACCCTCGCCCTGGATGGCGCCAATGGACTGGGACAAGTGGTGGCTTATCGGGCTATGTCACGCTGCATCGGCTTGGCAGATGAGGCTGGATTGGCCGTCACAACGGTGCGGAATAGCAATCATTTTGGCATCGCGGGTTACTACGCCATGATGGCTTTGCCCGAAGACATGATCGGGATCAGCCTGACCAACTCACGACCCTTGGTCACCCCAACCTATGCGCTCAAACCCGCCCTGGGGACGAATCCAATTGCCGTCGCTATCCCCGCTGGTGAAGAACGGCCTTACGTTTTAGATATGGCCACCAGCATTGTGCCCAGGGGACGCGTCGCCGTCTATCAAAAGGCGGGGCAATCCGTGCCGGATGGCTGGGGCATCAACAAACAGGGACAAACAACGCAAAATCCTGAAGAAATTCTCGAGGGCGGCGCCTTATTGCCCTTAGGCGGCACAGCTGAAATGCGGGGCTATAAAGGCTACGGCCTTTCCTTGCTGGTAGATTTATTGGCGGGGGTTTTGTCCGGTGCTGCCTTTGGGACAGCTGTCGGCGCGCCTGGCAGTGATCATAATGCCAATGTTGGCCATTTTTTTGCAGCAATTAAGATTGAAAACTTCCGCCCAGTTGATGAATTCAAAGCGGATATGGACAAGATGATCCGCAATCTAAAAAGTACAGAGAAATTACCTGGACAAGATTGCATCTATATCCACGGCGAAAAGGAATTTGAACGCGCGGAGCGCTGCCAAAGGGTAGGCGTGCCCCTAATGAAGGAAGTTGTTCAATCGTTACAAGAAGCCGGCGAAGCCACTGGGGTTCCCTTTGATCTAAAGCCTATTGGTGAAATTGGGGCTGCTTAGCAAGACCCTACATAAGATTCACCAATTCCCTCATCCGTCACGCCTTCCCCCTTACACCTAAAGGTGTTCCGCTTCGCCCCAGGGGAAGGCTTTTTTTAAAAGAACCCTCTCTAGCTGGTGGGAGAGGGCAAGGTGAGGACGCTATTCTAAGTCCACTTCCACCAACATAAATAAACCACAACCCTTATTAGGGTGTTGACGAAGGATAGAAATCATTCATTGTCCTGATTGTGAGGGCGATGCGGCCTTCGATACCTCGGCACATGGTGTATCGCCCCTACAATATATTGTTGATTAATTCAATTAACTCATAATAATTATGGATCAACGTGAAGCTTTTCGTTAATTCATCTTCTGTTTACAATCTTTAAAATTCTTCCTTGCAAAATAGAACAAATATGCTATAATGGTATTATCATATTAGAACATATATTCTATTTACTCAAGGATGGTGACTCATGCGTCGAACAATCATTTTCCCAGCTGTTTTTATCAGTTGCCTGATTATAATTTGGGTCGGCACTGTGGCCGCTGCGCACATGCCCGAAAACTCTCTGCCTTCAAACCCATCTTCGGCTGCAGATGACAATGCTGCAGCGCGTGATTCTGCACCCAACACGGATGTGGTGATGGCTGTTGGGCAAGACCCATCAACCCACACCCCCATTCAATGCGCCATTTCAACGAACTATCCTCAGAAAATTCAGCAATGGTGCGATTTGATCACGGCGGCCGCACAAAACACCGGTCTGCCAGCTAACCTGATTGCCGCGGTCATTTTGCAAGAGAGCGGCGGTCAACCGACGATCTTATCCCACAGCGGCGCCGTCGGTTTGATGCAAGTGATGCCTCGGGACGGGCGTGCATCTGAATTTATGTGCATCAATGGTCCCTGCTTTGCCAATCGCCCCACCATCGCGGAATTAAAAGATCCCACCTTCAATATCAATTATGGAACCCAAATGCTGGCAAATTTATTCACTAAATATGGGTCTTATCGAGAAGCCCTCTACCGCTATGGACCCAGCGACATGGGATACACTTATGCTGATGTGGTGTTGAAGATTTGGGAAAATTATTAAAGGGATGAATTTTCTAACGCGCTTACGCCGCTCCCATGCGAAAATCGTAAATGCCGTCTTGATAAGGGTAAGTCCTGCCGCATTGCGCACAGTGTAAATCGCCTTCAGCCCCCGCTAAGGGTTGTTGGCACATTGGACATTGAAAAATATGATCTCCCGTTGCTTTCTGACCGCCCAAAACACGCGAGCGGGAGAACACACTGGGGGTGACCTGGATCCAAGCCCCTGTCCACTGCAGCATTGAATCTAATTTGGCCAAAACAGTATGGGGGATATGCTGTTTGAGAAAACCCATCCGAAAATGGGAGACGGTCAATTGTCTTTCGATATCAAACCCACATGCCCTTAAGGAACGTCGAATCGCCTTAGGATGAAAATCAAAATTCAAATGGACAAATTCAACCGGCTCTTGTGAAAATGGGCTCCATTCCTGTTTGCCAGTTAAATAGCGTAAAATCGATTTCAAATTGCGTTTATTGGCAAATTCAAGGATGAAAATCCCTTCAGGAGACATCACCCGATGGGTTTGCGCCAGGGCTAAGTCGGGGTCTGCCATATGGTGCAAGGTGCGGATCATCGTTGCAGCGTCAAATAAACCATCGACAAAAGGCAAGCGATAAATATCTGCAGCCACATAGAGGTAGCGGTGGGAATCACCTAAACGTTGACGGGCTTGAAACAATTGCGTTCGTGAGTAATCCACCAGGGCAATGCGTGAAAAATTCTGATAGCGAGGGGTATTTCGCCCGGCACCAGCACCCAATTCCAACATAAACTCCCCATTGGGAGGTAATAAGCGCCTTAAGGCGATCTCTTCAGCGGCGTCTTCATAGGCACGACCGCCCTGCTCCCAAAAGCTGGTTTGGTAATCAGAGCCTTCATAATCACAAATTGGAGGGGTATTTTCGCCCATGCGGTGTTCAATCTTCTGCTTACAGCGCTGTCAATGATGACATCCGATAAAAATTGTAAAAAATGCCCGGGTAGGATTTCCGACGGCACCCAGAGATACCTCCTTACCGCTGCTTCCTCTCGGACCTGACGGGGTTCGTAGGTCTCCGCCGCGCCGGTCCCACCCGGACGCCATTAAGCATACTGCACACCCTGAGGGCTGTCAATCAAAAATTTCCCCCGTAAAGCCTGACAGCGATCAAGATTACTGGAAAAATATCAGCCTTCGATGTATACTTGATATCAATCATAATAAGTTCAAAATTATAAGGAGAGGTGCGTCCCGATGAAAGTATATGTCAAACAACAACAACTTGCTCATAGTCTCAGCATGGTTTCAAGGGCGGTATCCCCCCGCAGTACCTTGCCCGTCCTTTCAAATATTTTAATCAAAACGGACAAAGGCCGCCTCCGCCTTTCTGCCACCAACCTGGAATTGGGCATCACCTGCTGGAGCGGGGCTCGCATTGAAGGGGAAGGTGCGATCACCGTTCCTGCCCGCACCTTCACCGACCTGGTCAGCGCCTTACCGGATGAGCAAGTCATCATGGAACTGGATAACAGCACGCAGACCTTAAACGTACGCTGTGGCAGCTCTGAAACCAACATCAAGGGCATTGATGCAGAAGAATTTCCACCCATTCCCGAGCCCAACCTCGAGGAAGGGGTGCCCTTAAACATCACAAATTTCAAAGAAATGGTGCAGCAAGTAGCTTTTGCAGCCTCCACAGATGAAGCGAGACCGGTTTTGACAGGCGTTTTGCTTAAATTGGATGGGGATCACATCTCAATGGCAGCCACTGATGGTTTCCGCATCTCAATTCGTGAAGATACTATTCCTAATGCGATCCAAAAACCCATTGAAGCGATCATTCCCGCCCGAGCCTTGGTTGAACTCGCCAGGATTATCGGCAGCAGTGATAAGCCGCTGATCATGACCTTCCCGGCAGATCGAGGACAGGTAATATTCCACATGGACGATCTTGAGCTGGCTTCCCAATTGATTGAGGGTAGTTTCCCGGATTATCGAGCCATTATCCCGGCAAAGTTCAAAACCCACACCCTCCTTTCAACTGCAGGCTTGCTGAAAGCCTGTAAACAAGCAGAGATCATCGCTCGTGAAGGCACCAATGTCGCCCGGCTCAATATTATCCCCGAAACAGATGATGCCAGCCCCGGCACCCTGGAAATTTCTGCTCAATCTGAGCAAACCGGCACCTCTGAAGTGCTTGTTGACGCCTCCGTGGACGGGGTGCCGCTCCTTGTGGCCTTCAACGTGCGCTTCTTGCGAGAGGTTTTAGAGGTCATCAAAGCTGATAACGTGTGGCTTGAAACCAACGCTGCCAATACCCCCGGCATGCTCCATCCCCAGGGTGATGAAAACTTCAAACACATTATCATGCCCATGCACATGGGGTAGCATTTACACCCATTTTTCACTCCAAAGCGCTGCGGTTGACAGCGCTTTTTAATTAATTATTTGCCTATCAGCGAAAATCCGATAAAATTAATCAAAATTTCCTAAAGAAGGCATCGATTCAATGACTTTACCGCCCAGTGCAACCGACCGACTCTTAAGTATTTACTTAATCCTTTCCCAATATCCCATTCTAGCGGGACGAGTTCGAGATTTAATGCGCCGCGAATTGTTCCAGCAGGGTTTTTTGGACCAAAAAGCCTTTGAACAAGAAGTGACCCGCAAAGCGATCCAATCCCAGGAACGGGAAGGCCTCCGACGGCCCACGATTGAAGAGCCGGCTGAGGTTTGGGAACACCGGAAAGCCTTGATGCGCGACCAATTGACCGACTTTCACTTCAGCAACCACTTGAGTTTCGAGCTAATCGAAGACCTAATCGAAGAAGCCCTTAACGAGCGGGGAATTACCACCCACGAAGCGCTATATGAGTTCAATCCTGAGATTGCCCCCCAGGAATTATTGTTCAACCAGGGGATGATGATTGAGAAAATGCCCCCTGAAGAACGGGTGCACCTCGAACCACGGCTTCGAGAAATCAAGGTTGTCCTCATCCGTACGATGATTAGCGATCAATTGCGTTATATCAACATTGCCCGTGATTGGTTTACCATCTCCGATCTGGCGGAAATCCGACTGCATAAATTGGGCCATGGCCGCATTGGTGGTAAAGCCGCCGGGATGCTTTTGGCTTCCCGCATCCTGCGCGATGCGCCTCAAGAGGCATTAAAAGATCACTTACGCACCCCTGAATCCTATTTCCTGGGCTCAGATTTGAATTACACCTTCTTATCCGTCAATAACCTGCACCATTGGAACGAGCAAAAATACAAATCTGAAGAGGAAATGCGACAGGAATACCCGGTAATCCTCGAGGAATACGCCCAAAGCAAGTTCCCGCCCAACATCATTCAGCGTCTGGAGACCTTGTTGACCAGCGTTGGCAGCAAACCATTGATTGTACGCTCCTCAAGCTTGCTGGAAGACAATTTTGGAACCGCGTTTGCAGGAAAGTATGAAAGCATCTTTTGCCCCAACCAGGGTAATCTCGAGGAGAACTTATACGCCCTGACCCAAGCCATAGCTCGAATCTATGCCTCAACCCTCAACCCAACCGCTTTACTCTATCGGCGCAGTCGAGGCCTTCAAGACTATGATGAACGAATGGCGGTCCTTATCCAGGTTGTCGAGGGTAACCGCTTTGAGGATTATTACCTCCCAGATTTAGCGGGCGTTGCTTTTAGCCACAATCAATACCGCTGGTCGCCGCAAATCAAGGCTGAAGACGGCTTTATTCGCCTTGTATGGGGCTTGGGTACCCGGGCGGTTGACCGGGTGGGTAACGATTATCCTCGCCTGGTCGCCCTCAGCCACCCAACCCTGCGCCCCTCCAGCACAGCCAGGGCTATCCGACGCTATTCCCAACAATATGTGGACCTAATTGACCTAAAAGACAACCAAATGAAGACCTTACCCGTCCATCAAGTCCTCAAGGGCGGTTATCAACCCCTGAAGTACCTGGCACAAGTTGACCAGGAAGGTTATTTCCGTTCCATTCGCTCTCGATTTGTGGATGCCGAGCCCTCCCAATTGATTCTGACCTTTGAAGAACTTCTCCGGTCAACACCCTTTGCCAATAAAGTTCGCACCATGTTGAAAATTCTCGAAAATGAATATAAAGCCCCTGTCGACATGGAATTTACAGCCGACATCGTTGAAAATAAGGGAAAACCGGATATTAACCTTTCCATCATCCAATGCCGACCCCTAAGTTACATGAAAGAGGAAAACTGGGTCGAATTGCCAACCGACCTGGCGCCCGAAGACTTGATCTTTTCCTCTTCCTTGATGGTTGCGGGTGGCTGGGTGAAACACATCAATTACGTCTTATTTATCCCCCCGGAGAATTACTTCAACATGCCCAACCAAGCCGCCCAAACCAAACTGGAACGGGCAATCGGCAAACTCAACGCTGCCCTGTGCGGTGAAAGCTTTATCTGTGTTGGGCCAGGACGCTGGGGCACCTCCAACCCTGATTTGGGGGTCCACGTGGACTATGCGGACATCTTCAACACCAAAGCTTTGGTTGAACTAGCCGGCAAAGGGATCGGTCTGGCGCCGGAACCCTCCCTGGGGACGCACTTCTTCCAGGACTTACTTGAAGGGCAAATCTTCCCCTTAGCCACCACGGTAGGCAAGGATGACTTCAACCGGCGTTTCTTTTATGACACCCCCAACCGGTTAGCTGAATGGATCGCCGTTGAGCCGGATCTCTTCAATTATTTGCGATTAATTAAAGTCAGCGACTACAAACCAGGATTTCATCTCGAATTGACAATGAACGGTGTCGAAGGTCGCGCCCTTGCTTTTCTCGCAAAATCTCCCTAATCCTTGAGCGGGAATACCCAGTAAGCGCTTAAAAAACCGGTTTTTAGCTGAAGTAACCCGAAAACATTCCTCAGAAGACACCAAGGGCAGCTTCATAGCAACGGTATAAAGGCTTGATGCTCATTAAGGGCATACCATTTCCCATCCAGGCCCCTGACTATGCCTTTTCCATGAAAAGCCGTCCAACGGGCAATCTCATAGGCAAATAAAAGCCCCACATCGCTTAATTGAAGGTCATTCAACGGGATACGAAATATTCTGCTTGTCTCTGCCAACCTTTTTGCAATTGCATGACCATCCACCGAGGCTTTCACAGCCGCTAAAAGCGCTTTTCCTGATGGTTCAGCCACATCCCACCGCTCAACCATAAGAGTCTGATGCGCCTTCTGTCCATATTGGACGAAAAAAAACGGTACTATCGGGTCTGTTGGACTGCCCGTTAATGTCAAATGTTCCAAAACATCGTCAACTGTGGAAGGATCAAGCCCATATTGCTGGCAAAGCGTTTTGAAATGAGCGCTCCGCAGGGCATTTTCTAAACTTTTAGCATCCGCTGCAGCCATGGGTCCTGGCAAAAAAATATAAATGGTGTAAAAATCCTGACTGTTCATAAGGTCAATTTTTGCTGCTTTTCAAGATAAAATCAATTTTACTTACTCATTATGCAATGTTTCACGTGAAACAATCCCTGTTGTATCACAATTTAACGCGTTTTAAGTATAAACCACATCCCCAGCCGCTGTTTCATTCTAAAGCACAACCCAATGTTTCACGTGAAACACCTTATGGTAAGATTCGATCAAGTTCAGTTACAGGCTTACAGGAGAAGGATGATCGAAATTAACGGCGATTATGGTGAGGGCGGCGGTCAAATCTTACGCACCAGTCTCACCCTCTCAGCGCTGACGGGCAAACCCTTTAATATCATCAATATCCGAGCTAATCGCTCGAAACCTGGATTGCGGCCCCAGCATTTAACGGCTGCCCAGGCGGCTGCCCGCATCACAAGGGCGCAAATGGACGGCGACTTCCAGGATTCGCAGCGTTTGTCCTTCATTCCCGATCAACCCCACTCCGGACGCTATCAATTTAATATCCCCACCGCAGGGGCCTTGACTTTGGTATTGCAGACTATTTTCTTGCCCTTGAGCTTTGCCAAGGGCAGTTCCCAGGTTACCCTGTTGGGTGGCACCCACGTCCCATGGAGCCCGACCTTTCATTACTTGACTGAATTATGGCTGCCCTGCATGGAAAGCCTTGGTTTCCGCGGTGCCTGCCAGTTGAATCAGGCCGGTTTTTACCCTTACGGTGGCGGCAAAGTGCACATAAAAGTCCTTGCACCACAAGAAATTACGCCATTGACAGCGCTTAACCGGGGGAAACTGATCCAAATTCGGGGAATTTCTGGCGTAGCAAACCTCGATGAAAGCATTGCCCGGCGGCAGAAGCACCAGGCTCTGCGGCGATTAGCGCCTATTTGTCAGGACACAAAAATAAATACCCTGCAACTCCCTTCACCGGGCAAAGGGACCTTTATTTTATTGAAAGCCGTTTTTAGCGGCAGTGGATGGGCTTGTTTCAGCGCCCTGGGTGCCCCTGGCAAACGCGCTGAAGCGGTTGCAGATGAGGCCGTCGAAGAACTACTGACATTTCTCAACACGGATGCCTGCCTGGACCCACATTTGGCAGACCAGGTCTTGTTGCCCTTAGCCCTGGTCAAGGGATCTTCGCATTTTACGTCCAGTTGCATCACCCAACACTTGCTGACAAACGCCCATGTTATTCAAAAATTCTTGCCGGTGAACATCCAAATCAAAGGCGACTTGGGCGAGCCGGGGGAGGTATCCATCAGCGGAGAGGGGATCGATTTAGCCCTTGATTAGCTCGAGATACAGCCAAGATATTTGCTGAGTAGATTTTCTTAAGCCAATTACACAGAAATGAACAAAGTGTTTTAATATTATATTATAAAATACTATATTATATTATTATGATTGCTAACGCCCCCGTTATCCCTTGTGTAGAAACCTTTTTCGAATAAAATCTCTCAAACCATCACATAGTGATTAGATGTATCCACTAATTTTATTGCGGCCGTGCGATCAGTTCCTTTGTTTCGGCTAAATTTTTGCCATCCAGGATCTCAAATTGATAGTTTAGGTTTGTTAAAAATTGAATCGCCTTTTGGTGGGCTTCCCGCTGATGTGTGTCCAGGAACAAAGTCGGGTGATACTGGGTTAAAAGGTCTCTGGCGCCCTGCAATACCTCAAATTCAGCCCCTTCAACGTCAATTTTGATCGTGTCAGGGGGCATCAATTCTCCCCTGGACAGCATGCCGTCCAAACTGACCAAGGTAACATCAAGCTCACCCACCTCACCAATATGCCCCATGGCTGTGCTGGCACCCAATTCAAAGGCCGCCCGTCCCTCATGATCAGAAACGGCGGCTTCGATCACCTTAATATTGTCTAGACAATTTAGGGAGATATGCTTTTGTAGAAATTCCACATTTCTGGGTAAGGGCTCAAAAGCGGCCACTTGCCCCTGCGGTCCGGTTAACACAGCTGCCAACAGGCTGAAGTAACCCACGTTCGCCCCAATATCGTAAACGACGGTATTTCTTTTGATTGTTTTTTCAAATGCCAACCGCTTTTGATATTCATAACTGCCAAGCCAATAGCCGTGTTCACCTGAACCCACAATCCATTTCTTCCCACGTAGGCTGCCTTGGAGAATGGGCATTACCATTTTCTTGGGGATCAGCCGTAGAGGTAGCCGAATCAGTTTTCCGAGAAAGGATTGATAGTTGATTTTCGAAAAATTCATGTGCCGTCCGCCAATTTATCAAGAGTATCCACACATTGCGTGTGCTCATAAAGGTTACAACAATGAGGTCATTATACTTGGGATTGCGCTTCTGAAGGATAGGACCCATGAAATAATGCGCTATCATCACTTAATCAACCCGCATTAATCAGCTATAATAATTGCGGGTGAGCATATAAAGACGAGGATTTTAGCAATTCCCATCCGCACGTAACACCCAGAGGCAGATCTTTATTGAGATTAATGGGGCTGAGATATTTATGAATGATAAAACGTACAACCTGAAATATCCCCGCCGGGTATTCACTCGGAAAAGTTTTAAATTAATTGGCAAATCCCTTTTAAATTTGCTGACAGAGGTTGAAATTATCCATCCAGAAAGGTTACCTGATTCGGGACCTATCATCCTGGCTGGCAACCACGCTGCGACCATTGAAGCTATGATGATGGCCGTCTTGACCCCCGGCATCGTTGAATTTCTTGGAAATGGTGATATCCCCTTTGATCCCAATTACAGTTTAATTGCTAACGCCTACGGTGTTGTCCCTGTCAACCGGGGCAATCTTGACCGGCAAAGCTTGTATACAAGTTTGGACCTACTCAAGCAAGGAGGAATTTTGGGCATCTTTCCCGAAGGCGGCATCTGGGACCCCTCCAATATGACACCCCAAATCGGCATCGCATGGTTGAGCTATCAAGGCAAGGCGCCTATCTTGCCGATAGGCTTTAGCGGCATGAAAAACAGCATCAAGAACGCCTTACGATTTCAACATCCCAAACTTACCATGAACGTGGGTGAGCTCTTACCCCCTGTCACCATCCAGAATCCGGAACGCTCCCTGAAGGACAATCTTGAACAAGCAGCTGCTGAGATTTTAGCGGCAATCAATGTCCTTCTTCCAGATTCTAGTCTTAATCAAGCCAACCAAAAAATTGAAGAGACTTTTGAACTGGAGGTTGAAATCCACGCCGCTCAATTGTCCATCCCATGTCCAGACTCCCTAACCGTCCAGCATGGACCCGCCTATGCCCACTTCTTATACAATCCGACGATGATGGATGTGCTCAATCGAAACCTCCGCCTGCCAATAAAACCCCTTAAAAATATCTATCGCCAAACACAAATTAAACCCATCTTGGAGGCATGGCAGTCAATTCTCAATTACCTTGAAGAAAATCCGGGGTTTTTTACCTATCGCTTCGGCGTTGAGGAAGGGATCGCCGTGAAACAAGCATTGCTGGAACTCCTTCAAATGGGGTCTTGGGTCGATCAATCCGGATACGCCCTCAGCCTCAATCCCATCCACCGCTATCGAAATGCAGCAACCAATGCCCAAGTGATTGAGCGGGGTGGTTGCTATCCCAAAAACATGTAAGCTTTGCGTTGCGATCCATTAAAAATCTCAAAAATCAACCACTCACTCATCACGCTTGTAGGTCATTTTTGGGCCTATCCAGCCCAAGAGACCACACCCACTATTTTTAGCCTTGAGTCCGCAACAAGACCCGACCCCATCTCGCCGGTAAGTGCAGTTGAAGGCTCCCATCCCTGATCTCAAAACCTTGATTGTCATGCAAGACATCCACAAATGCCCCTGAACGCTTATCCACAGGAATATCTATATTAGCGCTTTGTGAGTCGCTATTCAAAGCAATGATCATCCGTTCCCCTTCAAATTGCCGCTGGAAGACCAATTGTTTCGGGTTAACCAGCACCTGGCGGTAATCGCCTAAGCGAAGGGCTGGAAAAGATTTTCTCAAAGCAGCTAATCGTTGGATATCCCACGCAAGATCAGGTTGCGGTGCTGCTGAACGCATCCGCCCAAGGTCAAGGGCTGGCCGCAACGCAGCATCCGACCACCCCTCTTTTTGACCTTTGATGCCCCACTCACTGCCATAATAAATTGAAGGAATCCCGGGCATGGTAAACAGCAAAAGGTACAGCGGATAAAGCAGACCTGGGTCTTGCAGCTTGCTGGCGACCCGATCCACATCGTGGTTATCAACAAAATTATAAAGCCAAAGATCCCGATATATCCCATCTGGGCCAAATTGGCGATTGAGGGCATAAGCGACTTCATGATAATTATCTTCCACCAAACTGGAATATAAGCTTTTATAGGTTTCGTAATTAGTGACTGTATCGAGGGTTTCAGGGTTTGCCCACTTTCGGTAGTCGCCGTGAACAATCTCGCCCATCAACCAAAAATCTGCCCGGCGAGCTTTGGTGAAATCCCGCAATGTGCGCAGAAAATCAAGGTCAATACAATCCGCCGCGTCCAAGCGCAAGCCGTCAATGCCAAACCTATCCATCCACATGCCCACCGCGTCGAGAAGATGGGCACGCACATGGGGATGGGACAAATTGAGATTAACCAGGGAATAGTGCCCCTGCCAGGATTCATACTGGAAAGGGTCGCCAGCAGGGCTGCGCCCGTCAAAGCGTAAATTTTTAAACCAATCACGGTAATCAGATTTTTGTTTCAATTTTATGATGTCCTCAAACGCCCAAAATTGACGTCCGACGTGATTCAATACAGCATCAAGGACCAGCCGCATTCCCCGCTGATGCACGGCATCGGCAAACCTTTCCAGAGTGCCATTGTCGCCCAAACGTCTGTCTACATGGTAATAATCGATGGTATCGTAGCCATGCCTGGAAGATTGAAACACCGGACCCAAGTAGAGGGCATTGACGCCTAAATCTTTAATGTGATCCAACCAGGGGATCAACTTGTCAAGGCGTGGTACGGCCGGTTGGCTCAGATCATTGACCTGTGGTGCGCCAACCAATCCAAGGGGGTAAATATGATAAAAAATTGCGTCTTTTGTCCAAGAAGGTGTCATGAAAAACCTAATTTCCTTGTCGTTACAGTTCTAATAATTCGTCCTCTAGCTCAACTAAAGATGCCATACATAAATTGATGGACCGTTTGATAAGCCAGATTTTCGTTGAGGCCAAGTTTGCCGTTTAAGTGCAAACCAATCAGGGCATTGATTTCACCCAGCAAGCTAACCGCCAAGCGACTTTGTTTGCCACGCAGATTGCCGTGATTTTCCGCTGCCCGCAGAAATAAGTTCTCCAGCATCGCATTTTGCTGATCGATGAAAGGGCGCATGGCCTGGTTGGCTTCACTTTCAGGGGGCGAGAAATAACACGCCAGATGAAAACGATAAAACACACTGTGTCTTTGAGCAAACTCAAAATAAGCCCTGACAGTGTTTTCCAGCGCTAATACCAGGTCACCATGGTAATCCGTAGCTTGTTTGACGCGCACAACGAGCACACTGGCTTCACGAGTAATTAATGCGTCCAGCAAACCCCGTTTACTTGAAAAATAATGATAGAGCGTGGGCTTGGTCACCCCGGCCGCTTCCACAATTTCACGCACGCTGACGGCGTCATACCCCCGTTGACTGAACAGGGCGAGGGCACAATCGAGTAATACTTGGTCATTTTCCATGGGGCGTATTATACCGATCGGTATAGTATTGTCAAGCATTGATCTTTGGGTACTTTTTATTGGATAATCCCTCTGTTTAAAGCCAAAGGCTGTGACTGGGTAGTCACAAGAAATTTTTAAGTTATTCTTCCATTAAAGTGGAATTATTTTAGCTAGATTATGTGTGACCGAAAAGTCATATTGGATAATTAAGGATATTTCTGCGCCTTAACCCGCTTAATTAAGCCTTCATGACACGAATTGGGTGACTTCTGCCACTGCTTTTCGCGGCCTCGGGTCTGGTGACTGATCAGGATAGCCCAGGGACACCGCAGCGATCATCTCACCTTCCGCATCCAGCCAATCCACCAGGGCATTGTAGGCATAAAACACATCGCATATCCACAAGGTTCCCAATCCTGAAGCTTGAGCAGCCAGCAACAAATTTTGAATGGCCGCACCCACCGACTGGATATCCACAATGTCACCAAAGACATCCAGGTCGTTACGTTTAACCAAAGGATGTTGACCGGTGGGATTGAATACAAAGATCGTAACGGGTGCCTGGGACATAACCTGCTGGGTAAATTTGGCAGACCCAATATTGACCCCCATCGCTTTCATCTGATCCAAACCCGCTTGCATCGCTGCAATCATTTCAGCGCGTTTGCTTTTCTGGATCACATAGAAATACCAGGGTTGTTTGTTTTTTCCCGATGGTGCCAGCGTAGCTGCTTTTAAAATCTTTTCAATTAATTCCTGAGGAACGGGCTCATCCTTGAATTTTCGAATGCTGCGTCGTGCTTCAATGACAGTAAAAGTGTCCATGGTTTAAACTCCCAATA
Source organism: Candidatus Brevefilum sp. (assembly GCA_040772425.1). GTDB lineage: Bacteria > Chloroflexota > Anaerolineae > Anaerolineales > Anaerolineaceae > Brevifilum. Next base: position 550,622 of record JAXGYD010000002.1, on the reverse strand, counting down.
ATTGTCAACGCTAAGTTTTTTGAAACCCATGATTGCGTGTTGAATTATAGTGTTATTTTAGTGATGTGATGAAGTTGTGTTTTAATTATTTTATTCACATATATTATTTTAAGAATCTATATTCGTCGTAATCGTAGGGGCTGTGGAAATGTGGAGAGTGCACTAACCAGCAAAACTTTTAACATTCACCAACCGCTGATACAGGGGAGATTCGTTGATTTCCTTTTGGTTTTATTTTCATTTTTACGTGGATTTTTATCAACAATGGACTGTGGAGAGAATTAACAATAACGGGAGAAAACTTGTGAAAAATGGCAGCTTGGTTTCTTAATGATGCGTTTTATCCCGAATTTATCCAGAATCACCCCCAAACTTTATTGGAAAATTTGTGCGGTTTATCCACATTTCGTATAAGTTATCCACAGTTTTCACGCGTTTATCCACAGTTTTGTGGATTAGTGGGCTAATTTGTCAATTAAAGAAAATTGAAAAAATTAATAATATAAGGAAAAATGAAAAAACTTACAGCATATATTTATTCGACCAATTTTCGATGACGAGGTCCATGCTATCCAAATAAGCATCCAAGGCCTCAATCTTCTGCTCAGCGCTTTCCTCAGTCAATTCAAGGGTCTCGAGGCAGTTTTGCCACGCTTCATCGCCTGGTAGCGATTTTGGGGATGTCAGTCGAATATCGAGCCAGGTGTGTAATAACGGCCAGCCCGCTTGCAGGGGGTCATCGCTTGCCGCCAGGGCTTCGATGGCGTCAAAATAATAGGCACGCCGGCAAGGGGAGAGGTGCACAGGGGGTGTACCAGTCTCCTGGAGGTGATCAAAATCTTGTTGAAAGGCGTCAATCCAGGGACCAAGAGCTTCTTCCTGGTCAGGGGAGAGCCCTAATAAGCCGTACAAACCCATTACAATTTTGGGGACGCCGAGGGCATCTGCACAATTTTTAAAAGCGATCAGGAAGCGGCGGCGGGTTAATGGGGGGCCGATTAAGCCAGCCACAGAATTGGCTGCCAAAGAAAGAACCTCCATGTAGCGGTTGAGCCATTCCAAATAGGTTTGTGCAGGATTCCGTAAGAGTGAAAACCACTGTTCCCGCGCCGCCGAAGAAAGTTTGGAAACCCGCGCTAAAACATTATCCCCATGATGAAAATGGGCGCTGACACTGGATTGAACAAATTCAAGCCAGTGATCGGTGTCAAAAAGCAAAATGTGATTGAATGTGAGGGGATATCCCATCCAGGGGTCTTTCCGGAATTGGCGATGTTCGTCATATTCAATCTTTGTTTTATGATAAATATCCAGAGAAACTTCGGGCGTGAGCGCCTGGACTTCTCTTTCCACAGGCGCTTGGTATTTATGAACCAATACCAGGTCAATATCCGTTGTTCCCCCCAGCAAGGGACTTTCGCCCAGCAGGGAACCGGTTAGATAAGCCGCATGCAGATCCGGTTCAGTTCTGACGCGTTGGCTGACCGTTTCCTGGGCAAATTTATGTAACATACTGTTGGTAATACGCATATTGACTCCCCTGGATTAGAGGTTGATTGGCAAATGTTCTTGAAAAGGCGCCATTTTTAACGCTTGTCTGATTTGTTGATCGACGTAGGCAAGGTCTTCGTCTTGGCGGACGAAATCCAACTGGTTGGTATCAACGGTGAGGATATTTTGTCCTGATTTGTTCGCAAAACGGTTGTCATAGGTCTGATTGAGGGTGTCAATATAGTCTAATTCCATTTGACGTTCGTATGGGCGGTCGCGTTGGGCAATGCGCTGCATTAAAACCCGCGTATCAGCCCGAAGATAGACAATCAGATCGGGTTTGCGAATTTTTTCTGATAAAGCTTCATGAACGCTATAATACACTTCCAGTTCATCGCCTTGTAAGTTGACCTCTGCAAATAACCGATCTTTTTCAAAGGTGTAATCCGAAATCAGCCAGGGATTTTTAGCCAGTGCCTCGTGCACGCCCCGCCTTTGTTGGTGATAACGGCTGAGCAAGAAAAAAATCTGCGTTTGAAAGGCATATCGTTGGCGATCACTGTAAAAATCACTTAAGAAAGGATTCTCTTCAAAGATCTCCATCAAAAGTTCTGCATTAAAGGAAGGTTGGAGAAGGCGTGCCAGGGTTGTCTTCCCGACACCAATCACACCCTCAATGGCGATGTACATAAAAACTCCAGCAATAATAGATTGATTAAAATATACCATAGGACGGGTAACTCAGCGGCAATTTCGTTTCGCAAGGCGTGCGTTCCCTTTTCAAAAATACAAGGTATAGCCATTCCGTTTTCAATCCATTATAATAAGCGTGCCTTTTTACTGGTAAATCTTTAAGGAAATATTTTATGGAAAACTCTGTTTTGCAAGGAAGAAAATCCAACAAGATAAAATTTATCATCGGGGGCGGATTGTTTTTGGTGGCATTGATTTTTATGATCATCAGCGCTACCCGGGCAACCGCTGAGTTTTTTATCACGATTCGCGAATTACAGGAATCGCAAGCGGATTATGCTGGTCAAAATTTGCGGGTATCTGGTGCCGTTTTGGGGGACAGCATTCAATACGACAGGTCTACCGGCAATTTGCATTTCACGGTTGTGCATATTCCAGGCGATGATGATGAAATTGAAAAACTCGGTGGCCTGGAAGCCGTCTTACATCAGGCGGTAGAGAATCCCGATAACCCGCAATTGGCAGTCATTTATCAGGGCCCTCAGCCGGATATGCTCAAACACGAGGCGCAGGCCATCTTAACCGGGCAACTCAACGCTGATGGGGTTTTTGAGGCTGAAGAACTCTTGTTAAAATGCCCCTCCAAATATGAAGAAGCCGTGCCAGATCAGGTAGAAGATTTTTAAACATGTTGACAACTTTTGCCTATTTAACCTTGGCGCTGGCATTCTTGTTGAGTGTGTACGGCTTGGTGGCCGTCATTTGGGGGCTGTATAGCAAGTTAGCCCCTTGGCTTGAATCAGCACGTTTAGCCTTACTATTGATTTTTCCTTTAGTATCTATTAGCCTGGTTATCTTAATCGTCTTACTGTTGAACGACCGCTTTGATGTGGTTTATGTGTATAGCGTGACCAGTCGAAATATGCCAGCTTATTTGAAATTCACAGCCTTGTGGGGCGGCCAAAGCGGCTCGCTGCTTTTTTGGAGCTGGTTGCTGGCTGGTTTCTCAAGCTTTTTTGCGTTCCGTAAAAATTGGCGCAAGGCTAAAGACCTCATGGCCTGGGCGATGTTGGTCGCATTCATTTGCCTGTTTTTTTTCCTGTTGTTAAGTGTGTTTTTTGAAGTTCCCTTTGAACGCTTCTGGCACCTGTTAGAAGGCGGACAGGTGATTTCTGTAATCCAACCCCCAGGGGCCTTCGCCTTATCGCCGCGGGACGGACAGGGCTTAAACCCGCTGTTGCGCCACCCGGGGATGATTTGGCATCCACCAGCCCTGTATTTAGGCTTTGTAGGTTTCATTATCCCCTTTGCATTAGCGATTGGCACCCTTGCTACCGGCCGCAAAGATCAACGTTGGATCGAAATTGCCCGTCCCTGGACATTAATCGCCTGGGTTTTTCTCTCCTTAGGGCTTGTTTTGGGGATGCGTTGGGCTTACGACGTGTTAGGCTGGGGTGGGTACTGGGGTTGGGACCCAGTAGAGATCGCCGCTTTAATGCCCTGGTTGAGCGGCACAGCATTTCTTCACACCGCCTTATTACAGCAAAAGCGCAACCAATTCCGCCGTCTCAATATGATTCTCATCATCCTGTCTTTCGGATTGATCATTTTTGGTACATTTATTACCAGGTCAGGTGTTCTTTCATCCGTGCACTCCTTTGCGGACAGTAACGTTGGCCAGCCAATGTTTTTCTTTATCGTGCTGATTGTTCTGGGTTCCCTGGGATTGTTGTTTTACCGATGGGGGGACTACGGGGGTGCTCAGGAGATCGAATTTAAGTTTTCTCGGGAAGTAATGACCATCTTTACCACCCTGATCTTATTGAGCATCCTGCTGGTTTGTTTTTTAGGTGTGATCTATCCGGTTATTTCGGAATTATTGACGGGTAATTTGGTGACGGTCGGACCCGCCTGGTATGAACGCATTCTTGGGCCCTTGTTTGTCTTGCTACTGTTTTTGATGGGTATCTGTCCCTTAGCCATTTGGGGTGGAAACCTCGTGAAGCAGTTAGGGAAAAGCCTTTGGTTTCTCATCGGGGCGTCTTTATTGGTCCCCTTAGTGGCTTGGCTGCTTGGTGATATTAACGACCTGTATGCATTGATCACTCTGTGGTTTGTCGGTTTGGGTATCTTGGTCATGTTGGCTGAATTTGTCCGCGATGTTCGCGCTCAGAAAAAACGCAGTGGTGCTTATGAAATAACGGCGTTTTGGGCGCCGCTTGTGCGCAAAAATCGGCGTTACGGCGCCTTGTTGGTGCACCTGGGCATCATCTTGATGAGCATCGGCATCGTTGGGCTGGAGGGCTTGCAGCAGGAAACCCAGGTGACTCTGGATGTGGGGGACAGTGTTGCCCTGAGCGGCTATCAATTTACTTTCAATGATCTCGAGAATTACAACCGCCAGGATGGGGTTAATGTAAGCGAGGCAAATTTATCGGTCTCAAAGGGCGGTCAAGCAGTTAGCGAGTTGAATCCGCAGCGCCATATTTATTTTGATATGGGTTTGGCGATCACCCAGCCGAGCGTCAAGAGCAACTTAGCATTGGATATTTATGCAATTCTGGTGGAATTTACATCCGGAACACAAAACCAGGCGACTTTTCGACTGTACGTCACGCCCTTGGTGAACTGGTTGTGGATCGGGGTGGGGGTGTTGACCGTCGGCACCATTGTTGCAGTGTTGCCTCAAACCCGAAAACAGCAGGAGGTAGTGTCCTAAAGTGCGTCCAGAAAAACTCACTTTTATGAGGTTGTCCTGGGGATGGAGGCTACTGCTCGCAGTTGCTGTGGGGGGCGCATTGTTGGGCTTGGTTGGGATGCCAGCTTTAGCGCAAGAAACAACCCCATCGGATGATGCCGTCAATCAAATCGCCCGCCAATTATATTGCCCGTTGTGTGAAAACATCACCTTGGATGACTGCACTACCCAAGCATGCTCACAAATGCGAGCGCTCATCCGGCAGCAATTGGCAGAAGGCTGGACGGAAGAAGAGATCAAAGACTATTTTGTAGCCCAATATGGAGATCAAGTGTTGGGGGAACCGCCAGCCAGGGGATTGAATTGGATCTTATATGTGCTGCCCCCGCTGGCAATCTTGGCCGGCATTGCGCTTGTGTTTTTCCGTTTGAAGCAAAAACCAACCGAGGCCATCACACCTCCCACACCGGATGTCAGTGATGACCCTTACCTTTTACAAGTTGAACAAGACCTTAAGAAGTTGAAATAATATGTCACCGAAATCAAAATACAAATCGCTTACACAAAAAAAATCTAATACCTGGATGATCATTGCCATTTTAGGGGTATTGGGTCTTCTGATCCTTTTGGGTTTCCGTCTGTTCGGAAACGAGTCAGAGGCCATCGAAATAGGGAAAACCCCTCAGGATTTTACATTGACCACTTTTTCTGGAGAAAGGGTTAACACCCAGGATTTACGGGGCAAAGTGGTGCTGATCAATTTTTGGGCATCGTGGTGCACCACTTGCGATGAAGAGGGTGAGTTGCTTGAGGCTGCCTGGCGGTTTTATCAGCGCAACTATCCCGACCAGGTCGCTTTTCTTGGCGTGGCTTATGCAGACACGCAACCGGCTTCCATGGCTTTCATTGAAAAATACGGTCTGACATATCCTAACGGACCCGACCTGCAGACCCAAATTTCACGGATCTACCAGGTGGGCGGTGTCCCCGAGACCTATGTCTTAGATGAGTCCGGAGAAGTGACGGCCATAAAAATTGGCACGTTTATGTCCCTTGAAGAAATTAACCAGGCAATCGAGACGGCTTTGGATTAAATTTCAGACAAAAAATGCCTATGGGGATCACTCCCGGCAACTAAAAAGTTTTTTCCAATTGCATTAACAAAAAGGGGTTGATTGCCGCATTTAAAAAAATAAATTTAGAAGGGGAAAATTTTGGGCGACTTACAAAGGCCACAGCCAGGGCACCATCAACAACGCAATGCCAAATATCAGCAGGGTCAACAAGAAACCCACCTTAACAAAATCGAAGAAGCGATAATTCCCGGGGCCATAAACCATCAGACAAGCGGGTTCCAAGGGGGTGATGAAGGAACAACTGGCGCCGACCGCGATCATTACTGCAAAGGTGCGTGCGTTGAGATTTAATTGGGCAGCTGTTTGGATGGCGATAGGAATGATGACCACCGCTGCTGCCTGGTTGGACATCGGCTGGGTGAGCAATAAGGACAATAGGAAGAAAGCCCCCAGAATAAACAAGGGGTTAGATGCGCCAATCAACCCCACAATCTGGTCCGCCACTAAATCTGCTAAGCCTGATACCTCCATCGCTCGTCCGAGGGCTAACATACACGAAATCAGCAGCCAGGCACTCCAATTGACCCGGCGGTAAGCCTCAACTGGTGTGATACAGCGGGTTACCAGGGCAGCTAAAGCACCAAGTAGCACACCCACGGGTAAAGAGAGGATATTGAAAGACACCAACAAGATGACCACGCCAAATATGGCTAAGGAAAGGGGGGCTTTTTCTGTCTCTGGCAATATATCCAACTTGCCTGAGACGATGCGGAAGCTGTTATTGGAGCTTAAGCTGTCAATGGTATCGGGATCGCCCTGCAGCAGTAATTGATCGCCTACTTGTAAGCGCGTTCGGCTAATTCGCCGGCGAAGGGTTTCGCCTTTACGATTAATTCCCAAGACTTGTAACCCGTAGCGATCTCGAAAATCCAATCCCCACAGGGTCCGTCCTATCATTGGTGACCCGGGCAGGAGAATCACTTCTGCCATGGACAAATCTTTGGCAATTTCGCCTTCCTCTCCAAACTCTCCTGTAAATTCAACCAAATCCTGGTCTACCAAGGTCACAAGATCATCTCGATTGCCTTCGACTAAAACGCGGTCACCTTTCTTAAGGACTGTATTTGCCCGTGGCTCGACGTGATAACCGGGTTCTTTTAAGATCCTTAATACATTCAGATCATATTCCTTACCAAGTCCGATTTCAGCCAGGGTTTTTCCCTCCCAGGGTGAGCTCTCTGTTAATTTGAATTCGGAACAATATGAGAGGATTTCTTTTTGTAAGCCGTCTTGTTTAGAATCGCGGACTGGAATTAAATGCCGACCGATAAAAAACATGTACAACAGCCCGATCGCCAGGATTGGGATGCCGACAGGGGTTAATTCAAACATGCCCAGAGCTCTCATGCCGTGTTGGGTCATCAAGCCGCTGATGACCACGTTGGTCGATGTGCCCACCAGGGTGACGGAACTGGCTAGAATGGTGGAAAAAGCCATTGGCATCAATAACTTGGAAGGGTTAATCTTCAGTTTTCTGGATAAACCAATGGTCATGGGGGTAAAAAAGGCAGCGGTGGCTGTGTTTGATAAAAACCCACTCAATAAGCCCGCCGTCCCAGTGAGGACCCAAAAAAGTTGAGAATGATTGTCGCTGACTCTGCGGAGGATTTGTCGTGACAGCAGTTGCACCACGCCCGTCCGTACAAGGGCAGCGGTCAAGATCAGCAACCCCAGGATCATGATAGATGTGTCGCTCCCAAAACCCTCAAAAGCAAGGTTTGCCGGTAAGATGTCGGTCAGGATCAAGGCCATCATGACCCCTAGGGCGATGACATCAGCAGGTAAGGTCTCGATGGAGAATAGAACCAGGGCTGCGAGGATGATAATGATGAGTAGGATGATTTGAAAGGTCATTGGTTAGCTTTGTTGAGATTTTTACAAGGTTAGGTTCATTATAAACGCAAATAGCAGCTAGAACAGGGTTAAATTTTTCCGATTCGTGGCGCCGGGGAACAAACCAGCGAAAAAATTCGTTAAAAGGGTAACAGCGTCACCGGCTGTAATTTTTTTAACCCCGTGAAGTATAATCGAGGATAATGAAAAAATCAAAAGAACAGAACGCCACGAATAAAACCCTTCAGCAAGTTTTTTGGGCGATTCCTCTCAGTATTTTCATTTTTGTACTGATTGGATTAGCTGTCCTGATCGGATTTGAAGTCGTGTATGCTGACCGGATCTACCCCGGCGTATATGTGGAAAAGACTGATTTATCTGGATTAACCATCACAGAAGCCAGTCAGAAGCTAGCAGAAGCTTTGCCCTATACTTATGAGGGCCGGTTGGTGCTAACTTATGGCGACCAATCATGGGAAAAGCGGCCAATTGACCTTGGTTATGTGGTCGAACCCACCAATAGTGCAAAAAAAGCACTGGAGGTTGGCAGAGGAGCAGGCTACCCTGAAAAACTCATCGAACAAGGGCAAGCCTGGTTTCAAGGCGTTCAAATTTCCCCTGCTGCTTACTATGATGAACGTATAGCACAAATCTTCCTGCAAAATATCGCCCAAGGAATTGATCAGCCGACCATCGAAGCTTCATTAGCCTTGGAAGGTTCAGACGTGATCGTCAAAAGCGGTCAGGTGGGACTTGAGGTGGATATCCAAGGTACCTTAGCCCAAATCGCGCCAGCCCTGATGCGCATGGAAGACGCGGTAATCCCCTTGATTGTGAAGGAAACCCCGCCAGCCATATTAGACGTTGGCCCTCAGGCAGAAATGGCACGCCAAATCCTCAGCGAAGACCTGGTGTTGACGGATCCTGATGCTGAGGATGATGCAGGAACCTGGACGATTGCCCCCCAAGAATTGGCGTCAATGTTGATTATCACCCGCAGCGAGAGCTCTGCGGAGGGAGAGTCTTCCTATCAAATTGACCTCAATCAAGATTTGTTTGAAATTTACTTAGAAAGCATCAAGCCTGGGTTGTCTGTGGCGCCCATCAACGCCCGTTTTATCTTCAATGATGACACCAGTCAGTTAGAGGTCATTGAATCGGCGACAATTGGCCGCGAATTAGATGTGCAAGCCAGCATTGAAACGATTGAGGCGGCATTAATTGAAGGCGCGCACCAGGTGAATTTGCAGTTCCAATCCCTCGAACCCGAAGTGACAGATGACGCCACGGGTGAAGAGTTGGGTATTACCGAATTGGTCCATCAGGAGACATCCTATTTCTATGGATCCGACGCAGCCAGGGTGCAAAACATTGAAACCGCGTCTGCTCAATTTCATGGGTTATTGGTCCCGCCAGGGGCAACCTTCTCGATGGCGGATGCCCTGGGGAATATCAGCCTTGAAAATGGCTACGCTGAAGCGCTGATCATCTATGGCGGACAAACCATACAGGGCGTTGGCGGCGGCGTTTGCCAGGTGAGCACAACCCTCTTCAGAGCAGCCTTCTTTGCGGGTTTCCCGATCCCCGAGCGCCATGCGCATGCGTACCGGGTCAGTTATTACGAATTGCGCCGGGATGGCAGTCGAGATCCCAATTTAGCCGGCTTGGACGCCACGGTATTTGTGCCCATTGTTGATTTAAAATTCACCAACGATACGGAACACTGGTTATTGATGGAAACCTACATGGGACAATACCAGTCCTTGACCTGGAAGTTTTATTCAACAAAGGACGGCCGCACCGTCAACTGGCAAACAACTGGCGCAACGAATATTGTGCCCGCCCCTGAACCCCTTTACCGGGAAAATCCAGAGTTAGAAAAAGGGGAACTCAAGAAAGTCGATTATGCAGCCGACGGCGCAGAAATCAGGGTCACCCGCACGGTGTACAAAGGTGATCAGGTTCACTTTTCTGATTCGTTTTACACAAAATTCCAACCCTGGCAAGAGATTTGGGAATATGGCCCTGGTACGGAAGGGATCCCAGAGACCGAGGCCGAAGATGCGCCAGAGACGAATTAAATTCGCTGTGGTACAATGAGCGCACTTAAAAATAAGCCAGAAAAATATGCCCCTGCAATTGGCGGCTTAATATTGGAGGTTTGATGGTTGACAAAGATTTAATTGATATGCTGCGTTGCCCGCATTGTGTTCAAGAAACCGATGGGCTGCTGGAATATTATCAGGAATCCTGGTTGATCTGTCAGGATTGCGGTCGGAAATATCCGATTGTTGAGGATATCCCGGTCATGTTAATTGATGAAGGCGATAAGTGGATTAACACTAAGAAAGAAGATCTGCCCATTCCGCCCCCACCCATGGACTAAAACCACATAAAAATTCGCAATGCCTCCCTTACAATTGCGTAAGCGCTGATCAAACCTGCTGACAGTCGGTTTGGATCAGCCTGAAGAGATAAATCATGAAATTATTTAAAAAATTTAAGGAAAATTTTCCTAAAGATCTTTCTACTCAGATTATTTTGGGTTTGATGATTGTACTGGCCCTCGTCGGGGCTGTATTTGCCTACCGTATTACCCGCCAATTAGTTTCAACAAATCAGACATTTGCGCTGCCAGGGGACCCTGTTATTCGCGAGGATCAACCTGAAGATGAAACGGATGACCCCGGGAAGCCCAAACCAACAGAGATACCAGCGGCCGATCTGCCAAAGCCAGAACCCTGGGATGGCACCAGTCGGGTCAATGTGTTGGTGATGGGATTAGATTATCGGGATTGGGAGGCAGGGGAAACACCCCGCACGGACACCATGATCTTGTTGACATTTGATCCGATTAACAAGACCGCTGGGATTGTCTCATTGCCGAGGGATTTATGGGTGAACATTCCTGGTTTTGAATATGCTAAGATCAACACCGCGTACTACCTGGGAGAGGCTTACAATTTGCCCGGTGGTGGCGCAGCATTAGCTGCAAGGACGGTTGAGGAATTTCTGGGTGTGCCTGTGCCCTATTATGCGCAGATCGATTTTCAAGCCTTTGTGGATTTCATCGATCATATTGAAGGCGTCAAGTTAACCCTTGAAGAGCCGATTGTTTTGGACCGCAGAGGTAAAAATAATTCAGTGACCATTGATGCCGGCACGTCGACCTTCCCTGGTGAATATGCCCTTGCTTATGTGCGCACAAGATCTGGTGAGGGTGGCGATTTTGACCGCGCAGCGCGACAGCAACAAGTTATTATTGCCATCAGGGACCGAATTCTAAAATTTGATATGATGCCCAAACTGGTTGCAAGAGCACCAGAAATTTATAATGACCTTTCCGCAGGGATCAATACCAACTTGACGGTAAACCAGGTGATCAAACTAGCCTGGTCAGCCCTTGAAGTGAACGCCGAAGATATCAGCCAAGTTATTATTGGCAGCAGCTATGTCACGATTGGCAAATCTTCAGATGGATTAGACATTCTCAAACCTGTACCCGATAAAATTAGACTGCTCCGCGATGAGGTTTTTGGCACGGGAGGCGTGCTAGGACCTGTTGCAGAGGGTGATCCAGCAGAATTGATTACGGAAGAAGGCGCCCGGGTCGCTGTGTATAACGGCTCCTATCAATCGGATCTACATACAGTGACTGCTGCTTGGTTTAAAGAACAGGGTTTAAATATTGTTGATGAATCAAACACCGATAGTGCGGTCTATTCTCAGATTTATGTTTATGACAGCAAACCTTATGCACTGCAGTGGTTATCAGAGACCCTGGGTGTGACATCGAACAATATCTATAATTATTACGATCCCAACGCTGAAAATGATATTGTGGTTATTCTTGGTGATGTTTGGGCGTCCAATAACCCCCTGCAATAAGAAACATTCTTTTTGATAAAATGATGATCAGAGATGGTTGGGTCATCCCCTGCCATTTCATTTTGGGGGACAGTCAACCTACGTGACAAACACTAAAAAAGCACAAAATGAAGGCTGCGTATGTTGAAGCCAACGTGATAAATTATAAATTCTTCAACAAAATATTAATCGGCAATTCACATTACCGCTTGAGGATGAAAATTTGTCAGGTTGGAAACCTGATCTACGCAAACGCAATGTATTTTCCCCCTGCAATGACATTTTGAAGGATCCCAAAGGTTAGAATTTTTCGATGGTGTTCCTTTTGAGCGATTATTTTGCGTAAGATGGCATGCTGTCAAGGGGCGCAAAGACCACACCTACCAAACCTCGGCCGGTATGGGCGCCCAAAACAGGGGAAATTGAGACATCAGGGAGCCAATGGCAATCAAATTTGGCTTCCGTGGCTTTTCTCAATAACTCGGCTCCTTCAGGATTCCCGGCATGGCCAATTTGGGTCAATAACGTTGTTCCCTCTTTGAATTTTCCAGCCATATAGGACGGGATAGCTTTGACAGCATTTTTAAAAGTGCGACTCTTGGCCAGGTCGGCATATTTCCCATCGGTTTTATCCACATGAATAATGGGTTTGATCCCTAAAATTGAGGCCAGCAGTCCTTTCAGGTGGCTGATCCGACCGCCGTGAATTAAGTACGCTAAATCAGGCAGCGTGAAGACAATTTCAGATGCATTTCTCACTTGCGTCATGGTTGCTAAAATGTCTTGCAGGCTTTTCCCGGCTTTCATGCTATGGACAGCAGCTTCGACCTGCCAGCCCATTTCAGCTGAGAGGCTGCGCGTATCAACCAGGGTGATATTTGCGTTTTTGACTTGTTCTGCAGCAGTGCGCGCTGAGTTGTAGGTGCCGCTTAACCCTGATGAGATGTGAATGGATAAAATGTCAGGGTCCTCTTGTGCAACCTGCTGATAAAGCTCAATAAATTCTCCCGGGGAAGGGACCGAGGTTATTGGCATATCTTCGGTGGTTGCCAATAATTCGTAAAATTCTTCCGGTTGAATATCAACGCCGCTGCGATAACTAACGCCACTTAAAGTCAGTTTGAGCGGTAAGGTATGGATTTTTTGGTCACCTATTTGTTCTGGGGAAAGGTCATAACCACTATCAGCAACTATTCTCATCGGATTTTCTCCTGAGTTAAATTTTTCCTTGATGTAATGCGCTTAAAGAAGGAAAAATCAACTCACTTCTAAATTTTTATAAACATAGTATACCCAAGCCGTTCATAAAAGGATATTGATAAAAGTCAATTAAATTAACGTATTTGAAAAATTATATTAAGAATAGGAAGCTATTTTAAGATTTTTAATTGGGAATGGATTAAAAAACACCCACCAGCACACCGGAGGCTGGTGGGTGTTTTAGCATCTGTGCCAGATGCCTATAAGTAGACTATTTTATTCACTCAATGCCATAGGTGATGTTGACTCGCATTTCGATGCTCAGGGTGCCACCGGAAATTGGGACGTTTCCGGCGTCCATAGCTTCTTGAACTGCATAGTCTGCGCGGGGGACAATTGAACCACTTGATTCAAGATCAATTGTTTGAATGGGACCTAACGCAACGCCGGCTGTTTCAGCAATTGCCTCTGCTTGAGCTTTTGCATCTGCAATCGCCAGCTTACGAGCCTCATCCATCGCCGTATTGCGATCTTCAATATCAAAGCGGATGCTATTGATGGTGTTGGCACCTTCATCCACAACTTTTGACAAGATTTCACCCAAGGAGTCGATTTCCCTTACGATGATCGCGACGGTATTTTCCACAATATAAGTCATGGACTTTTCTTGATCTTCTTCAGGGAAACGATTATTTTGTTGTTGATAGATGTTAAAATTGCGGGTTTGAATGTCTTTATTTTCAACGCCCATTTCAAGCAGGGTATCGATGACAGCCTGTGCCCTTTGTGTATTATCCTTGAGGGCATCCCCGGCATCAGGCGATCGCGATTGCACGCCGATATTGATATAGACAATGTCTGGCTTAATTTTGACAGTCCCGGTGCCGGTGACTTTCAGAACCCGGTTAGCCGCTTCATTGGGGGCGGGCGTGGACGCACAACCGGTGACCAGCGCCATGACAGTTACTAAAATGGATAATGGTAGCAGTGTTTTCTTCATATAATTTGCTCCTTCAAATTCTTCAGATTGATTGATAAGAGAGATGCGCTCAAGGGGCATCTCTCTAGCATCATGAAGGGTGTTCTGTTTATTTAATTTCATAAGTTAAGTTGCATTCCATCGTGATTGTCAGGGTGCCAGCTGCAACTGGAACGGATGACTCAGCATAAGCACCGCCTTTGGCGTCGTAATAGGGTATAGGGGAGCTGCTGCTGTAAACGTTGATTGTGATCAGATCGCCTAACGCAACGCCGGCTTCCTCAGCAATAGCCTCTGCTTTTGCTTGCGCATCTTCGATAGCTAACTTGCGAGCTTCTGCAATAGCTTCATCTCGATTGTCCACATCGAAGGTGATGCCGTAGATGGTATTAGCGCCTGCGTCAACCACGGCACTGAGTGCCTTGCCAAGGGAATTTAGATCACGAACGGTCACGTTGACGGTGTTTTCAACCACATACTTACGCCCTTCGACCTGTCCAGTCATCGGATTGTATTGATCAGAGGGGTAAATATTGAAATTGGATGTCTGAATGTCTTCCTCTGCCACACCCAAATCCTGTAAGACCTCTGAGATCACGTTGGCTTTTGCATTGTTATCGTCCAGGGCGTCGGTCACAGTTTCCGATTCTGTGCGCACACCGATATTAATTTTTGCAATATCGGGCACAATCGTCACACGACCGGTCCCGCTGACATTGATAGAACGGTTAATTTTGCCGCTGTCGGCTGTCAATGAGGGGCTGCAAGCCGCTAATAATCCAACAGCAACAACGCCGACTAAGATGAGACGTATATTTTTGTTCATTTTTTGATCCTCCGATAGATTTATTGTTAAATATTATATAACCTTCGATTAATAGACGCCATTGCGGTTCTAAAAGTTCCAAGCCAATGATCAATGGTGAAAAGGAAAATAATGAAAAATTGTCTATAATCTCGACGTTTTCCCGCCCGGTGAAAGGGCAACCTCGTTGATGCCTCTTGGTGGGGTCTGGTGGTCTTGTATCCTTTGGGTTGTTGATAATCTTTGATCAGGGAAAACAGAACCCCCTGCGGGGCGCAAACAGCGGGCCACCTTATATTAAAAATTTGGACCGTAGAAGCAGCCCTCTGTGGCTGCCCTATTGTATCAACGCATTACACCCCGTTGATTTTGACGGGTTCATATTGACGTGTTGGGGATTCTCGTTTATGGTTAAGGTGTTCAAGATGACTGTGGAGCAGGCATGATTTGTGTTCAGAAACAACCGATTAAGCAGGGTCGCGGGCTTAGGACTGAGATGCCCGCATATTTTTCTGATGACCGTCACTGGGCTGCCGACAGGTTTAATCGAGAATATTTTTTCAATCTCACCAAATTAATTCAATAGGAGAAAATATGGCAGAATCAATGAATGCATTTGCAATGGCCCAACAACAATTTGATCACGTGGCTGATTTATTGGGTCTCGACCAACAGGTCCGTGAGATGTTGCGCTGGCCAATGCGGGAATATCACCTGCGTCTACCCATCCGGATGGATGATGGTAGTGTCCGGGTTTTCCAGGGTTTTCGAGTGCAGCATAATGATGCGCGCGGACCTAACAAAGGTGGCTTACGCTTCCATCCTGCGGAAACAATCGACACGGTGCGTGCGTTGGCGATGTGGATGACCTGGAAATGCGCTGTTGCAGATATCCCCCTTGGCGGTGGAAAAGGTGGTATCGTCATCGACCCAGCAACCCTTTCAGTTGGAGAAAAAGAACGCCTTTGCCGTGGGTTCATTCGTAGTTTATGGCGCGTGGTTGGCCCTCGTCAAGATGTCCCAGCGCCTGATGTTGGCACCACACCTCAGATGATGGGGTGGATGATGGACGAGTATTCACGTATTACAGGGGAATACACGCCAGGTGTCATCACAGGAAAACCTGTGGGTGGTGGCGGATCGTTGGGGCGAACAGAAGCCACTGGATCTGGGGTCATAACAACGGTGCGTGAAGCAATGAAACGTTTAAATCTTGATCCTACTAAAATGGTGGCTGCCATTCAGGGCTTTGGCAACGTCGCTCAATATGCAGCCAGGGGGTTCATCGATCGATTGGGCGGTAAAGTGATTTGTGTGAGTTATTGGGATCGCGAAGATCGCAAAGCTTACACCGTTAGCAAAGAGGATGGCATTGATCCTGACTTCCTGATGGGAATCACTGACCAATATGGCACCATCAATAAAAAGAAGGCAATAGACGCTGGCTATAAGATCGAGGATGCCAATGCCTGGATTAGCAAAGAAGCGGATGTGCTCATCCCAGCCGCATTGGAAGGCCAGATCAACGCGGAGACAGTCCATTATATTAGCAAGCGGGTTAAGATTTTGGCGGAAGGCGCCAACGGTCCCACCACACCCGAAGCGGATGAGGTGCTAAAGGCCAGCGGCATTTTTGTGATCCCCGATTTCCTGTGCAATGCAGGTGGTGTGACCACTTCCTACTTTGAAGGCGTTCAGAACGATATGAATTTCTACTGGACCAAGAAAGAAGTTTTGGAAAAGCTGGATGACAAGATGACCCAGGCTTTTGACGGCGTGTATGAGATGTCACAAACGCAGAAAGTTTATATGCGAGATGCTGCTTACATGGTGGCGATTCACCGTGTGGTCAAAGCGATGGAATTGCGTGGTTGGCTCTAAAACCAATTATTGTTAGATCAACACCCCCAGGGAATACCTGGGGGTGTTTTTTTGTGAAAAAGTTTGCTAAATCTGCATAAAATTGCAAAATGGATTGACTTTGATGTTGTTTCTTCAATATATTGTGCTATAATGATTTTCAGGCAGTGTCATTAGGATGCCCCCCTCATCCTATGCGCTGCCTACTTTCTTTAATGAAGGCAGTTTCATCTGGCATGACGGGTCTCCCCTTGGAGCGGAGTGGAACACCTTTAGGGGCTGAGGGAAGCCTTAAGACATCAGGGAATTATGAATTTATTTATGCAAATAGCTACTTTGACACTAGCAAAGCTTTCCACAGGGGGAATCACCCCTCATCAGTCAGCCAGAGGCTGACAGCTTCCCCCTGGAGCGTAGTGGAACACCTTTAGGTGCCAGGGGAAGCCTTAAGATATCAGTGGATTATGAATTAACTAATACAAATACAAACTTCAATTCAAACAAAGCCTTCCCCTGGAGCGAAGCGGAACGCCTTTAGGTGCCGGGGGAAGCCTTAAAACCCGAGATGCTCTGATTACTAGGTTCCTTCAAATCCCAACTGTTATAAATAAAAAAACGTAACTGTATAATTCAAAAAACAAATAGAATTTAAACGAAAACAAAGCCTTTCACCTGAGTTTTTTATATTAGTGTCCGTAAAATCGCGTTTTTACCTGAAAAATTGGCAAAAATATGTCTAAACGATAAGCTCAGGTTCTATAATGCCTTTGCCTTGTTAATTTGACACAAAAAGGAACTGTGTGTAACCCTCACCCTGCCCTCTCCCTACCCAGGGAGAGGGTTTTTTTAACTGCTTCCCGTTGGTAAATTTGCACACCTGCTATACAATGGCCTAGTGCCTCCTCTCCCTCAGACGTGAGGGAGAGGATTGAGGTGAGGGTGCCCATATTCAAACGATTTTGACAATATCCCCATATGCAACCAGTAAAATGATGCCAAGTATCCTATCTCTTACATCTGCGTTTATCTTATTAGTGTCCTGAAAATCGCGTTTTTACCCGAAAAATTGACAAAAATATGACTAATCGAGAAACTCAGGTCTTACAAAGGCAGCTTAGAACCTAAATATCCCTCATCAGTTACCAAAAAAGGCCCTTCCACATTTGGAAGAGCCTTATATTTTATTTAGTATTTATTGACGCTCTTAAGCTTCGCGGAACTCGCCTTCCACGACATCTTCATCTTCCTGACCTGAACCGCCGTTTGAAGTTTTCTGTCCACCGGCCGGGCCAGCGGATTGGCCTTCTTGCTGGTAAGCAGCCTGGCCGATCGCCTGAAGGTCCGCTTGTAAAGCTTCCATCGTCTTTTGCATGCGGCTTTTATCATCCGATTGGATGGCCTCACGCAGATCGTTGATCTTTGCTTCAACCTGACCGCGCTGGTCGGCAGGGACTTTCTCACCCATGTCCTTGAGGAGCTTTTCAGCCTGGTAAGCCAATGAGTCACCCTGGTTGCGCAGCTCAATCAGCTCTTTGCGCTGTTGATCAGCCGTACGATTCTTGGCTGCCTCTTCAACCATTTTTTCAATATCGCTTTTGTCGAGGTTGGTGGAAGCGGTAATGGTGATTTTTTGTTCTTTTCCGGTCGCCTTGTCCTTAGCAGCGACATCTAAGATGCCGTTGGCATCGATATCGAAGGTCACCTCAATTTGCGGCACACCTCGTGGCGCAGGTGGAATACCGTCTAACCGGAAGCGGCCAAGGCTCATGTTATCAGCCGCCATGGGGCGCTCACCCTGTAAGACATGCACATCCACTGAAGTTTGGCTATCTTCTGCCGTTGAGAAAACCTCTGTTTTCTTGACAGGGATGGTGGTATTGCGCTCGATGAGTGTGGTCATCACGCCGCCCAGGGTCTCAATACCCAGGGAAAGCGGGGTCACATCCAGTAAGAGCACATCTTTGACGTCACCAGCTAGCACGCCACCTTGAATGGCAGCACCAATGGAAACAACTTCGTCAGGGTTGACGCCCTTATTGGGCTCTTTGCCACCTGTCAGGTCCCGAACCAAGTCTTGGATCATGGGCATGCGGGTTGCACCGCCCACCAGGACCACTTCGTCGATTTCGTTGACGCTCAAATTGGCATCTTTGACAGCGGCGTTGAAGGGCCCACGGGCACGTTCAACCAGGTGTGCGGTCATTTTTTCAAAGGTTGCCCGGTTCAATTTCAACTGCAGGTGTTTTGGTCCGCTGGCATCCGCCGTTATGTAAGGCAAGTTGATCTCAGTCTCCATGACGGAGCTTAGTTCAATCTTGGCTTTTTCTGCTGCCTCGCGCAAACGCTGTAAGGCTTGGCGGTCACCCCGCAGGTCGATCCCTTGCTGCTTCTTGAACTCATCAGCAGCCCAGTTAACAATCACTTCATCCCAATCGTCGCCACCCAGGTGGGTATCGCCATTGGTGGATTTAACTTCGATCACGCCTTCGCCGACTTCCAATAAACTAACATCGAAAGTGCCGCCGCCGAGGTCGAAAACGAGGATAACCTCGCTCTCTTTCTTGTCCAAGCCGTAGGCTAAGGCGGAAGCGGTTGGCTCGTTGATGATCCGCATCACTTCCAGCCCTGCAATTTTGCCAGCGTCTTTTGTAGCCTGACGTTGGCTGTCATTGAAATAAGCTGGAACGGTGATCACTGCACGGGTGACTGGTTGTCCCAAGTAAGCCTCTGCATCCTTCTTTAATTTTTCAAGGATCATGGCAGAGATTTCCTGCGGTGTGTAGGTCTTGCCGTTGACCGGGATGTTCACCCGGGCATCACCCGCTGGTCCTTCGACAACTTTAAAGGGCACCATTTCACGTTCTGAACCCACCTCATCGTATCGGCGCCCCATAAAACGTTTGATGGATGAGATGGTATTTTCTGAATTTACAACAGCCTGACGTTTGGCAGCAACACCCACCAAACGTTCGCCGTTTTTATTAAATGCGACAACGGAGGGGAGTAAACGCGAGCCTTCCGCCGTTGGGATTACAGTGGCCGTGCCACCTTCAACGACTGAAACGACGCTGTTGGTTGTCCCCAGGTCGATTCCTATAATTTTTGACATATCTCGATCTCCTTAATTACAATTTCTTCGACTGCTAAGTATGAGGATACTCAGAGAGTCATAGAAGATCGTTAACATCTTGTAGGATTAATATAAACGCGAGGGTATTTACTTGGCGATTTGGGCTCTAATTTTCCCGTTGGTGGCGCTGTTTGTTCTTAGCCTGGCGAAACCGGAGGATGAGGGTGACGGCGTAAACAATTAGCACACCAAGGATGACCGCAAACCCCAAAATCATTTCATTCATTGTGTCAGCGGGCATCTTAGATCATCTCCTGTTGAATTTCCGTTTGCAGCTTTGCCAGCCGAAAGCGGTTCCAGATAAGGTCAACCGTTAGAATTGTGAAGACGACCAGGCTGGTGATGAAGGCGACCAACATGCGAGGTGACATACTAAAACCGGCGTCGCTGGTGCCGCCGGTCGCAAAGACCACCGGGTGGATGGTGCGAAACAAGCGAATGGAGAAAAATGTCAACGGCACTGTAAAGGCGCTGACGATGGCATACACGGCTGCCAACCTTGCTCGAGTTTCGGGGGAGTCCAAACTTCCCCGTAAGATGAAATATACCAGGTAAATCAACACCATGATGGCGGTCGTCGTGAGGCGAGGATCCCAAACCCACCAGGTGTTCCAAATCGGTTGCGCCCAGATCATACCGCTGAAAATCGCAACCAGACCAAATATGATGCCAACTTCAATGGCGGAAAGGGACAGCCAATCCCAAAATTGCCGCCGTGAGGATAGATACCCTCCTCCAGCCACTGCTGCTAAGATGAAACTGAGCATCCCAGCCCAGGCCGCGGCAACATGGAAATAAAATACCTTTTGGACGGGCCCCATCACAGCCTCTACGGGTGTAAAGAACAAGATCAAACCCAGTGCGGCGGGCACCAGGATGATTGAGAGTATGTCTAATAGGGTCAATAAACGCGGTTTACTATCCAAAATTATTCCTCCAGGATGACTTCAAAAAACATTAAACCTGTCGCATAGAACAGAATATTACCCGCCAGTAAAAGATAAAACCAGCTCTGCAGGTCCGCTAAGGGGACGCCAGAGAGCACCCCGCGGCTGGCTTCTACCGCTGCAATCAGGATGGGCAAGGATAGGGGATAAAGCAGCACCGGGAGGAGCACATCCCGGGTGCGGGTTTGAATGCTAAGGGCCATCAACAGGGTCCCCAAGCTGGTATAAGCACCAATGCCAAGTAGAATCACCAGCAAAAGCTTGAGGTTGAACATATTTAGTCCGTAGAAAAGGCTGAACACGGGTAAGAGCACCAGGGAAACCAGCAAGGTGAAACTGAAATTGCTGAATGCTTTGCCGAAAAAGATTGCTGAACGATCGACAGGGATGAGCAAAAGGCCGTCTAAGGCGTTATTTTCCCTTTCCAAACTGATGCTGCGATTCAGCCCCAGGGTTGACGCAAAGGCGATGGAGATCCACAATAAACCAGCAGCCAACCCAGTTTGAAGGTTGGGGGATAATGTTAGGGCAAAATTGAATAAGAACACGATTAGGAGTGAAAACACCAGCATTACCGGCAAGCCCTGCCGGCCGCGCCATTCGACAGCGATATCTTTGCGGATGATTTGCAGGATGGTGCTCAGGTAGCCTTTGAATCCACTCATGCGACCTCCTGCAGATATTCTTGGAGATCGGGAATTTCAGACAGTTGCGATACCGGTATGTGGTGGCTGATTTTGCCCTCATCCAGCCATGCAACATGGGACGCAATGGAAATGAGACGTTGGGGGCGGTGCGCGGCAATCAGAATCACCCGTCCCGGGCGATGCAGTTGCTGTAGGCGAACATCCAAAAAAGAAGCGGCTTCCTGATCAAGCCCGGTATAGGGTTCGTCAAATAATAAAATGCTGGGATCGTGCAGCAAAGCCCGCGCAATCGAGAGCCGCTGCTGCATGCCGCGGGAATAGGTGCGCAGGGGTTTGAGGGCGTGCTTCGTCAGCCCAACGCCCTCGATGCTATCTGTGATCGCCCCTTCGACAGCATTGATTTGGTATAAACGCGCATAATGGCGGAGGTTCTCAACAGCATTTAAGTCCTGGTAGAACATGGCTTGATGCCCCACATACCCGATTTCACGCCGGTAAAGCGGTGCATTTTTGATCGGCGTCCCGTTGATGGTGATTTGACCGCCATCAGGGCGGACGAAGGTCGCTAAGATGCGCAAAAGGGTGGTTTTGCCAGCGCCATTTGCCCCAACAAGGACACAACACTGACCATCCCCTAGGGTCAGGTAAAGGCCATTCAGGACGGGTTGGTAGCGGTATTTTTTAACCAACCCACGAATTTCTATGCGGCTTGTGGGGGCGTTTGGTTCTTTTAGCATGGCGATCTAATTATAGAGCATGATGGGCCATTCGGTTAAGCCAAGGGAAATATTTCTTCAGTGAAATAAAGGAAAATTTTATGGGGAAGGTTTGTTTTGTTCGTTGATCAACCGCAAAAGATGGGCAGCTTCTTGTTTCTTTTTCGCAAGCTGATCGGCTATTTCTTCCGGCAGGGATTCCGTTGGATGTGCGCCCTGAATGGTTTTGATATCCGCCAGAAGTTCTTGATATTTATCTTGATAATTTGTGACTGTTTTGGGGGTTTTCTGTTCACGATCAGCGTTGAGGAAGGGTCTGCTGAGAATAAAGCCTATGATAAAGACCATGACAACAATGATGATGATTAATAAAATATCCATCCGGTCCCGTTTCTAGTGGATAAGGTATCTGATGGCGCAAAGAGCTCAGGGCAATTTGTGGGATAGACAATGAAAGGTCAGATTAAGAATGCTTTTGAGCCTTGGCTTGCTCGCGTTCGAGCAATTTATCAAAGGTTGATTCCCTGAACTTTCTGACGATCTCTTTCCTAGCCTCCGTAAACACATCGTGAATGGGGCATTTATCGCCAAAGACACAGGATGAAGGGTCGACGGTGCATTCTTCGATGGTAATTGGCCCGTCTATCGCTTCGATCACTTCCAGCAAAGAGATGTCCTTTGGATCGCGTTTGATAGAAACGCCACCATGCGCGCCACGGGAAGTTTCAATAAGCCCTGCGATGGATAATTGCGAGATGATTTTAGCCAGAAAAGAAGCGGGGATTTCTTGTTCTTCAGCTATTTTGCGGGTGGCAGCGCGCTCATCCTTTCCAATTCGCGCCAAATAGAGCATCGCTCTGAGGGCATAATCGGCTTGACGTGTAATTTGCATATCAAAAACTCACTTCCAAAATTGACTCGGTTTTTCAATCACTCGATTTACTTCGTGGTAAATCCTTCCCATTGTGGGGCAAAAATTGTTTTCACACTAAATAGGTCATAATTGTTGATAATACTAATTTTATCCAATATAGCTTATTTTGTAAAGCAAGCCAAAGCCATGGAAATAACCTTCAAAGTGCCAAATGAAATATTTATAGGCTGTCACTTTGTTGGAGGGTGTTGAGACACGGTGAAAACTGCCAATTAGGTAAATCGAAGGGGCACGGCATGCCGTGCCCCTACTTCAATTTATGCGAAATGTTTATGTAATAAAATGACACCATTATTTAATGGACCTGTTTTTCGACACTCTCTTTTGTTATATAATTGACATGCCAACCATGTTATTAGAAGACTGAGATTATGAGACAAGAATTTAATTTCTATCACCCCATCATTGTTCGCTATCGTGACCTTGACCCCCAGGGGCATGTCAACAACGCTGTCTACCTGACCTATCTTGAAAGCGCCCGCATAGGTTATTACCAATCGGTTGGATTTTGGCGCCCAGGCACTTCTCCCTTAACGGGGATGGTTGTGGCGCACAATCAGATTGATTACTTAGCACCCATCTTTTTTGGGGAGTCGGTTCGGGTCGGGTTGCGCACGGATGCCATCGGTAGTAAGAGCCTGACGATGGTATTTCAAATCGAAAAAAGCGATGGGCAGTTGGCTGCTAAGGGAAAATCTGTAATGGTTGCTTATGACAACCAGGCGGACAGCAGCATTCTCATCCCGGTGGATTGGCGCGAGAAGATCACTCAATTTGAAAATCAGGAGTTTTAAATGGCCTTACCCAGCATTGATTCACACGCTTTACTTGATTTCCTTACCAAATTGCTCAATACGCCCAGCCCGACGGGGTTTACAGAAAAGGCGATTGATTACTGCGAGGATTTTTTATCCCAATGGCCTGAATTGACACTCAGCCGTACGAACAAAGGGGCATTGGTCGCACAGGTGCCGGGTACCTCGGATGCCCCCTGGCGGGCTTTGACGGCGCATGTCGACACCCTGGGCGCCATGGTCAAGGACATCAAGTCCAATGGGCGTTTAAAGCTCACCAAATTAGGTGGGTTTGCCTGGAACACGGTCGAAGGGGAGGGTGTGACGGTATTCACCCGCGAGGGCACAACGGTGCGTGGAACAATATTGCTCAATAAAGCCTCCAGCCATGTGCACGGCGGGGATGTCAATAAAACAGAGCGCAATGATGACAACATGGAAGTGCGCCTGGATGTCAAAACGGGCAGCGCCAAGGAGACCCAGGATTGTGGTATCAATGTGGGCGATTTTGTGGCTTTTGACCCCCGGGTAGAAATTAACAATGGTTTTATTCGCTCGCGGCATCTGGATGATAAGGCTTGTGTTGCCAGTTTACTGTTTGCGCTCAAAGCCATCAAGGATGAGGGTTTGGATCTGCCAGCGACCACCATCCTGCACATCAGCAATTATGAAGAGGTTGGCCATGGGGCGTCTGCTGGTATCCCCTCGCAAGTATCAGAGCTCATTTCCGTGGATATGGCAGCTGTCGGCGATGGGCAAACCTCAGACGAGTTTCATGCGACCTTGTGCGTCAAGGATTCGGGTGGCCCCTATCATTATGGTTTGAACCAGCGCATGCGAGCATTAGCTGAGCAGTACGAGATTCCCTATAAGGTGGATATCTATCCCTATTACGGCTCCGATGGGGAGACTTTCTGGCGCGCTGGCGGTGATGTGGCCGTCTCCCTGATCGGGCCGGGGGTGGATGCATCACACAACTATGAGCGCACGCATCTTGACGCGGTTCTTGCCACCACCCAATGGTGTATGGCATATATGCTGAGCTAATTGTTTTAAGTTATTGAAATAAAAATGTGTTTTCTGGGGGCGACAAGACCGTATCGGTCACGTGGATCACGCCATTATTTGCCAGGCTGGCGGTGATGATGACGTGGTTGCTGATAACCATCATTCTTCAATTGCAGCTTATTGGGTTCCTGGTAAAAAAAAGTCTTTCTTCAACTTCGCTGTTGATTTATGATCCAGTCTTGCTCTATAATATTAATGGTCCCTGTATGCAGCTAAATCTGTCGCAAGGTGGTGTGTTGTGCACCACTTAGGCGGCTGAATAATTTTGATGAGCGTTTGGAAGAAAGACACTAGATTCTTATCGGGAGGTGAAATATGAAAAGCAAAATTTTCATATTTATGATCACATTGGTGATTGGATTGACATTATCTGCCTGCAGCCCTCAACAAACACAAAATACACCAATTTCTACATCCACAAATGAACCCACTATAAGGCCATCGAATACATCGCAGGCCACCGTAACAATGCCACCCGCGACTGCTACAATCCCACTTGTCACACAGGAATCGGTTTCATTACCACTCTCGGAACTTGGTCCTTACTTTGTGGGCAAGTGGAATCACACAATCGTTGATGAGAGCCGCAATGATCGTCAGATTGAACTCACCATTTGGTATCCAGCATTGAAGAAAACCACTGATGAGGGTCGAACAATTACGTTTAATGCCGAGCCTGATTTGAGTGATGCGCCCTATCCACTGATCCTTACTGATCCACAGTCAGGTTCGCGATTATTCCAATCCCATCTTGCATCGCATGGGTTTGTCATGGTCATTGTAGATCCTCCAAAATTTTCAAATACAATGGCATGGAATAATTATGTGATCGATGTGCCACTTGATTTTCTGTTTGTTTTGGATATGTTAACCTCCAATCCTCCCGAAGGTTTGGGTGATGTTATGGATACCAATCGGGTGGGGGTGGGGGGATATTCCTCAGGTGGTTTATTTTCCCTGGCCCTTGGTGGCGCCAGAATCGACCCTGAGTATTATCTTTCCGAGTGCGCTCAGGCTGATAGTCCCAATCCTCCCCCTTGCACACTAGGAATAGGAGCCTGGTATTACTGCGAATTATCGGAAAGATGGGATGAATTTTCTTCGCAAGTGGGTGCTGAAATCTCGACGGTTTCTGAGGGGCTGTGGCAGCCAACAACGGATGATCGAATCCTGGCGGTTATGCCCATGGCGCCTGATTCGCCCTTGTTATACGGGGCTGAGGGATTGGCTGCAATCAATATTCCCTCCCTAATTATTGCAGGAACAGACGATCAGCTCGTTTCTTATGAGTTTTCATCCTGTTATATTTTTGAGCACCTCGTGAACGCTGATAGGATTTTGATTTCCTTTATTGGCGAGGAACATATGATGGTGGAGAAAAAAGAAGTAATCAGCCGCATAAATCATTTTGCGGTGGCGTTTTTTGGATATTATCTGCAGGGTCATGAAGAATATGCTGACTATTTCTCAGAAGATTTTGTTTCGCAATTTGACGATTTGTATTGGGGCGTGTATCCAAAGGAGTGATTTATTCAAGATGGTTTGAACCGACGTGTGATGAGCTTAGACGAGCAGCATTAGATCCTGGATAAATTTAATATTTATCCTTAAGAACAATAAAGCGGTTGGGCCATTTCGACCCAACCGCTTTTCTTATGTATTTATTATCTTGGATTGTTCGATTTTTAGTTTTCTGGCGGCAGTAAGACGGTGTCGACCACGTGGATCACGCCATTATCTGCCAGGATGTCGGTGATGATGACTTCCACATCCTCATTCAGAAAGACCTTGCCATCTTCGACTTTAATCTGGATCATTTCCTCGAGGAGGGTCTCTGCTTCTTCGAGTAAGACCACATCTTCAGCTAAGACCTCGCCAGACACAACGTGGTAGAGCAAAATATCGGTCAGGGCAGGGATGTCAGCTAAAAGAGCCTCAATTGTGCCTTCGGGAAGCTTGTTGAAGGCATCATCCGTGGGGGCAAAGACTGTGAAGGGACCTTCGCCGGACAGAGTCTCGACTAAGTCAGCTGCTTGCAGAGCGGTCACCAGGGTTGTGAAGCGACCATCTTCAACAGCGATGTCAACGATGGAGCCCAAGGGTTCTGGGGGCAATAAGACGGTATCGACGACGTGGATGACGCCGTTATCTGCGACGATGTCGGTGATGATGACCTGGGCGTCATTAATCATGACTGCGTCACCTTCAACCTTGATCTCAACCGATTCACCTAAGAGTGTCTCAGCCTCTTCGAGCATGACCACATCTTCTGCTAAAACTGTGCCAGAGACGACATGGTAGAGAAGGATGTCTGTGAGAGCGGGGATGTCAGCTAACAGGGCTTCAATCGTGCCTTCTGGGAGCTTGTTGAAAGCATCATCGGTGGGGGCAAAGACCGTGAAGGGACCTTCACCGGACAGAGTTTCAACCAATTCGGCTGCTTGCAGGGCGGTCACCAGGGTTGTGAAGCGGCCGTCTGCCACAGCGATGTCAACGATAGAGCCTAATTCTTCGGGCGGTAATAAGACAGTATCAACAACATGAATGACGCCATTATCTGCAATGATGTCGGTGATGATCACCTGGGCGTCGTTGATCATTACGGCATCGCCTTCAACCATAATCTCGACATTTTCACCCAAAAGGGTTTCTGCCTCATCGAGCATGACCACATCTTCAGCTAATACTTCACCAGATACGACGTGGTAAAGCAGAATATCGGTCAGGGCGGGGATGTCAGCCAATAGGGCTTCAACCGTACCTTCGGGAAGCTTGTTGAAGGCATCATCCGTGGGTGCAAAGACCGTAAAGGGGCCGTCGCCGGACAGGGTTTCGACTAACTCGGCTTCCTGTAACGCGGTCACCAGGGTTGTGAAGCGGCCGTCTGCCACAGCGATATCAACGATGGTTTGAGGTTCGGGTTCTTCTGTGGGTTCAGCTGTTGGCACTTGGGTTGGCTCAGGGGTTGCTGCGGGGGCACAAGCAGCGAGTACCAGAGCTGCAATTACGAGAACTGCAAGAGAATACAATTTTTTCTTAGACATTTTACTACTCCTTATTTATTATTTTGTTTTGGATCAATGATTACATTTTAGGTGTAAATTATCGAATATCCAAGAAATTGTATAATGTTTGTAAAAACTGCTCTCAGAAATTTATTCCAAATTTGCGTTATACTCATATTGCCATGCCAAATTTGCGCGATCGACTGCATAAACACGATTTAGGTTTCCTAAAAATAGTTGCAGGCTTGTGGGGGATTGATCTTAATGCGCCTGATGTGCGCAGTGGGCTTCCGGAATTGACCCAGGCTTTATTAGATCCTGCCCTCGTTTCAGAGATTGTTGAAGCTTTGCCTGAGGAATCTCACCAGGCCTTAGATACGCTGATCCTTAATCGGGGATGGATGACCTGGAGTCGCTTTACAAGGAAATTTGGCGAATTCCGTGAGGTCGGCCCTGGCAAACGCGACCGAGAGAAGCCCTATCTTGATCCCATTTCTCCCACAGAACACTTATGGTACTTGGGCATCATTGGGCGCGATTTCCTTAAGAAAGGTGGGGAACTGCAAGAATGCGCTTACATTCCTGAGGATCTGCTTGAGCTGCTGCCGCCGGTGACCCCTTCAGTCGAGCAACCCCCCGGTCGAGCTGCTTCGCCTGGGGAAATTGTGCATGTTCACCCGGTCAATGACCGGATATTGGATCACAGTTGCACCTTATTGGCTGCCTTGCGATTGGAAGACCCCCGACGATCCCCGGCTGTGGATACCTGGCAACCGCCCTTTACCATTGTGCATGCCCTTTTAGCTTCAATGAAGCTGATCACTTCCAGTGAGCAACCGGTCCCAGAAGATGCCCGTCCATTTTTAGAGATGCCCCGCGGGAAGGCCTTGAGCTGGCTTGTTCTCGGTTGGCGGTCTTCGCCGACTTTTAATGAATTAAGACTGCTACCAAGCCTTATTTGCGATGGTGCCTGGCAAAATGAACCTCAAGCTGCTCGGGAGCGTATTTTAGCCTTGATGAGTGATATTCCAGAGGATGTTTGGTGGCATTTGGACTCCTTCATCAAAGCGGTGTATGACCGTGACCCCGATTTTCAACGGCCAGCTGGGGATTTTGACACTTGGCTGCTGCGAGATGCAAAAACCGGCCAATCTCTGAGCGGGGTTCAGCATTGGCAGGCGGTGGATGGCGCCCTGATCCGTTTCCTGATCACCGGGCCGATGCATTGGCTGGGTTTGGTCGATCTGGCTTCTTCAGAGGCAGAAGGGCCAATCACCGCTTTTCGTTTTTCCCGTTGGTTTACACCCTTAATGTTGGGGCAGTCCATTGATGAATTACCCCAAGAGGATCAACCGATTGAGCCCTTTTCCGATGGTTCCTTAACGGCCAGCCCCACGACGCCCAGGATAGGGCGCTATCAAGTCTCACGTTTTTGCGACTGGGTCAACGAAACGGAAACCAAGTACGCCTACCAGTTAACCCCATCTTCCCTGGCTGTTGCGGCCAAACAGGGTTTGAAAATAAGCCACTTAGAGACGATACTGCAAAAATATGGTACTGTACCACCGCCAAGTTTGTTGGAAGCCCTTCACAACTGGGACAAGAAAGGCGGGCAGGTGACCATTCAGCGCAGTGTGATTTTGCGGGTGGACACGCCTAAAATTTTACAAGCCCTCCGTGCATCTTCAGCGGGACGGTTCATTGAGGACCCCCTGGGGCCAACAGCCGCGCTTGTCCACCCGGATGCCGTCAAAAAAATTACCGCCGCTTTAGCAAGGCTGGGATACCTTAGCGATGTTCGGTGGGAAAGTTTAGCGCCAGATCGCGCTACGCCCAAGGATTGATCAGATGTCTCAAACCACCTCAAAAAGTGAGCGCCCATCAAAAAAAATATTTCGTCCCCCTCGTCCCTTCCCTGTACGCATACTATTCTGGATTGTTTTGCTGTGGGTCCTTCTGGGCTGGCTGCGTTTTGGGCGGGTGATCATCGATCGAAATTTGATTTTGGACCTCCTGCCCTCGGGTTTATATTGGTATTTGCTCCTTGCTGGCTTAAGCTGGGGGGTTATGGGGCTACCGCTGTTATGGGGAATTTTGCGCCGAGCCTCGTGGACGGTGAATTTACTGTGGGGACTTGCCATTTTTTATCCCGCCGTGTATTGGGTTGAGCGCTGGTTGTTGTGGGCTGATCCCAATGCACAGAAAAACTGGCCTTTTATGCTTGGGCTAACCGCGCTTTGGTTTGGCATGGTGGTGTGGGTTTCAATCTCTAAAAAAGCGAGAAATTATTTTAAGAAAGCAAATGATAAAGGATAACCAATTGATGAAATTCAAAGAAATTGAAGTTAAATTCTACATTCAAGATTTTCAGGCATTTCAAGAGCGGATCAGGATTAGCGGGGCATTCCTCACCAGGCCCAGAACTCTGGAACGCAATTTGCGCCTGGATACCGCAGACCGCAGCCTTCAAAAAGAGGGGCGTCTGTTGCGCATCCGCCAGGATGATGGGGTTTGGATCACCTATAAGGCGGATGCCCAGGTGGATGGCGGCGTGATCAACCGCACAGAGATTGAATTTGGCGCAAATGATTTTGAAGTAGTGAAGCGCTTATTTGAAGCCCTGGGGTATCAGGTGGTGGTGATGTACGAAAAATATCGGGAAGTTTACAAGATGGGGGATGTGATTGTGACCCTGGATGAGCTCCCCTTTGGCAATTTTGTGGAAGTTGAAGGGCCTAGCCGGATGATGATCGAAGCGGTAGCAGACTTGCTGGGATTAAATTGGGACAATGGCATTGCCATCAACTACCTGGGCTTATTTGAAATCGTCAAAGCAAACCGGGGTTTCTCATTCAATGATCTGACCTTTGAAAATTTTCAAGATATCTCCATTGCACCCGGTGACCTGCAGGTTAAACCAGCCGACATCCATTAGCGGAAACGATCAGAAGGTGAGAAGGGATCAGAAAAAATCGTTATGAAAACTTGGAAAACTTTGGCAAAAGAATGTCAACTCGATCGTTTCCCATTTCTGAAGGTTGAAACCCATACGATTCAGCTTCCAGAGGGGCAGATCATTGAAAATTGGCCCTGGATCATCTCACCAGATTACGTGAACATTGCAGTCATCACCGAAGCAGATCAATATTTGTGCTTTCAGCAAACCAAGTATGGCGTTGATGGGACAACTTTGGCGCCGCCTGGCGGTTATATTGAACCCGGCGAAACCCCGCTAGCAGCTGCGCAGCGTGAGCTGTTGGAGGAAACCGGTTATCAAGCCCCGCATTGGGAAAGCCTTGGGGGGTATGTGGTTGATGGCAATCGGGGCAATGGTCATGCTTATTTTTTCCTGGCCAGGGATGCTATCAAAGTGCAGGAACCTGATGCCGATGACCTGGAGGAACAAGAATTATTGCAGCTTTCTCGAGGAGAAGTTGAGGCTGCGGTTCAGCGCGGTGCTTTTAAGGTGCTGCCCTGGCAGACGGTGATGGCTTTAGCCCTGCTTCGTTCGTAATTCTGTTATTTTTTTAGCGCAAGGAACTATTGCGCCGTGTGCTTTCGCTTCCGCATAAAAAAATAAATAGTACCTTAGTTTCTCGTTTATCCATATTTTTGCTAATTTTTCGAGTAAAAACGCGAATTTCTGGACACTAATAAGATAAACGCAGGTGTAAGAGATAGGATAATGCGCATCATTTTACTGGTTGCAGATGGGGATATTGTCGAAAGCGTTTGAATATGGGCACCCTCACCTCAATCCTCTCATTCACGTCTGAGGGAGAGGAGGCACTAGGCCATTGTATAGCAGGTGTGCGAAATTACCAACGGGAAGCAGTTAAAAAACCCTCTTCCTACCCATGTGTCCGGTCTATACACCAGGGAGAGGGCAGGGTGAGGGTTCTACACAGGTTCTTTTTGTGTCAAATTAAAAAAGCAGAGGCATTATAGAAATTGAGTTTCTCGTTCATTTATGTTTTTGCCAATATTTCGGGTAAAAACGTGAATTTCAGAACACTAATAAGATAAACTCAGGAGGTGCTGCCCTGGCAGACGGTGATGGCTTTAGCCCTGCTTCGTTCGTAAATCTGTTATTTTTTTAGCGCAAGGAACTATTGCGCCGTATGCTTTCGCTTCCGCATGAAGAATAAATAGTACATAAAGATGGCAATCACATACAGGGTGATCGTGCCAATAAAGGGTGGGTTAAACCCATAATTAACTTGCATCCAGCCACTGATCACGGGGCTGAAGGCGCGCCCGAAGCTGTGCACCATGCTGTTTAAACTGGCAACCATCGCCCTTGATTCAGAATCCACTTGCTCCATCACAAAGGTTTGATAAATCGGTGAACTCATATTCATCAAGGTCAGCCGGACGAAATAAGCCAGGGCGCTGAGACCAAACAAAGGAGAGAATCCCAACATAACGAGGAAGGGAATTGAGATCGCCTGGGTCCACACAACGACTTTGATTTTGCCATATTTGTCGGCAAACGCCGGCGCCAAGATCAGCCCAATGCCCATCGCCAGGGAACCCCAGGCAAACATAGTGCCGATAACGGGATCGGGTTGATTGTGCACTTTGCTGAAAAAGATGTTCATAAAGGGCATAATGAGCCCTGCACCGATGGAGGTGACAAACATAGGCATTAAAAGCTTGCTGAGCATGCCAGGGTGTTCACGGGCATAGGAGATGGGTGCAAAAATGGAACGCTCATTGCCGGGCATGGGATTTCGTTTTAAGATGGCGCGCGGAATGACGGCGACGATTACCAGAATGCCAGCCACGCCAATCGCCCAGGCGTAAGCTGTTGGGCTTACGGCGCTCACATCAAATAATTGACCAAACCACGTTGGTAAGTACCCCCCAATCCAATCTCCGACAGAAAAAGCAGCCATCCGCAAGCCAGAGCTGATGCTGAATAAATACGTTCGTTCGATTTCACTGCTGTTTTCCATCAGGAAGGGCCCGCTGACAACGCTCCCTAAGCTGGAACCCAAGCCCATGAGGACATTCATGATGATCAGCATGGGCACGGATGGAAATATGACCATTAGCAAAATTGACGGGCCAATCAGTAAAGCTGATATCACCAGGGCGCCTTTTCGACCAAGGTAATCGG
This sequence comes from Candidatus Brevefilum sp., assembly GCA_040772425.1. Classification (GTDB taxonomy): domain Bacteria; phylum Chloroflexota; class Anaerolineae; order Anaerolineales; family Anaerolineaceae; genus Brevifilum. The sequence goes on along the minus strand of JAXGYD010000002.1, from coordinate 517,697 downwards.
CAATATAACCCATCGGTAAGGCAGCCAAGAGCACGGTCATGCTGCTAACGGTTGATAGCAAACCCATCAGGGTCTCGTCATAGCCTAAACTGCGCAGAAAGAAATTAAATAAGATGCGGTGAATCCCAAACCCAGCACCATAGATCATGATGCTGATCAGGTATTTGACAGCGTTGGGTGTAAATGCTCGCACTCGGCTGATGTAGGTTTTAACGACACCCTCTTCAGCAGATCGTTCCTCTTGGAAAGAGTCCAAAATTATTCTCCTGGCAAAAAATCTTTCAAATCTTGGATGGTTGTTTCAATCCCATCTCTACGCAGCTCGTAGCAACGTTCTACCTTAGGAGAAACGGTCACTTTTACCAACCCTGCCAGGCGCAAGTTTTGAAGGTGGTGAATTACCGTGGGGGGACGAAGGCGGAGAATTTTCGCTAATTCAGTGGGGGTACAAGGCCCTTCTAACATATAGCGTAAAATTCGAAGTCGGGTGGAGTTAGACAGGGCTTTCAATGCGTTTAATAAATCTTCTGGGATTAACTCCCCTGGCACTAGGGTTTTTCCCTTTGGCCGAGCGCCGAACAAGATGATGCCTGTTTCCTCATCGGTTCTGCCTAAAAATACGAAGGGCGCCCCCCAAAAGGAAGGTGCTAAGACCAACTTGGATACATTTTCGATCCAGTCCAAGCGGACACCCGTTGAGATCTCTTCCAAGAGCGTTAAGATATCCATTTGCTGGGCTTGTTCCTGGACCTTTGCTAAAGCTTTTTCTTGGGCTGGGATGATGCGCGGCTCATCTTCCTGGAAAAAATTTTCCACATAGGCTTCTAAAGCCTGGGCGAACTTCTCGCCAAAGGTTTTGCGCTGGGACCAGGCATCGAAAACGGCGCGGGCATAGATTTTTTCTGGGGCTTGAGAGTGCCGGTAATATTTCAAAATCTCTGATTCCAGATTGGCTGTCAGGCGTTGTTTGCCATCCAAGGATAATAACACTTGGCGGTGCGCTCTTGTCTGTTCGTCATCTCTTGTGCCAAAGACCAAAGCAGGCAATCGGTCTTCAGGTGCGAGGGCATTCAGGGCAGCCAAAGCAGTTGCTGCATCTTTTGGCTCAGGCAAGGCATAGATCCACGCGAGGGGGATGTTGAGAAACTTCTGCGAATGTTCAAGCACAGCTCTTAATGACATCGGCAAGCGTGAGCGTACACCAGCCGCCCAAGAAGCCCGTAACCCGAACTCATTGGGCCAATGAAGAATGAGTAAACTCACAAACAAATCGTAAGCTCCACCCTTATCCCAAATTATTTCCCGATTTCCTTCCATCATATCTCCTCGCTACGTGCACTCAGTTATTCCCTGGTGCTGTTAATAACCCAAATTTGTTGACTTTTTGCTCCAAAATCGATCGTAAAGCAGTTTGATTTACCGATTAAGGTCGATTGATCATTGAAAAAAATTGTTATTGTTAGAGATTAATCTAATTCTCACAACTTGTCAAGCATTTGGATTAAAACCTGATTTGATTTCGTCTTTTTTAAGATGAAGGTAAAAACTTGTGAGTAGGCCTGTATGATAACAAAACTGTTATTGCAATAATTTGCAATACCGTTTAAAATTTTCATTTGGAGGCAATAAAAAAATGGAAAATGGAAAACTATTCGTTCTGGTTGTCTGTGATGCGGGTGTGGTTATTTCGTCGATGATCGTCAATAAAATTGAAGCGCTTTTATTGCCCCTCAGCACTGAAGTTATGGTGGTCCCCTTATTGCCTATTGCTGTAGAAGCTATCTTGAAGCAAAAAAAGGTCGATTTTATCGTCAGCACAAGTCCCATTCCTGGCAACATCAATGTGCCGATTATTAACGGTTTGCCGTTATTGACGGGATTTGACGAAGCCAAACGCAATGAAGAAATTCTTGGATTGGCGCAAGAAATAATTGAAAAAAATATGGGGAGATAATTAGAGAAGGACACACACATTGAGGGTGGAAAATCGATTATAATTAATTTTAGTAATCGGTCCATTCATTAATTTATTAATAGAAAAGGGGTTGCGGGGTATGAAAAACGATGACAAGTTGGAGCGGATTGCTGAAGTTGCACGCCTGTATTACAAAGAGGGGAAAAGTCAATTAGAAATTGGGGACCTGATGGGTGTTTCCCATTCGACTATTTCTCGAATGTTGAAACAAGCCCATGAGTATAAGGTCGTGGAAGTGTTTATCCGGCACCCAATTAATCTGCTGCCCGCTATTTCCAAACAATTAGAAACCCAATTTGGGTTGAAAAAGGCTTTTGTCGTCACTGCATCGCGCGATAATTCCAAGGAGAACCTCAATAACCTTGCCCTGCAGGCGGCAAATGTCTTGTCAAACACCCTTCATGATGGCATCAGGCTGGGGATTTCAAGCGGCAGAACGGTGGCAGCAGCGATACAACAGTTCAAAATCACCCAGCTGCTACACGTCCAGGTTGTGCCGCTCCATGGATTGAAAGGCGCACAGCCTGAAATTGGGGAAAATCTTGTGTATTCCCTCGCCGACCAGCTTGGCAGGGCGTATATTACCTTGCCATCACCGTGGTTGATGCAGACGGTTAAGGCTTGCCAGTTGATTACCCAGGAAAAAAGCGTTTCTGCCGCGATCCAGCTTGCCGAAAGCGCAGACGTCGCTTTGGTTGGCATTGGCGCCCTCACTGCCCAAGACTCGTATATTTTTCGGAATGGTTGGATCAACCGAGAAGAGCTAAAAGCCTTAAAAGAAGCCGGTGCCGTGGGTGAAATTTGTGGAAAATTTTTTGATCAAGACGGTCAAGTGCTGGATATTCGTTTCAACCAGCGCGTTGTTTCCATAAACCTCAATAAATTGAAAGATTTTGAGACTGTGCTGGGGGTTGCTGGCTCTGTGAATAAAGCCAACGCTATTTTGGGGGCTTTACGGGGTGGTCTGATCAATGTTTTGGTGACGGATTCGGATGCAGCGCGAAAAATTATCGAATTGGCTGATGTCGAGAAATGACCCTAAAGGTATTTTTATTTTGATCAAACTAATAGTGATAGTCTGATCGTTTGCTTGTTTTACCGGGTTAAAGTGTTTTCTTGAGGAAGTAACGCGTATTTCCTGGTGGGAAATCTTCTAATCGACCGAATTCTTGATAACCAAATTGTTGATAGAATCCAGGTGCCTGGAAGCTGAAGGTGTCCAGGTATGCATGTGTGGCACCTCGATTTCTGGCTTCATCTTCCGCTAGGGTTAGAAGTTGCCGTCCATATCCTTGCCCGCGCAGGTCTGCCCGGACCCACATCAGGTTGATGTATAACCAATTCCAATAGGTCGCGCCAATCACCCCACCGACGATTTCACCTGATGGTGATTGCAATACAAAACATAAATTTTTACCCTCATCGTCCCCGGCTTGTTGTTTGTTGAAATCGGAAAGCCCGCCGCCAATCACATCCCAGGCCGGCTGATCTAAATACTTTATGTCATAGTCTGGTTTCATTTCAATTCCTTGTTTTTCTGAAAAATATTTTAGCAAAGATGATCATATCACAAAGGTTGGTTGTATATTTACATTGGGTAAGAAAAGCTCCATTGTTGGCATAAAAAGTTCAAACGGTTATAATCCCATGTATGGCGCAAAAACGTTGGAAAACACCTGGCAGTCGAAATTATCAACCCCTGAGGGTCATTTTGACCCTGCTGGTGGTTGTTCTTTTGGCGCTGATTGTTTATTTTTTGCCGCCCGTTCATGAGCGTTTAGCCTGGCGAGTTGATGAGGTCCGGGCAGATATCTATTATTTCTTTAATCCCCCGGAACAAAATGCTTTCTCACCGCAGCAACAAGCGGAGATGCAGGCGGTTGTCAATCAAACACAAACCGCTATTGCACCCACATTAACAGCGACCTTGGTACCAACCCTGACCCCTACCAACTATATCAGTCCAACGCCCACCCAGACCCCCACAGCCACACCAACCCCAACGCCCATCCCCGATGCTGTCCGGCTGGAAGGTGTTGTATATGAAAAGCAGCATTTTAATAACTGTGGTCCTGCCAACCTGTCGATGGCCTTATCGTACTGGGGCTGGGAGGGGGATCAGACAATCACCGCGCAATATCTCAAGCCCAATTCAAAAGATAGAAACGTCATGCCGTATGAAATGGTGGATTTTGTGCGCACGCAAACGGAATATTCTGCCATTTTACGTTATGGTGGTGATTTAGACATTCTTAAAAAGTTTATTGCGGCAGGATTTCCTGTTTTGATTGAGCGGGGTTTTAAAGAAGAGGTTCCTAATGAGTATTGGATGGGGCATTACCAGGTGCTTACGGGTTACGACGAAAATGATGCGGTCTTTATCGCACAAGACTCCTATGTGTATGCCGACTATCCTAATAAATTTGAGCGAATAGAGCGTCATTGGCGGTCGTTTAATTATGCCTTTATTGTGATCTACCCACCTGACAAAGAAAATGAGGTATTTACAATCCTTGGGCCGCATGTCGATGAGACATTTAATTACCAGTACGCAGCTCAAAAGGCAGCCAGAGAAACGACAGAGCTTACAGGTGATAATTTGTTCTTTGCCTGGTTCAACTATGGGACAAGTTTACAGCTTCTGAACGACTATTACGGGGCTGCGCAAGCCTATGATACTGCTTTCAATGACATTCTCAATGAAATGTACGAAGGGATAGACCCCTTCTATCGCATCATGTGGTATCAAACCGGTCCTTATTTTGCCTATTACTATACGGGCAGATATCAGGATTTGATTAACCTGACCACGAAAACCCTCAACAGTTCCTTTGAACCCGCAATCGAAGAGACCTGGGTCTGGCAAGGGCGGGGCAAAGTGGCTTTTGGGGACATTGAAGGTGCAATTGAAGATTTCCGTGAGGCCCTGGCGTGGCATCCGGGTTGGTGGGTAGCGGAAGCGGAATTAGAAACCCTTGGCGTGGTGCCTTGATTCTTATTCACCTTTCCTTTACAGAGGGTGGTGATTATCGGTTTAAACAACCAATCGGGTAAACCGTAGAGGCACGGCACAATGTGTCGAGGAAGCGAAGACAAGCCGTGCCCCTACTTCAATTTATGCGTAATATTTGTGCAATGAAATGACGTCATTATTTAATGCATTTGTTTGTAAATGCTCTCTATTAAACTCATTTGCTTAATTTACCGTTTAAAATTACAATAAATACTATAAAACTAGTCTTATTTACCAAATTAAAAGGAGAAATACAATGTTTCACAAAATTACCCGAAAATTAGACCAACATTTCCATTTTGACAGCGTCGATGCCCATTGCGACATCCCCTGCGGCATTTACGACCCCCATCAGGCGCAAATTGGCGCCTTGACCGTCATCCGCATGGTTGATCTGATCAATCATTTGGAGGATGGACATGGTGAGTGGACCATGGAGACAAACAACAATTTGGCTCGCTATATTGCTGTCAAAGAAGAGCATGCTGAACTGACCAAACATGAAATTCGCGTCATTTGGGGCGATTTCATCAAAGCTGACCACATCGAGAAATATCCTCAGCTCCATGACCTGGTCCACAAAATTATGCAGCTGGGCTCCAAGAGCCGCCAAACCGTCAACCGTGAAACGGCCTTGGCCTTGCTTGAGGCTGTCAATGAATTTGCAGAAATATTCTGGGCGATCAAGGGTATTGAAACCAAGCGCGTGAAATCACCCTATTCCGTCAAGGAAGACGTGGTTACCCCCATCCTCTAACCTCAGTGTTTCGTTTACTGAAGGTTCGAGGTCAAAGCCTTTACCCTGAGTTTCAATCGGAGGATTATGTCCTGATCCTCCGATTATCCTTTCCGGGCGTAAAAATCAAGGTCGGTGATATCATCGCCTTTGATCAACCGCCATATGGGGTGCTCCTTAAACGGGTCAATAAGGTGTTAGAAGAGGGTCGGTCTTTTGACGTGCGGGGCACCCAAATTTCAAGCACAGACAGCCGTAATTTTGGCCCCGTCTCAAGGGATCGTGTGCTTGGCAAAGTCATTTGGCATATTAAACCACATAGAAACAACCAGGGACATAAGCTCCTTTGAAAGCAGACCTCTTACTACTCCTAACGGCCGCCATATGGGGTTTTGCCTTCGTCGCCCAGCGCGTTGGCATGACTTATATGGGGCCGTTTACATTTAACGCGATCCGTTTTAGCCTGGGTGCGCTCTCTTTATTGCCGCTGCTCATTTGGCAAAATGCTCACACTGAACCTGCGGGTAAAAAATTGCTAAAAAGCGATGTATTGGCGATGCTCTTTACGGGTCTGGCCTTATTTGCTGGCGCATCTCTGCAGCAAATTGGCCTTGTCGGCACCATGGCGGGAAAAGCTGGCTTCATCACCGGGCTGTATGTGATCCTTGTGCCGCTGTTGGCCTTGTTGTGGGGGCGACGGACCCATCTAGCGCATTGGGTGGGCGCGTTGCTGGCAGCGGCAGGTTTATATTTCCTTTCCGTAAAACAAGGGTTTGTGGTTTCACCCTATGACCTGGTTGTTTTAGCGGGGGCTTTTGTCTGGGCTGGACATGTTCACCTGATTGATCGGTATTCAGGCCGGGTTGGCCCTATTCGGCTTTCGATCGGTCAGTTTCTGGTCTGTGGCGTCCTTAGCATCCTTGCAGCGGTCTTATTTGAAGATATTCATCCATCCAGCGTGGTTGATGGCGTCTGGCCAATTTTGTATGGGGCTTTCTTATCGGTGGGCTTAGCCTACACGCTGCAAGTGGTGGCACAGCGCACCGCAGATCCGACCCACGCGGTGGTCATTCTCAGTTTGGAAGGCGCATTTGCCACCCTGGGCGGTTGGTTGGTCCTCAATGAGGTGCTGACCCCCAGGGATTTGTTCGGCGCAGGTTTAATGCTGGCTGGTGTGTTGTTATCTCAATTTTTTGGCCAATCCGGGAGCAATCCTAGTTCCAAGGACTGCTAAACCATTTTATTAGTTGTGAGTGGTTAAGTTCAGAAACTGGCCTATAGCGAATATGCGGGTCGGCACGGAGGCCGACCCCTACAAAAATATAATTTTGATTTGATCATAGGAATAATAAATTTTTAATAGCATTGTCATTGGGGCTATCCCAAAAATCAAAATCCAAAATAATATAAACACTGACAAAAAAAGCCTTCCCCACGAGGGGAAGGTGTGACGGATGAGGGGTAATAAGGTGTTGACAAATCTCATGTTTATTTGGCGGTAGAAAAAAGTTATACTTTATCAAAAATCAATTATCTCAAAACTATCGTTATTGTCGCTCATCACTTAAAATGCCAGAGTTACGATAATTTTATGTGAATGACCTAAACACTAACGGAGAAAATGAGGGTGTGCTTTTGCTGATGGGACAATCCTCTCTCGAGTTTGCCAGTTGATATAATGGGTATAAATGCCGTCAACGATGAATGATCACAAAAAGGACCCTAAAAGATGTCTGATAAGCTGAAATCCTTAGCCTGGCAGCGTCCATTATCCAAACCCATCCCGCTGAAGCCAAAGCCTATCAAAATTACCCCGTGCCTGCTGTGGCAGGTGCTGCCGCTGGTAATGCGAATCAATCGTTGGTCTCGAAAGCAACGAAAATTAGGCCGGCAACCCTTATTTGATTTAGTGAGGAACACTTTTTTAATTGTCCCTGACAAGGGCGTCCCGATGGGCGGTTTGGGCGGGGGGACGATCACCCGTGGCTGCCGGGGCAGTTTCAACCGGTGGGCGGTCAAACCCGGTGATTACACCTATGCCACCGTACCGGCGGATCAGTTTTCTGTGTGGGTCTCCCGGGGGAATGGGCCACCCCAAGCCGTGGTGCTCAACCCTGATTCACCTGATGAGAAGATATTACAAAGTTGGGACTGGGGCTTAGCTGAAGAAAAAATCACTTATCGAGCACTGTTTCCCCGGGCCTGGCATGATTACCTTGACCCCCTGACTGGGGTGAACCTTTCATGCCGGCAGATTTCACCAGTGATCCCTCATAACTATCAAGAATCAAGTTATCCCGTGTGCACCTTTGTTTGGTCGATTGAAAATCGGGGGCAGGGGGACATGGACCTGGCTTTAATGTTCACCTTTCAGAATGGGATGGGGGTTGAAAATGATCTTGCCGGGGGGCACAGTAACTATCCCCTACAAATGGATACACCTCAAGGAAAAGCAGTCGGACTTGCCCTGCGCCACCGTCACCGCCATCCCATCCCCCTCGTTGAGGGCCAGAAACTTGCAGACCAAGCCCAATATGAAGATCAGCTGACCTTTGGCATCGGCGCCCTGGCCACGGAGGGTGTTGATGTGAGCTATCGATCCCGTTTTTTGACCCAATCCGACGGCGGGGCGGTGTGGGAGGATTTCAGCCAGGATGGGTGCTTGGCAAACCAAGCCGATCCCACACCCTCATCCGAGGGGTCAGCGATTGGGGGCGCGGTATGCGCTCGGGTGCAGGTGCCAGCCGGGGAGACGCGCGAAATTGTGTTTGCTTTGGTATGGGATATGCCTATTGCAAGGTTTCCGGATGGCATCGGTTGGTATCGACGCTATACTCGGTTTTTTGGTCGAAATGGTGATGCGGTGCCCAATCTTCTCACTGAAGCCCTGACAAAGTATCCAGAATGGGAAGCTGCTATTGATGAATGGCAAAGCCCGATCATGACAAACACGGATTTACCCTTGTGGTACCGGCAAATGCTCTTCAATGAGACCTATTATTTGGTCGATGGGGGGACGCTCTGGACAGATGGACGCGAAGATTTCCCTTCTTTAGAAAAAAACGTGCTGCCAGAACCTGAGATTGGACATTTCGCTTATCTTGAAAGCCATGAGTACCGCATGTACAACACCTATGATGTGCATTTTTATGCCTCCTTTGCCCTGGCGATGCTGTGGCCGAAACTTGAATTGAGTTTGCAGCGTGATTTTGCGAAGGCGCTTTTAGTCGAAGATGATGAGCTGTTCACCTTTTTCTATACTGGTGATAAAGGTGCCCGAAAAGTCCGTGGGGTCATCCCCCATGACCTTGGGTCACCCCTGGAATATCCATGGTTGAAAATCAACGCTTATAATTCCCAGGATGTTTCCAGATGGAAAGACCTCAACCCCAAATTCGTGCTGCAAATTGCCCGTGATTATTTTCTACTAAAAGATAAGGATTTTCTGGATGAAGTTTGGCCGGCTGTCAAACAAGCGATTGAAACCATGTTTAAATTTGATCAGGATGGCGACGGGATGATCGAAAATGAAGGCTTCCCGGACCAAACCTACGACGCCTGGTCTGTGAAGGGCGTCAGCGCCTACACCGGTGGGCTGTGGTTGGCTTGTTTGCAAGCGGGGGCGGCTCTGGCAGAGGTTATGGGGGAAGGTCAACTGGCTGCGGATTATCGTGAGCAGTTTGACCGCGCGGGAAAGGTCTACGAAGAAAAGCTCTGGAATGGTGAATACTACAACTACGAAGCCAGCGGGGGCAAGCATGCCGACAGTATCATGGCTGACCAATTGGCCGGTCACTGGTACAGCATGGCTTGCGGTCTGGATGGGGTTGTCCCCCCGGACCATGCCCGTTCGGTGCTTGAAAAAATATTTGAATTGAACGTGATGGGTATAAAGGATGGGGGGATGGGTGCCATCAATGGGATGCGCCCCGATGGCCGCCTTGACAAGACAGCCCTGCAATCCCAGGAAATCTGGACGGGCGCCACCTTTGGGGTCGCGGCAGCGATGTTGCAAGCAGGTTTAGTAGACGAGGCTTTTAAGACCACCCGTGGGATCTACCAGGTGATTTATGAAGACTATGGCCTGTGGTTTCAAACCCCGGAGGCCATCAGCGCCCAGGGCAATGTGCGTGCGATCAGTTATATGCGCCCCTTAGCCATCTGGGCGATCCAATGGGAATTAGATGGATATGCTGAAAAACTCAAAAAGGCAGCCTCATAATGGCGCATCTCCGGCTATAGGCTGTGGGTGGCCGGGTTGAATTGAATCCGCGCTTAAATTTCAAAGCTTAAATGAATATAATTGACCTGTGACCCTGCAAAATAAAGAGGAGATTGGAAAAAATATCGTGGCGATGAATGCATTTGCAGAGACCGTGACATCCTTACTGGGGGTTAAATTAACCCAACCCCAGATGCGTGCCCTGGAAAGTTACCAGGGTGAGCTTTTGGATTGGAATCAACGGCACAGTCTCACTGCCATTCGCGATGTTAAAGGCGTGCAGATCAAGCACTTCTTGGACTCCTTAACCGTTCTATTAGCCTGGCAGCGGCACCACCCCCCTGAATCTATGATCGATGTGGGCACAGGGGCTGGTTTTCCGGGCTTGGTGTTGAAATTGATTTGGCCCAACACGCGCTTGACACTGGTAGAATCAGTTCACAAAAAAGCGGATTTCTGTCAGCATATGGTGGATCACCTTGGGTTGGAGGGCGTGACGGTGTTGTCAGAAAGGGCGGAAGAGGTTGGACAGGACCCTGACCATCGTCAGGCTTATGACCTGGCAGTGGCGCGGGCAGTGGCTCGGATGCCCATCCTGATGGAATACCTGCTTCCACTGGTCCACCGCAATGGGATTGTGATGGCCATGAAGGGGGAAACGGCCCCAGTTGAGACACAAGATGCTGCAAATGCCATCAAATTATTGGGAGGGAAATTGCATAAGTTGGTCCATGTGGAACTGCCTGGCGTGGTAGAAGAACGCTTTATTGTTGTTATTGAAAAAATTGCACAAACCCCCGAAGAATATCCCCGGCGAACCGGCGTTCCCGCAAAAAGCCCCATCGAATAATTTATTTTGATGGTGGTGGTTAATGGAGTAGACTTAACCACCAATGGAAACACAATTTATAAGAAATAAAAATCGACAAGATGAAATTGAACGCTGCTTAGCGCTGATCCAATCTAGAAATCCTCGTGATCGCTCTTATGCAGCCAAACGACTGGGGGAATTAAAAGCAAGACCCGATGTGCTGATGTCTTTGATGGAAGATCCCAATGGGTTTGTTCGTTCTTCATCCGCGGAAGCCCTGGGGCGATCTGTGGATTTACCTGCCCCGGAGGTGGTCTCACACTTGCTGGCGGCCATTGATGACCCCAATAACTATGTTTGTGCTGCTGCGGTCAATTCACTGGGGCTACTGCAAGCAACCCAAGCCGTGCCGCAAATTGAAGTTTGTCTTGAAGATCCGCATCCCATTGTTGCCCAAGCAGCGATTTTGGCGCTGACCCGAATTGACCCCGAAAGGATCAAGGACCGATTAATGACCTATGTCCAATCGGATGAATATCTCATTCATCTTGCGGCCACCCGAGCTTGTAGTTGGCTGGCATATGAGCCTTGCGGAGAATTTATTCTGGGTGCGCTGAAGAATTTTGTGGTTGAAAGTAATGAGCCTGATTTAAAACTACCTAAACTGTACATTGAAGTTTTGGCGCGCTTGAATATGCGGGAAGCCATCCCCACCCTGGTCGAAATTGCTGAGCGTGAAGTGGGGTTGCGGGGTGTCGCTGTTGAAGCTTTGATTGAAATGAACGCCGAAGAAGCGGCCGCCATCCTCTCTCCCTTATTAAATGACCCCAGCAATCGTTTGCGGCGCAGTCTGATTGAGATGATGATGCAAACGAATTATGATGCTGCTTTACCGCTGGTGCGCCCACTCTTGCGAGACAGCGCCATAACCGTTCGAGAGACCGCGCTGGCAGCCATTTCAAAATGGGGGGATAAAGTCTCAGCTGAAGAGGTCCGTCATATTGCCTACAATGACCCCAATCCCTTTGTGCGCCCTCAAGCTGTGATCACCCTGACCAGTTTATTAGGTCAAGAAGCCCTGCCAGACCTGGTTGAACTGTCGGAGGACCTCAATGTCCATGTGCGGCGTGCGGTTGCGCAGAGTCTAGTGGAAATGGACTACTTGACATCAGAGGGTAAGGCTGCGTTGATGCGGCTGGCAAATGATGAGGATACCGCTGAATTTGCCCGGGCAGCCCTTGAAGCCCATGATCTCACCACAATCTATCCTCTTCCCAAAACAGAGACTCGCTTAAAAGCTCCCTATCCAGAGCATTTACAAGAGGATTTAGAAAGCCTGCTTTACTTACTCAGAGCCTGGCAAGATTCACTTCTGGAATTACAAAGTGAATTTACCCTTGAGGAGCTCTCAGAGGTGGACCGAGCCCTTTCAACCCTAATTGTTAGTTTGCAAGAGGCGGGTCATCGAACCGATTAAGTTCGAAATTTTCGGCTACCAAGGCTTATGGCAGCCAAAGTGGACGTCCCCCATTGTCGATGATTTGACGGCTCCCTCCAGATTCCCAATCCCATATCCAAATTGAAATTTTTGATGGTGAAAAGCCTAATTCAAGGCGTTGATAAGCCAATTGCTGCCCTGAGGGATTCCACTGGTAGGCTGAAAAAGTCGCTGATGGCTCATCAGCGATGAGTTGTTGTCTCTCTGACCCGAGACCTAAAGCCCACAAGGATTTGCTGATTCCCGAATTGACCGGTCGCAAAGCCACGGCAACCCAGAAATCATCCGGTGACCAGCGTGGCTGACTGAATTCGGTGTCCAGGATGGTGGTGCCAAAAGCGGGTGTGATTTCCTGAGTGTTCAAGTCTGCGATAAACACCTCTACAAAGGGTTCATGCTCGGCAGGCAGGATGTCGTTGAAGATGATTTTCGTACTGTCGGGTGACCAATCGCCAGACCCGGATATTGTTGTGGGATAGAAAAATTCTTGGGATGTATCCAGGTCAATCACCCGGATGCCAACGTCAATGATGTCATAATAAGCCAACTTCATGCCATTTGTTGAAAATGAGGGCGAATGTCCCAAGGCTGCATTCTCCCTGGGCAATTGGGATGTGTCCCCTGAGTTTATATCCAGCAGCCAAATCTGAGGAGGAAAGATATTGCCTGTGTCTGAATTGAAGATTTCACGGGTGTAAGCAACTTGCACTTGGTCCCTCGACCAGGAGGGTTCGCGGCAATGGTCCTGATCGCACTTGACCAGCAGGCGCTGATCATTTCCTGCGCGATCCATGACCCACAGATCGCTACCCCCTACCTCATTTTTAACGCTGAAAATGATGGTGCTGCCCGTGAGGTCAACGGCAAAATCGATGACTTTCCCACTTGTTTCTGTGAGTGGGCGCTGGTTTTGGCCATCTGCAGTGGCACGCCAAATTTCTCCCCATTCCCCTGTCAGTTGATAATAAACCAATTCCGGTTCACGAATGGTGAAATCCCAATGAAGGTTAACCGGAATGGTTTCACCTTCACGGTCCTTCAATTCACCGTTAATTTTGACCTGGTACGTCTCACCGGAGGTGAATGCTTGTTTGGGTTCAAACCAAAGGGTGTTTTCCTCCCAAGCAAACGTCCCATCGACCTCAGGTGATATAGCAAAGGTATCCTCCACACTGTCCGTGCCCATGGGCACCTTGAAGGCAACGCCAATAGCACTGGTTGCGCTGATGGTCTCACCATCGACAGGGATGGTCTGGTCAACAATGGTATTTTTGCTTGGAGCCTGGCAAGCAGTACTACCTATGAGTATCAGGAGCAAGCCAAGCAAACTAAAAATCTTGGGAAGTTTTAACATTTTCTCTGTGGGTTGAATCGTAACATCCGGCAGAGCTCTTTTTTAGAAGGGCTTTGTCGGATGTGGTTTACAAAATATAAGCTTTACCGTCAGATCGGTTTATGGTGTCGGTGTATTGGTGGGTGCCAATGTGCTGGTGGATGTCGGCACGGGGGTGACGATGTAGACGGGGATCACCACGATGTCGCCAACGAAAAGGTCGACCTCATCTTCCATCTCATCCAAGTTATTCTCACGGCGATAGCGATTGGTCTCTTCAAAGATCCGGTCCACGGTACTGAAGAAACGGTCTGCCAGGTCATATAAGCTCTCACCTGCCCTGACCTGATGTTCAATCAGGGTGCCAGGGGCGATATCCGTTGGCAGCGGTGTCGCTGTGGGAAGTTCCTGATCGGGTGCTGGGATGAGGATAATCTGACCGGGTGTGATAAAGCAATTGCCGCCCAGGTTGTTCAGCGCCAGCAAGACTTCCAGGTCCACATCGAATTGTTCAGCAATGGTGGTACAGTTATCTTCTTCTTGAACCTCATATTCAAAGGGCCCGGAAGGTGTATTGGTCGGCGTGATGGTGGGCGTGTTGGTGGCTGTGGGCGTCATTGTTGCCGTTGATGTGGGTGTAACCGGCGTTGGGGTGAAGGTCATTGTGGGTGTGGGGGTTTTGGATTTAAACAACGAAATCTGCGGGCCGTCCCCACCGCCAACCAGATAAACAACCAAGAGAACAATCCCTACGATGGCTAACAAAATTGCAACCGCAGCGATGATTAAGGGACCACGTTTTTGTTTTTTTCTGTAAGAAGAAATGACGTTTCTTGCATCTTTATTGCTCATAGTTTTTCCTTTTCAATGCATTCAACCTGTTTCAAATGACCAGATTGCCCCTAAAATTCAATACCACTGCCTTCATTCTAACCGAAAATTAAAATCCAGTCGAGTCTATAGCAATTGTAAGCCAGATAATAAGGGTTATCCAAAGATTTGTCAAACGGTGAATTTATTTAGCTGGTATTTTAGCGCATTCCAGCATTTTCTTCATATATTGACCGGTGAAAGAGTGGGGCATTTCGCAAAGTTCTTCAGGCGTCCCCACCGCGATGATCTCCCCACCTGCGTCCCCACCTTCAGGGCCGAGGTCGATGATCCAGTCGGACACTTTGATGATGTCCAAATTGTGCTCGATAATGACAACCGTGTTGCCCTCATCCACCAGGCGCTGAAGGACTTCGATCAGGCGGTGCACATCCGCAGCGTGCAGACCCACGGAAGGCTCATCCAAGACATACAGGGTGCTGCCTGTGGATTGTCGCGAGAGCTCCTTTGAAAGCTTGACGCGCTGCGCTTCACCACCCGAGAGGGTTGTGGCCGATTGACCCAAGCGGATATAGCCCAAACCCACATCCTGCAGGGTTTCCAGGCGGCGGGTGATCTTGGGGAAGGCTTCAAAGAACTCGGCGGCTGTATCAATGGTCATGTCCAGCACATCAGCAATGGTCTTCCCTTTAAATTGAATTTGCAGGGTTTCACGGTTGTAACGGGCACCGTGACACACATCGCAGGGCACGTAAACGTCCGGCAAAAATTGCATCTCGATCTTCAACTGTCCTTGCCCGCCGCAGGCTTCACAGCGTCCACCTTTGACGTTGAAACTGAAGCGACCTTTCTGATAGCCGCGCATCTTGCTCTCAGGCAGTTCTGCAAACAAATCCCGTATGTAGTCAAAAACGCCGGTGTAAGTGCCGGGATTCGATCGCGGCGTACGCCCGATGGGGGATTGGTCGATATTGATGATTTTATCGATATTTTCAAGACCTTCGATGGCTTCAAAATCGCCCGGGTTGGTCTTGGCGCGATGCAATTGACGGGCGAGGGCACTATAAAGGGTGTCAATCAGCAAGGAAGACTTGCCTGACCCCGAAACCCCAGTCATGCAGATGAATTTCCCCAAGGGTAGGTCCATGGTGACGTTTTTGAGGTTATTGAGTTGCGCCCCCTTTAAAATCAGGTGTTGACCGCTGCCATTACGGCGTTTATCGGGCATGGGGACGTACATCCGGCCAGAAAGGTAGGCCCCGGTCAGTGAGGTGGGATGGTCGATGATCGCCTCAGGGGGGCCTTCAGCGACAATTTCACCGCCGTGATCCCCTGCGCCCGGCCCCAGGTCGACAATCCAGTCGGCGCGGCGCATGGTATCCTCATCGTGTTCGACCACCAGCACCGTGTTGCCCAGGTCGCGCATGCTTTCCAGTGTAACCAATAAGCGGTCGTTGTCCCGTGGATGTAAGCCGATGGAGGGTTCATCCAAGACGTACAGGACCCCCATCAAGCGAGAGCCAATTTGCGTGGCTAAGCGGATGCGTTGCGCTTCGCCGCCTGAAAGAGAACCGGCAGAGCGCTGCAGGGTTAGGTAATCCAGTCCCACATTAACCAGGAAACCCAAACGGTCTTTGATCTCCCGCAGCACACGCTCAGCAATGAGGGCTTCTCGCTGGGTGAAAAGGGACTCCTCACCCGCCAGGTCATCAATCCAGGTGAGCAGCTTTCTGACGGGCCAACTGGAGACCTCAATGATGTTTTTATCGTCGATGGTCACCGCCAAGGCTTCTTTTCTTAAACGTAATCCACCGCAGGTTGGGCAGGGGCGATCGCTCATGAAATTGGATATTTTATTGCGCACGTATTCGGAATTGGTTTCGCGGTAACGTCGCTCAAGGTTGTTGATCACGCCCTCAAAGGACGCCTTGAACGTGCTTTTGCGACCGTTGCGGCTGGTGAACTCGACCTTCAATTCTTTACCGCCGGTGCCATAGAAGATTTTATCGAGTTGTGCTTCTGTCAGCGTCTCAACCGGTGCTTCCAGGTCGATCTTGTATTTTTGGGCGACAGCTTCCAGCATCTGCCAGTAATAACCGCCGTCCTCTTTGGGCCCTTCCCACGCTTGATCCTGGATGGCGCCGTTGATCAGGGAGATGGAGCGGTCGGGGATCAACAGGTCAGGGTCAATCTCCTGCCGGCTGCCGAGTCCCTGGCAGGTGGGGCAAGCGCCGTGGGGGGTATTGAAGGAAAAGGTGCGCGGTTCGATCTCGGTGATGATGCTGCCGTGCTCAGGGCAGGCTAAATGCTCAGAAAATTGGATGTCCCGGGGGTCCTCATCGGAAAGTATCTGGACGGTCACATAGCCGTCCCCAAACTTGAGGGCGGTCTCGACGGAATCCGTCAGGCGGGATCGGGCAGCTTTGCGTTCTGCTTCGTCTTCAGGCTGGCGCAGGATGAGGCGATCGACCACCGCTTCGATGGTGTGCTTTTTATAGCGGTCGAGCGCGAATTCTTCATCGAGGGTATGAGTATGGCCATCTACGCGCACCCTGAGGAAACCCGCTTTACGGATTTCTTCAAACACAGCCTGGTAGGTGCCCTTACGCTCCCGCACCAAGGGGGAGAGGATCTGCACCCGACTGTCCTCGGGGAGCTGCTCGATATCTTCGACGATCTCCTGGGCGGATTGTTGCTGCACAACCCGGCCGCAGATCGGGCAGTGGGGAATGCCGACCCGCGCATACAGCAGGCGCAGGTAGTCGTAGACCTCCGTCACCGTGCCCACCGTCGAACGGGGGTTGTGGGAGGTCGCTTTTTGATCAATGGAGACCGCCGGGGAGAGCCCTTCGATGGTGTCGACATCTGGTTTGTTCATCTGCCCTAAGAATTGCCGGGCGTAAGCTGAGAGAGACTCGACGTAACGCCGCTGCCCCTCGGCAAAGATCGTATCGAAGGCCAGGGAGCTCTTGCCGGAGCCAGACAGGCCGGTGATCACCACCAGCTTATCGCGGGGGATCTCAACGGTGATATTTTTTAAGTTGTGTTCGCGTGCCCCCACCACGCGTAAGTTTTCATGTGCCATCATCATCATTTGTTCGCTCATTCGTTGTATTATAGCACAAATGTTTTATTTAAAACATCTGTGAAATGCGCAAACAGTTATTATACCCGCCGAGGAGGAAGACTGTGGAAAATTTATTAAAAATTAAAAGAAAATCATTAATCTGGAAAATGATAGTAGGTGGGTTGTTCATCTTTCTAGAGAAAACAACCCACCTAAATAGGCTCAAATTTGATCGATTAAAAATCAAATAACAATCAAAATTTATATTTCTGGGTTAAAATTCATTTTATCCACAAACCAAGTAGAAATTTTTGATTTAATTGTTCAAAAATCAAAAAGGCTAATCATTTTTGTTAATAAATAAGTCTATGGATTCTAATCCCTGTATGAATACATTATCGTCTGAATTCGTGTCTTCACCCGATGTAGAATTAAGATTTGTTGTAAATTGCCATATTTCAGAATTTGATCCTACAGCATAATTATTTACAGCACTTATCCACCATTCAATAGTTACACCATCGCTTGCATGTAATTCAGTTTGTGCAGTTGTTATTTTTTGCCAAAAGTAGGTAGTAGACCCAACTTCATGCCACCAAAGATTGTAATAATCTGCACCAGTTACGGGTGACCATTCTATTGTAATTGGAACATCAGAAATCAAACTGTTATTAGCAGGTGACAAGAGATTGGGGGCTGGTAAGATGGTTCCATCCGATCCAGTCGTAAAGGACCATACTTCTGAATATGGACTTTGTGAATGGTAACAGTCAAGCCAAGCTCGCCAATAATATGTTGTAGAAGGATCTAGATTGCTTGGAAATTGGAATTCATGAATTCCTGGTGTCCCACTACTCCAAAGACTACGGACGATTTCTGTAAAATCAATGTCTCTTGCAATTTGCATACGAAATGATATTGCATCTGGAACATCCCCATTTTCCCATTGGAAGACAGGTATTAATGTGTCCAGAGTGCTTTCGTTGGCAGGGCTGATGAGTGTTGGTGGAGGAGAGCAAGGCACAGAAGAATTCATAATTAAAGGCAGATAAGTGTATATACCAGGTTGAGATGGACCAAATTCACCTAGGTACATGGTCGGGTCTCCAAAATAATGGAACATCTCTGTTTCGATTAAATTATATGTACTTGAGCCAGACCAAAGCGTTCGCATAGCCAGTTTACCGTAATTGAGAACAGCACTCAAACGATATTCTGGTCGATCGAAGCTGGTGTTATTGTAAGGTAGAAAATTGGGCCAGATTGCATCGTACATCCCTAAAGTTAAGTAATCGTTATAGCCACTGTAGGATACCCGTGTAGCGGCAACAATTCCCACCGCTCCGCCATTTGGATTTCTTTCCCAGGCTTCACTGAAAATGGAAGTTGAAGCAGTAGTACCAGAATTTTCATCGGTTTCGTTATCAAACCATCCAGTCTGACAGTTCATACTGAACACAACTGGCTGCTTATCACCATTGGTTAAGGCGTTGACATTCGAATCAGTATAATAGGGATCACCCCACCCCCATCTTGCCCCATGATCTCGATGCTGCAGGATGAGCACACCATCATTGACCGTACTGGTAATATCAGCTGCATCTCCATCCCAGGCAAAACCGTTTGAGCGTAATAATTCAGACGGGATTGGACTTCCATCGCCATATGTTGTAGACCAGTTGGTCGGGGTCACATCGTTGTCTGTATTGTATATTCGCTGCACATCATAGCTCTGTGTGAGTAAATAATCTCTGATCTCCTCAGAGGTTAAGACAAAGCGACGGTCTTCGTAACCGTCGTAATCATTATAATCTTGGAAAAAGGAAGCCAAGGCAATTTTGTCATAGTGCGTACCTGCTGCGGGGTAATTAATGATGCGGTTGATGCGATCGGTTGCCTGAGTTGAACTATCTACAGAGATGCGCCCTAAAAGGATATCAGCATCATAATCTGTGCCATCAACCGTGGCATAATACAAATCGGTGCCAATCAGTTCGTTATCGTGGTAGGGGTGCCCTGTGATGTAATTGGTAGGTATATGTTCCGCATCTCCCAACAGCAATACATACTCCAAAGGCACATCCCAAGTGTCATATGCATCCTGGATATAAGCTTGAATTTCAGTTGAATTACTGCCAGTTACATCTGTTGTTACCACCGCAGTGGTAATACCCTGAGCTTGGCGATGTGCCGCCAACAAATTAGCTGCTGTCTCAAATTCCGGGACGGTAATAATCAGAAATTGCACACCACTTTCACCCTGATTTTCCGCATTAATGGCTTCGTAATCCACCTGTTCTAGGCTGTCATAATTAATCAATAGGTTGCCATAAATGCCTTCGAAAGCTTTAGCTCTCTTAGAAAGGTCGCCAATGCTCCGGCTTCCGCCAGTAAAAGAAATTCGTACTTTGATGTATGAATATACGGTGAGTTCCTTGAGTCCTGGATTATACTTCACGGGATAGAAATGGGCAACGGATGCATGAACGCCTCGGATGCTTGTGACAGGGTCGACTGTTATGACCTGATTAGGGTAATCACCCTCCAGCGCATAAAAATCTCTGTCAAACGCAAATGGGCGAGCATCCTGTCCGTTCTCATCCAATGGAGCACAATCAGGTAGAGGTTCCTGTGTCGGGTAAACTAGCACATCTGGGATGGTTTCATACTCCACTTCTAATACTTCTACCTTCATCTGAGCTCCGTTCGGAACAGCAAAGAATTGGCCAAAACTCGGCAACTCTGGTTTGCCAATTTCTTCAGTTATACCGCTGTATGGCAAAGAGAGTTGCGTGAACACAAGACCATCCACATCCCTTTCAAACAAAGATAAATCCTCAATATGCGTTTCTAGGATGATCTCATCCAGGGTAGCTTTAACCCGTTTAATCCTACCCTGCTCTCCTTGGAGTTGGTCGGATGAATTTTCTTGCATACCTTCGATATACAGTCTTGCTGCAAAGCCACTTTCCTGAGATGTGAAAGTGAAAATGACTAAGGCAGCAATTATTAATATAATGATTTTATTCCATAATTTTGTCTTTTTTTTGCTGGTCATGACCTATTTGTCCTTTCTTTTGATATCATAAATGTTTTCATCTTAGAGATGATTATTCATCCAATTT
Organism: Candidatus Brevefilum sp.; assembly: GCA_040772425.1. Classification (GTDB taxonomy): domain Bacteria; phylum Chloroflexota; class Anaerolineae; order Anaerolineales; family Anaerolineaceae; genus Brevifilum. The sequence continues at coordinate 497,086 of JAXGYD010000002.1, read as the reverse complement.
CATGAAATCTAGTTTATTGACTGACTCCACCAACGGGAGTTCCGAATACATACTTGTGGGATTGTCTATATAAATGGTATTAAATCCATAAGCTTCCCAATTTGTGCAGTCCAATTTTTCGCCATTCACTGTGCAGCTAACAACCTCCTTTCCATCTTTCAAAATATGAAGCTCTTTTCCTTCGTGTTCAATTTCTACGATAAAAGTCCGTTTGATGGTTTGATCGAAAGAAATTTCATTCACCCTCCACATCCCAGAAAGACTCAATTCAAGTTGACCTGTGGGGGTGACAGGTACTGGCTTTGATGTTGGTTCTTTGGTGGGATTGACAGGCAATCTAGTTGGTATTGCTTTAATTACACAAGCCGTTATTATGAAAAAGATAAAACAAAATCCAAGGAGTAGAGACAATCGAGTTTGTTTTTTCACAGTATACCTTTCTTAGATACATTGATTTAATCCACTGAAACAAAAACTAATACTTGCTTGAATATGTTCTAAAGGCATTGAGTGCGCAAACGACAATAAGAGGGTGTAAATACAGCCCAGAGAAGCTGCACTTATTAGATTTTGTGATCAAGCAAACTGAAGAAGGAAAACCTACTTACATCACCTGTCTGAAGGAACAAAATATGAAGATTCGCCTCAGCAATTTAAAAAATTTGTTTTTGTGGCTCATTTTGAAGAAAATTATTGTCAGGTCTGTCCATATTCACAAGCCTGTCCAGCAAAGCCAGGGAAGCAAGATCCTCGCAAACATCTGCGCTTTATACAATCCAAGGCTAGTGTGGCACAATGGCGTAGACGAAGTTAAATTTACTTGGAAGATGGTCGCAACTTTCGTGCTGGTGTGGAGACTACTGTTCGGCAGGTTAAGCATCCCTTCCCAGCTAACAAATTGCCTGTCAGGGGTCAGTTTAGAGTCACTTGTATGGTCATTGGATAGGCGATGATGAGTACTATCCGTAGGATTAAGCGTTACAGAGTGATGAAAACAACCCAAAACATCGAAAAAGTACTGAGACGAGGAGAAAAGGGACTCAATCAGCACCATTTTTATCATCTTTTTTGGAAGCTATCCGGAATATTTCGATGTTGTTCCTTTTAAGAATCATGAGTTTGGTTTTTAAAGTGCATTTTTTCAGCGAACCCATTAATATTATTGATTTTCGTATTCGACAGCCCCATCACGATTTTTTGTGTAATTACGAGGATGCCCCATGCATTCCAGACTTCAATGATAACAGCGATGTATTCATAAACATTTATAAACCCGATTTAATTTCCCGTCAAGGCATTTTTAATCTGTCAAGGCAAAGTTAAAGAGTCCTATTCTCTAGCAAAGTAGAAGTCTGCCTCTAATGCTTGAGCGATTTCTTCATGTTCGGTAAATTTCTTACCATTATCGAAGGTGATGGTATGTACAGGATAACCCTTCAATAAATCAATCACCATTTCTTTAAAAGCGTCTTTTGTTCGTCGAGCAACCAATCCCATTTTCAGCAATCGGCTCTTTCTATCCACCAGGGTTACAATGGCACTTTGTTTCCCTTTGCCAACAATCGTATCGCCTTCCCAATCACCAAGGCGTTCTCGAGTATCTACAATCGCTGGGCGCTCCTCTATGCTAGTCTAATTCGGTATTTTGCCTCGATTTTTGTCCGTTTGATTGCGTTTTCGGTACTTTTCTGGCAGCGCAAATGCTCATAGAGCTCACCGCCTTGCCTTTTATCCTTCCAGATATATTGGTAAATCCATTCATGGCTAATGTGGATCTTGAAATATTTTTGGAGCCAGCCCGATATTTCCTCCGGACTCTATTTTAGATTCACCAGTCCTTCTACAAGAGTCCATTGTCCGTGAGTGATCCTACAATGTGCTTTGTTGCGACGCTCTTCTACTTTTCATTGAGCTTGTTTTGGTCGATAACCTCTCTGCCCTTTGTTTCGTTGCAATTCTCGGCTGATTGTGGATTTATCAACTCCTACGTTTTCTGCTATTTGGGTTTGATTACATCCCGTTTTCTTAAGCACATAAATCTGGTATCTTTGTATTTGGGTAAGCTGTGAATAACTCATAAATGCTCCTTCAACTCTGATGGTGAAAAGGGGCCTTATTTTACTCTAGCTTACCCTTTCTACCACCAGCTTTGTTGCACTTACGAGTTGAATCTAAGTTTTAATTTAAATTCATATTGAGTAAATTTGCTTCTAGAACTTTGAATCCAAGTATAAAAAATAAATTCGTTTTATAATTGACTTATTGATTCATTATTCAAGGAGCATTTAATGGACCCTAAAGAGAAAAAGCGCGCCCAATGGGCATGGGTGATGTACGACTGGGCGAATTCCGCCTTTGTGACCACCATCACCGCGGCCGTCCTCCCCGTTTATTATTCCAGTGTCGCTGCAGCCAACCTGCCTTCCAACATCCGCACGGCCTACTGGGGCTATACCTCTACCATCGCCCTGCTGATTGTTGCCTTTTTGGGGCCGGTTCTGGGTGCCATGGCGGACTTCAGCGGCGCCAAGAAGAAATTCCTGACGCGCTTTGCCCTGCTGGGGATCACCGGGGCAGCCCTCTTGTTCCTGGTTCGAGAGGGCAATTGGTTGATGGCCTCCATCTTCTATATTTTGGGCAATGTGGGCTTTTCAGGTGCGAATGTGTTTTATGATTCCTTATTACCCCATATCGCCGAGGAAGATGAACGCGACCAGCTTTCTTCGAAGGGCTTTGCCTTTGGTTACCTAGGTGGCGGGATCTTGTTGGCGGTCAACCTGGCGATGATACTATTTGCGCCTGAAGAAATGACCGCCTTGATGAGTCGCATCAGCTTTTTGATGGTGGCTGTCTGGTGGTTTGTGTTCACCATCCCCCTCTGGCGCTGGGTTAAGGAGCCTGTGCGTCGTATTCTCAAGGGTGAGGAGAACTTCAACCCGGTACAAGCCAGTTTCAGTCGCCTTGCACGAACCTTTGGCAAAATTCGCCAATACAAAGAACTTTTTAAATTCATTATTGCCTTCTGGTTATACAACAACGGCATTGGCACCATCATCACCATGGCCACCATTTACGGCACCGAGCTTAATTTCAGTTCCACGACTACCATTGGTACCCTGTTGATGGTGCAATTTGTGGGGATCCCCTTCTCGTTCTTGTTTGGATGGTTGGGTAAGAAGATTGGCACCAAGAAATCAATCCTGATCAGCCTGGGGATCTACAGTGCCATTGCCATTGGTGGGTACTTCATGGTGCGGGAAATCCATTTTTGGCTCCTGGGCTTTGCGGTCGCCACGGTTCAGGGCGGCAGCCAGGCGCTGTCTCGATCGCTGTTCAGTCGGATGTTGCCCAAGAGTCAATCGGCGGAGTTTTACAGCTTCTTCAGCGTCAGTGAGAAGGTTGCGGGGAGTTTTGGCCCCTTCTTGTTTGGCCTGGTCAGCGTCCTGATGGGCGGCAGTCGACTTTCGATTGTGTCCTTGATTGTGTTTTTCATCATCGGTGGGTTCTTACTCTCCCGGGTGGATGAAAACGAAGCGATGCGGGTGGCTCGAGCGGAGGAAGAGCGCTTGGTGCGTGCAACAGCCCTGGAAGTGGAGGCGTAAAAAGAATATCTGTCAGCTTTGCAAGGAGACCTACAATTTTTTCGATCTAAAATGATCCCCCTAGGGGCACGGCCTGTCTTCGATTCCTCGACACATTGCGCAGTGCCCTTACTTTTGACGGTTTCCCAAAAAGACTGGACGATGTTCTGTGCTCATTCTCATCAATCAGAGACTCATCTTCCCTGATATCACTGTTGGGACAGGGCTTGTCTTCGATTCGTAAATACATTGTGCCGTTCCTGCTATTAAATCCATCAGGCTTTCAGAATTTTTCATTCCATAATCGAGGGTGTTGATAATTAATATTTATCACCTATTGTTCTAATCGTAAGGGCGATGCATGCATCGCCCCTACAGTTTATTTTTATTAATTTCACTTAATATAAAATAATATTGTAATAATTAGAGGGTTTTGAAAATTCGCCCGTTTTTCAACACTCTCATAATCATATCTTTACATAAAAAGACTATAATTTTAATAAGAACATTTTCCATTCAGGAGTTTTGTTGATCAATGAAAAAATTTAAAGTTGCTTTGTTGGCAAATTTGAAATCAAAAGCGCCCCATTGGGATGGAATGCCCCCGGACCAATGGGACGATCTTGACAGCGAAAAAACCATCCAGGCTTTGCTGGAAGCGATTCACTCAGGGGGGCATGTCTGTGAATTTTTAGAGGGTGACATCAGCATTATCGATAGCGTCCGTGCTTTTAAACCCGATATTTGTTTTAATATCTGTGAGAGTCATTTTGGCGATGCCCGTGAGGCGCAGGTGCCGGCTATTTTAGAGAAATTGCAAATTCCCTACACGGGTTCTAAAGTGTTATGTCTTGCCTTGGGATTAGACAAGCCCATGACCAAACGTGTGCTGACTTACCACGATCTGCCGACACCGGATTTTCAGACCTTTGAGCGCGATGATGAACCCCTGGATGAAAAAATGGCGTTTCCACTGTTTGTGAAACCCAGCCGAGAGGGCACTGGGATGGGTGTGACCGCCCAATCGATTGTCAACAATGAAGAAGAGCTGCGTGAACGGGTGCGTCAGATCATCCAGCGCTACAAGCAAGCAGCTTTGGTTGAGACCTTTATTGAGGGGCGTGAGGTGACCGTGGGGATGGTCGGCAACCTGGTTGGTCCGGTTGCTCGCCGCCTGCCTTACAATGAGGATCTCCCGCGCATTCAAGCGGGTTTGCGCTTCTTCCCCCCAATGGAAGTGGATTTATCACCGTATTTGGAAACGGATGCGGTTTATGCCAATCGATTAAAGACTGCCCTGGCTGACCAGTTGACTTATCTTTGCCCAGCCCCTTTGGATGATGACATGGTCGATGAGCTCAATTGGCTTGCAGCAGCGGTGTTCCGCGTCACCGGAGCATTGGATGTTGCCCGGGTTGATTTTCGGTTGGACGCAAATGATAGTTGGAAACCATACATTTTGGAGATTAACCCCCTGCCTGGGTTATCACCGGGCATCTCGGATATCGTCATTGAAGCCGCGGCAGAGGGTGTAGACCACCCCACATTGGTCAATATGATCCTTGAGACAGCATTGCGGCGTTATGGGATGATCGATTAATATTTGTAGGTCGGGGTCCGAATTTGACCCCGACGATTCAATAGAATGAATAAAAATAATCGGCGGTTTGAAAACCCCAAGCCGCCCTACAAAAAATTACAATTAAACCTTTTTCCACCATAAGCCGGTGCATTCGGGTAAGATCACGCCTTCTTCCGTTTCCCGAAAGGGAAATGTGCCATCCTCCCAGAAGAAACTGGTAAGGGCTTTGGCTTCTTCAAGGCTTTGAAAACAATAATCTGTTCGAATCCAGCTTAAATCGAAGCCAAGGTCATCCAGGTACGCCAGGTAATCGGCAACGTCCACCGGTGGATGGGGTTGATCATAACCCGTGCCGAGGGACTCAATGAGGATGATGATGCCGCCCGGACGCAACATCTGTGCAATGCGAGACAAGGCATCATTGACGGATGTTTGCCAGTTCTTTTCCGATCCAGTCGCGACGCGGTAAAAACTCCAGCCTGAAATAGCCAGATCTACCGCATCATTTTTAAGCGGCAGGGCTAGATGATCTGCCATGATGATGCGCCAATTGGGTGGATCAAGGTCTTTCAGAAATCCCTTCGCCACTTTGAGCATCGAATAGGATAGATCGGTGGCAACGATGCTCTTTGCAAGGGGGGCAATCAGGCGGGTTACCCGTCCCGTCCCGGCACCTAATTCAAGGATATCCAGGTCGTTTATTGGGGTAATTGCTTGAATTGCGCCCAGCAGGTTATGCTGATAGTCTTCCCGGCAAATCAGCTCGTGGTAGGTTTGTGCAAAGGATTTTTCTTTGTATTGACGTCCTGACATGACAGTTACGCTGAAGTGCGAATGGCAAAGCGATGGCCGGCAGGGTCAATGCCTTCTGCAATCGGCGCGCCATCTTCAAGGATCCGGGTTGGTGACATTTCGATCCCTGCTGCAACGATTGCTTGCCTGGCGGTTTCCACATCCTCGACCTCGAACACAATCTCATGCTTGGTGTCGGGCTTTACATGCTCGCCGCCGTGCAGGGCTAAGGTGCAATCCCCCGTCTCTAATTCCACCCACATTTGGCTGGCATAATCAGCTAAACCAGCGGGATACCGGATTGGCAACCCAAGGACATCATGATAGAAATGGACCTCACTCCCCATGTCCTTGACATATAAAATGATTTGCATTAAGGGTTTTATAATCAATGCCATTGAAAAACTCCAGTCAGAAAACTAAAAAAAGAAAACCAATAGAAAATTGCGATTAACCCTATGAAAGGGATAAGTCATATTGTACAGGCGGTTAATAAGGTTCTTCTGGACCATGCCAACCAAACCGTTCGAAGTCAGTTCGATCATTGGCATCAAATTCGACGCCTTCTTCCTCTAAAATGATGCGCTGCATGGCGTTGCCGATGCCATCGCCATGGACACTAATTTGCCCCTTTGTGTTGATCACGCGCTGCCAGGGCACATCTGGTGCCCCACCGCGTTTGAGGGCAGCCATGGCATAGCCCACCATCCGGGCGCTGCATCCGCCTACCAGTTCGGCAATTCTGCCATAGGTGGTCACTTTGCCGGGTGGAATCAGCCTTACCAAGGCATAAATACGCTCATATAATGGTGCTTTTTTATCCAATTCAACTTCCTTTCAGCCGCTTGTGCCCTTAATTTGGCTGACGATGAGCCTCAGGGAAATTTTCCTTGAGGCAACTGACTAAGTTAAAAATTCACGCAAATTTCCGCTGGTTCTGGGATGGCGAAGCTTTCTTAGGGCTTTGGCTTCAATTTGACGGATGCGCTCCCGGGTGACATCAAAATATTGGCTCACTTCCTCAAGGGTGTGATCTTTGTTATCGATCAGTCCAAAACGGAGCTCCAACACCTGGCGTTCCCTTTCGGATAATAAGTCCAATGCATTGCGCACTTGTTGGCGAAGTAATTCCCTGGTGGTCTCATCCATTGGGGCGGCTGCTCCTTGGTCTTCGATAAAATCGCCGAGAAAGCTATCCTCCTCATCGCCAATTGGCAGCTCCAACGAAATGGGTTCCTCGGCAATTTGGAGGAAATTATATATTTTTTCAGTGGCTTCCTCCCATGCAGACACAAGATGGGGCTCGAGTGGGTCCCCTGACGGCAGAACTTCTTTAATCGCAGCAGCATCGCCGCTGTCGATAAAATCGGATTCCAGGGCAACTTCTTCCAGGGTTGGTTCACGCCCAAGACTTTGAATAAGCGCCCGTTGGATGCGCCTTATCTTGGTGATGGATTCATATACATGCACAGGGATGCGGATGGTGCGGCTGTTTTCTGCGATGTAGCGGCTGATCGATTGACGGATCCACCAGGACGCATAGGTGCTAAATCGATACCCTAGGGTTGGGTCGAATTTCTTAATGGCACGCAAAAGCCCCATATTTCCTTCTTGGATCAGGTCTAAGAAGGCAATGCCTCGATTTAAATAGCCTTTAGCAAAACTCACCGATAAGCGGAGGTTGGCTTGAACGAGGGTTTGGTGTGCTTCTTGGGTCAAGGTTTCGATCGCGGAAAAATTTGCTTGCAAAGCTTGTGGGTTGGGCAAGTGATTAACATAGAAATCTGATTCTGGTAAGGCAGGATCGTTTTCCAGCCTTGTTAACAACAACTCAGATAATTCTTCTGGTAGCAAGTAAAAGCACAGGTACATCCTGAAAATCGTCCTGACTGCACGTCGATTTTTGTCCTGCTGCTGCCAATAGGCTTCATCGAAAAAAGCTCGCAGGTATGAAGGTTGTTGGATTTGCCAGGTTTGTCGCAGTGCTCTGGCTTCGCTTAGCGTCAGGACAAAATCAGGCAAAACGATGCTTTCCTCCACCTTGATGGTTTGAAGGTTTGAATAAGTGGATAGCATTTGGTCCACAATGGACGCCATGAGCCTTTGGTTTCGATCCGTTTCTGGATTTTGCATAGCCTGAAGGCTTTTGTCGATGAGGTATTGCGCTTTTAGCCTGCTTGAGAGCCAAAATTCCTGGTCAGTATCGAGAAGCTTTGTTCTGCTTATTTCGCGCAAATATAATCGAACGGGATCCTCGATATTTGTAGTGAGGGCATGGATTGAAGAGGGTTGGGCGTTTGTGGTGTTTGGACCTTTGATTTGGGTTTCCCGTGTTTGCCCTCGGTCTTGTTCTGAACGACTTTCAGTCATCATCAGACAGCTTCAACTTGATCAAATAGGTGTTCCAGAGAAAGGACAGATATCGATTTAGGACACATATGCTGGCATCATCCTAAGGGATTTTTCCCGGTATTGAATGATTCTTTTAAAGCTTGATCTAATTTTCCGCGCATCCTGGCATATTCCTGAGCGAGTTTGTAATAATCAATAGGCGTTTCTTGCTCCTCCTGGTTTTGCTGTGTCTGCAGGAAAACAAGTTGCTCAAGGCTTTCATCAATGCGGATGCGTCTTAATCGGATGAACATATTGATGAGAAATTCCAGTTTTGGCGCTTTTGGTTGAATTCTCCAGTCGGGATAAGGGTCCTGAATGGCATTTTCAAGAAGTGTTTCCACCAAAGCCTCAGGGATCCTTTGATGAACGAAATTCAAGGGTTGTTCGAGGTCCTGGTCGAGTGATTCTTTCACTAATTTGAAGATTTCACGAAAATCGGTGTGCGAAAAATCTTCTGCATGGAGGCAAGCTAATTCGTGATGCCGGAAGGTGCGATCGACAAAGTGAATCAGGGTCGGATCAGCGATGAGGGCTTTGATGCAGGTCTCTTCGAGCTTGCGGTGGGAGCTGTCGACGGAGGTGATCGGTTCGTGGGGGACTTCTGGCCGAGGGTGATAGGTCTTGCGCCAACGAGGTGAACCGCCAGCGGTTCGCCTCACCAGGGCACGCTCGTCGACCTTTAACAACCTTGCCAACCGTTGACGATATGCCTCTCGCTCAACACTCCCTTTAATATCCTCAATTAAGGGTAGGACCTGATCGGCAATTTCCTCCTTGGCTTTTGGGTCGTCAATATCAGCCCTGTCCGCCAGGGTTTCCATCACATGGATGACCACGGGTTTTGCGTTTTCGATCAGCGCTGCCCACTGGTCCGGGAATTCTAAGGCAATTTCGTCAGGGTCCTTGCCTTCTGGTAAGGTGGTGACGCGAATATCCGCACTTAGCCTACCCTCAATCCGCATGAGCCCACGGGCATCAAAAACGACGTCGCCTTCTCTTTCCAGGGCTTGGCGGGCTGTTTGTAGACCTCTCAGGGTGGCTTTCTGACCGGCCGCATCGGGGTCTAGTGCCAGCACAATCTTGCGGGAGTAACGTTTGATCAGCCGGAACTGGTCTTCCGTGAGGGCAGTCCCCATCGGGGAAACGCAGTTCTTAAAGCCCGCCTGATAGGGTCCAATAACATCCATATATCCCTCAACAATGACCACCTTATCCTGTGTTCGAATGTCCCTATGGGCCATGTCCAGGCCGTAAAGGAGCTTGCTTTTATCAAAGAGGGGGGTTGTCGGTGAATTGAGGTATTTTGGCACGTCCTCTGAGCGCAGCACCCGTCCGCCAAAGCCTGCCATCCGACCGCGTGCGTCCCGGATTGGAATGACCAGGCGGTGGCGGAAGCGGTCGTACACGCCGCCATTATCCCGTTCGGAGACCAACCCTGCATTCAGTTGATCTGCCTCTGAGATGTTTCGTGATTTGAGGTAATTGGAGAGGGAATCCCAAGAATCAGGGGCATAGCCTAAGGCAAACTGATCGATGGTCTCGTCCGATAGCTTGCGACGATAGAGATATTCTAAAGCGATCTTTCCAGACTCAGTATTCCGTAGTTGGTGTTGGAAGAAAGTCACCGCCATGCTCAGCACTTCGCGCAGGTGTTCATTTTCTTCCACCTGTTCTTGTTGTTCTGGTGTAAATTCTTGCAGGGTAACACCAGCGCGTTCAGCTAAACGGCGCAAGGCTTCTGGGAAGTCCCAGCCTTCTTTCTTCATTACAAAGCTGAAGATATCCCCACCTTCATTGCACTGCCCAAAACAACGCCAGGTTTGGGTGTCTGGGAAGACAACGAAGGCCGGTGTTTTGGTGTTGGCGTGGAAGGGGCAAAACCCGGTGTAATTTTTCCCTGAATGGCGTAAGTTCACCGTCTCAGAGACGATATCCACGATATCTAGTCTGGCTTTGATTTCATCAACAGCTGTCATTTTGCTTTACCTAACTGAATTATAAGTGAAAATCTGATTCAGGAAATGAGAAATTGAATCTGACTTGTGCGAAGGGCTTGATATGAATTCGATAGAAACGCCCTTAAGGTGCATCAGGTGTGTAAGATTCCTAGAAATCCACCTATTCACCTTAAATCGGGCTTTAATGAGTCATTTGGATTAAGGGCTGTCCCTTTAATTTTGGAACATCCTCTGAAGAATGGTTAGGTTTAATGCATACACAGCCAGACTGTTGCTATCACCAGGTATTTAATTATTGGCTAAGGCGTGAGAAATTGGTTGGGCGGGGTCCAAATAGACCCCGCCCAATGAAAATTTAGTAGATTTTTTTATCGTAAGACTGGAGGGCTTTCATATAATTTGCTCGTTCAAAAGCAGCAGGGTTATCAACATGTTTCTGACTTAAGCTGCCCCGCATCTTTTCAACGGAATCATACTCATACGCTGTCATCCATTCGGACATCTCGGTGAGCATCGCTTCAGCGCGCCCAACGCCATTGGCGACAAATTCTGAAGCCACCATGGCAACGTTGGCACCCGCCATAACGGATTTGACCAGGTCCACGCCTGTGTGCACGCCGGATGTAAGGGCTAAATCAGAATCAACCCGGCCATAAAGCAGCGCCATCCAGCGCAAGGGCAGGAGCAATTCGGCAGAGGTTGAAAGATGCAGGGTGCTGTCCACTTCTAGGTTCTCAATATCCAGATCGGGTTGGACGAAGCGGTTGAAGAGCACAACACCTTCAGCACCAGCACCGACGAAGAGTGAGATTAAATTGGGCAGAGCTGTGAAGTAGGGGCTTAATTTAACAGCAACGGGAATATTGACATTCGCGCACACAATTCTAACCAATTCAAGGTAGTTATCTTCCAACTGCTCAGCAGTGAGGGAGAGATTAGTGGGGATGTAGTAGGTGTTCAATTCCAGTGCATCAGCACCGGCCTCTTCAATTTTATTGGCATATTCAATCCAGCCTGAGTTCGACACACCATTCAAACTACCGATGATCGGGATATCAACAGCTTCTTTATTTTTGCGAATCTGCTCCAGGTAATCATCTGGTCCAACATTATAACGATCAAGATCAGGGAAATAATCCAATGACTCCGCAAACCGATCTGTGCCTCTTTCCATAAAATAATTGAAAGCCTGGCTGTCATGGGTGATTTGTTCTTCAAATAGGGAATACATCACCACTGCGCTGATGCCTGCGTCTTCCATTTCTTTTACCTTGGATGTTTTTTTAGAAAGGGCTGAGGCGGATGCGACGAGAGGATTTTTCAAGCTCAGGCCTAGATACTTGGTTTTTAGATCAATCATTTTTCCTCCAATTTTGTTATGAAAACGTTTTTTTATAAATTATCAATGGTGATGAACCAGTGTCCATCACCATTGACTTTGCTGGTCTAAATTTCTGAATCCAAAAGCTTATTACTCTTCTGGTTCTGATTCGGGCTCGCTGTAATGCATATCTGCCATTTGTTGGTATAGGTTCCAACGGCTGGCTGCATCTTGTTTTGCTTTTGCCATCAGCAATTCAGCACGTTCCTCGTTGCTTTGCAGCAGCATTCGGTAACGTGTTTCATTGTAAGCATATTCCTCAACCGATACAGATGGCGCTTTAGAGTCGACCGAAAGCGGGTTCTGACCTTGTGCTCCCAATTCAGGATTGTAACGATACAGCGGCCACAGACCTGCTTTGACGGCTAAGTCCTGTTGTTTCAGGCCATACTTCATGTCGTAGCCGTGGGCAATGCAGTGAGAGTAAGCAATAATTAGAGATGGCCCTTCATAGGCTTCCGCTTCACGGAAAGCCATCAGGGTTTGGCGATCACTAGCACCCATAGCAACGCGAGCCACATATACGTAACCGTAGGACATGGCCATCATCCCCAGATCTTTCTTGGGCAGGTCTTTACCATTGGCAGCGAATTTTGCCACCGCTGCACGGGGGGTAGCCTTGGATGATTGACCGCCAGTGTTGGAGTAAACCTCGGTGTCGAGAACAAGCACATTGATGTCTCGACCGGAGGCGAGAACGTGATCCAAACCACCGTAACCGATGTCGTAAGCCCATCCGTCACCACCGATGATCCAGACACTCTTACGGACCAGGTAATCAGCCAGGGATTGTAAGTGATGGGCGGCTGGTGAGTCTACAGTCTCAAGTTTTCGTTTGAGCAGCTCAACTCGTTTTCGCTGTGCTTCTAATTCCTCTTCGGTTTTTTGGCTAGCATCTAAAATCTCATTGGCCAGGTCTTGGCCGACGTCACTGGCCAGCTTCGACAATAACTCTTTGGCATAATCGACGAATTTATCGATAGTTAAACGCATACCCAAACCAAATTCGGCATTGTCTTCAAATAAGGAGTTGGACCAGGTTGGGCCGCGTCCGTCAGCATTGAAGGTGTAGGGTGTGGTGGGGAGGTTACCGCCATAAATGGACGAGCAACCCGTTGCATTAGCAATGATCATCCGATCACCGAATAACTGGGTTGCAAGCTTGATGTAAGGTGTTTCACCACAACCGGGGCAGGCACCTGAGAACTCAAATAAGGGTTCCAGCAGCTGAGAATTTTTGACTGAATTTGTTGAGAAGCTCTTTCGATCTGGATAGGGAAGTGAAGTGAAGAAGTCCCAATTTTCCGCTTCTTGTTCTCGAATAGGTGGTTGGGGTGCCATGTTGATCGCCTTCCGGCTGGGGTTCTGTTTATCCTTGGCCGGGCAGGCTTCAACACATAAATTACATCCGGTGCAATCTTCGGGTGCTACTTGTACAGTGTAAGCCCATCCATCACGAAATTCGCGGAATTTAGCATCCATGGATTTAAAAGTTTCTGGTGCTTCTTCCAAATAGGATTTTTCGTAGACTAAGGTACGAATGGCAGCATGCGGGCATACGAAAGCGCACTTACCGCATTGGATGCACAGGTCAGGCTCCCAAACAGGAATCTCAAGGGCAACATTGCGTTTCTCCCATTGGGTGGTGCCTGTTGGGAAGGTGCCGTCTGTTGGCATCTCACTCACCAAGACATCGTCACCACGGCGGTCAATAATCTTACCAAGAACCTCTCGGACATATTCTGGTGCTGCCTCAGGAACGGGTGGCAACATCGGGATGTCACTGGTGACTTTCTCTGGGATCTCGATTTTGTACATGTTTTCAAGGGCGCTGTCAACGGCAGCATAATTCTGCCTTACAACGGCGTCCCCGCGCTTACCGTATGTCTTCTTGATGAATTTCTTAATCTCTTCGATAGCCTGATCCTTGGGAAGGATCTTGCTGATCGCGAAGAAACAAGTCTGCATGATGGTGTTGATGCGTTGCCCCATGTTGGTTTTTTGAGCGACATCATAGGCATCAATGATGTAAAAGTCCAAATTTTTCTTGATGAGCGCTTCTTGAACCTTGGTTGGGAGATGATCCCAGACCTCATCGCGGCCATAAATGCTGTTGAGTAAGAAGATCCCATTGGGGCGAGCGAACTTAAGCATGTCAAATTTTTCTAAGAAACTGAATTGATGGCATGCCACAAAGTTGGCCTCATCATTTGAAATAAGATAGGGTGCTCGAATGGGTTGGGGGCCGAAGCGCAGGTGCGAAACGGTCACTGCGCCGGATTTCTTCGAGTCATATTGGAAGTAACCCTGGGCGTAATTTTCTGTTTCTTCACCAATAATTTTGATGGAGTTCTTATTGGCGCTTACGGTGCCATCGGCACCAAGGCCAAAGAACATTGCCTGAACGAAGTCTTCGCCTAAAATCTCAAAGGAGGGGTCCCAATCCAGATTGGTATGGGTCACATCATCGTAAATGCCGACAGTGAAGTGGTTCTTGGGATTGTCTTTTTTCATTTCATCAAAGACGCCCTTGACCATGGCAGGGGTAAATTCTTTGGAGGATAAGCCGAAGCGGCCACCGATGACTTTAGGCATGGTCTCAAAGGGAGCAATGCCCAGTTCCAAACCCTCTTTTACGGCATTAACAATATCAAGATAGAGGGGTTCACCACCGGCACCGGGTTCCTTGGTGCGATCAAGGGCTGCGATGACTTTTGTGGTGCTCGGAAGGGCTTCCATCAGGTGTTTTGTGGAGAAGGGGCGATAAAGCCGGACTGAGATCACACCCACTTTTTCACCCGCTTTGCTGAGTGCTTTAGCAGTTTCTTCTGCTGTTTCGGTGCCAGAAGCCATCAGGACGATTACTTTGTCTGCATCTGGTGCACCAGTATAGTCAAACAGATGGTAGCGTCGTCCGACCTGCTCAGCGAATTGATCCATCACATCCTGGACAATTTCAGGGGTTTTATCGTAGTAGGGGTTGACCGTCTCACGACCCTGGAAGAAGACATCGGGGTTTTGTGCTGTACCGCGCAAAACTGGACGATCAGGGGTCATTGCTCGAGATCGATGTTGGAAGATCAAGTCATCATCGATGAGGGCACGCAAATCATCTTCATTCAAGCGTTCAATCTTGGTGATCTCGTGTGAATTGCGGAAACCATCAAAGAAATGCATGAACGGCACTCGACTGCGCAAAGTTGATGCTTGAGCAATGAGGGCCATATCCTGGGCTTGTTGGACGGAGCCGCTGGCCAGCATCGCAAAACCGGTTGCTCGAGCAGCCGTCACATCAGAATGATCGCCGAAAATTGAAAGCGCCTGTGCTGCCAAGGAGCGAGCACTGATGTTAAACACCGTCGGTGTTAGTTCACCAGCAATTTTGTACATATTGGGGATCATTAGCAACAATCCCTGGGACGCCGTGAAGGTTGTTGTTAGGCCGCCGGCTTGCAAGGCACCATGGACGGCACCAGCAGCACCACCTTCAGCTTGCATTTCAGTTACATCAGGAACTGTTCCCCAAATATTGGGGATTTTTTCTGCCGACCAGGCATCAGCATATTCACCCATCGGTGAAGAGGGTGTAATTGGGTAGATTGCAATGATTTCATTCAGCCGATATGCAACCCAAGCCGTTGCCTCATTGGCATCAGTCATTACCATTTGTCGTGTCATGAGCAATACTCCTTTTTCTAGGATAAATAGACGCTAAAAATTTTCAAAACAGAGGATATTTCCAGTGTAAGATGTTGCTATTAGTGATTTTCTGGTTTTATCCAACCGTTAAGTATAACCTGAATTTTGGGTAGAAAGATTGTGTTCTTTCGAATTGGGGGTAAAAACTTGTTGGATTCCTTTCTTCGTTCAAAACTATCACGGTTCATTATTATTTTACCTTAAGTCGAGCCTCACCAAAGATTATCAAGTTGTTTGAAGAAATGGTTGTGCTAAGAGCAACGCGGCCAGGGTTTTGCCGTCTTCAAACTCACCCGCCAGGGCAAGCTGGTAGGCTTCAGAAATTGGCATGGTTTCAATTTCTAAAAATTCATCCGAATCGGGGTCCAAGGGGGATTCGAACAGCCCTTTTGCTAAGAATACCGTCATATATTCATCGGCATACCCGGGTGCCAGGTAGAAACCGCCCAGCCTTTGCAATGTCTTTGCATCTAAGCCAATTTCTTCTCGCATTTCACGTTTGGCACAGGTCAACGGATCCTCGGCATCGTCGTTCAGGACGCCAGCGGGAAGTTCAAGCAAGGTTTTATTGGCACCGATCCGGTGCTGCCTGACGAAATAGATGCGTCCCTCATCATCAACAGGGACAATGGAGACCGAATCCCCATGTTGCACCAAGTCGTAATATCTTTTGCGCCCATCCGGCAATTGTATGTGGACTTTAGCCACATCAAAAACATGACCAGTGTATTGTTTTTCGTAAGAAAGGTTTATGAAGGGCATTCGACTCCTTAATCGTCATTGCTGCAGTAATTCTGAAGCATTGAGGAATAAAAAAAGCTGTGCGTTGATTGTGGTTCACAACGGCACAGCTTGGATTGGCACTTATAATTGGGTTTTCATCATCACCATCTTGGTTATGGAATATTGAGGACCTGTCCAGGGGTTAGATCATAAGGTTCTTCTAACAGATTGACCGCAATGATCGCCTCGGGTGTAACGTCACCATAAAAACAGGCAATTGAGTAAACAGTTTCACCAGCAGTCACCGTGTGCGTTGTTGGATGGGGGTTGCGGACACGTCCAGCACCGACCCAAACGCTATCTTGGGGGATCTGGATGGTGTCGCCAGGGCTGAGCAGATCATTTTCACCCAGATTGTTGGCGCTCAGCAGATCGTTGGGGTCAACGTCAAAGCGCCTGGCAATACAATACAGGAATTCACCCTCTTGTAGCGTGTATTCCGCTGGTCGGGTTATGGTTGGTACAGGAATAACTTCAGTGGGCTCCGGTGTGTTGGTCGGTTGGGCAGGGACGGTGGTTTCGCCAACCCCGGGTGTTTGCGGGGTGGTTTGACCAGTGTCCGTTTCTCCGACTGGAATTTGTGTGTTTTGACCGGGTTCATCCGTTTGAAGTCGGATGATGGTTGGCGTCGCCTCACTGGTTGGTGCTTTTGAAGCTGGCATTTTACAGCCAGAAATTAGCAAAGTGAATATTAGAAAACTTAAAATGAGCGTGAACCCTTTTTTAGTCATTGAGGTGTCTCCTTCATTGCTTAATGCTTTTTCAATCGTGGTAGTAATAAAAAGCAAAAGCCTGAGAAAGTCTTATTTAATATATTGGTAGCCCAATACACAAGAACATGACCGCATTTACCAGCTTTACTCAGCGGTTTCCTATATTATACTCTTGATTTTTTGGTAAAACTTTATAAATTCTAAATCTGCTTATTGTACAATCAAATTAATGATGGGATATGAAAATAGCCGTTTCTTGTAAAGATGAATCAAGCACAAAGGGCTCTCATTCAACCGTTTATTCAAAAAATATAGAGATTGTTAACAATCATCTAATTTTTTTTAGATATTATAAGTAGTAATGGATAAGAAAGGAAATTAAAAATGAAGATAAAAAGATACCGCTTATGGTTGGTTATTAGCGTTTTAATGGTGGCGATGATGGCATGCTCAATTCCAAGCCTTGCGCTGGACTTTTTCAATCGCAATAGCACACAAGAGCCAATCATTGAAACGACGGTCCCCAGAAACCCTGAAAATGAAGACAACGAAGAAACATGGGTTTTTCCGACGCCGGATCAAACCACAATTGTCATTCCTGATGAAGTATTGTTAGAAGATGCCCTAACTCAGCTCTATGAAAATGTGAGTAAAGGGGTCGTTTCTATTCAGGTTTTTTCTCAAACGAGCTCTGGTTTAGGGTCTGGGTTTGTGATCGATGAGGAAGGTCACATTGTGACTAATTACCATGTCGTCGATGGGGCGGACGAGGTAGAGGTTCATTTCCCCAGCGGACTCAAAGTTTATGGCGATGTGGTTGGCGTCGATTTGGACTCCGATCTTGCTGTGATCAAGGTAGATGTTGACCCCGATCAACTTTTCCCTTTGCAAATTGGTGATTCAGACCAGTTGCGGGTCGGTCAAACGGTGGTGGCTATTGGTAATCCATATGGTCTGTCAGGCACCATGACCGTTGGCATTGTGTCTGCTCGCGGTCGAACCTTAGATTCTATCCGGCAAACAGAATCGGGCTTTTTCTTTTCAGCGGGAGACCTGATTCAAACAGATGCAAACATCAACCCTGGCAACTCTGGGGGTCCATTGCTCAATCTGAATGGTGAAGTAATTGGCATTAATCGTGCGATCCAAACAAGTGGCGGAATTACAAACCCAGCTAACACAGGTATTGGTTTTGCTGTTTCCTCGAATATTTTGAGATTGGTTGTGCCGACCCTGAAACAGGGTGAAGAGTACCAGTACCCGTATCTTGGTTTGTCGAGCTACGAAACCTTAACCCTCACGCAAGCAGAGCTGCTGGATCTCGATCGGGCGACTGGTGCCTATATCGCTGATGTTGTCCAAGGTGGGCCAGCAGATCAGGCAGGGCTTCGAGATGGCAATCAACCCACTGAGGTGTTTAATTTAAATGCTGGTGGCGATTTAATCATTGCTGTTGATGGACAAGAGATATTAGAATTTAGCGAGTTGTTGAGTTATATGCTCCTGAACAAACAACCTGGTGATCCCATTGATTTAACTGTCTTACGAGATGGCGAAGAAATGACCTTTACGGTTATCCTTGGAGAACGTCCAGGAAATTAAATGGAGAAGTAAGCCGCCAAGAAAAACTTTTCTTGGCGGCTTTTTTTATAAATTCCTCAATTAAATTTTTGAAGTCTAACAAACTTTAAGATAAAATTATTAATAAGATTGATCTTACCGATCAATGAATCACCTTAACAACCCACAACTGATAAATGGAGGCAATGATGTTTTCCGAAAAAGATCTGCAAATGTTATTGGATTATTCTGCAGAGAGTCCGGTTTTAACTGTTTATTTAAACACGGATCCTACTAAGGTTACGACTGAGGCTGCCAAGATTCGGCTCAGAAACATGATGAAGACGGTTGACCTCCCTAAGGATGTTCAAGCCGTTGAGGACTATATCAACCTCGAGTATGATTGGGCGGCTAAAGGTGTGGTGATTTTTTCTTCCCAAAAGGAAGGTTTTTTCCAAGCTCATCAATTTAACTTATCTGTGCCCGATAAGGTGTATGTTGGGCAACGTCCGGTCATTCGCCCCATCGTGCACTTGAAAGATACCTTCACGGGTTGGAGTGTCATTTTAGTTGATAAAGAGAAAGCACGCTTGTTTTCTTTTGATTTAGGGGAATTGGTAGAAATGGAAGGGGTGACGGGCGAAGATGTAAAACAAATTAAACGCGGCGGTGGTGATGCCATGATTGGGCGTAAAGGTGGGTCAAGCGCCAGCGGGAATGTTGAAAAAATTATTGAGCAAAATACGAAGGAAATGATTGAATACGCAACAGAATTTTTTAGTGCGCATCACGTTCGGCGGATTATGCTGGGCGGTACAGAGGAAAATGTTGCCCGCTTTAAGGATGAGCTTCCTAAAGCATGGCAGTCCCTGGTGGTTGGCGAATTTCCGATGAGTATGACGGCGAATTTTTCAGAAGTTCTGGAACAAGCAACACAAGAAGCCTTGGCTGCCCATAAAAAGGCAAACGAAAATCTGGTTGAAAAATCGATCACGATGGCGGCAAAGGGCGGCATTGGTGTCATCGGCTTAATTGACACCTTAAATGCCATCCACGAGGGGCGTGTAAAGAGCTTATTGGTTTTAGAAAACTTTGAAGAGGAAGGTTTTCGATGTAATGGCTGTGGCTACCTGACCACCCAGTCTCTTGAAAAATGTCCCTTCTGTGGCGGTCAATTTGAACGCATCGATTCGGCAGTCGAAATGGCTGTTCAAGAGGCTTTACGGAAAAATGCTGAGGTCAAAATTGTCGAAGAAAATGAGTCATTAGAGAAAGCTGGCTCTATTTCTGCGATTTTGCGTTACTAAACATTTCACTTCATTAAAGGTGCCCGGGCATATATCTTTATGCCCGGGATTTTGCTTTAAAGGGAAATAATTATAAAAAATCCCAGAAATTTTCTTTTTGTTAATCAATTATTAACTTAACAGACTGATTTTTACTATACGCTTTGAAATAAATAATATATAATTGCTGTCAGACATTAATTAATTCAAGGAATTATGTTGATGGTTCCCTCTATTACCTTCCTGATCGTTATAATTTTCTGGGCATTTTATATGTATTATTCATGGCGTCAACTGCCTTCTGGGATGGTAACGGTCAGAGAAGAAAATCCTTAAACACAAGCAAAGAAAAAGACCAAGCCACCCAGAAGGGTGGTTTTTTTGATATTTATCTGGGTAACTGTGCAAAATAGCCAAGGAGGTCCTTTGAATAGAATTATAAAATTGATTGATTTGATGAGATAAGAGATTAGCTATAGGAGAAGAATCATGAAGTTCAAGAAACACATTTTTGCTTTATTGCTCGTTTTACTTGTTGTCCTTAGTGCTTGTGCGCCAGAAACGGAAGAGGTTGCTGAAACAGAAGAACCCGAAGAATCCTTACCGCAAGCTTGTTTGGATGATGAATTTGGTTGCGCTGTGATTCCCGCTGGCGAGACCATCAAAATCGGTATGGGTGCGCCCCTCTTAGGAGACTATTCGATGTTTGGCACCGATATCAGCCAGGCCGTTGCCTTAGCCCTTGCCCTGGATGATGGCTTTGAGGGTTGGAGCTATGAATTGATTGCAGAGGACACCGGCGGTTCACCTGAAGGTGGCGCGGCAGTAGCGAACAAGATGGTCACGGATCCGACCGTTGTTGCCATTGCTGGGCATATTTTCTCTGGATCAACGGATGCTGCCATGCCCATTTATGAAAGAGCGGGTTTGCCGATGATGTCGCCTTCTGCGACAAACCCAGACCTGACAACAAAGGGTTCATCTGTTTTCAATCGATTAGCCTTCACCGATGCGGATCAAGGTAAAGCTGCCGCCAGTTTGCTTTTCAACGAACTCGGTTTCAGGAAGATCGGGGTGATGCACGATGGTGGCACCTATGGACAGGGTTTGGCGGACGTCGTCCAGGCTGAGTTCGAAAGTTTAGGGGGCGAGGTTGTCGCTTATGAAGCAATCACCCCCGGCGAGGCGGACTATGTTGCGCCCCTTTCGGCTGTGGCTGCAGGCGAGCCTGAGGCAGTCTACTTCGGCGGTTATGCAGCTGATGCCATTGTGATGATGAACCAGTGGTCACAAGCCGGCCTGGAAGGAGCCTTGTTCTTCGGTTGTGATGGCACCTATGGAGTGGAATTTACGGATAAAACGGGCGCAAACGGTGAGGGTGCTGTTGCAGCTTCCCTGGTGCCCCCAGATTCTGAGGAAAAAACCACCTTCGACGAGCAATATGGCGCAGAGTACCCCACCGTTCCTGGTGAATTGAGCGCTTTTACTTGGTCAGCCTTTGATACTGGCAATGTCTTGATCGATGCCATTGAGAAAGTAGCATTCGTTGAGGGTGGCACCCTTTATGTTCCCCGCGGTGCCCTTGTGGATGCTGTCCGCAACACAAACTTTGTCGGATTGACGGGTGCGGTTATTTGCGATGAAATCGGCGAATGTAATGCGTCTGGCCCAACATTCTACCAGGTTGTGGATGGTGTTTGGGTAACTCTGGATCTTGGATCTTAGTTCATCAAATGTCAAACAGGATGGGGAAGTGCAAAGCGCTTCCCCATTCATTTTTGATCTTGACAGGACAATATCCATATGAATGAAAAATTCAAAAACATTAAATTTTCGCCGAGGTTGATATTTCGTCTTTTAATTGGCATTGTTATCCTTGTTTATTTGGGATGGCGTGTCGTCCAGGTGTCAGCCAGCGGAGCGACTTTTGGGGCGGATACCTGGTTGCGATTTCTCATCTCAGGTTTGGTCATCGGCGGTATGTACGCCCTGATTGCGATTGGTTATACCCTGGTTTATGGCATTTTATTTATGATCAATTTCGCACACGGCGAGGTGATGATGTTAGGAACCTTCGCCGGCTATTTTGTATTGGAAGCCTTTACAGCGCTCCCTGGCTCAGCAGCCGGGGATGTTAACTTCCTTAATGCACAACCGGTCCTTGCACTTTTATTGGCCTTTCTCGTCGGTGCGGGTGTTTCTGCGCTGTTCGGCTATTTGTTGGAACGAATCGCTTACCGGCCGTTACGCGGTGCACCCAGATTGATCCCCCTCATCAGCGCCATTGGTGCATCGATATTTTTACAGAACGCTGCCCAATTGCTGTTTGGCCCCCAACGGCGGCAATACAATAACCCTGATTTGCTCTGGCGGGGTACGGGCTGGATGATCCCGGTCGGCGATAAAACTGTGATGTTGACCTATACTGGGGTGTTCTCATTTATCCTTTCAATTTTGCTCATGATTGGGCTGTATGTGCTTGTTAAAAAGACAAAACTTGGCAAGTCGATGCGGGCGGTGGCTGAGAATAAACAAGCAGCAGCCTTGATGGGCATCGATGTTGATTCTGTCATCAGTAAGACCTTTCTAATCAGCGGGGCCCTTGCAGGCGCGGCCGGTGTAATGTGGGGCATTCATAATGGCCTTTTTAACCACTATGTCGGTTTCATCCCTGGTATTAAAGCTTTTACAGCTGCTGTTTTGGGTGGCATTGGCAATATTCCAGGTGCAATGTTGGGTGGCATGGTACTGGGACTGCTCGAATCTTTAGGCCCAGCGCTTTTAGGCTTGGACTTTCAGCTCAAAGACGTGATTGCTTTCACAATCCTGATCCTTGTTCTCATCTTCCGCCCTTCGGGTCTGCTCGGGGAAGCATTGTCAGAGGAGAAAATCTGATGAACGAGTCATTGAAGCGAAGTTTGCGTTTAGGCTTTATTTTTGGTGTTGTTTTTATCTTTTTTATGCTCATTGGCTTTACCTCGGTGGCCACCCGTATGATTGGTGATGTGTTAGGTAATTTAGATCAAACATCGGTGGCAGCACAATTGCCGGTGATTAATTTAATTGTTTTTACGGGCATTATGGGGTTTTTTACAGGGATTGCTGTTTATAAAAAGGCGTTGGAATCCACCTGGGTGCAAGTCATATTGGGGGGCACACTCGCTGGCTTGGTGGCTGGCCTGATGGTTGGCGGCTTTGCCTGGTTGATTGGTAGTTTTGAGTCTCAGGGTGTTGATTTTCGCACCTATCTACCCAACCTGGGTGGTAATGAGATCCGATACCTCACCTATTACACCACGCCAATAGCCGCTGCGCTGCGATATATTCTTTATTTTGCCTCATTCAGCCTGATCGGGTCGCTGTTGGTGAAATTATTCTCACCTGGCAGCCCGGTCAATCATGCGGTTGGTGCGCTTAAACAAAACACCATTGACAAATTGGATGTTGGCGTCATCAAGGGTTACCTTAATAAGCGATATGTGCAAATTGGCTTGTTGGTTGCCGTTGCAGCATTGATGTATTTTCTTCCCTTGGTATGGGGCTCTTACTGGAATTACATCATGGGGACAGTTGCCATCTATATTTTACTCGGATTAGGCTTGAACATCATTGTCGGCTACTCTGGTCAGCTTGTTTTGGGTTATGTGGCATTTTTTGCGATTGGTGCCTATACCTTTGCAATACTAACAGCCCCCGAACCCCATGCCATTGAGATGAATTTATGGTTAGCAATCCTGATTTCGATGTTGGTTTCAACCCTGGCCGGTTTATTGATTGGGCTTCCCCTCTTAAATTTGCGCGGTGATTACCTTGCAATTGTCACCCTTGGGTTTGGTGAAATTGTCCGAATTTTAATCAAAAGCGACTTGCTGACAGCCTTGACCAACGGCCCCAAGGGCATCACAAATGTGGGTCAGCCTTTCTGGCGGGGGCAGTTGTTTTCAGACACGAATTACATGCATTTATTAATGTTACTGGTTTTAGTAGGGCTATTTGTTGCCAAACGGCTAAAAGATTCCCGCACAGGACGAGCCTGGATTTCAATTCGCGAAGATCAGACCGTGGCTCAGGCGACCGGCGTTAATACCTATCGTTACAAGATCCTGGCGCTTTTATTGGGAGCAGCTATTGCTGGTCTGGCTGGCGCAATTTTTGCCTCTCGCAATCAATTTACAGGGCCAGAAGATTTTACCCTGATGGTTTCAGTGAATGTTTTGTGCGTGGTGATCGTTGGTGGGATGGGCAGTTTGCCCGGCGTGGTCTTGGGTGCCTTTGTTTTGAAAGGACTGCCTGAATTATTGCGTGAGCTTTCTGACTATCGTTTGTTGGCATTTGGTGCTTTATTGGTGGCAATGATGATTGTCCGGCCGAATGGCCTTTGGCCTAGCAGACGACCCAAGTATATTAAACCACCGCTGGAAGCATGCAAGGATGAACCCTTGGAGGTGGAAGCATGAGCCGCACAGCCATATTGGTTAAAAATGTCACCAAGCGCTTTGGCGGCCTGACGGCAGTTGATGCTGTTAACCTGGTTATTGATGAGTTTTCGATCTCGAGCATCATAGGTCCGAATGGGGCTGGGAAAACGACCCTTTTTAATTGCGTGACGGGGTTTTATTCGCCGGAGGAGGGTGAGATTCATTTCTTTGAACAGCCTGTACACGGATTGCCGACCCACAAAATTTGTGACATGGGCATTGCCCGTACGTATCAGAACATCCGCTTGTTTAAAGAGATGACGGCCATTGAGAATATCTTGGTCGGGCAGCATCCCCGGATGAATACAACGTGGGTGGAGTCCATCCTGCACAGCCCTCGCTATCAAAAGGAGGAGCAAGCTGCCATCGACAAAGCCTTTGATTTGCTTGAATTTGTAGGGCTATCTGACCTGGCGGACACACCAGCTTTCAACCTGCCCTACGGGGCTCAACGTCGTTTAGAGTTGGCTCGGGCCCTGGCCAGCGACCCGGTGGTGCTGATGTTGGATGAGCCAACAGCCGGTATGAACCCGCAGGAAACCGCTGAAATGATGGCCTTCATCAGAGAATTACGCGATGCGAAAATGATCACCATTATTCTCATCGAGCATGATATGCGAGTGGTGATGGGCGTTTCTGATAAGATCGCTGTGCTGGATTATGGGCAAAAAATTGCGGAAGGCAACCCGGCAGAGATACAATCCAATCAAAGGGTGATTGAAGCGTATCTTGGCCCAAGCTTAAACGGAATGATGAATAGAAAAAAACGGAAGAAGCCAGATTATGCTTAATGTTACCGATTTGAATGTTTCCTATGGCGCCATTCATGCCTTGAAAGGGGTTAGTTTTGACCTCGAAGAGGGAGAAATTGTTGCCCTGATTGGTGCCAATGGGGCGGGTAAGAGTACTACACTTAACACGATCTCTGGGATTCTCAAACCTGATTGCGGCAGAATAGAATTAGAAGGCGAAGATCTTTCGAAAATTACGCCGGCTCAAATCGTTCAACAGGGGATTGTCCAGGTGCCTGAAGGGCGGAAAATTTTTTCTCGGATGACCGTTCGGGAGAACTTAGAAATGGGTGCTTATTCCTTGAACGATAAAGAGCAAATTGAAGCGCACATGGCAAATGTATTCAAGATTTTCCCCCGCCTTGAGGAACGTCAACGACAATTAGGGGGCACGCTCTCAGGAGGCGAACAGCAGATGTTGGCAATGGGTCGGGGATTGATGGCCAATCCCAGGTTGTTACTCTTGGATGAGCCCTCGATGGGCCTTGCACCTATTCTGGTGAAACAGATTTTTGAAGTGATCCAGGATATTAACCAACAAGGGGTCAGCATCTTGTTGGTGGAACAAAATGCCCATATGGCCCTTTCTATCGCAGACCGCGGTTATGTGTTGGAGACTGGCAAAGTGGTTCTATCTGGTGACGTTGAATTTTTGATGGAAAATCCCCTCGTGAAAGCGGCTTACCTCGGCGGTTAAGGACGTTAAAGCACCGCTTAATAAAAACTAAAACAAAAAAGAGATCGTGTCCAGTCGATCTCTTTTTTCTTGTTCGAATTATGTGAAAGTTGAATACCCAAAATAAAAAAGCCGCCCTCACGACGATTAATTCATTAATTATTATTACGAAATGTAGGGGCTTAGCACCATGTGTCGAGGAACGAAGACAGGCTGAGCCCCTACCTCCTAGGCTTAAACTTGTGCGTTAATTATTGTTTACGAATTGTCAGGGCGAGGATCCATGTGTCGAGGGACGCAGACAGGTCAAGCCCCTACCTGGTTTCCCAAGAAAAACCGCAATGGCAGATGAATGCGGTCGCGCCATGCTTTTTCATTGTGGGGTGCGCCGGGTGCAATGTGCGTGATCCAATCTTCACCGGGGGTGTACCCCTTTTGCCGCATGACTTCATCGACAGCCTTTTGAAAAGGCACATAGGACGCATCCGGCCCCTGGGTGCCATGATCAAAATAGACTTTGTGATGCCCCGCTGGCGGGAGTTCTGCTTGAAGATAAGGCACTAAACTGTCTCCCAAAGGAGGCCAATTGGTGGAGAGGCATCCCGCACCGCCGAAAATCTGGGGATAACGGATCAGGGCATATATTGAAATTAATCCGCCGTTGCTGGAACCCATGACGATGGTGTCCTTAAGTTTATTCGAGGTGCGGAAATCCCGATCGATCATGGGTTTAATCACCTCAACAATAAGTTTGAGATAGGAATCTGCGACAAAGCTGAAATTTTTTTGTAATTGCTCAATTTCTTCTTTCTGCGATGCCAATAAAGCTTTCCCTTCAGGCGTCTTGAATGGCTCTGTTGGCAAGTAATCGCCGTAGCGGTTGGGGGTGTTATCAATCCCGACCACGATGGCCGGCCGGATGAACCCCCAGATGCTGAGTTTTGTAATCGCCTCAGCAACGCCCCAGGTAATGTGGGTATAGGATTTGTGTGGGTCAAACAGGTTTTGGCCATCATGCATATAGATGACGGGATAGTGCGCTGATGTGTGTTGCTGGTATTGGGGCGGCGTCCATACCCATACATCTCGCGGTAATAAGCCTTCCAGTTTGCAATTTGGATAGTGTTGTAATGTTAGTTTCATGGCTTGCATCTCCTGGTCTTTCAAAATTTTAATCGCCTCAGTGAAAAAATGGAACCCTGATGTTTTTTTGATGAAAAATTTTGTCATTTGGGGTTTGAAAAAGGGGTGATGATTGAAAAATAGACGGGATTGTTCGTCCAGACCCAAGCAATAGGCTAAAATACAGTAAGGATATGCACCTAGTGAGCGGATAGGAGATCATCATGAACCACAAACTTTACCAGGTTGACGCTTTCAGTTGTGAACCCTTCAAAGGCAACCCAGCCGCGGTGTGTCTGCTTTGTAGCGAAGAACCGGATGCTTGGATGCAGGGTTTAGCAGCTGAAATGAACCTTTCTGAGACAGCCTTTTTGCTGCCAGAAGGCGAGGATTGGCGCCTGCGCTGGTTTACCCCCACCACCGAGGTGGATTTATGCGGTCATGCAACCCTGGCAAGCGCAAAGGTTTTGTTTGAAACCCATCCCGACTTAAGGGGAGAGCCGATTAAATTTCAAACCCGCAGCGGTCTGCTAATGGCTCGATGGAAAGATGACAAGGTGACGCTGGATTTCCCTGTTATGCGATATCAACCGCTGCCAATTGATCCCCTTGTGGCTGACATTTTGGGCTTTCAACCGATCAATGTGGTTTTTTCAGGAAGCTATTTCCTGTTTGAGGCGGAAAAAGCGCAGCAAGTGATGGAGGCGAAACCCAACATGGCTGAACTGGTCAAATTGCCGATGCCTGAAGTGATCATTACGGCAAAAAGCCAGGACTCCAGCTTTGATTTCATCTCCCGCTTTTTCGCCCCCCAATTAGGCATCCCTGAAGATCCAGTAACCGGTTCAGCCCACTGTTTGCTGACACCCTACTGGGCTGAAAAATTAGGCAAGCTTGAATTGAATGCTTTTCAAGCCTCATCGAGGGGTGGTGAGATCAAACTGACGCTGGTGGGTGATCGGGTGCATATTACCGGTGATGCGGCACTCATTTTTGTAGCAGATTTATTGGTGTAATTTCTATTTTGGCTTAAACGCAGCAGCAAACAAGCTAACCGTCTTTTTTCTTGCCGGTTATAACGCACTTGCCGATGATAAATACGCTCATAATCTCGTCAATTTATCGCTGATGGGTATAATAACGTGCACCAAAATGAAATTTGAGTACATATGAAACGAAAATTACTACGCCTTATCTCCCTCGGTGCGCTTGCCCTGGCAATGGTTTTTGTGCTTGGAAGTACCTCCCCGGTCGAAGCGGCCAGCGATGCCTATTTTGATCTTCCCTTATGCTTACCGGGCATGCCCGACGATGGCACCTGCCTGATGGCTGGCCCCGCTCTAAAAGTTCAAGAATTGAGAGCTAGTGGGTTCCTATACCCCTTTAGAAGCCTGCCAGCGGCAACCCCGCCAGCCGAGCTGAACCAAATGCCGGTGTTGATTGGGAAAATTAACTTGCCAGAAGATCAACCTGCCCTAATTTATGCCTCCTTTGATGATGCTCTTGCTGGGGAGAATCCAATCAGCGAAATTGCGCCGGGGAACTTGCGCTACATCAGCTACGTCGATCGACTTGATCATAATGGGAACGCCTATTTACAATTGGCAACAGGCGGTTGGATGCGGGCGACACCTACGGCCGTAACTAATTTCCAGGGTTTACGATTTTTTGCCAACCCGCACAATGATTTTGGTTGGATTGTCGATCAAACACCTAGCTACCGTGGCCCATCATTTTCAGCACCTGTAGGAACGCGCACTTATTATCGGGAGGATGTGATTCAGGTCTACAATACGACGGTTGCAGAGGGGGTCACCTGGTATCAAATTGCCCCCGATCAGTGGGTCAATAGCATGAAGGCGAGAATTGTATTTGTGAATAACGCGCCGCCAGATAACGTAGAAACTGACCGTTATATTGAGATCAATTTAGAACAACAAACCCTGGCTGTGTATGAGGCTGGGCGCTTAAAATTTGCGACGCTGATCGCCAGTGGTTTAGAACCTTTCTATACCCAACCTGGTGTTTTTGAGATTTATCAGAAATTAGATCTCGAAACTATGCAAGGGGCTTTTGAAGCCGATCGATCCGATTTTTATTATCTGCAGGATGTGCCCTGGACGATGTATTATGATCAGGCGCGTGCCTTGCATGCGGCTTATTGGCGCACTTATTTTGGTTATCCCCAATCCCATGGCTGCGTCAATCTTTCACCCGGGGACGCCAATTGGCTCTTTCATTGGGCTGAAGAGGGTGACACCGTCTGGGTGCACGACCCCAGTGGGCAGACTCCCACAGACGAGGGCTATTACGGTCCGGGTGCACCTTAACGGTGAATTTTTAAAAACATTGATATTTAAAAATTTTTTGGGGGAATTACGCAACCTTTGGTAGCATATTCCAAGACGCGAGTTAATTTTTGCTGATGAGCTATGTAAGGATGGATCAGGGTCCCAAAAAGAAGGGGATGCTGTCCAGCGCAATCGTTACGTCAAAGGGTTCCAGCGCCTGACGGATAACCAGGCGAACATCCCGGGTGGCATTGATGAAGCCATAGGTCATGATGATATCAAATGTCAATTCTTCTCCAACCGTATTGACGCCCAGCTTTTTTGAACCGATTACTCCACCGCTATCGGTGATCAACTCAAAAACGATGGGTTCTGCTGAGATGGGCGTGACCCTACCGGTGACTTGGAGTAAACCGCCGCCATGGGTGCTTGATGCTTCCGGTGCGGTGATCGTGAGCCAGGGTTCTTCAAAGGGCTGTGGTTGGAGGACGACCTCAGCTTCGGAGGTTAGCGTTAGAGGGATAGCACGCAGGGAAATGGGGCGGTTGTATTCATCACGTGTCTCGAGCGCTAATAAAGCTTTGGCACGCTCTGTGGGAATTTCGAAGGCTAAGTGGGTTGAAAATTGGGCTGTGTTCTCGGGTTGGGCTTCCACGCGGATTAATTGGCGGGACAGCAGGTTATTTCTCTGGTCAATCAGGCTTACGCGAATTAAATTATCTGCGCCTGGTTTAACCCCAGCCGTGATCTCAATCGGAGAGAAGACAACAGACTCATAGCCTGGGGTGAGGATCACAATATCTGCCGATTGTAGAGCGCCACCCCCTTTGGATGGCAATAAGCTGACCAGCAAAATCATCAATAAGGATAAGCAGAAACGGAATTTCCTGAGCATAGGGCAATTATACAGGTAATCGTCGAGTTAGAGGTTGTTCGCTCAATATTATGACGGTTTAGTCTATTAGAGAATTAACAGAACCTAATAGGTAATAAAAAAACAGGCTGCCATGATGGTTATTCAGGCAGCCTGTTACACGCGATTTTGTGCACTTAGAGATTATAAATCTCGCTGTATTTTGTCCGAAGATATTTCATGTAGGGCTCCGGTGTGATCTTGCTGCCGGTGGCTTTGAGCATGATCTCCTGGGGTTCATATTTAGACCCAAACCGATGGACATGTTCTCGCAACCAACCCAGGATGGTGTCAAATTTCCCTTGGGCAACCTCATCTGGGATGTTGGGGTTATCTGTTACCATCTTATCCCATAATTGGACGGAGGCTAAATTGCCCAAAGCATAGGTGGGGAAGTAACCGATCATCCCGCCGGACCAATGGATATCCTGGAGGACACCCTGGGCATCATTGGGGGGTGTGACGCCAAGGTATTCGTTCATCTTGCTATTCCAAATCTCTGGCAGGTCCTCAACCTGCATGGTGTTTTCCATCAATCCGATCTCGATTTCAAGGCGCAGCATGATGTGCATGTTGTAGGTCGCTTCATCGGCTTCCACACGGATGAGGGAAGGCTCCACCTTATTGATGCCGCGGTAAAAATCATCCAGGCTGACGTTTGCCAGGTTTTGCGGGAAGAGCATTTGCATGGATGGGTAGAAGAAAGACCAGAATTCTTTACTGCGGCCAACGAGGTTCTCCCACATGCGGGATTGCGATTCATGGATAGCTAAGGAGGCTGCGCCATTAAGGGGATGGCGTTTATATTTTTCGTCAATACCTTGTTCGTACAAGGCGTGCCCGCCTTCATGCATGGTGCTGAAAAGGGCTGATCCTGCATCATTTTCGAGGTACCGGGTGGTGATGCGAATGTCCCCTAAGCCGAATCCCGTTGTGAAGGGATGGGCTGCTACATCCAGACGCCCCCGATTCCAATCATATCCAAAACGCGTGATCACGTCCCGGCCAATGATCTCTTGAAATTCCTTCTGATAATGTTTTTTCATAAAAGAGTCATCGATGACTTCTTTTTCTGCAATCTCTTGAATTAGTTCCACCTGTTGTGGGCGCAACTTTTCAAAGATTTCTTTGACCTCGGCTGTTTTCATCCCTGGTTCATAATCATCCAGGAGTGGATCGTAAATATGATCGAAGGGTGCAAAGAGATTGGCATATTGTTTTTTTAAGTCCACGATTTTTTCGAGATGCTGTTGGAAGATTGAGAAATCCGATTTAGCTCTGGCTTCCATCCAGGCTTCATGAGCCATTGTTGTCGCTTTGATCTCCTCCATCAATAAAGGCAAGGGGACTTTTGTTTGCTTTTCATATGCCCGTTTGGCAACTTTGACAGCGCGTGCCTCATCGGTTTCAGCATTGAGGTCGCCGACTTCTTTTTCCAAGTCAGCAATGAGTTGGCCGACTTCATCAGAGGTTAATTTCTCGTGCATAATGCGGCCAATCAGGGCGGATTGCATGCCGCGTTCTTCTGCACCTCCTCTGGGCATATAGACTTGTTGATCCCAACCCATCAGGGCTTGGATATGACCAAGGTCAAGTAGTTCTCCCGTTAATTCGATCAATTTCTGCAATTTGGGTGATGTGTTAAGTACTTCTGTCATTTTTCTCCTTGATAACTCACGGTTCTTGATGTTGAAATAAATTCGCCTACTAAACAATTTTCCAGCGTAGTTCCTGACCTTTGAGGGCTGCCACCACTTCGGAGAGAATGTCATGACCCGCGCGTAATTGAGCTTCCGCCGTCTGAGCACCAATGTGAGGTGTAGCAACAACTTTGGGGTGTTCGGGTAGGGGATCATGTCCAGGAGGTTCTTTTTCAAAGACGTCTAAAGCCGCACCGGCAACTTTGCCGCTCTCAAGAGCTGCGAGCAGGGCTTTTTCATCGATAACCCCGCCACGTGCTGCGCAAATAATGAGAACACCATCTTTCATGCTATTGAAAGCTTTTTCATCTAATAAGTGATGGGTGCTGGTGACGTGCGGGATGTGCATGGTGATGATGTCTGCTTGTTTAATCAGGTCATCAAAGGGAACTGGTTTAGCGCCTGTGGCAATAATCTCTTCTGCTGGACGGATAGGATCGCAAGCGATCACCTTCATTTCGAAGGCCATGGCGCGTTTTGCGACTTCTTCTCCGATGTGTCCATAACCGATCACACCCAGGGTTTTTTGGTAAAGTTCCGTGCCGACGCATTGCTTTTTCAGCCATTGGTCGGCTTTCGACCCACAATCCGCCATGGGAATTTTCCGGATCAGGCTTAACATCAAACCCAGGGTCAATTCAGCCACGGAAATCGTGGTGGCAACCGGCGCATTTACCACAGTCACGCCGTGCTTGCGCGCAGCTCCCAGGTCAATATTATCCACGCCGACGCCCATCCGCCCGACAACCTTGAGATTTTCAGCTGCAGATAGGACTTCTTCCGTAATCTTTGTCCGACCCCGCACAATGACCGCATCATAATTATTGATCACAGTCAATAATTCTTCCGCAGAAATACCTTTTCGATCATCCAGGTCAACAGCAGCAAGAAGCTCCTGATCGGATATGGTGGCCAGACCATCTGTGAGTAGAATTTTCCATTGCATTAGAGGACATCTCCTTTTTGAATATGGTGAGTAAGGATATTTTACCTTGATTCAGCTGGCTTATGCGTTGAATAGCCTTAATCTACAAGTTCATTTGGCGGAACGAAAAGTTTAAATATTATGGCGAAGTTTTTTATTTGATGGAAAGAAATTATTGAAAAAATTGTTGTTTAGGTTGAGGGATATGACTTTCTTAACACGCGCTTATCACCCCGGCGGATGGTCAACCCCTTTTCATCCAGATATTCTAAGACGGCTACAGCGTATTTACGGCTGGTTTTAAAACGATCCCGCAGTTCCCCTAAGGTGATTTCTCCATTGGTCTGAATGTGGTCAATCACAGCGGCTTGCATTTCTTGAAGGATGTCCGGCAGAAGCAACACGTCTTCCCCCACTTGCACAAGCTCGCCTGTCTCGATAAGCGCTATAACCAGGTCTTCACCAATGGCATCTATGCTCTGTTTATAGGATGGTGGCGAATACGGTTCCTTGGTAAATTCCCGAAGAAGCCCATTAATTTTCGTGCGCTGCTGTTCTGTGAATTGCACATGATGACCTGAGAGGCGTAATTGTGCCTCAAATTCTTCCACCTGGTTATTTGTTGTTAGTCGGAGGACGAGTGCGTCAAATACAGTATTTTTGAGCTTTAATTGCGATTTGAGCTGTTCGCGGGGCATGCCCGGGCGCAGTGGATGTTGCTTGTGAAAAGCCCGCAAGTTTTCAAGGATTGCCGAATTGATCCGCGCAGCGGCATCTGCGCTTAAAATTAGTCCACTTTCAGCCAGAGCAATCAATTGCCCCTGTGTCTTGAGGGATTCAGCAGCTTCCTCAGCCGCCTGAACCGAAAGCCCGGATGCTTGGATGATGTCTTTCAAGGTGGAGGGGCCCAGCTTTTGGGCTGTCTCCAGCAAAATTTCCTCTGGTGTTCCCATCAAAAGGTTTGTAAGGGTCTCAAGTCGTTCGCGGTTGAAGCGCTTATGACGTCGTTTGGGATGTGGATCAACCACCTGTCCTCCGCCGATGGTCGCCCCAGGCGAGGGACGCCTGATAATAAATCGATCCTGGCGCTGAGCAACTACAGGGCTTTGCAGCATTAATTGCAAAAAGGCATCCTCCCCATGTTTTAGTTCATCGATCCCCAAGACTCTGACTCTGGCCATCACCTCCGCCGCCCCCAGGAATAGTTTGACTTCCGCATTATGTTTTAAAGGCTGATCAGCATCCTTCAGCAAGGAGCACCACACATCCATCATTTTGGTTGGCTCGTAGGTGCCGGGGTGCACGACAACATCGCCCCGATTGATTTGATCAACGGAGACACCGCTGATGTTGACGGCTGTGCGCCCCCCTGGGTGGGCTTTTTCTTCGGATTGTTTGTGGGTTTGCAAGCTGCGAATTCGCCCTTCCACCTTGGAAGGGAGCACTTCAACGCTGTCGCCGATGGTCAATTGGCCGTCTATGAGGGTCCCAGTGACGATGGTGCCGAAGCCCGGTAAGGTGAAAACCCGATCAATGGGCAGGCGCGGCCGGCCTACATCGGTTCTGTGCGGTTG
This sequence comes from Candidatus Brevefilum sp., assembly GCA_040772425.1. Lineage (GTDB taxonomy): Bacteria > Chloroflexota > Anaerolineae > Anaerolineales > Anaerolineaceae > Brevifilum. Next base: position 462,887 of record JAXGYD010000002.1, on the reverse strand, counting down.
TCCCGCTAGAATCGATTGTAAAGCCTCGACCAGTGCCTGGATGCCTGCGCCAGTCCGGGCGCTGACCCTTACGATGGGCGCATCCGCCAAAACAGTATTTGCCAGGGTTGATTTGAGATCGGCTTCAACCAGGTCAAGCCATTCTGGGTCTTCGACCAGGTCGACCTTGGTGAGGGCGACGACCCCAATCGGGATTTGAAGCAGGTCGATGATCGCTAAATGTTCTCGGGTTTGCGGCATAACACCTTCATCAGCCGCGACAACGAACAGGGCGGCATCGATACCCCCCACGCCAGCCAACATATTTTCGATAAAATCTCTGTGCCCAGGGACATCCACGATCCCGATTTCTTCCCCATTTGGCAGGGTGAGCCAGGCAAAACCCAGCTCAATGCTCATCTCTCGGTCTTGTTCTGCTTTGAGGCGATCGGGGTTAATCCCGGTTAGGGCTTTGATGAGGGTGGATTTGCCATGGTCAACGTGACCTGCAGTGCCAATGACCTGCATGGGTGTGTCCCCTTATTCTTTAAAGGTGTTATTGTAGGATTCGAGGGAGTCTCGTAGGATATCTAACACCGATCTCATGCGTTTGATGTCATCTTTACCCAGTTGTTGTAGATTATCACTTAAATCGACAATGGTCTCTTCCAAATTGGTAATACGATTGGCGAGACTTTCCTGATCCCGATTGATTTGATTGTATTGTTCTTCCTGTGAGAGAGTGTAGTTTGACCATCGTTTTTGATAGTCGGATTTAAAAGTTGTCCATTCTTGTCTGAATCGATCTTCATTGAGGCGTTGGACTTCGGTAATTTCATTGACACGACGGTCAAATCGCTGTGTTGCTTCATCCAATGCGGATTGTGATTGTTTGACTGAGCGATGGATGTTTTCTAAGCCTGAGATTTCCTCTTCAATATTGGCCGTAATTTGTTCCATCGCTTCAAAGCGCTCAGCCCATTGTTTAAACGTCCGGTCATAATTGACCTGTGCCATATTGAGCTTTTCAATAAAAGCTGTCTGCGCTTCTTTTCGTTCTGATTCAGCGACGAGCAGGTCATTGATGTTATTCTCCAACTTGCGCATGTTGTCGTTCACCAAATCCTGCTTCCCGCGCACCTCATCCTGACGTTTTCGGATGGCAGCCACTTCTCCCTGGATATCTGTGATGCGCTTGGTGTCCGTGCGCCGATTTTCCTCGATGATCTTGATGGAACGCTTGTAATCATCGTCAAACCGGGTGATGTCGTTGACCTGGGCTCTCAATTCTTCAATCAACCTGCCTAATCGGATATCTTCTTCCTTGCGGCTTTCCAGTAAATTGTCAAACCCATCAAATTCCTGGATGTTTTTACGCAAACTTCTGATATCGATCTCGAGGTTTTTGATTTCCTGCTCATTTTTGTCGGTCTGGACTTGTTTTTCAAGCACAGCGCTCATTAAATCTTCGATGCGTCTCTCCAAATCCTTGCGAACGCTGGTAATTTGCTGATCGTACTGATCAAGCCGGGTCAGCATTGTGGCAACGCGCGTCATTTCGCTCTCGATGTCAGTCAGACGGATTCGAAGACTTCCGCTTTCTGTATCCAAATTGTCAAGCTTGCTTTGTAAGGAGGCAATGGCTGTTTTGTCATTGCGCAGTTCGCGATCGAGCCATTCAACGCGATTTTCTAATTGTCCTGAGTCGAGTGGTTTATTCATCATTTTCACCTATTGTGATTGGGGCAAATAATTTATCGATGCCAATTATGGTGGGCATATTTTCTAATTCTTTATGAATTATACACATAATCAGTGTCTTTCGGTTGGGTTGTATCGTGTTTGTGAGTGGAGTTTACTGCAGTTGGTTGAAACTGGTCAAGGTTTTTGTGAGGTTGGCAAGAAAATCATCTGGGAACAAACCCAATAAGATTGCTATGACGATAAATACCAAGATGGGTAAGTAAACCTTCATTTTCTCAGAAACAACCCATTTTTCATTTGGTATTTCTTCGTTGGGTGCCACCAGCGCCGCAAGGGTACGGAAGGTAAAGAGAAACAAGCCAAGGTTCCCAATAAAACTCCAAATACCCATGATGGGGTTGATTTCAAAGATAGCTGTGAAAATGGCGAACTTGGATGGGAAGGATGCAAATAGGGGCGCACCTGCCAGGCTCAATTGCGCGACTAACAACCCTAAGGTCAATATTGGATAACGCCTGGCAAATCCATGCAGGTCATCAATAACCATCGAATCACTGTGTTGTTCAATCAAGGTGAGGGTATACCCCCAAAGCCAAAGCCCGAGGGATCTGGCAGGGATAAGTAAAAACAGCCAGGTTAAGCCGCCTTGGGCAGAAAGTCCGATGCATAACAGCGAAAAGCCAACTTCAGATAGAACAGTAAACCCCAAGGATCGTTTTAAGTTCTCCTGGAAAGCCGTCCACACCCCACCGATGACAATCATCATGGTGCCCATCAACCGCAGCACAAGGTAAATGGATTGGAATTCCCGAAGAAAGGCATAACGATCCAAAAAATTAAGGCTGAAAACGAGGATGGTCGTGTTTAGCATCAAAAAGATAAAGCTTGCGACAGTGGGGTTGGCTTTTTGGCTGACCATCGGCACCCAGCTATGGAATGGGAAGACCGCTAGAAGCAACGCCACCCCTAACCCTAAAACAATCATGGTTTGCGTGACAAGGGGACTATCCGCCGGGAGAGTTTCTACGCCCGTCAATAGCCATCCGGCTAGAAGGATGAAAGGCATCGCCATTGTTTGAAGGCTGAGATAGCGTAAAATACCAGGGGATGTTTTTTCTTCTACTGGTGAAAGGATGAGGATGGATGCCAGAATTGCCAGTTCAATTAAAAGGGCTGCATATAAAAAGGGTTCTACCCCCAGGGCTGCGGTTAATAGGGCTGTAATAAGCAGGCTGACGGCTCTAAAAGACTCTGGCACAATAGGGGTATTGCTAAAAAATAGCCAAAGCCCTGTCACTGCATAGCTAAAGGCGAGAAAAGGTGAGATTTCATAAGGGAGGACGACCTGGCGGCCTAAGAACCCTAAACTTTCAGTGAATTGAATAATGACGGGGCCAATGGACAGGGTCAGTGTTTCTGGTAATAAGGCTGCCAGCAGCGCTAACACAAGGGCTGTGATGCTGGTAAGCAGAAGGTTTAATATCTGCCGTCGATAGAAAACGCCGGCGATAATAGCCATAAAGGCGGGAAAAATGACCCATACAATCGGTGTGCTGAGGGTGAAATTCATCCTTCCTCCTCGGACACAGGCTTATTTTCATTAGCTTTGACAATAAAATAGATCCCGATTAGCGCGAGGCTTAAGTTCACAATAGCCATCAAGCCCGTTAAAAGGGTTGAAAGCTCAAGGGCAGCATGGATCACCTCGAAGCCCGCCAGGAAGCTCAATAAGCTGAAGATTGTCAGGTAGGGTTCGGCGTTGGTCCCTAATTGCATCAACGCCATCCCGATCAGCATAATTCCCCCCTGGATAATGAATAAGTTAATTTGAGGGAACATGGATTCTTGTAAATTGGGCGCTAAGACAAAGATTACTAAAATCACTAAAAGCCCAGCCATACCTCGAAAGAACAAGCTGGCGGTTGGTTCTGTAGGCGTGTCTGAGGGCATTTGACGCATACAGGTCAGTCCAATAGCGGCAGTTGCCATCCAACCGACGATGAGTTTTGTCACAGCAACCCCAATTGGCCATGAAAGAGAAACCAGGACAAAAACAGCAACATACTGGAGCGCCAGAGCGCCTGCATTGATGCGCCAATCACGAAATATAAGGATGATCATTGACGTGACAACGATGATGATGAATGCTGGGCTGGAGAGTGCTGTCATATTCATCCACCTAAGATACTTGTCAGTAGTGAGATCAGTAAAACGAGCAGCAAGATCGTCCACAGCAGCCCACCATCGCCCTCAATGATGGATGAAATAGCCCTTAAGATCTTGCCGAATAAATTATTGACAAACCACAGCCCCCGATAGATCCAATCCAAGCGGAAAACAGGCTCCAGCCTTGGGAGTACCCAGCCTGAAATTTGCGCAAAAGTGCTGCTGGTTGGAAGTTGAATGTAGGGCGGGCTGATCCCAAAGCGTTGCACTAAAACCATAGCGGCGACAATTAACCCATTGCTAACAGCGGCCAACCACCAACGTCCAATGGTAAGGGAGCCAGGCCAGCCAACAAACGCCAACACGAGGATTGCCTGGATGATGATAATCAAGCCAAGGGGGTAAACCAGGCGTGCCCAGGATTCTAAGGTTCGTGGTTCACCTCCGGGTTGAAGCGCCTGATGGATGTATCCCAGCACAAGGATCGCATGGGCGAGAATAAATAAGAAAGTCCAGAGGGTGAGGCCATTGGCGATTAATCCCTCCCATCCACTGGCAAGCGGGGTGAAGGGTAGTCCGACCAAGCCAATCAAGCCCAATATAAGCAAAAAATTCATCCGCTGGACCCGGGGGAAATAAAGAAATAGCAAGCTGCCGGGCAGGAGCAAGGCAACCCCCCACGGAACGCTGGCTTGAGGTGCACCGTTGATCGCAGCGGCAGTTGCCAAGGCAGCCCATCCTACGATCCAAAAGGGACGACCCTGAATTTCGTCCGAAGCAGAGAGCCAGCGAATGGCTGCATAGAGGGCAGCAAGTGCCAGTAAACCGTTAAAGAGGGGCATCCATCCCCTAAAATTATCCGGAAGGAGGTTAGCGGGGAGACGTGCCAATAAGCATAAGCTGGAGGCGACTGGCGCCAAACGGATGATATTGCCTGTGCCGCGACTTAATTTAGGTTCTTGCAAAAAAGGGAGGTTCAGGGGCAAAACACCCAGGCGCAACCCCGCTGCGAGGAGGGTAAATAGCCCTGCGCTAACAGGGATCTGACCGAGATTAAAACTTATTCCCGACTCCCAACCTTGGGTGGTTGCAAAAAACAACATAAGGATCGAGGCTGTTCGCACGGCATACGAAAGGATGATGCGCACGTTAAAGGGGGTTGAATCCTCCAAGACCAGCAGGTAAATTAACTCAAAAATATCAACGATGACCCAGATGATCATCAGGGTTAGACTGGTGCCCGATTGAAGGGCTAACAAGCCCAAGGCGCTGATGACGAGGCTCGCAGACCAGGCTGCAGGGGCACTATCATAACGCGTGCGGGCGGCATCTGTTAAAATAACAGCCAGCGTGATGGTCATCAAAGCCAGTGCGTAAGGCCAGCTTTGGTAATCTAACAAAAATGAGAATTGTCCTTGAAGAAAAAGGTCAGGCCTGTCCCAAGAGAGGAACGAGAGGGTGGTTGGCAGACGCAAGCGCAGAAATATGATGATCAACCATGCAATGATGCAACTGGCAGCTGCAATTAGCCAGCTTGTGCCGTATTTTGGCCGAACACGGTCCACAATAAAGATGGCAAGGGCTGCAGTTAACAGTAAAACGATCGGTAATAAGAGGATCATCGTGTTGCAAACCCGGCTTAGCGCAGGATTTCACCTTCGTTCCGATTGACAAAATGTCCCATGCCCGGTTTGCCCAACCAATTTTTCCCATCGACAATCAATTGTCCCCGCAAGAACACCTTGACCGGGAACCCCTTAAGTTGCCATCCCTCATATAAGTTATAGTCTGTGCGATGCTGTGCAACATCTACGCCGTAGCGCAATTCCTTGTTCGGGTCCCAGATGGCAATGTCTGCATCTGCACCCGGGATGAGGGCGCCCTTTTGGGGATAAAGCCCGAAAATTCGGGCAGGGTTGGTGCAATGGGCAGCGACGAATTGGTTGGGGGCGATGCGTCCAGTGCCTACACCCTGGGTCCACAGGATGGGCATACGGTCACCCACGCCAGGTAGTCCATTGGGGATTTTCGTGAAATCGTTCTTTCCTAATTCCTTTCCGGGTATGGCAACTGGCTTTCCCTCGTACGTTATGGGGGTGGTGCCATCATAGAAGAAGGGACAATGGTCCGTAGAAACGACCTTAATGGTGTTGTTCGACAAGCCTTCCCATAACCGATGATTATCGGCCTCCGTGCGCATAGGCGGTGAGCAAATCCACTTAGCGCCGTCTTCACGTTGGAGATCATCTTCGACGAAGAACAGGTACTGGGGGCAGGTTTCTCCCATCATATTGAGGCCGTGCTCCTGAGCATAAGCCAATTGGTCGACCTCTCCCGCGGTGTTCATATGCACGACATATAGGGGTGCATCACCAGCTTGGGCAGCCAGGGCAGCTGCTCGCAGAGACGCTTCCACCGCGCCCCAGGCGGGTCTGGTTTTAGCGTGAAAAATGGGTGAAGTATTGCCTGCCATGAGCGCTTCATCGGTTAGGATTTCAATCACATCGCCATTTTCTACGTGGATCATGGTCAGCATGCCTGCCGCCCTCGCCACCCGCATGACCCTGAAGATCTCACCATCGGATAAGCGCAAACGACCGTTATAGGCTGTAAAGACCTTCAGGCTGGTGACCCCCAAGTCGGGCAAAGTGAAGATTTCCTTTGCAACTTGTTGGTTAAAGCGGGTGATGTTCATGTGGAAGCTAAAATCGATCGCTGCAATGGGGTCCGCTTTGGCATGCCAGCGGTTGATATTCTCCTCCAGGGTGCCATCGTCTTGGGGGACGAAATCGATGACGGTGGTGGTGCCGCCAAAGGCAGCGGCTTTTCCCCCTGTGTAGTGGTCATCGGATGAGACGGTGTCAAACATGGGTAGATCAAGGTGGACGTGGGGGTCCACCCCCCCCGGTAGGACGTAGAGTCCTTCTGCATTAATTTCAACCGCAGTGGGATGGCTCAGGTCCGTCCCAATTTGGCTTATTTTCTCGCCTTCGATGAGGATATCCGCCTTGAAGCGTTCACTGGCGGTGATTAAGGTACCATTTTTAATTAAGGTTGCCATGGTAATCACTCCGGAAAGGATCTATTTTGACTGTTAACTAGATTCTAGCAGATATTGACGAAATTAGCAGAGGTCTGCACAGCTCCTGATTTTTTTTTGTCGTTTGTTTTGCTTTTAGCTTGCAACCCTTTTTAGAGCTTTGCTCATTGTATAAATAGATAGGAATTCCGTAGCAACTGTGATAAAAGTCAAGCCAACTGTGATAAAATTCAAGCCAAAACAGGACTTCTCGGTGCTGCTAATACAGGTTCCCAAGGTTTCATCGTGCGGATCATGGCATTCAATATGGTCAATAATTTACGCATGCAAGCTACAAGTGCAACTTTTTTAGGTTTTCCTTCTTCAAGTAAGTGGTGGTAATGAGCTCGAATAACTGGATTGCACCGGGTTGCTGAGAGTGCTGCCATGTAGAGGACATTGCGGACAGCTGCCCGTCCTCCCCATATAGCACGTTTACCATGCATTTTTCCACTATCACAAATAAACGGGGCGACACCTACCAGGGCTGCAATCTTCTTGCGATTTATTTGTCCCAACTCCGGTAATTCTGCTAATAGCGTCGTTACTAGGACTTCACCAACACCTGGAACAGATCGTAGGAGCTGCTCCTTTTCTCTCCAGATTGGGCTTTGTTGTATTTGCTCTCTTAGTTCTTCATCCAACTTTGCCTTTTCTCTCTCCAGCCATACAATATGCTCCTTGATACGAGATTTCTGGCTTTCATGGATGACGCCATAGCGATTCTTCTCTGCAACCAGCATGTCGATGACTTGGCGACGTCTACAAAGCACAGATTGAAGCAAAACAGACTGCTCATCGGGCAATTTGCGGGGTTCTGGTCGAGTAGCCTCACCAAAATGGGCTAACATTGCGGCGTCAATCCGATCAGTTTTTGCAAGGCGTCCTAAGGATTTAGCAAAATCACGCGCTTGCCGAGGATTGACAATGGCCAAAGGATGCCCAGCAATCCCTAAAACACTTGCTGCAGCGGCTTCATAGCCTCCCGTGGCTTCAAACACAATTAGATCTGGGGATATTATTTTCATTCGCTCTACAATTTTTGCGAATCCCTCATCATCGTTGCCAACCTGGAATTCTTCACCTGTGGGCCTAACGGAAACATCTAGATGAAGTTTGCTGACATCAATTCCAACAAAAATTTCTTGTACTGCTTGTTCTTTCATCGCTCCCTCGCATATAATATAAGTGGTCCCAACCTTGCCTGATACGGGCTCCTGGCCCTGGCAACTGTTCGGGCTATTGGCGGAAGAGCACGGCGACCCACGCTACGAACCGGTTTTCTAAACCTAGGGGCGAACGATCTGCCGTGCTCTTTTTTATCACTTTTTATTATACAAGGGGTCGGCACCGAGGCCGACCCGCAGGCGAGTATCTCGATCTTTCATAAAAAAGACATAAATAAATGCTATTACCAATAATAATTCAATTTTAGGTAATCTTTTTTTCCCCCTCAAAGTGATATTGCTACACATTTTATGACGCGCAGTTTTGTCCCCACAGGAAGTCTATTGAACTTTGCCCTTTTGTGAATTTGTATGATCTGCAATTGATTTGATGACTTAGTTGACAATTCTTTTCCAGGTGGTATGATCATATTGAAGTGAAGTCAGTTTTGGTTAAGGTTTGACCGTCCAGACTTGCGGAGACTGGGTGGTCTTTTTTTATGCCCAGGCTGATTCACAAAAATAAACATTAGTATTAACAAAGGAAACATTTAGAATGACAGATAAAGAATTAGGAACCGTCAAATGGTTCAATGATGCAAAAGGTTATGGTTTTATCGCTCGTGAAGCTGGTGATGACGTATTCGTACATCATACCGCTATCTTGGGTAACGGCTTCAAATCACTGCGAGAAGACCAGCAAGTCGAATTCTCCGTAGAACAGGGTCCGAAGGGCCTGCAAGCTAAGGACGTTCAACCCCTGTAGTCCCACTGGGACACCCCCAAATTTAGAAAACAAAACCGGCCAGGTTTCCGCAAACTGGCCGGCTTTTTATTTAATATCTTATTTTTTTAAATTAGATGTTTCCTAATTGTCCAAGCAATGCCAGGATAGCAGGGTCGAGAACACTCTCCGGTAATTCTTGTGCTTTGTACTCATTGGCGCACATGGCGCGTTCTCGAAGCGTGTGCCAGAGGACTTCGCGCTCATTTTGGGATTTAATCACCAGGTCGTTGATGGTCTGCGCTGATTTGAACTGCTCACCAGTGGTATAGAAAAAGGTAATGCGCTTCCAATCGCCCGCTGGGACGGGATTTTCAAGCCGCTGCAGGGGGCCAATCTGGATTTTGAAATATTCTTCATGGGCACGGGGGTGATCAGGCTCGTCGCGCAATAAATCCTTACGGTGAGTGAGCTCATGGCCAAGGATCTCAGCGACATAGGTGATTTGCCAGCGTTCGGCTTCTCCGAAGGCTTTGGTTTGATAGAAGGCGAGGTAATCGACAGAGATCACCTTGGGCGAGCTTTTGAGGGGGATGCGGTACCAGCCAAACAAGCGGGCGATGTCAAAATCGCGCTGGGAGGGCAGGATGGCAACTAGGATGAGGGCGGTTTCGGGCAGGGTGGTGTTCATAGGAGCCCCTTTGGATTAGAGATTTATGGGGATTGTATCATGAAAGGGCGTGAAAAGTGAATGGTGAATTGAGAGAAGGAATTAGGTATTGGGTATCAGGTATTAGGTGAAAGAGTGTGTCGTCCTGATTTACGTTTATAGGAAAAATCCCATGGTAAGATGGGAAGTGAATCGCCCAGGTCAGCTTAATGTTGTGATTTCAACGGATATTTAGGAAAAAAGGTAAAAAATGAGACGCCATTGGAAAGTTTTGTTACTCAGCACAATTCTCACCCTTAGCTTGTGTTCGGGTTGTAACCAAACTGGAACACATCCCACGCCCACTGTTCAACCTACAGCTGAAGCGACAGCAACCAGATTACCCACTGAGGTGCTCCCTGAAGAAATCGAAATGGTAACCGTTCCAGCCGGGGAGTTCGAGATGGGCTGCGATCCAGATCACAATGGAGGCTATGCGTGTCTTGATGTGGAATTGCCCCTTCACACGGTGTATCTGGATGCCTTCACTATTGATAAGTATGAAGTCACCAATGCGCAGTACGCGCAATGTGTGGCAGCGGGTGCCTGCGAAGAGCCCGATGAAAAGACTTCACAAACTCGCGAGTCCTATTATGATAATGCGGATTATGCCAATTTCCCGGTTATTCATGTGAATTGGTATGACGCCAAAGATTACTGCACCTGGGCAGGTAAACGTTTGCCCACAGAAGCCGAATGGGAAAAAGCAGCTCGGGGCACAAGGGTTCGAGCCTATCCCTGGGGGGATTGGGACCCAAATTGCAGCCTGGCGAATTCCTTCAGCCCCACTAAGGATAATTTTTGTTTCGGTGATACCCGTGAAGTGGGGTCCTGTCCGGATGGTGCCAGCCCTTACGAGGCGATGGATATGGCTGGCAACGTCATGGAATGGGTAGCTGATTGGTATGATGGGGATTATTACTACGATTCACCCGAATCCAACCCACCTGGCTCAGCTGATGGCACAACCAGGGTTGTGCGCGGAGGGGGTTGGTACCAAAAATGGGGCGTCTTACGCACGGCTTATCGTATCGGTTTCGAACCAGGGCAAAGTGGTCCTGATATGGGATTCCGTTGCGCCGATGATGTGCCGTAATGAGTGAATATGGGGGGGGGTATATTCTGATATCTCAACATCTGGCTGATTTTTCAACGAGATTTACAATTCATGGAGTCACAAGAAGTGTCTCTTAAGCCTTTGAAGTATCCTATTGAATTAAGGGGAATAATTATGTAAGCTTAACATATAGCATATATAGATTTTTACTTTCACAATTTATTGAAAAGGTCTAAGAAATGAAACACCAATCAAAAACATGGTTTTTGCTCATGATTTTGATCATTAGCATCTGTTCTTCCTGTACAGATTCTGAAAAAGTACCAGAACCAGGTGAAATGGTTTTGGTGCCTGCTGGTGAGTTTGAGATGGGCTGTGATCCAGAGACCAGAATAGGGTGGGTCTATGGTTGTCTCAATGCGGAACTGCCGTTGCATACGGTCTATTTAGATGCCTTCACTATCGACAAGTATGAAGTGACGAATGCCCAATATGAGCAATGTGTGGAAGCGGGTGCTTGCGACGCACCTGATGAAAAGGCTTCACAAACTCACGAGTCCTATTATGATAATCCGGATTATGCTAATTACCCGGTCATAAACGTGGATTGGTATGATGCCCAAGATTACTGCACCTGGGCAGGTAAGCGCCTGCCCACAGAAGCTGAATGGGAAAAAGCTGCACGAGGGACTAGTGCTCAGTCTTACCCTTGGGGCAATGCTGATCCCAATTGTCGTTTAGCAAATACTTACGATGATGCAACTGGCAGCCATTGTGTGGGTGACACTAGTGAAATTGGATCATATCCGGATGGTGCCAGCCCGTACGGTGCCATGGATATGGCTGGCAATGTTTGGGAATGGGTTGTTGATTGGTATGATGAGAATTATTACAAGGCTTCGCCTGACGCCAACCCAACTGGTCCAAATAACGGCACTTATAAAGTGCTGCGAGGTGGTGGTTGGGGTCCCAGTTGGGAATACCTGCGTGTGGCTTACCGCTGGTACACCTTTCCTAATTATTCGTTTTTACACGTAGGGTTTCGTTGCGCCGATGATGTGCCGTAAATGTGCAGTAGGGTGGGCACTTCTTTTGTGCGCACCGACTTTGTGAATCGGTAAAAATAATTGTTGTTTTTGTTCAGATTATTGAAATTTTCATAGCTAACTATGATTTTCGGGATGTCGCGGGTTATGTGTGAATAAAAAATGGTGCGCAGACAAACCCTGCGCACCCTACAAAAAATGTAAGGGCGAAGCACGCGTCGCCCTTACTTTATGTTTGTTTATTTGAATCGCTTACAGCAATCCCACACGGGCGTTGAATTCTCTGATCTTCTCATCAATTTCAGGGATTTGCTCGTGGAGTTCGGTCCAATAATCGCGCTGGTTCCACTGTGCCTGGATTTCTTCATAGGTCTTGCCCTGTTGTTCGACCCAGGTGTAATACTTAAGGTTGTGAATGCGCTTCTGGCCAATGTAGGTTAAATCTTCCAGATAATCGGTGGCAATACCCTTTAACCAACGGGCATCATCAACAGCAGCTTGTTTTTCAGAGTATTCACCCATCTCCTTGTGCATCTCGCGCAAACGGCTCTGGTACAGCTCCATCGAATCGGTCAACATGGTAACCACGACATCATGCTCGGAAAGTTCGTAATACTTGGCAGCTTTAATTGCGGAGAGCAGGTTTGAAATGCTTGAAAAACCTAACAAATCCAACTTTTTGACCACTGCCTCTGGAACTCCGGATTTGACCAGGTGAGCATGCCCCTCCGGTTCATTGAATACGCGCGCCAGGTTGACAACGGCGTTGTCATCAATCGCAACGACAGTATCTGTGTTTCTTGCATTGTGGATCCAGGGCACGTGTTTATCACCAATACCTTCAATGCGGTGAGCGCCAAATCCGTTGACCAACAAGGTGGGGCATTGCACAGCTTCAGATGCAACCACATGGCTATCAGGAAAGACTTCTTTTAGATAGTCCCCTGCAGCAATGGTGCCGGCAGAACCGGTCGCAGAGACAACACCCCAATATTTGTCTTTCGGTCCAGCTACCTCGTTGAACATCCTTTCTAAGGCGCGACCCGTTAGATAGTAGTGCCAAAGGTGATTGCCAAACTCATCAAATTGGTTGAAGATCATCAAATCTTCACCCGTTGCCCGTAGCTCCCAACATTTATCAAAGATTTCTTTCACGTTTGATTCGGAGCCAGGGGTGCGAATGACTTCCCCCGCGATGCTGGACAGCCAATCAAAACGCTCCTGGCTCATCAGTTCTGGCAGGATGGCAATCGATTCGCAAGCCAGCAAAGCCGAGTCATAGGCGCCACCCCGGCAATAATTGCCGGTGGAAGGCCAGACAGCCTTTTGTTGGGTGGGGTCAAACTGCCCTGTCACTAGACGTGGGACCAAGCAGCCAAATGCTGCGCCCACTTTATGGGAGCCCGTCGGCATCCATTTTCCCTCTAGCGCCAATATCCTTGCAGGTACGCCGGTCAGGCTTTGGGGGAATTCCATATAGTTTAACCCGCCAAATAGTCCGCCGCTGGGGACAGGTTCATTGTGCCAGGTGATACGAAATAAGTTGCGGGGGTGTAGATCCCATAAACCAATCCCTTTGAGTTCTTCTTTGATTTTGTCCGGAACAAGGCTGGGATCGAGCTGTTGTTCGAAGGTGGGGATGATGATATTGCGTTCTCGGGCGCGCTTGACGGTGCGCTCAAGTCGATCTGGATAGACGGTAAGGTCAATTTTTGTCATTAAGAGTTCTCCTTCGTTAAATGTCAGACAATTATACACCTATCAGGAATGAAAGTCATGCCTGTTTTAATCTTGGTTTTCTGGTCCTTCTGCCACAATGTATAAGGGCCGATCCTTTGCTTCATCATAAATACGCCCAATATACTCGCCGATGATGCCCAGGCTGATTAATTGCACGCCCCCCAGGAAGAGCACAATGATGAGGGTCGTGGCTTGTCCCAGGAGGACGGTGCCCGTTGTCAGGCGCAGGATGATCACCACCGGGATGGCAATCACGCTCAGCCCGGCAGCAATAAATCCCAGGTAGGTCGCCAATTGCAGGGGAAAATAGGAGAAACTGGTGACGGCATTGAGCGCCAGTTTGATCATTTTCTTAAGGGGGTATTTTGTTTCGCCAGCAAAACGCGCTTTTCGTTTGTATTTCACGCCGACCTGCTTAAAACCGACCCAGGCGGACATCCCGCGCAAGAAGCGGTGTTTTTCCCGCATCTGGTTCATGATTGTCACAACTTTACGGTCCATCAAGCGAAAATCACCGGTGTCCAGGGGGATATTCACATCGGTAATGCGGTAGATCATACGGTAGAACAGGGAGGCGGTGGCTGTTTTGAACCAGGATTCCCCTTCCCGCTCTTCCCGCACGGCATAAACCACCTCATAGCCCTCCCGCCATTTTTCAATCAAGTCAAGAATGACTTCTGGAGGGTCTTGCAGATCCGCGTCGATGATCACCACGGCATCCCCGCGGCTGTAGTCTAACCCAGCTGTAACAGCGATTTGGTGACCAAAATTACGGGCAAAGATCACTGGTCGCACGCGCTCATCTTCCTGGGCTAAGCCTCGAATGGCATCTGTGGAACCGTCGGTGGAGCCATCATCGACCAGGATTAATTCCCAGGGTTGGCCGGTCTGATCCATAACCTCGCGCACCCTGGGATATAACTCAGGAATGTTACCGATTTCGTTATAGATGGGAGCAATAATGGAAAAAATGGGTTTTGTCATTGGAGGGCTCTTTTCACTGCATCCAAAGTCGGTTCAATAATACGGGCTTCAGGTGCTGCCTTACGGGCGGCGCCCACGTCTTTTAAGCCACTGCCGGTGCTGAGCACCAAAACCGGATCTTCTGGCAACACGACGCCCTCTTTAACTGCCTTAGCCAGGCCTGCGTAGGCGGTAGCAGCGGCAGGTTCCGCAAAAATGCCAACTTTGCCAAGTGCCACAATGGCTGATAGGATGTCAGTATCAGGGACGGTCAGGTAAGTGCCCCCGGTTTTGCGGGCTGCCCGCACCGCCCTTACGCCATCCCGGGGCAGATCCACGGAGATGCTGTCCGCTAGGGTGTCCGCTTGCACCGCTTGAATCGTCTCATCGCCGCGGAAGAAGGTATTGGCGATGGCGGCTGAACCTTCTGACTGCACGCCGATGATGCGCGGCACTTGCGGCAGCCATCCCAGTTCATGCAGGTCTTTGAAGCCCTTATGCACCCCGGAGATGATGTTGCCATCACCCACCGAGATGAACACGGTCAGGGGCTTACTTTCCTCAGGTAGGCACCTGATGACCTGTTCCCAAATCTCAAAGGCGGCGGTTTTTTTGCCTTCAGCGGTAAAGGGGTTGAAACCGGTATTGCGGTTGTACCAGCCGAAGGCTTCTGAAGCGGCGATGCTCAGGTCAAAAGCCTGGTCATAATTGCCGTCCACCAGGAGTACCTGTGCGCCAAAGATGATCAACTGGGCGATTTTTGCGGGTGGCGCTGTCTTAGGAGCGAAGATGACCGCTTTGGCACCGACGGCGGCTGCCATGCCTGCCAGGGCTGCCCCAGCATTGCCGGTCGAAGCTGCCACGATCACCTCAGCGTCAATTTGGGCTGCGCAAGCAACCACCACCGCGCTGGCTCGGTCCTTGAAGGAGGCGGTGGGGTTAGGACTTTCATCTTTGATCCACAGATGCTGCAAGCCCAGTTCTTGGGCCAGACGAGTTGGCTTATAGATCGGCGTCCAGCCTGCCCTGCGCAGGGGTGTCCCATACCCACCCGGGTCATCAACAGGCAAAAGGTTGAGGTAACGCCACAAAGAAGCTTCGGGATAGTCCATAAACTTGCTGGGGCTGAGACGATCCTTTAGTTTTGGGATGTCTAAAACGACATCCAGATTGCCGCCATCCTTGGGGCAGGTGTAGGTGATCTCATCCGGGCTGTATGTAGCACCGCAGAGAGAACATTTATAATGAGAGAATTTCAAAGCCATCGCATCCTCCAATGGGATCAGATTGATGGGTACGAACTAAAATATTATGGGACGATCCAGGTGCCAGTCTTGCCTTCCAGGGCTTCACCAATGTGTTCGGGGTCGGTGATCAGGGCTTTTTTACCGCCATTTTCCAAAAATTGGAGGATGGCTTTGACTTTCGGTAACATGCTGCCAGGGGCAAAATGGCCTTCTTCAATGTATGCCTTGGCTTCAGCCACAGTCATCTTGTCCAGCCACTTCTGATCCGGCTTGTTAAAATTGATGGCAACTTTTTCTACCGCTGTGCTGATAACGAATAAATCCGCATTGATCATCATTGCCAGTAACGATGAACCGAAGTCTTTATCGATCACGGCCTCAATGCCTTCGATGTCGCCGTCCTCATTCTCGATGACGGGGATACCGCCACCACCGACCGCCACCACAATGATGCCCGCGTTGATCAGGCTGTCAATCACGTTGGCTTCCACGATGCGCTCGGGCAGGGGGGAGGGGACGACCCGGCGCCAACCACGACCAGCATCTTCGACCACCGTCCAACCATCTTTTTCTGCACGGGATTTAGCTTCTTCTTCTTCCATGAAGGTGCCGATGGGTTTGGTGGGGTGGATAAAGGCGGGGTCGTCTTTGCTGACAATCGTTTGGGTGATAACGGTGGCAGCATCTTTTTTCAGCCCACGCCGTTTGAATTCATTATCCAGGGCTCTTTGGAACATATAGCCAATGGCGCCCTGGGTGTCCGCACCGCAATAGTCCAGGGGAACTTCATGCAGGACGTGCTTTGAGAGTTCAGAGCGGCGTAAAATGAAGCCGACCTGGGGGCCGTTACCATGGGTAATGACCACATCCCAGCCCTTTTCGATCATGTCCACAATGTGGCTCATGGTATCTTTGGCGGCTTCATATTGATCCTGAACGGATTTTTGATTTTTATCTTTGATTAATGCGTTGCCGCCAACGGCCACAACAGCGATTCCTTTTCTTTCCATACGAGTAATACTCCTCTAAATTAATATTGTTAATTAAGCCATGGTCAGTGCCATGACGGCTTTTTGGGCGTGTAAACGATTTTCCGCCTCATCAAAAACGACGGAATGGGGTCCATCGATGACGCCATCGGTCACCTCGATATTGCGGTCTGCTGGTAAGGGGTGCATATAAATGGCATCATCTTTTGCCAGTGCCATCTTACGCTCATCGGTGATCCAGCTCTCGTACTTTTGAGTAACCTTTTTGATTTCATCTGCGCCTTCAGTTGTGACCAGGGGACCCCAGGATTTCGCATAAACGATGTCGGCATCCTTGAAGCCTTCTTCCATGCTGTCCACAACTTCAAAGCCGGTTTTATACTTGCGTGCTTGTTCACGTGCCTGGTCCATGATTTCGGGCATGAGTTCAAACTCAGGCGGGTGTGCTAATGTGACGTCCAGGCCAAAGCGGGGCATTTGTAATATCAGGGATTGAGGAACCGAGATCGGTTTTGAGTAGGAGGCTGCATAAGCCCAGGATACAACAATTTTCTTCCCACGCAGGTCTCGCCCCTTCTTTTCACGGATAGTCATCAGGTCAGCAAGGCATTGGTGTGGGTGATAAACATCGCACTGCATGTTCAATATGGGTACTCGAGAAGCACTGGCAACCAGGTTGAGATAGCGGTTGCCGACACCCCAGTCGCAATGTCGGATAGCAATGCCGTCAAAATACCGTCCGAGAATCTCGCCGATTTCCTTTTCTGTGTCGCCATGAGAGATCTGTGTCGTCTTTGATTCAATAAAGGCTGCATGACCGCCCAACTGCGCCATTCCTGATTCAAAGCTGCAGCGGGTGCGTGTGCTGGAGAAAAAGAACAGCAATCCCAGGGTCTTATCTCTTAAATATGGGTGAGGTTGTCCCAAGGCTCGCTTCATCTTTAAGTCAAATGCAACATCGAGAACGGTTTCAACTTCTTCTTTGCTGAAGTCGAGGTCACTGATGAGATTACGCCCGCGTAAATTTGTGATCATATTTATCTCCTTTTTCCTATTAAAGCTGTCTTATTATTGTTAAGCGTTACGAAATTAATAATTATCACTTCCTACTTTTCTGATAAGATGCAATCTAAAATATCCTGGAAGTAAATACGTGTATGAGAAGTCAACAGGTTTCCCTTCAATATCAAATAATACACCTGATAATAAGAGCAGTGTATCGCCTCTTTGAACATGCAGTGCTTTTGCGACATTGGATTGCGCATGTATTGCGCTAATTTCAGTTTTGGAAACCGATAATGAGGGTTTGCCTATTTGAATTAACATATCGAGAACGGACCCGGTAAACCGGTCTTCAATCCTATTTGGGTCAATAATGGACTCGGGTAGAACGTCAACGAGGTATGCTGCAGGTGATTGATCCGTTTGAATAACCCGTGTGATTGAAATAATGGGCGAACCAACTTCGAGATTTAATTTTTCAGCCTCTTTCTTCGTTGCTTTTCCATTTGAAATATTTAGGTTTGCCATGGAGACGTCAAGGCCAATTTTTTCTGCCAGAGTTTCAATACTCTCCAGAACTTCCAAACCTGTTTCAATGACCTTTGTTGGTTTGGTAACAAAGGTCCCCAATCCCTGTTTACGTCGAAGCAATCCTTGGCTCTCGAATATTCGCATAGCCTCACGCAGTGTTGCTCTTGACACACCCAGTTTTTGCGCTAAATCGGGTTCTGCTGGCAATTTGGTTCCGGACTCCAAATTATCTATCATACCCTTTAAATCACTTTGCAGACGTTGATAGGTGGAACGTTCAGATGTGTTTTCGCTTGTCATTGCTCCCATTTCTTATCGCATTAATTTCGGTTCCAAAATTACAAAACCCGATTAATTCGACATATCGCCGAGCAATTTGACGACAAGCGCGTAAAACTCTGTCGACTTGACGACATCATCCAAATTGACACTATCAAGATTTGTATGTGCGGTTTCTTCATCACCAGGCCCGAAACCGATGGATGGGATACCGGCTTTGCCTGCCCAATAGATACCATTTGTTGAAAAATTCCATTTACCGGCTGGTTTATCTTCCAGCCCAATCAAGCGGCGGGTTTCAAGTCCAGCCTGGACCAGATTGTGTTTTTCATCCAGCGCCCAGGCAGGAAAATATTTATCTACGGGAAAGACGAAACCTGTATATGAGGGTTCTTCGTAATAAAGGGGTTCAATTTTGATCAAATCGGCATATTCGGATGGGATCAATGCCTCTATTTGTGTAAGTGCATCCTCTTTCGTTTCGCCAAAAGTCATTCGGCGGTCAATGTAAATTATGGCCTCATCAGGGACAGCATTGATGGAGGGCGTCAGAACCTCCATGTCAGTAACAGTGATTTTTCCGTGGCCCAGAAAATCGTCATCTCCTAATTTTGGCTCCAGATCACGAATCCCCTCTATGACAGGCAAGAGCATGTAGACTGCGTTTAATCCGAGATGGTTTGATGCTGCATGAGCAGACCGCCCCTTTGCAGTGATCTTAAATTCGATGCGGCCTTTATGTCCCCGATAAACATTCATCTTTGTCGGTTCGCCAATTATGACATAATCTGGTTTCACACGCGGATCCACTTCGTCAAAGCTGTTAGGTGCGATGCCATCGCACCATTCTTCCATATTGCCAAAATAATAAGCTGTCCAGCCTTCAAGTAAGCCCAGGTCACGGGCGATTGCCATACCATATACCATGCCGGGAGTGGAGCCCTTCTCATCACATGCGCCCCGCCCGAAAAGAACGCCATTTTCGATTTTCCCAACGAATGGATCCCATTCCCAGGAGTCCGGATCACCGATCCCCACGGTATCAATGTGAGAATCAAAGACAATGGTCCGTTCTCCATTACCGATTCTTCCCAGGACATTACCCATCTTATCAAAACGAACCTCATCGAAATTGAGTTTTTTCATTTCCGAGATGATTCGTTCCCCTACCGGTCCAATTTGGGAATCAAAACTTGGAATGGCAACAATATCCCTTAGAAATTGAATGATTTCTCCCTGATATTGCTCAACGTTTTTCTGTACTTGTTCAACAATGGATTTAATTATCATGTTTTTGGTTCCTCAGCTTATTCTTTAATAATAATTTTTTTGATTCTTAACCGTTTAGAAGTCTCTCTGCCGCTTTATTGTGTTTTTTGACAAGCTGATCAACATCCAGTTTGGTCATTTGCCCATCTTTGACTATGATCTTGCCACCAACGATGTTTAAATCCACCTTTTGAGGTGTGCAGAATAGGGCTGCTGCTACCGGGTCATGCAGGGCGCCGGCATAGTCCACACGGTTGAGGTCAATGGCAATCAAATCGGCGCATTTACCGACTTCCAAAGAGCCGATGTCCTCACGCCCCAAAACACGGGCGCCACCTCGGGTTGCCATCTCGAGCACCTGACGGGCGCTCATCAGCGGCGGCGCGTCTTCATTAGAACGTGAAGCACCACTCAAGCCGGCTCCGACCCGTGAAAGGAGCATTGCCAGCCGTGCTTCACCGAGCAGGTGAGAGCTGTCATTGCTGGCAGAGCCGTCCACGCCAATCCCTACATCAACGCCCTTTGAGAGCATCTCAAGGATGGGGGCAATCCCGGAGCCCAGGCGCATATTGGAACCGGGGCAGTGGGCAACACCGCAGCCTGTATCTGCATAAAGCTGGATCTCATCGTGGTTCACATGCACACTGTGGGCGAACCACACATCCTTCCCGATCCAATTCACCTCTTGCATGTAGGCAACGGGGCGATGGCCAAACATGTCGATGCAAAAATCTTCTTCATCCTGGGTTTCTGCAAGGTGGGTATGCAGTTGCACGCCGTATTCCCGTGCCAAATCTGCTGACTGGCGCATCAATTCTGTGGTCACGCTGAAGGGTGAACAGGGCGCCAGGACAATTTGTACCATTGAACCGGGTTTGGGGTCGTGATAGGTTTCAATTAGTCGCTGGCTGTCTTTGAGGATATGTTCTTCGGTGTCAACCACGCTGTCGGGTGGCAGGCCGCCCTTGGATTCACCCAAACTCATGGAGCCGCGAGAGGCATGTAAGCGCATGCCAACTTCTGCAGCGGATTCAATTTCATCGTCTAGTTTGGAACCGTTGGGAAACAGGTACAGGTGATCGGAGGCTGTGGTGCAGCCGGAGAGCGCCAGTTCAGCCAAGGCGGTCTGGGTGGAAATGCGGATATCTTCAGGGGTCAGCCGCGCCCAAATGGGGTAGAGCGTGACCAACCAGTTAAACAGGTTGGCATTTTGGGCTTTGGGGACTGCGCGGGTGAGGGTTTGGTAGAAATGATGATGGGTGTTGACAAGGCCAGGCAAAACAATGTGACCGGAGAGGTCCAGCACCTCATCGGCGGTGTCAGGTATTTCTGGACTATTCCCAATTGCCTGGATAAAACCGTCTTTGATCAGCAAGTTGGCTTTATGCAGCTCACGGCGCTGCGCGTCCATGGTGACCAGTAACTCGATATTTTTAAGCAAAAGGGTAGCCATTGTCATCCGCCTTGTGTGGTGAGTTTGTCAGACATTTACCTCCTAAGTTTATCTAAAACCCGCACACCTGTCAATTGTCTGACAAATATTTCGTTGAACAAATTTTCTTTTTATTGGGATCGGTTTATTAACCCGGTAGTCCTCTATGAATTAGCCAAAAAAGCCTCTGGTTCGACCTCCCAGAGGAGGCTCCCCAAGCCGACAGCCATCACACCGCAAGCCAATAGCGCATTTGCCTGCCAGATTTGTGACAACCCACCATTGACGATGACCTGCAAGCCTTCACCAACCAGGGTTTTAGCTGCTTTCAACATCGAAGGGAAGATGGCGGGTCCGTACAATCGGCCGGTGACGAGTTCACCCTCCTCGTTTAGGAGCATCCCACGTGGTTCCGTCAGGTGAATGGGAATTTGTGAGTTCTCTTGAATGGTTGGGAGCAGGGTGGGGATTTGGTCAGGGTTTAGGGAGAGGATGAAGGGTAATTCACCACGGGCAGCCTCGAGTATCCCAGTTAATGCCTCGGGTTGAAAGTCTGGGGGAAGACCTAACTCAACCCCCATTATGTTCTCAAGCCCTTCCAACCGCCTGATCATATCCGCAAGGCCTTGGGGAGATTCGACCAGCAGGTGGACGATCACGGGGAGGGGTGCGCCCTCCCAACGGCGTTTGAATTGCCCAATCGCACGGGTGATGCCGGGGTTTTGTAAGCCGGTATGGAGGAGAAAACCTCCATGGAAGGGGAGGCAGGCTCGGTTGCCAGCGGGTTGCCGTGGGTGGCGGCTGATGGGGTTGGTGAGGAAAGCGCCCATATGCTGGAGGTAGGGCATGGTGTGCGGGTTGGGATAAAAGCCAAGGGTTCCAGCCGCATTGAGGAAGGGCTTCTCAAGGAGAATATCACGTTTGCGGATGGCGTCTTCCTGATCAAGCCACATGCAGCACCTCCTGCAGGTCAAAGACCGGCCCGTCGACGCACGCCAGTTTCCAACCGTGGCGTGTTTTGACCGCACAAACGCCGCACTCACCGATGCCGCGGCAGGGCATGGGGGTGTGTAATAAGACTTGCCCTTCGAAAGTTAGGTTTTGGGTGCCGAAAAGGGCATCTAATTGGGGAAGGTTGACTAGGTCCAGGTCAATTGCCAAGTAATCCAACCAGTCGAAATTTTCCGCCAGGGATGTTGTGGGGGCAACCTCTACCATGGTGGGCAAGAGGTGCAGGATATCGGTGGTTGGATGAGCATCCCAAAATAAGACCAGGGCCGCGTTCTGTGCTAAAGCCGGTTTGATAAGTGTCAACAATCGCAAGGGTGAAACGCCAAAGACTAACAGGCCTATCCGCCGAGCAGTGGGGGGCAGGGAAAATCCATAGCCCTGGGGTGGGAGGTGGCGAATGTTGTCCCCAGGCAGCCAGTGTTCCGGCAGGGGCGCAAGGTAAAGCCGGTCATCCAGGCCGAGGACGCGAAACAGGTTGATGGGGAGGATATTGAGCGGGTCGGCATCACGTTGGCAGGGGAGGTATTGCCCCGGTCCAGGCCAAAATTGGGTGGGGATGTCCAGCACACCGGCGGTTGCGGTTCCAAGATGGGCGATTTCGAGTAGTGTGGTTTGCATTGTTAGTTCAGGTTAGTTGTTCGGTAATGGTTAGAAATTGTCTGGATTTTCATGATCATATTCCCAGTTGATGGCGTTTGTTTTTATATAATCCGCGATTTGATGGTAATCATCCTCATCGCGAATGACATGTTCGTAATAATTCCGTTGCCAAATTTTTTGATCATTCATCAATCCCGATTGATGAATGCGTTTTGATGTGGTCGATTTGAATAACCCAACAATCGCCCCTAATGTCCCGGGTTTTAATGTGGTTGATTTGTGTGGGGGTTCTGGTTTGGGCGATTTAGGTATGGGTGAGAAAGGTAGGGGCGACTCATGAGTCGCCCCTACGGGTCCGTCTTCAATGATATTGATTATGCCATGGATGTGATTGGGCATGATTACAAAAATCTCACAAGATGTGTTGCGAAAATGCAGAGGAATTTCGTTCCAGGTGTTCTTAATAATCTTGCCCAATTGGTTTAGTTGCATTTCGCCATTGACAATTTCACCAAATATGTTCTTGCGTTGATTGCTAACAACCGTCACGAAATAGGCGCCGGGTTGGGCATAGTCGTATTCTTGCAACCGTATCGATTGGCGTTGGGGGTTGATGTTTCGATTTTGCATTTAAACCACGATCACTTACAAATTAAATCGGTCTTTAATCTCCTGCTCTAATTTTCTCAATTCATCTTTTATGGCTGGCACGCCCTCCGCCAGGGGGACAATCCAGCGGTCATCCCCATCCCGCCGCTTAAACTCAAAACCGCCGTTTTGCAGGGAACGCCCGGAAACGGTCACGCGCAATGGGATGCCAATCAGGTCGGCATCGTTGAACTTGACCCCGGCACGCTCATCGCGGTCGTCATACAAGGGTTCCAAACCCTCGTCAACCAACGACAGGTAGAGTTCTTCGGCAGCCGCTTCCGCTGACCCATCTTTACTGTTCAGCAGCACCAGATGTACCGGGTAAGGGGCAACGGTGATCGGCCAGATCAACCCCTGCTCATCATGGTGTTCTTCGGCGATGCAGGATAGCAAGCGGCCCACCCCGATACCATAGGACCCCATCACAATTGGCTGGGCTGCCCCGTCTTCATCCAGGAAGGTTGCGCCCAAGGCCTGGCTGTAATGGGTGCCCAGTTTGAAGATGTTGCCCACTTCCACACCGCGCTGCGCCTGCAAGAACCCACCACAATTTGGGCAGCCAGCCCCATCTTCTGCCAGGGCAATATCGGCGATGATATCCGCTTTGTAATCTCTGCCCAGGTTGGTGTTTTTCAGATGAAACCCTTCCTCATTGGCGCCACCCACCAGGTTGGGGCACAAGGGCAAGAGATCATCAACAACCACCAGTACCTTGTCACACTGGATGCCGATCGGTGAGGCGAAGCCCGGAACAGCCCCAACGGCTCGAATCTGCTCATCAAGGGCAGGCTGCAGGTTTTGAATGTTCCCAAACCCCGCAGAAGCAATGGCATTGGCGAGCTTGGTCTCGTTTAACGCCATATCTCCCCGTAGAACCGCAAATATCAGCAAGGGTTTTTCACGATTGGCAATCTCTGCGCTTAAAAACACAGCTTTGGCTGTCTTTTCAGGTGAAATCTTCAAAAAAGCGGTCAAATCCGCAATGGTTGAAACCCCAGGGGTGGCCACTTTCTCCAAAGTCAACAAGGGTTCTTCTTTTGGCGCTGTTTTTCGAAAATTTGACACCTGGCGATTGGCAGCGTAGTCGCAGGTATCACAAAACAGGAGGGTATCTTCCCCCACGGGCGTCAGGTACATGTATTCATGGGCTTCCTTGCCAACCATCATGCCCGTATCCGAGCCAACCGCCTTCACCGGCAGATCACAACGGTTGAAAATGCGAAAATAGGCTTGATAATGTGCCTCGTATTGCCGGTCTAACCCTTCCCAATCCCGGTCGAGGCTGTAGCTATCCAGCATGGTGAACTCTCGTACGCGGATCAGACCCGCCCGCGGACGAGGGTCATCGCGGAACTTGGTTTGAATGTGGTAGATCAACTGGGGCATCTGCCGGTAAGACTGAATCTCCCGCCGGGCAAGGTCGGTGACGATCTCTTCGTGGGTCATCGCCAGCACCATGTCATGCCCTGCCCGGTCTTTGAAGCGTGCCATCTCCTGCCCGATTTGCGACCATCTGCCTGTCTCTTGCCAAACATCCGCCGGATGCACAACCGGCATGGTCAACTCCTGGCCGCCAATGGCGTTGATCTCCTCCCGCATGATGGTTTCAATGCGGGTCATGGCGCGCCGCGCTAAGGGCAGGTAGCTAAAGATGCCTGCGCCCAATTGGCGGATGAAACCCGCCCGAAGCAGTAGCTGATGGCTGGGGATATCCGCTTCTGCGGGGGCTTCACGCAGGGTGGTGCTAAAGAGTTTGGAGTGGCGCATCGGTTATGCTTCTTCCGAATCTGATGGGATTTCGTCGTCCGTTTCCGCGATGGCATCCTCTGGATTTTCCTCTGGTGGTGTCTCGGGCTCATCCAGATCCAGCTTGTCCTCCATAGTGATGGTCCCTCGCAAGAAGGCCCCTTCTTCTGTGGAGAATGACTTGGTAATCACATCCCCAAAGACCCGCCCGGTGGAACGGATCTCAAGTTTTTCAGCGGTTATCTGCCCGTTGACCGCGCCAGCGACGATGACGGTATCCGCCTTGACGTGCTCACAGGTGACGCGCCCGGTCTCACCGATGATCACCATGCCGCGGACTTCAATTTCGCCCTCCAATGTGCCTTCAATGCGCACGCCACCCTTGCCGCGCAGGTCGCCCTTCCAGTTGATGTTGGGGCCCAGCACAGTTGTCACCCGTTCGACTGGGGTGGTGGATACGTTGGTTGTGGATGATTTTTTCTTGCCAAATAACATCAGATTCGCCTTTCAATAAATTCATTTGTTAAACGGATAATGGATAAAAAAAATTCAATTAATTGCGAGGTGGCCAGCTGGTTCCCGCTGGCACCACACCGCCATCGGGGACGTCGTCCTTAACCGTAGCACCGTTACCGATGCGCGCTCGCCTCCCAACCCGCACATTCAGGTTGACCGTCGCCCGCATACCAATCAAGGCCTCTTCCCCCACAATCACGCCCCCGGCCAATGTCGCGCCTGGGGATAGGTTGACGTAGGGCTCTAGAATACAATCGTGGGAGACGATAGCGCCCGTGTTGATGATGCAGCCGTAGTTCACCTGAACCTGTGTGCCCACATAGGCGAAGGGGAACACCTGCACGCCGTCCTCCAGGCTTGCACTGTTTTCAAGGAAGGCTGTGGCGTGGATCACCGTGGGGCAGAAGAAGCCAGCATCTTGCAACCAGGCATAGACGTTTAAGCGGGACTGCAGGTCGCCGATGCCGCCCACGCCATTAACGCAATAGGGGATGCCTTCTCGTCGCAGGTATGGTAAGGACTCACGACCGCCTAATACTTTTAACCCCAAAATTTCATCCCCGATGGGAAGACCGTCATCCAGGAAACCCACAATTTCAAACAACCCCGTTTTCCTAATGAGGGCAGCCAGTGAGCGTCCATGCCCCCCGGCGCCGTAGATCAGGACCCGCTTGTCGTCACTGGATGCTGGTGCTTTGATGGAGCTGGGGGCTTTTTTGAATTGCTCTCTGATTATTTGCTGGGTGATTAATGGTCCCCGCGGCAAGGCCGCGAGGTCGATGCCCATTTCTAAAGCCAGTTCACGGGCCGGCGCGGTGATGCGCAGATCCCCAAAGTTGGGTGGGGTCTCTGATTTCTCAGTTGCCTCATCAGCCCAGGGTGACAGAGCGGGGTCGTGTGCGTCTGGGGAATCACCAATGTAAGCCAGCACGTCACCCGCACGTAGACTGTCTCCTTCTTGATACATCAGTCCAACCAGGGTGCCCTCTGATTCAGCCAGGACTTCGGCGGTGGACTTGGTGGTCTCGACCAGGGCGATTACGTCGCCTTTTTTCACCGGTTGGCCTTCTTGAACTTCCATTGACGCCAACAAAGCCTCAGGCTCATTGGGGTTAACCAGGGGAATGTGGATGGGAATTAGTCTTTTCATCGGCCTTCTACCATTTCTCGGACCTGTGTGATGATATCTTGAATGCCCGGTAAGCATTGCTCTTCCAAATAGGGTGCAGCAGGGATGATTTTTTCAGCAGCCGCCACGCGACCCGCGCGCCTTAAACCCGGTCCCAGGGCTTCAGCTGTTCGGGCGAGCACTTCCGCTCCCCAACCCATGGTGTAGGTACCCTCTTCGATGGTCAGCAAGCGGCTGGTTTTCGCCACGGAGTCAAATAAGGGGGCAAGTTTAAAGGGCGATAGGCAGGTTGGGACCATCAACTCGCAGAAGATCTCATCCTCATATGCCAGGCTGTGCAATGCCTGGAGGGCTAAATGCGCCATATACCCATAGGCGGCCAGGGTGATGTGCGGCTTGGGTGCGGATTTAATGGATAATTGATAAAAAGGTTGGTGCAAACCATCTTCAAGATTCAATTCCACAAGGTCAAAATCCGGCAGGTCAGCTTTGGATTGTAATTTCAGCAGGTACTGCCGTTTGTTCTCGACAAACAAGACGGGTTGGTCAATTTTGGTGATAGCGTCATACAACAGCTGACCTGGCGCACCGATCATCTCGTCCCCTCTAAGGTGAAAGGGTGCCAGCACGGTCAGGTTGGGGACGCCCAGATAGAATTTTTCAAGGGACTGGCTGTGGGTTGGTCCGTAGCCGCGCCGTCCGCCCATGGGGGTGCGAATCACAACCGGAACGCTGGTTTGCCCATGGTACATACCGTTAAATTTTGTCAGGTGATTGAGAACCTGGTCAAGAATCAGGGTGGTGAAGTCGCCAAACATAATTTCGAGAACAGGGTGAAAACCCCGCAGCGCCAAACCACCAGCGATGCCGGTGATTCCTGCTTCTGATATGGGCGTGGTGAGGACCCGATCAGGAAACTGGGTGGAGAGCCCCTGTGTGACTTTAAAGGATCCACCGTAGGGATCAAGGATGTCCTCTCCCAGGATGATGGCTTGGGGGTCATCCGCCAAAGCCTTTCGCAAGCCCTGGTTGAGGGAGTTGAGCACGGTTTGTAAACGATTGTCAGTCATTTCGCCCCCCCTTCCATTGCCAACGCGGTTTCAAAGGCGTTTCGGATGTCCCTTTCGATTTCAGCATCAAGGATTGCTCGCTTCTTTTCAGGGAGCCTTGGGCCGTGGATCGCAAGGGGGTCCCGCTCACGCCATAATTTTTCTATGATTTCCATGGGGCGGATGTCATCGCCCTTGGAATGGGTGCCCAACCTTGCCGTGTCGATGATTAAGGCTTGAGGTGCTCGTTCCTCCCGAACAGCCCCCATCAATGCGCAAGCTAAGGGTTGAATTTCGAGAACATCGCTGCTGTCAATCCGGGTTGTAGGGATGCTAAAGGCTTCAAAACGTTTGGTGATATTCCCCGCAATGGCAAGCGCTTCTGGCGTGGTCTGAGCGATATGATTATTTTCCAGCACAATCAGAATGGGCAATTCCCATAAAGCGATCATATTCAGGCTTTCATAAACGATGCCTTCGCCAAGGGTGCCGTCACCCATAAAATCGATCACGATCGGATCGTCCCCTTTTTTCTTTTCTGCCAGCGCCATGCCTGCAGCCATGGCAACGGTGCCGCCCTGGACGCCGCTGGAATAGAAATTACGCCAATGCAGATGCTGAGATCCGCCCAAGCCGCCGCACACACCCTGAGGTTTGCCCATCAACTCCGCGAAAAGGGCGGTCGGATCCCCCCCATACGCCAAGAAGTGCCCATGACAGCGGTGGTTACTGACAACCACATCGTTTGGATGACAGTGCAAAAGGATGCCGACAGCATTGGCCTCCTGTCCCAGGCTGGTATGGGTGGTGCCGTGAAAAATGCCGGCTGAGAATTTTTCCAAGAGCAGGCTATCAAAAGCCCGAATGATTTTCATTTGTTGGTAGAGGCGGGTGTTCTTATCCATTGCTGGCCCCCTGGTCCATGATGAAGCGCCATGGGATGGATCGCCAGGGTTCTGGCACCGAGTTGAGCCCGATGCGAGGGGTGCGTTTTACCCATTGCTCTGGTATTGGATTTCCATTTTCAATCCAGAGTTGACTCCCTGGGGCGCACATGTCGACGCCGTTGAAATTTTCATTCACTGCCAGCGCCTGGGTTAATTTTGCGGGGCCGTCCGTCCAGCCGGGTTTGCCAGCCTGATAAGGACGATTTTCTGCCATCAGTTCAAAGCCTTCTATAGGTTGAATCTTGCGAATGAGCACCGCTGAGGGAATATCAACGTGATCGGTGACCACGTTCAACAACCAGTGCATGCCGTAAGTGAAATACACATAGGCATGCCCAGGTGGGCCGTACATGACGGCGGTGCGGTTAGTTTTACCCGCTGAGGCATGACAGCCGAGGTCATCTTCGCCCTGGTAGGCTTCCGTTTCCAAGATTAGCCCGGAGAGACGCTGACCGGATTGTTCACGCACCAAACGGCAGCCGAGCAGCGCACGGGCGACTTCCAGGGCTGAGCGATCGTAAAAATCACGGGTAAGGTGTGCCATGGTGTAATTTTACTTGATTTATAGCAGGGAGATGGTTTCCCAAAAAAGAGCGGTCAGAACCTAATTGGGGTCTGACCGCTGGATAAAAATTCTGAAGGAAACGGCAGGAGAAAACCTTAATTCCCGTTTTTAAATTGTGGATCAAGTTTAACGGTTTGCTCTAAGCCCTTTTTAAGGTCGATTTTTGGCTCGTAGTTGAGCAGTTCTTTGGCCAAGGTGAGATCAGCACACATCCGAGAGACACCGCCGCTGATGCGGGGGTTGTAGACTTCCTCGGGTTTGGTACCCGTCACCTCAATCACCATCCGCGCGAGGTCACGTACACTGGTTTCGGTGCCGCTGCCCACGTTAATCACCCGTCCGTTTAAGCCCTGGGCGGTCGTGCAGGCGACCAGGGCGTCGACCACATCATCCACATACACGTAATCCCGGGTTTGCTCACCATCGCTGTGAAAGATCAATGTCCCATTCTGCAGGGATTGGCGGATGAAGTTGGGGATGACGGGCGGATGGGCTGCCGGGATGCGCTGACCAGGCCCGTAGGCGTTAAAAATTCGCAGACAGACGGTTTTAACCCCTGAGAGCGCGCCGATGGTGCGCACATACCACTCCGCCGAAAGCTTTGAAACTGCATAGGGGGAGCGTGGGTTGGGGGGCATATCTTCCTTGAGCATGGCACCGGTTTGATCGCCGTAAATGGCACCGGAGGAGGCCAACACAACCCGGGGGGTCTTGGCATCCCGCACGGCTTCCATCAGGGTTGACGTACCGCCAACGTTGACCGTGTTGTAATCTCGGGGAAATAGGATCGATTCCGGGACAGAAACACGGGCAGCAAGGTGGAAGACGCAATCCACATCTTGCAGAAGGGTCCATAATTTTGGCCTGTCATTGATGTCGCCGCGCGTGAAATGGATGTCTGAATTAAGGGATTCCGGATCCCCGGTGGAAAGGTCATCTAAAACCCGCACGTGATGACCCTGCTCTAATAATCGATTGCTCAATGCCGACCCTAAAAAGCCGGCGCCACCTGTCACTAAAAATATCATGGTTTATGCTCTTCTTCTAAATAAGATAATTCCAAAGAATGCTTCCAGTAAAAATTTACCCTTAAATAATTGATTTGGTTGGTAGAAAAGCCGCTAAGCGGCTGGGGGAATCCGTGGTGATATCGTCCACACCCTGATCAACTAAAAATTGCGCTAATTTAATCTGCTCCGGTTGCTTTGCATCGATCGTCCAGGCATCCACCCGAGAACCAGACTGATGTAAAAAATCGATCCAATTGAAACCGGCGTCCATCGCCATCTTCAAGAGCTCAGCCCTGATGAACCATTCACATCCCAGGGGCGCTTGCACAAGCAAGGCAGCAGCCCGGGCTGCAAGATATTCCCCGAGAGGTCCCCATTGGTATGCCGAGAGTGGGTGATCATCCCGTAAGTTGTACGCCCCCACCCGGAAGGGTGGAATGCCGTCTGGTCTCGGTTCCTCATCTACGATATCAAGATAAAGGAGGGGGTCAAAGCCAATGGCAAGTTCTGGCGCAAATTGAGCGAGTGAGCGCAGTGCCCAATCGGCGACAGAGGTCACCTGGATTCGTTCTCGGAGGGGGCTAATCAGGCTCACGAAGTGTCGGAGAACCGCCTGGGTTAGAGGTGCAAAGGGTTTGAGGTCCAATTGCAGCCGCTGGGTGTTTGGGTAAAGCTTTAAAAATTCAAGGGCATCTTCAAGAAAGCCAATTTTTTCATCTGTCTCATTGCCGTCATGTCGATAGGTGAGATTTATAAGCTCAGATCGTGTTTTTTGGGAGGCCATCCCCGTTCCATTGGTCGACTCGGAAAGGTTCTGATCATGTAAGAGGGCAAAGTTTCCATCTGTGGTGGGGATCAGGTCAATTTCAATGGCGGCCGCACCAGATTGCAAACAGCCCTCCAGGGCTTTCAAAGAACCAGCAGGCGCTGCTTGCCCACAATGGGCGGCATGATGGATCAGTGTAACCTCTTTCTTATTGCAATCATTAGGTTCTAACAGCATCTTTTCTCCTGTGCGCCTTGAAATGTGCTTCCATTTTAGCAGCAAAACGGCGAAATATGAAGCATGAGCAAGGTAAATGAATGCATTATTATCACCTGATGGCGGATAATTTCTAGGTATAATTATAAAGAGGATTATTTTCTCGGTTTATTTTTCAATCTACATACAAGTATCGACTGTCAATTTAAACAAAGGAGTTGAAATGATTGTCACGACAAAAAAATTATTTGAAGCTGCATATGGGAAATATGCGATTGGTGCTTATAACATCAACAATTTGGAACAAACAGTTGGGCTTTTCCGGGGTAACCTACAGTCCAAAGCCCCCTTCATTATTCAAATCAGCAAGGGTGCCCGGTCTTACACCGACAAGCTGCTATTGGAAGGCTTGATCAGGGCGGCTGACGAAGTTTTCCCCGAAGCCATCTTCGCTGTGCATCTTGATCATGGGGATGAAGAAGCTTGTTATGACTGTATTGAATCAGGCTTTTACAGCTCGGTGATGATCGATGCCAGCCATGAGGATTATGAGACCAATATCGCCATCACAAAGCGGGTGGTGGATGCAGCCCATGCAGCCGGCATCGTGGTCGAAGCCGAACTGGGTCAACTCGGCGGTGTTGAAGAACACGTTAAAGTCGACGAAGCGGATGCCAAGCTGACCGATCCTAAAAAGGCTAGGGAATTTGTTGAACGAAGCGGCTGTGATTCACTGGCGGTTGCCATTGGCACCAGCCACGGCGCTTTTAAATTCTCAGGCTCTCAATCGCTGCACTATGATGTGCTTTCTGAAATTCAACAAGAATTGCCGGGCTTCCCCTTGGTGATGCACGGCTCAAGCTCTGTGCCGCAAGAAGAGGTTCAGCGTATCAATGCGGCTGGCGGCAAAATTGAAGGCGCTAAGGGCGTTGATCCGACCCAATTTAAACGCGCTGCTGAGTTAGGTGTGACCAAGATCAACATCGACACGGACGGCCGGCTGGTATGGACCAGGGTTCATCGTGAATTCTTCCGCGATCATCCCGAAGCCTTTGACCTTCGCGCGCCCGGTAAGCTCTTCATGCAAGCCTATGCCGATTTTATCGCTGAGAAAAATGGTTACTTGGGCAGCACGGGTGAGTTGGACAAAGTCAGAGAATTGATTGAAAAATAGGAGACATGATGAAACCCACTGAAATTCGCCCGGGCGTTTTCTGGGTCGGGGTCAACGATCGCGTCTCTGAATGTTTTGAAGGCCTTTGGCCGATCCGTCAAGAAGGGATATCTTATAATTCTTATTTGATCAAAGATGAGAAATCTGCCTTAATTGACCTTTCAAAAGAAATTTTGACCGAAGACTATCTGGATCAGCTGGCCGAGATTTTTGACATCTCTCAATTGGATTACATCATTGTCAATCACATGGAGCCCGATCACAGCGGTGCCTTAACCCGCGTGCGGGAGCTTGCGCCCCAAGCTGTAATCATGGGCATGCCCAAAGCGATCAAGATGGCAGAAGATTTCTACGGTTTGACGGAGAAGGTTGAGAAACTGACCAACGGGCAGGAACTTTCCCTGGGGAAAAACACCTTACGCTTTGTTTATACCCCCTTTGTGCATTGGCCAGAGACCATGATGACCTATATGGTTGAGGAAAAAATCCTCTTCCCCTGTGATGGTTTTGGCGCTTATGGCACCCTGGATGGGGCTATCTTTGATGACACTACCGATGAACTTGAGATTTTTGAAGGAGAAGCCTTACGCTATTTCACAAATATCGTGGGGCCCTTCAGTAAGTCTGTATTGAGCGCCATTGAGAAGTTTGCGGACATGCCCATCGAGATTGTGGCTCCCTCCCATGGCATCATCTGGCGTAAAAACCCTGAAAGAATCATCGACTTATACCGCAAGTGGTCCGAATATTACCGAGCGCCTGCCGAAGTTGGCGTGACGGCCTTGTTGGGCACCATGTACCGCAATACGGAACATGCTATGAACGCGGCCCTGGATGGCATTGCCTCAGAGGGCGTCCCCGTCAGGGTGCATGATGTGCGCAAGACCCATGTCAGTTACATTCTGCCCGACTTGTGGACTCGGCGCGGCGTATTGGTGGCTGCGCCCACCTATGAGGGTAAGCTCTTCCCATCGATGAAAGATGTCTTGATGATGGCAGATCATAAGCGGGTCAGCGGCAAGAAAACAGCCTACCTGGGCAGTTACGCCTGGAGCGGCGGTGCAGAAAAGGATTTTACAGCCATGGCTGAGCAACTGGGCTGGGACCTGGTCAACAGCGTGGGCTTCATCGGCGGTCCTAAGGAAGCCGATTTAGCCCGAGCTCGAGAGCTTGGCGTCCAGTTGGCACGCGCAGTCAAAGCAGAAGCATAAAAACAATCTATCCATTGCAGCCCTGGTGCGTCACCCAGGGCTGCATTTTTTAAACCAAGTGAAATACGGTTGGATTAAGATGCAAATGGCGTTTTTTTTAGGCGTGCGCTCTGCAATGGGCTATAATACTATCCTGATTATATAAAATAAATAATTATTGCTTGGAGTTAGAAAATGAGTGAAGAGACGACTGGAACCCGCTCAAACTTTATTACCGATATTATTGACGAGCACCTCGAAAATGGCCGCTTTGACCATGTTCATACTCGCTTCCCGCCGGAACCGAATGGGTATCTGCATATTGGCCATGCCAAGTCCATTTGCCTGAATTTTGGCGTTGCGGAACAATACAACGGGCTAACGAACCTCCGTTTTGATGATACCAACCCCACCAAAGAAGAAGTGGAATATGTGGAGTCGATCAAAGCCGATGTGAAGTGGCTTGGTTTTGATTGGGACGACCGCCTATTCTACGCCTCGGATTATTTCGATCCACTCTTTGATTATGCTATTCAATTGATCAAAAAAGGCAAAGCCTTTGTGTGCGACCTATCTGCCGAGGAATTGCGGGAATACCGAGGCACCCTCACTAAGCCGGGCAGAAACAGCCCCTATCGCGACCGCTCAATCGAAGAGAACCTGGATCTTTTCCAGCGTATGAAGGCGGGTGAATTTGCAGATGGCTCCCGCACCCTGCGGGCGAAGATCGATATGAGCTCTCCGAATTTCAACATGCGGGACCCTGTCATGTATCGCATCCTGCATGAGTCGCATCACAACACAGGCGATGAATGGTGCATCTATCCCATGTATGATTATGCCCACGCCCTTTCTGACTCCCTCGAGCATATTACCCATTCCATTTGCACCCTGGAGTTTGAGGATCACCGTCCCCTCTACGATTGGTTCCTGGATCAGTTGGGTGTTTGGCATTCGCAGCAAATTGAGTTTGCCCGACTGGACTTAACCTATACGGTGATGAGCAAGCGCAAATTGCTGCAGTTGGTGAAGGAAGGTTATGTGAGCGGCTGGGATGACCCCCGCATGCCGACCATTTCCGGGATGCGCCGCCGGGGCTACACCCCCGAAGCGATTCGTGCCTTTGCGGATACCATCGGCGTCTCCAAAGCCAACAGCATGGTGGATGTGGAACTGCTGGAGCATGTGGTTCGAGACGATTTGAACAACCGGGCGCGGCGGGTGATGGCTGTGTTGGAACCCCTCAAGGTGATCATCGATAATTACCCCGAGGAATTGGAAGAAGAATTTGAAGTGCCTTACTTCCCTTGGGATCGCGACGATAGCCCCACCCGGATGGTACCTTTCAGTCGGGAGATCTATGTTGAGCGCTCCGATTTCATGGAGGACCCGCCTAAGAAATTTTACCGCTTGTCACCTGGGACAGAAGTGCGCTTGATGAACGCCTATTACATCACCTGCACGGATGTGATCAAGGATGACTCGGGGAATGTGGTCGAATTGCACTGTACTTACGATCCGGAATCGCAGGGCGGTATGTCCCCGGATGGGCGCAAGGTGCGGGGAACCCTGCATTGGGTCTCCGCCAGGCATGCGGTGGAGGCGGAATGCTGCCTTTATGATTACCTGTTCACCAAGGCGGATCCCTACGAGGTGGAAGAGGGCGGCCAGTTCACGGACAATGTGAACCCCGATTCGCTGACGGTCATCCCAAATGCCAAATTGGAGCCCAGCCTAAGAACAGCGCAGGCCTGTGAACCCTTCCAGTTCATGCGTCAGGGCTATTTCTGCGCTGATTATGGCGATTCAAGCCCTGAGCACCTGGTCTTCAACCGCACCATCTCCCTGGTGGATACCTGGGCCAAGATGCAGAAGCAGCGCGAGGGGTAAACTTTTTATTATAACAATTGTTTATAGTATTAAATAAAATTTATAACATAAAACTGTAGCAACTGTGATAAAAGTCAAGCCAAAACAGGACTTCTCGGTGCTGCTAATACAGGTTCCCAAGGTTCCATCGTGCGGATCATGGCATTCAATATGGTCAATAATTTACGCATGCAAGCTACAAGTGCAACTTTTTTAGGTTTTCCTTCTTCAAGTAAGTGTTGGTAATGAGCTCGAATAACTGGATTGCACCGGGTTGCTGAGAGTGCCGCCATGTAGAGGACATTGCGGACAGCTGCCCGTCCTCCCCATATAGCACGTTTACCATGCATTTTTCCACTATCACAATTGAACGGGGCGACACCTACCAGGGCTGCAATCTTCTTGCGATTTATTTGTCCCAACTCCGGTAATTCTGCTAATAGCGTCGTTACTAGGACTTCACCAACACCTGGAACAGATCGTAGGAGCTGCTCCTTTTCTCTCCAGATTGGGCTTTGTTGTATTTGCCCTCTTAGTTCTTCATCCAACTTTGCCTTTTCTCTCTCCAGCCATACAATATGCTCCTTGATACGAGATTTCTGGCTTTCATGGATGACGCCATAGCGATTCTTCTCTGCAACCAGCATGTCGATGACTTGGCGACGTCTACAAAGCACAGATTGAAGCAAAACAGACTGCTCATCGGGCAATTTGCGGGGTTCTGGTCGAGTAGCCTCACCAAAATGGGCTAACATTGCGGCGTCAATCCGATCAGTTTTTGCAAGGCGTCCTAAGGATTTAGCAAAATCACGCGCTTGCCGAGGATTGACAATGGCCAAAGGATGCCCAGCAATCCCTAAAACACTTGCTGCAGCGGCTTCATAGCCTCCCGTGGCTTCAAACACAATTAGATCTGGGGATATTATTTTCATTCGCTCTACAATTTTTGCGAATCCCTCATCATCGTTGCCAACCTGGAATTCTTCACCTGTGGGCCTAACGGAAACATCTAGATGAAGTTTGCTGACATCAATTCCAACAAAAATTTCTTGTACTGCTTGTTCTTTCATCGCTCCCTCGCATATAATATAAGTGGTCCCAACCTTGCCTGATACGGGCTCCTGGCCCTGGCAACTGTTCGGGCTATTGGCGGAAGAGCACGGCGACCCACGCTACGAACCGGTTTTCTAAACCTAGGGGCGAACGATCTGCCGTGCTCTTTTTTATCACTTTTTATTATACAAGGGGCGACGCATGCGTCGCCCTTACGATTGATTTTTCGAGTAAAAACGCGATTTTTAGGTTACGAATTGGATAAACCCGGGTGAAATGGATGGTATTATTGGCATTATTTTACTGGTTACAGTTGGGGATATTGTCGAAAGACTTTGAATGTGGGCACCCTCACCTCAATCCTCTCCCTCACGCCTGAGGGAGAGGAGGCTAAAAGCCAAGGTTAACAGGTGTGCGAATGACCAACAGAGCAAGCTAAAAAACCCTCTCCATACCCAGGAGAGTGCAGTGTGAGGGTTCCATACCGTTTTTTTGTGTCAAATTAAAAAGGGTGAGGCATTATGGAATTTAAGATTCTTGTTTAGTGATATTTTTGCCAATTTTACGCGTAAAAATACATTTTTAATGACACAAAAATGAAAAACTCAGTTCCCGATACTATCGTTGGCTTCTTTAAGGATGGCAGCTGATTTCTTAAGCGACTCAATTTCTCCTTCTGTCAGCTGACCTGCAATCACCTGTTCGATGCCGTGGGCGGAAACAATGCAGGGGAGGCTCAGGCACACATCAGAAAGACCATACTCGCCATCCAAAAGCGTCGAAACGGTAAGAACGCTGTGTTCATCACGCAGGATAGCGCGTGTAATACGGGTCATAGCAAGTCCAATTGCCCAGCTGGTGGCGCCTTTATAGTTGATGATGTGGTAGGCTGAGTCACGCACAGCCTGTTCAATGCGGTCCTTCTCATCCGCCCAGTTGGAACAGATCCCGCAGACAGGGCAGTACTGGTCGAAGGCCATGCCAGCGATGTGGGTCATAGACCAGGCAGCAAACTCTGAGTCGCCGTGCTCGCCAAGGACGTAGGCATGGACGTTGTGAATGTCAACACCGCAGTGCTCACTGAGGAGAAAGCGAAAGCGGGAGCTGTCGAGGACGGTACCGGAGCCAAGGATGGTTTTTTTGCTGGCTTTTCCTGCGTACTGAATAGCGGTATGGGTCATGACATCGACTGGATTGGTGGCGATTAAGATGACCGCGGAAGATCCGGCGTCTGAAATGTCCCCCATAATAGAGCACAGGATGGCCGCATTCCGTTGAAGGAGGTCGAGACGAGTCTCACCAGGTTTCTGGGCTGTGCCAGCGGTGATGACGATCAGTTGGGCATCCGCATAATCAGCCGGCGTACCTGTGTGGATGGAGACAGTCGGAAAGTAGGGCTGGCCGTGGGAGAGGTCAAGGACGTGCCCTTGAGCGAGCTTTTCGTTTTTGTCAATCAGCGCGATTTCATTGGCAATACCGCTCTGGGCAAGGGTGTAACAATAGGTGGAGCCGACTGCGCCCGCGCCAACGACAACAACTTTGCGGTTAATGGGTGGAAGGGATGGGTTCATTTTATCTCCAATTACTAGCCTTGAATTAGATTGTGTTAGGAAGAAAAGGGTTAACAGATTTATTGGATTGTGCCATTTTTATTATAATGGCAACTGAAGTTTTTTGAGTTATATTGGGTTCTTTTCTGCCTGGGGTTCATGCCGGATGTCTTGAAGGTGTACCGGCGGTTTTTCTGGGAGACATCTGGGCAAAAATTTAAAACCAGCGTGAGGGATAGTTGAGATTATAAAGTGATAGATTGTAGCCACACGGCATGCCGTGTGGCGACGTGTATATGGCCTAAATCATTCCCTCCCCATACCCCATTATGGTACAATGTGTTACCGTCATTGTGCGGGCCCGTAGCTCAGCGGCAGAGCAGGCGGCTCATAACCGCTCGGTCGTAGGTTCGAATCCTACCGGGCCCACCTTTAAGTAAATTGCCGGTGCAGATAACATTTTGATACTACTTAGATTCAAAGTTGTCATGAAGATTAACTGGCCGCAGCTATTCATCTATTTAATTCATTGTCCAACACAACTCGAGACCCTGCTAACTTTAGTAAATTATTACTCCTGCATAAAACAATTTTCCGAAGAACATTCAAAGCCATAAGAGGAACCATAAAATGAACGATCAAAACGAAAACATCCAACCGGAATCCCAACCCGAGCAAGAGATATCAAAGTCAGTCGAAACTGAAAAACTTGAACAGGACGTGCCTGCGGTGGAACAAACCCTGGATTCAAGCCCCGAAAAGCAACCCCCCAGTCGATTTGTGCGCACTTTGCGCAAAGTCCTGATTGGTTTGGTGATTGTCGCTCTCATCTTTTTAGCAGGCTTTCTCACAGACCATTTTGTCCGCTACAGTCCCCTTTCCGAAGAGCTGGAGAAAACCCAAGCCGAACTGGAACAAGCAAACCAGGAATTAAGCGACTTGCAGGACGAAAACGATCGCTTAACCAGCGCAAACGAAGTCGCACTTGATGAGGTCGCTGCCCTGGAAGCTGATTTATCCGCCGCCACAGCGAATTTGAAGTTTTACCAGGTGCTGGTGAATGTCAACACAGCCCGCCTTGAAGTCTTCCTGGAAAATATTGAGGGTGCCCAGGCCGCGCTGGTGGATACCCAGGACAATCTCGAAGACCTGCTGCCATTTATCGAGGAAGTGGATGCCGAATTAGCCCTCAGCCTGCCCCGACGGCTGGAACTGATTATTTCGGGCCTTGAGCGGGACCCTGAAACCGGGTTGATCGATCTGGAGCTCCTTACCAAGGACCTGCTTGAGCTTGAACCGCTGCTGGTTGTCGATTAAAAGAAAAATCAATAAGTAGCATTAAAAGCTGTTTGACTGAACGCGTATTTCAGAGGATTGGTGCTTTGTTCTTAGTGGTAAATGCTGAACGAAAAACTAAACAGGGTGGAAAAGATGTCAATCCGTAACGATTTGATAACCTTGCATCGCGTTGGCTAAATTAGTCCAGTGAAATAGGTCCCTATCCATCAATTGGCAAAGCGGTATTACGCAAACCTTAATTAAAATCCGACGGTGATGACATAATAAAGGGGTTGTTCTTGATTAAACACCCCCTTTTTGCTGAGTCTCTATAATCCTTTGGTGATTGTCGCAATAATTAATAACAACCAGCCAATTGCAAGCATCCAGAAACCGTATTCGGTCACAATCGGGATTTCAACGAGTGTTCCTATTATGCCTAGACCTCCAAGAATCAGTGCAATAATCCAAGAAATTTGTTTTGGCGCATTTAGTTTCATAATAACCTCTGCATTCAAATATTGATGAGTGAGTCTGAAATCCTAATTCAGATACTATAATTGTAACAGAAATCGGCTTATTCTAAGAGCTTTTCAGAACTTACGATGAAAAATTATTGGGTTTGACCAATATCCATAAAGAACCTATTTTGCAAAATTCAAGAATTAAATCAAATCCGAACTGGTAACTCGTTTTTGTCTGTCCGATTGAAAGCTCATCCTCTTCGCAGGGAGATTCGAGGCTTTTGAGGATTATACAAAAGCATTTTCCTGAATGCCTGAATAGGTACACTTGGGTCAACATAAATCAAAAGAGCAGAATAACCTATCGGAATTATAAAACGGAGCTGAAATGAGCAAATATGGCGTGATTTATTTCACGAGGACCAATAATAGCAAGCGGGTTGCCGAAAAGATTGCTGATAGACTATCTTGTGAAGTAGTTCAGATCACGGACAATATTAATTGGCAGGGACTTTTTGGGTACATTAAGGCTGGATTTTATTCCATGACGAACAGGCACGTCGATATTGAATTCCTGGGCAAATTGGAGAGCGTGGAGGAATTTATTATTGTAGGCCTATTATGGGCGGGTGGATTAGCGCCAGCATTGAAAACAGCCTTAAGTCAATTTCCAAGAAACAAAGTCCATTTGGTGGTGACGTCCCTTGGCAGTCATGTTGAAGATCGCGCGGGATATTTATCCGTGCATGATATTACCGATAATACAGGCAATGAGGACCTGGTGATTGAAGAATTGGTGACCAGCCTGCTGAAGGACTGAGAAGGGTCGGGCCTTGACCTTAATTAATACCATCTATGCAGTTCCCTTTCCACTGGATCAGAACCAGGAAATTGAACAACCATGACAGCATCCCATAATGCTGCTTTAGAAGCCTATAAAAAGTATTATCTTGACCGGGATTACGAACAGGTTGATTTATGGCGTCTGTTAAGGGATGAATTTGGGATTTCGGATGCCGTATATCCGGGGAGTTATATTCAAATATCCCCATCCTTCATCTTTCCCCATGTGGTTTATATCGATTCAGATAAACATGCGATCGAATTCTTCAAAAGCAATTCACTCATCGAATTGGTTAAGGAACGCAAGGAATATCCACAGGAGTCGAAGCTCATTTTCCATGGGATGGATTACCGAAACCTGATTGTTGGCTATCGATCGGAATTCGATTTGCTGATTTCACAATATGCGGGGTTCATCTCGGATGTTTGTAAACCCTACCTACGCTCGGGCGGCTATTTGCTTGTCAACAACAGTCATGGCGATGCCGGGATGGCATCACTCGATGGTGATTATCAATTGATCGCCGCCGGTTATCGGCGCAGGGGTAAATACCGACATTCGACTGCTTCCCTGCAAGATTATTTCATCCCGAAGAAGGATGTCAAAGTAACCCGAGAACTGCTGCTGGTTAGAGGGAAAGGCATTGGGTACACCAGGGCTGCACCGCTTTATCTGTTTCAAAAGGTGCCATAAAATAGTCGAGTTATCCCTTTAGCGTCAATTTTTATTTGTAAAATTGAGGTAGCTCATTCAAATGGCATGCCCCCAAGGGAGGGTGCCTTCTTTTATGGACTTGGGTCAGATGTGATCTTCCGCCCAATATACAGCAGGTGCCTTGAGGCACCAACAATGGAAGGTTCGTCACTGATTTCATAGAATACATCCAGGAATAACTCGCGCCTTTCCCCCTCGAGTTTGTTGTAGCTCTCGTCATCGGCAGAGATGCCCGGTTCCACCCCAACCACCTTGAGGGTCTCAAAGCCAAGGGTTTCATGCAAGGGAGCAATTTCACTTACCGTGGCGAAATACGCCCGAAAGCTGCCCTTCGGCCAATCCTCGGGATCTCTGCCCGTTGTTAGTACAGACCTTACCTCCTCCTGCTCCTCGATCAACTCGGGTACGTTTTTCAGGATATCACCCCAAATGCCAAAGCGGCTGATAAAAGCTGAAAAGATCACGCCACCCGGGCGGAGGTGGGTGTAAGCTTCTCGCAAAGCCATTTGCCGATCGCTTTTCTCAACCAGGTGGTAGAGGGGTCCCATCATCAGGACGGCATCAAATTCTTTCTGGGGCACTTTTTGTAAATAACGAGCATCCCCGAGGATAAATTGCGCCTTATCCTCAAACCCGGCTTGGGCTAAGTAGGCCTTGCATGTTTTAAGGTTTTCTTCCGAAAGATCCACAGCGGTGACAGCATAACCCCGTTGGACCAATCCAAGCGTATAGCGACCGGTGCCCGCGCCAATTTCAAGGATTTCACCTTTGGGAGGTAAGTAGACATCCAGGAAGCGCCAGGTGAGATCAAACTCCAATTGATGTTCTTCCAGACGGCGGTGTTCCTCCTGGGGGTCTTTATCATAAAATGCGGCGATGTCGCGGATATCATCCGTCATGTTTATCTCCTCAGCACATTTGAGAGATGCTCATTTTCCCATTGCAGCGGCAATTTCACTTGAATTTTGTAGGGAGTTATTCATATTATACAATAACCCCTCTTCAAAGGATGAACAAACCTCCAGCCAGTGCTTTAAAGGGGTTATGATTAAATAAACAAAATTATAAAATAAATTATGAGTAATATGTAAAGGCACCATATTAAATCAGTGTTATCATTCTTGATACGGATTTATACACATTAAGGAGGAAAATTGGAACTCTCAGATGATATCAGACAGGAATTAATCAAAGCCCAAAGGACGGAGATTACTGAATACTACGTTTATAAGGCGATTGCCAAGACCTTGCCCGAGGAAGAAAACCGCCGCATTGTTGAAGGGATCGGTGAGGATGAAAAACGGCATTATGAAATTTGGAAGGGTTACACCGGTGAAGAGGTAGCACCTAATAAATTCCAAATTTGGCTGTATACCACCATCAGCAAGCTGTTTGGCTTTACCTTTGGTTTTAAATTGATGGAACTGGGCGAGGAAAAGGCGCAAGTTAATTACCAGAAAATTGAAGATGCCTTACCAGAAGCCAAGGACGTCATCCAGGACGAAAATGAGCATGAAGATATATTGCTCGATTTGCTGGAAGAGGAAACACTGTTGTATGCCGGCTCGGTGGTGTTGGGGTTGAACGATGCCCTGGTGGAGTTAACGGGTGCGCTTGCAGGGTTGACCTTGGCTTTTAGCAATGTAAAAATTATTGCCCTTTCGGGATTGATTACGGGTATTGCCGCCTCACTTTCCATGGCAGCCTCCGAATATCTTTCCACCTCGTCTGAGGAATCGGAAAAACATCCCGTCAAAGCAGCTATCTATACCGGCATCGCTTATATCCTCACGGTGGCGCTGCTGATCTTACCTTACCTGCTGTTGGATAACGCTTTATCAGCCCTTGCGATTACGATTAGCATCTCTATTGTTATTATTGCCTTGTTTAACTTCTACATTTCTGTGGCTAAAAACGAGCCCTTTGGGAAGCGTTTTGCCGAAATGGCTGGCATCAGCTTGGGCGTGGCTGCCTTTAGCTTTTTGCTTGGATTTTTAATCCGAAATTGGCTGGGTGTGGATGTTTAGCGAGTAAGTTAAAGGCGGTTTTGTTTTTAATATTATTTGACTGAAGAAGATAGTTACCAGTAAGGGCTCGGCATGCCGAGCCCTTACGAATAATCAAAAAGGCTACTCCCTGGAGGAATAATCTTGGCACAAACACTGGCAGCACTTCAGATCGGGTTGTTTTCCTTGCCCGTTTTATCATTAATTGGATTGGGCATCATGATACTTGTCAAACCGGTCAACGTGATCAATCGGCGCTGGTACCTGGCGGTGATTGCGCCCCTGCTTCTCGCCAACCCCCTGGTGCTTCTTGAGAACACCCTGCGATCCGAAAGCGCAATCTCCCTGGGTTGGCGTTTTTGGTCGGTTTTAGTGGTGGATATCCTCATTTTGGGTGGAATTGCCTGGCTGTTCCGCGGCTATTTGGTCTACGGCCTATCTGCTTCAGAAGTTGAAGAAATCTTGATGTACGCATTTAAGGCGCAGGGATTGGACGTCCAAAAGAACATCGGCGTTAAATCGTCGCTATTGGGATGGACCGGGGATGCCCATGTGCTGACGGTGATGGACCAAGGCCAACCCGCGGATATTTGGATTTCAGAGCGATACAGGGAGGTCCTGCTTCAAACGGATACAACAAGAGGCGATCATCTTCTCAAAGCTGAATTATCCTCACTCAGAGGGACAGATCAGCCTTATCAGATCAATGCCCACATGATGGGGATATTGTTTATCATCTTTGCCATCGTTTTAGCGGTAATGCTGTGGATCCTCTTTTTTGAACCGAAACTTATTCAAATTGATTAAGTAATTTTTATAAATTGGAGACAGTATGGAAGAAGAGAATTTCATTGAGAAAGTAAAAGGCTTACCTCGCAATGTATGGGCGG
Organism: Candidatus Brevefilum sp.; assembly: GCA_040772425.1. Taxonomy (GTDB): domain Bacteria; phylum Chloroflexota; class Anaerolineae; order Anaerolineales; family Anaerolineaceae; genus Brevifilum. Next base: position 418,567 of record JAXGYD010000002.1, on the reverse strand, counting down.
TCAGCCTGACCAGCTTTTTTATGGATATATCCAGCGAGATGGTCATCAATATTCTGCCTTTGTTCCTTTCTAATGTGCTGGGCGTCAAGACAAATATTATCGGCGTGATTGAGGGCGTTGCAGAGGCCACAGCCAGCATCTTAAAAGTCTTTTCGGGCTGGATTTCGGACAAGCTGCGCGGTCGCAAGTGGATCGCCGTGGCGGGCTATGCCATTTCCGCCCTATCGAAACCCTTTTTCTACATTGCCAATTCCTGGGGCGTGGTAGCGGGCGTGCGCTGGGCGGATCGGTTGGGCAAGGGGATTCGCACCGCCCCACGGGATGCCCTGGTCGCAGATTCGATCAAGCCAGAACAACGCGGCCTGGCTTTTGGCTTTCACCGCGCGGCGGACACCGGCGGTGCGGTGATCGGCTTATTGATCGCCACCCTGGCGGTCTGGTTGGCGCAGTCGTCAAGTCAGCAACTCGGTGCGAATACCTTTCGAACGGTGGTCTTGATCAGCTTAGTGCCGGCGTTTTTGGCGGTGCTCAGCTTGGCCCTGGGCGCTGTTGATATCAAAAAGAAAGAGGAAGTTGCCATCCCCAAAATCACCTTAAAGGGATTGGGAAAACCCTTTCTCACTTTTTTACTCATCGTTGGGTTATTTGACCTTGGCAACTCCTCGGATGCTTTCCTTGTGTTGCGTGCCCAGGAACGGGGGATGAACGTTATTGGTATTTTAATAATGTTAGCAACCTTTAATTTAGTCTATACCCTGATTTCAACCCCGGCGGGGTCCTTGTCCGATCGCATTGGGCGGCGCAAGGTGATCATCGGCGGTTGGCTGGTCTATGGCTTTATTTACTTGGGGTTTGCCTTGGCGCAGCAGCCCTGGCATATATGGGTTTTGTACATGACCTATGGGCTGTACTATGGAATGGCATACGGCACCGCCAAAGCCATGGTGGCAGACCTGGTGCCCGCAGCCGTGCGGGGGACTGCTTATGGCACCTACAACGCGGTCTTGGGCATTATTGACTTTCCAGCGTCCTTGATTGCTGGCTTGCTCTGGCAAGGGGTCGGCGCCTGGGAGGGGTTTGGGCCTTCTGCGCCGTTCTTGTTTGGCGGGATCCTGGCATTTTTGGCAGCTATTCTGATGTTCTTCTGGCGTCCTAAAATCAACGTCGAGAAGACAGCATAATTTCGTCATTGCATCGAAGCGAATCAATGAAATTTCCTGAACTGACGCCGGCAACCTTCATTAATCGAGCAAACCGCTTTGTGGCAGGTGTGCGCTTGGAAGACGGCAAAGTGTCTTCCGCCTTTGTGCCCACCACAGGGCGTCTGACGGGCGTTTTGCAGCCAGGTTGTCAGGTTTGGCTGACTCCGGCCTCCGACCCCAATCGAAAAACGCGTTTCACATTGACCCTGGCCGCGCTTGAAAAGGGTGGTTTGTGTTCGGTCAACGCCATATTAGCCAATGCCTTATTTGCTGAAGCCCTGCAAGCGGGGCATCTATCCGCATTTCCGTATTCTCGGATCGAAAACGAAGTCCCTTTTGGGCGCAGTCGCTTGGATTTTTGTTTATCCGATGGGTTGCAGACCTGTTGGGTTGAGGTGAAATCAGTGACCTATGTTCAGGAGGGTCTCGGTTTGTTCCCCGATGCCCCCACGGGACGTGGGCGCAAACACCTGCTTGAGTTGGCAAAAGCCGTCAGGCAGGGGGATCAGGCCAGCGTTGTGTTTATCGCTCAAAGGGAGGACGCCCAACGCTTTGAACCCTTTGTTGACATCGACCCCGATTTTGCCCAAACCTTGCGCCAGGTCAGCGCAGCAGGGGTGGCTGTGCATGCGTATCGTTGTCAGGTGAGTCTGGAAGAGGTCAAAATATCAGCTGAGATCCCGGTGAAGCTATAATTTTGCATGCTATGCGTCTAAATGTCTGAGATCTAAAAAACCTGATGCAAGTAATGGGTAATTTCCAATAAAATAAATTTTACGTGTTGCGACATCCATCTATTCCCCAACGAAGTACCGTCCTAACTCTTTATAAGGTGGGCTGACACGGAGGTCAGCCCCTACAAATAAATGATTTTCCGTAGGGGTCGGCCTCCGTGCCGACCCTCATGAAGTTATGAAAAGATGGTTAATTGTGGAAAAAAATGTTGTCCCCTATGAATCATTGGCGTCGCGAATGGTTAATTCTTTGTGAGCTTGCACAAATTTGGGCTATACCCATTAATAAAATACAATAAATTGGCTGACACTTTCTAAATTCATGATACACTTGCCTGCGTATGCATAAAAAAGTTTTGGAAATCCTCGAATATTATAAAATCATCGATCGGTTGGTGACCTATGCTGATTTTAGCGCCTCCGCCGATTTGGCGCGCCAATTGACGCCCACTTCTGATCTGGATGAAGCCATCCAGCGTCAGGCGATGACGCGCGAGGCCTGCTATGTGTTGAGCCTTGATGCGGATGTCTCTTTACAAAACGCACAGGATATTCGCCCTGCTATCGGATTAGCCCGCCGCGATGGTGTCCTTGAGCCGGAAGATTTATTGGCGATTAAACAAACCCTGATTGTCTCCCGAAAGGTGCGGCGCGTCCTGGAAAATTTAGAAACTGAGGTCCCCCATTTATTCGATTACGCGGATGACCTGCCTGTTGGTTTGGGTTTGGTGGACTTAATCAGTCAGACCATTTCAGATCGTGGCGATGTGATGGATTCAGCTTCAGCAGAATTGGGCGATATTCGCCGGGACATGAAAATTGCTTATGAACGAATGATGTCCCGGATGCAGCGCTATATTTCTGACCCCAGCACATCCCGGATGCTGCAGGAACCGATCATCACGCAGCGCAATGGGCGCAATGTGTTGCCTTTAAGGGCGGAATATAAAGGCCGGATCAAAGCCGTCATTCATGATCAATCCGCCTCCGGGGCGACCTTATTTATTGAGCCTTTGGCTGTGGTGGAATGGAATAACCTTTACCGCGAGCTGGAACTCAAGGAGCGGGATGAGATTCGCCGAATTTTAGCCGAATTGAGCCATGCGGTCGCCCGCTATGCGGACGAGCTCACCAGGATGGTAGCTGCCATGGCGTCCTTAGACCTGGCTTTTATGAGCGCGCGCTATGCTGAGGACCTGCATGCCAGCGAACCCGAGCTTGTCCCCTTCAGAATGATGGATGGGCAACACCCTGGCAGCATCATCCAGTTGATGCAAGCTCGGCATCCATTACTGGATCCCAAATCGGTGGTGCCCATTGATGTGACTTTGGATAAAGACACCTATGCGCTGGTGATTACCGGCCCTAACACAGGCGGCAAGACGGTCACCCTGAAGACAGTTGGCTTACTGGCATTAATGGCCCAATCAGGCATGCAAATTCCTGTTCAATCGGGGTCAGTTATTACGGTTTTTGAGAGTGTGTTCGCTGACATCGGTGATGAGCAATCTATTGAGCAATCCCTTTCAACCTTTTCTGGTCATGTGACCAACCTGGTTATCATCCTGCGCAAAGCTAATGAACGCTCCCTGGTGTTGTTGGATGAACTGGGGGCGGGCACGGACCCCCAAGAAGGGTCGGCTTTAGCCCGGGCGGTGATGACCAACTTGCTGGATCGTTCCATTACCAGCTTGATCGCCACCCATTACCCGGAGCTAAAGGCCTACGCCCATACCACCCCTGGTGTTCGAAATGCCAGTGTGGAATTTGACCTGCAGACCTTACAACCCACTTATCACCTGACGATTGGCTTGCCTGGGCGTTCCAATGCCCTGGCAATTGCTGAACGTTTGGGGCTGCCCTCGGATATCATTGACGCCGCGCGGGAGGAAATCAACCCGCTGGACCTGCGGGCAGAGGATTTACTGGATGAGATTCACCGTCAGCGCAATCTAGCCCGTCTGGCGCGTGAGGCGGCTGAGACTGCCCAAAAAGAGGCAGAAGCCTTAAGAAACGAATTGGCTGAGCGCTTGGATAAGATCGAGGATGAGCGCTATGCCCTTTTGGAGGAAAGCCGGCAAGAAGCTGAAAAAGAACTTGAAGGGTTGCGGGAAGCGTTGGAAAAATTGCGTTATCAATTGGCCAAAGCCCACCAACCCTTAGAGGCGGTCGAAGCGGTTGAGGAGCAAATTGAGGTCATTGAGGAAGAGATTGCAGAGCCAATCGTGCGCAAAAGTCCCAAAAAGCCAGTGCGTAAGCCAACTGGTCCATTGCGCTTGGGTGAAAAAGTGCATTTGCGTTCTATTGATCAGGATGGGGTGGTCTCTGCCATCGGTGAAGAGGAAATTGAAGTTCAAATCGGCATGCTCCGGGTGAGGGCTCGGCTTTCAGACGTCATCCGCAAGGGTGAAAGCGAAGAATCTGAGCACGACCAGAAGAAAATTGTGAAAAAGGGGAAAATCACCTTGCCTGACAGCCAGGAATCACCTGGGATTGAATTGGACTTGCGTGGCATGCGGGTTGATGAAGGGCTGGATGCCCTTGAACTCTATCTGGAAAAAGCCTACTTAACAGGTTTGCCCTTTGTGCGCATCATCCACGGCAAAGGCACCGGTCGCTTGCGGGAGAGTATTCGCCAGGCATTGGGTGCGAACCCCCATGTTGACCGATACGAGGGTGGGGGCAGAACAGAGGGGGGTGAAGGGGTGACAGTTGCACATCTCAGGTCAGGTTAAATAAAAAAAGAACCGACACTGCCCAACTGTTTACCCTTTGCACTGTCGGTTCTTTTGCACATGGACCCCTCAAGCCATATGCCCAACCTCAAATGATCACATTGCAAAGGATAACACATCACCGTTACCAAAACGTGGACACGGTTTATTGAAGTTGTATTTTTTTGCTCCAAATGGCTTTTGCTTTTTGTAATTCTGTTTTGAGGGGTTCGGATTGGGCGTTGGCTTCCAGCTGGCGCATCAAGTCGTTAAAAATAGCTTGAATATTGACATCAGGAATCATATCGGGGTTTACGCGTTGGATTTGGGCACTTAGAATTAACGTGGATATGGTCAAGAAGGGTGTGTTCAGCGATCGGCTTTTTTGGATTATTTCGTTAATATTCTGAGCGGCGAATTCACCTTGACCCTGTAAGAAAAATAAACTTGCTTGAGCTAATTTACCCCATAGCAGATGATAAGGGATTCCCTTATCTTGGGCAAGTTGAATCGCTGAAGAAATTTTCTGGTTGGCAGCATCAAAATTCTGTGACATTAGATCGAATTGTTGGTCAATGAGTAAAGATCGGATATAGTGCTGCCAAATACCGAATTTTAAGGTTAATTTTTTTATAGAATCAATCAAGGCTTTCGCTTCAGCTATTCTGCCAGACTTAGAAAAAGAAATTGCCATCTGGATTTCATTTTCTATTCCATGCAATGAAGTCGATGAAAAACTTTCCCTGACTTGTGCTACACGAAAGTATTGTAAAGCACGTTCTTCATTTTCAAGGTTGCTGAAGATACTTCCAAGAATCACGTTGGCTGAGACGATGGCATGAATATGATCATATTTTTCGCCATATTCAAGAGCCTTGCTGGCGTGTTCATAGGCTTGGTCAAGTTTTCCAGAGATCAATTTCGCATTTGCAAGTTTATAAAGGCTAACTTCGATAATTAACATGCGATTTGAGGCATTGGCCAAGTCATAGGACAGCGTTAAATCTTCAATACATTGTTCGTAATTTGCTGAAATCAGGTGGGCATAGCCCTGAATATAATAAATGCGGGTCTTTTCGCTGGGTCCTAAATTTTTTGTGTATTTTTGTTTAATGGCATTCGCAGCCTCAAGGCACTGCTTTGCCTCACCCTGGGCATAATAACTGACACCGATTACATGCTCTGCATTTAAAGACAATTGTTGAAGTTGTGGGGTTAATTCTCCATAGGAATTGATGAGGGTAAGGGCTTGCCGCGCTGTTTGACGGCTTTCTTCAAATTGTAGTTTCCACCAATACAAAACAGCCTGTCGGATATAAACCAGAATGATGCCAATTTGATCTTCAGCTCGTTCCAGGTTTTCAAGGGCTTTTTCCAATAGATTAAGGCCGACATCGAATTCAAAGCGCAGGAAGCATGCCTCTGATAGAGCAATATGGGCTATGCCGATTAAGAGTGGATCCCCTTCTTTTTCACCAATATTGAGCAGTTTGACGGCTGTTTCCTCCGCCAAGGCATAATTGTAGGCTTCATAAGCATAGCGACTCCATGGTTGATAGAGTCTAACCGCATCCTGATTGGTAAATGCATGTAAAGGGGCATTTTTATATAATAATTCCGCTTTTTGATAGGCATGGATGACATCCTCACGCGCACCTAAGGTCCAGGCATGGTCGGCAGCTTTGAGGTACCAATTAAAGGCATTGACAATTTCGCCTCCAGCCATGAAATGGCCGGCAATGATAGCTGCATTGGCAAAGGCTTGCTTAGTCTCTGCCAAAATTTTTGCCCCCCGGCGATGCAATATTTTAAGTTGAGGTGGGGGCGTTTCCTTGAGGATGACCTCACGCATTTTTTCGTGGACAAAATGCAAATTAGCAATTTGCGGGTTTTGATCTTTGGTTTCCCGGACAAATCCGGATTGAATCAATGGGTCGTATATGTCTGCCTCTGAAAAGTCGTTGAGGTCGGTCATGGCTTGGATCAAATCCAATGAAAAATCATCGCCCAGGACGGCTGCACATCTGAGCAGGTGTTGAGAGGTCTTATCCAGGCGATTAAGGCGCCTGCGAATCAGGGCATGCACATTTTGTGGCAGAGGCAGGCTTGATGTGGTTGTAAAATCGTTGAGCACCACCTGTGATTCAAGAAGATTCCGAATAATTTCGAGGGCAATAAAGGGGTTGCCGTTGGTCTCTCGATAGAGTTTGTCCAGAAATTCAGGCGGGGGTGATTCGTTGAGGGCTTGTTGCGCTAACTCCTTGAGTTCGTTGGGGGTCAACCCCCTGAGTGGCATGATCTCAACATTGCGAGTTTTATGAAGGTTGTCTACCATATCATCCAATGCTGGGTTGGATTCTTCGAAGCGCGTTGCGATGATGAGCAGTCCGTGTTGGTCAAAAAAATCATGGTTAAAAAGATAATCAAAAACCTGGAGGGTTTGTCTATCTGCCCATTGGGCATCATCAAGAACGAATAAAATTCTGCCATACTGCTTTGAAACCCGGGTAAAAGCATGCAAAAGGGCATCAAATAAGCGCTGTTTTGCCGTAGGCAGTTTATCTGAATAAAATTGGTCCGGATCATTGCTGGTTGAAGATAATTCGGGCAATAAGATGCTTAATTGATTGACCCAGATCGGCTCAAGCTTATCCCAAAAGTCATTGGGGAGGTGACGGCGGAGGCAATGCACAATTGGCGCAAAGGGAAGCGTGTTTTCCCGTTCATGACATGGTGCATATAGGAGTTTGGGCGATGGGATCAGGGTTTGATAGAGTTCTTGGATTAAGCGGGTTTTGCCGCTACCCATTTGTCCCTTGATTTCTGCAAGACCGCCCTGGAAATACATTCGCCTGAGCAGCTTCAGCTCAGACTGTCGGCCGACAAAATGGAGATTCATTGTGAGGGGGATCGGCCAATCATTGCGGGGTTGCCTGTGGCTGGTGTCTACGAGGATTTTTGCATATTTACAACGCTGTAAAAGCGCTTCGGGCAGGGGGGCATTGTAAGTGCGCTCATAGCGTACTTCAAGGCCGTCGCAATAATCAATGGCGTCTTGCAGACGGCCGAGTTCGGTTAGAATGTCTATGACTTTAAGATGAAAAGATACATCTGCAAGTTCCGCACGGCTTAATTCAACGTATAAATTTAAGGCCGAATCATATTGACCAGCAGCGTAATAGTGGTCCGCCAAGCGTCTTTCAAGGAAACGCAATTGATGAACAAGTTGCCTTCCAATAAAGTTACGCCAGTGTTCAACCTCGGGATAGTTGTTGAGATCATCCCCCATAATGAAGGCATCACCCCGCCACAAATCAACCGCATCTTGAATTTGTTCCACGATCTGGGATGGCAGTGGGCGATTCTCTTGATAAATGGAGAGGATATTTTTTAAACTTTGATAATTATTCTGAAAAAGATGCACATCCACACGACAGCGATCCAAATCTAAACTAACCTGATCCATTTCAGTGAGGAGGAAATCTGGGTCTGGCAAGGCTCTGCGCAATCTGGAGAGTGCTGTTCGCAAGGCGGCGCGTGTATCCAGGGAATCGTCATCTGGCCAGATCATATCCATCAGGGTCGATCGGCTGATGGGTATATGTTTTCCAGCTAACAGGTAGAGGAGTGCCCGTTCAATTTTGCGCTTGATGATCAATGGCTTGCCATTGGCTTTGATATCGACTGGGCCGAGTAGATTGATTTCGAGGATGGTTGTCTCTTCCATGGGATAATCATACCTTGAGAACAATGATTTGAATGTTAAATGAATTTTAGGAAAGGTAATAAAAAAGCCCACCATTCCTAGATGAGCTTTTTACCTCAGGTGCCGAAGGTGGGAATCGAACCCACATGCCCGAAGGCACACGAGTTTGAGTCGTGCGCGTCTGCCAATTCCGCCACTTCGGCTGAGTGATAGTATTTTAACCAATAGAAGGGGTAAGGTCAAGCGATTCTAAATAAAAGATTTGTTGTTGGTTGGGGTCTGATTCTTGCCCTTAGGCCTTAGGTTGTGAGGGCGACCAAGACAATATGGGTTCGACATAAGAAATGACGGCTTGAAAACCCAAATCCTTCTTGCGATATTATCTTGTATTGAAAAAAACGTCACGATAATGGATATTTAGGATAGGCCGTTGAGTTGTGAATGACCGCATCGTTAGATTTGTACGGTTATTATTTAAATAGATTCTTGTTGGGGCACGGCATGCCGTGCCCCTACCTTTAAATTATTATTCTTGACTTTTAAAAAGATATTTATAGACCTACCTCTTTAAAGATAGAATTTCTGTATGGGTAGGCATTTGTCTACATCCTGTAGGGGTCGGCTTTAACTTACACTCCCTTGTGGGGCTGTGCCGACCCGCAATGGGCCGTACCGATCCTCATTTAATCGGGCTGACACGGAGGTCAGCCCCTACGCGGGCATAGGTATGTCAGCCCCTGCCCGATATTGATTTTAACAGTGGCTGGCATTTGTCTACATCCTGTAGGGGTCGGCCTTAATTTACACCCCCTTGCGGGGCTGTGCTGACCCTTCTTTCGATTCGCTTTTCTTATAAATTAGGAATACTAAGGAACAGCCATTTCCCCTAATCTCGGGTAAGATTGGTATGGTTACCATAAAAATTCTCAGCCCTGTCAAATTTCAAGGTGGGGCTGCTTTAAATGGAGTGCATCATGCAGCTTGGCATCATTGGATTGCCCCAATCTGGCAAAACGACAATTTTTAACGCTTTAACCCGTGGTGATGTTCCCACAGATATCAGTGGGTCAAAAATCGAAATGCATACGGCTGTCATTGACGTGCCCGATGACCGTGTGACAAAACTGGTTGAAATTTACAATCCGAAAAAGGTTGTTCATGCCAAGGTATCTTACGTTGATATTGCCGGCCTTGAGGGGAAAGGATCCCAGAGCGGTATATCGGGCCCCTTGTTGAACGTGCTCTCTTCAATGGACGGCTTCATTCATGTTGTGCGCCATTTTCAAAATCCCAGTGTGCCCCACATCGCTGGGAGCGTCGACCCCGTAAGGGACCTGGCTAACCTGGAAGCTGAACTAATCTTGAATGACTTAATCCTGGTAGAGCGGAAACTCGAACGCTTAAGTGAAGAGCGCAAACGCGGCGGCTATGGCCGTAAACCGATTGAAATCGAGCGGGAAGCTGAATTATTTGCGAAAATTAATGATCTACTCTCTCGAGAAATTCCCTTACGCAATGAAACCTTCAGCGATGAAGAACAAAAAATGCTTTCCAGTTATGGCCTTTTAAGCCGCAAACCGCAATTGATCGTTGTCAATCAATCGGAAGAGCAAGAACCAATCGAATTACCAACGCCTTTTGCCCAAACCAGGTTGATTCGGATGCCGGCTAAGCTGGAGATGGAAATTGCCCAGCTCCCACCGGAGGAAGCTGACGTTTTCCTGGCGGAATATGGCATTGAGGAACCCAGTTTAGATCGGTTTATCAGCCTTTCCTATGAATTATTGGGCTTGATTTCGTTTTTTACAGCGGGGGAAAAGGAAGTCCATGCCTGGACGGTTTCACAAGGTGCAACTGCACTTGACGCTGCTGGGACCATTCATTCTGATCTTGAAAAGGGCTTTATTCGAGCCGAAATCGTCCACTATGATGACTTAATTGCCCTGGGAAGCTTTTCAGAGGCTCGTAATCATGGCAAGCTCCATTTGGAGGGCAAGAAATACATTATTCAAGATGGGGATGTGATCGTGATTCGCTTCAATATATAAGTCATCATCATTTTTGGCTGGGTTGCGCATTTAATCGGATGATTTCAGGGGTGGCAAGACAATAATTCAATAAAATCGTCAGCCGATAGGCTATTTATCCTTCGTTGACGCCGCTATAGGGCAACGGTAGAATCTTGGACACAATGACAGATTTATTAAGTGAACTCAATCAGCAACAAAAGAAGGCCGTTGCGGCGCCCTTAGGCCCCATCCTGGTGTTAGCAGGCCCAGGCTCCGGGAAGACCAGGGTGCTTACTTTTCGCATAGCCTACCTGATTGCTGCTTTAGGCATCCCGCCCTACCAAATTTTAGCGGTGACCTTCACCAATAAGGCTGCTCGGGAGATGGAAAACCGTGTCGCAGGTCTTTTGGGCGGCAAGGCTGATGGCTTGTGGTTAGGGACTTTTCACGCCATTTGTGGGCGCATCTTACGCCGTGAAGCCGCCTATCACCCAGTGGATCACAATTATGTCATTTTTGATGCTGACGATCAGCTGGCTTTAATGAAGCGGGTCATCGGGGAAATGCAGCTCAACACCAAGGATTACCGACCCGGCCGGGTGCTGGATAAGATTAGTAACGCCAAAAATGACCTGATAAGTCCGCAGGATTATCCTATCCTGGGTTATCAGGATGAAGTCATTCAAGAAATTTATCAAGCTTACCAAAATTATCTAATTGCCAGCAACGCTATGGATTTCGACGATATGTTGATGTACACGGCTTCCTTGCTGGCGGAAAATCCTGAGATCCGCAAGAAGTATGCCCAGCGCTTTCAATATGTTTTAGTGGATGAGTTTCAAGATACCAACCAGGCTCAATATGACGTATTGCGGTATTTGGGATCTTATCATCATAATGTTTTTGTCGTAGGGGATGAAGATCAGTCCATATATCGCTGGCGCGGTGCGGATTATCGCAACATTCAGCGTTTTACAAAGGACTTCCCTGAGGCGCAAACCTTTCTCCTTGAGCAAAATTATCGCTCTACCCAAACCATTTTGGATGCAGCCGTTGCTGTGATCGATGAAAATCCGCATCGGACCAAGAAGACCCTTCATTCTGATCGCGGGGTCGGTGAAACGATTGTTGTTTACGAAGCCGATGATGATCACGAAGAAGCGAGTTATGTTGTTGACAATATTTCCCGCCAGGTGATGTTCGGCAAAGCAAAGGAATCCGATTTTGCCATCATGTACCGCACCAACGCCCAATCCCGTTTATTAGAAGAAGCATTCCGCCGGGCGAACATGCCCTACCGCCTGGTCGGTGCCCAGCGCTTCTACGGTCGGCGGGAAGTTAAGGATATGATCGCTTTTTTGCGCCTGATTTATAATCCCAAAGACGAGGTGAGCCTGGCCCGGGTCATCAACTTACCCTCACGGGGCATCGGCTCGGTGACTCTTGAAAAGCTTCAAACCCGTGCCCGTCAAATGGGTCTGAGCAGCGGAGAGGTGTTATTGACCTTGGGGACGGCGTCGGGAGAAGCCCATGAAGCCTATTTGGATCGGGCAGCTGTGCGCTTGATCCCCTTTGGGAAAATGTTGAAGGATTGGCGGTTGAATATCGACAAAGTCCCGCTCACAACGCTGTTTGACCAGGTGCTGCTTGACACGGGTTATGAATTGTATATCAAACAAGAGAGCGATGAAGACCAGGATCGGTGGGCGAATGTACTAGAACTGCGCAACGTTCTTCTTGAATATGAACAGCAGGGACTGGCGGAATTTTTGGAAGCCATGGCATTAGTGGCTGACCAGGATACGCTCCCAGAAACCCTGGATGCACCCACCTTGATGACCTTGCATACGGCAAAGGGCTTGGAATTTCCCCAGGTGTTCATCATTGGTTTGGATGAGTATTACCTGCCGCACAGCCGCTCGCAGGATGATCCAGAGGCAATGGCAGAAGAACGTCGGTTGTTTTATGTCGGTATGACAAGGGCAAAGGATCGCTTGTACCTGTTACGTGCTCGTCGACGGCGCAGTCCCTATGGCAATTATGAGACCATGCAGGCCTCTCGCTTTTTAGAGTCCTTGCCAGATGACCTGGTTCGCGGCCACATCAGCTCAGTTTTTCAACGCAGAAATGCCTATGACAGTCTCTCCTATCAATGGGACCGCCAAATAAACTCAAATGATCATCATCAGCGCAGAAAAAAGGCGCCGGAACTACCATCACAACGTTATTATCCTGAAATGCGTGTCAATCACCCTGTTTATGGTGAAGGCATCGTGCGTAACAGCCGCTTAGAATATGGCGATGAGACGGTGGAAGTCTATTTTGAAGGATTGGGGCTAAAAGCCCTGGTGGCATCAATGTCAAGCCTTGAAATCCTTAATGAGTGACGGCAAGGCCTGAAATGAATGAAAAAAAGATCAAACTTGCTATGAGCATTCTTGCGATTCTTCTGGTCAGTTTGGCCTGTCAGCTCACCTCACCAACCCCTGCCTCATGGTCTGGCACCCCCACGGCACAAGCATTAAACGCGACCAGCACGTCGGTCGCCCGCACCCTGCAAGCGAACCTTGAAAATATTACACCCCTCCCACCAAGAGCAACCCCAACGCCACAACAAGCGACACCCAGCCCACAAGAAACGCAGGTTGTTGACGGCCCCTGGTTGATCTATCTGGCGCCAAGTGGTGAAGGACTGCACGCTTTTGATGTTGATACAGAAACGACGCTAACGATTGCCCTGCCACAGCCGATTTACGTGGTTGATTTGTATAAGGGCCTCTCACCTCAGGGCGATCGTTTAATTATCCGAGCAGGTTCCCCCTTAAACACAGACGAACTGGCTTTGTACCAAATTGACCTATCTTCTCTGCAGGTGACGAAAATCACACCGTTGTTATCCATTGTGCTTCAACGGAGAATCGTCAATCAAATTGGCACCCAAGCTTTCGACGCTTTAGAGATGGTTACCCGTGCGGATGCCCTTTCTTGGTCCCCAGATGGTCGATTTTTGGCTTTTACAGCCGCCTTAGAAAATGTTTCCAGTGATCTGTATGTGTTCGATACCCTTCGAAATCGCGTTGACCGTTTAAACGGCTTGTCCAGCCATGCTGCCACGCCGTTTTGGGGTGTGGATAGCAGTTGGTTGATTTCGCAGGAATTGGGTCCAGTTGTTAATGGTGAGGGTTGGCGGTCAGAAGCTGTTTTTAGCTTAAGCGTGCCTGTTTATGGCGATCAAAATATCCTCTATCTGCCTGAGCAAGGCAGTCAGGAAGAAATATTTTTGGGATGGATCAATGCGGATACCTTCGTCAGTTATTCAAACACTGATGAAGGGCCCAAAAGGCTGCAACAAATTGGGATCAATCCCCCTGATATTGTGCCCATTTTTCCAGATTCTTTTAAGGGCGCTGCTTTTGATCAACTCACCCAGGTCTTAGCCTTCAATATCGGAGAGCAAGAGGCTGTACCGCAAGGCTTAGTGCCGGGTATTTACCTCGCCCTGCCCGATCAACCTGGCTATACCCTTCAGAGAGCTGGCCTTTGGAATCAGTTGATTTGGGATCCGAGCGGCATGTTTGTGGCTCAAGGGGCACAGGGGGTGGATGCGTTTTCGACCCAAGGGCAAGAAATTTTTCTACCTGAGGAAGCAAATGCTCGCATCTCACCGAATGGTCAATGGATGATTGGCTGGGGGGACGGTGCGGATAGCTTGGCTGGCGCTCGTTTATATCAACCGCCCAGCACACATCCGCTGCAGACCATCAGTGATAAATCCGTAGAAGCGATCTTATGGCAGCCAAATTCGAGAGGGTTTTTCCTTTTTGCTGATGGTGACTTGTTTCATGTTGAGTTCCCAAGTTTGCAATTAAAACCTGTGCAAATTGGCTTCCCGGAAAGTGGCCAGTTTGACTTGATTTGGGTTGATTAACTCAGTGGTACATCAAACCTTTCGCTAGAATTTATTCCGGTGATAGGGTCAACCCTTGTGTGGACTGCACCCGTAAGGGTGTTGCCTTTATAAAGCAGGGCAGACCTCCGTGTCTGCCCCTATAAACATAATTTGAGCTGACTGATAAAAACAGCTATAATTAGGGCGATATGATAACGAGCATAGTACCCCCGCAAAAAATTGCTGTGATGGGCAACCCCCATATTCCCGAAGCATTAGATGTTGCGAATGAAGTCGCCGAATTTCTCAAAAACGAAGGCGCACAAACCAGATCAGGCTCTCTTTTTGATGAGGACTTCAGAGCGGCTGTTAAACACCAGAATTTTGAAATGGTCATCGCCCTGGGGGGTGATGGGACCATGTTGCGGGCAGGTCACCTGTGTGCACCGCTGGATATCCCACTCTTAGGCATCAATGTGGGTCACTTTGGCTTTTTGGTTGAATTAAAACGGGATGATTGGCCTTCATTTCTGCCGAGGTTATTACAGGGTGATTTCCGTTATGAACAGCGCATGATGCTCAATGCGCATTGTTTTTGTGACGGCGAGGAAAAGGCTGTTTTTGACGTGATCAACGATGTTGTGGTTGCCAGGGGACAGTTCGTCCGCCCCATTGAAATTGAAGCATTTTTAAATGATTCCCATATTACCAGTTACGTCGCTGATGCCTTGATCGCAGCCACCCCGACTGGGTCTACCGCTTACGCATTAGCTGCTGGCGGTCCGATCTTGCCGCCTGAGATCCGCAACATCCTTCTGATGCCCGTCGCACCCCATTTATCGATCGATCGAGCCGTTGTCCTTTCAGAAGGCGGCGAAGTCAAGATCAGGGTCAAGACAAAACACGAGGCGGTGGTCAGTATTGATGGTCAGGAGCCAGTGCACTTAAAAAGTGGCGATGGCGTGCGGATAACGGCACATCAGAAATCGCTTTTCATGGTCCGTTTTCAAGATCCCGGCTATTTTTATCGTAATTTAACCGCTTACATGGAACATAACCCAATTATTAGTATTAAAAAAGATGACAAATAATCCGACTGAACCCAATAACGACGCCCAGAATCTGATTACACTCCGCTGTAATAAGTGTGGAAAGCCGATCACGCCTGAGGAAGCTGTTCTAACCCCTACCGGCTATCGCTGCCAGGATTGTGTACGGCGCCAGCAAAAGGTATTTGACACCAGCCATCCCCTTGACTTTGTGTGGGGGTTCATAATTGCGGGCATTGTCTCTTTTTTGGGAAGTTTAATTGCCTCGCTGATTGGTTTTTTCACCGTGCTCATTGCGCCAGCAGCCGGTGTTGCAGCGGCAGAAATTGTCCGTCGGGTGACGAAGAAGCGGCGTGGTGATCGTTTATTTAACGCTGTATCCGTGGGCGTCACTGTTGGCGGTTTGCCGCTGATTATCATGCAAATCATCCAATTGTTTCAACAGTTTCGCGGCGGATCTTTTGCCTTGTTGAGCCTACTGCCGTTGGCTTATCGCATTCTCTACGTTGTGTTGGCTGTTCCCGCGGCTTATTATCGGATTTCAGGAAAACAACGTTGATAAATAGGTTTAGTAGAACTGACCCATGTTAATTGACTTAAGGATTGAAAACTTTGCCATTATCCACCAGCTGGAAATCAGATTTGAAAACGGTCTGGTGGTGTTCACCGGCGAAACCGGCGCTGGCAAATCCATTATTTTGGATGCCTTAGAGGCAGTTTTAGGCGGCAGAGCTGAAGCCGCGGATATTCGAACTGGGGCTGAGAGTGCTCAAATTGAGGCAAGTTTTCAGTTAGATGAATCGGTTCGAGCCTCTGTTAACGCCTTGCTGGCAGCAGAGGAACTGCTTGACGAACCAGAAATGGTGGTGCTCTCCAGGGAGATCCGACGAGAGGGGCGGAATATCGCTCGCATCAATGGCCGCATGGTGACGGCCTCACTGCAGCGTGAAATTGGATCCTACCTGGTTGATATTC
This sequence comes from Candidatus Brevefilum sp., assembly GCA_040772425.1. Classification (GTDB taxonomy): domain Bacteria; phylum Chloroflexota; class Anaerolineae; order Anaerolineales; family Anaerolineaceae; genus Brevifilum. The sequence continues at coordinate 402,289 of JAXGYD010000002.1, read as the reverse complement.
ATGGGCAATCGGAGCATCTCTCCCTTTTGCAGGTTCGTAACCATCGGCTTTTGCTGGATAATTTTGCCGATGTGGGTGAATTGCTCGCGGCATACCGACATATTTTTCAGCAATTTCAGGGGGTTACTCAGGAACGGAAAAATTTGTTACAGGATGAGCGGGAGGCTGCTCGACGTACTGAAATGTTGGCGTACCAAATTCAAGAAATTGAAGCTGCCAATCTACAACCAGGAGATGAAGAAATTTTGCGCCAGGATCGAACTCGGCTTGCCAATGCGGAGAGCCTGGCAAAGCACTCACAAGAGGCACTGGTCTTAATCGAAGATGAGATGCTTGAATCTCCTGGGATCAGTGAGTTGTTAGGCCAAGCCGTTGAGGCGCTGCACAGCCTGTCGCGGATCGACCCAAGTGCAACCCCATTCTATGAGCAAGCGCAAGCTTCGTTGACCTCTTTGCAGGACCTTGCCCTGGAATTACAGAATTATACGGAGGGGATTGAATTTAACCCCCGGCTGCTCGATCGGGTGGAAGAGCGGATTGACCTGATCAATCGATTAAAGCGCAAATATGGCAATTCTATTGAAGAAATTCTTGCCTTTGGTCAACGTGCCAAAGAGGAATTGGATGCCATTGAACATGCGGAAGAACGGTTGCATGAACTTGCCTTAGAAGAGCAGCAACTTTTACAGCAATTATCCCAAAAAGGTCAAGCATTGAGCGAGAGACGGCAAATTGCCGCTGAGCAGCTCAGTAAGTTGGTGGAGGGCGAGCTTGAAGACCTGCGCATGGCCAAAGCCCGCTTTGAAGTCGCGATCCTGACCACCCCCGATGAAAATGGTTTGACTTTAGATGGCGGTCAACGGGTGGCTTTTGATAGCAATGGCTATGACCAGGTCAGTTTTCTGGTAGAAACCAATCCTGGCGAGGGGCTGAAGCCTCTGGTTAAGATTGCCTCAGGCGGAGAGACCTCCCGTTTGATGTTAGCGCTTAAAAATGTATTGGTGCGAGCGGATATTGTTCCCACCCTTATTTTTGATGAGATTGACCAGGGCATCGGCGGTCGCGTCGGTTTTATGGTCGGTGAAAAATTATGGAATCTATCCCGCCGGCATCAAGTGATGTGCATCACCCATTTACCTCAGCTGGCTGCCTTTGGCGATCAGCATTTTAAGATCAATAAAACTTTGGTCAATGACCGGACGCACACCGAGGCAAACACACTCAACGATGCACAAAGGCGGGAGGAGTTGGCGCAAATGTTTGGGGCGGTCAGTGAGGGCACCCTTTCCTCCGCTGATGAGATGATGGCGCGGGTCAAACAACACAAGCAGAAATCTCTGAAATAATCAGAAAATAAGCCCAAATTCGTCCTTAATCTGCCCAATAATCGATTAAAATTAGGGCAAGATTGCATTTTTTATGTTTTTTTTCAATAGAAAGGAGATGTGATGCCAAGTTTAAATGATGTACTTGCGGTCATTTTAGGGGGAGGCCAGGGGAAGCGTTTATATCCCTTAACCATGATGCGCTCCAAACCCGCAGTCCCGATTGCAGGAAAATATCGGTTGATTGATATTCCCATTAGCAATTGTATTAACTCTGATATTTACAAGATTGCTGTTCTCACGCAATTTAACTCGGTTTCGTTGCATCGTCATATTACTGGCACTTACAATTTTGATAGTTTTCATACCGGTTGGATCCAGATTTGGGCAGCAGAACAGACCATGGAGCGAACGGAATGGTACCAGGGTACAGCAGATGCCGTACGTAAACAATTGTTTGAAATTCAATCTGCACGGTCAGACTATGTATTAATCTTGGCAGGCGATCATCTTTACCGGATGGATTACTCCAAAATGGTTGAGTACCATTGGGAAAACAAGGCTGATGTGACGGTGGCTGTTCAACCGGTAGGGCGAGATGAGGCGCATCGTTTTGGATTGCTCAAGAAATCGAGCGGCGGTGAAATTATCGATTTTGCCGAAAAGCCCAAGGACCCTGCCATACTGGATAAATTTGTCTCCCGGCAAGGTTCAGATAAACCCTATTTAGCATCGATGGGTATTTATCTTTTCAATTTGGATACCTTGATTGATATGTTAACCCTATCAGATGAAGGGAAGGATTTCGACGACTTTGGCTATGATATTATTCCTCACTGCGTCACGAATGAACCGAAAGTCTATGGCTACGAATATGAGGGATATTGGCGGGATATCGGAACGATTCGCTCCTTCTACGAAACCAACCTGGAATTAACCATGCGCAACCCTGGGTTTGACATTTACAATTACGATCAGCGCATTTTCACCCATGCTCGTTTCCTGCCTGGGTCACGCATCACCGATTGTCAGATGAAAAATGCGCTCATTGCAGAGGGCTGTATTATTAACAAGGCATCCATTGAACATTCGATCATTGGTTTGCGTAGCATTATCAATAATAATGTCCGCATTAAGGACACGGTTTTGATGGGCGCAGATTATTATGACGAATCTGGCAATATTCCCATTGGCATCGGTGAAAACAGTGATATTGAGGGTGCCATCATTGACAAGAATGTGCGCATGGATAAGGATGTCACCATTCGACCCTTCCCCCGCGGGACGGAAATTGAACGAGAAGACTACACGGTCAAGGATGGCATTGTGGTCATTCCAAAACGGACAGTTTTACCCGCCGGCACCTACATTGGTCCAGATGCCTAAGGTCGCAGTTGACGCAAACAGAGGTTGTTCATCAGGAAACGACCTCTGTTAGTAATAAATCATCCAGTCTTTGAAGATTTAAAATTAGCCCAATGTAGGGTAAACGTCAATTTTTTTCTTGTGTAGGACATCAATCCCTTTATGAAGTAAAGGTTCCTATATTTTTATTAGTAAATCTGACGATCAATAGGTGAGGATATTGGTGTATGATAAGGAGCAAGGTGAATAAATGTGGGGTAGGTTTTAGCAAATGGGCGATTTTTTATTTTCGTATTATCGGCTATAATGAATGCAAATAAACATTAATGCATAATCTAACCCTTAGATTTCCTAAGGGTTATTATTTTGATTTTTGGTATGATTGTTAACGGATTTTTTAAGATAGGAGAAGTAATTGATGGAAGAAAAAAATAATCAGTTAGAAAATCTTGAACCTGAAGAGACATCGATTCTATGGCATACAAAATCTACCGCTGAAACCTTAGATGCGCTCGACACCAAACCAGAGGACGGATTGAGCAGCGAGGAAGCTGAAGCGCGTAAAGATAAATACGGCCTCAATGAGCTCGAAGAACGCGGTTTAAGGTCTCCGTGGGTAGTGTTAGCCGGTCAATTTACAGAGATCATGGTGATCATATTATTGGTTGCGGCTGTGATTTCATTCTTAATTGGTGAAACCACTGATGCGATTATGATCTTGATCATTGTTATTCTCAATGCGATCCTTGGTTTCACACAGGAATATCGTGCAGAGAAAGCAATGGAGGCATTGAAGAAATTGTCTGTGCCCACTGTGCGCGTTCGGCGTGATGGTCAAATCAAAGAAGTTGAAGCCAATGGTCTTGTGCCCGGGGATATCGTTTTGTTTGAAGCAGGTGATCGTATCCCAGCGGATTGCCGGGTGATCGAATCGGTGAATCTGCGCGCAGAAGAAGCTGCCTTGACGGGCGAATCAGTGCCAGTTGAGAAAACAGACAAGCGTCTGGAGAATGAGAAATTACAGATTGGTGATCGTCGAAATTTGCTATTTATGGGGACAGCAGTTACCTATGGGCGTGGCACTGGTGTCGTTGTAAATACCGGCATGAAAACAGAATTAGGTAATATTGCTGATATGCTCCAGCAGGTAACAGAAGAAAAAACACCGCTGCAACGCAAGATGGCTGAGCTTGGAAAATGGTTGGCAATTGGTGCTTTTGTATTGGTGGCTATTGTTTTTGCCGTTGGTGTGTGGCGCGGTGGGGAGGTCCAAGAAATGTTCCTGACCGCTGTAAGCCTGGCTGTTGCTGCTGTGCCAGAAGGTCTACCAGCCGTTGTGACGATTGCACTTGCCCTGGGAGCCCAGCGTATGGTCAAGCGCCAGGCACTTATTCGTAAATTGCCTGCTGTTGAAACATTGGGATCCGTTACAACAATTTGCTCTGATAAGACCGGCACCTTAACCGAAAACAGAATGACGGTAACCGTACTTGATATTGCAGGCAGCCGGTTAGACCTGACAACAAAAATGGAGCATTCGGGTGCAACACTTGAACGGGATGAAACTCCAATTGTTGAACCCGACAAGGATCTTTCATTGTTGCTGGCTGGTGGTGCTTTAGCAAACGATGCATCGCTCCAGAAGAATGACGGTGATGATGGCTTTCATACCGTTGGTGATCCAACGGAAGGTGCACTTGTGGTTGCTTCAGCTCGGTTGGGTTTATGGAAGCCGCAGCTTGACGAGCTCATGCCCCGGGTTGATGAAGTACCATTTACATCTGAGCGGAAACGCATGACAACCGTTCATGAGATTAAGACCAAATCAGAACTGGCTGAAAAAGTGCCTTATCAGTATCTTATTGATTATCTCCCCAATAATAAGTATGTTGTCTTCACAAAGGGTGCGGTTGACAGTTTGTTGAATATCTGTGACAGCGTTTGGTCTGAGGGTGAGGTCGAAACAATTGATTCGGATTGGGAAGAACGTATCGAGAAAGCGAATGACAATCTAGCAAAAGAAGGTATGCGAGTATTGGGAGTCGCAATGAAATGCATTGATACTCTCCCTGAATCTGATAAAGAAGAAAACTATGAAGATGAGCTGATCTTCATTGGATTAACTGGCATGATTGACCCGCCAAGGCCAGAAGTTCGTGATGCGGTTGCAGAGTGCCGTACAGCCGGTATTCGCCCGGTAATGATCACCGGCGATCACCCATTGACAGCTTTGAATATTGCTAAAGATCTTGGCATTGTCCAGAATGAAGATGGCGTTGATGACCATTCACTGGTGATTACGGGCCAACAATTAGCTGAGATGTCTGTGGACGAGTTGGATGATGTTGTTGAAAATATTTCTGCTTATGCACGTGTTAGCCCCGAACACAAAGTAAAAATTGTTGAAGCCCTCAAGAAGCGTGGACAGATTATTGCTATGACCGGTGATGGTGTAAATGACGCGCCGGCACTCAAACGATCGGATATCGGCGTTGCCATGGGAATCACAGGTACGGATGTGAGCAAAGAGGCTTCCGATATGGTCTTGCTTGATGATAATTTTGCAACGATTGTGCATGCAGTTGAGGAAGGGCGCACAATTTATGATAACATTCGCAAGTTTATCAAATACACGATGTCCAGTAATATCGGAGAAATCATAGTGATGCTGCTTGCGCCGCTGCTCGGCTTACCGATTCCCTTGAATGCGATTCAGATCTTGTGGATCAACCTGGTCACTGATGGCTTGCCGGGTTTAGCTCTGGGCATTGAACCCCCAGCACCGGATACGATGAAACGCCCGCCCCATCCACCAAGCGAAAGTGTGCTCGCCAGAGGGTTGGGTAAGTATATGATTTTGGTTGGGCCCCTTATGGGTATTGTAGCTCTTCTGCCAGAATTATTGGATAGTTTTATACCCTCTATAAATTATGGCCCTGAAGTGTGGACCACGATGGTCTTTACGACCTTGGCGTTAGCTCAAATGGGGAATGCCCTGGCAATCCGTTCAGACCGGTTGACGTTGAAACAACTGGGTTTCTTCTCTAACCCAGCATTGATTGGTGCAGTGGTTTTGACCTTTGCCCTCCAAATGGCAGTCATTTATGTGCCGTTTTTGCAGGATATTTTTGATACCACCGCACTCAGCTTTGGGCAACTGGCGATGAGCCTTGGTTTGAGCACTATTGTCTTTTTTGTTGTTGAAATTACCAAATGGCTTAAACAAAAGTTTGAACGTAAGTCCGCTTAAAACTTGGTGAAATTTCCCGGGTGTTCAAATAGCCAACATTCATAAAAATAATTAAATCAAAACCAGGCTGGTAATCTTCAACAGCCTGGTTTTTGATTTCAGCCAGGTATCGGATGCTGGTTGTTGACAAATAACTTCATTCAGGCAGAGGGATTAGGTGGCGACCTTGTAAAGTGTGGTCCGAAAAACCAGGTTGCCCAAGTATTTTCCTGATATGTGTGCAGATATTCAAAAGATTGGTTTTACCTTTGCATTTTTTGAGGAAGGATTTGATGCGGTTTTGGCTGATATTAACCGATCTTTCAAAGATAATTTGCTGTCACAAGTGAAAAAACTTTATGGCGTTATCTCTTATGTTTGTAAGCAATTTTTCTTGTAATTGATGAATAAGCTGTATTAATCCACAACATATCCACATCTCTTTAGCCTTGTTGGGGAGAAAAAGTGGATAAATTGTGGATATTTCCATACTCTTATCCAGATCAGATGAGATGCGTCCTTTTCAAATGGCAATTCATCCTTTACAATCAATCCATAACAATACTTTTTGTTAATCGTAATTTCTTCATTATGTTAATTTACAGTTGGGAATTATAGGTCATTTCGGAGAATTTTAAGAAAATGGAAAAATTTATTGCTGTTGCTGGCAACATTGGCGTTGGGAAATCGACCTTGGTCAAATTGATATCAGAACAACTAAATTGGACGCCTTTTTATGAACCGGTGACAGAAAACCCATACCTGGAAGATTTTTATGAGGATATGGGATCATGGGGCTTTCACTCCCAAATTTACTTCCTCATTCGGCGTTTGCGCATTCACCGAAAATTGATCAGCGAAAAGGGCTCAGTTATTCAAGACCGCAGTGTTTATGAAGATGCGGAGATCTTTGCCCACAATTTGTTCTTGCAGGATGCCATCAGTGAAAGAGATTATGCAACTTATCGTGAACTTTACCAGGTCTTGGTGGAATTTTTGCCCCCACCCGATTTGATCATTTATTTACGGGCTTCATTGGAGACCTTACTTTCGAGGATCTCTAAACGCGGCCGCAGCTACGAGCAGACGATCAGTGCCTCCTATTTATCAGAATTGAACGACCTTTACGAAAATTGGATTGACGAATTTGATTTATGCCCAGTTTTAATCGTGCCATGCGACAACCTGGATTATGTTGCCAAGCCACAGCATTTGAGTATGATCCTTGAAAAGATCAACGAGATTTTGACGGGTAAAGAGGAAGTCAGTTTTCAGCTCTAAATAATATGGTGGGTTTCAATTAAAGGCGCGAAAAAAAGCACTTTGTTTAAATCAATAAAGTTTGTACATTAAAAGGGTAACTTAATCGTTTTATTTCTTATGCGTCGCCTTTGATATCAGACTCTATCTGCGGTTCATCGGCTTTTAAGGGCCCTTCACCCCTGGGGAAGACAACCAATTTGATAGCCGTACGGACTTTTCCGTCAATATCGACATCGACAAATTCTGGCACACACACGATATCAATATTGTCATTGAGGAGGTATCCTTTTGCCAGAATGACGGCTTTGACAGCTTGATTGACGGCACCGGCACCGATTGACTGAACCTCGACAAAGTGTTGCTCTCGCATAATACCTGCGATTGCCCCTGCTACTGCAGCTGTGCGGGAGTTTGCAGAGACTTTAATGACGTCCATAATTTGCTCCCTTTATTGCGGTCTCAAAATCGAAAATTCATGAAATATTAACGATATGGGGCCTTATTAGCGGTCAATTAAATTTTACAAGATTTTAAGAGATGAATCAAGCGGGAATTGGGATTTTCTCTCATAATCATGATGTGCGTTGATTTCTTTTGGATAAATAAAAATTCCCCTGGTAGGTGTAAGACCCGCCAAAGGGAATTTAATATCTCAAGGTTAAAATATATTTACATGTCTTGAAGGCACAGTGCCGTGCACTAAGCGCTGAATATGGCTTTAGACTGTCTCCTTAATACCGGGTACAGATGTTCCTTCAGCCCTCTTTTGTTTGCGCAATTCTCGTCGTAGCCGTAATGCTTTGACAACCTCATGGTGTTGCTCACGGGTGAGGGGATAAAAGATCGCCATCACGATACCGGAGAGGAGCAGCAGGGCGGGCAGGGGACCCATCACTAAGCGGACCCCAAGCAATGCGCTTGATGCTTGGACAACCCCTTGGCCTTCTTTGAAACCTGTCAATTGCAAAATTAACAAGCCAGCAGGTTGCGCGATGGCCATCCCAACCTTCCCCATCAGGGTAATCAGGCTGTAGAACATGCCTTCATTTCTTTCACCGGTTTGCCATTCTTCCCATTCAATTGCATCTGGGATGATGGACCAAGGCAGCACCTGTGCTGCGCTGACGCCGATGCCAGCCAGAACGCATAAGACCAGCAATAGCCAGAAGGGGGTTTCAGGGGTCATGAAGATCAAGATCATCATGACGGCTGCCCAGAAGCCGACGCCGCCGATATAGGCATAGCGCTTGTTCCAGTTCTTTGAAACCCAGTTCCAAATGGGTAAAGCAAAAATGGCGGTCACAAAGATGCTGACCATGATGATCATGCTCTGTGACTGTCGCTTGACGATGTGAATGATGAAAAATTGCAAGTTTGATTCAACCACAATGATGGTCATCCAGGTGAACAAGTACATCATGGCGCCAAAGACAAAGGGTCGATTTCTGAAGGCTGCTTTGAGTGAAGGAATGAATTTGGGTAGTTCTTGTCGTTGAAATTCTTTCTTTTCCTTGGTTGAGAAGAACACAATGATGAAGGGCGAGGCTGCAATGACTGCCGCGACCATCGCCATGATCAACACCTGTTGTTTGGTGGCCTGCGTCCAATCGTTGCCGATGATCAACAGGGGTAGGATGTAGGCTGTCAGGCTGCCCATGATGTTAAACATCATGCGGAAGCTGGTTAATTTTGTGCGTTCGTCATAATCTTCCGTTAATTCCGGTGTAAGGGCATAATAGGGCATATAAACAATGGTCGCCATGAATTCATAAATAATATATGCCAACGAATAATAAATGATTAACCCAGTCTGGCTGAAATCTGGACCCAGCCAAAGCAGGATGAAAGAAAGACCAAATGGAATGGCGCCAAATAAAAGGAACGGCCGCCGGCGTCCCCACTTGGTGCGGGTGCGGTCGGATAAGTGCCCAATAATGGGGTCGTTGATGAAATCCCAGCTACGGCCAATGATGAAAATAATTGCAACTAATCCAGGCGGCATACCGATTACGGTTACCATGAAGACTGAAAAGAAAGCCGTAATAATGGAGTTATTCATACTGATGCCAAGATCGCCGGTGCCGTACAATACCTTGGTCAATAAAGGCAATTTGTCTTTGGTTTCCTGATTTTTCATAGAAAGTGACCTCACTTTAAAAAATTAATCTTGTTAAATACAACACGCATCGCGATGATTAGTTTTGTATTTTGTTGCCCGTACAGGCCATATTTTTTATTTTTAGCACATAATTTTTGAGTGAAATAGCAGGTGTTATCAATAGAAAATACCTTTGTCCTGTCCACAAACACCATGATTGTAACATCAAAAATTAAAAAGAAAAAGCATCCCTTGAGGGAGCAACTTTAGTCTAAATTTGAGGTAACTGGCGGTCGGTTTGTGATCCTCAGATTCTAAAAACCCTGTTTTTTGCAGGTTAATTATCTTGACCTCATTGCCAAATCAACAAATAAAAAAATTGGGTTACTCACCAACGAAGGGGTAATCCAATTAAGTATTTAAGGGGAGGAATTCAGGTGTTAATTATTCTCTCGATTGCCACCTGACCATAAAGGATGACCTGTTTCATCACGAAGCGTAATTTCTTGCCCTGTACTTTGATTGACGATGGTGCCCAATTTAAAGTAGGCATCATCATAATAACCCCGCATTGCAATGGGATCACCAATCTCGGCGGTAAAGCCCTGTTCGATGACGAAGCTCAGCGGGCGCCCTTCAAGTTCAATTGGGGACCCGTCTGTCAGAATAATCACCCATAGGTTGGATTCCATTGCCTCAAGCTGCCCGCTTAAGTCAACCCAATCAATCTGGCTCACATAGTCTTCTCTGATGGTATTGGTCAATTGTAAACCCTGATTGGTGGATTGTTTTGTTGCATCATTTTCCAATGCTTCTTCTTGCAAAGATAAAGGGGATGGGTCGTTTAATTTAGCCAGGGTGCGGTTGACCGCGCCTAAAATAAGCAGAATAAAGATTGCTGCTAACAACACACCTACAAAAACTCTCTTGATCATCTTGGTCCTCACTTGAATTTTTTCGATCTATTTTCTCTAAATCCTCAGATTTATTGATCTTTAATGGCTTTCCATAGCTTGTGTTATTGTCTGGTCCACATTTATCTTTGACCGTTTGGAAAACACCTTCCCAGTGATATTAGTCACCCACTTCCAATGCAGCGTAAAATGCAATATCGCGCCGATGGTCATGAGCACACCACTCCAGGTGTGGATGAGGTCCCACGTGGTCTTATTAAACAGCAGCACCTCGGTTGAACGACCTTCTGGGGCAAAAAATAGGAAATAAAGACCTGAAATTGTGCAGATGAAAAAGCTTACTGCAATGCTTAAATCTAAGAAAATATTATAGGTTAGCCGTGCATTGAAGGGTTTTCTTTTGCCGGTTATCACTTGCCAGGTCCGGTCTGACGTCCCTGTAATCCAGTTCCAATGGATAATAATGTGAATTAAGGCCGCAAGGATCATGGCGATGCTTGACCAGGTGTGGATGAGATCCCAGGATTGGCGATTGAAAATCAAAACGGCGTTATATTGCGGGTTCTGACCACCCTGGTAACCACTATTGGGATAGATCAGGAAGTAAAAACTGGAAAGGACAGTTGCGACGGCCGTCACGCCTAAAAACATGTCTATCCACCAGTTTTTGCGTAATTTTGGGCTTAATGCGGATCGATTTTGTTTCATTATTTATTCTCCATCATTTTATTTGCTTTTCTATTTTATCCATAAAGACAATAGAAATTGTGCGAAAGATATGTAGATTTTATGAAGGGCGCGTTTAATTCGCCCTGTGGGCTATAATATTTTTATGACTATTGTACTAATTATTGAAGATGAGATCGAACTTGCAAATGTGCTAAAGGCCTATCTTGAGCGTGCTGGGTATGGTGTGCTAATGGCTGACAGGGGAGATGAGGGCTTAAACCTGTGGCAAAAGGAACAGCCTGATATGGTCCTTTTGGACTTAAATCTTCCAGGGATGGACGGCATCGACATCATGCGGAAGATCCGTCAAAAAGATGATACACCTGTGGTCATGGTCACAGCTCGCGTTGAAGAGGTAGATCGATTGCTTGGCCTGGAATTAGGCGCGGACGACTACATTACCAAGCCATTCTCCCCCCGGGAGGTGGTGGCGCGCGTTAAGGCTGTTTTACGTCGAGTGGAAAAATCGCAGGATAGCCCAGAGGACGTGATTCATATTGCTGACCTCACGATTGACATGGATGCGCACTTGGCACGACAATCTGACCAGGAAATCGACTTAACCCCGACGGAATTTTCGATTCTAGCCACCATGGCAGCCCAGCCTGGGCGTGCTTTTTCACGTTTGCAACTTTTGGAGTCCAGTCAGGGTGTTGCCTATGAGGGATACGAGCGCAGCATAGATGCTCATATTAAAAATTTGCGGGCAAAACTTGGCGATGACAGCAAAGCACCTCGCTACATTGAAACGGTTTTTGGTATTGGCTACCGATTTAAGAAGGAAATGCCGTGAGCATGCGCTGGCGGTTGTTGGGCTCCTTTGGGCTGATCATTTTAGTGGCCCTCGGGTCGGTAGCGGTTGTCAGCCGCATTACGACCGAACAAGAGGTGCAAACTTTTCTTGGGCATGGCGGTCAGGCTGGTCTTGAAAATGTTGCCCTGGCCTTAGAATCCTATTATGCTGAGAATGGATCCTGGCAAAATGTAGCCTCTTCATTTACGATGGGGCCTGGCAAAGGACCAGGTCAGCGTGGGAGTGCAAATGCAGCCGGGCGAGATTACCTGCTGATAGATCTAAACGGCACCATCTTGTTAAGCCCAACCTCAGCAGATGTGGGGACCAGGGTATCCGAAAATTCATTGTCACAGGCCATTGAATTGACAGTCTCCGGTGATCTTGTGGGGTATCTCATCCCTGTGGGCGGTGTTTTGGAATTACCTGATGATTTTGAAGAATTGCTGATTGAACGGGTCAATCAAGCTTCGTTGGTGGCAGGACTTATCTCAGGTGCGGTGGCGATTTTGATTGCCCTTGTCCTGGCGGCGCTCATTTTAAAACCCATCCGAGAATTGACCACTGCTGCCAAGAAAATGGCAAAGGGGGACCTCACCCAACGCGTTGAAGTGCAGGGTGAAGGTGAGTTGGCGACCCTGGGTCAGACCTTTAATCAAATGAGTCAATCCATCCAAGAAGCTGAAAATCGGCGCCTGGCGATGACGGCGGATATTGCCCATGAGCTGCGTAATCCTTTGGCGATTCAACGCGCTCACCTGGAGGCCCTGCAAGATGGGGTTTACCCCCTCACGCAGGAAAATCTTGCCCTCATTTCTGAGCAGAATCAACAGCTCACGCGTTTGGTGGAGGACTTACGAACTCTGGCTTTAGCGGATGCTGGCGAGTTAGCGCTCAATAAAAGGCCTCTTAACCTTGCGCAATTTTGTCAGGAAACCCTGGTTCGCTTTGAGCCCCAAGCACAGACGAAAGGCATTCAACTTTCTGCAAATTGTGAGAATGAACCCCTGTTTGTTGAGGTTGATAAGGAGCGGTTGCAGCAGGTTTATGACAACCTGATGCAAAATGCCCTACGTTACACACCGTCGGGCGGTTTTATCAGGCTTACATTTGCCAAGCAGGGGGATCAGGCTATCTGCCAAATTCACAACAGCGGGTCAGCCCTCTCTGAAGAGGCACTGCGCCATTTATTTGAACGCTTTTATCGCAGTGAAAGGGCGCGTGACCGTTCCAGCGGCGGCACAGGCTTGGGTTTGTCAATTGCCCGCAAACTAGCGGAAGCCCACGGTGGCAGCTTAATCGGGCGAAATCACCCAACAGGGGGCGTGGTGTTTGAACTTGCACTGCCCCTGCATGCCCCCCAGTAATTTTTATGAAACCTTAGCTATTTGACAACTAGCCATCAAATAGGGATGAAATCACGCCTCAAGCAGCCGTTCCAGGTCCTCAAAATCAGTCCTGGAGGTGAGGTCAAAGCTGATGGGTGTGACTGAGACCTTGTTTTCGACAAGCAGCACGTAGGTGTCGCTGCCTTCCTCGTAGTCTTTTTCATCATACCGAATTTCATACCCAACAGGACCGCGGTCTGATAGCGATTCACGCTTTGCGGGGATGGGAATGTAATATCGGGCGCGAGACTGCTTTGTGATGACACAGGGCGTTTGCGGCGTCGCCGTTTGGGGGATGTCGAGTTTGAGGACGTCAACATCTTTGGGCAGGGAAATTTCCAGCATTCTGCGCGCATATTTTTGGGTGAAGAAGCCAGCCACAGTGAAGTCAATATCCTGTGAGAGGGAGAAATGATGTTCACGACCGGTTTGCATCGACACAGCCAGGGCTGGGATACCCAAGGATGCCGCTTCAATAGCAGCCCCAACGGTGCCTGAAACGGTAACTCCAGAGCCAACGTTTTCACCGTAATTGATTCCCGCCACGACTAGATCAGGTTTACCCTTGATCACGTCATAAATGCCATGTAAAACGGCTTGCCCAGGCGATCCGTCCACAGCGTAGACTTTCCAATCACGCCCGTTGACGTGCAAGGTCATCTCTTCGATGATACCAGAAGAATGGATCGGTAAGCTGCGTCCTGTGCTGGTGTGTTGATTGAGGGGTGCCACCACGTGGATAAAACCAAGGGGGTCTAAAGCCTCTGCTGCCGCCCATAAACCCGGGCTGTGGATGCTGTCGTCATTGGTCAATAAAATTTGTTTTGATTTTGTGTTCATCGCAGTTCACCTTTAACTCAAGTATTATAAAAAAATGGGTGATTTAATGGGATTGGTTGCCTAAAGTTAATCTTGTTTTGGTTTATCATAGTCCGCGCAAGCGGCTGCAAATTTGCGGATTTCATCAATCATCGCCTTGAGACCGTTGGATCTTTGGGAGGAAAGATGTTTGTTAAGCCCCGTCTCCTCAAATAAAGTCAGATCTGATTGAAGGATCGCTTCAGCGTCCTGACCAGAAAAGACTTGCATCAATAAGGCTGCCAGCCCTTTCACAATGAGAGAATCGCTATCAGCTTGCAGTAATATCTGCCCCTCACTGCATTCGCGATGCAACCAGACGGTGGATTGGCATCCCCGCACAATATTACTCTCAGTTTTTAATGCTTCAGACATCGGGGGCAATTTTTGTCCCAATTCGATAAGATAGGCATAACGTTCCTCCCATAGTGGGAGGAAGGAGAAGTTCTCAATAATTTCCGCTTGAATGTCTGCAATAGAGGTCATTCGTCACTTTCCTAACATTTTTTTGACTTTACGAAGGCCTGCTTCGAGGACGTCAATTTCCTCTTTTGTATTGTAGAGGGCAATGGCAGCGCGAACCGTCCCGCTGATGCCCAGAGCCGTCATGATCGGTTGGGTGCAGTGGTGCCCGGTGCGCACGGCTACACCCTGGGTGTCAAGGAGTGTGCCCACATCATAGTGGTGGATGCCCTCTAAATTGAAGGCGAGGATGCTGGTTCGTTTTTGGGCGTTCCCATACAGGGTAAGGCCTTCAATATTTTGCAAACGTTCACGGCCGTAGGCTAATACGTCATCCTCATAAGCGGTGATCGCATCAAAGGATAAGCCGTTGAGGTAATCAATGGCAGCCGCCAATCCAATCGGGCCGACAATATTTGGTGTGCCCGCTTCAAACTTGAAGGGCAGCTTGTTGTAGGTTGTTTTTTCAAGGGCGACCTGGTCGATCATATCGCCGCCACCCTGATAAGGTGGGATGGCTTCCAGCCATTTTTCTTTGCCATATAACACCCCGATGCCGGTGGGCCCATACATTTTATGGCCAGAGAAGGCATAGAAATCCGCATCCAGGTCCTGAACGTCATGCCCTATGTGTTGGATCGATTGAGCCCCATCAACCAAGACGGCAGCACCAACCTCGTGGGCCATCTGGATGATCTGCTTGGCGGGGTTGATGGTGCCAAGGGAATTGGAGACATGGTTGAACGCTACGATACGGGTCTTCTCGTTTAACAAACTGGCATAGACATCCAGGTCCAGTTCGCCATCTTGCATCATCGGCACCATTCGCAGATGCGCATTTCGCCGCTTGCACATCATTTGCCAGGGCACAAAATTGGAGTGGTGCTCCAACTCTGTGACGATCACCTCGTCGCCTGGGTTAACGAAAGCCTCGCCAAAGGAAAACGCTACCAGGTTGATGGAGTCGGTGGTCCCTCGGGTGAATATGACCTCGTGGTCATAGGCTGCGTTGATGAATTTCTGGACGGTTTTGCGCGCATTTTCGTGGGCTTCTGTGGCCAGGTTAGAAAGATGATGTGTGCCGCGGTGTACATTGCTGTTATAGGCAGTGTAATAGTTTGTGATCGCGTCAATCACCACCTGTGGCTTTTGGGTTGTGGCAGCATTATCCAGGTAAACGAGTCGTTTACCATTCACCTGGGACTGTAAAATGGGGAAATCCCCTCGAATTTTTTCTATATTCAATGACATAGACCTCTTCGTTTGATCCAATAGATTGCACTGCCTGAATTTTACCAGACAAGAATGGGGATGGAATGGGCATTTTCGTTTTGACGAAACCAGTCATCAATCAATCTATATGCTCATCTATCTGGGCCAGTACTCATCAGCGTTGTCACATCGGTTTTTTCAAAGCTGAACAGTCCGCCACATCAAGAGTTATTCTTTTTTTCTTAGAATCACTCTATATATGTAGTTTCTATCAGCAAGGTTACAAAGATATTTTCTGCGACAATGTAACTACTTCTAAAATCAAATTCCTTGCCGTTGTGGCACATGCTCTCGATGGATAATCCACAATTCTCTGTAAGTAAGAGAAAGTCAGCGTGAAGCACCTTATCGACTGTATTTTTCTGCTTTCCGGGTCATCTTTAGGCTCTTAAAAATCGATCCAACGGCTAATTCCAAAATCCTGATATCTTTGTCTTCTGTATCTACATCTTGACGATATGTATCCTGCTTTTCAGGTTTTCACCTTCATACCAGCTTTCACTCCACCAATCCCCGGCGGCATCAAAGAATGATTTTATCCATTCTATATCACTTTCTATATTTTTCATCGATTGTCTGCTGTCATTAAATCTGTCTTGGCACCAATTTCTTGCACTTATCGTGGCTGGCTTATGGCGACTGATTCGGGTAGGGGTATGGGCATGGTATGGAAACCAGAAAAAACAGCCAGAAAAATGCTTTAAAAAAACAATGTGCGCGAAGCACAATGCAAAATCTTCACGTCATGTTATTTTCACCTGTAAAATTAGTTAAACCATGACATGCGAACAAACTTTTCACTTTTTAAGAACAAACGTGAAATTGCTCAACATTGCTATATCTTAAATTTTAAACCCTCAACGAGCCGCGGAACCCTCTCGCTGCATAGTAAGATTCTGCACCGTTGTGATAGATGAAGACATGGTCATAACGCCGATCTCCATAGATGGCGCCGCCGAGTTTTCTGATTGCAGGGGGCGTTATAATCCAACTGGATGTTGTTGTATCGAAGTCGCCGAGTGTCTGCAGTTCTCGATATTGTTCTTCAGTCAACAGCTCGATACCCATGGCAGGTGCCATATTCATGGCGCTATCTTCAGGCTTGTTTTTCTTCCTTGATTCCAGCGCTGCATGGTCATAACATACATTCCTGCGACCTGCAGGGCTTTGTGCTGAGCAATCATAGAAGATGTATTCGTCCGCCTGCTGATCATAAGCAACCACATCCGGTTCCCCACCCGTGCGCTCCATTTCATTGAGCGACCATAACTTTTCGGGATGAGCTTCCAACTTAGCTTGAACATCAGCCCAATTATGGTCGGTATGGCGGTGCTTGTTCTTCTCAAAGCGGGTTTTCAAAACGCTGAGCAGTTTTTTACTTTGTTCTGGTGATAATGTTTTTTTATTGTAATTTATGTTTTCCATAAATATAATTATACCTAATATTATCTAATTTGTCAAATATATCAAAATCCGCAGCTTATGAACATTGATGATGAATTTTGATAGTAAAGAGAAAGGAATAGCATCTGTTACCAGTAGTCCGAACTTTTCAGGCGCAAAATGTACACTTCCTCACACATGACTATCTTTTATCCTAATGGCTAAGGTCAAGTAAGGAACTGAACTTTCTCCTTTTGGTGCAAAGCTATTGATCATTAGTCCAATGTTCTGTCGTATATGAACATTTTTATCTTGCAAAGCATAGACAGGGTTGGGATGACTTCTTCAGGATGTTCTACTACAGCCAATTTGTTTCTTAGGAGACTCATCATGGGGTCGGTAAAAAATGTGTCTGTCATCCAAACAAGTGGATCGTAGCTCTATAATTCCAAAAGGATATCTGCTAAAGGTTCCATCCACAAGCCTTGAAGTAAGCTACTTTTTAGGAAACTCTCAAGATTTTTATTACAAGCATCTATATAAACTTTATTTGGAGGTTCTTTCAAGGTTCTGATTTGTGATGGATAATCTTCTTGCCCCTTGTTGGAAAGAACAAAATTACTATTATGCTTTTGTTAAAAATAAAGGTTTTTTAATCTGGTCAGCAACAGATGGTGATTAAAAAAAGATGTTTTTCTGTGATGAGATAGTCTATATTTTAAAGGGTGGGACACCCCATGATCACTTCCACGGGGGTACCGATGTCTGCCCCAAGGCTTTCTTGGGCATTGCCATTGACGACGGAGATTGCCAGGGCGCCGCTGCTGTCAATCGTTGCGATCAAGGTGCCTGGGGCTGTGTCACCAAAGGCAGGTGTTAACCCGTGAATGGTTTTACCTCCAATTTGGATGTGAAGGTTTTGTTGCTCTTGTGGCAATTGGTGGACCTTAATATTTGAGCTCAGGTTGCCAAAGGTGTCGATGCTGATGATTTCTCCAATCCAGCCAGTCTCTGTCTGGATAGGCTGAGAGGTTTCTAAGATCACCGTATCATCCACAGGAGAACCGAATTTCTCTAAAGGTACGCCGTTGGTGATATGTGCACTGATCGGGGCAAAGATGTCTCGCCCGTGAAAGGATTGGCTGACCTGGGGCAACCAATACTTTTCCTGGTCTAAGGCAATGATTTTGATGGACTCATTTTTTTCTTGTGCATTTTGCAGCACAAATGACAGCAAGCCGTTATCCGGTGCCACGTAAAATTGGCTACCAATGCGGGCAGCCAGGGCGCGGCGGCTCGTCCCCACACCCGGGTCAACCACAGCGACGTGAACCGTGCCCGGGGCAAAATAGGGTGCTGCTTCCGCCAGCATGTGCGCCCCTTGCATCACATTTTGCGGGGATATCTGATGACTGATGTCGATGATGTGCGCCTGCGGGGCAATTCCTAGGATGACACCCTTCATAACGCCGGTGAAATGGTCTCTGGTGCCAAAATCGGTCAGGAGGGTGATGGTGCCATTGGGTAAATTAACAGATATTGAATGGTAATTTTTAAGTAGTGCCACAACATCATCGTAAGCCAGCCCCTGTTGGAGCACCTGGGTAAAAATTTCCGGCAATCCAGTCTGGCACATGCTTCGTATCGCCGCAGTAACATCATAAGGGACACGATGAAATTCAACTTTCACCTCACCATCCGAAAAATCGAGTGTGGCGTAGCTGGCGCGGGGGTCCCCATCGTCAGGGCGGCCGACGGTGCCAGGATTGATGAATTGTACATCCTCCACGCGCCTCACAAAGGCTTGGTGGGAATGACCGCAAAGGATGACTTTGGCTTTTGTCATGGCTGCCAGTTCTTTCAGGCGCGTAGTGGGTGTGTCGGGCAGTAAGTGCTCGTTGATAGAACTCGGACTGCCGTGGGTCATCAGGATGTGATGGCCTTCCAGGGTCAATTCACGCTGGATGGGCATTTTCTTAAGGATTTTTCTGGATTTTTTTGAAAGCGCTTGATAGGTCCAGGCAAACATGGCGCGTTTGTCAGGGTTTTTAACCCACGACCAGCCCTCTTTACGGTGTTTTTTACTGAGAACTTTCTGATCATAGTTACCGAGGATATTGATCACATGGGCAGATTGCGTCCAGCGAACAACTTCGTTTGGGTTAGGGCCATACCCAACTGAGTCGCCAAGGTTTAGAATGGTTTCGCTGGCCATCTGACCTTCTGCATGGCGCAAAACAGCCTCAAGTGCCGGAAGGTTACCGTGGATATCCGCGAGGAGTGTAATTTTCATACTTTTTAGGTTGATTCTTGTTGGGTGGGGTCTGGCGTTTGCTCAGAATCCGCAGGTTGGATTGGCTCATCCGGCGAATCGACCAGGTTTACATCGGTTTCCATGGGTTGTGATTCTTCTGACGTATCAATCTCATCCTCAAAGGTCTCGGCATCAAAATATTTTTCTTCTGCCAGGTGTTCCAAAGCAGCTTCGATGTTGATGGGCGCTTTAATGATCTCTCTTAGGTTTTCCCAGGCTTTTTCGAGTAACAAAGACTCCCAGGTAGCCATAAAAGATTGATAGGTCTGGTTGCGAGCTGTTTTTCGGTCATCAATCAAATGGTTGATCCCAGGCAGAAGTCGCTTGAGCGGGCCAGTGTTGCCAAAATAGTCTTCAATGCGCGCTTGTTCTTTTTCAACAAATTGGGGCAGCCAACTGATCCATACATCATCGTCATGAATTTCTCCGAGTTGATCTTGAATGTCCTTCATCAATTCGATATAGGGTAAGAGGGCTTGGTTGTAAATGGGGGCAAAAATTTCGATGGTGTAGCGCAATTTCTTACCAGCGATGCGCATGGCGTGCAGCTCTTTTACATTTTCTGGATTACTGATGTATTTTTCATAGCTTAGAAAAGTTTCTAAATTTTCATTAATCGATGAAAATGCTTTTTGATACAGTGATGGGGTATAGAGGTAGGTATCTCTTGCCGATCCGATGATTTTTTCAAGTTGAGACTGCAAATTGATAAGGGTCTCATTTTTTTCAAGGGCTGTAATGGTCTTGTTGACCTTTGCTTGCGCTTTGGTGCGTTGTTGTTTGAGCCGCAATAATAAGCGTCGGTAACCAGGCTTATATTTAGGGTCTAAATTATCCTCATATAGCCGATCGAGGAGCTCAATCTGGATGTCGAGATCTCGGGCATCGCCCATCGCTCGAGTGATCTTCTTGACTTCAGTTTGCCAAACTTTCGCTTTTTTCTTGGGTAAACAATCTAAAAAACAAGCCAGACCATTCCGCAAGCGCCGTGAAGCCACCCTGATTTGATGGATATACTCGATATCCTTGCCGAGCAGAGCGCCTTCTTGTTGCTCTTCAACTTGATGAACCTGTTCCAGAATATAGTCAGCGCCGAAGATGCAAATGGATTTTTTAATTTTTTTGCCCATAATTTACGCCTCCATTGGCTGTGTTTTCCAGATCGAAAGCCGGTGTTCTTATAAGTTAAAAGTCTTCTTCAATAATTGGTTGTTGTTTTTCTAATAAATCTCGAATTTGGCTCTTTAACTCAGAGAATACCTCCATCACTGGTCTGCCCGCATCGATGGTCACAAACCCGTAATCTTTGGCAAGCTGATCAAAAATGCGGCTCAGCTCAGACTGATAGCTGATAAAACTATCATAAAGGTTGTCGGAAGGGTGGACATCCATCCCAGCTTCCCAGTAGTTAAGACCGCGGCCATGGATTAACCGTGAAACGAGGTCCATCACGTCTGCTTTTAGATACAGGATCATATCAGGCTTTAGAGCAAAGCCATACACCTGATGTGCCCAGTCTGGATCAGCGCCACGGGCAATATCCCGGGCGATGATGGAATAAAAATAGCGATCAGAGAGGACGATAAAGCCAGCTTGCAAGGCAGGGATAATTTGATTTTCTAGACGATCTGCAAAGTCGGTGGCATAAAATAAACTCATGGTGATACGACTGAGGGTATGGCCTTTTCTGGCTTTATCCAGCCCTTTTTGGGTCATTTCAGAACGGCGTAAGCCCGTGTCTGAAACAGCGAAGCCCTCGTCTTCAAGCCACCGCCGCAGCATTTGGGTTTGGGTGGAGCGGCCAACGCCGTCTGACCCTTCGAGAACAATTAATTTCCCTGGGAGATTCCCCAAATCCCGATAGGGAAACCCTGCGCCGTAAAAGAGGTTGTCCGACATCATTTTTTTCCTTTCCCTGCAGTTATCTCCGCCTGGCTGAGGATCTGCGAGCTACCCTCTGGCATGGGCAGCCCCTCCCAGCCAATTAATTCCTGTTTGACAATCTCTCGCACCAGCCGTTGTTGGGCTTGGACGGATAAATTAGCATCAATGACCGTCAGGTTGAATTCATCGACCATGTTGTCATATTCATTCAGGATTCTTTCTTGGAAAAGCTTAAAGCTTTCAATGGGGCTTTCCGATAGGTTAAGATCCATGCCCGCTTCGTAATATTTTAATTCTGAGCGAGCCGACGTGATCCGATCGATGGCAATATCCAGGGGCACCCTGAAATACAGGGCGATGTCGGGTTGAATAGCAAAGGAATACAAATTGCGGACCCATTCACGATTGACCCCTCTAGCAACGTCCCTGCCAAATGCGGTAAAGGTATAGCGATCTGCTAAAACGATGACCCCTGCTTTTAGCATTGGGAGGATGCCATTTTCCCACCGGTCCGCAAAATCAGTGCATTGCAGCAAGCTGAAGGTGGTCGGTGTGAAAAGTTTGCGTTTTTTTGCTCGTTTCGTGGTGCTTTTGACCAAAGCTGAGGAGTTCCATTCGCTAAAGTAAACGGAACGGCCTTGTGATTGCAGCCATTTATAGATGAGGTCAATTTGTGTGGATTTGCCACTGCCGTCTATGCCCTCAACGATGATAAGTTTGCCTGGTGTGTTATTTTTTCTCAACATAAAATCGCCTTTCACGCTGAGACGCTGGTTGGAATATTAAAAATTATACTTGATAATACCCTATGCTTATTTTTCATCTGGAATTAAAAAATTAAACCGACGCTGGTTAGTCGGTTTATGAAAGATTCCACGAAATTTTGGTGATTTATAAATCATCTTCATCAGGCCATTCATCATCGGAAAAATCAAGTTCGATCAATTCCCCTGTGACGATAAAAATGGTCCTTTCACAGATATTGGTGACGCGATCAGCCATCCTTTCGATGTTATGAACAATCCACATGGTCAAATTGGCATGATCGATCAACTGGGGATTGGCAATCATGCCATCAGTTGATTTGCGGTAAATTTGATTATAAAGTTCATCGACCAGATCATCCTCTTTGGGAATGCGGTAAGCCATGCCGACGTCTTCGTTGATAAAAGCCCCCAGCGCGCGGTGGAGCATCGTCACAGCCAGATCCGCCATATGGCTAATTTCACGCACCGGGAAAGGATAATTGTCGTCACCTATGCGAAGGGTGATTTTGGCGATGCCCTTGGCGTAATCCCCCATTCGTTCTAGCTCGGTGATGACCTCTAAAATGGCAGCAAGAAGGCGGAGGTCATGGGCAATAGGCTGTTGAGTGGCAAAAAGGATGATGATTTTATTTTCAATGGCAAATCTTTTGTCATTGATTTCTTCATCGTTGTTGTAAATACGGCGAGCGGAGTCCACATCGCGCCGCTTGAAGGCGTCGATGGCGTTTAACATCGCTTGTTCCACCATGCTGCCGAGCAATAACACTTCATCTTGTAGGTGACGTAATTCTCGATCAAATGTTTGACGAGGCATAAGCTTCTCCCGAAAGATTAAAAGGATAATTTTTACAAAAACGCATTAGCCAAACCGACCCGTTACATATTCTTCTGTGAGTTTGTTTTTCGGTTTGGTGAAAATTTGCTCTGTGGGTCCGACTTCCACCAAATTTCCAGCGCCATTCTCATTGATCATTATAAACGCAGTGAAATCAGACACACGCGCCGCTTGCTGCATATTATGGGTGACGATCACAATGGTGTATTGTTCTTTGAGGGTTTCCATCAATTCCTCAATTTTAAGGGTGGAGATCGGGTCTAAGGCTGAGGCGGGTTCATCCATCAGGATGACGGCGGGCTCCACTGCGATGGCACGGGCAATGCATAACCGTTGTTGTTGTCCACCTGAAAGAGCTAAGCCTGATTGTCCCAGTTTGTCTTTGACATCGTCCCACAAAGCCGCTCGGTGTAGACTCATTTCGACAATATCTTCAAGAATCTTTTTATTCTTGATGCCAAATAAGCGCGGTCCATAAGCTACGTTGTCAAACACACTCATGGGAAAGGGGTTTGGCCTTTGGAAGACTAAGCCCACTTTTTGGCGAAGTTCTACAACATCCACGTTGGGCGCATAGATATTCTTCCCATCTAATAAAATTTGTCCTTCAACGTGTGACTCTTTCACCAGATCGTTCATGCGATTAAAGGAACGCAGTAATGTGGATTTTCCGCATCCAGAGGGCCCAATTAGCGCTGTAATTTTATTTTCAGGAATATCTAAGTTGATATCCTTGAGCGCCTGGGATTTGCCATAAGAGACAGATAAATCGACGACACGCATTTTGACCATTGAGGCTT
Organism: Candidatus Brevefilum sp.; assembly: GCA_040772425.1. Taxonomy (GTDB): domain Bacteria; phylum Chloroflexota; class Anaerolineae; order Anaerolineales; family Anaerolineaceae; genus Brevifilum. The sequence goes on along the minus strand of JAXGYD010000002.1, from coordinate 378,610 downwards.
CTGCAGGTTTTTCTTTGGGTTTCTCGTTTAAAATGGTGTAGAAATTGACCTGATTGTGTTGCAGAACCGCTTCTTCGGTCATGGGGTCTGCTGTTAGACTTTGAAAATTTGTTGAATCCATATGCATAATTAAGGGGGCAGTGTAAGCTCAGTTTTTATTTTTTATCCATTAATGATCATAACATCGAAGTGGACAAATTGGCAGTTTAGTAGGGTTAAGAATCAATAACGGGTGGTAAATAATCGGTTAACATCAAGCCAGCGGCAAGGTGAAGGAGAAGGTGCTGCCTTCGCCAACGACACTTTCAGCCCAAATAAACCCGCCATGGGATTCGATCATGTGCTTTGCAATCGATAAACCTAATCCAGTCCCACCGCTGGCCCGGGCTTGGTCAGCCTTGTAGAACCTCTCAAATATACGTCCTAGGTCTTTCCTTTCAATACCGACGCCCGTATCACGAACAAAAAACACAATTTGCTCACCGTCAAGGTAGGCTGAGACGGTAATCTGGCCACCAGAGGGTGTAAATTTTATGGCGTTATGGATTAAATTGATCAACACCTGGGTGATTCGGTCAGGATCCGCAAAAACAACTGGCAGGTCCTGAGGGCAGGCTTGGGTCAGGGTGAGCCCTGCTCGTTCAGCCTGCACAGCCATCCTCTCATAAGCGGGTTGGATGAGCGTATAAGGGGTCATCCGGTGAAAGGACAAGGGCATCTTGCCCGATTCAATCCGGGATAAATCTAATATTTCATTGACCAATTGGGTTAAGTTGTAAATTTCAGTTTGCATCAGGTGTACAAACCGACGTGCTGCCGGTGGATCGTCCAAGGCGCCTTCCATCAGGGTATCCACCAGGGCGTTTAAGCTTGCCAAGGGGGTGCGCAATTCGTGGGAGATGTTACTGATAAAATCCTTACGAACTGTTTCAAGGCGTCTCAGTTGGGTCAGGTCTTGGAAGAGCAGCAGTGTATTGCCCTGCAGGGTTTTGGAAAGTGGGATGGCAACGACTTGCAAGAAGACGTGCTGCGGGCCGACCTCCAACATGGTGCTTTGGCGCTGTCCATTTTTTGCCATGCGCCATAGATCAACCAATTGGTGGTAGCGCAAAATTTCTACGACCGATCGGCCTAAACCAGCCTCTCGATCGATTTGAAAAAGCCGTTCCGCAGCAGGATTTATCAATTGGACCTGACCTTTGTCATCCACAATCAGAACGCCATCGGTCATTTGGTTGAGAACTGCGGAAAGTTTAGCTTGTTCGCTGTTGCGTGAATTGGTTTGTGCATCCAGTTGCGCGGCTGTGTCTTGCAACGCCTGGCTCAAACCCTGTAATTCATAGGCGTGTTTGGGAAATTTTAGATTCCGATAATTCCGCATGCGCATCTGCTCAGCAGCAATGGTGAGGGTTTCAACGCGCTTCATTTTTTCTTGCCCGATGATTTGGGTTAACAAGAGCATGGCAAAGGCGCTGATGAGGATGACCGCTAATGCCAGCCAAAAAATGTAACCAAGATTGAGCTTGAAATTTTCTTGTGGGGCTTGAAGTTGAACAAAACCAAGGACTTCCTCTTCTGCATCACGAATGGTGACCGCCGCTGCAATGGATTGCTCTTCGAGTGCAGTGCCCTGGCCTGCTGCCCGAGCCTGATCCATGGCGGGCAGGTTTAGGGGGTCTGGCGGTTGTTGGTCTGTGGGGAAGGAGGAACCAAGGACCTTGCCCTGCATGTCCAAAAAAACGACATTCACCCCAAGGGATTGGGCATATTCTTGGGCGATGTTGGCGAGTTCTTTATGTTGCTCTGGGTCTTGATAAAGGGGTTGCGCCTGTGATGCGATTTGTTTTGCGGTGGCTAGGTAATGTTGTCGCCAGGCTGATTCATTTTGTTGGCGAACAAACTGCAGGCTTACAATGCTCAAAATTGCCACAGCCAAAATCATCACGATTAAGTAGGACAGAAATATGCGCCAGCGGAAATAACGCTGCATTAACTACCCTTCGAAACGATAGCCAGCCCCTCGAACCGTGATAATCCGACTTGGGTTTGCGGGGTCCGCTTCAATTTTTTCCCGCAACCAGCGCACGTGGACATCAACTGTTCGGCTGTCACCGATGAAATCCCATGCCCATACTCGCTCAAGGATGAACTCACGCGAGAGCACCTTTCCCTTGTGTTGGGCGAAAAAGGTCAGCAGCTCGTATTCTTTGGGTTTAAAGGTGACAATTTTACCATTGATAGTGATTTCACGTCGGTTTGTGTCGATTTTGAGGTTGTCAAATTCTAAAATCTCACCTTTTGCCTCTTGGCCTTCATAATTGAGCTGTTGCGCTTCTTCTCGGTTGAGGCGCACGCGGCGCAGTTGTGCCTTTACCCTTGCGAGCAATTCCCGCATGCTGAAGGGCTTGGCTAAATAGTCATCCGCGCCGACTTCCAGCCCCACCACGCGATCGATTTCATCGTCTCGGGCGGTCAGCATGATCACCGGAGTGGTCATCTCCTGGCGGACGATTCGGCAAATTTCAAAACCGTCCATGCCCGGCAACATGATGTCAAGGATAATCAGGTCGGGATTTATTTCCCGGGCAAGCTCAAGGGCTTCGTTCCCGTCGCCCGTGGTAAAAGCCTCATATCCCTGTTTCTTCAGGTTATATGCGAGGGTTTCCTGAAGTGAAATTTCGTCTTCAACAACTAATATTTTGTCAGCCATTTCTTCTCCGTATCGATTCGAGGAGGGCGGTAAATTTATCTGCTAATTCCAGGCGCGAGAAACGTGTTTCTATGAATATTCTTCCATTCATACCCATTTTACGACATTTTTGAGGGTTCGCGGCACATTCCCTAATTGCATCTGCCAGGGCAACAGGGTCACCAGGTGGAACGGGGATGCCGGCTTGCGCCTCTTCAACCACTGCTCTGATCACACCATCAATCGCTAAAATTACTGGCCGGCCAGCGGCCATGTAATCAAAAACTTTGTTGGGGTAGGTGGTTTTATACATGTCGATGGGCTTGAGGATCGCCAGGCAAGCATCGGCAGCGGCCAGGGTTTTACCCATATGGTGCTTTGGCACTGGCGGCAAAAACAGAAGATTGGTTAGGCCCTGTCCTTTTGCCATTTCCTGAAGTCTTGGTTTTTCTTTGCCGGAACCTAAAAGGACAATTGTGATGGATGGGTCAGATCTCAGTCGGTCCGCTGCCCCCAAGACGACATCCAGATCGTTTGACATGCCATGCGCCCCGGCATATAGAACAACAAATTGATCTGTCAGCCCATGTTGTGTTCGGAATTCGCTACCATCATCTTGGGGATCAAACATGGATGGATCCGCTCCGTTGGGGATCAGGCTTACATGTTTGGCACCCCGTTCCCGCACATGGGTGATGTAACCGGGTGAGTTCACGATGACCCAATCGGCATGGCGATAAAGAAAGCGCTCCAACCACTCGGAGAGTTTGATCAGGAATTTGTTGTTCAAGACGCCAACTGCAACGGCAAAGGCAGGCCAGAGATCCCGCACTTCCAGCAGAAACGGCGCGCCTTTGAGCCGGGCTAACAACCAGGCTGTTGGTGCCTGGAAGATGGGCGGGGTGGTGCCCCACACCAAATCGACCTTTTTTACAAATAAGCCGTTGATGAAGGATGAAATCATAAAACTGAGGAAACTGAACACGCGCCAGATAAAAGAACGGTGTAAGGCGGGTAAGGTAAAGCTGCGGATGATGGTCACACCACAGTCGTCGACCTGTTTCCGGCGGTATTGACTTCCCTCCTGGCCGGTGAGATAGCTAACTGGACTGGCGATGATGGTCACCTGGTGGCCTTGGCGCTGCAGGTGTCTGGCCAGTTCATGATGGCGTGTTCCCCCAGGTTCATCCAACGCCGCAAAGGCTTGATGGATCAGCAGGATATGCATATTGTTAACATTTTACTCTAATCTACCGCAGCGGTGGATGAGTGTATGAATTTGGTTATAAGTTCTAAATTTTTCGGCTGGGAAATTATGGATGTGAGATCTCACAGTGCCAGATGGAGTGCAGCGTAAGGGGTAAAGCACCTTCCTGGGTGGCAAGGAGCAGTAAGGCTGGCTCCTTTATGCCATAGGTGGGCGATGTCCATCCCCAGGTGGGTTCGGCTGCTAATTGACCTGATAAGCGTTCCCCCCCACGAAAGAGGTGAAGTCTTGCAGCCCCTGTAATTTCCAGGGAAATGGCGACTTCAGGCCCATTTAATTGAAGCTGGTTTTCTCCGGTGAATTGCCATTCCCAATCAGGCATTAACCATGAAAGGGTGACCAGGTGTTTCCCCCCTTTACCATTGTCATAGGGAAGGATTTCATCTATTATCAGCCAACCATCTTCAGTAGTGGTCAGGGTGCGCTTGGGCAGCGCGCCAAGCCGTCGATAACCGTTGTGCTCTGCGGTGACCCGTAATAAACGCCCTTGCTGGTTGATTTCATGGGCGATGACCTCCCCTTGTGCCCAATCTACCCATAGAAAGCGGCTGACGCGCTTCATTTGGTCAGCACCATCCACGGTAGGTGTGTTGTGCACCTGGGTTGATGAAAGTGCGTTATCCCAGGGTGGGGGTGCATTGTATTGATAAGAACCGGGGTCCAAGGCGATGTTGATGCCATGACACCATAAATCAACATGGAGTTGATCGGCATGGCTGGGACGATCGTCGTATTGGGCAACGTGGATGAAAGCACGCCGATCTTTTCCATCAAGGCGCAGCATATCGGGCGCATTGGGTTGTTTGTTTTCGGATGAAAAGGGGGCAGACAGGTTGAACCAGCCAGCCATTTCAGCTAGATCTGGTTGGGTGTAAAGGTCCTTATTTAAAAAGGCTTTAGCTGCTGCGTCCAGGGTGGGTCGATAGTCATGGTTGGGTAGGCACGTCAGGGGCAGGATGTAAGCCCCGTCGTTAGCACCCAGGTTGGGTGCCCGTCCTGTGTTGGGGTCCGTCAGCGCCCACAGCCAGCGGGTGGCGGCACCCAATCGAGCTAGGGTCAGCGGTGGCCAATTCGGGTCGGCTGACTCACGGCGAAGATGATCAGTAAATAAAGCCAACTGGAGCATCAGTCGATGATAATTGACGCTGTGTTGCATATAGGTGCCACCAGGGCTGATCTGACTTTGAAAGCCCCAATTCAACCAGCGCCAACCGGTTTGAATCCATTCCTTTGCCTGGGGATGGTCCGCTAAGTAACAGCCAGCCGCATACAAGCCAGCGGCTTCAGAGAGCAGGTGGTTGTTATTTTGTGCCCGCGCATATGCTAGGGTGGGGGGAATACGCTGTGCGTGTTCCAGGATCGCACCCCAAAGGCGGTTACGATCCTTTAAATCCGTCGTTGGTGCATTGGCAAAAACCCGGTCACAGAAAATCAAGGCCATCAGGCGGATGGCAACTTCCTGAGCTGATTCCCATTGGCGACCAAGGTTGGGGGGATGTTTATCAAGAAAATAAAGGCATTTTTCCCAAAAATCCTGGGCGTAGACGGGGTCACCGCTGAAGGCATAGGCGCGCGCTAGGGTGATCGCCCAGCCAAAGCGACCTGGCTCCCAGATCAATTTGATGTCCTTTTCAGGTTGTTCATGGATCAATTCAGTCCAATGCCGATCGGATGCGCCTGCGTTCAGGTCCAAAGGGATAGGAGGCCCGCCAAATAGACGCACCAGCCCATGGCGGATTTCATCCGCTTCTTCTAAAACCTGTTGCAATTCTGAGGGGGAGATTTTTGGAAAGGTCTGGTAAGGGGGCAGGTTGGGGGTGCTGGCATAGTCAAGGTGTTTATTAGGCGTTGCCTTGCGGATGTCACCGCTTCGTAGACCCCATCGGTAGGCACCAAAAAGCCAGAGCTTTCGGAAGCCGAGATCACGGATGATTTTATAGGTTTTCACAATTGCGTTCATAAGGTGCAGGTCCTTGAGTGATCACCTGCGCTATTGACGGGTGCTGCCTTCAGCTTAAAACAGTTGGGTCGTCTTACCCTGGTTCGATGGGTGTTGTTTTTCCAGATCGCAAGGATTCCACCGCTGCGAAACTTGCCCTGGTGACGCTGATTAATTGTTCGTAAGGTATCGGTGGGGACTTTCTGTTCTGAACCGCATCCAGGAAAGCACGCCAAGCAGCTTGATGGCCTTTATCCTGGCGCAAAACTTCTCGGTGAACCCTTCGTTTGCCATCTTGAACCAGTTCAAGTTTGCGCCAGTCATGCAGGGCAGCAATCCGTCCGCCGCTGAACACCTCCACATACTCTTTGGGATAGGACTTATCACCATTGGCCAGGTAGCTGACCAGGCCGATCGAACCATCCGGGAATCGGAAGTTCATCACCAGGTTGTCCTCATGATAGCTGCCGCCGTCAGGCAAGCCCTGAGCCGTCACTTCGACGGGGCTAGCCCCGACCAAGAAGGTCAGAAAATCGATGAAGTGGCAGGCTTCCCCGATGATGCGCCCGCCTCCCTCCTGTGGATCGATTAACCAGTGGGTTGGGGGGAGCTGATTGGCGTTGACCCGGTAATGGGCATAAAGGGGCTCCTGGCGCTGGTCAATAAATTCCTTCAATTGGACCCCCAGGGGTGCAAAACGCCGATTGAACCCAAGCATCAGCAGGGGTTGATCCTCTTTTTGCAGTGCAGCGCTGATTTGGCCCAGTTGATCTTCGTTGAGGGCGAGAGGTTTCTCACAATAGACTTGTTTTCGCGCTTCAAAGGCCTGTAAAATTTGTGGGGTATGCAGGTTATGGCGGGTTAAGATGGCGATCAGATTGATGACGGGGTCTTCGAATAGCGCTTCTGGATCGCTGGCTGAAAAACCAAAGCCAAAACGTTGGGCGGCATGTTGTGCGCTGACCCCAGAAGCAGAAACGATTCCCACTGGGGCGATGTCGCCCACCTTTTTTACCACTGGCAGGAATGTCGATAGGGCATAGTTGCCTGCGCCAAGGACGCCCAGGGCTAAAATTTCCTCATCCTTGACCCGCATGGTTGGGGCTAATAAATTAGGAACCCGGTTATCCTTGGGGGGTTCTTTTTCTTGATAGGTGAGTAAAACCCCCAGGTAGGGTGCCTTCCCGGTGATGATTTCATACGCCCGTTTGCCTTCTTCAATGGGGATATTGTGGGTGATCAGCGGGGAAACATCCAATTTGCCGCTTGCCAGCAGGTCCAAAAAGGCTTCAATGTTGCGAGTTTCCGTCCAGCGCACGTAGGCGATGGGATAATCCTGCCCCTGTTCTTCAAATTTGGGATCGTAACGCCCTGGGCCATAAGACCGAGAGACGATCAGTTCCAGTTCTTTTTGATAATAGAGATTGCGCGGGATCTCGAGCCCGACGGCGCCGACTGCCACGATTTTGGCTTTGTCGCGAGCGATCTCCCCAGCCAAATTGACCGGGTCATTGGAGTCGGTGTCTGCGCAAATTAGCACAGCGTCGGCACCCCTCCCGCGGGTGAAGGCTTGGGTGGCTTCCACCGCCTGATCCCGCCCCACAGCAGTTTGGGCCCTCATGGTCTTCGCCAATTGGACGCGCTGGGGGTCAAGATCGACCCCAAGCACCTGGCACCCTGCAGCGGATGCAATCCCAGTGGTTAATAAACCGAGCAAACCAAGCCCGATCACCACCACTTTGGCACCCACTTGCACGTCAGCCAGTCGAAAACCCTGCATGGCGACCGCACCCAACGTGGCAAAGGCTGCTTCCTCAAAACTCACCGAGTCTGGTAGCGCCACCATCAGGTTTTGGGGTACGCTGGCAAATTCAGCATGCACCGCATGACCGCCGCCCGCACAGGCCACCCGATCGCCAGCTCGAAACCCTGTGAGCCCTTCACCAACTTTGATAATGGTGCCGGCTGAGGAATACCCCAAAGCCATCGGCTGATCCAGTTTGTTCATTGTCGCTTCATAGGCGGTTATTAAACCCTCGCGACGGGCTTTATTCAATACCTGACGGACTAAATCTGGGCGTGAGGCTGCTTTGCCTAAAAGGGTTTGTTTGGCAAAGGACACCACCATGCGCTCTGTGCCGGCGGAAACCAGGGAGGCACGGGTTTGAACCAGCGCAGCGCCTGGACTTGGGGTTGGAAGGGGGACTTCAGCCACGTAGGCATCTCCGGTTTTGATGTTTTGTAATAATTGTTTCATGGGCTTGCACCTGTATTTTGCATTTGAATGACTAAGCTCGTCGGGTGAGCTCCAAATTCTGCCTTGAGCCTAAACTTGAGATGTTCAAGCGAACTAAATAAAAAGGCATGAGGGTTGAGCGCACCAATATCTTCGCGAATTGATTACCCTTGCATTATAGCGCAAACCGGCATTTGGCGCAGTTACACTTTGATTCTCTGGACATCTATCACGTGGCTTGGTCGGGAGACAGCTTGATTTTAACGGTAAAAAATACCCCAATTGCGTGGTGAGGGCTTAAAACATCAAAAAAGCGAGCCTGGCTCGCTTGATTTTAAGAATTTTTTTGGATCAGTCTACTGATTTGGCTTTCTTCTCTTTTTTTTCTACTTTGGGGGTTGGTTTTGTTTCCGGTTCCTTCTTATTGCTGTTGTCTTCTTTTTCCGAAGCGAAGGTTTGTCCGGATGGGGAGCGATTGTCGGTGGCGTAGAAGCCCTTACCCTTAAAAATAATCCCAACCGGCTGGTAAACCTTATGTAAGGTGGGTTCACCGCATTCCGGGCAGATCATTAAGGGTTCATCTGTAAATTTTTGGTATTGATCGAAGCGAATTCCGCAATTATCGCAATGATAGGTATAGGTAGGCATAGGTAACTTTCTAATTTAATCCTTCAAAATTATAGTACGCTTGGGCATCAAAGGCAAGGAAAAGCAGGCGGGAGTCTTAACGGATGAGGATTATTCGGTTTAGTGTTTCTGAAACTAAGTTTTATTTTAATAGGTCATTGTTAGATTTCTATTGGTGGGGGATTGGTTTGCTCGAAAATTGGAAGGAGAAATTACGTTGAGGCACGACACGCCTCGCCCTTATAGTATCCCCAATGTGTGTGGGGAAAGCAGAATATACGCGCTATCCGGAAATCCCATTTTGTGTTTTTGTAGATACCGTCTTGAAAGTCAAGAAGAAAAATCAAATTGGGCACCATAATCAGGGTTAAAAGGCAATTGGTTCTTCAATACACCATAAGCAAGATGCAATAATTTGCGCATGGCGGCAATCACAATTTCCTTTCTCTGGTGATTTGTTTTTGTCATTCGTTCACTCAAAGCCTGGATAACAGGATTATGCAACAGAGCCACAACGGCTGGCATATAAAGACAACGACGTAATTCAGTACGCCCCTGTTTAGAGATTCTTGTCTTCTTATACACAGAAGAACCAGAACGATGCGCCTTGGGGTTGAGACCTGCAAAGGCAGCCAATTGGGGCGCATTCTCAAAAGTGGAAAAATCACCGATCTCGGCCAATAAGGTGCTTGCCGTCAGGTCACCAATCCCGATGATGGACGTCAACAGATCGCGTTGAGCTTTCAAGCCAGGGTTTTGGTCAATCAAATCTTTGATCTCCTTTTTGGTGGCTTTGATGCGTTCTTGGAGAAAATTGATGTGAATCTCAAGATCCTTGGTCACCCAAGCATCTAGCTCGCCACTACTTTTGCGATTCTTCTCCTGCTGTAGGTTGTCTTTTAAGGCCTGTAAACGGCGAATGAGCGCCCTCAGACGCTTGATATCAGGGTCTAGAGGCTTCCAGAGGGCTGGTTTTTCCTTCAAACAGAACTCTGCAATCAAATCTGCATCCGCTTTATCTGTTTTATTGCGGTGCAACTTACTTTCACCATAACGCTTGATCCGAGCTGGATTTACCACACTCACGTCATTGTCTCGTATATACAGATACTCTGCCACCTCATCACCATATTGCCCTGTTGCCTCTAAGCAAGCATGAATCCGATTGACATGCTGGGATCTCAACCATTTGTCCAGTCTCTTAAACCCTTCCACATTGTTGCTGATCATCTTGTGGAATTTGCCTCGTTCAGTCCTCAACACTAAGTCAAGTTTATCCTTGGAAACGTCAATACCTAATATGTTTTGCATTTCTCACCTCTTTTTTGTTACACTTAAGTTGGCATCAGTCAGGCGCATGAATTGGATCATCCTTGTGAATGCAAGCTCATCTCTATTCTGTAGAGAGGCTTCAGATACCGTCCGATCTCTGTGTAAAAATGGTGAGGGGATCATATCTACGATACAGGCTTTTTGCCTAAAGGTCAGGTTCAGATTCACCCTCACCGTCCTGACTGGTGTCTTTCACATTTCTAGCATACACTATTTTAAAGATACAAGGTCAGGTTTCCAACCTGACAATTTTAAAATTTTAAAAATGACTGCATTTTTGTAGAAATATAATTAAGAATGTGTCACGTAGGTTGCGTGCGCAACCATACGTGACCTACACGCAATGAAAACGCCTTGTTGGGGCATGACGCGCTGTGCCCTTCCTATTAGGTTACGGGTATAATGCCGGCATGCGCAAAAAATGGCATTTTCTTCCTTGGTTTATGATTACACTGAGCCTTTTGCTGGCCGCTTGTGCGCCAATCGCACTGCAAGCGACTCCCACTGGGCTCTCAACCCAGGCCGGCACCTTGCGCCCTTACCCTTCCAATACCGCATCGGTCACGCCGCTCCCCAGCGATTTTGCGACCAATACGCCTTCACCCACCCTCACGCCCACGCCCACCCAGGTCTATTATGAAGTGCAAACCGGGGATGATATGTACAGCATCGCCTGCCGCTACGGTCTGAGCCCTGCTGTGCTGATGACGGCCAACCCCACCGTGAACCCCCGCATCATGTCCGTGGGCACCAATCTGCTCATCCCCATTACGCCACAGCCTGAAAAAACTGAAACCACCGAGGTTGTTCAATTTACTCCTACCACAACGCCCCAATATCAAACCTTGCGAGAACCAAATTGCTACCCAGACGCCCTGGGTGGATTATGGTGCTTTGTGTTGGTCACCAATCGTGAGGATGGTGCCCTGGAGAACATCTCGGCGCGAGTATCGATGCAAACGGGTGAAGAGGATCGCCAGGAGGTGGCGATTATGCCCTTGAACTTGCTGCCGGTTGGGGAATCCCTGCCCTTGATCGCTTATTTTGACCCCCCAGTGACTGAGGAATGGACGGTGACCGCCGAGGTTGAATTTTTACTGCCGGTGATGCCCGATGATGACCGTTATTTAAACGCTGAAATTTTAAATTTATCTATCATAAAAAGCGATGATGGGTTGGTTGCCCAGGTTTCAGGCGATATCGTCATCGAAGCTGGCCAGCCGGAAGGGGAATACCTGTGGTTGAATGCCACGGCATTGGATGCGGCAGGGCATGTGGTCGCAGTCCGTCGCTGGGATGGTGAGCCGCCCTTCGAACCTGGTGCTTCATTCCCGTTTTCAATCAATTTATACAGTATGGGTGATGCCATTGATCAGGTCGATTTATTGGTGGAAGCACGCGCCAAGCAAATATCCACACCCGAGGAATAACCAACGCAATGCCTGAGAAAACGGATAATTTACCGCCCTTGCCCTGGGGAACCCGCACTTTTATCATGGGGATACTCAATGTGACCCCGGATAGTTTTTCCGGCGATGGTCTTCTCAATCAATCGGCGGTGGTTGAGGCTGCCGTTCAACAAGCCGAAAATTTTTTAGAGGAAGGTGCAGATATCCTTGATGTTGGGGGTGAGAGCACCCGACCGGGTGCCCAATCGGTTTCAGCAGAAGAGGAGATCGATAGGGTGGTTCCAGTTATTGAGGGGATCCGGCATGCTTTCCCTGACGCCTTAATTTCGATCGATACCACCAAAGCCAGTGTTGCTAAGGCAGCCCTGGATGTCGGTGCCCATTGGGTCAATGACGTATGGGGGTTGAAGGCTGACCCGGCGATGGGGAGCGTCGTGGCAGATTATCGTGTACCGGTGGTTCTGATGCACAATCGCGCCAAACCCGGGTCTGCTGCCCTGGAGGAACGTTTGGGGGGGCGGTATGTGGGCATCACGTACGAAATCTTGATCGAAGATATTTGCCGAGAGTTGCTCGAAAGCGTCTCACTTGCCCATGAAAATGGCGTGTTGGCTTCCCAAATCATCCTGGACCCTGGGATCGGTTTTGGCAAGACGGTCTCTCAAAATTTTGAGGTTATTGACCGCCTTGACGCCATTAAATTCCTTGGCTTTCCAATTCTGGTAGGACCCTCTCGAAAATCATTTTTGGGTTATACCCTCGACCTGCCACCATCGGAGCGAGTGGAGGGAACGGCGGCGGCTGTGGCGCTGTGCATCGCTCGCGGCGCGGATATCGTCCGTGTGCATGATGTGGGGGTGATGGCAAGGGTGGCGCGCATCGCTGACGCAATTGTCCGCCGGGAATCCCATTGACGCTGAAAAGATTAATCTAATAATTCGTGAACTTTATCGATCGCCTCATCCACGCTAAAGCCTAAAAATACCCCCTGGGTCTCCTTACGAGCCTTCTCATCTTCAATATAATAGCGCCCTCCGAACCCAAATATAGGTGGGTTAGGTAATTTATTGAGTTTGGCTTGCATTTTATACAGTGCCAATGTGCTGTGATAATTAGAGGACGAGAGGATGATCATGTCCGGTGACGTGTCTTCGGCATAAGCCACCAGGTCGTCCACAGGCAGATCTGCGCCTAAAAATTCAACCTGGTAACCCTCACGGCGGAGGAGGACGGCCAGCATTAGCGGTGCAATTTCATGGAATTCATCTTGAGGGCATCCAACTAAAATATGCGGTGCCTCATAATACACAGGAAATGCCAGCAGCAAGGTGGAAAGGATGCCCTGGATAAAATGGGAGGCAAAGTGCTCCGTTGCGATGCGAATTTCACCTCTCATCCAGGCTTCGCCAATCTCAAACAAGCAGGGTTGCATAATTTCAAAGAAGATCGTTTTTAGGTCGAACATGCTTTGCACAGCGTCCATAATCGCCCTTGCCTGGGCTTCATCATGGTTTGTGAAGGCTGTAAATAATTTCTTAGCGTAGGTCTTGGGGGGATGGGCGGGTTCCTTTATGCGTTCAGGGATCAGAACCGACGGGAGAGCATCCGGCCAAATGCCTTGGGCTCTGAGTTTCTTGTATTCTTTGACCGCTTTGCTAATGGAAAGTCCCTCATCCATACGTTGGGTCACCCAACGGATAATTTGAATATCCCTTTCAGAATAAAGGCGGTAGTTGTTGTCCTCTCGATCAGGGTCCAGGAGGTCGTAACGGCGCTCCCAGGCTCGAAGGGTCACCGGGCGGACGCCCGTCCGCTCGCTGAGGACCTTAATCGTATATTTTCCTTCGTTTGCGTATTCTGCGATTGAGACCATAAATTTGCAACTCGATCGTGGTATGTTGATTCTAGTACTATTTTACCTTGAAAATTTTCGACAAATGATTAATGGGAGCACCAATTTGGATGCTTTTATTTTGCATCCTTGGTTTGAGGTACCTGTATCTTAGTCCATCAAAAACTCCCCTGTTAAAGTGTAAACAAGGGAGTTTATTGTTTAAGTCGATTGTTCTAAAACGTTCTCGACGATTTAGTAATGAATCATCCGTGGTAGTTCTTTGGCCTGCATCACCCAATCGGCAACCTGACGTTGTGACGGCAACTGTCGAACCAGTTTTTTCATTTCATTGACTTCTACCAGTTTTGCATACAGATTTTCTGCATTTCGTTGGGCAAGCTCAGGTACGGTATCTACGCCAGCTTCTTCAAGCAGATCAGAGTATTCTTCAGCAACACCCTTGATGCGGAAGAGATCGGCATGGTTGATCCACTCCAAGAGCAAGTCCTTGCTGATGCCTGATTTTTCGGCGAGTTCTTCACGCCCTTTTGGTGTTGAACCCATTTTCAGCAGTTTATTGGTGGTGGTGATGCCCAAGCCTTGTAATTTTTCTGCGTAAACTGGTCCAATACCTTCAACTTCCAAAATTTTTGCCATTTATATCTCCTTTTTATGGTCTTTTGAATTGATCTGTTGTACTTTGATTGACAACGATATCAGTATTTACACATATTATTATACTACTTATTTCGACAACTATTGTCCAGTTATTAAGCCATTGGTTTTATTTTTCCAGATGTAAAATTATTCTTGATACAGGAAATTTCACCACAGATAGGGGATCAGCCGCCAGGTGTTCTCTTGATAGGTTCCGTAGGCTTCGCCAAACCATTGCTGCAAGAATTTCTCTTCCACATTTATCCGATAAATGAGGGTGGGTATGCCCGCTAGAACTGCAATCCCGAGCCCTCCCCAACTACCCAGGCATAAAGGAATACCTAGGAATAAACACAACAACCCAAGATAAGCCGGATGCCGAATGGTTGAAAATATCCCCGATGTCACCAGCTCGTGTTTTTGGGATGTCTCCACGTGGACGCTGTAGGATTGTCCCAACGCGCGGCGTGCTGCAAACCGAATCAAAAGGCCAGTTAATGTCAAGATGACTCCGATAATTCGTAAGGGGAGAAAGGGTTGCTGGAAGGCGGTCAATGGGCTGCCCCATACATCCCAGATGGAGAGAAACATTGCGCCATACCAGAAAATCAGAATCAACCAAAAGGAGCTTTGTGCTTTTCTTTGGCCTGCCCTTTGCTGCTGTTTGGTCAATGTAAAGCCGCGCTCGATCAGCGACCACAAGATGAATCCCCCGAAACCGATGTATTCCGATATCCGAATGAAATCCACAAGTCCTCCTTTCATTGAGATTCACCGAGAAGAGATGATGAATGATTAATGATAGTTATTACGCAAAATTATTATAATGAATTTTGGAGACTTATTTAGATGTGAATGCTTGAAAATATGGTGTCAATTATTAACAAAAGTAGGGACACGGCACGCCGTGTCCCTACGACAATTCTAGCGGAGAGATTCTTAACCCACCATCACCGGCCGGAATTTATACCCATAAACGATGATGCCGCGTTCATCCGTATCATCCCGCAGCTTGCGGGTGACCATTTCAACCGGCATGCCAATTTCCACATCGGTATCACCTAAATCCGTCAATTGGGCTGTTACAATGGGACCTTCTTGAAGTTTGATCAGGGCGACTGTGTAAGGTGATTGTTGCTCAAAACCAGCCGGCGCGTTCCCCATCCGAGTGAAGGAATACACTTCCCCTTTCCCGCTGAAGGTGTAGGCTGTTTTTGCTTCTCTGCCGCATTCGGGGCAGACATCCCGTGGTGGGAAGATTTTTGCATTGCAGTGTGGGCATATCTCGCCAACCAATGCGTACCGTTGTTTTTTCAATCGCCAATGGCGTGGAACTTCCATAATGACGTCTCCTTACTAATTTTGACGACTTGTAAGTCGCTATGTTTCATTTTACTGAATGGAGTTTACCGAAAAGTGACTCTCAGAAACTATCAAATTAGCTCTAAATGGGGTGGCAAAGCCAAAAATGGGTGATTTTTAAGGGTTTTTATGGATTTTTGAGTGCTTTTTGGCATTTTGTAATTGATTTATGAAGTCGCAAGGGTTTTAATTAATGTTATGATTTGATTGAGTAAAAATTCAATTTTTTCGGAGTTTTAGAATTATGACCATTTTCCTGTTAGACGACACCATCGAAATTGATATTTTCTTTGACTGTGAGGATCATGATCTGGAGGATAATATTTGTGTGACAATTATCGAGCGTTGTGATCCCTCGGAAAGGTTATTACGAGCGGGGCAAACCAACATTTTCATCACCCCAAAGCAAGCGCAAGCCTTAGGCAACGCTTTCCTTCAAGCAGCGAAGCATAGTTCGGAACCTCCTGCATCAGAAGAATCGGATTCAATTGATGGAGCATAACACAATTGTGTTTCACCTAGCGACACTTGTCACTTGGCATCAGATGACCGTTCTTGAAATCACGGATTGGCCAGAGACTTTATTACAAAGATGATTAACCCTGGTTTTACCCTGTGCTTTTTATTAAATGGGGATGATGTCCTTCTTATTCACCGCCGATTTCCACCCAACCAGGGGTTGTGGAATGGTGTTGGGGGGCATATTGAACCCGGTGAAACACCGCGTCGGGCTGTCATCCGGGAAATGGCTGAGGAGACGGGTTATCAAATCACGGATCCTCATTTTGCCGGCTTGCTGACCTGGGATGGGTTCGAAATCCCACCTGGTGCCATCGCGATCTTTACCGCTGAGGTTCCGACCAGAAATTTTCGCATGAACCATGAAGGAGTATTGGCTTGGAAGCCAAAAGGATGGGCTTGTACTTCACCGCTTGTGGTTGATAATATCCATGTCTTCCTGCCGAAAATTCTGGCTGGTGAAAGCCCACAACACTTCCATTTCAGTTATAAGGATGACATCCGCATCCGGGATGAAATAATGGCGCTTCCTGAAACTTTCAACCCAGACCAAGCCTATTGGCCGGAGGATGTGTCACTTCCTGAGGAGGAACGCGGTGCATTCTTGTTCAGTATGGATAAAGACCGCCTGCAATTAGATATTATTGAAGATTTCTTGGCAAACCAAGCATATTGGGCGAAAGGGCGCTCTGGGGAGGTGATTGCTCGCTCGATTCGCCATTCATTTTGTTTTGGAATTTACCATCGGGGGCAACAAGTGGCTTTTGCCAGGCTGGTCACGGACCAAGCGACCTTTGCCTGGTTGTGTGATGTCTTTGTTGATCAGGCCTATCGCGGTCAGGGTTTAGGAAAGTGGTTGGTTGCTGCCATCTGCCAATTTCTTGATAAAATTGGAATACAAAAAACAATTTTAGTATCACAAAACGCGCAAGCATTTTATGCCACGTACGGTGGCTTTGAGGTCATTAATCATCCTGAGCGGTGGATGCAACGGTCAGGAAAAGGGACCTAAGTAAAATTTCGGTGTAAGAGTCAGGAGCAAGTGCGATGGAAATTAAAAAAGGCGAATTCCTAATCAGTACTGACAAAGAAAAACTTCAGCTTGATGTGATTCAAAGTTATATGGAGGATGAAGCCTATTGGACAAGTGGACGAACACGAGAAACGACCCAAAAGACGATTCAACATTCCCTTTGCTTCGGCGTCTATCATCAAGATGAGCAAATCGGGTTTGCCAGGGTGGTGACGGATTACACCATCTTTGCCTATCTGTGTGATGTGTTTATCTTGCCGGCCTATCAAGGTCAGGGATTGGGGAAGTGGTTGACTGAAGTTATCCTGGCGTTTTTAGATGAGGAGGGAGTCCGCTGGACGATGCTCGCCACCCGGGACGCCCATGAATTGTACGAGGTTTATGGCGATTTCCAAAAACTCTTCTTGCCTGAAAAATGGATGGGTCGTGTCAATCCCCGACTACTGAAAAGCTCCGGAGAGCCCTATACGGTGCCAGGGGAGTGGATGTAAGGCTTTTTCATCGATATTTATTTATAAAAAAATCGAAAAATTAGTATCATGATAAAGGTCTGCACCTGTTCACAATGGGGGTAGACCCTTTTTATTAATTTGATGAAGTAAATATTCCTGGGGATAAGGAAGGAAATGTGAAAACAATCGTTGCTGCCGCAATCGGCGAATGTGTCCATGTGGCCGGTGTGATCAATTTTTTACGTCTCGCTGAAGAAGCGGGTTGGCGGACGGTATTCTTGGGGCCAGCGGTTTCTCCTGACCGGCTAATCGAAGTCGCCCGTCAGGAAAAGGCGGACCTGGTGGGGGTTTCTTATCGACTGACACCAGAAACCGGCGAGCGTTTATTGGGTGAGTTTGCTGAAGCTGCAGATGAACTGCATCAGCAAGGTGTACGCTTTGCCTTCGGAGGAACGCCGCCCATCGCAGCGCGCGCCAAAGCGATGGGCTTTTTTGAGGTGGTCTTTGATGGTAGTGAGCCCGTTGATAGCGTGTTGGCTTATTTGCGAGGGCAAAAACCTGGCGCTGCCGAAGAGACTGATTTCCCCCAAAGGACCGTCGACCGCATTAAGTGGAAAGCACCCTATCCCCTCTTGCGTCATCACTACGGCCAACCCACCCTGGAAGCGACAATCAAGGGGATTCAAAAAATCGCAGCGGCAAAAGCATTGGACGTGATTTCATTGGGCATCGACCAAGACGCTCAGGCGAATTTTTTCCATCCAGAACGGCAAAATCCCCGCCAAACAGGGGCGGGTGGCGTACCGGTTCGTTCGGCTGAAGATTATCGGGCGCTGTATGCTGCCAGCCGGACTGGCAATTTCCCCTTGATGCGTTCCTATTCCGGCACGGATGATTTTCTCAAGTTAGCGCAACTTTACAAAGACACCATCAACATCGCCTGGTGTGCCATCCCCATTTTCTGGTTTAACCAAATGGACGGTCGCGGACCCTGGGGGTTGGAAGATAGCATCCGAAAGCACCAAGAAGTGATGGCCTGGTACGGTAACGAAGGCATCCCGGTGGAGCTCAACGAACCCCACCACTGGGGTATGCGGGACGCGCCCGATGTCATTTATGTGGTATCCGCTTATCTCTCCGCCTATAATGCAAAACGGTTTGGGGTGCGAGATTATATCGCCCAAATGATGTTCAACAGCCCCCCTGGCACCTCGGATGCGATGGACCTGGCAAAGATGCTGGCCTGTTTGGCGCTGACAGAGCCGCTGCATGATGATGGATTCCGCCTTTGGCGTCAGACCCGGACCGGCTTGTTGAGTTATCCCCTTCAGGATGACACTGCGCGCGCCCATTTGGCGACCAGCATTTACCTGCAAATGGCGCTACAACCGCACATCGTGCACATTGTGGGTCATACCGAAGCGCATCACGCAGCCACGGCGACAGATATCATCCAGGCTAGTCGGATGGCACGCCAGGCTATTGATAACGCGCTTAAAGGACAACCTGAAATGACCAGGGATCCAGCGATCCAAACTCGCGTTGAAGCACTGGTGAAAGAGGCGAAGATTACTTTAGAGGCCATTCGTGATCTGGCTCCGGCCTCAGTTGAGGATCCCTTTACCGACCCTGGCACATTAAGCCAAGCTGTGCAAACAGGCATTTTGGATGCGCCCCATCTTAAGAATAATCCCTTCGCGCGCGGTGTTGTCCAAACAACCATTCACAAAGGCGCTTGTGTAGCAATCGATTCGAAGGGGAACCCGCTTTCAGAGTCTGAACGACTCCAATCACTTATGAAGGAGATATTATGACCGTAAAACGTTTCACTGTTATAGGCGCTGGCAATGGGGGTAAGGCGATGGCTGCTCACCTGGCAATAATGGGCCAGCAGGTGACCTTATTTAATCGCACCTTTGCGCATATTGAAGTTATCGCCAAGCGGGGCGGCATTGATCTGGTCAGCCCTCAATGTGGGCCGCAGGGATTCGGCCCTATTCAAAGGGTTACCGATGACATTGAGGAAGCCATCAAGGACGCAGAGGTTATCATGGTGGTTGTGCCATCATCCTGTCATGCGGATATTGCCTGCCTGGTTGCGCCTTATCTTAAAGATGGCCAGATTGTGATTTTGCACCCCGGACGAACCTGTGGGACGATTGAATTTCGGCAGGTATTGAGGCTCCAGGGCAGTAAGGCAAAAATTGTGTTGGCAGAGGCAGAAACCTTCATCTACGCCAGCCGAGCGGAAGGCCCGAGCCAGGCCCGTATATTCCGGATCAAAGAATCCGTCCCGATTGCAGCTTTACCTGCCAAGGATACGCCAATAGTTTTGGAGGCAATCAAACATGTGTATCCTCAATTTATCGATGGGGTGAATGTGCTTCAAACAGGCTTAAATAATATGGGGGCGGTGTTTCATCCAGCCCTGGCAATCCTGAATGCGGGTCGCATCGAATCAACCCATGGGGATTTTCAATTTTATGTCGATGGCGTGACGCCCTCGGTTGCAAGGGTGCTTGAGGTGGTCGATCGGGAACGTGTGACCGTGGCATCCTCTCTGGGTATCCGAGCACGAACCTCGATGGAATGGTTGCAGTTGGCCTACAACGTCCAGGGCAATACCCTCTATGAAGCCATTCAAAATCAGACGGGTTATTATGGCATCAACGCCCCCAGCACCCTGCAGCACCGCTACATCTCTGAGGATGTCCCCATGAGTCTGGTGCCCATTGCCGCTTTGGGCGAACGCTATGGTGTTTCGGTGAACGGCATCAATGCCATCATCCGTTTGGGTTGTATCCTCCACAGCACCGATTATTGGCGTAAGGGCCGTACCCTTGAAAAACTTGGTATTAAAGATTTAAGTGTTAGCGAGCTGACCGCTTACGTCAATGACGGAGAAGAGGTTTTGTGATTGATATATTGTTAAGATATCGTGTGGTCTTAAAAAAGGCTAAAAAATTTTGTATTTCTCTCAATTGATGTTATAATTTCACCACAATAAAATATGTCGCCCATGCGGCACTCTTATCCAGAGAGGTGGAGGGACCGGCCCTTTGATACCTCGGCAACCAAAAAGCACCCCTTTTATGGTGCCAAATCCGGCAGAGCGAAATCTGGAAGATGAGAGGGAAGCCAATGTCATTTCACGCCCCTCTCGCAGCGCCAGGAGGGGCGAAGTAATTTAATGAGACACGGAGGTTCTCGGAAATGACATTGACGTTTATGACTTTACCCAAGTATTTATTCACTTCGGAATCGGTCACGGAGGGTCACCCGGACAAACTTTGTGACCAGATCAGCGATGCTGTACTGGACGAACTGATCCGGCAGGATCCCTATTCACGGGTGGCCTGTGAATGCGCCACCAAGACCGGCTTTATTTTGGCGATGGGTGAGATCACCACCACGGGTTTTGCTGATTTCGATAAATTGGTGCGTGATGTGGTCATTGGGGTGGGCTATGACCGGGCCAAGAAAGGTTTTGACGGTGCAACCTGCGGGGTTATGGTGGCTTTGGCTAACCAATCCCCAGATATTGCGCTGGGCGTGGATAAAGCCAAGGAGGCTAAAGAAGGCGCAATGGACAATGGAGATCAGATTGAGGCCATTGGTGCCGGGGATCAGGGCATGATGTTTGGTTATGCCTGCAATGAGACGGATGTGCTGATGCCGATGCCGATCTATTATGCCCACAAGCTCACCCGCCGGCTGGCAGAAGCTCGTCGAGCCAATGACCTCGATTTTCTCTGGCCAGATGGCAAGAGCCAGGTGACTGTGGAATATGAATATGGGGTACCCAAGCGCATCCATACGGTGCTGATCAGCACCCAACACTCCCCGGATGTGACCAGTGAGCAAATCAGGGAAGGCGTGATCGAAGAAATTATCAAACCTGTGCTTCCCCCCGAACTGGTGGATGACAAGATGCTTATTTATGTGAATCCCACCGGGCGGTTTGTTGTGGGTGGTCCCATGGGGGATGCTGGCCTGACGGGTCGCAAAATTATCGTTGATACCTATGGCGGGATGGGACGGCACGGTGGTGGCTGCTTCAGCGGGAAGGACCCGACAAAGGTCGACCGCTCTGGCGCTTATGCAGCCCGCTGGGTGGCGAAAAATGTGGTCGCCGCTGGGTTAGCAGACCGCTGCGAGGTGCAGGTGGCTTATGCCATTGGCGTTGCCCACCCGCTTTCGGTCAATGTGGAAACCTTTGGCACAGGCAAGATTGATGATGAGCGTATCGCAGATTTAATTGCGGCGAATTTTGATTTGCGCCCCGGTGCGATTATTCGTGATTTGGATTTACGCCGCCCGATTTATCAAAAATTAGCGGCTTATGGGCATTTCGGCCGTGACGATTTGGATTTAACCTGGGAAAAGACCAACAAAGCAGCCCTCTTGCGCGACGCAGCGGGGTTGTAATTGAATGTAATTGGGGTTTTGGTAAGACCTGTAGGGGCTCGGCACAATGTGTCGAGGAACGAAGACAAGCCGAGCCCTTATTTAATGGCCTTTGTGTAAAATCAATCGGAGGCTGTTCCATATGTAAGGCATCAAAATATAAATAATGGTAACCCTCACCCTGCCCTCTCCCGTCTCGGGAGAGGGTTTTTTACCAGACCCATAGTTCAACCTCACACCTCTTATGTCTTAAAGCCTCATCTCCCTTACGAAGGGAAAGGATTGCGGATAGGGTCTTCTTTTCTTTCACTGTGATCAAAAACCAGATGAATGAGGGTATTGAGTATTGTTATTAACCACCAATTGTGAAAATAGTAGGGGCACAGCCTGTCTTCGTACCTCGACACTTTGTGCTGTGCCCCTACAGTTTATAAGCAAATATTTTGTATTAAATTGATGCCATTATTTAATCCATCTGTTATTCAACCCTCTATGGATTCCTGTAGATAAATTTTCATCTCCTTAGATCAGTTCCCATACCAGAAAGGCCGAGCCATTTTTTCCGTTACTCAATCAATCTTGTTTGATATTTGCTGGCAAACAAGGCTGGGGTGCCGCCGGTATGCCAGAACAAGACCGTATCTGTGGCCTCAAAAAAGCCTTTTCGGATCAGGTCGATCAGGCCTGCGGCAGCACGCCCGGTATAAACCGGGTCCAGCAGCAAGGCCTCTCGCTTGGCAAATAATCGGATGGCTTCAATCTCCGGTTCGTCCATCACGGCATAGCCGCCCCCGGTGTAATGGTCGTTGACCAGGATATCGCTGGCTGTGAAGGTCAATGATTCCCCCATAAAAGCGGCTGTTTTGGTCGCTAATTCAGCTACGCGCGAGCAGAGCACTTCTGCAGGTTCATCAACACTTATGCCCAGGACTTTCCCGGTATATCCGCTCAATCGAGAGCCCACCATCATACCTGCCTGGGTCCCCCCGGAAGAGCTGGGGAAGACGATCCAGTCAGGAAAGACATCCTGATGTGATAGTTCAAGCATGGCGTGGACGTATCCCATCGCCCCAACGGGGTTGGAACCGCCATAGGGGATCAGGTAGGGTTTACGCCCCTCGCTTTTTGCCTTTTGAAAGACTTCTTCCAGTTTTGCCTCGACTTGGTCCCGTGTGGTAAAAACGATTTCAGCCCCAAGCAGAAAGTGTAAGAAAAAATTGCCATCCGGTGGATCAGGGGGGTCCCCAAAAAGAATCAGGATGCAATCCATGCCAAACCGTGATGCCGCGGCGACGGTCTGTCGACAGTGGTTGGATTGCACCGCGCCTGCAGTGATTAGGGTTTCTGCGCCCTGCTCTCGAGCTTCTGCTAGCAGATATTCTAATTTTCGGGTCTTATTCCCGCCAAAAGCCAGCCCTGTTTGATCATCCCTTTTGACCAGTATCCGAGGTCCCTGTAAGGTGGCGGAAAGCCTTGGTAGAGCTTCAACCGGGGTGGGTAAATGGGCGAATGAGAGTTTTGTTATCATGTGCTCATACTCCTTTTGGTGGCAGATTTTCCACGTTTTCGCATCCATCCCAGGATGCGTGGAAGGACTTGACTGTAAAGACGATAAAAGAAGGGCCTAACGGGGTAATCCCAGGCGCCCAGGGAGCATTCAACCTGCCCCCCAAAGCCATCTTTGAAACGATAAACCCCCCATAAGGGGTCCTCTTCGTTGAAATTATCCGGCGCACCCCACATGTCATAGGTGTGGCAACCTGCTTCCTTGGAATCCAACATCCCGGCCCACTGTAAGCGGTAGTTGAACATTTTCTCGCGATGCTCATCTAAGGACATACCGTGAATATACCAGGCGCGGCCCCCAAATTGGAAGATCACCGCTGCGCCTACGGGTTGTTCTTCTACTTCCGCAATGATGGGTTTTGCCAGCCCAGCTTCAAAGAAGGTTTGCCAAACAGCCTCATAATAACCTTTGTGGCGAATGAGGAAATCATCGCGAATGGCTGTGTGGGCATACATTTTATAAAGTAGGTCAATATCTTCGACCCCACCTTTACGGATTTCAACCCCCCGGCGTTCTGCTAGGCGGATATTGTAGCGCGTTTTGGATTTCATGCGCATCAGCATGTCCTCTTCGTCTGCGGTCAGGTCGACGGTCACGGTGTTGCGAAATTGGATTTGTTCATCGGAAAAATGCCAGCCGCGCTTGGCAAGGTCTGCCTTTATTGCTTCACCAGCGGGGTTGAGGATGGTCCCTTCTTCACCGGGTATGCCCAGGCTGATGGGAAGGTCAGGGTCGATCTTGATAAAAATGGCACCCTCGCCCTTGGCAAAGCTTTGCAGATCGTCCAGCACGCGTTTAGCCAGCGCTTCATCAGCCCAATCTAAAAGAGGGCCACGGGGGGCGTACATGACTGATAAGTTCAGCCCAAACCCTTGGGCAGGAACCCGCCGCTGAAGCACAAGCACAGCCGCTTGCACGTCGCCAACCGGGTTACGCCAAATCAAATAGTGGGGCTGCCAGCCAAACTGCGCTTTAACCTGCCCCCACTGGTGGGTTTGCAAAGCATGGGCACCAGGCAGATCTTTGATCAGGTCATTCCAGTTGTCGGCTTGTGTGGTGCTTAACAGGGCAAAATTGATGCTTTCCATGGTTAAGCCCCTGCCGTAGATCTTCGCGAAGCCCAAATTTGATAAAACTTATATAAACCTGGCCGATAAACACGGTCCCAGGCGCCGATGGTGCGCCGAATCTCACCGCCAAAGCCGCGTTTGAAACGGTAAACGCCCCACAGCCCATCGGAGCGGTCCAAAAAATCATCTTCAAGGGTTTCTTCAGGGACATCTGGGATGCCCCACAAATCATAGGTCTTACACCCCATGCTTTTTGCCCATCGGATGGCTTCCCACTGTAAAAGATAGGTGGGCATCCGCGATCGTTCCTGGTTGGTGGAAGCGCCGTAAAAATACCAGGCGGTATCACCCCTTGCAAAAGCCATCAAACCGGCTAAGGGTTGTTCTTTATAGGTCGCGATCAATAAAACACAAGCGCCCTCCGGTGAAAAAAGGTCATAGGCGCGTTGATAATACGCCAAACCGTGAATCCCAAATTCATCGCGATCGCCCGTGGTGAGCATCATATCGTGAAAAGTTTTGACATCCTCGCTTTGATGCACCACAACGTTTTTTCGACCTGCCAGGCGTATGTTGTAACGGGTTTTTGATTTCATCGCCATCAAAATATCTTCTTCAGAGCCTTGCATATTGATCAGAATGGTGCGGGGTGGTTGAATCGTCTGGTCTGTTTCTTCAAACCCAGGCAGCATTTCACGAATGTTCTCCCGCGTTTGAGGCGCCCAAATATCGGGTTCAACCCGCAAAAAGATGGCTTTTTCTTCTTTACAAATGTGATCTACTGCATGCCAAAAGGCTGTCCAATCGCCCTCCCCGATAGGGCCGCGGGGGATATACGCGACGCTCAGGCCTAAAGGCAAGCGGCGAAAAAGGATCATGGCACCCAGTGCCCCCTGGCGGACAAACTTTGGCCTCCAACCATAGTCAGCTTTTAGTTCGCCCCAGGAAGCAGTTTGCAGGATGTGCGCCCGGGGATGTTCGTCGATAAATTCTTTCCACTGTTGTGCGGTCAATAAATTCATTGTTTCCTTAAAAAGGACTTTGCCCGATGATTTGCAAGGTTCTGAGTTGGCTTTCCCCTCCAAAAATTGTGAAAAATTATTCTACCATATCCAATTCAGGCTTGTGCATCGTGATGGCAGCGCCTGGGATGGTCTCGCCGAGCAGGTCGATAATTGCTTCTGGTTTTCCGGCTTGGGCAAGGTCGATCAGTTGGTCGACAAGGGCTTCAAGGTCATTTGAGCTGAGAACCTCTTCGCTATCCACACGATTGATATCGGGGTGAGCAGTGGGCAGGTACGCAAAGCCCTGATCCCAAAGGTCCTCACTGAGTTTTTCACCGGGTCGGATGCCCGTAAAGACAATTTCAATGTCCTTCCCTGGTTCCAGCCCAGACAATCGGATCAGGTCTTCAGCCAGGTCGAGGATGAGAACGGGCTCTCCCATATCCAGAATGTAATTTTCTCCACCTTTGCTGAGGGTGGAGGCTTGCAAAACAAGATGGACGGCTTCAGGGATGGTCATGAAATAGCGTTTCATCTCGGGATGGGTCACGGTGACGGGCCCACCAGCCGCAATTTGGCGTTTGAAATAAGGGACAACACTGCCGCGGCTGCCCAAGACATTGCCAAACCGCACCACTGAAAAGGCTCGGTTATATTGGCGGGCAGCATCCAACACGAGCATTTCCGCCACCCGTTTGGTCGCGCCCATTACACTGACTGGCCGAATCGCCTTGTCGGTGGAAATCATTACTAAGCGTTGGACATCGTGGTTTAAAGCTGATTGAACGATGTTCCTGGTCCCCAAGACGTTGTTGGTGATCGCCTCTTCGATGTTGCTTTCCATTAACGGCACATGTTTGTGGGCAGCAGTGTGATAGATTATTTCAGGTTCCCAGCGGTCAAAGAGCACGGCAAGGCGCGCCAGGTCACGCACATCAGCAATTAACGGGATAATTTCAAGGCTTGGAAAATTCTCTTTCAGGTCCAGAATAGCGCTAAAAATGCTATTTTCGCCATGCCCGAGCATCAACAATCGTTTGGGTCTCAGCTGCGCAATTTGCCGGCAAAGCTCACTGCCAATCGAGCCCCCTGCGCCAGTGACCATCACCACTCGACCCTCCAATACTTCTCCCAAGGCTTCTGTGTTGATTTGTACGGGTTCACGACGCAAGAGGTCGGAGATATCCACTTCTCGCAAACGGCTCACGCTGACATCGCCCCCAATAAGCTCGTATAACCCTGGCATGGTTCTAAAGGCAACCCGATGTTTTCGACAGGCATCGGAGACCTGGCGCAGAATTTTGCCAGGTGCGCTGGGGATAGCAATGATGACCTCGTCTACAAGATGTTTATCAAGAATGTCATCAATCTCGTTGAGCGGTGCCAGCACAGGCACGCCATGAATCTCGCTGTTATGCTTGTTGGGATCATCGTCTAAAAAGCCAATGGGGTTGATGTTGAGCTGCGGATTTTTTTGTAATTCTTTGACCACCATGGCACCAGCATCGCCAGCGCCAATCACTAAAACAGATTTTTCTCGCCGCGATGTTCCCCTGGCAGCCTGGGCAGCCGTGGAAGAGTTCTCTGCTAACCACCGGAAGATAAACCGCAGGCCGCCGACAAAGAAGATTGAAAGCAGCCAATCGATGATCAGGGCTGAACGGGGAAAGCCGATAAAAAGCCCTGATGTGAACAAGCCCATCATAATTGCGGCTACCAGCAAGGAGGCTGTGGTTACCGCGGAAAAGATCAGGGTCAATTCACGGATGCTGGCATAGCGCCACAATCGGCTGTACATACCAAATAAAAGGTAAACGATGGGTTTAATAATTACCGAAATGCCTAGCATCCACAACAGGGAAATTTGATAGGTGGGGAAAATGGCAATCAGCTCTAAGCGGATCACATAACTGGCAAAGACCGCCAGGATGCTGAGTAAGATATCCCCAATGAGTATGTAGCGATTTTGAATTCTTTTACCAAAAATTTTCATTAGGGAAGCGCCTTATGTTCCTATTGACCTTTAAAACCGAAAACTGTACCAATGGTGCGTAAAATAATGGAAATATCTAATAATAAATTGCGGTGCTCAATGTAATAGAGATCATATTCTAATTTGACAGCTGTTTGTTCCACTGTGCCGGCATAGTTGTAATTAATTTGTGCCCATCCCGAAATTCCGGGTTTGACCAGAAGTCGGGCACGATAAAACGGGATTTCTCTTTGGAAATATTCGATCCACTGCGGTCGTTCGGCTCTTGGGCCAACCAGGCTCATTTCGCCCCGCAAAACGTTTATAAATTGGGGTAGTTCATCCAAATGGGTCTTGCGTAAAAAACGTCCTACCTTGGTCACACGCTCGTCATTTTCTTCCGCTAAGCGAGCTTGACCGTCGCTTTCCGCATCCTTTTCCATGGTGCGGAATTTAATGATGTCAAAGGGTTCACCGCCCTTGCCAAGCCGTTCTTGCTTGAACAATACCGGCCTGCCAGATTCAAGCAGAATGGCTAAGCTGATAAATGGGAAGAATAACGCCATAATCACCGTGCCAACCATCCCACCAATAAGATCAAGCAGCGTTCTTGCCAATTGGTAAAAGGTGCTGGTATGTGATTTCTCTACAAATGAGCGCACAATCCACTCGGCTTCCAATAAGAAAATGGGCACCCGGGTTAATAATTCCTCATAAACCTCAGGCATGGGCGAAAGCACCAACCCCATTTCCTGTGCGGTGACGATGGCTTTAAACATTTCAGCTTTCATCTCACCGCTGATAGCCAGGATCAGATTGGTAATTTGTTTTTCTTTGATGATGTCAATCAAATTAGAACTGTCACCTAGAACGGTAAATTGACCGACCTGCTTGCCCCGTTTTTCCGGATCATCATCAATCAATCCAATGGTTATAAAGGGCGGCGCATCATGGTTTTCGATGGCCTGGACCATGGTTTTGCCAGCATTGCCGGCGCCGATAATCAGGGCACGGCTCAGAAGGTTTGGTGCAGTAAACAATTGGATGTAGGCTAACCGCCAAAGGGTGGTCAGGATTGGTGCTGAAATGATGAAGACGGACACACCTCGACGGGGCAAGGATTTTGGTGCGGATGTGAAATAAATTAATAAATAGATCAGGGCATAGATAACCGTTGCTAAGCCAATCCCCTTAAGGGTTTCTTCCCGGTTGCTCGCACGGTTGACGTCATAGAGCTCAACCAATAGGATGATCCAAAAAATGGGTAGGATAAAATACCAAGCTGGGGGACGTTCAATGATAAATTCGAGTGAGAAATCCAGCCAGGCATCCCCCGCTGCCCAGGCATATAAGCCGAGGAATAAGGCAATCGCTGCCATGAGTAAATCCCCAATGAGCAGGATTCCGACCCGCTCTGATGCCCCCAACTGCCATCGTTTTGGTGGAGATTCTGTCTTCATGATTAAGATTTTAACCTCAAATTCCTTTTTGGGGGCGAATAATGCCCCAAAGAAAACCACTTCCCCACGAAAAATGCATACAAGCAATTGCCAGGGGGACGCCGATTATAAATCGCGGTTCTTTATTTTTAATAGCAAGTTGTAGGCCAGTCAGCAGCAGCACAGCAGCGTAAATGCCAATTATTGCTAAGAATAGCCATAAAAAGTGCTTAAAAAAGAGCGCTAAGATGGCTGAAAGCATTAGTCCAAGGATAAAGAGGGGCGGCAGTGCCTGGCGCCAGCGGAGTGTCTCAGGGTAGCGGCGGAGCATTTGCCATTTCCAATAGCCATAACGCCAATATTGCTTTGCAAGGGCTTTAAGATCTCCCCGGGCGTAATAGACCGCTCTAATTTGTGGGTCAAGCCAAATCTTTCCACCATGTTGACGGATGCGCGCATTGAACTCGTAGTCCTCATTGGTCAGCAGTGTCTCGTCAAATAAGCCTATTGCATCGATCAGGGTGCGATAGAAAGCGCCAAAGGGCACAGTGTCGACAAAGGCGGGTTTATCCGTGAAGCGATACTGGGCGTCCCCCACTCCGATGGGATGGGCTGCGGCAACGGCGATGCTGCGCGCCATCCAGCGATCGCTGCTGGGCTGAATCTCCCACACGCCGCCGACGTTTTCAGCTTGTTGGTTTTGCAGCAAAGCCACAATCCGTTCAACATAGTTTGTGTGCGGCTTTGAATGGGCGTCCAGGCGGATGAGGATTTCGCCGGTTGCAGCCCCAATGGCGCGATTTAAAGCAGCTGGAATGCTGCGTTGTGGATTGGAAACAACTTTGATGGCGAGCATTGGGTTTTCGTTCTGCCAGTTAGAGATAGCTGTAACAGTGCCGTCTGTGGACCCCCCATCAGCGATGATCACTTCCATAGACGTCAGAGGATAGGTTTGACCGTGTAAGGCGTCCAAAAGTAAGTGAATGGTGCCCCTTTCGTTGTAGCAAGGGACAATGATGGAAGCCGTTGGCAGGTTTTTTGGATCGCTCATAGACTTAGTTCTGGCAATTTTCAAAAAATGGCAGGTATTCGCTTGAGTTGATCAGCATCTCGAATTAAGCGCGTAAGGCGATCGCTTCGATTTCGACGCTGGCACCCTTGGGCAGTGCTGCCACCTGAAAGGCGGATCGGGCGGGGAAATTCTCCGTAAAGAACTGACCGTAGACCTCGTTCATCAAGCCAAATTCGCTGATATCATTTAGAAATACGGTGGTCTTAATCACATATTCCAAGCCACTGCCAGCTGCTTCAAGGACAGCTTTGAGGTTGGTCAGCGCTTGTCTCGTTTGGGTCTGAATGCCGCCCTCGACCAGCTCGCCAGAGGAGGGATCCATGCCTAATTGGCCGGCTGTGAAAACAAACTCACTGGTGCTGACCCCAGCCGAGTAGGGGCCGATGGCTTTGGGGGCTTTATCCGTGACGATGACCTGTTTTTTATGCTTTTCAGCGCTCATAGTTTGCCTTTCCTGTCTCATTGATTCTTGGTGTTTGAATTATATCATCCTGGTTTGCATGGCGGCTTGCAGATGGGGTGGGCCTGGTGCCGAGGTTTATTTTCAGCCAAGAATATGCATCGGTGTTGGGTTATCCTTTGAAATATTTCGTATAGGAGTATTCGTTTTCAACAATCATCCGTTAAGGCAGAAACCTTAACGGATGATTGTTAATTTTTTACTTTAGCTGTTTCCCTATACGACGATATTGACCAGGCGCCCAGGGACATAGATGATCTTTTTTGGCTGTTTACCCGCCAAGTAGCTTTGCACATTTTCACTCTCTAAAGCAGCGGATTTAGCCAATTCTTCACTGATATCGACCGGCATCATAATTCGATCGCGCAATTTGCCATTAACCTGCACAATCAGAGTGATTTGTTCTTCCTGGGTTGCCTCAACGTCCACCTCTGGCCAGGGTTGGGTGTGGATGGAATAGGAATGACCGGTCCGAGCCCAGAGTTCTTCAGCGATGTGGGGGCAAACCGGTGCTAACATGCGCAAATAAATGCTCTCAGCTTCTACCCATGCTGGGGTGCCAAATGCGCCTAAGCCTTTGGCCGTGGTCATTTCATTGAGCAGTTCCATCAGCCCAGATACAACGGTGTTGAAACTGAGGGATTCAAAATCGCGGGTGACGGCTTCCAGGGTTTGATGGACTTTTCGTCGCAGGTTTCGAAAGACAGCTGGTTGTGTTGTTTCTTCAACCAGAGAGGGTTCTAAGAGGGTGTACCAAACTCGTCGTAACCAGCGTGAGGTCCCTTCAATCCCACCGCTGCTCCAGGGAGCGCCTAATTCCCAACGGGCAAAAAACATCAAATAAGCACGGATTGTGTCGGTACCATAGGCGGCAATTAAATTATCCGGTGAATCCACATTTCCGCGGCTCTTGGACATCTTTTCGTTATCTTCACCGAGAACCATACCCTGGTTTCTCAACATTAGCATGGGTTCTTTGCCCTGGGTGATGCCTAAATCTCGGCAGGCTTTATGGAAAAAGCGGGTGTAAATCAGGTGCATGGTGGCATGCTCGATACCGCCTGTATAAATATCGACTGGCATCCAGTAATCGTATTCCTGTGGGTCAAAGGGATATTGGTCGTAATTTGGGCTCAGGTAGCGCAGGTGATACCAGCTGGAACACATGAAGGTGTCCATGGTGTCAGTTTCCCGTTCTGCATAACCACCGCATTTCGGACATGTGGTCTGACGCCAGGTGGGATGGAGTTTGAGGGGGCTTTCACCGGTTGGTAACCATTCCACATCCTCGGGTAATCTGAGGGGCAGGTCTTCATCGGGCACGGCTACTGCGCCGCATTTCTTGCAGTGAACGATCGGGATGGGGGCTCCCCAATAGCGCTGCCGGGAGATCAACCAATCTCGCAAACGATAATTGACCGACTTTTCCCCGATGCCATGTTCTTCCAGGTAGGCGACCGCTCGGTCAAAAGCAACCTCACCGGGTGTTCCGGTCAGGGGGCCTGAGTTCACCATCTCCCCACTAGCAGGGATGGCCGCTTCCATTTGGTCAGCGAGGATGGGTTCCTCCTCTGGGGGTTGAATGACCACGATGACTGGGAGGTCATATTTGCGCGCAAACTCGAAATCGCGCTGGTCATGGGCAGGGACAGCCATGATGGCGCCAGTCCCATAGCTCATCAGGACATAATCGGCAATCCAGATTGGGATTTTTTCGTTGTTGACGGGATTGATGGCATAGCCGCCGGTGAACACGCCGGTTTTTTCCCGGTCGACCGTCTCGCGTTGAATATCGCCCATACGTTTGGCTTGTTCCTGGTAGTCTGTCACTGTGGGGAGTTGTTCTTTTGTTGTCACCTTTTCCACCAGGGGGTGCTCGGGTGCCAGCACCATAAAGGTGGCACCCCACAAGGTGTCGGGTCGGGTGGTGAAGACCTCAATATCGTCACCCTGCTCGGTTTTAAAGATCACAGAAGCGCCTTCTGAGCGATTGATCCAGTTGGTTTGCAGTGTCATCACCTGTTCTGGCCAATCCATCCCAGAGAAATCCAGCAATTCATCGGCGTAATTCGTGGTGCGGAAGAACCATTGTTTCAGGTTCTTCTTGATCACAGGTGTGCCGCAGCGTTCGCAGTGCCGATCTTCCCCGTGAACTTGTTCGCGCGCCAGGGTGGTGTTACATTGGGGACAAAAGTCCACCGGGGCTTCTTTTTGGTAGGCGAGGTCATTTTCGAAGAATTGTTTGAAAAACCATTGGGTCCAGCGGTAATACTTCGGATCGGCTGAGATGGCCTCGCGCCGCCAGTCGAACATAGCGCCCATGGATTTGAGCTGCCTGCGCATATTTTCGATGTTGCTGTAGGTCCACTCCTTGGGGTGAATGCCGCGTTGAATGGCGGCATTTTCTGCCGGTAAGCCAAAGGCATCGAACCCAATCGGGAAGAGAACGTTGAAGCCTTGCATGCGCTTAAACCGGGCACGGGCATCGGATGGAGACATGGCATACCAGTGGCCGATGTGTAAGTCACCGGATGGGTAAGGCAGCATGGTCAAGGCGTAAAACTTTGGCTTCGTTTCGTCAATATCGGCGTGATAAAGACCATCCGCTTCCCATTTTTTCTGCCATTTAGGCTCGATCTGGTTAGGGTTATAGGTGGGGATACTGGTTGGGTCAGACATAATTTTCTTCTCCTGACTTTGCGGTTTCTTCGACAACACTTCCTTGAAAAATTTGGTTCATCCAGGTCCTTTTCTGGATGATTTAATGCAACAGGTTCAATTGTACCTTGAGTTAGCAATTGCTAAGACTTGTAAATGGTTCTAGCAGCTATCCATTAAACAAAAAACTTCGTCCAAACAGGGACGAAGGATTGCAACTCCGCGGTACCACCCTGCTTCCCGGTGCACGATAATGACCGGACAGCTTGGGCCGCTCTAACGGGCGGTGGCCGTCACCGGTTACTGATTTTCACCGATGCAATCTGCTCTCTTTCGAGCTGGAAAGGCGAGTTCGACCTTGTGGCGATCCGCATCGCCTGTCGGGCTCTCACCGGGTTGTCCCGACTCGCTGGCGGACGGTCTACTACTCCTGCCGTGATGTTTTAAGGATTGATGTGATTGTAACACATTCACAGGTGGAATTTCAATACTTGCCTGAGAGCAAAAAATCTATCTAAAAGTTATATTGGTTTGTTTTTAGCGTTGATGTCGCAGTGAAGCGATCATTATTATGAGGAATTGGACAAAGCCATAAAATTTCCAGGATTATTTGGGATTGGTTTAGGTCTATATTTATGATTGATGTCTTTTCTTAGGGCGTCTAACAGAAGAACCACCGAATTAATTCCAAAGCCGCATTATACAGGCTATGTGCTACGATAACGGAAAGCATCGTGCAGTTCAAAAATTTTTGTTTCGAAAGAGCAAAAGTCAATCCAATAAGAAATGTAAACAGCACCTGGAGCAAATTACCGCCCATCAAATGCCAGGCGCCAAATAACAATGATGATATGACCGCACCCCATGCAGGTGAGCGACTGATGTCGGTCAAAATGGAAAGCAGATATCCCCGGAAAACAAACTCTTCTATTGGTCCCGCAATGAATACAAAAAAAGCTAGATTTAGCAGCAACAATCTGATACTTGGAGCTGCTTGTGAAAGATAATCCTGAGGATGGTAGCCAAAAATTGAAGATCCACCAATAAAAAAAATTAGCAGGGTGTTGGCAATAGCAACGCCGAAGAAAACCTGTCTGGTGATGTTTTTATGGCTAAATCCAAATGTGGAGATTGAGATATGGCTGATGCGGCAAAAAATAAGGGTTAATAAAAACCATATGATGTATCCGATCATGTTAATGGATAAATCGGTAATGAATTTTCCCAAGTGTGGAAGGATTGTTAGTTGTACAAAAAGGAAAACAAGAATAAAGAGAACTAGGTTATTAAACTTGTCTAAGTGGAATTTTTGATTTTTTGCATCCATGCTACTTCGTTTTAGAGTAATAAAATTGGACGAAAATTCTGGGCAGCCAAATGAATTACTCTAAATTGAGATCTGGTGGGTTGGTTTTCTCTTTTTCTTCTATCGTAAAGCTGTCCCACAGGCTGGCTTTCCCAGGGACCTCCACTCGGGCATAGCGTACGCCTTCGATCAAGGGGCAGGGCAGTTTTTTCTTAAGCAAAACACACTCTGGCCAGCAGCGTTTGCGCTCCGGGAGGATTTGCAGGACAAGATCACTGGATTTGAGCAGTGCACCTGTCGGCGGCATTTGTTCACAGTCAATGGTGATATCTGCGACGAACTTCTTGTAACAAAGCCCTCTGAGGACAGCCTCATCGACTGCTTGCCTGGCATTTAGACTGATCAGGCTGACAGGGCGATTAGGGTTTTTGCGCTGGACGCCTTCCATACCTTCATAGGTAAAGGTGGCAGATTCTCTTCCTTCAAATAATGCAGTGACTTTGCAATCTGGGTTCAAATTAGCACTCCCGTGTGTTTTGTGTTTGGGATGATTGTAACATAAGGATTGTGGATTTGTATGTTGCTGAATAATACGTTGAATTTTAAATTACTGCATACAGAATTTTTGTAGAAATCCACAGCCCCTCATCCGTCACACCTTCCCCCCAGGGGGAATGCTATTTTTCTGTCGGTGTTTGAATTCATAAGACTAAACGCATGTAAACCAAAGGTTTTATGGTTTCCTCTGATAACGGACGCATGAAATACATATATCAGGTCTCCTCTGGAAAAATTACTTTAAAAAAATCATAATATTTATTAATGTGGTTTCAAACTTTTAGTGCAACAACACTATTGAAGACCTCGTTAGGTTTATTGTAGTTCAATGCTTTACGAGGTCGATCATTTAGTTTTCTTTGAACTTTATAGATCTCATCTTCTGATACTTGGGTGAAATCTGTTCCTTTCGGGAAATACTGTCTAATCAATCCATTGGTATTTTCATTTGTTCCTCGTTCCCATGGTGAACCAGGATGAGCAAAGAAAACCTTTATTCCTGTGTCGATAGTAAAATTTTCGTGTTGGCTCATCTCTTTGCCTTGATCATAAGTCAGTGTTTTTCTCAGTTCATTGGGGACTGTTTTGAATGCCTCTGCATAGGCTTCCCTTACATTGAGAGCATCTTTCTTGTCACCTAAAGGAACCAGTATTGT
The DNA here is from genome assembly GCA_040772425.1 of Candidatus Brevefilum sp. Lineage (GTDB taxonomy): Bacteria > Chloroflexota > Anaerolineae > Anaerolineales > Anaerolineaceae > Brevifilum. The sequence continues at coordinate 343,085 of JAXGYD010000002.1, read as the reverse complement.
GTAGCGGGTAGTGCGTTCCACCAGCGTTCCCAGTGCACTACGCTTATACTTTCCCAAAATCAGGTCGCCTTCCCAATGTCCAGGGACGGTTCGATCGGCCACTTCTGCTGGACGCTCTTCGATTGACAACATATTGGCAATTTTTCCTCGATTTTCTTCCGCATTTTGCGCTTTTTGGGTCCTTCGATACTTATGTTCTTGTCGTAAAGCCTTTATCAGCATTTGTTTCAGCTCTCCCCTTGGGAGAACATAGATATATTGATAGATCGCTTCATGTGATATTTGCATTGTCATATCCCAAGAATACCCCTTTTTGAGCCGTTCAGATATTTCTTGTGGAGACCATTCTTCTTTCAGCTTTTCTAGAACATATTGACGTAAAACGCTTTGTTTTGCTACTTTGCTTTTTCCTTTTCTCCGCGATCCAGCCGTTGTTATTGCTCGACGACTCGCAGAAAATGCTCGATAGCCTGTCTTCCCACTGTTCCGTTTGATTTCTCGGGACACCGTACTTGGTGATCGACCAATTTCCTTGGCAATTTCTCGAATAGATTTCTTTTGTGCTAGTCCTCTACTTATACTTTCTCGTTCTTTATTTCCTAGTCTTTTGTATTTTGGATTTTGCATACGAATGATTTTATCACCTCATCCGTTGCACTAAATCCTTGAATCCAAGAAATTAAAAAAGGTCGAAAATATTTTTCGAAATATACCCAAGCTTGCTGATTTGCTCAATAGACAACACTCAAAGCCTTCCCCTCGAGGGGAAGGTGGCGCGAAGCGCCGGATGAGGTGTTCATATCTTGTTAGGAAAAATGTTCCCCGCTATTCTCAGTTGGAAAAGTATTCTTGATAAATAATGATTGTCCTTATTCTCTGATTTAAATTGAAAGGTCGGTGAAAAAATTGAAATGTTTAAGGATTGTTACTTTGCTCGATAGCCAATACTCAAGTGTCTTCCTCTGGAGCAAAGAGGAACACCTTTGGGTGCCGGGGGAAGGTAGCGCGAAGCGCTGGATGAGGGGTTCATTTCTCGTCAGGAAAAATGAAGCGGTAAACATCTGCACAAACATTCTCAAAGTCGTTATTGACCTCATTATTCGCATAGCGTTTGACCACTAATCCAAGGCTGATTAAATATTTATCTCGCTTGGAATCTGCTTCAATCTTATCTGTTTCGAAATGTTGAGATCCATCAATTTCAATCACTAAATTTGCGGAGGCACAATAGAAGTCGACGATATATTGCCCAATTGTTTTTTGTCTTTGGATGGTGACAGGCAGGTCTTTTAGAAAGTCATACCAGAGATGCCGTTCTTCTCTGGTCATATTTTTTCGTAAGTTTTGTGATTTGGGTGTCAATTTTGGATTGTGTTTTTTGTTCATATGTTTATGTATACACCTCATCAGTCTGCTTCGCAGACAGCTTCCCCTCGAGGGGAAGCCTTAAGATAGTTCATTCTGATAATTTCTTGTATTGAGAATTATATATGAAGAACTGTATAAAAATAAACAAAAAGCACTCAAAACGAGTGCTTTGTTAGTGGACCCAGAGAGATTCGAACTCTCGACCTTCTCAATGCCATTGAGACGCGCTCCTGAGCGACCAACGGGAAGTGAACCCCCGAAGGGGGCTAACTGCGCTATCGGAAGAAACAAAAAGCACTCAAAACGAGTGCTTTGTTAGTGGACCCAGAGAGATTCGAACTCTCGACCTTCTCAATGCCATTGAGACGCGCTCCCAACTGCGCTATGGGCCCATTATTCAATTAAGTTCCCCGGTGCCCAAGGTGCGACAGCGGGGCACTTAGTGGACCTGGAGGGATTTGAACCCTCGACCTCCTCAGTGCGATTGAGGCGCGCTCCCGCTGCGCTACAGGCCCCTTTTTTCAGGGTGATGGAGATTTTACCGTAGAGGGTGGGGACTGTCAAGATGGCATTTTCACCCGTCAAATTAATTTGAAAAGTGAACTAATTTTTTGTCTTCTCCCATAATCCGCCACCACCGCCAGCCAGGTAGTTCCGCAATGCCAGCCGCGCCTCATCCACATCACGCCAAAAACCGCTTAATTGGGAGGCGTAACACAACACAGCCTCTTGCCATGCTTTGAGTGCCTCGCGGGACAGTGTGATAGGTTGTTTCGCGAGGTGGTTCGCCGTGATTGCTAAGCCGTCAAAGTGTTCGAGGATATAAGGGTAATCCGCAAAATAATTAACAGCGTGTGGAAACGATTCCATAGCTTGGGTCACCGCGCGATGGTCGATGTGATTTCCCAGACTGATTGGACCGACGACATGCGTATTGACTGGTATCTCCCTCATTAGCATTGCTGCAATTTCATCTACTAGGCTTGTTTCAGGGGGATGGCTAAAGAGCTCTTCATTGTTATTGACCAGGGGCTCACCTGTCTCTGAGTCATAGCGGTAGATGGCATCTAGCCAATCGAAGTGGTGTGGTTGGGCACCTAAGACCTCACAGGCAGCCTTATCTTCACTTCTGCGCATGTGGATCGCTTCCGCCCCAGACATCCCCCAGGCACGGTGATTCTGGTCTGCAAAGTCGGAGTAATGCTTACTTATCGGAAAACCGCCCATGATGGTCCAGATTTCAACGTGCCGGCCACCCTGGGTTAGGGTGTGCACCAAGCCCCCACAAGAAAGAACAACATCGTCAAAATGCGGTGAGAGGAATATCCAATGTTCTGAGGTCATGGGTTTATTTTATCAAGGATATTAATTTTATGATCATGAGCTCGGATGAGCTTTATTAAAATAAATCATGTAATTCTTGATCAAACGGCCCTTTCACCTTTCAGCTTTGAGCTTATTTTTTTCAACGCACTATTCACTATTCCCTATCCCTTAAAACAAAAACTGTCCCAAATCTGAAAAAACTTGGGACAGTTGTAATCTTTAGGGAATGAATTCCTAGTCTTCTTTTTCCTCATCCTCGCGGCGCTTGGCTTCAATGATTTCCTGGGCTAAATGCTGGGGCACCATCTCATAATGATCAAATTCCATTGTGAAATAGCCACGCCCACCGGTCATCGAGCGCAAAATGGTTGTGTAATGCAGCATTTCTGCCAGGGGCACGTTGGCGGTCACAATGGAGCGACCTTTTTGGGTATCCATCCCCTGCACCCGTGCTCGTCGTGAGTTCATGTCTCCCAGAACATCACCCATGTTGCTCTCCGGGACAATCACTTTAGCTTTATAGATTGGTTCGTAAAGAACTGCGCCGGCGCCCTTGAAGGCTAATTTGAAAGCTTCTCGGCCAGCAACTTCGAAAGCGATTGGTTTGGAGTCAACAGGATGTTCCTTACCGTCATAAACGGACACCATCACGTTATGCACAGGATAACCAGCTACAACACCATCTTTCATCACGTTCCGGATGCCTTTTTCAATGGAGGCCATGTAATTATTGGAAATTGCACCGCCTACGATATCATTTCTGAACTCGAAATCCTCCTCTTGTGAAGGAGCAACCCGCAAGTGTACTTCACCGAATTGACCCGCACCACCAGTTTGTTTCTTGTGGCGGTACATGGCGGAATTTTCTCGGGTGATTCGCTCTTCATAAGGCACTTTAGGTTCCTGAGTTTCCAAGCCCAATTGGAATTTACCCTCTGCTCGGCGAACAGCCACGTCGATGTGTTGATCGCCCATACCTTGCAGGATGGTTTGGCGTGTGGCGGGTTCGTTGTACCAGGACAGGGTCATATCCTCTTCGCATAAACGAGACAGGGTGGTGCTCAACTTGGCTGCATCCGATTGGGTTTTCGGGAAGACGGCCACCCGGTAGAGGGCGTTGGGATAATCGGCTTTTGGCAGGGTCAGGGGGGTATCTTTTTGACAAAGGGTATCACCAGTGGTGGTCACACTTAATTTTGCCACCAAGCCAATGTCACCGCTGTGAATGACGCTAACAGGTGTACCCTCTTTGCCGTGGGGCACTTGCATGCCAGCCAGTCTTTCCTCTTCACCCTTGCTGCTGTTCCATACTCGGTCGTCGGCGATCATTTTGCCAGAGTAAACACGGAAAAAGGTCTGTTTGCCGACAAAGGGATCTGCCGTTGTTTTCCAAACATAAGCAGCCAAAGGGCCATCATCCTTAGGAGCTAGTGTGATCTCTTCGCCCTTGTTGTTAATGGCAACAACTGGGGGAACGTCAGCAGGGGAAGGCATCAGGTTTACCAGAACGTTTAGAAGCGGCATTAAGCCAATTTTATGAGCACCTGCTGATACCATCACCGGGATAAAATTGCCTTCCAAAACCGTGCTGCGCAAGCCGCGCATGATTTCTTTGTCAGTCAGGTCACCATTTTCAAAATACTTTTCAAGCAGCGCGTCTTCACCCTCCGCAGCAGCTTCGACCAGCGCCAGGTGAGCTTCTTCAGCCTGTTCCTGGTATTCTGCGGGGATATCAACGGCTTGTTTGCCTTCATTTGCATATGCTTTCATGGATAGCAAATCAATCACGCCTTTGAAATCGGCTTTTTCACCCCAAGGAATCTGCAAGGGGAGTAAGCGGGTCTCAATGTGGGTTTGGACGGATTCCAAAGCCCGGGCGAAGTTTGCATTATCGCGTTCCATTTTGTTGATCAGGATCATGCGGGGAAGGTTGAATTGTTCACTGTATTGCAACGCCATCTCTGTGCCAACCTCAAGCCCAGCGACAGAATCCACTAAAATCAGCGCACCATCTGCAACGCGCATCGCTGAGATGACTTCGCCGATAAAATCTGTGTAGCCTGGGGTATCAAAAAAATTAATTTTTGTGTTTTCGAATTCGATGGGCAAAACAGATGTGAACAGCGATATTCCACGCCGAATCTCTTCATCTTCAAAGTCTGTGATGGTTGAACCGTCTTCAACCTGACCCATGCGTGTGGTTTGACCTGTCATGTTTGCAAATGCTTCCACCAGCATGGTTTTACCAGCATTGCTGTGTGATGCTAACACAATATTTCTAATTGATTCAGTCTTGTATTCTTTCATTTAAAGAGGCCTTCCTTGCTCCTAAAAAAGTGATTATTTTGATGATGACATGCAATCCTCAATTCTAAGACAATCAAGGCTAAAAGTCAAAGAAATCTTGGGGGGTGACCTGTTAAAAAATCTAAGTTACAATCGGAGAAAATGCACTGGTTTGGTATTGACGTATAATTGAATCCTAAGCCCTTAATCCGAGAAGGTTAATGCCCGATGGTTGCTCGCACACTTGAAAATATCGTCAATGACCTTTCAATTTCCACGAAAATCTTAGGTTTCCACATTAGCGGCGCGAAAACGGTTATTGTATATGGGGATATGAACGGCTTTATCTACGAGCGCATTCAAAGTGCAATCCCCCCAGAGATGGATTTTTTGGAGGGTTTTGATGAACTATGTAGCCAGGCGGATAAATTGCTGAAAATTTGTCGTGCCCAGGGGCTCAGCAATCCTGAAATTATCTCTGTGGCGATTAGTGGACCAGTTGATACCTCAACGGGCGTTGTATTGTCCCCACCCGATCTACCAAATTGGCAGGATGCGCAGCTCAAAGGCCGTTTGGGGGTTCGATATAATTTGCCCATATTGATTGAGCATCGCAGCAATGCCGCCGCCTTAGCAGAATATCACTTTGGTGCGGGAGTTGGGGCTGAGGATTTAGTTTTTGTGGATCTTGAGCCTGTGGTATCTGTGGGGTTAATTCTGCAGGGTTCGATTTATCGTGGTGCTAATAATGCAGCTGGGGAGATTGGTCTGATCCGATTTGCCGCTGAAGGTCCTTCTGGTTTGGGTTTGCCCGGCTCTTTAACGGGTTTTGTAAGTGGACCGGGCCTTGCTGAGCTGTCGCACATGCGCTATCCGAAGCGCTGGCCAAGGGTGGTTTCCCCTTATCATCTTGTGAAAGCTGCCAATGAAGGGGAATCAGAAGCCCTTGCTATTGTGACAGAAGCCGCAGATTATCTTGGACACGCCTTGTTATGGATTATTTACACAATTGACCCTGAGTTGATCATATTTGGTCATCCCGGTGATCTGTTAGGGGAAACCCTGCTGCAGCCTTTAAGGGATTCTGTTTTAAAATATGGGGGTGCCCAAGCGAGGCAATTACCGCGCCTGAGTTTGTCTAAATTAGGTGCGAAATTGGATGACACGGCTGCTTTGATGGCGGTTATCGATGCCTTCAAAAAGCGAAAAACCTCATAAGAAAGATCCATCCATTAAAAAATTTTCAAACGGTTCGTAGCGTTATACATTTCAGTAAATTTAGATAAACCGATGAATAATATCCCGGAACCCAGCTATTTAAAATTGCTCAGGAAGGACACATTTGAGGGACGAGTCAGGCTCGCATATCATCATTTGCAAGCTTGTGACGTCTGCCCGTTAAAATGTGGCGTGAATCGCCTTTCTGGGGAGTTAGGTGTATGCAAAACCGGCAAACTCGCCCAAGTAAGCAGTTACGGTCCGCATCCAGGTGAAGAGCGTCCGATCAGCGGCGGGCGTGGATCGGGAACGATTTTCTTTTCTCGGTGCAATCTGCGCTGTGTGTATTGTCAGAACGCGGATATCAGCCAGATGGGAACTGGGCGTGAAGTTCACGCTGATACCCTGGGATCCATCATGCTCGAATTACAACGGATGGGATGCCATAACATCAACCTGGTTTCCCCGAGTCATGTCGTTCCCCAAATTTTGGCGGCGGTGAAATTTGCTGGGGAAAATGGTTTACATATTCCCTTGGTGTATAACACGGGCGGTTACGATTCCCTCGAAATGCTGCAGCTTTTGGATGGCGTTGTCGATATTTACATGCCGGATATGAAGTATGGGGACGAGGCTAAGGCTCGTAAATATTCCCTGGTGTCGAATTATCCAGAGATCAACCAAAAAGCTGTTCTCGAGATGCATCGGCAAGTGGGTGATTTGGAAATGGATCAAAATGGAATTGCCTTGTGGGGATTGTTGATCCGACACCTGATTTTACCCAATGAACTGGCTGACAGCGAGGAGGTTTTGAGGTTCATTGCGGAAAAAATTTCCAAGAACACGTATGTCAACATCATGGATCAGTACCACCCCGCGTACCGAGCCAGGGAATTTGCTGAACTGAACCGGCGCATTACACCAGACGAATATCAACAAGTCGTGGCGATGGCAATAAAATTTGGCTTAACGCAATTGGATTCCTTCTAAAAATTTGTAATTTAAAAAAAATTTTTGCTAAAAATAATGACATTCTGAGGTTGGGGGATATCTATACACAGATCGGAATGGAATTTTTAGCCTGGCATGATAAAATGACATTGATGGACAATCAAAATCTTTCTCAACAACCTATAGGGATCTTTGATTCTGGTGTGGGCGGCCTCTCAGTATTGCGTGAGGTCCAAAGTCAGCTGCCGAATGAGAACTTGATCTACTTGGGGGACCAGGCCCATATCCCATACGGCTCTCGCCCGAAGGAGCAGATTCGGGATTATGCTTTTGAAATCACGTTGTTTTTGCAGGCGCAGGGGGCAAAATTAATCGTCGTCGCGTGTAACACCGCTTCCGCTGCTGCCCTGGTTGACCTCAGGCAAAAATTTCCCAATATACCCTTTGTAGGCATGGAACCCGCAGTGAAACCCGCTGCGGAGACGACCCAAACCGGCAGAGTGGGTGTTTTGGCCACGCCAACAACCTTCTCGGGTGATTTGTATGCTTCTGTGGTTGAAAGGTTTGCCAAAAATGTGGTCATCTTCCAGGATACTTGTCCCGGATTGGTTGAACGGATTGAAAGTGGCGACATAGCGTCATTAGAAACCCGCCAGATCCTCGCAGACGCACTGGGTCCAATGCTGGCAGAAGATATTGATACCGTTGTGATGGGGTGCACCCACTATCCTTTTGTGATTCCCCTCATCCAATCAATCACAGGGCTTGAAGTGCGCATCATCGATCCAGCACCTGCCATTGCACGGCAAACCAAGCGACTGCTGAATCGAGACCAATTGCGCAATCCCCAGCAGGAAAACGGCGATGTGCGATATTACACCAGTGGTGATGTGGGGAAATTTGAAGAATTATTGCCGACTTTGTTGGGGCAAAAAGGTGTTGTTGAGAAGGTAACCTGGAAGGAAGTTTTGGTTCTGGGAGAAAATTCGTCTACTCATCTCGAATAATGGTTGACCCAGTCATGCCATTGGGATTTGATGAGACAATTTGATCCCCTTTGACAAGGGTGCCTTCATAGCGGCGCTCGCCTGGGACGACATACCAACCGCTTAATATCATCGGTACTGGTTCACCAACGCCCATCCATTCCCCATTGTATTTTCGGGTGAAATGCACATGAGTGCCGCTGGCTTGACCCCCTTCACAAGAGGGGTGACCGACAGGGTCGTCCTGATTGAGCCAGGTTCCAGCGGAAACACGCCCATCTTTCGCCATATGTTGATAGATTAGCACCCACCCTGTACCTTCATCGCCATCGCCATCTAAATCAAGAGCGACCACACTGTTATCCGCGCGCACGACTAAGCCAGGGGCCGCCGCCGTTGCCCAGCGCACAGAGGGGACGCAGTGGGGTTCGCTGGTGATCGGCGCAAAATCAATCGCACCCCAGGGTGAGCCAGTCTGCCAGCAGGAGTGCGGTCCGCCGGTGAAACTCCATCGCTCGCCAATGTTAAAGGGCAAACTGAGTTCAGGTTGGATGAGAGTGCTTAAAAGATATGGCTCAATACTTTCTGCTCGCTCCCAATAATTTCCAAACATCTCCTCGTAAAAAACTGGGAAGGAGATTTCGCCGAATAAGTGTTCCCCCCAATATTGTTGATAAAAAAGTGTGGCAAAGAAATTCATCAGTGCGACCGACCCAGCATTTAGCTTGGGCGATAAACGGCCAGTTTGCCCCCCAAAGAAGGTCAATTCCAACCAGGTGCCATCTCGCCAGCCATAAAATCCTTGCGCCAGCACCTTGGCTGTGATCATCAATTCTTTGTACAGACCGGTATCGAGAGTTGCGCCAAAACCGATGGGGTAAATATCTCTATGCGCATCCGGTGGATTGCCAAATACCCAGTTGGATTGGTATTCTAACAAGGCTAAGAGGAGCCGTGGATTGGTGCTGGTTTCAATGGCCACCCTCTGCACGATTTCAGGCCCGGAAATTTCAGCGCCATTGATAGTTTCTGAGTAGGCGGTCAGATAACCACCAGCAGCATAGGCAAAACTGATTGTGTCAAAATCAACCGCAGAAGGTCCGTAGATGACCTCACTGTCTGGCAGGATTGTTCCGCTATAGGGCAATGTTTCTTCAAGTACATCCGGAATTCTAACTTCGAGACCAATTGGCAGATAGCCTGCGTCCGAAAGACTGGTCAGTGATTCAATTAAGTCCATTGTGACGTCAAATCGGGCAGCTAAAGCGGGGAGGGTATCCCCTTGGCGGGTCGTGTATAAAATGGTGCCCGGTTGGGCTTCTAGTGTGGCAACTTCAGGTAATTCAGTCGCTGTGGGTGGGGTAAGGGTAGGGGTTGATGGTGGGGTTAATGATGGCAATAAAATTGAGGTTTGTGTTTCTTGAATTGCGGTTTGCGTTTGGTGTATAACCGGCGGGATCGTTGCGGTTGGTTTTGGGAAATGGCAGGCAGTAAAAACCAAGAGGCAAAAAACCAAGAAAAGGAAGCGAAATAACTTTTGGTGTTGATGTGTTGGTTGCATTATGTTGTTTTTGAATTTCATTGGCTGATGAGGGGAATGAAAATTTGGTAATCTTCCTGTGCCTCTTCATAGTCAACATAGATTACCAGGGCAAAATCCTGGTCTGTTTGGTCGCCCACGTTTGGCACACCATCGCCGGCAATGTTTGCTGCGTTGACGGTAATCTCGAAAATACCAGACGGCAGATTTGACAGGAAAATCCCCTCGGTATTGTGCATGGCATCTGCGGTACCACCGGGAATGGAGTATCCATTATCGCCAAAATTATTCCCTAAATAGGTTTGATCATCGATTGTGATGGAAAGGTCAAGATCATTTACCCAGGCGGGTTGTGAGCCACCAAGGCCATGCCCGGGGGCGTCCGTCCAGACAAGCATCGCCCGTAGATCCCTGATTGCCGTATTGTCAGACATATGCATGGTAAATGTTTCACCAGTCGCGTCAAAACGCATTCCCTGGTCAAAATAGAGCACCGTTGCGGACGAATCCAAAACAGCTTCTGCATTGAGACGTCCCCAACCTTGTTTGGCATCAAAGGGGTGTCCCAAGAGATTACCGTCTGCATCCAGATTGCCCGCCAAATCGTGGGCGACGGGCAGAAAAGCGGCCTTGGTCAAGGCTGGGCTGGGGTCAACCCCATATAGATTACGATAATGTTCATAGAATAAAGCCACCGCCCCGGTGACTTGTGGAGAGGCCATGCTGGTGCCGCCCATAAGCGCGTAACCAGAGTCTGTTACGGTTGAATCAACAGAATACCCAGGTGCGACCATCAGGGGAATATTTCTGCCGTCCAGCGCCGGTCCGTGAGCTGAGTTAAAAGAAATGTCGTTAATATTCGGCCTTTGAGAACCATCGCTATTTTGCAGATAGGTGGAACCGACCGAAAAAACGTTCTTTGCTTCGTCCGGCGTGCCTTGGGTTGAAACGCCACCGTCCCCATTCATGATGGAGAGGATGAAACTGAGTGGCTGGTTGCCCTCTTGAAGTGGGTCGGCGTCTCTAACGCCGATGTCCACCAGCCGTGTGTCCATGTCGTAGCCTTGGGGTGTACTGGATGGCCCCCAGCTATTGCCGGAGATGACTGCACTGTTTCGAACCGATTCAGCCATCAGAGTTAGCATTCCATCCGGCTCAGAATAGGTAGGTGTGTATAATTGATCAATCAGGTTTGCCCCAGGTGCCATACCCAGACCTCGCAAGAACCCCTGTCCATCGATGGTACCGGAGGAAGCATCACCCGCGATAATCCCGGCGGTATGGGTGCCATGACTGCTCTCAGCCCCATCATTGCAGGATGTTCCTACGCATGGCTGCAGGCGGTTTTCTAAATCAGGATGGTCTTGATCGATGCCGCTGTCGACATTGGCGACGATCACACCATTTCCGGAGAGGTCTACCGCATCAAGCCATGCCATATAACCAATGAGGGCGCGATTGGTATGGTCAAGGTTATTCACATTGACCTGGTTGCCCAACTCACCTCGCTCGCCGCCGTTGGTTGGAATGGGTTGAACCGCATAAATCCCAGGCAGAGATGCAATTGTCTGCAGTTGATCGCCGGGGATTGAAAATGTGATCAAATCAAAAACGGGGTCAGCTCTGGAATCGTTTTCAATATTTATGCCACCCAGGGCTTTTATCGATTGGATTGTCGCTGCCAAGCCCGTCTGGGGAAGGCTCATCGCCCTAATCCTGATGAGGTCCTTGTTCTGGGTGCGAAATTGCGATTGCAGCGCGTATGCGGGTTGGTAGGTTCCTGTCCAGCGTACGTGCGCTGAGTTTGATAGGTTGTTTAGCGTAGCAACGTCTCCCCAAACCACATAGGTGAATGGGTGGATGTATTGAATGACGTTTACCCCATTTGCTTCCAGGACATCCAACCAAGCGGACTTGGTGGGGCCGTAAAATTGGACGAGATGAAGGCCTGCCCCAGACGCAGTTATCTTATCCTCTGCTTCTGAATCAGAAATTGGTGTTGAGACCAATGGATCAAAATTTTGGCTGCTCAGAGTCAGATTGTAAGGGTTTGGCACCATTTGATAGCGTATGCCTTTGTCCTGTAATAAGATGAGGTCTGATTTTGTTGGGATCAGCCAGAGAAAGCTTTCATAATCAATGATTTTTCCCTCTATTGCACCTCGATCGGTGAGTTTTGCTGCTTCAGCAGCCATGATGCGCAGACCAATCGTCCCTGACGGGTCAGCCTGGGTCGGTGCAACAGCCAAGGATAGCAGCAGTCCAACGATAATGACAATCAAAAGGTGCTTTAACGACATAAACTCTCCACGCTTAGTCCATTCTACTTTCTAAAACCTAATCATACATCCTGAGGGATGACTTCGCAACCTTTGAGTGTTGAACCCCTGCGGTGAAGAGTCCCCCTAGAAGTTGTCGAAAGATGACTGAAGCTCCCTTTGAAATTGAATACTGGTAAAATCAGGAGGAAATCTGTGTGCAGGAGCGTAAATGCAGTCAAAGCGTCTATGGTGGATAATTGGCGGTTTGGGGATCCTTTTTATCCTCAGCAGCCTTTTGATCACAATCGTGGAATATCGACGGTATCAAGCCAAGCCCCTTGTCTTTCCAGGGGGCAGCTTCATCGCGGATGTCCCAGTGGGTGGATTGGATGAAACAGCTGCAATCGAGCGCTTATCAACAGCCTACAGTATGTCGATTGTCCTTGAAATCAACGGCCAACAAATTTATGCCAGCCCTGCGGAGCTCGGGTTTCAAATGAACGCTGTCAGTATGGTTGAAGCAGCCGAAGACCAAATCAATCGTGATGGCTTCTGGACCTTTTTATGGGGCAATCCAAAAACAAATGCTATTAACGTCTCTCTTGATGCCAGCGTCGATGAAGAACAAACACTGGCTTTTATAAACACAGAAATTATTCCCCGCTATGTCCAATCCGATGTTCCTGTCAGTCCGATCCCTGGGTCAACCAATTTTACCTTCGGTGCTGAAGGGCAGCGGTTGCAGGTCGACCAAGCGCTGGCAGACATCCAAAAAGCCCTGTTTTCGACCAATGAGCGCCGCGTCACCCTTCAAACGATGCAAGTTGCAGGATCGAGACCTACGATGGGAACCCTGCAAGCCTTCTTGCAGCACAACATGGATTGGATTGGCTTTGATGCTTTGGCTGAAATCTATTTAGAGTCGCTGGATGGTCATGAGAGGCTCCATTTTGCCGTCCAGGATGGCCAAATTATTGCACCCGATATTGCATTTTCAGCAGCAAGCACCATCAAGATTCCCATCATGATCTCTGTCTTGCGCCGCGTCTCTGAACCAACCCCTGATGAAGTTCTGTCTTTGTTTGAGGAGATGATCGTGGCTTCCGATAACCCCCCGGCGGATACATTGATGGAGACTTATTTAGACCCGGTGCGCGGCCCATTAATCGTCAGTGAGGATTTGATGGCTTTAGGGATGGAAAATTCATTTCTGGCAGGCTATTTTTTCCAGGGTGCGCCAGTTTTGGAAATTTTTGAGACGCCAGCTAACACCCGAGCTGATATCTTTCTAGACCCGGATATTTATAATCAAACGGTGCCTGGGGAAGCAGGGCAGCTGCTGTCTGCTATTTACACCTGTGCCCAAGATGGCAGCGGCTTGCTGAGGGACACCTTTGGTGATGAAATTTCGCCCGACGAATGTCAATTGATGATTGATATTCTTGCCGAAAACCGGATTGGGGCATTAATTGAAGCTGGTTTACCCCCTCAAGCGTCCATCGCCCATAAACATGGCTGGGTGCGGGAATTGGACGGCTTGCTGCATACGATGAGTGATGTCGCTATCGTGTACACGCCAGGCGGCGACTATGTGTTGAATATCTTCATTTATGATCCTGTTCGGCTGGATTTTGACCAGGGCAATCGTTTATTCGCCAGAGTCTCCCAGACGGTTTATAATTTCTTTAATATTCAAGATCAAGCGTACTGGTGGTTTGATTAGCGATGAAAGTCATTCTAACCCACGAACAAGCTGATATGGATGCGCTGGCTTCGCAGTTAGGCGCATGGATTTTGGAACCGGACGCGTATCCGATATTGCCGCATAAGATTAATCGCAACGGCATCAGCCTGATTGAAGAATTTGGGGATCAGTTGCCCTATGTCGACTATAAGGATTTGCCCCGCGAGCCGATTGAGAAGGTCATCCTGGTTGATACACAATCTTTGATCACCCTCAAAGGCATGCATCAGGAGACAAAGATCGTTGTCTATGATCATCATCCCTTGAAATCTGATCTCGACCCGGATTGGGAATTGCATCTTGTGGAATCTGGTTCGAATGTCAGTCAGATGATCGAACGGATTAAACAGAGGGGCATTTCAATCACATCCTTGCAGGCTACCATTCTTGCCCTCGGTTTGTATGAAGATACTGGCTCATTCTCCTATGGCTCCACCACGCCTGCGGATTTGAGAGCTGCGGAATTTTGCATATCGCAGGGTGCAGACTTGGACACCATCAACCGCTTTCTTTATCCTCCACTTTCGGCTGGACAAAACAAGCTTTATGACCGGCTGCTAAAAAATATCAAGACCTTCGAATTTGAAGATCAAACGATTTTAGTGGCAAAATCTGATGCAATGGACATTGATGATGAGATTTCGAGCGTTGTTCATAAAATGCGTGATGTGCTCAGCCCGGATGCACTCCTAATTTTGGTTTCCACAACCCAGGGCATCCGCCTGGTGGCGCGTTCTACCAGTGATCAGGTGGATGTATCGGCGATTGCAGAGGAAATGGGTGGTGGGGGGCATAAACGAGCGGCCTCTGCGCTGATTCGCCCCAAGGGGCATTTAGATGCGGAAAAAACCCAGGCATTTCTCAATGAACACTACAAAGCCCTGGTTGAAAATATTCCGAAGCACGTGAAACCTGCCATTACCGTCAGAAGTTTGATGTCAAAGGATCCCTTACTCCTTTCACCGGATACCTCTGCCAGAGAAGCCCACCGCTTGATGGAGCGATACGGGTATGAGGGATACCCGGTTGTTTCAGAGGGCGAGGTGGTTGGCTTACTCAACCGCCGTGAAGTCGACCGCGCCATCAGCCATGGTTTGGATTTGAGCGTCGAGAGTCTGATGACTGTGGGGGATGTCACCATACCAACTGATGCGTCTTTGGAAGAGCTTCAAACCATCATGGGGACCAGCGGGTGGGGGCAAATCCCGGTTGTCTCACCCGACACAGGGGACATTGTCGGCATTGTGACCCGCACAGACCTCATAAAAACCCTGACCCCCAAGCCGAATATCCCATCAAAAGCGGAGGTGGCAGCGAAATTATCCAAAGCAGTGCCACCGGCGCGATTGGCGCTGTTACAAAAATTAGCCAGTGAAGCGGATAAAATCAACCTTCCTATTTTTGTCGTGGGCGGTTTTGTGCGAGATTTGCTCCTGGGCTATCGCAGCCTTGATTTTGATATTGTTGTCGAAGGGGATGCTATCTTCTTTGCCAATCGCATTGCGGAAAGGTATGGCGGCAGGGTGCTGACCCACCATCGATTTGGAACCGCCAAATGGAATATCGGTGCTGTCCGGCATGAATTGATTGAGGCTTTTGGTCTTGAGTCTGAAGGTGAAGAGACACAATTGCCGGAGAGCCTTGATTTGATCACCGCAAGGACTGAATTTTATGAACAACCCGCTGCTTTGCCAACAATTGAGAGCAGCAGCATCAAAATGGATCTGCACAGGCGGGATTTTACAATTAACACCCTTGCCTTGCGCCTGGATGGGGACCATTTTGGAAAAATCTATGATTATTGGGGTGGACTGGCTGATTTAGACAAGGGCATTATTCGGGTTTTACACGCCTTATCCTTTGTTGACGATGCGACCAGACTCCTGCGAGCGGTGCGTTTTGAGCAAAGGTTTGACTTCGAAATTGAGCCCCGCACCTTAAGCTTGATGGATGAGAGCTTGCCCCTATTAAATAAACTGACGGGTGCTCGGCTTCGGCACGAGATCAACCTGATCCTCGCAGAGCCCAAGGCGGGTGCCATGCTTGCCCGCCTGGATCAACTCGGGATTATGAAAGCTATTCATCCTTCCTTACCATGGAATGAAAAAATTAAAGGTGAGCTTGAGGCGCTGAATGCAAATCAAATTGACCCGGCTTGGGAACTTCCTAAGTATTCCGACCATTTAGACATCAGGCAAACCTTAAGCTATCTGTTGTGGATTGGTCAGCTACCGGAAATGACCTTAAGATCCATCAGCTCCAGATTGCGGTTTAAGAGTGACTTAAAAAAGATATTATTAGCCACCAGTAAGTTGCACCAGGTGAGTCCCACACTGCTCGATGCCCAACCCAGCATAATTGTGCAGACGCTTGAGAAAATGCCGCGCATGGCACTTTATGCTGAGTACCTGGTGACTCCAAATGACAAAATGAGAGGCTTGTTATGGGAATACGTCAATCACTGGGCAATGATTGAACCCCTCACCACCGGTGATGACCTGCGGCAATTGGGCTTGCCACCTTCACCTGCCTATGGGCAAATATTGAGCGCTTTGCGTGATGCCTGGCTGGATGGCGCAGTGCGTTCAATGGATGAAGAACAAGCCTTGCTCCAAAAATTGCTCTCCGAATTAGACTAAAGAAGCCCATCAGCCGATAAAAATGGAAAAGATTGATCAGGATTATCAGGTTAAGATCACACATTTAAATATTCGGCCTGTAGAAAAGGCGGATCTTCAAGCCTTAGAATGGGATGGCGAATATAAGAAGTATCGGCGGATGTATGCGGATATTTTTTATAGCACGTTGATCGGCAAGACCTTAATGTGGGTCGTGGAAGTTGAAGATGGGGAAATCATTGGGCAAGCCTTTGTGATGCTCAAAAGTGGTGAGTTGGACGCTGCAGACGGTAAGAAAAGGGCATATTTTTTTGGCTTTCGCGTCAGGGATGCCTGGCGGAATCGGGGCATTGGCTCTTACGTGATGCGTTTTGTTGAATGTGATTTATTTGAAAGAGGCTATCAATATATCACCTTGAATGTTGCCAAAGATAATGCGGATGCCATCCGTTTATATCAGCGCTTAGGCTATAAAATTGTGGGTTCGCATGCCGGCCGGTGGTCTTTTGTCGATGACCAGGGTATTGTGCAATATGTCAATGAACCTTCCTGGCGGATGATTAAACGGATTTGGGAAAAAACTGTGAATTGTGATTAGTGAATTGGTAATAGGTACTTGGTATTGGGTGTGTCTGTGTCGTCCTGAAATTTGTTTATAATTTGTTTGATAATACGCTTCGTACCCTACTTTTCCTAATACCTAATTGCCTAGTACCTGATTCCCGCTTTTTCCCACTCACAATATACATAGAATTTAATTATTTGGTGCGCAGAAAACCCCTGCGCACCCTACTTTTCTGTGAATTGTGAATAGTGAATAGTTAATAGGTCATAGGTACTAGTGTGTCGTCCTGAAATATGTTTTCAATTTATTTGTTAATACGCTTAGTACCCCTAATTTTCCTAATACCTAATTGCCTAGTACCTGATACCTGCTTTTTCCCATTTCCCATTCACTTTTCACTTTAAATAAAAAATGACCCTCCGGAGACTCGAACTCCGAACCAATTGATTAAGAGTCAACTGCTCTACCAATTGAGCTAGAGGGCCATTTGAGGAACCCATTATAGCACATCCCCAAAAAAAATTTAAGCATTATTGAGCTAAATTTGGATAAAAATCCCCTGATTTTCTTGATAACTGACCCAAAATTGACAATTAACATAATAATAATATTAATTCCTGTTGGTTAAATTGACTTTACACCTTCTGAATGCTACAATCCTTAACTGAAATGCGACAGGTTTTTGGCCGATGATGGCCGATGGTACACTCTTGGCATTATTGACTGATCATAAGAACAGCGATATCTTGCTCTGCCCGGCCTGGTGCCGCAGAGCATTTTTATTTACATAATAAGAAAATTTTTTAAAATTGACCTCAAATGGGGATTCCCATTTATTTAGTTTTACAAAATAACAAACACAATTTATAGGAGTATAAAAGGAAAAATTAGAATGAGTAATAAGAAAAAATTAAGAATTATCCCAATTGGGGGCCTTGGGGAGGTTGGGAAAAACATGACCCTTTATGAATATGGGGATAACATCCTCATTGTTGATGCAGGCATCATGTTCCCTGAAAATGACATGATCGGGATTGATTACATCATCCCTGATTTTCATAATTATTTAGCAGACAAGAAAGACAAAGTCCGCGGGATCGTTTTTACCCATGGACATGAAGATCATATTGGCGCTGTCCATCACATTTTGGATGAAATCAATGTGCCAATGTATGCCACCAAGCTGACGCGCGGATTGCTTGAAGTCAAACTTAACCGCTATGGGATGTCTGGCAAAGCGGATTTGCGAACTGTCAATGCGGGTGAAAGCATTCAAATCGGGCCATTCAAAGTTGATTTCTTCCATGTATGTCACTCCATCCCGGATGGGGTTGGCTTAGGTATTGAAACACCGGCTGGTCTGGTGGTTCATACGGGTGATTATAAATTTGATCACACCCCGGTGGATAATTGGCCAACCGACTATGCTAAATTAGCTGAATTTGCCAATCGTGGCGTTTTAGCCTTACTGGCTGATTCAACCAACGCGATTGAACCGGGTTGGACGAAGTCGGAGCGCGTCATTGATGAGGCGCTTGACCGGGTTTTTGAAGAAGCACCGGGACGCATCCTGGTGGCAACCTTTGCATCCTTGATTTCACGGATGCAGCAGGTGGTCAACGCTGCTGAGCGTCATGGCCGTAAGATCGCTTTTACAGGCCGGAGCATGGTGGACAATATGAATATGGCCCGCGATTTAGGCTATGTTGAGTTCCCTGAACGCTTGGTGGTTTCACTTGAGAAATCCCTTTCGATGCCCGATAACCAGGTGGTCTTGATGTGCACTGGCTCCCAAGGGGAACCCCGCTCCATCATGGGACGACTTGCCAACGGCACGAACCGCAAATTTGACATCCGAGAAGGTGACACCATTGTCCTTTCTTCCCAACCCATACCTGGCAATGAAGAATCGATCTATCGCACGATCAACAATTTATTCCGCCGAGGGGCAAACGTCATCTACGAAGCGATTGCACCTGTGCATGTCTCGGGTCACGCCAGCCAGGAAGAGATGAAATTGCTCTTGCATCTTGTGCGACCCAAGTACCTCATCCCCATTCATGGTGAATTAAGGATGTTAATGCAGCATGCCAAACTTGCTCAAGAGGTTGGGCTGCCAGAGGAAAATGTCAGTGTTGTTGAAAATGGTCAGGTCATTGAATTTGTTGATGGCCAAATGCAGCTTGCTGAGCGGATTCCCGGCGGTTATGTCTTCGTGGACGGCAGCGGCGTTGGCGATGTGGATCGCAGCATTGTCCGTGAGCGTGAGATCCTTGGTCAAGATGGGGTGATGATGGTTCATTTAGACATTGATCGCCAAACCGGAAAACTACTGCGCAAACCTGAAGTTGTCACCCGCGGCTTTATGCTGTCGGAAGAATTGGACGACGTGATGGATGGTTTGTATGATCGCCTGAAGGACAGTGTCAACAAGGCGAATGGCAATGTGGAAAAGGCTGTCCTGCAGTCTCTGAAGAATTACTTCTATCAGGAGACTAAGCGCAGTCCCTTCATTTTTGTCGCGGTGGACGAAAATTAACCTGAAAATTACAACTAATAAAGGCTGTTTGCTTTCTGGCAAGCAGCCTTTTTTTATTTTGGGTTACTCGGCTCGCAATTACAACTAGCTAGGTATTTCTTTTGTTCTATTACTAATCTGTTATAAAAATAAGTGGCTTGATAGAAACGACAATTCAAATCATTTTGTTTTGATATATTTGGGAACACTAATGAATGCCGTAGACTATTGGCACCCTTACCTCAATCCTCTCCCTCACGTCTGAGGGAGAGCGGGCTTTAAGCCAAGTTATCATTGGTTTACGGAGTGACTACTGAGCAAGTTTCAACCCCTCTCCCTTGGCAAAGGGAGAGGCGGGGTGAGGGTTCACTGAATTTTTTAGAATTTGAATAAAGACATAATGAAAGATATTGAACCTTTTGACGAAAGAAAAGAAAAGTTAATGGTTCTCTATAAAAAAATAGCAGCAACAGTACTGTTTACCGTGAATTACCCAAAATGGGAAATATCATTCAGTATTAATGGCACTTTTGCGCTTAGCAGTAGGATAAAATCACGAATAAAAGCATAATCGAGGCTTTCCTTAAAAACCTTAAAATTTTAAGACTAAAATGATGCGGTGATGTCTTTGGCGTGCTATAATTTCTTATGCGCATGCGTCCTGGGTTTGATGATGAGGGCGCAATTTTTAACCAGGTCACTCGCCACGAAATATCGATTATGTCATTTGTTCATCTGCATGTCCACTCAACATATTCAATTTTAGATGGTTTTAGCCAGATAAAGCCGCTCGTTGCACGCGCCAAAGAACTGGGAATGCCCGCTTTGGCATTGACCGATCACGGCACGATGTACGGCACTATCGAATTCTTCAATGAAGCCGTCAATGCAGGCATCAAACCCATTATCGGGCTTGAAACCTACTTGGCACCCCGCAAAATGACCGATCGGGACCCGCGCCGCGATCGACGGGCTTTCCATTTGTTGCTGCTGGCCGAAAACATGACGGGCTACCGAAACTTGTTAAAAATTGCCTCTGCATCTCAATTGGAGGGCTTTTACTATCGGCCAAGGATCGATCGGGAGTTCCTCAAAACCCACAATGAGGGGTTGATTGTGACATCGGGCTGTCTTTCAGGGGAGATTCCTCGGGCTTTGTTCAACAATGATATCAATAGGGCAGAAAAGACTCTCAAATGGTATCTGGATGTTTTTGGACATGAGCGCTTCTTCATTGAATTGCAATCCCATCAGATTAAAGGGTTAGAAGAGACCAATCGCCGTTTGCTTGAACTTGGACAGCGCTATGATGTTGAATTTGTGGCTGCTAATGACGTTCACTACATCAACAAAGAGGATGCACGGTTACAAGATATTTTGTTAGCCATCCAAACTGGCAGTTTGTTGGCTGATCCTGATCGCATGCGTATGGATGACGATTCCTATTACTTGCGCAGTCCCAAGGAGATGCAAGCCATTTTTGGAAACGTCCCTGGTGCCATCGAAAACACTTTGAAAATTGCAGAGCGTTGTGATGTGGATTTGAACCCGACCGGGTACCACTTGCCGCTCTTTGAAGTGCCCGAACAATACACCCCCCACACCTATCTACGCCAATTGTGCGAACAAGGCTTGGAAAACATCTATGGCGAACGAGCGCATAGCTCTGAAATCCAGGAACGCTTGGAATATGAATTAGGTGTGATCCACGAAATGGGTTTTGATGCCTATTTCTTAATTGTATGGGACCTGTGTAAACACGCTAAAGAACGCGGCATCTGGTATAACGCCCGCGGCTCTGCAGCGGGTTCGCTGGTCGCCTATGCCCTTGATATTAACCTGATTGACCCCCTGGAGCATGAACTGCTCTTTGAGCGCTTTTTGCAAAAAGGTCGGGTCAACATGCCCGACATTGACCTGGATTTTCAGGATGACCGCCGGGCAGAGATGATGCACTATTGTGCAGAAAAATACGGCGAAGATAAAGTCGCTCAAATCATCACCTTTGGGACGATGGGCGCACGGGGTTCGATTCGTGATGTTGGTCGGGTGATGGATATCCCCATCTCAGAAGTAGATAAGGTCGCCAAGTGCATTCCTGCAATTCCTGGCAAGCCCATCACGATTCAAGAAGCGTTGGAAGAGTCAGATGAGCTGCGCAGTTTGTATCAATCCGCACCTTTTTATCGGGAGTTGATCGATACAGCCAGCAAGATGGAAGGCACGGTGCGCAATGCCGGCACCCATGCCGCTGGCGTGATCATCACGGATAAGCCCATTGTGGACTATGTGCCGCTGCACCGTCCCACCAGCCAATCGGATGACAACCCGATTCAGACGGTCACTCAATATGAGATGTCCGTTGTCGATCATCTGGGTTTGTTGAAAGTGGACTTTTTAGGGCTGGTCACCTTGACCATCATGTCCAAAGCTTGCCAGCTGATCAAAGCCCGGCATGGAAAAGATTTTGACCTGCGCTCAATTCCCATTGATGATCCCCAGGTATTTGAATTCATCAGCGAAGGTCATACATCCGGCATGTTCCAGCTTGAAGGTACGGGGATGACTCGCTACATTACTGAGATGAAGCCTAATGAACTGGCGCATGTAATCGCCATGATCGCCTTATATCGCCCTGGACCCATGCAGTTTATTCCGTCTTATATCAACTGCTTGCATGACGTTGAAAAACCCGTCTATCGTCACCCTGCGCTGGAACCGATCTTCAAAGATACCTTCGGCATTCCCATTTACCAGGAGCAAATCATGCAAGCCGCCATGAAATTGGCGGGCTATGAGGCGAGTGAAGCGGATAGCCTTCGTAAGGCGATCGCTAAGAAGAAGAGCGAAAAACTTACCGCCCATCGCAAGAAATTTATTCAAGGCGCGCATGATCATGCGGGCATCAGCAAGCGTGATGCAGGTTTAATCTTTAAAGATTGGGAAAACTTCGCCCGTTATGGCTTTAACAAGAGCCATGCAGCAGACTATGGCGTCATCGCCGTTCAGACGGCTTACCTGAAATATCATTACCCTATCGAGTACATGACAGCCCTGCTCTCCGCGTGGAAAAATGACATGGATCGGGTATCAGCCTACGTGGCGGAATGCCGCACTTTGGGGATCGAGGTCTTACCACCGGATGTCAACACCAGCGCTTATGACTTTAGCATTGAAGATCAGTCTGATGGAAAATCTACCATTCGCTTTGGGTTGGGTGCGATTAAGAATGTGGGCGAGGGCCCTGTTTCGCAGATCCTTGAAGCTCGTGCAGAGGGGCCTTTTGTTGATCTCACAGATTTTATTCATCGCGTCGATTTGCGTCATGTCGGTCGCCGAGCTTTGGAATGCCTTATCAAGGTTGGCAGCCTGGATCGCTTTGGTTCTCGGTTGGCATTGCTGCAAGACCTCGAACGGATTATTGCAGTCAGCAGTGGCATTTTCCGTGCAAAAGAGGCTGGACAATTGATGCTCTTCTTGAATGCCAAGGACGAACAGGCCAAATTTATCCTGACAGAAGCACCTTATGTTGATAAGCGGGAGGAGCTCAATTGGGAACGGGAATTATTGGGCGTCTATGTTTCTGATCACCCCCTCAGCCCTTACCAGAAGCTGTTGGCAGAAAAAGTGACTCATTTCTCCCATCAACTGGAAGAGGCGAATGAACAAGAAACCGTGATTGTCGCCGGCATGGTTGACCGATTTAGGCAGCATATGACCAAAAAAGGCAATAATATGGGGTTTGTGACCCTTGAAGATTTGTATGGAAAGGTTGGGCTGGTGATTTTTCCCCAAGTTTGGGAACAAGTCTATCACTTAATTGAAATGGATAAAGTGCTCCTGGCGGAAGGTCGCGTGGATAAAGCCCAAGGGGAGCCAAAGCTGCTGGTGAATAAGTTGAGCCAGGTTTCCTTGAGAGACTTGCGTATGGATGGACCAGAGACCAAAAAAGATACGGCTGTTGTAGAAAAAATACAAGAAGATGATTTCCTGGAGGATTTTCTGCCTGATTTACCCTTTGACGAAATTGACCCACAGGACTTCAATGGCATTGCAGAGGATGAACAGCAAGAATTTGTGGAAGAAGATGCTGCTAATTCAAAAAATGAGACGGATTTATCCTCCCAACCGTCGCCCGATGTAATAACAGATGAAGAGTCCAAACTATCCGAAGAAAGCAGTCAACCGGTGAACGAAGGTGATGATTTTGAATTTTCTGAAATCCCATTGGAAGAAACAATAGCCTCCTCAGCTGATACGTTCCATGTTTATAAACCGGATTTACCGCAACCAGAGCCCCTACCCAACCCGGATCTAAAACCTCGTTGCATTTTTATCACATTGGAGCCCTGCGGTGACAAAAATCAGGATATAAGACGTCTGCGTCGCATTCATGATATTTTGGTTTCCCGACCGGGGCGCGATCAATTTGCTTTTAGAATTCGGGAGAATAATTATTGGTATGAAATTACTTTTCCCAACATCACAACGGGGTTGACGGATCCTTTGATCAGGAAATTAGAAGGTCTGATGGGGTCAAATAACATCAGCATTGCCCATTTGTAATTTAGTAATTTCAAGCTTATAAAATTTTTTGGACGCCTTTCTTTTACCTCTATGAGGGGAAGGGTAAAGAAAATGAAGATGCTATCCGCATTTAATTCGGGTAAAATCCAAGGAACTCAGATCAAGCGTAAATGGATAGGCCATGTCTCGCATTAGTATTGACTTAAATCCAATCACTCATATCACCGTTGATGCCATTGGTCAGCCTGGCGAACGGGTATTTTACCTGCAAGGGCGCAACACCAACCGAGTTGTCACGCTCTTGGTCGAAAAATTTCAAATTCAAACGCTGGCATTGGCTGTTGAAAACTTAATGGCAGAATTAAGGGAGAACTCGCCCGAATTGGTAGAGGCTTCCCCTGATTATGCCGAGGATGAGATGACCCTCGAGCCGCCCCTGGATCCTTTGTTTCGGGTGGGCGATATTAGCTTGGGTTATGATCCCCAAAAGGACCTGCTGATTCTGATTGCAAAAGAAGTGACGGTTGATACGTCCGAGAGTGAAGATCAGCGGCCAAGTGAGGTTCGATTTTGGTGTACTCGCTCGCAATTATGGTCTTTGAGCCGTTGGGGGATCGAGCTGGCGAGTCGCGGCCGACCGGTGTGGCCGTCAACTGGGGAACCAATTCTGCCACCAGGGGAATTTTCCCCTAAAAACAACGGTCATAAAACCACCCCTTAAGATTTTTCCCGATGGAAAAACAATTTCTTAAAAAAGCGCTATTACATGCCCCAGTAAGCCTGGAAGGTCAATTTATTTACGGTTCTAATTCCACTTTTATGGTGGTTTGCCGTTATCTGGGGAAGTCCTTTACCGCCGTTTACAAGCCCTTAAAAGGCGAACGGGATCTTTGGGATTTTCCAGGTCAGACCCTGGCAAAGCGCGAAGTGGCAGCCTATTTGGTCAGTGAGGCGCTGGGGTGGGCGTTTGTGCCTATGACCATTTTTCGCACAGAGGGCCTACCCCTGGGACCGGGTTCGTTACAATATTTCATTGAGCACAATCCGGAAGACCATTATTTCAACAAAGTTGATATTTACCGAGATCAATTACCGAAGATCACGGCTTTTGATCTGCTGATCAATAATGCAGATCGCAAAGCGGGACATCTGTTAATCGATCCTGACGGAAAATTATGGCTGATTGATCACGGCCTCTGTTTCCATGTGGAAGAAAAATTAAGGACGGTTGTGTGGGATTGCGCAGGGGACCCCATCCCAAGCCAATTATTAGAAGATATTGCGCAATTGCATGCCCAGTTAATGGCTGGCGGTGCGATCAAATTAGCGTTACAAGATTATATAACTGTTGGTGAAATAACAGCCCTCCGCCATCGGGCAGCAGCTTTGCTGGATGAGGGTTACTTTCCCCTGCCCCCTGAAGATAGACGGGTTTATCCCTGGCCGTTGGTATAATAGAGAAATGATGATGAACCCTGACGAACAGAAAACTTTAATTATCAACGCTTCGCAACTGCTCACCTTGGCGGGTGGCCCCCAACGCGGCCAAAACCTTGGCGAACTGGGGATCATTCCCAACGGCGCTGTGCTCATGGCTGATGGTCTGGTTCTTGACATTGGTGAAACCAGTGCCCTACTCCAACAGCACCCTGATGTGCAAATTCTCGACGCTGACGGCCGTGTGGTGATGCCTGGTTTTGTTGACCCCCATACGCACCTTCTTTGGGCTGGCGATCGAGCGGCTGAGTTTACCATGCGCTTGCAAGGGAAGACCTATATGGAAATCCTTGAGGCTGGTGGTGGCATTTTGTCGACCGTGAAGGCAACCCGAACCGCATCAATGACGGACCTCATTGCTCAAACGACCGCCAGAGCTGACGTGGCACTTGCCTACGGCACCACTACGATGGAAGTGAAAACAGGCTATGGACTGACCTATGACTCCGAATTGAAGCAATTACAGGCTATCCTTGAACTGGATGCTAAAGGACCGCTAAGCTTAGTGCCAACATTCTTGGCTGCCCATGCTGTCCCACCGGAATTTCGTGGGCGGACAGATGCGTTTGTTGATTTGATTTGTAAGGAAATGCTGCCGGCGCTGTACCAATGGTGGCAATCAAACCAAAGTGACCGCCCCCTGCCCTTTGTGGATGTGTTTTGTGAAAAAGGTGCCTTCAGCTTGGCACAATCCCGTCGGATCCTTGAAACCGCCCGCAATTTAGGTTTCCCTCTGAAAATTCATGCGGATGAATTTGAAAATTTAGGGGGTGCAGCCTTAGCTGCTGAATTGGGCGCTGCTTCGGCGGATCATTTGGTAAAAACCTCCGATGCGGATATTTTAGCCTTGGGTAAGTCGAATACGGTAGCCGTTTCCCTGCCTGGTACGCCTTTTGGCTTGAATGAATCCGAATTCACCCCTGCCCAAAAAATATTAGACGCGGATGGGATCCTTGCCTTGGCAACGGACACAAACCCGGGCACGTCCTGGTGCGAGTCGATGCAGTTTATGATCGCGCTGGCCTGTCGGAAAATGGGCTTAACCCCCAACCAGGCCATTGCAGCCGCAACGATTAACGCCGCAGCGGCTATCAACCAGGCGGATCGGATTGGTTCTGTCGAGGTGGGTAAAAAAGCAGATCTGCTGATCCTATCAGAGGCGGATTATCAACACCTGGGTTATCGTTTTGGCACCAATCTTGTATCTACTGTGGTGAAACAAGGTAGGGTTTACCCCGTCAGGTAACCTGATCCTGACAATATTTCTCTGACCACGGTATGTTATGACATTTAACTTTGAAAACATCGTTCTGATCGTTGTCGCAGTGATCGTCATTTTCGGCGGTATTTATGTGCTGCGCTTCTTTTTACGCTATGTCTGGAAGGTGATCCGCATCGTTTTGGCCGCCGGATTAATCCTGCTAATTTTGGGGCATTTTCTTGGTTTCATAAATTTACCCCTGCTATGATGCAGGTTTGGAAGGAATAAAATTGCGATGGAAGCAATTAGCATTGATGAAGCTCAGGCGTGGATGACTGACCTCGATCCGGTGCACGATTTTGGACATGTCTTGAGGGTTTATCGCATGGCTGAACGGATAGGCGCTGCTGAAGGGGCAGATTTGGCGATCGTTCGAGCGGCAGCTTTGCTGCATGATTCTCGCGGCAGTGCACCAGGCGGTGAAAACAATGGCCGTTCAGAACATCACGAGGCTTCAGCCATATTTGCCGGTGAGGTGTTGACCGAAAAAGGGTGGCCGACTGAAAAAATTGAAGCGGTGCAGCATTGCATCCGCGCCCATCGTTTTCGGAACAAGGCAGAAACGCCGGTGACCTTAGAAGCTAAAGTCCTGTTTGATGCGGACAAATTAGATGTGTTGGGCGCGATTGGCGCTGCCCGCACTATTGCCTACGCTGCTTTGAACGGTGAACCTATTTATGCAGAACCTTCTGAAAATTTCATTGAAACAGGTCAAAAAGAAGGGGGGGAGCCCCATTCCTCATATCATGAATTTCTATTCAAGCTCACCCGGGTGAAAGACCGATTGCTCACCAATACCGGTAAAAAACTGGCTGAAGCACGCCACCGTTATCTGTGCGATTTTTATGCTCAACTACAAGCTGAAGTGCGCGGCGAGCGATAAAACCTTGGCGGATATCCATCAATTAAAAAACCCAAATAAGCGTTTTCTTCGCTATGGTAGAATTTGAATCACACCCGCGATGTTTGACAAGAAGATTACCTTGTTGCCATGGTGCAGGTGTTTTATTCCATAGGGCCACAGGATGCGATGACCAAACTTGCACTCGTCACAATTAACCATAATCACGGTGAGATGATCCAGAAAACCATCGAATCGCTCTTTTCCTCAGCGCAGGGAATCGATTTTGAGAGTTTTGTGATTAACAACGTGGTTGATCAAGCCACCACCACGTGGCTCACAGAAAATTTCCCATTGGTTGCGGTGATCCCAAATAAGCAGCCCAGGGGCTTTGCAGAGAACATTAATCGGTTTATTCAATCCTACCCCAATTATGATTTTTACTTACTGCTCAACCCCGATGTGGTTTGTTTGCCGGGTATGGTTGAGTCTCTGCTCAGCACAATGGAAACATATCCCGAAATTGGCATTGTAGGTCCGCTGCTGATGAACCCTGATGGCTCGGTTCAACCCAACCGACGGCGTTTTGCGACCTTTTTTGTGCTGGTCCTGCGAATTTTGCATCTGGACGCCATTTTTAAGGGCATACCGGCAATTGACCGCTACTTAATGCAAGACACCCAATTTTCAGAGCCAACGGAAGTGGATTGGATCACCGGGGCTGTTTTATTGTTGCGTAAGGCTGCCTTAGATCAAGTTGGTTTGTTCGATGAGCGGTTCTTTATGTATTTTGAGGATGAAGACCTTTGCGCGCGAATGTGGCGCAGAGGATGGAAAGTCTGTTACATCCCACAAGCCAAAGCCTATCACGTCCATATTGCGGCAGGCCGCAATAAACCCTTTAGCAAGGCAAGTTTTGCGCATATTTCCAGTGCCATTAAAATGTTTATTAAATATCGAGGTAAAATAACCCGGTAGCATGAATAATTAAGCTCCCCCTCGGGTTTAAACTTGGTAAAAATCGACCTCCTATGAATAATTTGCCCAAAACAAAAATTCAAACGACCCTATCTGAAAGCCGTAGCCCGGTTGTTAATCTTCTGCTGGTGGTTAATGACATCCTGATGATCGGCCTGGCGGTGGTATTTTCTGCAGGGATTCGCTACCTCCTCTTGCCGATATTGGGCGGCGTGATTAATTGGCGCGTGATTCTCAACGGCATGCTGTTTTTCATCATCTTTAATATATTCTTGGCTTGGTTAAATGGCTTGTACCCGGGTTTTGGACTGGCTGCTGTCCATGAAATGCAAAAAATCATTTATGTGGTCTCCTTAGCAACGGTATTTTTAGGCGTTTTTCTTTTCTTGCAGCAACTTGGCTTAGCCTATTCTCGATCGATCTTTATTTTTACATGGATATTTTCAGCCCTTTTTATGATGTTGGGCCGTTTTGCCTTGCGCAACCGTTTTTCGAGGTTTGATTGGTGGGGTGTTCCCTTGGTTGTGGTGGGCTCTGAAGACAATGTGGAACCGGTCATCATTAAAATGATCGAAAGTCGTCGGTTGGGCTTTCGACCTGTTTTTTATTTTGATCCCAATTTTCGTTCCAAGGCGCCCATCAACGACGTGCCAGCGGTTGAAACAAAGGATGACTTAAAGGATATTGTTGCCCAAACAGGTATCAAGCACGTGGTATTTACAAATCCGATCGGGAAGGATATCGCCAGTGAGTTTACCTGGATGCGGGATGTGTTTCCCAATATCCTTTTTGTGATGGATACGGCTTCTTTTGGTTCTTTATGGGTGCGAACCATTGACTTGCATGGCACCCTGGTGATTGAAACCAATTATCATTTGCTCAATCAACGGGAGAAGACGGTTAAACGCATCATCGATATGTTCCTGACCATGCTGCTGTTATTGGTCACCTGGCCTGTTTTTTTGATCTTGGCGCTCTTGATCCGTTTGGACACAAAAGGCCCCATCTTTTATACGCAGAAGCGGTTGGGGAAAGATGGGGAAACCTTTGACAGCATCAAATTCCGAACGATGTTTAATGATGCCGAAGAAAAATTAGAAGAATTGCTCGAAAATGACCCAGAAGCTGCCTTGGAATATGATAAGTATCACAAGTTAGCTAACGACCCCCGGATTACACGGGTGGGAAAGTTTTTACGCCGTTACAGCTTGGATGAATTGCCACAATTGTTCAACGTCGTCAAAGGCGATATGAATTTGATCGGCCCGCGAAGTTACATGCCCAGTGAGCTACCTGTGATGGGAGACACGGCAAAGATAATTCTAAAGGTCCGACCCGGCTTAACGGGTTGGTGGCAGGTGATGGGGCGCAATTCAACCCTGTTCAAAGAGCGTTTGCAGCTTGATGAGTATTACATCAGCAACTGGTCGATTTGGTTGGATTTATACATCATCATCAAGACGGTGTGGGTGATCCTCAAAGGGGAAGGCCTCTAAATCTCGGTTTTTACAAAAAAAATTTAACAAGGGAAATGACATTTTGAACATTAAATCGTTATGTGTTATTGGAATGGGTTATATTGGTCTACCAACTGCCAGTGTCTTTGCCAGCAAGGGATTGCAGGTCAGCGGCATGGACATCAACACCGATATTATTGAAGTACTACGCTCTGGCCAGTTGCATATCTTTGAACCAGGCTTGCGCGGATTATTTTTAGACGCTGTCAATAGCGGGCGTTTGAAAGTTTCTACTGAGGTTGTCCTTTCAGATGCTTTTATTATCGCGGTTCCTACCCCATTTTATGAGGATAAACGGGCAGATTTACGGGCAGTTATCTCTGCGACGGAGTCGATTGTGCCTCATCTTCAACCGGGGAATCTCGTCATCCTGGAGTCAACCTCACCCCCTCGAACGACGACCGATATCGTCGCCCCCATTTTGGAAAAAACGGGCTTGAAAGCCGGCGAAGACTTTTTACTGGCGTATTCTCCGGAACGGGTTTTACCCGGGCAGATCCTGCGGGAATTGGTCAATAACGCCCGCGTGATTGGGGGTGTCAACCATGCATCCGCTGAAGCCGGACGTGACCTGTACCGTCTGATTGTGACGGGTGAGATCATCTTGACCGATGCGACCACTGCTGAGTTGGTAAAATTGATGGAAAACACATCCCGGGATATCAATATCGCCATTGCCAATGAGTTCTCGCGCTTGGCACAGGATTTTGGTGTGGATGTTTGGGAAGCTATCGAAATTGCCAACCTTCATCCCCGGGTTGAGATTTTAAAGCCCGGGTTGGGAGTGGGCGGGCATTGCATTGGGGTGGACCCCTGGTTTTTGGTTGAGGCTGCACCTGAAGATGCCCAATTGACCAAAAAAGCTCGTGAAATCAATGACGAACAATCGGCTTTTGTGGCTGGTTTGATCAGAGGGACCCTTGGGGACCTCAAAGGGAAAAAGGTTGCATTCTTGGGGTTGGCCTTTAAACCCAACGTGGACGATTTGCGTGAAAGCCCTGCAGTAAGATTAGCCCATCGATTGATCGAGTTGGGCGCAGGGGTAAAGGCTTTTGAGCCGCTTCATTCAAATGCGGGTTTGCCTGGCATAAATCAGGTGCTGAATCTGGATGAGGCCCTAAAGGACGCTGATGTTCTAGTTTTGGCTGTTGCCCACGATCAATTTAAAGATCTCAATCCCCAGGCGATCCGGGAACAAACGGGGGCAAGATTGGTGTTTGATGCGGTCCGCGGTTGGGAGAAAGAGCGCTGGGAAGCAGCTGGTTTTCAGTTTTTTGGCTTGGCAAGAAAATATTAATGCCGTGATCTCTTTCCTAAACAAAGACTGATTCGGAAAGATTATTTGTCAACGAGATACATATTGGGAGGAAACATGCTGGGTGCCGTTGTAGGTGATATTGTTGGTTCTGTTTACGAGTGGCACAACATTAAAACAACAGATTTTGATTTTTTCTCGGCCAAAGGATTTTTTACAGATGACACCGTATTGACGGTTGCTACGGCCAAAGCCTTGATGACGGATAACGACTATGTGAAACACTACCGGGATTTCAGTCGACGTTATCCTCACAGGGGGTATGGTGGAAATTTTAAGGGTTGGATATATGCAAAGAACCCACATCCCTATGATAGTTGGGGCAATGGCTCTGCAATGCGGGTCAGCCCTGTTGGGTTTGCCTTTGATAGTGTGGATGAGGTGCTTAAAGAAGCAAAAGCCAGCGCGGTGGTGACCCATAATCATCCAGAAGGGGTTAAAGGCGCGCAATCGACGGCTTTGGCGGTTTTTTTAGCCCGGCAGGGTCAGCCAAAGGACGCCATTCGGAAAGAGATCGTTGAACGTTTTGGCTATGACCTGGATCGCACCCTGGATGCGATCAGACCGAGCTATCGGTTTGATGTGTCTTGCCAGGGCTCTGTGCCGGAAGCGATGATCGCCTTTTTTGAATCGGAGGATTATGAGGATGCTATCCGCAAAGCGATTTCCCTGGGCGGGGATAGCGACACCATCGCCTGCATTACCGGTGGGATTGCGGAGGCCTTTTATGGCAGGGTACCTGAACCCATCGCTGCTAAGGCGCGCACCTATTTGCCGGAGGAATTTATTAAAATTATCGAGGTTTTTCAAGCACATTTTAACCCCCTTTCTACGTCGCCAAACCCATCAAAGAATGATTATTATTCAAAATTTTACTCATAAAAAATAAATATTGCAATTCGCGCATAATATTCATTGATTTACAGTCATAACATCGCTTTTAACCCCCTTTTGAGATATTTAAGAATTTATCATCAGGACTTATTTTTCATCCATTGGGTGAATCAGAACCGTCAAATGAGTTAACATGTTAAAATTTTGAAGAGAAAAAATTGAACCGTTAGGATGTTGCCGTGATAAATAAAATCGAATTATCAGCCAGAAATCTTACCTCCAATGCCGGTTTGGTTCTAATGTTGGAACACACCAACAAGAATGGGGTTTTTGACCTGATTGATCACAATCTGGTTTTTGAGAATGCATCCACCAACAAAATCAAAATGAACCACATCAAAACCATGCTGTGAGGTAACTTCATTGGAATTGATAAATTGGAGCGAGTGAAAATACTACAGGGCGATCCCTTGATCAATGAATTTGCCATTTCGATCAAAGAGCCTGAAACGGTATCAAGGTTTCTGGGGAATTTCAACCAGAAAACCACCCATGTGCTGCGAGAGATCAACTTAAAAGTCTTTAATAGGCTGTTGAGAAAGAACAAGCGAAAGTCCATCACCATCGATATTGACAGTAGTGTGATCAACATGGAAGGCCATCAGGAGGGCGCTGTCAAATGATACAATCCCAAAAAGCCTGGGAAAAACTGTTACAATATCCAGTTTGCCTTCTGCGATGAATTTAAAGCATTTATCACTGGGTATCTGCGCAGCGGCAACACGTATACCGAAAACGGTGCAGCTGAATTGATCAAAGAAATCGTTGCGCAGATCAAAACGGATGATTTGGAAATCATATTCCGCATGGACAGCGGGTATTTCGATGACGATTTTATTGAAATCATCGAATTATCCAGTTGCCAGTATTTGATCAAGGGGAAAGAATATCCAACGGTTTACTCTCAAGTTACAGCGCCAAACATTTCATTCATTAAAGGTGAAGAAGGCAAAGAAACAACTGAGCTTTTTACAAAACTGGACGCCTAGGATAAAGACAGGAGATTTGTTGTATCCCGCGTATTGAAACCAGCAAAAGACAGGGCACAATTATCTTTTCTGGAAGGTAGCGATTTCGAATATTTCTACTTTTTAACCAATACTGAGACGGCTTCAGAAAAAGTGGTTGTTGCGTACGAAAAACGCTGCAATGCCGAAAATTACATCAAGGAAGCCAAGTATGACATGGCGGCGGCTGGACATCTATTACTGAACTCGTTCTGGGCAAATGAGGCCATATTCTAAATGATGATGCTTGCCTAGTATCTGTTCTTACTGTTTAAGTTTGATTCTCTGCACATTTTAGAATACAGGCAACAAATCAAGACATTCCTTTTAAAATATTTTTTTTCTAGCCGCAAAGATCATCAGAACGGCAAGATATGTGGTGATGAAGCTTCCTGTAAAATATCCATTTAGAGATGTGTATGAAAAATGCCTGGCCTAATAATCGAACAAGAAATCCCAGTTTGTTTTTCCATTATAATCGAATGATGAGATCGCATGAAAAAACTGGATCGCTCCGTTCTAAAAACACTAGATTGCCCTTTTTTGAGAAATTATCGGCAAATAATTTGACTAACTGATAAAAACATGTGAGGAATGTGACTGTTTAGCAAAATTACACATCAGGTTTTGATGAAAATATTGTTTAAGTAATGTCAACGTGGAATTTTGATATAATATTTATGTTTACGTGAAATTTCGCTATAAATGAATTGATTGAAAGGTGGATAATATGAAGAATTTTCCTAAAAGAATTGTTGCGTATTTGATCTATGGAATAACAGCCTTTCTTGGTTACTATGGTTTGGCTTTGGTTTTTGGACCTTTTTTTGGAAAATATGAAGGTGAGATGATTTTTGTTGGTTTATTTATAGTTATACCACTCGCCGTTCTGGTTGGTTCTTTGCTTTTGCCAATTTTAGGGGAAGTTACTTTCAAGGAATATATTAATGGATTAAGAAAAGTACTTTGGATGATCTTGAGGGGAATTCTGGACTTCCTTTTATTTTTTGTTGGTTTGGTGTGCACACACTTATTACTCATTATATTGTTGCTACTACCTATGATTCATCTCATAGGTAGTAGAGATTTTGATATTCACTTTGATTATCAAACAATACTCATTTCACTCATAGTATTGGGTATAGCGTTATATGCTATTAAGTCTATTTACAAAATTGAAGGTAATTTGATCACGATTTATTTAGGGTCATGGAAAATGGGTATTGAAAGACTTAAAAAATTTCTTAAATGGGGCAGGAAAAGATAACCTATTACGAATGCCAAATCGACCTTGCCTCAGAAAACGGATCTGAAAACATTGATGATGTTCGGAAATAAATCTGAGGTAAGGAGTTGCACACGAAAAAGAGAAGTTAGACTGACAAGATTGCATTCATTAACGAAATTGAGATTTTGCTAAACCTATCTTGTAACGCATAAGATACGCTAGCGTCTCAACTTATTCCTCCAGCCAGTCAAGATTTTTAGTTGATACCTCCCGTATCTGAACGATCAGTTTCCTGCAGTTTGCCGTAAGGCACCCGGTTCAGTTCCGGTGTCATAACAGGAACGACAATCAGTTGCGCCACAGAGATGTGGTGTTCGATGATCAGTGTGCGGTGATCGGTATAGTAGACGCGGACCTTGATCTACCTAGGATTTGCGCTGGCCTAGAAACTGTAGCACATCTGGGGGCTGTATATCGCCTATGGGTTGTATTACGGTTGGACATATATTATTCAGTTTTACACTAGCAAACACAAGTTATTAGAAAGCCTGAACTTATTCAAAAGGAATTTTTCCCGCCTGAAGTACTAATTCGTTTATAATCATCTTAGCGATATCCGTCAACGCCAAGATCAAACTCATGATATTGAGAGATGAGGTTTACAAGCAACGTTGGCCATCAGAAAAACTCACACTATGATTCAACCTGCATTCCTGGCTCTCAAACTATTAACTTTAATCCTAATCCTGCTCTGTTTGTAGCATGCTATAAGGCGGAACAACTCCAGGGTATCAGAATTATGCTTTGATGTATTGTTTAGTGTCTTCCTGGAGTGGATGATGATCCAGCAGCTGAATGCCTATCAATACGGCCAGTTCCTGGTGATGATTGATGGCTCGCCGCTCTGCATTAGATTGGGGTATAAGTAATGTTTGAATGGTGAGTAACAGTTAGAATCATTGATCCATCTATAGTGATGGTCTAAAACAATTCTTAAAATATATAGCTCATTGTAAGATATTAAAAATATAAGTGATTGATCTTGATCCTATTCATCATATTTATCAATACATTTACTTTCACCTATTCATTTTTTTTACATCTGCTTGTGATTTGGCAAAAGAATTGACAGAGACCGTTGAATAAAAACAAAAAAATAGAATAAATAACTTAACCAATTAAAAAAAAAGGTAAAAAAGAGACATTAATATCTACAAATGAGGCACTTTTTTACACTAAAATTCTGTTCATATACCTCCTTTTAGGGGTATTTCAACGATTATAGACACTTCACCCTAGGTCAATATGTAAGAGCACCACGTGTCTTTAGACCAACACCTGTCAACAACTTGACCATCCGCTTGAGGTTCAACACGATTGCCGTAAAGAAAGCTTGGACCCCAAATTTCAGCAAACCAAGGTAACGACATCTCCCCAAACCATGCCCTTGTTTGGCTTCACCAAACTTGCGCTCAATCTTATAGCGCTCTTTGCGACCCAATTTGTAGGCTGGTGTTTGGATCATCTCTATCCACACTTCTTTGTTCGCATCCTTCTTTTTCGTACGAATGTCTTTGAGACATATGGCAGATTGAAGGTCTAGATGCTGTAAATAGAAATGATTGTTTCCGTCATCGTAACCTTTATCTGCAGAATAAATGTCAGCAGGTATGTTCTGTGCCATATCCTGATCAACCAGTGAACAAAAATGATGGCCATCATACACCTCGCCAGACGTCACTTTCAAGCTAGTGATGAGATTACTCTCTGCATTCATGCTCACGTGCCCCTTATAGCCAAAGAAGTACTTGACTTGATCAACATCATGACCGTTTTGATCTTTCACCTTTTGTTTTCCCTTAACACCCCATTTGGCATCCGGATCATGTGGACCCTTGCCATCATCTATTCGCCCCTTATCTTTTGATGTGTTGACATTGGCTTCACTATGGACACTATCAATAACCTGGATACTCCCAAATTGAATACCGGATGTCAACGCTAATTGAACAATTTCCTTCAATAAGATCTCAAACACACGTAGATCCCCTTGTCGGATGAGCCTATTCCGAAAGACGGTCAGGGTTGAATGATCTGGTGCTTTTTGATCTAAACCTAAACCCACAAAATACTTTGCAGGAAGATTTTCATTGACGTAAACCTCAACCTGACGATCGGAGAGATTGTAAAAGTAAGCCAAGAGGCACATCTTCAAGACTTGCGTCGGGTTGAAAGGCGGCCTGCCATACTCTCCACCACCATGGTACAACTCAATTAGCCGCTTTGTAAATTGATCCCACTTGATCAGTTGATTTAGCAATCGAAGAAAATGATCCTCTGGTACTACTTGATCATAGATATAATTGCCAAAGAAAGATTGCTCTCGGGTGTTGATGTATCTTTTTTTCGCCATTTTGACCTCGCTATTCTCAGATGAACTTAATTGAATCATAAATGGCGATTTCCGTCAATTAATGACTTGTTTTTCAACACTCTCTTGACATAGATTATTTTTTCTTGTATAAATATTTTATGAATTAATTGTTAGTATTTTGGGAGGAATACTTATGCAAAATAGGCGCACCAGACTAATCATAATTATGATGATAATCATTACTTCTATTCTAACTGGCTGTTCGTCGAAATACCCAAAAATTTCAACACCATTCGGATCTATAAAAATTAGGGAAGTAGTTTTCGGAGAGGATCTTTTAACCCCCCCACCCGAAGGTTACCGTTGGCTTGTCATATATTTCAATGATGGAATAAATGGAGAAGAATTGAAGATAGCATCAGAGAACGTAAAATTATGTCCAGTCGCTGGAATAAATAGGGGTTGTTATCGAGTAAGCTATTTTGGACAAGTTCCGGGAAATTTGTTTCTTGGCTTTAAAGTGAGCCCTGGAGATTTGCTTCTTACATTTGGCGCTTATTCACTAAGTTGGCCAGATAATGATAATATTTTTATAGAAATCCCCTTAGAATAAGGGTTTAACAAAAAGTTATTTTTTTAATACACGATTTAAGTACCCGAAACTATCCTTCCTGGAGTGCGTACCTATTTACGGGAGGAGTTTTTGAAGATAATCGATGAATTTATGGGGTGTATTCATATAAGATAGCCTTGGAACGGTTTATATTAAACTTGGTTGTTTCTTGAGAAAATTGAAGGTGGCATTCCCAATTTAATAAATCACGATGAGTGTGGAGAACGAGAATTATTCTACGGAAGATTGAAATGTTTTACGTTTGGCCCAGAGATCAAATGGATAAGACAACTAAAGCTCCTATTGTGTTTACAAGAGAAATTTTCATTTGTTCTTTTATGATGCTTACTGTGTTGCACAGGCGATGCATGGGTCAAACGCCCGTACGACCCTTCCAACCGCCTTCTCCAGTTCCAGGTTGATTTTGTCGTGTGTGATGTATCGTTTTCCCGCAACCTTGAGCGCTCGTTCAATGGCGAGCATGTTGTGAACCGTTGGGATGATAAATTCCGCATCCTCGATGAGGCCGTCCTTGATCGTATAATGGTGGATCAGGGGTCCTCTGGGAGCTTCCACCAGGCCATAGCCCTCACCGTCTTTGGGGGTGTAAGGTACATCGGTATCCTCATAATCCAAATCCCTTTGCAACATCTCAATCGCCCGTTCAAAAGCATACACCAATTCAATGCCACGACACAGATCGAATAAAAGGATGGGGTGGGCAGGCTTTCCAAAAGCGTGGGAAAATTTTTCCAAGTAATCATCAGCCAGGGGAGTCCCCAAGGCGTGCGCCAGGTTGATGCGGGCCAGGCTGTTTGCTCTTAAAACCTCGCCCTGGTAACTGGATTGTCCAGCGTAACTGTAGGGGGTTTCCTCATAGGTCAGATAGGTGCGGAAAAGATGCGGCGGGAAGCTTGCTCGTTCATTGCCATCAGGGCCTAAAACGCGAATTTCTTTGCTGTTGAGGTGCAGGTCGTTGGTGCCTGTTGAGGCGATGTAAAAGGCGGGTTGATCATCCCCCCAGGTCCCAATCCGCTCTCGTAACGCCATGGACATGTCCCAATAGTCATCGAAAAGGGCACACACATCGGGGAGCAATTTCTCCATTTCAGCTAATAATACATCCGCTTTTTCTCTTTTGATACCACTGGTGACGCCGCCAATAATGGCTTTGATGGGGTGGATAAACTGACCACCTGCCAAGGTGATTAGTTTTGTGCCGATTTGGCGAACCCTTAACGCACGCTGTGCAAGGGTCATTTGGGTTTCTGGGTCCACTTCATCCTCATCAATGTGGAA
Organism: Candidatus Brevefilum sp.; assembly: GCA_040772425.1. GTDB lineage: Bacteria > Chloroflexota > Anaerolineae > Anaerolineales > Anaerolineaceae > Brevifilum. The sequence continues at coordinate 304,353 of JAXGYD010000002.1, read as the reverse complement.
AATGCTGCTGGCACCAACCCGGTCCGGCATGGTGAAGATGAACAGGGAAGTCGCTTGGTTTTGGATGAGTTGACCCAACAAGAGCAATTCGCGAATTTCACAAGCCAGCCGGGGCGGTTGAACGTCGAAGGCATCCTCCAGCGCTTTTACGGAAGCCACGTGGTGGGCTGTCGAGCAGACTCCACAAATGCGGGGCACAATGACCGGCATTTGTTCCGCCGGTGTGCCTAACACAAAATAACGGAAACCGCGCATTTCGATCGCCTGGAATTGCGCTGAAACAACCTCACCTTCTTCAACTTCTATTTCAACGCGAGCGTGTCCTTCAATTCGACTGAGGGGGAATCTGAGTGTTGTCATCTTAAAGTATCTTTTCTTTGGGTCGGGGTTTCCGATCGTTACCCATATAATCGGTGAATTGGAACAGGAACAGTGAAAGTTGCGGTGAGTGCAGGGCTTTGTTAATTTCTTCTGGTGGAATATCCGTCATGCGCTCAAAGACTTTTTGAACCCGATCAAACCAAACCTGGGAACCTTTCTCGATGTAGGCATTGGATGGACCACGGCAGCCAACGCAAGGATGTCCTGGGCGGGTGCAAATGGCACGACAACCACCCCGGGTGGACGATCCCACGCACAGGTAGCCCTGGTTGATTAAGCAAATATCAGGGTCCACCTCCCCTTGTTGAAAACCGAGCAGATGTTTGGGGCGCATGTCCGTTAGTTTTTTTCGTCCACATTCCGCACAGACAATACTGGCAGCCTCAAAGTCTTCGGGACCAGTCAGTGCTGCCATGAAAAGTTCGGGCGTTGGGGGGCAACCTGGGAGGTAAAGGTCAACATTTACAAAGTTATCGATGGGGTGGCTTTTGGGTAGCAGGTGCGGCAAGTGATGGCGAGATGCCTGGGCGGTGAAGATTTCGCGGACATCGTCCCGGTCACCCAGGTTGCTGACACCACCAGAGATGGCACAGGTGCCAACCGCGATAACACGGTTGACGATCGCAGCGGCGCGCCGCAAATTATATACATCCTCATCATTTCGCACGCCACCACTGACCAGCAGGATCTCTGTATCTTCCGGCACAGCATGGGTGGATACGACCAGGGGCATATAGACCAACTTATATTTCTCAACCCATTCGGTGGCGTTGAGCAGTGATACCTCACATCCGGCGCAACCGGAGAGTTGTAAAACCGCAAACCGGGGCAATGATTTCTTTTCGGGCATAGCAGGGAACCCTTCTCTAACGGGTGGTTATTAACCCTCGAACTACTCAAACAATGTATGGTGTTATTGATGCAATATTATCCTTATTTTACATCAGATATTTGACGAATTCGGGTGAAATTTAGGGAACTGGCCTGAAAAACTTGTTAATTTTTGAAATATGCTAAAATTGAGACTTGTCAAGGACGCTTCAATTGTTAAAAAGGAAATTATGGAACCTACCCTGGATTTTGTAAAAGAAATGGCCTATCACGCAGGTGGCATATTGTTAAAACAAGCCGCGCGTGACTTTTTAATTCAACATAAAAGTCGAAAAGACCTGGTGACGAGTGCAGATCATGCCTCCGAAGCCTACCTTATTGAGACCATTCGGAAGGCTTTCCCCGAGCATGCCATCAATGCTGAAGAATCAGGTGAATTGGGGGGAGAAGCGGATCATAAATGGTTTATCGATCCCCTGGACGGCACCATAAATTATGCTCATGGCATTCCAATCTATTGCGTTTCCATTGGCTATGCATACAAGGGCGTGATGACCCTCGGGGTGGTTTACGATCCCAATCGGGATGAATGTTTTTGTGCTGAACGTGGGCAGGGTGCAAGCCTCAACGATCAGCCGATCCGGGTTGCCGATAAAACTGATTTGATTGAATGTCTGCTGGCAACCGGATTCCCTCGCGATTTGGAGGGCACGCCTGGTGATAATTTAAATAATTTTACGCGTCTGAATCGATCCTCACAGACCGTCCGGCGGATGGGGTCAGCGGCTTTGGATATCGCTTATGTGGCAGCAGGTCGGCTGGATGGGTTTTGGTCGGTTGAAATTTTCCAATGGGATGTGGGTGCAGCCAGTCTGATGGTCAGCGAAGCAGGGGGCTTGGTGACAGATATTAATGGTGAAGCAGACTTTATGACCCCACCGGTCAGCATTTTGTGCGCTAACCCCATCATTCACGCCAAAATGTTGGCGATATTAAATAATCGTCATCATGAGTATTAGAATTTGAAGATCGCTTTTAAAATTTTATAGGCTGTCCCAAAAGCAAAGGGACAGCCCTTTTATTTTTATAATGTTTGAATTTTTTTGACATTAGCAGTTTATGCCTTGCCTGTTTATTTGATTGTTCAGAATAGTTCTACTTTAACGCCCCTTCCTTTAGGGATGGGCTGTGGGTGGGTTATCTTTGTGGAGGAGCGCAGGCGTGGCTATTTCTTTGCATAGGGATCCTCCTAACTTTTAGGACAGCCCCTTTTTGATTTAAATTATGGTGTGTTGATTACTTGCGGGTAGAGATCCCAAAGAGCATATACAGGGGGCAAACACCGAGGATACTGGTAATTAGCAATACCCCTGACAAAATGAGCAAAATTATTGCCCAGGTGCCAGTGATGACGTCCGTGAAGTATAAAATTGCGATCAGGACAACAATGACAACGCGAAGTGCCCGATCCAGAGTGCTCATATTCTTTTTCATAATGAATCTCCTTTAAATAAATTTGATGATGTAAATAACAGAAAACCTGTCGATAATAAAATAATTTTATCACGCGAGTTTTAATATTTTGATAAAATTAAACCAGAATTCGGGAGGTCATGCCCATGCAGGAGCCCTCAACGAAGAATACCAGGCCCCGTTCACCTTTTAAAGGTTTTCTCCCCTTTTTTTGGATGGCACTTGCTTGCACTTTGGGGATCATCAGTGCGGATTTGCTCGCTTGGCCCGGTTGGCTTTGGTTATTGGGGTTGGTACTATGCCTCACTGCCTGGTTATTCACGTTGATTTTTCCGAAGTCATGGACTTTCACCTATCGTTTGAAAAAGTGGACGAGATCGGACTGGCGTTTGCCAGGGGTTATTTTGCTGGGGGTTTTGTTCTTGGGTGCCTGGCGCTACACGGTTTCACAACCCGAGATCAACGAAAGACATGTGGGGTATTACAAGGATCGCGGTGCAGTCCAGTTGATAGGGCAGGTTGTCCATCCACCCGATTATCGTGATACGCAGACAAATTTAACCCTGGAGGTTGAATCCCTCACCCTCATGGATGAAACTATTCAACCGGTTGCCCCTGAAGAAATTTCGGGTAGGGTCCTTGTGCAAGCTGATGTGGGCAAGCAGTGGGCATATGGGGATCAGCTCAGGGTAGTGGGAGAACTTAAAACGCCCTATGAGAGCGGCAAATTTTCCTATGAGGATTATTTAGCCCGCAAGGGGATCTATGGCCTGGTATCTTATGCCCGCGTTGAACGACTTCAATCGGGTTTGGGCAATCCCATCCGATCCTTTCTGTATGATCTTAGCGATCGCAGTTATGCTACCTTGCACCAGTTGTTCCCTTCGCCCGAATCCGACTTACTGGCAGGAATTCTACTCGGAAGGGATCGGGGACTTTCCGAAGAAATTCAAGAAGCATTCCGCCGGACGGGTACAACCCACATTATTGCCATTTCAGGGTTCAACATGGCTATTTTGGCTGGCTTTTTCACCGCCGTTTTCACACGACTTTTAGGTCGAAAATGGGGGACGCTGACGGCGTTGGGGGCGATTTTGGGGTATACGATCCTGGTGGGGGCGGATGCAGCCGTGGTCCGGGCGGCGATCATGGGGTCCTTGGGGGTCTTTGGTGGGCTCTTTGGTCGTCAGCAAAACGGGCTCAATAGTTTAGGGCTTGCCTCCTTCGGGATGATGCTCATTAACCCGAACATCCCCTGGGATATTGGCTTCCAGCTATCCTTAGCAGCCACCTTGGGTTTGGTGCTTTACGCACAGCCTTTAGAAGAAAAATGCATCCAATGGATGACGCGTTGGCTGCCTGAGGAGGGCGCCCATAAGCTGATTGGGCCGCTCAGTGAATTCTTCCTTTTTACGCTGGCAGCGCAGGTGATGACATTGCCGATTGTCGCCTACCATTTCGGTGGGGTCTCATGGTTGACACTCATTGCTAACCCATTGATTTTGCCACCCCAATCCTTGGTGATGATCTTGGGCGGGTTAAGTTTGTTTTTTGGGTTAATTTTACCAGGGTTAGGACAGATCTTCGCCTTCTTAACCCTTCCCTTTGTGCGTTATACAATCCGCATGGCCACCTGGTTGGGAGCATTGCCTGGGGGCGATTGGGTTTTGCCAGATTTTAATGCCCTGTGGTTGGTCGTCTTCTATGCCCTATTGTTTGTGTTGACCTTATTGCCCAGAGAGCAGCAAAAAAACCTTGCAGTGCGGTTATTCTCACCCCAAGCGGTTTTGCTCTTATTATTTAGTTTGGTCATTTTTGTCTGGAATCTTGCCCTCACCCATCCTGATGGCAATCTGCATCTGACCTTGTTGGATTCCGACGGCACTGTGTTGATTCAAACCCCCACCGGTCAGGCTGTGCTGATTGGTGGCGGACCCAGTCAATCGCAGCTCCGTCAGAAACTTGGCGAGAGGCTGCCAACAGGTGACCAAAAAATCGATATTTTGATCCTTGGAAGCGCAGCCCAGGATGATTTGATGGCTTTACCCGGCACGATTGCGACCACGCCAATTGAAATGACCTTATGGGGTTTGGATGTCGAAATGAATCAATCAACCCGGTCAATTTATAGTCACTTCTTGGAACAAAAGGTGCCTATGGCGCCATTAGAGGTGGCCCAATCCATTGAACTCGGTGAGGGGGCTACATTGAGGACGCTGTGGGTCGGAGAGAAGGGCGCTTTGCTGTGGCTGGAATGGCAAAATTTCAGTGCACTGCTGCCTACAGGGAAAATTGGCGGTGAATGGCTGGCAGCTCCCAGCGCACCGGACGTGCTGCTCTTGCCCGATGGCATTACACCAGAGGGCTTGTCCCTTTCAAGAATCAACCTTTGGTCTCCAGCGGTGATCTTGTTACCCCTCAAACCAGCGGATTTGCCCCTTGTCGGGGAAGATGAATTATTAGGGCTGTTAGCGAATTATCCAGTAGCTCACACCCTTGACCAATCTGTTGTGCATATCAGCACCGATGGTGAAAATATGTGGGTTACAGGTGATTAATAAAGTTTTTCTCTTTAATTGAGAATCCCGGAGGCATTCAGATGACTGATCTAAAATAGCTGGTACCTTTGGACTCGCCATTAGACAAGCTTTTTTCAAAAATCAATTATCATTTTGTAGCAAGAAGACAATTGGAAAATCATTGTACAGAGAGGACCTAACCATCGTGTTCAATCAACTGCCCAACAGCTTTGTTTTATCCAAAGAATTAGTGCAAGCCCGCCAAATTGGCGCGCCGGTGGTTGCCCTCGAATCAGCGGTGATCACCCACGGCCTGCCGCGCCCCGAGAACCTCAACCTTGCCAGGGGTATGGAGGCTATCGTGCGGGAAAACGGCGCTCTGCCAGCCACGATTGCCTTATTTGAGGGCAAAATTCAGGTGGGTATGACCGATTCAGAGGTGGAGACCCTGGCTAACTTGGATGACGTGCACAAAATCAGCCTGCGCGATTTCGGCCCTGCTATTGCTAAAGCGTGGAGCGGCGGTACCACGGTGGCGGCGACCCTGTTTGCCGCGTCGCAGGTCGGCATCCGTGTTTTTGCCACCGGTGGCATTGGTGGTGTGCATCGCGGGCAGCCTTTTGATATTTCAGCTGATCTTCAACAACTTGGGAATACACCGATGATTGTGGTTTGTGCTGGGGCGAAATCGATCCTGGATCTGCCAGCGACCCTTGAAGTGCTCGAAACCCAGGGCGTACCGGTGATCGGGTACCAAACCGATGGATTTCCAGCTTTTTACTCACGGGAAAGTGGTTTGCCGGTCGATCAACGGGTGGAGAGCCCCGAGGAGGTTGTCCAGATCGCCTTGTCTTCCTGGGGGGCGGGGTTGCGGTCGGCGATCTTACTTGTTGTTTCGCCGCCGGCAGCGTATGCCCTGCCTGCTGAGGTGGTCGAATCCGCCATCCAAACAACCCTTGAAGAGGCAACAACCGCAGGCATTCACGGTTCATCGATGACGCCCTTCCTCTTGGGGCGTATCAGTCAGCTCACCGAGGGTGAGAGCCTTTCAGCCAATATTGCCCTACTGCGTCACAATGCAAAAATAGCCGCCCAGGTGGCGGTTGCATTCCAAAATCGGCAGAAACCACAGCCGTTTTAAGCCGTTTAGGGGGTTGTTCTAATTTCCCCTGAGTTTATCAAACTAGTGTCCTGAAGAAAGGCGAATTAGTAATTCTCTAACTGATTCTGGAACTTCAGGTTCAGCCAATATCTCTTTTCCATTGATGGTTATTATCCCAGATCGGATTGGACGAAGATTTTTTACGAACTGCTTGATACTGATGCCGGTCTGATGCTCAATTCTTCTGCTGATTGCCAAAGCTGCCAAAACAATTGTCAGATGCACCTCAATAGAATCTCGCTTTCGATGATAGATTGGCCTAGCTCTCAGATCTGATTTGGCCATGCGGAAAGTCGCTTCGATCTGAAATAGTTGATGGTAGTAAGCAATCACTTCCTCATCTGGGATATCCAGATTAGTGACATACCCCTTGATACCCGCGAGAGCCTTAGCCTTGTCGATCAATTTCTGGTTGAGTTGTTTACTCTTTTGGCTTACGCTCACAAATTTCAGTCTGCTGGCCGGTATTTGACCATTAATGGCTTTCATCGCTTTTGAAACTTGCTTCTCTATGTTGCGGAGATCCAATGATGCTCGTTTGGCCCGATACTGATAGATTACCCGGTAATCATCCTGATGCATTGTAACAATCTGCTGATCGCTCAATTCACCATTCTTCTGATATTCGGCAATAGCATAAGGAACTTTATGAAGTCTGGACCCAACAATGAAAGTGTAGCCAGCTTTTGTTAGGGCTTCGAGGTTGGTTGCGCTAAGCATGGCTGCATCAGCCACAATAGTAACATTGGAGAGCTTATGTTGAGCCTGAAAAGCTTCTATAACCGGTAACAGGGTCTTGGTTTCGGCTTTATTGCCCTCAAAGCTATGTAATCCCAATGGAAAACCATTTTTATCGACTAATAGACCAATTATGATCTGGGGCTCCAATCGGCGTTCCTTACTCAGCCCTGGCTTTCGATATTCATCTGCTTCATCAACCTGAAAAAACAATGTCGTGACATCGTACAACAGGAGGGAAAGGCCATGTTTTTTGACATGATCAAAACAAGCTTGGCTGATCTGCTTCCGATAATTTAGGGTTGAAGCTTTCGCCAAACAACGGTACAGCTTGTTCTGATTTATTTGACCTACTCCCAAATCCGCCAATACCCTCAGGCTATCGAGTTTTGATGTGGGTTCTACTATCCGGGCAATACATAGAAGTTCAAATATCTCATCTTCCAGTTTTGAAAATCCAAGTCTGTCATATTGCTGTTTGAGAGTTTCAAATAATAGCATTGAAAAGGAACTTTTGATCCCTACTCGAAGCGAGGAAAGCGGTTCTGGGAATAACTCCAATTGATTTTCTTGTAATTGTTTATGAGCTAAGTCTAGAAGAATGTGTAGTTCTTCCTCAGTATGAGCGCTGCCAATGTGAATAATTTTGACAATCTTTCCTTTTTGTTTATGGGCGATCTGAACTGCTGTTGCCCCACTTGTAGTTTTAACTTTCCGGATGAACGCCATACATCAATTATAGCTCACCCAAGATGACCGGCTAGTGTCCCGAAAAACGTAAATTTACCCGTAAAAATGGCCAAAATTTGGTCAAATGATAAACTCGGGTTCTAATTTCCGGTGTCGGTTGGGCTGGGTGTGCGCGATCGCCAAGGGGTGTTTGTTATAGTTGGCGTGAGGGTTGGCCATTGGGTTTGAGTGGGGGTTGCTGGAACGGTTTGTGTCGCTCGCAGGGTGGCCGTTGCCGTTTGCGTTGGTGAGGTGGTGATGGTCGGCGTGGGTGGTTCACCTATCACCGTGAAATAGCCTGATTGTTTCCATTCTGTACCCACAAATAACTGCACCTCATACGCACCTGGCAACCATTGGTCACTGGCGGGTTCCCAATCCGTATAACCATAACCGCCTGAGCCAGCGTTCCAGGGAATGGTCTCATAGTGAACCAGTCCCCCATCGCGATACCAAAGGGCACTCCATTGGGACCCTACCACCATATTGTTGTAGCTGAAGGTGCCATAGAGATGACCAACAGGGTTTTCAAATTCAACCGCTGGGTCGATGGGTTGGATCGCATCATCGACATCCTGTGCAAATTGAATGGGGCTGAACACCGCTTCTGGATTGGGTGTGATCTCCCCCTCGAATTCATTTTCAACCGCGGACGGCATGCTGGGTGTGTTGGTGACCGAAGGTGTGTTGGTAATTGTCGGCGTCAGGGTGATGGTGGGTGTGAGGGTGATGGAAGGCGTGATGGTGATCGTCGGCGTCAGGGTAATCGTCGGTGAAGGGGAAATAAAATTATAAACCAAGGGTTCAGAGTAATTAAGAATCACCCAGGTGAGGGGAATCAGCAGGCCAGCAATCAGGACCAAGCGCCAACCCCGGACCATCCGACTATGCCGCTTTTGATAAAAAGGGACGCCTTTACTGCGGCGAAGTTGGTTAATACCCAAAATTAACAGCACAACTGCCGTGACCCCTACGATCATTGACAATGTCAGGACTGTTGAACGGATATCAATTTGCATTACTTGGGTACTTTCACTCGAACATGTCTTGGCTTTGTTCAACCTATAGTAATTTTAAAAAATCACGATTACACGTGAACCTATAATCTAAGGGTTTAATTGTACCTTGAAGAGGACCAAACCATTCATATTATATGAGATTTTTTAATGTATTCTTCGGATTTACTAGGTTATGCCAACATCAAAAAAAAATAGCCAAAGGAAGTCAATTTTTAATTCTTGTTAGTGAATAAGTCAATAATATTAATAAATATTTGAGATTCAAAGGCTATAATAAAATTATAGGTATTAAAAACACATTTTTTATTAGACACAATGACAGGAGAAAAGCATGACAGGTTATCACGTAGATATTGAGAAAAAGACAGAGGAAAATGAATTCTTCCGTGAAGTTCTATACACCGGACCCCACAGTCAGCTGGTTGTGATGTCCATAGGTGTGGGTGAGGATATTGGTTTGGAAACCCATGGCGACATAGATCAGTTTATTCGAATTGAAGGTGGAACAGGTAAAGCCATTCTCGATGATGTTGAATATGAATTGAAGGATGGATCGGCGGTAGTTATCCCTGCGGGCACCAAGCACAATGTGGTCAATACCTCCCCCGATAAAGCTTTGAAACTTTATACAGTGTACACCCCCCCAGAGCATCCCGATGGTGTGGTTCACAAGACAAAAGCAGAAGCTGTAGAATATGAGAAAGAACACCACCACGATCATTAGGCTTAATCAGAGTAAGCGATGAACGAAATCTTCATCATCATTGTGATGATGGGGATTTTTTAATGGTTAATTATCTTTGATAGAAAATAGTGGGGCATTTCAACTGAAAAAGCACTTTGGTTCAATATGTAAGTGCAACAAAGCTGGTGATAGAAAAACAAGCTGCAGTACAATAAGCACCTTTCAACTATTAAGCTATTATTAGGATAAAATAGAAGAAGGTTAAAATTCAAAATCCTAAAGCACACTATGACATTGGAAAAAGATTTTCTTTTAAAAGAGCGTTATCGCATCGAAAGTGTTCTGGGGCAGGGTGGCATGGGGGCTGTTTATCGTGCCATTGATGAAAACCTTGATGTTGTGGTCGCCGTCAAAGAAAATTCTTTTTTAACAGAAGATTATGCTCGCCAATTCCAGCGTGAAGCGAAAATTTTAGCCAGTTTACGACATCCCAATTTGCCAAGGGTTTTTGATTATTTTGTTATTGACCAGGTCGGTCAATACCTTGTGATGGATTATATTGAGGGATATGATCTTCGGCAATGGATGACCCGCGAAGGTCACATCTCCGAAATCGAAGCGCTGTACATCGGCATCTCAATTTGCGATGCGCTGGTGTATCTGCATTCTCAAGATCCTCCAATTACCCATCGTGATATTAAGCCCGGCAACATCAAAATTACACCGCAGGGTGAAATTGTCTTGGTTGATTTCGGATTGGTCAAGCAATTAGGCGGTCGGGAGGTTACAACCACAGCCGCCCGGGCGATGACCCCTGGTTATTCCCCACCTGAACAGTATGGGCCAGCCCCGACCGACCATCGCTCGGATATTTACTCCCTGGGTGCTACATTGTATTCAGCCCTGGCCGGCTACCTGCCCGAGGATAGCCTGGCACGCATCACAGGCAAAGAAGAATTGACGCCATTAACGACTTATAATAAGCAGGTTTCCAAAAAAACCATCAAGGCGATTGATAAGGCATTAGAATTGCGATTTGAAGACCGTTGGCAGTCGGCTGAGGATTTTAAAGAGGCGTTGATCCAAGCGCGCCGATCAATCCCGGTTGAGAATTGGACCAGTGATCATTTAAATATTACACCGCTGAGTAGAAAAGCGCTCCAGGAGAGCGGTACCGATGTTGACACGCAGAAAAATATGGTTCAACGGTTGGTGAGCTCGATCAGGAATTGGACGAAAACGGTGAAACCGGTTTGGGTTGTCGCGGTGATCAGCCTCATTTTACTGGGCATTACCCTGACCGCAGCAGTTGTTTGGCCTCAGATTCGCGACAATTTTTTTACACAGAAACCCACGATCACCGTCAAACCGACGGAGACGATGTTTACAATTCCAACCAATACAAACCAAGCGCCCTTGCCATCGGAAACTGCGGTGGCAACCATTGCTACAGAAATAATCCCAACGAATGATAGTTCGGGTTTAGAAGATCTGACACCCACCCCAACGTCTGTCGGTGGTGGTTCTGGCGTGCTGGCCTTTGTATCTGAGCGGTCTGGCGATCCCCAAATATGGCTGTTGGATGTATCTGATGGTGACTTAACCCCCTTAACTGACCTTGCTGATGGGGCTTGTCAGCCGGATTGGTCACCTGATGGTGCCCAAATCGTGTTCACGTCACCCTGTCAGTATAAGCGGACGCGCTATGCTGGTTCGAGCCTGTTTATCATCGATGTGAATAATCGCTTGATAACCCCATTGCCGGTATCCCTGGAAGGGGATTTTGACCCCGCTTGGTCCCCTGACGGTCAATGGATTGCCTATACCTCTTTGATCAATGATCGAATGCAATTGATGAAAATCAATGTAGCGGATTTTTCTATGGTCAGGTTATCCAATGGTGGTTACCAGGAATATGATCCGAGTTGGTCTCCTGATGGAAAGCAAATTGTTTTTACCAGGGATAATCCAGCCGGACAAATTTGGTTGATGGATGCCGATGGGCAAAACCCGGTTCAATTTTCATTCTCTGGACCAGTTGATAACACTGAACCAGAATGGTATGCAAAAGAGGATATCATCTTATTCAGTCAGTCCTTAGGGGAAGGCAGCCCTTCTAAGCAAGTGTTTGGCATGCGCTTGAAGGATATCGGCAAAGATGAGGAATACCCGGTGATCCCCGCCAGTCAGCAGGATTACATTCCCTTGCTGGACAACGTGGATGTGTCGCCGGATGGTGTTTGGTTAGCCTTTGACTATTGGTTTTTTGATCGGGTTTCGGATATCTACATGATGACGTTTCCCGGCGCTAATCTGATACAGTTAACCGATGACCCAGCGATGGATTATTACCCCGCTTGGCGGCCGTAATTCTCATCTTCGACAGTTAAAAAATCTAGATCATCAAGCCTTAACTTGCAGCCATACAAATTGACAGGGGTTAAGTAGTAAATCCTCTTCAACGCCAAAGGTTTTCCCACTGACCAGGTCTTCAAATTCATACCCCAATCCATAAATTCGGAGGGTATTGCCAGCAATCGCTTGGGGGTTGTCGCTAAAATTGCTCAAAAACAAGACATGTTCATCTGCAGACCGTCGAATGAAACCGAACACATGGGGATTTCCTGTTCGAATGAAATCTGGGGACTCACCTCCTAGCGCTGGCGTCGTCTTCCGGAGTTGAATAAGATGTTGTAGCCCTTGATAAATCTTACCGGGGATGGTTTCCTCATCTTTGCGCTTGGCATACCGTTCTGGATCTGCTGCCGGTCGGTGGACCCAGCGGCTGTCATCGACTTTGGCAGGGTCATTGCGGTATTCGTAATTATTGAGCACCCCAATTTCATCCCCCAGGTAGATCAAGGGAATGCCTCCGATGGAGAGGATGATATTGTGAATCAATAAAATCCTTTGGACTGCAAGGGCAACTTCTACGTCAGTCTCTTGTTTGAGGGCTTTTTCCAGCCCAGCAAGAGAAGCGCAGGTGCCAGAGATACGGGCATCGCCGGTCTTGGGGTTCTCCTGAAATGTTAATCCCCGGGCAAAACTGCCCTCAAAGCGTCCGGTGTAAAAATCATTTAAAAACTGCCGGTGGTAAAAGGCGTTTATGTCTAGACTGGCTGCATCTTCATCGGAGAAGGTCCAGCCAATGTCGTCATGACAACGGACATAGTTGACCCAGGCACATGTCTGTGGGATTTCAAAACGGTGTGCCATGGAATATTGCAGAAGATTTACCTCTCGCGTGGCTAATGAGTTCCATAATAAAGCCATCAGCAAGGGGTTATAGGAGATTTGGCATTCTTCAAAATCAATATATTTTGCCACTTCATCGGGGTGAACAATTGCTTCTGACTTGAAGAGGAGAGAAGGGGCTGCGATTCGGGTGATAGCGTTATAGGCTTGGATGATCATATGGGCTTCAGGTAGGTTTTCACAACTGGTGCCCAGGGTCTTCCAAATGAAAGCCACCGCATCCAGGCGTAAGACCTCTACCCCTTGATTAGCCAGAAACAGCATTTCCCCGGCCATGCGGTTGAAAACCTCGGGGTTGGCGTAATTCAGATCCCATTGGTTGCTGTGAAAGGTCGTCCAGACCCATTTTTCGATGTCTTCGAAATAGGTGAAGGCGCCCGGATGTTCGTCCGGGAAAATTTCTCTTAAATTTTTCTCGTAAGCATCGGGCATTGTGCGGTCAGCATATATTCGGTAATATTTCTCGTATTTTTCGTCGCCCGAGCGGGCTTTCAAAGCCCATTCATGTTCATTGGAGGTGTGGTTGAAGACAAAATCGAGCACCAGGCTGATTCCCTCTTCGCGCAATTCATCAGCTAGTTCGCGCAGTTGTGCCATTGTGCCAAGATCGGGGTGCACCTCACGGTAGCTGCTAATGGCATAGCCGCCATCATTTTCCCCTTCGGGCGAGCGGAAAAGAGGCATCAAGTGCAGATAAGTTAGCCCTAATTCTTTAAAATATGGAATTTTGTCTTTGATGCCCGATAAATTCCCGGCAAAAAGGTCGACGTAACACACACCACCCAACATCTTGTGATCTTGAAACCAGAGGGGATGTCCTTCGCGCAATTTATCCAAATCTTTCAGCGAATCAGATCGATCAATAAAAGACTGAGCGATAATGTGCAGTAAGGATTCGAGATGAAAGAAAAAATCATATTGTTCCTGATAAAGATGCAATAAAATTTCAAACAGCTTGGTGAAATTTTCCTCCAAACGGCTTAAAAATAAAGCCCATTGGTCTGGATGTCCATCTGCAAAGTCCTGGAAAGAACTTTCCAACCGCGGTTGTAAGCGCGCTAAGGTCAGGCGTGCTTCTTTTTCAAGGTCAAATTGGTGGTTAGGTTTTGGCATTTTTACCCTTCCTTACTTGGGATATCCTATTTATGATGCTAAAAATGCGTTGACTTGTTCGAGACTTGGCAGCGCAGGAATAGCGCCCCGGGATGTCGTGGTGAGAGCACCGACAGCATTGGCGAGGCGGCAAGCTTTTCTTAGTTGTTCCTCATCATGCCAGGCTTGTGGATAGGTAAGCAATCCCTTGAGCAGGCCGGCAACGAAACCATCACCTGCCCCGGTGGTGTCCACAGGAGCCACCTGAAATCCAGCCACCTCACCTTGAAAATTTGCTGTAAAGTAAGCGCATCCCGTTTTTCCGAGGGTCACAACCATCAAGCGCAAGTTTTCCGTCCACAGGGATTTGACGGCATCTTCTATATTGGACAACCCCGTCAAGAATTCCAGCTCATCGCCGCTGACTTTGATCAGGTCTGCAGTGTCCCACACGCTCATCATGCCTGATTTTGCAGCGGCAGCATCGGGCCAAAGCGCCAGACGCAGGTTGGGATCATAGGAGACAAAAATGCTATTTTCTCTTGCTGTTGTGACGGCTGCCAGGGTTGCGCTGCGTGAGGGTTCACTAATCAGGCTGATCGACCCAAAATGAAAAATTTTGGCGGTTTTAAGTTGCTGATAATTGACTTCTTCAGGGCTGTAAAGCATATCTGCGCTGGGATGACGGTAGAACATGAACTCTCTTTCCCCCTCCGCAGTCAGGGAAACAAATGCCAGCGCCGTGCGCGCCTGGGTTGAAAAGACCAAGCTGGTGGTGTCTACACCGACCTCATCAAGGGTTTGTTTGAGAAAATGCCCGAAGGCATCATCACCCACTTTGCCAAAGAAGCTGCAGGAGGCTCCTAATTTCGCCAAGCCTGCTGCCACATTGGCGGGTGCACCGCCAGCTGCCTTTTTAAAAGCCGGTGCCTCAATCAGTGTGACACCGGAAACAGTTGGTACAAAATCAATTAACAATTCACCCAGGGTAACTACGTCAGTCATGAGATTGTCCTAACCTTTGTAAAATTACAAATAATGGCACAGAGGTCAAACTGATGCGGTTGACCCATGTCCTCGTTTTAAATAGTTATATCATAATTTGAGTGGGAAGGATTGGCTAAAGCGAATTTTTGACCCGTTCCTGCTACAAAATTTGGTGAGAATGACCTTGTTCGCGTATAATCAAGCAAAATAAAAAAGTTATCTAGAAATTCAATATTTTTAAGAAAGAAGGAGGATTAATGGAGTATAGACACTTAGGTAAAGCTGGTGTAAAGGTGTCCGAGTTATCCCTGGGTGCATGGGTTACCTATGGCAATCAATTTGGTCTTGAGGAAGCCAAGGAAATTATGGCGGCAGCCTATGATGCTGGCGTAAATTTCTTTGATAATGCTGAGGCTTATGCCAGCGGACAAGCTGAGCTGATCATGGGGAAAGCGCTCAAGGAACTGGGTTGGGCGAGAAAAGATTATCTCATTTCAACCAAGATATTCTGGGGCGGCAATGGTCCTAATGACAGAGGGCTTTCTTATAAACACATTATCGAAGGGGTCAACAATGCTTTGAAACGTTTGCAACTCGAGTATGTTGATTTTGTTTTTGCCCACCGACCAGATCCCGAGACACCCATTGAAGAGACTGTCTTCGCTTTCAACCAGGTCATCCGTGAAGGTAAGGCTTTTTATTGGGGCACTTCAGAGTGGTCGGCTGCCGAGATTATGCGCGCCACCGATTTTGCCCGTCGCAACAGTTTGCGCCCACCATCCATGGAACAACCGCAATATAACATGTTCCACCGCAGACGCTTCGAGGAAGAATACGCACCCTTATATAAAGAATTAGGTTATGGCACAACCACATGGAGCCCTTTGTATGGCGGTTTGTTGACTGGTAAATACAACGAGGGCGAAATTCCCGAAGGCAGTCGTGCGAGCCTAAAAGCCTTTGAATGGGTCAAGGATCGTGTGAAAGATGAGGGCAAACTCGATGTGACTCGTAAACTGGCAGAGGTCGCTGAAGAACTCAACGTCACCATGGCACAAATGTCCTTAGCATGGCTTTTAAAGAACCCGAACGTCAGCACGGTTATTACCGGTGCTAGCCGGGTTTCACAAGTGGAAGAAAACATGAAAGCGGTCGAAATCAAAGAAAAATTGACCGATGATGTGATGGAACGCATCCAAGACATCATTAAGGATATTAAAGAGTAAAGCGCCTATCAACCGGAGCGATTACAGAGGCTGCTTTTTATATTTGGCAGCCTCTTTTCTTTTGTCAAATTTACTTCTTTCGTTATTTAACGAGGAAATAATCAACCATCACGAAATCACCAAAGGATCTAAAGAGATAAACTTTTTAGATGACCACCCAGTCATCCTTTGTTTTCAATCAGGTGTAGGTTAAAATGAATAAGACAATCCACTTCCAATAGAATAAAGGACTGTGTATGCCTCCCATTTTGTATTTGCTTGACGGTCATGGTTTAGCCTATCGCGCCTATTTTGCCCTCACCGCAGGCGGCACGCGAACGAATGCATTTCAAACCAGCAGCGGCGAGACAACTGCTGGTGTCTATGGTTTTAGCAGTATTCTTCTGCGAATTTTTGAACAAGAGCACCCCGATTATTTGGCGGTTGTTTTTGATAAAGGGAAAACTTTTCGCCATGAAATCTATGAGGATTACAAGGGTACCCGGGCAAAGATGCCCGATGATTTACGCAGACAAGTTGAACGCATGCGTGAAATTGTGGACGCCTTTAATATTCCCCGCCTTGAGCTTGAAAATTACGAAGCCGATGATGTCCTCGGCAGCGTCGCCCGTTGGGCAGCAGAGGAGCAAGGTTTAGGGGTAAAAATTGTCACGGGTGATAAAGACCTGCTTCAATTGGTGACCGATCAAGTGGTGGTCAACCTGGCGGGCAGCCATCTTTCTGATGCCAAGGACTACTTCCCCGAGGATGTGACCAAGAAATTAGGTGTCCCACCATCGAAAGTAGTCGATTTTAAAGCCTTGTGCGGCGATTCCTCAGACAACATCCCGGGGGTTAAAGGCGTTGGTGAGAAAACCGCCACAACACTACTCAGCAAATATGGTACCCTGGACGGTATTTTTGAGCATTTGGATGAAATCAGCGGTCGCGCTAAATCCGCCCTTGAGGGCAGTCGAGAAGTGGCTTATCTCAGTCAGAGACTTGCCCGCATTGTCACTGATTTGGATATCAAACTCGATTTAGAACAAGCGAGGATCGACCGGTTTAACCCTCAAGCGGTCGAGGATTTATTCCGTGAATTGGAATTTCGTTCCCTAACGGAACAATTGAACGCCTTGGTTGGGAGGATAAAGCCCCTTATGCCGCAAGGGTCACAAATGGGTCTATTTGAGCAAAAAAGCTCGGAAGACTCCGAAAATGAGGTAATCAGTGATATTCAAACCATCATCGTGGACACTTCTAAAAAGCTCCAAGATCTCGTAAAGAGGTTGAATGACGCTGATATGATTGCATTTGATACAGAAACAACGGATACGGATGTCATGCGGGCTAAATTGGTCGGCATTTCATTGGCTGTGAGACCGGACCAGGGATACTATATCCCTGTTGGTCACCAAAAAGCTCAACAACTACCGATTGAAGAAGTGCTTGAAGCCTTGGCAGACCCGATGACGAACCCCAACATTGGGAAGGCGGGACATAACCTCAAATATGATTACCTCGTGCTCAAACGTGCTGGGCTGACTGTTTCACCCTTGACCTTTGACACGATGATCGCTGAATGGCTGATCAACCCTGCTTCCCGAAATTTAGGTTTGAAGAATTTGGCTTGGGTTCGCCTGGGTTACGATATGACCCATATTGAGGCTTTGATTGGCAAGGGCAAGGGCCAAAAAACCATGGATCAGGTTGCCATTCAAGACGCTGCTGGCTATGCCGCCGCCGATGCCGTTATGTGTTTGCGATTGATCCCAGAATTATTGGAAGAGCTCAAAGAGCAGCACGCCGAAGCACTCTTCAAGACGATGGAAATGCCCCTCATCCCGATTTTAGCAGCGATGGAGCAAGCTGGCATACTACTGGATAAGGAATTCTTTAAGAATTTTTCTCAAGAACTCGAATCTCGTTTAGGCGAAATTGAGTCGGATATCCAGACGGAAGTTGGTTATGAATTTAACCTCAATTCAACCCAACAACTTTCTCAAGCCTTGTTTGAGACACTTGGGCTAGAGCCGCCAGACCGCGCCCGTAAAACAGCCTCTGGTTATTACTCAACGGCGGCATCTGTGTTGGAAGCGATGGCGGGGCAGCACACTGTGATTGAATGGGTGCTTGAATATCGCGAGCTGGAAAAATTGCGTTCGACGTATGTGGATTCACTGCCGCAGCAAATTAACCCGGATACGGGTCGGGTGCACACCTCCTTCAACCAGACGGGGACGGTTACCGGACGGATTGCCTCCTCCGATCCGAATTTACAGAACATCCCCACCCGCACTGAGATTGGTCGGCGGGTGCGCAATGGGTTCGTTGCCCAGGATGGCTGGACCTTACTGGCAATCGATTACTCGCAGATTGAACTGCGCATTGTTGCCCATATGTCTGAGGATGAAGCGATGCTAGCGGCTTTTAGGGCTGGTCAGGATATTCATGCCACCACAGCAGCAGCGGTCAATGGGATTGAATTGAAGGATGTAACGCCTCAGATGCGCCGCCATGCAAAGGCGATCAACTTTGGGCTGATTTATGGGATGAGCGCGTATGGTTTGACCAATGCGACGGATCTTACCTTGGCTGAGTCAGAGAATTTTATTGAAGCTTATTTCAAGGAATTCCCGGGTGTGAAGCGCTACCTGGATGCTATCAGGGCAGATGCTGCTGAAATGGGCTATGTGGAAACCTTATTGGGCCGTCGGCGATATTTCCCGAACTTGAAAGAAGGTGCCGGGTATACCATCCGTCAACGAGAGGAGCGAGAGGCCATCAATGCCCCCATCCAGGGGACAGCCGCTGACATCATCAAGAAGGCGATGCTGCAATTGCCAGGCGAGATTGAAAAAGCAGGCCTAAAGGCAAAAATGTTGCTGCAGGTGCATGACGAATTGATCTTTGAAGTGCCTGAGGCGGAATTAGAGGAAACCACTGCCCTGGTGCAATCGGTGATGGAAAACGCTTACGAATTGTCGATTCCACTCGATACAGAAGCAAAAGCGGGCAAGAGTTGGGGTGGCATGGCGCCAATGTCATAAAATGTAAGTCATGTATGGCGAAGCCTACGTGACAAAAATATTTTTTTAGGTTGGAAAATATTAAAACATTTTAGTTGCAAGGGGGAATCAGACACATTCTTTTAAAAGAGTCAGGTAGGTTGCTGACGCAACCATACCTGATCTACGTTTAACAAAACGATATGCGAATTACACCATCACGCTGACACGGCTGTATAATTGCTCGCGAATTTTCAAAACCTGTCGGCGCAGCCTCTCATCGGTTTCCATCAAATCATTGACCTTATCGCATGCATAGATGACGGTTGTGTGGTCACGTCCACCGATAAATTCCCCAATCTTGGGCAGTGAGATGCCGCCTTCCTCACGCAGTAAGTACATGGCAATCTGGCGCGGTAAGGCCACCTCCCGAGATCGTTCACGCCCTAGAAGCCGGGCATTTGTGATCCCAAAAGCATTTGAAACAGCATCTAACACATCATCAGGCTGTAATTCGACGTCTTGGGGCAAAAAATCAGCCAGGGCATTTTGCGCCAGATCAAGGGTCAGGGGAATGCCGCTCAGATCCGAATAGGCTAAAACACGGTTGAGTGCACCTTCCAATTCTCGGATATTCGATTGCACCTGACGAGCGATCATATCCAGGATGTCCGCGGGCACCTGACGGCCGGCTCGCTCTGCTTTTGTCCGCAAGATCGCCAACCGAGTTTCCACGTCTGGGGGTTGGATATCCGCGGTTAAACCCCACTCAAAGCGCGAGCGTAAACGTTCTTCCAGTGTCACCAAGGCTTTTGGGGAGCGATCGGAAGAGATGACCAATTGCTTATCTTGACCGTGCAGGGTGTTGAATGTATGGAAGAATTCTTCCTGGGTTGATTCCTTCCCAGCGATAAATTGAATGTCATCGATCAGTAAGACATCCACCTGGCGATACTTTTCACGAAAGGCGGGGGTAGTGTGGGTTCGAATGGCATTGATTAAGTCGTTGGTAAACTCTTCAGAGGAGACATACAACACGTTGAGGTTCGCTGGCAGGCAAGCATTGCCAATGGCATGCAATAAATGCGTCTTTCCCAGCCCCACACCCCCATAAAGGAACAAGGGGTTATAGGCACGGGCGGGGTTTTCAGCCACGGCCATACAAGCGGCGTGGGCTAAACGATTGTCTGAGCCAACCACAAAATTGTCAAATCGATAGCGACCATTGATGGTCGAATTTTCATTGATGTCTTGAACAAAGTTCTGAGCGGCTTGGTCTTTTTCCATTGCTGGGGTTGAGGTATTGCCAGACCCTACTTTGATCTGTGTGGTGACCGGGTTCCCCAGCATGCCGGTGAGAATTCGTCCAATTTTTGCACTTAAGCGATCATCGATCCAATCACGAGCGTAAGCATTTTTCACACCAATTTCAAAACTGCCTGTATCTTCATCGTAACTCAGGTATTCTGCGCTACTGACCCATGTGTCAAAGGATGCTTTTGACATTTCAAGTTGAAGTTGACCAAGTGTGGCTTGCCAGGCATGTTCTGCATTCATTTATTTTTCTCTCTTTCGTGCGCTGCGATGTTTTTTGACGACCGCTATTTTTTCTGATAAAAAAAACGCCACTGTCAGTAGGGATTCAGTGGCGGTCTTCATTGACTATCATTTGTACTTTCAACTGGTGAAAGAATAGTCGCCCGCTCGCTTTTGTATAAAGGATTTTAACCGATATCCGAAGGAGTCTCAAGCGAAATTGACGCTTTTTTACTAAAAAAACCTGAATCTTTAAGACTCCCGAACCTTAAAAAATATGATTCATTTCATAAGAATTAAATGTCCGAAATGAACTTGGGAACCACCCCAATTTAGCAGTTGATAACCGTAAATACCCCCATATATAGGGTAAAAAGCTAAAAATAAATATTTTTTGCGATAATTACGGGTCGGACGTATGTTCTAATTTGGGTGAAAATGGTCATATGTTCGAAAATAAGATTCGAAATTTGGAATCAGGGTTTTTGGTCTTCAATCATCATCTTTGCAGCACGCCGACCGATTTCGACCGCAAAATTTGTCCCTCGATCCCAGGGATAAACTTGACTCATGCTGGCAAAATACAGCCCAGGGATAGGTGTACGAATAGCTGGGATGTTTTTTGAGTGATTGACAAGGGGCACAGGTTGGGCATACTTGGTTCGGAACAGCCAGGTTTTCTTGACCCAATCTCCCTCGAAGGCGGGGTTGAATTTTTTAAGGTGCGGGATGAAAAGCGCCTCAAGGTCTTCCTTGCTTAAGTCGAAATTCTTATGATCCTGTGGAAGGTAGTCCCCAATGTAGAGGATGTGGTCACCGCCATAATGCTCTGATGGTAAGAAATTGGTGTGCTCAACCAGGGAAAGGAACGGGAAGCCTGCCGCTTTGGGAATGTTATACCAATAATAGCCCTCTTTAGAAAGCTGGTGTTTAAGGGAGAGGATCATCACGACCGCCCCCATGCTTTCCAATGAGAGCAGTCCATTGAGATATGATTTCGACAGTCCTGGTGCCAGGTAAGCGAGCAAACCCGGCGAGGTCGTTGCAATAGCCTGGTCAAATAGATGCCGTTGGTCGTCCTCTGTTGTTAGGGAAATTTGACCGTCAGGTTCGGGTTGGATTATTTTAATGCGTGAATTGAGCAGGATGTTGACACCCATCTGGCGCAAGCGCTCTGCAAATTGATCGGCAAAAGCCTGAAAACCACCCTTGAAAGAGCCCAGGCGGGTGGTGCGCACGTGCAAGCGAGCCCACATCCAAGCCATATTGACAACTTTGGCATATTCCTCACCAAACTTGCCAATCATCATGGGTTCCCACATTTGTTCGTAGACTTTATCACCGGCCCATTTGCGCATCCAGGCATCGACGGTTGTTTTTTCTAAGGCTTGCCAGTTTTTTGTAAAGCGCAAATATAAGCCAACCAACCCAAAGCGAATTTTATTAATGCCCCATCCCAAGCCGGGATACATCAGGGCGGCAGGGATGGAATCAAAGGGATAGAATTTACCCTTGTGATACATCACCGTTACTGGTTTTGGGAATAAAACCTGGTCTCGCCAACCCAACTCATCGATCAGACCGAGGATGTGTTGATCGGTTTGGAACCAATGGTGATAAAAACGCTCAACGCTCCAATCCCAATGGGGTTCCTTGAAACCGGCAGCTAAGCCGCCGACGTGATCTGAAGCTTCATAAATTGTGACCTGGCGACCTGCTTGGGCAAGGTCGTAGGCTGCGGAAAGACCGCCAATGCCAGCACCAATAACTGCTACGGGGCTTTTTTCATCAAGGTTCATTGTGATTACCTTCCTTATTGTCTGGATCAACCCTATCAGCTTGCGCTTCCATTTCACCCACGTCCGTGGTCCACTTTAGCCCTTCGCGCACAAAATAAATGGCACCAACCAGGGTGATGGGCACCCAAAGGGCAATGCGCAGCACCAGGGTATACCCTAAGGCGGGTTCAGCGGCGATGGTAAAGGCTTCGAGCACAGCCCGGCCGGCTGCGTCAAAGGTACCCAGTCCGCCAGGGGCTGCAGGGATGAGCAAGACCAGATTTACCACACCGTTGAGGAGCATCAACTGGCCAAAATCCAAACCTAATCCGAGGGCCTGGTTCACACTCCAATACAAACCGGTTTCCAAGAGCCAGATCAGGATGGATGTTACCAAGATCATCACCGCATCTTTTGGCGAGCGCAAACTCATTAATCCCTCTAAGAATTTATCGATAATGTTGAAGATGGATTGGCGGAAGCGTTCGGGCAGTAAACGCCCAAGCACCCCATGGATCAGGTTAGTGGCCGGTTTGGGGAACATCGCAATGAGGATAAAAATTGTTAATCCTGCCAAAAAAATGATCACAGCCCAGGTGGCTAACCCGCTCAGTTGTGAAAATGCACTCACACCAGCCAAGCGTCCCAGGTTGAGTAAAACAAAGCCCACCACAACCACGGCATCAAAAATGCGTTCCACCACAATTGTCGCCAGGCTGCCAGAAATAGCTACGTCCTCCCGCCTTTTAAGCACGACTGCACGCAGCACTTCGCCCATGCGCAAGGGGAAGACATTATTGCCCATATAACCAATGTTCACGATGGGGAAGAGGGTGGTAATGGACACCTTTTTTAAGGGTTTTAACAAATATTGCCATCGCCAGGAGCGGATTACCACGGCCAAAAAATACACCGCCAACCCGGGCAAGAGCCAAATCCACCGGGTTTGTTTGAGGGTTTGCCAAAGTTCTTGATAATTAATTTTTCTAAAAGCAAAATAGAGGAAAACGGCTGAAATTGCCAGGCCTAACCAAATGATCAATCGTTTGTATTGTTGTTTCATATCAGAAATTCTACCATGTGGCAAACTCAATGGATTAAGTGGTAGGATAATCAGCAGATATTATTTGATTTATAAAAACGGAAATTATTAGACGATGTCAGTGATTACAGCCACAAATCTTGCAAAATCCTTTGGTGCCAAGGACATTTTTGAAGGGATTTCATGTTCCATCCCTCAAAATGCCCGCATTGCCATTGTTGGTCCCAATGGGGTCGGTAAGACGACGCTTTTACGAATCCTAATTGGATTGGATTTCCCGAATCGTGGGTCTGTTCAGCGTGCAAATGACCTGAGCATTGGTTATTTACCGCAAGAAGCCGTTTTTATCAACGAAGGCTCACTTTGGGACCTGTGCCTGACAGCTTTTGAAGACCTCTTGGCCATGCAGACCACCTTAGAGGAAATGATTTCGGCTATGTCAGACCCAAACTTGGCTGAAGAGGCGGTTTCGCGCTACGGTGCCCTTGAACAGACTTTCGAACGACGAGGCGGGTATGTTTATGATGTTCAAATCAAACAAACCCTGACGGGGCTTGGCTTTGAGGAATCCGATTTTCACCGCCCTATTGATCAATTGTCGGGCGGCCAGCGGACCCGTGCGATCTTAGCTAAACTTCTCTTAGAGAGCCCTGACGTGCTAATGTTGGACGAACCCACCAATCACCTTGATATTGAAGCTGTGGAGTGGCTTGAGGCTTTCCTGAAGGACTGGGAGGGCGCCCTGGTGGTAGTCTCCCATGACCGCTATTTTTTAGACCAGGTGGCTACCACAGTCTGGGAAATGACCCCAGGATTGGAGGTCTATCACGGGAATTATTCTGCCTATATTAACCAACGCCAAGAGCGGTATGCAAGGCGGTTGGCAGAATATGAAGCTCAGACGGCTTTTATAGAAAAGGAACAGGAATATATTCGCCGGAACATTGCCGGTCAGAACACCAACCAGGCGAAGGGGCGCCAACGTAGGCTGGAACGTCTATTAGAGGATACACGCTTGGCGCCGCCGCCCAATGAACCTCGGCGGATGCATATCAACCTCACAACGGGCGGCCGCTCCGGCGATCTTGTTTTGCGAACTCATCAACTGCAAGTGGGTTATTTTGATGAAGGCAAGCCCCTTTTTGATAGTCCCGATTTGATTTTGCTTCGGGGTGAGTGTGCAGCGATCATTGGCCCCAATGGGGCAGGAAAAACAACTTTCCTGAAGACGATCCTTGAAAAAACACCGCCCTTTGCTGGAAAAGTGCAGTTAGGTGCCAGCTTGAGGGTGGGTTATTTTGCCCAAGCACATGAAGGCTTGGACCCTGAAAAAACCCTCATGGGTGAAATTGACAGTGTTGCACCCAACATGCTGCCGGCAGAGATTCGCCACTATCTTGCAAAATATCTTTTCACCGGGGATGATGTTTTCCGTAAAGTCGAAACCCTCTCAGGTGGGGAACGCGGGCGCTTGGCCCTGGCGAAACTATCTCTGACGGATGCCAATCTTCTGCTTTTGGACGAGCCGACCAACCATTTGGATTTACCCACCCAGGAAGTCCTTGAATCGGTGCTTTCCAATTTCCCCGGGACAATTTTACTGGTCTCCCATGACCGTTACCTGATCGACTCCCTGGCTTCACAAATTTGGGAAGTGGACCCCCAAGGGAAAAGCTTAAGGGTTTTCAAAGGCTCTTATACACAATATAAAGCCTATCTGGAACGACTGGAAGAGGCTCGTGGCCGTCAAGAGAAACAAACAAAGGAAACTGTAGTCGAATCAACCCAGCCAAGCAGGGTGAACCAGAAAACGCTTTCAAAGTACCATAGGCGAAAAATCCGATTGCGTGTGGTAGCCATTGAGGAAGAAATCCAAACTTTGGAGGCAGAACAGAAGGCTATCTCCGCCAAGTTGGAGGTGCCACCTGCGGATTCAGACGAGGTTCTTCGATTGGGTGCGCACTATGTTGCACTCCAAAAGGAAATCGAATCTTTAATGCAAGAATGGTCTGACTTGACAGAGCAGTTAGAGCAAGCCCGTTAGAAATAAGCAACAGCGATGGCGTTTGCTACTCTGATGTATAAAAACATTGTGCTTGATATCGAAAATTCGTGTATGTTTTGCCTGTAACGTCAGAAGAATTTAAAAAAATAAATCGCGCATGGATCATAAAGACTTCGAACAACCACAGAAGAAAAAATGTGTTAAAGTTAAGTAAGGATTGTGCGGATAGCGATTAGCTCGGAGGTTTAAGATGAGTAAGATATCAAAAAAAGTTAGCAAAGGGGTTTTCGGCGGTCTGGGTAGCCTGATTTCACTGGCTGGAGCAGCGGCTGCGGGTTGGATCGTCTACAGCCGCAAATTTATCAGCCATGATCAACAACTTGAAAAAGCCATCGATGCTGATCAAAAGGATTTTGAGGGCGAAGGGATCGGCCGAGTCAGTTATTATGCCGATACCAGTGGCGAGGGGACACCGCTTGTCCTGTTGCACAGCATCAACGCAGCCTCAAGTGCCTTTGAAATGAAACCCATCTTTGAACGGTTTCGAAACGAACGGCCTGTTTATGCCCTCGATCTACCCGGTTTTGGATTTTCTGAACGTTCTGAGCGCCTTTATGACCCCCAACTCTACCAACGCGCAATTTCAGCCTTCCTGGATGAATTTGTAGGTCAACCTGCCGACGTGGTTGCTTTATCACTATCCAGTGAATTTGCTGCTTCGGCTGCGCTCAAGGATGCGGGGTATATTCGCTCTTTGGTGATGATCTCGCCCACCGGGTTCAACTTGCCAAAGACCGATCGGATCACTGAGGCAACGACGAAAAGCGGCACAAAGAGCACACTCCATTCTGCTTTAGCTGTTCCGTTGTGGAACCGCCCCTTGTTTGATCTGATCTCCAGCCGGCCGAGTATTCAATTTTTCCTCAATAAGAGCTTTGAAGGGTTGGTCCCAGAGCGGCTTGTGGATTACGCTTATCACATAGCCCATCAATCCGGTGCTGAATTCGCACCGACTTATTTCCTGAGCGGGAAATTATTTACCCCCTCTGTGCGGGAGACGGTTTACAAAAATTTGGAAGTTCCCGTCCTGGTGATCTATGACCATGATCCTTACACGAATTTTGAGATGCTGCCGATGATGTTGCATGAGAATGACAACTGGCAGGGCGTTCGGGTTTCACCCACCAAAGGCATGCCCCATTGGGAGCAACCTGAAAAGACCTTCGAAGTGATGGATTCATTTTGGGATAATATCTAAAAGCAAAAAATCGGGATCAAGAGTGAATTTTTTGGAAACTATCAGAAACAATTGAAAATTTACCTTCCACAAAAAAAGCAACAGGGCTGCAAATTGAACAGCCCTGTTCTTTTATTACTTTTTTACAGCCTCAATCTAGTAGGTTTTGAATAATCGGCTCGATCATTGAAAGCCCATTTTTCCCTGCAGCACGCCGTAATAACTTCCCCTCTTGATCAAACACAAAAAAGGCAGGCCAATATTGGTTTTCGAAGGCCTTTTTTACCTTATGGCGATTATCGATGGCCACAGGTTCCTCGATGCCGTATTTTTCGATGACATGCCTAACAGCTTTTTCATCGACGTCCGTTTTCATGCGAGGGCAATGAATGCTGACGATTCTTAAACCCTTGGGGCCGTAAGCCTCGCGGAGGTGTTGAATTTTTGGCAGGTTCGCGTGGCAGATGTGGCAGCTCAATGCCCAAAAATAAACCAGGATGGGCGACCCAATCAGCATTTCAAAGTCGGGTTGGCTTGGAATCCACTCCGTGGCGCCATCTAACGGCGGCATTGGGGTATGCAGATGAAGGGGCATTGATCCTTGCCTTTCTTGATTCTAGAGCATTTCGTCACCGGGTTCCCAGTTTGCCCCACATAAACCGCCTGATTGAAGGGCTTCGAGAACTCGCATCGTCTCGTCAATGCTACGCCCAATACTTAAGTTGTGAACCACTGAATATTGCAGAATGCCTTCAGGGTCGATGATGAAGAGCCCACGCAAGGCCACGCCTTCCTTTTTATCCAGGACGCCATAGGCTTCTGAGACGGCATGGGTCTGGTCGGACGCCAAGGGGTATTTGGTGCCCTTGACACCGTTTTCCTCTTCGGGCGTTTCAAGCCAGGCGCGATGTGCGTAAACGGAGTCGGTAGAAACACCGAGGATTTCAGTATTTAAGGCTTTAAATTGTTCATAGCGGTCTGAGAGTGCTAAGATTTCAGTTGGACAGACAAAGCTGAAATCGTAGGGGTAGAAGAATAGGATTAACCATTTGCCTTTATAGTCATCTAAAGAGATGACTCTATCCAGGGTTTGCAGATCTTTTGTGGATAGCATTTCAAAATAGGGGGCGGGTTTGCCGACTTGTGCATAATCAACTATTTCCATCGCTTATTCCTTTTATTATTTTGTTTTGTTTCTTTTTGCACAAGTATTATACTATAAATAAGACCTTAATTGGACAAATTGAGTGATTGAATCCCTCCTAATTGATTGATGCTTAAAGTCCACTCGCTGCCAGGTTCGGCTGACAAGAATAAGTCAACGTTGTCGGTTGTGTAAGTATAGGTCTCACCATCGCCACGAAAGACAATGGTATAGGTTTCCTCACGCTGTCCCAAGCGTTGATCGCCCAATAGGGCGGGTGAAGGCCAGGCGGGCGATGAGAATTCTCCGGACTCAGTCACCGTGTTCACCACAACCCAATCCAGGATGGTGTAATCGCAATAATCGTCGTAGACCTCATAGGTACAATCTTGCACAACCTCACCAAAGCCAGTACCAGTGTCTTCGACATAGGGTTCACCGCAAACTTCAGTGGCATTGGCGACGGGTTCATTAGACGTGTAACGGTATCTTTGTGAGCAGGATTGAACCTCCGCGCCTGCGGGGATTTCATCATCCCAATCGCTTCTGGAAACCGAGCGATATTCTTCAATCATAATGCTGCGTTGCCATGACCGATCCGTCACGGTGGCGTTGATATCATCTGTGTTGGTCAGCAGCATGATAGCGCCAATCAGGCAGGCCAGGATGGCGACAATTGCAATGGCTAAAAAGATGCCTTTGCTGCGTGATGCAGTTTTTTGTTCAATGGGGGGTGCAATCGGGGGAGGACTTTCGTCTTTCTCTACAGTGGTCTGAACAACTTGGCCGGTTTCACGGGCTTTTCCCCCCATGCTGAGGTCGCCGCCGCAATTGCTGCAGGTTTCAGCTGTGGAAGGATTGCGGGTGCCGCAGAAGGGACAGTGAATATCAGGCCCCGCTTGGGCCATGCGAATGAGGGCTTCATCCTTAATAAAGTTGAAGGTTTCCTGATCAACTCGTGTAAATTCAACATCTTCAGGTTGGGGAGCACCGCAAGCGGTACAGGTTTTAATTGGGCCAGGGTTTTTTGTTTTACAGTATGCGCATTCCCAGATAAGTGGAATAAATCCGAGTTGTTTTTGGGCCATGTTTCCTCCGCAGGAAAGGTTTCATTGGATCGTCTCATATATTATAGATAATGCGTCGATAAAAATCCACCCTGAAAATTCAAAAGGGATTAGATTGATGAATCAACCTGCAATTTATCGTGGGAGATATTCAATGTGTTGAGGGCACCGAACAAGAACATTTGCTGAAAATACTTCACCATGGTTTCGATGGGGTAGGGCTGCTTGTTCTCCAGCCACCATGTGATCAAGGTCATTAAATTTCCTGCAAATGAGACACCGAATACCTCGGCAGGCACCTTTATTTGATGATTCTGCAAATTATTAAGTCTTTTAATTGTTTCATCCTGAATGATCGATGCAAAACGTCGTGAGGCTTGTGCGCCACCTTCGCCGCTTAACATCACTTTGTAAAGATTGGCATTATCACGGGCATGGGAGAATATGTGGTAAATAATATCTCGATCTAAATTTAGCTGCAATTTATCCTGGTTGTGTTTTTGATGATTGTCAATTCGTGAGATGACCGTTTTATGTTTTTGGATAAAATCGTCACAAATGGAGTCAATGGCTTGCATGAGTAAATCTTCTTTATCGTTAAAATGCAAGTAAAAAGTTGTTCTGCCCAAGTCCGCGCGCTCGGTGATCTCTTCGATGGTCACATTGTCATAGCCATGTTCGAGAATTAACTGGATAAAGGCATTTTGTAGTGCGCGCCGGGTTCGCGCAACCCGACGATCAAGATTTTTTTCCTTCATGAACTATCACCTTTTTATAATTGTTAAATACTCGTAAATTTTTCATATTTTGTCTTGACAATCTGTTTCAAATAATTAAAATTATGAACAGAATGTATAAAAATGAACATTTCGTTTATTATATGTCAAGCCTAGAAAAATTTCAACCAGGCAATGGGTTTATGCTAGCCTTTTGGTGAGTGTTGATCTGTAAAAAGATTAAACCCTGAAAAGCAGTTCAAGATATTTACACCGGTCCAATTTTCTCAAATTTCAGAGGTCCTAAGGCTTCAGCAGGTGAATTATTTTCTAAAAAGTTGTTAGTGTGCAGTCTGATCATTGTGACCAGTTACAAATCAGTAAAGGTAAGAGGTTAGACAAGAGATTGAGATGGCTTGTGCTTAAAGCTATAATGCCAAATGTGATTATGATTACTAATGGAGGACAATTTGTCTGAAGGAAGAAAAGAAAATAAAAAAAGTCTAAAGGGACTATGGATTGTGCTGGGAATTATCATCCTGGCTGGATTAGCCTATTTGGGATGGCAATTTCTGCAGCGCAGAAACGCGAGTGCGGTCTTAGCAAACATTGAAACAGAACCCTATGGTCGCATGACCTTAAACGCCAACATCTATGGGACTGGCACGGTGAAACCTTATCAGTCTGCAGTGCTCACTTGGTCTGCCAGCGGTATTGTGAGTGAGGTCAATGTTAACCTTGGGGAGTCCGTCCAAAAGGATCAGCTGCTGATGGCATTGGAACAAGATTCCCTTTCCGTTGAGATTTTGCAGGCGCAAATTGAAGTGATCAATGCACAAAACAATTTGGATGCCCTCTATGACAACCTGGAAACCGAATTGGCACAAGCAAAACTTGACCTGATAGATGCTGAAGATCGCCTTGAGGATCTTAAAGATACACGCAGCCGGATGAACTATCGCCGCTGCACCGATGAACGGATTGAGGAGCTTGAAGAAGATCTTGAAAATGCAGAGAAACTGTATGATTTTGATCAAAGCTCTGAAAACTTGCAACTGGTCAACACCGCACAAGCCAATTTAGAGTATTGTCGTGCAAACTATTCGGAGCGCCAGGTTGCGGAACAAGACCTGAAAATTGCCTTAGCTGAAACGCGGGTTGCAGATTTACAGGAAAGGATTGATCTCCTCAGCGAAGGGCCCGATCCTGACCAGGTGACAATCCGTGAAACTCAGCTTGCGATTGCTAAATCACGGTTAGAAAGTCCCTATATTGAAGCGCCTTTTGATGGCATTGTTTCTGTTTTGCCGACTCATGTCGGTGATGTGGTCAATATTGGCAGCCAGGCACTCCAACTGGATAATTTATCGGAGCTTCATTTGGATGTGAAGATCTCAGAAGTAGATATCCCCTTTGTTGCATTGGGTCAGAAAGCCGAGTTGGTTTTCGATGCTTATTTTGAAACACAATTTACCGGCGAAGTGACAGAGATTTCCCCCGTTGGCACACCAATGGGTGGGGTGGTGGAATATACCGTCCGGATCAGCCTGTTGGATTCGGATGAAAGGATCAAACCAGGCATGACCGCTGCCGTCAATATTATTGTGGAAGAGAAAGAGGATGTGTTTGTCATCCCTAACGATGCCATTGTGAGCATTGACGGACAGGAACATGTCTATATAGAACGCGGTGGCGGCTATGAATCGGTACCTGTATCCTTGGGCAGTTACTCGGATTTTTACAGCGAAGTGATTGAAGCTGATATCGATGAGGGTGAGTTAATCGTTATCAATCCCCCAGACGAAATCACGGGTGAAATGCCCTTTGGCGGACCGCCAGAGGGTAGTTTTGGCCCCTTTGGTAATTAGAAAATCTTGACGATGAAAACACAAGATCAAGTTATTCGAATAGAAAATCTGACCAAAACTTATCAGATGGGTGAAGTACAAGTGCATGCCTTGCGAGGGGTCAGCTTTACGGTGGATCGAGGTGAAGTCTTAGCGATTATGGGCCCTTCTGGTTCCGGCAAGTCCACCTTGATGAACATGATTGGTTGTTTGGACAATCCATCAACTGGGGACTATTACCTGGAAGGGGAATTGGTTTCCTCCTTGAAAGATGATGAACTGGCATTAGTGCGCAACCAAAAGATCGGTTTTGTTTTTCAAAAATTTAATTTATTAGCCAGGACAACTGCGCTCGATAATGTAGAACTACCCTTACGTTATTCCGGGAAAAATGGTAACCGCGCTGAGCAAGCAAGAAAAGCCCTGGAATCGGTGGGGTTGGGTGATCGCATCACCCATCAACCCAACGAACTTTCGGGTGGGCAGCAGCAGCGCGTGGCTATTGCTCGAGCGCTGGTTAACGAACCGGCTATGATTTTAGCGGATGAGCCAACGGGCAACCTCGATTCTAAATCAGGTGATGAAATTATGAAGCTGCTGTTGGAGCTCAATAAAAGCCAAGGAACTACACTGCTGATCGTGACACATGATCCCGAAATTGCCAAAGTGGCAGAGCGGATCATTTATTTGCGGGATGGTTTAATTGAAAAAGAGGAGAAGCGGGTATGAACATCTTCTTGAACCTAAAAGAAGCGCTGCAAAGTTTGTCAGCAAACAAAATGCGGTCGCTTTTAACCATCCTGGGCATCATCATTGGTGTTGCTGCCGTAATTTCACTGCTTTCTGTGGGTGAAAGTGCAGGCGCTTCAATTACAGGCGAGATTGAAAGTATTGGCACCAACGTTATTTATGTCCTTGAGGGGAATAATGATGAGGATGTGACCAATCCGAAGGAGTTAACCCTGCGTGATGCCGACGCACTGGCAAATTCAAGTCGAGCTTCGGATGTGGCTTATGTAGCCCCGGTGATCTCAGGTGTTCGGGAGATCGCCTTTAGTGGTGAAGGAACAGAATCTTCAATTTTAGGGATCACCTCCGATTATCAATTTGTCCAAAATTTAACGATTTCAGAAGGTGAGTTTATCACGGATGAACAGGTGGAGGGACGCAGTGCGGTGGTTGTTCTCGGTCCAGATATTGCTGAAAATTTACTTGGAAGAAGCAGAGGAATTGTTGGAAACTCCGTCCGCATTGGCGGCTATCCATTTCGCATCGTCGGTGTCACGGAAGCAAAAGGTGGCAGCAGCTTTAATAACCCAGATAGTAATGTTTACATCCCTATTTCTACGGCCCAAACACGCCTCCCTCGTAGTGGCTCACCTGACGGTGTGCAATATATCCTGGTTTCAGCGACGGCACCGGAGACGGTTGATGCCGCTATTGATGAAGTCACAGACATCTTACGACGAACCCACCGCATTCCTCCCCGTAGCCCGAATGATTTTAGGATCCTCAACCAGCAGGATTTCTTGGCAGTGGCATCATCCATCACAAATGTGTTGACGGTCTTTTTGGGTGGGATTGGCGCCATTTCTTTATTGGTGGGCGGAATTGGGATTATGAATATCATGCTCGTGTCCGTCACAGAACGAACGCGGGAGATTGGTTTGCGCAAAGCCCTGGGCGCTCGTAAATTGGATATTCTGCTTCAATTTCTGACGGAGTCTGTGCTGCTCAGCTTGATCGGCGGCATTTTTGGGATTGCCTTAGGATGGTTGATCGCTGTGGCGGTCAGCCAGATCGCAGCGCGATCCGGCACACCTTTAGAGGTCAACGTCACAATTAATTCCGTGTTATTGGCCACCATCTTTTCAGCAGCCGTGGGCATATTCTTTGGCTACTATCCCGCTAACCGGGCTGCCTCATTGGCTCCTGTTGAAGCCCTGCGCTACGAATAACTAAAAAAAGAAAACCGATTTAAATTTGGTAGATTATCGGATTGCCGTAGGGCAATCGTAGGGTAATCGTCAAGTAGGAAGAGAAGGCATTTGTTAGAATAGTATTAGCTAAGACACTTTTCTTCTCCTTCTGATGAGTGCCAGGGTCGGCGTCCCTGGCACTCAGCAATTTAAGAAGGATAGTTATTAGTTATTAGTTATTAGTTATTAGTTATTAGGTATTGGGTATTAGGTATAAGGGATTAGGTGACCCTGTGTCGTCCTGAAATATGTTTACAGGAAATATTAGTGAATAGGGGCCATTTTATTGTGTTACCTTTCTTATAAACTAACCAATATGGGAAACCGTTGTCACTGTATCTCTTGGATAAACTATAATACTTTTGCTGTAATGCACCCATTTAATAGATAACTTGATTTTCACTCCAATTTGGACATATTATTACTTAATATCTGGAATCAGTAACCTGGCTTGTCCTAACACCTAATACCTGGTACCTAATACCTGGTACCTAATACCTGGTATCAACCATTCAGCTTTGAACTTTCACCTTTCAGCTCAATATGTCCCTGACTCGTGTCCATATTTCATCAAACATTTCCTGAGTAAGACGCCCCGTCTGGGTGTTTTGCTGGCTGGGGTGGTAGGAAGCAAGTAACCAGGGTAAGCCCTGACCGAGTTCGAAATATTCGCTGTGACCAAAATTCATTTTTGGCAGGTCAATGCCCTGACTTTTATACATCCGGCGGATGCCATCAAAGGCAATTCCACCAAGAGCGACAAAGCCCTGCAAATTTGGCAATAAACTCACTTCAGCAGCCAACCATGGCAAGCAATTTTTGATTTCAGCTACCATTGGTCGATTTTTAGGCGGCACACAGCGGCAGACAGCGGTGATGAAGGCATCTTTGAGCGCAAGTCCGTCGTTGAGATGTTCTGCGGACGGTTGGTTGGCAAAACCAGCACGGTGCAGGGCAGGATAAAGAAAATCACCGCTGGCATCGCCTGTAAACATTCTTCCAGTGCGGTTGGCACCGTGGGCACCGGGTGCGAGCCCAACGATCATCACCCTAGCGCCGGGGTCACCAAAACCTGGCACAGGTTTTCCCCAATAGGTCTCCTCTTGGTAGGCGCGCCGTTTGGTTCGACCAACTTCCTCCCGCCATGCAACCAAGCGCGGACACTTCTTACATGTAATTATTTCGGATTCAAGTATTTTGAGTGGATCGGTCATGGGTCTATTGTAATGGATATCTCAGGAATCGATAAATTCCTGTTCTAGGTAACAAATAGGCTTGTTTATCCCATTTAAATTGACAAGTGTACACTATTTATTGTATATTATTGTTAAGGGATGATTGAGATGACACAAAAAACTGAAGTATTTGTTGGGAAACGAATTAAGGAACTTCGTACCCTTCAGAAATTAAGCTTAAGAACGCTGTCGAAAAAATGTGGTTTGTCTGCCAATACAATCAGCTTGATTGAACGGGGTGAAAATTCAGCGACAGTCTCCTCGCTAGAGAAAATCGCCAGTGCATTAAACGTTTCAATTGATGAATTATTTCATAAAAATCCCCGCAAGTCGATTTTTCATTTGAAAAATCAGCAGGGTTTGAAGAAAACCGATATAAACTTTGAAATTCTTAGTTTGGGCTTTGGCTTGGACAAGCGCCAAATTGACCCTTATTTTGTCACGATTTTTCCTGATCAGGATTTGCCTCCAAAGGTGATTTCACATCCCGGTCAGGAATTTGTCTATTGTATTTCAGGAGAATTAGACTACCTTATTGCAGATCAGAGGTTTCATTTGAAAGAGGGAGACAGCGTGTTGTTCGACGCGATGCACCCCCATGGATGGCACAACCCCAATGAAGATAACGCAGAATTGATCTTGGTTATTCAATCCATTACCGACTCTAATATAGCCAGGCAAAATCACATCACGATAAATTCGGATCTCAACTAGGTTAGTGATAATAAAATTCACTTATAGCGTCTGTGTCAAGGATAAACGCCATGCCTGATCCACTTGTTTATCTCATTATTTTCTTTGCTCTTGGCATATTGATTGCCATATTATTCTGGCCTGATAAAGGCATCATTTCTTTTTGGCTGCGGAGTGTACGCAACAATAAAAGAATTGTGCTTGAAGATGCCTTAAAGTTCATTCAGCACTGTAAATTTCATAATCATCACGCAACCCTTCATGGATTATCCGGTGCCTTAAAAATTTCACCGGATAGCGTATTTAAACTTTTAAATCAGATGACTGAGCTTGACTTAATTAAGGTGGAAGAGAATGAAATCCATTTAACAGCCAAAGGCTTTGATTATGCCCTGAGAATTACACGAGCCCATCGATTATGGGAGGAGTTTTTAGCTCAAGAGACGAGCTTGCCCTTTGAAGAATTTCACCGCCAAGCAGATAAAGTTGAACATACGATCACCGATAAAGAATTGGAGGAGCTTGCTTTGCAATTAGGCAACCCATGTTTTGATCCTCACGGCGATCCAATTCCCACTGCCAGCGGGAAAATGAAACAAATGGAAGGATCGCCGTTAACAGATTTACCTGAAAATCAGACACTTAGAATAACGCACTTAGAGGATGAACCGGAAGAAGTGTATGCTCAATTGATTGCAGAGGGTCTTCATCCTGGAATGGTCATATACCTGGTAGAAAAAAACCACCACAGGTACCGTTTTTGGTCGAGATTAGGCGAACATATTTTAACACCGGTAATTGCTGCAAATATATCGGCTTCACCTATTTACGAAGCTATTCTCCCACAAAAAAGAACATTAAAAAGCCTTTCAGAATTAGCGTTAGGTGACAAGGCGAAAATTAAGAGACTATCGCCTCTTCTAAGGAATGTCGAACGTAGGCGATTGATGGATTTGGGCTTTATTCCTGGCACCATCGTCGAGGCTAATTTACGCAGTGCTCATGGGGACCCTACGGCTTACAGGATTAGAGGATCTCAAATTGCATTGCGAAAGGAACAGACAAATTTAATAGAAATAGAGAAACATTATTCTGGAGAAAAGGATTTGGTAAATGTTTGATACCGTCTCAAATGTTTCCAACCCAAGTAAAGAGCCAATACCCGAGGATTATCATTTAAAGAGAATGGGTGTTGAAAAAAAGGATTACGATTACATCGTTGCACTCGCTGGTAATCCCAACACCGGCAAAAGCACAGTATTTAATGACTTAACAGGTCTGCACCAACATACTGGCAATTGGCCGGGCAAGACCGTGACTCAAGCAATTGGCGCTTATGAATATCGAGAGAAGATGTTCAAAGTCGTTGACTTGCCTGGAACCTATTCCTTGTTGGCAATCTCTGAGGATGAGGAAATTGCCAGGGATTTTATTCTTTTTGGGCATCCAGATGTGACCGTCATTGTCGTGGATGCCACCACTTTGGAGAGAAATCTTAATCTTGTATTACAGGTCCTTGAAATAACTCAAAATTCTGTCATTGCCCTGAACTTAATGGATGAAGCTCGACGCCATCAAATTAAGATTAACCACGAAAAGCTTTCGAAAATTCTCGGCATTCCAGTTGTACCAACAATTGCACGCTATGATAAAGGAATTAATGACTTGTTAAACGCTATTTATCAAGTGGCAACCGGGCAAATCCATTGTAGTCCTTATCGTATTCAAACTGAATCCCCTGTGTTGAAGAGAGCAGTTGACCAATTAGCCAAAGAATTAGAGACGGTTTACCCCCATTTACCCAATATTCGTTGGCTAGCCTTGCGATTATTAGACGGTGATCAAAGGATCATTGAAGCCATGCGCAGTGGTGAACTTGAAAATATTGTTCAGATTAATTCAACTAGTATCTCAAATGAAATGCTGGCCGAATGAATAAACCTGTAGAAAAAAAACCGAGTTCTGTGGAAAAGCTTTTAGAAACTGCTGAAGATCTGCGTTTGGACATCGGTGAAAACATTCACGAAAAATTAGTGGAGGAAATATATAGAAATGCAGCGCAGATTGCCGACCAGGTCATTTCCCTGCCTGAAGATAGACCCAAATCTACTTTTGATCAAACTTTAGATAAGATTGTTACTAACCGTATTACCGGCATTCCCATCATGGTATTATTGCTAATTCTTGTCTTCTGGTTAACCATTAAGGGTGCAAATGTCCCATCCGCTTGGCTTTCAGAGTTGTTAATTGGCATTGTTCACCCTGCTTTAAAAACAGTATCTGAAAGTATAAACCTCCCCTGGTGGCTTGATGGATTTCTTTTAGATGGCGTTTATTTAGCCACTGCCTGGGTAATCAGTGTGATGCTGCCACCCATGGCTATATTTTTCCCTTTGTTTACATTATTAGAGGATTTTGGCTACCTTCCAAGGGTTGCCTTCAATCTTGATACCTTGTTCAAGAAAACGGGTGCCCACGGTAAACAATCATTAAGTATGGTGATGGGATTTGGGTGTAATGCTGCTGGTGTTGTAGCCACTCGCATTATTGATAGTCCACGTGAGCGTCTACTTGCAATTATTACGAATAATTTTTCACTCTGCAATGGTCGTTGGCCTACTCAGATTTTATTGGCATCAATTTTTCTTGCACCATTGGCACCTAGACAGATGCGTAGTTTTGTTGCTGCTGGTGGCGTTGTAGCAGTTGCGTTATTGGGGGTTCTTTTAACCTTTGCCGTAAACTGGCTCCTTTCAAAAACAATCCTTAAGGGGGCTGCGTCTACCTTTAGTCTTGAGTTGCCACCTTACCGACCACCGCGCTTGTGGCAGACAATTTATACTTCCCTAATTGATCGCACTTTGATCGTTTTGTGGAGAGCAGTTGTATTTGCTGCCCCGGCGGGTGCTGTGATTTGGTTGATTTCGAATCTTCAGATTGGCGCAAGGAGTATTGCAGAACACCTCATCACATTTTTGAATCCATTTGGTGTATTACTTGGGATTAACGGTGTGGTTTTGCTGGCTTTTGTGGTTGCGATTCCAGCAAATGAAATCGTCATCCCAACAGTGCTGATGCTTACTGTTTTAATGAATGACATTAGTGGCGCTGGGGCGGGGGCAGGTGTGATGTTTGAATTAGAGTCAATGGATGCCACAAAAGAAATTCTCTCCGCGGGCGGTTGGACGCTTTTAACTGGAATAAACGTTATGCTTTTTAGTCTAATTCATAACCCTTGCAGTACGACAATATTTACGATTTATAAGGAAACAGGCAGTAAAAAATGGACGCTTATTGCCACTT
Organism: Candidatus Brevefilum sp.; assembly: GCA_040772425.1. Lineage (GTDB taxonomy): Bacteria > Chloroflexota > Anaerolineae > Anaerolineales > Anaerolineaceae > Brevifilum. The sequence continues at coordinate 265,687 of JAXGYD010000002.1, read as the reverse complement.
TACTGCCATTAATCATGGGCATAATAATTTTATTTATTGTTGCCCAGGCGGTCCGCTTGGTGAGTGCGATAACTTAAGGAAGACCAATTAGTTAATGTTTTAAAATCCAACGAAGCGATCGTCTATAGACCATCGCTTCGTTGGGTGTTTATCTCGAATTCGAGCTTAAAGTAAGTCTAGCGTTTGAGGGCTTCCCAGCCGGCGTAATGGGCGGTGCTGCCCAGTTCTTCTTCAATTCGCAGCAACTGATTATATTTTGCTACTCGATCAGAGCGTGCGGGAGCACCTGTTTTGATCTGGCCGGTGTTCATAGCAACAGCCAGGTCTGCGATGGTGGCGTCTTCTGTCTCACCAGAGCGATGGGAGGTTACAGCCGTCCAGCCAGCGGACTGGCACATTGAAACAGCTTCCATGGTTTCTGTTAGTGAGCCAATCTGGTTGACTTTGACAAGCAAGGAGTTGCACGATTTCTCAGAAATAGCACGTGCCACCCGGCTTGGGTTTGTGACCAGCAGGTCATCGCCTACAATCTGGATGCGGTTGCCAACCTGTTCAGTAAAAAGTTTCCAACCTTCCCAGTCATCCTGGGCAAAGCCATCTTCAAGGGAGACAATCGGGTATTTATTGACCCAATCAACCCAGAAAGCGGCCATCTCTTTGCTATTGAGTTTGCGGCCTTCAGTTCGAAGGTTATAGACTTTTTCTTCTTCATCGTAGAATTCTGAAGCTGCAGGGTCAAGCGCGATGGCGACGTCTTCACCAGCTTTGTAACCCGCCCTGTCAATGGCTTCAAGAATCACCTCAATGGCCTCTGCGTTGGCTTTGAGGGCTGGCGCATAACCGCCTTCATCGCCGACCAACGTGGCATAGCCCTTTTCTTTGAGGACTTTCTTGAGGGTGTGGTAGATTTCAGAACCCCAGCGCAAGCCTTCGGCAAATGTCTTTGCGCCCAGGGGCATGACCATAAATTCCTGAGCATCGGTGGACTGCCAAGCAGTATGCGCACCACCGTTGAGAATATTCATCATCGGGACGGGAATGACATGGGCGTAAGTGCCACCCAAATAGCGATAAAGCGGTAAACCAACGGCGTGAGCTGCCGCTTTGGCGACGGCCAAACTTGTGCCAAGGATGGCATTAGCGCCAAGATTGCTCTTGTTGGGCGTGCCATCCAATACCAGCATGGCCATGTCGATATCCATTTGCTGGGTGGCATCTGCACCGATCAGGGTGTCTGCAATGTGTGTGTTGACGTTCTCAACCGCTTTGAGGACGCCCTTGCCGCCAAAGCGATCCTTATCACCATCACGCAGTTCCAACGCCTCATGCACGCCGGTTGATGCGCCGGAGGGGACAATAGCTCGGCCCCAGCTGCCGTCACCAAGGATAACCTCGACTTCTACAGTTGGGTTACCTCGTGAATCGAGCACTTGTAATCCACTTACGGAAATAATTGTTGTGTCCATAGTTACCTTTGAAATTCCTTTCTTTTTGAATAGAGAGTTAAGCTTCTTATGATAATAATAACGAATTTCCTATCTTAATCTGCTGGTAAATATTGTTCGTCGATTTGCTGGTTGTCTTGTGTTGTCCGTAAATTGAGAGCTGATGGGGTGAGGTCCACAATTTCATAGGTGGTTGCCCCTGCCTCGGATTCGAGGATCAATTTTGATTGGACTGCTGACAGCTGGGTTCGCCATTGACCAGATTGACTACCTTCATCGGTGGTCAATTCATAGGAGCCATCAGGGTCGAATTTAATGGTTTTGAGTCCTGTATCCTGGCTGACCTCATCCACAAAATAATTTGTCAACGACCAGGTGTGAAATAGCAATTGCAGGTCTTCCTGGGTTACAGGGTAAGCCAATTCACCTGCAGGTTGCGATTCAGGCTTGGTTGGTTGGGTTTCTGGGGCAGGATAACCTGATTCAACATTTGCTGGTTGTTCTTGAGTGGGTTCGGCGGCGGGTGATTCAGATTCACTCTCTGCAGGCATATCCGTGCTGGTTGCCTGTGGTTGAGGGCTTTGAACCTCGCTTTGATCTTTTTGACAGGCAGCCAAACCAAGGACCAGGAGACTTAGAAGAAGTAAAAAGGAGATTTTTGTTTTCATAAAGTATTACGCCTGTAAGTTTTTAGAAATACCTTTTTGTTTGCAAACAGCTTCAATAAAGGCTTTAAATAAGGGGTGGGCGCGGTTTGGTCTTGAAAGAAATTCTGGATGAAATTGCGTTCCCATCATGAATGGGTGGTCTTCAATTTCTGTAATTTCCACCAGGTGATTATCCGGTGAGACACCCGAACACAGCATGCCAGCATCTTCAAGTTCAGGGCGGAAGCTGTTATTCAGCTCAAAGCGATGGCGATGACGTTCCTCCACGATATCCGTCTGATAAGCTATTCTGGCTTTGGTTCCTTCTCGCAGAACACAGGGATAAAGCCCCAAACGCATCGTGCCGCCCTTAGCAGTGACGTTATGCTGGTCTGGCATTAGATCGATGATGGGTGCAGGTGTGGATGGGTCAAATTCGGACGAGTTTGCATTTTCGTACTTTAGAACATTGCGGGCAAATTCGATCGTCATGACCTGCATTCCTAAGCATAAGCCGAAATAGGGAACCTTGTTTTCGCGAGCAAAGGTCGCTGCATTTATTTTACCTTCAATTCCCCGGCTGCCAAATCCACCCGGAACGATAATCCCATCACAATGTTTAAGACTCTCACAATTCTTGTCTTTCTCAAGATCGGCTGATTGGATCCAATTTAATTTTAGCTCAACGCCGTTGGCAATGGCTGCGTGTTTGAGAGCTTCACGAACACTAATGTAAGCGTCGTGTAATTCGACATACTTTCCAACCAGGGCAATATTAACGATGGGCTTAGCCCGTTTGGTGTCGTTGATTAATTTTTGCCACTCTGTCCAATCTGGCTCTTGTTTGGCTTCGAGAGCTAGGCTTTCGAGGAGAATATCAGCAATGGCTGTTTTTTCGAGAAGCAGTGGAATCTCGTATAGTATTTTTGCTGTTTCCATGGGAATGACAGCTTCTTCTTTGACATCGCAAAATAGCGCTATTTTTTCTTGAATGCTTGCGTCGATTGGATAATCAGCTCGGGTGATGATGACATCAGGCAGAATACCGATGGATCTTAATTCCCGCACAGCGTGTTGGGTGGGTTTGGTTTTTATCTCACCCGTTGCAGCGATGTGGGGCAGCCAAGTTACATGGACATAAGCGGTGTTTTCCCTGCCGATATCCAGCCGCATCTGCCGAATTGCTTCAAGAAATGGTAGCCCCTCAATGTCGCCAACCGTGCCGCCGACCTCAACTAAAACGATTTCAGCACCGGTGTCCTTGCCCACCAGGCGCACCCTGCGTTTGATTTCATTGGTAATGTGGGGGATCACCTGGATCGTGCCGCCAAGATAATCTCCCTGTCTTTCCCGACTGATCACTTCTGCATATACCTGGCCTGTTGTGACATTGCATACCTGGCTCAGACGAATATCGATAAAACGTTCATAATGGCCAAGGTCGAGATCTGTTTCAGCCCCATCATCAAGGACAAAAACTTCCCCATGTTGATAAGGGCTCATTGTGCCCGGGTCAACATTGATGTAAGGGTCCAGTTTTTGAACGGCAACAGAGAAGCCCCGATTTTTCAAGAGGCGCCCAATAGCCGCCGCCGTCACACCTTTCCCAACGGAGCTTAAAACGCCACCTGTAAAAAAAATGTATTTGGTTTCCATACGTTCTCTATTATCTCATAAAAACCGAGTTTTGTTGGGTTATTCTCGCAGAATATTTTTAATATTGAGATTAAAAGAAAAAGGGAGGGCCGTTTTCAGGGCACCTCCCCGTGTCTTTTACTTTTTTGAAGAGATTCTCATCTTTGGTGTCGAGATAGGAAAATTAGGCGTCTTTACCAACTTTGTTTTCCAGCGTTCTTGAGATAATTTCATCTTGCTCTGCGGACACACCTTTGTTTTTGCGACCTTTTTTGCCAGCAATTCCTTTGCCGTCGGCTTCAGATTTCTCCATTGCCTGGCGGAAAGCCATTTCCATCGCTGATAATTCGGGTTCTTCTGGTTCCTCTACGATTTCTTCTTGTTTGGGTGGCAATTGTTCTTGAAGTGTCTCTGGAAGTTCTTGGAGTGCTTTGATGCTCAATTTAATTTGTTTCTTGCGTCGATTAACTTCAAGCACCTTTGCTTCGACCTCATCGCCTTCACGGATCACCTCGCTGGGTGTGCGGACATAACTGTGGGACAATTCACTAATATGAATCAGGCCGGGACGTTCTGCGCCAATTTCCACAAATGCGCCAAAGGTTTCCAGGCGAACGACCTGTCCCTTGACAACCATCTCTGGCTTAATCTCACGCCATTCCAGGGCGAGGGGTTCTTTCATGGTCAGTTCAATGCGATCCTTGCGGATACGCTTGATCCAAAAATCCATTTGTTGACCTACTTGCAGCACTTCTTCAATGCTGTTGATTTGTTTTCGAGGATCGCCATCTTTGACAGCTTGAGAAATATGGATAAAGGCAGGCTTTTCACTGCCAATATCAATCAACGCACCCTGCAAGGTGGTTTTAAGTACCGTCCCTGTATAACGCTCCTTTGGTTTAAATTCTTTTTGTTGTTCCATAGCGCTCCAGTCCCATAATAATCAATAAATTCACGAAGGGTGATTATACCGTGCTGAAGTGCTATTTGTCAAACAAAGCGTGTGTGGGGAAAGAAACAATCAGCCTTTGGTTATTAATCTTGCGATGTCACTTTGCACTGGTAAATTCTAATAAAAATTAGCTACCCTGGGACATATTGGACCATGATATTGTGAATAACGCCATCCCGCTGAAAGATATGACGGCTCGCAATATCTCCAAGTTTGTTCCCTTTGATTTTCTCCTGCTGGCCATCTTTATAAACTATTTGAATTTCAGACTCTTTACCCATCTGAAGCACGATCGGCGTTTGGCAATAGGTATAAGCCATCGCATTAGCAGGAACATCAACCGTTCTATGTGCGCCTTCCACATCAACATAAGCAAAGGTTGCGGGTTTGCTGAGCAATTCTTTTCGGTCGAAAAGGATGGGATCAAAAACCAGGCAGCCATCTACAGCGGTAAGGGCGAGTTCTCCCAAGCGTGCAATAATTTCCTCTTTTACCAGTCCGGTCATCCCAGGTTGTCTGGCACCCTGTCCCTTTGGTGTATGGGAATATGGGTCGCTTGGAAAAGCACCGAACGCATCCGGTGTTTTGTTAAAACCCAAACCAGCACGTATATCTCGATATTTTTCTAAAAGTTTTAGCGTCACATTGCTGTCTTCACATGCAAAAACATTTTCCTGCACCGCAAGGAGCAGTTTGGATACCATATGCCAGTAAATGCTGCCCAGCCCTTCATAGGCAAAGAATGTACTTGAGCGTCCTGTGAACTCTGAATGCTGGAAAACTTTTTCAAACAGCGATACGATTTTCTCTTCCTCTTTTGAAACCAATTCCTGAAATTCTGACTGCTCTTGCAGGCTCGCCAGGGCATTCTGCACATCTCTTTCATTATGAATGTGCCCACTAAAATGGAAGACGCCTTTTTGATCCTTGATGAATAGGCGCTTATCCTGCTTTTTTGCCAGTAAGGCAGGCAAATCCAAGTTTTCCAAGTCCTTCTCAGGGATATTATTCTTCTCTAAAAAAGTGGGGAGGGTCTTATCCGGGTAGAGAATATAGGAATTCTGCTCAGGGGTATAGAGGGGGCTTTGCTGCAGGCTTTCGAGCAAGTCTAAGGCTTCTGTTCCAGTCAGTGATCCTGAAGAAAGAATCGACACCTGACCTTCAAGCATCATATCCAAATGTTTAATGCCAATGCTTTTATCGCCAAATCGAATCACATTATAAGCATGATAGAGGTTATCCTCGCGTTTATTTGCATTCAAGGAATGGGCGATGTAACGCTGAATAATTTCCAGAAACGCTAACAAATCTTTCACTGCAATGGTTGCGAAATCCCCCGACAAACTATGATCATAAACGCCATCACGGTATTCACTCCCGGCGATACTGAGCGCCGATAAAATTTGATAACGTTCATCATCGGAGAAAGTGCCGGCCAGCAAGGGCTGGAATTGTCTAAAAATTCTGGCGACACTATCAAATAGCCTTGCCACTTCAGCACTGACATGAAAATTCGAGGTTGATTGGGTCTTGAGAAGCGCGATAAAAAAGGCATTGAAACGGTATAAGTACCCTAGTGTGACAACAGAAAGACCTTTGCCAACCAGGGCGTTGTTGGCATCATTCCATTCAGGTCTTTGGGTGTTCATCCAAATGCCCCCCTCAGGCACAAAATTGGTTAATTTTGCCAGTAGCAGAGTCATCAATTTTTCAACCAGGTTTCGATGGATGACCTTTCCTTTTGCATCTGTGAGCAGTTTTCGATCTGTGCCGAATGCCGCAACCTCCGCTTCAATCGCTTCCTCAAGGTCTTCATCAAAATGGATGGTGTTATAAGGGTTCACAATCAGGTCCTTAAAAGGCTTGATGCGGTAGGGGACGTTTGCATAACTAAAAACGGCCTGGTCCAATTTCTTTGCTAGTTCTCCTGGATGAACCTCCGCACTCAGCTCCATGAGCTTGAGTAAGTAAATAATTTGATGATCGCTCCAGTATCCGATATTTGCCCAAGGATTATCAGGTTCCGGGACTTCCCAATCAATCCCCTCCAATGTGATGCGGTAGGGGTTATAGCCGTCGGCTGTGGTGGCATTTAAGAATGTATAAATCATACCTTCCACAAATTCAGGGTAAGACCAGGCAAGGGCTTCCCAGTTTTGGAAAATATCGCGCCAGTTGCCCTGATAATCCAATCGATCAGACCCATCACTATTCTTGATATTGATGGAAAATTGGTTCCAGGGGCGGCTGGGGTCGCCATGGCGTCGGCTGAAGACTAGGGGCAGATAGGTGTAAGAAAGGCGAATGAGGTCAGCATCCCCCTGTCCCTCTGCCCGTTTATATAAATCATAAATATGAATTTGTTCAGGGAGCGCTGCAAAGAAATCTGCTTGCGCATCAAGAAGCGCTTTGTTGTGCCATTGGATATAGTCTGTAAAATATTTTTTATTGACCCAATATTGGTCATAAAAAATACCACCGCGCATGAGGTTAAACATCACGTTTGCGAAATGGTGGGTTGTAGCCGCCTTATCCGCAGAAAGTTGAATGCCGTCAGCACAAGCAATAATTTCATTCAAATGCGCCGTGTTATCATCGATATCAGTTTCGATAGCTTCTTTTAACAATTTTTGATTGCCATGAAGCAAATATTTTGTATTATTGATCTGGGCAAAATCCTGGTTAACATCCGCAACGATATGCCACGAAGCACCCCCACCAAGAGAAAGCTCCAATTCGGAATTCACAAAAAATGCGCCCCGCTTTCCACATATCTCTAACTCAGAAGTGATTCCCTGGCCAGATCTGAATTGATCTAATTGTATAGATGAGAGCAAAATGTCAGGGTTGTCCAATCCGACCTGGAAAACAGTTGTGGCAAGCAATGACTCACTGGGTTCTGCCAAATCTGTAAGTGTGGCATTCAAGGCAAAGACGGCCAGACCTGAGTGAGGGTCAAGTTCATTGCGTTTGTAGGCATCTAATAAGCAACTGGTATTCGTCTGAATCTGTACGGTTGCAAAAGCTGGCATAATATTTTGGATGCCATCCAACAATGCTACCCGGCAGTGTTGGCCCAGATTTTCTAACCACGATGTCTTTATAAAACCAAATTTCTCGCTGGTGCGCCATGTGTAGTGAAATAACATTTCCAGGTCTGCATTGATTTCTTCAAAAATGAGCGCTGTGCCAGATATATTTTTATAGAGATTACGAGTGACATCATATTGCGCCTCTTGGCGGATCGAAAATGGTTCCCAGAGAAAGGTTTTCTCATCTCTCTCTATTAGAAAGATGCTTTTGCTGCCAGTATTTTCAAAATTTTCAGTGAGTTTGTCTTCCGTGTAATAAGGGAAGAGCGCTTGTTCAGGATTAACCCGGCCTGCCGACAGACCGCCTGTGGAAGCAATAAACAGCCAATGATTAGAGCTGCTGACAAGACTCATAAAAAAGGGCTGCATAAAATTGTAATTCGCAATTTTGTAATAGGTCTCTCCGAAAAGCTCCAGGAATTCCCCTGAAACCTCGTGTGACTTATGATTTAATTGCGTTTGCCCACTAAAGATAGGTGTCATCTTTTTCTGCATCTTGGCGTTCCTTTACTGAAGATGGCGATCAATATCTCTACTTACCTTCACCCAATCAACAAGCATCTTGACCTCATTGTTCTTGATGGCGTTGACGGTCGATTCCGGCATACCATAGTAAGGTTTATTGATGCGGTTTGTTTTGAAGGGGTAATGTCCGCCCAAAGCAAGGTTGAGAAGGATGAAGTGCGGTTGATCAAAAACCCAGGGTCCGAAAAAGCGAACCATAGGATAGTTAGCTCGGTAAATGAGTTCACCATCTACCATAAAGTCAAAGTTGTCCGTTGTCCAATCCAAGGAATAAACATGCCAATTGGTCACATCGTCTGGTGGGAGGAAGAATTTTTTATTGACCAGGGCGTTTTCACCTGAGTAATTCGGCCCGTGAACAGCGGCACTAATCCAATCCTGCTCACCGACGTACTCCATAACGTCCAATTCGCCACAGCAAGGCCAAGGACCGTTGGTGCCCAGCGTCCAAAAAGCTGGCCATAATCCCACACCAATGGGAAGCTTGATCCTGGCTTCGATAATGCCATATTTGAAATAGAATTTTCCACGGGTGTTGATTCTGCCGGAGACAAAATCAAAAAAATCGCCTTTTTTACTGACATACCCCTTACGGTATCTTGGTTGAATGACCAAAACACCATTTGCATCATCTTCTTTTTCAAGGAGATAAATTGTTTCTTCTGAATCAATGTAAGCTTGTTGTTCGTTGTTATAGATATCTTCTGTAACTACGACATTCCACTTGTTTCGGTCTAATTCATTTGTTGTAAAATCATCAAAGAAAATAATGCCATTGTCTTTTGGGGGCTGCATTGTTCAAAGTCCTTTTTAGGGTAGTGGTTCATAAACACGGACATAATCAATTAAATATTCTGCTGGAAATTCGGTATCTGGGGTCACAATTCCGCCAAGGGTTCCTCCAATTGCCAGGTTCAGGATGATAAAAAAGGGTTGATCAAAGACCCAGGGACGGGAGCCAACGTCTTCACGGGTATATGTGCTGTATTTTTCTCCATCGTAGAACCAGCTTATTTGGTCTGTATCCCATTCAATGGCATAGGTATGAAAATCATCCGCGATTGGGTAGTCCTGCCTGTTCCATTGGCCAAGCCCCATCGCGCCGGAATATCCAGGGCCATGGATGGTGCCCATGATCAAATCGGGTTCTCTGCCAACGTATTCCATGATGTCAATTTCGCCACAATCCGGCCAACCGACCACCGGGAAATTTTCACCGAGCATCCAAAAAGCTGGCCATAGGCCTTTGCCTTCAGGGACTTTGATCCTGGCTTCGATCAGGCCGTATTGGAAGGTTTGCAAGCCTTGGGTCTTCATCCTGGCGGATGTAAACACATAACCCCCATTTTCAAGGGTTTCCTTTTGCGCAGTGATGACCAAAAGACCATCGTCAACATATGCGTTATCGGTTGTGTCGGTATAGGTCTGCATTTCACCATTCCCCCAACCACCGCCACCAAGATCATAGGTCCAATTGGATAGATCGATTTTTTTCTCATCGAATTCATCATGCCAAACCAACTGCCATCCATCGGGCGGTTCTACCACCGTTGGAGCAGAAGAAATATTTAGCGCCTCACATGAAGATAAAAAAAATAAACAGAGAAATAGAAAAGGAAAGAAATGAGAACGTTTCATGGCAGTAACAAATTTCCTTGTTTGTAAGATGTACGAGTTAGAAGATTTGTAAGGGTTGATCAATCTTTTTGGACCGATCAACCCTTACCCCAATCTATATCATCCCTTAACCGCACCCTGGGTTAAGCCGGAGATAATGTAACGCTGCATTAGCAGGAAGATAAGCAGCATCGGAAATGTCATGATTAAAACAGCAGCGGCTAGCGTTGGCCAGTTGCTGCCATACACACCCGTGAACACGATCATGCCCCGAGTAATTGGGTAATAATCCTGATTTGTCAGGTAAATTGTGGGCAAGATGAGCTCATTCCAGATGCCAATGGCATGCAATACGGCAACGGTTGCAACCGCTGGTCTGATGAGTGGAAAGAGAATTTGGGTAACATACCGGAAATAGCCGCAGCCATCCATAGCGGCTGCCTCATCCAACTCAATCGGAATGGTTTTGATGTAATTGACAAGAATCGTAAACCCAATTGGGTTGATTGTGAACAAGAGAATGTAACCGATGGGATTGTTATACAGCCCAAGCCTCAACATTAATTGGAATTGAGGGATTAGTGCTGGCGGCAAAAATAGGGCAACAACGAACATTAATAGAATGATTTTTGCCCCTTTGATATAGCCTCTGGAGACCGGAAAGGCCAGAAATATGGCTGTCAAAACATAGATCAGTGTCGCTGATACCGTGTAGAGGATTGTGTTGGTCAAGTAGCGGGGGAAATTTGCTTTTTCCCATGCGTCGAGAAAATTGTCAAATTTAAACGAAGTCACAAGGGATGTTGCACTCTTCATAAATTCTGGCAGGGTTTTCAGAGAAGTGTTGACCAACATGAGCAATGGGCCAGCATAGATTATTGCAAAGATGATCAAAACGGCATAGGACAAAACTTTTCCCCATCGAATTGGGCGGCGAGTTATGCGCTTTACGTTCATCCTAGTATCCTTTTCTCTCTACGATTGAGGAAATATTGAGTGGTCATGCCTAAAACAAGCACCAACAGGAATAAAACAATGGATGCAGCAGCAGCGTAGCCTTGTCTGAACGAACTGGTAACGCTGCCGGAGGTTTGACCAAAACCTACAGCATAGATTAAGTATCCAAGAACCTGTGTTCCATTTCGGTAACCAATCAGCACCAAGAACAACTGCCAGGCTTGAAGGGAACCAATGATGTTGAGGAGTAAGTTGGTGTTGACACTGGGGGTCAACAGCGGCCAGGTTACATGCTTGAATACCTGCCAATCGCTTGCACCATCGATGACGGCAGCTTCGTAGATTTCACTGGGGATTGTTTGCAATCCTGCAAGGAAAATGATCATCGTTGTCCCCAGATTAGCCCAGATCTGAATCACAATAATCCATGCAAATGCAACAGCAGGTGGACCGCCAAGAAATTCCGAGCTCAACCCAAATAGATTCAGGATACTGTCCATTGGGCCGCCCAGTGGGTAGAGAAATAGGGACCATATCAACCCCTGGATAACGGCACCCAAGATCACCGGCATAAAATAGAGGGTTCGGAAGAAGTTTGTGCCCTTGAGTTTTTGATTAACAAGGACAGCAATTAAAAGTCCTAAACTAAATTGAATAGTGGTCACGAAGAAACAAAAGATTAATGTGCGGCCGAGGGCTGCAATGTTGTCCTTTGAAGCTTGCCCCATAAAGAGGAACTCTTTAAAATTGTCCAAGCCTACCCAATCCACTGGTGCACCCCTGATGCCTGTCGCATTTGTAAATGCGAAAAAAGTGGTTGCAATGGATGGGCCCAGAGCAATTAAAACATATAATAAGAGACCTGGGAGGAGAAATGCGTAGGGTACCCAGCGAGACTTACCACCGCCAAAATGATAAGCATTCATTCTTTACCTCCAATTAAAACTGATATGCTTCTTGCCTAAAAGGCAAGAAGCATATCGATGAGAGTTATTTTCTACTTGTTAGCGTCAAGACCTGATTGGAGATCTTCCTGGGCCTTATCAGCAAGTTCTTGGGCATCATCATATGTACCAAATGGTGTAAAGTAAGAAGCCCAGGGATTGGCATATTGACCAGCACCTTTGGGTGGAGCCCAATATTGCTCATACCCAACTCTGAAATTTTCCAGGTAAGGTGCCACTTCTTGTCCGATCTGCGTATCTAAAGTCACACCGGGCTGGGTGGGGAAGAAGCCAACAGTATTGACAAATTCGGCGTAGTTTTCTGGTTCAGAAAACTCTTCCAAATACATCAGAGCGGTTTCTTTGTTGGGTGAATTTTCTGCAATGACCCAGCCCTGGTCATATTTGCCGAACAAGTATTGATTGTTTTCTGGATCATCACTGCCGGGGAAGGGGATATAGCCCCATTCAAACGCCGGTTCCGCTGATTCAATCGCGGATGCATACCAGGTGCCACCAGGGAACATCGCCACAGCACCAGAGGCAAAACGACCTGGTGCAGCATCACCTGCGATACCACTGGCGCCCTCTTCCATCATATCCTGGGCATAAACTTGCATCTTTTCCCACATTTCCATGGATTTTTCATCATTCCACTTGATGGTTTCTGTCCATAATCCTTCAACTAACGCCTCTTGATCTGGATAGATAGATCCTATTAAGCCGTAGGCACCGACGAAGATGGGCCAACCATCTTTACCACCAGCGGTCATGCAGGGGATCCCATTTTCATTAAATGTTTCACAAGCAGTAACGAGTTGATCCCAGGTTGTAGGAACTTCAACACCATACTCAGTAAAGAGATCCTTGTTGTAATATAAGCCGCTGTAGGAAACTGTGCCGAGGTTAATTTGATAAACCTTACCATCATAGGTGCCAGCATCCTGGATGGCTGATTCATAGTAATTATCCAAGAACGGTTGGCCAGTCAGATCCATTAAATAACCGGCTTCAATCAAGGTTTGCCAGTTGGGTGGATCCACGTTTTTCATGTATGGCATTGCGGCGTTGGTGAACGCAAACATATCCACCACGTCAACATCGTTTGCCGTCAAACGGGTCTGTGTGACGGTGCTCAAATCGTTGGCATTCACAACCGACATATCAACGGTGACGTTGGGGTGATTTGCTTCAAATTCATCATTGAACGCCTCAACAAATTCCACCATCGGTGGATTCTGGTGAACAAGAACGCGCAGGGTTACTTCTTCAGCTTCAGGTTCCCCTTCACCTTCTGGCTCATCAGCACCGTTGTCACCCCCACTGCAAGCAGTCAGTAGGATGGTGAATATTATTAAGATACTTAGTAATAGAAACTTTTTGGATTTCATTTGACTTCTCCTTATGTTAATAGGTTTTTTGAACTACTATTTGTCATACATTGAAATTTGTCTGTTGTTTTTTATTCTTGGGTTCACCTCCGCATTTTTTGGGTTTTTGGAGTCATTTATAAAGATGAAGATATCGAGAATTGCCTGAATTTCTATGTCGATATTGGAAATGCTCGTTCATTCGTAAGGGCATGGTTTTGCCAGTGATATACAGTTTGGTAAGGTGATTTACGAGTAGAACCATTAAACTTGGTGCCTTGTGCATGGTTTTCTATCTCTTATTCAAATTCCTGAATGTTAACTGTTGCCTATTACACATCAAATAACAATTTACACTGTATCATTGCTCTTGATACACGCTTAAAACAACCAATCTTAAGGAGTCGTTAATATTATTTTAAAGTGAATCGAATTAATTACTTGGACAAAAGAGGGTAAATCATGGACATTTCATCGATGCCGAAGATAATGGTTTTGTCCTTAATGGTTTATGAAACTTTTCAAAATAGGAAAATGCACAATTAAAATGCAAACACTTGTAATATTAATTATATTATAAAATTTTGATTTTTTTAGGATTTCAACGAACGGCGGTATTGATCAGGAGACATTCCAACTTCTCGGTGAAAAAGCCGGCTAAAATAGCCACTTTCGGAAAAGCCAATTTCCAAAGCAATTTCTGTAATCGTTTTATGAGTGTCTTTCAGGGCTGATTTCGCTACATTGATGCGGTACCGTTGCAGGTATTTAATTGGCGTCGTTTTGAGCTCTTGGCGGAAACAGTAAGTCAAATAATCTTTTGAAATATTGATGTGTTGAGCTATCTCTTTGCGCGTGATTGGTTCATGATAGTGTTTATGAATATAGGCCATAGCCTGCCTGATCAGATTTTGGGTTTCATTGCTCAATTTTTGCTTTTGATTAAGCGTTGTCTCAATGTGATCCACGGTTTCTTCAATGCTAAATAAACCCTTCTGCAGGATTACAGCAACACCTTTATTCAGGCGTTCCATATCCGCTTCTGTTAAAACGATCCCAGTAATGACGATCACAGGGATGTCACTGGTCTCCTTATCTTCACGGATTGCTTCTAGTACCTCAAACCCGTCCATCTTTGGCATTTGCAAATCAAGAAGAACGAGGTCAACAGGCTGCTCTCGGATAATCTCCACAGCCCGTCTACCGTTATTTGCTAAAAGCACATTGTTGTCAGCGGAATGTGATTTCACGATCCGTGCAAATAAATCCAGCGTGTTGGGTTCATCATCAACGATAAGGATGGTGCGCGTCTCCGTTTCCTTATTGACGGTAATCCAGTGTTGATCGAGGGCTTTGGTCAGAACCTCTACCTCAATTGGCTTGGTGAGATAATCCAATCTTAAGAGTGATTCATTTTTGTCTGTGGATGCATAAAGTAAGGTTGGGATATCCTGGGTTCGTTTGTTGTCTTTAATGGCATTCAGCGTCTGCCAGGTAAGGTCAGATTGCGTGGTTATATCCAGGATAATCACATTTGGAGAAATGCCGCCTATTTTTGCTTGCCATATTTCAGGTTCTCCCATTAAGGCTTCATAGATTTTTATGTCACGCGCCTTAAGCTTTTCGAGCAGGTCGCCATTGGATCCGGGTCGGGTCGTTAGCATTAAAACGGATCTTTCACTTTTTTGGTTTATTTCGTCAATGGCTTGGTCGTCAAGGTTTGGAATTTTTACAATGGGAAGTTCAATGAAGAAAGTGGAACCCTCCCCTTCGATGCCGGTTGATCTAAATCCAATCCTCCCGTCATGCATCTCAATGATCAGTTTACAAATTGTCAGCCCTAGACCCAATCCCGGCAATCCAAAACTAATACTTCGTTCAGAACGTCGAAAAGCATCAAAGATTTCACTTTGCTCCTCAGGTGGGATGCCAATGCCGGTATCTTGAATTTTAATCGTTGCTAGGTCGTTTTTCTGGCTGAAGGAAATTACGACCGTGCCTTTTTCAGTAAATTTAACAGCATTGCTGATCAGATTTAAAACAACTTGGCGAATGCGGGTACGGTCTCCCCATATCCAGGGACCGTGTGCGGGGAGGTCTGAGTACCAATCCAATCCCTTTTCATCTGCCAGCTGCTGTCCACTTTCGACAACCATCTGGAGTGTTTCTCCAAGGTCAATCAATTCTTTGTTCAAGCGAAGTTGTCCAGCATCCAATGTGGCGAGGTCAATTACATCACCAATAAGACCATTTAAATGTTGCGCGTAGTTTTTTATATTACTGATGTCTTTCTGGATCGCTGATGGAATTTGTGCCTGTTCTTCTTCTTCGACATCCTGTAAAACGATCTCGCTGACACTAGAAATCAAATTTAAAGGTGTACGAAGTTCGTGGCTGATCATAGAAAGAAATCTACTTTTAAGCTTATTTGCTTCTTCGGCTTGTTTTTGACCTTCAGTTGCTTGACGATATAACCTGAGGGTGTTAAAGGCACTCCCCACTTGTTGGACAATAGCACCATAAAGGTCAAGATGATCTGTATCAAAGATCATAAAGCCCAATTGGCGTTCCTGGTCTAAAACCGGAATTAAGGTCAATGAAAATGGCTCATTTTTATCAAAATATCTTGTTGGGGGAAAATTTCGGCTTGCGAATTTGATTGGTTCTTGTTGAGGATGCAAAATATCGCGAATTGTGCTGATTGCAAAGGATTTCTCAGTATTTTCATCGAAAAGGGCTAACTTTGCGGTGGGGATATCCATTTCAGGCAGCCGTTTTGAAAGGATGTCATAAATTTGTTCTTCCCCCAGCGCAGTAAGCAATTCCGCTGTTAGCAGGCTAAGTCGACTGGTGACCCATCTTTCACGCATCACATGCCGGCGATATTGCAGTTGCATTTGGTAGTTGATGGTGCTTCTGGCTTCATTAATGAATTTGTCGATCTTGAGGGATAAATTTTTATATTTGTCTTTAAATCCAATTGATAAGAGTTTGAGGGCTTTCTGCCATAGATAAACAACATCCCCGTTGCTCTCAGTCCGGTTTAAGATTTCTAGCAACACTTCTTGAAATTTTGAATTATCCCCTGCTTGTAAACCTACCTGGAAGGTGTCTACCAGCTGTTGTGAAAAAGATCGAATTTCATCTTCTGAAAAATTTTGAACCTCCTGCATAGTGGTCTGCGCAATGGCAGCGACCAAATTGGAAGTTTCCGCTTCGGGTAATGGTTGGTCTTGACCATCCTCTGTTCGCGAAATTTCGGATAACAGTGTGCCATCCTTGCAACCGCAAGATTGACGGATCACTAACTGCGTTTCCACCATCGTTTTTTCAGGGAGGGGGGATTCCTTATGAATGCTTTCAAGAAGAAGGTTGAGAGCGCAATACCCAATGTCGAATAAGGGAACATGGACGCTTGTTAAACTTGGCTCCTGGATGGCGCCCTCAAAGCGATTGTCAAACCCAATGATCGCAACATCTTCTGGCACGCGATATCCGGATGCCGTCAGAGCATCCATTGCCCCAAGGGCAGACTCGTCATTGCTGGCCATCACAGCTGTAAATTTGCAGCCCGATGACATAATTTGCTGGATTGCGTTGTAACCACCACTATAAATATGCTGACTATAGGCCACTAATCGAGGATCACTGATGAGATTGTGGCTATTTACGAAAGTTTGATAAGCTTTTAAGCGTTCACCCGTGTCGCCGCCCATATCATTTTTTGATCCAGCAATGAAGGCAATCGCTTTGTGCCCATGTTGAAATAAGTGATTCATCGCCTTATTGATTCCCCCCGAATTGTCAACGACAATTGTGGGTCCGGACTCACCCGATCCAATAAATAAGATTGGGTGTTTTGATCTGATCAGTTTTTGAATGTAATCTGAACGGGATTTTGAATGGAGTGGCACCGCGATGATCAACCCATCAGTGTTCCACTCGCCAATGGGGACAAAATCTTGGTCAGGTGAAGGTATGGGCCAGGCAGCCTTAATTGGATCAGTTGGGCTTGCAGAAGGTCCCATACCGCAACCCAATAATAAATTGCAGCCTATTTCAGCGGCTGCTTTTGCGATGCCACGATACACCGGAGCAAGATAACTGAGATTGGTGGCTGTTCGATAAAACTGCCAACCAGCCAATACACCTATTGTGGGTCTTCCGTGGCGGAACTTTTTATCCATTATTGTTTATGCTGTGTTAAATTAAATTATCTTCTCATCATTAACAAAGAACGCTTCTTAATTATAACGTGATTCTGATGCCCTGTTTTCTATCGTTTAGGATGCATCTCGATGGCTGGTTGTCAGGAAGGAATCTGGATTGATTTGGTTTTAAACGAAATAGCTGGTGATGTGTGGGTTTTGGCTGTTGGCGCTTTAGAAGATTTGTTTACTGCGTAAGATCCACAAGGTGATCCCACCAAAGAGGACGAAGAGCGCTAAACCAATCTGCAGCCAATTAAAGAGGTCCAAAACCACTCGAGAAGCTCTCGATGGTGCCTCCGCTGATTCGCTTTGTTCGATAATTTCTCCGCCAGAGTCGGGGTTGAGGCCTAAAATGAGGTTGTCATCCTGGGGCGTGGTGCTTTGCGCTTGCATATCGCTGGCTTCTTCTTCTGAAGGTGGTGCTAATTCAACAATAGGACTATCCTCAGGCACTTCTTCACCGGTGGGTTCTTCTTCAACGGGCGATTCCTCAGGGGATCGATCTGGATCGACCTGGGGTGCCGTGACGATTTCTGAGTCTTCTGGCATATCCTCAGCCTCAACGCCACCCCCAATCCCTGGTTCCGACCAGAATATCAGCGGAGGAGGGGTTTCTTCATCCATGGTTTTAGGAGATTCCGTTTGGGCGCCGTCTTCCATGGATGTTCGTGCAACACCTAAGAAACCTTGTTGCAGGATTAATTCAAAACTAAATAAGGCCACCAACAAAACCGCTGCCAGGGAGGTTGCTAACTTCAAGGTTGAGAACCACGGGACCTGTTTCTTGCGTCGGACTTTGACCATGTCTGGGGTCAGGGTGAAATTGCGAGGGGCATGCACACGCGCCAAACTTCCCAAAGCCATTTTGGTTTTACGAAGATCTTCGAGCTTTCGACGCAAATCTGGTTCATTCTGTAGGCGCTTTTCAAGCGATTGCCGTCTGGCAATTGACAGCTCATTATCCAGATAAGCCGAAAGCATCTTTATTTCATTGGGTCGTTTGCTTTCGTTGTTCATGTGGTTTCCTCATCATTTAGACGAAAGAGATGGGGTAAAAGTTCCCAAACGGCTTGCAAACAATGCTGCACACGTTCCCGGGCTCGGGCTAAGCGGCTTTTAATGGTGCCGATTGGGACGCCAGCAACTTCAGCAGCTGTGGCATAATCTAAACCCTCCACATCCACCAATACTAAAGCGGTGCGAAACTTTTTATCCAATGCCTTGATGCATTTTTGGATTGCCGCTTGAAGCTCGCTGTCTTCCATTTGTTCCTCTGGCGTAGATTCATCGTCCTCAATCCAATAAGGATCCTCAAGCACTTCGCCATCATCCAATTCCGGTTTTAGCGGCGTGACTGGCTGCCGCTGTCGACGGCGAAGCTCATCATAGCATGAATTGGTAACGATGCGTAATAACCAGGCTTTGAAAGAGCCGCCCCGGTATTGTTCTAGTTTTTGGTAAGCTGAGATAAAAGCTTCTTGGGTCGCATCACCGGCAGCATCATGTTCCCCCATAATGCGGTAGGCAACGTTATAAACTATGTCCTGATAATGCAGGACGATCCCATTGAAGGCATCTAAATTGCCGTCAAGTGCATCTTGAATAAGTGCTTGTTCGTCCATGGATGCTCACTACCTACTTTGTCATCAGCATATGATCAAGACTTTTACAAAAATTATCGACCTCGGTTAATCTTCCTCTTCTTTTGGAAGGCTACGCAGATGGGGGAAGAGGATCACTTCCCGAATGTTGCGTTTGCCGCTGAACAGCATGATCAATCGATCGATGCCGATCCCAAAGCCGCCGGCTGGGGGCATGCCGTAACTGAGGGCGTTGAGGAAGTCGTCATCCATAGGATGTTGTTCTTCGTCGCCTTGTTCATAAGCCCGACCCATCTCCAAGAAGCGTTGCTCCTGATCGAGGGGGTCGTTCAACTCCGTAAAGGCATTGCATAATTCCATGCCGCCGACAAAGCCTTCAAATCTTTCTACTGTGGTCGGATCCCCCGGTTTGCTTTTTGCAAGGGGGGAGATATCCCTGGGATAATTATATACGAAGGTGGGCTGGATGTAATTCGGCTCGAGGAATTCATCGATCAGACTTTCGATTAATTTTCCACGGGTTGAATTTGGCTTGGGATCAAGGTTTTTAGCGGCCATGACTGCTTCAAGGGCTTCAGCGGTTTGATAGAGTTCAATATCGATCCCGGTGGCGTCTAAAATCCCTTGCCGGAGTTTAACTCTTCGCCATGGGGGCGTAAGATCGATTTCTTGCTCGTCAAAGGTGACTTTGGTGGTGCCAAGCACCTGCTGGGCAGCATAGGCAATCATATTCTCTGTGAAATCCATCACATCGAGGTAATCTGCATAGGCCCAATAGAATTCAAGCTGGGTAAACTCGGGGTTGTGCTTGTAAGAGACGCCTTCATTGCGAAAGTCGCGGCCAATTTCATAAACGCGCTCTAAGCCGCCCACCAGGAGACGTTTGAGATAAAGCTCAAAGGAGATCCGCAAGTAAAGGTCCTGGTGCAATTGATTATGGTGGGTGGTAAAAGGTTGGGCAGCTGCGCCGCCGTAGATGGGCTGCAGGATGGGTGTTTCAACCTCGATGAAATCATGGTCGTCAAGATATTTCTGCAAGGCGCGGATGGTGGCAGAGCGGAGTTTGAAAATTTTCCGGACGTCAGGGTTGACCGCAAGATCTACATAGCGTTGGCGGTAACGTGTCTCGGGGTCAGAGAGGGTGGCATGGCGGCGGATTTCGCCGTCCACAACTTCGTCCTTTGCCGCAGGCAGTGGGCGCAGGGCTTTGGATAGGATTTTGAAATCCTCGACGTATAGGCTCACTTCGCCGCGTCGGGTGCGGAACATGTGCCCGCTGGCTTGGATGAAGTCGCCTAAATCATAATAGGCATCCAGTTCAGCCATTTTATCTTCCCCCAGGTCGTTGATTCGGAAAAAGAGTTGCACTCGGCCATCACGATCTTCAATGTGGGCAAATGCAATCTTCCCCATGGGACGTAAAGCTCGCAAACGGCCGGCTAAGGTGACCTCTACGGTTGCTTCCTCGCCTTCAGCTTCAGATTTTTCAAAAGCGGTAATTGCCTCAAGGCTGGTGTGGGTTTGTTCAGCCCGGGTGGGGAAGGGTTCAAGGCCCTCTTCCTTCATCGCTTCTAATTTTTCAAGGCGCCCCTTTTCTAGTTCCGAAAATGAATCTTCAAGCATCCTACACTCCTCAATGATTTAAATAAAAACCCCGACCGTCAAACTGGGCGGGGTTGTTTCATTAAATGGGGTTTATTTAACCAATTGAAAGAATTTCAATCTCAAACACACCGCCCGGCGCTTCAACTTTAACTTTATCACCGGCTTTCTTATTAAGCAAAGCTTTACCTAAGGGGGACTCATTTGAAATGCGCCCCAGGCGGGGGTCAGCTTCTGCTGCGCCGACGATCACATATTCTTCAGGTTCATAACCTTCTTCTTGGACCTTGACTCGGGTTCCAACCTGGATGGTATCACCCTGATGATTTTCCTCAATCAGCTTGGCATTTGACAATAAAATTTCTAACTCTTTTATCCGACCTTCAACAAAAGATTGTTCATTCTTTGCGGCTTCTAACTCAGCGTTTTCGATCAGTTCGCCACCTTCTAGGGCTTCACGCAATCGCTCAGCTACCTGGCTGCGTTTTTCAACGCGAAGATAATCCAGCTCCTTTTGTAGCCGTTCAAAACCCTCTTTTGTTAGATATGAACTTGGCATGATACTTCCTTCCGATTTCTTGCTTTTTCGGGGTAGGACCCCTTTTGAATTAAATAAAAAACGCGCTATTTTCCAAGTGAAAGAGACTTATCCTCGGAGAACAGTGGGTGTTTTGATTGGCTGATATCTTATCACATTTTTAGCCTAGATGCAAGTGCTTATATTTCATCCCAATAAAATAATTTTATTCTTATAAAATAATCATAAATGTTCTTATAAAATCAAATTGACCAAGCTAAGTTAAAAACATAAACGAAAAATACCAGCCTCGAAAATCCTCTCCATCATTCAGGAATGGCATAAATGTTGCAATCATAATGGCGAATGAAATGGATTAATAACAAGGAATTATCCTGATGAACCAGTCTGCGCGCTACACTGGTAAAGGAGTTTAATGTGAGCAAAACACTAAAATTTGGCATAGCAATATTTGGTATTCTCTGTATTTTGCTGCTCGGCATCATCATTGTGGAATCTGTTTTGAAGATGCAGGTTCAAGGCATTGCTGAGCGGACGGAGCAAGAACCGCCAGCCGATACCAAGGACGAGGATTTGGTGGTCGCTGTTGAAACGACTCTGGCAAATTCGATCGATCCGCTGCAAGGTTTTACCTATCAGATTGACCACATTCAATTTCAGGATGATGGTCAGAAGGCTATGGTTTGGTTGGCAGCGGTTGATTTAGAATCTGGAGAAGTGTTGGGGCGTGAACCTGAATTGGCGTTGGCAATTTTGACCAAGGGTGGGGTGTGGCAGGTCTTGTTGCAAGGGAATGAGAAATTCAGCAAAGCTTTTATGGATTTTCAGTACGCGGAAAAGAGCATTCAGGGCGATTTTCTGACGGAGGCTCAAAAGATGCCGAAATCAGGGGTGGTCTATGGCGGATATTATTTGCCGTGGGCAGCGAATTTAGAAAAGGCACTAACCTGGTCAGTATCCCATACCTCCTGCACACCAACCTATTATTGCACCCATGCCTTTGATTTTGCTGACGGGACCATGTTCCCGATTTTGGCCTCGAAAGGCGGGACTGTTTATCATTGGAAGGATACCTGCGCCAACGGCGATCCCTATTGCACCAATAGCATCACCTTGCAGGATCGCTCAACAACGCCGTGGACCTATCAAATTTATTTGCATCTTGCCCAAGACAGCATTCCAGAAGCTCTGAAGCAGGTTGGCACACCTGTAATGAGAGGCCAATATATCGGCGATGTGGATGATACGGGTGCCAGTACAGGGCATCATGTGCACTTTATGGTGGTGACCGAAGATACGGTCTATCAATCCAAAAATGGGTTCACCTGGGGGGTGGCAGAGGACATTACATTCAGAGATGTGGACATCAATTGGGACCCAGAGACCCAGGGCGGACGCCCTCGACTGCCTTATGAGGCGGAAAGTTATGGCGGCCAGGGACAGCGGATGTATATTTCTGGCAACCAACCAGCCAATGCCGCTAACGGGGGGATTACCATCCCAACGAATAAAACAGTCGTGACTGATCCCAAGCTAAGCGTATCAGGTTGGGCTGTGGACGATATCGCGGTGACGAAAATTGAGGTATTAGCCAATTATGATGGGTACCAGTGGGTGCAAATGGCAGAGACCACCGGGGAAAATCCATTTGAGATTGAAATTGATCTATGTGAAACCCAGGTGCCTGATGGGCCGTTCGAGATGGGGCTGCGAGTTTGGGATTTTGAAGGCAACCCTTCATCGATCCTGAGCGTGCGCAACCTGATCAAAGATGTCGCTTGTGGTGAGCAGGGTGTGGAACCGGTGATTAGTTTTGACTTGCTTGACGGTGCATTTGCCCTGCCCAGCGCTGGGCTGATCAATGTAGACGTTGAACCCGGGGTGGACGAGAACGGAGAAAAGGAAATTGTCTCGGTTGATTTGTTGATCAATGGACGCGATTGGGGCCAGGGTGAGTGGCTGTTGCTTGGCTCTGACACCGATGGCAAAGATGGATGGGCTGTGCCCGTCTCGACGGTCATGAAGGGCGAAGCCAGCACCTATACCGTCATCGCTCGAGTGACGGACAGCGCCGGGATGAGTGATGTGGCGGTCAGTCAGCAGGGCATTGTCGATCATACTAAACCGCAATTGACCCTTGATGAGGTGTCCTCACCCTTTACGGGTGATCTGGTGACCCTCACCTGGTCTGGCAAGGATGATCTCTCCGGTTTGGATTACTACTTCTATTCGATGGCTGTGTATCGATCGGGTGTCGGATATCAGACCTGGAGCGGTCGCCTGGATAAATCCCTGAGCGCTTTGCAAATCCCGGTAAATAATTACCAGTTCCTGGTCTTCCGGTTGTATGCCCATGATAAATCAGGGAATATCAACTCGGATCGGATTGTGATTTACACAGATAATTGACGATTCTGAGAGTCTAAAATTCCATTTTAAAAAGGCAAGGGGGCTATTGCCTTTTAAAGGGGCGTCCATTCGTAAGTACTGCGTTGCTTGTTGACCATCGTTTGCTGGGTATAATGAAGCATTGTGCAGGGACATTGAAAACGACCGTCATGGGATAAAAAGTCTCGTTTTGTTTTGATTAAATACGCTTGATCGATGATGCAAGCCTGCGAGCTTTGAATGCCGGTATAATTGACTCACTTATCGTCTTAGAAATAACCATTTATGACCAACGAAAACATCCTCAGCAGCCGCGAAGAAGAGATCTTACAGCTTGTCGCGACCGGCCTGACCAATCGAGAAATTGCCCAGAAGCTGACCATCAGCCCTAATACGGTTAAGGTGCATCTGAGCAATATTTATGAGAAGATCCAGGTCGCCTCGCGCACAGAAGCGACGCTGTATGGCATTGAACATGGCATTGTGGATATGCCGGGAGGGGAAACTGAAGTTGTGCCCCCAGAAGAGTTACCCCAATGGCGGGTTTTGCTCGACAAATACATGTGGGTATGGGTCTCGGTGGTGTTTGTGCTGTTGGTGGCGGCCGTTACGGTTGGGGTGAACCTGCTAACACGGGAACCTTCCCCTGAGGAAATCGCCTTAGCCGATGCTGAAGCGCGCTGGCAGGAGCTGGCACCCATGCCCGAACCCCGGGCGGGGATGGCGGCTGTGGCTTATGATGGGGATATCTATGCGATTGCCGGCGAGGGACCACAGGGCGTGCAGGGGACGGTCTTCCGCTATAACCCTGAGAACGACACCTGGGAGACGCTCAGCGATAAACCGACGCCGGTGACGGATGTGAAGGGGGCTTTGATCGGGGAAAAGATCTACGTGCCCGGTGGCCTGACCGAGGATGGGATCCCCACGGCTATTCTGGAGATTTATGATCCACGCACGGATACATGGGAGGTTGGGGCGTCCCTGCCGAAGGCGATCAGTGCCTATGCCCTGGCGGATTTCGAGGGGCAGTTGTACCTGTTTGGCGGTTGGGATGGGGAGGGTGCCTTGGCGGATGTGCTAGTGTATGACCCGGTCGGCGATGCCTGGCGTCAAGGGACACCAATGGCGACGGCTAAGTATGATGGGGGTGCTGTTTCCCTGGCGGATAAGATTGTGGTGCTGGGGGGCAGGAATGATGGGGGAGCGCTCAAGGAAGCAAAAGCGTATTATCCCTCGAGGGATGGGGATGGGGAAAGTCCCTGGGAGGCGTTTCCGGCGTTGCCCGAGCTGATGGTTGGGTTCGGCGCGGCGAGTGTATCAGAGACGATTTATGTGGTTGGGGGAGAAGAGAGAAATGATAAAAGTAAAAATGAGTTAGGTTTAATATATTTAGATGAAGATTGGGTTACATTTCCTACGAATAAAGATTTCTCCAAAGGTAAAAATATCCTTGTATCTCAAGGATCCATATTATTTATTATTCATTCTTCAAAAATCGAAACAAAAACCGAGCTTTGGACTTATCAGATCTTTTACTACAGCATTTACATCCCATTTGTGCCTTGATTTATAGAAACAATATTTTAAATTAAGTTATTTAGAAAAATAACTTCTTAGGAAATTTATAAATCTCATTTTGTAATTATTTAACAACAACCAAATCAAACAAGATACCAACTAGTGGCCTTTCATAATAATTTTCATTATATAAAAAATCATTTGTATTAAGATCAGTACCTTCAATATCTCCCAATTGAATACCGATTGAATGGCCAGCCTCCAATGGTTCCTGGAATGAGAAAATGAACATACCATCATTATTAATGATGGTTTCTGCTATAAACAACCCCATTTCTGAGACATCTACTAAATTAATTGGCACATCTGCGGGTCCTGTACCAGTGACTTGTGTGTCACCTTCAGAAAGAGGTTCATTAATCTTAAAGTCAGGGCCCTTTGGGAAACCAGATAAATTTTCCTTTATTGGATAACTTGTTTCATTTTCTTTTTCCTTCTCATTAACTGGATATCCTTTTTGATATTCAACCTCTTGTTTGATTATTGGATAAGCAGTATTTTCGTTTTGTATAGGGTATGTTTGTTCCGTTTTGATTGGGGATGTAGTTGCGGTTCTTTGTGTATTGCAACCAACTAAAAATATTATTATTAACAAAAATGGAGCAAATAATTGTTTTAACTTCATGGGATCCTCTCAACAAAACTTCACTTATTCTTAGTAGATAAAATAATCTACTTTATTCATTGAACCAACATGATAAATCACGGTCAATGAGTTTTTCAAGCATCATTATATCCGTCTTAAACAAATTTAGTAGGTCTTTTCGGGTTTTATCTGGTACTGCTTGTTTTTCTAGATTAATCATTCGTAAATCGACCATTACTCTTTTAGAAAAAGACTTGGGAAAAATTAAAAGGCTAATTCGCTTAAATGGATTATTATCAAAAAACACACTTTTCATTATAGAATGAATTTTTTTATTCTTTGGGATGCCTGAAACGTTATGATGTTTTGATGTGTCAGGTAAAAAATTTTCATCAACTCTTAGGAATTTAAAAATATTTTTACAAAGATCTCCAACATCTTTAACTAAATCATCGTATAGGACCACTTTTATTTGATCGGGATTAAAAACGGCATAATATCGACTGAGTTGCTCATAGTATAATCCAGCTTGTGTATAATGCCAAAGAATTCCCCATCCAGCTTTAATTCTTTTAGGTTCCTTTGCTAATGCCTCTTGAAATGAATTTGAAGTTTCGAGCCAATCCCGTAATGCGTGTGAATATGCCGAGAAAGCACGATCCACTGGGTTTCGTAATATTGCCAGCAATTTTACGTTGGGTAAAGTATTTTTAATTTGTTCAGCTGTTCCTGAGTAATAAAGGTACATAGGAGAGGTTTCTCCAATGATTTTTTGATTGGTTACATCTTTAAAATGACTTTTATATTCTTCCAATGTTGTTACGCCTTTAAATATGTATTTTTCAGGAACTTCAGGTAATGGTGGTGAAGATAGGTAAGAAAAGAATCTTAATTCTTTTGTTTTACTCATAAAAATTTCCGGATGTTGTTGTAAGTAGGTGTGCAGAGCTGTTGTACCAGATTTTGTAGCACCGATAATTAGAAAATTGGGAAGGGTCATAATATTATTTTAGAAACATAAATAGTCGATTGAATTAGAACAAAATTACAAAGGATCAGAATTAGTGGTATGTGATAAATAAAAATTTCATTCAAATACATCACTTTAGTCCATCTAATTTATTTTACCAAATGCAGAGCTAATAATTCCCAAGCGTTTCTTAACATAAATAAACATTGTAACTTGGGCAAATAATATTGAGATTGATATCGCTATTGCGGTGCCTAAGATCCCCCATAATGGTGTTAAGGTAAATACAATAAAAGTGTTTATTATTGTTGAAATAATCACGGTTCTCATGACATCCTTTTCAAATCCGGTCATATTTAACAATAAAACAACAGAACCCATAAATGAGTTTATTGTTTGTCCAATTAATAGAATTAATAACACCGGATATGCATCAATGGCTTCATTCCCAAAAGCCCATTCTATTAGGGATTTACCAAAGAAAATAAAAATTAACGTAATGAGAATATTTACAAAAAAAACTGAACGTGCACTTGTTGTAATAAGGTTCTGAAGTTTATCTTTTTCGCCTAATTCATAAAGAGAGGCAAATTGAGGTGCTAGTAACATGTTTATTGATTTTAATAAAACGGAAGCAAAAGCAGCTGTACTAAATGCGATCTGGAATGAACCAATTTGACCTGGATTGACAAAAATACCCATAATCAACAAGCTTGAATAATCTTTTATAATATTTAATCCACCGGAAAGAAATAATTGAAATGAGCTTGATGCCCATTCACTTTTTAAAAATACGGGGTTACTACGTAAAATAATTTGAGGTGTAGTCTTATAAAAAAACACTAAGCCTGTAATCAAGGTGATTATTGTTGATAGAGTTTGAGCCGCCATTGCTGAAATTGCGGTTTGATTTAAGGGGAGAATATAATTATTTATTATAAAAAATAACAAGAAAAGTATTGGAATCATTATTAAATTAGGGATTAAACCAGCTACGACTTTGTTAAGACCACGTAGTGAAGCACTAAGTAAGTGAACGTAAGATTGACAAGGAACTAAAACAGCCCCCAACACAAGAAAAATAAATGTATTGTTACTAATGATGTTATTTCCAAAAAGGTTTACCAAGACGGAAATTGCCATGAAAATTAATGAAAAATAAGCCAGAATTTTTGCTGACCAACGCCAGACCCCATTAATTACATCAGGACAGTTTTTTGAATTTGCTTGAGCAGTTTCTCTTATAATTAAATTGCCGACCCCGTGCTCAGCTGGAACTATTAATATTAGATAAAGAGAGAGGAAATAGCTGAAAATTCCATATTCAGACTTGCCCAAAAATCGAACTAGTAAGATAGTGCTTACAAATGTGATAATTTTGTTAATTAAAATTATTATCAGGCTCAACAATCCCTGAGTAAACAATGGTGATTTTTTACTCTTGTATAACTCTCTGCTGATTAGATTATGAAATTGTTTTTTCAATGAAGTATATTTCTTTCGAAAAATTCGATGCATCATATAGTGGAGCACACACAATTTATTATTCCTGAGATATTGGACTTATTTTCTTGTGATGTTCTACAAAAGATTTGGGTGGAAGTTTGAAATTGTCAGGCAAAATGTTTATGTCGAATATAGCTTCGTTGACATCATTGCTAATAAGTGTCCTTGAAACGATTTTTTTATTTTGTGAATTGAAATTAATTAAAAAATTATTGTCTCCTATAAATATTGAATTTTCATCAACGACTTTTACACCTCTTAAGAAATTGTTTCCCACTTTTATTTTATTTTGAAATTCTATTCGATTAGTATCAAGGAATATGAGTTCGCCGCTTGTAGAATTGAGATATATTGCAGAATTTCTGTTGAGATTGCGCAAGCTATGACTTGGCACGGAACAATTATTTAGTAGTAGACCACCAATCACATCATTACTATTAGATAGTTTTAATATGACACTTTTGGAAAGTTGTGTTTTTTGGCTATTTTTTGTTTGCTTTATCTGTCTATTATTACTAGCGATGTTTTCATATAATTTGTGTAAATAATTCATTAAATATAATGAATCATAATTCTTTATTCTATTAATTAATTGATGTAATTGATATCTATTTATTTCTTTAATCAGACCACAAGAAATCAATAAATTATTGTTATCAAGAATTGCTAAGCTATTAACATGTAATAAATCGCAAAAAGCGTGGTCATGTGTGCGAGGATCACGAAAATTAATTTTTCCTTCTATAACCATTTTTTTTGTCAAGGAATATTTTTTTGTTTGAGGAGCAATCTTGTTAATAAAATGGATCTCTCTTAAGTTGATAAAATCTAAAATGTTTCCACTAAAATCAAACTGGAACAGAAGATCATTTCTTGTGCTTGTCACCCAAATAGTATCATCCTGAAAAATAATGTCATGGATTCCAGCACAACTTGGATGCCAAAAATAGTTGACTAAATTCCAGTTATTGTCATATAGAAAAATTGTTGAAGCATTTGCCATGGCAATTAAATTCTTATGAGTGGCAATACCTTTCAATCCCCGAAATCCACCACGAGGGTTAGGATCTGCAAAGCGATGTGGTGGTTCAATAATTTCACAACTCCTAACAGTTAAATTCTTTTTAGCATCAAATACAATGAGTTTTCCAGACGCTTGATCAGTAGGAGTGTATCTCCAGCAGGTGGAAATAAGAAGCAAAGTCATAGCAACTATGTCCTTAGAAAGAACTTTTCGGTAATTGTATAATTATAGAATATCATATTAAATGTCCAAAATAAACCAAAGTAATATTTTTAAACTGTGGTTTCAAACTTTTAGTGCAACAACATTATTGAAGACCTCGTTAGGTTTATTGTAGTTCAATGCTTTACGAGGTCGATCATTTAGTTTTCTTTGAACTTTATAGATCTCATCTTCTGATACTTGGGTGAAATCTGTTCCTTTCGGGAAATACTGTCTAATCAATCCATTGGTATTTTCATTTGTTCCTCGTTCCCATGGTGAACCAGGATGAGCAAAGTAAACCTTTATTCCCGTGTCGATCGTAAAATTTTCGTGTTGGCTCATCTCTTTGCCTTGATCATAAGTCAGTGTTTTCCTCAGTTCATTGGGGACTGTTTTGAATGCCTCTGCATAGGCTTCCCTTACATTGAGAGCATCTTTCTTGTCGCCTAATGGAACCAGTATTGTGTAGCGGGTAGTGCGTTCCACCAGCGTTCCCAGTGCACTGCGCTTATACTTTCCCAAAATCAGGTCGCCTTCCCAATGTCCAGGGACGGTTCGATCGGCCACTTCTGCTGGACGCTCTTCGATTGACAACATATTGACAATTTTTCCTCGATTTTCTTCCGCATTTTGCGCTTTTTGGGTCCTTCGATACTTATGTTCTTGTCGTAAAGCCTTTATCAGCATTTGTTTCAGCTCTCCCCTTGGGAGAACATAGATATATTGATAGATCGCTTCATGTGATATTTGCATTGTCATATCCCAAGAATACCCCTTTTTGAGCCGTTCAGATATTTCTTGTGGAGACCATTCTTCTTTCAGCTTTTCTAGAACATATTGACGTAAAACGCTTTGTTTTGCTACTTTGCTTTTTCCTTTTCTCCGCGATCCGGCCGTTGTTATTGCTCGACGACTCGCAGAAAATGCTCGATAGCCTGTCTTCCCACTGTTCCGTTTGATTTCTCGAGAAACCGTACTTGGTGATCGACCAATTTCCTTGGCAATTTCTCGAATAGATTTCTTTTGTGCTAGTCCTCTACTTATACTTTCTCGTTCTTTATTTCCTAGTCTTTTGTATTTTGGATTTTGCATACGAATGATTTTATCACCTCATCCGTTGCACTAAATCCTTGAATCCAAGACGTATTAAAATTATCAAAAATCAATCAAAAAATTTTAGTTTGTAAAGATTAATTGAATAGACATATAAAAAAGGAACTGCTGATTATTAGCAGTTCCTTTTTCTAATTATGGATTTAAGAGTATTATTCTTCTACGTTTATTCCCTCATATCTGCTTATATCCAAAATACTATCTGGAGTGTTCTCTGTAACCATAAGAATAATATTTTGACCGGTTTCTGTATACGCAACAACACTGAATTCTTTACCAGCTAAATCACTAAACTCGTCGCAGTCGCCTGAGATAGAAAATTGATTTCCACCGCTTCTTGAAACCCAATTGGTTTCTGCAGCACCTCCAACAGGAACAGGATCCAATGTACGTAAAGTACAGACATCATTTGTTCCATATTCATGGTATTCAATAACTATATAATCGGCTGAACTTCCAACATTTTGTACAGTTGCACCACCTGTAAAATCACCTAAAAATTCTTTCACCATCGGAGCATATGATAGAGGAGTTGCGAGTTCGTCAGCATAAGCAGTATATTTTACCATCATTCCTTCTATTCCAGGGTAACCCGGGAATGTATCGTAAGTTTTTGTGTCATTACTTATACCTACCAATGGTACATCGTTTAAGGATTCAATTACTGCTGCTGCCATAGTTCCAGTGGGTAACCCACCTAAATTGTCGTTGTACTTACTAAAGTTGTAATTTGTTCCAGGTTCAATCGTTACAGTATTTGTGAATGTGTCACCTTTTTCTACCTCGTCTGGTGAAGCATTTGTTCCAAGTTTTGTTACGGTTAAAGTAATTTTTACTTCAGCACTTTCAGTTCCGACATTCATTATGGCTGCCCCTGCAATTCCACATCCACCATCCCCACAAAAATCATTTTTTATCGAAGGAACATATAATTTTGTGCTTTCATCTTGGGGTGTAGAAAGACGAACAGCCCGAACATAATAACTAGGCGAACCTACATGAGCATGTTCTAACAAAACACCAGCTATTGGTGATGAAGAAGTAATAATCGCTGACCCATAACATGGTGATGTATGTGTGCTTGTATCAGTACAATTCACTTCAACAGGCGGCGTTGCATTAGCCGGGTCAAAAATAAACATTCTATTGGCTTCAATTGTTTCTGAATCTGTATGGGTTGTACCATCAGCCATAGTATAGGTTACTGTAACGTCAGCATCAGCTCCTGCTGCTTGAATATATAATGTAGTTGTCGCCCTTGAATACCCATGTTTAATTGTTGTTGCGAGTAATTTTGTGGCAACAAATTGGGTGCTAATCCCAGGATACAAAGCTGATGCATATCCAGTTCCTACAATTGAATGATTAGAATAATTAGCAATTTGCGACACACTGGCTGCTTTTATGCTCGAAGAGAGAACCACAGATCCTGTAAAGCCACTGGGTAGTGGAGAGTTAAAGCCAATGATATTTCCACCACTCGAATAATTTGGTGTTAACCCTGGATCATATACAAGTGACTTTTCGGGATTAATATTGAAAGATTGGCTATCATAAATTGAGGTTGAATCCTTATCGTATGCGTCCATTCGAACAGATCCGCTAGTGGTATCAATATTCTGGATTCGAATTGCTGACCACCATCCAGTATCTGGAAGGCTAGCTAAAGTTGAGCTTACTACTAGCAATCCTAAGAATAAGCTTATAAAAACTGAAAGTACTATTTTTTTCATTTTGACTTCCTCCATTTGAGTCGACTTGAATAATAATTTTAACTACATTACGAATTTATCATTCTTTCATCAAATTTTCTATAGTAATTTAGTATTATTTTGAGAAAAAGGTTGAAAGTAGTTTCATGAGAACTTTTTGTTGCTAGTAAAAGCCATGTTCTTTCAAGGTCTTTATTAGAAGAATAATCATTTATACCCTTAGGAGGGAATTTCCCAACAGCTTGCTGCGAGAATGTCCTACAAAATCCGTCCTGAAGGGTGAAATACTGAAATGCCCGTAGCTTGCTGCGGGTATACGGATTTCAATGATTCTGGCTTTACTACAAAACAATTATATTTGATGATATGGTATTAAATTATTAATCTTACATTGTTCGTTTTTGATTTGCGAACCCAAAACACCAAATCATCTTTAGAATATAAACGGTTGGCAAAGTATGCCAATATTTAAACGGCAATTTTTCCTTAACAACTATTTTGAATATAACATAAGCTGAAAGAATAGGTGAAAATAGGATTGTTAAAAGCCAATGACGTAATGGAAGTGGAACAAATAAAATGTCTCTGTATTCAGCATTAGATTTAATTGAATATTGACCAAAGCGATAAGCGTGCCTGATTAAATCAATAATTTTATTTCTATTTGGCAAATGCACAACTGTTGCTTCAGGCTCAAATAATATTGGGTATTTCATGGTGTGGATTTTTAAAGTTAACTCAGAATCTTCACCAGCGGGATAGGGGTAATTTTCGTTGAAGCCATCCGTCAAATCCCAAATGTCTTTTGGAATACTCAAATTTATGGATGGCAGCATCATTTTTTCTTGTCTTGGCAGGTGAGTCATAAATTCATGAAAAGTGCTTATGTTATCTGACAAGGTCCAATAATTTTCTTTTGGAAAAATCACACCTCCACCAATGACTGATAATTGATTCACATCTTTATGAGCATGTAAATGATTATTGAGCCACTGTGGTGACGCGATACAATCTGCATCGATAAAGAATAAAAAATCCCCTTTGGCAATTGAAGCTCCCATATTTCGAGCTATGGCTGGTGGGGTTGGCTTTGTTGTTTTGATAAATTTCACTTGATTTTTATCAGTTTGGATGAGGTTAAATTTATCCATTCCAACCACGATGATTTCAAAATTGATATCAGTGTATTGCTCTAATAAAGAATTAATTGTCCTATCAATGATAGGAGAATTGAGGTTAGGGATGATGATCGATGCTGAAATATCTGAAGCCATATTCCAATATTACTCCAAAAGTATATTCATTAATTGATAAGAACTTTAGCGATTTCTTGCCATGAAAAATCTAAAATTTTATCAATACTTTCACTTTTGAGTTTGGGGAGAGGTAATTGTTTGCAGATCCCCTCTGCCAATTCATGAACATTGTTAACAGAAACAATCCTAATTTGGTCTTGAAAATCTTTGATTAATGGATCGTCAATCAGATCTGATATAACAGCCGGCATCCCAAATCCCATTGCTGCCTTTAGTGCTCCACTTTGTGTCCCACCAGTATACGGTGCTACGAAAAGATCTGCAGCCTCGAAAAAAACCGCAGCTTCGTCATCCGGGATGAAATAATCAAAGATATGCACATATTTTTCTAGGCCTGCGGCTTTTATTTGGGTATCATATTTTTCCCTGTCTTCCCAAAATTCACCAGCAATCAGTAGATGCACTTCCTGTCCTTTTGAAATGATGATTTCTAAGGCATCTATCAAGATACTTAGACCTTTGTAAGGCCTGACAAATCCAAAAAAAAGCATTATAGGTTTATCTGCTGGCAGATTTAATTTTTGAAGGATTTCTCCTTTCGATAAAGGAGTCGGTTTGAACATATCATAGATCGGATGGGGAACAATGCTGATATTTTCGACATCTGGGATTAGTGCTATCAAACGGTTTTTTTCTTTTTCTGACATTACAATAAATTGATCAGCCCATTTAAGGGTTTCTCTTGCAATAAAAGGGTCCCAAAAATGACCTTCATGGGGGGTTGTGTTATGAATCAGGAAGGTCGTTTGAATGCCTGTCTTTCTTAGTCTCTTGATAATATATCTAAAGGCTGGCCCCCAGATTGTCACCCACCATGGAAAGATCACTTTTTGGGGCTTGAAGTTTTTTAAGGATTGAAATGTCTGTTTCCAGGTGAATGGATTGTATGGTGTTAACAGATACTCCGCGGGCACTTTTATTCGACCTGGACTGGTATCTTTATCGCTTTTTCCGGGGTAGAGCCAGGCTGGGTACTGTTTTTTAAATGAAATGACCTGGACGTCGTGTTCTTCCTCCATGAGCTTCTTTGCCAACAGGGTTGTGAAGTGGGCGATGCCCCCGCGATATGGATAGACTGGACCGATTAAACTGATTCTCATGTGATACCTAGTATGGAATTTATCATGATTTATCGTATCATATTATTGCTGGATTTGATAAATATGAACCTTCCCCTCCGCATACACCCCCTCCACCCCCGCGCACCCGACCAATCCCTCCGACTGCAGACTACCGACCCCATCCTGAACATAAATCCAATCCAGGTCTGCTTCCTCAACCAGTTCCCAAAAACTATCATCGCAGGTCGTGATCGCACTCGCTCGCTTTCCCCACTCGCGCAATTGTGTCTTATACCCTGCATCATTCGAAAAGCCGTAAAACACCGTCGGGACGAGCGCCCAGCGACCGGTCAGGGGCAGTATCCAGCCCCCACCATCCGTCCCCCGATAGACGCCGCTTAGCCAGTGGGTTGTATTGATAAAAAAGCGTGCATCAGCCGGGGTGTTCTCACGCACCCAGGCAAGGGCTGCCAGGTCATCCTCGGTCACCAGCACCGTGACCGGGTTGACGATGTTCTTGCTGAAGGAGAAGCTCCAGGCGATCAGCCCGGCAATCAGCACAAAGGTCAAGGCGCCGGCCACCCAGCGACGACCAAGTCTGCGCGCCAGCCATCGCCCAAGCTGCCAAAACAACCATCCTACCCACAGGACCACCGGCAAAAATAGGATGATGGCAAAGTGGTCCGGACGGAAGGGTGCGACGGTGAAACTCCACGGGAGGGTCAGGACCGCCAGCAGCAGACTCCACAAACCGAAAGACAGCCTTTTGCGGGTTACCAGGGCGAGGATCAGCCCCACCCCAGCCGTTGGGAGCAACCAATGGTTGCTGGTTGGACCAAGCAACTGCCAGATGTAGCCGCCATCACCGTTTCCGCTGAACAGACCTTCTATTGTGGCGGGCAGGTTGCTTGAGACCGCTGTCCTTGCTTGAGAAAAGCGTACCACCCGCCACAACCAGGGGGCAGTCAGGAGCAGTCCCAGCCCGGCATGCAAAGCCAGATTCAAAAAGGGTTTGATAGCCAGCTTAATTTTTTTCCAGTGCAGGATCAGGTAAATGATCCCCAGCAGGGTCATAAATAAGGCCAACAGCACAGCGGTGAAATAATGGGAAAGCAGCACCCCAGCCGTCAACAGGGACAGGGTGACCCCGTCCCACCGTTGATGATCTTTCTTCAGCAGGCTGATGGACAATCCCATTGCCAGGGGTAAGAGCACCAGCCCGGTGGCAAGGGTGTAGCGTCCCCAGCTCAAGTAGTAAGCCGGCATCCGGGTTGCAAAGCTGGTCAGCAAGGCTGCGGCAGCCGCGGGTCGCCAATCTTCCCAAAGCGATTTTCCAAGGGCATAGATGGATAAACTGATAGACGCATCCAGTAATTGACCTAAGATCAGCATCCCCTGGGCGATCTCAAGTCCACTCAGGGCAGTAAAGAGGGCTGTGAGGATGTGGAAGCCGTAGTGATAATAAAAGGGCCCTTCCAGGTAGGGCGAGAGGTCCCCTGGTAAGCCGCCCTTCTCCAGGATGGCACGGATGATCAGGGTGTGGTGCTGTGAGTCGACCCAATTTGGAAGTAATAAATCGCGCGCCTGGTAGAAGCGCCAGGCGATGGTCAGTCCGAACAAGGCCAGACCAAGCCCCAGGGTCAGCAAGTGACCTTTGGGAATTTTAATTCCCCGATGGAGGACACCCACAACGGCCAACCCGGCAAATATAAACAGGAGTATCAGGATGCCAGCCCACGAAAAACGTCCCCCCAGGAAGAATACCCCTTCCGCCAGGAGCGCCACGATGGCGATGCTGGCGCCGATCACCTGCGCCAGGGAGATCAGCGGGTCCTGGTCTCTTTTTCCGAACAAGGCCCACCAGGCAAACCCGGGTACGAGCAGGAGCAGGAGTGCTAAGAGCGTCACAGCCGGATCACACCCTGGGTATCGACCTGGGATAGTAAGTCTTGAACCCTTACTTTGAGAAGCGGGTGAAGGAAGTCCGGCGCGATCTCACCCAAGGGCACCAGCACAAAAGCCCGCTTATGCAAGCGCGGGTGAGGGATGCACAGGTTCTTCTTTTGGACCACCCGTTGACCATAGAACAGGATGTCCAGGTCGATCAGGCGCGGTCCATAGCGGATGGTTTTTTCCCGCCCCATTTTATTTTCGATCGATTTTAATGCCTTTAAAAGCTTGTGTGGGTTCAAACAGGCTCTGACCTTGATGACCTGGTTGAGAAATTCCGGCTGGTCTGCATAGCCCCAGGGGGGTGTGACGTAGATGGCGGATTCCTGTTCGATGACCACTTTGGGCGCTAACAGCTCTTTTGCCCGTTTTAAATTCGTTTCTCGATCGCCCAGGTTGGTCCCCAGCGCGAGGTAAATGTCTTTTTTCAACGTCAGATGACCTTTAGGATGTTCAGAAAATCTGCCAGCAAGCCATAGGCGGTGGTCTCCGGGCCGGGGTCGCTTTCCAGAATCCCTAAACCGGGCAGCACATCTAAATTAAATTGGCAGAAAGAGCTGGTGCCGTTGACGCTGTACAAGGGAGAATCAGGACCTACACGCTGCGGTGCTACTTTGGTGATGATCCTGCCGTCCACATAATCAGTGGAACACACTAATTTCCAGCGCTCGCCTTTTGCATGTGCTTCGGTGATCATTTGGGGGGTCACCCCTCGAATGCCGGTGCGGTCCACTTCTTGCGGTGTGATGGAAACACCCATCAGAACCGTCACCAGGGCGGCGACCTTGATGGCAGCATCCCAGCCGTCGACGTCATTGCTGGGGTCGGTCTCGGTGATGCCAATCGAGCGCCCATAATCGATGGCTTCTTCCAGGCTCTTCCCCTTTTCCATCATCTCCAGGAGCAGGTTTGTGCAGGAATTCAGAATACCCTTGAAGCCCAGCAGGTTTGCGCCCACCAGGGGCTCACGGAAGAGGGCAAAGATCGGCGCGCCGTCCATTACAGCGGATTCAAACAAGAAACGCAACCCACTTCGCTTTGCCAGGTCTGTCAGTTCCTGGTATGCGTGCACCACCGGTCCTTTGTTGGCGGTGACCACATGCATGCCTGCATTGAGGGCTGTGCGGATATGGCTGATGGCAGGTTGTCCGGACTGCGGGTTGACCGGAGTGGTCTCAAACATAAATTCTGCCGGGCACTGGTGGATAAAGATATTGGTCTCGTTGGGGGCTTCTTGTGAGCCTAATATGGCCAGGTCACCACCCGCTTTGGCAATGGCTAAGGCACGCTGTAGGTCCAGGCCTTCGTCGTGGATAGCCTGGCCGTGGCTGCCGGTGATGATACCGGTCACGATGACGGAAATCCCATAGCGTGTGGCTAATTCGTCTTCTTTTTCAAGCAGAAGTCGGGCGAAAGCCTGACCAACGTTGCCAAACCCGACCAGGCAGAGGCGATAGTTTTTCATAAGGAAGTTTTCCTTTCTGATGATAGGTATAAGTCTAATTTAACCACAAAATTGGTCGTGTAAGGAAAAATGTGTTACGAGAGTTTTTGAATATGGGCACCCTCACCTCAATCCTCCCCCTCACAGCTGAGGTAGAGGAGGCTTTAAGCCTTTGCATAGCAGGTGTGTGAATGATCTGAGGAACTAAATAAAAATCTATTTCAAATTTTAAAAACCGTTTTGCCCTTATTCTACAAAAAAGTGTTACCTATGTCTCCGAACATATGTTACCTATCTCCCCGGTCTATACACGTCTGAGGGAGAGGAGGCTAAAAGCTATTGGATAGCAGGTCTGTGTATGGTCAACAGAGCCAGCTTAAGAACCCTCTCCCTTATGCGTAAGGGAGAGGGCAGGGTGAGGGTTCCCAGCAGGTAATTTTTTTTGTTTTCTGAAAGTGAAATTATGATCTAAAAATCAACCTATCGACCGAGATGTTTGCCATAATTAGACAATTTAAAAAGGGCAGACACGGAGGTCTGCCCCTACCGGCAGGGGAAATTTATGGCGCAGTGTAAGGGCGAGGCACCATGTGTCGAGGCACGAAGACAGGCCTCGCCCCTACCGGAAAGGGAAATTTAACGGATATATCTGGTAAGAACTTCATTAAAAAGAAGAGAAAAAATAAAAACCCGGATGGGTTTTTATTCTATGCGTATGTGGTTGATTGACAAGAAGATTTAGTTCGGCTTTAGCTCTCTGTTTCGTCGAAATTGCGCTCGAAAAGGTCAATCAGGGCTTCGACCACCTCGTCCTTTTGCTCCCCTTCGGCGCTGATGTGCACCTCATGCCCCTTTCGTGCGGCCAGGGTCAAGACAGAGATGAGGCTTTTGCCCTCCACTGGTCCTTTATTTTCCGTCAGGTTTTTGACCATCACGGTCGCGTCGTAGCTGCCGATGGTTTTGACGAATAACACGGCAGGTCGGGCGTGCAGTCCCGTTTTGTTGGGGATTACCAGTGTGACTTCACGTTTATGGTCATCCTTTTCTGGTTTTTCCTCAATGGCGGGCTCTTCTTCCGGTAATTCACCCAGCGCATCTTCTAATTGCTCGGTTTTCATCCGCAGGGCTTGCATCGCTTCCTTATAAATTGCCTGCAAATTAGATCCGAGGCCAGCCTGAACAGCCGCTGCAATGGCGCCCTCAACAAAGGGTGCCGGGCAGACCCGGATGTTGGCTTTCATCTCATCTGAGAGTAAATCAAGCGCCATTTCAGTGCTCAAGATGGCGCTGCCCAGGTCCATTAGAACCAGGACACCATCGTCCGTATAAACAGACTCGATGGCTTCCATAATTTCCATGGCGTTGGTGCCCAATTCCTGGTTATCATCGCCGATTCCCGCTGCTGTGAGAATTTTGACGGCTTCTGATGCGGTCATTTGTTTGACCATTTCAGCGACGCCATCCGCTAATTTTTTACTGTGTGACACTAATATGATGTTGACCATTGTTTATCCTATAAATGCTGGTTTTGACCCCGAAAATTATACCATTTTATCCATCACCAAAAAGTAATTTAGCAAGGAATTGTCTTGGGTTTGTGTTGAAAGTTCCATTCCTGCAAAGCAACGCTGTCAAAATTAAAATGGCTTTGTAATGGGATGAAAAAATTTTTATTTCTGTTTTTGATCCGGCTTATTATCTTTGTTGACCCATCGATGGAAAGCCATCATGCCAAAATAGACCAGGAACACACTGCCGCCAAAAATCAGACCCCATAAAATCCCTTGTCCCCAATTTCCGCTACCTTGGATAATCTGGTAAGCGACCAGGACAGATAAGGCAATCGCAGCTATGATAATAACACGCATGCCCTTTGCTTTTTCAATCCAGGGTTTTCTCTCAAAGATTTCTTCAACTTTCTTCTCTTGTTCTTTTTTACTCAAAATTCTCTCCATTTGATCAATAATTTATCAGGATTATATCGCTATAAATAGAAAAGGGGCGACGGATGTCCGCCGCCCCTCAATCTTACGACAACGAGTGATTACTCAACCCAATCAAAGGTCCGGGTAACAGCTTTCTTCCAGCCTTTGTAGAGTTTTTCACGTTCTTCTTCACTCATCTTGGGATGCCATTCCTTATCAACACCCCAGTTCTCGCGTAGATCTTCAACCTCGCCCCAGAAGCCAACAGCCAGGCCAGCAGCATAGGCTGCGCCCAAAGCGGTCGTTTCAGCGACGGTGGGTCGAATAACGGGAACGCCCAGAATGTCAGATTGGAATTGCATTAAGAGCTCATTGAAGACCATACCACCATCGACCTTGAGGGCTTTCAATGCGACGCCTGAATCCTTGTTCATGGCATCCAAGACCTCGCGGGTCTGATAGGCGGTGGCTTCGAGGGCAGCGCGGGCGATGTGGCCAGCGGTGATGTAGCGGGTGAGGCCAACAATCACGCCACGGGCATCGCTCTTCCAATAGGGAGCGAACAAACCAGAGAAGGCAGGCACGAAGTAAATGCCGCCAGCATCATCCACTGATTTGGCCAGCATTTCAATATCGGATGATTTTTCAATCATCTTCAAGTTGTCACGCAGCCATTGGACTAACGCACCGGTGATGGCGATGGAGCCCTCAAGTGCGTATACAGCGGGTTGATCACCAATTTTGTAACCAAGGGTGGTCAACAGACCGTTCTTGGATTGGATCGGTTCTGTACCGGTGTTGAGCAGCATGAAGCAGCCTGTACCGTAGGTATTCTTTGCTTCACCAGTGGCATAGCAGGTTTGGCCGAAGAGGGCTGCCTGCTGGTCGCCTAAGTCGCCAGAGACGGGGATGCCGTCCAGGCCACTGTTTTGGGCATAGCCGTAAACCTCACTGGAGGCCTTGATGGCGGGGAGCATGGAATGGGGGATCGTCATTGCTTTAAGCATATCGGGATCCCAATCCAGGGTTTCCAGGTTCATCAGCATGGTGCGGGAGGCATTGGTTACGTCTGTAACGTGCACGCCGCCCTTGGGGCCGCCGGTCAGGTTCCAGATAACCCAGGTGTCGATATTGCCGAAGAGCAATTCGCCCTTTTCAGCTTTCTCGCGAGCGCCTTCAACGTTATCAAGCATCCACTTGACCTTAGGGCCTGAGAAATAGGTTGCCAGTGGGAGGCCAACTTTTTCGCGGAAGCGATCCTGGCCGCCGTCAGCTGCTAATTCATTGCAGATTTTGTCGGTGCGGGTGTCCTGCCAGACAATCGCGTTGTGAATGGGTTTACCGGTTGCTTTTTCCCAAACAACAGTGGTCTCACGCTGGTTGGTGATACCGACAGCAGCGATTTCCTTGACGTCAATCTTATATTTATCAAGGGCGCCTTTGATCACATCTTGTGTGGCTTGCCAGATCTCTAATGGATCATGTTCCACCCAACCGGGTTTTGGATAGATTTGTTCATGCTCTTTTTGATCAATGCCAACAACGGCACCTTTGTGATCAAAGATCATAAATCGGGTGCTGGTCGTTCCTTGATCGATTGCGACTGCATATTTTGCCATTTTTACTCCTTTTTACTAATAGTGGTTTGGATATTTTTTCAACGAGAATTTGCCCATAGTTTTGCGGCGGTATCCAGCAACAAGAAAGTGGATGTGGCACCGGGATCTTGATGACCAGCGCTTCGTTCACCCAGATAGCTTGCGCGTCCCTTGCGGGCTACAAGTGGGATTGTCGCTATCATGCCTTCTTCTGCTGCTTTTGCCGACTTTTCCAATCCTTCCCCAAGGGTGAGGCCTTCTTCAACTGCTTGCTTGAGGGCTTCAACCGC
Source organism: Candidatus Brevefilum sp. (assembly GCA_040772425.1). Classification (GTDB taxonomy): domain Bacteria; phylum Chloroflexota; class Anaerolineae; order Anaerolineales; family Anaerolineaceae; genus Brevifilum. Next base: position 223,883 of record JAXGYD010000002.1, on the reverse strand, counting down.
GGGGGTCAACGCATCGACCATCGTCTTATCCCCTGGCGAGGCTTTTCCTAATCGAACAACGCCTTGTGTAGCTGCCTCAAGTGCATTCGCCCAGTCTGCTAATTCAAACTCAGTTTTGCCGTCAATGGATTTCCCTATTTGAATGAAGACAGTTGAATACAATGGGCCGCCAGCACCGCCAACTTTTGAAAGCAAGGCCATGCCAACACCCATCAAAATTTTACTAATATCTTTGTCTTCATTATCGGGTAATTTATCCAGGACAGCTTTAAACCCACGGTGCATATTTGCACCATGATCTGCATCACCAATAGCTGAGTCTAATTCGGTTAAGTAATCCTTATTTTCAGCGATGACTTGTGCATAAGCACGAATCCACTCAAGAACATCATTTTTTGTAACAGCCACTTACACCTCACTATAATAGAGTCTGGAGGTTTGCTCCAGACTCTATGCTAAACATAAACGAGTTTTAGACTCCCCAACGCATTCCGGCAGTCTTGACCGGTGCGTCCCACAATTTGATCAGGTCGTCATCCATCTTTAGAAGGGTGAATGAGCAGCCGGCCATCTCAAGACTTGTGATATAGGGGCCAATTAATTTGCGGACAACTTTAATGCCCTTAGCTTCGAGAATCTCGACAGCTTTCCGATAGAGGATATAGAGCTCAATCAGGGGTGTACCGCCCATACTGTTCACGAACAACAGGACCTCATCACCTTCTTCAAAGGGAAGATCATCGATGATGGGGTTCATGAGCATTTCAGTAACCTCGTCTGCGGTTTTAATCTTCATGCGGGTGCGACCAGGTTCACCATGAATGCCGATGCCGATTTCCATTTCATCTTCGGGTAATTCGAAGGTTGGTTTACCAGCATGTGGCACTGTGCAGGATGTTAAGGCCATCCCCATACTTCGGCCCTGACCGTTGATCTTGCGAGCTAACTCGGTGACTTCTTCTAACGAACGGCCTTCTTCAGCCGCAGCGCCAACGAGCTTCTCCATCAAAACGGTCAAACCAACGCCGCGCCGACCAGCGGTATACAAGCTATCTTTTACAGCGACATCGTCATCAACCACAACGGCTTCAACGTCAATACCTTCAGCCTTGGCAAGATCTGCAGCCATTTCGAAGTTCATCACGTCACCCGTATAGTTTTTAACGATGTGGAGAACACCAGCACCGCCATCGACGGCTTTGGTAGCTTCTAACATTTGATCAGGTGTCGGGCTTGTGAAAACAGCACCCGGGCAAGCGGCATCGAGCATGCCCATACCGACGAAACCGCCGTGCATGGGTTCGTGACCGCTACCACCGCCAGAGACGAGACCTACTTTACCTTTTACAGGAGCATCGGCGCGCACAATGAAATCCGGATCGAAATGCACTTTGACCAGATCAGGGTGTGCAAGCGCGATACCCTGAAGTTCCTCTAATACAACGTCTTCTGGGTTATTGATCAGCTTTTTCATGGATTACTCACCCTTGGGAAGATTCTTTGTAATAAAAAAGTCGTAGGTCATAAAGCCGATGGGACCAGCGATCAATGGGATGAGGACTGGTGGGATCAGCCAATACAGGCCGTCGAACAAGCCTTCAGTGCCAGCAATCAAACCAAAGATGCGGGGACCGAGGTCACGGGCGGGGTTGATGGAGTAGCCGCTGGGGCCACCGAGGGAGAGACCTACTGCTAAGACGGCGAAGCCAACGATTAATGCGCCCAGGTTGTCCTTGAGGCCCATGTTCTTGGAATCGCCAGAGGCAGCGATACCCCAAATGAGGACCAGGGTGCCGAAGAACTCAGCAATGATGGCGGTCAGCATGCTATAGCCACCGGTTGCTGCGCCTTGTTCTGCTTGGAAGAAGGATTCCTGGAATACAGACCCGGGGCCAGTTGACCAAACATTGGGCATACCAGCTGCGACGAGGCCGTCACGATAGATTAAGAAGACGGCTAAGGCACCGAGGAAGGCACCGATCATTTGAGCAACAATGAAGGGGAGCACTTTCTTCCATGGGAAGCCACGTTTGAAGGCCAAGCCAACGGTAACGGCTGGGTTGAGGTGTGCACCAGAAACACCACCGGAGACATAAACAGCAATAATCACTGCGAATGCCCAGCCGATGGTGATGGTGTTCCAGTTATAAGCATTGCCAGCTAAGCGGGGGGCTAAACCGACGTTGGCGACGACGCCGTCACCTAATAGAATAAGAATAAACGTACCAAAAACTTCCCCAATAAATTCTTTCATCGTTCTGTCTTTCATCTTTTTTGACTCCTTTAATATTTATGGTTGTTAACATAACGAGTTGAAAAAAATTTGTCGTACGTTATAGACTACCTCCGATAGATCCTCCTTTCTTAACTTGGTGCCAGTTGATAAAAATATCTACCTTTTCAAGTTTTGTTCAGCCTAACGTAATAAATGTTTGTTAGTCGAGCGTGCCCAACTTAAAACTAACCGGCTCAAGTCTCCGCATGTTTTTGAACAAAACTTGATGGCAATGATTGAAAATAATTGTCTCCTGCGCATCTAATAAAGAACTTGGAACCGGTAAATTGGTATATATGTAGCTTATCAACCAAGAGGGTTGATAAAGTTATGTTGGGCTTTTCGCCGTCACATATAAATATATCACAATCTTAATTTTGATGCAATATTTTATATCAGAAAAAAGAATTTGTAATGATATTCAGGAAAAACAGAGCTCATCGAATTAAAAATTCCATAAAAAATCACGGGAAAAAATAAATATTTGACAATTGACTTATAGTATAATCATAAAGTCGCTGCGAATTACGTTATGATAATTCATGCGCATGGTCTTCTGCAGATCAGTATCAAGGCCAATCCGAACCTAAAGACTTGTTTGAAAGCCTAAAGTCGTTTATGTTAAAGATCAAAAAATGACATCTTCCAGAAAATTGCAAGAAAAGCGTTAGATTTTGCAACTATAATTTAAAACACGCACATTTGACATTAGTTTTGGTTTTACATCATCAAAGAAAATTTTCTTCTGTTAAAGGTCATTTAGAGGAAAAAATCTAATCCAAAAAGAGAAATGGAGGTTGTAGTGCAAGAAAAATATGATTACATCGTAATCGGGGCTGGCGTGATTGGTTGTATCATTGCCCGTACGCTCTCACGCTATGAAGGTAAAGTACTGCTTATTGACAAGGAGGCGGATGTTTGTATGGGGACAACCGCTGCTAATACAGCGATTGTCCATGCAGGTTACGATCCTCTGCCCAATACCTTAAAAGCTCGGATGAATGTCAAGGGCAATGCCATGTGGGATACCCTGGCAGGTGAGCTGAATTTCGCCTTTGAACGGCGGGGCGACTTTGTTGTCGCCGTTGGCGAGGAAGAATTTCCAGAGCTTGAAACTTTGATGACATTTGCGAAGAAGAATGGCGTTCCGGGTTGCCAGATTCTTCCTGGCCATGAGGTTCGACGCCGTGAGAAGAACATTACCCCCGATGTCAGCGGCGCCTTATGGGCATCAACTGGCGGCATCTGTGATCCTTTCGGGGCCACGGTTGCAGCTGCTGAAAATGCGGTGATGAATGGTGCTGAGGTCAAATTAAACACAGCCTTTGAAGAATTCATCATGGAAGGCGACCGCATTATAGGCATCAAGACCAATCAGGGTGATTTCCTTTCTCGGTGGGTTGTCAACTGTGCCGGGCTCTATTCTGATTTTGTGATGCACCAGGCTGGCGTCCGCCCAGAATTTAAAATTAGACCTCGAAAAGGCGAATATTTTGTCTTTGATCGTGCGGATGTACAAATCGACAACGTGCTTTTCCCAGTGCCAACCGATAAAGGTAAAGGTATCTTGGTGACAACGACCGTCCATGGGAACACGATCCTCGGTCCTAACGCTGAGATCATCGATGACAAGGATAATACCGCCACGACGACTTCTGGTATGGATGAAATTTGGGAAGGCGCTAACAAATTGGTACCTTCTCTCACTAAAAAGCATGTCATTGCGACCTTTGCGGGTTTACGCCCCATGGGCAATGGTCCTTGCAAGACCCCTGGCGTAGACTATAATAAAGATTTTATCGTTGAAATTCCTGAAGAAGTACGCGGCTTTGTCAACCTCGGCGGGATTGAATCGCCAGGTTTGGCTTCTTCCCCCGCTATTGCACAAGAGGTGGTGGATTTACTCAAAGACGCTGGCGAAGAAATGAAGGTCAAAAAAGATTGGGATCCAATCCGTCCATCCAGACCGCGCTTCCGCGATATGTCTCAGAAGGATCGAAAATTACTTGTAGAAATGGATCCACGGTATGGACGAGTGATTTGCCGCTGTGAAGATGTCACCGAAGGTGAAATCATCGCTGAAATTCATGCGCCTATTCCAGCCACAACCTATGATGCGATTAAACGCCGCACCTGGCTGGGAACGGGTCGCTGCCAGGGTGGTTTTGACACACCCCGTGTGGTTGAAATTTTATCAAGAGAATTGGGTGTTTCACCCCTCGAGATCACCAAGCGTGGTAAGGGTTCAGAATTCTTATTTAGACCGACAAAGAAGGTGGAGAACTGAAATGTTGAAAAAAAATACCTATGATGTTGTGATAATTGGCAGCGGCCCTGGCGGTTTGGCTGCGGCTGTTGCTGCTAAAAAAGAAGGCGCTGAAGATGTATTGGTGATTGAACGCGATACAGAATTGGGCGGGATCCTGCTCCAGTGTATTCATAATGGTTTTGGTGCTGAGATATTTAAAGAAGACCTGCCCGGTCCAAGTTATGCCCAGCGTTATATTGATGAGACATTTGAGTTGGGCGTTGAAACCTTATTGGATACCATTGTTCTCGAAGTAACGCCAGACCGTAAAATTTTTGCTTCCAGCAAGCTGCATGGCTTTGTTGAAATTACCGCCCGAGCGCTCGTTTTGGCGATGGGTTGTCGTGAACGCACCCGGGCAATGATTCAAATTCCCGGCATGCGCCCCGCTGGTGTTTATACGGCTGGTACAGCGCAGCGCTTTGTTAATATCGAAGGAAAAATGCCCGGGGAGAAAGTTGTGATTTTGGGATCCGGTGATATTGGCATGATCATGGCTCGCCGTCTGACTTTTGAAGGGGCAAAGGTGGAACGTGTTTGTGAGATTCTGCCCTACCTTTCGGGTTTGACCCGTAACTATGTACAATGCTTGCAGGATTTTGATATTCCATTGCAATTCCAACATACGGTCAAGTTTATCTATGGCAAAGATCGGGTGGAAGCTGTTGAAATTGCAGCCGTTGATGATAAATGGAATTACATTCCAGGTTCGGAAGAAATCATCCCCTGCGACACCATGCTGCTGTCCGTTGGGTTAATCCCAGAAAATGAACTTTCCCGCAAAGCAGGCGTGGTGCTGGATCCATCCACCGGTGGTCCTTTTGTCGATGAGAGTCGACAAACCAATGTGCCAGGCATTTTTGCTGCTGGCAATGTGGTTCATGTCTATGACCTGGCAGACTGGGTAACCCTGGCGGGTTATGAAGCTGGCAAAGGTGCGGCAAAATACGCCAAGACCATCCGCGCCAGCGAATCCGACCACATTCCTGTTATTGCTGGTAAAAACGTCCATCATGTGGTTCCCCAAACGATCAACAAACGCAGTCTTGAAGATGAGGAAATTGAACTGCAATTGCGAGTTCTAAGACCCATTGAGGACCGGACAATCATTGAAGTGCACGATGGAAAGAACCAAATTACCCGCAAGATAGCACGGTACGTCCGCCCTGGTGAAATGAACACGGTTGTGTTGAAGCCACGTCATTTTGCGGATGTCGAGAAAGCGTCCAGTATAACCGTTGATGTCAATCCACGATAGGAGAAATTGATAATGGTGGAAAAGAAAAAATTAATTTGTGTTAGTTGTCCAGTCGGTTGTGAACTGACAGTCACACTCGATAATGGTGAAATTCAAAATGTTGAAGGCAATGCATGCAAGTTGGGCGTTGATTATGCGCATCAAGAGCTCTTTGACCCTCGTCGGATGGTGGCGACAACCGTCAAGGTTAAGAATGGCTATCATCCTTTGGTTCCGGTTTACACAGAAAAACCTGTGCCAAAGCCAAAGATCTTTGAAATTCTTGCCGAGATCCGGAAGGTTGAGATTGATGCACCTGTGAAAGTGAATCAGGTAATCATTGAAAACGTGCTCGACACCGGCATCAACGTTATTGCCAGTCGCGATCTACCAAAGGCTTGATTGATTCGATCGGCTTGATAACATATCGGCCGATTAAACAGGCAAATGTGAGTGGTTGATTGGAAAATCAAGCCAATTTGCATGGCAGCAAGCCAAAATAATTGAAAAATTTCTAAAACAAAAGGGCATCGTCTGAATTGACGGTGCCTTTTTTTGTTGAATGCAAATCAAGGAAGATGCTGAAGAGAAAATGCCCAAACTATGAAACTACCAACTGTGTTGTTGGAGAGAAGCTACCTTAAATTAGAATGTAAGGGCGAGGCATGCCTCGCCCCTACCGCAGGTTAGAAGGTTGTTAGGTTAAACCCTAAGAGTTTGATCTTGACTGACTCAATTTTTTAAAAATATTGCTTTCCTCTTCTATGAAACCTTAAATATCCCGCCAGAGATGGGACCCAAGCTGAGCCCCCAACCGTTTTCGGATGGGGTGATGGTCACATCGTTGGGCGCATCGACTTTTTCTGGCATGGCTGAGAACGTTGCTGCTGGCAGTGTCACGCTAACCTGCTGGTTTGAAGGGTTGAGGGCGATCATCAGTTTTTGACCACCTTTTTCGCGCGTATAAATGAAGGGGAGCTTGCCGCTTTCGGCATAAAGCACGTCAAAATCAGCGTCCGCATCGAAGGCTTGGAAAGTCTGACGGGTTTTGATCAGGCTTCGCACCCGATTGAGCAATGAGTCGGGGTCCGCTTGCTGTTCTGCGACCGATGGTCGACCTTCAGCTTCATTCACGGGCAAATAGAGGTCCTCAGGCGCTGCTGAGGAGAATCCGGCGTTCTTAGATGTATCCCATTGCATGGGCGTTCGAGAACCCGTGCGCTCATACCCACCTTCTTTAGAGGGTAAATTGCGCCATTGCATGCCAATTTCGTCGCCGTAATAGATGAAGGGATTGCCCGGCATGGTGAGCAGGAACAAATAGACCACTTTCAACAATGCCTGGCTTTTTCCATTTGCCATTCGGGGTGTCTCATCATGGTTGCCGGTGATGAGGGCGATATTCCCCAGGTCCCTGGTCCTTTCAAAATAATAGCGATATTCATTCAAAAATTGCATGATATCCCCATGACCGGATTCATCAAAAAATGACCATCCATAGGGATCGCGCCAACGACCATGGCCGCGCTTTCTCAAAAGAGACACCCAGCCAGGGTTGTTGAACCCGAGCAGGAAATCGACATGGAAGCCCGCAGGAAGTGCCTGGTGAGGCAGCCCCCATTCTGAGACGATCACCGCTTCGGGATAAGCTTCATCCAGCCATTCACGAATGGATGTCCAAAATTTGGCAGTTTCAATTTTTTCAGAGTCTCGCTTAACAAGTGAGGCAGCCATATCCACCCTGAAACCGCTCGCACCCATATCCAACCAAAACCCCATGATCTTCTTGATTTCCTTCCGTACCATTTGTGGGCCGGGTGCGTCCACGGGTTGCATCCAGGATAAATTCGGATCCGGTTGGGTGAAACCGTAATTGAGGGCTGGTTGGCAGTAGAAGAAGTTGGTGACAAAAGCGCCATCGCGTTGCCCATATCCGCGGATGATGGGCAAATCCTGTTGGGGGACTTCCCAAATGGAATTGTTCCAAATGTAATAATCAGAATAGGGATTCTTTTCAGGCTCTTTGGATGCTTGGAACCAGGGGTGTTCGATGGAGGTGTGTCCTGGAACCAGGTCTAAGAGGATCCGAATGCCGCGCTGTTTGGCCTCCGCAAACAATGCTTTGAGATCTTCATTGGTGCCATAGCGGGATGCCACCTGGTAATAGTCCGCTACATCGTAACCCGCATCCTGAAAAGGTGAGACGAAGCAGGGATTAATCCACAGGGCATTCACACCTAAGAATGCAATATAGTCCAGTTTTTCAATGATCCCAGGGATGTCACCGATGCCATCGCCGTTGGAATCGTAAAAGGATTGGGGGTAAATCTGGTAAAAGACCGCTTTTTTTAGCCATTCAGGATTTTCATGAGCCATCATTTCTTTCCTTTTCAAATTTGAATTTTAAAGACTTAACATTTTTTGATTGAGTTCCATTGATCATCTCACACCAGTGAAAGACACATGGGGACGATGGTTGGTATACAAATCGTTTTATCCTTCAACCAAGTCTGCTTTCGGGTTTATTTTTATCAATGTTTGATGCGTGGCTATTATAGCACACCCAACATTTTTGAAAACAAAAAAAAATACCTTGTATCTTCAATTGTTCAATGGGGAGTCCATAAAGCTTGATAGGGGGGCAAAAAAATGATAGTTCTTAATAAAGGCGGTCTTAACTTAATCTCTCGAACAGATCACTTCACCCGTGTTATACTAAAACAAATATTCAATATGATCGATAGCTATGAAACTAATCATTCAAATCCCTTGTTTTAATGAAGCGGAACACCTCCCGAAAACCCTTTCACAGTTGCCTAAAGCGCTTGAGGGCTTTGATTCGGTTGAAATTCTGGTCGTTGAAGACGGCAGCACGGATGAAACGGCTAAGGTGGCGCGTCAATGCGGCGCGGATCATATCGTGCACTTATCAAGGCACCTGGGTTTAGCCCAAGCCTTTGCCAATGGCATCGATGCTTGTGTTCGTTTAGGCGCTGATGTTATTGTCAACACCGATGCGGATAACCAGTATTTAGCTGAGGATATCAGCAAGTTGGTGGCTCCAATTTTGTCAGGTGAAGCTGAATTGGTCATCGGGGATCGTGGTGTCAGCTCCATCAAACATTTTCCAGCCCACAAACGTGCTTTGCAAATCCTCGGCAGCCGCGTTGTTTCTGCTACAGCAGGGTTTAATATCCCCGATGCTACCAGTGGATTTCGCGCGATGACGCGCCAGGTGGCGCTTGAAACCCTGGTGCTTAGCCATTATTCCTACACCCTTGAGACTTTGATTCAGGCAGGGGCAAAAAATGTGCGAGTTAAATTTGTTCCAGTGGAGACCAATCCACCTGAACGCCCCTCACGGCTGTTCCGCAGTGTGCGCAACTACCTGGCCAATTCGATTTCCACCATCATTCGCAGCTTCACTTTATATCGCGCTTTGCGGATCTTTACTGTTATCAGCGCCATATTTCTTTTAATCGGTATTGCGATTGGTGTGCGTTTCCTGGTTTTTTATTTCCGCGGTCAGGGCACGGGCAATGTGCAATCCCTGATCTTGGCTTCGGTATTTTTGATTGTTGGTGTTATCACTTTTATGATTGGCTTGATTGCTGATTTAGTCAGCTTTAACCGGAAAATTCTTGAAGAGGTGTTGTACCGATTGCGCCGGCAGGACAGCAGCCAGCCCCCCGATCCCACTGAGACCTCAATACCAAAAGAATAATCACAATTTTGACTGCTGTATTTCGATATGTCGTCTTGGATCCAACTTTGTAACATTTAAACACCTTTTCGGAGTTAAAAAACCTGGCATTCTGATCTAAAATAAATCGGTTGGCTATTGTCAAAGGCGTCAATCTTGATCCTTATGCAAATGAATTGATGGAGGTTCTAATGGATTATGGTGAAATTCTAAAAAAAGCGTGGAAAATTGTTTGGAAACATAAAATATTATGGTTATTTGGCCTGTTGGCAAGCTGTGGAACACTTAGCACGATGCACAGTGGGGGTGGCGGCGGTGGGAGCGCGGCAGGTTCTTCCGGGCAAGCAAATTTCTTGCATGGTTACGGGTCTGGCACCCCCTTACTCAGCGTTGTGCATGATGGACATTTCCAAGAGCTCTTCCAAAATATAGCTGAGGTACCAGACGTCCTGTGGGTTGCCGTTGCGGGTATCGCAGTCATCGTCTTAATCACTTTTGCCTTGATCCTTTCCATCCTGTTCTTATTCCTTGGAACTTTGGGCACGGTCGGCGTGATTAAGGGGACCTGCATGGCGGATGAAGCAGATCCCTCTGCCAAGCCTCTCTCCTTTGGGACAATTTTCAAAGCCACAAAACCCTTTTATTGGAAGGTTTTCCTGCTGGATATTGGATACAGGGTAGGCGGGGCGATTTTCTTCCTGCTATTTTTCCTGCCGATGATCCTCTTGATGGTTTCCACTTGCGGTTTGGGATTGATCTTAGTCATCCCAATTTTCTGGTTGGTCCGTCAGATGATGATTTTTACAACCATTGCGATCGTTGAAGAAAAGCTGCCCGTTTTTGAAGCCATCGAGCGTGCATGGCAGTTGATCGCTGCCCACCTGGGGCAGGTCTTGTTGATGTTCTTGATCTTGGCCATTGGGCAATTCATAGTTGGGTTGGTCTTTGCACTGCCGCTACTGAGCCTTCCATTGATACCTGCGTTGATTTCATTGATTGTCACGGGCGGTGAGATAACTGTTGCCGGTCTGGTCATCAGTGTGATCTTATTCCTGTTGTTCATCCCCTTAGTCATCGTATTGAGCGCGATCCTCCAGGCTTATGTCCTGGCGAGTTGGACGCTTACCTACCGTCGATTAGCACAGGAGGAGGAACTGGCCCCTCAAATCTTATCCCAAAGCGGTGAAGAATCCGCTGCGAGTGACTGAGATGTGTGTTGGTAAAAGTCAAAAAAGCCAGTAAATGTCAGTAAAGACTCAAACCTTTACTTCAAATAGACACCAGCGGCAGATTTCATTGCTTGGTGGATTACGCTTTAGGATGATGATCATCGTCCTGAGTTTGCTCTGTGTCTTTGGGATGGTTTGTGGTTTTCCGATGTCCGTTGCGGGTCAGGTTGTAAATGCTGTGCTTGTGCAGCCGCCCACCGCTGAAGACTTCCCTGAACTCTCAGTGCAAGTCAAACCGCCCATTTCCCTTGAATTCGGTGATGCGCAAATTTCCCAAGATCAAATTTCGGTCTTTGAAAATGAACGTCAGGTCGAAATTTTGGCGCTAGATCGGATGCACATTGGGGTGCATTTCACCTTGGCGATTAATGGGGACAGCTTTTTTGATTTCAATGACGAAAATGGTATTTCCCCTTACGATCGCATCCTCGAGGTTCTGGAAGGGTGGGCATCCACAAGAGATTTTGCAGAAGCGGATTCCTGGTCTTTCATCACCAACGAGGGCAGTGGCATTCGTAATACGGGTAGCGGTGAAGTTTGGCGTTTGTCTCTCATTGATTATGAACCAAATTTTCGTAATGCCACCCCAGACCTGGAGAGTTTGTCATCAGCTATTGAGTCAGCCCGTGATCGAGTGGTGCCCTTTGGTGTGGATAAGTCCATCTTATACATTACAGCCCCGCCAATGCCAGAGCAAATTGAGGCGGTAAACGCCTTAACCCTGGAAGCGCAATTGGCGGGTATCCAGGTGAATGTTTGGATGGTGGGGGATGCCTATTACCTTTCCAATGAACAGGGTGCTGCCCTGACCAGTCTGGCTGAAAATACGGGGGGACGTTTTTTTAACTACACCGGCACAGAACCCCTCCCTGATCCAGAATCATATCTGGATTCGATCGGATCTTTCTATACCCTGACTTATGAAACCCGCATCAGAGAGACGGGCACCTACCCGTTGCGCGTCACGATCAATTCGTCGGCGGGTGAAGTCAGTGGGGAGAGCGTCCCCTTTTATCTTGAAGTAGAACCGCCGAGCCCGATTCTGCTTGCACCACCAGAGACCATTGAACGCCGCATGGGACAAAGCACAGAGGAGAACGGTCAGAACCTTTACCCCGACCTCACAGATATAAACATCCTGATTGAGTTCCCAGACGGCCATCCTCGTGAAATTGCGTCCAGTCGCTTGATTGTTAATGGACAGGTGGTTCAAGTGAAAGATCAGCCACCTTTTGATATGTTCACCTGGGATATTTCTACCCTCGACGAATCGGGAGAGCATCGGCTTCAGGTTGAGGTGCGAGACAATTTAGGGCTAACCGGACGGACGATTGAGACACCGGTGCAAATTCTCGTGATTGAGCCGGAAGTTGTCAAACAGCCCCTGCTGAATCGACCCTGGGTGATTGCATTAATCGTCGGCTTGGCAATCGGCGTGGCTTTTAGCATATATTGGTTGGCAAGAAGTGCCTGGTTTATCAATCAGATAAAGAAATTTCAGAGGCAGTTCTTGAAGCAGTCCTTGTTGGCGGATCAGCGTAAACACCAAGGCGGCTACCCCTTCTATCGAGGTGATGTGCTATTGCATCCCCTTACCCTGGGGGCAAGTTTTGACCCTGATCAGCGTATTCCCATTGAAAAATCGAGCGTGATCATCGGCAGTGATCCTGAAAAGGCGGATATTGTATTTACTAAACCGGGTATTGCAGGAATGCATGCTCAGGTAAATTATCATCAAGGTCGATACTGGTTGAAAAATCTGGATGCTACTCGAGGGACCTGGATAAACTATCAGCTGATGAATGGCGAGTCTGTGCAAATTAAGCCGGGAGATATTATCCATGTTGGCGATGTCGGATTTCGGTTTACAATTATTAATGCTGATCAAGCACCTGAAGTGACCGTCACAAAATTCAAACCGAACCGATGACAAAACCAGAAAAACCCCATCTAATTAACCACACAGCAACCCATCCTGGTTTGACGGGTAAGATCAACGAGGATCGTTTCCTGGTTACGTCTTTCAAACCCGCTTCCAAACCCAAAGTCTCCTCGACCCTGATGGTGTTATGTGATGGCATTGGGGGTCATCGCGCGGGCGATGTCGCTGCGGAGATGGGGGTGATGATGATCACTGAAAAAATCCTTGCCGGGGATGTTCGCCAACCCATCCAGACCATCCTAGAGGCTGTGATCCAAACCAGCGAAGCCATTTATCAAGCATCCCTCTCTGAAAAGGCGCATCGCGGGATGGGCGCCACCCTAGCCCTGGCGTGGGTGATTGACAATAAGCTTTACACGGCAAATTTAGGGGACTCCCGCATCTACTTGTGGCGTGACAATTATCTTATTCAATTGAGCACGGATCATACCTGGCTTCAGGAAGCTTTGGATGCTGGCCTGATCAATGACAAAGGGACGAGCGCCCAACACGCCAATGCCCACGTCATTCGCCGTTATTTGGGCTCAAAAAAACCGCCTGAACCGGACTTTCGGATGTGGTTTTTTGATAAGGAACGGGATGTTGATGCTATAAAAAATCAAGGGCTCAGACTGAGACCGGGTGACATTTTATTATTATGCAGCGATGGTCTGACGGACCTGGTAACTGACGAGGAAATTCAGTCGGTTCTGGAGGCGACTGCGTTCGAGCATGTGCCTGATGAATTAATTGAAATGGCGAACCGCCGGGCTAGGCACGATAACATCACCGTGATTTGTGCGCAAGTGCCACATTCGGGTGCCAAGATTTTAAAAAAGAAGGGAATTAGGCGCTTCACACTGGGATGTTTGAGCTTTGTCATTCTCCTCAGCTTACTGGTAACGGGGATATTCTTTGGCCTCCGCTGGCGAAATCAGAATTTGGATGTTGAAAAAACGCCAAAAACGGTGATCACCTCAACTTTGCCAATCTTAACTTTCACGAAAACGGGAACCGAAACACCAACCGCCACGCCAATTCCTAGTTTTACACAGGAAATTCAAACACCAGGGCCAACCATCACTCCCTGGCCGACCAATAGACCTTGATTGGGGGGTATAATTAATTGCTTGTCTTGAAACAAGTGGTTTTGTGTGTTAGAATTCCAAACCTGGAGGGATGGCCGAGTGGACTATGGCGCCTGTCTTGAAAACAGGTGTGGGTTCACGCCCACCGTGGGTTCGAATCCCTCTCCCTCCGCCTAAAATTAGGAGGGATATTCATTAACAAATTGGGGAGGTGCCAGAGTGGTTGAATGGGGCCGCCTGCTAAGTGGTTGTTGGGTGTTAAGCTCAACCGAGGGTTCGAATCCCTCCCTCCCCGCTGATTGAAACATGGGCAATAATAGCCCATGTTTTTTATTAAGGTTGGTCTCATAAAAGCGGGTGATTTTGGTTAAAATGGCAATATATCGCATTTTGTCGTATGATTATAGATATCATTTTGGTTGATAATTAACTATCAGAAAGGAAAGGGTAAATATGCCAAAATTTGAGCGAGAAGTCGAGATTGATGCCCCAGTTGAAAAAGTATGGGATGTGCTAACAGACCCAAACCAGTGGCAATACTGGTTCCCAGGCATCGAAAGCGTCTCAAGAGTTTCCTCCATTAGCGAGGGCGCCAGCTTTGAGTGGACGGATGAAGGCAAAACAGGTCAGGGCACCATTGTTAAGATGGAACCTAATCGTCGTCTTGAAGTCTTAACCCAATTGGGCGATGACAAAGATAAGCATGAATTTACACTTAAGGCAAGTGGCGGATTCTTAGGCTTAGCAGCTGATGAATGCAAGATCACCTATGAATTGGACACGATGATGGGCGGTGGGATCATCTCCAATTTTATTGCTGGTGGAAATCCGAAAGATGCCATGCGCGTGAAGAAAGCAATGCTTGCCTTCAGAAGGCTGGTCGAAAGTCAATAAGGTTTTTTGTTTGATATAATAAGATCATCAGATAGGGATGGCGACAATTTTTTCGGATTTGTCCCCAACCTCATTCGAAGGGTCGAAAAGTATTTAACAAAGTTAATTTAAACAAAAGGAGTTAAAAATGGGTTTACTTTCAACAATTCTTGTCGGTTTAGTGGCTGGTCTGCTGGCTTCATGGTTGATGAAGGCTGATACTGGCGTCTTCGTTGACATCATCCTGGGTATCATCGGTGGTGTGCTGGGCGGGTGGATCACAAGTCTGATCACGGGTGTTGACTTAGTCAGCGGTTTTAACCTGACCAGCATTTTGGTTGCTTTAGGTGGCGCTATCCTGGTGATTGCCATCTATCGATTCATTCGAAGACGATAAATCATCAAAATTAAATCTGAACCCCTTGCAAGGCTTTTCATGAAGGGTTCAGATCTGTGCTTGATGCAGAACTTAAACGGCCTCTTTTGCAATGAGGGGCCGTTTTGAATTTAAATATGATGTTTTCCAGTACGCCTTAGAATATTTACAAAGCCTCGAAAATTGGAATCCTCCTGATGGACAATATCCTTAAATACAAAGTCAACGCCTAAGGTCGCCAGAATTCTGATAAAATTAAAACGTTGTTGGGGGGGCGTGGTTTATTCATTGATTGGACAATCATTTATAGGAGGATGGGATGAATTTTAAGAATTTTCTGAGTTTTGAACGGATGATCACACCTGTTATCATCAAAATCTTGTTTTATATTGGCCTGATTGGCTCAGCCATCGGCGGTGTTGTGTTTTTCTTCTCGATGCTAATTGGGGGCTTCCAGGATGGTGGTTTTGGCGCAATCCTTGGTCGGTTCCTGCTTGGTCTTTTGGGTGGGTTATTAATTATTTTTCTGGGTGCCCTTGTGACCCGCATTTATGCCGAGACCCTCATCCTGGTTTTTAGGATTAACGAAACCCTGACAGATATCAAATTATTTCTCAAGGATCGCGAGGAACTCAAGGACACATCTGCTGATTAGGGTTTAATTTGCCCATACGCAGGATATCAATTCAATCGATAGAACGCAGTGCATCCTTAAATCAAGGGTGCATACGTTCTATCGTTTTTTTATGATCGGGGATTTTATGTCTGGCCGAATCCCAGTTGTTGTTCTTTTTCCAGAATTCTGGACCTGAGTTTTGTGTTGAAATCCTCGCGATCAGCCCCGTAATGGGCTTGGCGGTGACAGTTGGGGCATAAGCCACCCACCCATTCGGGATGATCTGGACCGCCATCGGAAGGACGGCGCAGATAATGGAGTTCTAAGTATGGTAAACCAGCCGGGGTGTTAAATGGTGCGGGATTGCCGCAGGCTTCGCAATGCCCATCAGCTCGCCTTAATATGTAGCTTCGTATAGCTGCACTGCGGTAAGTGGCAGCATGGCTGCTTTCATCAGGCGGTTTTGGATGTTTAGATTCCTCAACAGCTTTTTTCCGCAAGGCTGGCATTGAAAGTTCAGCAAAATCGCCTTCATAGGCTTCGTAGTCATGAACATCGGGTTCAAAGGCTTCCAGTGAGACCAGCTCAAAAACAATGGCTGTGCGCAGATTGTTGTTGACGTCCTGGGCTGCACGCAGCTCATAACCCACATATAACATCTGGTCCACAAAACGCACCACCCCCTGATCGATGTATTCAAATAGAAACACGTCCTTCCCATCCTGAATATGATCCCGAACAGCCTTATTTCCCCGAGTGAAGCTCATATCGCCAATGCGTCCCTCACCGAAGAAAAGAAACACACCTTCCTTCGTCCATCCATCGCGATAGCCGTATTTCTCAGCTTCTTTGCTGGTGAACAAGAGGATCATGGGGTAATCAGCGGGTGTACTGATGCCAGTTTGTTCCTGGCCACCATACCTGTCGTGTAAATCACGCCGAATGTATGACTTTCCTTTCACAAACATGTGCTGTTTTCTCCTAACAATCTCTGGTGAGCCCCTGTCTAAATCAATCGTCTCGCCTGCTGTGGTGAACTGGACTGGTCATTACCTTTTGGCGACCTTCAGCCATCAAAAGATGGTGATAAATGCGATGACAACGTCCGTTTCTCTAATTTTAGCACGCCTTGAAAAGGTGCAATTTTGGAAGGTCTTTAGGCGGTCATTTTTTTAATTCTTCCATCTTCCTAGCGTATAATTGAAACCATAAAAATGATATTTTGTCCAAGGATTTTGTTTGATATGACTTATTGGGATGTAAACTTATTGAAGTAATGCGCTATGGAAAGCGGGTTTCCAAGATAGGTCTTAAGACAGATAAAGGAGTGTCAACAATGAAAGCGTATGTGGTTATGAATCCGGTTGCCGGTCAGCATGATCCTGAAAAGACCAAAGCCACCCTGGCCAAGGCACAGGAAGATGGCCGTTGGACCTATGACCTTTACGAAACGACCGGTGAAGAAGACTTACAGAAGGTGGTGCGCGACGCCCTGGAAAAAGATTATGATGTTGTACTGGCTGGTGGGGGCGATGGGACTGTCTCGGGAGTGGCAGATGGGCTGGGGGGGACGGGTGTGCCCTTGGGCATTTTACCCCTGGGGACGGTCAATGCCTTTGCGACTGAATTTGGCATTCCCGAGTCGGTTGAGGGTGCCCTTGAGGTATTGCTGGGTGAACATCAGGTTAAGACCATCGATGCCATTGCTGCTGAGGGTCGCTATTATCTTTTGCATTGCAGTTTTGGCTTGATTGCAGCGTCTCTTGCCGATGTTGATCGCTCTGAAAAGAATAAATATGGCTGGTTGGCGTATCTGGCTGCTGGTATCAGGAAACTTGTGGGCATTGAACCCGTTGAAGTGGCATTGGTTATTGATGGTCAGGAACAAAAGTGCAAGGCTGTAGAGGTCATCCTCCTTAATTCTGATCAAATTGGAATCGTTGATCAGCACCTGGGTGTAAACATTAAGATAGACGATGGGGTGATGGATTTATATGCCATTCGCTCAAAAAATTTTTGGGATTTTATCAAGATTTTGTTTTTTCGAATGCTGGGGAAGCCCGAAAAAGCCCCTCACATGCGTTATTGGCCGGTTCACGAGTCCGTTAGGATTTCAACCGATCAACCCAAGAGCTACCAGGCAGATGGGGATGTCGTTGGTGAAACACCGGTGACACTTGAAGTGGCAAAGGGTGCGATGAAAGTGATTATGAAGGGATGAGGCGGTAATTTTCAAAATTCTATTGTAGAGTGCGAAGGGGGGTCTGCGCACCAACAATAAAATTCCCTCAAGAATTGGCTTGACCTTTTCCAAAGACAATTATTTTGTCAGGTAGGTTGACCTGTCCCCCAAAATGAAATGGCGGGGGCTAACGCAACCAACCCTGACCTACGCGACGCAGATTACATTCGCATAACAGCGAACTCTTTCAATGTGAGAGTTTTAAATAAAAAAATCAGGGTGGTTATTTACACAACCAACCCTGACTTACACACAATACTAGCGGAGAGGGAGGGATTCGAACCCTCGGTAGCCACAGAGGCTACAACGGTTTTCGAGACCGCCCCGATCGTCCACTCCGGCACCTCTCCGAATTGCAGGCACCCATTATACTCGAAATTGAAGGTCGAGTACACGCTCCCTAAAGTTCAAAGGTCGTCATTCGCTCTGGGAAATGGACGGGGGGCATATCATCGTCTTCTTCTAATAACTCCTTAAGCGCATAGGCTGCGGGTTCTTCTCCGTGGACGAGGATGATTTGTTGCGCTTCCCCAGCGACGGATTTTGCGTAGTCAACTAGATAGTGCTGCCCCGCATGCGCAGACAGGCCATTGATGGTTTCCACTTGTGCGCGGCGGTAGTAAGACTCGCCAAAAATTCGAATTTCACGGTCCCGATCCGCTAGTCTGCGGCCCAGGGTATATGGCGCTTGCCATGAGACGATCACGATGGTATTGCGCTCATCGTGGATGTTGTTCTTGACATGGTGCAGGATGCGTCCTGCTTCGACCATACCGGACGCGCTGATAATAATCATGGGGTCCTTGCGTCCGTTTAAAGACTTGGACTCTTCCACAGAGTGGGTATAGGTCAACTGATCAAAATCCAGGGCGGGTTGTTTATGCTCTGCGATCATATCCCAGGTTTCCTGGTCAAAGCATTCGGGATGGCGGCGATAAATATCCGAAGCGGCGACAGCCAACGGGCTATCAACAAAGACAGGCACCTGAGGTATTTTGCCCTCCGACATAAACTCGTTGATGCAATAAACTAGGGTTTGCGTCCTGCCAACCGAAAATGCAGGGATGATCACCTTGCCGCCTCGCCGCAGAGTCCGGTCGAGGACGATCCGGAATTCATCAAAAGCTTCCTGAATGTCATCGTGGGGACGGTCGCCATAAGTGCATTCCATCATCAAGTGATCGACGCCATAGCCGCCGGGCAGGATTGGATCACGCAATAGGGGGACATCGGGCCTGCCGATATCGCCTGAAAACCAAAAACGAACGGTTTTTCCCCGTTCTTTCAAGTCCAGCAACACAGCCGCGGAGCCAAGGATGTGGCCGGCTTCAATAAACCGGGCTGTAACACCTTTTACGGGGTTAAATGGCTGATCATAGGGGATTTCACGAAAATGCGGCATGGTCTGCACAGCATCTTGGATGGTGTAAAGGGGTTCCACGGGGGGGAGGTCTTGCTTTTTACGTTTTTTATTGAGGTATTTGACGTCATACTCGTGAATGTGCCCGGAATCCTTTAACATGATCTCAGCCAGGTCTCGGGTAGCCGGCGTGGCGTAGATGGACCCCTGATAGCCGCTTTTGACCAGGTTTGGCAGGTTCCCGCTGTGATCGATGTGAGCATGGGAGAGGATGACAGCATCGATGCTGGCGGGGTCAAAATCAAAGTTGAGATTATATTCGTATGTCTTCTTACGTTTGCCTTGGAATAGACCACAATCCAATAAAAGACGTTTGCCATTGACCTCAATCAAGTGTTTTGACCCTGTGACGGTTTTGGCAGCACCATGGATCGTCAATTTCATGATTAATGTATTCCTTTTTGGATGGTGAGTAGAATTTGAGAGCCAAATCGGTTGAATCGATTGGGCACATCCCACATTTCATTTTCAAGCGTCTCAATGTCCTGCGGATTTGCGTGGGCAATCCTGACGAGGACGTCTCGCGGCAAAACAACATCAGAAGGCACTTCCATTTCGCGTCCGACGCGTTTGCGCCAGTCCCGCAGGGTTTCAATGCGATCAAGGGTCGAGTTGGTTGGATGTTGGCAGCGAGGTGGGTATTCAGGTGGATTACTTTTCCCCTGTCTGACAGCCTTGAGGATGCCCTTGCCATATCTGCTAACCAGCTTTTTATTCATCCCCTGACATTTTTCTAAGGCGTTGATATGTGTTGGGCATTCTTCAGCAATGGCAACCAGGGCTCGATGACTGATGACCTTGAAGGTCGGGCGGTCTTGAGCTTTTGCCTGGGATTCCCGGAATTGGTAAACTGATTTGAGAACAGCAGCTTTGTAGGGGTCAAGTTTGTGAGCACCAGGCAGTTTCCAGAAATCGCTGGGACAGGTTTCAGTGGTATCTTCAACGCCCCTGGTGAGACGGCGAAAGTCTTCCAGCGCCAGATCCCATCGACCGGACGCTTGTAATTCGTCCCGCAGTTTTGCTTGCAATGGGATTAGGAAGTGGCTGTCGAGACGGGCGTAGGCAAGCATCTCCTCTTTGAGTGGCCGCTTGCCCCAGTTCGCTCGTTGATATTTTTTATCAATTTTTAGATTAAAAAATTGCGCCAACATGTCCCCTAAACCGATTTTGGAATATCCGAGGGTGCGGGCGGCAATCATGGTGTCAAACAGGAAGTTGAAATGAAAGCCAAAGTCACGAAACAGGCAAATCAGGTCATATTCCGCGGCATGAAAGACTTTCAAAATGCTGACGGAACGAAAGATTGGGTCAAGGGGCGAGAGATCCCTTAGGGCGATGGTATCAATGAGGTAATCTTTTTTGGGGGTAGAAAATTGGATTAAACAAACTTGTTCCTGATAAGCGTATAAGCTGTTTGATTCCGTATCTACAGCGATAATTTGTTGTGAAGATAATTCTTCAGCGACTTGTTGAAGTTTGAGCGGTTGGTCGACCCAAACCAGCTCAGTTTGCGAAAGTGTTGCAACCATAGCCTGATTATAACGCATCCAAGGTGATGAGGATAAGATTAAATCTTTAGCGCTAACGACGAGGCTGAGAGTGATGCTATAATCGAGAAAATGTTGACAGTGTGAAATAAAAAAGGGAAGTGATTATGAAGGCAGTCATTCAACGCGTGAGCCAAGCATCCGTGACCGTTGACGGGGAAATGGTGTCTCAAATTGGTCAGGGATTGCTGATTTTATTGGGCATTGGTCCGGAGGATGATCTGGCTGTTGTGCAGCAGCTCGTGAATAAAATTGTCAATCTGCGCATCTTTGAAGATGAGGCGGAGAAGATGAATCTCTCGGTGTTGGATGTGCAGGGGGAAGCGCTGGTTGTGTCGCAGTTTACCCTTTATGCGGATACATCCCGTGGACGGCGGCCCTCTTTTGTGGGAGCGGCAAAGCCTGGCATCGCAGAACCCTTGGTGAGCAGCTTTGCACAGCAAATGGCAGCCGAGGGTGTGCCGACCCGGATGGGCGTCTTTGGCGCTCGCATGGCAGTTGAATTGATCAATGACGGCCCGGTCACGATTGTTTTGGAGGGATAGTGAGTAGGTATTGGGTATTAGTTATCAGAGCGTAGGGTGCGCAGGGATTGTCTGCGCACCATTTTTTTCTTATCCCACGTCTTTTCCGTCGGCAAGGCGGGCGGCGCGTAAGGTATTGCGCAATAACATAGCGATGGTCATCGGGCCAACGCCGCCGGGGACCGGTGTGATCGCCCCTGCCACGTCCACTGCCTCATCGAAAGCGACATCGCCCACCAGGCGGTAACCGCGCTTGCGGGTGTCATCCTCAACACGGTTCACACCCACATCAATCACGGTTGCGCCGGGTTTGATCCAATCCCCTTTCACAAATTCAGGTTGGCCGACAGAAGCGATCAGCACATCGGCTTTTTTGGTGATCTCGGGGATATCCTTGGTATGGGAATGGCAAATGGTGACCGTTGCGTTTTCTTTGACCAATAGAAGGCTGACGGGCATACCGACGATGTTTGAACGTCCTAGCACCACAGCATTTGCACCATCAAGCTGTGCCCCGCTGTGTTCCAGCAGGTACATCACACCAGAGGGGGTTGCAGGGACAAAAAATGGTTCGCGCCCCTTCTGGGCTAAGCGTCCAATGTTGATGGGATGAAAGCCATCCACGTCTTTAACCAGCTTAATGGTATTGAGCACCTGTTCTTCGTCCAAGCCTGCAGGAAGGGGCAATTGCACCAGGATGCCGTGAATCTTTGGGTCGTTGTTCAAATCTTTGATGAGGGCTTCAACCTCCTCTTGGGAGGTGTCAGCAGGTAATTCATGCCCAATGGAGAGGATACCAGCCTCCTGGCAAGCTTTCTGTTTCATCCTGACGTAGACTTTTGAGGCAGGATTATCCCCAATAATGACGGTTGCTAAACCAGGGACGGGCAGTCCCTTTGAAATTCGTTCATTGACGGCTTTTTTGACGTCCTCTCGTAGTGCTTCAGCAATCGCTTTCCCATCAATTAATTGTGCGGGCATCATTCCTCCATTGGTTTCAGTATTTTTAAGCATTATACCTGAATACGGGGTTATAATTTACATCATCATGGGCTCAAATCATTCCATCAAAACAATGGTCGTGGGGATTGCCGGGGGCACTGGCTCTGGGAAGACAACCCTGGCGAACATGATCCTCAGCCGAGAAGGTGGGGACCAAATTGCCTATTTGCCCCACGATGCCTACTATCGCAATCGCCCCGATCTTACCCTGGCCGAGCGCACCAAAGTTAACTACGATCACCCTGATTCCCTCGAGACGAGCTTGTTAATCCAACACATCAAACAGCTTAAGCGCGGGATTGCCATCGAAATGCCGGTCTATGATTTTACGACCCACAGTCGTAAAGCGGAGACTGTTCATGTTGAACCCAAGCCGGTGATTATGGTGGAAGGCATCCTGATCTTTGTTGAAAAGGAACTGCGCGAGCTGTTGGATATGCGCATTTATGTGGATACAGATCCAGATATTCGCCTGATCCGCCGCCTGGAAAGGGATATGGAAGAACGTGGGCGCACGCTCCGCTCGGTCATCACCCAATACCTGACATATGTGCGGCCTATGCACCTGGAATTCGTGGAATCATCCAAACGTTATGCCGACATCATCGTGCCGGTGGGTGGGCTGAATGTGGTTGCCCTTGAAATGGTTGTCGCCCGATTGCAAGCCCTCCTGAATGGAGAATTCCCTGGTGACACAGAATAATTCACAAGATCCACCACATCTAACGACGACAATCGAAGAAAAGGAACAGGGGGGACGTCTCTCAAAGCGGACTCTGAACATCATCCGTGTGCTGGTGTTGGTGTTGGTGATTATCGTCACAATTGTTTTGGTGATCAACCGGGATAAGCTCCAGGGTTTACAAGCCTATGGCTACCCGGGAATCTTCCTGTTTTCGATTTTAGCCAATGCCACCATCCTGATCCCTGTACCGGGGGTGATCTTTACCTCTGCTATGGGCGCTATTTTCAACCCCTTGTGGGTCTCCGTCGCGGCAGGTGCTGGTGCTTCTTTGGGCGAACTTTCGGGCTACCTGGCGGGTTTCAGTGGACAGGCTGTGGTTGAGGATTCTAAAAGATATGACCAGGTGGTCAGGTGGATGGAAAAATATGGTGAATTGACAACCTTGGTGTTGGCTTTCATCCCAAATCCCTTGTTTGATTTGGCCGGCTTGATCGCCGGTTTATTGAAAATGCCCGTTTGGAAATTTTTGCTGTATTGTACTATCGGGAAAATTCTAAAAATGATGATGTTCGCGTATGCCGGCGATTGGTTGATCAATATCCTGGCAAAAGCCTTTTAATGCATGCTTTAGCTCTTAAAGAGCAACACCAGACGGCACCCCCTTGGTTACAGAAAGGATATCATGGAACTTGAAAATGTAGATCGATATATTGAAGAAAACATCGATGCGAGCATCCAGGAATTGGCGCAGTTGTGCGCGCAACCCAGCATCGCTGCCCAAAATGTGGGGATTGTGGAATGTGCTGCTATGGTCGCAAAATCCCTCGAGGCGCGCGGCTTTGATGTGCAAATTCTACCAACCGGCGGCTCACCAGTGGTGTTTGGTGAGCGCAAAGGTCGGGTTGATAAAACCCTGCTGGTCTATGACCATTACGATGTGCAGCCACCTGAGCCTTTGGAATTATGGGACTCACCCCCCTTTGAATTAACCCAACGGGATGGCAGGCTATATGCTCGCGGCGTGGCCGACAATAAAGGTAATTTTGTCGAACGCTTACACGCCATCGACGCCCTCCTCGCGGTCGAGGGTGAGCTGCCTTGTAATGTTAAGTTCATCCTCGAAGGTGAAGAGGAGATCGGCAGCGTCCATTTAGAGCCCTTCGTCAAAGCCCATCAAGCGCTTTTGGCTGCGGATGTGTGTGTATGGGAAATTGGTGGTGTGGACCGTGAAGGTTTTCCCGTTCAGCAAATCGGCATGCGCGGCATTTGTTATGTGGAACTGCGCGCTCGCACAGCCAATCAGGACATCCATTCAGGCACTGGCGGGTCGATTTTCCCCAATGCAGCCTGGCGCCTTGTGTGGGCGCTCAATTCCTTGAAAGGTCCTGATGAGCGTATTCAGCTCCCTGGTTTTTATGATAAAGTGCTGCCACCGACAGATCGAGAAATTGAACTTCTAGAGAAACTGCCTGAACTAATGGCATTTTACAAAGAGAAATACGACCTGCCTGGTTTTTTAAAGGGGATCGATGATGAGCTTGAATTGGCGATTGAGGGTGTTTACAAGCCAACCTGTACGATTTGTGGGTTGACGGCGGGTTATCAAGGGGAGGGCTCTAAAACTGTTCTGCCGGCACAAGCGCGCGCGAAGGTGGACTTCCGCTTAGTGCCCAACCAAACCCCACAGGATGTGCTGGCGCAATTGCGAGCCCATTTGGATGCGCAAGGCTTTGAGGATATCGAGATTGTGGATTTGGGGGGCAATCCCCCGGCCAAGACCGATCCCGATCATCCCGCTGTGCAGATGGCTGTAGAGGCAGCTGAGGATGTTTATGAGAAACCAACTCGGATCGTGCCCATGGTGGGCGGATCGGGTCCCAACTTCATGTTCATGAAGTATTTGGGCGTACCGATCATCACCTCGGGTGCTGGCGATCCCGATAGCCGTGCCCATGCCCCCAATGAGTCGATCAGCCTGGATTTGTATGAGAAGGGTGCCAAGCATTTTGCCCGGATTTTGAAGTTGATGGGGAAGTGAGAATAGTTTTTAGGTATTGGGTATTAGATTCTAGGTATTAGGTATCAGTGTGTCGTCCTGAAATATGTTTACAGGTATACAATAAAAATGAAAGGATTTTCAGGATGAAAAAGACATACAAAAGGTACAGTGAAGCCTTCAAACGTGATGTGGTTTCCGAATATGAAGCAGGGATTAGCATACTTGCACTGAAGAAAAGATATAACATAGGTGGCTCAGAAACCATCAATGGATGGATCAAAAAGTATGCCAGAGAAGGATTTCGCCACGAGCTTGTGCGAATACAGAACAAAGATGAGATCCAGCAAATAAAGATTCTCGAAAAAAAGAATGCGGAATTGGAAAAAGCGCTTGGAAAGGTGACCCTGGAGAAATTGAAATTAGAGAGCATATTGGAGGAACTGGAAGAATCCTATGATGTTGAGATTAAAAAAAACGAAGCGCCATCATCCAGCGACTTGCAAAGAAAGTCAACGAACTTGAATGGCAAATAAACATGGATCAGATTAGTTCCCAATTTGGGATCACCAGACAAGCGCATTATCAAAAACAACACAGAGAAGCTGTACGAAGCGTGGAGAATGAGATTATATTAGAGATGGTTCGCCTGATCCGCCGAAAACATCCCAGAATGGGATGCCGCAAGGTTTTATACAAGATTCAGCCAATGTTAACCTCAGAAGGGTTAGAAATAGGCCGAGACCGCCTGTTTGAGCTGCTTCGAGTGGCTGATTTACTTATAGAACGCAAGAAAAAGTATCGAAGAACCACGATCCCAGGACTTTGGCGTGCGCCCAACCGTCTGCCTGGGGTATCCATTTCCTATTGTGACCAGGTTTGGGTTTGCGACATTACTTATCTTGAATTGATGGAAAACCGCTTTGCTTATCTGTTCTTGTTAATGGATCTTTACTCTCGATATATTGTTGGGTGGCATGTATCTAATTCTCTAGCAACTGATGGTGCCTTGGTTAGCCTTGAAATGGCTCTGTCACAAAGGACGCATAGATCTATGGGCTTGATCCATCACAGTGATCATGGCGTTCAATATACAAGTCGTGCTTACATGAATGCATTGATTGAAAATGACTTGTTAGCCAGTATGGGCGCTGTGGGCAATTGTTATGACAACATTTATGCCGAGCGCGTGATCGGTATCTTGAAAGGCGAATATGGGCTCGGCTCTCCTTTCGTCAATCTAAATCAAGTTGCACCCATTGTTGAGGAGGTGGTTGACTTATATAATACAGATAGACCACACTTATCATTGGGATTGGCAACGCCAAGCAATGTGTACCTTGGAAATGTTGTCAATGTGCCCACTATCTCCATCCCGGTGGCAGTATAATGGGTCCCCTATTACCTAATAAATCCTGTAAACGTAAATCAGGACGGGTCACAGGAACTGGGTATTGTGTACTGCGGGTGTTTTTTTGGACACTTTTTAAGGGGTTTAAATTAGGGGTTCCATTTTTTATTGAATCCCATGAGCAAGTTCAAATTCAAGCGGGGTCACATATTCAAGCGAGGAATGGATCCTCTCTGTCATGTATTCACATTCTAACCAGTATTTGATTTGCTCAACAGCATCTTTGAAACTTTCATATTCCGAATAATCGATATGCTCCTCCTTGAATGTACGAATAAATCGCTCTACGATCCCATTTTCGGTGGGTCGTCCTTTGGCGGACATGCTTAACTTTGTGCCAGGCAGCATCGTTGTATAGTCTGGGGTGGCATACTGCCCACCTTGATCGGAGTGGTGAATCTCTGGAGCTGTATATGCAGCTAAGGCCAACGCAAGTGCGTCTTTTGTGAGATCTTTGTTCATATTTCGTCCCAGACTCCAGCCTCTAACCCCTCTGGAATATGCGTCCAGAATGACTGCCAAATAGATGAATTTTCTCCTAAAGCGAATATAGGTGATGTCTGCCACCCAAACTTGATTGAGGCGATTTATATTCAAACGTTTGATCAGATTTAGATATCGCGGGTGTTCATGCTGGCTGTTGGTTGTTGAGATCGGTGCTCTTCCCACACTACAGCTATGCTCTATCTGCCTGAGAAGCCTTCTAATGCGAGTTTCACCGACTTGATATCCCTTTCTCTTCAATTCGTGGGTGACCCTTCTATAGCCATAAAATGGCCATTTCAGAAGAACTTGATCAATTGCGCTCAGTAGGGCTTTGTCTCCTAGCTTGGCATTGTGAACTGTGTAATAAGAGCTCCGTGATACTCCCAGCGTTTTACAAATTACTGCCACAGGATAGTCAGCATTGAGATGATCAATCATGATCCGTTTTTCCTGTAGGTTGAGCCCAGCCAGCTTTTGGCTTTTTTTAAGATATCATTCTCCATCGTGAGCTGACCGATCAATCGCTCTAGCTCGACGATGCGATCCTCTAATCGTTGTTGTTCAAGATCTCGTGGATTACTGAAAATCTTTGCTGCATTTTCTAGGAATGTGTCTCGCCATTTATAATACAACACATCTTTGATGTCTCGCTCTCGACAAATTTGTGCTATGCTCTTCTCCCCACGAAATCCTTCCATTACCGTATCGAGCTTGAAATCTGCGCTAAAGGTGCGGTATCTTCTCTTGGCCATTTCGTGCCTCCTTGGACTATGATACTATATTTGTCATGTGTCCAATTTTTCAACCGCACTACATTGGGATTTTCGCGTAGGCTAGGTTTCCATCTTCTTGGATGATCATAGTCTTCCGTAGGGTGGGTTGGCACACAAACTGGTAGATAGGGTTAATCTCGATTGCGAGAAATAATAATAAAACAAATAATTTCTGCAACCCACCACCTTTTGAAACATTCAATTTCGTTATTATGCGAGTAGGGTGCGCAGGGGTTTTCTGCGCACCATTTAAGGTTTTCCTTGTATGATTGTTATCTCCATTTGGCTAGATAATGTCACAAGTGGTTGATTCTGAGATTGCCACCTTGGCCTAGCGGCCTCGTCGCAATGACAATATTATTTGTCATCACGAGCCCTCGCCAGAGGGCGTGGTGATCTCAGAATTTCTTTGCATGATCGTTATCTCTATTGGCACTAAAATGTCACAAATGGGTGATCCTGAGATTATTTCCCTTCGATCGCAATGACAAGAAAGGTCTGCAACCAACCAACATTGGGCTTGCTTATTTATTTGTTTGGTGGGTTGCAATGAAAAAGGAGATTGTCATCACGAGCCCCCGTCAGAGGGCGTCTATGTGCCCGAAGCGAGGCGGTGTTGTAAGCGCTCTCGGTTTTCCAAATGATAGTTGACTCTATTGGCTAGAATAGGCCATAAACGAGTAATTCTGAGATTGCTTCTCTTCGATCGCAATGACAACACAAGCTGTTTTCCGTTCCCCGCTCTGAAGCGCTAGCGGAACTCCCAAAGGGAGCACGTGAGGGTTCGTAATTACAATAAAGTCGCCCTTCTTTTGGTGGGGGTGCCGCTTCCGGCAAAAATCGCCCCCCTTTTAGCCGCTTTTGCCGGCTTGAAAACCCGCGCACACTATGCTATTCTCTCATTAGGTCAGAACATATGTTCAATTTTTACGTGCGCCCACAATGAAAGGATCCTTGTATGACCACAAGACTAAAACTTCTCCATTGCCGAACCCTGACCCTTATATTTATTCGTTTCGGTTCGTTTTTTTTATGAAACGAATCCACCAGGTTGAGTTGGAGCGAATCGGTCCCCCGTCTCCCGTCCCCCGTCTCCGATCTGCGTTTGCAATGATAGGGCAAGCGAAAAATGCCAAGATTCCGATTTGTAATATAATGATGGGGCTATTTATCAGGAATCTTCACAAATTGAGGAAGGGTTGCATTGATGACGCAAAACCAACAAATAAAATCGCAAAACAAAGTTTTTGACTGGATTATTCGCCTGCTTAAGGGCGTCCTGGTTGGGATTGGGTTTATCACCCCTGGGCTTTCCGGCGGTGTGTTGGCCGTTGTTTTTGGCATCTACGAACCTTTGATGCGTTTTTTGGGAAACCTGCGGGATAAATTCATCAAAAACGTGCTCTTTTTCATCCCAGTTGGCATTGGTGGCATCATCGGCGTGGTCGCTTTTTCAGCAGTGGTCGATTTTGCTTTTGAAAATTACGCTGCCCAATTCACCTGGCTGTTTATCGGGTTTATCGCCGGCACTTTCCCCTCCCTGTTAAAAACATCCGGCAAAAAGGGGCGTGAAGGGTGGCATTGGGTCCTGTTGGGATTGACCGCAGTGGGGACGGTGTTCCTGATGCGCTGGATGGAGAACATGACCAACGTGCAATTGACCCCTTCCTTTACAAATTGGGTGTTGAGCGGTGCAATGATCGGCCTGGGCGTTGTTGTCCCTGGGATGAGCCCCTCCAATTTTTTGATTTACCTGGGTTTGTACCAGCCGATGGCCGCCGGCATACGACACTTGGACCTGGGCGTGATCATACCCCTTACCCTGGGTTTGATCCTGTGCGTGCTGCTATTAGCCAGGATAATTTCGTGGCTGTTTAAGAAGTTCTATACCCTGATGTATCATCTCATCCTGGGGATTGTAGTGGGCTCTACGATTGTCATTATCCCTGAGGGTGTCCGGGGTTGGACCATCGTCATCTGTGCAGTCTTGTTTATTCTGGGCGCCATGGTTTCCTATGGGCTGGCAAAATTAGACGAAAAATACGCCCGGGAAGAGCTTTTCTCCTAAATCTATCATTTGTGCTGCAATGGAAAAAAATTCCATGGGAAGGAATTATATTATTAGTTGCCTATCTTCTCAAAAACCTTCCCAATCGGGATGCGATTATAATTAATTAATCGTTAATCTAAAATACGTGCATCTATCTTAGGTGTATTTTTGATCAGGAGCATATTATGGGCTTGTATGATAAATTTGCGACCATCTATCAGCGGGGCCCTTACCTTCGTTTTTCGCAAGTCTTAGTTGAAACCGTCCTCCCAGAATATTTGGAAGAACTCGGTATTGAGCCCCAAAAGGTGTTGGATATTGCCTGTGGCGAGGGTAGTTTTGCTGTTGGGATGGCAAAACTCGGCTATGAGGTGACGGGGATTGATCAATCCCCACAGATGATCGCCCTTGCTGAAGCCCGTGCCCAAGAAGAAGGAGTGGCGGTCGAATTTTTGGTTGAGGATATGCGTTCGATCCCCTTTGCCAACGAATTTGACCTTGCTACCTGCTTTTTTGACAGCTTAAACTACATGCTGACGGTCAAAGACCTGGGTGAAGCCTTTCAGAGTGCCTATCAAGCCTTAAAACCCGGCGGTTTTTATATTTTTGATATGAACACAATCTTTGGTTTGGCGGTCGATTGGATGCGGGCCAAGACCTACGTTCAAAATGAGGCGGAGGATTTTATTGAAATCCATCGCCAAGAATATGATTATGAGAATCAAATTGCG
The DNA here is from genome assembly GCA_040772425.1 of Candidatus Brevefilum sp. Taxonomy (GTDB): domain Bacteria; phylum Chloroflexota; class Anaerolineae; order Anaerolineales; family Anaerolineaceae; genus Brevifilum. The sequence continues at coordinate 193,390 of JAXGYD010000002.1, read as the reverse complement.
ACCATGCATATCACCATTTTTAAGCAGCACGGTGAACTTTGGGAGCGCGTTGATGAAGCGCATCATGAGCGCGGCTACCCCATCGCTGATCTTCAATTTCTACTGACCCAGTTGGGTTTCAGTATTACGGGGATGTTTGGCAATTTGCGCAAGCGCTCAGACGTTAATACAAATTCTCCCCGGGTTTGGTTTGTCGCTCGTAAACCCGGGTAGATCATCATCCTGGTCATTTTGAGATGTTCATGGCTTTAACTTGCTCAGGGTTGGTCCTGATGATATGATTTGAGATATCGGAGGCAGTTTGAAGGACTTAAGCAGCAAAAATCGCATTCGCTATCTGCTCATCTTAGCAGTTTTGGTGACCATCCCCTGCTATTGCTTGGGGTTTGCGATTTTGCGGATCAATCAGTCTCAACCCAAAGGTGAAACCCCTACGCCCACGGTGACCATGACGAGAACAATGACCCTTACCAGAACCCGCTATATCACCCTGACACCTTCACAAACAGCGACGATTACGCTAACCCCGACAGAAACACTCACGCCGACTCCCACTGACACGCCCACGGAGACGCCAACAGAAACCCCAACAGAAACACCCACCGAGACCACTACACCTACAATCGTTGAGCCGACAGCCACCGCAACTGAAACGGAAGTGCCGGCTGAAACGCTATCACCCTAACAGGATACCCACAAGGATTTTAATTTATGATTGATTTGTTAGATCACCTTAAAAAAATGTTATCAGCGGCGGGGCTTTCGGGTTTTGAAAGCCCTATTCGTGAGATCCTCATGGAAACATGGGCGCCGCTCACGGATGAACTGCATGTCAGCAAGATCGGCAGTCTCCACGGCCTGAAAAAAGGTCAGGGGAATGCACCACGGCGCCGGGTGTTGATATCCGCCCATATGGATGCCATTGGGATGATGGTCACCGAGGTAAAAGATGGCTTGATGCATATCACCCAAATTGGGGGCATAGACCATCGCATTTTGCCCGGCCAATTGGTAACTGTTCATGGCCGGGAAGACCTGCCGGGCATCATTGTTCAACCACCGGCGCATTTGCTCCCCAAGGATCTTGAGGATGGCCCAGTGGAATTGAAATACCTACTTGTAGATGTTGGCTTGCGTCCTGATGAAGTCTCGGCCAAGGTGCGGGTGGGCGATATCGTCTCTTTTGCCCAATCCCCCCTTGAACTGACGGGAGAAGCCATAGCAGGGCACACCCTTGATAATCGGGTTTCGGTGGCAGCGACAACCTTATGCCTTGAACTGCTGCAGAAACGCCTCCACGATTGGGACGTCTGGGCGGTGGCCTCAGCACAGGAAGAAGTGACCCTGGGGGGTGCCTTGACCTCACCATTTGAAATCAAACCTGATATTGCCATTATCATCGATGTGGGCTTTGCCAAAGGTCCCGGAGCCAACGATTGGCAAACTATGCCCTTTGGTGAGGGCGTAGGGCTCGGGTATGGACCCAACATTCACCCGGCACTGTATGATGCTTTTGAAGAGAAAGCCAAAGCGCTGGAAATCCCTACCCATCGAGATCTGACACCAAGGATGTCCGGGACAGATGCCATGGCGGTGCAGGTTGTAGCAGAAGGTATCCCCTGTGCGGTTCTTAGCATCCCCCTGCGCTACATGCATACACCCGTGGAAACGGTATCGTTAAAAGATGTGCGCCGAGCAGGGCGTCTGATGGCTGAATTTATTGCGGGTCTGGATGCAGATACCCTTGACAAGATTAAATGGGAAGATTAGATGATGATAAAAAATAAAGAAATGATTGTTCCTGAAATCGGTAAAAGTCAACTTGAATTACTCGAAAGTCTGTGTAATGCCACGGCTGTCTCTGGGGATGAGGGCGATGTCCGCAAAATTGTATTGGAAGCGATTAAACCCTTTGCCGATGAGATCAAGGTGGATGCCTTAGGCAATGTCTTAGCCACCCGATGGGGAAAAACGGAGAACAGGGTGCGGGTGATGTTGGCTGCGCACATGGATGAGATCGGTTTTATGATTGTTGATAAAAAAGATGACGATTTATTTCAATTCGAGTGCATTGGCGGCATTGATGAGCGCCAATTGCCTGGCAAGGCTGTTTTGGTCGGCAAAGAGCATCTACCCGGTGTGATTGGTGCGAAACCTATTCATCTGACAACGGCTAAAGAACGGCAATCAAAGGTTGAATTGTCCACGATGCGGATTGACCTGGGGCCTGACATTGGGGATAAGGTCAAACCTGGAGATAGGGCTACGTTTGCGACCCGTTTCCAATTATTGGGGCCGAGCATCCTTTCAAAAGCCCTGGATGATCGTTTTGGTGTGGCGACGTTGATAGAGCTTTTAAAACACGCCCCTGACAATATTGACCTGCTGGCAGCCTTCACTGTCCAGGAGGAGGTTGGGCTGCGAGGCGCGGGGGTAGCAGCTTATTATTTTGACCCCGATATGGCCATTGCAATCGACTCAACCCCGGCCTATGACCTGCCCCATTGGGAGACAGATTTTGATAATGACCGTTACAACACCCGCTTGGACGCCGGCCCAGCCATCTATGTAATGGACCGGGCCACCATCGCTGATCGACGCCTGGTCAATTTATTAGAAGAAACCGCAAAAGAAGCGGGCATCCCTTATCAATTACGCCAGCCAGGTGGTGGCGGCACTGATGCGGGTGCAATCCATAAAAAACGCAGTGGAATTCCCAGTATCTCCGTGTCCGTGCCTGGGCGTTATGCCCACACAGCAGCCAGCATTGCCCGGGTGAGCGACTGGGAAAACACCTTGAAACTCTTACATGCGGCATTGAGCAAGGTCACACCTGATTTGCTCAAAGGTGAGCGCAGAGGATGATAATCCGTCTTAATTAATGGAAGAAAATAATCCAAATAACTTTCTTAGGAGCGACTTGATGAAATCTTTGATCCAAAAACTGGTAGAAACCCCCGGTCCATCCGGGTTTGAATATGAAATTCGGGATAAAATCCGAGAAGCCATTGGTGATGCCGCTGATGAAATCCGCGTGGATGCCATGGGTAGCTTGATCGCCAAAAAGGGCACCAAGGCTGAAAATGGCATGCGAGTGATGATCTCAGCCCACATGGATGAAATTGGCTTGATGGTGACCCATATTGATGAGAATGGTTTTGCGCGCTTCACCAATATTGGTGGGGTCAACCCCCTCACCTGTATTGGCGGACGCGTTTTGTTCATGAATGGGGTGCGCGGTGTGATTGGGATGGACGGCATTGAGCGCGGGAAGGCCCCCAAGCTATCCGATTTATTCATCGATGTTGGCGCCACCGACCAGGATTCTTGTCCCGTTCGAGTCGGGGATGTGTGCGGATTTGATCGCCCCTTTCTTGATTTGGGCAAGCGCATGGTTGCCAAGTCCATGGATGACCGCATCGCGGCGGTGATTGCCATTGAAGTAATCAAACAGCTGGAGAGCACCCCCCATGAGGTTCATTTTGTGTTCAGCACACAGGAAGAGGTCGGCTTACGCGGTGCTACTACAGCTGCCTATGGGGTCGATCCTGAGGTTGGGTTTGCGATTGATGTGACCCGCAGCGGCGATACCCCCCGCCCAAGCACAAAAATGGCGACTGCCCTTGGGGATGGTCCGGCGATTAAGGTCAAGGATTCGAGTTTTATCGCCGACCCACGTTTGGTAGATTGGATGGTTCGTGCTGCGGAAGATGCTGATATCCCTTATCAACTGGAAGTGTTGGAAGCAGGCGGCACCGATGGCCGTGCGATCCAAATGACCCGGGGCGGTGTGCCCGCCGGTTGTGTGTCGATTGCTTGCCGTTATATTCATTCACCCTCTGAAATGGTAGACTTTGATGATGTTGAAAATGCGGTCAAGCTGTTGGTTAAGATTTTAAGCGAGCCGATTCAAATTGCTTGATCCCTTGAAAGGATGGCAAAGTTTTCTTGAAAAGATTTAGATCTTTCTTAGCAATGACGCTGATACTTTTGCTGTCAGTATCAGCTTGCGAGAGTCTGCCTTTTGATATTCCCTGGCTGGAGGATGATCAGCCAACCCCTACGAAAAGCCCTGGTGATCCTGCGGAGACGCCCACCCCAGCGGTTACCGATGCGGTTGAGCCAACGCCAGAAGCGATTACCAGCCTCACCCTGTGGGTACCGCCAGAAATGGACCCTGAGCTGGAGACGCCTGCCGCACAATTATTCGCGAATCAGCTTCAGCGTTATTCGGATTTGAACGACAATCTGACGATCAATGTGCGCGTCAAAGCTGCCAGTGGGCCAGGGGGGCTCTTAGACGCGCTAACAGCCACCAGCCCTGCTGCGCCGGATGCATTACCGGACCTGATTGCACTTTCTCGCGAGGATCTTGAGATCGCAGCTCTGAAGGGCTTGATTTTTTCCATGGATGGCTTGACTGAGATTGTTGATCGTGAGGATTGGTATGGGTATGCCCGGGAGATGGCTTTGCTGCAAGGCAGCAGCTTTGGACTACCTTTTGCGGGGGATGCTTTAGCCCTGGTTTATCGTCCTGAAAACCTACCTGAATTTCCCACTTCCTGGGCAGACCTTCAGGCAAGTGAGGCTGTGATGGCATTTCCAGCGCAGAGCGATCAGGCGCTGTTCCAATTGAGTTTATATGAAGGTGAAGGTGGATCCATTCAAGATACCCAGCGCCGGCCAGTATTAGAGTTGGACCCCCTCACAACCATATTTCATTTGATCGAGGATGGGGTCACCGAAGGGCTCTTTGTTGGGGATACCACCCAATATCAAACCGTAACCCAGGTATGGACCGCATTTCGGGATGGGCAAACGGATTTGGCGGTGGTGTGGGTCTCGGATTTCTTGCAAGATGGCGTTGCTGATGCTGCTTTGGTGCCATTATTACCGATGTCAGCTGGGGCTGTTTCGATCGGCACTGGCAAAAGCTGGGTATTAGCCTCACCAGATGAAAATCGTCAGGCGATGGCTGTTGATTTGGCTGAATTCTTGGTGGAACCAGAATTTTTGGCGGCGTGGACCTCAGAGGTGGGGTATCTGCCCACCCGCTCTTCCGCCCTTGAAACCTGGGAAGATCAAAATGTGCGTGCGACGGTCGGACAAATTGCATTAATGACCCGATTACGCCCATCCAATGACATTTTGTCCATTTTGGGACCAATTTTGCAGACGCAAACCCAGCAGATTCTGCAAGGTTTAATCGATCCGGCACAGGCTGCGCAAGTGGCGCTTGAAAGCCTGGAGGACCAGTAATGACGGATCAAAATTTAAGCCCCCAAAATGGTGAAAATGGACAAAATGGGGCTCGACTTGGCTTTGGCTCCCAATTAATTTTATTTACACTGATCATTGGCGTGGTGATCTTGGCAATTTTGACCTTTACCCGGCCAATTTCCCAGGTTGAGCGGACAATTACGCCCTGCCCTACATCGCTTTCGCTCACAGCAACAGCACAGCCCTCGGGTACTGAAATGGCCATCACCCCGACTTCTGAGGTGGTTCCATTGACCCCGGAGGATATTGGTTATACCGACTTGATCATTTTTTGGAGTACGGTGTTGGTGTTGATTTTGTTGGTTGGCGTCTTGCGAGAAACAATTCTCCAAAAAAAGTGAGCATCATCCCGAATACGAAGGAGTTTGATGTGATGGATCGTTTACAACAATTTGAGGAATACCGTCAAAAAATGAACGATCGAATTTTTGAGATCGATCATTTGGGGATAAAACGCTTCTTTAACCTGGACACAAATGCCTACGAAGACGGCCCTCTCAGTGGGAAAACCAAGGAATTACTTGGGTTGGTTGCGTCTATGGTGCTGCGTTGCAATGATTGTATTGATTATCACATTCTGCAATGTGTGCAGGCTGGCTGGAAGGATGAAGAGCTATTTGATGCTTTTAATGTTGCCCTGGTGGTTGGCGGCAGCATTGTCATCCCCCATTTGCGCCACGCCGTCGAGACCCTCGATATGGCTCGAGAACGTGAACGCAATAATTGAGAGATCAAATAATTGTAATTAAATTCATAACTGGCTTCTAAAAGCCAGTTTTTTAATAATTGGGCAGGTTGGAGGGGGAGACAAGTATCATGAAACCTGATTTTTCCATTTTAGTGTCCTTAAAATTGCGTTTTTACCCGAAAAATTGGCAAAAATATACATAAACGAGAAACTCAGGTTCTATAATGTCTTTGCTGTTTTAATTTGAAACAAAAAAAGTATGAAACCCTCACCCTGCCCTCTCCCTACCCAGGGAGAGGTTTTTTACCTGCCTCTGAAGTGGCACCACAAAACAGCTAAAAATGGCTTATAGCCTCCTCTCCCTCAGGCGTGAGGGAGAGGATTGAGGTGAGGGTGCCCACATTCAAAGGCTTTCGACAATATCTCCATTTTTAGACAGTAAATGATGCCAATAATCCTATCTCTTAGACCTGAGTTTATCATATTAGTGTCCTGAAAATCGTACATTTACCTATTAAATTATAAAAAAATTGCATAATTGAGTAACTCAGGAAAACGTTGATCTTAGGAGCAACATACCCCTTAATTGCTAATAGTATAAGAATAGATTTCGATAGAGATGTCGATTTTTTATCCCTTAGATGCTGAAATCAGAGCCGTCCCAGCAACCATCTTCATCGGTCTTGAAGTGGGCTGTTTCATCTAGTTGCATCTTTTCTTCCACTCGCTCTAAGCGAGCCATGACGTCTTTGAGGGCTTCCCCTAAGGTGTCGGGCAGCCGATCATGATGCATGTCCAGTTTTTCATCCTGTGTTTCCTGACTGCGCCTGACGACCTGGCCTGGCACACCTACAACAACAGATTCAGGTGGTACCGATTTAACCACAACAGCATTGGCGCCAATGCGGCTGCCAGAGCCAATCTTAATCGCCCCAAGAATTTTTGCCCCAGCCCCCACGACGACCTTATCCCCTAAGGTGGGATGGCGCTTGCCCGGTTCCAGGCTGACCCCACCCAGGGTCACACCGTGGTACAAGGTGACATCATCCCCAATTTCAGCAGTTTCGCCAATCACTACGCCCATACCATGGTCAATGAAAAATCGCCGACCGATGGTTGCTCCGGGGTGTATTTCGATGCCCGTAATCCCCCGTGCGATTTGTGAGAACCAACGAGCCAGAAAATAAATTTTAAGCTGCCAAAGCCAGTGATTGATCCTATGAAACCAGATGGCATGCAATCCGGCATAATTCACCAACACCTCGAACCAATTGCGGGCAGCCGGGTCGCGATGCAAGGCGCATTGAATGTCCTCAATGGCCATCTTGAAGAAACCGACCTTTTCGTGCCGATCCATATTCCTATCAACTGCGAGTTGTTGTGTCATTTTATTGCTTCCTACTCTCGAATATCATCAAAAAGGGGCGTGCTCAGGTACCGTTCGGCAAATGAGGGGATGATCACCACAATTATTTTCCCCTTATTTTCTGGCCGTTTTGAAATTTCAATGGCTGCCCAGGTGGCAGCACCGGCGGAGATGCCCACAGGGATGCCCTCTTCAGTCGCCAATTGACGGGCTGTTTTGAAAGCATCATCTCCGGTTACCTGAACAATTTCGTCGAGGATTTCCGTGTTTAGCACGTCTGGTACAAAACCCGCGCCGATACCCATGATGGGGTGTGGGCCTTTTTCACCGCCGGAAAGCACAGGTGAACCGGTTGGTTCAACCGCTACAACTTGCACGGCTGGGTTATAGGCTTTCAAACCCTCACCCGTCCCGGTGATTGTGCCGCCAGTGCCAACGCCAGCCACAAGAATATCGATCTGGCCGTCGGTATCCTCCCAAATTTCTTTAGCTGTCGTCTGTCGATGCGCTTCCGGGTTGGCAGGGTTGGAAAACTGATCTGGCATGTAATAGCGTGGGTCAGCCATTGCCATACCTTTAGCCTTGGCGATGGCACCCATCATCCCTTCTTCTTGAGGTGTCATGATAACTTCAGCCCCCAAGGCTTTCATCATCATCTTGCGCTCGCAACTAACCTTTTCAGGCATCACAATCACGCATCGATAACCATACGCGGCGGCCGCAAAGGCAAGGGAAATGCCGGTATTGCCGCTGGTTGGTTCGATGATGACGCTGTCTTCCTTCAGCAATCCGGCAGCTTCTGCTGATTTGATCATTGCAACGCCAATGCGATCTTTGACGCTGTGCGCCGGGTTGAAATATTCAAGTTTGAGGAGGATATCTGCAAAGCCACCTGAATTAAGTCGGTTGAGACGAACCAGCGGAGTGTGGCCAATCAGTTCGGTGACATTGTTATAAATTTTCATGGAGTTCTCCATTTGATAAAAAAAGTAAAAAATTATGCAATAATCATTAAATTAATAAGCCAGTCTGATCATCATCAGCGGTCAGCAAGCCCTTATTCAGATTAAAGTCTTGCGGGGACCTGGTACTCAGATCAACTGGCTCAATCTTCCAGAAAACGCTCTGAGCGCTAATCAGGTGCCCCGCCTGATACAAAAGCATTGAATTCTCATCGTCATCCTTAATAAGATAGTTTATGTCACGATTATATCGAATGGGGTCAGCCTGTCAAGGATTTGTCCATGCTGACCTATGGGCGAGAGATTTTAGCAATCTACCGGCGGATGAGAGAAGATGTGGGTGAATTGAAATATGACAACAAGAGGCTCTTTTTCCCCAGTCTTCTCTCTTAGTAGGTTATAATACACGCCATTGAGACTCACGGAGGATAAATGGATAATCCACGCATAAAGCACTTGGTGAATTTATTACAGGCACATGATTTGATGGGGGTGGCGGTCAATCCCAGTCCGAGTTTGACGTATCTGACAGGATTGCATCTTCATTTAATGGAGCGTCCCTCTGTCCTGATCGTTACCCAGGATGGGAACTCTGCGATGATCCTCCCACAGCTTGAGCAAGGAAAGCTGGGTGCTGATTCCCCCATAAAAGCTGCATTTACCTACGGCGATAACCCGGCGACGTGGCCGGCGGCTTTTCAAGCGGCTGGTGCGTTTTTGAACCTGCAAAGCGGCAAAATTGGCGTAGAGCCCACAGCTATGCGCTTTTTAGAGTTATCCTACCTGCAGGAAGCGCTTCCTGACATGGCATTTGTGGATGGCAACCTGGTGATGTCCACCTTAAGGCTGCGCAAGGACGCTGATGAAATTGTAAAGATGAAGAAGGCAGCCCAAATTGCACAAGTTGCTTTGCAAAACACCTTAAAAGCCATCCGAGTGGGGATGACAGAAAAGGAAATTGCTAATGAACTGGTCATTCAGCTTCTGCGGCAAGGCTCTGACCCAACCCTTCCCTTTGCGCCGATTGTTGCAACTGGTGAAAACAGCGCTAATCCTCATGCTGTGCCGACGGATCGGCCCTTGCAGATGGGTGATGTTTTGCTGATTGATTGGGGCGCCAATTTTGAAGGGTATTTTTCAGATATTACCCGCACCTTTACCCTTGGTGATGTTGACCCTGAGATCATCACAATCGCAGCCCTCGTGCAAGAAGCCAATGCGGCTGGGCGAAAAGCTGGGAAACCAGGCTTGGCAGCGGGGGTTGTTGATCGCGCGACGCGGTTGGTGATCACCGAGGCGGGTTATGGCGAAGCCTTTACCCACCGCACTGGCCATGGATTGGGAATGGAAGCCCACGAATCCCCTTATATTTTTGGCGAAAACACGCACATCCTTGAAAAAGGGATGACTTTTACGGTGGAACCAGGGATTTATCTGCCCGGTAAAGGTGGAGTGCGCATTGAGGATGATGTGGTTGTTACCGAATCGGGATTGGAATCCTTGACCGATTTACCGCGCCAGGTTTTACCCTTAGAAGACATACTCGCTTAAAGACAATCTCTATGTCACGCGATCTAAAAATTCTTTCTGCTTCGATGTTTACCTGGGGGCTTGGTGAGGGCATGTTCTTTATCTTTTTACCCCTTTATATCCAGGAATTTGGGGCAGATCCAACCTTAATTGGCACAATTTTAGGGATTAATGGCTTGAGCATGGCCCTTTCCCAAATCCCATCGGGCTATTTGGCAGATAAGATTGGGCGTCGTCCCGTGATGCTGTTTTCCTGGGTGATGGGGGTGATTGCCACCTCTGTGATGGCGCTGGCGCCTTCCTTACCTTTTTTTGTGCTCGGTTTAGTTCTTTATGGCGTCACATCTTCTGTGATGGCGCCCCTCAACACTTATGTTCAGGGTGCTCGGGGACTGTGGTCTGTTGGCAAAGCCGTTAGTTTTATCTCCGCGGCCTATAATACCGGCGGCATCCTTGGCCCCATCATTGGCGGATTTGTCGGCGATGCTTTTTCTATGCGGACAGTTTATTATGGTTCTGCTGTTCTATTTATTATTTCAACAATCATTGTGTTTTTTATTTCACATCAGCCCATCTCTGAGAAGATTTCAAACCTTGGAAGCACCCATCTTTGGCGCAATCAACGTTTTTTAGCGATGTTAATTGTGATTTTCCTGGTCATGTTTGCCGTGACCTTGCCCCAGCCCATGACAGCGAATTTTCTGCAGAATCAGCGAGGTTTTTCGCTGAGTCGCATTGGTCAACTGGGTTCTATAGGCGCCTTGGGCAGTGTTGTTTTGATGTTGGTTTTCGGTCATCAACCACCGGGTCTTGCCCTCATCATCGGACAGGTTGGGTTGATGTTGTTTTCTTTCTTGCTCTGGCAGGGTGAGGGATTATTCTGGGTTGGGTTAGGCTATTTCTCTCTGGGTGGCTATCGTCTAAGTCGTGCGATGACCGTTGCATTGGTCAGACCTGTCGTTCGAGAGCAAGAGGTAGGCTTGGCTTTTGGATTGGTGGAGTCTTTGAATGCCTTTGCATACGTTGTAGCACCCATTTTGGCCGGCTACATCTACGATTGGCGCCCGATTGCAGTTTATCCAATTGCTATGATTGTGATTGCCTTGACGATCGTGTTGACCATCCGCTATGTGCGCCGAAATGGCCATGACCCCGGGGAATTTATTGAAGAGCACGTAAAAGAATCAGAAGGAAATTGATGGAATGAATCTAAAAGCTATTCGACTGACCTTAGGGCCGCTGCCCAATAATGTCTATTTGCTGGGTGATCAGGAAAGTGGTGACGCTGTTGTGATTGACCCCGGCTTTGAGAGCCAGGTAGTGGTGCGAAAAGCAGCGGATTTGGGGTGGCGACTGCACCAGATTTGGCTGACCCATGCTCACTTTGACCACATAGCCGGTGCAGCGGAGATCGCAGAGGCGTTTGATCCGCCCTTGCCCATTGGCTTGCATCCGGACGACTTGGAGTGGTACGAAAACGAAGGCGGGGCGGGTCGGTTTGGTATGTCAATTCCTCAACCGCCGCACCCTTCGTTGATTTTTGAGGATGGCATGTCATTGGGGTTAACATCAGGGGCACCGCCGGTGGTAAAAGTCCGCTTTGCGCCTGGTCACAGCGCTGGTCATGTGATGTTTTATTGTGAGCCGCTGAAAACCCTGTTTTGCGGGGATGTGATTTTCAGAGATAGCATTGGTCGGACGGATTTACCCGGGGGTGATATGCAAACCTTGCTCAAGACAATCCAGGATGCTGTGTTTTCTTTGCCAGATGAAACGCGCCTTCTGCCGGGGCATGGACCTGAAAGCACCGTGGGGTATGAACGGACGCACAATCCATTTCTGCAGGGACTGGATTCCCTGTAACCCCTCATCCGTCACGCCTTGGGCGTGCCACCGTCCCCCCGCAGTACTCAAAGTTATTCCGCTTCGCTCCAGGGGAAGGCTTTATTCCTTCAGTGTTTATGTTTTTTAAAATCTGCGAAGTTTTGGTGTATTAAGGCTTCCCTTGGGGGACAGGTCTTTCAGCGCCTTCCCCTCGAGGGGAAGGTGGCGCAAAGCGCCGGATGAGGTGTTCATCTCAGTCTGTTTTTTCGTCACGGTATTACGCCACCTGGTTGTATGAGTCTTTTCTTGATTTGCATAATGAGTATAAATTTCTCAGACAAACAACTTTAAATATTCAGACATTAAAAAAAGCTGCCAAGATAACCTGGCAGCTTAGTTTATTTGATTCGTTGAGATTACTTGGCGTATTCTGTCGCTCGGCTTTCTCTGATGACCGTAACCCGGATCTGCCCGGGGTATTGCATGGTTTCTTCAATTTCCTTAGCGATATTTTTTGCCATGCGATTGGCTTCCACATCGTCAATTTTCTCAGGTTTGACGATGATGCGCACTTCACGTCCCGCCTGGATGGCGTAACTGCGTTCGACGCCATCATAGCTATTAGCCACGTTCTCAAGGGCTCTCAGTCGTTTGATATATTGCTCGAGATCCTCCCGACGGGCACCCGGTCGGGCGCCAGAAATGGCGTCGGCGGCTTCCACAATGACGGCTTCAACCGATTCCTGTTCAACTTCGTGATGGTGGGAGGCAATAACATTTACGACCTTGCTGTTGACGCCGAAGCGTTGGGCAAACTCCGCCCCGATTTGGGCGTGGGTCCCTTCAGTGTTGTGATCCATCGCTTTACCAAGGTCATGCAATAAGGCTCCCGCCTTGGCCACATCCACATCCGCGCCAAGTTCTGCCGCAATCACACTGGCGATCTTCGAGGTTTCTACGGCGTGGGCGAGTTGGTTCTGTCCGTATGAGGTGCGGAATTTGAGCCGTCCCAATTTCTTCAGGACTTCTCGGTGCAATCCGGGAACGCCAGCTTCGTAAGCAGCCTCTTCGCCAGCCTCAAGGATATCTTCCTCCATTTGTTCATTTTCTTCATTGAGGATCTTTTCGATATTGGCTGGATGGATGCGCCCGTCGATGACCAGTTTTGAAAGGGCTCGACGTGCAACCTCTCGGCGCACAGAATCAAAACAAGAGACGGTGACCGCCTCGGGTGTGTCATCGACGATGACATCGACGCCGGAAGTCTGTTCAAAAGCGCGGATATTACGACCATTACGGCCGACAATCCGACCCTTCATCTCTTCATTGGGTAGGCTGACCACGGATGTGGTCACTTCGGCTACCTTTTCGGAGGCAACGCGTTGGATGGCATCTGCAATCAATTCTCGAGCCCGGTTGTTACCTTCCTCTCTGGCTTCATTTTCAATCTGTCGAATAATGCGAGCCATGTCCGCTCGTGCTTCTTTTTCCGTTTCTGCTAAGATGATCTCTCGAGCTTCCTCTTGGGTCAATTGCGACACTCGGAGCAGTTCTCCCTGGACATCCTCGTACATTTTATCAATTTCGTTGGCTCGTTTGTCAATGCTCGATTGTCTTTTGTTGAGCCTAACTTCTCTTTCCTCGTATTTTTCAAGTCGAAGGTCTAACTCTTCGCGCCGTTTTTGCAGGCGATCATCTTCTTTTGAAAGTTCTGTTCGCCGACGGTTTAATTCATCCTCTGCTTTTTGTGTGATTTGAAGTGCTGTATCCTTGGCTTCCAGTTCAATTTCACGTGCCCGCTCATTTGCATCCCGAATGATCTGATCTGCTTTAATTTTTTGTTCTTTTAGTTTTCGTTCTACGAGGGCTTGTTTGATAAAATAACCTATCAAACCTCCCACCGCCAGGGCAGCTAAGCCGATGGCAATCAATAAAGTTGGGTTTCTCATTACTTCACTCCATTTTTTCAGTATTGTTCAAGGGCTCGTTTTCGGAGGAGGCGAATTCTTTCCACAGGCGTTCCACTGTAGGCTTAACAATGCCATAATGGAATCCACGTCGGCCTAAATAACCGCCAACTTTTTTGAGGAAATCGAGTTTGGTTTCATCACGGCATTGCTTTGCTTTCTTAATGCCTGCCTGATAAGCCAATTCGTTTTCATCACCGCCGAATTTATCGAGCGCTCGTTGAATGGTGCCATCTGCTACCCCCTTAAGCCGCAGTTCATAGCTGAGTAAGCGATCGCTACGAGGACGAAAGGTGTTTCTGTTTTCGATCCATTGTCGTGCAAATTCAAGATCGTTTAACCAATTTCGTTCTTGCAGTCTTGAAATGGTCTTGTCGACCACTTCCTCGCTAAACCCTTTTTTGAAAAGCCGACGGCGGGTTTCTTCAATGGACCGAGGGCGATAGTTAATGAATTGAAGGGCTTTTTGAAAAGCGACCTCATAAGAATCCTCTTCGAGCAGTTTTTCAATCTCTGCATCGGTTAACTTTCGTCCAGTTTCCAACCAGCCAGCAACAAAACGCGAAAGGCCAAAAGCATAGGTGCCATCGAGGTAAATGTTGACCCTTTGGCGATTATGTTTTTGTGCCTTTATGGCTGTGATTTCCCGCACCATCGCAACTTTCTTAAAATAAAGACAGCCGTAACACTACCTGAGCGGCTACGGCTGGTTAATCAGCAAGAATCCTGTTAACTTTGATTTTATAAAGGATAGGAAGACAGTTCTGGGTTCGTATTACCGTTATTGAACCCGAAAAATTGTGTTTCTGACCCCTTATTCAATTGAGGTCATGTTTTCCTATCGATTTGTTCTTGGCCTAAATTGCGATGAGGCTTTTAAAATAAATTCAATTTTCGTTCATCTCAAATAACTAGGCCAGCTATTGTATCCATGCCAGGACCAACACTGGCGAAAAAATCTCGTATGGTTCTTTTCGATTTCTTAATCGCAGCCGCTTTATGGGCAGCAGATGAGCAATTTTTAATATTTCATTTAAACCCGAAGGTTTAATTCATAAGATTATTATACAATAAAAAACAGATTAATGAAGGCTTAAGAAAAACTTCTCTTTATTAAGGCCCCGCTGTATTAGGGTAGGATATGCCCGTCTTAATCTGGTCGGCATCCCAACTTGTTCGCTCTGAATTTTGAATTTGAAAGTTGGCTGAGATATTTTGGTTAATTGCGCAAGTCATGTTAAAATGAATGTTATGAACACACAATCATCAAATGAAAATAAATCCTCTTATACCAGTGAGAGTATCAAACGGCATAAACGACAGCGCTTTTGGCAGATCTTTCTGCCGATTGGCTTTTTCAGTTTAATCCTGATTGCCGCGATTGTCCTGATTATCATTTTTGGATTTCGTGATGCCATTTCCTTCAGGCAGCTTTCTGATACCGCTGTAATTTGGCTGATTGCACCTGCTTTGTTATTTGCGCTGGTCACGGTTTTGATATTAGGTGGGATGATTTACCTGATTGCGAAACTCAAAGGCGCACTCCCGATGTATACTGGGATGGTTCAGCATTACTTCGGCTTGGTCCCAGAATATGCACGTAAATGGTCAGATAAGGCCGTCTCTCCCATCCTGGCCTTGGAAAGTGCCAGCGCAAGAATAAAGACTTTTTCTTCGGTATTATTTCGCCGATCATCAAAATAAGGCAATTGACTTACCGACACCAATAACCCGATGTGGTTATTTTTGTTCGATAGAAATTTTTTAGAGCAGCACACAAATAGATAAAGGACACATGATGGATGAAAATGCAAAAAAGAAAACGATTATTCTAGGTGTGATTATCGGTGCCCTGACCGGTGCCGCATCAGCTTATGTATTGATCAAGCGTGCCGAGAGTGAACAGAAGAACCCCGAAATCTCTGCTGGTGAGGGGATTCAACTTGGCTTGGGTGTATTGGGCTTATTACGCCTGATCGCAGGGCAAGGCAAATCATAATTGCAGCTAGAAATAGGTAAATCGATTGTTTGAAATTGTTTTTTTAGGGACGTCAGCCTCAGCACCCTCAGTGCATCGAGGCTTGTCTTCATTATTGGTGCAGCATGAAGAATTTCGATTTCTGGTGGACTGCGGTGAGGGGACCCAACGCCAGATTTTGCGCGCTGGTGTGGGTTTCAAGCGCCTAAACCAGATTTTATTGACCCATGGTCATTTAGATCATATTTTGGGGCTGGGCGGTTTGGTCTCAACCTTCTTACGCTGGGAGGTCATGGAAGAAATTGAGATTTATGCCACCCAACACACCCTGGATCGCGTCTATGATTTGTTGTTTGGTGTGGTTTTGCGCGGGCATCAGGGGAACTCCCCGGTCAAATTACATGTGATCAAGCCCGGCACCTTCTTTGAGACGGAGAAGTTCACCATCACCGCTTTCCCGGTGGAACATCGTGGGTCAAGTTCCCTCGGTTTCCGATTTGAAGAACGCAGTCGGCGGCCATTTTTACCTGAAAAGGCAGAACTATATCAGATCCCACCTGGACCGTGGCGGCGTGACCTGGTCAATGGGTTGACGGTGACCCTACCCGATGGTCGGAAGATTGAGCCAGATCAGGTGTTGGGCGAATCTCGCCAAGGGACTTCCCTGGTAGTGGTTGGGGATACGGGTAATCCCGATAAGCTTTTGCCCTATATCCAGGATGCGGATGCCTTGGTCATCGAAGCCACTTATACCCAAATGGAGGAAGATTTAGCCAGGCGATTTGATCATCTGACAGCAGCCCAAGCTGCTGGCGTGGCTAAAAGAGCCAATGTCAAGGAATTGTATTTGACCCATCTCTCCAGACGGTATCGTGAACGGGATGTGCTCGACGAAGCCCGCACAGTTTTCCCCTCCGTGCATGTTGCCCGAGATTTTGACGAATTTCAAATCCGACGCGAGAGTTAAGGGATTTTGGGTTTTGTTGCGAGGGGGTGGAATCGTTTTGTTGATGTTCTTATTTGTATGTTTAGTAAATCCATAGTCAAAAATAAATAAGTTGAAGAAATATTTTTGGTGCGCTCAAATTCGGAGCGCACCCTACGAAAATATTTTTTATCAGGTTGGAAACCCACCCCACAAAATGCAAAGATAATTTGCAGCGCGTAGATACCGTCTTGAAAGTCAAGAAGAAAAATCAAATTGGGCACCATAATCAGGGTTAAAAGGCAATTGGTTCTTCAATACACCATAAGCAAGATGCAATAATTTGCGCATGGCGGCAATCACAATTTCCTTTCTCTGGTGATTTGTTTTTGTCATTCGTTCACTCAAAGCCTGGATAACAGGATTATGCAACAGAGCCACAACGGCTGGCATATAAAGACAACGACGTAATTCAGTACGCCCCTGTTTAGAGATTCTTGTCTTCTTATACACAGAAGAACCAGAACGATGCGCCTTGGGGTTGAGACCTGCAAAGGCAGCCAATTGGGGCGCATTCTCAAAAGTGGAAAAATCACCGATCTCGGCCAATAAGGTGCTTGCCGTCAGGTCACCAATCCCGATGATGGACGTCAACAGATCGCGTTGAGCTTTCAAGCCAGGGTTTTGGTCAATCAAATCTTTGATCTCCTTTTTGGTGGCTTTGATGCGTTCTTGGAGAAAATTGATGTGAATCTCAAGATCCTTGGTCACCCAAGCATCTAGCTCGCCACTACTTTTGCGATTCTTCTCCTGCTGTAGGTTGTCTTTTAAGGCCTGTAAACGGCGAATGAGCGCCCTCAGACGCTTGATATCAGGGTCTAGAGGCTTCCAGAGGGCTGGTTTTTCCTTCAAACAGAACTCTGCAATCAAATCTGCATCCGCTTTATCTGTTTTATTGCGGTGCAACTTACTTTCACCATAACGCTTGATCCGAGCTGGATTTACCACACTCACGTCATTGTCTCGTATATACAGATACTCTGCCACCTCATCACCATATTGCCCTGTTGCCTCTAAGCAAGCATGAATCCGATTGACATGCTGGGATCTCAACCATTTGTCCAGTCTCTTAAACCCTTCCACATTGTTGCTGATCATCTTGTGGAATTTGCCTCGTTCAGTCCTCAACACTAAGTCAAGTTTATCCTTGGAAACGTCAATACCTAATATGTTTTGCATTTCTCACCTCTTTTTTGTTACACTTAAGTTGGCATCAGTCAGGCGCATGAATTGGATCATCCTTGTGAATGCAAGCTCATCTCTATTCTGTAGAGAGGCTTCAGATACCGTCCGATCTCTGTGTAAAAATGGTGAGGGGATCATATCTACGATACAGGCTTTTTGCCTAAAGGTCAGGTTCAGATTCACCCTCACCGTCCTGACTGGTGTCTTTCACATTTCTAGCATACACTATTTTAAAGATACAAGGTCAGGTATGGTTGCGCAGGCAACCTACCTGACGATAATGATATCTTTGTACAAGAGTAAATAATTTTTAAATGAAATATTTTTGGTTGTCTCAAAATCGGAGTGCACCCTACGAGTCTATACTAGGTAGAAGAGAAAAATGGGATGTGATAGAATGGCAGAGATGAGAAAAATTATTTTGGCATCCAATTCGCCGCGCAGAAGAGATCTTTTTGGGTTGTTTGGTTGGCCTTTTGAGGTGCTTCCAGCCGAAATCGACGAATCCCAGCTCCCTGGTGAACCCCCTGCCCAATTTGTGAAGCGTCTGGCGTGTGAAAAAACTCAGAAAGTGGCTGAACAAAACGCCGGCCTGGTGATAGGGGCAGATACCATCGTGGTGGATGGATCGGAAATATTGGGCAAACCTGGGGATGAGGATCAAGCAACCGCCATGTTGCGTCAATTGCGAGGTCGAACGCACCAGGTTTACACCGGCATTGCGATTATTGACTTGCAAATGGGGCGCGCTTTCAATGAGGTCTGTGAAACCGATGTCACAATGCGGCATTATTCTGATGATGAAATCAAGGCATACATCGCCACAGGGGATCCCATGGACAAAGCCGGCGCCTATGCTATACAACACGTAGGTTTTCATCCTGTTGAAGTCTTGAAGGGCTGTTATGCTTCCGTAATGGGTTTGCCCATTTGTCTTTTAGCGCAGGGGCTGCAGGAATTTGGTTTGCAACCACCTGAAGAAATTCAAGATCGCTGTCAGGCAGAATTAAATTATGCCTGTCCTAACCTGCCAGATTTGGGAAAGGTTTAGGGCATTTCCCATGGCGCAATTCCAAAGCTGGTATCAGAAAATTGGGCTTTTCCTCGCGTTCGGGATGCTTCTGGTCAGTGGGTGTGTGCCGACGGTGGAAGAACCCACGCGGCAAGTGCCGACGGTTGAGGGAGATATTTCTGCCTCAGCGACAGCGCAAGCTGTGGCCAGCCGCTATCTTGAGGCATGGCAGGTTGAAGATTACGACCAAATGTATGCCATGCTCACGACCTTGAGCCAGGATGCCAATGATCGTGATGCTTTTATAGCCGCACATCGGGATGTTGCCAACGCGCTGTCCCTGGATTCACTGACCTTTAAGCTGCTTTCATCTCTATCAGAGGGTGAGCATGCAGAGGTTGCTTACCGGGTAAATTTTCAAACCTTGCTTGTGGGCGAGTTGAGCCGCGAGATGTTGATGAACCTCACCTATGAAAAAAATCAATGGCGCATTCAATGGGAGTCGCAGTTGATGCTGCCGGAATTACAAGAAGGCTATCATCTGGAATTTGTCCATGAAATTCCCTCTCGAGGTCGCATTTTTGACAATCAGGGTGCGCACCTGGCAGCCTATGAGAATGCTATCGCTGTTGGCGTGGTCCCAGGTGAAATATTGCCAGAGCAGGCTGAAAGTCTGTACCAAACGCTGTCGGAATTCAGCGCTTACAGCCCAGAAGAATTAGCCTCGTTGGTTGAATCCACACCGGAGGATTGGTATTTACCTATTGTCACCCTTTCTCAGGATGCACTAACCCCCTACATGGCGGATTTGCAAAATATCAATGGGATCAGGATCGATGAATTTCGCTCTCGCTATTATGTGGATGGCGGGGTGGCACCCCATGTATTGGGCTATCGTTTGTATATTCCGGAAGAGGAATTGGACGCTTATTTGCGTTTAGGGTATCGCCAGGATGAGCTGGTTGGTGCGGCGGGTTTGGAAGCCGCTTACGAGGCAAAACTATCAGGGAAACGGGGGGGATCCTTGTATTTGGTCGGTCCCGATGGCGAGATTCAATCCTTGTTGGCAAGCAGTGAGTCCGCCCCCGGTCAATCAATTGTCACCACCCTGGATAAGCAGCTGCAAAGCTTGCTCCAGGCTTCCCTGGGAGACCTACGGGCGGCTGTGGTGGTGATGGAGATGGATACCGGGCGGGTTCTTGCCCTGGTCTCAAACCCCGCTTTTGACCCCAATGCCTTCAATTTATCAGAACTCGACCAGGGTTTATTGGCGTCGTATTTCTCCGATGCTGATCAACCGCTTTTTAACCGAGCGACCCAGGGGCAGTATCCTTTGGGTTCGGTTTTTAAAAGCATCTCAATGTCCGCCGCATTGGAAAGTAACCTTTTTCGAGAGTCGTCCAGTTTCTATTGCGGTCAATCTTTGTTTGTGTGTGATGCCGTGACCCTCTACGATTGGACTTACGATCACGGTGTGGCTGCCAGTGGCCAGTTGACCCTCAAAGAGGGCTTGATGCGCTCTTGCAACCCTTGGTTTTACTGGATTGGCGAATCGCTGTATTCAGCTGGAATGGAAGATGCTCTTTCTGAGATGGCGATAGGCTTTGGTTTGGGGGCAGAAACTGGGATCGAGATCGCTGAATCGGCAGGGAATATCCCTGACACCGCTGAAACCTGTGTGAATAGTGCCCAGCTGGCCATCGGCCAAGGAGAGATTTTGGTGACGCCTTTGCAGGTAGCAAATTTTTATGCTGCCCTGGCCAATGGTGGCACCTTGTACCGCCCAACTTTGGTGCAGAGGATTGAACCCACTTCGGGCGAGCCGACCGCTGTGTTTGAACCCGAAATTATTGGCGAGCTGCCTATATCAGAAGAAACTCGTCTGTCCATTGCAGACGGTTTACGTATGGTGATTGAGGAGCAGCGTGGCACGGGTTATTGGGCGATGCAGGGGCTTGAGATTCCCGTTTCTGGCAAAACTGGCACGGCTCAAACGCCCTCGGGAGATGCCCATGCCTGGTTTGCCGGCTTTACCCGCCAAAATGACCCCGAAAGGCCAGATATTGCCATCGCAGTCATTGTTGAGAACGGTGGTGAGGGCTCTACCATGGCTGCACCGATTTTTCGCCGGGCTGTGTCCTTGTATTTTTCGAATTATCAAGACCCCAGCGGTCTGATGCCCTGGGAAGAAGCGCCCTATGTACCGCTGCAGCCCACCCCGACACCAACCCTAGAATCCACATCTCAGGACTAAGGCAGTATAATCAGTCGGTATCCGCAGCCTAATCTGGGATACCTTTTGAGGAGTCTTTGTGAAAAAAGCCCGTCATTTTCTTATTATTCTGTTGTTGTTCGTGCTGGTCGCCTGTACAGGGGGACCCACGGGGACAGCAACCCCGACCGAACCGACAGCAACGCCCACTTTGCCGGGGCCGCAGGTCTATGTGACCCCCGCGCCGGATGTTGAGACCATGGTTGATCAATTCATGGGAGCCTGGCAAATTGAGGATTACCCCAGCATGTACACCATGCTGACTGCTGATGCACGGGGCAAGATCAGCGAAGAGGATTTCACTGCCAAATACAGGAATACCGCGGTTGCTTTGACCTTGACCCTGACAGATGGCCTGAATTATGACATCCTTTCAACTACCGTTCACCCCGATTCAGCAGAAGCCCGGGTGAGCGTGGTTTACAACACCTATTTCTTTGGCAGTTTATCCAGAGAATTGCTTATGTCTCTGGTGAGAGGGACAGATGGTTGGCTTTTACAGTGGGATGAGGGCGTTATATTGCCGGAGCTGGCTGGCGGGAATGTGTTAGAAATTGTTCGCGAAACAACACCTCGCGGGGATATCTATGCCAATAATGGATACCCACTGGCAGCCCAGGAAGATGCAGTCGCAATTGGGTTTATTCCCGGCTATCTCGATGATGACTTGATGGGTTTGTTTTATCAAACCATGTCCCAATTGACGATTTACCAGGTTGATGAAATCAGAGAGTTGGTTCAATACGCCTATCCTTCCGATTATGTGGTCTTGGGCGAAGCGTCTCAGGCTGAGGTTGATCGTTATATGAGCTCCCTCAGCATGCTCAGTGGGGTGTATCTGAGCTCTTATTCTTCCCGATTTTATTACGATGGCGGTATCGCTCCTCAGACAGTTGGCCATTTAACCTATATTTCGGAGGAAAATCAATATGAGTATCTGCGCCAGGGTTATTCTCTGAGTGAGCGCTTTGGAAGCACGGGTTTAGAACGCAGTTTTGAAGATGAACTCTCTGGCGAGCGAGGCGCTTCCTTATATTTAAAAAGCCCCAGTGGGCAGATTATTTCGAAACTGGGTGAGAAATCTGCTTCCCAGGGACAGTCCCTGGTCACAACCATCGAATCGGGCTTGCAATACCGATTACAGCAATCCCTGGGTGATTACCGGGGCGCCATTGTGGTGATGGAAATTGATACGGGTCGAATTTTGGCAATGGTTTCCAACCCCCAATTTGATCCCAACTTATTTGACTTTAACAACCAGAACTTTGCTTATGCCCTTAATCCTTATGCTCAACCTGGGGATCCCGTCTTCAACCGAGCGACCAATGGGCAATACCCCCTTGGGTCGGTGTTTAAGGTCATCACCATGGCTGCAGGTTTAGAGACAGGTGTTTTTACGCAAGAATCAGAAATTTATTGCGGCCATTCCATCCAGGTCTGCGGTGTAACTTATTATGATTGGACTTTTGAGAAGGATAAACCGCCCAGCGGCGATCTGACCTTGCCCCAGGGTTTAATGCGCTCCTGTAACCCCTGGTTTTATTACATCGGGGAACAACTGCATTACGCCGGCTATTCAAATGCCATCTCTGAAATGGCTTATGACTTTGGCTTAGGGGAGCTTACAGGCGTGGAGGTGAGTGAAGAGCCCGGCAATATTCCCACGGACGTCAACTCCTGTGAGGTCAATGTACAACTGGCCATTGGGCAGGGGACCATGACCGTCACGCCCTTGCAGGTGGCGCGCTTCATGGCAGCGGTGGGCAATGGCGGCACGCTTTACAAGCCCACCTTGATCGATCGCATTGAAAACACAGATGGCGAAGCGACCCATACCTTTGAGCCAGAAGTGATTGGCGAACTACCCGTTTCAGAAGAAAATTTGGAGATTATTCAAGATGCGATGCGCGCTGTGATTAGAGATGCCAGGGGAACAGCACAGCTTGAATTGGGTGGGACGCCGTATACCATTTACGGTAAAACGGGGACCGCACAGAACCCCTTTGGCGAATCCCATGCCTGGTTTGCCGGTTATACCAGTGAAAATCGCGAAGATAAACCGGATATCGCGGTGGCTGTGCTGCTCGAAAATGCCGGTGAGGGCTCGGAAATGGCTGCCCCAGTTTTCCGACGGGCGGTTTCCTTGTATTTCTCTGATTACATCAACACTGGCCGCAATTTACCCTGGGAGGCTTACCCCTACGTAATCGCTTCACCATCGCCCATACCATCCAACACGCCCACGATCACCTTGACACCTATTACCACAGCCACCCCTGAAGGCGGTGAAGAGACAACTGGAGAACCCTAGGAGTGACCCCTATTGACTGAACAATTGGAAGGCTTGGTCATCCGTGCCCAATCCGGATTCTTTACAGTAAAAGCCGGTGACCAGGAAGTCATTTGTCGATTGCGAAGCCGGCTAAAACGAGGGGAAATTGAGGGCGATATCGTTGCTATTGGAGATTGGGTCACCTTCACAATGCATGAGGAAGGACAGGGGTTGATTGATGATGTGCGTGAGCGAAAGGCTGCTTTTGCAAGGACCCGCACCGGTATCAAGCGCGATTTTCGGCAAATCATCTTAGCCAATCCTGATCAAATTGTAGCGGTGTTTGCCTGTGCAGAACCGGAACCGCATACGCGCATGCTGGATCGTTTTTTGGTGGTCGCTGAGAAGCAGGACATTGATGCGGTCATTGTGGCAAATAAAGTTGATTTGGTCACGCAAGCCAAGGCTGAAAAGATCTTTGGGCTTTACAGCAAACTGGGTTATCAGGTTATCTATACCTCTGCCGTCACAGGCCAGGGTGTAGAAGAACTACGATTGGCTTTGAAGGATAAAATCTCAGCTTTGGTGGGTCCTTCTGGTGTTGGAAAATCCAGCCTGCTGAATGCCATTCAACCGGAATTGGGGCTGCATGTGCGGGAAGTGAGCGAAGCGACCTCAAAGGGTATGCACACCACCCAGGTGCGCCAGCTCTTCCCCTTGGAAGAAGGTGGCTATGTAGCGGATACGCCCGGCATCCGGTCCCTGGCTTTATGGGATACAGAACCAGAGGAATTGGATGCTTATTTTGTGGAAATGCGCCACCTGGTTTCGGAATGCCAGTTTAACGATTGCACCCATACCCATGAACCGGGCTGCGCAGTTCGAGCGGCTGTGGAAGCGGGTGAGATTGCCCCTGAGCGCTATCACTCTTATTTGCGGCTGCGCTTTGGCGAGGAAACCGATGACTACGCGGATGAGTATTACGAAGAAGCCGCTGGAAAAACCGATTCTGGATAGGACTAATAAATGAAGCGCACAATCATTCTTCTGCTCCTGGGCTTGACGGTGTTATCGGCTTGTCAGGGGTTAGACCCAAAGACGACTGCCACGGTTACACCTGACCAGGAAACAACAGCGACAAGTCCGACGGCATCGCCCACCCACACGGAAATCCCCTTACAAAGGCTGACTGTTTGCACGACTGACCTGCCTGAAAGCCTCTTCTTCTACGATGGCGTTCAGACCCCTGTAAAAAACAATATTTTAGCCTTGATCTCAGAGCCACCCTTTGCAATGCAAAACGGTGAGCTTGCGCCGGTCATCCTGGAAAAGATTCCTAACCTGGGGGATGGTGATTTACGGCTGGAACCGGTATCCGTTGAGGCAGGGCAACCCGTAGTGGACGCGGCTGGAGAAGTGGCGGTGTTGAAGCCAGGGCTTGAAGTCCGTCCCAGTGGCTGCCAATCCGCTGATTGTGTGATCACCTGGGAAGGAGAGACCCCCCTTGAAATGGACCAGATGGCTGTTGAATTTCAGTTGGCACCAGGGTTAACCTGGTCGGATGGTGCGCCTGTGAGGGCGGCTGATTCTGTTTTTAGCTTCAACATTGCCAGCGATGATGACGCGCCAGGACTGCAGTGGGCGGAAAGCCGGACCGAGTCTTATGTTGCATTGGATGAAACCAGGATCCAGTGGACAGGGCTGCCTGGCTTTTCCACGGCGGCCCTGGATCAAATTTTCTGGCGTCCCTTAACTTCGCACTTATTTGCCAATACTGCGGGATGGTCGGATATCGTCAACGATGAGCGGATCAGGACTTCACCGCTGAGTTTCGGCCCATTTGTGCTGAAAGAAACCGGCGAACAATCGATGCGCTTTGTGGCCAACCCCACTTATTTTCGAGGGGCAGAAGGCTTACCCCTGTTAGATGAGGTGGTATTCCAGGAGGTAGCGGGTGGAGCGACCGAGGCAGCTTCTTTGCTGGGGTCCGGAGCCTGTGATGTCTTGGATTCTTCATTTAATTGGCTGGAATTTCCGAATTTATTGGACCAGGTCCGATCTCTTGATCGGTTTTTTGTGAAGTCTGAAACGGGAGCGTCCTGGATGCAGCTCGTTTTTGGCATCCAGCCGGCAGCCAGTGTTGCGGATGGAACCGATGGAAAGCTCCCGCTCCTTGGGGATGTGCGCACCCGCCAGGCGATTTCTGCTTGTTTGAATCGGGAATCGATGCTGGACAACACTATTGGCGATCTCGGGGATATGTGGCAAAGCTTTCTGCCGCCTGAGGATTCGCAACTGACGGAAGGCGAAAGATTAGCTTATGATCCCTCCAAGGGTGCTGAACTGCTTACATCGGTTGGGTGGGTGGATCACGATGGAGAGCCTGCCACATCATTGCAAGCTCAGGGAGTTATAGGTGTACCTTTTGGAACATCCCTTTCATTAGAGTTACTCATCAGCCCTTCTGGATTTCAACAGGATTTAGCGCAAGCCATTCAAAGGGATTTAGGGGCTTGTGGGATTGAGGTAAGCCTGACAACGCTTCCAGCTGAGAACTTGTATGTCCCTGGTGCGGAGGGTCCCTTGTTCGGGCGTCAATTTGACCTGGCATTGATAGCTTGGCAGCCATTGCCACAGGAAGATTGTCAGTTGTATGACAGCACACAAATCCCATCGGCTGAGAATTATTGGATTGGGACCAACATTGCCGGGCTTTCGGATCAGGTTTATGATGATGCTTGCCGTACGGCAAGTTTAGCTTTGCCTGTGGCGCGTGAGGAAGCGCTCTACGAGGCGGAAAAGGTATTTCTGAGCCAATTACCCGCTATTCCCTTATTTTCTTTGCCCAAGGTGATGGTTTTGCCGGCGAATACCTGTGAGAGCGGCGAGATAGTCAAAGAAAGTGATTTTTTTGAGCAGTTGGAGGAATATCAATTTGGACAGGGTTGTCAGTAATCTCATGCCGCCTTGCATGTAACTATCTATGTGGATGGAGAAGATGCAGCTTATGAGAAATGTAGGGGCGACTCATGAGTCGCCCCTACTGTAAATTGAAAAGTTATTTGCAATATAACAATCGATTTGGCATATGAAAGGTATTAGAGCAAGAGTTTTGTGTTCAATACAGAAAATAACAAAAAATACTAAAGCCATCTAACTTGAAAAACCATTGATGAGGTCATAGACAATGAGAAAATATGCGGATGATTATGAAGTCGTGGGCACGGAAGACGAAAAAGGGCGCATAAAAAAGAAGGCGGTCTATCGTGGCGATTATTACGAGGTCAACGTCCCCGAGCAAGACCTGGTCAAATTCAGACGGATTGCCTTGCTTCTTATGGTGATTATTCTTGGCTTGCATATTGGTGCGGGATTTGCCGGCAACCAGGGGATGTACCGCTTTTTTGTGGCGCTGCCCTATGTGTTTGTCTTTTTACCCTTGTATTTTTTCGCCTCGGGAATCTTGCGCCTGCCGAAGGAGAAACGCCCCTTTCGTCGCGATGAGGTCGAGCTTTCATTGATACGCACAAAAAAGGCAAATGGTTTCCTCATCGTCTTATTGAGCCTGGTTGTGGTGGGGGAGCTCATATTTCTGATAGGTTTTTCGAAGGGAGGACAGTCCCTGGAGATTCTCTTCCTGATTCTGGAAGCAGTTGCTGCGATTGCTGCTTTTTTACTGTGGCGCTACCAAAGATCTATCTCCGTGCAGAAAATTGAGGAAGAATAGTTCTCGCGCTAAAGCGTAAAGTCATTTAAAAGGTTTTTAGACCGAATGGGTGGTTGGTGAGCGTAGGCTATTAAGGGTACCCTTGGTACACTTTTTATCCCATTAATTTGCTTTAAGTCGCACAAAAAATAATTAGGACGAGTTTTATTATAATTAAATGAAAAATTTGTGGAGGGGTGAATTTAAACTTGACAAACGCATGGTTTTAAAATATCATCGTACAGCGTGTCTTTTATCAAAATCTAGGAGATTAGGAGAAAACAAAATGTATCGATTTAGAAAAATCATTTCCATCCTGGTCGTTAGCATCATGTTTGCTAGCTTCCTGGCTGCTTGTGGTCCAGCAACCACTGAACCGCCAGCCACTGAGGAACCCACCGAGGAACCCACTGCGGAACCAACCGAGGAGCCTACAGAGGAACCCACTGCAGAACCCACCGCAGAACCCACTGAAGACGAACCTGAATTTGCGGAAGAACCTTTTGGTGAGAATTTACCAACTGAACCGACGATTGACACACCGTTGGTTGTTGCGTATAACGCTTTCTCACAAAAGTTCAGCCCCTTCTTCTCGGACACAGCCTATGACGCTGATGTTGCCGGCATGACCCAAATTGGTCTTCTGACAACCGATCGTGTTGGCGGCATTGTCCATAACGCGATTGAGGGCGAAACTGTGGAATACAACGGCACCCCCTATCTATATAAGGGCGCTGCCAACACAAGTGTGGTCTATGATGAAGCCACTGATACCACCAAGTACACGGCAAAATTGCGCGTTGGTATGAAATTCTCTGACGGCAACCCCGTTACAGCGGATGACATCATCTTCACATACTACACTTACCTCGACCCAAGCTATGTTGGTTCGACCACTTTGTCATCCTATGACATCGTTGGCTTGAAGGACTATCAAACCCAGACAACCAGCGAAGTCTTTGACAAATACGCCGAATTGTACGATGCAATCTATGCTGCTGGCCCAGATGCGGAATGGTCCGAAGATCTGGACTGGACCCAAGAACAGCAAGACGATTTATGGACTCGTTTGGAAGACGAAGTTCTTTATGAAGCAGAGAAAATCGTCAGCTATGTTGATGTCAACTATCGCGATGCTTATGCAGAAGCCTACATCGGCTATACCCCTGAAGAGGTTGCAGCAAATGAAGGCCTGCAGGTTGTTTTAGGTATGGCATTGTGGGGTTTCGGTGAAGTCGGCGAAGATGGCGTTTTCACAGCGCTTTCTGGTGCTACCTTTGATCTGGTTGATTCCTTCCCCACTTTAGAAACCTACAAAGACGAAATCCTGGCTGCTTATGAATGGGATATTCAAGAAGCTTTCCCCTACGAATCAGCCGATGGCGCTGACGTGTATGCCAATGTGAAGTCTGGCTTCATTGGTTACTGGGGTCCATTAGACGAATCAATGGGCGGCGAGGGCGTACCCAATATTTCCGGCATCAAGAAACTTGATGATTACACCGTCGAAGTGACCGTGAATGGTTTTTCTGCTCCTGCTGTGTATTCCATTCTCGGCATTTCTGTGACACCGCTGCATTACTATGGCGATGTTGAAAAATATGATTATGAAAACAATATGTTCGGCTTTGACTTTGGTGATCTTTCCAAACAGGAAAGCCTGACAGCAACCCCCATGGGTGCTGGCCCCTATAAATTCGTGACCTATGACAACAAGGTTGTTTACTTCGAAGCCAACGAATATTATTATCGCGGCTGCCCCAAGATCGCAGAAGTTCAATTCAAGGAAACAACTTCCGCTGAAGTTCCATCAGCCGTCCAGACTGGTACTGCTGACGCCGGCGAGATGACCTACTCTGGTGAACGCTACGCTGAGGTTCAATCCTACAACACCAATGGCGAAATGACCGGTGATGTGATCACCTCCAGCATGGTCGACAACCTTGGTTATGGCTACATCGGCATCAACGCCGCCACCGTCAACGTTGCCGGTGAGTTAGGCTCAGACGCCTCCAAGAACTTGCGCA
Organism: Candidatus Brevefilum sp.; assembly: GCA_040772425.1. Taxonomy (GTDB): domain Bacteria; phylum Chloroflexota; class Anaerolineae; order Anaerolineales; family Anaerolineaceae; genus Brevifilum. Next base: position 164,336 of record JAXGYD010000002.1, on the reverse strand, counting down.
AAGGCATTGCAACCATTTTGTCCGTACACCGTGACCTGGCTATTGACAGCTACTACGGTGAAGGCGCATCCGTCATCAACTACCCGATCTCCAACACTTCCTGGGCTGCACCTCAGCCAACAGATGAAGACTACGAGATTGCGTTCTCAGTTGATGTCAACGGCGATCCGATTTACACCGCTGATATGGTTCTGGAAGATAAGATTGCGGCTGCTGAAGCTGCAGCCCTCGGCTTTTTCGAAGCTGCTGGTTTCACCGTCGAAAACGGTGTCCTAACTGCTGCCCCCGAAGGCGCCAAGTTGAGCTACGAGCTCATCATTCCTGGTGACGGCACTGGCGATCATCCTGCTTTTGCAATTGTGACCTCTGCTAAGGAATCTTTAGCGAACCTGGGTATGGAACTTGTGATCAATGACCCCGCTGACAGCAACGTCCTTTGGGATGCGCTGGATGCTGGCACACAAGAACTGTGGACCGCTGCTTGGGGTACCACCATTGACCCTGATATGTACCAGGTCTATCACAGCTCCAGTGTTCCTGGTGCTGGTGGCTCAGACTCGAACCACTATCACATTCAGGACGAAGGTCTGGATCAGTTGATCGTTGACGCCCGTTTGAGCGATGATCAGAACTACCGCAAGGCTGTTTACAAACAGGCTCTCGATACCATTATCGATTGGGCTGTTGAAATTCCCACCTATCAGCGCTTGAATGTTATCATCTTCAGCACTGAGCGGATCAATATCGATACCATCACCCCCGATATCACCACCTTCTGGGGTTGGATGAATGATATCGAACTGCTTGAAATGAACTAGGACTAGTTCAAACAAGTATGAGAGTCATTGTGAGCCCACCCCAGGGTGGGCTCACTTTTTGATAAACAAGTATAAGATGATAATGCTTTATATTCGTAAGAATCAGGGAAAATTATGAAAAATTTTATTATCAGGAGAGTTTTGCTCGGCATATTTATCGTGTTTTTTGGCGCGATGGTTGTGTATGCCGTTATTCGTTCTCTGCCGACCTCATATGTGGAAACAATTGCTCGGGAGCGTGCCAGCAATCCGCTAAGCACAAAGACCTACCAAGAGTGGATTGACCAACTGAATGAGGTTTACAAGTTAAATATTGGAATTATTCCCGGCTATTTCGGCTGGCTTGGCAATGCCATCAGGGGAGATTTTGGCGATTCCTGGCATTTTGGTATTCCGGTCACCGAAAAATTTAACCAAGTTGTTTGGTATTCGGTGATCATGAACATCATCACCTTTACGGTTCAATTGGTGATCGCTATACCATTGGGCATCACCGCGGCGAGGCATCAATACAGTAAAAAGGACTATGCAATTACTGTGTTCGCTTTGATGGGTATTTCCCTGCCCACCTTTTTCCTTGCCACAATATTAAAATATGTTTTTTCGATCCAGTTAGGTTGGTTCCCTTTGTATGGCCTGACAGGACGTTTCCACACTTCAATGACCACATTCCAGCAGTATTTAGATATTGGCTATCACATGGTTTTGCCTATCATTACCCTCATGATGCTTTCAATTGGCGGGCTTATGCGCTATACCCGCACCAATATGCTGGAAGTATTGAATTCTGATTACATACGGACAGCACGCGCCAAGGGCCTCTCAGAAAAAGTCGTCATCAATAAGCATGCTTTTAGAAACACAATGATTCCCCTTGTGTCTTACATGAGTTTTTTGCTCCCCGGCATGTTCGGCGGCGCCCAAATCACGGAGACGCTCTACCAGATCCCCGGCATTGGTTATATCGCCTACCAGGCGATGGTCCGTGGTGACATTCCCTTTTCCATGTTTTACACGACATTTTTAATCTTATTGACCCAGGTGAGTCTGATCGTTGCGGATATCATGTATGCCGTCGTCGACCCACGTGTGCGAGTAAATTAGGGGGTGGACAATGACTGATATGAAAAATGTATTTCCCGATAAAGAACCCGTTGTTGAATTGATCGACGAGACCAATGAAGAGATGAGTCTTGATGATGCCAGGCGTGTCAAGGTACTTTCACCTGGCATGCTCGTTCTCAAGCGCTTCTTCAGGAACCGCCTGGCGATTGTCGGCATGGTCATTCTCGTTTTTATGTTTACATTTTCATTCCTGGGACCGATTTTTTCACCCTACGAACAAACGGAAGTATTTACCAAGATGGGTTCCATGTCCAAAGATTATGCGGGTGCGATTTATAATGAAGAGCTGCGCTACACTGTTGCTGAAGGTGAAAGTTTTAGCAGCGCCGATCGTGCCCAATTCTTATTTACCCTTGGCCAGGAAGATCAAACCTTTGAAGCAGGAGACCAAACGTACTACTATACTTCTGTTGGTGAAAATGCTTATCGTATTATGCAGCTGGACCCCGTTGCAGAGGAGTTGTTGGGACGGGTCAATCCGGTTAATGGAACGACACTTCCTGATGGATTTGTTGAAGCATATGAAGCTGCAAAGGCCGCGCGAGAAACCAGTTTTGAATTCGATGGAGAAACCTACCGTATAACCAGGAAGTTGAAAGCACAGCAGATATCCACAGAACATAATGTTGCAATGGCGACCATCAATACCTATGACCCCTATGATCAAGGGGATCTCGATACGGTTGATTCCTTTGATTTCGTCTTTGCCAGTGAAGAAGCGATCGCTGAAGGAGACTCTGAGTTCACCTTAGATGGCCAAACTTACACAATTGTGCGGGAAGAGGGCCGCGTCACAGTTTTGGATGGATCCGGTGAGCCCTTTGCTGAGGTTTCTGATATTATTGTGAATCCTTTGGATCAATCAGAATTCCTTTCGGTGGAATATAAAGCAGCAATGCGCGAAGCGATTGTCAATCGCGAAGATCAGGTTGAATTCACCCATGCAGACGGTGAAACGATTGAATACAATATTTCCCGTGTCAATCAGAACTATTATATTAAGCGAGAAACCTCAACCACACTGATTAACATGTACGAATTCCCCTCTGCAGATCACCCCCTGGGTACCGACAATAATGGGATGGACGTCATGACCCGCTTGATGCATGGTGGTCGCGTTTCTTTGATGGTGGGCTTTGTGGTTGTGATCCTTGAAGTGGCGCTCGGCGTCATCATTGGCGGCATTTCCGGTTATTTTGGCGGTGGGGTCGATACAGCCCTCATGCGCTTTGTCGACTTGTTCAACAGCATTCCCTTCTACCCGATTGTGATCATCTTTGGCTCAGTCATGGACACATTGGAAGTTGATGCGATTACACGCATTTTCCTTTTGATGGCAGTTTTGGGTATTTTAGGATGGACGGGTGTCGCCCGTGTGGTGCGCGGTCAGATTCTTTCCCTGCGCGAGCAGGATTTCATGGTCGCAACGGAAGCCACCGGCATTCGCACCAGCCGTCGTATATTCCGGCACCTGGTGCCCAATGTGATGCCGCTCCTGATTGTTCAGGCAACGGCGGGTTTAGGCGGGATTATCATTACCGAAGCTACCCTGGGTTTCCTCGGTTTGGGGATTAAGTACCCTCTGGCTTCTTGGGGCAGCATCATCAATGTGTCTTCGGATGCTTACGTTATGACCAATTTCTGGTTCATGTGGATCCCCGCAGGCTTGTTGATCTTGCTGACAGTGTTGGGCTTCAATTTTGTTGGTGACGGGCTTCGGGATGCCTTTGACCCGAAGATGAAAAGGTAGGAGAAAGAAATGGATAAAGAAACCAAACGCTTGATGGATGAAATTGCAGAAATTTCAGCGACCAAGGATAGTGTCCATCTTTCTGCACGTGACTCAGCCAAGATTACACGCGCCAATCGTAAAATTACCAATGCGATTGAAAAACAACGCAATCGAAAAAATGTTCAGGAAAGTGAATACACCACGGAGATGAAAGACCCCAAGAATGTGGTGGAGTTTGACAACCTGCATACGTACTTCTTCACGGACATCGGCACAGTGAAAGCGGTCGATGGGGTATCCTTCGAGATCCCCAAAGGCAAGTCCGTTGGTGTGGTAGGTGAGTCAGGTTGCGGCAAATCGGTGACAGCCCTTTCCTTGATGCAGCTTGTGCAGCGTCCACAGGGCCAGATTATCGAGGGAACGATTCGCTTCGACAGCGGTGACAAGGTTTATAACATCGCCAAAACCCCCACGGAAGTGATGGAAAACATTCGCGGCGCGAAAATCTCGATGATTTTCCAGGAACCGATGACCAGCCTTAACCCCGTATTCCGCTCCGGCGATCAGATTGATGAGGTCGTTAAACTGCATAACCCCAATATGTCCGATGAAGAGGTCAAGGATTTGACCCTGCGGATGATTGATATGGTTGGGATTGCCAATAACACCGGCGTTTATGAGATGTATCCCCATGAGCTTTCGGGTGGGATGCGCCAGCGTGTGATGATCGCCATGGCTTTGGCCTGCAATCCGAAATTGATTATCGCCGACGAGCCGACAACGGCTCTGGATGTGACCATCCAGGCGCAGATTTTGGACTTGCTGCGAAACCTTAAGGATCAGATCAACTCCAGCATTATGTTGATCACCCATGACCTGGGTGTGATCGCCGAAATGGCGGACTATGTAGTGGTGATGTATGCCGGTCGTGTGGTAGAAAAGGGCACAGCTATGGAAGTGTTCCATGAGCCACTGCACCCATACACGGTTGGCTTGATGGCATCCAAACCGGTGGTCAACCGTCAGGTCGATCGGCTATATACCATTCCCGGCAGTGTGCCCAACCCGGTCAACATGCCCAATTATTGCTATTTCCGTGACCGCTGCAACCGTCGATTTGACAAGTGCAATGGCCCCTATCCGCCAGAAATTTATGTGTCTCCCACACATATGGTCACTTGTTATCATTACCTTGAAGAGCAAGGGGAGGAATAAAAATGGAAGATATCATCAATAAAACCAGCAAGCTAGACGCAGCTGATCTGCTCACCCACGATAAGGAAAACCTGCTTGAGGTCAGAAATCTCAAGCAATATTTCCCCATCAAAGCCGGCTTACTCCAACAAGTGGTTGGCTATGTGCGCGCGGTGGATGGCATCAGTTTCAACATCAAGCGCGGCACCACCATGGGGCTGGTGGGCGAGTCGGGCTGCGGAAAAACCACCGTCGGCAAAACAATCCTGCGATTGAATGAAAAAACCGACGGCGACGTGATTTTCGATGGGGTCAACATTTTTGATCTCGATCGAAATGAAATGCGAAAAATGCGGCCGAGAATGCAAATCATCTTCCAGGATCCCTATTCCAGCCTTTCACCCCGGTTGCCGGTGAGTGAGATTATTGGCGAAGGTGTGCGGGAGCACCATCTCAAACCCGATAAGCAATTTGACGAATACATTGAGCACACCATGCGGATTTGCGGGTTACAGCCCTATCATAAGGACCGTTACCCCCATGAGTTTTCTGGTGGGCAGCGCCAGCGCATTTGCATCGCCCGGGCTTTGGCATTATTGCCAGAATTTGTCGTCTGTGACGAACCCGTGTCGGCTTTGGACGTCTCGATTCAAGCCCAAATCATCAACTTGTTGAACGATTTGCAAAATGAATTTGAGTTGACCTATTTGTTTATCTCCCATGACCTTTCCGTGGTGGAACATATCTCTGATGAAGTGGGCGTGATGTACCTGGGTGATTTGGTTGAGGTTGGCAGCAAGAAAGACATCTTCAACAATCCACTGCATCCATACACCGAAGCACTTTTGAGTGCCGCCCCGGTTCCTGATCCTTCCGCAAACCGAAAACGGATAATCCTGGAGGGCAGCATCCCATCCCCAGCCAATCCGCCATCTGGATGTAAATTCCATACACGCTGCCCAAAACGGATGGATATTTGTGACAAGGTGGTCCCGGAAGTCGTTGAAGTTGAACCTGGTCACACGGTTGCATGTCATTTGTATACTGAACAAATGGATGTGGATGATGAGAAATAATCAAGCGGAACAATACGATGATGATGACGGCCGCGTGATCGCCGATATGAATGTGCCGGGGATGCCCTGGTATGACCGCAGCATCCGGCGGGAGAAGCGAACCGAGCGCGTTGAAAGGGTCAAGCAGACCTTCAGGGGGGATGGGATGACAAATTCCCAGGTTCGAAGGTTTACGTTTTATGCCATTTTAGCTGGGCTAGCGATCGCAGCGGTATATGCAATTGTGATGATCTTGTTCACCTTGTTCGCGACCCAAATTTGGTTTAGATAGGGGTTGGGGTTTAACATTAATTCACAACAATAATAATTTCAAAAAAATTACATCGTTGGGGCACGGCACGCCGTGCCCTTACGTGTTTTAATTCACGTAAAAGCTCACGTAGGTCGGGGTCGGTTTTTGACCCCAACGATATTGTATTAAAATATCACTGACCCACGAATAATATGTTGTCTTTTGCATAAAAAATTTAATCAAACTTCTATTCTCCCCCCGATTAACTATAAATTTTACAAAATATTAATCAAAAATTAAGACTCTTGCTTCTAATTGTGCTATAATAACGACTCATTACTATTGGAGTCACCATTTAAGGTGTACAATTTACATATTACCAACACAGTTAAATTCAAAATACGACAACGATAAGCTTGTTCAATAGGAATAAATTACATTATAAAAGTATCTGTGATTTTTCAAAAATCTTAGTTTTTTACAGGTTTAATATCCGCAAAAATTCCTGAGGCTTTCTTGACGAATAAATGGTTGTATGCTATATTTTTCATCAAAACAGGTTTAAAATCTGGTATTATTAATTTACCGTTATATTAATAGTTGAATACAAGGTTTCTCTCGCGTTGACTAGATTGTTTAATGAAGGAGGTGGTGAATACCTAATTAGTGAAAAATTCGCAACTCCCATTGTTTGTTCAATTCACTAGTTCCTGACAAACTAAAATTTGTTACGGAGGAGAAAAAAATGAAACGTTTTACTATTTTGTTATTAAGTCTTCTCGTGGTGATGAGCCTGGTGCTGACCGCTTGTGGTCCAGCCACCACTGAACCACCCGCCACCGAGGAGCCGACGGAGGAACCGACCGAGGAACCGACCGAGGAACCCACTGAGGAACCGACCGAGGAACCCACGGAAGAGCCGACCGAGGAACCCACTGAGGAACCAACGCCTGAGCCAACAACGCGCAGAGGCGGCTGGTTAGATGAAATCGTGGTCTCCGTGGTTGACGCAGCCTCCGCTGTTACCCAACTTGAAGCAGGCGCCATCGACATCTATGCCGCAGGTGTCTCTTCAGATACCCTGCCCGAGATTGAAGAAGCTGGCTTACCCTATGCCCAGAGCAATGGTTTGTATTATGAGTTAACCATTAACCCCATTGGGCCGATATTCCCGGGTACGGGAAAGGTCAACCCCTTCTTTGATGCCCGCGCTCGCGAAGCCCTCAACTGGCTGATCAACCGCGATTACATCAACCGTGAGGTCTACAACGGCGGTGCCTTACCCAAGTTCTGGAGCATCATCACCAACATGCCTGACTACACCAAGTTCGCTGAAACGGTGCGCAGGCTGGAAGCTCAGTATGCTTACGATATGGATAAAGCTGATGCTGCCATTGAAGAAGTCATGCTTGAAATTGAAGGCGTGACCCGCGAAGATGGCATGTATATGTATGAGGGTGAACAGGTTGAAATCCTCTTGCTAATCCGCAACGACTCTGACGGCACCCGTGTTCCGATTGGTGACTATGTTGGCAACCAGCTCGAAGAGATTGGTTTTGCGACCGTCCGCGATTACAAGACCTCTTCTGAAGCCTCACCAATTTGGGTCGGTGGCGATCCTGCTGATGGCCTCTGGCACATTTACACCGGTGCTTGGTCTGCGACCGTGATCGACCGCGATGAAGGTGACAACTTTGACTTCTTCGATTGCCCCACATCTGCTTATGGATCTACTGCCCTGTGGCAGGCCTTCCCTGTGTCTGACCGCTATCAGGAATTGGCAACCGCTTTGGCCTACAACAACTTCAATACCATCGAAGAACGTGATGCAGCCATGGAAGAAATGCTTGAATTGGCTTTGAAAGAATCCATTCACGTGTGGTTGATCGACGGCAAGAACTTCACACCCTATAATGAAGGCATAGAAGTCACCTATGACCTGGCTGCTGGTGTAGATGGGTCACAGATTTGGCCCTATACCATCCGCAAGACTGGCGAAGAAGGTGGTAGCTTGAACTGGGGTGCTCCAGACCTGTTCGTCGATCCCTGGAACCCAATCAATGGCTCGAACTGGGCATTTGACCAGGCTATTAACCGCGCCACACAGGACGATGCCTTCATGTATGACCCGCACACGGGTTTGATCTGGCCACAACGCTTTGAGAGGGCTGAGATCACAGCAGAGGAAGGTTTACCAATCGGCAAGACCCTTGATTGGTTAACCCTTGACTTTGCACCTGAGATCGCCGTCCCCGAAGATGCCATTGTGGACTGGGATGCTGAGAACCAGGCCTTTATCACCGCTGCAGAAAAATTCCCGGATGGCACCACAGCCAAGATCAAGAGCGTGGTTTACTATCCTGAAGACCTGTTTGAGACTGTCAAATGGCATGATGGAACACCTCTGACGATGGGTGACATTCTGTATCAATGGATCATTGGCCTTGATATTGGTAAAGAAGCTTCAGCCATTTACGATTCAGCTTATGCTGCTAATGTAGAATCTATTTTGGCGAACTTCAAGGGTTTCAGGATTCTCTCTGAAGATCCATTGACTGTAGAAACCTATTATGATAGCTACCAAATTGATGCAGAGTTGAATATCGGCACCATGTGGCCTACTTGGAACTATGGTCAGGCGCCATGGCATACCTTAGCTGCAGCTGCCCTGGCTGATGAGGCTGGTGAAGTAGCTTTCTCGGCTGATAAAGCGGAAGAGTTTTCCACTGAAACCACCACGGTTGAGTGGTTAAGCTACATTGGCGGCCCCAGCTTGGAGATTATCTCCAACTACCTGGATCAGGCCATTGCTGACGAGTACGTCCCCTATGCCAGTGTTCTGGCGGATTACATCACACCCGAAGACGCTGTCGCCCGTTACCAGGCTGCAAAAGATTTCTTTGCTGAATATGGTCACTACTGGATCGGCATGGGACCCTATATCCTGGATGAGGTCTTTTTAACTGAAAAGGTCGCGACACTTATTCCAAATCCTGATTTCCCCGACTTGGCGGACAAATGGGCACGATTCGGTGCACCAAAGATCCCCGAAGTTGAGGTTGAAGGTGAAGGTAGTGTCATCCTGGGTGAAGAATTTGTCTTCGATGTCTTTGTGACCTTTGAAGGCGAAGCCTATCCTGGTGAAGAAATTAAAGAAGTCAAGGGCTTGCTCTATGATGCCACCAATCAAATCGTCCAGGTTATCCCCGGCGAATTGGTTGAAGATGGACAATACACCATTACTGTACCAGCTGAGGTTTCCGCTGAAATGGAAGCAGGTGCCAGCAAGATCGAGGTTGTGGTGGTATCAAATGTCGTCGCGATCCCGAACTTCAATGCTTTCGAATTCGTGACGATTGAGTAGCTCAAATTCGAAAAATCAAATTACAGTCTTAATGTAAGATAAGACAGGCAGGGGCAAGGTGTTTCAAAGCCTTGCCCCTCCTTATCAAATTAGAGGAGGTTGGATCCAATGGATTCACTTGCTGAGAACATTCAACCAACACAAGAAAAAGAAGAAGAAAAGAAGTCCTCTCCCAGTGCAATTGGTCGAGTACTTAAATATTCTGTTGTCAGATTGATTTCCCTGTTTGTTACGGTCGTGATTGGCGTTTATTTGACGATTATGATTGCCAACATGGGTGGCTATGTGGATGACATGATGAAATCTGAGATTCAAGAACGGATTACCATAGAAATTGGACGGAATCCGGCTTTTAACAACATGGACCCCGCCACCAAGAACGAACTCATCCAAAGGGAAATTGAAAACGAAATTGAACGCCTGGGTCTCAATCAGCCTTTGGTTGTAAGAACCCTTAGGCACCTTCAAAATGCAATCACATTAAACCTTGGGCGAGCCATGCGGATCAGCGCTGATGATGGGTCGCGCAATGTGCGTAAGATTATCCTGCAACGTATCCCTTACACTTTGTTGTTGATGGGCACGTATAACCTGATCTTGTTTTTCAGTACACTATTCATCGCCCTGGCCCTTTCGCGCCAGTATGGCAGTTTTTGGGATAAATTTGTCGTGGCACTTTCCCCGACATCCTCTGTCCCACCCTGGTTTTTTGGAATTTTCTTAATTCTTTTATTCGCCGCTGTATTAAAGATACTGCCCTTCGGGGGCGTGATCGATGCGCCGGTCCCTGAAGATTTCCTGGGACGGGCATTAAGTGTTTTACGCCACCTGATCTTACCAGCCAGTTCATTGATTCTTAGTTATTTTTTCATCACCATCTATAACTGGCGCACATTTTTCTTGATCTATTCGAGTGAAGATTACGTCGATACAGCGAAAGCCAAGGGATTAACCTCCCGGGATATTGAACGGAAATACATCTTACGCCCCACCTTACCGACGATTATTACTTCTTTTGCCTTGATGCTGATTGGTGTATGGACGGGTGCTATCATTACGGAACGTGTTTTCAAGTGGCCGGGTTTGGGCACTATTACCTATACCGCGATTGGTTTATATGACATCCCGGTGATTGTGGGCACTACGATCATTTATGCCTATTTGCTGGCGATCACGGTGTTTTTATTGGACTTTATTTATGCTCTGGTGGATCCCAGGGTCAAAATTGGCGGAGGGACTTCAGGAAAATGAAAAAAACAAAGAAAACCTCTCGATTTCAAAATACGCTTAAAGAAATTTCGCGTTATCCATCGGCAATCTTTGGCATAGTAGTGATCCTAGCCTTAATTATTGCCGCCATTGTGGTGGTGATTACGATCCCCTATGACGAAGCCATTACGACCTGGCGGGGTGGGGAAGAGATTGTGGGAAAAAACCCCCGTAACGTCCCGCCAAAGTGGACCAACTGGCTGAGAAAGGATGATCTGGTTGAATCGATCATCCTGGCTGAAGGTGATGAGGGAGTGACCGTTGAAGATCGGACGACGGAAGGTGGCACCCTGATTAGAACTTTTACCTATAATATCGATTATCAGTACAATACTTTCCCCCAGGATATTTTCCTGTATTTCACCGCCGATTATGAAGAAAAACAACCCTTTGTAACAGTAACCTTGTTGACCCCCGACGAACGAGAGATAAAAATTTCTAATTTTGCCGTTAGTGCCTCACATGTTTACACAGCCATTCAAGATGATAAGTTGACCAAGAAGTTGGGTGGTGTAAAACCGAATATTGGACTTTTTATCCAAGAGGGTGATGAAACTCAAACCACTGTTAAGGGAAATTACCAATTTATTCTTGAAGCCATCCTATTTGAACCAGACTCACAAATCCGACCTGAATTTGTGATGCATGGCCAGGTCTTTGGGTGGGCTGGCACCGACCATATGCGGCGCGACTTGACCCTCCCATTGTTATGGGGTATCCCGATTGCGCTGACCTTTGGTCTGGCGGCTGCACTGGGCACCTCATTACTAACCATGATATTTGCAGCCATCGGTACCTGGTATGGGGGGGTGGTTGACGGCGTGATCCAACGAGTCACAGAGATCAACATGGTGCTGCCATTCTTATCGATCTTGATTATGGTGGGCACCTTTTATTCCAAGAGCATTTGGACGATTTTAGCCGTGACAATTGCCTTGAGCATTTTTACCGGTGGGATTAAGTCTTACCGGGCGATGTTCACGCAAATTAAAGAATCTACCTATATTGAAGCCGCAACAGCCTATGGTGCCAAGGATGGTCGGATCATCTTCCGATACCTGATCCCCCGCATCCTGCCCATCCTGATCCCCGGTTTAATTTCGGCTGTGCCCAGCTACGTTTTCCTGGAAGCTTCTTTGGCCTTGCTTGGCATTGGCGACCCCGTTTTACCGACCTGGGGGAAAACGATTAACGAAGCCTATTCCAATGCAGCCCTTTACCGTGGTTGGTATTATTGGATTATGGAACCGGCTGTACTATTGATGATCACCGGTCTTGGTTTTGCCTCCCTGGGCTTCTCCTTGGACCGGATATTTAACCCACGCCTGCGAGGAATGTAGAATTATGGCAGATTCGACCTTATTAAAAGTAAAAAATCTAAAATTATATTTCAAAGCATCAAAAGGTGTTGTTCAAGCTGTCGATGGCGTTGATTTCACCCTGGCTCCGAACAAAGCGGTTGTTGTAGTTGGGGAATCGGGCTGTGGGAAGAGCTCCATGGCGAAAGCCTTGCTGCGCTTATTACCCCGCAATGCTGGTGAATATTCTGGTGAGGTTTTACTGAACGGCATTGACACAATGGCCATGGATGATGAGCAATATCGACGTGAAGTGCGTTGGGTGAAGATGTCCATGGTGCCTCAAGCGGCGATGAACTCCCTCAACCCCGTGATGAAGGTGGGGGAACAGGTCGCAGAACCGATGATTGTTCATAACGCTGCTGATAAAGAAACTGCCATGGAACAAGCCAAAATTATGTTCCAGCGGGTGGGTGTGCCCGTAGACTTTCTCAATCGGTATGCCTTCGAACTTTCAGGCGGCATGCGTCAGCGGGTGGCGATCGCCATGTCTTTGGTCACGGTCCCCGAATTGGTCATTTTGGACGAACCCACCTCTGCGCTGGATGTTTTGACCCAGGCAAATATTATGAATTTGCTCAAACGCATTAAAAAGGAAATTGCCACCAGCTTTATTCTTATTACTCATGATATTTCTACGTCAAGTGAGTTAGCTGATAAAGTTGTTGTGATGTATGCTGGGCAGATCGTAGAAGTAAGTGATAACGAACGCTTCTTCACGTCGCCCTTACATCCCTATTCACAAAAATTAATGGCATCGGTGCCGCGCTTACGCAGTAAAGTAGAACCTGATTTTATCACCGGTCAACCACCCAGTTTGATTAACCCACCCACAGGCTGTCGTTTTGCTGATCGCTGCCCCAAGCGCTTTGATAAGTGTGTAGAGGAACCGCCAACGGTGGAAGTGGATAATCATTTGGTCAAATGCTGGTTGTATGTTTAGGATTGGGAGACGATAGATGGTATTTAAAAAACGTGACATTGATGTAGAAGAAATCGAATATCGACCAGTTGATGATGATGTGCTGCTTTCAATTCAAAATTTACATGTTTGGTTTGAATTGAGAAAATTTGGCTTTGGTCATGCTGGCTATGTGCGCGCTGTCGATGGGGTCAGTTTTGACTTGGGGAAAAGGGAGACGATTGCTATCGTCGGTGAGAGCGGCTGCGGCAAATCCAGCCTGATGAAGACCATTCTGGGGATTAATACGCCCACGAAGGGTGAATTGTTTTTCGATGGGACCGCCCTGAGCAGTCTTGACAGTCAGGAATTACAAAATTTTCGTTCACAAGTTGGCTATGTGCAGCAAGATCCCTATGGGGCATTAGCGCCCTTTATGAACGTTAAGAGCATCATGGAAGAACCGCTCATCATCCATGGCGTTAAGGATAAGGATGAACGTCTTGCGCGCATTCATCAAATTTTTGAAGAGGTCAAGATGACGCCTGTGGCGGAATTTCTGCCAAAGTATCCTCACATGTTGAGTGGTGGGCAGCAGCAACGGGTAGTGATCGCCCGGGCGATGATCCTTAACCCGCGCTTACTGGTTGCGGATGAGCCTGTATCGATGCTGGACGCATCGGTACGTGTTGAAATTCTGCGGTTATTGGATAAGCTCCAGGATTCGCATGACTTATCCGTTATTTATATTACCCATGACCTTTCGACAGTGCGCTACTTCTCAGAATACATCTTCGTGATGTACGCCGGCGAGGTCGTTGAAAAAGCCAAAGTTGAAGATCTGATCTATCATCCTGCCCATCCCTATACATGGGCTTTGTTGTCCGCAACGTCAGATCCGGACGCAAAAAATGTGGATGAACTGCAAGATGTTCCCCCTGGAGAACCCCCCAGCCTGGTCAATCCACCGACTGGGTGCCGTTTCCATCCCCGCTGCAGCAAGATGATCCCGGGCGTGTGTGACGTGAAACGGCCGCCAGAGTTTAAGGTTAGCGATGGACACTTGGTCAGATGTTGGTTATATGCTGAAAATTTGGCAGAGGAAGAAACGCAATGATGCGAATGACCCCCAAACAAATGATCCTGCTTGCAACAGCCCTGCTGGTTTTAGGTGTTGTCATACCCTTCCTGATGGTGATGGACGTGTTGGAATCCACATTTTTCCTGAATTTCTTTGCCTATGGGTGCCAGGTGAGCGGTTTGGTCCTTGGCATGATCGGCGCGTTTAGCGCGGTAAAGATCAATCGGAATAGACGATAACAACATCCGAATTTGGCAAGTGAGACCACCGATGATGTAATCTCGGTGGTCTTTTTTTGTGAAAAATAAAGATCGATTTGCTATTGAGTTCATCTTGTCAGGTTGGAAATATGACCTACGAAAAAAACTAGGTCACGTATGGTTGCGTCATCCCCCGCCATTTCATATTGCAGGACAGGTCAACCTACGTGCCAAATAAATCAATACGTTGTGAAATTGTGGACAACTTGATAATGAAATATTTTGTTTGGTTACAAACCTGACTTACGAAAGCTCAAATGCCACATGGTCAGATATTGTTCTGTTAAGTTGGGTTACCCTAAAAAGACGGCGGCTTGAAAACCCCAAGCCGCCCTAAGATTTTTGATGGAAACTGTCATTTAGTCTCTTGAAAATTTATATTAAAATATTTATAATTATAATAATAATAAGATAATATTTTTCTACGATGTTATCTAAGCCATCACTCATTTATCTCAATCAAAATTCATAATCGATAAGGAGGTTGAATTATGAAAAACATCTACTTTGACCAAATCCACCATCTTTGTATTTTGAACTTTCTGTTGTTGAAAAAGCTGTTACTTCATAAGCATTTGGTGTCGATTGGATGTATGCTCACGATTCTCTTGACCTTATTCACTGCTTGTACCCCATCACAACCTGAAGAAACTCCTGTCCTCCCGACATCCACACAAATTCCTCCCACATCAACACAAATTCCAGCAACGGCTACGTCTGAACCGACTGCGACAGCCACTCTGACACCCACCGAAGTGGTTATACCTCGACCTCAGCCTCAAAAATACGTTTCATTTGCTTTTGATAGTGAATCTAACCAGATTATTGTATTTGGTGGCAATATTCATATCCAAAAAGCGTATCGCACGACTAATGAAACCTGGGCATATGATGTTGCAGCAAATAAATGGACATTGATGAATCCATCATCCAGTCCACCATATCTATCTGCAGCTACCATGGCATACGATTCCGAGTCAGACCGGGTAATCTTGTTTGGTGGAAGTCCAGGAGAAAGAACGCTTATGGGGACTTGGGCCTATGACTTTAACACAAACACCTGGACTCAGATGTCGAATGGGCCTAAAGGGCATCTTGGTGGTCGGATGGTTTATGATGCTGAGTCAGACAGAATTATCCATTTTGGCGGATTGAATTTAAGTGATTGGATATTTTACGACGATACCTGGGCCTATGATTACAACACCGACACCTGGACAAATATGAAGCCAAGTATTCGCCCGATGGCTCGTAATTATCATTCAATCGTCTACGATGCCAAAGCAGATCGTGTTCTCATCTTTGGTGCTTATGAAGAAAATGGAAGACAAACTGAAGGCTACAGTATGTGGTCTTATGATTTTAACACAAACACATGGCAAGAATTGTTGCCGGGTGAAGGAACACAACCCTTGGGTCGGCTGTACTCCTGTATGGCATATGATGCTGAATCGGATCG
The DNA here is from genome assembly GCA_040772425.1 of Candidatus Brevefilum sp. Classification (GTDB taxonomy): domain Bacteria; phylum Chloroflexota; class Anaerolineae; order Anaerolineales; family Anaerolineaceae; genus Brevifilum. Next base: position 148,467 of record JAXGYD010000002.1, on the reverse strand, counting down.
ATCCATCCTTTTTGGGGGTGATGTAAGCGACAATGATACTGGAACCTGGGCGTATGACTATAACAACAACACCTGGCAGAAAATGAATCCCGACGTAGAACCTGGGCCGGGAAGGGTTTCAAAGCACCATATGGAATATATTCCATCCCTAGATCGGGTATTTCTTTTTGGTGGTAGTTTCTGTGAAAAGTTATGTGAAATATCCAATGATTTATGGGTTTATGATTTCAACACAAATGCGTGGGAGAAAATCATACCTAATCCATAGTCACTATTTTTCTTCTTCGTTAATCTTTCTGGATAAGCCTTTCTCTATTTTCAAAGGCTAACCTACGCTGGGTATCAAAGCCGGATTTAGAATTCCATGTAGCTTGGGGTCGGAAGTTGATTCCCACGATGATAGATTGCAAGGAAATAAACGGCGGCTTGAAAACCCCAGCCCTTCAAAGACAAAAAATGTAACATCCATCGTAGGGTGGGTTGGCTTTGGTTTTTTCCTATTAGACATTGTGAATTGTAATAAGGATCTTTATTCAAAATACTTACTGCAACCCACCAAAATCAATAATTGGGCAATCGCAAAGGTGGTGGGTTGCATAAATTATTTGGCTTGCTTCATTAACCGTGAAAAGATAATTTCCATTATTGAATCATTATTGGGTCAACCCACCCTACCGAATTTTTCTACTTATAACCCAAGTAGGTCGGGGTCGGAAGTTGACCCCCACGATGTTAGATTGCAATGAAACAAACGGCGGCTTGAAGACCCCAAGCCGCCCTACAAAATCTCAAATCCCGGTTGGATGGATATTGCCTTAATGGGTGGAATTCTCAGGTCAAACCGGGGGCAAAACTGACGACAATCGTCTATAATCCTGTTTGGATGTTTAAAAAAAATGTGTTAGAATCATGTCTATCATTCTGGGGCATGGTGCAACGGCAGCACAGCGGACTTTGAATCCGTTGATCCAGGTTCGAATCCTGGTGCCCCGGCCATTTTAAAAGAAAGATTTGCTGACTACAGACGAAAGTATCCCCGATAGATATTGCACGAGCGTGGTATTTGGTATGACCATTTGTCTTACTCGTGGCTTTCTATTTAAAGGGCCAAAGAATGTCCGCAGGTGGGTGTGGAAAGGGAAATAATAAAGGAATTACTTCAATGAAAGTTGCATCAATCATACTTGCTGCGGGTCAGGGCACCCGTATGCGTTCGAAACTCCCCAAAGTATTACACCCGCTGCTGGGTAAACCCTTGGTGTGGCACGCCTTGCGCGCTGTTACACCTCTGGTCGATCAACCCCCTGTCCTGGTGGTTGGTTATGGGGCGGAGGCCGTCAAGGAAGCCGTTGGTAGTGGTGTCACCTACGCTCTCCAAACTGAACAACTGGGCACCGGTCATGCCGTCGCGGCTGCTAAATCCCAGGTTGACCCCCAGGCGGACACCATCCTGGTGACCTTTGCCGATATGCCGCTGTTAAGGCGGCAGACCCTGCAGAAGCTGATTGACTTGCATCAAGCCTCGGAGAGCCCCGTCACGATGACCAGTTTCATCGGCGACGAGGCCCGGGGGTTTGGGCGAGTCGTCCGAAATGAACAAGGTCATGTTATTGCCATCGTGGAGCAGGCTGATGCAACCCCAGAACAATTGGCCATCCGGGAGTACAATGTCAGCGCGTATTGTTTTGACGCCGATTGGCTGTGGGATGCCCTTGAGCGCATCCCCATTTCGCCTAAAGGTGAATACTACCTGACAGATGTGGTTGGATTGGCTGTCCAATCGGGGTATGCCATCCAGTCGATGGTTTTGGAGGACCCCTCAGACGGGATCGGCCTCAATAATCGCGTGCACCTGGCACAGGCTGAAAAAGTTATGCGCCAGCGGATCAATGAAGGCTGGATGCTAGCTGGTGTGACCCTGGTGAGCCCTGAAACGACTGTGATCGAAGCGGATGTGCAGATTGGGCAGGATACGGTTATTCTTCCCAACACCTATTTGCGCGGTGAGACAATCATCGGCGAAGATTGTGAGATTGGCCCGGACACGACCGTGATCAATACAAAGGTGGGGAATCACGTGCGGGTGATCGCTTCGTATCTTGAATGCGCCCAGGTGGCTGACCACGTCTCCATCGGCCCTTACTGTCACCTCAGGAAAAATGCCATTCTGGGAGAAGGCGTTCACCTGGGTAATTATGCTGAGGTGAAGGATTCAACCCTGGGGCCTGGCACAAAAATGGGCCATTTTTCATACATTGGCAATGCCAAGATTGGCAAAAACGTCAATATTGGTGCAGGTACCATCACCTGCAATTATGATGGGAAAAATAAAAACCCGACTGAGATCGGTGACGATGTTTTTATTGGCAGTGACACCATGCTGGTGGCTCCGGTTAAAATCGGTGATCGGAGCATCACTGGGGCAGGGGCAGTTGTCACGCGGGATGTTCCCCCAGACACACTGGTACTTGGTGTGCCTGCAAAAGAAAAACGTAAGTTGGAGAAAAGTGACTAATACGATAGTACTTTGGATATTGTTTGCTGTTTTTATGGTCTTAGATTTAATCTTTGTGACGGTTAAGGCCAGTTTATATCACGCACGTTTACCACACTTGTTAAGCTTGCGTGAACACCGCGAGGAATCGGTGGACAAGACGATTAAGCTGATTGAAACACCGCAATTGAGGACCAGCCTGCGTGTCGCTGTGATGTTTGCCCATTTTGTGTTGGCTGGATTAATCACATTGCTTTTGATGAGGCTGAAACCAGATCTGAACTTCTGGCTAATCTTACTGTACGTCCTCATTGGGATGATTGTGTTGAGTTTGATTGAATCGGCACTTGAAGCCTTCGTCCTTAAGGATCCTGAAGAATATGCCATCAAACTACGACCGATGGGTGGTATCATCAATTTCTTTTTTATGCCCCTGGCCAGCTTGTCAATGAGCTTGTTAGGGCCCAATGCGAATCAAGCCACCATGGCAAGCATGACGGAAGAGGATCTCAAAAATTGGGTGGAGGTTGGCCAGCCAGAGGGATCCCTTGAAAAAGGTGAGCGGGAAATGATCTATTCCATTTTCCAATTTGGTGATACCTTGGCAAAGGAGATCATGGTGCCGCGCATCGATGTGCTGGCATTGGATTGCAACCAGACCCTGGGGGATGCTCGGGAGACTTTTGTCCATGCAGGGCATTCAAGGTTGCCTGTATATCAAGATACGGTCGATAACGTCATCGGTCTGTTATACGCAAAGGACTTGTTAAGCATTCAGCAAGATGATGATTTGATTTCCGACCATCGGGAATTATTGCGGCTGGCTTATTTTGTGCCAGAAGCTAAAAAAGTGGATGAACTGCTGGCAGAGATGCAAACGCGCAGCATGCATATGGCTATTGTGGTGGACGAATATGGCGGTGTGGCAGGCGTGGTGACATTGGAAGACATCGTTGAGGAGATCATCGGTGAAATTCGTGACGAATATGATGAAAGTGAAGAATTGCCCTATATCTCCGTCGATGAAAAGGAGTATATTTTCCAGGGACGGGTTGATTTAGGCATATTCAACGAGGTGATGGGCACAAATATTGCGACAGAGAATGCAGATACCATTGGTGGCTACATCTATGGTCAAATTGGTGATGTGCCTACCGGTGGTGAAACCATCGAAGCTGATGGGGTCAGCCTGAAAGTCGAACAAGTGTTAGGCAGAAGGATCGTGAAGGTGCGCGCTAAGCACATTGAAGAGGCAATTATTGAGAAGGATCAGAAAAATGTTGACGAATGATATGCAGGAAAAATTAATTAAAAAGGCTGTTGAGGCTCAAAAAGGCGCCTATGCGCCATATTCCAAATATACTGTCGGGGCTGCTGTGCTGACCGAATCGGGCGAGATTTTTGATGGGATCAACATCGAAAATGCGGTCTATCCTCTGACAATTTGTGCAGAGCGGGTTGCTATTTTTAAAGCGGTTTCAGCAGGTCATAAGGCTTTTAAGGCGATTGCCGTGGCGACCAAGAATGGGGGTTCCCCATGCGGTTCTTGCCGGCAAGTGATGGCTGAATTTGGTTTGGACACGCTTGTGTTGATTGCCAATTCAGACGGCCAGTTGCAGCAAACCTTAACTGTGGCAGATTTACTGCCTCGCGCCTTCAGCGATGCCGATTTGGCTGAATCGTAGTCCTTTGGCAGTCATCTAGTTTATTCGGCGCATGGTAAAAATTTCACCATGCGCTTTTTTGATAAAATTAATTTTAGACCTATGTCTCCAAAAGAAATTCGCACCTATCGAACCCAGGCCATCGTCCTACGACATATTGAATACGGCGAAGCTGACAGGATTTTAACTTTGTTCACCTATCAGCGGGGGAAGATTACGGCCATTGCCAAGGGTGTCAGAAAAATTCGCTCGCATAAAGCTGGGCATTTGGAACCCTTTACCAACGTCAACTTATTTTTAGCGAAGGGTAGAAATCTTGACATTATCACCCAGGCTGAGACGGTCAACCCCCATATGGGCCTCCGGGAGAATTTGCAGCGGGTGGCTTTAGCCTCTTATGTGGTGGAAGCCCTGGATCGCTTCACATACGAAGAGGGGCAAAATGTGGCCTTGTTTCGCCTGTTGGAAGAGACGCTGACCAGGCTGGAAACACAAGATAACCTAGAAACGGTCGTTCATTATTACGAGGTGCGCTTGTTAGATTTATTGGGCTTCAGGCCGCAATTATTCGAGTGCATTGATTGTGGCGAGCCCATTCTGCCGCAGGACCAATTCTTTTCACCCCTGGTTGGTGGTATCGTGTGTCCACAATGCGCCCGAGCTCGTTCTGAGGTCTTCCCAATCGAAAAGGATGTCCTGCGTTATTTTCGGCACTTACAGCGGTCAAAATGGGGGCAGGTGGCGGACATCACAATGCCAAGCAACATTGAAACGAAATTAGCCCATCTAATTGAAGGTTATTTGACCTATCTCTTAGAGCGCAAACTCAATTCACCGGATTTTTTGCGGGAAATTCGCGATCAGCAAAAGGACCAACCAAAACAATAAAATTTTAAAGCTCTAGGGAAGTGGGGGTGGTATAATAAATCGGCTTATTTTGATGGTGTTCAGCGCCCCAATATACATTAGGCGATAAAAATTTATCATTTGGAGTAATTTATAGATGGATAAGAGATTCTATTTTCAATCAATCATCATGGCGTTACAGGATTTTTGGGCAGAGCGGGATTGCCTAATTTGGCAGCCCTATTATTCGCAAGTCGGCGCTGGCACGATGAACCCAGCCACCTTTTTGCGCGTTTTAGGCCCAGAGCCCTGGCATGTGGCTTATGTTGAACCTTCCATTCGCCCGGATGATGGTCGTTATGGGGATAATCCCAACCGCTTGCAGCAATTTTATCAATTCCAGGTGATCCTCAAGCCAGACCCGGGTAATCCACAAGAGATCTACCTTGAGTCATTGCAGGCTCTGGGCATCGACCCTGCCCAGCATGACATCCGTTTTGTGGAAGACAACTGGCAGCAGCCTGCTATTGGTGCTTGGGGTTTGGGTTGGGAAGTATGGTTGGATGGGCAAGAAATTACACAATTCACCTATTTTCAACAATGCGGTGGTCTGGACCTGGAACCACAATCGGTCGAGCTGACCTATGGCCTTGAGCGGATTGCTATGACCCTGCAGGGTGTACGCCATTTTAAGGATATTCAGTGGAGTGCAGAGCGCACCTATGGGGACGTCAATTTGATGGGCGAACGGGAACACAGCACCTATTATTTCGATGTGGCAGATGTGGACAGCGTGCGCCAAATGTATGAAATCTATGAGCAGGAAGCCGTGCGAGCCATCGAAGCTGGCCTGGTTTTACCCGCCCATGATTATGTCCTCAAGACCTCCCATGCTTTTAATATCCTCGACACCCGCGGCGCCGTGGGTGTGACCGAACGCCAGGCGCTGTTTGCCCGCACTCGTGACTTGGCGCGTAAGGTCGCAGAAGCCTATGTACAGCAGCGCCAGGAAGCAGAATTTCCATGGCAGGCGGAAACACGCCAGGCTGCTTTGGATTCAGAAATGGGTGAGGTACCTGAAGTAACTATCACCCAGGATGCAGCGCCTTTTGTGCTGGAAATTGGCACAGAGGAGCTGCCGGCATCTGACCTGACAAGCGCCCTGTCTCAACTGGAAACCAGCGTCCCCGAGCTCCTGGCAGATCTGCGCTTGGCGCATGGAGCGATACGGGTTGAAGGTACCCCACGGCGGTTGGTGGTTTATGTGGAGGACCTGGCTGTGCGCCAATCGGATCAATCTTTGGTGGTCAAAGGCCCACCCGCTGCCCGGGCTTTTGATCAGGACGGCAAGCCCACCCGAGCAGCAGAGGGCTTTGCTCGCAGCAAGGGCGTGACTGTGGAAGACCTTAAGGTTGAAAGCATTGACGGGGGTGACTACGTGGTCGTCCGGGTGGAAGAATCAGGACAGCCTGCGCTATCAGTGCTGCGTGAAGCTTTACCCGATTTAATCGCGGGGATTCGCTTTATCAAATCGATGCGCTGGAATGAAAGCGGTGTGACTTTTTCACGTCCTATCCGCTGGATATTGGCTTTGCATGGCGGATCTGTGATCCCCTTCACCTACGCTGGTATCGCCAGCGATCGAAAGACCCGCGGCTTACGCTTTGAAGGTCCTCGAGAATTTGTGATCGATGCACCGCAAAGCTATCTGGCACAAATGGAAGCCCAGGGCATCCTGCTTTCTCCTGCTGCCCGGCAAGCGGAAATTAAATCGCAAGCAGACGCGCTGGCGGCTGAGGTGGGCGGTCAGGTGGTTGATGATCGGGGTTTGCTCGAAGAGGTCACCCAGATGGTCGAAAAGCCCACAGCTTTTCGCGGGACTTTTGATTCCTCTTATTTAGAGGTTCTACCGCCTGAAGTTCTCATTTCCGTGATGAAGAAGCATCAACGCTATTTCGTCCTGGAAGATGAAGCAGGAAATCTTTTGCCCTATTTTATTGGCGTGCGGAACGGTGGTTCAGCACATCTTGAAAACGTCATTGACGGTAATGAGCAGGTTATTCTGGCTCGGTTTGACGACGCCGCCTTTTTCGTCCAAAAAGACCTGCAAAAATCCCTGGCGGACTTCGTGCCTGAGTTGAAGACCCTAACCTTCCAGGTCAAATTAGGCTCCTTACTTGATAAAACCGAGCGCATTGTTAAGTTGACAAAGACCCTCGGGTTGGGTCTTGGATGCGATAAGACTGAAATGGAAAACGCTCAAAGAGCCGCTCATTTGTGCAAAGCGGACCTGGCAACCAACATGGTTGTTGAGATGACCTCGCTGCAGGGCATTATGGGGCAGTATTATGCCCTCAAGAGCGGTGAGACGCCAGCGGTGGCAGAAGCGATTTTTGAACATTACCTGCCGCGCAGCGCTGAGGATCGATTGCCAAAAACAAAACCCGGCCTGGTGGTTGGACTGGCAGATCGACTTGATTCTTTGATGGGTTTGTTCGCCGTCGGGTTGGCACCGACAGGTACCAAGGACCCCTTTGCGCAGCGGCGTGCTGCGTTGGGCATTTGCCAAAACCTGATTGAATGGAAGATGAATTTTGACTTGGGATGGGGCTTGGAAGAGGCTGGACGTGGGCTTGCCGTAGAAGTCTCCCCTCAGGACCTTGAAGCCTGTCTGGAATTCATCCAGGGGCGTTTACGAGGCATGCTGTTGGATTTGGGCTTTCGCTATGATGTGGTGGATGCTGTTATGACTGAAAAAGGAAGCGACCCTTACGGGGCACATGCTGCCTGTGAGGAGCTGACTACCTGGGTGAATCGGCCAGATTGGGATCAGATCTTGCCCGCCTTCAGTCGCTGCGTCCGGATCACACGCGACATGGACGAAGAATATTTGGTGTTCCCGGATCGATTTGAAGTCCCAATTGAGAAATTGCTATATGAGGCGATGAAGCAGGCAGAAGACGCAATGGGGGATGCCCTCACGGTGGAAGCTTTTTTCAATGCCTTTATGCCCGTAATCCCGGTCATTAATCAATTTTTTGATGAGGTCTTGGTGATGGCTGAGGATGAAGAAATCAAGCAAAATCGCTTAGGTTTGCTGCAGCGGATTGCATCCCTGACCGATGGGATTATGGATATGAGTTTCCTGGAAGGGTTTTAGAGAATATTATTTCTTTACATTACAAAACCACCCATTGTGAGGGTGGTTTTGATTTTAATAACGATAATTATTAAGAATTGTAGAGACAATGTAACTATGTGCCGCACCCCTACGATTCTTATTAACTGTTACCAATAAATACGGATAAATTTTTACTCATGCCCATGAAAGAATTTATACTTTTGTGGTTGCACAACCTGTTTCCCATGTCCTTGCATAGTGTGATGCCAATGCACCTGTAGGGGCGATGCACGCATCGCCCTTGATTGTTTAACGTTCATATTAACTATATCTATATAAAGGGTGTTACCGATGTCATTGAACAGGGATAAATTTTCTCTGTTTTGAAATGGTCTATCCGGGCAATGCGGCCTGTCTTCGTACCTCGAGACATGGTGCATCGCCAATACGATTTAATGTGGTGCTGTTGATATTGCATAATACGTTTATATGCGTGTTTGCATTGGGTGTTACCTATGCAAGGATATAAACAGAAACTTATCTCTTTGGATTAACTTCCTTGATGCGAATTTGGTCGGGCGATGCATGCATCGCCCCTACCGTTCAATGTGATGCCATTGATTTTGCCCAATATATATACATGCGTGTTTACATTAGGTGTTACCCATGTTATTGCTCAAATTGTAACCTATGTCCTTGCGTAGGGTGTTATCAATTAACCTGTAGGGGCGCGGCCTGTCTTCGTCCCTCGATACATGGTGCTGCGCCCTTGATTGAATAATATACATTTTACATATGTCTAAATAAGAGATGTTTTCTATATCGTTGAACAAGGTGTAACCTATGTCCTTACGTAGGGTGTTATCAATTAACCTGTAGGGGCGACTCCTGTCTTCGTTCCTCGACACATGGTGAGTCGCCCTTGATTTATTACAATATTGGTAACTTTTATCTATAACTTTTACCTATGTGATTGCCCAGGGATAAAAATTCTTTTATATTGAAATGCTTTTCGGGCGATGCGGCCTTCGATACCTCGGCACATGGTGCATCGCCCCTACGGTTCAATGTGGCGCCATTGACTTTGCCCATTATATATACATGCGTGTTTACATTGGGTGTTACCCATGTCATTGCACAATTTGTTACCTATGTGTTTGCACAACCTGTTACCCATGTGCTTGCACAATATGCTAACCTTGTCTTACGAAATGGTCTCCAGAAATTCATGGGCGATGGCGGTGATGTCCTCGGTGGTATTGATGCCGGTCCAGGTATCACCGGGTTGAACGATGTTGACCACCACGATGCTCGCGCCGTTGAAGATGGCACTGCGGGCCTCCCTCAGGTCCACACCGCCTGCGGCAGAGATCAGGCACTCATACTTGCTGCGGATGCGGTTGATTTGCCGATAGCGGATCATTTTGCCGTGGGTGCTCTCTTCATCTCGGCCGCGGTGGATGACCATAATGTCAGGGGATTTTCTCAGGGGTCGCAAAATTTCCAAAGGATCGCCTGCACCTAGTAAATCGATCATTGAAAGCATATTCAGTTGCGCACAGCGCTCGATGAATAAATCCAGGGATTCGGGTGGGGCGTTTCCCAGGACCGTTGCGGCGGTCGCACCAGCCTGATAAGCCATGTCCACTTCACCGATAGCACCATCCGTGACTTTTAAGTCCGCCACAATATGGCCAGGCCAGGCCCTGCGGATGGCTCGAATGCCCTGCATCCCTTCCCGTTTAATATATGGCGTCCCTGCTTCAATGAAAATCCGCTCGCTTTGAGGGATGCGCGGCAGGGTTTGCATCACCAAGCGCAGGTCATAGTTAAATGCGATTTGCAGGTATCTGCGATTGTCATCAAGCTCGGCCACGATTAGCTTACTTTCTTATTACTAATCACATTGACTGCCTCAGTGAAGTTGGAGGGCAGAAATAACACGATCTTCTCTGAAGGGTCAGCGGCAATGTCGCGGATGGTTTGTAAGGATCGTAAATGCATCGCGCCAGGGGAAGAGGCAAGTTCATCAGCAGCGGCTTTGAGATTCTTTGAGGCTTCCAACTCCCCTTGGGAGGCGATGATTGTGGCTCGACGTTCCCGCTCAGCTTCAGCCTGACGAGCCATGGCACGTTTCATCTCCGCAGGAAGTTCAAGTTCCTGGATTTTGATCGACTCGATGTCCACACCCCAATCGCTGGTTTCAGCATCGACAATTTCTCGGATGGCCTCAGCAATTTGCAGGCGTTCCATCAAGACGGTATCCATTTCGTTGTTGCCGATCACATCCCGCAGTGCCGCTTGGGTATATTGTCGAATAGCGAAGATGTAATCCTCAATTTTGATGATCACAGCCTCCGGGTCGACGACTTTGAAATACACCACGGCATTGACCAGCATGGGGATGTTATCCTTGGTCATCACTTCCTGGCGGGGCACTTCCGCCGTCGCTAGGCGCATATCCACCAGTCGCATGGTTTGGATGATCGGGATGAGCAAGGTTAGCCCTGGGTTCCGGATCCCCGAAAATTTACCGAGGGTAAAAACAACCCCACGTTTGTATTCCTGGATCACCCGAATGGCACGCAATAGGAAGGTGAACAAGACTAAAAGAAAAGCCCCAATGACACACCATAAAAATTGGATCGAACTAAATAAATCACCTAACATAATTTTCTCCTCGTGTTGAAATGATGTTCTTTTTACAGTTTAATTATACAGTTATGTAAACCGAAAAACCCAAGATTGTCTCAGGTCAATTAAAATTTTGGAATTTGTCATCACGTCGTATAATTAGGGAAATACTATGGAGGTTTTATGGAAATAACTTGGCATGGACATTCTTGTTTTAGAATCACCGAACGCGGCTTGGCTGCGGTAGTGACCGATCCTTTTGATCCGGAGGTTGTGGGCTATGATCCTGGCAAGCTTCGAGCTGATGTGGTTACTGTTAGTTGCGACAAACCAGCGCATAATTACGTCAAGGGGATTAAGAGCAAAGCCTTCGAAATCACTGGCCCCGGCGAATACGAAATTGGGGGCGTGTTCATCACAGGCGTGGTCATCAACGGGAAAGATAAGGGCAAGTCAACAGTTGTCGAACGAAATACAATCTATGTAATTGATTACAATGGCCTGAAGGTGGTGCACCTGGGTGAATTGAACAGTGTACCCAGTCAGACAGAGGTCGAGGGCCTTGGCGAGGTGAATATTGCCCTGGTTCCGATTGGCGGCAGGACCAGTTTAAACGCGGCCAAAGCGGCTGAAGTGATCAGCTTGCTTGAGCCCAGCATTGTGATCCCCATGCACTACGGCTTAAAAAATTCAATCATGAAGTTGGATCCCTTATCGAAATTCCTCAAGGAAATGGGCTTGACGGCTGTAGAGACCGAGGAATCGATTAAATTAACCAGCGCCAATGTTTTGCCGGAAGAAACACGGGTGATGATTCTCGAATTGAGTGTGTAATTTATACGGGTAAGGTAGAAGAGGAAGGATAACACGATGAATGTCAAAGTGATCATGTCTTGGGATATTATTCAGGGCCGTGAGCAAGAATATTTTGAATTTGTCGTGCGTCGTTTTATGCCCGGTGTTCAAAAGTTGGGGATGGTGCTCAGTGATGCCTGGGTGACAATTTATGGTGATCACCCACAAATTTTGGTGGGTGCGGTTGTGCCGGGCCTCCAAAAAGCTGAAAAAATTATTCAGTCGGAAGAATGGCAGCAATTGAATCAGCACTTGTTGAATTACGTTCACAACTACGAGATAAAACTGGCGCCGCTTCAAGGAGGGTTTCAGTTTTAATGTCCTTTGTGCCACCCTTACTCGAATGGTATCAAAACAACGCCAGGGAATTGCCCTGGCGTTCCTGTCACTTGGCCTATTGTATTTGGGTTTCGGAAATTATGCTGCAGCAAACACAGGTTGATACCGTCATCCCTTATTTTGAACGTTGGATGGCGCAATTTCCTGATATTCAAGCTCTGAGTGACGCTGATGAGCAAAGCGTTCTCGCTTTATGGGAGGGGTTGGGTTACTACAGCCGGGCGCGCAATCTGCTCAGAGCCGCGATAATGGTCAGGGATGAGATGGCTGGAGAGCTCCCCCAGACGATGAAGGAACTGCAGGGGTTGCCAGGGATTGGACGCTACACAGCTGCAATGATCGCATCAATTGCCTATAATCTTGATATTGCAGCCGTAGATGGGAATATTCGGCGTGTTATTTCAAGGCTGTTTGACGTCACAGAACCCGCCCGCAGCACACAAGGAGAGCAAAAAATTTGGTCCCTTGCGCAGGCTAATCTTCCAACCGGTCAGGCCAGTGACTACAACCAGGCGATGATGGACCTGGGTGCAACCATTTGTACGCCAAAGGATCCCCAATGTGACCGATGTCCCATTGCTGAATTTTGTTTAGCGTTTCAGCAGGGTGTTCAAGCAGAACGACCCGTCAAAAAACCCCGTAAAGCCATACCACACTTGACCGTTACAGCTGGGGTCATCCGCAAGGATGGTCACGTGTTGCTGGCCAAACGTCCCTCAAATGGTCTTTTGGGCGGCCTTTGGGAATTTCCGGGTGGCACCCTGGAGGAATTCGATGAGAACCTTGAAGCCTGCCTGAGGCGTGAGATTCTGGAAGAATTGGGCATCAAAATCCACGTAGGGGAAGCCTTTGGACAATATCAGCAAGCTTACACGCATTTTAAGATCACCTTACATGCGTTCTTATGCACGCTGGTCTTCGGTGAAGAGCCGCAACCCCTAGATTGCGATGGCTTAGCCTGGGTAAAGTTGCCAGAGCTTCAAGACTACCCCATGGGTAAGGTTGACCGCTTAATTGCACAGAAATTACTAAAAGAAGGGCTCAATGGATCGCTATCAAGCTGAACGAGAGCGGATGGTCAAACTGCAGATCGCTGGGCATGGGATCAAAGATGAAGGTGTGCTTTCTGCGATGTTGAAGGTGCCTCGGCATCTTTTTGTTCCCCCTGGCGCTCAAGAATACGCCTATGTGGACAGCCCGGTGCGCATCGGCAGTGGGCAGACCATTTCACAACCTTACATTGTGGCCTTGATGACGGAATTATTGGCGTTGAATGCGACGCACAAGGTGCTGGATGTTGGCACGGGATCGGGTTATCAGGCGGCAATTTTAGGCGAATTGGCTGCGGAAGTTCACTCCATTGAACGCCATCCCGAATTGGCCCAAACGGCAGCTGAGCGGTTGAAGGACCTCGGTTATGATAATGTGCACGTGCATGTTGGAGATGGCACCTTGGGGTATGCGCTCGAGTCGCCCTATGACCGGATCGTTGTGGCTGCTGCAGCGCCGTCTGTGCCGGAGCCCTTGTTGCAACAATTAGCAATCAACGGTCTCTTGGTTATTCCAGTGGGAAGACGATTTTCTCAACAATTGGAGGTATGGAAGCGATTGGGGGAGGATGATTTTGATAAGATGACCAATATTCCCGTGGTCTTTGTGCCCTTGATTGGCGAGGCGGGCTGGGAAGAGTAGGGTGTTTGCGTGGGTGGAGGATAGCACAGCGCGTATCTCACAGGTGGTTGCGATGGTAACCTTTGTGATAAAAAAGGATACCCCTTGAAAATTTTTGATCTTTTAATGAAAACAAATTGTCAGGTTGGAAACCAGGCCTACAAAAAAGCGCATTATGTAGGTCGGGGTCGGAATTTGACCCCGACGATATTGTATTAAATGTAATAAACGGCTACGAATCTATCTATTTATGGGGGCAACCACAGCTCAAGGGGTACTTTGCAAAGAGGTTCCCTTACAACAGAATGAAATTTCGTAGGGATCGGCCTTAACTTACACTTCCTTGTGGGGCCGTGCCGACTCTGATTTAATGGGATTCTGTATCTCCCAATCCTTTTGGGAAAAGGAAGATGAGAGCGGCCGTCAAGGTAAAACCAATGCCACCTATCAAGCCAACCGGGGTGGGACCGAGCAGGGTTGAGGGATTATTTCTGACGAACACGATGCCGAGGGCGGCAATGCCATTGAGGGCGCCATGACCAATGACGGCTGGCCAGATGGACGCTGATTTGATTGTCAGCCAACCCAGGAGGGTGCCAACCACAATCGTAAACCAAATCATTGCTAAAGGTCCCAAAAAAGGTGCCCCAAAATAGTCCAATCCGTAGTTATAGCCCATTAGAATGATGGGCGCGTGCCAAACGCCCCAGATGATACCTGTCAAGAGGATCGCTTTGCGTGGTCCCAGCGGCATCAGTTTGGGTTGCAGGTAACCTCGCCATCCAAATTCTTCACCAAAGGTGGCTAATGCGTTCAGCAAGGGCGCAAATAACAGGGCTTGCAGCGTCTGGATCACGACCAGTACCCAGGGGCTAAGCAATTGCAATCCACCTGCAGTGCTCATTTGGCTGGTGAGGGTCGAAAGTTGTGGGTCAAAATATCTGGGAAAAAACAAAAAGAAACAAATCATACCCAAAATGACCAATAATCCAGGCAAGAACCAGGCAATCAGGTAAGTGCGCCAGCGTCCCTGGTCAAAATTTGGCTGAAGGTTGAGGTGCTTAAAACCCTCTTTGGTGACCAAGCGGGTGAGGATATTGGCAATTGCTGGGCCATACATGTACCCCGTTGATAGCAGCAATACCGCTAAACTTATCGATCCGTTTTCAGTGCCGAGGCTTGGGCTATTTTCAAGGCCACCGGTTAAATAGATGACCAAAGCGGTACTCCACGAGATGAGGAAGGCAAACCCCACAAAGATGAGCAGTCGTTTTTGATTGGTTTTAGAGCTCATTTTCTGCGAAGAGGTGTTTGATTTTGGAAGGTAAAAGGGATTTGAGGTCACCCCAAATTTGCTGATGGGTTCGCTCTCCTCTCAGAAGGTCGATGACCATCTTTTGCAGGCTTGTGCTGGCGCGAATCAATTGAACATTTAAATAGGGTAAAGCGCTGACGAGTATCGCTAGCTTTCTTGCAGCCAGAAACTGTGGCTCAAATAGCGCCTTTAACTTCTGAGTGTAGACTGAGAGGTCATCAATCTGGCCTGCAGCGTGCTGGATGATTGTTTCTGCTGCTATGCGACCGCTCACCAGCGCGTAGTAGAGCCCTTCGCCTAACCAGGGGTCCGTCAGATTAGCTGCATCCCCAGCCAGTAAAAGCCGATTCTTGTGTAATTGCTCAATTCGCCCGCCCAATGGACCAGGGTAGGCACGTAGGTCCAAGATGGAGAGATCTTGCAATGATGGATCCTGATGGATATATCGTAGTAAGTGTTTTTTTGAGGTTTTCTTCCCTGGCCAATTGCGAAATACGCCGACGTTGAGGTGATCTCGTTTTGAGAATATCCACCCATAGCCGCCCAACAGGGTGCCAAAATCAAAGGTGATTGCATCGATTAGGGGATCATTATGATTCGGGGGGTAGGCCAGCAATGCCTCATAAGCCAGGCTAGTCTCCCGGTTTGACAGCAGCCCCGCTCCCTTTGCGATCAGGCTGTGAACCCCATCGGCGCCGATCAAATAGTGACTGTAATAGGTGTTTTGCGCGGTTTGAACCGTATAAAGGCCTCGTTCATCATGAAAGTGACGCACGCGCTCCCCTTGGATGCAGGTTACACCCTGCTCGATGGCATTCTGCAATAGAAAATTGTCGAAGGAGGCACGTTCAATTAAGTGGGCGACGGGCTGCTCATGCTTGATGGTTGTGATGATGTGTCCGTGAAAGCCGATCATCCCCCAAGAGACGGATCGATGCAGGACGGCATCAATTGCAAAGGGGATTTCACGGTAAGCACGATGGGTTAAGCCGCCGCCGCAAACTTTTCGACGGGGAAAGGTTGATTTTTCAATGATCAACACATTTTGACCGCCACCAGCCAATGTGTAGCCTGCCATAGAACCGGCTGGACCTGCCCCCACGATGATGGTGTCGTAAATTTCCATAAAATCGATGATACCCTCAATTAATATAATTATTATATCGGTGAAATAGAATAAATAGGAACAAAAATAAGGGGTTTTCCGTCCAATATGTAAGAACATCGAAAATAAGGAAGGAAGATAATGAACAAGAAATTTACAATTTTTACATTTATTTTAGCTTTTGGCCTATTCATATCAGCCTGTCAACCTGATGATGACCCGGTCATCGATGAGTATTCCTATGGAGAAAATGCCATCTTGGATTCAATTGAGGTCATCTTACTGGAAAGTTTCCCGGTTCAGGCACAGGTTATCGTCAAAGGCAATCTGCCGGATGGGTGCACGGAGTTGCATGAAATCACTGTTGAAAAAGAGGGTGATCAATTTGTTTTGACCATCCACACCCGCAAACCAACCGGTGACGTGGCTTGTACTGAAGCTTTGGTCCCCTTTGAAGAGACGGTTGATCTGGATATTGAAGGCCTTGAAGCAGGCACTTACACCGTCATCGCCCAGGACCAGGAAGCAACATTTGACCTTGATATGGACAACATCTTATCCGATCAAGATGATGGTGCAGAATATACCTATGGCAATACCGCTATAATTGATGGAATATCTGCTGACGTGCTGGAATCCTTTCCAGTTCAGGTGTGGGTGACGATTAAGGGTAATTTACCGGATGGATGCACAGAAATCGATGAGGTCATAACCTCGCGGGATGGCGAAACCTTCACCATCGAAATTATCACCCGCAAACCCACCGGGGATATTGCCTGCACCATGGCTTTAGTCCCCTTTGAGGAAAGGGTTGCATTGGATGTTGAAGGTCTGGAGGCCGGCACTTACAAGGTCGTAGCCGATGATCAGGAAACCACCTTTACGCTGCAAGTGGACAATGTCCTACCGGATGATGACACGGATGAAAAATACGCCTACGGTCAATCAGCAAGACTTGACGGCATGGGCGTCAATGTGATGGAATCCTTTCCCGTCCAGGTCAGTGTCACCTTAAGCGGGTACTTGCCAGATGGGTGCACAGAAATTCATGTTATCACCGCGGTTCAAGAGGGTGATACCTTCACTATTGAAATTGTTACCCGCCGACCGTCGGGAGATATCGCCTGCACTATGGCCATTGTGCCTTTTGAAGAGACCGTTAAATTAGATGTCCAAGGTTTATCCGCTGGCACCTATACGGTCGTTGCCGGCGGCATGCGTGAAACATTTACCCTCGATGTCGACAACGCCTATCCATAAGCGCAGACAATTTTGTATGATTGATAAATAAATATCCTAAAAACGATTACCCCCTCAACCCACAGACGCCCGTAAAAGGGCGTCTGTGCATTTTAAATAATCTTAATCTTAGAGGTTTAGTGAATCGTTCAAGGTTATGAGGAGGGGGTCAACGTCTGGGCTGATGGTTAAACCTTTTTCCCGCCATAAATCATCTGCCAGCGCTTGCGGATGGCATTGAAGACCATGGTCTTGGAAATATTCACAAACCCGTAGAATATCTCTGCAAAAGATCACGTATGCGTCTTGATTTACCTGTGGGTCAAGCACCTGGGGAAAATCAATCAGGTAAATATCTCCTTCAAAATAGAGGATGTTGTATGCGGAGAGATCCCCATGCACTCGCCCATTAGCCAACATAATCCTCACGTTATTTAACACCCTTTCAAAGACGTCTTTTGCTTCACTAAATGATAAATTGACCTCGTTTAGGGTCGGTGCTGCCATATCATCCCAACCGATATAAGCCATCAAGATGGCGTTGTTGCCACTGGCATAGGGTTCGGGGATGTCTGCGCCAGCTTTGTGCAAGATCTGCATCGCCTGAAACTCGTGTTCAATCCATGAGGTATGCATCAAGCTCATCCCAAAACGGGTTCGTTTGGCGATGGCATGCAGGGCTCTGTCGTCCCTTATCTCATGGCCCTCGTCATCCAGGTAAAGCCGACCCTGACGGTAAAGGGCATCATTGCGTAATTGGCGAAACTTACGTGGTCGGTAGACCTTGGCAGCAATATATTTGTTGGTTTGGGTTTCATCAGCCAAGCATTGGTAAACGGACGCCTCCTTACCGCCACCTTTTATCAAGCGTAAAATGTCGTCAAACCATCCTTGTTGGTGGAATTCTTTCAAAGAGCTGATCAACCACTCCTTTTCATGCTTGGAAGCGGAGTAAGTAAAGTTCAACCCATTTTCAACTTCAGCCAACGCCGATAAGTTGTCAGTTTCTCTCGTGGAAGGCTTGTTTTTCGATTGAGGCTGGTAGCGGTGTTGCTTTCCCGGGACATTGCGAATAGGGGGAATGTCTTCTAAATCCTCTAATTGTTCAAACAGTTCAAAATTATGTTTCGTACTCATTTTTATTTTCTTATTTCCTTAATGTCTTAATGACGTGCATTGTTACAGATCCAACAAGAGTCGGATGGGTATTGCTGGGTTGTTTCTTTCTTCTAGGGGAAAAGAAAAACCACAGGCGCTAACCTGTGGTGAGAGAGGCATCAGAAAATGCCGATTAGGTGCTCTGACCTACAGGAGGCGCGGTATTCAATCGGGTAAATACTCTTCTAAATTTATCTGACATACTAACCTGCCTCCTTTCCGATTGTTATTTATTGAACCGCATTGAGTCTAATCGATTTTTTTCATGATGTCAATTGGTTGTTGGGAGTGTGTTGGGTAACTAATAATAATTGGGAATTCTTCCATACCGTGGAGACTTTTTTTGAATGTCTAATTGCCTTTAAGTCTCGTGGATGTTGGGCTTAGCTTGCAACCCATGAATAATCACTATTAACAATGTAAAAGGTGGGCAGAGACTGCCCCCTTCGGGGGGTATGAGCAGGTCTGCCCCTAAGCGACATCGATGATCCGTAGGGGTCGGCCTCTGTGCCGACCCGCAGAGGTCAATCCCTAATCTCCTACATTTGAAATATAATAGGTATCGGGCTTAGCTTGCAACCCGCTCAGGTATAGGTACTTTAGCTGTATAAGTTGGGCTGACACTCCCCCCTTCGGGGGGCTTGAGCAGGTCAGCCCCTACGCGACATCGATAATCCGTAGGGGTCGGCCTCTGTGCCGACCCGCATGGGGCACGAGTAAGTCAGCGCATACGAAAGATTGAATTATCGTAGAGGTTTGCCTTAGCTTGTACCCAGGCAGGTAAGTATTACCTCTTTTATATGGCATCAAATATTATCCGAATGATTTATACATTTGCCAGCAAGGCAACGAATAAGAAGAAGTCAGCTGCGGCATGGATCAACATAGCACCCCAAATGCTGTTTGTTTTGATAATCAAATACCCACAAGCCAGACCCAGTGTGAGAGTGTTGACGAGCATGAAGGGGATGGAGATGGGTAAGAAATAAGTCGCCCCAGCGTGAATTGATGCAAAAATGATTGCGGTCAGTAGAACCGAGCCATTGACGCCAAGGTGGGGCACAAGCGGTCTTAGAAAGATCGCACGCAGCCATAACTCTTCCAGAAATCCATTGGCGAAAGCAAACACAAGGCCATACAGGAAGGCAGCTAAAATGCCATCAATGCTTGAAAATCGAAGGCCAAAGAAAAGGAAGGCAGAAGTGATTAAGTTAAATAGCACCAGAGCCCCGATGCCCAACCCGGTTTTTAAATCCCCACGCTGTAGATAAATCGACCCAAATTTAAATCCTGCTATGCGGATCAGGATCAGAATTGGGGCTACTGTGAACACCATTTGAAGGATTTTATCAAGGGCGAGGCCTTGTGAAGTGTTAATAGTCACACCCAGCCAGGAAAAAATGGCTTCTTTCCAACCTGCTGTACCCCAGGTGATTGGATAAACGACCGAGGCCACAAAAAACATAAAGGTTATTTCCCAGTATTTTTGGAAAGACTGGTTTGGTTTAAACCATAACGAAGCCAACAGGAGTATAGATGACACAACCAGGTTGTATGTTAGGTTCTTATTGGTTGGTAGGATTTCAAAGGTGTTAGAACCAAACAAAAGGACAGCTAATCCACACCCAAACAAAATCAAAAACAGAAACAAGCGTTGCAATACGCTTGTTTCTGTTTGAGTATGTATAGGGGTCAATGAATCTGTTCCCATCATTGCACCTGTTATGGGACCTGGATGGAAGCGATGATCATTTCACCCACAAGCTGTGTTTTGCCACCAAGGGTGTATCCGGGCTCACAGTGTGATGGCGCCCCACTAAAGATAATCCCAAATTCTATGTCCTCAATTTCAATGTTGGGCTTTTCTTCAGATGTGTGATACCAAATGGCTGTTATTTCTCCAGTTGGGCAGACCAGATATTTCCGTATGGCGGCTCCATCAGCAATGTCTAATGTGCCTTGGGTTACAAACTCACCCTGGCCAACCCCTGTCGGCCAAAGGAATGCATCCTCGCCCGCTTTGCGAAAACTTAGCCGAATATTTTGGGTGTAAGCACATGCTTCAGCGTCAAAGTCCCAGGGGTGAATGTTGAGGGTATGGCCGTTCGTTTGGGGGTCGAAGGTAGTGGTCTCATCGACAACCCAATCCTTGGGTAACTGGATCGAAAAACCATAGGTGTGGTGAGTATAGGTCCACCAACCTTGATAGTCATCCGGATTGATGGGGATTGCCGTTGGGATACTGGTGGGCTCAGGGCTTTGATCATCAAATTGGAAACCACCCAAAAAGCGATTGTATACCTCCCAATCCTCTTTGCCGCCTGCATGTCCAATGGTGATCACAAACAGCTGCTCGTCGTGGACGAAGAAGTACTTGTCGTAGGCAAAGGATTGTTGGCTGCCTGCAAAGCGAGTATGGATGGCGGTTTTCCCAGCAATAAGCCGATTTTCGGCCGGTTGATCCACATAGAGATTATGGTCAACCAACCATTCTTGTAAGTCTGCCCCCTCTTGCACCTGGTAGTCTTCTCGATCTAAGGGGTAGCTGATCATGAAGGATGGCCAGGCGTTGTCGTCGATAACGGGTCCTGTGACAAAGACGGTGTCAATCGTGCTGTCAACTTCAATTTCAGCATCAGTTGGATATTGGAAGCTGAAATCCATTTGTTTGTTGTGATAGGTCATCCAGGCTTGGTCCATTTCACCTGAGGGTTCGCATTCGCCACGGTAGTAAGCCCATTCATCGCACTCGCTACCATCCGGGAAGATACAGAAACCGGTCTGGTTGCCCTCTACGTCTGTGCGGATTTCAACGGTGCCACCATTTTCTTCACAATAGACTGCAGCAGGGTTGGGCAAATAGGCACCTTGATAATAGTTATCCCCTGGCTGACATTCATCACGGTAGTAAGCCCATTCATCGCACTCGCTACCATCCGGGAAGATACAGAAACCGGTCTGGTTGCCTTCTGCATCCGTGCGGATCTCAACAGTTCCGCCATTTTCTTCACAGTAAACAGAAGCCGGGTTGGGTAAATAAGCGCCTGGTTGGTTGCTATCCCCTGGCTGGCATTCGTCGCGGTAGTAAGCCCACTCATCGCATTCACTGCCATCTGGGAAGACGCAAATGCCATATTGATTGCCCTCTGCATCTGTGCGAATTTCAACAACGCCACCATTTTCTTCACAATACACGGAAGCAGGGTTTGGAAGATTGGGCTGTGAGTCGTCAGTTTCATCCCCGATAGGACTTGACTGTCCTTCAGGCGTTGTGCACGAGGTCAGCAGAAAGAGGCAAATCGTTAGTATGATAATTTTTTTCATGGTAACCTTCTTTCATTTTATAAATTTGTTTCGCTCTCAATTCTTTCAACAGAGATGACTGTGAAATTGAGGTTCCAAAGATGGTCTACAAAACCACGTAAGGCTGGTTGGTCCGTGAAGTTACTGATCAAAATCGTTTCACTATTATCTTGGGGAATGATTTCGATTTCGTCTTTCCAATCAAGTAGGCTGCAATCGGGTACCCCTTTAATTTTGATCTTGTAAGTTTTTTTGCTGTGCGATTTATTCCAAATCATGGTATGTCGCTTTCATCTTGATGACATTGCTTTTAAAAATTGAATTGTTTGCATTATGTTCTGATGGTTAGGGCAAGGTGATGATCTGCCCAACATAAATCAGGTTGGCATTTTTGATCTGTGGATTTAGTTCCATCAATTTTTGCCAGGTTGTGCCAAATCGATCCGCAATTTTCTTCAAGGTATCACCTTTTACAACAACGTAAGTTGAAACCACTTCAGGAATGTTGAGTTTTTGTCCAACATAAATCTTGTTGATATTGACCACCTGTGGGTTTGCTTTGGCCAGCGTGGTTAATGGGATTTTAAAATGGGCGGCAATTTTATACATCGTATCGCCCTTCTTTACGGTGCAGGTCTGACCTGAAGGTGTTGGCTGTGTCGGTGTGGGTGTAGGGGTAGGGGTGGGTTGAGGTGTGATCCCACTTTCAGGCACATTGAGACGCTGCCCAGCATAGATGAGATTGGCGTTTTTGATATCAGGATTTAGCTTCAGCAATTGACTCACCGTGGTTTTAAACATCTTTGCAATTAATCCAAGGGTTTCACGATGGTTAACAATATAAATATCGTAGCCACCATTCCCATCAATTAATGCACCGGGCATGAGCAATACCTGGCCAACCTTTATGGCGTTAACGTCTTTGATATCATTTGCTAACTTCAAAGCATTGACCGAGGTACCACAGCGGTTCGCGATCTTGCTCAGTGTATCACCACTCGCAACGGTGACACTGCTACCGCAAACCCCGGTTTCGCCCACGACCGGTTGCGGCAATACAAGAACACTCATAAATAGCACCAGTAAAATGAACATTTGGAAGATCTTTTTCCGAGACATTTTAGACTCCTTTTCTAGTACTTCCATATTAAGTAAAAAGAGAGTCAATTACATCCCCTAAAAAGGGTATTTTATGGGGTATTTTGTGAAATAGGTTATGGGGAAGTTGGAAGAATACTCAAAGCTTGTGCTCGAGCGACGGCTTCTGTGCGGTTATGAACGTCTAGTTTGCTGTAGATGTTTTTGAGATGTTTGTGGACTGTCCCCTGTGTGATAAAGAGTTCCTCAGCAATTTTTTTATCGGGATAACCCATTGCCAAGCGTTTCAATACATCCATCTCCCTTGCTGTGAGGGGGTCGATGAGGTGTTCTTTGAACTCAGGGATTCTAGTAGATATATAATCAGAAGCGTCTGGTGCCATAGCTCTTGAAAATGAGCCCGTCAGTTGGTGGATATATTTTATGATCGTTTCAGGGTGCTCAAATTCCC
This sequence comes from Candidatus Brevefilum sp., assembly GCA_040772425.1. Lineage (GTDB taxonomy): Bacteria > Chloroflexota > Anaerolineae > Anaerolineales > Anaerolineaceae > Brevifilum. The sequence continues at coordinate 125,174 of JAXGYD010000002.1, read as the reverse complement.
CATTTTCTGGTGTAAGGTTTGGGATGGAAAGCACGCCTGATCGGAGCCCTTTTTCAAGTAACCCAAGCAAAACATGCATTCTCTCACCCTCATCTAGAAAAACGCGTTGATAGCCACTTGGTTCAGCAAGCACGATAGCCTCCATTAAAGGGTTTAAGGCATTCTCAGCATTATCCTGGCAATGAAGGCTTATGGATTCCATAATCAGGATCTTGATTTGTTCGTGCACCCATCCAGCCTGTTTTGCTGCGAAATACAGCCTATCTAAAAGTCGAAACACGGATTCTTCAATTCTGTAAGCCTTTGAGAATGATGAAATTGTTATAACTGCACGTGCTAGGTTTTGATGATGAAGATCATATTGGTAACTAAGAGGTTGATCAAATGATAAACCGCTTGTATTAACCCAATGATTAATCGCATCAATGTTATTTTCAGAGGTCCATATTCGGATTCGCAAATCATTCAACCAGCATAAAATCCACGGATCAATTTTTGTTTTTTCTGTGATCTCCTCACTTTCATGAAGGCATGTCTTTGCGAAATCAAGATTACCAATTGCTAATTGGTAACGGCTACAACAAATGTAGGCATCGGTTAGAATATCTGGTTGTCCAAGGTATTTACAGAGTTCTAAACCTTTCGTCAGGTTCTCGTTAGCCAAATGTAAAACATTGCGTTCACGCCAAAGATCACCCAGCCGGATATTCAAGAATCCAGCCATAGGAGTTTCACTGCCCTTTGGGAGAATTGCTAACTTTAATCCATCTTCATAAACAGCCTTAGCATCATCCATCTTTCCCTGTTTAATCAGTTGAATGCCGACATAACCCATGCACCCGGCCGCCATGGAGGCATAATTTACTTCTCTAGCTGTGTCCACTGCCATTCGAAATGAGGCTTCGGCGTTTTTAACATCCCCTAAAGCCCAATAAACGCCTGCTAAGGCAATGGCTGCTTCGCTTCTTATCACATCGTTAATCGGAAGGCGTAGGAGTGCTTCTTCTCCGTAAGCTTTTGCGCGGGTGATATCTTCATCCATAAGCGCAATATGAGCACGAACTGCTGCTATATGACCATGGATATGGTTAAGATCAAGGTTTTGATTTGGCGTCACAGTCTGGAGGGATTGTTCTGCTAAGTCAAGCCATTCTTCTTCTTTTCCTCGATTTCCAGACCAATAATTTCCCCAGGCCCGGTAGACAGATAACCAGGGATGATGGATTAGTACTGATTGCGGGATTTGATCCAACCAGGTGCTTAGTATCGTTTGTTGGTTTTGAAAGTCAAATTTTTGTATATTTTGTTCAAGGATGTTTGAGGCTTGTTCAAAGTCCTGAGCCTGGATAAGATGTTCAATCGCTTTTCCCAGATAGCCGTTGATTAGAAACCAGCTGCCTGCACGTGCGTGCAGCAAAAAAAGATCTTCCGTTTTCACTTGATTTACCCGGTTGATGAGTAAATCTCGAAAGAGATGATGATATCGATACCATTCACGTCGATCGTCTAATGGAATAAGAAACAAATTATTCCGTTCTAAGGTTGTTAGAATAGATTGGCTGTTTTTTTGAGCAGTTACTTCATCGCATAAAGGACTACATAAGCGTTCCAAAATGGAAGTTTGCAAGAGAAACTTTTGAACTTCTTCTGATTGTCCCTGAAATATTTCATCAAATAAAAAATCTAAAAAATATCGATCCGTACCACAAAAAGATTGGATATATTCATCAAGATCCGCTCGGGATTGTAGAGTAACCCCAGCAAAAAGTAATCCAGCAGCCCAACCCTCGGTCTTTGCTTCAAGAATAGCGATATTTTCAGAGGAAATATTCAATCCAATGATTTTCTCAAAGAATTCTTCAGTCTCTGCTGTTGAAAAGCGAAGGTCTGCCAACCGGATTTCAACTAACTCTGATTTTGCTCGATACTTACTTAGCGGTAATGGTGGATCAGCTCGGGTTGTGATAACCAGATGGAAAGCATATGGTCTATGATCTAATAAGAACCTGATGATCTGGTGTATGCTTTGATTATTGATCACATGGTAATCGTCAAGGATCAGCCAAAAGGGGTGTTCAATCTCGTTCAACTTATTGATGACCGGTGTGAGACAATTTTCAACAATGGGGAAGGGACAATTTTGAAGTTGAATTTCCAAAACCTCGCCGATGGCAGGGTCGATTTTCTTCAACGCAGCAGCAAGATAAGTTAAAAACCGAACAGGGTCATCATCCTGCCGGTCGAGGGTAAGCCAGGTGTTTTTTAACTTCATCTGGTGTAACCAGGCACTGACGAGGGTTGTTTTCCCATACCCGGCAGGTGCAGAAATTAGCACAAATCCAGACTCAATTCCCTGGTTGAGCTTTTGGATGAGCGCGGTGCGCTCTACCATTTTTGTGCGTAATGGCGGGAAGGAAAGCTTGGTGGTGAGGATTGGTGCGGTCACCAGACCTGTTCCTTGATTGGAATTGGACTGATTCTTTGATAAAACGACTTGTTAATATTATAGCTGCAGATGATGAAAAATAATAGAAATTGGAAATTAGACGCTTCGGATAACCCGAGGATGAGCTTTAGAACCGCTTCTTTCCAAAAACAAAAGACGGGATACAAAATCAGTGAAACTTAGATGTGATTAATTTATTCTTCAAAAATATGGATCAAAGCTTTATGATTGATCTAGAACTGCTGCTAAATCTCCTAATTTTTCCTTCATCTTCGCCAGTAAGGCTTCATCAGGGGAAGACCCCGTCAGGCTGTACATAAAAACGGCTAACATCATCTCGCAATCAGCGACCTCTTTGCTGATGTTCTCTTTGCGAACACGATCATTATTGCGCACCCAACCATCAACTCTTGAGACAATCTCATCTGCGTGGAAGCCCTCTTCTGAAAACCGCTGCAGCATGGCGATTTCTTCTTCAGTCAGTTCATCTTCGTGATGCGCCAGGTAAGCCTCAGCTAACTCACCGACTTCTGAGAGGTAGAACCACAGGGCATCCTTCGCGGCAGGCCATTGTAAGCCTCGAGCTCGGTAATAAGATTGAATGGTTTTTATGTCCACAATTACTCCTTTGATGTTTGCTCCATCGGCAATTATACCTGCTTGGTTAGGGGCATGTTTGGCGATTTATTATATAATCCTGGTTAATGGTAAGATTTGCCTGATTGCACGATTGAAAATATGCAAATGAAGGAAGATGACTTGAAAATTTTGAAATTGTACAAATTCTCACGCCTGCGTATAATTAGGATGTTAATTTAAACAATAATTTGCAGAAATCAAGCATAATATATTAATGATGAACTTGAAGAAAAACATAGACGAGACGAAAGATACCCTCAAATCCACCTATCACCAGGCGGATAAATACAGCGGTGGTGTTTTAGGGATCATTCGAAATACAGTCCAAAAATTTACTCAGGAACGAGGCGCTGAGGCAGCTGCTAGCTTAGCATATTATATTTTCTTCTCGCTGTTTCCAATGGTACTGGTTATTATTGTTGTGGGTAGTTTTTTTGTTGACCGGGATGTTGTCCAGACAAATCTGCTTAATATGTTGCAAGGTGTTCTGCCTGGTGTGAAGGAAATCGTCATTGAAAACATCAACCAGGTGCTGCAATTGCGCGGCAGTGTGACATTTCTTGCGCTGATTTCCTTAACCTGGTCTGCAACTATGGCATTCAATATTATCGCCAAGAACATTAATCGCGCTTTTCCAAAGGCAGCAGTCCCCAATTTTTTAAAAGGGCGTTTGATGGGGCTGTTTATGATCTTAGGCTTGGTAATTCTGATGTTATTATCCTTTGCGGCTTCAACCGTCTCGGGCTTGATCCCAGTGATCAATATTCCATTCAATGACAAAGCCTTACACGAGACTTTTTTCTGGCAAATTGGGTCCTTTATGGTGCCTATTTTGATTAACTTTTTGATGTTTTGGGCGCTTTATCAATGGGTGCCACAGGTTTCAGTGGATAAGCGGGCGGCGATCATCGGTGGCGCCATTGCTGGTGTGGCTTGGGAGCTGCTCAACAACGTCTTTACCTGGTATTTGAGCAGTGGCTTATCACGTTATCGCCTTGTATATGGGTCTGTGGGAACCATAGTTGCCCTTTTATTCTGGATTTATGTGACTGCGACTATTTTGTTAATGGGAGCCCATTTGACGGCTTCGATTCATAACGCTTTTCAACAGAAACAAGAAGAGGGGAAGGCCTGATCATACAGAAAAAATTTTTAGGTGGAAAATTTCAGTTTGGACGGTCGAAACCACTTTCAATCTTTTGTGATTAAATTCTAGAAAAACAGTTCTTAGAATCAAGTATCAAGTGCAACAGTGACTTTTTAAGAATACCATAGGCTGTGTAAATGCCAGACATTTTCTTGGTCGGAAATTCAATTGGTTTTCAGCAAGTTGGACATCAAAATTGGATAACTCCCTAAAGTTGGTATCCTTAGGAAAGTATTGGCGGATTAACTTATTCGTGTTCTCGTTTGTTCCTCTTTCCCAGGAAGAATAGGGATGGGTAAAGTAGATGTCTGCTTCTAATGCTTGAGCGATTTCTTCATGTTCGGTAAATTCCTTACCATTATCGAAGGTGATGGTATGTACAGGATAACCCTTCAATAAATCAATCACCATGTCTTTAACAGCGTCTTTTGTTCGTTGTGCGACCAATCCCATTTTCAGCAATCGGCTCTTTCTATCCACCAGGGTTACAATCGCACCTTGTTTCCCTTTGCCAACAATCGTATCGCCTTCCCAATCACCGAGGCGTTCTCGAGTATCTACAATCGCTGGGCGCTCCTCTATGCTCGTCTGATTCGGTATTTTGCCTCGATTTTCGCCCGTTTGACTGCGTTTTCGGTACTTTTTCTGGCAGCGCAAATGCTCATAGAGCTCACCGCCTTGCCTTTTATCCTTCCAGATATATTGGTAAATCCATTCATGGCTAATGTGGATCTTAAAATATTTTTGGAGCCAGCCCGATATTTCCTCCGGACTCCATTTTAGATTCACCAGTCCTTCCACAAGAGTCCATTGTCCGTGAGTGATCCTACAATGTGCTTTGTTGCGACGTGCTTCTGCTTTTCTTTGAGCTTGTTTTGGTCGATAACCTCTCTGCCCTTTGTTTCGTCGCAATTCTCGGCTGATTGTGGATTTATCAACTCCTACGTTTTCTGCTATTTGAGTTTGATTACATCCCGTTTTCTTAAGCACATAAATCTGGTATCTTTGTATTTGGGTAAGCTGTGAGTAACTCATAAATGCTCCTTCAACTCTGATGGTGAAAAGGGGCCTTATTTTACTCTAGCTTACCCTTTCTACCACCAGCTTTGTTGCACTTATGAGTTGAATCTAAGGTTTTTAAATTACCGTATATATCCGCTTTAGAGAAAAAACCAATACAAATTAATAAGGTGTAAACGTTTCTTAAAATTTCTGATCACTCATATTTTTCCAGTATAATTGATTAGGAAGCCATTTTTTATCTGGATGTGTGCTATAATTTTTTGCGGTCTTGACCATCAATTAACCACCTATTAGATGAAGTTTGAAGCTTTATGGAAAATAAGAATTTCTTTCAACGAAATTTTACTGGCCGACGGGGGAGAAAACTAAGAGAATATCTTACTGCTTATGTCTTTATCGCTCCTGCTAGCCTCCTCATTTTTATCTTTGGTATCTTCCCAGTAGCCTTTGCGCTTTATGTAAGCCTGCATAAATGGCGCATTTTGCGGACGGACATGATCGGCTTGAAAAATTATGTCAACGCGATTGGCAACCTTGCCTATATTATGGTGTTTTTCCTGGGGGTTGGTGCCCTTGCCAGCATTTATTTCCTGATTAAAAAGATCCTCCAGATGGCGCGGGAGCATGATGATCAACCCTGGTTGTGTGTTGTACCAGGTTTATTATTTGCTGCGGTTGTGATCGCCTTCTTCAATTGGTTTTACCGGGCACTGCCGGAGGTGCTGGATATCGCGCAAAAGCTAAGGGGTGTCGAGCGGACAGAAGATATCTTTATGCAATTTCTGAGGGAAGCCCTGCGAGCGGAAACGGTTTTACCCGCCTGGCGCTTGTTCTTCTGGCTGCTATTGGCAGGTTTTGTTGTAAGCTTTGTTATTGCCAGACTTTGGCGCAATCGCCGTAATTTGACTTATCAATTTCGCTTTGGCTTAATCTTCTTAGCTTTAGCAGTTGGTATTGGTTTGATCTATTACACCCAGGGTCAAGTTGCCCAAGCCTATGCGGTGGCGATGGAAGATGGTACCGATCCGGGCATTTGGCCGCAGTTGATCACCATTAGTGCCGGGATGATTTTACTCGGTTTGGCTTGGCTTCTATGGCAGCGTGCCAGCAAACGCGATAGCAATGGCGGTTTTTGGTTACATATCATTGCAGCCCTCGTCCTCATCGTAGGGGGATGGTTGCTGGTGGGAGAAATTCCAACGATAATTGCTTCTGGTGATAAAGACCTGTGGGAGGGGCTGAAGGTTACTGTCTTTTTCTCGTTGGGCACGGTGCCATTCCAACTGATCATTTCGCTATTCCTATCTGTGTTATTATTCCAAAATGTGCGCGGGTCCAATGCCTTTCGAATTATCTATTTTATCCCCTATGTGACCCCGGGTATCGCCAGCGCTGCTGTTTTTCAGCAGATGTTCTCCAATCGGCAATCAGCGCCGGTCAACATGTTTATGAAGTTTTTAGGTATTCCACCCCAGCAGTGGCTCTATGAGCCGCGAGGCCTCTTAACAATCTTTGGAGAAATGGTTGGTTTGAACATCCCTGATTGGGCTGCAGGACCGAGCCTGGCGTTGACGGTGATTATGCTGCATAGTATCTGGACCTATGTGGGTTATGACACTGTTATTTACCTGGCTGGTTTAGGAAATATTCCCAAGGAACTGAACGACCAGGCTGAGGTGGACGGCGCAAATAGGTGGCAGGTGTTCCGCCACATTACTTTTCCTTTGCTGTCCCCCACCACGTATTTCCTATCCCTGATTGCCATCATCGGTACCTTCAAAGCCTTCAACACCATTTGGGTGCTCCGTTCGAACTTAGCCTTAGGCACGACGGACACTTTTAGTGTGACCATCTTTATTGAATTCTTTGAGAAACTGCGCTATGGCTATGCCTCGGCGCTTTCCTTTGTGCTGTTCGCTATTATTCTGATGTTGACCTTCATCAACAATAAGACCCAGGGTTCGAAGGTGTTTTATGGATAAAACAAAAGAAAAGACACATTTATTTGGTGTGAATGTTCGTAGAAAGTTTATTATTTATCTTGTTCTGGGAATTGGTGCCTTCATTTCTCTGATCCCCTTTGTTTGGATGATTTCTACGTCTTTGATGAGCCTTGGTGAAGCCTTAGGTTCCACGTTCTTCCCATCGGAATTACATTTTGAGAATTACGTGAAAGCTTGGGAGACAGCCCAATTTTCAGAGTATTTTCTTAACACAGTTTTTATCACTCTGATTACTCTAACTGGGGAGATTACTTTTAGTGTGTTGGCTGCTTATGCTTTTGCCAGGATTGAATTTCCGGGACGAGATTTTATCTTTAGTGCTATGTTGAGTACGATGATGATCCCAGCGATGGTCTTCACCATCCCCAATTTCCTAACAGTGACCTGGTTGGGCCGTATTACATCCATCCCATGGATCAATAATTGGCCGGCCCTCACGATCCCCTTCATGGGCAGTATTTTCTCTATTTTTATGCTCAAGCAGTTTTTTGCCCAGGTACCTGATGAATTGTTCGATGCCGCCCAAATGGATGGGGCGGGTCACTTGCGATTTTTATGGCAGGTGGTTCTGCCGTTATCAAAAGCCCCATTGATGGTGATTGTTGTATTATCCTTTATCGGTACCTGGAATTCCCTGGCCTGGCCGATGTTGGTGACCAATACGCCCGACTGGCGTCCAATTTCCGTTGGTTTGATGAACTTTGTGGATGAGGCGGGTCAGGAGATCAACTTGACGATGGCAGGGGCTTTTATCACGATCATCCCGATTTTGATTATTTACTTCTTCACCCAGAAGCAATTTACAGAGAGCATTGCCAGATCTGGCTTGAAGGGATAATTTTATAACTTTCTAAAAAAAATATATGTAAGGAGGTGATTCATCCGGAACAAAATACAAAAATTGAGGATATTTGTCGAAACAAAACTTTACCTGTTATAAGGAGATGAAAAATCACATGAAGAAATTGAGCGTATTTTTAACGATATTCCTACTTTTTGCTGTTGTATTAACAGCCTGCGGCCCTGCAGAAACTGAGGAACCCACTGCAGAACCCACCGAAGAGCCAACTGAAGAACCCACCGAGGAACCTACTGAAGAGCCAACTGAGGAACCCACCGAGGAGCAGCCTACAGAGCCGCCTCTTGCTGGCGTCGAGATCGATTACTGGCACGTCTATGGTGAGGGTGATCCCAGCGTGGCCATGCAAACCTTGGTCGATGAATTCAATGCTGAAAATCCCTATGGGATTACTGTAAATGGCCTAGATCAGGGGCAGTATGGTGATATTGAAGACAAGATCAACGCTGGTATTCAATCCGGTGACCTACCCGATGTAGTCATGGCTTACACCAACGCCCTGGCGGACTGGTATTCCGTTGGCGTTGTAGCGGACCTGAATCCCTACATCAGCGATCCTGAATATGGGCTGACCGAAGAGGAAATGGCGGACCTTTATCCATTCTTAAAGGAAGTTGGGACAACACCTGATGGCGCGTGGATTGCCTATCCTCTGACCCAATCAGCCAACGTTTTAGTGTTGAACTACACCTGGGCGGAAGAATTAGGCTTTGCAGAGCCACCACAAACCTCAGCAGAGCTGAAAGAATTGGTATGCGCTGCTGCTGCTGAAAACGCTGAAAAGGGTGCTGACTTTGCCGGTACCGGCGGTTTGGTCTACTATCCAAGCTCCACAAACTGGCTGCACTTCCTGTATGCCTTTGGTGGTAATGAACTTAATGAGGATGGCACTGCCTATGACTTCACTTCTCAGGCGGCTATTGATGCCTCTATGTATATTCTGGATTTGAAGGAGAACGGTTGTGTCTGGCAGACTGAGAGCTATCCAAACCCAGAGCAAGCACAACGCAAAGCCATCATCACTATGAGCTCAACAGCTGGCGCCCCCTATTATGAAGCAGCCTTCGCTGATGAAAGCAATGACGATGAATGGGGTTGGATGGCTGCACCTGGCCCAGATGGCCAACAAGCGGTCAACGCCTTCCAACAAATGATCGGTGTGATCCAAAGCACGCCTGAGCAAGAAATGGCTTCCTGGTTGTTCATCAAATGGCTGACCTCACCTGAGATTCAAGCACGCTGGATTCGTGTTTCCGGCTATTATGGTACCCAATATTCCACTGAGGAATTGCTGGCTGATTATGCTGAAGAGAACCCAGTTTGGGCATCCGGTGTTGCGCTGGCTGCCATTGGCCCATCAGAGCCACAAACCTTCCCAGCCTGGTCATCGGTTCGCCGTACGGTAGGTGATTTTGCTGCTCAGTTGTACAATGCTGTTGATCAAGCTGAAGTTGAACAAATCTTAGCGGATCTGACCCAAACCGCCAATGATCTGGTAGAAGAAGTTCAGTAGTACTTGACCTTCTTTTCATAAAAAACAATAAAGAAAATCAACCCCTGGAAGTCATTCTAGGGGTTGGTTCTATTAAGGAGCAAATATTGAGCACCACTATCTCCTACAAATGCTAGAAACTAAACTATATTTGCAAAATTTTGTAGAAAATGTGTAAATTTTTCTATGGAATTAGAGGCTTTGTTATATTCTTAAACGTTTGCTGAAAAGATCTTAACATTTCCTTAAGCTCTTGATCATATTAATCGCTTATACTCATGGCAATCATCTGAGATTTCCTCGATGAATGACCTGAGACCTTTATTCTTTTCTCTCCTTTTGGATTAGAGGCTCCTTTCGAAAAACCCCGATGGATGACGATATTGGCATCCACCGGGGTTTTCTTGTTAATATCTCGGTTTTGTGAGGAAAATTGACAATAGATAATCAGTCACACTGTGCTTATATAAAATACGGTTTATTATGGGTTGTTGGGGATCATCCTAAAAAGAAAATGTTGGTAACCCTCACCCAACCTCTCCCTCGGTCAAGGGAGAGGAGATTTAACCTGGCCTCATAGATCATGCGTACTTTCATAAGCTGTGAATTAAAGCTGGGGTGGTGCCGAAAAAGTGGACACGAGCTAAGAGACAAAAAGTTATACTTAGCATGACAGGAGTCCAAAATGGAAAATGAACCCAGAAGACAATACACAAAAGAATTCAAACTCGAAACAATTGAACTGGTTAAGAGTAGTGGAAAAAGCCAGGCCCAGATTGCACGCGAATTAGGGATCAACGAACAAAACATCTCTCGATGGATGCAGAAGTATGGGCAAAGAGACAATTTTGATGAATCACAAACCATCAGCAAGGAAGCCTATATGGCTATGCAGGCAGAACTTAGGCGCGTAAAGGAGGAAAGAGATATCCTAAAAAAAGCCTTGAATATTTTCTCCCGGAACGTGTAAAGCGTTGTAAATTCATCCAGGAACAAGAAGATGAGCATCCGGTCAAAGTATTGTGTGAAGTCATGCAAATACAACGAAGTGGCTACTATGCCTGGAAACGGAGAGAGCCGGGAGAGCGTGCGATGGAAGACGAGATGATAAAACGAATGATGCAGCCAGTATTTAGCGAAAGCCAACAGACCTATGGCAGTCGTCGGCTCAAGGCCAGCTTGGAAAAAGCAGGGATCAGCACCTCCAGGCGCCGCATAAGTCGCCTGATGAAGGAAGAGGGAATGGTTCCAAAACAAGTGAGCAAATGGCATCCACAGACTACGCAGGCTGATGAGAAGCACGAAAAAGCCCCAAATATACTAGATCAGGACTTCAGCGCAGAACGTCCCAATCAAAAATGGGTTGTGGATATCACCTACATAGCGACTAAAGAAGGATGGCTGTATCTAGCAGTGATCCTGGATCTATTTTCAAGGGCGATCGTGGGTTGGTCGATGCAGAAAAGAATGACGAAAGCTTTAGTCATGGAAGCCTGGAAGATGGCTTGTGCCTGGAGAGACCCACCGGAAGAATTGTTACATCACAGCGATCTGGGCAGTCAGTATACAAGCAAAGCCTATCTGGATTTATTACGGGAGAAAAACTGTCAGATCAGCATGAGCGGGAAGGGCAATTGTTATGACAATGCCTGTGTGGAGAGTTTTTTCTCCACGTTGAAAGGAGAATGTGCAGACGGCGTATTTGAAAGCAGATCAGAAGCAAAAACGAGCATATTTGAGTACATTGAAGTTTGGTACAATCGTAAAAGACTCCATTCGACATTAGGTTATCTTAGTCCATTGGAGTTCGAAATAAGAGAGGCTCGTGTCCACTAAACTGTAGCCACCTCAAGCCTCCTCTCCCTCGTGAGGGAGAGGACTGAGGTGAGGGTGACACTTTAATTGGTTAAAGTAGATGTCGGTTAAATCTGTTTGGTTAACCAAAGAATTTCCCATATACTTCTTTTGCCCAATTTCTGATTTGCTCCCAGTCCCGGTGGTCTTGTTCTGGGATCGATTTCATTGTTTTTGCAAATATACCTTCGAGTTTGTCGTGGTTCATACAACCACCAAAGAGGCCCAAGCTGACGGGCTCTTTGATCTTCATCATTGGTTTCGCGAAACCGGTCGCCCTTTGGATGTTTTCCGGGGTGGGGTCCGCCATCGTCAGACAGACGAGAAAATATGCCACAGGGACCTTCTGAAGGGCTTTGCGCTGTCGCCTTAAGAATTTCTTGGTTTTGGGCAGTATACGAAAAGCGCGCACCGCTGTTCCCACCACCACTGCATCATATTTTTCAATTTCTTGAACCTCTTCAACGGGTTGTGAATCAGCCTGGGCGCCTAATTGATTTAATTCTTTGGCGATCGCCTGGGCGACTTCAGCCGTTGAGCCTGCACCTGTACCATAAGCAACTAAAATTTTCTTTGCCATGGGTTTAATCCTTTCAATTGTTTAATTTTGGTAATTAATTAATGGTTTTAACTGCAATCCAATTCAATTTTGGGTTCTTAAAAATTTAATTAATGAATATTGTGGCGTGAAAAACAGCATTGGGAATCAACACAACAAACATTAATCTAAGCGTTCAGAATTGATGGCAGCCTGTTGATAATTTCTATTCTTATTATAAAATAAAGTTAGGAAAATTGGATTAAGATCTATAGAATTTTCTTCTAAATATTTTACCGGTCCATTAGCCCTCGGGAGGACCCTTGTCTGAAAAAATGTCGGGAAATTTGGCAAATTTGTGGGCGGTTGGCGGTGCGCAGCGCCCTGGAAGGTCTGTTGGATTGAATGATCTTTGCCCTCACTGTGGTTGGGAATTGACCGGTAAATTTTCGCGCTGCCCACGCTGCGGCGCTGACTTACACTTGCGCCAGTGTCCCTATTGTGGGGGGGAGATCTTTGCCATCCTTAAGCAGTGCCCGCGCTGCACCGCACCCCTAGATTAACAAACAGTTGTGCAGGGGGGCAATTTTGAATTTAACCTGCCGCCAAGTAGGCTTCCTTCAGCCAATCCATGACTTCGGGTGTGATGTCGTCCATGGTGTGCAATTCAATGCGGTGCGTGCACATGCCATTCCATTTATCACCTTTGATCAAGCAACCACTGGCTTCAATGCTTGCGTCCAGGTTTAATCCGAGATCCAAGCGTGTTTTGGTGCTGGGTTGGATGATGGCAAATTGCTTGGCACGCCGAAAGCTGACATAGGACTTTTTAGGGGCAATTTCAATGTCAGGCCCAAAACATTCAACTTCTGTGACCAGTTGGTCATACAGGGGTTTGAGGTTCATTTTCTTGGCATATTGATCTTTGATCAAGGACGCTTCTGAGGGCGGACAGCCTTCTGTCATCTGGCGGTAGAGCAGGGCAATAGTGTTGGCGAAGCCATGTGTGACCCCGTGGTCACCTTTGATGAAGGCCATAATGTCACTGTGTTTGCTCAGATTTTTCTCTTCGAGGGCATCAAACCATTCGTCCAGCGATTTACCAGTCTTTTCTGGCATATTTTGGATCATGGTTTGGGTATAGGGGTCGGCAAAATAATCGGTTTTCATTGTAATATCTCCTAATTAGATAAAATTAGTCATAATAATAATAATAACACATAATAGGTGAAGAATTCAAGGTGGAAACCGATCAAATAAGGGGGCTATCCTAAATAGAAAATTTTGTATCTCTCACCTGCCCTCTCCCGCACGCAGGAGAGGGTCTTGTGCCTGGGTTTGTAGATGATTTGCAAGCTTATTACGGTTTGGTTGACTAAGCTGAGTGTAACGATTGGCCGTTTTTTTACGCTTTTTTGATAGGGACGTAGATGTAAAATACCGAGTCAGGGGCAAAGTTTTTAAAGTCCTGGTCATAGTATTCATAATCTATTTTCGCTGCCACCTGATAACCTGATTGAGGTAACCAGGTCTCATAGATGTATTCGTAAGTCTTGCCCAGGCTAGGTAGATCGCCTTTGTGGGCGAAGACAGCGTAGGTATATTCGGGGACTTCCCGCACCACAAAACCCTCGGGAACATCTCCGACTTTACTGACCGGTAGGCCAGCGACGTATTCAAAAGCGCCTTCTTGTGGTGAATCATCCGGGGTGATACATAGCCCAATCGCCGCATCCCCGGTTTCGTAAGTTAAACCACCCAAAGATGCCATCCGGCGATTGAATTGACCCCATAACTGCGAGATTTCCCCGTGTTCATTTTTCCCGTAGTAACGTAAGCCGAGGAGTGTAAAACCGGGTTTGGAAATGATTTTAGGTTCCATTGTATTTTTCTCCAATTGTGAATAGAAATCGATTGCTTTCATAACCGGTCGCTGCACCTCGATCATCCGCTCTCTGTTTGGACTTTCCTGTTCATAGGTGAGTTCCCGCCAGGGACCGATGGGTTGGAAGCCGTTAGCTTGCGTCCACCAGGTTAAGATGGCATAGGTCTGACCAAGAGCTTGGCTCGGTTGTGTATGGAGCGTTGATGCAAGGTGATTGACGCCAGGCAAGGTATGGTGTTTGATGTCGCCATAAACAGGACCGCTTTCAGTGTTAGTGGCAATTTCCCGGATGATGGTCCCTACTTCCATATCCAGGTCTTCTTCGCGAAACTCATCATGGTGGTAGATCAGCAAGTCTGGCCCTGTAAACGAGATAGATTGTTGAGCCAGGCACTGGTGGATCCTTAGCAGAGTCTCACGCTGCCAATCAGCCAGATAGGACAGGGCTGGAAGGCGCTTGCGAACCGTGGCGACCAGGTAGTGGGGTGCCGTTTTTAAGATCACAGGGTGAGCTTCCTTTTCAAAGTCCTCGCCAAATTGCATCAGTCGGCTCTCAACACGCAGTAACCGGGCGTGCTCATCGACGATACGTGATCGCAATTCATCGGTTTTGTGGCGCAGCATATTTTGTAAGGATGTGCTTGTTAGGTCTAATTTGAGCAGCTCTTGAATTTGATCCAGTGAGAAGTCCAAGTCTTTAAGCGCTAGGATGCGGTTGAGTCGCGGCAGTTGTGAGAGATTATAGTAGCGATAACCATTGTAGCGGTCGATGTGAGCGGGTTTAAGCAGACCTAACCGGTCATAGTAACGTAGTGTTTTGATGCTCACCTGGGCTATCTTTGAGAACTCGCCAATCCTTAACATCGTAACTCCAAACATTTACCACTTAAGGCCTTCAGTGACATTAGTATACATCCTCCTCTTAGGGGAGAGTCAAGGGGTTTAACCTGATAAATATTGATGATTTTTAACGGGTATAATCGAGGATATGTCTTCCATTGTAGCAGTAGATATTGAAACAACCGGTCTGAATCCGGATGAGGATTCGATTATTGAAATTGGGGCCGTCAAATTCAACGGCCATCGTGTTGAGGGTACCTGGGAAACCCTGGTTAATCCTCGGCGATCTATCCCCAGTTTTATCTCCCAATTGACAGGTATTTCGAATGCCATGGTGCGCAACGCCCCGATTTTAACGGAAGTTATGGCGGATTTTATCGCCTTTGCGGGCAATGA
The DNA here is from genome assembly GCA_040772425.1 of Candidatus Brevefilum sp. Lineage (GTDB taxonomy): Bacteria > Chloroflexota > Anaerolineae > Anaerolineales > Anaerolineaceae > Brevifilum. The sequence goes on along the minus strand of JAXGYD010000002.1, from coordinate 110,052 downwards.
CCCTGTGGTGGGGCATAACATCTCTTTCGATCTTACCTTCTTACAACGTGCGGGGTCCTTGAAGCAAAACATAGCGATTGATACCTACGAAATGGCTGCTGTGCTGATGCCAACAGCCAGTCGCTATAATTTATCAGCCTTGGCGCAACAATTGGGCGTCTTATTGCCCGCCACGCACCGCGCGTTAGATGATGCCAAAGCGACCCATGCTGTTTACCTCGCTTTAATCGAGAAAGCCAAACAACTGCCCCTGGACCTTTTAGCGGAAATTGTCCGGATGGGGGAGCCCCTCGATTGGCAGGCTAATTGGCCCTTCCAGCAGGTTTTACGCCAGCGGGCTAAGGAGCCGGTTCAAGCAAAAAAGAGCTTTGGTGGCCTGCATGGCCCCTTGTTCGAACAACCGGTGGTGGAGGAAGGCCAAGAGCTTGCCCCCGATAGTGCGGGTGAGCAATTGGACATCGATGATGTTGCAGCAGTGTTGGACCTCGGTGGTAAGTTTGCAGATTATTTTGATTCCTACGAATACCGTCCGCAGCAGGTCGATATGCTTCGTTCGGTAGCCACCGCATTAAGCAAGTCTCAACATTTAATGGTGGAAGCTGGCACTGGTACGGGCAAATCCTTGGCATATCTCATCCCTGCCGCTTATTGGGCGCTGAAAAATAGCACCCGGGTGGTCATCTCCACCAATACGATTAACTTGCAGGATCAATTAATTAACAAGGATATCCCCGATTTGCGTGAAGCTTTGGGTTTACCGGTTCGTGCTGCGGTGCTCAAAGGGCGTTCAAATTACCTATGCCCGCGTCGATTGGCTGCTATGCGCCGACGAGGCCCGGAAAACATCCATGAAATGCGCGTTTTGGGCAAGGTTTTGGTGTGGTTATTGGAAAGCCGCACGGGAGATCGCACAGAGATCAATTTGAACTTGACTGTGGACCGCATGGTGTGGTCACGGCTTTCAGCCGAAGATGAGGGATGTCGGTTGGAAGTATGTCTCAAGCGCACGGGGGGACGCTGTCCCTTCTACCGGGCGAAAATGGCTGCTGAAAACGCCCATTTGCTAGTTGTCAATCACGCCCTGCTCCTTGCGGATACAGCCACTGGCAATCGGGTTTTGCCGCCCTTTGATTATCTAATCGTGGATGAAGCGCACCACCTGGAATCTGCCACGACTAATGCCATGTCTTTCCGAGTGCGCGGGTTGGATATCACCCGGTTAATTCGAGAATTGGGGGGTGTGAAATCAGGCGTTTTGGGCCGTTTTGTGGAACTTTGTGAAGAACTCCTGGAACCCGCCCAGATGGCGACTTTGATGCAATTGGTTCAGAAAGCCGCGGATCTCTCCTTCCGATTTGATAGCCAGATGAATCAGACCTATCAGGCTTTAGAAGCTTTTCTGGTTGAACAACGCGATGGTCGTCCGTTGGGGACTTATCCCCAGCAGGAGAGGATTTTGCCAGCCACACGCACTTTGCCCATTTGGATAGATGTGGAAATTGCTTGGGAACTGGCTAACGCCACCCTGGATAGTCTATTAGTTATTCTACGGGAACTGCGCACCCCCATGCGTGAATTAGCTGACCTTGACAATGAAGAAGCTGAGGATATGTGGGGCAGCATTGGCAATATGTATACTCGCTTGGAAGAAATTCAGCAGAACCTGAATGGACTGACGACCGACCCAGATCTGAACAAGATTTACTGGGTGGAGCTCAACCCCAAGTATATGGAAGTGACCCTCAACGCCGCCCCGCTGCACATTGGCCAGTTGATGGAGAAATATCTTTGGTATCAAAAGGAATCGGTGATCCTGACCTCAGCCACCCTGACAACGAACGAGGGTTTTGATTACCTCAAACAGCGCCTGAATGGCGAAGATGCGGATGAACTGGTGGTCGGGTCACCCTTTGATTACGAAACTTCTGCCCTGGTTTATGTGGTTTCCGACATCCCGGAGCCTTCCAATTACAACGGTCATCAACGGGCTGTTGAAATCGCTATTTCCGAAGTCGCCAAAGCTTCTGGTGGGCGGATGCTGGCTTTGTTTACCTCTTATGCGCAGCTTCAGCGGACTTCAAATAACGTGGCGCCAACTTTAGCACAGGAAGACATTCAAGTTTACGAACAAGGCGAGGGGGCTTCTGAAAATATGCTCCTTGAGACTTTCCGTGAGACGGATCGGGCTGTGTTATTGGGTACCCGTGCTTTCTGGGAGGGCGTGGATGTGCCCGGCGAAGCCTTATCAGTGTTGATGATTGTCAAACTGCCCTTTGACGTCCCGTCGGACCCGATTATTGCCTCACGGGCGGAGACCTTTGAGGATCCCTTTTATCAATACGCCTTGCCAGAGGCAATTTTGCGCTTCAGACAGGGCTTTGGCCGCCTGATTCGCACCCAGACCGATCGCGGGGTGGTGGTGGTGTTGGATAAACGCGTTCTGACCAAAAAATACGGCAGGTTATTCATAGAAGCCCTGCCGCGCTGCACCTTTAAGCAGGGTCCGCTGATGGATTTACCCAAGTTGACCGAGCGTTGGTTGAATCTTTAATTTTATTTTTATACAATATCGTCGGGGTCACCCTCACAGCCTCAGGCCTCAAAGAAAGCATTCCTACCCCGACCCACATCATGCGCTTTTGTGTAGGTCGGGTTTCCAACCCGACAAAAATGTTCTCAAGTAGGTGACCACACCTTGACAAAGATATTTAATCTTTTTGTCACGTAGATTAATCCTGCAACCAACCGCAACCTACACGACGCGCCACGGGAAAAAATGGTGCGCGGAAAATCCCCGCACACCCTACAAAAAGAAAAATATTACGGTTTGAGAAACCCTTGCTCAACAGCATCATCGATCATCTTTTCGGTCAGGTCCCATAATATAGCCGAACCATCTTCAATGATGTGACAAATATTCCTCACCTGGCTTTGCGAAACATCATGGATGCGCCAGGAATAACCCTTATTGTGGAAGTTGCTAAACAGGGGCAAAAAACGGTCGACAGCCTTGGCAAATTTTGCTTCGGGCGTTTGCCGGGCTTCAAATTCATCCCATAGGCTCTTGAGTTCTTCTCCCTGATCAGGAGGTAATTGGCCGAACACAATATGAGAGGCTGTTTGTTCTGCTTGCTCCTGTTGGGCTAATGCTTCATCATTATAGACAAAGGTATCCCCTGCTTCAATTTCGATCAGGTCGTGGATGAGCAGCATTTTGCTGACCTTATCAATATCGACCGGGAAATTGGCGTAAGGTTCTAGTAGCACCGCGCTCAGTGCGGCATGCCAGCTGTGCTCAGCGGTATTTTCCGCCCGGGAATCATCATGCAGACCATTTTGGCGGATGACCGACTTGAGTTTATCAACGTATGCGATAAAATCAACGGTTTTTTTAAAGGAGGGATCTCCTGCCAGCAATTTATCAGACATATTCAAGGTTTTATTCATCGAAATCGGTGATATAGTCGCCAGGGCCGCAAAATTCCTGGGAGGAGCGAATTTCGCGCTCTAAGAAGTAGTTTAGCAGAATCCTGAGCAGAACAATGGCCAACAGGATGATCACGTCACCTGTCGAGGGGGAGACCGCTAATCTAAGGATGTCGCTAGCCATGGCGAACTCAAGGCCTAAGTTGAGCATATGTCCCATCCGTAGTCGAATGCGCTCTGTTGAATTAATTTGACGATCCATAGGATCAAAAAGATGTTTAAAATAACTAATGATTCCTGTGACCACAGCAGTCCCAATTATCACAGCAGCACCCCCCTCTGCCGCGACGATCACAAACCCCGCAATGTTGGCGATCCAGTCTTCTTGGGGAACAACAGAGGTAAGTTCTTCAATGGGTTGATCTGCTACAAATGTTAGCAGTGCAACCAGACCCGCAATTAAAATGATCGGTAAGATAAAATTTGCCCAATGCTCATGGTATTTGTTTTCATTTGCGATTTGATCTGTCATGATAATCCTTTCAAAGTCTGAAATGATCCCGGTTCATAAGAGGCTAATTGTAATAATCTGATATTGGCATTCCATAATTGTGGAAATGTTGATCGTTATTCTTGTCTAAAAATTATAAATGATATCCATAATAAAATGATGGATATTTTGCCATTATTATATCAATGATGGGAAAAGACCTACGGGGTGGCGTGTTTCTTTTTTCTGTCTCGCATATTGCTTTGAACTTCAAGTACATCTTGGGTGATTTTTTCTTGGCGAATGGTGTGGTACTGAATCTCTAAACCAGCTACTCTTTCCTCAAGATTGCTGATGGCAGAATCCATGGTTTGGAGTCGGGCACTGTGTTCGCTGATGGTTGATTCGATGAATGCCAAGTATAACCTTGAGGCAAGGTGTTCCCAGACTAAAAACGTCTTCAATTCTTCGGGATCACAATTGATGATCAGGTTTTCACTATCGCGTTGGGGTTCCTGGCTGATTTCGCTGAATTGCGGCGGCAGGATCTGGACAGATTTGGGTGTGTAAGAGCCGAAGTAATTGAACTGGTTGTAAAGGATATTTAACTCATCGATCACCCTTGATTCGTAAAGACCACGGATGTGGTTGAGGGCTTTGCGAATGTTGACATAGGAGACGGCTTGCGCCCTGGGGATTTTTTCAGAATAGAGAATGTCATAACCAGCCTCGCGAAACATCCGTTCGCCATAACCGCCCAGTGAAATTATCCTGACCTCTTTGTTTTTCCTATTGAGGATATCCTCGACGAAAAAGGCTTTTGAGACCAAGCCCGTGTTGAAATTGCCGCATAAACCGCGGTCTGAGGTTAAAGTTATGAGTCCAACGATCTTTTTCCCAGACTTTGAGTCGCCTTGATGCGCAATTTCTTCAGAGATTGAAGATCCAAACTTTGCGAATATCATCCCTAATTGATCGTCAACGAGATTTGTGAACTGCTGGGCCATTTCAAGGTGTTTTTTTGCTCTCCGCCAGCGAATGGCTGACATCGCCCTGACAGAACGCAAGAGATGCTTGATATCATCCATCCCCTTGAGGCGGGATTCGATTTCAATGATCGACTGCATTAAATTTCGATCTCCTCAACTTCTTGCAAGAACCCCGATTCAAACAACTTATTAATCAGATTTTCCAGAGCTTTTTTTAATTCATTTTCTAGGGTTGTGTCCCAATGTCCAGCAGAAAACTCCATCAGTAAGCCTGCATGAAATTGTTTGAGGTGTTTTACCAGCAGCCGTTCAAATTCAGAAATTTTTTCTAAGGGCACTTTATCCAAGTAACCTTCTGTGGCTGCGTAGATGATGGAAATTTGGTGGGCTATCGGTAAGGGTTCGTATTGCGGTTGCGTTAAGATTGTGCGAATTTTCTCGCCCCGTTCCAGTTGATGCCGCGTTTCATAGTCTAACTCCGTTCCAAACCTCGAAAATACACGCAGTTCAAGGTATTGGGCAACGTCGAGGGCAAGATCTTTGGAGACCTCCCGCATGGCGTCATTTTGAGCAGAGCCGCCCACTCGTGAGACGGAGAGGCCAATATCAATGGCAGGTAAGATGCCCTCATCGAATAACTTTGTGCTGAGGTAAATTTGCCCATCAGTAATGGAAATCAGGTTGGTGGGAATATAAGCAGAGATATTCCCGGCTTGGGTTTCAACAACGGGGAGCGCGGTCATGCTGCCGCCGCCTTTTTTCTTTGAAATATTGGCTGACCTTTCTAGCAATCTTGAGTGCAAATAAAAGATGTCGCCAGGGTAGGCTTCGCGCCCTGCAGGGCGTTCGAGAAGCAGGGAAAGTTGTCGGTAGGCAATGGCGTGCTTCGAAAGGTCATCATAGACCACCAGAGCATCTTGGCCGGCATACATAAAGGCTTCCGCCATGGCGCAGCCTGCGTAGGGCGCAAGATAGATCATCGAAGGTGAGTCTTCTGCGCTGGCAGAGATCACGGTTGTGTATTCCATTGCGCCGTATTCTTGAAAAGTCTTCACGATTTGTGCGACCGTGGACATCTTTTGGCCGATGCAAACGTAGATGCAAAAGACGTTTTGACCTTTTTGATTGATGACGGTGTCGATTGCAATAGCTGATTTGCCAGTTTGGCGGTCACCGATGATCAATTCCCTTTGCCCCTTACCAAGGGGGATAACCGAATCGATGGCTTTAATACCGGTTTGCAGGGGGGTATCGATGGGGGAGCGATGAATAAACCCGGTTGCGGGGAATTCAACTGCTCTATAGTCATCGGTTTCATTTGGGCCTAAGCCGTCTATGGGTTGCCCTAAAGCGTTGACCACTCGGCCAAGGAGTGATCTACCCACAGGGACGTCAACAACCCTGCCGGTTTCAAGGACAACGTCACCAGCCTGGATATTTTCGCCTGACCCTAAGATAACACAGCCAACATAAAACTCATGGAGGTCCATCGCCAAGCCATAGATGCCATTGGGAAATAAGACCAACTCATGTTCCATCACACCTTTGAGCCCTGAAACAATGGCAACACCATCGCCCACTTTCTTGACCGTGCCGATGTTTTCGGTAATCAGGGCGTAGTCTTTTGCCTCCGCAATTCCTTCAAGCGTTTTCAAGTCCTTATGAGTCCGCAAATCGAAATGATCTTTAATCTCAGCAAGCCAATTTTGCTTGTTGTGGATATATTGATCGATTTCCTCCCAAATATCATTTGTACGGAGGGGTTCGTTCTGGTTATGAAGCTTTTGATCGCTAAAAGGATCGGGTTCTGGGTGGGTGTTCATGCCATTTCCTGATATTGTTGCTTGAAGCGGGTGATCTGTCCCAGAATACTGCCATCGATTAATTCATTTTCAAAGCGTAAAATGCCGCCAGCAATCAAGTTGGGGTCAATCTCATAAGCAATATTGACCTCTGTTTTTGCGTTTTGCTTAAAGGCGGTTTCAAGACGCTCTTTTTCTGATTCTTCTAATGGGCTTGGGAGAATCAACTGCGCTGATGGTTTTTCACCAGGCAAATGCTCTTTGATAAACGGTGAAAGATCTAATGCAAGCAGGCGGTTAAAAAACGCTTCCTTGAAAGCCGATTTTAACTCTGGGTTAATGACGCCCGACAAGATCCCTTTTGCATAATCAGAGGCGAGGGCGCCAAGCTTTTCTTTATGTTGTTGAATCGCTTGGGTTTGCATTTGTGATAGTTTCTCTTCCGTTTGAATTTTAAGTTGTTCAACTTTTGTTTGAACTTCCTGGAGCATTTGTTGCCTGGTATGGTCAATCACGATTCGGGCTTCGTTGGTTTTGGCAGTAACCTCAGCATCGATGTTGTTCGTTTTTTCCTCGAATAATTTTCTGGCTTTTTCAGCTTCTTGCTGGGCAAGTTTAGCTTCATCCATTTCACGTGTGATCTCGAGTTCCCGCTTTTTTAGCATGTTTTTAACAGGCTTAAAAAGAAAAAGGTTCAAGATAAAGACCAATAATAGAAAATCGGCCATTTCTAACAAAATCGTGCTGATGTTGAGTTCTAACATAATCGTCTCGCCTGGTTTTTGAGGGGTATTAATTTATTGCGTGTGTCGACAACCTTAGTTACCTAAAATAAAGGTCCGCATGGGGTTGGCGAACACTAAAATTAGGACCACGGCTAAAACATAAATGGCCAGCGATTCCAACATTGCCAACGACAATAGTACGATGCTGTTGATCTTGTCACCAGCTTCGGGTTGACGACTGATGGCTTTTAAACCACTTAATGCCACAATCGCCTGACCAATGGCGGGAAAAGTGATCCCGATGACAATGCCGGGCCCAGCCACCAAGATGGTCATAATGACGAAAATTTTATCCCAAGGTAATGTACTTAAATCCATTTTAATCTCCTTATCATTTATTTTGTTGCATGGGCTTTAACAGCACCACCGATATAGACACAAGAAAGTAGAGTAAAGATATATGCCTGTAGAACGCCGGTGAAAATGCTAAAAAGCATCATCGGTACGGGCAGAATAAAGGGTGAAATCAGGAAGAGGATCGCGATGATGATCTCCTCTCCCATGATGTTGCCAAACAAGCGGAAAGAAAGCGAGAACGTTCGGGCGATTTCGCTGGCGACCTCAATGGGCAGCATGATGAAAATCGGTTGAACATAGTGTTTCAAGTAGTTCCATAATCCGCGTCTTTTGATGCCAAAATAAGGTACAGATATAAACACAATCAGTGCAATTGCGAGTGGTGTGTTGATATCGATCGTGGGTGAATTCAATCCCGGTATAAGTCCCAAAAGGTTCGCTGTGCCGATAAAAATCGTGAAGGTGGCAACAATTGGAAAGAAGGTAGCTGTGTTCTTGGTGCCAATATTTTTGGAAATGATGCCCTGAATCGCTTCGAAGAGCCACTCAATGGCATTTTGCACCATGCCAGGCCGAATTTTGAGGGACCGACCGAGGAAAAAGGCGCCAACCGTCAAGAGCACCATCATAATCCAGGTGTTGATAACTGTTGAAGTCACCTGCAATGGGCCGATCATAAATACCAATTTAGGCGATATTTCTTCGGCAACGGGTTCGGGTTCAAAGCCCTGGGTTTTCCTGAGTTGAAAACTGATCAACGCCATGGCTAGGATTAAGGCTAATAATAGGAATTTGGTAATTTTTTTCTTATTTTTCCTAATCATTGGCTATATCCTCGTTTGGATGTTCATCTTTGTTTTGGTCAAACTGGCCGTTTTCCATGTACAGGTTGTAAAGATTGCCAAAGGCGATGATGATTCCCAAAACAAGCAGGCTTAGTGTCCATCTTATCTCGCTGCCAATGCGGTTATCAATATAGGTACCCAACAAGACGCCGCCAACGATTGGGATCACCAGATCCCAGGATAAGGTTGACACGCGTGCCAGCAGACTCAGCCCTCCAGATGCCCCATCCTCTTTTATGAGCGGGGGTGCTTCTTGGGACTCATTAGCAAGCATCAGCTTATTTTTCAACTTATCGTTTTCGAATGATTTACTCATAAGCCAATTTCCGTCACGTTAATTTTTTGTAATGATTTTTCTAACGCCAGACGAATTTGTTTGAACTCGATATCGGCTTCCTTTGCCAGTTCCTCAAGCCTGGCAGCTTGTTGTTCAAGCAAACTCTGCACAATTTCAAGATCACTGCCTTCCTCAGCGGCAGAGGTGAGAATTAGAACATGGGTTTGTTCACCAGATGTCTTTTTGACCTCGATGGTGCCCTGATAGAGGGCAATATAACGAGTTTGCCCCTCTTTGCTGTAGTGGACAACACCAGAATGAAGGTAAGAGATCATTGGCGCATGACCAGGAAGAATGCCCCACCAACCATCAGGGAGCAATACACGCATCGAGTCCGTCGATGTATCAAGGACTTTATTGTCCGGCGTGATCACTTCCAATTGCATGGTTTGTTTCATGCTGTGATAACCTTTTCTGGCTGTGCTGTTTTTTCCGGTTTTGATTTCTCATAAGCTTCAATCACGGAGTCGATGGTACCGGTCATGTAAAACATACGTTCAGGGATCGCGTCCAATTTACCATCGAGAATCATCTCAAAACCACGCAGGGTTTCTTCGATGGGGATGAAGACGCCCTTGCGACCGGTGAATTGTTCAGCAACGACAAAGGGCTGTGTTAAGAATCGCTGGATTTTACGGGCGCGCTGGACCAAACGTCGGTCTTCCTCCGCCAGTTCTTCCATGCCAAGGATGGCAATCACATCCCGTAGTTCTTTGTATCTTGCCAATGTTTCTCGCACTCGTGAGGCAATCTGATAATGTCTGTCACCGACGATTCTGGGGGTGAGCAAGCGTGATCCCGATTCTAAGGGGTCCACAGCTGGGTATAAGCCCTGGCTTGCCAGTTGTCTAGAAAGGACTACGGTTGCATCAAGGTGAGAAAAGGTCGCTGCAGGTGCAGGGTCGGTAAGATCATCTGCTGGCACGTAAATGGCTTGAATGGAGGTAATTGCGCCGTCTTTTGTTGAGACAATGCGCTCTTCCAATTCGCCCACTTCGGTTGCCAGGGTGGGTTGATAGCCGACAGCGCTGGTCATTCTGCCCAGGAGCGCTGAAATTTCCCCACCAGCCTGGATGTAGCGAAAGACGTTATCGATGAAAAGCAACACGTCTTGATGTTGGGTGTCACGAAAGTGCTCTGCCATGGTGAGGGCGGTGAATACAGCACGGAAACGTGCCCCAGGGGGTTCGTTCATCTCGCCAAAGACCAGGATGGCGTCATCCAAGACCTTTGAACGCTGCATTTGCAAATAGAGATCATTGCCTTCGCGAGTTCGTTCACCGACGCCAGCGAAGACGGAAACACCCTCGTGGACAGCTGAGGTATGCCGGATCATTTCCATAATCAGCAAGGTTTTACCAACGCCTGCACCCCCAAGAAGGCCAACTTTGCCGCCACGCACAAAAGGCGCCAGCAGGTCGATCACCTTTAGACCGGTGACAAACAATTCACTGGAAGGCTGTTGCTCAACATATGCCGGAGGGGCTTGATGAATGCCCTGCCGTTCAACCGCTTCCGGTATGGGTTCGCCTTCATCGATGGGTTCACCTAAGACATTAAACGCCCTGCCAAGGGTAGCTTTGCCGACAGGCACTTTGATTTGAGAGCCTGTGTCGTGGACAGTCATTTCACGCTGCAGCCCTTCTGCCGACTCCATTGCCACACCGCGCACCGTGCGTTCATCCAGATGCTCCAAAACTTCAACGGTAATCACACGATCGTCAATGGGAATTGTGAGGGCGGTCTGCAGGGCGGGCAATTTCCGGTCGAAAAACCGAACATCAATTACCGGACCGATGATCCGCACTATTTTTCCTGTGTGATTGGCGTGCTGCTGCGTGGATTTCATGATTTCATCCAAGAGTTTTCGTTTTTAAGATTGTTAGGGGAGGATGAAGGCTTGTCTTAATATGGACACTGCCTTGCTGAGTTCATCTGCGTGAACCAGGCAACTGACGGAGGATAATGAGGTGCTGATGCCCTTGATGTTGATGCCGTTATCGCCTAAAGCCTTGAACATGTGTCCAGCGATCACTTGGCTTTTATCAAAATCAAGGCTTGATATGCAAACCAGTGCGACATTACGATCATGGATGACAGATTGGCTGCCAACTTCCTCATGGACTTTTTGGGTGATCTCCAAGGTTGAATCTACATCATCACGGTTAACACAGACCAGGATATGGTCAAACTTATCTCCATCGAAAAGGTTCACGATTAACTCAATGTGGATGCCGGCATCCGCCAGCATGGAGAAATAGTTGCCACCAATACCGGGCCGAGTTGGGATGCCGATGATGCCCACCATGCCGATATGGTCCTTATAAATCAGTCCGCTTGCTTCTACTCTTTTTTGATCCATCATTTTTATACCTGTTTGATTCACTTGTTAAACCAATAAAATAAATGCCATGCCTAGAAATTGACATTGAAAAGGATTTTGATATGCAGAAATGTCTGGTAAACGGGGAACGTTCGGGGTCGGGGAGGTCTTTGGTTTTTTCCTGCGATCAGGAACGGATTTAAGGACGTTTTACAGACACCATTATTAATTGACAGGTCAAACAATTTGCTCTCGGTTCTTTTGTTTGGTGGCAATCGTAGCGGTTTTATAAAACTTGCGGTTGTCCCTGGTTACTTAAGAATAAAATAAATACGCATTCAATCATACCTGAAAAATTAGATTTTGGGCTAAAAAAAGACTCTTAAAAACCAATATTACTTTTCAAGTATTACAAGCGGGTGATTATACCATTGCTAGATTGGATGTCAATATGTCCTAAAGGCGTGGAAAGTACAGTTTCAAGGGATGACTGATCGGGATCGGTTAAGGTTCTGGGACGATTGGTTTTGATTTTTGACTGCTAGCGTGTAGAATTAATCCTATCGGAACTCTTTCATGTTCATGGAGGTGTTTACAATGAAAAATCTCACCACGATGTTCATCTTGGTAACTCTTTTGTTATCTGCCTGCGCCGCCCAAACCCCGACGCAGCAAACCCCAACGGATGCCCCCGAACCAAACCCGACACTGACGGCAGCCCCCACGGAACCCCTCACAACCCTGGAAACGGCGGAGGAGCTCATTCAAGCCCTGGCTGAGAAAGACCTGGCAAGGGTAGCGGAATTTGTCCATCCCGAGATGGGACTGCGTTTTTCCCCTTATGCAACCATTCTTGAAGATCACCTGGTTTTCATGGTGGAAGACCTTCCCGGGCTGCTAACCTCGGATGAGGTTTACACCTGGGGCGCTTATGATGGCTCAGGGGAGCCGATCGAGTTGACCTTTGAGGGATATTATGATGAATTTGTCTATTCAGCCGATTTTGCCAACCCGGAAACGGTGGCGCTGAATATGCGGATTGGGCAGGGTAACACCCTCAATAACATCCAGGAGTTTTACCCGGGAAGTTATTTTGTAGAATATCATTTCAGCGGCTTTGAGGAACAATACGAGGGGATGGATTGGCAATCGTTGCGGTTGGTGTTCGTTGAGGAGGATGGGATCTGGTTCCTGGTTGCGATTGTGCACGACCAGTGGACGATTTAAAAGGAATTGAAAGATAACAGGAGCAGGGGGATTTTCGCTTGGGGTCTATATATTGTTGTACATAGCCTATCTTGGTCACCTTAACACTGCGCGCTGTGACCTGACATTAACGCATAGCTTATTATCGTTTGGAATTTATATTTTTTCCCAACTTAAAGAAATAAGGCAAGCGAAAATAGAATCATGCGGTAGAACGCAAAGATTTACCCTTCTTGTTTAAATGCAAAGATATTGGGGGCATTTGCTGAAAATGCCCCAATTGATCTTGCACTCACCTATAAATAAATGAACGCACCAAAGACCTGGCTGCCAGGACAACCCCGGCAGCGCAGGTCTTATCGTTTATGAGCAGGCAAAAAATAGATTATGGTTCCGGAATTAACTGCTCCCATGTGTTGGTGTCATAATCGTAGGTCCAAAGCTCATTGGATAGATGACATACATCGGTACAAAGATCTCCGCCAAAGAGGTACACCCGGTCATTGGACGAGACATAGACCATGTGATGCCATGCCAAGTATCCTGGGTTGACATCGGGATTCATTTCTTGCCAAGTGTCGGTATTATAGTCATAAGCCCAGGTATCATTGTAATAGGTCCATGTGGGATAATCCAGTCCCCCAAACAAGATGGATCGATCCGATTCTACATCATACGCCATGGCGGTGTACACCCGGGATAATGGTTTTGTTGCACTTGAATTAAAAACTTCCCAGGTGTTGGTGTCATAATCGTAAGCCCACAAATTGTAGTCGTTAGTTGGCATACCATTTTCATCAATATAAGTGCCAGAAACGAGAACACGATCTGCTTTAGCATTGTAAGTCATCGCTTGGTAATTACGTGCCGGTGGGGGGTCATCTGGTTGCATCTCGGTCCAGGTGTCGGTGTCGTAGTCGTAAGCCCAGGTATCATTGTGAAAGGTCCATGTGCTAAAATCCAATCCCCCGAAAAGGATCATTTTGTCCGACTCCTCATCATAGACCATCCGGGGCCCCATAAGATCTTCAGGCCCATCCGACATTTTAGTCCAGGTGTTGGTGTTATAGTCGTAGGCCCAGGTTTCGTTCCAAACAGTTGTACCTAAACATCCCCCGAACAAAATCACCCGGTCAGATTCAGAATTGTATGCCATGGTGGCGGCCGCCATATTTCGGGGCTTAGGTGCAGGCTTCATGTTTGTCCATGTATTCTCGTCAACATCATAAGCCCAGGTCTCTTTATTACTACTTTGGTTTGGGTGATACTTAGTAGAACCACCAAAAATAATAATCTGGTTGGATTCTTCGTCATAAGCGAACGAGACATAGTAACGGGGTGATGGCTCCACGGCGGGTTTCGAATCAAGTTTTGATGGACTAAAAGCAGTTATCATGAGTGAGAATACAACTAGAATGCTGATAGCTAATATCAGCCGTTTATGAAGCAATAGCTTCTTCAATGTTGGAAACTTCAGAAAATTTAAACGATACATGTGAAAAACATTTTGGTGTTTCATAATAGAACCCTCCCTTTTAATTGAGTTTCCTATTTGGGATGAAGCTGTGATGGGAATTTGAGTAGATGGCAGAATAATGTATATTATTCTAATAAATATTATACAAAAATATTAATTGAATTTCAAGTATTTTTGGTGAGAATTTGGCAAGGTAGCTATATCGCATTCATTTTTGCGCACGACTTGTCTTCACTTCTCGATACTATGTCGCGTAGTCTTACTTTTAAGATTGAATGAGATTGACGACGGAAACAATTCAAATCATTCATACAATCTATCTTCCTCCCAATTTTGAGGGTTGGTGAGCATATACTCATAAATCGCTTCGTACTCCTTATCATTGCGAATAACATGCTCGTAGTAATTACTTTGCCATAATTTATTTCCTGGCGTTTTTTGAATTTTATTAACCCTTCGTGTGACCTCAGATTTGAAAGATCTAATGATGGTTGGAATCGACCCTGAGGTAGGTTTACCAAATTGCTCAATTACAGGTAGGGACACGGCACGCCGTGTCCCTACGATGTTAATAATGCCATGGATATGGTTTGGCATAATAATGAAATGGTTTACAGAGGTATTTGGAAAGTGCTCTGGAATGGATATCCATACCTCCTTGACGATTTCTCCAGCAGGAGAATAAACCATCTCTCCCTGTTTGATATATCCGAATAAAGATTTGCGCTGGAAAGTGACAGCTGTAATAAAATATGCACCTTCCAGGGTGTAATTATAGTTAGGTAATCTTAAGGATTTATGGTTGTGAATGTTTTTGGGCTCAGGCATGAGAATATTATAAAGGGAATCAATTTTCTCTAAAAGTTTTCCACAATTTCAGAATATTTTGGGCATAGCCTATCTTGGTCACCTTTACACTGCGCGCTGTGACCTAACCTGACATTAACGCATAGTTTATTTATGTTTGGAATTGAATTCTTACTTCCCCCCTTAAATAAAAAATATAGGGCAGGTGGGAGTCGAACCCACACGGTACTACTACCGACGGATTTTAAGTCCGTTGCGTCTGCCATTCCGCCACTGCCCCAAACGCTCCATAATTTTACCATTTATTCGCACCTTGTGAAGGTCCACAAGTGGAGATTTTCTGGTTCTTTGCTCCTGGGTTTTTTAAAATCCATCTAACCTGTTTTGTCGTTTATAATCATAAGCAGTGATTTTTACAGGAGCCGCATATGGATACCTTAGTTGAAAAGCCCCTCTATTTAGACCCCGATCAGCCCGTCTCGGCGCGTTCGAGTGACCTGATCGCCCGGATGACCATTGCTGAAAAGGTCTCACAGATGATGGCCGATAGCCCCGCCATTGACCGATTGGGTGTGCCGGCCTACAACTGGTGGAATGAAGCGCTGCATGGCGTCGCCCGGGCGGGGCTGGCGACGGTCTTCCCCCAGGCGATTGGGATTGCAGCCACCTGGAACATCGACCTGGTCTACCGGATGGCGGATGCCATCTCGGATGAGGCACGGGCTAAGTATCATCATGCGCTAAATCAAGGAACGAATACATCTCAAATTGGCCTTACCTTTTGGTCCCCGAACATCAACATCTTTCGCGATCCACGTTGGGGTCGCGGGCAGGAGACGTACGGTGAAGATCCATATCTGACCGCTCAATTGGGGATCCAATTTGTGCGCGGTTTGCAGGGTGAGCATCCGCACTATCTAAAGGCTGCCGCCTGCGCCAAACATTTCGCTGTTCACAGCGGTCCGGAGGCTGAACGCCATCAGTTTGACGCGCAGGTGTCTGAACGTGATCTGGCGATGACTTACCTGCCGGCATTTGAAAGCCTGGTGCGAGAGGCAAAGGTAGCTGGCGTGATGGGGGCTTACAACCGGGTGAACGGCGTGCCCTGCTGTGCCAGTCCCAAGCTTTTGACCCAAACCTTAAGATATCAATGGGGTTTTGACGGCTATGTAAGCTCCGATTGTGGTGCCATTGAGGATATTTATCAGGGGCACAAGATTGTGGAGACGGCGGTTGATGCGGTAGCCCTCGCTGTCAGGGCGGGATGTAATCTGAATTGTGGGACCACCTATGAATACTGCCTACCTGCAGTGGGAAAAGGCTTGCTTTCAGAACGAGATATCGACGTCGCGCTGACTTACCTTTTTAACATTTGCTTCCGATTGGGAATGTTTGATCCCCCAGAAAGGGTGCCCTATGCCCATATCCCCATCGAAGCCAATAACTCACCTGCCAGCCAGGCCTTAGCCCTGGAGGTGGCTCGGCAGTCCCTGGTGCTGCTCAAAAACGAGGCAGGATTTTTGCCGCTTACCGACAACCTCGAGCGGATTGCAGTGATTGGCCCCAATGCCGATGACCCCTTGGTGCTGCGCGGCAATTATGCCGGCACGCCGGCTGAGTCGATCACGGTTTTAGGCGGGATTCGGACGCTGGTTTCACCTTCCACTATGGTGGATTTTGCACCCGGGTGCGATATCTTTGCTCCTGGGCAAGCAGGTTTTGAAGACGCTGTGGCCGCTGCATCTCAAGCGGATGTAGCGGTGGTGGTTCTTGGGCTTTCGCAGCAAATTGAAGGTGAGGAGGGGCAGACAGAAGGCACGCCTGAAGGCGGTGCCAGTCGAGGCGATCGGGCAGATCTGCGGTTACCTGGTGAACAGGAATCTCTCTTGAAGGCTGTCTACGAAACGGGAACTCCGGTGGTGCTGGTCTTATTAAATGGCAGTCCCCTGGCGGTCAATTGGGCGAAGGAGCATGTTTCAGCTATCCTGGAAGCTTGGTACCCGGGTCAGGCGGGCGGACGCGCCGTGGCAGAAGCCCTATTTGGCACCTATAATCCCGGCGGGCGGCTGCCGGTGACCTTTTATCGTTCAGTCGAAGATCTGCCGCCTTATGAAAATTATGCAATGGCAGGGCGCACCTACCGCTACTTTGAGGGTGAGGTTCTGTATCCCTTCGGTTACGGCCTTAGTTATACGACCTTTTCCTATGGCAACCTATCACTCAGCCCTGACTGGCTGAATCCCTCCGAGGGTGTGACGGTAACCTGTGAGGTCAGTAACACGGGCGCAATGACAGGTGATGAGGTGGTGCAGGTCTACCTGCGGGATGAGGCTGCTAGCGTGCCGGTCCCGCGCCATCAATTGGTGGGGTTTAAACGCATACGTTTAGCCCCCGGGGCTTCTGAATGGGTCAGTTTTAAACTGAAACCGAAAGCTTTCGCTTGTTTAAACGATGCGGGTCAATGGGCAATTGAGCCCGGAAAATTCACCATTTTTATGGGCGGCGGTCAGCCTGGCACATCCGGTGTACTTTCGGCAACGGTTGAGATGTATGGTGAGATATTTGTTTTGGAAGAACAGTCTGGCTTGGTTGGCGAGCCTAGAAAATGATTTGATAGGAAATTATTGATTTATGGCCTTATCCTTATCCCTCTGGCACTGGTTTTTAGCACTAACCCCCATATTGGTGGTAGTGGTGCTGATGTTGGTTTTCCATTGGGGTGGCAGTCGGGCCGGTGGTGTGGGTTGGCTGACGGCTGTGCTGGTGTCCTTCGTCTTTTTTGGGGCGGGGTTCCAGGTTTTGGCGGTCGCGCAGATCAAGGCAATCTTGCTGGCACTGGATGTATTTTTTATCATCTGGACGGCTTTATTATTGTTCAACATCACCCAGGAGGCCGGTGCTATCCGCTTGATTGGGCGCGCCATGCCGGGCTTGACCGATGATCGGGTGATGCAATCGCTGCTGATCGGGTGGCTGATGGTCACCTTTATCCAGGGGATGGGTGGGTTTGGTGTGCCGGTGGCGGTGTGTGCACCCATTCTGGTGGGTTTGGGCTTCACCCCTATCCAGGCGGTCGCCATGGCTTCCCTGGGGGATGGGTGGGCGGTCACATTTGGCTCCCTGGCCTCGTCTTTTCAGTCTCTGATGGCGGTCACGGGATTATCGGGCGAGGAATTAGCCCCCTTATCCGCCTTGTTGATGGGGATATCAGCATTTCCATCCGGGATGCTGGTGGCGGTGATTGGTAATGGTTGGAAGAGCTTTAAACGGGCGCTTCCCCCGGTATTGATCCTAGCCTCGGTGATGGGTATTGTGCAGTATGTGTTGGCGACCAACGGCTTATGGACTTTGGGGAGCACTGGGGCAGGCTTGGTGGGCATCCTGGTGGGCTTATTGCTGGTGCGCCTGCCGGTTTACCGTGGGGCGGGTGCAGCGCCTAACCCTGAGCAAACGGATGGCGCTGATCGCCGCACGCCTTTGTGGCTGTCTTTGTTTGGTTACGGCTTGCTGGTGGTTTTGGCATTTGCCGTTAACTTGCTCAAACCAGTGGAAGCTTTCTTGAGCCGGGTGGTGTTTACCCTGGACTTCCCAGAAGTAACAACGGATTTAGGCTGGGTCACGGAAGCGGGGCCTGGGCGTCAGATCCCCGTGTTTGCCCATCCTGGGGCTATTTTGCTGTATACCTGCCTGATTTCCTACGTTGTTTATAGAGCCACTGGGACGATCAAGGTGGGGTCACTGCCGCGCATTATGAACAGAGTGTTGCGCAGTGGCGTCAATTCCAGCCTGGGCATCTTGGCGATGGTGGGGGTGGCATCGATTATGTTGCACAGCGGCATGACCACCTTGTTGGCGGAGGGCTTGAGTACCAGTTTTAGTGCGACGGTCTATCCGGCGGTGGCACCCTTTATCGGCGCGCTGGGGGCTTTTATCACTGGCAGCAACACCAATTCTAATGTCTTGTTTGGTGCCCTGCAGCAGCGGTCTGCAGAATTGCTCAACCTGAGTGTGCCCCTAATTTTAGCGGCACAAACAGCCGGCGGTTCCCTGGGTAGCGTCTTGGCACCCGCCAAAGTGATTGTTGGGTGCAGCACGGTTGGCCTTTCGGGAGAAGAGGGTACTGTGATGCGTAAACTATTGGGCTATGGGCTGATCACCATCGCGACGGTTGCCCTGGTTGCATTTTTTATTAATTGGTTTTGATTGGATATTTTATGGCCATTAATAAGTCAACCAAGATTAAGATAACCAGCGCTAATTTGACCTTCAAGATTATATTGTTGGTTTTGGAGGTTTTACTGCCCTTTGGTTTATATTGGGCAATTGCAAGCGATCAAGCCTTGTTTAGCGCAGTTTTTGCGCTGGGAATCCTTTTAGGGATGTTGTTATTGGTGATTTTCAGATGAATGATCGGCGTACGGTTCAAGGTAAATGGCAAAGCCGGGTCTTGTTTGGGCTGAGCCTGATTTTTCTGATCCTGGGACTGATCAATTTGGGGTGGGCGACCTGGCCCAAGCAGCAGGACGCGGTGCAGATAGACCTTCCAGCCGGGGTCTTACCAGGCCGTCCGGCGGGGACAAATTATGCCAGCTTGGCAGCGTATGATTTGCGCATAACCTGGCCGCGCTGGATCCGCCTTGGGGAAAAGGGAACCATCCAGGTTATGATGATCCCCGCTGAAGGTGAAGATCCAGCAAACCAGGTTGAAAGGACCACCCAGGTGGTGTTGATTGAACCCAGCATGGGGATGATGCCAGTGGCCCCTGCGGGCCGGTTGCAAGCCAATTTAGCGCTGGGTCAGACTCTGGATACGAGCTGGACGGTGGTTGGGGAACAGGTCGGGGATTATGCCGGCAAAGTGTATTTATCCTTTGGTTTTTACGAAGAAGCAGCGGACGAATTAGTACCCGTGCCCGTCGCCGTGGTGGACATTGCCATTCGGGTGACGTCTTTGTGGGGACAGCAGCAACCTCTCGCCCTTTGGCTGGGCTTTGTTGGATTGGCATTGTGGGGCGCGCTGTTTTTGCTTGGCCGTTGGGTTCAGCTCAAAAGCGAGACCCAGTATACGGATAGTGCCGGGAACTTTTAGTATCTCGTAGAGAATGGGACAAGGAATATGACAACACAACCGCCTGAGAAGGATCATCAACTTTTAGAATCAGCTGGGAGACAAATGCGGACCTCCCTGCAGGTGGGATGCTTAACGTTCCTTGTGGCAGGATTGGCGCTGGCAGGGGGGCTGTGGTTGGATGTCCGTTTGGATACCTTTCCGCGCTGGACGCTGATTTTGGTCCTTGGAAGCATGCCGTTAGCGCTATTTGGGGTGTTTTGGATGGTCAGGCGGTCGTTGAAGAGACCAAGAGGGGAATCTGAAAAAAGCGAGGAAAAGTAGGAGAAGTGGGGTGCGCTCCGCTTCTGAGCGCACCAAAATTATCATAAAGAATATTGGAAAGGGAAACGTCTTAGTGGGAAAAGAACCAAAGTGATTTTCCATAGGTGGTAGGTTGCAGAATTTTCAGTATCGATATTTATCTTCCGAAATATTAATTTTCATAATTATTTATCATCTAACCAACCCACCCTGCGATAATCCTACAGAAAATCACCATCTAATTTTATAAACGCTGCTTTTTAATATATAATACAAGTAGGATTCCGATCTTTTTAGATTGATTTAATGGAGTCAATAGTGCGTTTCCCTTATGCTTTCTCGCTAAACATCTGGCCTTCAATTCTTGCAAGTTTGCTTCTCGTTGGATTGGTTGCTTTTAGCTTTCGGCACAGGCGAACACCGGGTGCTTTACCCTTTTCATTTGCCTGCATTTTTGGATTATGCTGGACTTTAGGCGCGATTTTCGAGTTTTCAGCGATCGACATTGGCTTGAAAATATTTTGGCGAAAGTTCCAGGTGGTATTTCAGTTACCATCTGCAACAGCCATCACTTGTTTTCTCTTAGAATACACCTGGCCAAAACGCTGGCTAACCCGCCGCAACTTATTCATCCTTTCAATTGCACCTACACTAGCAATTTTGTTAATCATCACGAATAATTTTCATCACTTATTTTGGGAGGGTTTTAGTTTTGATGGTGGGTTGGTGGTAATTCACGGTCCAGTGATGAAATATTTCTTGGCTTATGTTTTACTGAATTTCCTAAATAACCTGGTTATTGTGGTTTGGTTGTTTATTCACTCCCCACACAACCGTTGGCCGATGGCAATTATCTTGGTTGGTCAGATCATGATGCGGCTATTCTTCTTTATCGATCTCACTGATAGAGCACCAAGAGACGTCCAATATTCAGCGGTGGGAATAGCTTTTACTTCTCTGATGTATGCGATTGTTTTTTTTCGCTTTCACATATTTGGGCCGATCACCTTGGCTCGCCGGGTGGTGATTGAACAACTGCCTATTGGCATGATTGTTCTTGATGATCAGGGAAAGATTCGTAATCTCAATCCTACTGCGGAAGAAATACTTAAATTATCCAATAAGGATTCAAAAGGATTGGCTATTCAGAAGGTGCTGCCAAGTTATACACAGCATTCTTCAGGTGTAGATGAAGAAATAGGTAAAGAGAGCTGGGATTTTGTGGATGGTGATCGCAATTACCAGCTAAGCCTTTCCGTCTTACAGGATTGGCGAGACACACAAGTAGGGCAACTGCTTTTAATGGAGGATGTAACCAATCAGCGATTAGCGCGGAAGAAAATCCTTGAACAACAGCGTGTGGTTTCCACATTGCAAGAGCGGGAGATGATTGCCCGAGAATTGCATGATGACTTAGCCCAGGTTTTTGCATTCATCGATACCCAGGGTCAGACCATCCAGCGTTTGCTTGATCGCGGGGATCTTATCTCAGCCCAAAAGTTATTACCCCGCTTGATTGAGGCAGCGCGCAACGGGGAAGTCGATGTCCGTGAAGCCATTCGAGGAATGCGGTCGACCTTGTCAAAAGACGGTCTGCTGAGATCTTTGAATGATTATCTGGTTGAGTTTGAAAAAAATACCACAATACAAACAGAAATCATTAAATCGGAAATATTAGAAATGTCACAAGTGCCAGATATCGTTGAAGTTCAACTATTCAGAATATTGCAAGAAGCGCTGACCAATATCCGCAAACATGCCAATGCGACGAAAGTTCAAATTAATTTTGAAAAGGTGGATACATCTATCTGCGTATTGGTCATGGATGACGGCAAGGGATTTGAGATCAATGAAAGTAAACTTTCTGCAAGAAATCATTATGGACTTTCGATGATGCGGGAACGCGCTGAAGCGATTGGCGGCACGATTAATCTAACTTCTCAACCTGGGCAAGGCACCGAAATAAAGGTTTGTGTTCCGATTATGAAAGATGGCCTGTAAATGAATAAACTTTCCCAACTTAAAATTCTCTTAGTGGATGATCATTCTCTTTTTCTGGAAGGGCTTAATAACCTGTTCAATTCTGAGGGTATTCAGGTTGTGGGTATCGCCAATGATGGTATTGAAGCATTGACCAAGGCTCGACGTCTAAAACCCGATGTGATCCTGATGGATATCAACATGCCCGATTGCGATGGTGTTGCGGCTACCCGGTTGATTAAAGCGGAGATGCCCGATATAAAGATTGTGATGTTGACCATTTCGGAGGAAGAAAAAGATTTATTTGAAGCAGTGCGGAGCGGGGCTTCAGGCTATTTGTTAAAAAATTTAGATGCTGATGCGTTTTTTGATTATTTGAGGGATCTCCAGGATGGTCATACGCCATTTTCGCCGGGGTTAGCAGCGAAGATCCTTAAAGCTTTCTCGACCCAAACCCCATATCCCGAGGATAAAGAAGAAGAAAACAGCTCTAAAGACCAACCAGAAACCATTTGTGCTGATAAACTTTCTACGCGTCAAATACAGGTGCTGACATTAGTTGCCCAGGGGCAAACTTATCGTGAAGTGGGGTTATCACTGAACATCTCGGAACGGACAGTTAAATATCACATGGGGGAAATATTGACATGTTTACATTTAGAGAATCGGGCACAGGTGATCGCTTATGCTGCCAGGATGGGATTTGATCGATCTGAAGATAGGATGTAGCTCATAGCTGAT
Organism: Candidatus Brevefilum sp.; assembly: GCA_040772425.1. Taxonomy (GTDB): domain Bacteria; phylum Chloroflexota; class Anaerolineae; order Anaerolineales; family Anaerolineaceae; genus Brevifilum. Next base: position 87,176 of record JAXGYD010000002.1, on the reverse strand, counting down.
AGCTAATAGTTTATCGTTCACCATCCTCAATTCATCATTCACATATATCGTCGCTTAGGGTGGGTTGGTCAAGGCACATTCTCTTTTATGTGCTTCATAAACCAAACCACCCTAAAGAAATCGCAACTGGAAAGTGCATCCTACTCTGCAAGTGACTGGTGTCAGAGATCAGATAGGGTGAGAGCCTTCCGGCTGACTAAATTTTACGAGGTTATGATGTGTGCTCCCTGTATCAACCACGAATTTTTTTGTTGAGTGGTTAGGTCATGGAATACCGCTTTGACCAACTTTCTGATGGGTAATAAAGCTCTGTATCATCAGATTATTTTCCCCAATCTACCTGACGGTCCACTTACCTTTCAGCTTTGAGCTTTCAGCTATGAGCTACGAAGTCCCTGAAGCATATGCGAACCCTCTTTCTTAGGGGCTGAAGCGCAACAGCGTGGGATTAGCTAATACCATCCACCATTCTCCATTCACTATTCACAAAACTAAAAAGACTGTACTTTTTTTATGCCTGGACTGTACTTTGGTCCATTTTATTTCAATTGATTTTTTTATACACTGTAAGTATCCCAATTAGATCAGGAATCCAATGTCAGATAAAAAATGTGTGCTTATCTGTGGCAAGTCTTTGAATTTGGCAGGCTTGGCAGCCTGCCTGGGACTGGATGATAGCCTGGACGTGGTCTTTATTGATCCACAAGACTTAAATGACAGACAGAGTTTAGCGGAATCTGGTCCTGAAGCCATTATTTTTGATCTCACCAATCCACCGATTGATCTTGACATGGATTTGCTGCGACAACGGCCGGGTTTGCTGCTGATTGGCGTGGATCCTTCCAGTGATGAGGTGTTTGTGCTTAAGGGTCAGCGCAGCAAGGTAGTGACGGCATATGAGTTAACCAAGCTAATTGCCAACCATGCCGATGACAAATGGGTTAAGAAAAGGGACAAAGTGGATGGTGGAGGAGGTGCAGTTGAAGAAGAAATATCTAGATTTTGAGCAGAATGAAACAAAGATTAGATCTCTACTCGTAATTTTAGGAAGAAAAAAAAGGAGTAATAAAATGAAAGGGTCAATTAATCGGATTATTATTGGAAAAACTCTGCTGGCTATAAAAATAGCGATAGCAGTGGTGTTGATCCTGATAGCCGTGGTTCCAGCAGTTTCCGTACAAGGTGTGAGTACCACACTGACCGAGTCGTATTGCGCGTCACCGCTGAATGGGAGTTGGGCGACAAACGGTGTCTGCACCATTCCAGCTGGCAGCAGCGGCTCGATCCCGGCAGGGGATGTGCTTGGTTTGAATGATTACACGCAAATCATTGTCAACGGCACGCTGACGGTCAACGGAAAGCTCACGTTACAGGGAGGTACCCTTGGGACCAACAGCGGCGGCACGATTACCAACAACGGAGCCATTGAGCACAGGACCTCAGCCACTGGCGGTTTGAATAACTTTGGAACCTTCAACAACAATGGATCTCTTTTAGTAGCTACCGGCGCTACTTTTGCCAACTACAGCATTTTCACTAATTCGGCTACACTAACCGTCAATGGCGAGTTTGACACCTACGCCCAAGCAGGCGTGAACGGTTCCTTCACTAATACCAATACCGGTGTAAATAATATAATGGCTGGTGGCTACTATTTTGGAGCTGCAAATACGTCGACGGTGAACAATGGCGCTATCAATATCAACAGAAATTTCAGCACTTACGTACAAGGTAGCATGTCCGTGCATGGATCACTGACCAACGCCGGCACCATTACCAATGTGGGAATTTTCAGGGCAAAGAATCTCACTAACACAAACACAGGGACGCTCTACAACGATTCTTATGGAGATCTACAATGCTCTGAATCAAATTCGACCCTGATTAACGAGGGTACCTTCACCAACCGTTACCTTTTCCGGCTTACCGATGGGTGCATTTTCACGAATAAGAGTACCGGTACTTTTAATAACCAGGGCATAACGTACATCGGTGAGGATATGGGCACATCAGCGGGTGCTGGCACCCTGCTTAATGAAGGTACTTTAAACAATACCTACCAAATCATTCTTGTGGCTTGGGGCGTTGATGCAGGGATAGAACTTCACAATGAAAACGGCGCAGTGATCACAAACGATTCTGGTGGTGTGATTGAGCTGGGGAAAAGTAGCCACCTGTATAACACAGGGCTGATTGAACATAAGAATGGCGTGATAAAGGGAGGTACAACAGGCGACGGTATTCTTGCCAACTACCGATGGGAGGATCCATGGGATGGTGACCCAGGTGTGATCAACAAATATTGCGCTGGCTCAATTCTTGTTGCCGTTAGTGGCCCCGCCCCAATCGACCTGTGCGCCGGTACCATTGTCATCAACAAGAGCACAGAATTGCATTTAGGGGATGACTTCACCTTTAGCGGCAGCGGCAGCCTGGGGACGTTTACCCTGGACGGCGACTATGACACCACCGTGCCCAGCACACGGACCTTCTCTGGGCTGACCCTTGGTTCATATACTGTTATTGAGGCGGAGGCAACCGGGTTCACCCTCACCGGTCTTGTATGTACCTCAACTGAGGGAAGCGCTGACACGACTGGGACAAACCTCAGCACTCGCACTGCCACCATCGACCTCGACGGGGGAGAGACGGTGACCTGCACCTTCACTAACAGCATTAACACCTGCACACCGCCCGCAGTGACCGACCAACCTGATAACGTGGGGATCACTTACGGCCAGAATGCTTCCTTCACCGTTGCGGGAACGAACTACACAAGTGTGCAGTGGCAAGTTAACAGCGGATCGGGCTGGTCTAATATCGCTGGTGCTACCGCAACCACCTACACCCTGACCAAGCCTGCCGTCTCTCTAAGCGGCAACCAGTACAAGGCTATCCTGACCGGTGACTGCACACCAGCGGCAACATCAACAGCTGCTACGCTGACGGTGAACAAAGCGCAAGTGACAGCAACAGCAGGAAGCTACAGCGGCACATACGACGGTACTGCTCATTCACCTTCAGCTTGTGCGGTGACAGGTACCTACACGGGTGACCTGAGCTGCACGAACAGTCCCACATCAGTCGGACCAGGCGTAGGCACGGGGATCATTACCCCGGTTGTGAACGGCACGGGTTTAACCAACTATACAATAACAAGCGTCAATGGATCCTGGGGAATTACGCCAGCCCCGGTGACAGCGACGGCAGGAAGTTATAGCGGTACTTACAATGGTACTTCCCATTCGCCTTTAGCTTGCGCGGTGACAGGTACCTACACAGGCGACCTGAGCTGCACGAACGATCCTGCATCAGTCGGACCAGATGTGGGTTCAGGTGATGTCGTGCCAACGCTTGTCCTGAATGGGGAAACAGAAACAAACTTCACGGTCACTTCTCAGAATGGCTCCTGGGAGATAATGCCAGCAGCAGTCACGATAACAGCAGGTGACTACAACGGTATATACGATGGTACTTCCCATTCACCTTTGCCTTGTGTGGTGACAGGCGCTTACACAGGTGGCCTGAGCTGCACGAACGATCCGGCATCGGTCGGACCAGATGTGGGTTCAGGTAATGTCGTGCCAACGCTTGTCCTGAATGGGGAGACAGAAACAAACTTCACGGTCACTTCTCAGAATGGCGCCTGGGAGATCGCACCAGCAGCAGTCACGATAACAGCAGGTGACTACAGCGGCACATACGACGGTACTGCTCATTCACCTTCAACTTGTGCGGTGACAGGTACCTACACAGGCGACTTGAGCTGCACGAACGATCCGGCATCAGTCGGACCGGATGTGGGATCGGGGGATGTTGTGCCGGTACTCGTTCAAAATGGAGAAATAGAAACGAACTTCACGGTCACATCTCAGAATGTCGCTTGGGAGATCACCCCAGCCCCGGTGACGCTGACAGCAGGTAGTTACAGCAGCACCTATGACGGCGCTGCCCACTCACCTTCAGTTTGTGCGGTGACCGGTACCTATATGGGCGACCTGAGCTGCACGAACGGTCCGGCGTCAGTTGGACCAGATGTGGGCTCAGGTAGTGTCGTACCGGTGCTTGTCCTGAATGGCGAGACAGAAACTAACTTCACAGTCACTTCTCAGAATGGTGCTTGGGAGATTACACCAGCTGCAGTCACGATAACAGCAGGTGACTACAACGGTATATACGATGGTACTTCTCATTCACCCTCGGATTGTACAGTGTCAGGCGCTTACACAGGTGGCCTGAGCTGCATGAACGATCCAGCATCAGTCGGACCAGATGTGGGCTCAGGTAGTGTCGTAGCGGTGCTCGTCCTGAATGGCGAGATAGAAACGAACTTCACAGTCACTTCTCAGAATGGTGCTTGGGAGATCACCCCAGCAGCTGTCACGATAACAGCAGGCAACTACAATGGAACATATGACGGTGTAACACACTCACCTTCAGCCTGTGTTGTGACAGGTGACTACAAAGGTGACCTGAGCTGCACAAATGATCCAGCGTCAGTCGGACCAGATGTGGGCTCAGGGATAATTTCTCCGACCGTCAATGGCATAGGTCTCACTAACTACACAATCACCAGCATCAATGGTTCCTGGTCGATCGAGCACGCATATGTGGATGCCAATGCTGGTAGCTACAGCGGTACGTATGACGGATTATCCCATAAGCCTACGGCTTGTTTGGTGACGGGCGTCTACACGGGTGACCTGTACTGTATTAACATGCCTTCAACCGTCGGACCGAATGTGGGCTCTGGAACGATTCGGGCAGCAGTCGGAGGCACAGGTTTATCCAACTATGCATTTAGATTCTCAGCTGGTTCTTGGGAGATCACGCCAGCTGCAGTCACGATAACAGCAGGTGACTACAACGGAACATATGACGGTGTTGCCCATCCACCCTCAGAGTGTACTGTTGCAGGTGACTACAAAGGTGACCTGAGCTGCACGAATAGTCCCGCTATGGTCGGGCCAGATGTGGGTTCAGGTGATGTCGTGCCGGTGCTTGTCCTGAATGGCGAGATAGAAACTAACTTCACGGTCACTTCTCAGAATGGCTCTTGGGAGATCACCCCAGCTGCAGTCACAATAGCAGCAGGTGACTACAACGGTATATACGATGGCGTTGCCCTTTCACCCTCGGATTGTACAGTGTCAGGCGCTTACACAGGTGGCCTGAGCTGCACGAACGATCCAGCGTCAGTCGGACCGGATGTTGGTTCAGGCAGTGTTTTGCCTGTGCTGATCCTGAATAGCGAGACAGAGGCAAACTTTACTGTCACTCCTCAGAATGGCTCCTGGTCTATCACGTCGGCTGAACCAACCTGCTCGATCAGTGGCTACACTGGCGTCTACGACGGTCATCCTCACGGCGCATCTGGAACTTGCACTGGCGTCCTGGGAGAGACTCTTTTAACTCTTAACCTTGGTGACTCCTTTACCAACGTACCCGGCGGTACCGCGAGCTGGACTTTCACCGATACTAGCGGAAACTACAATAATGACAGCGGCTGGGTCGAGATTGTTATCGGCAAAGCCGACCCGATCTGCTCGATCAGCGGCTACACCGGCGTTTACGACGGCGATCCGCATGGCGCCTCAGGATCGTGCACTGGTGTGAAGGGTGAGGTTCTTACAACCCTCGATCTTGGTGAATCCTTCACTGAGGTTCCCGGTGGCACCGCATACTGGACATTTACAGATACTAGCGGCAATTACAACGATGATAGCGGCAGTGCGAAGATTGTGATCATCCAGGCTACACTGATCGTTACTGCTGACAACCAGACCGCTCAATACAGTGACATAACGCCGCCTCTTACATTCAGTTACAGCGGCTTTGTTGGGAGTGATGACCCAGATGACCTCACAACAAAACCTTCCTGTTCGACAACGCGTGAGATTTTGGACCAGGCAGGTGATTACTTTATTACCTGTTCTGGTGGTGAGGACAATAACTACACTTTCAGCTACGTAGGAGGTACGTTCACTGTAACAAAGGAGAACGCTACCGTCACCTTTGACAACGATAACCCTGCAGCGCTCCAGGTCTCAACAACTGGGGGTACACTTGCCGCTAATGAGTTAACACTCGTCCTGAAGGTTATAGAAAAGCTTCCGGATTTACCCGCTGACAAGGCAGCAGCTGGAGAGATCAATAACGCCGGCTTGAAAGTTAAGCTGGAGCCTTTATCAGGCGGCGGTGCGATCACGCTGGATTGCACGGCGGCTGTTGAAGGGACGGGTTATGAAGGCGTGAAGACCTTCACCTGCACAAACAGCGCACCGCTCGCAGTTGACACCTACGATGTTATCGCCTTAGTTGATGGAGACTACTACATCGGCGAGAGCTACGACGGGTTTACGGTGTATGACCCCAGTCTTGGCTTCGCCTCCGGCGGCGGCTGGTTCTATTGGCCCGGCACCACTGAGAAGACGACCTTCGGATTCACCATGAAGTACAACAAGAAAGCTAAGAACGTCCAGGGTAATTTGCTGATTATTCGCCATCATGCCGATGGCACAATCTCACGGCTTAAGAGCAACGCGCTCGATGGGCTGGCAATTAAGAACAGCAATGGCTGTGGCATCGCAACTTTCAGCGGCAAGGCAACCTACATGACATGGGATTCTGAAGCAAATGAAGGACTCGGCGGATACGTGAATACCGGAGGAAATCCATTTTCGGTCTATGTTGAGGACTGCAACCAGCCTGGTACGGGCGTCGATCGGTTCTGGGTGCGGAGTGTGGATAAGTTGATGATGGCTAAACCTGCCTCGACGAACGCGGTAACAATAGGCGGTGGCAACATTGTGGTACCTCATAAGCCAAAATAGTTAGTAGTATAAATGACAATGGGATGGGCTGCAATCCTCAGCCCATCCCGCTATCTCTCAATTCCAATAAGCAATGATTTGGGGGACTTCAAAGCCGATAGTTGATTGAATAATCGTAGTTGAAAGCTGAGAGACCATAGCTCAAAGGTCAAAGCTTAAAGTATTATGGTGAAAGGCTTTGTCGGATGGGGGTTGTGAATGATTATATTTCAAGACATTAAGATGCTGCCTGGTCATCATCTTTACAGCGTTTTAATGACCAATCCTCCATAGTGGCAGCAGATTTGGAAAGCGTTTTTCACCCTAAACGAATCAACCATCCACCATTCTCCATTCACTATTCACAAAACTAAAAAGACTGTACTTATTTCGAGCTTAGACTGTACTTAAGTTCATATTATTTCCCAACGAAAACCTATACACTAGTAGTATCCCAACTGGAAGAGGAATCGGATGTCGATCAGGAACTGTGTTCTCATCTTTGGCAAGTCGCTCAATTTAGCAGGGCTGGGTGCTTGTTTGAAGCAGGATGAAAGTCTGGATGTGCAATTTCTTGAGACCAAAGATCCAAACATTGAAAAATGCGTCAGTGAATTGAATCCCGAAGCGATCATTTTCGATTTGAGTGACCCTCCTGAGTGCCTGGATGTGGCTCTATTAAGAAATCGACCTGGTTTGCTCCTAATTGGTGTGGACCCTTCCAACGATGAAGTATTGATACTATCCGGCAAACGCAGTCGGGTTATTACTTCTATTGATCTTGCTCAAGTGATTTCAAATCAAATCGTCAAAATATCAAACAAGGAAGTGGATTGAGCTGATGGTGAGAAGGACTTTGAAATGATATTTTCGTTGTTTTCTTAGATAGATAGATATTGTTGTTCAAAAATGTCATTCCAAATAAGGTTAAAAAGGAGAAAAAATGAAAAAGTATCAAAATCTCACTATCGTATTGGCAATGTTGTTGGGGCTTTTATCGCCGGGAACAGCCATCGCGGAGGTGACGCCTCTGTGGGAACAGCTGCCTAATGGGGAGGGAGCCTCTATATCGAAGATCGGCAGCCAAATAATTGCTGAAGATTTTGTTCTGGCGGAAGCATCATCGATCAGCCGAATAGACATGTGGAGTAATGGAGCAGGTCCAAATGAACTCACTTTTGATATCTATGCTAACACTATCGATACGGGTGAGGTCAACATCCCAGGAGTGCTTGTTCGGAGGGAGGTTATTAACTCCAGCGGAGAAGAAGATGACATTTGCCCACAAAACGGTGATGGTTATTATTATTGTAAATACCGCCACACACTCAGTTTTGATTCACCGCTTGAACTAACGGCTGGTCATTATTGGTTGTCGGTTTACGGTCCAGCAGATTCTGATTTCGGTTGGTCTCAAGCTGAAATTCCGAGTCAATGGCCAAAATTTGCATTAATGTTTCCCGATACGCCCTGGGATGGAACGTTGGGAATTACCGCATACGCCTTCCGGTTGCTCGAACCTCAAGAAACTTGTCCGATGAGTGTTGAGGTGGCGAATACCAACGATGATGGGGCGGGTTCCCTGCGCCAGGCAATTGCTGATGTGTGCGAGGGCGGGACGATCACCTTTGCTGAGAGCTTGTCGGGTGCGACGATCACCCTCGGCTCGCAGTTGACCCTCGATAAGAATGTGACCATTGATGGGTCGGCGTTGTCATCAAAAGTGACGGTTACCACAGATAATATGGACAGGGTACTCCAGATGAATAGTGGTGTTACCGCTACAATTGACAGCCTGAGGATTACCCATGGCAATGTTACCGGCAACGGTGCTGGGATTCTCAATCAGGGGGATCTGACTTTGAACAATGTTGTCCTTTTAAATAACTTAGCCAGTCAGTTTGGTGGTGGAGTTTATAACTCTGGCACCCTGGCTGTGATGAATAGCAGCCTGGTTATCAATGGCGCTCAGTATGGGGGGGGCATATTTAATGATGGTGGTACGCTTTCAGTGATGAACAGCATCCTGGATGAAAACACAGCTTCAAATGGTGGTGGTGGTATTTACATTGCTGGTACAGGTAGTGCCACAATCACTGACTGTACGTTTGCAAGAAATAACACCCAACAGGGCGGAGGAATTTATAGTGAAAGTAATACACAGACCACTGTATCAGGCAGCACATTTTCAAACAATTCAGCCACTAACGTTGGTGGTGGTATAAGTAATACTGGAATTACTGATGGATCTAAAACCGGGTACATGACGGTTATCAATAGCACCTTTACAGGCAACTCATCTGAAACGCGGGGAAATGGCATATTCAACTATGGAACTCTGACATTATACAACAGCACCCTTTCCGGAAACAGTGGAAGCTCTTCCTCATCCTACACACTGGCAAATGATGGTCCAAATGGAACACTAAATTATGCCAATACGATTATTGCTAATACGTTAACGGGTAAGGACTGCGCCAATGTCAATGGGGGTACGATTGGGACGAACCTCAATAACCTGGTGGAGGACGGTTGGGATGGCGGATGTGGTGCTGCCCTGAATATTGACCCAATGCTGGGTGACCTGCAGGACAACGGCGGGCTGACCCAGACCATGGCACTCCAAGAAGGGTCACCAGCCATCGATGCTGGAGATGACGCGATTTGTGCTGGAGAGCTTGTGGGTGGTGTGGACCAGCGTGGCGTCAGTCGTCCGCAGGGTGACCAATGCGATATTGGCGCTTATGAATATGAGCCTGTTGTACCATCTCTGGTCGTCAATTCGAACAATGATGTTGTTGATAGCACTTGTGATGAGACTCACTGCAGCCTGCGTGAAGCTATTTTGTACGCTGAGAGTGGTAATACGATCACCTTTGCTGAGAGCCTATTGGGTTCCACAATCACATTAGGTGGTCATATTTGGATTAACAAGGACCTGACGATCGATGGCCCAGGCGCTGACCAGCTTACCATCAGCGGAGGGGAGGTTGAACATTACGTTTACAATGATGAAGGTGGTGATGTAGGCGGTGTATTCTGGCTAAGAGGTATTTATGACCCCGGTGTTCAACCAATCAATGTTTTTATTTCCGGCCTGACGATCACAGACGGTCGAGCACAAGACGGTGGCGGAATTTATAACGGATCTCGTAGCACATTGGTGATGACAGACTGTGTGATCGGCCCCAATAATGAAGCAATAGAATCTGGCGGGGGAATTTTAAACAAATATGGGACTCTGACATTAAACCGCTGCACGGTGTGGGGCAACAGCCAAAGTGGTGGTGGTGATGATACGGGTGGTGGAGGCATTTCTACGATGAATTCCCCAGCAACCACAACGCTGATTAACAGCACGGTGTCAGGCAACCAGGCGAATGATTACGGTGGCGGTATTTTAGTATGGATACAGGGTGTAGTCGAACTGGTCCATTCAACTGTCGCTGACAATTCAGCGAATAGCGGTGGGGGAATAGTCATTTATAATACTTCTGATACGACGGCAAGGCCTCTCAATAGCATCGTTGCCGGGAATTCTGCTACTGTTGAGTATCCGGATGTATCTGGGAACTTTACCTCGCAAGGCGGCAACCTGATTGGTGACCCGACTGGGTCGACCAATACCTGGGATACAAAAGACCACGTCGGGACGGCTGAATCTCCACTCGATCCAATGCTGGGCGACTTACTGAAGAATGCCCCTGGTGAAACCTTAACGATGGCATTGCAAACGGGTAGTCCAGCTATTGATGCGGTTACATGTCCTGAAGGAATTGATGAAGATCAGCGTGGCGTCAGCCGTCCGCAGGGTGACCATTGCGATATCGGGGCGTTTGAGCTTGAGCAAATAGCAACTGGTGAGCTAAAGATCAGCAAAGTGTTCGACCCGCTGACCTCTGGCTTTACCGGCGATTTTACAATTGCATACAACTGTGACGACGGCACAGCGCATGACGGCACGGTTGAACTTGCTGCAGGTGGATCGCAAACGATCACTGGCATCCCGACCGGCACGACCTGCACAATCACTGAACCCACACTGCCAACTGGGCCAGAGAGATGGACCTTCGGAACACCCACATTCAGTCCTGAAACCGGAAGTGTCACGATCAGTGAGGAGAGTCCGGCATATGCTGAAGTTGTTGTCACCAACACCATCAGCCGTGACACGGGTGATCTTAGGATCAGCAAAGTCTTCGACCCGCTTACCTCTGGCTTTAGCGGCGACTTTACAATCTCCTACGATTGCGACGACGGCATAGCCAATGACGGCACAGTCGAACTGGCAGCAGGAGAATCAGAGACGATCACTGGTATCCCAACCGGCACAACCTGCACGGTGAGTGAATCTACATTGCCAACCGCACCTACGGGATGGACCTTTGGGACACCCACAATCAGTCCTGAAACTGGAAGTATCACGATCAGTGAGAAGAGTCCGGCATATGCAGAAGTCGTTGTCACCAACACCATCAGCCGAGACCTGGGTGATCTTAGGATCAGCAAGGTCTTCGACCCGCTGACCTCTGGCTTTACCGGTGATTTTACGATCTCCTACGATTGTGATGATGGTGAAACGCATGACGGCACGGTAGAGCTTGGGGCAGGAGAATCACAGACAATTACTGGCATCCCAACTGGGACGACCTGCACGATCACGGAACCTACATTGCCAACTGCGCCAGAGGGATGGACGTTTGGCACATCTACATTCAGTCCCGAAACGGGTGAGGTGACGGTGAGTGAACTCAGCCCTGCGTATGCAGAAGTCGTTGTCACCAACACCATCAGCCGAAACATGGGTGAACTAAAGATCAGCAAGGTCTTCGATCCGCTAACCTCTGGCTTTACCGGTGACTTTACAATCTCCTACGATTGTGACGATGGTACAGCCCATGACGGCACGGTCGAACTCGCGGCAGGAGAATCACAGACGATCACCGGTATCCCAACGGGCACAACATGTACGGTTAGTGAATCTACATTGCCAACCGCACCTACGGGATGGACTTTTGGGACACCTTCCTACAGCCCGGTGGATGGCACGGTCATCATCAGTGGAACAATTGCGGAGGTGACTGTAACCAATACTATTAGCCAAGAGCAAGTAAATTGGATTTACTATTTCCCGATATTATTCAACAATGGAAGCACTGTCGTAGATGATGTTAAGGATAAATAGGATTTAATGAATGCTTTCCATGCTGTCCTGATCAGGAGAAGAGTGATCTTCAGTGACAGCAGGAATCTTAAAGACAAGACGGAATAGCCTAATTCTGAAGATTTGATTTTGCAACGATTGGACCCAGCAGTTTCTTTAACCGCTGGGTCCATTTAAGATGCTTGAGAAAGGTGTAGGCGTTGGGTCAAAAAAAATAGGGTGGGTTGGTTAAATAAATCACGAAATGAAGCGTCTTCTGATTTGGGTACGAAAATCTAATTAACACATGTTGGTGCAACCCACCATATAATGCATTTCATAAATCAAAAATGGTGGGTTGCAGCATTTTCAGGAAAGGTTATTGCATAAAACAACATCAATTTTCATAATAATATATCATCCAGCCAACCCGCCCTACAATAATTTTAATGGTTCGCAGAACCCTCACGGCCTTCGGGCTCAGGGCAGTACACACTGCACACACTAAGTGAAATAACTCTCCCTTGTTTGAATCCCCGGTTCGGGTTATATTAAATCAATAAGATTAAAGCGTAGGGTGCGCTCCGCATCTGAGCGCACCAAATTCAACGTATTATTATCGGAAAAGGAATCGTTCTCGTTGGAAAAGAGATATCAAAAAAGCTTATTGGCTTGTATACAAGAAATTTCCTCCCAGGTGGTCTCAACCCCGCTTGACACCAACATCAGCGGTATTGCCTGGGATTCCCGCGAGGTGCAGCCCGGGGATGTGTTTTTTGCATTGGTTGGTGAAAACGTTGATGGGCACAAGTTTATTAACGCTGCAATTGAACACGGTGCATCAGCAGTGATCGGTACACAGCCCAATATCGACATCCCGGTGCCTTATGTGCAAATTAAAGGCGATGACCGCCTGGTCATGGCGGAATTTTCAGCGATTTTTTATGATCACCCCTCGGGGGAACTGGTCACGATCGGCATCACTGGCACGGACGGCAAAACCACCACCACCAACCTGGTTTATCACATCCTGCAAACAGCTGGCATCCCCACTGGGATGATCTCCTCGGTCAACGCCGTGGTCGGCAAAGAATCCCTCGACACCGGCTTTCACGTCACCACACCAGAATCACCAGATATTCAGCGTTACTTGGCGCAAATGTGCGATGCAGGTCTGACCCATGTGGTCCTTGAAACCACCTCCCACGGCCTTGCCCAAAAACGGGTCGCCGCGGTGGATTACGACCTGGCTGCGGTCACCAACGTCACCCATGAGCATTTGGACTATCATCGTGATTATCCGTCTTACTTGCAAGCCAAAGGTAAGTTGTTTGAGATGTTGCCGCAACAAGGGAATCCGCAGAAGGGTGTTGACTCTTTGGCTGTCCTCAACACGGATGACCTGTCTTATTCTTACTTGAAAGGCATCACTCAAGCCAGAACGATTTCGTATAGTCTAAATAAGGGTGCAGATCTATGGGCTGATGGGATTGAGCAAAGTCCCAGCGGATTGCGTTTCAACGTGCATGGCCTGGGCGAAGATTTCCAAATCGAGTCTCCTCTGATTGGTTGGTATAATGTTTACAACAGCTTAGCCGCGATTGGGCTGACGCGTTACGGCTTGGAAGTCCCGGTCGATCGCATCCAGCAAGCCCTTAGGACCATTCCAACAGTTCCAGGACGAATGGAGTTGATTGATATGGGGCAGAAATTTCTGGCGATTGTCGATTTTGCCCACACGCCCAATGCGATCAAGCAAGCCCTGCAGACCGGCCGTGAACTGACAACTGGAAAGGTCATTGTCGTGTTTGGATCAGCTGGATTGCGCGATGTGGAAAAGCGCAAGATGATGCCTGAGGTTGCGGCGAAACTAGCAGATGTAATGATCCTCACTGCTGAAGACCCGCGCACGGAAGACCTGGACGCAATTTTAGCGGATATGGCAGCAGGCGCAGAGCGGGGCGGCGCACACAAGGATCAGGATTACTGGCTGATGCCAGACCGGGGTCAGGCAATTCGTATGGCGGTTGAACGAGCAATGGTAGGTGATTTGGTGATTTTATGCGGCAAGGGGCATGAGCAATCGATGTGCTTTGGGACCATCGAATACCCTTGGGATGACCGCACAGCCTTAAGAGCTGCCTTGGCTGAAAGATTGCGCGTTCCAGGTCCTGAAATGCCAGTGTTGCCGACCAGTTAGAGCTAAAAATAGGCGTGTTGAAGGGAAACTGAATGGGTAAGCTAAATATTGAAGATATGACGACTGAAATGATTTTTGCAAACTTGCGCCGGCATTTGCAAGAAGGACGCCCAATCACCCTTTATAACACCTATAAGGGTATCCCCATCACCTACGAAGCCGAAGTTGCGATGGTGAATCCTAATTTTGTGGGTTTGATTGTGCATCCTTACCAAACCGTGTGCATCAAAGAAGAGCGGCGAACCTATCTCAAAGGCAAGCTGCTGCCTGAATTGCTGCGCGCTTACCCTGTCTCGATTGATCACGTCAATCATATTGTCTTGCTCAAAGAATTTCAAATCCCCAAGAGCATCTCAACGGACTTATACAATTCCTGGGTTGCACCCATCAAACCGATAAAGCTGGAAGCGAGTTCGGAGACGCAAGAAGACTTGAATGTGGATATGATGGAAATTGCAGTCTTGGAGGGAAACCGCGTCAGGGCTGCCTTTGAGGTGCCAGAGGACGTTCCCTATGACCGCTTGGACGAAGTTTCCCTTACATTTCGTTTGGAGGAGGGGGGAGACCTCATTTTAATCCCCGGTTTTGTGAATTCCCTGACCAAGATCCGCAATAAAAAACTTAAGCGGATGGAGGTGGAGGGTCAAGCGATAATGCGCGATGAGATCACCATCCTGGCTTATATCGCCAAGCGTGAAGATGAGATTATGAATCAGCTTGACAAGGCCTATAAGAGGTTGCGCAAGGGGAAGAAGGGGAAGAAGTAGGACGTAGGTAGTAGGAAAACAGGTATTAGGTACCAGGCACTTAGGTTTTGGGATTTCTGAGTTTTGGTGCAAAATCAACATCAATGACAAGCAAAAAAAGAGCGGGTTCCAATCTGGAACCCGCTTGTGTTTTTCTTAATCTATCGACATCAATGTCGAATTTTCTTAATATCGACTAGTTGCGGCGACGATGGCCCCTGTTGGAGCTCTTTTTACCACCGCTGTCTTGTTCCTGGGCTTCTGCTAAGGTCCAACCTTCGAGGAGGGCCTGGCGTGAGAGCCGGATTTTTCCCTGGTTGTCGATATTGGTCACCATCACAGTGATTTCATCCCCTTCTTTGACAACATCAGTGACTTTATTGACATGGCTGGTATCCAATTGTGAAATATGGACCAATCCGTCCTGGCCGGGCAGAATTTCAACAAAAGCGCCAAAATCTGTGGTCCTGACCACCTTACCGGTGTAGATATGGCCAACTTCAACCTCTTCTGTCAGTCGTTCAATCCGTTCACGAGCTGCTTTATAACCCACGCCATCGGTTGAGGCGATAAAGATTGTGCCATCGTCTTCGATATCGATGCGGGTATTGGTTTCTTCCTGAATCGAGCGAATGGTTTCACCGCCTTTGCCAATCACGGCGCCGATCTTGTCAACAGGCACCTTGATGGTTTCGATGCGAGGCGCATGGTCTTTGATCTCCGTGCGAGGTTTGTCAATCACAGCCAACATCTTGTCGAGGATATACAAACGAGCTTTGCGAGCCTCTTCCAGGGCTTCTGACATAATTTCAGTCGTCAGGCCGCTGATCTTGATATCCATTTGTAAGGCGGTGATGCCTTCGGTGGTCCCGGTGACCTTAAAGTCCATGTCACCCAGGTGATCTTCCATGCCGAGGATGTCAGTCAGAATGACATAATCTTGGTCTTGTTTGACCAAGCCCATAGCCACACCTGAAACGGGGCGTTTGATCGGCACACCGGTGTCCATCAATGCCAATGTTGAACCGCAGGTGGATGCCATTGAGGATGAGCCATTGGAGGACAGCACCTCTGACACCAAACGTAAGGTGTAGGGGAAATCCGCTTCATCGGGGATCATCGGGCGCAGGGCACGTTCTGCGAGCATGCCGTGTCCGATCTCCCGACGGGAGGTGTATAGCCGACCTGTTTCACCCGTGCAGAAGGGTGGGAAATTATAGTGATGCATATAGCGCTTGGTTTCCGTTGGGATCAGGTTGTCCAATTCTTGGGCGTCTCGGGGAGTGCCAAGGGTAGCCATGGTCAGAACCTGGGTCTCGCCGCGGGTGAACAGGCCTGAGCCATGCGCCCGGGGGCTGACGTCAATTTCGCACCAAATGTCACGAATTTCTTGAGGAGATCGGCCATCTGGGCGTTTTCGCTCTGCCAAGATTCGCTCTCGGATAATCGCTTTTTCAGCTTCTTCAAAGGCATTGCCAACAGCTTTCTTCTGTGCTTTCAATTCGCTTTCGCTGAGGGTGTCTGCAAGGTCAGCTGTCATTTCTTCAATGACGACTTCTTTGAGCTCGCTAATGCCGCCATAAAGGTTTTCTTTGGTATAAGGTTTTCTGAGGATTTCGACCAAGCGGTCTTTGGCTGCAATATTTACTTTTTCAATCAGGCTTTCGTCTAGGAGTGCTTGTTCAACTTCCCGCTTTTCCTTTCCAATCTCACGCGCCATTTGCTCTTGCAGTTCGATGATCGGTTGAATTGATTGGTGGGCTAATTCCAGCGCCTGAACCATGATCTCTTCTGAGACCTCATCTGCGCCGCATTCCACCATAGCGATGGCTTCTTTGGTCCCAGCTACAACCAGGTCGAGTTTTGAGTTTTCAGTTTGAGTAAAGGTTGGGTTGACGATCAGTTCGCCGTCGATGTAGCCGATGCGAACGGCGCCAATCGGCCCTGCCCACGGGATATCTGAAATCATCAAGGATGCCGAAGCAGCGTTGATGCACAGAATATCGAGGGGATTCTCTGTGTCGGCAGAAAGCGACATCAACATCACCTGGACCTCGTTGCGCATCCCTTCCGGGAATAAGGGGCGAATGGGTCGGTCGACCATTCTTGCGGTCAGCACAGCTTCGCCTCTCGGTCGTCCTTCACGGCGGAAGAATGAACCGGGGATGCGACCGCCGGCGTACATACGCTCTTCATAGTCAACGGTAAGCGGGAAAAAGTCCAAACCTTCGCGCGCGCCACCAATGGTGGCTGCACTAAAGATCAGGCTGTCTCCCTGTCGAATTGTCACGGCACCACTGGCTTGTCCAGCCAGCTTGCCAGTCTCGATGATGATATCTTGCTCACCGAGTTTTGTACGGTAAATCTTTGCATTTTGTTGCATATTAAGTTGTCCCTTCGTCTAATTGCCCGCCTGGTCAGGGACTGAAAACCGGTGAGGCGATTTTCCTCAGCAATTTTCAATTCCCGACCTGCGGATTACGTTGTTAAAATAATTGACCGCAGATCAATCGTCGCGGAGTCATCGACGAACACATGTCTCAATCACTCTGCAATCAGCTTAATCTGCGGTTAGTTCTCAGTTTTATCAAGAACGAATAATTATTTCTTGCGGATCTTGAGTTTTTCGGTCAACGCCAGGTAACTTTGATAGTCTTTGCGGCGCAAGTAAGACAACAAGCGGCGGCGACGGCCTACCAGTTTGAGAAGACCACGTCGTGAGCTCTCATCGTGTTTGTTAGCACGAAGATGCTCTGTTAGTTCCGTTATTCGCTTGGTCAGAATGGCAATTTGGACCTCTGCAGATCCTGTATCGCCTTCATGCCGTTGGTATTCTTCAATGATCTCGTCTTTTATTTCTTTGTCTAAAGCCATGACACTGCTACTCCTTAGTATTTTATTTGCAGGTCTCCGAGCGCTCAGCCCAAAATGGACCAGGCACAGGACCAGTCACAGGTATATATTATACCAGTGGGGATTAAAAGTGCAAATGAGAAGCCCAGGTATTGGGTATCAGGAATTAGGAATCAGGACAACACAGTAAAACCGATCAGGTCATTCGCGTTGGTCAAGTTTCTGTACCTGACAAGACAATTCACACGGAATCGTAGGGCGGCTTGGGATTTTCAAGCCGCCATTTTTTTGCAATATTTTTTTTGCAATACAAAATAATTTTTCCGTAGGGGCAGCCCTCTGTGGCTGCCCACCGCAGTTCTATTAATCACGCAAGTTGACCTGTTTCCCACAATCACATGGCGGCGTATGGCGCAACAAACCTTTACCTATGCATTTTGTTTTTCGTATGACAGGATTCCTATCAAATAAAAGCGATCGGATCTTCGTGCCTGAAAGAGAAAAGTGGGGCGAGCACCTCATTTGTTCGCGCCATTATTCAGGTTATTTTAAAAGATGTTTTTCAGGTTTTCAAGAATATAATTGGGGTCTTTGCTCGTCAGGAGTGACCGCAATTGTTCCTGGGGCAGATGATAAGGCTTCAGGTAAGCTTTGAGATACTTCCGAAAGGTGATCACCCCGCGCTCACCGTAGAATTCAAGCATGGCGTCCAAATGTTGCCGGATGGTCTTTAAAACCAGCGTGTCAGTGACTTCTTCCCGGTCCATACGGCTAAAAATCCAGGGGTTGCCGACCGCCGCGCGCCCGATCATCACAGCGTCACAATTTGTCTCCGCTTTGATGCGCTGGATATCGACTTTAGTTGCCACATCGCCATTGCCGATGACGGGGATCTCCAAGGCTTCTTTGACCTCCCGGATCGGTTCCCATCGGGCTGCCCCGCGATAGGCTTGTTTGCGGGTGCGACCGTGGACTGCTACCATGGCGCCCCCGTTATCTTGAATGATTTTTGCAATTTCGAGGTAATTGAGGTGATCCTCATCCCATCCCAGGCGGATCTTGGCGGTGATGGGCACGGTGAAATGATCCGTCATCGTGCGGATAATGTCAGCGACGACCTGCGGCTTGTTCATCAAGGCAGCACCCGCGCCCCGAGAGGTGACATTTTTCGATTGACAGCCCAGGTTGATGTCGATGATGTCCGGTTGGATATCCTCGACCAATTGCTGGGTAGCATCTAAAATTTGTATAGGTTCATCCCCCAGCATTTGCAGAGAAAGGGGCCGGTGAAAGGGTTCAAAAGCCAGGCGGTGCACATAGCGTGGATTGCTTTCCAGCACGTCCAGGGCGTTGATGAATTCTGTCACGCTCATGGCAGACCCTAATTGGCGGCACAGGCCGCGAAATGGCATGTCGGACACGCCGTCCATCGGGGCTAAGATCAGGTCGCTATAGATGGGGACTTTGCCAATGCTGAAGGTGGGTTGCTCGTTTGTCATTTAATCACCTTCAGTGGTTTGAGCTTGGCTTTCTATCTCTTGTACAGCCCACTCACAAGCTACCTGGATAATGGGGTCGGTCTCATTTTCTGCCAGGTTTTTCAGGGCGGTCAGCACTTCTTGGCAGCCCTGATTGCCAAGCACAAGGGCTGCATTTCTTAATAAGCCGGTGCGTTTCGCCCGGGAGAGCGCTGTGGGTCCAAACCTGTCTTTGAAGGCGTCTTCGTTTGTCGTCAATAAGGGCAACAGGTCAATAAATTCATCCAGAAGTGGTTCACCCAGGGGATTGGTGTGCGGAAGGATAGCCTGATTATGGGGGCAGACCATCTGGCAAATGTCGCATCCAAAGACCCAGGAGCCTATCGATTTTTTTAGCGGGTCTGGAATGTGCCCTTTATTTTCAATGGTTGAATAACTGATGCACTTATTGGCATCGATGGTGCGGTTGGGCAGGATGGCACCGGTGGGGCAGGCGTCGATGCAGCGGCGGCATGTCCGGCACACGTCACTGGTAAAGGGTTGGTCCACAGGAAGTTCAAGATCGGTTAAGATCTCCGCCAGGAAGAAATACGAGCCCATTCCAGGGATGATCAGGCAAGAATTTTTACCAGCAACCCCAATGCCCGCTAGTGACGCATAGGATCTTTCGAGGATGGGACCGGTATCCACATAGGATTTCAGGGGTAGGTCCCTCCTGGTTTTATCCCGAATGAATTGCTCCAATTGGGCAAGTTTGTCCCAAATGATCTCATGATAATCAATCGTGCGGGCGTAGGCAGAAATTCTCCCTTTACCTATATGCTGCTCATTGATGTCCCCCTCGGGCGCTTGATAGGGCATTGCCAGGCAAATGATGCGCTGACAGTTGTCCAGAATATTTTTAGGGTCTGCTTTTTTTGCGAGCACATCCCGGCGAGTAAGGTAGTCCATATCGGCGTGATAACCGGCACTTATCCAATTCAGGTAGGTCTGGTAATGCGCTAAAGGGATAGCAGGCGCAACCCCCACAGCATTAAAACCGAGGCGCTTAGCCTCGTTTTTAATCTCAACCGTGAGTTGGTGGTAGTCAATCATGGATTAATGGGTTCCACACCTCTGTTTGCAAATCGGGTTGTGGTGAATTTTTAGGGTTCTTCAGCCCCTGTTTCACTGACTTCTATCACCACATAGAACTGATAAAAGGGGATATCGCTGTCATTAACGAGGTTCCATGTGCTGCGGAATGTCCCGTCTGAACCTGGGGCAATAAAATCGGCACTGATCTGCACGCTGGTGTTTGGAGGGACGGGAAGAGGAATAAAATATCTGTCCTCTGCACCCATTTGCTCGTCCGCGGCAAATTCAATGTAGTAATTGTTGTTCCAGGTGGTTGCGCCCGTGTTTTCAATAGTCCAGGTGACGGTGAATTCTTCCCCAGGGGTAAAAACTGTGTTGTCGGGTGGGTCATTAGCAAGCCAGGCAGCTGCGTCATTGCCACCTGAGGTGCTTTGTGTGGCGGTGGTAGCTTCGGTTGGCGTTTCCTCACCTTCAGGTGTTTCGGTAATTTCAATAGTTGCTGTGGGTTCAAGGGTTGGTGTTGGCGCTATCGTAGGCGTGCTGGTGGGTATCGCTTCAGCAGTCATGGTCATTTGAACGTCTGCTGTTTGGGCAAAGCCTGTTTTTTGTGCATCGATGTCTTGTGTCGGTTCGTTCGTTTGGCAAGCACTAAAGATAAGTGCTGAAATTGCGATGACGATCCAGAGCAAAAATATTTTTCTTTTCATAATTGGTTAAACCTCCAAACAAAATGCCTTTGTTGTTATTAGGGTTAACTCCATTTTAGGGTATGGGGGTAAAAAGTCAAGTTTAAGGCAGACACAAGAATGCATTTTAAAATATTACCGGCGTTGATTTCTTCAACGCCGGTTGTGTTTTAGCTGTTGAATTTAGGGTTCTATTCGGGGTGCAAACCATAGGGCAGTATTATCTGCGGACTGACCAATGGCTTCCACAATCAAAATAAATCGAATGCGTCGGTTTTTATACTGACTGACGTCCAGCTCAATGCGCCTGAAATCGCCATCCTGGACCTCATGCCAGGTGCCCAGGTTCAGTTCTGAGCCCCCGTCCACAATCGCATTTAACTTGAAGCGAACATCACAATTAGCAGTGCCATAGCATCCAATAATCGCTCTAAAATAAGCATCACTGGTAAAGGTGATTTCGGGATAGACGCCTTTGATCCAACCATTATTGACCTTTTGTGGGTGAACTTGCAAACCAGGTTCATCATCGACGGCGCCCGATTCAAGGGTGGGCTTATCGACTCGTCTGACCCAGCCGTCTGAGTCGCCCGATTTTCCGGGGCAGGGTAGTGTGCCAGCGCCATTGGACCAAGTGGTGCCAGAGGAACAGTATTTATTGGTAAAGTCGTAAAGCGCACCTGGAATGGATTTGCTTTCCACATCAATCTCAACCCAGAAGGGTTCCGCTGTGTTTCCAATCCCGAAGATGACCCCGTTTTCGTTTCGTAATTTAAAATCGCCGCGGTAGGAACCAATTTCTGATGGGGCTTTGAGATCCACCGAAATTTCAACAACTTGTCCGGGCTCGATCGGTTTTGTCGTCAAGGGTTTGGAGGCTGGGGCATCCATTGCATCGCCGGTCACAAAGACAAGATCGTAATTCTCGTTCCAGGTGCACTCACCGTCATTTTCCAACTTCCAGGTTTTGGTGAAAGTTTCTCCGGGCAGGAAGACGGTGCCATCCGGAATGGTCTCAGAGACGAAGGATGCTCGATCACAGGCTTCTTCAATCGTGCCCGTCGGTGTGAAGCGCGGGGAATCGGTGGTGTCGGGGATGGGTGTGGCGGTAGGTCCGTTAGGATTTTCTGTGGGTTGGATGGTGGCGGTGTGGGTCCCTTCCGGAAATTGCGCCTGGCTGGTTTGAGCAATGTTGGTTTGTTGCGCTTGAATTGTCTGGGCTGCAGCTGTGTTGAGCAGATCAACCTGGGAGGTCGGTGTTGGGCCCCCAGGCTTGAAACAACCGCTGAGGGTAAAACTAAGAAGGATCAGGCTGAAGACAATAAGCATTGATTTTTTCATGATTTGCTCCTAGCTTTGAATGAATGATCAAGACACTTAAAATTATATAATAAAATTGACGCTAATGAAAAGGTCACAACTATTTTCAGGCAAAAAATTAGCTCAGCATAGCCAAACAGAAGAGACAATCTCTTTGTAATTGTGTTGCATTATTCTTGCCAAAAATTAAATCATTGCAAAAGGCGTTATCATAAAAAGAACTTGTGGGAAGCCTCGGGTTTTAACTGGCCTCGCAGATCACGCTCACAATGCTTACTGTGCAGCTTATAACCTCCTCTCCCTCAGCCGTGAGGGAGAGGATTGAGGTAAGGGTGCCCAATTTTCTCAGTCCAAATCCAAAATAAACCCAGAAATTCCGATTTTTGGTAGGGGTAGACCTCCGTGTCTGCCCTTAATAAATTATCCAGCAATGACAATTATCTTAATCTATAGGTTTATTATCAGATCACAATGTTGCTTTCAGAAAATAAAAAACGAAACTGGTGAGAACCCTCACCCAGCCTCTCCCTTCGTCAAAGGGAGAGGGGCTTAAACACATTATTTCGAATTCACAACGCTAATCGCGTGACTTTATGCCGACTCTTCAGCAAGGGGGAGAAGTTTTCTTGGAATCGCAGATAATGTCTACTGTTTGGTTTAATGCCTCCTCTCCCTCAGCCGTGAGGGAGAGGATTGAGGTGAGGGTGCCAATTTCATACTTGAGATTTCAATCATGCAAATTCTCTCTTAGGTCTCCGAAATTTTCGTCGAGGATGGCATTTTCCCAAACAGCGCCTTGATAAATATGACGATGTTGAATTTTTTGCCGGTCAATAATAATTGCGCTCGGAACATCCCTGATACCGCCCGAATGAGGAAGATGATGGTCAAAACCATCAACCCGATTGCAACGAGTATTTGCCAGGTGGGCACGGTTGTCGTCGCCATGCGAGTCATAATGGTGTTCGGTGCCGTAAGGGGAAATAGGCTCAGGATCACCGCCAGGGGGGCATGGGGTTGTTCAATCAAGAGGCTGATCATCACCAGCGGGATTAACAGAGGCAAGATGACGTAAAATGTCGCTTGGGAAGCCTCCTTGATGTTAGGAATCAGCGCGCCAACCCCTGCCATAATCGTGGCATAGATCAAGTACCCCAGGATGAAAAAGATGATGCCCCAAATAAGGATCTCTGGGGGAGGGATCAGGCTGGCGGGAATATTTAGGGTGCGTTCACCTAACTGCAGCAGCAGCAACCCGGAACCCAACCACAGGCTTGTTTGCAGCAAACCTACTAGGCCTAATCCGAGGATTTTACCAGTTAGCATCTGCCTGGGAGTGATGGAGCTCAACAAGATTTCCATAACCCGGTTTTCTTTCTCCTTCGTCACGCTATTGAGCATCAAACTTGCTGAGGAAATGATCAAAACGTAAAACAACATGGTGATGCCATATGGCAGATAGAAAGCCAGCATGCTGCTTTCATCGCGTTGTTCTTCATCGGGTGTCAGATCGATCCGGCTCACTTGAACGGGATTTTTGAAAGCTTGAAAGCGCATGGGGTCAGCCCCAAGTAAATTATATTCAACCAGCAAGTTCATCATCCCTGATGTATCTAGGGCTGATAGGGGGCTGAAGTCCGGGTTTATGAATTGAATTTCGCCATTTTCAATAAAATCGACGGGAATAATGTAAAAACCTTTGATTTTTCCTTCCGATGCAGCCTGACGCGCTTCGGATTCGTTGGCAAATTCAATCAATTGGTCTTCACCCATCCATTCTGGAATTTCCTTGATGATTTCTGCCTGATCAATGTAGCCGTCAGGTAATTGGACTGATGGTTCTGGTTGAAAGATATTGCCACCACCGCCGTCTTCATCCCCACCGATAAGGGAAACGACTCCTAAAATCAAAGCAGGGACCAAGGGGACCAGGATTAAGGTCAATAGAAAGGAGCGTCTGGTAACCGTATTGATAAACTCAGTTTTGAGAACAAATAACATATTTTTCATGCGTGTGCCTCCTTCCCAAAGATTTCTTTGATTGAAAGTTTCTTGCCATATCTGAGCATACCCATTCTAAAGGATTTACCGGCAAACCACACGGCCAAAAATGCAAATAAGAACAATAGGCTGATGCTTATAATCAATTGCCAGGTCGGAATAACGGTAAGAGCCATTCGTAATATGATGGTAATTGGGGCAGTCAACGGAAAATAACTCAGGACGGTGGCAATAGTACCGTTTGGATTCATCATGATGGGGGTGGCGAGATAGTAGGGGACCATCATTGTGATTGAAAACAAACTCGAAATTTGCTGTGACTCGCTGGATTGGGTCATTGTGGCACCAATAGCTGCCATGAGGGCAGCTATCATCAGGAAGGATGGGAGCATGACGAGTAGTGCCACGAGGGCATAATCTGTTGAAATTGTAAAGTCTTGCACGACCGGCCAAAAACGCCCCGCGATTTTTATCCCGACCCATCCGAACAAGAGCCAAGCGATTAATTGCGTAAGGCCAACAGCGATATTGCCGATAATTTTCCCGGTCATCAATTGGTTCGGTGATACAGAGGTGATCACAATCTCCATCGTGCGATTCTCTTTTTCTTCAACCACTGCTTGTGAAAGATATCCACCGCTGGTCATGACGACAAAGAAAAACATCAAGCCAAGCACAAAGGGTGTGAAGATTAGATACCACTGTTCTTGACCCATTTCCCGCTCCCCTTCCAAATCAGTGATCGTGAACTGGTTACCATTTTCCAACCGATTAACAATTTGGGGGTTCAAACCCTCTAGGGGGTCAATATTTTGGCGCATGAATTGATCAAATTGACTTTGTACATCGCTTTCCGGTTCTTCCTGGTAATACAATTCAACCTGAAAAGTGGCTGAATATTCCTCTGGAATAACGTAATAAGCTTGAATTTCTCCTGCTTCAAGGGCAGCCTGTGCTTGCGCTTTGTCCTCGTAGGACAGGAAATCAATTTTAGGGTTGAAAAAACTGTCTTGTTCCCGCATATAGGGCTTTGTAAGAATGCCTGGTTGGTCAATGTATCCTACGGGGGTGTCATTGATAGAGAAAAACACGACGAGCACGGCCACCGCAAACATAACAACAACCATAATGGGTAAACTAAGCAGGCTGATGAGGAACTTTTTTTCACGGACATGACGAATGTATTCATGTTTAATGATTTGCCATATTTTAGTCATCTTCAGCACCGCCTTTGTTCTTGACAACCTGAATAAAGATTTCATTCAATGGGGGAACTGCGATTTCAAATTCAGTCAGCTCCACGCCCTGGTTGATCAGGTTTTTTAATATCTCATTGGGTGCAGTATCATCCCCAAGCACCAAGCGAAAACGACCATTCAATTTCTTGATCTCACGCACACCATCAATGGCATCCGGTAATTCTGTTAAGGGCGTCACCAAAATATCCCTGGAGGCGAATTGGCTTTGGATTTCTTTTAGCGTGCCATACAAAACCCGTTTGCCATGATCGATCAATAAGATGCGGTCGCATAATTCTTCCACCTGGTTCATCTGATGGGTGGACATGATGATGGCTTTGCCCTCGTCTCGCTTCATTTCAAGCATGTCCTTGACCATTTCCGTGTTGACTGGGTCGAGGGAGGTGAAGGGTTCATCGATAATCACAATTTCGGGATTATGGATCAGGGTTGAGATCAATTGTGCTTTTTGCTGCATCCCCTTGCTGAGCTCTTTGACCTTTTTGTCACGATATTCGTATAAGTCAAAGCGTTTTAAATATTCTGTCATTTGTTGATGAATATCACTGGTTTCCATGCCTTTTAGGGATGCTAAAAAGGTCAAACAGCGCTCTAAAGGAATGTCCTGGTATAAACCACGCTCTTCTGGCAAATAGCCGATGTGGTTCTTTTTTTCCTCAGTCATGGGACCGTCTAAAATGCTGATCTCGCCCGAATCAGGTTCGAAAATATCCAGAATCATGCGGATTGAGGTTGTCTTGCCGGCACCGTTAGGGCCGAGCAGGCCAAAGATCTCCCCAGGTTGGACTTCAAAGCTCAAGTTGTCGACAGCCTGAACCTCCCCAAAGCGTTTTGAAATATTGGTAACCTCAATAATTGACATAATGGTCTCCTCTTATTTATTTTTTTGCAGTTATTCTTTAATGATAGATAAGTTTTTCGTCTAGAACCCTAGAAAAAATAAGGTTCTGATAGGCATGAAATGCATTGCGCCATGTTTGTAAACCTGTAATAAAAATTACGTATTTACAGACCTACTTGTTGTATCAAAGATCAAGGGGAAAAGATTTCTAATTGAAAAAGTGACAGTCTAACCCTGATCTTGTTGCACCATTATTTTACCTTGCCCATAATTGGAAATTACGCCTATTACTTTGGCTGGGATGCCTTTATTGGTTAAGCATGATAAAAGGTTCCCCGCAACCGATTCCGGTACGCTGATCAACAAACCGCCAGAAGTCTGGGCATCTGCAAGGAGTATTTGATCAATGTTCGTGATCCCCTCATCGAAGCTGGCATATGGTTTGACATAAGCGAGATTGTTCAGAGTTCCCCCGGGGACGACATCCATCCCTGCCAGCTCCCGGGCTTCCGGCAAGATGGGAATACGCTGCATAAATAATTTTGCATCCACCTTGGAACCCGAGGTCATCTCATGAAGGTGCCCTAGCAGCCCAAATCCGGTCACGTCTGTGCAGGCGCTTACTGGAAACTCACCCATGCAAATCGCCGTATTCTTATTGAGCTCCGCCATGATGCGAATGGCCTTTTCTTGTGTGGTTTGCTCGACTAAGCCGGCTTTGAGGGCGGTGCTCAGGATGCCCAATCCCAAGGGTTTGGTCAGAATGAGGGCGTCCCCTGGTTGCGCCGTGCTATTGCGCAAGATTTTATCAGGATGGACCAAACCTGTTACAGCCAAGCCAAATTTGGGCTCCGTATCATCCACCGTGTGACCGCCCAAAATGGCAATGCCAGCTTCCTGGGTTTTGTCTTGTGCGCCGCGCAAGATTTCTTCTAAAACATCTAAGGGCAAGCGGTTGGATGGAAACCCTACAATACTTAAGGCGAAGATTGGTTCAGCACCCATGGCATACACATCTGAAAGAGAGTTGGCGGCTGAAATTGCGCCAAACCAGTAGGGATCATCTACGATGGGGGTGAAGAAATCCACTGTTTGGACCACTGCCAGGTCCTCTCTGACCTGGTAAACGGCAGCATCGTCGTTGGTTGTGGCATCAACCAGGGCTTTGGGGTCCATAGCTGGAGGTAGGTTAGCTAAAATTTTTTCCAGAGCTTGGGGTCGTAGCTTACAAGCACACCCTAAGCCGTGGGTGTAGTGGGTCAATTTAATCGTGCTGATGTCCTCTGAAATGCTTGCCTCGAAAGGCGTGTTTTGAGGTTGAAGTGCCTGCAGGGATTTAGCGATAATGCTTATAGCCTGGTCAATATCTTCGGTTGTTGTGCCCCGGCCTACGGAGAATCGCACCGTCCCCATAGCATAGTCAATGGGCACATCCATCGCTTCCAAGACGTAAGAAAGATCGATTTGGTCTGAATGGCAGGCAGCACCTGCGGAGGCTGCCACGCGGTCATTAATTTCTGAGATGAGGGTGTTGGCTTCTACCCCATAAAAAGCCAGGCTGAGGGTGTTGGGTAAGCGCAGTTCAGGGTGACCGTTCAGGCGAAAACTGTCCTCGGATAAAGTAGACTGTAAACCTTCGTGCAGGCGATCCCGCATTTTTTGAAAATGTGCCATATTTGCGTCCAAATCTCGCTGGGCGATTTCGCAAGCTTTGCCCAAGCCAACAATTTCCAGCACATTTTCGGTCCCGGGTCGGCGGTCTTTTTCGTGGTCGGCGCCAAAAAGCAGTTTATCAACCAGTAGACCCGATTTACTATAAAGTGCACCGACACCTTTAGGGGCATATAATTTATGCCCGGCAATGGAGAGCAAATCCACACCTAATTCCTGTACGTCAACGGGTATTTTGCCCAAGGTTTGCGCGGCATCGGTATGAAAAGCCGCGCCAGCTGCATGGGCAATGTCTGCCAGTTTCCGAATTGGTTCGATGGTGCCAACCTCATTATTGGCATGCATCACGCTGACCAAAATGGTTTCATTCGTAAGGGCATTCGTGAGGTCTTGCGGGTCCACAAGGCCAAATTGGTCCACAGGCAGATAGGTAACCCTGAAACCTTGCTCTTCTAGGTACCGGCACACCTCCAGAACGGCTGGGTGTTCAATGGCGCTGGTGATAATGTGGCGGCCTCTGTGCTGGTTGGCCAGGGCGTAGCCGCGAATGGCGCTGTTGTTGCTTTCAGTGCCGCCGCTGGTGAAGATGATTTCTTGGGGCGAGCAGTTGATGGCATTGGCAACCTGTTTGCGGGCATTTTCGATGGCGAGTTTCGCCTTGACGCCATAGGGATGGGTGCTGGAGGGGTTCCCGAAATGTTCGTATAGGTATGGTACCATTGCATCTGCCACCTCTTTAGTGATGGGTGTGGTGGCGTTGTAATCGAGGTAGATGGGTTTGGTTTCAGACATAGAATTTCCTTTAGGTAGGTTGTCGATTGTTATTATACTCAGCGGTGACCACCTCGCCCAAATCAAACAAATTATCGTAGGGTGTGCTCCGCATATGAGCGCACTAAAATTCAACCATTGGAACCACGAAGAATCGCAAAGGAACACAAAGCTTCACAAAAAATTTTAAGGATTGAATATTGGATAAGTAGAGTAAAGAGTGAAATTGGTGAAAGCACTAAGAGAAAGTTGAGACTGCTTCACAGGCTCGGTTTGACAAAACTGTAGGGTGCGCTCCGACCTTGAGCGCACCAAAAAAATATGTGATCTATCTGGAATAATTCTAAAAAAGCGCGAATATTTTAGAAATTTCTATTTTATAAAAGAAGAATTCACCCTCTCAAGATTAACGCCATTATCAAATAAATTCTGTGATCACCACGGCGGATTTACAATCACCTTGTGATGACAAAAAGCCACAAACCATTCACCAATCACAATTCACAATTTTCGACATAAAGAGATGGTGCGCTCCGAGGCCTGCCCTGAGGCTGAAAGCCGTGAGGGTTGAGCGCACCCTACAAAACCTAAAATGGAAAAAATCTTATTCCTTCACATACGGTTCGCCGTCAGCGGCGGGGGCATGTCCTTTGCCAATGAACCCTGCCAGCACGATCATTGTGATCAGGTAGGGGGCCATACCCATAATTTGGGCGGGGATCGCACTACCCAGCAAGGATAATTTCGACCCAATGGCGTCGGCGAAGCCAAACAGGAAACCCGCGCCTAAGGAGCCAATTGGCGTCCAGTTGCCAAAGATCATTGCTGCCAGTCCGATGAAACCTTTACCAGCCGTCATCCCTTCATCGAAACGACCGACGGATCCGAGGGTGAAGAAGGCACCGCCAATCCCAGCCACGATACCACTGAGGAGCACCGCCATATATCGGGTTTTGATCACATCGATACCCAGGGTGTCAGCTGCTTTGGGATGTTCACCCACAGACCGGAGCCGCAAGCCCCAGCGGGTGGAAAAGAGGGCAACTTGAATGATGATCAGCAAGATGAACATAATGTACACAAACAAGTTTGTATTGAATAGAATTGGGCCGAGGATGGGGATGTGGGCTAACCCGGGTAGTGGGATGCGTGGAAATATGGGGGGTGAGTTGAGGGCTTGATTTGCCTGTAAGAATTTCTGAGACAAGAAAGCTGTCATCCCAGCGGAGAAAATGTTGATCACTGTGCCGGAAATCACCTGGTTAATGCGATACTTGATAGAAAGCACCGCGTGAATAAGGGCTAATAGAACGGATGAAAGGATGGCGCCTAACAAACCAATCCAGGCGCTGTTTGTAACACTGCCGATCAGTGCGCCCACCATGCTGCCCATCAACATCATGCCTTCTATGGCGATGTTGACCACCCCTGCCCGTTCGGAAAGTACACCAGAAAATGCGCCCAAAGTAATGGGCACAGAAAGCAAAACGGCACTGGATAACATTCCCGCCAAGTTGAGGGAGGTCCCTCCTGCCTGCCATGTCAGGAAACCAAAGATGAGGAACATACCGCATAAACCAACCAACGCGTTGGTAAATCGGCCAAAACCTTTGATAAGCTGATAGGCACCGATCAGTAAGGTTAAACCACCTAAAATGATCAGGGTCAGCCTGGTCGGAAGAACCCAATCACCAGCTAAGCCAATATCGATGCCGCCTGGAGTCATCACGTACCTGGTGGTGATATCGCCAGAAACCGTTCGAACAAAAACCAGAAAAATAAACAGGCCGATAAGAATTTCAATGATGCCCATCACCAGTTTCCTGGTGGGGGAGACTTCATAAATTCGCTCGTGCTTGATCGCTTGTGTTGCGGTAGACATGTTTAACCTCCTCCCCAACCACTGACAAAGACGGTGGTTTCTTCCTGTTTGGGTTCGCGCAGTCGGTAGATGGTACGGATGATGGCGGGTGCCGCCACGAGCATTAGGATAATCGCCTGGATCACATCGACGATATCAATCGGAATCCTGGATATAACCATCATGCGGGTGGCCCCATTTCGCAGGGTGCCAAACAGGATGGATGACAACACAACCCCCAGGGGGTGATTATTACCGATTAAGGCTAGGGCGATGCTGTCAAAACCATATCCGGAGGATAACCCCAGCGCCATGCTACGGTTGACGGCTAGGATTTGTACGGCGCCTGCAAGCCCAGCTAAACCGCCAGAGAGCGCCATCCCAGCCATAGTGTTTTTGACGACGCTCAAACCAGCGTATTTGGCCGCCCGTGGATTTGTGCCGACTGTTCGCAAGTTGAGGCCCCATTTTGTCTTGAACAAAAGCCACCATACCAACCAGGCAAAGCCAAGGGCGATGAAAAAGCCCAAGTGGAAGCGGATTGGTGTTTGGAAAAATTGGGGTATCTGTGCGCTTTCTTCGATGAGAGGAGAGATTGGCATCCCACCGGAGCCTGGGCGGGTCATGGGGCCGGAGAGCAACCATTCTGTCAACCGAAAGGCGATGTAGTTCATCATAATGGTATTGATAACTTCGTGACCTCCCGTGGTTGCTTTCAGGAAACCTGGGATGAACCCCCACAAGGCACCCCCTAAACCGCCTGCAAGAAAAGCCAGGGGCATGTGAATGATCCCCGGCAACCCTGTGATGGCATACCCCACGTAGGTGGCACAAGCCGCCCCGATGAATAACTGCCCTTCGACACCAATATTGAATAGCCCTGCTCGGAAACCCAATGCCACAGCCAACCCGGCAAAAATGTAGGGTGTGGCCTGCACCAGACTTTCTAAAAAGGGATTTAATGCGGAACGTATTTCACGGGCATCGCCAGATGAGAGGGCGTTCACAATCCGAACAGGATCGCCAATCGAACCGGTGAACATTGAGCGGTAAGCGACAAAAATCTCACTAAAGGCCGTGCCAATACCCTTGAAGAAGGATTCATCAAAGGCATCATAAACCGTATTGCTGGTTGCTGCAATCAGAATGGCACCGATGATCACACCTGTCAGGATGGCCAGCAGAGGCACTGAAATTACGCCCCATAGTCGTCGTTTTTTGGGTTCATTGATTTCTTCTAAAACGACTTGTCCTACGTTTTGTTTTTCTTCTGTTTTCTTACTCAAAGATGCACCTCCTTATAGCTCTGGTTCAACCAGAGGCTCTTCCTTTTCAGTTAGAGCATCTTCAGGCAGAACCCCTGCCATCATCAAACCAACTTGTTCTTTTGTTACACCTTTGTTGGGGAAATCTGCAATGATTTCACCTCGGTACATTACCGCGATGCGATCGGATAACTCCATGATTTCATCCAATTCAGAGGAAACAAGGAGCACAGCGCAGCCTTCATCTCTTTTTTGAACGATGCGTTTGTGAATGTATTCGATGGAGCCAACATCAAGGCCGCGTGTGGGTTGCGAGGCGACCAATAATTTGATGGGACGTGACAACTCCCGTGCGATGATCACTTTTTGCTGATTGCCACCCGATAAATTGCTAACCGGTGTGAGGGCATCGGGTGTGCGGATGTCAAAATCCTCGATGAGTTGATTGGCATTTTTTAGAATTCTCCCATATTGCAACACGAGTCCCTTTGAAAAGGGTTCTTGATAATAGGTACACAGCACCAGGTTCTCAGCAACTGGGAAAGGCAAGACCAAGCCGTCGGCTTGCCGGTCCTCCGGTACGTGGGCTGAACCAGTTTCTGTGATTTTGCGCGGGTTGGCTTTGGTGATGTCTTCCCCGAGCATGGTGATTTTGCCTTCAGCAGGTTTCTTAAGGCCTGTGACTGCCTCCACCAATTCCGTCTGCCCATTGCCTTGCACCCCTGCAATCCCGACAATTTCACCTTCATGAACGTCCAAGGACACGTGATCGACAACGATGTTCTGGAATTTATCGGCAACCACCATATTGTCAATTGAAAGGACCAGGTTGCCTCTTTCCTTTTCGGTTTTTTCTACCTCAAGGCTTACAGCTCGACCGACCATCATCGCTGCCAAAGAATTTTTGTCCGCATTTTCCGGGGTGGTTTCACCAACCATCTTGCCGCGTCGAATCACCATGATGCGGTCTGCGATGGCTAAAACTTCGCGTAGTTTATGGGTGATGAAAATGATGGATTTCCCCTGGTCAGAGAGAGTCCGCATAATATCAAAAAGTTCATCGGCTTCTTGGGGCGTAAGAACCGCTGTAGGTTCATCAAAAATGAGAATTTCAGCTTCTCTAAACAATAATTTAATAATTTCGACACGTTGTTGTACACCCACCGGCAAGTCTTTCACCAAATCATTTGGGTTAACCTGCAAGTTATAGGTTTGGGAAATATCGAGAATGCGTTTAGCTGCTGTTTGGCGGTCCAAAAAATCTGCAAATTTCAAGGTCTCTTCACCGAGCATCACATTCTCAGTCACGGTGAAAACTGGGATGAGCATAAAGTGTTGATGAACCATGCCAATGCCTGCTGCAATGGCATCTGTGGGGGATTCCACCAGAATTTTTTCGCCGTTAATCAAAATTTCACCTTCATCGGGTTGATAAAGGCCGTATAAAATATTCATTAAAGTCGATTTACCTGCGCCGTTTTCACCAAGTAAGGCTAGCACCTCACCCTTATTCAAGGTCAGATCGATGTGATCGTTCGCGAGTACCCCCGGGAATTGTTTGGTGATGCCTTTTAATTGAAGAATGGGAGTCATATCAACCCCGTTTCTGTGATCGTAATTTAATGGGTAGTGAGATTATAAAAAACCGGGTTGGTGTTAAAGCCAACCCGGTTCTTATACCTCGATGGTATTAGTCTAAGACGATTGCACCTGAGATGATGTCCGCCTTGAGCTGATCCAGTTCTGCCTGGAGCTCAGCGGAGATCAAACCCTCAAGCTCATGGAAGGGAGCGATTGCAACACCTTCATTGGCGAGGGTACCGACTACAGTACCGCCTTCGAAGGTGCCATCCACAACGGATTCGATCACCTGGAAGGTGGTCGCGTCCATCAACTTCATCACAGATGTGAGGGTGATGTCAGCATATTCGGGGCTTGTCAAAACCCAGTCGGAGTCAACGCCGATAACATAAGCATTGCCACGTTCCTGGATAGCGGCTGCGGCACCAAGGCCAACAGGACCGGCGACGGGCATGATGATATCAGCGCCCTCATCCATGAGGGAGATGGCGGTCTCACGACCTTTTTGCTGATCATCAAAGTCCATGGTGAATGAGCCAGTATCTGGTGTAGCAGGATCCCAACCTAAAACCTCAACATTGGTGCCCTTGACCTCGTTGTATTTCATGACGCCTTTATAGAAACCGTCCATGAAAATGGTCACAGTGGGGATGGGCAGGCCACCGAAGGTGCCAACCTTGCCCGTTTGTGTGACAGCAGCCGCGGCATAGCCAGCTAAGAAAGCGGCTTCGTCGGTTTCAAAGACCTGTCCAACGACGTTGTCGATGGGTGGATCATAAGCGAAGTCCACGATGGAATACTTTACATCGGGATTGGCTTCAGCAGAAGCAGCGGTGGCATCACCGATTAAGAAACCAACGGTGATGATCAGGTCGCAGCCTTCTTCAACAAAGGCGTTCAGGTTGACCTCATAATCAGCGACTTCCTGTGATTCAAGATAATTTCCTTCGATGCCAAGTTCTTCTTCAGCATCCTGAACACCTTTCCATGCGGTTTGGTTGAATGATTTGTCATCAATACCGCCGGTGTCGGTAATCTGGCAGACTTTTATCTCATCACCAGCGCCATCGGTTGGGCCGCAAGCCGATAAAAGAATGCTTCCTACCATCAAAACAGCAAGAACGAGCATAATTTTTTTATTCATACAGTTTCTCCTCCAAAAATATTTGAATTGTTATCGTGCTGATATTTCATCATAAGTATAATGTTTATCCACCGATGCTGCAAGTTTAATTACACAATATTAACAATAATATTAAATCTCAGGCTCAGGGGGTTCAATTTTTGCCTCGCCTCGACGTACACCCATGATCATCGCAAAGGCCAGCAGCATAAATATAGGGCCAATGTACATGATCACTGAGTATTGCCCGCCAGCCAATTCCACCAACCAGCCATTGATATTGGGGCCGAGGATGGCAGCCAGGGTTGCAAAAAAGTAATATAGGCCTGTATAGGTGCCGATATGCAGGGAATCTGTTAGGTCAACCACCATGGGCAGGGAGTTGATGTTGATGAACGCCCAAGCAATTCCGGCAAACATCAGGATGATGCCTACCACTGGCACCTCCCCTAAGATGGGTGCAGTGAAGATTAATTGGGTCAGCAAGGAAACAGG
This sequence comes from Candidatus Brevefilum sp., assembly GCA_040772425.1. Classification (GTDB taxonomy): domain Bacteria; phylum Chloroflexota; class Anaerolineae; order Anaerolineales; family Anaerolineaceae; genus Brevifilum. The sequence continues at coordinate 51,993 of JAXGYD010000002.1, read as the reverse complement.
TAGAATGGCCATCAATAGCATACTGAATGCCATCAGTAAAATACCCATCATGATGGTCTTGCGCCGACCGATTTTCCCACCAATAAAACCGGAGGGTAGGGCGAATAAGACAAATAATAAGGAAAGTTGGCTGAGAAGTCGGACGCCATCTGCTTCCGCCATCCCTAAGTGTTTGTTGGCATATAAGCTGAAGAAAGCTTCGATGGCATTATAGGCAATGAACCAGAACATAATCGCTAAAAAGATGCGAATGGCACTCTTATCCTCATCTTTAAGGATGTCCATCAGGCTTTTGAATAATTTGGGCCTTTCAGCTCCAGGATTTTCTTCGTAGACCTTGGGCTCTTTAATGAAGATAAACACAAGTAAAGCCGCGATAACAACCAAAACCGACCCGAGCCAGAAGGGATAAGCCTGGTTGCGTTCGTACAATTGTGAACCGATCAAGAAAGCGATAATGGAGCCGACGCCGCCCATGAAGTTGATTATGCCATTGGCTTGTGAACGAAATTTTGAAGGGGTGATATCGGGCATTAATGCAATGACGGGTGTGCGCCAAATCGTCATTGAGAGGATGAGGGTGGCCGTACAAGCGACAAATAAAGGCAGCACTGAAGCGATAGGGATGATCCCAAAAGCGACGGCTCCCAGGGGTGCACCGAACAGGATAAAGGGCAACCGCCGGCCAATGGGCGTTCGAAGCCGATCCGACCAAGCGCCGACCGCTGGTTGAATGAAAAAAGCAGCGATGTTATCCAGGGTCATAAAGAAGCCGATCAATCCTGGCCGAACATCAAACTTATTTGCCAGAAAAAGGGGGACAAAAGCATTATAGGTTGCCCAGATCACACTGATGCCAAAAAAACCAAAGCCCAGTAAAAATGTTTTTGAATAATTTAAGCGTTTAGATTCCATCTTTTCTCCATTCGTCAATGTTGTTGGGTGGGTTTTGAATCGTTGGGTGGATATCCCAAATTTTTTAGAAAAGCCAGATCCTCCTGGGTGAGATCTGCTTTTGTGAGTAAGTCAGGACGGTGTTCTAGGGTGCGACGGAGAGCTTGCCTTCGCCGCCAGCGGTCAATTTCAGCATGATTACCAGAAAGTAAGACCTCGGGTATTGTCCACCCGCGAAAATCAGGGGGACGTGTGTAATGGGGATATTCGAGCAAGCCTGTTGCGTGGGAGTCTTTTAGTGCTGCTTGTGGGTCACCTAAGACGCCTGGCAAAAGTCGGGTGACTGCGTCGATGATGACCAGCGCAGGGAGTTCACCTCCAGTTAGTACATAATCACCGATGGAGATTGAGTCGGTCGCCAAGTGTTCCCGAATGCGTTCGTCAACACTTTCGTAGCGCCCACATAATAAAGCCAAGCGCTCATGCTCGGCAAGTTCAAAAGCGATTTTTTGGGTAAAGGGACGGCCTTGGGGGGACAGCAGGATCACTGGACAAGCAGGGGGCTGACCTAAAACCGATTCTATGGCTGAAAAAACGGGTTCTGGTTTCATCACCATGCCCCCGCCACCACCATAGGGCGTATCATCGGTTGTATGGTGTTTATCTGTCGCCCAGTCGCGGATGTTGTAAGTGTGGATTTCTAAAAATTCACCTTCTTGAGCCCGTTTGAGGATGCTAGTGTTGAGATAAGCGTCAAATACTTCTGGAAATAGCGAAAAAATGTCAAAGCGCATAGTAGCCATCTGGGCTGGCAGTAATTAACGGCATCCGTATTAAAAAGTCTCTTGTCTTAAATATAACCCTAATTAATCACGGCCAAAGGCGATATTGTAGTCTTTAATAGCTGCCTCAACGATTTTTTTGGCTTTCTCTGGACCATGGACGCCGATGATTTTAATTAATGGTTCCTCACCCTCAACCATCTTGTAGGTTCTGAAGTAGTGTTGAATGCGTTCAACAATTACCTCTGGTAGTTCATTGAGGTTTTTGATTTGACCATAAATATGATCATTTTCCAGAACAGCAATAATTTTATCATCCGCCTCTTCATGGTCGAGGAGTTGAACAACACCAACGACGATGGCAGAAAGAAAAATTTCAGCACGGTTTATCGGTCTTTCACTGACGACGATGATGTCCAAGGGATCCCCATCACCCCGAGTGGCCCCTTTTGAAAGCGCTTTTACATTATCACCACAGTAGGTTCTTGGGATAAAGCCATACAAAGCTGGGGTTAAGGAGGAGGTACGTTGGGGACGGTCAACGTATAAATAGCCAGTTTCCTTGTGAACCTCATACTTGATGTAGTCAAACGAGGTCATTTCGATGTAAGCATAGACTCGGTCTGGGGGTTCAGGTCCGGTTTCTAAGCCATGCCAGGGATGTGGTCGCCAGCGGTAAAAGGGGGCAGGAAAAGTCATTTTTTTCTCCTAAAGATAAACTTCATTTATGTTAATGAGCTTCTAGATGATTCAAAGATCTCATCGGTATTCTGAGAAGTTGTATTCTCTCTAGAATACTATTGTCAATGAGGATATCCGCTTTGTCAAGAGATCAGGTTGCTATATAGTTTTATTATAATCGAACTTCCGGCATGAATCCTGCTCAAAGTATTGTATACTTAATTTACATGTTTTCAGATGGTCATTATATATAAGGAAAGTATTATGGGCGAAGAGGAAATTTCAGAATTGACCGATTTCTCCACATCACTTGACAATCCTATGAATTATCTTAATCGGGAATTATCCCGTTTGAAATTCTTTCGCCGTGTTTTAATGGAGGCGATGGACCCTGCGAATCCCTTGCTGGAACGCGTCCGTTACTTGGGCATTGTAGGGTCTATTTTGGATGAATTCTTTATGGTTCGTGTGGGTGGGTTGGCAATGGGATTGGATGCCAAACATGAGGCTTTTTATTTTGAAGAAATGCCGCCCGAAGAGCAATTGCGTGAAATTCATAAGGAATCCCGAAAAATATTTCGGGATGCGCAAGATTGTTTTGTTGAGATGCTCAAGCCACAACTCTCAGAAGAGGGCATCGATTTTTACGAGTATGCCGATCTCAACAAGGCGCAAAAATCTCGCGTGGATGCTTATTACAAAGAGATCATTTTCCCGATATTAACCCCCTTGGCATTTGACCCCGGGCATCCCTTCCCTTATATCTCAAATCTGAGCATTAATTTAGCAATCCGCGTGGAGGACAAGAACGGCACGTGCCACTTTGCCCGGCTCAAGGTGCCCGGGTCCTTACCTTATTTTGTGCCTGTTCACAAAGCCGCATATGATGACTCCCCCAGGGCAAAACGCGTTAAGAAACACGCGTTTGTCCCCATCGCAGATGTGATCATTGCCAATCTGGATGATTTATTCCCCGGTATGAAGGTGATTGATGCCCATTCCTTCCATGTAGTGCGCAATGCTGAGATCGAATTGCAGGGGTTGGAAGTGATGGATCTGCTGGAGATGATGGAAGAAAGCGTCCGCCGTCGCCGATTTGGTGCGGTTATTCAGTTACTCGTTAGCACGGATATGCCAGATGATGTGCTCAAGATTTTAGCTGGCAATCTTAATCTTGACCCACAATTTATCTATACCTTTGAAAACCCCATTATCTTGCGATATTTAAATCAAATTGCGGGTTTGGATCGACCTGACTTAAAACATGAGACGTTTTCACCCAAATATCCTGCAGAGTTTAAAGATGACAATGATCCAACACCGGAGCATTTCTTTAAAGCCATTCGGCGCAAGGATATCTTGCTTCATCATCCCTATGATTCCTTCGATCCAGTTGTGGAATTTTTGCATAATGCCGCGATTGACCCCAATGTGCTGGCTATTAAACAAACATTATACCGCGTGGGCCGTAATTCCCCAGTTGTTCGGGAATTACTGCAGGCTCGGCGTGATTATGGCAAGCAAGTTGCGGTGTTGGTGGAATTAAAAGCCCGTTTTGATGAGGAGAGTAATATTGAATGGGCAAAATTGCTGGAGCAGGAGGGTGTGCATGTGACCTATGGCTTGTTGGGTCTGAAGACACACTCAAAGATTGCCCTGGTCGTCCGCAAGGAAGGGGACCATATCCGCCGTTATGTGCATATGGCGACAGGAAATTATAATCACATCACAGCGCAATTATACGAAGACATTGGTATGTTCACGAGTGATGATGATGTCGGTGCGGATGCCACTGATTTGTTTAACTATCTTACAGGCTACTCAGCCAAAGAGGACTACCGCAAGTTGATGATTGCCCCCATTCAATTGCGAGATAAATTTGAGGAATTGATCGACCAGGAGATCGAACACCATAAAAAGCATGGCGACGGGCGCATCATTCTCAAAATGAACGGCTTGGTGGATGGAAAGATCATCCGTTCTTTATACAGCGCCTCCCAGGCTGGTGTTTCGATTGACTTGATTGTCCGTGGAATGTGCTGCTTGCGCCCCGGCGTTGAAGGGCTTAGTGAAAATATCCGGGTGATCAGTGTTTTGGGACGCTTTTTAGAGCACAGTCGGATTTACTATTTCCATAACCATGGGGATGAGATTGTCTACTTGGGTAGTGCCGATATGATGCCGCGCAACCTCAACCAAAGGGTGGAAGTTCTATTCCCGGTTGAAGATAAGGATATGATCCGCAATTTGCGGGATAAGGTCTTGGATGTTTACTTACAAGACGACATCAAAGCATGGCGAATGCAACCAGACGGATCTTATGAGCGTGCGCAAGCGCCTAAAGATGGGGCTTTGTTAGATGTGCAGCGATATTTTCTTGAGCAACGTTATTAAACTGTTGTCGATGACTCAATGAATGACGTTTGCTTTTCTTTTAGCAATTTCGCTAAAGAAGCAGGGTCATGGGGATCAAGCCAGAAATATCACCTCTGAAAAGTGTAAAAATTGACCCAAAGAGGATTGCGACGGCAATACAGGCAAAGATGCACAGCAGCACAACCACAATGATGGCGATAATCCACCACTTTGAGCCCTCGTTTTTCTTCTCGGGTTCATAGATTGGCGTTTGGGGTGCTTGAGGTGTCTCTAAGGGTTCAGAGCCCCATCGATTTGGATCTTCATCTGGGATCGGCGAGCCCCATCGATCGGATGATTCTTCAACCGGCTCTGGCACCGGTGCTGGCTCTTCTTCTTTGCTCCACTCTTCAGCAGAGGCATTCATGTATTCATCAAAGTTTTCATCTTCTGGAATGTGTCCCATAGTAATTTCCTTTTAATTCGTCGGTGTCTGTGTTTGAAAATTATACCTCAGATTGCCCTTTCAAAATTTGAGGACTCTAAAAAAACAAAAGAAGAGACTAATTTCAAGGCAGTAGGGTTAGACCAGCACTTGATCTGATCTCATCCCACCGGATTATTCAAATTGGTACTATTCTATTGGCCTGGATATCACAGGCAAGATAAGTGAAATCAGTCATGGAAAGTTGAACATTCGGGCAACTTTTGCCGTTGATCCGCATAATTTCCATGCTTACTTCATGTCTATGTCTATACTGGTTTGCCTTCCTTTGATAAAGGTATCATAGAGTCGTTTTACGGATTCAACAATCAAGCCGAAGATTGATAAGCCAATCAAAACTTTTAGAACTGTGTTAAGCATCTGACTTAGCCCTGAACCAGTTAGTGCGTTATCGAGATTCAATGCTTCCAGTGCGGTAGAACTCACCGTAATGAAATCTGGTCCGGTGATGATGGCAAAGCCCACGGCAATTTTGAATAGGTTAATGAAGACTTTCGCCAAAACGGAGAAATTGTCCCAGAAACCCTTGCGGATGAGATAAAGATTAAGGGCAATGTCCAAAACCGCATAAGCAGTGATCCAGGGTATATAACGTAGGAAATTATCATTAAGGATGGGGGCAGAAATCCATCCTGAGTCACCCAGGTAATAGATACCAATCCGATCAAGAAAGAAATTCAACACCGCAATAAAAATCAATGTCAGCGTAATTTCGATAGCAAGACCTGTAAATTTGACCCGTTGCTTGTTTTCAATTTTTATTAATTGCTCAGGTTGCCATTGCGAATCCCAATTGAACTGCCAATCTTTTGGTGTTGTTCTTTCAATGCTTGCGAAGGAAAGCGTGACGACGCCAAAACCCGTGAACAGACTGCTGAAAAGGCTGCCAAAAATTTGGGCGATTGTATCAATCAAGCTGGCGTTGTAACCCGATTGGTTGACGACGGCAATAATCACGCCAACAAGATTAAAGGCAGCAATAATGATTAAGACAATTTTCAACACCTGCAAGTAAAGAGGGTACATGCGTGGTCCAATCAGGTAATTTTGGGCGCCATATTGCTGTGCAACCTGATGGGGAGAGCCAAATTCCTTCAAAACAGCACTGATTAATTCGCTTGGTGGTTCCTGACCACGATTGGGATTGCGATCTTCGATCATATCCATTAGTGTGGAATGAATTTCCCTGAGGATGTCCTCGCGATTTTTTGGGGGCAGTAGCTGCCGGACCTCATCAAGATAGTGATCAATGAGTTTCATTTTTATTCTCCTTATCATTATTCAATAGTCTATCCACGGTTGTTTTGATTCTCAACCATTCTATTGTCATTTCCTTTAACACTTTTTCCCCAAAATTACTCAGATTGTAATATCGACGTGGTCGAGATGATTCTACACGCCAATTGCTTTCTAATAAATTCTGTTCCTCCATGCGGCGCAAAAGGGGGTAGAGGGTTCCCTGGTCGATTTGCATCCCTTGCTCTTGAAGTATTTTCATCAAAGAGTAACCATATTGTTCTTCGTGAAGTTGACTTAGGACAGCCAATATCACTACACCTCTCCGCAGTTCCTGCACCAGGCTTTGGACTTGGTTTTGTAAGTTTGAGTCAGACATCGTGCGAAGCCTTTCATAATCGTACACATAATATATTTTTATATATTATAGTGTGTAATATACAGTATGTCAATAGGTATTTGAAAATAATATTAGTAAGAATTTGAGGTTTTTTATTTTCTATACAGTTGATGTTAAAATAAGACTATGAAAAATCAAATTATTTTTGGTGACAACTTAGAAGTCTTGGGTTCCTTGAACGATGCATCCATCGACCTGATCTATATTGACCCGCCTTTCAACACCGGCAAACAGCAAGCCCGGCAACAAATTCGAGTGGAACAAGATAAAAATGGCGATCGAGTCGGTTTTGGGGGGAATCGTTATCAGACGACGGTCCTCGGCGAGCGCGCCTATCGGGATCATTTCGATGATTATTTGGGCTTTCTTGAACCTCGTATGCAAGAGGCTTATCGCGTGCTCAAAGAGGATGGCAGCTTGTATTTTCATATTGATTATCGTGAAGTGCATTATTGCAAAATTTTATTAGATGAAATCTTTGGACGTGACTCCTTTTTAAATGAGATCATCTGGGCTTATGATTTTGGCGGTCGATCGAAGACCCGCTGGCCTGCAAAACATGACAACATTCTTTATTACGTCAAAGACCCCAAAAGCTACACTTTCAATCGTGAGGAAGTTGATCGCATCCCCTATATGGCGCCTGGGCTGGTGGGGAAAGAAAAAGCTGCACGGGGAAAATTCCCGACGGACACCTGGTGGCACACGATTGTTGGCACCAACAGCAAGGAGAAAACCGGTTATCCTACGCAAAAGCCGGAAGGGATCTTGCGGAGAATTGTCGCCGCCTCATCCAATCCTGATGATGTGATCCTGGATTTCTTTGCGGGTAGCGGCACAATTGGGGCAGTCTGTCTTGAATTGGGTCGGCATTTTATTCTGGTGGACAACAATCCCCAGGCGATTTCCGTGATGAAAGAGCGTTTTTCAGGGGAAAATTCAATTGAATGGGTTGAAGGTAGGAATCAATCCTCAGGATAAAAAATTGGATGGCGGCGTAACTGCCAAGCAATATCCTGATTGAGAACACTGGATGGGCTTTCATCGGGTGCCGTTTTTTGAGGCGAAATACCGCAGAATATGATCAGCTGTTCGATAATAGCCGCCGCTAACCCCTCAATATCATCCTTGTAGGTGTGCCACTCTGCTAAGATGCAGGCGTGGGGTGAAGCAGATGCCATAATCATGCCTGGAGAACCAGCGCTGAGAGCGCTGATGTTTGATGGGGATTCTTCGTTGTTGGTCAAAATCTGCTCAACCAAGCCAATATTTAACGCCCGACCGTTTGAGAAACTTTCTGCAATCATATAACTGCAATCTGCCAGGTCTTTATCGATGTTAATTTTTGCAAAGGTACCTAGTTCATCCGGTGCCGGATGGAACCAATCGATGTCTCCAAGGGATAAGTCAAAGGGATTGAGCTGGCTTTCAAGCGCTTGTGCGATATTTGTCTCAAATCCTTCGATAAATTTCGGGTCGTCGAATTGCTCGTTTTCCAACGCCAACCAAAAATTAAGATCAATTTTTTGAATGCCCTGGGCGCGACCAGAGCGAATGATGGTTTGAATTTCTTGTAATGCCGTGCCCGAATGCGTGGCAAAAGAAAAACGATACTCTCCAGGGGATAAGGTTTTTTGGGCGGCACATGGCAGGAACAAGCAGACTTCGCCATCTGAGCTGATCAATGGGTGCTCGAAGTGGGGGCTTTGAAACTCATCTGAATTTGGGTCATAGTGATAAATTTGCTGATCACCCGGGAAGACAATCTCTGTGATAGCAATTTGATCGGTTGGAGATTGGGTCCGGGCGGCTAGAAGCAGGGAGATGTCCTCTTTTTCAATGGTCAGGATGAAATCCTCATCTGGTAAAAGGGCGTCGACCATTTCAATGGTTAAATCGGCATGTGCGCGCTCTTCATCAAACCCACTGTCGGTAATCAATTGAGAATGAAAATGAATTTTGGTTAATAGTTGATCAAAGATTGCCTGCCCTTGCGCTTGCCAATAGTCTGTGGAGGCAATCGCCAACATAAAGAAATATTGGTTGAGATAAGGTGAACAAATGATTGCCTTGCCAGATCCCTCCTCTTCGGCATTGAAAAAATGAATACCATTTAAGAACCCCGTGATTCCCTGAATTGTTTCTGTCCCAGCTTCAATTAACTTGAACTCATCCATGTTCTCCAGGAATTCTTGTGCCAACGTGTCGTTCAGCTCAGCGATGGAGGTGTCGTTATCCAATACGCCGCCAAGCAGGAAAATTTCAATGTTGCCATCTTCGGAATACATATAGGCAGACCCGTCAATTTCAAGCTCAAACCCAATAATGGGATGAAATGAAAATCCGCAATCTTCGATTTCAATTTCCTCGCCAAATCGGCGCTCAAATTGCGAATTCAGCGGTTTATTGGATGATGGAATTGTCTCTGGCATGATGGATTGGTATTTTACCTCTCGGGTTCAGGTGGGTTGGTCTCATTTTACACCCATTGAGACCAGTTTACCACATCTGATCAACCCACGTTTATAATGAAATCTCAAACAAAACACACCTTAAAACAGGAAACCTGTCATGAAAAAAAGAGCCTACCCCATCTTAGAGTTTGACCCAGACCCCAGTGCCATATTAGAACCCTCGCAGCTTGTGAGAAAAGCGAACGTCCCCGAGCATTGCGTCATTTGCTTTTTCAAAGAAGTGATTGATGAACTGGTTGCAGATAATAAGGCTGTCTTTCTGACCCGTTCGGTCTCAGAGATGGGTCAACACCCAGTTTACCAGATAGAGATCGCAGGCAAGCGATTGGCTTTATTTCATCCTGGTGTCGGTGCACCCCTTGCTGCGGCATTTTTGGAGGAAATGATCGCCCGCGGGTGTCAGAAATTTATTGCCATTGGCGGTTGCGGTGTATTGGATAAGGACATTGCTGTTGGTCAGCTTTTGCTGCCGGTTGCTGCCATTCGCGATGAAGGTTGTTCCTACCACTATCTGCCCCCTTCTCGAGAAGTTAGCGCGGACCCCCACGCGCTGGCAGTTATTGAACGCGTCTTGCAGCGGCACCAGATTGATTACCTCCGCACGAAAACGTGGACAACGGATGCCATTTATCGGGAGACTGTGGATAAGGCAACTGCCTATCGAGAAGAGGGCTGCTTGGCGGTTGAAATGGAAACTGCGGCATTTTATGCCGTGGCAAAATTCCGCAATGTGACCTTTGGACAAATCCTTTATGGTGGTGATGCGGTGATTCCCCACGCGTTTGATGGTAGAACGTGGAACAGCCGGACTGACATCCGACGCAATTTGTTCTGGTTGGCGGCAGAAGCGGTTTTTGAACTTTGATCTTTATCGTAGGGGGGTCGGGGTGATGCTGGGGGTGGGCGTGATGGTGGGGGTTTGGGTGGGCAACGCACCCATCTCGGGTTTGCAATGCCAGGCGATCAGCGTGCCAGTGCTGGGTGGGTAAATTCCCGCTGGTGATTGGCAAGTTTGCGGCATTTCATGGGGCAATAACCACTTACTTTGCACCTGCCAGATGTTTTCTCCATCTGTGAAGATCGGTGGAAGACCATTTTGGCTTGATAAAAGTTCTGCGAGGGCTTGTGCTTGGGCACCCTCGAGGATCACAGCCTGGTGTTGATGATCGGAATCATCGCAGGTGGAACCTTCAACCAGTTCTGTAAGTGGGACAAGTTCTTCAGGCCAGACTTGTGGTGTGCCGGCGATGACGGGATCGGTAATGCTTACCGCTAAACGTGTGGATTGGTAGCTGGTAAGGCTTGATGTATCATAGGACCTCAATAAGTTAAACAAATCGATAAAAGCGGGGTCAATGATAGGTTCGGGGTAGCAATTGGTGCAACCCGCGTAGGCGGCATACCAATTGGGTGATTCAATCCATTGTTCTAGGTTGGGAAGGGTTACGATGTTTTCTTGGTCCACTGCCACCGATAAGCGGAATGTATTGTCTGTTCCTGTTGGCAGTTGAAAAGCGTCTGGGTCTGCGTTGAGGAAACCAGTGCGATCAATGGCATTGATCAATTGACATAAGGCGATTTCGTCGAGCTGACCTTGCCTGTACTCACAGACATTCGCTTCGCACTCACGCACGATTAATTGACCGTCACCGTACAGGATGAAAACTGGTGTGTAACTGAAAAAGCCCAGCGGATCAGTGATCAAGCGAGCGGCTTCGATAATGAGACCATTGGTCTGCCAGCGGCGTTGGGCCAAGGGCGGTAAGGCGGTGCTGGTAGGGCTGGGCCCCTGCGTGCGGGTTAGGGTGGGGCTTGGTTGCGGTGATGACTGTGTTGCTGTCACGGTTGGTACACTTGGGGATTGGGTCGGTTTTGTGCTGGGCTCTGGGGAAGAGGTGTATGTTTGGGGCGCTGAGCAAGCACAAAGAAGCAGCATTATGACAACCAGGGCTCCCCAATAAAGTATTCTGTATGATGTGTTTTGGTGTTCTATCATTGGTAAAAAACCTGACCTTCTCATTGAATTATAGTATCATAGGTGAACAAATATTTATGGAGAGCTAATGCAAAATCTAATCGAAGAAAATTTAGATCGTATAAAAAACCATAATCGCCAGGCGCTGCCAATGGAAAATGATATGATTTTTCCCTTTTATGAGGGTTTGTCCCTGGTGAACGTTCCCGGTACCATCGCCAATGTATTGGAAACGCCAACTTTCGGTCGACCGCCGTTGGATGTTTCAATCACCAATCAATTGGGAGGACCTTATAAGAAGGTGGTTTTATTGCTGGTGGACGCGCTGGGATTTGATTTGTTCAACCGATTATTACAATCGGAAGAGATTTCCTTATGGAAGCGATATTTTGACCGGGCGATATTCAGCCCTATTACCAGCGTTTGTCCGAGTACAACGGCATCTGCCCTAACCACCTTGTGGACGGGTCAAGCGCCGGCGTCCCATGGGATCGTCGGCTACGAGATGTGGGCGAAAGAATATGGGATGTTGATTAATAACATCGCCCATTCCGCTGCCACCGCCAAGGGGGATACGGGCGGTTTGAGCCGCTCAGGCTTTGACCCTAATCAATTCCTGGAAACCAAACTTTTCGGGACCCATTTACAAGATCATGGCGTTGTGCCGACGACGTTTATTCATCGTGGGATTGCCCATTCTGGCTTGTCGGTTATGCAAATGCAAGACGTCAATATTCACACCTTTATCGATGAGGCTGATTTATGCATCAGCCTGGCCAATCACATCAATCGCAAGCCAGAATTGCGAGAATATATCTATGTTTATTACAGCGACGTGGACACCCTGATGCATCATTATAGTGATGGCGATGAACGAATTTCACTGCAATTTAAATTCTTTTCAAGACTCTTTGATCAAGCATTTTTAGGTGGTCTTTCCCCCTCTGCAGCCGAAAATACCCTTTTGATCCTCATGGCCGACCATGGATCGATGACCACACCTGACGATCCACGGTTTAACCTCGTCAACCATCCTGAATTGCTGGACTGTTTGGTGATGCAGCCAACTTGTGAAAACCGTTTAGCCTTTTTCTTTGTGCGACCGGGTCGGTTACAAACGCTGAAAGATTATTTTAAACGAACTTGGCCGAATGATTTTGAGCTTCTGGACGTTGACCAGGCTTTGGAAAGCGAGCTTTTTGGCAAAAAACCGCACAAGAAAAATATTCGCGAGCGCGTGGGCGATGTGATTGCCCTTTCAAAGGGTAATGCCTATTTATGGTGGGCTGATCGGCCCAATCTGATGGCTGGCAGGCATGGGGGCTTGAGTCACGATGAAATGTTGGTACCATTTTATGCGCTGCCGTTGAAAAGGTTGTAAATAGAACTATTTAGTCGTTAAAACAATGTAGTGGGGAGGCTGTTTCAAAAAAAAGATACGACCTCTCCACAAAAGAATATCCATCTCAAACCCTTCGATAAAAGAATACCCACCCCCGGCCTCTCCCTAAATGAAGGGGCGTTAAAGTCTGACGACAACCATAAAAGCTGTATCTAAATCGTTATTCACCTTCCCAAAAACGAAATTTTAGCAAATTACTTACAATGCCATAAAACCCCTTGACATAGAACAAAAGTTCTGTATAATTAGAACATAAGTTCAGTTAATCCAATAAAGGAGACAATTATGAACGCATCTGATGTTCTAATTCAATCGGCAAAACCATTTCAAGGCTTTGTCCCTGAAGTTTGGCCATCAAGCATCCGGCGGCCAGGGCACCTGATTACCAAAATTGTGAAAGGCAAACCGGTTACAGTCGGCAGCTTACTTTCACAGATCCAACCAAAACCAAAGCGGACGCTGTTGTTAGGGCAGTGCGAGGATGGCTTACCCCTCCTGATGGGGTTGGATGACCCGGCGATGGGTGCCATTTTAATCAGCGGCGAGAATAGTTGCGGCAAAACGCATCAATTAGAGGTGATGGTGGCATCAGCCATGCGACTTTATACACCCGATGCGCTTCAGATTTCAATTCTCACCTTGCACCCAGAGGAATGGGCTTACCTAAAGGAAGACCCCCAGCGGAGGAAATACATCCAAAGCATTCACCCCTGGTATGATCAGCGCTCAGAAAAATTGATCCGCACATTGACGAACATTGCTGAAATGCGCCGAGATGGGAAGGGACAAGCTACCCGACACATGGTCATCCTGGATGATTTAAATTTCATTGAGTACCTGAGTTATGAATCTCAAATGAATATCCATTGGTTGCTTGCCTATGGATCGCAATTGGGCTTTACCATGCTTGCAAGTCTCAACGCTGTTTACTGCGAGGATTACCGTTACTGGATTGATATTTTTAGAACCCGGATTCTTGGGCAAACAGACGCACAGGACGAAGTAGATGTGTTAGCCCTGCATCCCGGCTCGTGTGCAGATACTTTGACACCAGGTTTCTTCCGTGTTTGGTCAGAAGGGGAGTGGCTGACCTACCGATTGCCCCTCTTAGGTGACTGACGTGTGATAATAGAGGTTTAGATGGATAGTGGTATGTTGTGGTTTGATAATGATCCAAAAATGGACCTGATCAGCAAGGTCAAAAAAGCGGTTGATTATTATCGTGAAAAATATGGTTCAGAACCGAACGCTTGTTTTGTCCATCCCAGCATGCTGCCAGATACAAAACTGAATGCTGGCCCTGTTATTGTCCGTACCAATCATACTGTTTTACCCAACCATTTTTGGATCGGCACCCAAAACGATCCGCTAGCAGCCTAAATGTGCAAATGTTAATGGTTGATGGCGAAAATTATCCAAGCTGGCCCAATGATGAGGTCTGATTGGCATGCCTCAATGGCGGATAGGGAAATTTTTCAGCGTGGGCTGATGCATTGTATTAATCGGCTAAAAGTCGGACTTTTTGGGGGATTGGAAAAATGACTCTTCTGAAACCATAGGTATTTAAGACGAGGGTATTTCCTAATTGGGTTTCCGTGACAATCCAGGGTTGGTAAACGTGGATGTGGCCGTGGATATGGTAGGTGGGTTTAAAGGTTTTAATCAGCCAATTGAAGGCTTTAATCCCTCGATGGGGACGGTCATCCCGATCGTGGATCCCCCAAGGCGGGGCGTGGGTGATGAAAATATCCAGGAAGCGACCGAAACGAATTTTGTTCCAGATCAATCGGGGTGTCAACTGCAAAACCATCCACCACATGCGGGCCTGGGTGTACTGGTAGTCGCCATCGTTATATCGCAAAGAGCCCTCGATGCCAGCCAGGAGTAAACCGGTTTTTGAATCTCTGACGACTCGTTTGTGGAGATTAATCGCGCCCCACGGTGATTGTCTTGGTTGAAAGCAGCCGTATTCAATTTTCTTAGCGTGATTGCCGCGCACGTAATAAAGGGGGATGTCTAAAGAACTGATGATATATTCCAGATAACTATAAGGCAGGTCACCGCAACTGATCGCTAGATCCGTATTTTTGAAGCGCTGTTTTATTTTGGGGCTATAGACCAAACAGCTTTCAATATCGCTGACCGTTAATAGTTCCATAGGTTTATTTTAGGACATCCCCACACTTTTTGAAAGTTGTTGATTGTTAGGATTGATTTGTATTGTCTGTGCCGATGGCGACCGCCACAGCGATGGCTTTGTCCCGGTCATGGCTGATGCTCACCGACCACGTTTCTAAGCCGAGTTTGTTTCCCATTATTTCTGCATTACCATGCAAGGCCACGACCGGCTGACCGGTCGGCAGATGGCGGATTTCAATATCCTGCCAGCTCACAAAGCCTATCCCAGTGCCAAGGGCCTTTGATACGGCTTCCTTGGCGGCAAAGAGCCCGCTCAGAAATTCGCTGCTGTTTTGGGATTGGCTGATTTCTAAGGGTGTAAACACGCGTTGAATAAAACGCTCACGAATCGTTGGATTGATCTCATCCAGTCGTGCGATCTCTATCGTATCAATGCCAGTACAAAGCTTCATAATCCCACCTTTAGGGTCCTGCGACCGCGGTAGCCAAGCGATCAGGGTCCAAATAACGCCGACTGGCTGCTAAAATGTCCTCTGCGGTAATCTTTTGAATTTTTTCCGGGTATTGCAGAAAATAATCCAATCCAAGGTTGAAACGTTCCAAATTCATCAAGGAAACTGCCACGCCGCTGTTGGATTCGAGAATGAGGGGCATCCGTCCGAGATAATAGGATTTGCTGTCTGCCAGCTCATCTTCTGTGACGGGTTGGGCGATAAACTGGGTCATCTCATCGGTCATCAAGACAATAGTTTCTTCTACATTTGCCGGGTTGACGCCAGCGATCATCTCAATGGCACCCGGTCCTAAACCGGCTGAATAGGATGAGTAAGCGTAATAGGCTAATCCCGCCTCTTCCCGCACGCGCTGTCCTAATCTGCCCATCATCCCAAACTCACCTAAAATATTATTTCCAATTCTCAAAGGAAAATAATCAGGGGAGTGGCGGTTGGGACCGACAAAACCCATTACGATATCCGCTTGTGATTTTCCAGGCATGTTGTGGGATTTTCTTATTGGCATTTGAGGCGAAATGGCATTTGGTATATCTGGGAGGGGCTGTTGATCATTGTTTGACCAATCTCCCAAAACCTCGGTAATGCTTTCGATCACCATTTCTGGTTCAACCGCGCCGACGATAGTCACCACCATGCCCTTTGGGCCGTAGGTCCTTTGGTAAAAATCGACGATATCCTCATTGGTAATCGCTTGGACGGTTTCAGGATGGCCTTCATCAGGGTGCCGATAAGGGTGGTCAGCAAAGATGATTTGATCAAAGAGGAGAGACGCCATGTCAGACGTGTTTTGGGCTCGAATCGCCAGGGAGGTCAGCAGTTGCGTCTTTTGGCGGAGGAATTCTCGCTGTGGAAAAGTCGGCGATCGCAAGCTATCAGCGATCAAGCCCATCATCAGGGTTAAGTCCTCACTGAGACAGTGGGCGCTAAAGGATGTGGTCAGGGTGCCGCCAGAAAAACCCAATCTGGCGCCGACCGATTCAATTTTGTCATAGAGACTTTGAAAATCGTACCGCTGTGTGCCATTCAATAGCCCAGAGGCGGTCAAGTAACTCAAGCCTAGTTTTTCCTCCGGGTCAAATATGCTGCCGCTGGGTAAATAGCCTTTGATGGAAAGGGTCGGACTATTGAAATTTGAGCGGGTCAAGATGGTGATTCCATTAGGGAGGACAACCCGGTTAATATCATCCGGTCCGGGCAAGGCGTTTTTGTGGGTATTATAAACTTGGGGGCTCATGGTTGCGGTCCGTCTTTCTGTGGGGTGTAAAATCCAATCACGCGATTCTCTGGGATCAAATATTTACGGGCAATCGTCAAGATATCCTCCGGGGTAACGCTTGAGAGGTGCGCCACATAATTTTCAAACCAATCATAGTTGGCAAAAATCTCACTGTAGCCAAGCCAAAAAGCCTGGTTGGAAATGTTTTCGCTGGAGTAAGCAAATAGGGCTTTTGCTTGTTTGATGGCGCGAGCAATCTCCTTTTCTGTGATGGGTGCGTCTAAAACACGGGCAAGTTCTGTGTCAACAGCCTGGAGCACTTCCTCGGGGGTGTGCGCCGGATGGACTGTCAGATGGAGTGAATAAAGGTAAGGATCGAGGGTTGCTTGCAGGGCGCCATAGGAAGATACAGCAATTTCACCTTCTACCAAGGCGCGGTAAAGACGGCTGGTCTTATTGGTGGTCCCGCCCGAGCCAAACATATTTAGGCTGGTTGGGCCGGTTAGAAGGCTATCTAAAATGGTGAGGATGAAAAAATCGGGGTCATTGGCACGGGGCGCTCGATAACTGATTTGGACAAAGGTCGTATCCCCGGGGCCTGATACTTGCACCCTTTTCTCCCCGCCTAGTGGAGGATCCAGAGGGATATCCGGCGTCCCCTGCGGGCCTGCTGGGATTTGGCCGAAGGCCTCTTTAATTTTTTCAAGCATTTTTGGCGTATCAAAATCTCCAGCCATCGCTAAGATGGCATTAGCGGGATGATAATAGCGCTGGTAGTGTTGGTAAAGGTCGTCACGGGTGATTGATTCCAGATCCCGTTTTTCCCCGATGACTTCCGTCCGGTAGGGGTGGTTCTGAAAAGAGGCAGCTTGAATGGCTTCACCGAGCAAAAAGAGGGGTTCATTTTCATTTCCCTCCCGCTCTGAGATGATCACGTTGCGCTCTCGGTTGACCTCGTCCGGGTCAAAGCGACTGTTCGACATCCGATCTGCTTCTAAAGCCAAACTGATATCAAAAACATGCGCTGGCAGGGTCTCAAAATAAGTGGTCCAATCCAGGTAGGTCATCGCATTCCAGATGCCACCGACACGAGAAATTTCGCGGTCAAGAACATTGGAGGGAAATTTTTCTGTCCCCTTAAATTGCATGTGTTCAACCCAGTGCGAAATGCCCGTCAGACCCGGTATTTCATTGCGGGATCCGACTCGATACCACACCCAGGTGCTGATGATGGGGGCTGTATGGATTTCCTTAAGGTGAACGGTTAAGCCATTGTCTAATTTAATAAATTGGGTTTTGTTTTCGGTCATGAGCTTTCTTTGTCTGACAAATTATTAATAATTTTTATACAAGCCATCCAGTATAATGGGTGGTCGGAATAGTTTCAGTATTATATTCGAAAATGTTCCTAATAATGTCAATTAAAAAATTTTGAGGTGCGTGTGGCAAAGACTTTTGAAAAAGATTACACGGTTGCTGTTATTGGGGCTGGTCCTGCAGGGTTGTATGCATCCCAATATTTAGCTCGTAGGGGTGTTAAAGTTTTACTCTTCAATCGTGATATTAAACCAGGCGGTTTGGCAGAATATGGCATTTATCCTACAAAGTACAAGTTGCGCAAAGGATTAATTGGAAAATTCAAACAGATACTGGCGATGCCCAATATCAAATATCAGGGCAATGTAGTCATCGGGCAAAATGGCGACTATCAGATCGATCAACTCCGGCAAGCCGGCATCCAGGCAATCATGGTCACCATTGGCGCCCAGCAGAACAAGTGGATTGGTCTCCCAGGGGAAAACTTGCAGGGAGTCTATCAAGCCCAAGACATTGTTTACCATTACAATCAATTGCCAAATCATGCTGATCAACATTTTGATTTTGGTCAGGATGTCGTCGTGATCGGTGTGGGAAATGTGATGTTGGATATCTTGCGTTACCTGAAAGAAACCGGTCAAAACCGTGTCGTCACAGCTTACGCCCGGCGAGGACCAACGGAAGTCAAATTTGATAAGCAAACTTTAGAACCCGTGGCTGATTGTATTGATCTTTCAGCGATAAAATCAGCCGTGCAGGCAGCGCAGCCTACGGTTGAAGCGGTCGGTAAAAATGTGGGCGAGTTTTTTACACTGCTAAAAGATGCGCGTGAGAAAGCGGAAAGTTGTAATTCCGGCCTTAATTTTAAACTGCAATTCTTAAGATCACCTCATAAGATCATTGGCGATGAACACGGGCGTGTAAAAGCAGTGGTCTTTGAAATCAATCAATTAAGCCTTAACAATGGTCGGATCATTCCCCAGGGGACGGGTATTTTGGAGACGGTTTCCGCGGATACTGTGATATTCTCGATTGGGTCTCGCGTTAACGCAAATTTCGGGTTGCCTGTTGAACATGGTCATTTTATTACCGCCACTGAACCGCGCTTCCCAATTTCAGATATTTCCTATGAGGTCTATAATCCTGATCTCTGCGTCCATTGTGAAGATGTATTTGTCAGCGGCTGGGCTCGGATGGCCAGTGAAGGGGTCGTTGGATTGGCACGTCAGGATGCTGAACGGGGTGCTCGAGCGGTTTTAGCTTATTTGGAGACTCAACAGCCGACTGATTTCACCAGTTTTGATGCGGTGATGCAGCGTTTACCAAGGTTGGAGAAAAGAGTCGTTGACCTGGCTGATTTACAAAAAATTTGGCAAAAAGAACAGGAAATCGCCAATGCACAGGGACTGCCTGTTTTTAAATTTGATTCAGATGAAGCGATGTTGGGGATTCTAAAGGACGCTTAAGCCGCAGAATCGGAACTGTTAGACTTCTTTTCTTTCTTCTTGAAAAAGGGCTTTCGTTCCTTGCGAGGTTCATCTTCCGCTGCGTTTGTTTGTTTTGTGCGTTGATACCTGAGCATTAGTAAAAAGCCAATCGCTATCGTAGCCATGCCAAAGGACATGCCGCGGGCCTGCAGTGGACCAAAGAAAACTTCTGGTAAAGGATGACTGCCTAAGCCAAAGATGTCCGCCATGCCGGTAAACACACAGATCACATAACCCGTGCTGATA
The DNA here is from genome assembly GCA_040772425.1 of Candidatus Brevefilum sp. Taxonomy (GTDB): domain Bacteria; phylum Chloroflexota; class Anaerolineae; order Anaerolineales; family Anaerolineaceae; genus Brevifilum. The sequence goes on along the minus strand of JAXGYD010000002.1, from coordinate 32,369 downwards.
ATTCGACTGCCGATGTCCGCAGCAATCGTTTTGTCGCCATTGTGCCAATAGGCGTTCAATGTGCTGTAACTACCCAGAGCGATGATCCCCAACCCGATAAGAAACACGGAAGTTTGCACAAACCCAATTACAAGGCTGCGATCGAGCCCAAATAAGCTGGGCCGAGCACCCAAGAGGAATAGTAAATAGCCGATGATGGTTATTGCCAGTCCCAAACGGATTCTGCGTGTTCCGTTGCCCGAAACAACTTCAGCGGGTTTGTCTGTAGCAGGGATGTCGTCCAGTTGACTTATTTCCTCAGCCTCTAAAACTTGGTTTTGATCAGTCATCATTAAGGAAGGTTACGCTGCAATATATTGAGCCAATTTGCATAAAAGATTCTTTCAGTGTCTTTATCATTGTAACCTTTTTCAGCAAGTTTGGGGCCAAGTTTGGGTAGATCTGCGATAGTGTCAATTTCAGGCGGCACGGATTCTACACCATATCCGCCGTCAAAATCGGTGCCCAAGCCCACGTGATAGGTATCTCCTGCTATTTGGCAGATATGATCGATTTGGGCAATGATATGATCCAGGCTCATCGCTTTTCTGCCACCACGACGGCGCCAATCCCAGTCTAAAAATGCGTTGAGCGGCACAATGCCAATCACGCCATCCCGTGCAATTAATTGGCGAATGGTCTCATCTTTTAGGTGCCGATTGATGGGAATGTCTTTGATTAAGACTTCGGCATTCGAATGGCTGGCGATCACCGGGCCAGAATAAAAGTCCAGGGCTTGGTGGGCGGATTGATGGTCCATATGGCTGATGTCTAGAATCATGTTGAAGGCGGCCATATTTTCCAACAAAGCGTAACCATCCTTTGTCAACGGTCCTGGCTCACGGGTGCCGCCACAAAAATGATTGCCCGCCCAGGCGGGCCCAAGGATGCGAACACCCCATTCAAACCATTTTTCAACCTCAGCCGCTTCCTGTAGTCCCTCTGCACCTTCCATCAACACCACAATGCCTACCGGCGGAAGCTGTTTTTGCTTATCTTCTAAGTGCTTTTCCCACTGGGAAATATGGCTTTTCAATTCAGATTGATTGGTAATCAGGCGGAATTTTTCGGGGTGATCGTCAACAAGCCGCAAATAGGCGTCCAAGTTTTCGCGATAGCAACGTGCCGCTTCTGCAGGGGTCTCGTAGGTTTTTGTTTCATATTGACCCCGATCCAGCCGTTTGGGGGAGCAGAACAAGGTGCCAAACACAATAGCGACATTCGCTTTTTGATATTGGGGCCAACCCAATAAGGTATTGCCATTAAATGCTGGGATGGGGGTGTTCTGTTCGGATTCTCGAATTTTATGTGCTGAACAGGTGTAATCCCGATTGAGGTTGACAATATTCCAGGCTAAGTCTTCGTGGGCATCAATAATTATGTTCATTAGTTTATGTTTTGTGTTTTAAATGAAAAGTGCACCGAAATCTCGGTGCACTCTGTCTTGTTAATGATTTACGCTTCTTCTGATTCTTGATCAGTGAGTTCTTCTGTTATTTCTTCGGTGATATCTTTGACCGCTTCAACAGTCTTTTCAACGGTATCTTCGACAGTTTCTTTAATTTCTTCTACAAAAGACTCTTCAGCTTCTTCCTCAGCTTGATCTTGAATTTCTTCTTCAACCTCAGCTTCAGATTCACCTTCAACTATTTCCTCAGCTGTTTCTTCGATCTCTTCAACAGTCTCTTCGACGGTCTCTTTAATTTCTGAAACTATAGATTCTTCAGCCTCTTCGGATTCTTCTTCGGCTTGGTCTTGAATTTCTTCTTCAACTACTTCTTCGAGTTCTGCTTCAGCTTCTGAGGCCTCTTCAGATGGTTCCTCTTCAGAAAGTTCAGAGACATCAAATTCTTCGGTGAGGGTCTTCCAGTCAAGATCTGTATAGGCAGGAGAATCAACTCGGCGCATGCTCAGGCCGATCCGATGGGTATCCTCTTCGATCTTGATGATGCGTAAGGTAACGACGTCACCTTCCTTGAGGATTTCCTTTGGATGTTCAATGCGGCGTTCGCTGAGCTCGGAAATATGAATCAGACCTTCTAAATCGCCCTCAACATCGTCGAGGAGAAGGCGTGCAAAGGCTCCAAAATTGGTCAGGCGTGTGATCTTGCCTTCAACCAATTGGCCTTCGGTCAGCTCACTAATTTGTTTATCCCAGGGGTCGTCTTTTAATCGGCGAATAGAGAGGCCAATACGTTTGCGATCAGTATCAATGCTGATCACTTTCACCTTGATTTCTTGCCCGACTTCAAGCACCTCACTTGGATGATTGACGTGATCCCAGGAAAGTTCTGAAAGGTGAACAAGGCCGTCAGCGCCGTTGATATTGACGAAGGCGCCAAAATCTGCCAGGCTTGTCACACGACCTGTTCGGATTTCACCTTCTTCCAAATCATCAATAACGCGCTCTTTGATAGAATCGCGCGTTTCACTGCTGGCTGCTCGTTCAGAGAGGATGAGTCTGCGGCGATCTCGGTCAACTTCAATGACACACACTTCGATCGTTTCACCGACCATCTCACTGTATCGCTCTTCGGGCGAATTGCCAGTAATGGTCAATCGGCGGCCAAGGCCAATTTGGGAAGCTGGCACGAAGCCACGAATGGTACCCAAGGGTACAAGCAAACCGCCTTTGTTGTAGCCTTCGATCTTCGATTCAAAGGAATCATCAGATTCTAAAAGCTCTTCAGCTGTTTGCCAATTCTTTTCTTCCAGGGCACGCGTGTAAGAAAGAACAAGATTCCCATTGGAATCCTCAGGGGTGACGACATATACCGTGATTTGATCGCCTTCTTTGAAGGTTTTAATGGTTTCTTCGTCAATTGAGTCCAGTTCTTTACCAGCTAGTATGCCTTCTGATTTGGCACCTACGCTGACGAGGATTTGTCCTTCACTGACACTGGCGATGGTCCCTTGGCGAATTTCGCCACGCTTTGGAAAGTCAATATTCAGACCTTCTTCCGCTAACAGGGCTTCCATCTTGTTCATTTCCTCTTCTTGGCTAACTTCTTCCCCCGTTGTCTTTACTACATCATTTTGGTCCATAAATTATATAACTCCAGAGTTGAATTTCTCACTGATTATAAGGGTTAAAATAAATCTTGACAACCCTTTTACCAAATTAGATTAAATCCATCCTTGGTATTTCAGCTGTCACAATTGTACCGTCTCCCAGATAATTGTCAATTTTAATTTTTAATGTGGAAAAATGGACGATTATCCCTAATTTCCATCATCAAGGATTTCTCGAATTTGGGTTTTTGGATCCGGTTCGCTGACGATCCCTTTTTCTTCCATCATATCGATAATTCGGGCTGCCCGCGTGTAACCAATCCGCATTTTTCGCTGCAACATTGAGATGGATGCCTGCCCCTCTTCTCTTATAATTCGGCAGGCTTCTTCAAATTTTTCATCCCGATTGTTTTCCTCTTCTATTTCTTCCCATAAGGGGGCTTGTTTTAATGGGACGCCCTGATTGGTTTGAAAAGCGGCTGGCATGTCAGGCCTTTCAGGTGACTTAGCCGAGACGGTAAAGCCGCGCCAATAGGCAGCTAAACGATTGATTTCGACATCGGAAATGTAGGCTGTCTGAATTCTGACGGGGGCAGCTGCGTCAGGCGCTTGGAAAAGCATATCGCCGCGTCCAAGCAGCCGCTCAGCACCGACCTGGTCGAGGATCACCCGGCTGTCCACCGACGAGGCAACCGCAAAGGCAATCCTGGCGGGGAAGTTCGCTTTGATCAAACCAGTTAGAATGTCCGTTGAGGGCCGCTGGGTGGCGATAATCAGGTGGATGCCAGTTGCTCGGGCAAGCTGCGCCAGCCGGGTGATGGTGCGTTCTGTCTCATCCGGGGCAAGGAGCATCAGATCTGCCAACTCGTCAATCACAACCATGATATAAGGCAGTTTTCTTTCAGGATTATTTTCACAATAAACGTTGTAGTCTGCAATGTTACGGTTTTTTGTCTCTGAAAAGATCCGGTATCGGTTTTCCATTTCTCGCAGCATCCATTGCAATGCACCCACTACATGTTCGGCTTCCACAATGACCGGTGATAAGAGATGTGGAATCCCGTTGTAGCCAGTCAATTCCACGCGCTTTGGGTCAACTAAGATAAGGCGCAGTTGATCGGGGGTCATATTTAAAAGGAGACACGTCAGGATGTCGTTGATGCAAACGGACTTGCCTGCACCAGTGGTGCCAGCAATGAGTAAGTGGGGCATCGCTGTCAGATCCGCAGCAACGGCTTTGCCCGCCACATCTTTACCCAAAGCGATTTTCAGCGGGGAGACGAGGTTATTATAGGCTGGGCTGGTAATCACATCCCGTAATGAGACCATTTCCACCTGGCGGTTAGGCACTTCAATACCAATGTAACCCTTCCCTGGCACTGGGGCTTGGATCCGAATGCGAGATGCCGCTAAAGCCAGGGCTAAATCATCTGCCAGAGCAGTGATCCGCGACACGCGCACTCGCGTTTTGCCCTTGCGTGATTCCACAAAATCAGGTTCAACACCAAATAAGGTGATGGTTGGGCCTCTGCGGATGTCCACAACGTGGGCTGGGGCACCAAAAGAGCGTAAAGTTTCTTCAATAACTCGAGCTCGCTGTCGGTCATTCTCGCCGTTGTCGGGGACTTCTACCGAGGGGTCGAGAATTTGATCGATCTCAGGCAAAACCCAAACCGGTTTGGTGACGCCATGATTATAATAGAGGCTGTTAGGGTCCCCAGGGGCTTTTTCAAGGGAAGTGTCGCCAACCTGTGTGGGGATGGAAGTATGGGTTGCGCCCTGCGTTTGCGGCCTCTCACCTGTGCTGCTCTTAACTTTCTTTTTTGATGAGAGGGCACTCTTGAGACGCTTGAAGAGGCTTTGGATGGATTGATTAAGTTGGCTGAGGGCTTTTTTGATCAAATCACTGACCCATTCAATCAGATTCGCCATTGAAAGGTCGAGGGTTAAAATCAGGCTGATTAAAGTCCAGGCAACCAGGGCGATGATGGCACCAGGTCTGCCGAGGGCTCTAACTAGGGCAATTTTGATGCTGCCCCCCACAAAACCCCCTCCAAGCCCTGCTCTGGCATCGTCTAAATTGCCATCCAGCGCTAAGTGAAACCAAGCCGTTAAATTGACGAATAAAAGGATGATGCCAACAATGCGCTCAGTGGTTAATTCAGGTGCCTCAACCACATTTCTGAGGAGGAACCAAGCGCCGAAAGCAATGAGAATAAACGGCAGGATATAGACACCCCAGCCCACAACTTTGCTGATATTGGACGTCCACCAGCCTGTGATGCTGCCAGAGGATGGTGAAAAGAGGCTGACCAGGGTCAATACACCGATCAAAATGAGGACAATAGCCAGGATTTCAGTCCAGCGCTGCCGAGAAATCCCGGAAAAAATGGACTGTTTTGGTTTGCTTTTTGGTTTTGTGGTTCTGCGTTTGGTCGTTTTTGATTTTTTTGATGTCCGGCGTGGCATCATAGCTCCTAAAACCTAATTGATACTTCCTGATGCATTGGATTATAGCATAGCAGAACAAACTGCAATCATCCAAGGGCATTTTGAAGCGCTTTTTTTTCTGATGTTTTGTTAGAAGGCGTTTTTGAGCGAAAATGATGCCTTGACGGATCTTCATTTTCGAGTATGATAGATTATAGTATTATATAGTTACGAACCCCCCGAAAATTTGCTTGTCTTGATTTTTAAAGTCTGTTATAATAATTAGACTATTTTTAACATCAAACATTGTCGTATTCACCGAGGAAAGAAAATTTTCCACGACAAATTTTAGAAAGAAATTTCCCGAATGTCCTTAAAAAAACAAGGCACCTGCTGCCGATGAGAAGGAAGCGTTTTTGGGGAAGCGCGTAGGTTGACAATTAATCTGAATTTATTAATTTATAAACAAACCTAACAACATCATTGAATGTTGAATGTACTCTCAACCATAATGAGGGAATGATAAACACGTCACTTCCCTTTTGAAAAAATCTACCATACCTAGGAGAGAGAAATTTTTGCCAATGAACATCTTAGAGCTTGAGGAAAAAACACTAACTGAACTGCGCAGCATTGCCCATGAGATGGGCATCCCCAGACCCCAAAAACATAAAAAAGAAAGCTTAATACTGCAGATCGCCAGAGCCATAGGTGAATCAGAAGGATTAGAGATTCGCGGTGGCATTTTGGAGATCATGAAAGAAGGTATTGGTTTCCTTCGTCATGATTATCGCATTGGGTCTGAAGATATTTATGTCTCACAAGCCCAATTACGGCGATACGAACTGCGTTCTGGGGATATGGTCATTGGTCACGTACGTCCACCGCGTGAGTCTGAGCGCCACTATGGGCTGTTAAAGGTGGAATACGTCAACGGCCTTACACCCGATGAAGCTCGTCAGCGACCCAGGTTTGAACGATTAACACCTATCTTCCCTGACAAACGCTTTGATTTAGAGTATGACCCAAGAGTGCTGTCCACTCGCATTATCAATCTGATTGCGCCGATTGGTCGTGGTCAGCGTGGGATGATTGTTTCACCTCCGAAGGCTGGTAAAACGACCATCTTGAAAGAAATTGCCAATGCAATTTTTACCAACCATCCTGAAGTTCGGCAAATTATGTCATTGATCGGCGAACGTCCTGAAGAGGTCACCGATATGGATCGCTCTGTTGAGGCGGAAGTTGTTGCCTCAACCTTTGATGAGCCGGTCACCGCCCACGTTCGAATGGCAGAAATTGCCCTGCAACGGGCTAAGCGCTTGGTTGAGTCGGGTCATGATGTGGTGATTCTGATGGACTCCTTGACCCGCCTTGCTCGTGCTTACAACCTGGTCGTCGCACCATCTGGACGGACACTTTCAGGTGGCTTGGATCCTTCAGCCTTGTATCCTCCGAAGAGCTTCTTTGGCGCAGCCCGCAATCTTGAAGAGGGTGGTTCTCTTTCCATTATTGCAACAGCCCTTGTTGATACCGGTTCCCGTTTGGATGATGTGGTCTTTGAAGAATTTAAAGGAACGGGTAATATGGAATTACATCTTTCACGGCGCTTGCAGGAGAGGCGAACCTTCCCTGCCATTGATATTGAAAAATCTTCAACCCGTCGGGAAGATCTTTTGCTCGGTCCGGATATCTTGAAGCGAGCTTGGTTGATGCGCCGTATGTATCTACAAATGATCAGTACGCCGCCTCAAGGCGCAGGCATGGACACTGCGGTAGCAATGGAAGCGATTGTGCAGCAAATCGCTCGGACGGATACGAATATGGAATTTTTAGAAACCCTCAACGGCGAACCCTAAATAAAATTTTAAGGTAGAATCCGGTGAGAGAAAAATTATGGACGAAGAAAACACACAGCAAGTTACGAATAAATGGCAAATATGGGTCTCATGGATTGTGACGACCCTTGTGGTCGTATTCTTGGTATCGATGCTTTTCTGGCAGCCAATTTTAGCTCAAGAAATGGCGGAGAGAAATGGCGATGACGAATCAACTGTCGCCGTCGAAAAGTTTGAAGCGGTCGACGTTCAAATCGACAGCATGCCAGAATTTGAAGTCGATCAGGCGGAATCCTTTATCCTGAGGGTCCCTGAAACAAACACCATTGCGCCAACCAGTCCCCGCACAGAACCCGTTGTCTACGTAGTTGAATCTGGTGACGCCGTGTTCAGCATCGCCAGCAAATTCAATATTACACCGGAAACATTGCTGTGGTCCAACTATGATGTCTTACAAGATGATCCCCACTCCTTGCGCATCGGTCAGGAGCTGATCATCCCACCCACAAACGGCATTCTTTACGAATGGGAAGAAGGCAATACCTTAGAAAATGTAGCAAGGGACTTCAGAGCCAGGGTGGATGATATTTTGAGTTGGTCTGGCAATCGCCTAGATTTTACAAATCCCGTCATTAAGCCTGGCAGCCTGGTGATGATCCCCGGTGGTGAGAGGGAATTCCAGCAGTGGGTTGTCCCCACCTATGCCGTTGGCAGATCGGGCACTAATGCGACCTTGCCGGGTGGATGTACCGTAGAAGGTGTTGGGCTGGGGGGATCTGGCTTCTTTATCTGGCCGGCGGATAATCATTACCTTTCAGGGAACGATTTCTGGTCTGGTCACTTAGCCATTGATATTGCCACAGCGACAGGCGCACCTATCTATGCCTCAGACTCTGGTGTGGTGGTCTTTGCTGGATGGGATTCTCGTGGCTATGGTAACGTCATCATGATCGATCATCAGAACGGATACCATACCCTTTACGCCCACCTGAGTGCATTGAATGTGTCTTGCGGCTCGAATGCGGTTCAAGGCAGCGTCATTGGCTATGCGGGATCCACCGGCAATTCGACGGGTCCACACTTGCACTTTGAGATCCGCTATCTGGGTGGTTTTATCAATCCCTGGACTGTCTTACCGTGAGATGTGCTATCATTACATATCATTTTTGCTCCAGTAGCTCAAATGGATAGAGCAAGGCACTCCTAACGCCTAGGTTGCGGGTTCGAGTCCCTCCTGGAGCATCAACAATAAAAAAAGCGCTTGAAAAAGCGCTTTTTTTTATCTTCATCGTTATGTGAAATTCTTTACCAGTTGGAATCCATATCATCCAAATCGAGGTCGAGGTCAGCCTCTTCATCTTCCTGGGGGTCTTGGCGCACCCATAAGACGAGCATGTCACCACTTTCCGAATCAATAGCCCGTGCTGCGACGATTGGCACCTCTTTCTTCAGCCCAATTGGGTCTCGATATTCCAAGTACATCGTCAGGTTTTTTGCCCAAGCTTCATGGCAACGCTCAAGAAGCGCCTGACCGTTAAAGGTCCGCAATGTTGTTCGGGCAGTGTCGTAAAGGTAAGGGCCTTCACTTAATCCGGCTGTCCATCCATTGATGCCAAGGATGAAATCTGTTTCGACCGATTCGAAGTTGGGTGTAGGTCCCTCAATGATTGTAATACGATTATCCATATGTCATTTTCCTCGCAAGCATCATACCATATAACAACGCACGAGACTAGAATATTTTAAGGATGTTCCAACAATGTTTTTAATTCAAGCCACTTATCGCTATGGTCCTTTTAATATCAGATCTATTATGGATAGGTTACATTGTAGAACCAGTTGTAGGCATAGAAACCGCCAGTGGTTGATTCCAGCCGAATTGCAATTTGATAATCGCCAACCAGGTCTTCAGGGATCTCAAAGGTTTGGCTGAACGCACCACCTTCCCCTGAATTAATGGTGGTCACAAGAATGCCGTCAACACCCTTGGTACCCATCTTACCCATCAACACTTCAAAGTCCTTATCAGCAGGGAAGTTGTTGGTTTCGATGGTCACCGTATCATCCTTAACAACCGCTGTGATGGCAAAGGTCGGAATGCCCGAATATCCGGGCGCAGGTTCAACGCTGCTGGTGTTGTTGTAGAACCAGTTATAGGCATAGAAGTAGCCATCTTCCGTTTGAAGGCGGATGGCAATCTGATAATCACCAACCAGGTCTTCAGGGATGTCAAAGGTTTGGCTAAATGCGCCGCCCTCGCCAGAGTTGATGGTGGTCACAGGGATGCCGTCGATGCCCTTGGTGCCAATTTTACCCATCAGCACTTCAAAATCCTTCTCGGCTGGGAAGTTGTTGGTTTCAATGGTGACAGTCTCATCTGCTACGACCTCGGTGATTGAGAATGTTGGGATGCCAGAATACCCACTGGGTACTTCTGTGCCGCTGGTGTTGTTGTAGAACCAGTTGTAGGCGTAGTAAACACCGTCCTCGGTTTGGAGGCGGATGGCAATTTGATAATCACCAACCAGGTCTTCAGGGATGTCAAAGGTTTTCAGAAGCTCGCCACCCTCTTCAGAGTTAAAGGTGGCAATGCTGATGCCGTCGACACCCTTGGTGCCCATCTTGCCCATCAGGACTTCAAAGTCCTTTTCTGCTGGGAAGTTATTGGTTCGAACGGTCACTGTTTTATCTTCTTCCACCGAGACGATGGCGATTGTTGGAATGCCAGTGTAACCATCATCACATTCAGAGCCTCCGGCTGCGCCGGTCTCATTTTTGAAGGTGGTGAAGAGGACAAGGTCACTATCCTTGGATTCAAAACGGATATCGATTTGAGTTTCTGAGACCAAGTCTTCAGGAATTTCGAATACTAACACAAAACCGCCGTCTTCCTCAGCCGTAATTGTGTCGATCAGAATGCCATCAACCCCTTCAGTGCCACATTCACCCATTAAGACATCGAAACTTTCTTCAAGGGGGAAGTTCGTCCCTTTGATGACGGCATATTCATCTTTCTTCACAGAGGTTACGGAAATGGTGGGTTCTTCGATGGGTTCTTCCGCAGGCGTTCCTTCGTCATGGGAACCGGCTGTTTGATTGTAGAACCAGTTATAGGAATAATAACCACCAGTGAGGGATTCAAACCGAATGGCGATCATATCTTTACCATAGAGATCTTCAGGAATGTCGACTGTGACGGTTAAACTGCCGCCCTCACCCGAATTGATGGTCCCTACCAAGATGCCATCGACCCCCTTGGTGCCCATCAATCCCATCCGAATTTCAAAATCTTTTTCGGCCGGGAAATTTTCGGTCATGACCGTTACCTTTTCATCCTCTGTGACACCTTTGATGGTGATGGTAGGGATGGTTTCGGCAAAAACGGTTGATAGTGAAGCAAAAATCAATAGACTCACAAGAATGATGTTCAACGTAATTTTTTTCATCTTTGCACCTTTTTCCTTTCGGTTTTTTAATTATTTTGTTTATAAAACCTTGTAAATTAACAGTAATTTTCGAGCAAAAACATATAATTTCTCAAATAAAATTTTAAAAAAAATTGCAACTCCCTGTTTGGGTTGATCAACACTTAATTCAAATGCTTACAAGTTCGGTCAACACTTGCGGTATTGGTCCAATTTGATGAAAATGCCACCTTTCCTTGACGATGACCAGGCCAGGAGGGTGCGATTTGTCAAAAATGATCGTTAATCACATCAATATGCGTCTATTCATTTATTAAGGTTCATATTAATTATACGGTATTCACTTTGAGTCTTCAATGTGTTTTTTCAATTAATCACAACGAGTTTGCGATATGAAGACAAAAAAACCACCTCGATGCTTCAGAGGTGGTTTTTAGCATTTGTTTTATTTTATTTTCGATTGACTTTTATGGTCCGGGGTTTTGCCTCTTCGGTCTTGGGCACCCGCAAGGTGAGGACGCCATTTTCCAATTCAGCTTCAACATTGGTTGAGTCAAGGGGTGTGGGGAGAGATATCACCCGATGGAATCTGCCGCTAGGACGTTCTGCCAATAGATAATTGCAGCCTTCTTCGCGGTCAGCCTTGAGCTCTCCAGCAATTGTGACGATTTCGTTCACAATTTGAATGTCGAGGTCTTCAGGATGCACGCCGGGCAGCAGCGCTTTGATGGTGAAAGAATCACTTTCTGCTTTCACATCAATTGGGAAGGTCAGTTCCACGGAATAATCTTCCTCCCAATCTGACATTAATTCGTCTAACATGCGTCGGCGGGGTGTTCGTCTCACAGGATTGATATAAAGGGTCATTAATACCTCCAAATTTGTTGTTTTGTCTGACTTGTTTACTTAATTTTTATCTTATAACAATTTCATTAACACATTATTTGAAGAAGATTTGAGAAATATAAGAAAGGATGATGCTGATGGGGTATTCTTAATCCAAGCTTGATACAATAATGCTATTCGTTGTGTGGAATGGATAACAATAACTCAATGAAAAAGAAAACAACTATACTGATCCTGGTCATCTTTCTTGTAGCCCTTGTTGGGGGTGCTTTTATTTTTCAAAAGTATTATGCCAGTTCCTCTCGAGCCCGTAAGGTAATGCGATTTATCAGACAGCCGGAATCTCAACAAGAGATGATCATGCCGGCCTTATCTCGTTGTGGGGACGCGCCTTTTGTGATGCCGTCCACCGGGATGATTGGTTTTATTTGGGATGATTCATTCCGTCCGGGTCATCGACATCAGGGCATTGATATCTTTTCGGGGGAGGATGTTGGGGAAACCCCAATTTACGCCGCTTATGATGGCTACCTTACCCGCCAAAGCGATTGGAAAGCATCCCTCATCATCCGGATCCCATCGGACCCGCTTCATCCAGAAAATCAGATTTGGACGTATTACACGCATCTTGCAGACCCTTCCGGCACTTCGCTGATTTCAGAGGCTTTTCCACCCGGTATAACGGAGGAATTTGTCTCAGCTGGCACTTTTCTAGGCACAATGGGAAATTATTCCGGCACACCTGGCAACCCGACGGGCGTCCACTTGCACTTCTCAATTGTGAAAGATGATGGCAGCGGGCATTTTTTGAACGAATTAGAAATAGAAAACACATTGGACCCATCGCCTTATTTTGGGATGTCGCTCAATGCCGCTGAAAATGAAAATGACATTCCGCTTTGCAAGGGCGATTGACCAACCCAATCAGGGATCTTTGGGGATTAATCGTATAATAAAGCGCACCTGCTTTGATGGAATCAACACAAATTGGAGACGGTATGAATCAGATTTCAGAACATGTATATATCGAAGACGAATTCCCCGGGGTTGTTTTGGGCGCTCTTAACTTTTCCCATGGTTTGGTGATGGTCGATGCGCCTTTTCAAAGCAAAGATATCACCGCATGGCGCGGCCGGCTTGCCAACCTGGGGGGTGGCGTTGATAAACTTTTAGTTGTCCTTGATAATCAGATCGATCGTTGCTATGGCGCACGCGGCATGGGCGCCAATATTCTTTGCCATCAAAAATCGGTTGAGATATTTCAAAGTAGGGCAAGTGTAAGCCACATCCAGGAAGAAAAGACTGGGGCAGAATTGGATGTGTTGAGTTTTCCATTGGAAGCCCATAGCCCGACACCTGATTTCACTTATTCTGATAAAGCTGCCATTTATTGGAACGGTGATCCCTTGTTGATAACCCACCATCCGGGGTCACATGTGGCGGGGAGCTGGTTGTTGTATGAACCAGAAAAAGTCGTCTTTGTGGGTGACAGCGTGGTAATTAATCAGCCTCCATTTTTTGCCTGGTCAGACCTGGATTACTGGTTGGACGATTTGTATCTATTAAGCTCCGATGCCTTTGCTGATTATAAAATTATTTCCAGCCGGAATGGCCTGGTGGATCAGCAAGGGATTAACAGCATGATCGAATTTTTACGCAATGTCAGAGGTGCGCTTCAGGAATTAAGGGACAGCAATATAAAAGATGTGGTATTTCAAAACGAAATTGCCCGTTTATTGAACCATTTTGATTTTGACCAAAATTTATATGAACGCTATACACAGCGTTTGGGGTGGGGCCTCACCAAGTATCTCCAACGGCATCCAATTTTAGAAGACCAGGAAAACAAATAAGGAGCAGACATATGTTGGCAAATGATTGCAGTCCGTTGGTTGAAATTACTCGGGGGGAAACAGTGGAGTCCATTCACTATGGCGCATTTATCGTCGTCGACCCCCATGGGCGGGTGGTTGCAAGCCATGGAAATCCGGATTTAATCAGCTTCCCACGCAGTTCTATGAAGCCTTTTCAGGCTTTGCCATTCATCGAGAGGGGCGGCGCAGAGGCATTCGGTTTCACCGATCAGGAAATCGCCATTATGTGCGCTTCGCACTCGGGGACAGATGCCCACCGTCAAGTTCTTGCCGGCATGCATGAAAAAATTGGCACACAAGAAAGTGATTTGTCCTGCGGTGTGCATTGGCCAAGCGATGCTGAAACCCGCACAGCGATGAAAATTGCCGGGGAAGAGCCCACACCCTTCCATCATAATTGTTCTGGAAAACATACCGGTATGCTGGCACATGCCCGCTTACGGGATTTAGATCTCAAGGATTATTTGAATCCGTCCCATCCTATCCAGGTGAGCATTCGGGAAACCTTGGCGGAAATGGTTGAATTGCCTCCCGAAGATCTTTCTCTGGGCATTGATGGGTGTTCAGCACCGGTCTATGCGTTTCCACTGAAAAATATGGCTTTGGGGGTGGCAAAACTGGCTGACCCTGTTCACTTGAATGATCAACGGGCTGAAGCCTGCCAAAAGATTACGAACGCAATGATGTCCCATCCGACGATGATTGCAGGGCCGGGGAAATTCGATACCCGGTTGATGACGGTTGCAGATGGCAAGCTGTTCAGCAAGGGGGGCGCGGAGGGATATCAGATTATTGGCATCATGCCTGGGGTATTGGCGAAGGAATCCCCAGGCTTGGGGATTGCGATTAAGATCGCTGATGGGGATCAGAGCGGTCGGGCACGAGCCTCCGTCAGCTTGACGATCTTGGAGGCGATGGGCATTCTTGATGAAGCTGCAATAACAGCGATGAGTCCCTTTGGCAACACGACTTTAAAGAATTGGCGCAAGCTCACCATTGGGGAGATTCGCCCTGTAAAATCAATCAAAGAACAAATTGTTAGGGGATTAAATGGTTGAAATCAAAGAACCCACGCTTGAAAAGCTAAATGAAATACGCCAGCGATTGATTGATGCCTTTGGCATGCCTGAATGGCGTGATCCTCTGCCCCCTGTGGATGAATTGGTGTCGACGATATTGTCCCAAAACACCAACGATGACAATCGGGATGCAGCTTTTCAGAACCTGGTGGCATGTTTTGATGATTGGCAATCGGTGATGAACGCCAACACCGAAGAAGTTGTTGATGCGATTCGCACGGCTGGGTTAGGAAATCAAAAGGGACCCCGCATCCAGAAGGCACTCAAAGCCATTGCAACGGCAACAGATGGCAATCTGAGCCTGGAATTTTTGCGAGATTTGTCCCATGAAGAGGCACGAAATTGGCTGATGAATCTAAAGGGGGTTGGGCCTAAAACTGCGGCCATTGTCCTGCTTTTTTCGATGGGCATTCCTGCTTTCCCTGTGGATACCCACATTTATCGTGTCACTGGTCGCTTGGGGATCCGTCCTCAAGGTTTGTCGGTGGTGAAAACCCACGCCTACTTAGAAGCGTGCATCCCTAAGGATGCCTATTACGATTTGCATTTGAATCTGATCAGGTTGGGCAGAGAAGTTTGTGGGGCTAGAAAATGGCACTGCTACCGCTGTCCGCTGGTAGATTTATGTGAATTTGATCAAAAAAACCTGAATCCAGCAGAAAAATAAGATTAGGTGTTTGTTGGAGGTCGGGTTTCTTATCTGCTAAAAGCGATCGGATCTTCGTACCCGACAGCCTACCCACCCCCAGCCCCTCCCTAAAGGAAGGGGGGTTAAAGTCCCTTCCTTTTAGGGAAGGGATTTAGGGTTAGGTAAGAATTAAAACCCAAAATTAGAAAGTCTTCTGCCCAAATCTCACAAACAATGAAATTTTTGTCAATTTCTCAGGTAAAACCGCTATTTTCAGAAAACCAATGGGCACCCTCACCTCAATCCTCTCCCTCACGTTTGAGGGAGAGGAGGCTCTAGGCCATTGGCGTTCAAAACAATGGAGGCTCGTGTCCACCAAACTGGTGCCACTTCAATTGCCCAACGGAAGCAAGTTAAGAACCCTCTCCCTTTGAAAAAAAGGGAGAGGGCAGGGTGAGGGTTCCCCACAGTTTTTTGTGTCAAATTAAAAGGGCAAAGGCATTATAGTTTAAATACAAGATGATATTTGTAAGTCGGGCTTCCTATCCGATAAAAGCGATTGGATCTTATTACCCGACTGGTGAAAAAAGCCTTCCACTGGAGCGAAGCGGAACACCTTTAGGTGTCGGGGGGAAGGTGGCACGCCGAAGGCGTGACGGATGAGGGGTTACATGATATTTGTCGATCGGGTTTTCTATCCGATAAAAGCGATCTTATCTTTGTACCCGACTTAACTTAATTCTCCAACCATCGACCAGGGGCCAGTCCAGGTAACCCTCACTGGCAGCACTTTCCCCCTCAAATCTTCATCGCTCTCAACAAAAACCAGGGAATTATTGGGCGTACGCCCTCGCCATCGCTTCCGAGATTTCTCCTCAAATAAAACTTCAAGGATCTTGCCCATTAATCGCGCATGAATTTCAGCTGCAATCTCTTCCTGGAGGGCCTCCAGCAGGCGAAAACGGCGCATTTTTTCTGCTTCACTGACGTTGTCTTCCATTTTTCGCGCCGAATAAGTGCCCGGACGGGGTGAATACCTCGCCAAATGAGCAACGTCCATACGCAGCTCTGCTAACAAATCATAAGTGTGCTGAAATTGTTCTTCCGTTTCACCCGGGAAACCGACGATGATATCCGTAGCAATCGACACGCCAGGGATTCGCGCCCGAATTTTCCCGATTAATTCCCGGTATTTTGCGGCCGTATAGCCACGGCGCATCGCTTTGAGGACTTCGTCATCCCCTGCTTGAATGGGGACTTCGATGTGGGGGCATACTTTTGGCAATTCGGCGACGGCCTCTAAAAGCTCATCCGTCATCCAATTGGGATGGGACGTCAGGAACCGAATGCGTTCAAGCCCTTCAATTTTGTGTAGGTCTCGAAGCAGCATTGCTAGCGTTGGTTTCTCTGGCAGGTCAAGCCCATAACGGTCGACGATCTGGCCCAAGAGGGTAATTTCCTTGACCCCTTGGTTCACCATTGCTTGTGCCTCGTTGATGATGTCCTGAAAAGGCCGAGACTCTTCAACCCCACGTTTAGAGGGGATGATGCAATAGGCGCAGGCGTGTGAGCAGCCATAGACAATTGGAATATAGGCTGAAACCAGCTGATTTTGTTCGGAATAGGGCAAAATTAAATCCCCATCCAGGATGGCGTTGATCTTTTCTTGCTGCGCTTGCGTGGTTTCCTTCGCGGATTTTGTGCTTAAGTGCTCGAGAAGCGGCCTGATGTCCGACGGTGCGGAGAGGACATCGACCCAGGGAAAGCGCTTTTGAATCTCCTGATTGCCCCGCACGCCGATTAAACAACCCATCAAATTGATCACCAAATCAGGGTTCTTTTCCTTGAGTGGTTTTAAAGAACTCAAACGACCAATGGCTTTATCCTCGGCGCTTTGCCTGACAACACAGGTATTGAGGACAATCACCATTGCTTCTTTTGGGTCTTTTGTGGGCTGATAGCCGAGTTGCTCCAACGCTGAAGCCACGCGGCGCGAATCAGCGACATTCATCTGACAGCCTTCTGTCCAAATATGGTATTTCATAGGGCGTTATTATACTCGACCGAGTCAAATGGATTAAGGTGCGCAAAAATTGAAGATTTGGTTATAATCAATAATATCAATATTGATTCAGTCAATTTTTTGGTGTTTCAATAATGAGAGAGTGTTGAAAGACAGGCAAGTAGGTTTTAAATTAGGATTTTTTCCTAAAAAATATACTATCCTGAGGTAGGGGCAACCCTCTGTGGTTGCCCTCTTCAAGCAGGGTAGGCACAGCCCCCTTCGGAGGTGCAAGCTAAGGCCTACCCCTACGACTTAACAAATGGTTTTTTGATTATTTTTGGTGAAATTTTAGAAGATAGATGTGGTATCAAAAAATTAATTATTTTTCAACAACCTCAATAACAAAGTTGGCAGTTACCGATAATTTTTGTTATAATTTAATTAATTCCTAGTTAATCGTAAGACGAATGGAGAACATCATGGATTTCGAAGTCACTGAATATAAACGATGCGCAGTCATGAAGACCAACGGTCGTATTGATAGTTACACAGCGCCCGAATTTGAAGAAGCCTTAAACCAATTGATGGAAAAAAATTATTACAACATCATTCTGGATATGAGCGATGTTAATTTTGTTTCCAGTGCTGGCTGGTGGGCGATGATCCGAGTTCAGAAAGACGTCAAGAAATTTGACAGGGGCGAACTGGTACTGGTCAATTTGGACGAGAGAATTCAGGAATCAATGGACCTGGTCGGTATTCGACAGTATTTTAATATTTACGATGAGTTGTTGGAAGCCGTCGCAAACTTCTAGGCGATTGACTCTTTAGAGTTTTTACACAATCCAGGCAAATTATTGAGGCTGCTCGATCAATTGGGCAGCCTCTTTCTGTACGTTTTGTAGGGGCTCAGCACGCTGAGCCCTTGTCATAAATTATTCCACGATCTCGATTTGATAATCCGCTTTTTGATTGGTAAAGGGTGTTGTGCCGCTCACCACCAAAACGATGGACCCTTTTTTGCTGTTGATGCTGAAATCAAAACTGGCCTGGTTGCCATGATCCAAAATTAAGGGTGTGACGGATATCTCATCGCCAAAGGAAATAACGTTAACCTGGTATTTTTGGGGGAGAAGATTTTGGATGCGCACAAATCCTGATCCGGCCCAACCGCCATCATCACTTTCAAAGTCCGAAAAATAACCGATCGCATCGATCTGGATATCGTCAATCGCCATCCCCACGCCATTCACGGCGGCATCCGTGACATAATCAAAGCGGATGGTGACCTTCTCACCGGCATAGCTGTCAAGATCGATGACTTCTTCCCGCCAGCCAGCCGATTTTCCATTCAACCCACAACCGTAATTATTACCAGTGGGGTTAGACCAGGTGCAGGAGGTGCTGTTGAGCAATTCCCAGTTTTCACCATCAATTGAGGCGGAAACATACACGTAGTCGTAATCCTTTTCGATGTCGTACCAGGTTTGATAGATCATTTCAATGGGTTGATTGACCTCTGTGAAGTCAAATTCTTTTTCCAGTGCCATATTGGAGTGATCGCCTGTGTTGGACCAGAAAAAATATTTCCCGGAAAAGGGATCGGTCGGTAAGATGGATTCAGTCGTTGCACCGCTGAAGTTGAGGGTGTAATCGCCGTTGCAGGAAATCTCAATATAATCGACACCAAATTGCGCCACGTCGTAGGTGTTTGTCTCCATTGGGCAGACCGGGTAGTTCGTGTTGGCGTAAGCCTGGGGTGCGTTGGGGTAAATGTCGTAATAATAACGCCCATCAGAAACGCTATCATCCCCGAGGTAATTGGCGATGGTCCAATCAGCAAAAAACCCTTCAGCGGTGATCCGCTCATCCGTCAGGGGGTCCCGAATATCCAGGTCTTCCAGGACCTGGTCGATGCTTTCCATCCCGTTTTTCTCGTTGGCGACAACCGCTTTGGTGGCATCACTGCCAAATCGATCCAAAAAATATGTGGTGAAGAGCATCGAAGCGCCGTAATGGGGACCGTTTTCACCGACATCTGCCCCCCAACCCGTCAATTGCAGGTCAGGGTTGTTGATGTAGGCGTAATCGAAACTCAACTGGTCGTAGCCATTGATCACTTCTGCCAGCATCGAAAAACCTTCATTCAGCCAGGTGTCCTCATTCATGTCCGTGTACCAGTGAATCATGTGCTGAAATTCATGGGCTAAAGTGGCCTGGATATCATCCTCCCACAGGTAGACGTTATCCGCATTGATCAGGAACATTTCATGGGCGTTGGAGTAGGCATGGGCTTCGGGATGCAGCTGGTCTGTAGAAGAATAATAACCCGCCAGGTTCTTTCCCAAGCCTCCCGCGTAAACGATATAAATGCGAGGGTCATCATCGACGCCTGGCGACCATTCACTGCCAAAGAAATCACGGTTGGTCGGATAAATTTCATCGTCAAAGGTTGACCCTAAGTCGACCAGATCATCTGCGTCGTAATCCACCCCATTTTCGATCCAAATGTAGACATGATCCCCCAGGTAGCGCAAGGTGGTGTTGATCTGAAAATTCTCAGAAGTGTCGACGTTGGTCACCCAAAACACCTGGGTATCCCCAAGGGTATACGGGGCGTTAAGGTCCGGGAAAGTTTGGGGGATCTCTTGAGCACCCCCCAAGCGTTGTGCCAAATCGATGGGATCGTTGATCGGAATTTCAGCTGCTAATAAGGTATTGAGGGTTTCCTCTGCCCCGTTGTCCGGCGAGGTTGGCGTTGGGTCAACCGAATCCGTCGGCTGAACGGGTGTTTTGATCGGGGCAATGGCGGTTTTTTGTTGGATGTCGACCCTGGTTGGCTGTGGTACTGCGGTGCTGATGGCATTCCAATCGGACCATAAGCTGGTGCCGGCTGCAAATAACGCCACGCACATCACCACACAGCATAAGATGATGATCAGGGCGATGATGATAATGGTGATGACGACAGAATTTCTTTTCATTAAGTTCTCACTTCAAAGGATGTTTACCAATAACGTCATTAAATGTACCGCATCTCAGTTGAAAAATGGAGTGTTTCGATTTAATTAAGGACGATGCACCATGCCCTGACGAATAGACCTGTAGGGGCTCAGCACCATCCCCTTACGAATAGACCTGTAGGGGCTCAGCACCATGGTCGCCCGTAAGAATAGAACCGTATGAGTGATGCACCCTATGTCGAGGAACGAAGACCGTTGACCCCTGATTAAATAGAATAGCAGATGATTTATTCTGATCCTCAAATCCTAATTACTACTACCTAATACCCAATAACTACTTACCAATTACGTTATAATACATTTGCTAATTTACAAACCAAATGCCCTTTTAGGAATCATTCTCATGCCAGATCGCGTTGATACAAACCATCAACATCAAAATACCCAAAAATCCTGGTGGAAAATTGCCCTCTTCGCCATCCTTGGCGGCTTGATAGGCTTGGGGGCCTCCTTTCTTCAATCGCCACTGTATCAGGCTGAGGCAATTTTCAGCGCCACGATTGATTTTACCCAGGTCAATGCCCAGACCCTGGCTGATGAAGACGGCGGCGTGATCCAATTCACCCAATATGATGAAGACCTGGCCTTATTGGTCGTTCAGAACACGCTGCTCGCCCAGATGGATGAGGTGTACGCGTACGCCAAAACTTTGGACCCCACCCTCGATCGGGGCGAATTTGAAGCCAACAAGCAAATCAGACGCTATCATGGGCTGTGGTACCTGCGGGTTTTGCATCAGGACCCCGAAATTGCCCAGGCGATTGCCAACACTTGGGCTGAAAAAGGCGACCAGGCTCTGACGTATGCCCAGGCTGAGGGCTTTGCGGCGCCCTTTGTGCGGGCCGATAGGGTCTCAGAAGCGGCATTACCCGGGGAACCCCTTTTCCGCCATCGCAACACCCTGATGGTGGCTGGGATGCTGCTGGGGCTGATCGCGGGGGTCCTTTGGGTGGATCGCAGCGCGCGAGCGCAAAACGATGATGGAAAAATAATTCAGTTGGAAGAACCTGGGGGATTGGGATTGACGGGAATGGATGGGAGTCGAACCCACCACGGCTCGCAACGCGACCCGACACCGATTTTGAAGACCGGGAGGCCCACCGGGACCTAACCACTCCCACCCTTAAGGATAACTTGAGATTCGCGAATGTCAATTGGTTCAGGTTGTTTTGAAGCATTTGATTTTGGGTTAGCCCATAGAGACGGGAGACGGATGACCGGGGACGGGTGTAAAAAATCCTGTCATTGCGACAAGCTGAGCAGTTTCAAGCTGCTTCAGCGCCGTGCCAAGCGCCATGAGGCGCTGGCTGAAGTACGGCAATCTCAGATTCTCACTTCAAATTGCATAACGCTATGAACATGATAATCATTCAAGGTAGGGTGTTATAACTCCCGCAGCACCAGCGAGACGGAGCGCAGTGGTTTTCTGCGCACCAAACCGGTATGTTGGGGTCTTCGAGACGGATGACGGTAGACCGGAGACGGGAGGCTGGGATCTGACCACTCCCACCCTTAAAGATTACGTGAGATTTGCGAATGTCAATTGGAATAGGTTGTATTTGTATCAGTGTGTTTGGTTTAACTATTAACGAATCTTCTTGTCTGATATTGATCTCTGCAAGATTTATGTAGATCAGCGAAGAATGGCAAATCAGCAAACGTTATGATGCTGGCATGTCATTCGATTGTTAATGAACAATGGGTATTTCTGACTCTAATTTACAGAAAAGTTGTTGCATAATCAATTTACATGGTTTACCTTATAATTATTAAGATTGAAGATGGTTAATCCCTTAATAATTAAGTGTTAATGTGGGAATAAGGAGAATTTTTGAATGGTCGATATAAAACTTACTCAAAAAAAAGTAGAGAGTCTAATAGACTTAGTCAACCGTCGTTATCCAAATTGGCAAGGTTTTTCAGATCAGCGATTTATAGATGATGAACTGACTTATAAAGAAAATGCTGTTGAAACGGCCCAAAAATTATTAGAAAAAAAAGCTCTTAAGCAACTCATTGCTGGTCAAGAATATGATGTTATCCATAAACGAATTGAAGAGGTGGCTCAATCGGGAAAGAATCTCCTCTATCTTGCTGCCCCTTCATCGGGTGATTTGGCGGTTGTTTATGATGAAACACTCGATAAACCATCTTTTTATCAAGCTTTCTATGATCTACTATATGGCACCGATACTTCTCCTGAGCGAGTGGAGCATTTCTCAACCTATCTCGAATCACATGGTTTACCTAACAAATGGACCTTTGCCACATATTTCCTATACTTATTAAGCCCAGAAACTGAAATGTTTGTGAAACCGACCACAAAGTCGTGGTTCATGAAATTTTGTGGTGCTCAAAAATCACTTCCTTCAAGACCCAATCATGATGATTACAAACTAATCCTCGATTTGTGTCATCAGCTTAAAGATGATTTGAGTACATATAATCCTACAAACCTTATTGATATTCAGGGTTTTATTTGGGTGGCAAAACAAGTTGAATCAAAGCGTGTTATATCGAACAAAAGGATTGAAGAATTTCAATCACTCTATGAAGAGTTCTTGGATGATTTTTTATACACTGAGAAAGGAAACGAACACATTAGATATATTTTAGAGGGACGGAATCAAGCAAAAAAGAATTTCGATGTCATTAATCAAGCTCGTTATAATGGTGACGATATAACTGATTTGGTATTACTGAAACTACTTCCGTATACAGATTCAAAAAATAATCGCGAAAAGGGTGCTTGGGTACATGTTGCTCCTGCAGTTCAGGGAAATATCAAAACCTGGTTTGAAAATGTGGGCTGGACTCAACCAGAAGAGTGGCCGAAAATTTCTGATGCAATTCTTGATTTTGTTAATACATGCATTTCCAACCCAGAAGACTTGGAAGAAGCTTGTGTCGAATTCGTTGAACTTCCTTTTACAACAGGTTTTCAAACTGGCATGATGACACCCATCTTGAATGCACTTAAGCCAGATGAATTTTTACTCGTGAACAACAAACCAAGACAAGTCATAAATTATTTTGTAGATTCCGATTATAAGCAATCTCTACTTGATTATCCCGAGATTAACAATACAGGGAAAGAATTAATAAGGTCATTAAAGTCTATTTTTACTGAAACAAAGAATATTGAACTCAGGCATATTGATTTATTTGACATATTCTGTCATTGGCTGGTTGCTGAGAAACGCTACTTCACACCGAGAGAGTTAGGTGAAAATTTTAAAGAATTATTTGGAAATATTGATGATGCATTGTTGGCTTTTAGATTCTTCGAGGAAGCTACTTCGACATTGGAAGTCCAACACCCAGAAGATCCATTAATAGCTGCAACTTTTTATAAACCTGATAAGAATTTGTCAATTAGATTGAGTTATGGTAATTGGCTAGTAATTGGATTTGATGGCATAGATGGAAAGATTACTAAAGTTTATATTAGTATTCTTAAAGGTCTTCTTAACATCCCATTCTTAAGTGAGGGAGATTTTATCGTACCCGATGGTGATGCTAAAGTCACGTTGTATCGATTATCCTTGAATCATCTAAAGGAATATGAAGAGCCAATATTAAGAGCTTTCAAGCAATCATTGGTATATATTAAATCTAAATTCAGCCATTGGAAAGCCAGTCCTCATCATAAATCTAGCAATCGAGATGTTGCAGCTGCTATGATCGATCCGGTTTTTATGAATGAACTGATAAAGAAAGGTGTTTCACTAGATAAACAGCAGCTAAAATCTGATACTCATTATTGGAAAATTGCACCTGGTGAAGGCGCCTGGAATTGGGAGACCTGGGTAAATGAGAATGTGATTACAATCGGTTGGGAAGAAATTGGTGATTTAAGCGGTAAAACTAAAGAAGAAATTTATGCTCTATATGATACAGCATTGGCGGAATATCCTAATTGGGGACCAGGAGGGAAACTTCAATTAGCAAGATTTATGGAAATACAAATTGGTGATCGGATCATAGCCAATAAAGGTAAAGGGGAGATACTGGGGTTTGGAACAGTTGTAGGTGATTATTATTATGAGTCCAATATTCTGCAAGGGCATCGGATCCCGGTTGAATGGGACAATTTAGAACCACGCTCCATTGACGAAGGGGGTTGGGCGATGACAATTCTTGAGCTGAATGAAGAAAAGTTTAATAAACTATTATCAATAAAGCCAAAAGAAGGCCTGTTTACACAAAAGACATTTGATTTACTGGCTGGTTTGCATGAGGATCCGACTGCAGACTTTTATTCAAAAAACAAAGAGGCGCTCAAAGAATATACTGAAGAGCCCTTTCAAAATTTAATGCGGTCAGTTGTTGACAAGCTTAATCCTGAGATCGTACACTTTATGGAAACAGAAACGGGGATATTTTCCAGGTTCTTAAAGAACGATTATGGCAGGGGTGGCGCTTGGGATTATTATTGGGGACGATTTTACCCAAAGGGAATTAATAAGTCGGATGGATCGCAACTTATATTGTTTATCAATCGAGAAGCAATGTACGCCGGTTTTATGCTTGGAGATTATGCTTCCGATGCAAAAAAGCTGTATCTTGAAAATATTAAGGCAAATAAAACCAGAATTGATGAACTGCTGGGTGACATAATCTTGGAAAGAGTAATTACCATTGGTAACCGATACTTGTATGGTAAGTCAGTAAATGATGAGGTGTCTACGCCCCCAACAACCATAGAAGCGTGGATGGCTGATCCGAATATCGCTGAATATGATCTAACCAGACTATATCCAAAAGAAGATTTGCTTCACCTGAGCCTTGAAGAATTATCAGATGAAATCGCTGAAATTTATAACCAGCTATATCCATTCGTGTTGCTTGCTTCCAGCACAAACCCAATTCCAATGATAGAGAAATACTTAGATGTTTCCCCGCCACAGATAGAACAACCTTCTTACAGTCTGGAAATGTGTACAGAAGAAACTGGTTTTCATCTTGCAGAATTGTCTAAGTATGTAAAAGCCATTAACCGAAAGAAGCAAGCCATTTTTTACGGTCCTCCCGGGACTGGCAAAACCTACCTGGCCGAAAGAATCGCGAAACATCTTGTTGGTGGTGGCAATGGTTTTATAGAACTAATCCAGTTTCATCCTGAAGTGGCTTACGAAGACTTTATCCAAGGCATACGCCCACAGGAAAATGAAAATGGAGAGTTGCGTTATCCTTTGGTGGCAGGGCGGTTCCTTGAATTTTGTGATAAAGCCAGCAACACAGAAGATATATGCGTTTTGATCGTCGATGAGATCAATCGGGCTAATTTATCTAGAGTATTTGGCGAGTTGATGTATCTCTTGGAGTATCGCGACAAAGCCATTAAATTGGCTGCTGGAAAAGAATTTATGATCCCATCAAACGTGAGAATTATTGGCACCATGAACACAGCGGATCGCTCTATCGCTCTGGTCGATCATGCACTTCGTAGACGGTTTGCATTTCTAAGTCTCTATCCTGATTATGACATTTTGCGAAAATTCCATCGAAAGGTTGGAAGTGGGTTCAATCCTGAGCAATTAATCAGTAAACTGGAAAGTCTAAACAAGCAAATTGGCGATCGTCATTACTCAATTGGCCCGAGTTACTTTCTGCGAGAGGATATCCAAGAATGCTTGGAAGATATCTGGCAGATGGAAATTGAACCCTACCTCGAGGAATTTTTCTTTGATCAGCCCGATAATTATAAGAAATTCACTTGGGAAGTCATTAAAACTGAAATTTGGTAATGATCATCAAATCTGAACCACTTCAACTAGTTGAATACCAAAAACATAAGGAGCCCAAAGAACGTATCAGCGAGAATGATGCAGAGAAATTGTGGCGAAAATTCAACACCAAAATATCTATTGAACATCCCACGTTTATTAACGATCATCATTGGGAATTGACCTCGCAGGGGTATGTGGGATTTATCCCCGTTTCTGATGACCTAAATTTATCTATCTCTCCCAAAATACCTCTAAGAAACCTCTTTGGAATGTGGGAATATGCTTATCGTTTAAAAAACATAGAATTCCTTGGGGACCTATTCGAAGCCGAATCTCTACAAGAATTTTATTCACAACTTGCCAATATTCTCGCCAAGCGCGTCATCGATCGCAGTAGAAAGGGATACTATCGCGCTTATCTAACAAGAACAGAGGACCTGTCTTATCTAAAGGGAAAATTGGATCTCAAGCGGATGATAACAACGCCCTGGATTGTGCAGCCAAGGTGCTCCTATCAAGAGCATACAGCAGATATTGATGAAAACCAAATCCTTGCTTGGACATTATATGCTATTTTAAGAAGTGGATTTTGTTCGGATCGCGTTTTACCCATCCTACGGAAAGCCTATCGCAATATTGGCCATATTGTCACATTAGTGCCAATTCAAGCGAGTGATTGTATCAACAGAATTTATAATCGACTAAATTTAGATTATGAGCCATTACATGCCTTGAGTCGGTTTTTTCTAGAAAATTCAGGACCATCCTATGATCTTGGCGAGCGTAAAATGCTGCCTTTTTTGGTTAATATGGCTCAATTATTCGAATTGTTTGTTGCAGAGTGGTTGAGAATTAATTTACCAAAGAGATATTCTTTGAAATCGCAAGAGTCGATTGACATCGACAAGGGTGGCAACATTAATTTGCGTATTGATCTTGTTTTGTATCGAGCGGATAACAATCAACCTTTATGCGTTCTGGACACAAAATACAAAGCGACTGAATCGCCATCTCAAGAGGATATTGCTCAAGTAAACCTATATGCTGGTGTCATGAACTGTTCTGAGGCTATCCTAATCTATCCCAAGGAACTATCTAACCCATTAGATGAGGTCATCCATGGCACTCGCATTCGCTCAGCAACATTCAATATTGCTGGGGATCTTGAAATTGGAGGACAGACGTTTTTAGAAGATATTCTAAAAGATAACTGGAGGGTATAAAAGTTTTAAAGAAAATTTTTGCAAAATAAATAAAGCTAAGTTAGATAAGTAATAATTTTAGATTAAGATATAACATTTTCTGGGTAGCAATTAATCACGGGGTATATTATTTACTTTTCGAAAAAAGTTCTTTGTCAGCAAAATCAAAAGACACATTTCTACCTCAAATTCAACATATCGTTCAGCTAAATTCAATTGAAGAAGATAATCTGGGAGAGCAATTATCAGTTATATGGGATTCAGAACTTGGCGCACGGGTTGAGGAACGCGTCGGTTTACCCGAATTCACGGGTTATGACTCTCCAGAGCGCCTAGACGCGTTTCTACACGCAGTTAATTGGGGGGCGTTTTTTGCCACAAGCGGCAAAGCAGGGCACTTTTCCTGTCATTGAGAAAAGCTGAGCAGTTTCAAACTGCTTCAGCGCACAAAGTCCCCGTCAAGTGGGAGTGCCAAGCGCCATGAGGCGCTGGCTTAAGTGGGGCAATCTCAGATTCGCACTTTAAAACACATGACTCTATGAAATCGAAATTTGATCGTCCTAGGTTGCTGAAACTCCCGCAGCACCCCCTAAGAGAGCTGTATACACCGAAGAGATAACAAAGTAGAGCTTAAGATATAATACAATAGTGAAAGCTGATCCAAATAATTCCCAATGGGGAAAAATTGGTAATTTGAAAAAAACATGAATGAAAATTTTATTGACCCTTACAAACAGATAGCAATGTCTTATAAAAATGTATAGCTCAGAATGCAATAATCTCAAAAGCATAATTTTCCGGATAGAGCAAGTCCGTGCATATTTAAACGAAAATGATTTTCCAAATATAGAAAATGTGACTGCTTGGTATAAATTTCTTACTAACATCAAGAACATCCAAGGCAATTTCATTAATGATATTAGTTTTTTAGCCACACTAATGGCTAAACAATATCTTGAAAAGAAGTACGGTGACTTAAAATTTGACGCTGCTAAGAAAGCGCAAGGTGCACCTGGATTGGATATCGATATCCAACTTGCTAATGGTAAAAGATTAGTTGCAGAAATAAAAACGACCCTTCCTTATAAACCAAATGATCTCGGTGCTCAGCAAAAAAACACCTTCGATAAAGACTTTGCAAAACTAGCTTCAGCAAAAGCAGACATAAAACTATTCTTTTTAACCGAGCAGAGGACTTTTGACCTTATGAAAAATCCAAAATACCGCTCAAAATTATCTCATGTAACTGTAGTACTACTGCCTTCAGGTGAGGCGTTCTTAGGTTAGTCATGGTCAAAAAAAAGAAACCTACCCACCTTGTCGTTCGATTTTCAGATACTCTTTTCGGCATAGGCGATGTTGTCAGCCGGCATAATGAGATTGTAGATAAGTATGGTTCAGTCTATTTTGGCAAGATGGGCCAGCCCATATCTCAATTAAAAGTGGATCAATTCAACAAACAAATCGAAAAGAAAATCCCGACATCTCTTTATTTGGTTAAAGGTAACCGAAGAAAATCCACAGCTTACCACGCTCCCCTGCTCTTTATAACCAGGGCGATGCCAAAGGAAGATTTCCTAATCCCATCCTATTACAGTGAAAAAGAGATCCTTCAGTTCATGAAGGTTTTCATGAAGGTTGGAAGGATTGAAGGATTTGATATGGAAGATATGAGTTCACTACAGACTATCAGTTCCTTATATCCAATAACAGAAACTTTAGTTCTAAGCTCAACAGGACATTTTTTTGTCCAGAAGAAATCACCAGAATAAAATCAAGGAAGCGCTCTATGGCCATCAAAAAATCTGAACTCTACTCCACAATTTGGGCAAGTTGCGATACCCTACGCGGCGGGATGGATGCCAGCCAATACAAGGACTACGTATTGGTAATGTTATTCATGAAATATATCAGCGACAGGTATGCTGGAATGCCCTATGCCCCAATAACCATTCCGGAAGGGGCTGGTTTCAGTGATATGGTGGCCTTGAAAGGTAAATCGGACATCGGCGACCAAATTAATAAGAAAATCATCGCGCCATTAACAAAAGCTAATAGTCAACTATCCAGAGCAGATTTCCCGGATTTCGATGATCCCACAAAACTGGGATCTGGTAAAGAGAAAGTGGATCGGCTTACCGACTTAATTGCCATCTTTGAAAATCCAGCACTCGATTTTTCTAAGAATCGAGCTGAAGGTGATGACCTGCTTGGGGATGCCTATGAGTACCTCATGCGTAATTTCGCTACAGAAAGCGGAAAAAGTAAAGGACAATTTTATACACCCGCTGAAGTCAGCCGGGTCATTGCCCAGGTGATTGGTATCCGTGGAGCCAATACAAGTGCTGAGACCACCGTCTATGACCCGACCTGTGGATCTGGTTCACTCTTGCTGAAGGTGGGTGATGAAGCAAAGACCCAGGTCACACTTTATGGACAGGAGAAAGATGCAGCCACCAGCGGTTTAGCAAGGATGAATATGATCCTGCACAACAATCCTACGGCGTTAATCTCACAGGGAAATACCCTGACCGATCCAAAATACAAAACAGGTGACGCCTTAAAACAATTCGATTTTGTTGTAGCTAATCCCCCTTTTTCGGATAAAAAGTGGCGGATTGGAATTGAAGATCCCCTTCACGATCCTTATGGCCGGTTTGAATCCTTTGGGGTACCACCCAATAATAAGGGCGATTATGCATACCTTTTGCATATCGTCCGCTCGCTCAAGAGCACTGGCGTTGGTGCTTGTGTCTTGCCGCATGGTGTCCTATTCAGAGGAAATGCTGAGGAGGAAATTCGCCGGGCTTTAGTTCGAAAGGGTTATATCAAAGGCATCATTGGGCTGCCGCCTAACTTGTTTTATGGGACAAGTATCCCTGCTTGCATTGTGGTCATAGACAAAAAGTATGCCCAAGCCCGAAAAGGGATTTTCATGATTGACGCCAGCAAGGGCTTTATCAAAGATGGTCCTAAGAATCGCTTGCGTGCCCGAGATATTCACAAAATTGTGGATACATTTACCCACTTTGTGGAAATTGAAAAATATTCCAGGATGGTCTCGTTGGAGGAAATAGAAAAGAACGAATTCAACTTAAACTTGCCGCGTTATATCGATACACAAGAGCCAGAGGATATTCAAGATATTGAAGGTCATTTATTGGGCGGCATTCCAGAATTTGATATCGATGCATTTGGTAAATATTGGGACGTCTTGCCAGGATTAAAAAATACGCTTTTCAAATACAACCGTCCCGGATATTTCGATTTGGCCATCGACAAATCAACGATAAAATCAACGATCTTTGAATTTGATGAGTTCTTAGCTTTCACCAGAGAAATGGCATCCATTTTTGAACAATGGCGGGGAAAATGGACAACTGCCCTCAAAAAATTAGAACCAGGATTCAAACCAAAAGAATTGATCACTAGATTTTCAGATGATTTACTGACGCAATATCAAAATAAACCGTTGATTGATCCATACACCATTTATCAACATCTGATGGATTACTGGTTAGAGACCATGCAGGATGATTGTTACCAGATTGCAACGGATGGTTGGAAAGCCGAAACTTACCGGATCATCGAAAAAGATAAGAAGGGTAGAGAAAAAGACAAGGGCTGGGCATGCGACCTGGTCCCCAAACCCTTGATGGTTGCCCACTATTATCCAGAAGAACAAAAGGAAATTGATGCGTTAAATGAAAATCTAGATGCTTTAGCTTCACAGCAGTTAGAATTAGAAGAAGAAAACAGTGGAGAAGAAGATACTTTTGGCGATTTTGAAAAGATCAATAAAGGGACTGTAACCGAACGACTTAAAGATATAAAAGATGATTCGGAAGCTGAAGCAGAAATAAAAATATTAAGAGAATGGTTAGACATTTATAAGCAACAATATACGCTGAAGAAAAAAATAAAAGCAGCCGAATCTGAATTAGACGGAAAAGTTTACAAACAATACCCAATTCAAACCAAAGAAGAAATTAAAGCTCTCATCATCGATGAAAAATGGATGGCTGTATTAGAGATAAAAATACATGACGAGGTTAATTGGGTCAGCCAATTAATGAGTCAACGAACAAAAGAATTAGCAGAGCGTTATGAAAACCCCTTGCCAGAAATTAATGAACAGGTGTTAGCCTTGGAAGAGATAGTCAATCGGCATCTGGAGAGGATGGGGTTTTCATGGTAAGAGAAAATATTAATCCTTGGAAATATATTTCAATAGAAGAATTGGCATTTGTTACTGATTTTACTGCAAATGGTAGTTTTGCAGACTTAAGAACGAACGTAGAATATAAATCTAAACCGGATTATGCTATTTTAATTAGACTGGTCGATTTCAGTAATAAGTGGAATGGTGATTTTGTCTTTGTTCCAAAACATTCTTATGAATTTTTGAAAAAGTCGAAATTAGAAGTAGGTGACGTAATAATTTCTAATATTGGTGCACATGCAGGTACTCTTTTCATCGTGCCAGATTTAGGAAAGCCTATTACCCTTGGTCCAAATGCTCTAGTGATAAAAACAAATGATTTCCCAAGCTCATCAAATCATTATATATACTATTATTTATGCAGTGGTGATGGACAGAAAAAAATCAAAGAAATAATTGCTAATACTGCGCAACCCAAGTTTAATAAGACTGATTTTCGAAAAATAAAGATTCCCATTCCCCCTACACTATCAGAGCAAGAGTCCATTGCGGAATTCCTAAGTGATGTTGATGCTTATATTGGAAGCCTAGAAGAGTTGATCGCCAAAAAGCGCATGATCAAGCAAGGTACAATTCAGGAATTGCTAACGGGAAAGTGCCGGCTTCCTGGATTCAATGCAGACTGGGAAGAAAAAACAGTAGGTGATTGTGGATTATTAACAATGGGACAATCCCCCCCCGGAGCATCTTATAATTCAGAATTTATAGGTTTACCACTTCTAAATGGAGCAGCTGAATTAAAAGAAGAAGGGATATTTATATCTAAATATACAACTAAACCTACAAGAACTTGTAAACCGGGTGACTTATTGTTTTGCATAAGAGCAACAATTGGGAATTTACATATAGCAGATAAAGAGTTTTGTTTGGGACGAGGAGTTGCAGCCCTCACTGTCAACGATAATTTGAATAAGATTTATATTTCTTATAAATTGAGAGAATTATTTGGTTATATGCGCATTCAAGCTGAAGGTGGTGTAATCAAAGGTCTTAGAAAAGATGAATGATCTGAAA
>JAXGYD010000001.1:0-1947414 GCA_040772425.1 Candidatus Brevefilum sp. | reverse complement strand
CGAGTTGGTCGCCAGACCAACGTGGCAATCTTAGAATAACGCGAACCAAGGACTTTCTCTACTTAATGCTGCAATGGTGTGAATTAATTGATTATCCAATTCTGAGATCGCCACGTCGCTGCTTCGCAGCATCCTCGCGATGACAAGATTTGTGCTCCGTCTCCAGTCCTCGGTCTTCCGTCTCATAATGCACAATAGTATGGTTTGGTGCGCAGGCAACCACTGCGGCACCCTACTGGCTATCAGCTATGAGCTATCAGCTACCAACTACCAACTACCAGCTACGAGCTACCCGCTACTCCCCATCTTCCCTTTTGACTTCTTTTATGCTAAAATAATCCCGCTGTTGAAATGACTTGACAGCAACTATTTCACACGCCTCTCGATTTGTCCTGCGTGCCCATACAATGGGTGAGGGACGAGCCAAAAAGAGGCGGAGGCTAAAAACGCAAAGGAGTATTACCCATGTCACCTGTCGTAACGATGAAAGCGCTCCTCGAGAGCGGCGTCCACTTCGGTCATCGCACCAATAAGTGGAATCCTAAAATGCGTAAGTATATCTTTACTGAACGCAACGGTATTCATATTATTGACCTGCAGCAAACGGTCAATTTGCTGGATGAAGCCTATAATTTTGTGCGCGATAAGGTCGCCGAAGGCGGCACAGTGTTGTTTGTCGGCACCAAACGCCAGGCACAAGATACCATCCAGGAAGAAGCCGACCGCTGCGGCATGCCCTATGTCAACGAACG
The DNA here is from genome assembly GCA_040772425.1 of Candidatus Brevefilum sp. Taxonomy (GTDB): domain Bacteria; phylum Chloroflexota; class Anaerolineae; order Anaerolineales; family Anaerolineaceae; genus Brevifilum. Next base: position 1,946,662 of record JAXGYD010000001.1, on the reverse strand, counting down.
CTGGCTGGGCGGCACCATCACCAACTGGTTCACCATCCAAAAACGCATTTTCGAGCTTGAAAGGCTCGAGCGCATGCGTGATGGCGGCGAATTGGACCTTCTGACCAAAAAAGAAGGTTTGATGATCGAGCGCGAAATCGAGCGCCTTGAACATCGTCTAAGCGGCATCCGCACGATGAAGCGCCTGCCCGACATCCTCTTTGTGGTTGATATCAGCCGTGAGGATACGGCGGTCCATGAGGCGAATTTAAAGGATATCCCCGTCATCGCCATGGTGGATACCAACTGTAATCCGAAAAATGTTGATTACGTCATCCCCTCCAACGATGATGCTATCCGCGCCATCAAATTGCTGGTCGGCAAGATTGCCGATGCAGTGATGGAAGGCAAAGCCATCCGCTCCAAGGATATCGAAGAAGAAGAGATGGAAGCTGAAGCGATGCCCGAAGAGGTCTCCCGCTTTATTGAAGACGAAGAAGAGCTGGAAGATGAAGAGCTCTTGGGCGCCTCCACCCTCAAACACCTGGGTTCATCTCAGAAATCCAAACCCAAGAAACATAAAATTGAGGATGAGGATGAAGAAGAACTGCTCGAGGAACTTGAAGTGGCCGAAGAGGAAATCGAGGAAGAACTCGAAGACGAATCCGAAGACGACGAAGATTAATCGCCAGCAATAAAGATAGGAACTGATTAGATTATGGAAATTACAACTGCAATGATTAAAGACTTACGAGATGCGACAGGATGTGGCATTCTCGATTGTCGCGCCGCCTTGCGCGACGCTGACGGCAATTTTGAAAAAGCTGCTGACATTCTCCGTGAGAAGGGTTTGGCCAAAGCTGCCAAGCGTGCCAACCGGGAAGCCTCTGAAGGTGTGATTGAGGTCTATTCCCACGGCGAAGGACGCCTGGCTGTAATGGTTGAGCTCAACTGTGAGACCGATTTTGTTGGGCGCTCCCCAGATTTTCAGAACTTAGCCCATGAGTTGGCTTTACAGATTGCTGCTGCCAACCCCTTGTATCTGACTGAAGAGGATATCCCTCAGGCAGACCTTGACCATGAAGCGCAGATCGCGGCTGCACGGGCCAAGGAAGAGGGCAAACCTGAGCAGGTTGTCCCCAAGATTGTGGAAGGCTACCTGAAAAAATATAAAGAAGAGACCGTTTTGATGAACCAGGCTTATGTTCGCGATGGCAGTATGACCGTGGCTGACCTGATCAATCAACAGGTCATCAAATTAGGTGAGAAAATTCTCGTCCGGCGGTTTGTCCGCTGGGAACTCGGCGCTGAGTCCGGCGTTGAGGAAGAGGAAAAAGAAGAAGCATAAGATTACAAAGCCAGCCGAAAGGTTGGCTTTATTTTTGAAGCCGATCTTTATTATTTCGGGAGGATGCATGGTCACACAAGCGAATGATCTGAAGTATCGACGGATTTTACTGAAGTTAAGCGGGGAAGCCCTGGCAGGAAAGGACGGCTGTGGGATTGACCCCATCAAAGCGGTCAACATCGCTGAGCGGGTCAGCCGTGTGCACCAGATGGATGTGGATGTTGCCATTGTGATCGGCGCCGGTAACCTGTGGCGCGGGCAGTCCGGCAATCACGCAGGGATGGATCGGGCGACCGCCGATTATATGGGCATGTTAGCGACCGTGATGAACGCCCTGGCGCTGATGGATGCCTTTGAGCGCATTGGTGTGATGACCCGGGTTCAATCGGCGATTGAAATGAGCTCGGTTGCGGAGCCCTATATCCGCCGGCGTGCCATTCGGCATCTGGAAAAAGGGCGTGTGGTAATTTTTGGGGGTGGAACCGGTAACCCCTATTTTTCCACTGACACGGCAGCAGCCCTGCGCGCGATGGAAATCGGCGCGGATGTGCTGATCAAGGCGACCAAGGTCGATGGGGTCTATGATAAGGACCCCAACTTGCATGGGGATGCCGTCAAATTTGATCGCCTTTCCTACATTGACACCCTAAATCGCCGCCTGGAGGTGATGGACAGCACTGCAGTCTCCTTGTGCATGGAAAATAAGCTCCCCATCCTGGTTTTGAACCTGTGGGATGAGGAAGCCCTGCCGCAGGCGTTGCGTGGGGAGAAGATCGGGACACTGGTCACTGAAGCGGAGGTTTTAGAGTCCTGAGGATTTTGAGGGTGTTTAATAATAGAAAATAAAAGAAGGTTCTATCTTGATACCCTCTCATTTTTTCTATTTTAATAAAATATGTTCAATTCATTCGTAAGGGCTCAGCCAGTCTTCGTTCCTCGACACATGGTGCTCTACCCCTACTTCCCAAAAAATAATCGTTTCACAATGTTTTTCACCACCCTCATTTTTTTACTTGACCTGAGACCTCAAATAGAATAGAATCACAAACCTGAAACTTGCCCTCGTAGCTTAATGGATAGAGCAACTGCTTGCGGAGTAGTAGGTTGGGCGTTCGAGTCGCCCCGAGGGCATACAAACCGCCCAGGATTTTTCCTGAGCGGTTTTTTTCTTTAATTTCCAACAAGATGTAGAATGTCAGTTTATTGAGAAATTGTTTACTAGCTTCCGCTAGCCTAGCTTCCTGGCGATGTAAACCCCATAACTGTAATAAGCTTTATATTTATCATACATCTTGATTTCCTGCTGCTCTGCGTCCACAATTGCGCAGACTTCTTGACTATTGCCATTCTGGATGAGGTATTCATCAAAACTGTTCTGCAATGGAAGATAATAGTTATCCAGCCAACAAGGCTCTGGCAAAACAAAATAACCCATGGGGGAATAGCCGTGTGTTTCCAAAATGTTGATCTTGGCAGAGGCGACATCGATTTCGGGGTATTCTGCCTCCCAATAGTCTTGAATTTCTACGGGTCGGGTATCGGTAATCCAGGTGATCTCCGAAACAACCAGCACGCCGCCTGGTTTTAGGAACCGTTTCCAGTCTTTGATCCCTTTTTCAAAGCCCATATTGTAAATCGCGCCTTCAGACCAGATGAGGTCAAATTCCTCATCTGCAAAGGGCAATGCGTCCATTGAGCCGGCCAGGGTAGTGATTTTCTCGGATAAGCCTAAATTTTTAGCTTTTTTCTCAAGCACTTCCAGAAATTCAGGCAGGAAATCTACAGCGGTAATATGAGCCTTGGGCAATCGCTGGGCCAGCAACAGGGTCGAAGCCCCTGTGCCGCAGCCGATGTCAGCTAGCTTTAATGGGGCTGAAAGGTCTACCATAGCCAGGTCGAGGGCTTTTAAAGTCTCTGCATCCCCGCCGGGACCCTGGCGCGTGGCGTTTTTGTGCAGGTCAATTAATAGTTGATAATCGTCCAAATTATGCTCCTTATCTGTGCATCATAAACGGGCACTATCCAATGGTGGGTAAAATTATTATATTGCGCTATTATAACTGAAACAACGACTGCGATTCTTGGGAAAGATAACAGCGATGAGTGAACTTTCACGATAATCTGGCGCTAATAAAGCAAACCAGGCTTTTTTGTCCAGCTTATCCTCAATAAAGCCTTGATTGGGTATAGTTGTGATAATATTTTTGATTTTCGATCGATCTGGCTTAAGGCTTAATTTGCACAACATTCGAGAAAAATATTCGTATTGCTGATGAAAACCCTTAGAAAAATTCTGATTTTATGTGGCCTGATATGCCTTTCAGCCTGTAGCCAGCATGTTTTGACCGATGAGGTGCTGCCTCTTGAGGATGGGGGTGAGCTTGAGTCCACAGTCACTATCTCGCCCACAGCTTCAGCTGTTGTTTCCCTTCCTGACATCACAGATCTTGTTTCGGCAACCCCAACCATCAACGCTTACCCAGTCAATAATGCACAACCAACAATTACAGATGCGGCTGGATTGACGCGCAACCCACTGACGAGGCTGCCGGTCTCTGATCCTGATATCCTTCAGCGCCACCCGGTGATGGTCAAGCTGGCCAATTGGCCCCGAGATGAACGCCCTCAAGCCGGATTGAGCCAGGCGGATCTGGTCTTTGAAACCTACATCGGAAACCAGATGAACCAATTTTTGGCACTCTATTACGGTGAGGATTCTGAAGCTGTTGGTCCGGTGCGTTCGGGGCGCTTGGTCGATGCACAATTGGGTAATTATTATCAAGGGTTCCTGGTTTACGCCAATGCTGAACTGGCAGCCGATGAAATAATTCTTGAGGATTTGGGCGATCGAGCGCTGAAGTTTGGGGAACTGCCTTGCCCACCTTTGTGCGGTGGGGCGCAGACATCCTCAGGTGATGCCTTTATTGACACCGCAGCATTGACGGTATATTTACAGGAAAATGGCTTGGAAAGTGATCCACCCGACCTAACTGGTTTGGCATTTCAGGCTGATCCGCTCCCAGGCGATAGCCTGGGTCAGATCCTGCAGGTAACCTATGCGGATTTCAGCATCATGCAATGGCGTTATGATGAATCAATAGAGTCGTACGCCTTGTGGACGGAGGTTGAGACGGATGATGGGCTAACCTTGGCCCCAATGACCGACCGCAACAACAATGCGTTGCTGCGCTTTGAGAATGTTGTGATCCTCTATGCCACCTACAAGTCCTATACACCCACCTTGCATGATGTCCTCCTGGCGGGTCAAACCGACTATCAGGCGATGATGCTCTTCCGGGATGGTATGGTCACTTTTGGCAATTGGCGCACACCTGATTTAAACAAACCTATCGTTTTTGAGACCCCAGAAGGCGAAGCCCTGCCAATGAAACCTGGGCGAACCTGGGTTGTGATAGTGGGTCAGAGCTCCATTACCAACCAGGCAGGTAATGGAGAGTGGGAAATTGAGTTTGGGAACTAGGCGATTAGGTACTAGTTATCAGGTATCAGGATATTAGGTACTTGGTATTTGGAATATATGATCCGTCCTGATTTACGTTTACAGGAAAAAAACAGCTGTGGGGCTAATTGTTTGAAATCATCTAAAATGCTAATTGGTAATATATATACACTTCTTTGTTGATGACTAACTCAGCACTCCCTTTCAGCTTTCAGCTTTCACCTTTCACCTTTCAGCTTTTACGCCTTATTTCTAATTTTATAACGCGTGATTACCTGAATAGCATTACTATGTAATATCCTAATAACGCCGCCCAGATCCAGGTGTCGATGCGGTCGAGGATGCCCCCATGTCCGGGGATCAAGTTGCCGGTGTCTTTTACATCAGCGCTGCGTTTGAACAAACTGATCAACAAATCGCCAATGGGGGTCAGGATGGACAGGATCAATCCCATCAGCGCACCCTGCCATAAGGGAGTGTCTGCCGGCAGAAAGCTTATCGTCCGTAAAAGTAAAACAAGCAGCAAGCCGCTGAGCATCCCGGTGAGGATAGCTCCCGCCAAGCCGGCCCAGGTCTTGTTGGGGCTGATGCGGGGGGTCATTTTGGCTTTCCCCCACCTTCGCCCGATGGAATAGGCGCCTGAATCGGCCAGCCATACGGCTGGCAAGGCTGTCAGCACCCAGCCTCTGCCGTCGGGGAGGGCTCTCAAGGCGATCAAAGCAGTTCCTACCCAACCCAGATACAACACGCCGCTTAGTAACAAGGCAAAATTGAGGGCTGCTTTGGATTGACCCCGTTCGTATTGGATCAGAGCCGTCACAACCGACAGGATGATCACCGCCGTGAGGGTCAATCCTAAATATTGGTCAACAAAAAACCAGCGCTGGATAACAAAAAGGAGAACCCCCAGCAACAGGATGGGGGCAGGTAGATCATAGCCAAATTTCTGGCACACTTGCTGAAATTCAATAGCAGCTAGCATCAGCACAATAGCGATGAAGGTATTAAAAGCCCATCCGCCGATATAGATAAAAAAAAGAATAAGCGGCACAAAAATGAATGCCGCTTTAACTCGTTGTGATAACATCATCCACCCTTATTGCTCAGGACTCGACCAAGCCGCCGTAGCGTCTTTCACGAGATGCATAAACTTCGACAGCTTTCTTTAGCTCTGCTTCATCAAAATCTGGCCAATAGACTTTCGGGAAATACCATTCGGAATAGACACTCTGCCAGGTGAGAAAGTTGGAGGTGCGCTGCTCACCTGAGGTACGGATGACCAGGTCGGGGTCGGGGATGCCCTTTGTAAACATATAGTCGCTGACCAAATCCGCATCGACATCCTCAGGATTGACCCGATCTGTTAGCATATTCTTGATAGCCGTGACGATCTCATCCCGGCCGCCGTAATTGAAAGCAAGTACGATGGTGATGCGTTGATTATCCTTGGTCAATTCAATGGCCTCGCGCACTTTTTTCTGCAAGGATTTTGCCAGCCCTTCCAAATGACCAATGTGGATCAGGCGGGCACCTTCTTCGTGCAATTCCCTGATTTCTCTATCGATCACTTCTGCTAGGATATGCATCAGGCCTGTCACCTCTGCCTTTGGCCGAGACCAATTTTCTGTGGAGAAGGCGTAAAATGTGAGGTACTGGATGCCTAATTTGGCACTGGCTCGAATGATTCGGCGCAAGTTTTCTGTGCCAGCGCGATGACCTTCAAGGCGCGGCAGGCCGCGAGCCTTAGCCCAGCGGCCGTTGCCATCCATGATGATCGCAACATGGCGGGGCACTTCGCTGCTTGTTTGAGGGTTTTTGTCAGCCATCATCCTTGCTTAAACTTCCATAATTTCTTTTTCTTTGTGCTCACCGATTTCTTCGACCTTATCGTTCATCTTATCGGTTAGCTCCTGAAGGTCCTTCTCGCCGCGTTCTTGATCATCCTCTGAAATAAGGCCTTCTTTTTCAAATTCCCGCAGGTCCCGAATGAGGTCGCGACGGACATTGCGAATTTTGACCCGTGTTTCTTCCATCCGGTTGTGCACAATCCTCACCAGTTCCTTTCGGCGTTCCTCGGTCAGTTGGGGGATCGTCAGGCGAATGACCTTGCCATCGTTGTTGGGCGTGAGGCCCAGATCTGATGCCATAATTGCCTTCTCGAGGTCTTTTAACGAACTCGGGTCAAAGGGCCTGATGAGCAATTGGCGTGGTTCGGGGACGCTGATTGAAGCCAATTGGATCATGGGGGTGTGGGTGCCGTAATAATCGACGGGGAGGCGTTCTACCAGGGCTGGAGAAGCCCGTCCAGTGCGAATGGCTGAAAGATCTTCTTCTAATGAATTTAAAGCCGCTTGCATGCGTTCGGCTGCTTCTCGTAGGGTATCTTTGATCATGTTGACCTCCTTTGGTTGTGATTAGCTGAGGTGTTAAGCATACATTAAAAATTTTCGTCTGTCCAGACTGATGGCGCAATGACCTGCGCTGTGTGGTTGATCACCAGGTTCAATTTTCTGGCATTTATGGCGCATAACCCTACCGGTTAGCCAGCCAATCGACCATAAGTTCCTTTTCTTCTCCGCTCACGTCTGCCCCTTTGTCAATCATTCTATCAATCACATCTGACCAGCCTTCCGCATCATAACTGGCGTCAAAAACTCGGCTGGATGGATGGCACCCACTGCATTTATCAACGATGAGTTCTTCAACTTCCTCATCCGTTAGCGATTCTAGCTCGGGCGCCGGCGTTGATTGGGAACAGGCAACGATTGCAACCAGCAAAATCAATCCTAATATCGATATTAATAACCATTTCTTGTTCATTTCAAGCTCCTTATAAAATGGAAATTCACCTGACTTGCTCCCTTAATTATAATAGGAAACGATCCAATTTAAACGGGCTTTTCCCCCTAGATTGTGGCAAGCGAGTTTCTTGGTCCTCAGGCCTGGCAGCGTTTGCAAGAACGGTGGATCAGTAATGCTATAAGGTAAGCGACCCCCGCAACCAATATGATGGTTGCACCGGATGTAAGGTTGAAGAAATAAGACAATAACAATCCGCTGGTGGTGAAGAGAAGACTCAGCCCAGTTGCCAATGCCATAATATGCTTCATGTGCTTTAAAAAGAGCGACCCGATGGCGGCGGGGACCGTCAGCAAGGCGATGATCATGATCAAGCCGACCACTCGCATCAGCATCACCACCACTAAGCCGATCAGGGCAATTAAGATGATGTACAGCAGGTCCACCGGTAAATTACGTACCCGGGCAAAGGTTTCATCAAATGCGGAAGCTTGTAGTTCTTTGTAAAATAATGTAATTAATGCAATCACGATCAGATCAACGACCAACATCAATATCAGGTCTGTGCTTGTCACCGCCAAAATGCTGCCAAAAAGATAACTCATCAGGTCTGCTTTATAACCGGGGGTCATATCTGCAAAGAGGATCCCGACGGCCATCCCCATCGCCCACATCACACCGATCAGGGTGTCCTGCCGCTGGTGGGTTTGCCGCTGAATGGTGCCCATCAAAAAAGAGGCCAGCAAGCTAAAAGCTACCGCGCCCAAAACAGGGTCAAAACCCAAATAAAAAGCTAAACCCACCCCACCATAAGCGGTGTGGGCAACGCCACCTGAGATAAAAACCATCTTTTTCAGCACGACCAGGGTTCCAATGATGCCGCAAGCGATACTGACCAATATACCCGCCCACAAGGCATTTTGCATGAAGGAATAACTAAGAAGTTCGCTCATTGGCGGTTCCTTTCGTGTTCGGCGAGGACTCGATGGGGCAATCCATGGGCAATCAGTTCCACGGGGCAGCCATAGCTGGCTTGTAGCATTTCCGCTGTAACTTCCTTCTGATCGTGATAAAACAAGTGCTGGTTCATACAGCCGATGGTTTTGACATAACTGGAGATCACGTTCAGATCATGGGAGATAAGCAGGATGGCCACACCGCGCTTATTGATCTCGGCCAGCAATTCATAAATCATCGACTGAGCATCGACATCCACACTGGCGGTGGGCTCATCCAGGAGCAAAATAGTGGGTTCAGTTGCTAAAGCACGAGCGATATACACCCGTTGCCGTTGACCGCCCGAAAGCTCTCGCAAGGCTCTGTCCTGCAAATCGAGGATGTCCATGGATGCCAAGCACTCAGACACGATGGCATCATCTTTAGCTGAATAGGGCTTAAAAAGCCTCTTAGGGCTTAACCGCCCCATCCGAACCACATCCCTCACGCTAATGGGAAAATCTGAATCATAAATTGCAAATTGGGGCACGTAACCAATGTGGCGCCGCCCAATTTCTGGTGGTTCCCCTAAGATGCGCACGGTGCCTTTTTGGGGTTTCAGTAATCCCAGGATGATTTTCAACAGGGTTGTTTTTCCGCCGCCATTAGGGCCGATCAAGCCAACAAAATCGTTGGGCTGCATGGTTAGGTTGACATTAGTTAAGACAACTTCATGGTTATAACTTGCCGTGAGGTCCTTAATTTCCACCAGGGGGACATTTTGTTGGGGTGTTGTTTTTTGCACAGGACTCATTTCTATGTTGGTCGTAATTTTAATGGGTTTGATTTTAATCCAGGGCAGCTGCCAGGGCTATTGCCACGGTCTCAAGATTCATCAACCAATTTCTTTCGAGGGGATCCACAAAGGCTATTTCAGCGTTGATTTCATTGGCGATCGCCTCAGCATCTTCTGTATTGAAGGTGGGTTGGACGAAAATGACTCGCACAGCTTCAGCGCGGGCGATTTCCACCAAATCCACCATCTCACTGGGGCTGGGGTCCTGGCCGCCAACCTGAACAGGCAATTGTTCAAGGTCATATTGGTCCGCGAAATACCCCCAGGCTGGGTGAAAGACCATAAAGGTTTGGCTTGATAACCCGTCAAGACTCACCCTGATGTTGGCATCCAAGGTATCAATGTCTGCAATCAGGGCAGCATAATTTTCTTCAAAGATCTGGGTATTTTGCGGTGATGCTTCACTTAGCGCTATTAAAATGTTTTGAGCAATGAGCTTAGCGTTTTGAGGCGAAAGCCAAACGTGTGGATCTAAACCTTCTTCATCCGAGTGATCTTCCGCACCAGAAAGGTCTGCTTGATCCTCGTCGTGATCGTGGAAGGTTGTCAGGGGAATTTTGTTGATGCCCTCGGTGGTGTCAATAAAGCTCAAATTGGGGTTGATGTCCTTGAAGCGTGGAATCCAGGTTGCCTCGTATTCAATACCGATGGTGAAGAAAAGGTCTGCAATGCTGAGGTCTTTCATCTGCTCGGGCATGGGCTCGTAGGTGTGGGCCTCTTCGCCTGGGCTGACCATGACCTGTATGAAAACTTTATCACCGCCGATGCGCTCAATAAAATAAGCTTGGGGCAGGATGCTGGCCACCACCTGCAAGATATCTTGATCCGGCACCGCTTGTGCAGATGGCTGGCAGGCTGTTAAACTCAGTATGATCCCGATCAAAAGGAGGGTTAGAATTTTTGTTGGGGGCAGGTTAATGTTTGTGGGATTCATGTTTTTTGATTTTTTCCTGACATTGCGGGCATAAGCCAAAAAGTTGTAAAAGGTGTCCGTCTATTTGAAAACCAGTCTGCTCTTGAATGGCTTTGATAAAGGGTTCCAACTCGGTTGTGCCGGTGAATTCCACCGTTTTTTGGCAGTTGCGACACACCAGTTGGTGGTGATGCCCAGGGGATGATAGGACATAGCCCTGACAATCTTCATCTCCGTGCACGCGGCACACCAGATGCAGCTCATTCAGCAAATCGAGGGTGCGGTAGACGGATACAAGGCTAATATTCTCATCATCTTGCAGGGCGAGCTGATGGATCACTTGGGGGGAAAGGGGACGTCCTGTTTCCTCTAAAATTTTCATCACCACCTGGCGGGGCCTGGTTAGACGCATTCCTTGTTGGTTGAGTTGTTTTTGTAAATCCAAGGTTCTCCTTATTGAAAAAATTTTGCAATAAGAATTTTAGCCCATAGGTTAAGGAGTGTCAATATTGATATTTAAAAATGGTTAAACGCAAGGAAAATGAAAAGAAACTTAGCCATCACTTTCCACGGCGTTTTCTTAATAAGACGCACAAGTCTCCCTGGGGAAAGCATAAAATTGTCATCCTCGCACAGAATAAAAAAACCCCCGGCTGGCGTATACCAGGGGCAGGGGGAAGTTGCAATAATTTATTTTTATGATTGAACCGGAAAGATTATACCATAAAATTTTCTTGTCAAGCTGTCAAATATAAACTCTAATTTTTTATTAATATGGAAGAACTGGAAATACCTGTGAAAATTTATCATTTGTGTGGGTTAAAAAGAAAAGCTCCTCGACCTGGACTCGAACCAGGAACCTAACGGTTAACAGCCGCTCGCTCTGCCAATTGAGCTATCGAGGAAGGCGTATGGTATTATACGAAAAAGGTGGGCAAGTGTCAAGCATTTTGCGTGTTGCAAAAATGGAAGATTTTTCCAATCAGGCATGGATTTCCCAGGCCTTTAATTGCCCTGCTCAACCCGTCCCATGATGTCACTGGCAAGTTGATTGAGCAGTTCTTTTTTCTCAGGATCCATGTCCGGGTTGCTGGCGCGCCAGTAAATATCGAGTAATTCCGACGTGCTCAAATTCCCTGCTGCTCTTCCTTCCGGAAGTCTGACTCGGGCTTGCATTTGTGGGCGTTTGACCAGGTGAAACTCGAAGGCGTCCTCTGCCAGCCTTCTCAAAGCAGTCTCATCGATCAGCGCTTCCCACTCTCGTGGGTAAACAATCACCAACCTGAGGATAGCGCCCTTGAGTTGGTCTTGTGGCGGCAGTGCTTCCTGTAGCTTCTGATTGATACCCTGGTCCGATTCTAGTTGGACGTAGCGGTCAATAAATGGGCGGATATTTTTTAATTCTCGCCAGGTTACAGCAGTTTTTCCCTTTGCAACCTCAGCAAGAATAAAATATTTCTTATCCGCAGCTTCGCCAAAATCGACCCTTTCGATCGAGCCCGGATAAATGACTGGCGGATGACTGCCCTCATTGAGATTCTGGGGTTTGTGAATGTGGCCAAGGGCAACGTAATCCAAACGGGGGTCTTTTACTAAAGCAGGCGGTAAAACCAGGTCCTTACCCAGCATCACCATCCTTTCGGAGCCATATTTTGCCCCTTCCACGGAGGCATGTGCGGTCAATATGATCGGCAGGTTGGGATCCGCGTCTGACAGCCAGTCTTCTACCAGGTTGCTGATCCGTACCTCTAATTCCTCATAGACCTTACTGGGGTCTGTTCCTTCAAGCTCCAAACTGGCCATCAACCCAGAGCGAGAGACCCAGGGCAGTGCCACCAATTGCACTGGCAAACCTTCTAGATCAGATGGGCCTAAAAATTGGGGCGTATCCAAAACATGAATGTGGGGGACATCTAAAGTTTCAAATTCGTGAATGGCATGGGCTCGCCCTGTTGAGGGTGAGATATCATGGTTACCCGTTAGCAAGAGGGTGGGGATGCCTGCTCGAGAGAGTTGCATGATCCGTTTTCCCCATTCGCGTTGAAAGGTGGGGGCTGGCGAACGGTCTTTGTAGGCATCGCCCGCAAAAATGACTAAATCGACTTTTTCTGAGATGGCTGTATGAACAATTTCGTCCAAGGACTTTAGAAAATCCATCACCCGCTGAGGAAGACCGGTCTCAGGGTTATGTCGGCCGTAATTAGCCATATCAATATGGGCATCAGCAAAGTGTAATAGTCTAATCATTCTTGCATTATATCATCTGGAATATCATCATCTGCCAGCCCAGAAATTGGCTGGCGAGATTAAAAGGGATTATTCATCCTTGTACATTGGGATGGCAGTTAGTGATTATTAACCAGCCCTTCCACCCCATCAGTTGGCTGGTTGATCTTCTCTGCAGCTTCTTTTTCCGCTTTTTCAATTTTTCTTTCCAGGCGTTTTTCATCTAACAAAGCTAATTTTCGAGCCTGGATGCTAGTATTGATCAGGAAGTAACTGAACATGGCAATTGTGACGATGGCAACGATCAGGGTAAATAAACTGACCTCCCCAATCAGGGGTAGGTTGATAAGGGGATTGCCCACAAAAAAGATGAATGTGTTGGCAAGGATCGCCAACACGCGGATCTCTGTTGGGCCAATTTTCGCGTTACTGATTTTGAAAATGCCAGTCACATAGGTGATCAGGTACACCATAATCGAAAGCAGCAAATAGCCGATGACGGCAAAAGTGGCCACCATCAAATCAACATAAGGTGAAAGCCCAAGCCCAATGAAGATGAGCAATGTGCTGATAGCATCCACGAAGTGATCGACCAAAAAACCGTAACGTGGCCTTTCGATGTGGCGGTAACGCGCAACAGTGCCATCGAGGCTATCTCCAAACCAGTTAAGAACAAACCCCAAGCTGGCTAACCATAAAAATGCTGGACTGATATGGGTCAGAATATAGCTAAAAAAGATTATGAAGGACGCAATGATACCAATCCATGTGAGCACATCGGGCGTGACCCAGTCCGGCATCCGCTCCGCCAGCCATTTCAATACGGGACGCTCCAAGAACCCCAGCAAAATATCGTTTTTCCGTTGGTGTTTTTCTACTTTTTTCATTGTTTTAATACCTTTGATTCCATTCTGTTTACACCCCAAGAAATCGGGGCCAAACTGGGTAAAACATCGCCCATTGACGGGCATGTTCCTGGATAATGGCTTCGCCTTCCTTTAACACCCGCTCAACATTGTTTACGATTTCGGTTTGCAGGTCATCGGCTGACTCCATCCAAATGGGTGCGGTTCCCTCCAAATAATAACGATTGCCCGGGCTCGATGTTGCTGCCATGATAAAGACAGGGGCGTTGGCTTCTTTTGCCATCCTTGCGTATGTTACGGGCAGATTGCTCTCAAAACCAAAAAATTTTGGCTGATATTTTTCCCGAACATTGCCGCTCAATGGGCGATCAAAACCAGTTAGGATGCTGCCCCCTTCATTAAGCCTTTGACGGGCTTGTCTGAATGCGCCCAGGCTCATGGGCGTTACAATAATCCCTCGATTTTCTCGCAATTTGTTTTGCATCTGATAAGAGCTGGTTGGATTTGGAAAGGATAATACCTGGACTTCAACATCCTTTAAGGAAAGGGCATAGCCAAGCAGGTCAAAATTGCTGGTGTGCGGGCAAACAACCACACAAGGTTTGTTCTGTTTTATCCGATTGATCAATTTCTGTGCTTCTGGACTGTAATCGATGATCTGATCTAATTTTTCTGGTCGAGATAAAAAATAAAAATAATCAAAAATGCATCTGGCGGCGGATTGAAAAACTGCCTTGGGCAGTTTGTTTAATTCATCTTCAGATAAACTTTGTTGGTGAACAACCCACTGATTGGCACGAATAGCCTGAACCATGGCGCTCTTTTTTCGGCTCCCAATAACGGATCCAATTCCTGATGCAAGGGCTAAACCCGCTTTGCGAGGCAAAATTTTTCCTGCAAACACACCTAACTTAACGAGAATGTTCTGGAAAAAATAATTCTTTATTGAAAACTTAGGCTTTTGATCCATAGCCAATTTTTTTTATCACCCTTTTCATTATTTATAAATTGAGGGATAGTAATTTTACTTCATTTTACCGAGAAATTTGGGCGGAGGGTTTGCAGCTATCCAATTGCATCAATTTTTTAAGGCATTAAAATTTTTTTAACAGCAATGTTTGTGGTTCTCTTTGGTTCTGAGATGAAACATGAGACATGTGGTATAACTGCAGACAACCATTGGATTGCGTTTTTGGACTCATTTAGAAGTCTTGGTCCCCAATTTTTTTGCCCACAGGTGTTTTAGATGAAAATTGTTTGTATTGCCGCTTCTTTTATCCCTTCGAATACAGCTAACAGCATTCAGGTGATGAAGGTCAGTCATGCCCTAGCGGAAATTGGGCATGACGTCACCTTATTGGTGCCAGGCGATCAGGGGATTCCATGGGAGGATTTACAATACCATTATGGCGTACAACAAGCCTTTGATATTCAATGGATATCTGAAAACCTCACCTTCAGGCGCTATGATTTTGCCCTCAAAGCCCTCCGGGAAGCCGTCCGGATGAAACCGGATATCATTTACACCTGGGTCTTGCAGGCAGCAGTCTTAGCCTTGTGGCATAACCTGCCAACCATCCTTGAGATGCATGACCGCGTCACAGGCAAGTTAGGCCCGTGGTTGTTCCGTCAATTTTGGCGCTTCAAAACCCCAAAACGCCTGCTGACGATTACTGAAGCCCTGAAAAATGTGTTGATCTCAGATTTTGAATCTTATGTTGAGAAAGACCAAATTTTGGTGACTCATAACGGGGTGGATATTGAACGCTATCAAGGACAGCCCACGCCACAAATTGCGCGTCAACAATTGGACCTGGCACCAGGTTTCACCGCTGGCTATACCGGCCACTTCTACGCAGGACGTGGTATGGATTTGATGTTTAGCTTAGCAAAATCCCTGCCCGAGATTAATTTCCTGTGGGTTGGTGGTGAGCCATCTGATGTGATGCTTTGGCGGAAGCGACTTCAAGACGCACAGGTTGAAAACGTCACACTAACCGGGTTTGTGAGCAATGAAATCTTACCAAACTACCAGTCAGCCTGTGACGTCTTATTTATGCCCTATAGTTACAAAATTGCAGGCAGCGGCGGCGGAAACTCAGCGGAAATCGCCAGCCCGATGAAGATGTTTGAATATATTGCGGCTGGTCGAGCCATTATCAGCAGTGATTTGCCGGTGATTCACGAAGTATTGGATGATCAAACAGCAATTTTTTGTGTCCCAGAGGACTTCGAAGCTTGGCGAAATGCGCTCTTAGCGTTAAAATCAGACCCTGTCCGTCGAGAAAGCTTAGCGCATAACGCGCGTGCCATGGCGGCAACTTTAACCTGGCGCGCCCGGGAAGAGAAAGCTTTGCAGGATTTCCTTCTGTAATAAATACGGATAAGATCGGGAACATCGTTTATGAATGAAAAGAATCCCTCTGCTAATAAAACAATCCTCTCTGTGGTTCTTTTAGGCGTGGCCAGTTTTATTTTGGCGGCTTTATTTCAAGGGGTATTACAGCAAGGCAGTTTTTGGGCTGGTTTTTTCGCGGCTTTCATCTTATTTTTCTTTACCGGGTTAATTCTTTACGGGGTGTGGTTAGCGGCAGGACGCCGTCGGGTGTTGGCTTGGATGATGGTGATTGCTTTCTTGATTCGCCTGGTCTATGGGTCTTTTTTATCCTGGGGCTTGCCGCGCTTTGGTTATGATGAACCTGGGCAGCAAGCCGGATTTGTCTTTACGGATCCCTACCGCCGAGAGGAAAGCGCCTGGGAATTGGCAAATTCTGGGGAATCCCTCCTGCTTGCCTTTAGCGATGATTATCCAACCGATCAATATGGTGGCCTGCTGGCACTAAGTGCGCTCATTTACCGCACCCTGAGCGCCGATGCTTTTCGTCCGGGATTAATCATCATTTTAGCAGCTGGCGCGATGGCAGTCAGCATCCCCTTCTTGGTTTCAGCTATCCAGAGGCAGTTTAGCGATAAGGTCGCTCGCCGCGCGGGTTGGATTTTCCTTTTATATCCTGAAGGCATCTTGTTGGGTGCCGCTCAAATGCGGGAGCCCTTCCTGATTCTGTTTTTCTCAATGCTATTTTGGGCAGGTTCCAAGTGGCTATCTCGTTCTCAAATCAAACGTGCGATTTTTGTATTTTTCGTCAGCACAGTTGGATTGTTATTGCTTTCTTACCGGGTGGCTATCCCACTATTAGGTGTGATTTTCTTATGGATTTGGGTGGTGGAATCAAAGAAAATTGAACGTCACAAGTTGGAGATCCTGATATGGGCTGCGATCGTCGTGGGTCTGTTAGGGGGGCTGTGGTTCGCTCGCGATTGGCTGCAGTCCGTTATGCAGTGGGATACGCTGCAGACCGTGATCCATTCAGGGCAGATCCAATATCAACTGGAGGGACTTCCCGAGTGGTTGTACTTCCCCTTTGTGCTGATTTATGGTGTCTTTCAACCCATTTTACCCGCTGCAATTGCGGACCCAGCGCCCTGGATTTGGCGCAGTTTGGGTATCTTGCGGGGTATTGGCTGGTATGCACTTTGGCCGCTACTGGCTTATGCGCTTGTTCGCGTTTGGTGGGCAAAACCTTCTCAGAAAAAAAGCTGGTTATCGGTCATCATCCCGCTGATTTGGGTGTGGATTTTTATCGCGTCCGCTCGGGCAGGTGGTGACCAGTGGGATAATCCCCGCTATCGCACCATATTCTTGCCCTGGCTGTCCCTGGTTGCCAGCTGGGTTCTGGGGAGCGCCATCGAGATGAAGGATCGCTGGTTGGGACGGGTGTTTCTAATTGAGGGAATTTTTCTGGGCTTTATCACTGAGTGGTACCTCAGCCGTTATTACGCCTTGTTTCCCCGCCCGAATTTCTGGGTGATGTTAGCTTTAATTTTTGGATTGAGCAGCCTTGTGATCTTGGGTGGTTTGATTTGGGATAAACGACATCCGCAGACGATGGGCTGACCTTCTTAACTTTATAAGGGTTGCGTTCCTTTTCCTGTAAAAAATTATTTTCTATTTTTTTATCATCCATTTGAATCTCGATTTGTCGAATTTACTGGGTTGGAAATTTGTGCCTGTTTCTTCATGGGTTAAACCTCATACTAAAACAAGGCTGGAGGGAGCATTTTTATGCTTTGCAAAAGGGAGGTACACTAACAACACCTTGGCTGCCGCATGTATAATTGACCACAGATAAACGCATTGGAATAATGACAGAGGATGAATTTCAATTGACCATCAGAAGAGTAACGCTGTGACCAAAATTGCATTCTTTTTACCTGATCTGCGCACAGGTGGGGCTGAACACGTGATGGCCATTGTCGCCTCAGCGATGGCACGGCGGGGGTATCAGGTCGATTTTGTCCTTGTCAAAGCAAGCGGAGACTATCTTGAAAGTTTAGACTCACAAGTAAAGGTCGTTGATTTGAATTGTGCATCAACTTACCTCAGCCTTGGACCGTTAGTCCGATATCTCCGGGACGCCAAACCCGACATATTGCTATCCGCCCTGGATCTGACCAACATGATTGCCATCATCGCTCGGCTGTTTGCAAAATATCCCAGAAAGCATTTTATTCGCCTGGCGAACACGCAATCCGCGTTGAGTAGAAGTCCCCTTAAAAAGATCCTGGAAAAATGGTTGATCAAATTATTGTATCCGCGCGTGGATGGAATCATTGCGGTTTCCGAAGCGGTGGCAAATGATTTTTCAGCCTATTCTGGCATCAAGAAGATGGCAAAAAAAACGATCTACAATCCGATCATCACGGCTGATTTACTCGTGAAAGCCAATCAAGCGCTTGACCACCCCTGGTTTAATCCAAAAACAGTTCCAGTAATTCTTTCGGTGGGTAGATTGTCCGCACAAAAGAACTTTACATTGCTGATCCGAGCCTTTGCGAAAGTGCTTGAAAATCGCCCTGCACGATTGATCATCTTGGGTGAAGGGCATCTGCGAGAAGAACTAACACAGCTCTGCGCCGATTTAGATATCTCGAAACAGGTGGAAATGCCCGGTGTGGAATCAAACCCTTATAAGTTTATGAAAAACGCAGATCTGTTTGTGCTTTCCTCCAATTATGAGGGCTTGCCAAACGCGCTGGTGGAGGCGCTGGCTTGTGGTTGTCCAATCGTCAGCACTGATTGCCTCAGTGGGCCGAGGGAAATTCTCGATAATGGTAAATATGGCCAGCTTGTCCCTGTGGGAAATCTCGATGCCCTGGCTGAGGCAATGCAAGCAACCCTCATAAACGGCACTCGACCGGCTGCGGGGCAGTGGCTGGATCAGTTCAGAGAAGAAAACGTCGTCGATCAATACTTAGCCTTTATGGGCTTATCCCAAAAATGGATTGATAACGCCGATTTCAGCAATAGCGATGACCTAGGGCTCAAACAGGGATAGCAAATGTTGCAAAAAATTAACCATCGCTTTGTGCAAAAAATTATCAGTGCGCTCCCAAAGGTCACGGGTGATATTTTCATTTATGGCATCGGTGGCTCCCTCGCGCAAGTGGTCGGGCTGATTACCATCCCCATCTTAACCCGCATATTGCCCTCATCCGAAGTTGGGTCGATCGATGTTATTTATGCGACCACCAACTTCATTTATATTTTGCTGGCTTTACATCTTGTATCGGGGTTGATGCGATTCTTTTATGAGGTGTCCGATGAGAGCGTCCGTGACCGAAAGCAAATGGTTTCCAGCGTTTTCTGGTTTACCTTGTTTTTTAGTGCGCTTGTTGTATCCTTGGTGGCAATATTCAGTCGCCAGCTCTCACAGATATTGTTTCAAACTCCAGATTATGCGGATGCAATCTTACTGGCAACAGGTATTCTTCCCTTTACTGCCTTCAAAGAGATCTTTGCCAGTGTTCTTAGAATGCAGCGCAAACCGATCCAGTATTTGGTGTTGAACCTCGTTCAAGCTATCATCAGCTTTGTCCTCATTTTGGTTTTCATCCTCAGTTTTGATTTGGGCATCAACGGCTATTTCTCAGCGCAGATTATTGCCGGATTGGTCATTACGATCATCAGCGCATGGCTCTGTCGGGATTATCTTGGGCTCACTTTTTCCAAGCGATGGTTTTCTATGGTCGCAGCATACAGCCTGCCCATGCTGCCCGGAGGGTTTTTAAATTGGGGGATGATGTCTATCAACCGCATTTTATTGACCCAGTACACCACCCAAAATCAAATCGCCTATTTTAGTGTCGCTACGAAAACAGCCAAAGTGGTCGAGTTGGCTGTGACTGCTTTTATCATGGGTTGGCTGCCGGTGTTCCTTGCCAATATTAACAGTGAGACCTTTTATAAAAAGCTCAACAAAGCTTTTCGGTATTACAGCTATGCCACTTTGGCTCTTTCTGCCGTGATGACCGTCTTTGCCAAGGAATTCTTCTATATTTTAGCGACGCCAGAATATCAACCGGGCATTCCTTTGGTGGCGTTGTTATGCCTTAAGCAGGTGTTCACGGGTTCCACTTATACCTACACGGTTGGCATCACGAAAACAAAAAAATCTTACTATGTGTCAATTTCGACGGGCATCGGTGTGGTCACCACGGTATTGTTGAGCCTGTTGTTATTACCCCGTTATGGCATTTTCGGCGCAGCCATTGCCGATGCAGTTGGCATCTTGGTCTATGCGCTCTTTATGCTGATCTTTTCAAATCGGCTGGTAAAGATCAAGCTTAGTTATAAGCCAATTCTGTGGACTTTTCTGAGTTACCTGGCTGTATGGCTCATCAGCATCAATGTCAGTTTTAGCAATAATTATTTGGACTTTATTTTCCGGGCGGGCTTGCTCGTCATCTTTCTGATTGTGCTATTTGTTATAATAGATCAACGAGAAATTATCAAAACTGTGATGAAAGCTTTTGCGACCTCAGATCAAAAGGGAACATCACAAATATAAGAACAGGTTCATTGTATGAAAGACAACCCCAAAGTATCCATCCTGACGCCTTGTTACAACTCGAGAAAATTCATCCGAGAAACGATTGACTCGGCTTTAAATCAGACCTATCAAAACATTGAATTGCTGTTGGTCGATGATGGCCCACCGGACCCGATCAAAGATATTGTAGACACTTATCAATCGCCCAAAATTCGTTATTTTCACACCGAGAATCAAGGCCCGGCGACGGCAAGAAATTTTGCCGCCAAACAAGCCACAGGTGATTATGTGGCTTTCCTAAACCATGATGATGTGTGGGCACCGAGCAAGTTGGCGGATCAGCTTGAAGCGCTGGCGGAGCACAATGCAGTCTGGATCGCTTCTGGCATGCAAAAAGTGAATTTGGATACTAACGAAGTGCTGTGGGAAGATAACGGTAGCGATTATTATAAAAATGTCTTTTATGATATTTTAGAAAAGAAGTACCTGTGGAGCTTCTCTTCGGTGATGATTGAAAAGCAGGTTTTCTTTGATGTGGGCATGTTTAGCGGCGATATTTGGTTCATGGATGATCGCGATCTTTACTTGCGGATTGCCAAGGAACACCCCATTGTTTACCTGTCGAAAGTCCATGTCTACGATCGGGCGCACGCCTCGAACATCACCTCCAACGTCTCCATGGAAAGGTTGTTTGAAATCCACAACACCGTCCTTGAGAATGCAAAGAAACTCGACCCCAACCTCCCCAAGGAAGTGATCGAAAATTCAAAGCAAATGATTGTTCGCACCGCTTGTATTGAATACCTGCGCGCCAATGATGTTGAGAATATGCGCAAGATGCTTAAGCGCCTCAAATTCAACAGCAAGAACCTCAAATTCATTCCCTATTGGATTCTCAGTCTGTTTAGCGACGAAACCATCGTCAAAATCATGAAAAGCTTTCGCAAAATTCGGGGGCAGGTGGTTAAGTCTCGAAAGACCTCAGACATCGGTGATTAAATCAGCCTGGGCGATCATTTTTAGTGCGGACGATATAAAGAAAAGCATTCAGCCATGAAATCAAAACGAATTGCCATCTTTATGCCCACATTGGCTGGCGGTGGTGCCGAATCTGCCATGTTGGTGCTGGCAGAAGGCCTCATTTCAAGGGGGTACACGGTTGACCTGCTTTTAAAACAAGAAAGCGGCGCATTAATTGACAAAATCCCTGACGCCCTCAACCTGATTAACTTTGATGTACCCCTCATGCGGCACACCCTTAAACCCTTGAGGGCTTACCTCAAACATGCCCAGCCAGACGCCATCATCTCAGCATTAAACCTTTCCAATGTGGTTTCAATCCTGGCAACCCGGTTGTTAAAGAAAAAACCACAAGTGATCATCACGGTGCATGGTCTGATCTCACAGGAAGCGGCGATCTACCACAAGTTGGTTTATCGATCTTTGTTTGGGTTGACCTTCCCTCACGCGGATGCCATTGTGGCAGTTTCGCAAGTCTGTGCACAAGACCTGATCGATTATCTTCATCCCCCAGAATCGAAAGTGCAAGTGATATACAATCCGGTCATCGATGCAGAATTGTATAAAAGAGCGGATCAATCCGTGCAATATGAGTGGCTCCCAGAGGGGGAGGAAAAAACCATTCTCAATATTGGCCGGCTGGAACCCGTCAAGGATCATCTCACGTTATTGAAAGCCTTCAAGAAAATTCGCGAAAAATATGATGCCCGTCTGATTATCTTGGGAGAAGGCTCATTGAAGCCGCAGATCAAGGTTTGGGTGGATGAGATGAATCTTACGCCACACGTCTTGATGCCTGGTTTCATCCACAATCCTTTGCCACTACTGAAAAAAGCAGACGTGCTGGTCAACGCTTCCTTGCGCGAGTCTTTTTCGATGATCATCATCGAAGCTATGGCTTGTGCTTGCCCGGTGGTGAGCACCGCCTGTGGCGGCCCGGAAGAAATCCTGGACCATGGAAGATATGGTCATCTGGTGCCGGTTGGCGATGCCCAAGGGATGGCAGTAGCCATCGAAAATGTCTTTGAAGGAGACCGACGGCTTGCGCCCCCGGAGTGGCTGGCACAGTTTCACAAAGACGTCAATGTTGAAAAGTATATTGACCTAATAGAAAAGTAAAATTTTTTCATATTGGCACTAATGCTTACCTATCCCTAAATCCCTCTCAGATTAGACAAGATCACATCTCTTCCGCCGTGTCTTAATGTATTAAGGCTGTCCCAAAAGTGAAGGACAAGTTTTCTTTTCTATGTATATGTTATTTTTCATAAAATTAGCAAAGCTCTGGTGTTTTAAGGCTTCCTTTGGGGGAAGCTGTCTGCGGAGCAGGCTGATGAGGGTGTTTGTTTGTGTATTGTTGGATTAGATTTTCTCAAAGGGAGTAATTTTTATCACCGCAATCTCGATAGACTCACAAATGTCTTGAGACCCCTCATCCGACACGCCTTCCCCCTTCTTTGAGAGGGGGGCATTATACGTTATAATATCAAAGCTTAAGAGGACTTTTTTGTTCATTAAAACCGAACATTTTTCTCCGGGAAAATCAGCGGTTTAAATGGATGAAAGATCACAAAAGGTACGGTCACTTTATGCAAAAAGATCATAAGGCAAGAATTGGCATTATCGGCACAGGTTTTATCGGCGGCGGCTTGTTAAAGACGATCCGGTTATTTCCTGATCTTGAAGCAAAGTCTATTTTAACCCGCCGACCCTTGGCTGATTTCTCACATCAGGAAATCTACACAAATTCTCTGGATGAATTAATCGATAAAAGCGATTTGGTTGTGGAGTGTAACGGCGACCCGGTCTATGTGACCCCCCTCATCAACAAAATCCTGGAGGCTGGCATCCCGGTGGTGACCATGGATGCTGAGGTGCATATCACCTCGGGCACTTACCTATCAAAGAAAGGTATTTTTACGGAGGCAGAAGGCGATCAGCCCGGCACCCTAGCCGCTATGAATCGCGATCTAGTCACCATGGGTTTCTCACCCCTGGTTTATGGCAACCTCAAGGGTTTTCTAAACCTTTACCCCACATTGGAAGAAATGCAGTATTGGTCCAAAGTGCAGGGCATTTCCCTGGAACAGGTGACCGGGTTCACAGATGGCACAAAAATCAACATCGAGCAAGCGCTGGTGGCGAATGGTCTGGGCGCGGTGATTGCCAAGCAGGGTATGTACGGTTTGAAAACGGACGATATCGAAGTGGGTGCAGCAAAACTGGCTGAAAAAGCAAAAGCCATCAACCAGCCAATTAGTGACTATTTATTGAGCGATCCTGCTGCGAAGAAAAAATTTCCTGCCGGCGTTTTTATCACCGCTGAATATGATTATCAACAAAAGGCAGCGCTCAAATATTTGAAACTTGGGGGTGGCCCTTATTACACAATGATCCGCAATTACCATCTTTGCCACCTGGAAATCCCAAAAACTATTCGGCAGGTATTAGAAACCGGAAGTGTGCTCTTGAATAACAGCCAGCATCCAACTGTCAGCGTTGCAGTGATCTCGAAAAAGACCCTCAACCCCGGGGACAGGATCGTGCGCGCTTCAAGAAATTTCCAAATCCGTGGGGAAGCCATTACTATTGCGGATGTGCCCAACCACTTGCCCATCGGTTTGGTGGATGACATTGTCGTCAAACAAAAAATCGAACCTGAACAGATGATCATGTTTGACGATGTGGAGCTTAAGGATAGCTTGGCGAAAGAAACCTGGCAGCACACCTTGCAAGCAGCGACAAAGGGTCGTTAAAATTTAGACTGCCATCGGGGCTGGATCAAGAGGATCATCAGGTGAGCTTGTTTTCTGGTAAGGATGAAAATCTGAAGAAGCAGGTCGGACTATTTTGAATCTCTTATTAATTGGGACCAATATCACCACAGGCGGCGCCCAGCGCGTTTTGCTTGATTTGGCTGGTTGGTTTTTTAAACAGGGCATCGATGTCACGGCGGGCTTTTTTTATGATCGCGATGGCTTGCTGTCAGAGTGGCAAGCACAGTATCCATTTGATTTGGTTTGCATGGATGCATGGCGTCAATCTGATAACGCACTTCAGCGAGGGTTGCGGTTGATAAAGGGTTGGTTCAAGCTGCTAAAACTCATGCGAGAAGAGAAGTTTTCCGGCGTTCTCACTTTTACCCATGACAGCAATATCTTAGGATTGCCTGCGGCCTGGTTGGCGGGAATTCCAAAGCGCTATGGATCACACCATGTGCGCTATCCCAGTCTTTCAAAACTGAAAATCCGCCTTCATAATTGGATTGTCAACAGTCGGATTGCAAGTGGATTAATTGCCGTTTCAACCTTCACCAAGGCGCAAGCGATGGAAGAAGGGGTGAAACCGGAAAAAATTAAGATTATTTTCAACGGTATCGACCTCGCTGATTTTTCAACCGCCAAAAATGAAGCGCATCAAAGCAAGCTCAGAAAAGAGCCTGATACGTTGATTGTCTTATCGGTTGGCAGGCTAGTTGAGCAAAAGGGACACGAATTCCTGATCCGATCAGCCCCAGCGGTGGTCTCCAACCGACCTGAAGTTGCCTTTTATATTGCCGGTGACGGACCTTTAAAAGATTCTCTGAACGCCTTAATTGCTTCGCTCGGCATCACGGATAATTTCCACCTACTTGGTAATCGCAAGGACGTCCCTGAATTACTGGGTGAGGCAGACCTTTTCGTGCTGCCATCCATCTATGAAGGTTTGCCCATTTCACTTTTAGAGGCAATGGCAGCTGGCCTACCGGTCATTTGCACCGACATCCCTGCCGCAAGGGATGTGATCGAAGATGGCGTCAGCGGCAGGTTAGTCCCACCGAAAGACGTCGAAGCCCTCGCAAGTGCGATCGTCGACCTGCTGTCTGATCAAGAAAAGCGAAATATTTTAGCCAAGAACGCGGAAAAACGGGTGAAAACAGCATTTTCCCTTGATCATATGGGACAAAGCTATTTAAGTTTATTTGAGGAATAATTTAAGCATGAAATTTTTTAAGAAGTTTGGGTATATCCTGCTAAAAATCCTTGGCACTGGTCTGCTCGGTTATGGTATTTACAGGGCTTTGGATCAACTGGTGAGTTATTACGAGGAGATGATTGAAGCGACAGGCCGCTGGCCAATTTCACTCCTGGTATTTTTTGCGTTTAACGTCCTTGTGTTCTTATTCCTTACCTTGCATCTATGGGGTTTTAAATATTTTAAACGGTTATCCAACTTCCGTCAGAAATTCAACAAACTGGGCTGGCCGATTGCTCTTGGGTTGTCGGTTTTGATCAGTTGGTTATTATTGTATTCAACCTATCGAGCGGTCTTTTCTGGCTGGTGGGTGAAGTCGTCCCTGTTGATATTTATGGGCTTTGTAATTTCTTGGCTTTTGACCAAGGATGATGCAGAGGTTTACACCCTTAAAGGGATATTGAGCAGTGTCATCCTCCTGTGCAGTGCATATGTCTTTGCTTACGAGCTTCAAACCGCTGTCAGCTATCCTTTCTCCCTGGGGTGGTCTGAGGGCAACCGATTGTGGGATTATTCCATCTTATATGGCCGGGATTTATATAATTTACCGGCAGGTCGCGCCATTCCAGTTTACACATCCGTGGGCAGGCAAAGCCTGTGGGGTTTGCCCTTTTTGCTCCCCAACGTTTCAATTTTCGTTGTTCGCCTTTGGGATGTAATTTTAAAGACAGTCCCCTATTTTTTGCTTGGGTTGGCAATATTTCATCGAAAAAGACAAGAACCAGGGTTATGGGTTCTTCTTGGCTTATGGACGTTTCTTTTTTTGCACAGCGGACCCATTTATACGCCCTTGGTTTTGGTGGCCATTATGGTTGTTTTAGCAAGAAGACTTCCTTTATGGCTCAGTATCCTCATCGTGGCAATCGCCGGTTATTATGCGACGGAGGCTCGCTATACCTGGGTGTTTGCTGCTGGTATGTGGGCTGCCCTTATCGCTTTTTTGGAACCGGCGCAAATGGGAAAACAAGCGACCAAGCGACGGTGGGTGCGCGCCATCCTGTTAGGGTTGGCGGGGGTGATCGCAGGCTACTTCATCCCGAAATCCCTGGATGATGCCATCGTGTCCTTGTTGACGGGTGGCAACCAGGGGGTTTCCGAAGCTGTAGAAGTAGCAGCTTCAGGGGGAACAGGTATTTCACTGACAAATCTATCTGATATTTTGGGTCGGCAGCCCCTCTTGTGGTATCGGCTTTTACCCAATCCGACCTATCCATTGGGGATTTTGTTGGGTTTATTGGTTTTAGTAGTGCCCCTCACCATTTTGTTGGTCCTATTGGCAAAGCGCGTATCATGGCGGCTAACTGTTTGGCAGAAGCTATTGCTATTTGGTGAGTTACTGGCATTTCTGGTTGTGGGATTAATTATCAGCGTAAAGATCGGCGGTGGGGCTGATTTGCACAACCTCGACATGTTCCTGATCAGCCTTGTGATCGTCGCTGGCATCATCTGGCATAACGGCGCCAATACAATTGTCGAAACGATGCAGTTGCAAGGGAAGGCGATGCAAATCGCCCTGCTGGCAGCCGCATTAATTCCAGGGTTGCTTGGCATCATTCATGCGGACTATATTGAAATTCCATCCAAAACTGAGGCTGCGTCTTACGTCAACACCATTCAACGTGCGGTCGATTCCTATAACGACGGTGAAATATTGTTTATCGACCAACGTCAACTATTAACCTTCAACATCATCAAGAACGTCTCATTGGTGCCCGAATATGAGAAAAAGCACTTGATGGATATGGCTTTGGCTGAGGATGAAGCCTATTTTGCCGGATTTAACGAAGATTTGAAGAATCATCGATTTTCGTTGATCGTCAATGAGCCGTCACATATCAAATTTCAAGAGGTTGATTATAAAGGTGGTTTTGGACAGGAAAACAATGCTTGGGTGAGGTGGGTGTCAACGCCCATTTTATGCCACTATGAAGCCATTGAAACCAACACCACTGCCCAATTTCAGCTTCTCATCCCCAGGCAGGGTCCCTTGCCCGTTGAATTAATCCCGTATTGCCAGGATGATTAGCTTTTCAGGGATTAATCCGGTCAGTCTTTAGCCTCAAATTAATTTGAGTATGCTCACCGATGTTATAATCAAAGAAAAATCGGACGAATTTGGAGAAAACCCTGGTGGACCTATCGATTATTGTCCCTGTCTATAACGAACAGGAAAATATTCCTTTATTATTTAAAGCTTTATTAGATGTCACCAGTACCATGGATGAGGATTGGGAAGTGATATTTGTAAACGACGGCAGTCAGGATAATAGCCTGTCCGTTCTGAAGGATGTCGCATCCCAAGACCCTGACCATGTGCGAGTGATATCCCTGAGACGCAATTTTGGCCAAACCGCTGCCATTTCGGCTGGTATTGATCATTCGCAGGGTGAAGTAATTGTAATGCTTGATGCGGATATGCAGAATGACCCGGTGGATATCCCTGTTTTGATTGATAAGTTGAATGAAGGCTATGATGTTGTCAGTGGTTGGCGGATCAACCGTCAGGATTCATTTATCACCCGCACCCTACCATCTCGCATTGCCAATGGATTGATTTCCTGGGTGACAGGTGTGCATCTGCATGATTATGGCTGTACCCTCAAGGCTTATCGTCGAGAGGTCATCACTGGATTTAGATTATACGGTGAGATGCACCGCTTTATCCCTGTTTATGCCAATTCGGTTGGTGCTAAGATCACAGAGGTGCCAGTCCACCATCATCCACGCCGTTTTGGCAAGGCAAAATATGGCCTTGAAAGGACACTTAAAGTCGTTCTTGACCTTTTCGTTGTCAAATTTTTAAATGCCTATGCCGGCAAGCCGATTTATTTGTTTGGGGGTGTGGGGGCGATTTTAATCCTCATTGCGGTTGCCATGATGTTGTTCCTTGTGATACGCCGTTTAGGGTTTGGAACATCTGTATTTGACTCACCGTTTTTCCAAATGTCGACCATGATTTTCATCCTGGGCTTTCAATCGCTGTTGATGGGTCTGATTGCTGAATTGCTTGCTCGTACTTATCACGAATCTCAGGGAAAACCCAGTTACACAGTGAGTCAGACCATCAATTTTCCTGAGGATCATTCCCAGAAGCCGAAAGATTTAAAGAATCAATGAAAATTTTGGTTCTGGTTCACGAATATCCACCTGTTGGGGGAGGTGGGGGTAGAGTGGCGCAAGACCTTTGTGTTGGCCTGGTTGAACGAGGCCATCAAGTTCGACTGTTAACAGCCCAGCACGGCGATCTCCCTGAAGTGGAAATCCAAGATGGAATACAGATTTTCCGCCTTAAGAGTGGTCGCAAAGTGCCCTATCGTGCAGATTTTTCAGCCATGTTAGGCTTTGTCTTGGCATCCACCAGGGAGGGTTTGCGGCAAATCCGCGCTGAAAGGCCCGATGTTATTCATGTCCATTTTGCTGTGCCTGCTGGCGTGAGTGCCTTTTTGTTGAGTCGCCTGACCAAGGTCCCTTATGTGATTACAGCCCACCTGGGGGATGTGCCAGGCGGCGTACCGGAAAAAACAAGAAAATGGTTCAGGTGGGTCTTCCCCTTTACGCCTGCCATCTGGCAGCAGGCAGCAAAGATTGCTGCGGTGAGCCAATTTACGCGGGAATTGGCGTTGAAAAGCTATGATGTCCCTATTGAGGTGATCCCCAACGGTGTTGATCTGAAAAGCCTTGATCCAGGGGAAATTACCGTCAATCACCCTCCCAAAATTGTCTTTGCAGGTCGCTTTACCGAACAAAAGAATCCCATAAAAATGTTGGCGTGTTTGGCAAAAGTGTCTGATATTCCCTGGCATTGCACATTAATTGGAGATGGTCCGTTGAGACCCGCTATGGAAGATGCCGTTGAGAAAGCCAACCTGGGTGACCGAGTTAGCTTTTTAGGGTGGGTAAAACCGGAAAGAGTGATCGATCAATACCGCAGTGCCGACTTGATGTTTATGCCTTCATATTCTGAGGGCTTACCGGTTGTCGGTGTGCAGGCTTTAGCCATGGGTTTAGCGCTGGTCCTCAGTCGGGCGGGTGGGAACGTCGAGCTGGTGGACAATGGCGTCAATGGATTTTTACATGATCCTGATGACACCCAAGGCTTTGTCTCTGCGCTGCGTGAACTCTTGACGGACCCCGATCGACTTTTACAGTTTCGCAAAGCCAGCCGAGAAAAATCGCAGCAGTTTACGATGTCCTATGTGACCAAACAATATGAAACCCTTCTCGAGCAGGCGATCCAAAATCAAAATTAGGATGGGCACGACGGATGTATGCCTTGCAGGATACTAAACTTCAACCGAAAAGATCCCTATTGCGCTTAATTGGGACCTTGATCGCTTTGGCCCTGGTCATTTACTTGGTTTGGCGAAATTGGCCTGGCTTTGTAGATGCCTTGAATAGGCTTCCCCTGCCCTTGTTAATGCTGGTGCTTGTCATTGCCCTTGTGTCTCGCTTGATGGTCACCCTGCGGTGGTTTGTGCTTTTGCGATTGGTGGCACCAGAGGTGACTTTTAAACAGGTGTTCAAACTCTCTTTTGTCGGTTTGTTTACCACCAATGTGCTCCCCAGCACCATCGGCGGTGATGTGGTCAAACTTGGTGGTGCTATTCAATTTGGCTTAGATTCTGCTGATGTAACGGCTTCCCTGATTGTGGATCGCTTGGTCGGCATGGGGACTATGGCGAGTTTTCTGCCGCTGGGCATCATCCCGATTTTTCAGGCGCAAAGCGTTTCAAGCCTGCAGATCGCCAGCAGCCCTGGTGTGTTTATGGGGAAATTGTGGCAGAAAACATTAGGTTTTTTACAACGTGTGAAACAAGCCTTGGGATTGTGGCTTCGACACCCTAAATACCTACTAGGCGCAGTTTTATGCTCTTATGTTCACATGCTCTGCACCTTTACAATGGTTAGCCTTGTTTTAAACAGCTTGGGCGATCCAGTCCCCTTTTGGAAGGTGGGCGGTTTATGGGTCCTGGTTTACTTTATTACCCTGATTCCGATCTCGATCAATGGGTTGGGCTTACAGGAATTTTCCCTTTCCCTGGTTTATACTAATTTTGCGGGTGTGTCCGAAGCCAACAGCCTGGTGCTGGCATTGCTGATGCGAATTATGTTTATGACCGCCAGCCTTCCTGGCGCCCTATTTCTGCCTGAGGTTCTTTCTGGTCGTAATGATGTAAAGCGGCCTAACAATAAAAATGGATTGAGCGATGAGTAACATTCAGCGCCGTGATGACCTTCAATTAGCCGCCGATTTGGAAAGCGCGCTTTCAGCCTTTCGGCTGTTTGTCGGCATTTCACTGGCAATCAACAGCTTTGTGATTTTATTAGGCTTGCGCGCCGCTTACGGCATTGGCACCATCTTGGGTTTTTCAGGGACGATGCTGGTGCAGCTTTGGCCTTATTACTTGATCAGCTTGGGGTTGATCCTAATCCTCCTCCTGAGCTTAAAAATCTGGCGTCGTGGCTTTGCAAGCTTTGCAAAAGCAATTTATAAGGGCCTTTCAGCCTTGGGGGCATTAAATTATGTTTTATTTGCAGTCCCAATTGTACTGTATGGGGCTTATCGATTAGCTGCTTTGGACCTGCCCTTTATTGCCAGCATCAACCCCATTTGGGTTTTTGGACACCTAGGCTTATTAGGTGCGCTGTTTTTAACTATCACGCGGCAGGTGACCCCTCCACAAAGTCTATTGGTGACCTTTTCAATCTACGGGATGCTTTTATGGGTTGTACGCTTCATCCCAGATGTGCGCACCTATCCCCTCTCCTTGGGTTGGTCTGAAACCAGTCGTTATTATTACGCCTCGTTGTTCTTTTCTCGTCAAATTTATGGCAAATCGGTCCCCCTTTCATCCTTGCATCCAACGCGCTATTTAATGCAAGCAGTACCCTTCCTCATCAAGAGCCTGCCGCTATGGGCACACCGTTTGTGGCAGGTGTTGCTGTGGTTGGGGGTTACCCTCGCTGCTTCCTTGGCGCTCTTGCTGCATGTTAAGCCCGAAAAATGGTGGGCAAAGCTTGGATTGGTCGCCTGGTTTTTCATGTTTTGTTTTCAGGGGCCTGTATATTATCACTTGATGGTGGTCATCATCCTTGTTTTATTGGGATTTAATCATCAAAAACTGGGTCGCACCTTAATTTTTGTGGGGTTGGCTTCCCTGTGGGCTGGTATCAGCCGGGTCAACTGGTTCCCGGTGGCGGGGATGTTAGCTGCGACTCTCTATGTGCTAAAGGTGCCAAAGGGAGGGAAAAGCTTCTGGAGATATTGGCGCTGGCCGATCTTTGTTCCGATTTTTAGTTTTTTGCTGGCAATTCTATCCCAGTCGATCTATGCGGTTATCAGTGGCAACCCCGTCGAGGTTTTTGGCTCCAGTTTCAATTCACCCCTCTACTCCTATCGGTTATTTCCCAATGAAGCCTATGGGTCGGGCATCCTTAATATGACTCTGGTCG
Organism: Candidatus Brevefilum sp.; assembly: GCA_040772425.1. Lineage (GTDB taxonomy): Bacteria > Chloroflexota > Anaerolineae > Anaerolineales > Anaerolineaceae > Brevifilum. The sequence goes on along the minus strand of JAXGYD010000001.1, from coordinate 1,914,902 downwards.
CCATCTTCCCGTTGTTGGTGATTGTTTGCTGGTATCTTTTCAAGCGCAGACGCGCCTGGGATTGGTTGCGTTTATTGGCTTTATTGCTTATTTTACTGGCGTTAATGGTAGTGGGTTTGATTGTTAGCATGAAAATTGGCGGCGGGGATAACTTGCATAATATGGATGCCTTTCTGGTGTTTTTTGCCCTGATTGCAGCGATGATGGCTTTTAACCGGTTTGAACCCGATGCACCTGAGCACTTAAAACCGTGGACGCTGCCTCAGCCGTTGATTGTATTGGCAATGCTGATTCCCCTTGTTTTTGTCCTGGATAGCCTGCAACCCTATCCCAAATTGGACCACCAACGCGCCTGGGATGATATCGATGCGATGCAAGCATTGATTGATGAGGCGCTGATGGATGGGGGTGAAGTGTTATTTATTCAACACCGACACTTGCTGACCTTTGACAGCATAACCGGCGTAGACCTTGTGCCAGAATACGAAAAAGTGTTCTTAATGGAAATGGCGATGTCTGCCAACCAGCCCTATTTGAGCCAATTTTGGGGGGATTTGAAAGCTCACCGTTTTGATTTGATTATCTCTGAACCCCTCAGCATTTTTATGCAGACATCCGAGCAGGTCTTTGGCGAGGAAAATAATGTATGGTTACTCAATGTGGAACAACCCTTAGTGAACACGTATCAGCCCCTCCAAGAGTTTAGGGAGAGCGGAATGATCGTCTTGGAGCCAAAGGGTAACTGACTTAAAATAATGCTGTCGTCCTGACTTTTCCTTTATTCTTGCAATTTCTTTGCAATTTCCAATTTAATATTAGAAAAAGCACAGTCCCTTAGTGTTATGCAAACCTGGGTGAATCGTGTTAAGGTTAGTCTCATGCTATAATTCTGTGTACTGCAATGCTTAAAGGAAGTGATAAATGACTGAAAATTTTGATTGGGAGAATAAACGCATTTGCGTGACCGGTGGGGCAGGTTTTTTGGGCACACACCTTGTGGCAGACCTGCGCAGCCGCGGTGCCCAAAATATTTTTATATCAACCTACAATAAATATGACTTAGTGGATCCGGAAGCGATCTCGCGATTGCTGACGGATGCTAACCCCGATATCATCATCCACCTGGCTGCCCATGTGGGCGGCATTGGTGCCAACCTCGATCACCCCGCCGAATTCTTTTATGATAACTTGATGATGGGGGTACAGCTCATGCATCAAGCGTATCAACGTGGGGTGGAAAAATTCGTAGCCATTGGCACAGTTTGTGCTTATCCCAAATTTACGCCAGTGCCTTTTAAAGAAGATGATCTGTGGATCGGATATCCTGAAGAGACGAATGCCCCTTATGGGCTGGCAAAAAAAATGTTGTTGGTCCAATCCCAGGCTTACCGAGCGCAATATGGTTACAATAGCATTTTCTTGTTGCCGGTCAACCTGTATGGTCCCGGGGACAATTTTGATCCTCACACTTCACACGTCATCCCCGCCCTGATCCGCAAATGTGTGGAAGCCAAAGAAGCAGGCAAAGATCATATTGTTGTGTGGGGTGATGGATCACCCACCAGAGAATTCATCTACGTCACGGATGCGGCCCGCGCCATTGCCCTCGCAACCGCGCGTTACAATGACTCCCTGCCGGTCAATTTGGGATCGGGTTTCGAGATCAGCATCAAAGACCTGGCAGAAAAGATTGCCAAGATGACAGGCTTTGCGGGGACCTTTGTATGGGATACCAGCAAGCCCAATGGACAACCCCGACGTGCCCTTGATACAACCCGCGCCAAGAAATTTTTTGGTTTTGAGGCACAAGTCGATTTTGACGAGGGGTTAGAAAAAACAATCGAGTGGTATCTGGCGCACAGGAGCTAACCGGGAGTCTCATGGAGAATACCCGCCAGAGAAACAAAGAAACACCAATCGTCGTTTTGAAGCCGTCCAAAGGATGGCTTGCGATTGATTTTAAAGAATTATGGCGTTATCGCGAACTGGTGTTTTTCCTCACCTGGCGTGATATTAAAGTGCGCTATAAACAAGCCCTTTTGGGAGTCAGTTGGGCTATCTTACAACCCTTATTGACAATGGTGATTTTCACCCTTATTTTTGGCGTGCTACTCAAGACCCCTTCGCAAGATATTCCCTATCCCTTGTTCTCCCTTACAGCCCTGCTTCCCTGGCAACTATTTGCGACCGCCTTGCAGCGCTCCAGTGTGAGTTTGGTGGGGAATGCCAACTTGCTTACGAAGATTTATTTTCCCCGCCTGGCGATTCCTTTGTCATCCGTTTTGGCAGCCTTAGTCGATTTTAGTGTTTCTATTATTGTGCTGTTGGGCGTCATGATCTATTACCGGTATTGGCCAGGGTGGAACATCTTCTGGTTGGTGCCGATGGTCTTACTGGCGTTGCTGACGGCATTGGCTGTGGGGCTGTGGCTTTCAGCGTTGAACGTGCAATATCGCGATGTGCAGCACATGGTGCCCTTCATCGTTCAGGTTTGGATGTATGCCTCGCCCATTGTTTATCCAATCACCATCATCCCAGAAGGAATCTGGCGTTATTTATACAGCCTCAACCCCATGGTGGGCGTCATTCAAGGTTTTCGTTGGGCGCTTTTAGGTGGCACGCCACCGGATATCAACTCACTTATTTCAGTTGTTGTTGTGTTTATTATTTTCATCAGCGGTCTCTTCTATTTTAGAAGAATGGAAAAGACCTTTGCTGATATTGTTTAGGTATTTATGGCAGATTTAGCCTTACGTGTTGAAGACATATCCAAACGCTACCGGATCGGTTTGGCCCAAAGCCGACCGGACACCTTGCGTGATGTTTTAACTACCGGGTTTCAGCGATTTAAAAAGGTATTTAAGCGGGGGAATGACTCTCGCTATGAAAGCCCGGAGTACATTTGGGCGCTTAAGAACGTTTCTTTTGACGTCCAGCGCGGTCAGGTGTTAGGGATTATCGGTCGGAATGGTGCAGGGAAAAGCACTTTATTGAAGATCCTTTCTCGGGTCACCGATCCCACCCAGGGCTATGGTGAAATTCACGGTCGGGTGGGGTCTTTATTGGAAGTTGGTACAGGTTTTCACCCTGAACTTTCTGGGCGTGAGAATATTTATCTCAATGGGGCCATTCTCGGCATGCGCCGGGAGGAGATCGATCACAAATTTGACGAAATCGTTGAATTTTCCGAAGTCGGCAAATTTATCGATACCCCTGTCAAACGCTATTCCAGCGGGATGTATCTGCGGCTAGCTTTTGCCGTCGCTGCGCATTTGGAACCTGAAATTTTGGTGGTTGATGAGGTGCTGGCGGTTGGCGACGCTGAATTTCAGCGCAAGTGCTTGGGTAAGATGAATGACGTCGCCCAGGAGGGGCGCACGGTTTTGTTTGTCAGCCATAATATGTCCGCAATTTTACGCTTGACCCAGGAGACGATCGTTTTGGACCAGGGAAAAATTGTCATGCGAGCGCCAACACCTGAAGCCGTGGATTATTATCTCAATATGGGATTGACCAAGCAAGGAGAACGTTATTGGGAGGCGGAAGAACTTGGCACGGGTAAGACGCCCTTCAGACCTGTGAGCTTGCGGGTGATGAATAAAGCTGGTAAAGTTGTCGACACTGTCTCAACAACCGAGGGTTTCAGCATTGCGATGGATTATCACTTAACCGAGGCAATCTCTGGCTTGCGGGTTGGTTTGTACATGATGACAACGCGCGGCGAATATGTCTTTACAAGCTTTGATGTGGACGATCCGGATATGTTTGAGACCTATGCGAGCCGCCCAGCAGGGCGCTATAGCAGTAAGTGCTGGATACCACCTTATTTTATGAATGAAGGCCGTTTCGTTCTGGGCGTCAATGCGAGCTCTTATCGGATTAGACGTTATTTTCAGGATGATAAGGCTTTGACTTTTACTGTTGATGCAACGGGTGCACCCGGGTCACAATGGCCAGAAAAGCGATTGGGGCCTGTACGTCCCCAATTGGAATGGAAGATAGAGACAATCGAGAAATAATTGATGGATAAAACGAATATTAAGAAAATCCTTGGCGAAATTCCCTTTACAGCAGAACTTTACTGGGAACTGATTCAACGACATAAACGCTGGCAGTCTCATTTTGATCTTGATTTACTTGAATCGAAGTTGGAAGAAGCTGTAAAAGATACACAGCCTTTTTATGACGCTGCCAAAACCGGTAAAAAGGTCTTTATTTTTGCTTCATTGCATTACTGGATCGAATTCTCGACCTTTCTGAGCCTGGGTTTGGCTGGCAAAGGCCATGAGGTGACCCTTTCTTTCTTGCCTTATTCGAGTTGGGATGAATCCATCACGAAATTTGACCTGCGACGGCAAAATTTATACGCGCGTGGGGTATTGAGCCAGGCTAATTCCGTTATCAGACTTCAATCTTTATTAGATGTTAAGCCCTTTTCGAGTCAATTGCCGCAGGCTTTGTTAAATGCCGTTGAAGAAGTGAGCATTTTCGACGCGCAATACAGCCTGCAGGTTGAAAATATTACAAAAGAAGAAAATATCTACAAATTGCGCTATCAACGCAACTTGGAAGCCGCCCAAAACGCCCGTGCCTGGTTGATGGCACACACACCCGATGTGGTAATTGTGCCCAACGGCACGATTCAGGAGATGGGCGTGGTTTACCGGGTTGCGCAGCATCTTGATATCCCTGTGGTGACTTTTGAGTTTGGCGATAAACGCGAGCATATCTGGTTGGCACAAAACGCTGAAATTATGCGCCATGAGACTGATGAGCTTTGGAAAGCGCGTGGCGATCAGCCACTTGATGAGGGGCAAGTGGATCAATTACAAGACTTTTTCAGCGCCCGTCAGGATGCAAAAACCTGGAAAAACTTCACGCGAAAATGGCAGGATTCACCGACCAAAGGTGGAAAAGCCGTTCGGAATAAGCTCAAACTTGATGACCGACCAGTCATATTATTGGCAACCAATGTGTTGGGGGACAGCCTGACCTTGGGGCGGCAGGTCTTCAGCGAAACTATGGCCGAGTGGATCGAACGCACTGTTCAATATTTTGCTGAACGAGAGGAGATCCAATTGGTGATCCGGGTGCACCCTGGGGAAACCCTCATGCATGGCACGTCCATGGTGGACGTGGTAGAAGCCGTCTTACCTGATATTCCTGCGCACATACACCTGATCAAGCCTGAAGAAAAGATTAATACCTATGATTTAATGGCAGTCAGCGATTTGGGGTTGGTCTATACAACCACGGTGGGTTTGGAGATGGCGCTGCGCGGTATTCCAGTAGTTGTTGCCGGTCAGACGCATTATCGGGAGCGTGGTTTTACCTATGATCCACAATCCTGGGAAAATTATTTCACAATCTTAAATGAGCTTTTAGCTGACTTAGAAGGGGCTCGTTTGACACAAGAGCAAATCGATCTCGCGTGGCGGTATGCCTATTTATTCTTCTTTGTCTTTCCGAAACCCTTCCCTTGGCATTTGCTTGATTTGGAAGAGGACATCCAAGCGCGTTCCATGAAGTTTGTCCTCGGGGAAGAGGGTACCCACCGTTACGGTGAGACCTTTGAATTACTTACCGGTAAACCAATGCAGTGGTAAGCGCTTTGGATAATTATCTACGTTAGCTTTTTCAGATAAATCAAATTATTCTGCAACTTGAATTGCAACAGAAACTTATCTATCGATGTGGGTATAAGGTATCTTTGAAATGCCCTTTTTTTGATCTTACTGTCCCACAATCCATATTTAATGTTAAAATCACACCTGCAGTAAAATTGATAACATTGATGGCAATAGCGTATAAACCTTATGAGCGAAAATAACACAAAAAAATCGGTGCGTGAATTTTATGACCGCGTTGGTTGGCAAACGGTCAATGCGGACATGTACCAAAACGCCCAATATGAAGATCTGCGGCCAGTGTCGCAAGACTATATTCACCGCTGTCACCTGCGTGTCAACCGGCATATTGCCAAAGAAGGGCAATATTTGCTGGATGCGGGCTCCGGCCCGGTGCAGTATCCAGAATATCTGACCTATTCCGAAGGCTACCAGGCGCGGGTTTGTATGGATATTTCCATTGTTGCTTTAAAGGAAGCACGCAAGCGCTTGGGGGACCATGGGCGTTACGTGGTTGGGGATATTGCCCACTTGCCTTTTAAATCGGATGTATTTGACGGGATTGTCTCCCTACATACCATCCACCATGTTTCCTTAGAGGATAAATTGCCGGCTTATGATGAACTTTATCGGACATTGACCCCTGGAAAGACAATGGTGGTCGTCAATGGTTGGACGAATGCCCCCTTAATGCGCTGGTTAACCAGATTCATGGCGGCCATCAAGCAGTTTCATGACTGGCGAAGGAAGAAAAAAGTAGGCACGAAACCTGTAGAACCATCAGTAAAGCCTGGCGGCTTATCCCCACAGGAGACCAATCAAGGTTCGGCACCGGCGGGCACCTTTGTTCAAAAACTGGATGCAGAATGGCTCACACAAGCCTTGAAAGAGCGCATGGATTTTGAAATTTTGGTCTGGCGGAGCGTCAGTGTTCGGTTTTTGCGCTCGGTGATTTATCCGGAATGGGGCGGTCGTTTTTGGTTGAAAGTTATTTACTGGTTGGAAGAGCGTTTCCCACGTTTGCTGGGTCGGATTGGTCAATATCCATTGGTAGTTGTGAAAAAACCGCATTCCAGCAAGTGAAGTATAATTTGACAAAATTCCCAGGAGAAAATTGATGGATTGGACGAGTAAAAATGTGCTGGTAACAGGGGGAACGGGCTCTTTTGGTCGAAAATTTATTGAAGTAATGCTCAATGAATATCATCCCGCCCGTTTGATTGTCTACAGCCGTGACGAGTTGAAGCAGCATGAAATGCGGACAGCTGGCTTTGATCATCCTGATTTACGCTATTTTATTGGCGATGTGCGTGACCTGCCCCGATTGCGAAGGGCTTTGAATGGTGTGGACATTGTGGTGCATGCTGCCGCATTGAAGCAGGTGCCAGCCTGTGAATATAACCCCATGGAAGCGATTAAGACCAATATTCTGGGGAGTTCTAATGTGATTGATGCTGCTTTAGATGCAGGTGTTGAGAAGGTACTGGCGCTCAGCACGGACAAAGCGGTCAATCCGATTAACTTGTATGGCGCGACAAAATTGGCCGCTGAGAAATTAATCGTGCAAAGCAATGCCTATGCGGGGGGAATGACCACTCGTTTTAGCTGTGTTCGATATGGCAACGTTGTTGGCTCTCGGGGCAGTGTGGTGCCGCTTTTCATCAAACAACGTCAGAGTGGTGAAATAACCCTCACAGATGAGCGGATGACCCGCTTTTGGATTTCGCTGGACCAGGGCGTTCGGTTTGTCATCCGCTGCATTGAAGAGATGGAAGGCGGGGAGGTGTTTGTGCCCAAAATCCCCAGCATGAAGATGGTTGACCTCGCCAAAGCCATTGCGCCAGAGGCTGAGATCCGCCTGATTGGCATCCGAGCCGGCGAAAAATTGCATGAAGTCTTGATTTCTGAAGATGAAGCTCGTTCCACTGTCGAGTTAGAAGACATGTTCGTCGTTCAACCCGCGGAGGCTTTGTGGTTTGGTCATCAATGGTCCAAAAAGGGCAAAGCTTTACCGGATGATTACCATTATGCCAGCGATAATAATGAACAGTGGCTATCGGTAGAAGAAATACGTGCAATTGTTGCCCCCATTGAAGATGCTTTAGAGAAGGGTTGTTAAAGGACATGCATTTGCTCGTGACAGGTGCGAGCGGTCTGTTGGGCGTCAATTTGTGTTGTGTTGCTGCCGATCGCGGCTTGGATGTGACCGGTTTGGTTAACACCCGTCCCCTTAAAGACACACCCTTTTCCATCATCCAGGGAGACTTGTTAGACATTGACGCCAGTCTTTCAATCATAGAATCCGCTCAACCCGATGCAATCATCCATTGTGCAGCCATTGCAAACCTGAACGTTGCTGAAAACCACCCTGAGTTGGCTTACCGGCTAAACGGTGAAGTTCCGGGTAAATTAGCTAATGCTGCAGCGAGCTGGGGCATCCCCTTTGTTCATATCTCAACAGATGCAGTCTTTGACGGTAACAAGGGAAACTATCGCGAAGCAGACCCAACTAATCCGCTAAGCGTCTATGCGCACACAAAATTAGCCGGCGAGCAAGCTGTGCAAAACGCGAATCCTGATGCGATCATTGCCAGAGTCGTATTTTTTGGTTGGAGCCTCTCCGGTCAGCGCAGCCTTTCGGAATTTTTCTTTAATCACTTAGGTGCCGGAAAAAGCGTTAACGGCTTTATTGACACCTTTTTTTCACCTCTGTATGTCGAGGATTTAGCGGATCTGCTGTTGGAAATGCTGGAAGCAAAATTGACCGGTCTTTATCACGTGGTAAGCCCGGAAAGTCTCAGTAAGTATGAGTTTGGGGTGCGCATCGCTGACAAATTTGGGTTTGACCCAAGGTTGATCACACCCATTGCCGCTGAAAACCTTGATCGTGGGGCACAAAGGGCGCTGAATCTGACCCTCAACTGTGATAAGCTTCAAAAGGACTTAGGGCAAAATTTGCCAACGGTAACTGGCGGAATTCAAGCGCTTTATCAGGCTTGGTTGGATTGTTATCCACAGAAATTACAAGGTTTTATTGTTTAGAGAAGTGAAATGACACATATCCAATAAGGAGTGCGTATGGACTTACAGATTGGAAACCACACCATTGGCGAGGATCATCCGACATATTTCATTGCCGATATTGCCGCCAATCATGACGGCAGCCTGGAACGGGCTAAGTTATTGATCCGCTTGGCGAAGGAAGCCGGGGCAGATGCGGCTAAATTTCAAAACTTCCAAGCCCCGAAAATCGTCTCTGATTATGGCTTTTCCCATATGAATGCCCAGGTCTCCCACCAGGCTAAATGGGAAAAATCCGTCAGCGAGGTGTACGCCTCGGCATCGATCCCCTTTGAATGGACACCCATACTCAAAGAGACCTGTGACGCTGTTGGGATTGATTATTTTTCCTCCCCTTATGATTTTGATGCCATTGACATGTTGGATCCCTATGTGCCAGCTTATAAAATCGGCTCCGGTGACATCACCTGGATTGAAGCCTGTGAACGCATCGCCAGCAAGGGGAAACCGGTGCTGCTGGCGACCGGCGCCTCTGACATTGGCGATGTGCAGCGGGCTGTGCATGCTATAAGGCGCCTCAACCCTCAATTAGTGTTGATGCAATGTAACACCAATTACACGGCTGAAGACGGCAATTTTGACAATATCCACTTAAATGTGTTGAAGACTTATCAGGCAATGTTTCCAGAGCTGATTCTGGGACTTTCCGATCATACACACGGGCATGCCACGGTGCTTGGTGCGGTGGCACTTGGGGCTCGGGTGGTGGAAAAACACTTTACAGATGACAACAACCGGGTTGGACCAGATCATCCCTTTGCGATGAACCCTCAAACCTGGGCGGATATGGTCAAAGCCACCCGTCAATTGGAGCGAGCCTTGGGTTCAGGGGATAAGGTTGTCGCAGAAAATGAACGCGAGACAGTGATTATCCAGCGGCGGTGCCTCAGGGCGGCTCGCGAGATTAAACCTGGTGAAGTCTTTACCCGTGAGATGATTGATGTACTGCGACCGGCAACCCAGGGTGGGATTTTGCCCTATGAAATAAGTGAAGTTCTGGGCTTGAAGGCGCTTGAGCGCATCCCTAAGGGGCAGGAATTGCGCTGGACACAATTGGTTAATCCTTAAAGGTAAAGATTACTTCCAACGGAATAATTTTTGAGGTCTGATGCGAGTTTTATACTTTACAGAAGGTGACAGTCCGCATGATCAGCGGTTTTTACGCGCCCTAGCTGAGACTTCGCATCAAGTTTTTGTTTTAAGGCAAAAATTCAGCATTGCAGAGACCCCCGCTGGGATTACTGCCGTCAACTGGCCTGACGGGCAACCGGATTGGTCCCATTGGCCAGGGTGGGAAAATGGTAAACAGCAGCTTACCGACATTATTGAACACATCAAACCTGATTTGGTTCATGCTGGGCCAGTGCAAGGGCCGGCGTTCCTGACAGCGCTGGTCGGTTTTCATCCATTGGTGACTATGTCCTGGGGTTCCGACCTCTTGTTTCACGCGCAGCGCAGTCCCTGGATGCAGTACACAACAAAATGTACCTTAGCGAGTACGGATGTATTTTTTGGGGATTGTCAGGCTGTTACTAACACGGCGACTCGTTATGGCTTGGCTTCGGAAAAGATCGTTTTATTCCCCTGGGGCGTTGATCTCGATCATTTTTCACCTTTGAAGGACGGGAATGGGAAAGATGGTCTCCGGGAAAAGCTTGGTTGGAAAGAAAACTTTGTTATCCTGTGCAATCGAAGCTGGGCACCGATTTATGGCGTGGATGTGCTCGCCAGAGCTTTTATAAAGGCTGCCCAAGAGGATGCGCGTTTGCGATTGCTCCTAGTTGGGGACGGACCTCTATCCGATGAGATTCATGAAATTTTAGCCCCTGTTAAGAGGAGAGTGCAATTATCGGGAAGGGTCCCCAATGAAGTCCTGCCGGGCATCTATCGCAGTGCGGATTTATTTGTGAGCCCTTCCCATTGCGATGGCTCATCGATTTCATTACTGGAGGCGATGGCTTGCGGCTGTCCAGTATTGGTCTCTGATATTCCCAGCAACCTTGAATGGGTGACGCCCCAAGTGGTTGGCGATGTTTTTCGAGATGGGGATGTTGACGATCTGAAGGAAAAATTGCTTCAGATGGTTAATGACCCCAAACTATCTCAATATGGACAGCAATCAAGGAAACTGGCAGAGCAACGAGCCAATTGGCAGGAAAATTTCCAGAAATTACTGGCTGGTTATGAATTAGCCTATAATCGTTCACAGGCGTAATCCCTACTGATTTAAACCAATCCAATTCTTTACCTGTTGGCGTTGATGACCAATTACGATAGAATACTAACTAATGTTGAAATCTCGTCGTTACTAATAGATTAGAGAGGCATATGATGAAGAAACTTCATTTGTATCTGATATTGCTCGCACTTTTACTGGTAAGCCTGGCGTGTAATTTACCCTTCAATCAAACTGAAGATGAACCTTCAAACGAACCAACTGAGACCCTGACGCAAGAACCAGTGAACCAACCCACAGCCATACCTACCAACACACAGACAGTCAATCAGGAAGAGGTTTTTCAAGTTGGCGGTTATTCCATACTGCTTCCTGGCTCATTTATTGTGAGCGATGATCCCGCTGATGTGCCCAAATTGAATGAGCTTTTGAGTATTATGGATGAGTGGTCCGGTGAGGACTTTGGGGGAATGACAGCCATTGCTGAAGAAAATATCGTGTTGATGGGTTACGATTCACAGGATCCAAACCCTATTCCAACAAGCTTATTGGTGCTTAAAAACGAGGAATATGCTGGAGCACCCCTTGGTCTAATGAATATGTTTGCTGGAGCAATTCTGGGGGACGCCGTCAATTTGCTTCAATCTGACACATTGCAAATGGGGAATCGACAAGTGATCCGATGGTTAACCGGCGTTGATTTCCAGGGAGAGGAATCTTATCAATCGATATATTTTTTTAATGACTATGGGATGTTATGGATTATTGTTTTTGTAACAGAGCCAGCAATGATGAATGCTAAACTGCCGACCTTTGATACTGCAGTCGCATCATTTACTTTTTCAGGGATCGAGTAAATTTTGATTATGTTTAATTCAACGCCAACATCAGTCGTGGCAATTGTGCAGGCAAGGATGGGATCAAGCCGCCTGCCCGGCAAGGTCTTAGCCGATATTGGCGGAAAACCGATGCTGGCACGCGTGGTCTTGCGAGCTCGACGAGCAAGAACTATCGATCAAGTGGTCGTTGCCACAACCACAGACCCCAGCGATGACCCTCTTGAAGCGTATTGCAATTCCATGGGGTTTCCATGCTTTCGAGGTGACCCTTTTGACGTCCTTGACCGCTATTACCAGGCAGCTAAATTATTTCACGCTGATCCAATTGTCCGTATAACAGCTGACTGCCCCCTCATTGACCCCGATGAGATTGACCGGACTGTCAAGGCTTTTATTGAAAATGGTGTGGATTTTGCTGCCAATCGACTGCCGCCACCCTGGAAGCGCACCACCCCCATCGGGATGGATACCGAGGTGGTGAGCTTTGCGGCTTTAACCCGCGCCTGGCAAGAAGCAGATGCGAAATATGCCCGTGAGCATGTGATGCCCTACCTCTATGAACAAGAGGGTCGATTTAAGACTTTGCTGGTCCAACACGATCCCGATCTTGGGCACTTAAGGCTGACGGTGGACACCGCTCAAGATTTAGAACTTGTTCGGTCGATTTATGCTGCTTTTGGGGATCGAGACGATTTCACGCTATCAGACATACTTCAACTGTTACATGAAAAACCGCAGTTATTAACCATCAACGCTGACGTGGCGCATAAGGGTTACCAGGATGTGGACGATCGGCATGATGGACTGCGGTTATAATATTTATATCCCTATGTTAGATCTTTTCCTATGAAATGCTTACTGTGCCACTCAGAAAATAGACACCGGTTTGCCGAAGTTGAATCCTTTGGGTATCCGCTGATTTATTACATTTGTGAAAACTGTGGCTTAGTTTATCAATCAATAAAGACTATTCGAACAACCGACCCGGATTTTTACGCTGAAACATACCGAAAGATTTACCAGGATCATCCTGACCCAACTGAGAAGGATTTGTGGGTTCAAGGACACCGCGCAGATCACCTGGTTGATTTTGTGAGAAGCCAATGCAAAGACCTACCGACAAATTTTTTGGATATTGGCGCTTCCACAGGCACCTTAATGTTCAAATTTCAGCAGGCCTTTGGGTGTGAGGTGACCGGTGTAGAGCCTGGAGCAGCCTACCGAGCTTTTGCAGAGGAAAAGGGCTTAGTGGTGTACGATTCCATTGATGCCTTAATTGCAGCGCAACCGGAAAAGTTTGATCTGATCAGCCTGGTGCATGTGCTTGAACACCTGCCTGACCCGGTTGAAGCCTTGTCCAGGATCAAAAAAGACCTTTTATCGGAAAAGGGTCGCCTATTGTTGGAAGTGCCTAACTTATATGCCCATGACAGCTTTGAACTCGCCCATTTGACGTGTTTTTCACGTCATACACTGATCGAAACAATTCAACAAGCCGGTTTCAAAGAACAAGCCATCCTTTGCCATGGGAAACCCCGCTCTGAGATATTGAAATTGTACATAACTTTACTTGCTCGACCTCTCTCAGCCGATGTGCCAGTCCCTCCTGTCAGAAAGGAGCGTCTGGTCCACCTTAAGCGTCAGCTTGGTTTCGGATATCGGCGGATCATTCAAAAACTTTTCCCCAATAAAGCTTGGCTTCCATTACCGGATCAGGTTAAATCATAACTTATGACATTATTAACAATTTTTACGGCTCCCAAACCCTTTGTTGACCCGCACATTCAGGTGATCCAACGCAACGCTTTAAAAAACTGGCTCGCCCTGGGAGACGAGGTGCAGGTTTTGGTCATTGGTGATGAGCCAGGCATTGCGGAGGTATCCAGTGAGTTGGGCGTTCGTCACATTCCAGGGGTCAAATGCAATGTTCAGGGAACACCCTTGATCAGTTCCATCTTCAACCTTGCTCGAGAGGCAAGCACAGCACCTTTCTTGGCGTATGTCAATGCGGATATCTTGATTTTGCCAGATACCTTAGACGCCATCCGGAATATTGCCAGTCAAAAAGAACAATTTTTAGTCGTTGGGCAACGATGGGATCTGGATATCAGAGAGCCGATCGCCTTTGACGGTCCGTGGGTGGAACAACTTAGGGCGCGCATCGAGGCAGATGGCAGGTTACACGGGCAAACTGGTAGTGATTATTTCATTTACCCCCGAGATTGCTTCAAAGATATCCCCGATTTTGCTGTTGGCAGGGCGGGTTGGGATAACTGGATGATCTACCGTGCCCGTTGGAAGCATTGGCCGGTGATTGACGCCACCAAGATGGTCACGATCGTGCATCAGAATCACGATTATCGGCATTTGCCGGGTGGGCAAATGCATTATCGTTTGCCGGAGTCAACGGATAATATTCGGATGGGTGGCGGGCGGCGGACGATATTTAATCTAACGGATGCAACCCATCATTTCGAGGATGGTGCTCTAAGACGCAAACCACTCGATACACAATCCTTCTGGCGGGAGGTGGAGATATTTCCGCTGGTGGGTTTGCGATCCCGTCCCCTCGGATGGCTATCTTTTGCCGTATTTCACCCCAAAAAAGCGTTTACAGAATTTAAAGAATGGGTGGTAAAAACAATCAAGGCTTGATGAAGACAAAACGGATCAGGATGAGCTTATGCCGCGTATAGGAATGAACCCCTCAAGGGGAAAAACACTGGACTACAAACCCGCTCGCACAACGGTAGCGGTTTTAACCTATGCGCCTAACCAGGTGGGTTATTTTGAACATAGGATGGCGATCACTCGCCTGACAATTGAGAGCATCCTGCTCAACACCCATGAACCCTTTGATTTATTGGTGTTTGACAATGGCAGTTGTGCTGAAATGGTCACCTTTCTTCAATCCCTTTATAAACAAGGTGCGATCGATTACCTGTTCTTATCAAAAAGAAATATCGGCAAATTAAATGCGCTGCGATTTATCTTTGACGCTGCACCCGGTGAGATCGTCGCCTTTACGGATGATGACAATCTGCATCTGCCGGGTTGGTTAAAAGCACATTTGGCAATCATTGATCATTTCCCGAAGGTCGGTGCTGTTACGGGTTTCTATGTGCGAGAGCGTGTTGCGATAAGTTCCGACAGTACCTTAGCCTTTGCAGAAGGGCCGGATGTTGAGAGCCAAAGAGGGCTGCTCATACCACGAGAGTGGGAAGAAGAATATGTCAATAACACTGGTCGAACTTGGGAACGCTATGATGAAGAAGTTGTAGGTATTGAGGATGTGCTTGTCAATTACAAGGGATTTGAAGCCTGGGTTTCAGCGCATCATTTCCAAATGGTCTCCCCGAAAAAGGTCATGCAAGATGTCTTATCCGGTATGCTACCTGGCGGTTGGAGTGATCAGCTGATGGGACAGATGGTGGAGATGGACAATTGCATGGACGAAAAAGGTTATCTTCGCTTTTGCACGCGGGAAAAATACATCAGGATGATGGGCAATGCCATTTCGCCACAGGTTGCTAAACTCGCAAAGGAAATGGGTTTAGATGCAGAAGCTGTGGCAATAAAACCAGCACCATCAGGGTTGATGCAGCGTTTGATGCAAATGAAAGTAATCCGTTATCCAATCCAAAGAATTGTCAATACGTTATATAAATGGTTAAACTTATAAACCGGATTTAAAGTGCAACAAATTGAAGAAAAGGGAAATTAGGGATATCAATGGATAATTATCAAACAGAAACGGCTTCTTTCCGTGACCCAAGCGGATTTTTATTCTACAAGGAAAATGTCCTTTATCGTCAGGTGAACCAGGTTTATCAGCAGAACTATAATCATTTGATGGACTCAGGTTTGTATGAAGCCTTAATTGACAAAAATCTAATCGTTTCACATGAGGAAATTGTGGGCATGGAATCGCCGCAACCAGATTCATGCTATAAGATCATCAAACCTGAGCGAGTTCAATTCATCGCCTATCCTTACGAGTGGTGCTTTTTGCAGTTAAGGAGTGCAGCTTTAACAACCTTACGCTTGGCTCGATTAGCGTTAGCGCATGACATGATCTTGAAGGATGCCAGTGCATACAACCTGGCTTTCCATCAGGGTCGCTGGCGTTTGTTGGACACCCTATCCTTTGAAATTTATAAGGAAGGGGAACCCTGGGTTGCCTACAAACAATTCTGTCAGCATTTCTTAGCGCCTTTAGCCTTGATGGCTTACGAAGATCAGCGCATGAATGGCTTAAGTCGCTTATTTATTGATGGAATTCCCCTTGATATAGCTTCTAAATTATTGCCATTTTGTTCGAAGTTGCGCTTTGGTTTGTTAACGCATATCCATTTGCATGCGAACACGCAGAAAAAGTTTGCTGGTCATGAAGTGAGCCCAGAAGAAGTTGGGGGATTAATTAGTCAGAAGGCATTTATTGATTTACTTGAAAGTTTACGGAATACGGTTAAGGGGTTATCGGTCAAAACAGATGGCACCGAGTGGGCGCAATATTATCAGGATACCAATTACTCTGAAAATGCTTTTGAGGGCAAGAAAGCCATTGTTGCGCAACTCATAGAACAGGTCCACCCCACAGTTGTTTGGGACTTGGGCGGCAACACTGGTGAATTCAGCCGGTTGGCTTCTGATCGAGGGATCTACACCGTTGCCTTTGATGTTGACCCGGGCGCCGTCAGTCAGAATTATATCCAGGTGCGGAGGGCCAAGGAGGAAAATCTCTATCCGCTCGTGATGGATTTAACCAACCCTTCACCAGCTCTGGGTTGGGCGCACGCAGAACGCCAATCATTGATGGAACGCGGTCCCGTTGATCTGGTTTTGGCTTTAGCCTTGGTTCATCACCTGGCAATATCTAATAATGTGCCTCTGGCGACCCTTGCTCAATTTTTTAGCCAGATTTGTGATCATCTCATTATTGAATTTGTGCCCAAATCGGACTCACAAGTGCAACGGTTGCTGTCTTCTCGTAAAGATATTTTTGACAATTACACTATCGAAGGTTTTGAACAGGCCTTCGAACAAAAATTTGACATGGTTGAAAAGAAAACTTTGGCAGAGTCGCAACGGATACTATACTTATATAAAATAAAGCGTTAGACTTTTCAAGTTTATTTCAAGAAAGGGAATGATGAAATTCGAAATATTTTTTAAACCTTTAGCGTACTTAGATCCAGGCACAGGCAGTTTTATTATCCAAATGATTTTGGCGGGTGTCCTTGGCATTGCCGTTGCTGTGCGCATCTACTGGAAAAAGATTGTGGCATTTTTTCGCAAGGATAAGACCGGTGGCGTTCAGGATGAGTTGGACGAGATGGATGAGTACACCGACGAATAAAATATTCCCTTAGGTTGAGGTCCGAACTCATTAGGTTTGATCTCGACTGCGAATCTTGTAAAGGAGTGCCAATTTGAAATTTCTAATTGCAGGGCTCGGTTCTATCGGCAGGCGTCACCTCCGCAATCTGATCGCCTTAGGGGAATCGGATATTCTGCTTTACCGTACGCATCAGAGCACTTTACCGGATGATGAATTAGCAAATTTCCCAACCTTTACAAAACTCGAAGAAGCCTTAGCACAGCAACCCGATGCTGTCATTATCTCCAATCCCACAGCGTGCCACTTGGATGTTGCTTTACCAGCGGCCATTGCAGGTTGCCACTTATTACTGGAAAAGCCCATCAGCAATATCAAGGATGAACGGGTCGACGCCCTTGAACGGGTGGTCAGAGAACGGGGAATCCAGATTTTAGTGGGCTTCCAGTTTCGATTTCATCCCATCTTGATGCAATTGCAGGAAATCTTATCCCAAGGCCAAATGGGACGCGCTTATTCTTTTCGATGCCATTGGGGGGAATACTTACCCAACTGGCACCCCTGGGAGGATTACCGCGATAGTTATGCGGCCCGAAAGGACCTGGGCGGTGGGGTCGTCAACACCCTCTGCCATCCCCTGGATTACGTTCGCTGGTTATTTGGTGAGGTGCAATCCCTTACGGCGGTCACTGGTCGGATCTCTGACCTGGAAATTGACGTGGAAGATGTAGCTGAAATGACATTGAATTTTCTCAATGGCACGGTGGGTTCCATTCATCTTGATTATTATCAACAGCCTACTGCACACTGGATCGAAATTGCCTGTGAAAAAGGGCTCTTGCGTTGGGATAATGCTACAGGTGGTGCGAAGATTTATTCCATTGAAGAAGCGCAATGGCGAGACATCAATCCGCCTGCTGACTTCGAACGTAATGATTTGTTCTTGGCTGAGATGCAGCATTTTGTTAATTTAGTGGCTGGCAATGCAGAATCCCGATGTAGTTTAGCGGATGGCATCCAAGCCCTGGCCTTGACAGAAGCGGTTCATTCTGCTGCAGATAAACATGGTTGGGTAAATTTAAATTCAGCCTAAGTGTATTTAAAATTTTCAATCACCCCAGTGCTCATGAAAGCACAACTTGACCCAAATCGCCTTCAAAAGCTTCCCGCTGGTATAATATCACTTTAAACAGAGACATCAAAACAGAAAGACAGGCAATGTCAACAATTATGGAAAAATTTTCATTGGATGGCCGCGTGGCAGTGGTCACTGGCGGTGCCGGTTTGCTGGGGAAGCAATTTTCCCGCGCCCTGGGGGAGGCGGGGGCCGGTGTTGTCGTAGCTGATATTGATCTTGAAGGGGCTCAGAAACATACAAACCAGTTGATCAACGATGACATTCAGGCGATGGCCCTTCAGGTGGACATCACCGACCCAGATTCGGTGGATAAACTGGTGACATCCTGTGTTGATCGCTTTGGCAGGCTTGATATCTTGGTCAACAGCGCTGCTCTGGACCCCAAATTTGACCCTGAAAACATCACCGCCCAATCCTCCAATGCTTTTGAGACCTACCCCCTTGAAGCCTGGAAAAATGCCATCGATGTAAATTTGACCGGCACCTTTCTGGTTACCCAAGCCTGTGCAAAACAAATGCTAGCCCAAAATTATGGGGTCGTCATTAATATTTGCTCAACCTACGGCTTAGCCGGCCCCGATCAGCGCTTGTATGAAAGGCCAGACGGCAGTCAGCAATACAAACCCGTCTATTACACCGTTACTAAGGCTGGCATCCTTGGGTTTACCCGCTATTTAGCAACTTATTATGCCGGCAAGCCCATCCGGGTGAATGCACTCACCCCTGGGGGCATCTATAACCAACATGATGAGGCTTTTTTAGAAAAATATGCTGCCCGTACGGTGCTGGGTCGCATGGCGCACATGGATGAAATGAATGGCGCCATCGTGTTTTTGGCATCAGAGGCATCCTCTTATATGACCGGGTCTAACCTGGTTGTTGATGGGGGGTGGACAGCATGGTAACCAATGAGGTCTTAGCGATTATCCCGGCGCGGGGCGGCTCGAAGGGCATTCCACGTAAGAATATTCGCCAATTTTCAGGGTTTCCACTGATTGCCTACAGCATTGCAGCCGGCACCCAGGCCGAGTTAGTCACCCGGGTGATTGTCTCTACCGATGATCCTGAAATTGCCAATGTGGCTAGAAAATTTGGGGCTGAAGTGCCTTTTTTGCGTCCCAAAGAACTCGCCCTAGATAACACCATGGATTACCCCGTTTTTTTACACGCCCTGAAGTGGTTGGATGAATATGAGGGTTATCAACCAGAACTGGTGGTGCAATTACGGCCAACTTCGCCACTGCGCCCTGTTGGTATGGTGGATGAAGCTATTCAGAAAATGTTGGTAAATCCTCAAGCGGATTCACTGCGCGGTGTAGTGCCAGCGGGAGAAAATCCCTATAAGATGTGGCACATTGACGAACAGGGGCATATGGCGCCCATCCTCCAAGTGCCAGGTTTGGACGAGGCTTTTAACGCCCCTCGCCAGCAATTGCCCAAGGTTTTCTGGCAAACGGGTCATATCGATGTGATCCGACCAAAGATAATTTTGGAAGAAGGCTCGATGAGCGGCAAAAACATCCTGCCTTTATTGATTGATCCGCAATATACGGTCGACATCGATACCTTGGCTGATTGGAACCGAGCTGAGAATAAGATCGCTGACCCCAGTTTAGATTTTGTTACCCCGGTAAAACGCCGACGCACATGGCCGGAGAAAATTTCCTTGGTGGCCTTCGATTTTGATGGTGTGATGACGGATGATCGGGTGTGGGTCGATCAGGATGGTGTGGAAAGCGTTTCGGCCAACAGGGGGGACGGCATGGGTATCGAGATGCTGTTAAAAGCTGGCATTAAAGGCGTCATCATCTCGCGGGAGACCAATAAGGTCGTGGCAGCACGTGCGCAGAAGATTGGTTTACCCTATTTCCATGGTGTGGGTGATAAGGCCAATACCCTGAGGGCTTACCTTGAAAAAGAAGGTATTTCCTCGCAGGAAACGGTCTATGTGGGCAATGATATCAACGACTTACCTTGTTTCCCGCTGGTGGCTCTGGCTGTCGCCGTGGCGGATGCGCATCCGCAGGTGCTGAAGCAGGCTGATTGGATTCTCTCTTGCAGCGGTGGTCATGGTGCTGTACGAGAAATTTGCGATATTATTATGAGTCGATATGGATTAAACACTGCTATTTAAAAGCGGTGCTATTGAAGGAGTTAAAATGACACGAGAGATAAGCCTGGGTGGGCGCATGGTGGGGGATGGTCATCCCACCTACATCATTGCAGAAATTGGCATTAATCACAACGGCAGTGTGCAGGTTGCAAAAGACCTGATTAAGGCGGCTGTTGAAGCTGGGGTTGATGCGGTGAAGTTTCAGAAGCGCACGCCTGAAATTTGCGTCCCTGAGCATCAAAAAAATCAGATGCGGGACACCCCCTGGGGTTATATTTCATATCTTGATTATCGCTATAAAGTGGAATTTGAATTACCAGAATATCAGGAAATTGACGCGTATTGCCAGCAACTTGGTATTGATTGGCTGGCGAGCTCGTGGGATATCCCCTCACTTGAATTTATTGAAAAATTCAACCCACCAGCTCACAAGATCCCCTCTGCCCTACTGACGGATCACAAATTGCTGCGAGCGGTCAAGGAAACCGGCCGACCGGTGGTCCTCTCCACGGGGATGTCCACCATGGATGAAATTCGAAATGCTGTGGCTATCCTAGGGACGGAGTCTTTGCTGGTTTGCCATACAACCAGCAGTTATCCCTGTCCACCTGAGGAACTAAACCTAAAAATGATCGAAACATTGCGGCAAAATTTTGACATCCCCATCGGGTATTCTGGGCATGAAGTAGGGTTGGTGCCATCAGCCCTAGCTGTCGCCTTAGGCGCGTGTCTGGTCGAACGACATGTGACATTAGACAGGGCGATGTGGGGCTCGGATCAGGCTGCTTCTGTTGAACCCCATGGGGTGCGCACCTTGGTAAAGTACATCCGGGTGACTGAAAAGTCGCTGGGGGATGGTGAGAAAAAGGTTTACGAGAGCGAACAATCCTCCCTAAAGAAATTGCGCCGTTACAGCGTGTAGGTTTTGAAACAGCGATGACGATCCTCAACAGAACAAAAAGACTCCTACGCGACAAACCGGCTCGGTTAAGCCATAACCGCGATATTCAAAAAATGGCAAAATTGGTCGGCAAAAACGCGCCAAAACCGGACGACAGCAAGGTGGTGGTTTCCTTTAACGCCTCTACCCGTCTGTCGGGGATGAGTTTGAATGCCGCTTTTGGTCTGCTGACCGGGTGGTCACTCCGTTTACAGGGGGTGCGGGTGGTGAATGCTATTTGCAGGCGGGCGATGCCGCGCTGTGTTTTAGGCACGGATAAAGATGACGTCTATAAGATGCCGCCCTGCCAGTCTTGTTTACAGCAGTCATCTGTGTTTTTTAATCGTTCCAGCATCATGTATTTAGAACCCATTGAATGCATTCCGCTGGCAAAAGCGCTGCAGGATACCAGCCTGTATAAACTGATGAACTACCAATATGAAGGACTGCCGCTGGGTCAATTGTGCTTGCCATCCATGCGCTGGGTTCTGCGCAGGCATCATCTACAAGATGATGAAGCTACGAAGGTGCTTTATCGCTACTTTATTTTATCGGCCTACAAGGTGGGCGTTCAGTTTATCGATTTGTTCAGTCAGGCGCATCCTGATGCGATGCTGGTCTTCAATGGGATGCAGTTTCCGGAGGCTACCGCGCGCTGGGTTGCCCAGCAAGAAGGGATCCCCGTTGTTTCCCATGAGGTTGGATTGCGCCCAATGTCTGCCTTCTTCACCCTCGGCGAGGCTACCGCTTATCCTGTGGAAATCTCGGATGATTTTCAATTGTCCTCTGATCAAAATCAAAGGTTGGATGACTATCTTTCGAATCGGTTTAAGGGGAATTTCAGCATGGCTGGCGTTGAATTCTGGCCCGAGATGCAGGGACTTTCAGACGAATTTATTAAAAAAATGGGCAGGTTCAAGCAAGTTGTGCCCATTTTCACCAACGTAATTTTTGATACCAGTCAACCCCATGCCAACGTGCTTTTCACTGATATGTTTACCTGGTTGGATGAGGTGTTGAGGGTGATTAAAGCGCATCCTGAGACTTTGTTTGTAATTCGGGCACATCCCGATGAGTCTCGACCGGGGAAAGCCAGTCGCGAGAGTGTGATGGATTGGGTTCAAAGGAACCAGGTTGAGGCGTTGGAGAATGTGATCTTTTATAGCCCGGATGATTATTTCAGTTCGTATGAAATGATCAACAAGGCAAAGTTTGTGATGATTTACAATTCAACTATTGGTTTGGAAGCCTCTGTGATGGGGGTGCCGGTGCTGTGCGCTGGTAAAGCCAGATTCACGCAATTGAAGACGGTCTTTTTCCCATCCTCGAAGGCTGCTTATGTGCAAACATTAACTGACTTTCTCGAAGCAGAGGATGTGCAAGCCCCGGAAGAGTATCGCACCAATGCCCGTCGGTTCCTTTATTATCAGCTGTACCGAACATCCTTGCCATTTGATCAGTTCATCGAACCGGATAATATTTGGGCGGGGTATGTAAAATTGAAGGGTTTTTCACTTCAGGATCTGCTGCCTGAGAACTCAACCACACTGCGGGTGATTACCGAAGGCCTTTTGGAAGGTAAAGATTTCCTTCTGCCGGAAGATTAGATCGTAGCCAGGGGGGAAATTAGCTATCGGTCAGAAGTATGACATCAGCGTGATCACTTTGGATCGAGAAGTAAGAGCGTATTGAAGGCTAAAATTTTTAAAAAATATAGTTGATTTATGAAAATTTTATAGGATGTAGCAACTGTGATAAAAGTCAAGCCAAAACAGGACTTCTCGGTGCTGCTAATACAGGTTCCCAAGGTTCCATCGTGCGGATCATGGCATTCAATATGGTCAATAATTTACGCATGCAAGCTACAAGTGCAACTTTTTTAGGTTTTCCTTCTTCAAGTAAGTGTTGGTAATGAGCTCGAATAACTGGATTGCACCGGGTTGCTGAGAGTGCCGCCATGTAGAGGACATTGCGGACAGCTGCCCGTCCTCCCCATATAGCACGTTTACCATGCATTTTTCCACTATCACAATTGAACGGGGCGACACCTACCAGGGCTGCAATCTTCTTGCGATTTATTTGTCCCAACTCCGGTAATTCTGCTAATAGCGTCGTTACTAGGACTTCACCAACACCTGGAACAGATCGTAGGAGCTGCTCCTTTTCTCTCCAGATTGGGCTTTGTTGTATTTGCCCTCTTAGTTCTTCATCCAACTTTGCCTTTTCTCTCTCCAGCCATACAATATGCTCCTTGATACGAGATTTCTGGCTTTCATGGATGACGCCATAGCGATTCTTCTCTGCAACCAGCATGTCGATGACTTGGCGACGTCTACAAAGCACAGATTGAAGCAAAACAGACTGCTCATCGGGCAATTTGCGGGGTTCTGGTCGAGTAGCCTCACCAAAATGGGCTAACATTGCGGCGTCAATCCGATCAGTTTTTGCAAGGCGTCCTAAGGATTTAGCAAAATCACGCGCTTGCCGAGGATTGACAATGGCCAAAGGATGCCCAGCAATCCCTAAAACACTTGCTGCAGCGGCTTCATAGCCTCCCGTGGCTTCAAACACAATTAGATCTGGGGATATTATTTTCATTCGCTCTACAATTTTTGCGAATCCCTCATCATCGTTGCCAACCTGGAATTCTTCACCTGTGGGCCTAACGGAAACATCTAGATGAAGTTTGCTGACATCAATTCCAACAAAAATTTCTTGTACTGCTTGTTCTTTCATCGCTCCCTCGCATATAATATAAGTGGTCCCAACCTTGCCTGATACGGGCTCCTGGCCCTGGCAACTGTTCGGGCTATTGGCGGAAGAGCACGGCGACCCACGCTACGAACCGGTTTTCTAAACCTAGGGGCGAACGATCTGCCGTGCTCTTTTTTATCACTTTTTATTATACAAGGGGCAACCCTCCGTGGTTGCCCAGGTTAAACACAGCCCCATTAAGGGGTGCATGCTAAGGTTTACCCCTATGTAAACAATACTTAATTGATTTATTCCAGAATGAAGTTAAGATGCATCACTACTATTTTTTTTATAGATTTTAAGACATTTCTTTTACCCCACAATGATTACACGATATAATTTAAGTCCTGGAGCAATCCTTTGGATTTGAAAGAAAGCTTATGACACTGAAAATTGCAGCTTTAGTCCCTATGCGTCACCATTCTGAACGTGTGCCGCAAAAAAACTATCGAGATTTTGCTGGGAAACCACTCTACCAACGAATTATCACTACCTTACTGGCGGTGCCGGAAATCGGCACTATTGTGGTCGATACCGACAGCCCAGTGGTGGAAGCGGGCTTGACCGCCAATTTTCCCGCTGTCCAGATTGTCCCCCGTCCTGAGCATTTGCGGGGGGATAAAGTCTCGATGAACGAGATCCTCATCCACGATACAGGCTTGGTTTCAGCCGATTATTACCTTCAAACCCATTCCACCAACCCGCTTATCCAGGCAAAAACAATCTCCAATGCCATCAACATGTTTTTAAAAAATTTGCCAGAATATGACTCTCTCTTTGGGGTCACCCGCCTGCAAACGCGCTTATGGAATCAGATGGGGCAACCGATCAATCACGACCCGAATGTACTGCTTAGAACACAAGACCTCCCGCCGATCTTCGAGGAAAATTCATGCATTTATATCTTTGACCGGCAGACTCTGCTTGAGCGCCGCAACCGTTTGGGAGAGCGGCCGCTCATGTTCGAAATCCCTGCGTTGGAAGCCTTAGATATTGACGAAGAATTGGATTTCACCATCGCCGAGATGCTTTTTCGCCAGCTCTATGGTCAGGAAGAG
Organism: Candidatus Brevefilum sp.; assembly: GCA_040772425.1. Taxonomy (GTDB): domain Bacteria; phylum Chloroflexota; class Anaerolineae; order Anaerolineales; family Anaerolineaceae; genus Brevifilum. Next base: position 1,889,838 of record JAXGYD010000001.1, on the reverse strand, counting down.
TGACTTATCGGATAAATTATTTACTGGGAGTTTTTCTATGAACACGGTTTTAGTCTCAGCACCCTACATGTTGTCAGAATTAGATCGGTTTCGGCCGGTTTTAGAATCTTTCGGCCTCAAGCTAATTGTGCCGGATGTGCATGAACGCCTCTCTGAGGAGGAAATTTTGGCATTTGCCGGTAAATTTGACGGTGCCATCTGCGGGGACGATCGCTACAGCCGCCGGGTCATTCAAGCTTGTGCCCCACCGTTAAAAGTGATTTCTAAATGGGGCACTGGGATTGATTCGATCGACCAGGAAGCCGCGAAAGATGCCGGCGTGATGGTCGGCAATACCCTGAATGCCTTCACCGTCCCGGTTTCTGAGAGTGTGATGGGCTATATGCTGGCCTTTGCCCGGCAGATCCCCTGGTTGGACAAGGCCATCAAAGCCGGCCAGTGGGATAAGATCATTGGCAAGACTCTCAGTGAGTGCACCCTGGGGGTGATTGGTGTCGGCCGGATCGGGAAAGCGGTCTTACGTCGGGCACGGGCTTTTGGTGTAACCTTGTTGGGCAATGATATCGTGGAGATTCCGTCGGATTTTCTGATTGAAAACGGGGTTAAAATGACCTCTCTGGACGATCTGATGGCACGATCAGACTTTATTAGCGTCAATTGCACACTGAACCCTACCAGTTATCATTTGATCAATGCGGCGCGATTGGCGCAATGTCAACCCCATGCGGTGGTGATCAACACTGCCCGCGGCCCAATTGTGCACGAAGAAGCCCTGATAGAGGCTTTACAAAAGGGCCTGATAAGGGGTGCTGGTCTGGATGTGTTTGAGGAAGAGCCTTTACCTCTTGACAGTCCCTTGTTAAAAATGGATCAAGTTTTACTGGCCCCCCATAACTCCAATTCGAGCCCCCATTTTTGGGAACATGTGCATTGGAGCACGATTAAGAACCTGTTGATTGGCTTGGGGATCGATGTTGAACCCCTGGCAGAATTACAAAAAGAATTTAAAGCTTAATGGGCTGTTTTTGTTAGAAAATTCTTGATTTGAATGTCTGAATAAGCAAAAAAGGACAAGGCATGACAGAAGAAAAACAACGGATTTTATTAATTACCGGGGCGGCGGGGGGCATTGGCCGCAGCACCGTGCAGGTCTTTTCAGAGCATGGTTGGAAGGTGATCGGCGTGGACCGCCAACCCCGTTACGAAGGCTTTCCGGAAAATGGGCTGTACATCGAGTCGGATATTTCCTTGCCAGAAAAGCTGGAAGAAATATATCAGCAAGTGTTTGCTTTCACGAACACCCTGGATGCTGTGATCCACAATGCCGCTATTCAAATTGCCAAACCAATGTTGGAAACAACCGTCACCGAGTGGGACCAGGTGATGGCGTCCAATTTGCGCTCGGTTTTCCTGGGGGTCAAACTGGCCTACCCGCTGCTGAGAGCCGGTGGCGGCGGTGCCATTGTGAATGTCTCATCGGTGCATGCGGTGGCGACCTCCGCTAATATTGCCACCTATGCTGCCAGCAAGGGTGGTCTGCTGGCCTTGACCCGAGCGATGGCGATTGAATTTGCACCAGACAACATCCGGGTGAACGCTATTTTACCGGGCGCAGTCGACACCCCCATGCTGCGGGCTGGTTTGGATCGGGGGCATGTGGGGGATGGTGATGTATCAGATCGCCTTGAAAATTTGGCGCGTAAGACCGTCAACGGCCGCGTTGGGCAGCCCATCGAAATTGCCCGATCGATCTATTTCCTGGCAGACGACGCCCAATCCTCCTTCATGACCGGTCAGGCGCTGATTGTGGATGGGGGTGCCACCTGTCGATTGAGCACAGAATGACATTTAAAAAGACGCTGAAGCAAATGGTTCCTGATAACATCTGGCAGGCTGGGGGCCGAGCCTGGGATGGCATCCTACGCGTCAATGCGGATATTGAAGCGTCAGTTCATCCTTGGCGGCGCGACAGCATCAAGAAATTAAAAGCACTAAAGGATATTCACCAGGGGGAACGCTGTGTGATTATTGGCAACGGTCCCAGTCTGAACAAGACCGATATCCAGAAAATCCGGCATGAGACCACCTTCGGCATGAATCGCATTTATTTAGCCTGGGAGGAATGGGGATTTAGAAACGCTTATTATGTATCGATCAATGACCTGGTGATTGAGCAGTGTGCTGATGATATCCAGGGGCTTCCCATTCCAAAATTCCTCTCCTGGCGAGCGCACCGCTGGTTGCAACCGAGTGAAGATTTGCATTTTCTTTACACGACCTACACCGGGCCAAAATTTGCGAAGGACGTCAGCAAACGGGTCTGGGAGGGGGCCACTGTCACCTATGTGGCTTTACAGTTGGCCTACCACATGGGATTTTCCACTGTTGTTTTGATTGGCGTGGATCATAGTTTCGCCTCCAAGGGCAAACCCAACCAGACGATCGTCTCCCAGGGCGATGACCCCAATCATTTTTCACCGGGTTATTTTGGCAAGGGTTTTCGCTGGCAGTTGCCTGACCTGGAGACTTCTGAATTGGCTTACAAGATGGCACATCAGGCTTACCTGGCCGATGGCCGGCAGATTCTGGATGCAACGATTGGTGGCCAGCTGACTGTTTTCCCGAAAGTCGATTATGATGCCTACTTCGGCGGCTAAAGATGGCTGAATTTCCACTGGTTTCCATCGTCACGCCTTCCTTCAACCAGGTGGCATTCCTGGAGCAGACCATCCAGTCTGTTTTATCCCAGGATTACCCCAATCTGGAATACTGGGTGGTCGACGGGGGCTCCACGGATGGCAGCCTGGCGATTATCCAAAGATACGCAGACCAATTGAGCGGCTGGCTTTCGGAGCCTGACCAGGGCCAGGGCGATGCCATCAACAAAGGCTTTCGGCGCTGCCAGGGCGAGATCGTCGCCTGGCTCAATTCTGATGACATTTATCGGCCGGGATCTATCCGCAGGGCAGTTGAAGTCCTACAAGCGCATCCAGAGGTGGGATTGGTGTACAGCGATGTGGATTCGATTGACCCTCAGGGCGAGGTTTTCAACCGCATGACCTATGCGCAATGGGGCTTGCAAGATTTGATGGCCTTCAACATGCTTGGGCAGGTGAGTGTCTTTTTTCGACGATCGATTTTAGAAAAAGAGGGTTTGCTGGATTTGTCTTATCATTTTTTACTGGACCATCACTTGTGGTTGCGCATGGCCCTGGAAACTCAAATGAAATACGTCCCAGGTGAGGTGTGGGCGGCCGCCCGCATGCATCCTGGCGCGAAGAATGTGGCGCAGGCTGAGCGCTTTGGTGAAGAAGCCTACCGCCTGGTTGAATGGATGCGAAGCGACTCCAGGTTTGAGCCCCTTTGGGATCAAAACCGACACCAGGTGTGGGCGGGTGCCCATCGGCTGAACGCCTTTTATCTTCTGGATGGGGGTTCCCCAGGAAAGGCGCTCAAGGCCTACTGGTGGGCTTTTTGGCACCATCCATCTACCGCGCTCAAGGACTGGCGGCGCATCGGGTATGCCTTATTGAGTCCCCTCAAGCTGAATAATTTGCCAGATCAGTACCGCGCCAGGCGAAAAAAAATTTTAAACCGCGAAGACACGAAAAAAACGAAGAAATCCCCCGATTAACTCAGGTTTGAAGGTCAGACTATCCTTCTGCAGATTGATGTTCCTCCCGCTTAACTTTTAAGGCAACCAACCCACCGGCTGAGATCAGACTGGCTGAAACCCACTGGAAGGGGATGGCAAAGGAATCCACACTGAATCCCTCCACCAGGTAAGCCAGGATAAACAATTTCCCCGCCAACCCGATCACCTTCATCAAGGGGCTAGTGCTTGTTTGAACCAGGTTGGTTTTGCGCCACAACAGGATCAGCCAGGTCAAGTAAATCCCCAGGCCGATGAAGCCCGTTTCAGCCAGCAGTCGGATCCATAGGGACTTGGTATTGATGATATGGGTTGCCTGGAAGATCAGGTTGCGAATCTCAAAGGACCCATAGCCCTGACTATTGAAACGGTCAATCATGTAAAAGCCAGCGTTCCCCAGGCCTACGCCAAAGGGATAATCCGCAAAGACATGCCAGCCGCTGAACCAGAAGATGGTGCGCTCGTAGAAGGCTAAACGGCGCGCCAAGGTAATGATCTCTTCCTCCGAGAAGGAGAAATTTCGAAAGCTTCCTGCCAGAATCTGATCGATGATCAATTGGTAGCGATAATCGCTGCGGCTGGCAATTTCAATAAAAGCCGCGGTCGCACCGACGATGATTGCCATCACCAGGAGGATGAGCAGTATGGTGATGAGGGTTTTGAGGAAGGTTTGGTTCTTAATTTTGAAAAGACTTCGTTTGGAAGCCCAATCAAAGATTTTGTGGTTGATCTGGTTCACCAGGCGCACGCCCAGGTAAAAGAGCATCACAAAGAAGGCCAGCATACCAACGCGGGGGAAGCTGAAGGCGAAGCATACAATCCCCAGGACTAGAAGCAGGTCTTCGACGATGAAAATCCATAAGCGAATCTTGAACAGCGATTTGCGCTGGAAGACCGAAGAGAACCACAAGGGGAAGAGCACCAGGGTGAAATAAAGCGCATACCAGGAGGGCTCATACGCAAAACCGCTGACCCGATTGAGGTATTCCAAACCCGGAATCTGGTAGGCAAGGATGGCCTTAAGCGAAAGCACCCACTGGGGGAAATTCCCAACAGTGCCGCGTGTGCGTAATAGGTAGATCTCAAAAATTGACCACAGGATCAGCCAAATCCCGCTGAAGGTGATCAGCTGCAGCGCCGTGCGCAGGAGGGATTTGCTGTCCAGGTAAACGGAAAGCGTCAAATAAAAACTGAGACCAACGCCCAGGGTGACGAAGGCGCGCAAGCTCTGGTCAAAGAAGGTTCGGCCGCGGATATAAAACCCATCCAGGAAATAAGCCCCGGCGGAGATGATCAGCGCCACCAGGGCGAAGTACAGGAGGGGGATGATTTCCTGGGGGAGCTTGCCTTTTCGGATCAGATAGGGCACGAACCAGATCAGGATTAGGACCGCCAGGGGGATGGCAGAAAAGGGTGCTACCATTGAGCCCGTAAATTGTGAAATCGAGGGCAAGCTGGTAATGGGTAGCCCTAACAACACCAAGCCCAGGAGGACCGTACAGATGATTTGATAGGTTCGGCTTTTCATCAGTTTGGCTAGCATGACGTTACCGTTTCTTTGGGCTTGTTATCTAAATAGCGGCCGGTAAAGTCAATCACCAGTAAGCCGAGGGCAAAGCCGATCACAGCACCAGCGATTGTGAGGTTGAGGCGGTTTTGGTAAATAGGCTTTTGGGGAAGCTGGGCTAGGGTGCTAATTTCAACCGAAAGATAGGATGCAATTCGCCCGGATGACTGCAATTCTTCAAATTGTGCTAGGCCAGCTTTGCCCCAAGTGTTAACGACGGATTGGGCGATTTCAGGGTCGGGGTGGCGGAAGCGCAAAAACCAGTTGTAATGATGGCGCTCAATGTGCACATTTTCCTCAAAATCGACACGTTTCAGGTCAGGGTCGAGGTCCTTAGCATAGTCAAAAGCGCTTGGCTTGACCTGCAGCAAGCTGCGATAGGCACTATCCAGGATCAGGTCCACGTCATATTGGGAGAGGGTCAGGGGATCGTTGAATTGATCGATCATGCCCGTGAAATCCAGCTGATTTTGGTCGATGCTTGTGCCAATGACCACTTCAGCCTCGTATTTTGGCTGGCGGACAAAGGATGTCCCCAGACCTAACGCGCCAAACACAGCGACAAAAAGGGCGATCTTCCACCAATTTTGGAGCCAATGGCTGAGGGTATCTTTTAGGTCAAAGGTGTCTGGCATAGGCGACTTTTCGCTGATATAGCATCTTGATAAGCTCTGGATATTATAACATGTGGGGTAAAGATTAGAAATCGCCCCAGAACGATAAAGAAAGCCCCATTTTCATTTGAAGTATAATGAGGGCACTTTGCAGAATGTCAAATGTATTTTTCAATGATCCTTCAGACTCCGCTTTGCTAATCTTATGTCAGAAAAACCACTTGTCTCCATCATTACCCCCTCCTTCAACCAGGCAAAGTTCTTGCGTCGGACGATTGACTCCGTCTTGTCGCAAGATTATCCCAATTTGGAATACATCATCATCGATGGGGGCTCGGAAGATGGCAGCGTGGAGATCATCAAAGACTATGAAGACCAATTATCCTACTGGGAATCCAACCCCGACCGAGGCCAGACCGACGCGATCAACAAAGGGTTTGCCAAAGCCAAGGGCAAGTATCTGGCTTGGCTGAATTCCGACGATGTGTATCAGCCGGGTGCCATTGGGTCGGCTATTGATTACCTTGAAGCACACCCCGAGGTGGGCATGGTCTACGGAGACTGTTCTTTCATCGACGCGGAAGACCACAAAATTGGCATATTCCCTGCCGCCCAAACCGATTACGCTCGATTGCGGCGTGGCTACGTTCACATCCCCCAGCAAGCCAGTTTCTTTCGCGGGGATTTATGGCGGGAGGTCGGCCCCTTGGATCCATCCTTTTATTTCGCCATGGATTACGATTTGTGGGTGCGGATAGCCAAACTCGCGCCCCTGGTTTATCTACCGGGTGAGGTTTGGGCAAGTTTCCGCTTGCATGGGGACGCCAAGACGATTGCTGCAGATGCTCGCTGTTGGCCGGAGATGCTGCGGGTGCATTATCGTGAGGGTGGCGGAAAACTTGCACCGATTGTGCTTAAATATCAGCTTAGAAAACTCGTGGCGCCCTTGATCAATTGGCGTCGGAGTCATATGTTTGATGAAAAAAAGGTAAAATCGGATCAATAATTAGGATAAATAGGAGATTGTTTGCACATAGGAGGCAGAAATATGCAGGATCGCTTAAAATCTATCTTTGAACAAGCAAAAAAGGATAAAGGGGGCGTGATTAGTGGGTTAATTTATCAAGCGACCCTGATTTTTCGCTTGATGCGAGACCCACGAGTCAACCCGCTTCTAAAAGCACTGCCAATTGCAGCGCTGATTTATCTGATCACACCCATAGATTTTCTTCCAATCAACCCTTTGGATGACGGTTTGGTGCTATGGCTGGGTGGGTCCCTGTTTATCACCCTGTGCCCCCAGGATATCGTGCAGGAGCATAAAAGAGAGATCCAAAACCCATTTTCTAGTCCCAAAAAAGGTGACGAGAAATCTAAGGAAGTCATCGACGGCCAATATAAAGATGCGCAATAAAAGAGAAAATTTTCAACTTGCACTTAGGTAACAAAAATTGGTTGAAAACCTCACATGTGTTATAATGCAAACAATCAATATTGGTATCAGAAAGTTTAATTCGGGAGGTTAGCTGTGGCTTATCGAAATTGGGAAGTAATTAAAGTATCTTACTGTGAACATGCCGGTGAGGAAGTCGCTCTGGAAGCAGAGATTGTTTACCCACCCACTTATTTACCGGATCAAGCGCCCCGCATCATCGCCCACCGCTGCTCACGCGGGCTGGCGTGCAATAGTTTTGGACAACCCAGTTGTTGTTGGGCAGGAACCAACCCGGGCTATGATCCTTTTAAAGAGAAAGAAGTCAGCAAACCCGCATAAATGAGGGTTTTGATCATCGTAGAAAATAAATAACACCGTTTCAGATCACCCTGAAACGGTGTTGTTGGTTAATATTTAAGTAAATTAAGGGCGGAACGTACGAAACAGAAAAAACCCCGCTATGCTGGTGGAGAGAATGAATGAGTTAAAGAAAAGTAGGGGCTCAGCTTGTCTTTGTTACCTCGACACATGGTGCTGAGCCCCTACAGTTCGTTGTAATTTATTTAGATTAAGTCTAAATACAATTGTTAAAATTTTAAGGGTTTTTATCTTTCTCTGTTTTTCAACCTATCTAATCAACCAGTTTATTTTCCTAAATCACGGATAATTCTTTCCCGACTTTGGCAAAAGCTGCCAATGCTTGGTCCAGATCATCCTTGGAATGGGTAGCGGAGATCATCACCCGGATGCGTGCCAAGCCTTGGGGCACGGTTGGGTAACCCAACGCCATGGCGAAGACGTTTTCATCGTAAAGCCTTCGGCTAAACTCTCGAGCCAGTTTGGCATCGCCCAGCATAACCGGTGTGATGGGGGTCATGGTCTTACCCGTATCGAACCCAAGGTCTTTCATCTCCCGCTTGAAGATCGCCGCGTTTTCCCACAATTTGTCGACCAGCTCGGTGGATTCTTCCAGAACGTCGATGGAAGCGATGGTCGCAGCAACGTCGGGGACGGTCACAGCAGAGGAGAATAAGAACGGTCGACCGCGTTGTCGGAGCCATTCGATGATCTTCGCATCGCCTGCCACAACTCCGCCCATCACGCCAAAGGCCTTTGAAAAGGTACCCAGTTCAATATCCACCTGTCCGTGCAAACCGAAATGATCGACAATGCCACGGCCGCCCTCGCCAAGCACGCCTTCTCCATGGGCGTCATCCACCATTAATATCAGGTCGTTTTCCTTAGCAATCGCGGTGAGTTTATCCAGGGGTGGGTAGTCCCCATCCATTGAGAATACGCCATCGGTTACAACCAAGCCACGGCGGTAGGTTCCGGCGTTTTCCTTGATGACCTCCGCTAAGGAGTCGGGATCGGCGTGTTTATAGCGGCGAATGGTCGCCCCTGACAGCCGACTTCCATCGATAATCGAAGCGTGGTTCAGTTCATCAGAGAAAATCACATCGGGTTTGCCAACCAGGGCGGGAATGGTGCCGGTATTGGCGGTAAAACCTGATTGGAAGGTGATGGCGTCTTCCACCCGCTTAAATTTTGCAATCCGTCTTTCCAGTTCCAAATGCAGATCCAAAGTGCCGGCAATGGTGCGCACAGCGCCAGGCCCAACGCCATATTCTTTCATGGCTTTTTGGGCTGCTTCGATCAATCGGGGGTGATTGGCTAAACCCAGATAATTATTGGAACAGAAATTGAGGACGCGCTTCCCATCGACGACAAGCCAAGCATCTTGTGGTGAGCTTAAGGTGCGGATTTTGTTGTAAAGGCCTGTTTCCTTTAGATTTGCAAGTTCCTCATCAATCCAATTGAGTTTTGTTGACATAGTTCCTCTCTCGGTCGTGGTTAGGTGTAATTACTACCCCTATTATACACTCGCTAAGGCTATGGTCGCTTTCAATGTGAGAATTTTTGATGCTTTTATACCTCATATAGGACTCACTTAATGACCACTTCCCATAGGTGGACATGGGCAATTTCACCGTCATAGGGGCTGAGGACCTCGATTTCGAGGCGGTCTACCGTGAAGGGCTGTTCAAAGGACAATGTGATGTTCCGATTGACCAGGGCACTTTCAACCCGATCTGTTTTCGCCGCCAATTCCTCTTCGTCTTTAAAAGCCCGCAGAGTGACCACCGTTGGCGTACCGCCGACTATCACAGTGACCGTCTGGATTTCCACTGGCTGATCAAAATGCAGGACCAACCGCAGCGGGTTGGCCTCCAAGGTGCGGATGAGGGTGATGGGGTCCCCATCAAAGATGTGGTCAATCTCATTGATATCCAGGGTTGGATAGCTGACCGTCACAAATCGGTTTTTGATGATCAGGGTTTTAACTTGCAGGGTTTGGCGGGCTGCCCGTTCTTGTTCAAAGATTTCCTCGATGTTTGGGACGTAATTCAATCGGACGAAGGTGAAGCCGTCACGCCCATCAGGATAAGGGATGACCTCCTCAACCGTCACATTGGTGAATTTTTCGGACTCAGCCATCATGCGCAGGTCTTCTGGGGTCATCACGAACAGCATGGAGGGGTCCAGGGGTTGATAGCCTTCGATAAAGGCATTGATGTTGCCCATGCGCACCTGCGGGTGGTCATTGGTGAAATAGCGCATGATCACATCGGAGGCGTTAGCCCAGGTGGAACTGACCAGGACTGTGGTTTCAGGGTCGTTCTCGACGATCTCCAAGGCGCGGGTGAACACCTGCTGCCCGCCATATTGCATACCCGACAGCCCATAATCCTCGTACCAGGTCGGTCCGTTGGTGAGGGCATCGATCATCATTCCCAGGCTGATCAAAGTCAATATCACAAACAAGATAATTGACACATGGTGAAATTGCCACTTCTTTAAGTGCTTTAAAAGCTGATTGACGACATCTTCAACACCCAGGGCGGTGATTAAAACCGTTGGCATGATGAAGCTCAGGCCGCGGGTGATGCCCCAATCGACGATGGCCGCCCCGGTGGGCACAGCCAGGGTCGCCAGGAGCAAGGTGCGGTGGGCAGGGTCTTTGAAGCGCTTAATACTCTTCACCAGCCCGATGACCCAGAAGGGGAAGGTCATCCAGAGGATGTGTCCATAGCCCCGCATGGTATGGCGGTCGAGGTCATTCTGGGTTGAAAATAGCCACGAGGGTAAGTTTGCATTAGGCCACAGCCACTCAATGATCGAGGGTTTCGGCCAGAACCAGTAAACGGGATTGAGCCCCTTCAGATAGTGCGTGAAATACTGCCATATTTTTTGATAAAGTGGGATGGGTTTGACCCAATAAGAATTGAGCTGGATCAGGTGTTGGGTAAGGGATCCCGGTTGGGTGATCCGAAAGCGAAGATAGGGCAAACTAAGCAGGATCAGCATTCCAAGTCCCCATAAAACGGTCTTCCGGTGTTCCCAGTGATAGCGCGCGTCGGCGATGAGGAGCATCACACCAAGGGTCAGCATGATCATCTGGCCTGGGCTGTAAGCATAAAAAGCTGCAACACCCAATAAAATGGCAAGATAGAGGGCTTTTAGCTGCCCCTGTCGGTAGCGCAGATAAAAGTAAATGAAGCCGGCAAAGAGTGAGCTCATCAATACTGTCTCAAACGCGGTGCGGGAATGCAGAAACCAGGTCGGGGTGGCGGCCAGCAACATTGGTCCCAGCCACCACAAGCGTATTCGGAAGACCTTTTTCAAGGTCAACCCCAAGGAGAAGGCTGCGATCAGGGTTAGCAGGGCGGAGACACCCCGTGTCACCCACATGGACTTCCCAAACAGCAGGGTGGGTAGAAGCTGAACATAAACTGAGAAGCTCAGGTTGTATTGCCCACCGTTTTCAAAATAGGTCGGTAGCAAGATCCCCTGTGGATTTCTGAGGTCATCCCTTAACAAATCCGAAGCATGTTGAGCCTGGACAGCCTCATCGGTGAAAAAGTAAATGGGGAAATCGGGCAGGCGGATCAGGCGGGTTAACAGGTAAAGCGCCATCGCAAAGATGAACAGCCGGTTGGAAAGCCTCTGGTCCCCAATTGGCCTTTCCTGGGGTTGTGTTGATCTTGAAGGGGTGTTTGCAATTGGTGGGGATGCTGAATTGGCCATGCCCATGCTCCTGAGATGCCTCTGCCCAGATTATAGCATGGAAGGATGTTGATTTGTCTTGGTGATGGCATTCATCATGGCACAATGGCGTTTCTTTAAGGTATCATATAACATCAGATTGGCAGGTAACACAAGGTTTGAAAGACAATGCTGTGTCCCTGTTTGTTGAAATATGACGATGGATACCAAATGAAAGCTGGCTTTTATGACGGATGAAATCACCCCTGAATTATTTGAACACCTGGTTGAATTGGCAGCCTTTGCCTTTGACCCCAAGGAAGCGGAATATCTGCGGCGCGAGCTGAACAACCAGCTGAATGCCATCCACCAGTTGGAAGCCGTGCCCCTGGATGCGGCTGTCCCCTTGGCCTCTCACGGCGTGCCCTATACGCCCCAGACGAGCCCGAGCTTGCGGGAGGATGAGTGGCAGTCGTTTGAAAACCCGGATGAAATTCTTGAGCAAGCGCCCCAGGTGGAAGATCGTTACATCATCGTCCCTGATATTCCCCACACGGAATTGGATTAAAGCTTATGTCATTAATGGAATTTTCTGCCTTTGAGATTGCTCAAAAAGTACAAAGCGGGGAGCTCTCCGCCTTTGACGTGCTTGAAGCCGCCCTGGAACGAGTAGTAACTGTGGACGGCCGCCCAGGGCGTTTAGACTCAGGTGAATTGACAGTGGAAGACCAGGAAAAGGTACATGCTTTCATCACCCTGACCGCTGATCGAGCCGCAAAACAAGCTGAAGGGATCGATGCCAAGCGTAAAGCTGGTGAGCCATTAGGCCCTTTGGCGGGTGTGCCCCTCTCGGTCAAGGATATCTTCTGCGTCAAGGGCACCCCTTCAACGGCTGGCTCAAAAATACTGGCTAATTTCACCGCGCCCTACACCGCCACCTCCGTTCAGCGCCTGGAGGACGCGGGTGCGCTGTTGATCGGCAAGGTCAACCTGGATGAGTTCACCTATGGCTCTTCGACGGAATCCTCCGCCTTTCAGCCCTCAACCCGCAACCCCTGGGACACCTCCCGGGTGCCCGGCGGCTCCTCCGGGGGATCGACCGCCTCGGTGGCTGCGGCGGAGACCTTGCTCTCCCTGGGAACGGATACCGCGGGTTCCATCCGCCAGCCAGCGGCTTTTTGCGGCGTGGTGGGCATGAAACCGACCTATGGACGAGTCTCCCGCTATGGTTTGATCGCCTTTGGGTCATCTTTGGACTGCCCGGGACCTGTGGCCAGGGACGTGCGCGATGCCGCCCTGATGCTCTCAGCGATGGCTGGGGCTGACCCCAACGACAGCACCGCTGCTGCAGTGCCCGTCCCCAATTACATGGCCAGTTTGGATAAAGGCGTCAAGGGGCTGCGGATTGGCCTATCACCGGACTATATGCAAATCACCTTCCCGGATTCCAAAACCGGGCAGTACCTCAAACAACCCCTGCCGGAGGAAATCCGCGCGGCGACCCTGCGCGCGGCGGAAGTTCTGGCACGACAAGGGGCAGAGATTGTGGAAGACGTGCCCATGCCCAACACCACCTACGGCATCCCCGCTTATTTTGTGGTCAGCCGGGTGGAGGCTGCTTCCAACCTGCACCGCTTTGATGGCGTCAAGTACGGCTACCGCACGGAGTCGGAATTTCAGGACCTGCGGGAGATGTATCGCAAGACCCGGGCGGAGGGCTTTGGCCCCCAGCCCAAGCTGCGGATTTTAATGGGGATGTATGTGAGTGCCGCCCAGTACAATGAGCAATACTATGTGCGTGCCCTGCGGGTGCGCAGCCTGATCCGCTCCGACTTTGAGGCCGCCTTTGACCCCCAGGGCGCTTATCGCCTGGACGCGTTGCTGACCCCCACCACCCCCACCACCGCCTTCAAGATGGGCGAACTCTACGGCGACTCGGTCTTGATGCAGTATGCGGATCAGCTGACCGTGCCAGCCAATCATGCGGGCATCCCTGGCATCTCCATCCCGGGCGGGCTTTCCTCCGAAGGCTTGCCCATCGGCATCCAGTTATTAGCGCCGGATTACAGGGAAGATACCTTGTTCCAGGTTGGGCGTGCTTACGAAATAGGCACCGCAGATGAGTCCTGGCGGACGGTGAAGCCGCAGGTATTGCGGTAAAGGAAAAATTTGATGGAAAAGCGCCCCGAAGCACTCAGACCCGACAAAAAAGCTCTTGCAGGCTTAGCCTATTTACTGGGCTTAATCCCTGCTATGGTTATTTTCTTTCTCAAAAAAGATGATTCGCCATACGTCCGGTTCCACGCCTTGCAGGCAGCGCTGTATGCTGGCTTTGTGAGTGTATTGGGTGCATTTTTACTGGCTGCGCAGACGGCTTTGCTTTTTCTGACTGGGGTCAGTGCTTTTTTGGCAACCAATGTCATTGCGGACACGGTCAGGCCGGATACACCCCGCGTCTACCTGGTGGTTACCATCATCATGGTGGTGATCAATCTGCTGGGGTTAAGCCTGATGGCATCGGTAATCTGTGGCCTTATCCTGGTCAACATCATTGCAGCGATTTTCACCTTTGCTGGTAAATCATGGCGCTATCCCCTTCTTGGGAACTGGGCTGAAAGAATTATCACAAAACATGGGGTGCATCCCCAAGGAATTAATTTATGACCGACTATGAAACCGTGATTGGGCTTGAAACCCACATCCAACTCAACACCACCACCAAGATTTTCTGCAGCTGCAAAGCCGATTCCTGGGAGCAGCCGCCCAACACCAATATCTGCCCGGTGTGCTGCGGCTTGCCTGGTGTGCTGCCGGTTCTCAATGAGGCGGCTGTGCGCAAAGGGGCTTTGTTGGCTGCCGCGATGCACTCCGAGATCCGGCTGACCTCGTTTTTTGATCGCAAGAATTATTTCTATCCCGACCTGCCCAAGGGTTACCAGATCTCGCAATATGATATGGCTTTGGGGAAGGGCGGTTATATGGATTTGCCCATGCCGGATGGCAAAATAAGACGGGTGCAGATTGAGAAATTGCACCTGGAAGAGGATGCTGGCAAGACCAAGTATGAGGGCGGCCGGCGCTATGTCGATTTTAACCGCTGCGGCGTGCCACTGGTGGAGATGGTGACCGGTCCTGATTTGCGATCGGCGGATGAAGCCGCCCAATACCTGATGCGCCTGCGGCAGCTCTTGCGCTGGTTGGGGGTATCGGAAGCAAATATGGAAAAAGGCCATCTGCGCTGTGACGCCAATGTGTCCATCCGACCGGTGGGCAGCACCGTCCTCAACACCAAGACCGAGATTAAAAATGTCAACTCGATTGAAGCTGTCAGGACGGCGATCAACAAAGAAGTTGAACGCCAGATCGAGACGGTTGAGGGGGGTGGACGGGTGGAAGCCTGGACCCTGGATTGGGACGAAACCCACAATCGATTGAACAAGATGCGCTCCAAAGAGACCGAGGCGGATTATCGTTACTTCCGGGAGCCCGATTTGCTGCCCTTGGAACTGGATGAGACTTGGCGAGATGAAATCTTGGCGGAACTGCCCGAGCTGCCTTTGGAACGACGGGCACGCTTTATGACGGCGTATGGCCTGCCCGAATATGACGCCGACATCCTGACCGACGAACGGTCGCTCTCGGATTATTTTGAGGAAGCACTCAAGGCCTATGGTGGGGACCCCAAGGCCGTTTCCAACTGGATGATGAACGAGATCCTGCGCATGCTCAATGACCTGGGGGTCACCGCGGACCAATTGCAGCTTTCACCCCAAAACCTAGCTGCTGTGAT
This sequence comes from Candidatus Brevefilum sp., assembly GCA_040772425.1. GTDB lineage: Bacteria > Chloroflexota > Anaerolineae > Anaerolineales > Anaerolineaceae > Brevifilum. The sequence continues at coordinate 1,874,733 of JAXGYD010000001.1, read as the reverse complement.
TAAGCTAGTCGATGCGGGGACGATCAACAACGCCACAGCCAAGACGGTGTTAGTCAAAGCTCAGGAGACGGGGGTGCACCCGCAAAAGATTGTGGCGGATGAGGGTTTATCCCAGGTCAGCGATGAGTCTGCCCTGAAAAGCGTCATTGATCAGGTGCTGGCGGAGCATCCCGAGGAAGTTGAAAGCTTCAGGGGTGGCAAGGAAGGGCTTTTTGGCTGGTTTATGGGCCAGGTCATGCGGGGCACGCGCGGCAAAGCCGACCCGGGGCGCACGCGGGAATTGTTGCAGGAAGCTTTGCTGGGGGACGAATAGCGGACTATTAAAATCGCTAATATGATCAATTACAGAGATAACCATCATTAAGTTGGTTATGGAGTCTTATCTCTCAGCATTTTTATCTTACAGTCAGTGTTTACAAGTTCTCTGTTTTCAATTAATAAGGGTGTTTAGTAATAGAAAATCAAAGAAGGTTTTATCTTGATCCCCTCTCATTTTTTCTATGGTAACAAAACATTTACAATTCATTCGTAGGGGCACAGCCTGTCTTCGTTCCTCGACACATGGTGCTGTGCCCCTACCTCCCAATAAAATAATCGTTTCACAATATTATTCAACACCCTCATTAATCTATTTTCTGTTAAAATAATATTAGGGTCCTATTAATTCGGTTTTTGTAATTAATTCTATCAATAGCCAGATCAACGTGATTTGCGGGGAAAACGAACCAGAATCATGAGTACGCAAGGCTTGGAGGTTGTCCAAGATGAGCGAGTCAGATTTAAATAATACCCAGGATAATTTTCAGTGTGATTTAGACGCTGCGAAAGCAGCAGAATCCGCCTATCAGTGGGAAAAGGCGATTGACTGTTATACAAAGATGCTGGAAAAACCGCAATCCCCTGACAACGAATTTAACCTTATCGCGCGTCGAATAAATTGTTATTACAAACTTGGGGATATCCACCTGGCAACGGTTGACCAGGACAGGATTCTATCCCTGATCGAGGAACTGGAAGATAAACAATCACAGGTGGATGCATACAATCTTCTCGCAAAATTATATAGAAGCCAAACACTTTTAGATCAGTCACACGCATTAGCGCAGAAGGCATTAAGCATTTCTCAAACGATGGGGGATATGAAACTTGAGGCAGATAGCTTGGTTGAATTAGCTAATACTTTTGAAAATATGAAAAAATACCACGATGCCATTTTAACGATTGAGAAGGCAGTAGAACAGTATCAATTGATGGGGGATCTGTCTGGGAAAGCTAATGCCTTATGTCACCTGGGTTTCTATTATTATCGATCCGGAAATAATGAACTCTCAAGGACATGTGCTAACCAAGCGGTGGAAATCGCAATCCATCTTGGTGATCCCATCTTATATGGTAATGCCCTCAATAATCTAAGTCTGTCAACATCGGATTTATCCAAGCAAATAAACTTTCTAAAAATGGCATTAGCACGTTATGAGATCAGCAGAGCTTATAGTCGTCAAGCAGTCATGACGTACAACCTTGGGTTGTCATATTTAGAATTAGGTTTGTTCAACCGGGCTGCTGAACTGATTGAAAATGCCAGTAATTTTGCCACTAAAACGAATAATTATGCTTCATTACTGCTTTATTCTCTTTTTCTAGCGTTGACTTACGGACGTCAAAACCAATTCGAAAAGGCAAATCATAAGCTGGATGATTTTATCTCTCTTGCTGATCAAATTGGTCAGAAAGAGGCTAATTTACCTTTGTACAATTTATTTAAGGGGCTGAATTTACTCTTAAAGGCTGAATATGAAAAGGCAGAAACACATATTTACGAAGCCTACGAAGGGCTCCGCAGTACTGGAATGCCACAACAAGCAAATGCACAAGGTGTTTTAGGAGAGATATTCTTAGCCAAGGGAAAAGTCAAAAAAGCGCTTGAGGCAACCACGACGGCAACTGCATTGATTGAGCACTTTCATGGTGCAAGAGTTATTTTTTACCCGCAAATAATTTGGTTATATCATTACAAAGCCTTAAAGGCGAACAAAGCGTCGCTTAGGGACCCAAATGAAATCTGGCGAGCCATTGACCAGTCCTTGTCCTTAATGCTCCGTTCGATTAGCACCCTCAGTGATGATGGCTTACGCCGAAATTATTTCAATAAAATTCCTGAACATCGTGAAATCTTGCAAGTCTGGCGAGCAGAAGCACAAACCCGGGGAGAGCCCATCACAAAACTAACAGACCAAATTTCAAATCGTGGTGGCTTTCAGGAAACTTTCAAGCGGCTGGTGGAGATCGGTACGCGTATGAATACCGTTCGCGATCCTGCTCGATTGGTTCAATTTATTATGGATGAATTGCTTGAATTAACTGGGGCGGAACAAGCCTTGCTTTTCATTGAAGATCAACAAGGACTCTTAAATTATCAACAGCCTGTTGCAAGTTATTTGCTTCCGGGACAATCATTACAGGATGTACTGCAAAGAACTGAAACGGTTTTGGTGGAAGTAGCGAAAAAGGGTCAGCCCTATTTACGATACAAACCATCCGAAGTCGATGAAATTGAACAACATTCGATCCTTTGTGTCCCGATGCTTCATTCGGGTCGTGTTACCGGATTGATCTACACGGAATTGAGCGGGTTGTTTGGTCGGTTTAGTGATCAGGATATGGACTTATTATCTGCATTCGCTAATCAGGCGGCAGTCGCAATTGAAAATGCGACCTGGTCACAAACTCTTGAGCAAAGGGTTGCAGAAAGAACGGCGCAACTTCAGACTGCAAATGCCATCTATGAGCAGCGCAACAATGAATTGGCTATCTTAAATCGAATCAGTGCATCGCTGGCGAGTTCTATTGATCTTAAACAATTAACTCGCATCGTTGGCGATGAGGTTCGGGAAGTCTTTGACACGGATGCTGCCATGATTATGCTCCTGGATCATGAGACAAATTTGATCCATGTGTATTATGAATTTGATAAAAGCGAGGGAGGGCTTATTGATTATGTGGAACCATTCCCACTGGGAAAAGGGCTAGCCTCCAAAGTTATCAAGTCAAGGCAACCACTGCTTTTAAATAGTCTAGAAGAGGAGATTGCCCATGGTGGTTACTTCCCACCGGAAATTATTAAAAAGGGTGAAGGTTGTTTTGGGCAGTCCTGGTTGGGGGTTCCTATTATTTTCAAAGATGAGGTCCTTGGTATTATTGTCCTGGCAAATAATCGTTCAAACAGTTTTACGCAAGACCAATTGCATCTTTTACAAACCATCACGGCAAATTTCGGTGCAACCATTGTAAATGCCCGTCTTTTTGATAGGACGCAACAGCTACTCAAAGTAACCGAACAACGCAATGCTGAACTGGCAACAATCAATACGGTATCTCGTGAGTTGTCTGGTGAGTTGGGTGTTGAGTCCTTGATTCATCTTGTTGGTGAACAAGTGCGTTCAGTGTTCAATGCGGATATTGCTTATGTTGGAATACTTGATGACTCGGGAGCTTACATTAAATTCCCTTATTCGTACGGTGAAGATTATGGGCCAATCAATAAAGATGAGGGTCTGACAGGCAAGATTATCCATACGGGTGAACCCCTTTTAATTAATGAATCCCTGGATGAACAAACCCGCCAGTTGGGTGCAGAACTGATTGGACGCCGGGCGCGTTCTTTCCTTGGCGTACCGATTAAGGTTGGTGGAGTCACCGTAGGCGTCATCAGTGTCCAGAGTATAGATATTGAAGGTCGATTCACAGACACCGATAAACATTTGCTGAACACCTTAGCCGCCTATGTTGGAACAGCGTTTAACAATGCTCGTTTGTATGAACAAGCCCGTCTTGCACGATTGGAAGCAGATGCAGCCAATGAGGCTAAAAGCGCCTTTCTGGCGATGATGAGCCACGAAATCCGAACACCTATGAATGCGATCATCGGCATGAGCGGCTTGCTGATGGACACATTCCTTAATCCGGAGCAACGCGATTTTGTTGAAACCATCAGCAACAGCGGGGATACGCTGCTGGCTATTATCAACGACATCCTTGATTTCTCCAAAATCGAAGCAGGTAGGATGGACCTTGAAGCGCATCCTTTTGACTTGCGTGATTGCGTTGAATCCGCACTTGATCTGGTGAGGTATCCAGCAGCTGAGAAAAATCTGGAGCTTATTTACCAAATGGAAGATGTGGTCCCCGCAGCGATTTTGGGTGATGTGACCCGTCTTCGCCAAATCTTGGTTAATTTACTCAATAATGCGATTAAATTTACAGAAAAAGGAGAAATAGAATTGGCTGTTGCTCTGGAGGATCAATCCAAGGATAGCGATGGCAAGGTCGAGATCCATTTCTCTGTTCGGGATACAGGTATCGGCATCCCCCATGAACAAAGGGATCGATTATTTCAGGCGTTTACCCAGGCAGATGATTCGATTTCAAGGAAATATGGTGGTACAGGCCTGGGGCTGGCGATTAGTAAGCGTTTGGCAGAGATGATGGGGGGTCGGATGTGGGTTGAGAGTCAAGTTGGTCATGGTTCAATTTTCCATTTCACGATTCAATCTCAATTGACTCCTCGAATACCATCCTCACCGAATTTATCTGTGGTATATCCACTACTATCCGGAAAAAAGTTGTTAATCGTTGATGATAACGCCACCAACCGTCGCATTTTATCCAAACAAATTCAGTCTTGGGGACCAACAACCACGGTTACGGATTTGCCTTCGCAAGCACTGGCATGGCTTAAAGATGGTGATGAATTTGACTTGGGCATTATTGATTTATATATGCCAGAGATGGATGGCATCATGCTTGCTGAGGAAATTCGGAAAAAGTGGGATGCCAGCGAGTTGCCCCTGATATTATTTTCATCCCTTGGAACCCGTGAGGCAAACCTTCCGCCAAACTTGTTCTCAGTTGTATTGACAAAACCCCTTAAACCGGCGCTCTTGCTGAATACGCTGATGCGCATTTTTGGCGAACAACCACTCGGGTCAGAGGTACGAGAGGCGAAGATTGCAGAAATGCCCTACACAGAGATGGCAAAGCAATATCCCTTGCGTATTCTTTTAGCCGAAGATAATATCGTCAACCAAAAATTGGCACTGCAATTGCTTTCACGGATGGGCTACAACGCAGACATGGCAAACAATGGTTTGGAGGTTCTTTCGGGTTTGGAACGAAAGCAATATGACATCATTCTCATGGATGTGCAAATGCCGGAAATGGATGGGTTGGAAGCTACTCGAAAAATCTGTGCGCTCTGGCCAAAGGGTGAACGCCCGTCCATTATTGCTATGACAGCTTTTGCTTCACAAGACGATCGGGAAAAATGTATTGAGGCGGGTATGGATGATTATCTGAGCAAGCCTGTCCGTGTCGATGACCTGGTAAGGGCTCTGATCCGGGTTGCATCTCAAATGCTCATAAAAGGAACAGACGATGGACACACTAACTGAGTTAGACCCCCTAACTTTTAAAAATCTACTAAACGATTTGGGAACAGATTTTGTGTGTGAATTGGTGGAAACCTATTGTAAAGATTCGCGTCAGCAGTTGCAAATATTGCTGACCGCCCTGGATCAAGAAGATCAGACCACCTTCACTCGGGCAGCGCATTCCTTAAAATCGACCAGCCTGACTTTTGGTGCTTTGGGATATGCTAACCTGGCACGAGAACTGGAGATGTTGGGTAGTGCAGGGAAATTAGAGGAAGCTTACGAAAAAAGCCAGCAATTGGTTGATTCTTGTGAGCCGTTACTTCGGAAATTGAAGGATTTGTGCCATGACTGACGTTCAGAAAAGCGATTTACTTGTTGTTGATGATGACCATCTCAATCGGATGTTGATCGGAAAATACCTGGAGAATGAGGGGCATCGGGTTTCATATGCCTCGAATGGATTTGAAGCCCTTGCAAAACTAACTGAGCAGTCATTCGATATGGTGCTTTTGGATATTGAAATGCCGGAGATGAACGGCTATCAGGTCCTTGAGCAAATGGTGGGTGATCCTCGTTTGCGAGACATTCCCGTGATCGTCACTTCTGCCATTGAGCAATTAGACAGTGTCGTTAGGTGCATTGAAATGGGTGCGGAGGATTACCTAACCAAACCCGTTAATCGGATTCTGCTAAAAGCTCGGATAGATGCCAGCCTGGAAAAGAAACACTTGCGAGATAAACAATCTAAACATCTCAGACAATTAGAACGGGAGATGGATATTGCCCGTGAAACGCAGCTGAGCGTCTTGCCTGACCATTTACCCGAGCTCGATGGGTTCAAATTGGGTGCGAAGATCATACCGGCAAGGGCAGTTGGGGGTGATTTTTATGATGTTATTGATTTTGGAGGCCAACGATGGGGGTTTATGATTGGGGACGTGTCTGATAAGGGATTGCCAGCCGCACTTTTTATGACATTGATGTATAGCCTCTTACGGGCTGAAGCCTCTCGACAAACACCGCCCAAACAAGCATTAATTAATGTGAACCGCACTTTGATGAGTATGAATAGCGCCAGTATGTTTGTGACCATCCTATGCGGGATACTTGATTGTAAACAGGGGACGTTTTCCTTTGCCCGTGCAGGCCACCCGGTACCGATGGTGTTGTCAGCTGAAGGTGAATTCATCAAGATCCCAGTAAATGCCAGCCAGGCGGTTGGTTTAAGTGATGGGATCATTGTTGACGCTCAGACAATCCCATTCCCTGTGGGCGGGTTGATCTTGATGTACAGCGATGGACTGAGTGAAGCATGCAATGACAAAGATGAGCAGTTTGGGGAAACTAATCTATCTAATTTTCTACAGGACCACTGGCATCTTGATCCCCAGGAAATTTGCGAGGCATTGTGGAAAGAAGTTCAACGTTATAGTGGTGATCAGCCGCAGCAGGATGATTTTACAATTTTAGCCATAAGATCGGTTTCAGGGTTGTCATAAATGATGCTGTTGACCAAGCCGGTCGATTCGCGTAAAATATAGGGGTCATGCGGGCGTCGCCAAGTGGTAAGGCATCAGCCTTCCAAGCTGACATTCGCGAGTTCGAATCTCGTCGCCCGCTTAAAGAACGTCTCCAATCTATTATTTGGAGGCGTTTTTTTAATGACTGGGGACCGGGGACAGGGGACGGCTCGTCCTGTCATTGCGAACGCAGTGCGGCAATCTCAGTTTCCCAAGAACTAACCACTCTCTCCAATCACTGCTGCATTGGTGTGAATAGTCCCATTCTCCACTTCTGAGATCACCTAGCACGCCGCTTCGCTTCGGGCACTTTGACGTCGCTTCTTCGCAGCATCCTTGTGATGACAAACGTTATTGACAATCGGTAGAGAGCAGTGGGGGTCGCGTACCCTGAGACGAAGTCGAATGGGTCACCGCGCCGAAATGAACATTTTCACTTGCAATTGATAGTTTAATTCCTGGAAATCCGAAATTATCGTAATTTGCAAACTCGTCTACAAATTTCCCATCTTCTGTCCCCGTTCTCCCGTCTCCCCTCATCCTTTTCCATTTCACGACGCCTTCAAAAACACCTCAATATGCAGTTGATGGACCCGGACATCATGGTTCACCTGCAGGAGAATGGTTCTAAACACTTCCCCGGCATCCAACCGCACTGCTAATTCTTTATTGCGATAAGCAGGGATGTATCCCAACTTATTCTCCCTTTTATCCAGTACCAAGATGGCGTTGGAATCACGTGAATTTTCAGGTTCCCGCTTCAGTTCTAAAAGCTCACCCGCTTCTAAATCTGCATACAGCGTATTCCAATCTACATAAGCGGACCCCGCCACGTCGGTGACCATCAAGCTTTCCCAACCATCCGCTTTGAGCGCATTGATGGCTTCCTTGGCGCCCTTGCGTAACCTTTTCAGGCGTTTTCTACTGGCTTCATTCAGTTCGCGCTGCCTGGCTTCTGCCTTCTTCCGCTTGAGGAGTTCCGGGTCCTCCGACCATTTTTCCCAGTTGAGGCGCTCGATTAACTGCTTCGCGTTGCGCCTAGCATAGCCCCCCTTGATGCTAGCGCACTCTTCCAGTGCTGGGCGCAAGTCTTCCTCTAAAAAGTGTGGTGCTAACTGGGTAGCAAAGAAGCGGATTTGATGGCGCTCATCCTGCAGCATCCGCATCAGGGCAGCTCTGGAGGGGATGCGCTGAATCTCGAGTAATAAGCGGGCGGTCTCTAAACGTACCCAGGAGTTTTCATCGGCAACGAGGGGCGCCAGGTGCGTCAGCCATCCTTCTTCGAACGTAAATTTCCGCAAGACGATGAGGGCTGTCGCTCGCACAGTCGGGTCGCCGTCCTGCAAGCGTTTTGAGACAAGAGGGATGGTTTTGTCATCCCGCAAGCGGCTCAAGGCGAACAAAGCCCCCATGCGCACGACTGGGCTTTCGTCCAGCAGCATCGCCCCCACCTCGGGTGGGGCACTTTCCAGCGGTAATTGACCAATCGCCAGCAGGGCATGCCACACGATACGCTCATCGGGGGATTTAAGGGCATCTTTCAAGAAGGGGAGCACGAACACGGAGCCAGATCCGCCCAACGCGCGCAGAGTTTGATAGCGAATGGCGCGGTTGTCTGTCTTGTGGAAATAATTCATCAGCAGATCAACCCCCCGGTCATCACCGCGCATGGCTAACTGCAGGGCGATGAAGACCCGCTTGTCAACCCCATCTTCTATCATCGTGAACCAGGCATTTTTCATAAAGGCCATCCGCTCTTCCGTCATTTTCACGGCCTGCCGCGCGGATTCGATGGGCTCTTTTTCAGCTGGGATGTCATTCAGGATGGGTTTATTGGCCCTCATTTTAAGGTAGTTCAAGGACTTGGGATGATACAACACCCCCAGGGTGCGCAGTGCCAGGGCATCCTCAGTGTTGCTGTGAGAATGGCGGAAAAAGTCCAGGATGTCATTAACGGCTTCCACCGCTTCCAGGTCCGCCAGGGAAACCAGGATGTTGCCCTGGACCGGATTAGACGTTTCGGTCAGCAAAGCCTCGGCCAAAAAGGGGATGGCGATGGGGTCCTCACGCCTGGAGATTTCCACACAGGCTGAGGCGCGTTCGTGCTTTTCGCCTGCAAAAAGCAATTCGATCACGTCGATCAGGGGTTTGTTTTGCAGGTCAATCATGATGTGGGCATCGCGGACCATCTCCCGAATCCAGCGGCCGTAGGTGCCCTTTTCTTTACTGGGGTCATACTGGTCCAGGTAGGGCAGCACAACCGGGTGGTTAGCCCATTTGAGGAAATTGACCGCATCCAGGCGCATGTGCTGGTCGGGGTCATTGAGCAGGACCTTACCAACCGCCTCGATGGCTTTCATGGTCGTTCTGCCATGCGCCACCGCCATCATAGCAAAGCTGCGTTTCTTGAGGTCTGGGTCCTGCAGCATATCGAGGAAGTAATCAACCAGCATGGGATGGTCAAGCCCACCGAGGTTTTTAGCAGTCTGGTTGGATTCCCACACGTTGAGATGGGGCAGGTTGGTGATGAGGGTCATGGCGCCCAGGTCCCCCATATAGGGGAGGATTTCAATCGCCCGTTCTCGGCGCTTTTCATCCAGGGAATTGAGCTCTACTTCCAGGATGGGGATGATCGCAGAGCCGGCTTTGACGACGATATTCACCACGGCACCATCTGTTTGAGGGTCGGGTTGGCGTTCAAGCAATGCCAGAACAACCTTTTCGGTGTGGCCTTTTTTGGCGTACTTACCAGTCGCAGTGACCACCGCCAAGCGCACCTCGGGGCTTGTGTCGTCCAGGAGGCTCAATAAGGCATCCAGTAAGGCTTCATCCAGGTTCTCCCCGGCCGCCTGGGCTGCAGCTTCACGCACTCGGGATTCAGCATGGAAAAAGGCGTTTTGGATGGCTGTAACGGCACGCACCTCTTTGAAGCCAGCCAAGTGTTTAAGCGCGTCAACGACCTTGTTGATATCTTTTTCCGTTGTCTGTGAAAGGTAGGACTCTAAAGAATTCATGGTGACCTCATATGTTTATGATAATTCACCCTTGAGAAGAATGTGAGCCTATTTAAAAATAACGAGGGTGATTTGGTTGAATAAACGTTGAATCCACGCTAAGCGTCATCTTATTGATCAGCCAGAATGTCACCCAAAAGGTCCAATTTAATACTTTACCTTATTGTATCATGATGGTTGTATCGGACTCGTTCTAAGAATCATCAAAGGATCTTCTGATGAAAAATTTGATGCTTAGGGGAATCTCAGATGCTGAACAAGACGTCTTGACTTATAATAAAATAAAACAGCACTGTTCAACATTCCGATGCATGCATCATAGGCGATAAATTTCCATAAGAGGTTGGCGATATGCGTAATCATACAATTATTATTTTGTTTTTGCTCAGCTGTCTTGTTCTTACGGCTTGCGAATCTGGAGAAGGTACTCCTGCTTTACAACCCACGAACACAGGAAAATCCCCCACCATCCCCGCTGACACGGCCACGGCTCGGCCCACCGTCACGGCATCCCCGGTTTCCACCGACACACCCACCCCAGTTGACACGGATACCCCTGAACCGACCCTTACATTTACACTTGCGGCCACCCTCAGCCCCACCCCAACGCAATTTCTGGGTTTTGAAGATGCAAGGGTTTATAAAGCCTTTGCTTACTATGATGAAACCATCTTTCATTTTATTGTCCCAAACGTCGCCAACCCCTATTATGGAACTGTCGATGGCGTGCCAATGACCTGCGAGGTGGATGAGAGCTACATCAATGCCCTTCTTTGCCGTGCAAACGCGGATTTGTTTGGCACGGATGTGAAGCACTTTGAATTTTTTGCAGATGAAGCCCGTACTTTCTTGGTCTACCGTGGTGATTTTTCAACGACCCTCAATAAGAAGCCGCCAACCGCTGTCCCCATGTTTACACCCACCTCATCAACGGGATTAATTTGGCCAAGGGCGGATTATACAGATGCGGATGTAACCTGGAGTCCAAAGCCGTCTGGCTGTGCGGAGAGGGGTGTCAATTTAACCTGCGAGATTGAGTACCGAAAATACGATGATGGCTCATGTCTGGTTGGGCAGAGTTGTTGGGATAGCTGCGGGTTTTATTATTCTGTGGATACGATTAAGGATAAAACTGGCAATTGGGAGCCTTCAGGTCCTTGTTGGTAGGCGATTAAAGCTTGTGCTGTTGGGGTCATTGAAGCTTGGTTAATTGCGTGACCACATGGTCATAAAATGGAAAAGGGGTGGTTCTTCTGACGAGAAATAAATACCTCAGCCAGTGCTTCGCACAGAGGTTATGCCAAAAATTAGGCATCAAAAAAGAAAATATTGGGAGCCTTCACCCTGCCCTCTCTCGCTCCGGGAGAGGGATTTTACATGTCTCCATAGAAAGTGTGCATTCATATTGCGTTGTGACTTAATGCCTTTTGGCTGTCCAAAAAGTTTTCCCCCTGCACCTAAAGGTGTTCCGCTGTGCTCCAGGGGAAGCCTTAATACCCACGCGAATATTAGCTGATGAGTTCAGGCACATTTAAGCTTGGGAATCCGGCACGAAATCCAGCTGACAAATTTCGATGTTCGCCATTTTGAGAAATTCCAGGGCATTCTCGTCTATGCGGTAAGCGATGCTATAAACTAAACGGATGATACCGGCATTAATTAAGGCTTTGGTGCAGTTGATGCAGGGGAAATGGGTCACATAACAGGTGCTGCCCTTGGTCGAAACCCCATGCAGGGCAGCCTGGATGATGGCGTTGGTTTCGGCGTGGATGGTGCGCACACAATGGCCGTCCACGAGCAAGTGACCCACCTCATCACAGTGGGGTTGGCCGGCAGGGGAACCATTGAAACCGGTTGTTAGGATGCGCTTGTCGCGCACCAGCACGCAGCCTACATAAGCCCTATCACAGGTGCTGCGCTCAGAGACCGAAAAAGCAATTTTCATAAAATAAGAATCCCAGTCAGGTCGCATAATGCCTCCTTCTTGGCACAATCATATCATGAATAGGCAATTATTGAGTGAGCCCAGCATAGTTATTTCTCACCGGAAGTGATCGGTTTGAGGGATCATAGCTTTGATAAAAATATATATACGTTTAGGGTCCTTTGGCATTGTTGCTAAAGAGGGCGTCCCAGGTTAATGGTCCCACGATGCCATCCATCGTCAGGCCGTTATTTTGCTGGAAGCGGCGCACAGCCTCATCCGTTTTAGGCCCAAAACTGCCATCAGGAGTCCCAACCTCGGTGTATCCCAAATCCAATAAACGTGTTTGCAAACTTTCCACATCCTCACCGCGCATCGTGGGGCTGGATAGGCGCATTGTTCGCTTAAAGGTTGGCATTGTGGAGGGTGAGGTGGCGCTGGGAGTGGTTGAGGATGAGGATTGCAGCAATTCATTGCGGTAATCCATCACATCGATCCTTTGTAAGGTTTTATCCCCTGCATTTGCCACCCATAGGTTTTGACCGTTAAAGGTAAGGGCTACAGGATACCTTCCCGTGGGTAGGGTTGGACCGACACTACCAGTAGCGACGTCAATCCCCTGCACTGTATCATCCCCGGCATTGGCTAACCATAAAATTTGCTCGTCAAAAACCAGGGCTGAGGGTGACTTCCCGACTGTGATTGGCGCGCCGATGGTCCCGGTGGTAGTGTCCAACCAGTAGAGGGCACTCTGCGATTTGCTGGCAGACCATACGCGCTTTCCGTCAAAGGCGACTGGTCCAGCCGGCATGGTATAGGACAATTCTCCACCCTGGCAACCAGTTAGCCCACCGGTGTGAAAAGTTGTCAAGCCTGCTTCACCTGCCATCCACATGCATTCCCCGTCAAAAGCCATCTCGCCATCAGTGAGCCATCCTGTTTCATAAGATAAAAAACTCTGGCCGTTGGTGCGGTTGATAGCCCATGCCAGGTTGTTGGCTGTTGCCCATAACTTCGTGCCATCAAATCCCAAAGCTGAAGCCGGGTAGCACGTTCCTGAGTCACAATCACCAAAGGATGAACGGACGTAGACCTCTGCACTCGCGGGGATCAAGTTGACGAGTTGCGGGGGATTGTAGGATTGGGGCAACAAGAACCACAGGCGGTTTCCATCAAAGATCATTTCAGAGATCTCATTATCAGGTGATTCCAAATCTCCAATCATCACCGGTGGGGCTTGATCAAGTAAGCCGGCTTCAGGGTCGATGCGCACCAACAAGTTGTCAAAGGCATCCGAGCCGCTGGAATGCAGCACCCACACATAGCGTCCGTCGAATGCCAGGTCAATGGGATCCTCTAAAATCGGGTAAAAGTCGGTTGACCAATCCACTCCACTTGCTTTATCAATCAAATGCTTACCGCTGACATCCACCACGCTGGGATTAAAGAGTGTTGCCCAACCCGCAAAGTCCACCACGCCGTTGGGTGTGAGGTTATTGTTTTTCTGGAAGGCTTTGACAGCAGCATCTGTAGCTTCATTAAAAATAAAGGGATTGAAATCTGGATCGCTACTGTCTAGATAACCTAATTCATCCAATTGGGCTGTTAAGAAGCCATCGGGCATAAAATCAGTCGTGAATTGCGAGAGGAATTTGGCAGGGAAAGGTGGTCGTTGGCCGGCTGGAGATACATTGCTGCCTAGAATGTTATCGTAAAGCTCTTGTGTGACTTCCCCAGTGATGGGCAGTCCATTAAGCCATTGACAATGCTTGACTGCCAATTGCGTTTGCTGATCAAAAATGCCGTCAATGAACCCAACCTCCGTGTAACCTAAAGTTTGTAGACTTTGCTCCAAGGCAAGAACATCCTCGCTGAATTGAGGAGATAGGCTGAGTAAAAAATCCTGTTTTATAGCTGTGGCTGTGGGGAGGATTGGGGTGTTTGTGACCACGATCGATGTCGGTGAAGGGCGTACCTCTGTCTGGGTAGGGGTTGGTTTTTCCATGGTCGTTGTGGCAGTTGCTTGCTGTTGGGGTGTGTCAGAATCAGGAGACTCGGTTTCGAGGCCGGTTGGGTTGCAGGCTACAAACATTATGTAAAGGAATAAACATATGATGATAAAGGGGATCCGTATGTTCACAAATGCTCAATTTTCCAATTTCAGATACGAAGTTATGATGTGAATTATAAATTAGTTTTAAGCTAATAAAATCAAAGGGAGTGAGCAAGCGTTCTCAATTTTTCGCTGATAAGGGGGGAAAACGATTCTTAACTTAATATCGTAATGTTATTTTATTGGGTATATTTAACAAGGTTTTATGAAGATTTCAATTTAAGGGAATTATCTCATGCCAAGATTATTAGAATATTTACCCATCATCATCTACGTGCTTCTGTTTGCTGGCATCAAGATCAGTGAACGCTTTTTTCTAACCCGACCGGAAAATACAATCCGTAGAGAATGGGGTGATTGGACGGTCTGGTTTATCCTGGTACCGCTCTGGTTTGTGCTGATTGGTCCGGTGGTGGAGTACTTTATCCTCGATCACCGCCCGATAATTTGGGATATGGTTGCAGGGGGATTATTGTTTGTTTTAGCTGGCTATTTTTCAATTAAGGGCTATTATGACCTCCAGCATGGGTTTACTCAGGCTATTGAGGTGGAGGACACAAGCCTAATCGTCACGGGTTTGTACCACACCATTCGACATCCAATTTCTTTGGGCAATGTTCTGTTTTGTATTGCTTGTCCCTTATTTTTAGCTGCGGGGCCTTCCTGGATTGCGTCCTTATTTTGTATCTTGGGCATTATATTCCGCATTTCAGTGGAGGAGAGTTTTCTCCAAGGGCATATCCCAGATTATGAGGGATATAAGAAACGCACTTGGGCGATGATCCCTTATGTTTATTAAAAAAAGTTTGCACAACCCCTCTGATCAGTTCGTTCATCCTGATCAGGGCTGAGGTTTTCATCAATAATGATTGCTAATATCAAGAATACCGTTGTAAAGTTTATTAAGCACCCCACTTTTCTAAGTTTTTACTTACCTTCATTCTTAATCGCTTTTGCCTGGGGCTTGCGCAGTCCGGTTTTACCCCTGTATGCCAGTGAATTATCGGATGTTTATCTCTTAATCGGGCTTATTTCAGCTGGATTGGGCGTGGGAACTTTAATCACAGACCTTCCCATAGGTCGCTATATTCAAAATATTGACAAACGTCATACAATGATCGCTGGCATTGCCATGGATGCCCTCAGCACCTTAGCCTTAGTTTGGGTAGGGTCGATTTGGATCGCGATTACCTTGCGCATCCTTGGTGGTATAGGCCATGCAATTTTCAGCATTTCAAGACATACCTATATCACCAACGCGATCAAGGTTAGCTCAAGAGGCAGAGCAATCTCATTGCTTGGTGGCATCCTCCAAACAGGCCTTTTTCTGGGTCCTGCTGTGGGTGGGATGATTGGGGCAGAATTTGGGATTCGACTGCCCTTTGTTGCCTATGCCTTGATCAGTTTTATTGCAATAGCTGTCATATTACTGGGAAAAAATCACAATCCTGAAGAAAAGCAAGACCAAGAGAGCCCCTCAAAATTCACGGTGAGTTTGCGCGACGCCTTGAAAGGCCGTTGGGGTATTTTTATGGTTGCTAGCCTTTCCTACGTTCTGGGGCAGATTGCCATTGAAGGACAAAACTTGCTCATACCGCTGTGGGGTTCTGAAGTTCTAAATCTAACCGCGGATCGAATCGGGTGTGTTATGAGTTTATCTTCAGCAGTGAGTCTGATTTTGTTTTATCCAGCGGGATTAATCATGGACCGCAGCGGACGGAAATTTGCCCTTGTGCCAAGTTTTCTGCTGTTTGCATTAGGATTAGGATTATTGCCACTTGCGGGAGGTTTTTGGGGATTAGCCGGCATAGGGATGTTGATTGGGCTGGGTCATGGTTTTGGATCGGGCGCAATGTTGACCCTAGGTTCAGACCTTTCACCAAAGCTAGGGCGGAGTGCCTTTCTCGGTGCATGGCAATGGGTGGGCGACATCGGCAGCAGTGGTGGTCCCTTGCTTGTTGGGCTTGTAGCAGATATCTTTACCCTCCCCATTGCCTCCGTAACCGTTGCGTCAGCAGGGCTGTTAGCGGGGGTGATAATCATATTGTTTGTCCCAGAGACCTTAAAGTGGAAGGAACGGGGCAACCAGGGGGGAAAACCATTTCCTTGATAATAAATAACTGTTATCGTCTTCTGTGCGTTACTCAATAGGTAGCACCCGCAGCAGCACATTTCTGCGGTGACCGCGGTGGCGGTGCTCAGCCAGAAAAATACCTTGCCAGGTGCCCAGGTTCAATCGACCGCCGTCGATGGGGATAGTCAGACTGGTGGAGGTGATCATGGTGCGCATGTGGGCAGGGGAATCGTCCCTGCCTTCCATGGTATGCTGGTACCAATTTTCCCCTTCAGGGGCGATGTGACTAAGAAAATTTTCCATGTCCCGTTGGGCTGAACCCGCATAGTTCTCATTGATGACCAGTGAAGCGCTGGTATGTTGAACGAAAAGATATGCCATGCCCTCGTTTACACCCCAGTCACGAATCTGGGCGTTGATCTGGTCCGTGAAGTCGTAAAAACCCTGTCCATTCGTATTTATCGTTATTGTGTGTTTAAACCAATTCATTTTTCCCAATTCCTGGATTGTTTCCTGAATTATACCCTTCTGTAATCCGGGTTTTGTTTGAAAACATAAACCGAATTATGTCAAAACGTGCAAAGTTACGCTATAATTTATTTATCAAGTGTCATCGTGTTTACTCTAATGGAGGTCATCATGCGGAAATTTGGCAGTTTTATGTTGGGTGCAATATTAGGCGGATTGATCAGCAGCAGTTTGGTGATTTTACTAGCACCAGAGTCCGGTGAGGACTTACGTCATGATATCCAAGCTCGTTTTAAGCAACTCATCGATGAAGTTAATCGCGCTGCTGATGAAAAGCGGGCTGAATTGGAAGATCAATTGCGAACCTTGCGCTCAGGGGCTGATGTAAAAATCGAGGAATAGAATTATAAAAATAGAAAATATTATCAATAAAAAAATCTACAAATTCGCCCATCTTTTGAGTGGGCGATTTCTTCTTTAAATTATTTGGATTATCAGGGGAAAGTGAGATAATAAGGTGAGTCACAATCTATATGCTATAACATTTTTATCTGTAAGATGTGAGCTGTCCGCCCTTTACATCAAGGTTCGGCGTTCTCGGTGGGTTGGGGTGGTTCAATATTCTTTGAGATATCCGTCACATAGTCAATACTGGCTTCGCATGCGCCGGGTTCAAGAAATTGGCTGACATTTTCCCAGGTGAGGGGTAAGCGTTTTGACCGTGTCTCCTGAATGGCATTGGTCAGACAACCAGACCCAGCGTTGTAGTTGACGAGGGTAAAGCGCCACAGGTCTTCATAGGTGGCTGCTTCACCTGGTGAGTGCCCAGATTCATTATAGACAATTTGGCCGACTTGCTCGCAGTTGGCTAATAAGCTGCTGGCGAAGATGCTGATGCTGTAATTTGCCTCACTCAAATCAATGCCCTGGGGACAATCGGGACAGGCGGCGTTTACTTTTTGAACCAGCGCACCCCGCAACATCTCCTGGTAGGCTAGATCGAGGTTGCCAAATCCACCCTGGCAGACGCTTGAGTCCAAAACCAGGGGGCAGAACTGATTGTAAAAACTTGGATTCCATAGTAAAACGGTGTCAGCACCGAGGTCACTCAGATGACCCAGACCTGCTTCTTGATAGGTGGAGGATAAACCAGGCCAAAACTGGCTTTCACGGCTGAACATATTCTTGATTAGCTGTGCCGGGACTCCGCTCGTGTCGGCAACGCGGATAATTTCGGCATCAAATTGGTTTTGCCATTCATTGATCAGCGATCGCGAAGCCTCTAAACCGCACTGATTGGCAACACCAGGGGATTCGAGGCCGCCATTGGGGCAGTCACTCGCATCGACCATTCCCTGGGTGATGAAATTTCCAGCCAGAAAATAATAAGGTTGGTCAGAGATCAACGCTTCGGGATGCTCCGGTGAGGATAACCACTGCGGTGGTCCTCCAACAGGCGGAAAGGCTGACCAAATCTGCGAACAGGTGGATTCGACCTCACCAAGGTATTGTGAGCTGATGATATCCACATACCAGCGAGGATCGTCGTTGGTCTGAACATCTGGGGCAGTGAAATCTCCCCAAGGGATCACTCGAACCTGGGCGGTGTACGTCTCTGAGGAATCGCCATAGCTTGATTCAGCCCAAAAACTGACCTCAATCCCTTCTGTATGGGTGGGTTGCAGGGGCACTGAACATTGTGCGCCTTCGCAGCTAAAAGGTTCTTGCCCCATATAGCCCTGAACGCTGATAATTTGCTCGTTTGGTAAGGGTTCTTCGGCTTTTAAAATCAAATTAGGGAGCGTGCTGCAATAATTTTCCGGCCCCTCGGGATTGCAGTCTGCAATGTCAACAAATACTTTTGGTGACATCAAGGTGACGTCGATTTCGCGTTCACCCGAGGTGACATTGGCTAAATGCAAATAGAAACCAGGGCAGTGCTCAGCTTTGGTGATTTCGTCGGCAAAAATGCAAGGTTTGGTGGTTAACCAGTCTCTCAGGACCTGATTGCCGCAATAATACTGAATTTCATCTGAGCTCGGCAAGCCTTCGTGCTCCACAAAAACCTGGCAAACAACTTGTGAATGACTCCAGGTCAGCAACCACCATTCATAAGACGTAAATGATACGCTTATTTTTGCTGTGCGTGTTGAGTCTTCAGCTTGCACTTTTGGCACTGATAAAGAAAACGCGTTGAGCAAGACGCTCGCCATCAGGAGTATTGCGAGGAGTAAGGCTCTATTTTGTTGGCGCTGCTGTTTTCGTAACATATCAGTTCTTGAAGGTTATGGATAACCAGATTCGGTTTGGGTTGGTCCGGGCGTCGTTGTGTCTTGGACTGGATATCCTTCTTGTGTTTCGGTTCTGGTTGGCGTCTGCGTTGTTGTTGCAAGTGGCGTCAGTGTCTGCAGTGTCTGTGTTTGGTTTGGCGTCGGCGTTATTGTTGGCGTAAGGGTGATTGTTGGTGTAGGCGTATTGGTTGGCGTCGATGTTGGCATCGGCGTGATTGTTGCCCTTGGTGTCGGTGAAACAAAATTTGCATCAGTCAATTGCATTTCAAGGGTTCCCACTAAGTCCGTTAAAGGTTGAGGTACCAGTATGTCATCAATGGCTTGCTGCAGCAGACTTGTGACAGCCTCACGATCGGGTAAGAACACTTCGGCCTGGGTGTAACCGGGTAATTCCCACAGCCTTATCTCATCCCATCCAATCATATAATAACCAATTCTATCAGAGTCTCCCAAATTTAATGCCAGTGGAATGTAACCTATTAATTCTGTTAAAGAAAGATCTGTCTTAATCCATCCCTGATAGCTGGCATACAAAGTTGGTAGTTTTATAAGATTACCATCACGAGTGAATTTTTGAAAGATTAATTGTAAAAGTTGCTGCTGCCTGCGCATGCGTCCAATTTCATCCAGGCCATCTCGAAAGCTAACATAACAAAGGGCTAATGCCCCGTCCATCGTCACGCGTCCAGCTGGGATGCCGCCGCAGACGTGGGGTAATGGGTAAAACACGGTCACGTCAATGCTATCAATATCATCGACCAACCACTGAAAATCGCCTGGGTGGGCAAGGACGAAGCGGCTGGGCGTCACGCCAAAATTGTACGCCAGGGTCTCTCGCAGGGTCTCAATCCCCCCCAGAGAATAGGCGGTATTAATGCGTTGCATTGTGAACCCAGGGATGTAGACGAATAAATCACCGGGGATGGAGACCAGGCTGGCTTTTGAAAATCGGGGGTAAATAAATAAGAGGTGAATCGCTTGCGTGCGCCCGAGAAACGGTGGTTCTGTATCTGAACCCAGTAAAACCCAAACCAGCACATCTTCAGGAAGATTCAATCCCGATAACGGTGGTGGAATGGGTGTGGCAGGGTCACTGCTTGGGGGCGGGAAATCCTCCCAGATCGGTTGATACCCACTATCCGGTGTAATCGATGGTACAGAATCTGTTCTTGTCGGTTCCATGCGAGTTGAGGTTGTGAGGGCGGTTTGAGAGGGTTGGATATTAGACGTGGAGGATGGGGTTATTAGACCTGTGTCTGAATCCTGGCAGCCTGAAATTCCCAGCATGAATAAACTGGTCATACTAACCAGGATTATCCCGATCAAAATTCTTTGCGGAGACGACAGCACTTGATTCATAGGTCTTAGAAGTTAAATCATAGCACGAAAACCCCATTAATTGAATTGAGACAGAGGGCTCTGAATCAAATATTCTGCAATCGTAATTTCAAAAAGAAGACTTAGCGCAGTAATTTATCACCATCACCATGGGCAGTGGCTTCCGCGACAACTAAGAAATCAGAGGCTGAAATCATGCCAATTACCTTGCCATCGTCATTTGTCACCGGAAGGTGGTGAATATTGAGTTCACTCATCTTTTTGGCGCATTCTTTGATGCTGTCCTCTGGTTTAACACTGATCAATGGTGATGACATGATCTCACGGATCTTTAATTCAGCGGCATTCTGACCTTGTGCCACGATCTTATCACAGATATCTGTGGAGGTAACGATGCCATACTCCGGGTTATTTTCAGTTTTGTTGACGATCAGGCTGTTGAGATATCGCCGTCGCATGGTGGAGAGGGCATCAAGTACGGTGCTATCGGGATCGATGAAGACGACTAAATCGATCATCCAATCTTTTACCTTTGTCAAGGTTTGCATGCTGGAGCTCCTTCACTGCAGTTATTAAAAAGTTTACGTTCACAGTTCCACTATCCTATATTATAAACGCATTAAGGCGTGATTCATAATTAAATTCAAATTAGGTCAAATTGAACCAAGAAAAGAATTTTATGTTATAAGTATTATTAATGATGGGGTTCTGTTTGCCTGGATTTTGTTTAAGGAGAAACCATGAAGAAATTAAACACACGGATGATATTGCCAATTGTTGGGGGCGTCCTGCTGATTGCAGCAGGCGTCGTATTTCTGCTGAATAACTTGGGCTTGATCGCGCTGGATTGGGAAATTTTAATCGGACCAATGTTCGCCTTAGGCGGCCTGGTATTTTTGTTTGTTTTCATCCTGAATACGGATGACTGGTGGGCGCTCATCCCCGGATTCTTGCTGATTGCCCTTGGGTCCATCATTTTTATGGATAAGTATTTGGCAGGTGGAACTGATCGTTGGGGTGGTGCAATATTTCTGGGTTTGCTGGGGTTTGCGTTTTTTCTCATCTACCTCAGCCATCGAGATTTTTGGTGGGCTGTGATTCCTGGGGGTGTCTTGATCACCCTGGCTGCCGTCACCCTGCTGCCTGAGGATGATCGATTTGTCGGGGCGGCGTTTTTTCTTGGCCTGGCACTGACTTTTGCCCTGGTTTACATCCTGCCCAAACCTGCTGGACGTTTGATGTGGGCACTTTATCCGGCTGGTATTTTGCTGTTGGTCGCGCTCTTGGTTTTGTTAGGCGCCACCAATTTAACGAATTACATTTTGCCTTTAGCCTTGTTAATTATTGGCGGGGTTGTCCTTTTTCGGGCTTTGGTTAAGAAATAGGTTATTTATTTGCACAAAAAGAACCTTTAAGATTTTTTGCAGGGTCTTTTTATAAGTAAGCCGGTGAAATTAATATTTTTAAATAAATTCAGATTGTTTTTTAATGATCTCTTGAATCCCCTTTTGTGACAAACTGAGCAATTGGTTTAACACATCCTGAGAGAGGGGCTCATTTTCCGCTGTTCCCTGAACCTCGATATATTCCTGGTTGGCGGTCATGACGATATTCATGTCAACGTCAGCTTGGCTGTCCTCTGTGTAGTTTAGGTCTAGAAGGGGGCAGCCCTGAAGGACGCCCACGCTCACGGCTGCGATGGGGGGCTTTAGCGCTTGTGGCGGGATCTCCCCAGATTGGATCAGCGGCTTAAGGGCCAGTGCCAATGCTACATAGCCACCAGTGATGGAAGCCACACGGGTTCCACCATCCGCCTGAAGGACGTCACAATCGAGAAGCAGGGTCCGCTCACCAATTTTAGTCAGATCGACTGCCATGCGTAAGGACCGGCCGATCAGTCGGCGGATTTCCTGGGTGCGGCCCTTCAGCCCATGGGTTTCACGTGGCGTGCGAGTTTGTGTGCTGCGGGGCAGTAAGGCGTATTCTGCTGTCATCCAACCCTGCCCCTGGCCTGCCAACCAAGAGGCGACGCCCAGTTGAATGGTCAGGTTGCAGAGCACCTGGGTATGCCCCCATTGCACAAGAACCGAGCCTTCGGGGTAATCAATATAATTTGGGATAAATGTGATTGGACGCAGTTGATCATGTCGGCGTCCATCAGGACGGGTGAAGGTTTGTGTTTTCATAAGGTAATTATATCTGAGGCTTGGGTATTGGGATTAGGTGTTGGGTAGTGGGTGTTGGGTGTTGGGATTCAGTGACCCGTCCTGATTTACGTTTACAGGAAATATTAGTGAATAGGGAACTCTTTATCCTGCCAGGGGAATATTAATAAGGAATCTCTGTTCGGTCACGGCGCAGTGTGTCGAGTTAGCGAAGACAGTTCGTGCCTAGCCTATCCGTAGAAATCAGATACTCTCTCAAAGAGAAACAAAATTTTATAATCTATTCCATATATAGTTTTCTATGGGTGTCAGGTATTTATAAAAAACGATAGTGTTCTGCTGTACAGATATATTTTCTTGAAATGCCCAAATCAGTACGGGCACGGCATGCCGTGCCCTAACCCGAAAATTTCATTATGTATTGATAGGGATAGTATATTGACCAGATTAAATAAAAAATGCGCTCACGGGAATACCCAGAGGGCACGATGTGCGAATCTCGGTTGTGCCCATCAGGGTATTGAGAAGGCTATTGGGATGGTCTCATTAAATAAAAAATGCCCCCACGGGAATTCGAATCCCGGTTTTGGCCTTGAGAGGGCCACGTCCTAGGCCACTAGACGATGGGGGCGTGAAGAAAATTTTACTATAGTCTATTTTTAACGTCAATCAAAATAGACTATCAATTTTCTACCATTTTGTTTTTGAAGATTTGTCGTATTAACAACCACTACAATCATCAGATGAGCATCCGCTGCAACCGCTGGGAAGTCTGCCCAGTTGGATTTCTTCCTCGGTGGCTGGCCGCAAGTCCAAGACCGTTGTCTTAAATACGAGGTTTTTCCCTGCCAGGGGGTGATTGAGATTGATTTTTACAATCTCATCCGAGATGGCAAGCGCAACGCCGGTAAATACATGTCCTTTGTCATCTTGCAATCGCATGGGATGCCCCAGCTTGATTTCAAAATCTTCTGGGAAGCTGCTGAGGGGAACATTGATTTCCATTTCGGGGTCATAGGGACCGTAAGCGTCTTTTGATTCAACGAAGACCTCTTTTTCTTCGCCGAGTTGCATGCCTTCAATTTCACGCTCCAAGCCAGGGATGATGTTGCCGTAACCGTGAAGAAATTGGATCGGGCCGGAATCAATTTCTTGGCCGTCGACCTCTAGTTGATAATCCAGGGTTACCACGACATTTTTTTCAATCATTGTTGCATTATTCTTTTCCACAAGTTTACTCCTAACCGAAAATCCGATGTATATTTTGAT
Organism: Candidatus Brevefilum sp.; assembly: GCA_040772425.1. Lineage (GTDB taxonomy): Bacteria > Chloroflexota > Anaerolineae > Anaerolineales > Anaerolineaceae > Brevifilum. The sequence goes on along the minus strand of JAXGYD010000001.1, from coordinate 1,851,125 downwards.
TTTTGTTACTCGACCCGATGATTATACTATGCGGATAGTTTTTGTCCAAAAATAGAGTTGAATTTCCAACAAATCTCTAACAAAAATCAGCACTAAATTCGGCATGACCTCAGCAGTACTTTCAATCATTCTCAGAAAATCCCTGCGGTATAATAGTATTTATCATTTACCAGATAAATAAAAGGAAGGTCTGATGAAGAAAAGCCCTCTCGCCGGAAAACCTGCGCCACGCGATTTATTGGTCGATATCCCCAAATTATTAGCCGCTTATTACACAGAAAAACCCGACGCCAATGAGCGTTCTCAAGCAGTATCCTTCGGAACCTCCGGCCATCGCGGGTCGTCCTTTGACCGCAGTTTCAACGAAGATCATATCCTCGCGATCAGTCAGGCCATAGTGGAATATCGCACAGAAAAGAACATCACCGGACCGCTTTATGTTGGCAAGGACACCCACGCGCTGTCAGAAAGTGCCCTGCGGACGGCTGTTGAAGTGTTTGCCGCTAATGGGGTTGAAATTATGCTCCAGAGCGGCATGGGTTATACCCCCACCCCTGTGATTTCCCATGCCATACTGACGTATAACCGTGCTCGAGCCAAAGGCAAGGCGGACGGCGTCGTCATTACGCCTTCCCATAACCCACCCCGAGATGGCGGTTTTAAGTACAATCCGCCGGATGGGGGGCCAGCTGGCAAAGAAATCACTAAGAGAATTGAAGATCGCGCTAATAATATTTTGCGCGATGGGCTCAAGTCTGTAAAAAGGATCCCCTGGGCTCGAGCTATTAGCGCTGTGACCACCCATCATATTGATTATGTCAAACCCTACGTCGATGACCTTGAAAATGTGATCAATATGGGTGCCATCAATGCGTCTGGCGTCAAAATTGGTGTGGATCCCTTAGGTGGGGCAGGTGTGGAATTTTGGGAACCGATCGCTGAAACCTATCACTTGGATCTTGAAGTTGTCAACAATGTCGTGGACCCAACTTTTAGCTTTATGCGGGTTGACCATGATGGCAAGATCCGCATGGATTGCTCTTCGCCCTATGCAATGGCTGGGCTAATTGACCTGAAGGATCGCTTTGACGTTGCCTTTGGCAACGACCCAGACTATGATCGGCATGGCATTGTCACACCGCAGGCAGGACTGATGAATCCCAATCATTATTTGTCGGTGGCTGTTTGGTATCTACTGCAAAATCGGCTTGATTGGCGCGTGGAAGTCTCTGTCGGCAAGACAGCGGTGACCAGTGCGATGATTGATCGTATCGCTAAGTCTTTGGGTTATCAGGTGACTGAAGTGCCAGTCGGGTTTAAATGGTTTGTGCCCGGTCTGTTGAGTGGCGAGTTATGTTTCGGCGGTGAGGAGAGCGCAGGGGCTTCCTTCTTACGGAAGAATGGGACCACCTGGACAACTGATAAAGACGGCATCATCTTGGATCTGCTGGCTGCTGAAATTTTGGCTGTGACGGGCAAGGACCCAGCCTTCCATTACAAGACCCTGGAAGATAAATTTGGAAAGGCTTTTTACAAACGGTTAGAGGCTAAAGCAACCATGCAACAAAAAGCCGTTTTTCGAAAACTGACCCCTGAGATGGTCAAAGCGGATAAATTGGCTGGTGAAGAAATTCAAGCGATCTTGACCAAAGCACCCGGCAATAAGGCTGATATCGGCGGGTTGAAAATTGTGACTGAAAACGGATGGGTGGCTGTCAGGCCTTCAGGGACAGAAGACATTTATAAAGTCTATGCAGAAAGTTTCAAGGGAAGTGATCACTTGGAGAAGATCCTAAGCGAAGGGCAAGGGATTGTGCAAGCCTTGTTTGACGCTGAACTTTAAGCTTGCGTGGGCTGGACGTGCACCTCATTAAAGAAATTTCTTATCAGGCCATATTTTCATGGCCTGATTTCTTTTTCCGATTAAAATATGACCATTCAGCAATGTGCGTTTGTTTTTTATGGCATCAAATAAGCAGGTAATTTTTTATGGCGCAAATCAACACTTTTGAGCTTGTCATCAATCAATTTTTTCAGAATATTGGGGAATGGCTCCGTTTACCCATGTTGGCGATTACTGCACTGGGTTACGGGGGATTTTTTGTTTTGCTCTTGCCGACCTTGTATTGGTGCGTTGATCAGATGGTTGGTTTGCGATTAGGCATTATGTTGATGACGGCTAATGTATTGAATACTTTTTTTAAGTTTCTTTTTCATCGCCCGCGTCCATATTGGATCAGTGAAGATGTAAAGATTTACTCACACGAGACTTCTTTTGGACTACCTTCTGGACATGCGCAAGTAGCTGCATCGGTATGGGGATGGTTAGCTTATGAAGTTAAAAAACGATGGTTCACCCTTGTGGCGTTGGGATTAATTTTCCTGATTGGAATTTCACGGCTCTTCTTGGGTGTGCATTTCACCAGTGATGTTTTACTGGGCTGGTCCCTGGGAGCCTTGCTCGTGCTTGCCTTCGCCAACTGGCATCAACCGGTTGGCAATTGGCTGGCGAACCAATCTCTCTGGGTCAAGTTTGGCATTGTTTTGGGGTCAACAGTCTTGATGATTTTGTTAGTGCTGGGCGCAATGTGGATTGCTGGTGATTGGTCTATCCCTGAAGCTTGGTCAGAACGGGCAGGAGATATAGACCCTTATAGTTTGGACGGTATCTTCACCATCAGTGGCACCTGGTTTGGCATGTTAACGGGTTTCATAATCTTATCGGGCACCAAGGGGCGTTTTCTAGCTGGAGAAGGTGATTGGCGTCGATTGGTAAGACTTTTTGTGGGCTTTTTGGGAATTTTTGCACTTTATTTTGGTTTGGGACAATTTTTTCCCAGAAATGCTGATTTTTTAAGCTTTTTCCTACGTTTCATCCGCTATACTTTGATTGGGCTATGGGTGTCTTGGTTGGGGCCCCTGGTATTTGAGAAGCTGGCCTTGCTAAAGTTTGTTGAGAAGTGTAGCCATTGAAGGTGTTCTAAAAACAAAGGCTTTTTTTATAAATCTCAACGCAGCACCCAATCGATGGTTAATTATCATGTAAACGCTTAACTAATTGTCCGTAATTCATGGAGAAGTTCAAATATCGGTAACCCTCACCCTGCCTCTTCCTAGGGGTTTTTAACATAATCTGCAAATTATGTTCATACCGGCTGATGTGAGGGTGTTAATTGGTTTTCTTCATAATTTGTTCACAACTTATCCATTGCCTGTGCATACCCGACTGATAGAATAGTAAACGTAAGATCAAATATTGAAAATAACGGTAAATATTACATACAAACAAGGAGTAAAAAATGATTAAAAAAGTATTTGTAGGAATGACAATCGCTCTCGTTCTATTTGCAGGCATTTTTGCTTTTGCAAAAACCAGCTTTGCTCAAGATGATACAACGGAAGCTGAAACTGAAGAAATCGAAGCACCAGTTATGGAAGCTTTGGAAAATGAGTATCAGTACCAGAATGGCCCAAACAGTGCCGAAGTTGATGCCATCATGACCCAAACCCGGACTCGATCCCGCGAACTGGCTGAAAATGGCGAATGCACAGGTGAATGTGTTCCAGAACAAAAGCGTCTTCAAGAAGGCTCTGGTGTAGGTTCTGGTGGCCCACAACAGAAGCAAAATCTCGGTGTTGATAAATGGAATGCCACAGGTGAACCACAAGGCAATGGTCCGATGGGCGGCGCTGGCAACCGTGGTGCTGCACAGGGTCAAGGACAGGGAATGGGAACCGGTGACCCCACCAATTGCCCTTACAACAACACTGAACCCACACCCTAACATTTATCCGTAAAAAACAAAAAAGAGGTTGGCGTTTTTACACGACCAAACTCTTTGTGTTTAAATTCTGAGCTTATTGGCAAACACCATTATCCCGGATGACGTCCCGATACCAATCAAAGCTGGCTTTAGGCGTCCGCTTTCGGTTTGGGTCATCGTAATTGATATGAACCAGGCCAAAACGCATGGAATAGCCTTCCGCCCACTCAAAATTATCCATCAAGCTCCACACATAATAGCCCTGCAGGTTTGCGCCAAGGGTGATGGCCTTATGTGCTGCCTGGATATGAGCTTTCAAAAAATTGATACGCCCTGGGTCATCAACAGTGCCATTTTGGACAGAATCTGCACCTAAAGCCGTGCCATTTTCCGTGATGTAAACCGGTGGGTTGCCATAATTATCTTTAATGTCGAGGAGCAACTCAGTCAACTCCGAGGGACAAATGCCCCATCCCTTGTCGGTTTTTCCCCAACCCGGATCGATGTTGGGTTCAGACGTCAATTTCCATTCACCACCGGGTGAATAACTGACGACATTCGAGAAATAGTAGTTGACGCCAAGAAAATCGATGGGTTGCTTGATGATCGCCATGTCCCCATCCCGGATTTCTGGTGCCATACCACCAACCCAACTGAAGGTGTCAGATGGATAAGATCCTTTGAATATTGGGTCGAGGAACAAACCGTTTACCAAATCCTTATTCCGTTTAGCAGCGGCGACATCTTCCCTCGATTTTGTTTTAGGCACAAAGGTTGACAGGTTTAATACAACCCCGATTTTTCCGGGGAAACCAAGTTGCCGATAGAGTGAAACGGTTTGCCCATGGGCTAGGAGCAAGTGATGGGTAACCTGAAGCGCTTGCGGCAAGCTGGCGTGTCCGGGGGCAAAGATGCCATCTGAAAAGCCCAAAAATGCAACCACAAAAGGCTCGTTATGGGTCGCCCACATGGCGACCCTATCCCCCAATTTTTCAAAGACAACGCGGGCATAATCCGTAAACCAGTCCACACTTTCGCGGTTGATCCATCCGCCACGCTCCTGTAAGGCTTGCGGAAAATCCCAGTGGTTGAGGCTTGCATTGGGTTGAATACCTGCTTCTAAGAGTCCATCAACCAAGCGGTCATAAAAAGCCAGGCCGCGGGATTCTATCTTGCCAACGCCTTCGGGTAAGATGCGCGGCCAGCTGATTGAAAATCGATAAGACTGGATGCCGAGATCCTTCATCAAGCCGACATCTTCAGATACATGGTGATAGTGGTCGCAGGCGATGTCACCCGTGTCACCATTTAATATGCGAAAAGGTTTGTGCGTAAAATGATCCCAAATGCTCTCGCCTTTGCCGTCCTCCTGCCATGCGCCCTCAATTTGATAGGCTGCGGTGGCTGCCCCCCAGGTAAAGTCCTTTGGAAAATGAAGAAGTTTCATGATGCTCCCTTTGTACACGTCAATGTTGTTTAATAAATTTTGTTCAGTTGATATTTTGAGACTCTAATTATACATGGATAATATCCATGGTCATCCACATATTTTTCAGATATCTCTGAGGTGTTGATTTTGTAAAATTTGATTGGGGAGATTACAGGGTGGTGAAACGTGAGTAAAACTCATCAATGTCCGGCAAGGTCTGACTCACTGCAGCGCGGTCTTTAATGATCCCCAGGTTTTTGGCAGCAGCCTGGTCCATCAATTGGGGCTGCGCAAGGGCTTTGACGATTGCATCCGCTATATCATCAGGGTTTTGGGGGTCAATCAGGAAGCCGTTGTCAGCATCCCTGATCCATTCGCGCATCGACTCAATGTCCCCAACAATAGGGAAACAACCGCAGGCCATCGCCTCCAACAGGGCGTTGGGCGTCCCATCGTGGCTGCTGGGAGAGACAAAGACCCTCGTTTGCTTGAACAACGACCATAATTCGTCTTGGGGCAAACGGGGTAAAAGAAAAGTGCGATCGTCAAGGTTGAATTTTTGAACCCAAGCCTGGGCTTGCTTTACACCCTGCATGTTTGGGCACAAGAAGACCACTTCCGGATATTTTAGATGCACCTTGGTGATTGCTGCAAAGAACACATCCTGGTGTACGGAACCTGGCCGCAGACCGCGCGGATTTACCACCCACATCGCCTTATCCGGAATGCCATATTGATCAGCTGAAAAGCCCTGTGCGTCAAAAATAGCCTCAAGGTCAATGCCACCGGAACCAACAGTTACCAGTTTTGGCTTGCTTGGGCTCAGCCCCCAATCCAGTGCCAGGCGGGCGTCACGGTGTGTGTCGGACATCAAGCCGTCCGCACGGGTCAGGCAGCGCCGTGTGAACCGACCGATGAGAAATCCCTTTTTCGCGTGCAAGGTCAGATCATTTCCCCAGGTTGACACAATCAATGGGATGTCCTGGGGAGTGAAACTGGCTAACATCCCCTCGTAGGGAATGCGGAGGGCATGCACAAGGTCGGGATGGATGGACTGCAGCAGTTGTTGGTATTTGTTCTGGTTTCTGGCGATAGTGAGGGGACCTAACCGATAGCGTAAGAATTGCAAAATGGGGGTTAATCGCCCCCGCAAGCTCTTTCCTAGGCTTGTTTTTTGGGACGGGGTCTTGTGCTCGGGTTTTTGGCTGAAGCGGCTAAAGGCTATTGGAAGAACCTCGAAATTTTCAAGGTTTTCTAAGCGCTGGCAGGGGTAGGTTGAAATCAGGCTGGTGGCGTATTGCAGTTTTTGCACATGCTTAATCCAACTCTGAGTAGTGGGACTGCGACCATCTGCGACGAAAAGAATGTGGGTTTTCACGACACACTCCTGTTGAGGGCTTTTAAGAAGGTAGCAACCATTTGTTCAAGATTAATTTCTTCAGCGACGATCCGGTAGCTTTCACGTCCCATGGATCGCAGCTTGTGGATATCTTCAAGGGCCTCCCGCAGCGCTGCTTCAAGGGCTGGCATGTCATCGGGGGGGATTTTCCAACCGTTAGCAGGGCGGACAAGGTCCTCCTGGGTGCCATCAGCCTGGGCGGCGATGATCGGTAAGCCATAACTCATGGCTTCTTGAATGGCTAAGCCGCCTGTGCCTGGTAAGACGAACAAGTCGGAGTTTTTAAATTGTTCCACTAAATCTTGCCCATAGCGTGCGCCGGTGAAGGTCGTTTTTGGATATAAACGTTCAGCCAAGTCTTCCAAAGCGGGTCGAGCTGGGCCATCTCCAACAATCACCAACTTGGGTTGAAGGGCTTCTGGCAAGTTGGTGCAGGCTTTGATTAGGTTATCAAGATTTTTGCGCGCCTGCAGCCGACCCACAAAAAGGATTTGCGCTGTGTCTAATTTTTTAGGGTCCGGTCGCGTCGGATAAGGTTCGGGAGGGGTAGGAGCGACGGCGTTGGCGGCAACAAAGATTTTGTACGGTGGGAAGCCCAAAGCGCTATAGGCCTGTGCGCCTTTCTGACTGTAAGTGATCAGCACATCAAACTGGTGGACAAACCGCTTGCGGAAAAAGTTTCGAAGAGGCGACAGGATGCCTTTGCTGGGTGGGGCACCCAGACCCCAACCGATCACCGGTTTATTTTGGCGATGCATCTGGCGAATGGCCGCCCGAGTTTGCAGATAGCGGGGGTTCGCCTCAACAATGAGCACATCCGGGTTGAATGCCTCTAACCAAGCCAGCAGACCTGGCTGAATGCAAAGGTAATACTGGCCTCTGAAGAGGTGCCAGTTTTTGCCAAGGGTCAATTGGGCATCATCCAGGTGATCGACAGTTTTAATAAATTCATCCGCTCTTGGTTGGCCTGCGAACAGGCCGAGGCCACCGCTGCAAGCACGGCCGAGGGCATTGAAGAAAGGAGCCCGATAATCGGGAAGAACCCGTTGGATTAAGCCGACTTTTCCCGGAAAGGGTTTCATCAGGGCACCAAGGCTTTAAGATAGGATTCAACCATTGCGTCCAATCCGAAGGCGCTTTCAGCATGTGATCGAGCAGCTTGTCGATATGCTGCGTTATTTTGCACAAGATCCCGACAAGCATTCGCCAAGGGCTCGATGTTAGGTTTTTCAAGCCGCCAATAATCAGCCCCATAGGGCACCACTTTACCAGTGTTTGCGTGCACCAATTCTTTTAAAGCGCCCGTGTCATAAGCCAAAACCGGCAAACCGCAAGCCATCGCCTCAATGACGCTGTTTGGGCAAGCTGCATTGAGGTCAGCGCTAAAAAGCACATGCGCTGCACGGTCAAGGGCGGGGATTTCTGAGCGGGGGACAACCCCACCCCAGGTGATCCATTGCCCGGGGGCTAAAGTATAGGCGTGGGCTTTGACGGCATCGTTGACGTCCCCGACGACCATTAACTCTACGGTCAGGTCATGTTTTTCTTTTAAAATCCCTGCTAACAAGACGGCTGTCTCCAATCCCCACGTCTGACCAGCGCTCATGTGCCCCTCGACAAGCAAGATCCGAAAATGATCCTGTGGGGGTTGTTCTGGACCGTTGGGGCTGTATTGTTCCAGGTCAACGCCGTTATGGGTTATCTGAGTGGGGCAAGTGGTTTCCCCAAAAACGCGATCCCACCACTGGTAGCTGAAGGCACTTTGGTACACGATGGCATCAGCCAGAAAACGGCGAATAAAGGCAATCAACTGATTGTTCAATTCAGCCTTTAAATAGGGGCGCAATGGGGTGCGCTCCACTTTGTGGCGCCAATTTAACCCGTTTAAGCGCTGGACAATGCGAACATGTCGGCGCTTGGCACGCCAAAGCTGCCACAGGTGCCGGGTGCCGCCGATGACCAGCACAGCGGTGTTGTCAGGATGATTCAGATCAAAAGTGGTGGGGATGTGCCGTGCAGATAATCCCGCTTTGAACTTTGCCTGGAAGGAGACCATGCCGCCCAAGCCATCTAATTTTGGCACCATGCAAATCTGAGGTTTCATGGTGGGTTAAGCTTCCTCACGGGGGCGTGACCCCACCCGACGGGCGGGTGACCCTGCCCAAATCTCATATTCGCCTGTGGATTCTAATAGAACGGCATTTGCGCCGACGACTGTGCCTGCGCCTACTTTTAATATACCTTCTTTGCATAAAACTTTGCATCCGGGGCACAAGATGACGTCATCTTCGATGACAACCCCTTCGAATTTGGATTTATCCATTGGCTGGTAAATGTCCGCGCGCCCGATGGTGACCCCCTGATAAATGTGGACCCCACGTCCAATTCTTGCTTTGCTGTGAACCACGACCCCATGGCCACCATGTTCAAGCAAAAAGCCTTCGCCAACATCAACGGACATCGGGATTTCTGAGCCCAGTATTTTCAACAAGTAATAACTCAGCTTCCCAATGATGGGGAGTTGACGGGCATAGACCAAACGCGTGTAAAAATCCATTTTGCGCATTATTCAGGGGTTTGGTAGGCCAGCAGGGCGTCGACGATGCGTTCAGCAGCGTGACCGTCTCCATAGGGGTTGACAGCCTCAGCCATCTCAGCGTAAGCTTGGGGGTCATCGAGGAGGTTCTTGGCTTGGAAAACGATTTTCTCTGGGTCTGTTCCCACCAATTTAAGGGTGCCTGCAATTACGCCCTCCTGCCGTTCTGTCCGCTCTCGTAACACAAGTGTGGGGACCCCAAAGGAGGGGGCTTCTTCCTGGATGCCGCCCGAATCGGTCAGGATCAGCTTGGCATGTTTCATCAAGTGCACCAGGGGGAAGTAATCCAGGGGGGGTAACAAAATAATATTGGGCACCTCTGAAAGTGCTTCATAGACGGGTTCTTGGATATTGGGGTTGAGGTGCACCGGGTAAATGAGTGTGATCTCATCCCGATAGGACTCAGCCAGTTGGCGTAAAGCTCGGCAGATATCACGGATGGGCTGCCCAAAATTTTCACGCCGATGCGCTGTCACTAAAATCAGTTGACGTTTGCCTGAGGAAACCCCAGCGCGTTCTAGCAATTGTTTAGCTTCTGTAGGGGCGGGTTGATCTTTAATGATGTGCAGGGCATCGATGACAGGGTTCCCGGTGACCTTAATAATCTCCGCCGGAATGCCTTCTCGCAGTAGATTTTGGCGGTTGTTTTCGGTGGGGGCAAAATGCAAATCCGTCACAACGCCTGCGATGCGTCGGTTGATCTCTTCAGGGAAGGGCTGCCACTTATCGTGGGTGCGCAAGCCGGCTTCCACATGCCCTATTTTGATCTGATTGTAATACCCCAACAAGGCAGCGGACATGACCGTGGTTGTGTCGCCTTGGATGAGCAACCAGTCCGGTTTCACTTTCTTAAGGACTGGATCAAGGTTTTTGAAGATCCTGGCAGTTAATTCGGCTAAAGTCTGGTTAGGCCGCATCAAATCCAAATCGATGTCGGGGCTGATGTCAAAAGCATCTAAAACCTGGTCGAGCATTTCCCGGTGTTGGGCGGTGATGCAAATGGTGGTCTTGATTTCAGCAGAGCGTTTTTGCAGTTCCCTAATGACGGGGGCCATTTTGACGGCTTCAGGCCGCGTGCCAAAAATTACAATTGCGTGGCGTTTGTATTCCATAAAAATTATTATACTTGATGTTACATATTGGAATCATCGGTGAGGCTCGGTAGGTAGTTGGATTAATGGGTTTGCAACCATCAGAAAAAGTTTGAGGATTCATTTTCAATGCGCTTATGCTATACTTTTAACCATGCAAAATTTCTATCGGATTCAAAAGGGATATGGCATTACTTCCTCACAAGGAAATAAAACTTGTCCAGGCAATGCTTGGTTTTTGTTGCATTTGAACAGAAAACCCCTGTTGTTTCCTCAAACTGAAATCCCAAAAAGTGCTGCGTTTGGTCATAAAAAAACGGAGGGGGTCGCATGATTCTTACGTGGCTCTCAATTTCAATCATTGGTTTGGCGGCTATTTTATTAATTGTGTTCTCGATCTTATTTAAGGGTAAGAAAGGCTATCAAATTCGTCAGGACCCACGCGTTTCCAGGTTGATGCGCGCCCATACGGCTGCGATTGAGCGGCAAGAACATCAGAATATATTTTTAGGGCAGCACTTATTTGTCCCAGCATACCCGGGTGTGGGCTTGTTAGCGATCTCAAATTTGCCCGCGTTTTTGGATACTGAAATTGCCGGGTATGGCGGGATGACCGTTTCAGCAGGGGATGGCAGCTTGGTGGTTTTAGCCCAAGAAATTATCCAGGGGCGCTATCGGGAGGGATTTGATCAAAACTTGTGTAATTTGCATTTGTATGGGCCAACGCCCTTATCGCTGACCCCTGGCATTTTGTCTGAATTTCATGATAAACCCCATCACCTGGTGGCATTATTTGGCAGTTATGGTCCTGAGGTGTTAACGATGTTAAGCACAGCCAGGCGCACTGGCAGCAAAATTTTTGTCGCAGGTGGTAATCTCATCGCCCAGGCGACCTTGTTTGCCAGTGTTCAAGATCTGATGATTGGAGAAGAAATTTTTATGCTGCCAGGCTTGTTGAGCCATAATGCGAAATCCAAAGCCACGATGTTAACGGAGGATATTTTACGGTTGGCGTTGATTTTGGCTTTAATCATTGCGGTAATTTTGAAAATGGTGAACATCTTATGAAGAAAATACTTGCCATTGTTATCGCTGTTTTAGTGGGATTTACCGTTTTAGTCGGTTATTTTTTTCAATCCTTCTTAAGCCCCATCTTGCGAGTCATTTTTGATTGGTTTGTTCTCATTCTTGGTGTGGCTGGGTTGATTGGCATCGGTACGTTGATTCGGCTGCACTTTGCCAAACTGATGACCAATCAAAAAGGTGCTTTTTACAGCACACTGCTTATTGCAGTCTTTTTGTTGACTCTCATCGCTGGGTTTGTCCTCACATTGGAAAATCCGTTTTATCAGGCGTTGATATTAAATGTTCAAATTCCTGTTGAAGCCAGTTTTCTTTCGATTATGGCAGCGACACTCCTGTACACCAGCCTCAGGTTCGTGCAGACGAGGGGATGGACACCGATGTCGATTGGCTTTTTGGGCAGTGCTATGGCTTCTCTGATCTTTAATTTGGGTTATATCCAGGCGCAGCCTGGTACGGTTGGCGAATCTTTGCTGCTTTTTTTAAAACGCTTGCCCATGGTCGGTGCCCGTGGGATTTTGCTTGGGATGGCCATCGGTGGTTTGTTGATGGGATTGCGAATTTTGACCACCCTTGATCGGCCTTATGGGGAATGAAGATGGCTTTATTAATTTGTCCTGAATGCGGTGCAGAAAATGAGGTGACAGCAGAGCGCTGTCAGCAATGCAATGCTTCATTAGCAGGTGTTGAACCATTGCAATCCTTCGATCAAGAAAATGGGGACACTTTGCCCAGTCCTGAAGAGGATCTACCCGGTCTTTTGAATGCTTTGAAAAATGAGGGCGAACCCCAACCCCTAAAAGCGCAGGAAGATGAGGGTGCAGCGGATGCTGTTGAGGATGCTGAAGAAATTGTTCCAGAAGAAGATGTGCCTGAATGGCTCCTTCGAATTCGACAACGTGCCCAAGAAGAAAAAGACGCGTTGGGGCCGATAACGAAAAAGATATCAGCGGCAGAAGACAGCCTTTTGGAAGATAACCGGGAAATGCAGCGCAAAAACTTTGAGTCCTGGATCCGTCAGATCAAGGAAGAAGCCCAGGATGAGGAAGCTGAATCGATAGATGCCTTTGTTGAAGAGGAGTTGCCCAAATGGCTGCGAAAAATCCGTCAGTCACGGGAAACACCTACTGTGAGAGAAGAAGATGCTGATTCTGAGGGGCAGGAGCAACCAATGTCGATGCCCGATTGGTTTGGCACACGCGATGTTGAACCGATCGATGGCAAACCGGACGAAGCTGAAGTCGCCGCTGAAGATGAGCCAGGCTTAACAGGGGAAACAATCCAGGTACCAACTGACGCAGAAGCGGAAGAAATTTCCCGAGAAGTCGGCAAAGGCGATGCGGGATTGGTGGTGCCGTTCAAACCGGTTTTATCCGTCAGTCCCGAGGAAGAGCGACAAGCTGATCATTTTTCAGCAGCAATTGCAGCCGAAAGCTTACCGAAAAAGCGGCAAGAAAAGGCGAAGAAACCATCCCAATGGCTGACAAGGGTCATTTTCGACATTGGGTTGATTATTATAATGGTTTTGTTGGCATTGTGGGGCGGTAATGCGGACCTTTCTGGTCATTCTCTTCAACCCCATAATGAAGCAGTACTATCCTGGTCGAAAAATTTACCGACACAAGCGAACATTTTGGTTGTGATGGATTTTCAGCCGGGGTTTTACAGTGAATTATCCATGATTGCCAAGCCCCTCATTAACACTATTGTGACCTCAGAACGAGATTTTTTTGTTCTTTCCTCAGTCCCAGCTGGGAGATTGCTGTTTGACAAAATGATCAATGAACTGGGCTTAGAAACGTCCATTTCTATACAGGATTTAGGCTATTTTCCTATCGCTGCTTATGGGGCATTTGGATTGGGGGGTGAGAGCGACCCTAGTTGGGAGATTGTCCATATGCCTCCATCAGAAAAAGCATTGCCTGTTGCAGACTACAATGGCATCTTGGTTATGGCGGACTCAATTATGGGCTCGAAAGCCTGGGTGGAGCAACTCAGTGCATTAATGCCAGAAAATGAGATTTATTTGTTCTTAACAGCCCAAGCGGGGCCGATGTTGCTGCCCTATTGGGGTTCGGGGCAGGTTAGTGGGATGATCTCGGGTATTTCAGAAGCGGTTGGTATTGAAAGTGTTTTGGCGCAAAGCAGCGCGATTGCTGACCGGTGGCAACTTTATCAGGTTGGCATTTGGCTGATGCTGGCAGTTTTAGCGGTAAGCCCTTTCCTGAGAAATAAGGGTGCAAATAATAATAATGAAGGGCAGGGGCGGAAATGAACCTGGGAGAATTATTCTGGATAGGGGTCGGCGCTATTTTAAGCATTACGATCCTGAGTTATTTGATCGGTGATAATTTCCTTTTTCGGATTACCTCTCATATTTTTGTGGGATTAACTGCTGGTTATGTGGTGATCATCTTGGTCAATGAAATCATTTGGCCGCTGTTGATCCAACCGATGATCCTTGGCAATTGGTATGGGCGATTATGGATGGCAATCCCCCTTGTGTTGATTGTGTTGCTGGTCTTAAGCCAGTTCCGGCGTTTTAAGGGCTTTGGCAGTCTACCTTTAGCTTTTATTACAGGTGTCGGTGCAGCGATTGTGATCGGCGGCACAGTTCTCGGCACCTTGTTACCGCAATCAGGTGCAATTCTTGATCTTTTTGATCCCGCAATTTGGGATGCAAGGTCAAATTTGGTCTGGTTGACGATTGCAGAAGCAGTATTGATGTTGTTGGGAGTCATTGGCGCCTTGGCGTACTTCCATTTTGGAAAAAAACGAAACGCAACGAGCACCACAGATGCCTCAGCTCGCCCCCTTATTTTTGAGGCTTGGGGCAAGGTTGGGCAAGTTTTCATTGGGATTACCCTGGGTGCGATATTCGCCGGGGTCTTTTCTACGACATTGACAGCCTTAATTGATCGCATCCTGGTCATCACGCAATTCATTTGCACCTTGCTGGCAGGTGGTCAATGAGCAAAGAGGTGCCTATCTCAACCCTATTGGGTATAGACATTGGTTGGGTTCAAACCCGGGTTTCCTTGTTTGGCATAAAAGATCGCCGTTATGGCATGGTGGGCAGCCAAAAATCGCAGACCACCCTGGACCCAACGCTGGATTTGGGTGGGGGTGTTGTAGATGCGCTGCGCAAGCTTGAAAAACAAGTCAATTATGCTTTGTTGGATGGGTTGCAGAAAATCATTAAGGCAAGTGCGGTAAAAAGCAGAGGTGTTCAGCAGGTCGCCCTAACCACAACGGTTGGACGCTGGCCAAGGACCGTGTTAATGGGGTTGAATGAGAAGGGGTCTTTACGTGCAGGGAGCGTCTTAGCCGAATCATTGCCCATTGACCTTGTAGAATCCTTTGGCATGGGAGCGCTGGTTGAGCAGACCAAAATGATTGAACAGCTGGTTCATTTCCACCCTGAGATTTTAATCCTTACAGGGGGTGAAGATGGGGGGGACGCAGGACTCATGCAAAATTGGATTGATGTTCTGCGAATCTATTGTCGCCTGCTGCCGCTGTCTCTTAAACCAACTATTCTTTTTGCGGGCAATCAAGCGCTTGAAGCCAGCGCGAAGCGCCACCTGGAACCGTTGTCTCGCTTGCGGATAGCCCCTAATGTGCAACCTGTGGTGGGTGAGGTGGATCTTCTCCCGGCACAAGTTGCCCTTGATCAGGAAATCTTTCGGATTTGGAAGAAAAATTCCCCCAGCTTGGCAGGGTTAAGCTTTTTGGCCAATGATAATGAAGGGACAACATCCTTTTACCTGGGTCGAAGTGTGCGTTGGTTGGCTCGTCTGGGAGACTCTCGACAAGTTAATCATTATCATGACGGCGTTCTCGCTATTGACCTGGGGGGCGGGTCAACGACAATCAGTGCCGCCAGGGGTGATGATGCAGGAACACTTCTGTTGCCCGAGTTTAACGGCCGTTTTGAGGTCCTCGATGAAGATTCGATTGAATATGTGCGCCAGTGGGTTGGCTCAGAAATTGAACAAAAACAAATTTTTGATTTGTTGAGTCCGCTTGGGATCTTCCCAGGGATTTTGCCCGAAACGCGGAGTGAATTAGCTGTCTTCCAGGCGATGATTCGCCTGCGATTGCAGCAAGCGCTGGCGAAATTTGCTGAAAACCACCCATGGCTGGATTACGATCGTCATCGCGGATTGCGAAGTTGTCTTAAATCGATGATCATCAGCGGTGATGTGTTCACCCAAACCCCTACAAAGGCTCATGCGTTGTTGATGCTCTTGGATGCGATTCAACCCTGGGGCATCACAACCTTGGTGCTTGACAGGCACCAATTGCTGCCATTAATGGGGATTGTGGGCGGTTTGGAACCGGTTTTGCCCGTCCACATCCTTGATTCAAGCGCTTTTGAAACCCTTGCCACGGTCATTTCCCCGGTCAGCAACGCCCGGGTGGGGAAAACCATCTTAACTCTAGAAGTTGAAAATCAAACCGGCACACTCTTTTCCGGTGAAATTAAACAGGGGTCCTTGACCCGCATTGCCCTGCCAACGGGCAATACCGCAACAATAACCCTTCACCCCAAAAGGGGAACTGATATCGGAATGGGTGAACCCGGCTTGGGCGGCAGTGTTGAAATCAACGGCGGAGGCCTTGGGCTTGTCATTGATGCCCGGGGAAGGCCTATCAAGATGGTTAAGGAAGATGAAGCGCGTGTGAACCAATTGCAAGCATGGTCACAGGAGCTCGGAGGGTGATGGTGAGATCAAGGAGCGGTATTTATGATCGTTAATGTTCTCAATCAGGCATCGCATGTGACGATCCGCCGAACTCGCAAGCTGCCCTTTCCCGGACAAGTTCTTGTTAACAAGGGTGAGAAAGTATCACCGGAAGCGGTCATCGCCCAGGGAACACTCCCTGGGGGCGTCATGGTTCTGGATGTCGCACAAGGATTGCGGTTACCGACAGATGAGGTTAAATCTTGTTTAACACGGCAGATTGGAGAAAGCGTACAAGAAGGGGATGTGATTGCCCGGTGTGAAGGTGCCTTTCCTCGCCTGGTGAGAGCGCCCCTTGCTGGTCAGCTTGTTGAATGTCATCAAGGCAATGTGGTGCTCACAACAGAGGTGATGACCACATCCATCAAAGCTGGCATGCCGGGTGAAGTTGAAAAAATAATTCCCGAATTTGGCGCGGTTATCACGACCTGGGGCTGTCTTGTTCAGGGGGTTTGGGGGAATAATAAGGTGGGCTCAGGCGTTTTGCATGTGCTTGAATCATCGACCGAACGCCCACTGCAGCTATCTGATCTTGAAATTGTAGAGAGCGGTCAGGTGATTGTGACGGGTTTGTGCCCAGGCCAAGAAGTCCTTTCAGGCTTGGTATCCAAAGGGATTTCCGGGTTAATCGTGAATTTTTGTCAGCCTGCGCTGATCCCAAGTCTCGAAAAGACAGTCGTGCCCGTCTTGATCCTGCAAGGTTTTGTTGAAAATTTACCGGATACGTTCACCATGGCGATGTTCAACGCCCATGAAGGGAAAATTGCGACCATCGATGCCCACCAAGGGGATGAATTTTACGAGTTCTGTCCCGAAGTGATTATCCCGCAAGATAAAGGGGATTATGTTGAGGATGCACCCCTCAGAGGGAACTTGGCGATTGGTCAGGAAGTGCGGATATTGTCAGGCGCAGCAGCGGGTCAGACAGGGATTGTAACAAAGCTGCTTGATGCACAGCAAACTTTTCCAAGTAAACTCACAGATGACGCTGCCTCTGTTTACCTGGAAAATGAACAAGAGGTGCTGGTTCCTTGTAAAAACCTGGTTATTTTAAACCGTGGCATTCGGCTGGGATAATTCTTCTGTTCCCCTTCAATTTTAAAATTCTCGAATTAACTGATAAATTCCGTAAAGACCTTAAAAAGTTTTGATGATAATTTTTTCACGGGGTAACAGTCGCTGTGTTGGTCGGAATGGTGACTAAATTGGCAAGAATCCAACCAGTTTGATCGCCGCGTGCGTTGACCTGATACCAGCGTGCACCATCGGGTGAAAGCGTCTCACTGATGATTTCAATGGCATCGCCATCATTGGCATAATCGATAACTTCCGCGTTGAAATTAGGTTCCCCTCGAATAACAACCCCTAAGGCTGACTCAATTAATCCTAAAAATGGGGTTGGGGAAGCCGTGGGAGTTTGGGTGGTTGAGGGTTTTGGCCTAGGGGTCTGAGTGGCTGTCGCACGAGAGGTGGGTGTTGATGCCTGTGTGGCAGTATCGTTCACTGTAGGGGAGAGGCTCACATTATTATCGCGGGTCGCTGACGCTTGCATTTCTTGCAGTGTTGCCGAGGCAGACGGCGTGTCAATGCTGGAACTGCGATTGCCAATGTTGGCGCTGGTGGCTAACATCACAGCGGTTAAGATGAGTGGTATTAGAAATAACAACCATCCCCCAATTTTTTTCGGTGAAAAATTAAGAACCAGGACTGTAATAAAGGCAAGCGCGATGGCAACGCACAAATGGGTCAGACTCACAAGAAGGGCGCCTGGCCAAAATTTTGTGAGTCCTAAGGGCAATGAAAATCCAGCGACAGCCAGCGGACACAAAATCTCATAAGATAACAAGATGCCGATCAGCCGGGCAAGTTCACCTTTTCTAATGATGGTCAAAGCGGCAAGGAAGGAGCTTACAGCAAGGATAATCAAGTCAAGCCAGTAAAGTCCCCCAAATCGGTCTAAACCCAGTTGGTCAATCTGCCCGGTCTTTTGTTGCCAACCCGCAATCACACCTGCAATAAAAATTAACCCCAGGTGGACCGCCAAACTAATGAAAGCTTTGATGCCGGGGTTGAGTTTGAGGTGAGACGGCACCAAAGCTAAGCCAAAAATGGGGGATAAAAACGGAGATAGGACAATTCCGACGTATAAGAAAGCGGGTTGATTGAGAAAAAGGGCTAAACCCAAAGCTGAAGCTGAAAGAAAAGAAAACAAGAAAAAATTTAGATTTGGCGACGTTAGTGAAATGAGGAAGTCCTGTAAAATCTGACGTTCTGCAATTGAAGCTGCTTTAGGATGAAGCCGGATATGGCGCTGTCTAGCGGGCGGCAGGTCAGTCAAATCCTTTGGCAGAGCGTCGTTGTTGGGGTCGGGCAATGGGATGCCTCCAATCTATTTCCAATTTTAGAAATTATCCCTTGCAATTTTATTATACACGTCCCATTGAATTTGCGTTATTTTTTTTTCATAGTAAGATATCAACAATGAGGCTAAATTAGGATCGGAGTATAAGAAAGTAGCGCAACGATGAAAACAAAGAAATTCTCAATTTACTTAACTCATGTCATGCTGCTCATCGTGGCACTCTTGTTAGCAGCCTGTGAGCCTGTCATCACGGAAACCGCTACACAAACATCCCTTGCGACGGATTCTCCAACCCAGCAACCTTCAAGTTCGCCCATATCGCCGACGGTGACATCTGTAACACCGAAGGTGTTGATGGTCAGCAATCGAGAAGGGGATGAATTGAGTGACCCAGATGCCTGGGATGATGGGGAAATCCATTCTTATGCGCGTATGATGATTGATAGATTGGTTTCCAGATATCGCATGGATTTGATTACCTCAGTGGAAATTATTGAAGACGATTTAGCCTCGAAGAATATTAAAGTTGTTGTCAGCACTTGCCCAACCGACGATTTGCCGGACATTGCTGCCAGACATCCCGAGGTGCAATTTGTCGCTGTTGATCATCCCGGGTTCAGTCCCAGTGAAAATCTGAGCCTGATTAGCGCGCAAGAAGCGGTTAACCAACAGCAAGTCTTCATGGCTGGTTATTTAAGCGCATTGATTTCTGAGGATTACAAAGTAGCTGCCCTGATCCCCTCGGACGTTGAAGAAAGCGAAACCCTGACAGAAATCTTTGTCAACGGTGCCCGTTTTTTTTGTGGCGATTGCCGTCCTTTCTATCCGCCATATAATCCTTTTCCCCAATGGGAGACACTGCCTACAGATTACACATCGTCAGATTTTGAGCCAATTGTAGATGGGTTGATGGCAAAGGAGATCGAGGTGCTTTTCGTAGACAGTCGCTTGGCATCAACGGAATTGTTTACCTACCTCCAGGATTGGGATGGGATGTTTGTCAGTGATACTTCGCTGTATCACCATTCGTGGATGCAATTGGTGCGGAACAATTGGGCAGGGACAGTTCGACCTGATGTTGAATCCGCCTTGGAAGAAATCTTTCCCTTACTGCTTGAGGGAGAAGGCAACCATGATGTGCCCGTTAAAATGGTAGTCACTTCCACAGAAGAGGGATTAATTTCACAAGGGCGGCTTCAAGTATTTGATGAGTTTGCTGAGGATTTACTAAACGGGTTGATTTCTCCTGAAACCGTCCCATAGGTGTATCTTCTACCTCTAATAAGACCCATCAATTAAGATTCGGGTGGGTTTCCTTTAAATAGCTCAGCCGTTGCCTGACCAGGTTGGGAAATACCCTCCCGGCGCAGCACCTTGATGATGGTTAGGAAAATGATTTTAATGTCTAACCATAGGGACCAATGATCGACATACCAGACGTCGAGGGTGAATTTCTCCTGCCATGAGACCGCATTCCTGCCGTGAATTTGTGCCCAACCGGTAATCCCGGGCAACACATCATGGCGTCGAGCTTGTTCCTCGTCGTAAAGAGGCAGGTATTCGATCAGCAAGGGCCGGGGCCCTACGAGGCTCATTTCTCCCCGCAGGACGTTGATAAACTCGGGGGTTTCATCAAGGCTCCACTTCCTTAAAAAGCGCCCAAATTCTGTCAACCGTTTTTCATCGGGAAGGGGGGTATCCTGAGCATCTCGCAGGTCCCGCATGGTTCGAAATTTATAGATAGTGAAGAGCTCACCTTTATAACCCGGGCGTCTTTGTCGGAAAATAACTGGCTGGCCGTGCTGCCAGGCGACCAGGACCCAGATGATGAGCATAAATGGGGACAAACATAGCAGGACTGGAATGGTTATGATGAGATCAAATAACCGTTTGATGAGAGGAATACCTTTGGGCTGCAATTTATTGTACATTAGGTTAAAATTATAACAAATATACAATTAAGCGACTTAATTTGATTAATGAGAAAGCCGGGTTGAATTTTAGAAAGGATAAGAAATGGATGAGCGCATTCTAATCATTGAGGACGATGAGGAAATTTTGCGCGTGTTGCGCAGAGTTTTAACCTATGAGGGTTATATTGTTGATACCGCCATGACCGGTATGGCAGGTATCACACTAGCCACTGAGCAAGCGCCGGATCTGGTGATTTTGGATCTTATGTTGCCTAAAATGGATGGCTTAGAAGTATGTGAGCGGCTACAAAAAATTGGCAATCAACCGATATTGATGTTGACGGCTAAAGACACCCTTCAAGACCGTGTGGATGGCTTGGATGCAGGTGCCGATGACTACATGGTCAAACCCTTTGAGATTGAAGAGCTCCTGGCAAGGATTAGGGCTTTACTTCGCAGAACCGTTGTGGACCGCATCAAAGTGTTAGAGTTTGAGGATTTGTCCTTGGACAGCGCCAGCCGGAAGGCTTATCGTGGCGATCGTGAGATTGTGCTCACGGCAAAGGAATATGCCTTGTTGGATTTGTTTTTGCGTCATCCACGCCAGGTCATGACTCGAGAAGCAATTTTTGATCGCGTATGGGATTATGATTTTGGGGGTGAATCCAATGTACTCGATGTTTACATCCGTTACCTACGGCAAAAATTAGAAGAGGATGGGGAACAACGTCTGATTTATACCGTCCGTGGTGTTGGATATGTACTCAGAGAACCTGAAGAATAGTTTGAAAAAAACTTCACTTCCACTGAGGTTATCCCTCATTTTTACCGGCTTGATTAGCTTAGTCTTGATATTGCTTGTCGTTGGGTTAAATGTGATATTTGACCTGGCGATCAATAAAGTGATCAATGATCACCTTCAAATTACAGCCAGTCAGGTCCTGAATGCTTTAAGGGTCAATGAATCGGGTGAGATCATTTACACCAGTGATGCATTTACCCACACGGAAGATTATTTTTTTCAAATCTGGTCTCAAAATCACGAACTTTTATTGTCCTCAAAGGATGGGGCAAATTTTAAGCTGGATAGTGACTCCTATGCGGACGCACCCAGTGAATCATTTTTTGAGACATTGAAAGTCGATGGGATGCGATATCGAGTCTTTGTCAATCCATTGAAAATTAGTGGCAGCGACTATGGTTGGCTTCGTGTAGGTTTAGAATTAGATCAGGTCAGTGAACAAAAATGGAGTTTCAGACTGATTTCTGGGCTTGCTTGTCTGATTGCCATTATCGTTGCCGGCATTGCCAGCTGGGTCAGCAACCGTTATGTCTTAAAACCCCTTACGGATATTGCACAAATTACGCAGCAGATTACAACGACCGACGATTTTTCACAAAGGATCCCGGTCAGCGGCCAATCGAATGACATCGTTGACGAATTAACCGTAAATTTTAATAAGACCCTGGACCGTCTTGAGGGATTAATCAATATGGAGCGCCGATTTATGGCTTATGTTAGCCATGAATTGCGCACACCATTGACGGTTATTAAAGGAAATGTCGGTTTGATGCGCATTATGAAGACTGTGGATCAGGAGTCTCTCAGCAGCATAGAAACCGAGGTTGATCGTCTCACCAGATTGGTCACAGACCTGCTCTTAATTGAACAAACTGAAATGGACGATTCAAGGCTGTTAAAAAAACCAGTTGAAATCGATGATTTGTTAATGGAAGTATTTAAAGAACTGCAGGTTCTCTCCGGCGGCCATCATGATTTGCAGATAGTGAATATCGAACCCGCCGTGGTGAGGGGGGTACGCGATCGCTTGAAACAAGTGTTTTTAAATCTTGGCAGCAACGCGATCAACTATTCACCTGAGGGGGGAAAGATCCTGTTGGATTTGAAAGTTGACCCTCCGTGGGTGCAAATTCAATTGATTGATGAGGGTATCGGCATTCCCAGCGATGATCTGGATTCTTTATTTGAGCGCTTTCATCGCGGTCGAAATGCCTTATCCTTGCCCAAGAAAAATGTAGGATTCGGGCTTGGATTGGCAATTGCCAACAACATTATCAAGAACCATGGTGGTCAAATTGATGTGGAATCGGTTGAGGGCGAGGGGACAACATTTGTGGTTTGGCTGCCCTTATCCATCCCAGATCTTCCAACAAGACCCATCGAGAAACTATAGAAAAAGTGCTATAAATTTGCCATTTTCCCGCTACTGGCGTGCGAAAAAATGGTCTCTTCAGCTTGACCTTTCAAATCAAATCGGATAGACTCATAAATCGCAACACAAGTGAATTATTTCTGCATAAAAAAGCCTTGCGTTTAGATTTGGGCTTTGGTATAATCGTGCAGGTTAAAAACATTTGTTGTTTAACAATTTATTGTTTTGCCGATGTAGCTCAACGGTAGAGCAATCGCCTTGTAAGTGATAGGTTATGGGTTCGATTCCCATCATCGGCTCAAGTTGCACGTTTGCGATCGGGATTGGTTTTTAGAAAACGACCCCGATCTCGAGCGGGTAACAACTCGCTTGATCCTGGACGGTTACCCAAGCGGACAAAGGGGACTGACTGTAAATCAGTTGGCACAGGCCTTCGTTGGTTCGAATCCAACACCGTCCACTTCTGGCAGCCCTGGCTTCCAGTCGGATCGGCTGCCCTCATAGCTCAGTCGGTAGAGCGCATTCTTGGTAAGAATGAGGTCATGGGTTCAAATCCCATTGAGGGCTTTCTGCCGAAATTTGATTTAATAAATAAGTAATAAAAAGGCTTTTAGCTAAGGAGAAAGGTAAATATGGCCAAGGAAAAATTTGATCGATCAAAGCCGCACCTGAACGTAGGGACGATGGGACACATCGACCACGGGAAGACGACGCTGACGGCAGCGATCACCAAAGTACAGGCATTAAAGGGTTTTGCCGATTATATGGATTTCTTTTCGATTGACAATGCGCCCGAAGAAAAAGAACGCGGCATCACGATCAACATTTCGCATGTTGAGTATTCGACCGAAAATCGGCACTACGCCCATGTGGACATGCCGGGTCACCGTGACTATATTAAGAACATGATCACAGGTGCAGCGCAGGTAGATGGTGCGATCTTAGTGGTGGCAGCCCCCGATGGTGCGATGCCCCAGACGAAAGAACACGTGCTGTTAGCACGGCAGGTGGAAGTGCCAGAGATCGTGGTCTTTCTGAACAAGGTTGACATGATGGACGATCCCGAGCTGTTAGAACTGGTGGAGATGGAATTGCGTGAGATGCTGACAGGCTACGGCTTTGACGGCGACAATATTCCGATCATCCATGGAAGTGCTTTGAAGGCTCTGGAATCAGAATCAACCGATCCAGAAGCGCCGGAATATGCTTGCATCACCGAGTTGATGGATGCCTTGGACAACTACATTCCGATGCCGGAACGAGAGATTGACAAACCCTTCATGATGCCGATTGAAGACGTATTCTCGATCAAAGGCCGTGGCACCGTGGTGACGGGTCGAATTGATCGAGGTGTCATTCACACCGGTGATCCTGTGGAGATCGTGGGCTTGCAAGAGAAGAGCATGAACTCTGTGGTGACGGGTGTGGAGATGTTCCACAAGTTACTGGACGAAGGCATGGCAGGCGACAATGTTGGTTTGTTACTGCGTGGCGTTGGTCGAGAAGAGGTGGAGCGCGGCATGGTGGTTGCCAAACCTGGCAGCATCACCCCGCACACGAAGTTTGAAGGCGAAGTGTACGTGTTGACCCGAGAAGAAGGTGGGCGGCACAGTGCGTTCTTCAGTGGGTACCGACCGCAGTTCTTCATCCGGACGATGGATGTGACGGGGACGGTGACTTTGAAGGAAGGGACCGAGATGGTTCTGCCTGGCGACCGAATTAACATGGAAGTTGAACTGATTGTGCCTGTGGCCCTGGAGAATGGTTCGCAATTCGCCATTCGTGAAGGCGGCCTGACAGTTGGCGCAGGTGTAATTTCAAAGATTATTGCGTAAGAAAAATTTTTAGGAAGGAAGCATGGTTGTCTCAGTTACTGAGACAACCATGATTACAGAACAATGGCGAAAAAGAAAGGCATCCGACCGGTTATTACTCTGGAATGTACAGAATGCCATGAGCGGAATTATACGACTGAGAAGAATCGTCGTAATGATCCTAGCCGGATGGAGTTGAAAAAGTATTGTCCGCGATGCAAAGAACATACAATGCATCGTGAAGTCAAATAAGGTTGCAGAGGTCAAGCTATCGAATAACCTTCATGGCAAACTTTGCAACAGACACAGGCCAGTAGCTCAATTTGGCAGAGCACCGCTCTCCAAAAGCGGGGGTTGTGGGTTCGATTCCTACCTGGCCTGCCTAAGATTTTTCAACGCCGTCTAATTGGGCGGCGTTTTGGACGTAAACAAGGAGATACTTGTGGCGGCTAAAAAGAAAAAAGCATCATTATTAGAAAAGATTCAGCGCTTTTGGCGTGAGACCATTGGTGAGCTTCGTAAAGTCACCTGGCCTACTCGTGAAGAAGCCTGGAAGATGACTCGATTGGTGCTAGTTGTGATGGTAGTGATGGCATTGCTCCTGGGCGTATTGGATTTTGCCTTCTCACGATTGGTAACCTTCTTGGTCTCACTTTAAGAAGTTTTGACCTTTACAGAGTCAAGTTAGGAAATTATGTCAGCAACAGATAATCAAGAAGAAAAAGTTCCTGAAGAAGAACAATTAGGAACCGTATCCGAAGCGGAAGATCTAGCCGCGTCAGATGAAGACGTTGCGATGCCCTTAGATGAGAAACTCAATGTCCCTTCCGAGGAAGATGAAACAACGGAAGCGACTGAAGAGATGGATGACGGCCGTGCATGGTTTGTTGTCCATTGCTATTCGGGTTATGAAAATAAAGTACGCCATAACCTTGAACAACGGATTGAATCGATGGGCATGAAGGATCAGATCTTCGATGTTGTCATTCCAACCCAAGAGGAAATTGAGGTTCGGGATGGCAAGCGGCGTTCTATTGAAAGGCATGTTTTCCCCGGATACGTTTTGGTTAATATGTTGATGAATGAAGAAAGTTGGTATGTGGTTCGCAACACGCCCGGTGTGACCGGTTTTGTGGGCATGGGCAATGACCCTATCCCCTTACGACCGGAAGAGGTTTCTCAGATTTTGCGGCGCATGGAAGCTGAAGCGCCCACGATTAAGGTCACTTACAAACCCGGTGAAAAAGTCCGCATTGTTGATGGTCCATTCAACGATTTTCATGGTACGGTTGATGAAATTGACATGGAACGCTCAAAAGTACGCGTGATGGTGAACTTTTTTGGTCGTTCAACCCCTGTTGAATTGGACTTTTTGCAAGTAGAAAAAGTTTAGTAATATTTTTTAGTCAATTGTGGGAGGGTCAACACCCGCTAAAACCACAAAGGAGACATAAAGTGGCAAAGAAAGTAAAAGCAGTTGTAACATTACAAATCCAGGCTGGTAAAGCCAATCCGGCACCCCCCATTGGGCCCGCTTTGGCGCAGCATGGTGTCAATATAATGGCGTTCTGCAAGGATTACAATGGACGTACCGCTTCTCGAGCGGGCGAAATTATCCCAGCGGAAATCACAATTTTTCAAGATGGTTCATTTCGCTTCCAATTAAAATCACCACCAGCCGCAATTTTGTTATGCAAGGCTGCTGGGATTGAAAAGGGATCCGGAGAACCCAATCGAGAAAAAGTTGGGACTGTTACTCGATCCCAGGTTCGTGAAATTGCCGAACAAAAATTCAATGACATGAACGCGATTGACATTGAAGGCGCCATGCGCCAGATCGAGGGCACCGCTAATAACATGGGAATTATTGTTGTAGAGGACTAATAGATTTGAGTGGGAGGGCTATAACCCGTTAAAACCACAAAGGAGTTATCATGGCAAGTCATGGAAAGAAATATCTTGAAGCACGGCAAAAGGTCGATCGAGAAAATTTATACGGACCGGTCGAAGCTTTAACCTTGCTCAAAGAGCTTAGTTTTGCAAATTTTGATGAGACAGTCGAAGTGCATGTGCGCACAGGGCTGGATCCTCGCCAAGCGGATCAGCAAATTCGCGATGTTGTGGTGATGCCGAACGGCCTTGGTAAACAGGTCACCGTGTTGGTATTTGCCCAGGGTGATGATGCTGAGGCTGCTCGAGAAGCTGGCGCTGATTTTGTTGCGGATTCAGAAGATATTGTAAACAAAATTCAAGGTGGTTGGACGGAATTTGACGTCGCTATTTCAACCCCCAATATGATGGGAACCGTTGGTCGTTTAGGCCGAATTTTAGGCCCCCGCGGTTTGATGCCCAACCCCAAAGCTGGAACAGTTGTTCAGGGCGATAATATCGCTGATGCAATTAAAGAAGCTAAAGCTGGTCGGATTGAGTTTCGGTTAGATAAAACGGCTAATATTCATGTGCCAATCGGTAAAGTATCTTTTACAACCGAAGAATTGCTTGAAAATTTTGTAGCCTTCATGCGTGCAGTCCGTCAAGCACGACCAGCAGGTGCCAGCGGCAACTTTATCCGTCGTGTGACTGTGACTTCATCAATGGGGCCCGGCATAAAAATTGATCCTTATGCCTCTTCGATCACTTTGTAAGCCCAATTATTTGTGCTATAATACGTGACGCGAACTTAACAAGTAAATAAAGAAATCTTCGCTGAAGAAAGCAGGTGCGCCTGAGGGCGCTTAAAATCCCGCCGAGGTGAGGGCAGACATAAAAGTCTTGATGCCAAGTGGTGTCATCCTAAGAAGTCTTTGCCTCAGCGAAAAATTGAGGCAAAGACTTCTATTGTTTAAAAATTTAGTACGATTAGAAATTATCACTGGAAGGAGGTGAACACATTGGCGTTTACTCGAAAAGAAAAAGAAGCCATGGTTGAACAATATCGTGAATGGATTGACAACAGCAAAGCATTTTTTGTGATGTCTTATAAAAACATGGGCATGCAGGATATTGATGAGGCTCGAAGTCAATTACGCGAGGTCAATGGCGAGATGCACGTTGTCAAAAATCGACTCTTTAAACTTGTCATGAATGAAAAAGGGCTTGACTATGGTGAGGGTTTTTGGGAAGAAAATAACATGGTGAGTTTTGCGTTTAGCGATGCTCCCAGCGTTGCGAAAGTGATGAGCGATCTCTCAAAAGCCAACATATTCAATATTCGGCTTGGCTACATGGATCAGACGATGCTCTCATCTGAACAGGTGAAATCTCTGGCTGACCTGCCCACACTGCCTGTTATGCGTGCTATGTTGCTGGGCACCGTGATGGCCTCTGCCACGAAACTTGTCCGCACTTTGGCTGAACCCGCCCGTTCTATGGCTGCGGTTGTCAAAGCCTTCTCAGAAGAAGGAAAGGCTGCTGAAAGCGCTGCCTGATAGAAAAAATTAGAAAAATTAACAATGGGTGTTATAGAACCCGATAAACAAAAAATTATTTTGCTAGGAGAAAATTAAAATGGCTGATTTAGAAAAATTAATGGACGCACTGAGCGAACTTACCGTTTTGGAAGCCGCTGAACTCGTTAAAATGTTAGAGGAAAAATGGGGCGTTTCCGCTGCAGCGCCTGTTGCTGCTATGGCTGCTGGCCCTGCCGCCGCTGCTGAAGAAGAAGTCGAAGAACAAACCGAATTTGATGTCATCATCAAGGGCCCCGGTCCGAAGAAGATTGAAACCATCAAGGTTATTCGCCAACTGACGAATTTGGGTCTGGTTGATGCCAAGAATTTGGCTGAAACTGCCGATTCTAAAGTCCTTGAAGCTGTCGGCAAAGATATTGCTCAAGACGCCAAGGAAAAACTTGAAGCGGCTGGCGCAGAAGTCGTTCTTCAATAAATAAAGCTACATCAATTTACATCCAAACGTAGGGGCGACGCACGCGTCGCCCTTATTGTGTTTAATTTCGGAAGGTCACAAATGGCTTTCTAGGTCATTTATGGTTGCGTCAGCAACCTACGTGACAAGTAAAATATAAAATCAATAAAACCATATAACATCACCAATTCGTAATGTGAAAATCAAATGGCGGCTTAAGGTTTTCAAGCCGCCATACGATTGTGTGTGATAAATATTGTCGGGTACGAAGATCCGATTGCTTTTATCGGATAGGAAACCTGACCTGCCTTTAAGCCGCTTCCATCCGGCGGATGACCAGGACAACTTTGCCCTGGACGCTCACTGTGGCAGGGTCTTCGATGATGATGGGTTTCATCAATGGGTTAGCAGGTTGTAAGCGGATCCGCCCATCTTCTGCAAAAAAGTACTTCAGAGTCGTTTCATCTCGGTCGGAAAGCCACACGGCGACCATTTCGCCGTTTTCCGCCTGTGTGATTGGCTGCATGATCACAATATCGCCATCGTTGACCATGGCATCGATCATGGAATCACCCTGAACCTGGAGGGCAAATAAATTATCAGTTTTTTGCCGCAACGGTAGGAGACTGCGGGCGATGTCAACAGCATCTTCTTGATCAAAATAATTAAAATCTGAGGCAGGCACTGGCACCGGTTCACCGGCGACAATCCGCCCAACAACGGGGACACTGAACATCTCGGTGATTTTTTGAGCTGCGTTGATGAGCTTGCCTTCAATATTGCGCACCAACCGGATACCCCGTGATACGTTGCTTTCACGCTCAATATAATGCATCTCTTCAAGCTGATTGAGGTAATAATTTACAACTGACGTTGAACTAATATCCGTATTCTCACCAATTTCTCGAATAGATGGGGGATAACCATTCTCAGTCTGAAATTTTTCCAGGAATTTTAGGATTTTCTTGTGTCTTTCACCCAACCCAGCTTTGCGTCTTGCCATCATATCAGGCTCCTTATCATCTTACTGATCATTTGTGCTAATTATTTAAGATAATGATACACGAACATACGTTCGATGTCAAGGCGTATCTTGGGAAATCCTTAAAATTCGTTATAGATTCATAATTTTGGCGAATTATTAGGCTATGGGAATTTATTGCCTTTTTCTAAGCGCTATCTTGCAGGTGTAATATTCGAAAAAACGAAGGTGATAAGGTTATCGTTTATTCTTTGGGAGGGTGTTTAATCGATTGAGATTAAAATATTTCTTAATGCAGTCGTTGTTATGGGGAGTATAATAGAAAGGTTGTCAATTTGGACCCTACATAAACAATCAGTGGAAATTTATGAAACAAGCCCTGTCACAAATTAAGCATTATTTTTCGCAAATTGAATTTACAAAACGCGCTTTGTGGGATTATTTATTGATCCTAATAGGTGCCTTTATCCAGGCTTTGGCACTCCGGCTTTTCCTCGTACCGGCGGACCTGGTCAGTGGGGGGGTCAGCGGCCTGGCACAACTGCTCAACCATTACACGGCTTTTCCGATTGGGTTGATGGTTCTTTTAGGTAATATCCCCCTGTTTATTCTAGGTTGGCGATACTTGGGCGGACCTCGCTTCACGGTTCGGACTATTTTATCCATCCTGTCTTTCTCTATCTTCACGGATAGCCTGGTCTTTTTCCTGCCGAGTGACCCGGTTACGACGGATATGGTCCTCAACACCCTGTATGGCGGACTCTTGTTGGGAATTGGGTTGGGAATTGTCTACCGAGGACGCGGAACAAGCGGCGGAACTGACATTCTTGGCCGCATTCTCAACCATTACTCCGGGATTACCATCTCCCAGGCTTATTTGATCACAGATTCGGTGGTGGTCTTTGGCGCTGGTTTTATATTTGGCTGGACAAAGGCTTTGTATGGGCTTGTTCTTATTTACGTAAGCGGCTTAGCCGCAGAATTTGCCTTACAGGGTACCAATATCATCCGCACAGCCATCATTGTGACAACGGAAACGGAAACAGTGACCCAGGCGATTATGAATGATTTGGAACGTGGTGTGACTATTCTTTCAGGAACAGGGGGCTATACGGGGGAGACCAGAGCTGTAATTTACTGTACAGTTGCCAGGATGGAGATTAACCGCTTGAAAATTTTAGTGCACGATATCGACCCTCATGCCTTTATGGTGATCGGTCAGGCGCAAGAAGCTTTGGGTGAAGGGTTTAAACCCTTAAGCGGCGAAACTCATTAAAGCCAAACGGGATTTCAGTCTTCCAGGATTTCGTAACTGGTGGTGATTTCCGCAACACCACGCAGGGTGGCTGCGACAGAACAATATTTTTCTTCCGACAGATGGATCGCCTGTTCAAGGTTTTTGGCTGTGAGACCCATTCCTTTAGCTATAAACTTCATATGAATCTTACGAAAGGTCCAAGGTGGATCTTCATCTTGATCCGCGGTCATATTGACCTCTAGAGATGTGAGGGGCGTGCGTTTTTTGCTCAAAATGTTGATGACATCAATCGATGCACATCCAGCCAGCGCGGAAAGGATCAGTTCCGAAGGTTTCATCCCGAAATTATCCTGCGGTGCTGATAAAGTCACGGAATGACCTGTGGAATCAGTAGATACAAAACGTTTGCCGTCTTGAAGCCATCTTAGTGTTGTATTGGCTGCCATAAAATCTCCTAAACTTGAATTATTGAGAAACTTTGCCCAAGAGTTGGATCAGTTCCATCATCTGATCGTATTGCGCTTTGGGATTATCGGTGTTTTCCTGGTTGAGGGCACAATCCTGGGCAACATCCTGGATGAAGGTCAGGCTCGCAGATTGCAGGGCTGCCCGGACTGCCATAAGCTGCTGGAGGATGTCCTTACAATCACGTCCATCATCAACCATCTTTTGCACCCCTCGCAATTGACCTTCGATGCGCGCGAGCCTGTGTTTAAACTGGTTCTTTACGTCAGGATTTTCGATTTTAATCATAATAAGTTACTTTCACTCAGACCGCCGGTCTGATAGGGGTTATCCAGCTCAGGTGAATCCGCCGGATGATCCACAAGAAGCCCCGCTTGAAGCCCCTGAATTGGCATTATTAAAAGAAGCCACTCTGGAGATCAGGCGTTGAGTCAGATCCGACTCACAATTGGGGCATTGTGGGGCGTTGATATTAGGGTCGGAAAAGCGCATCAATTTCTCGAATTCTTTTCCACAATGGTTGCAGTGGTATTCATAAAGTGGCATAGGCTTAAAATCCTCGATAATCTATACTGGGGTATAGTATATTTCAAATCGAAAGTCCTGTCAATTCTTGAGTGGAATATTTCTTAAATGGATTTACAATTAACTTAACTGATTAAGGGATTGTGACCATGCTTGGCATGGGCGCATTACAAATTATTCGGGTTCAAACTAATAAAGGGAGATAGGGTATGTCAAAAACAAAAATTGGGATCATTATTTGCGATCGGTACCGCACCTGCGCGGGTGGAAAATGCCTGCGGTCCATGCGCAATCGTGAGGGTGCTTTCAGCCGTTATAAAAATGAAGAAATTGAACTGGTCGGTTACACCACCTGCAATGGTTGCCCGGGGGGCAACATCGAATACGCTGGCGATGAGATGGTGAAGAACGGCGTGCGGGTGATTCACCTGGCGACTGGATTCTTGGTGGGGTATCCACCTTGCCCGTATATCGACACCTTTAAGCAATTTCTTGAAAATCGCTATCCGGTTGAAGTCGTTTTAGGAACGCATCCTATTCCCCAAAAGTACTTGGATATGCACCGGTCATTGGGCACCTGGGAGGATCCCGCCTGGGAAGAACGCTTGAAGGACACGATGTGCGATGAGGCGACGAGAATAGCCTATAATTGAAAATTCTATTCACTCTCGAATACTTGACTAAAGACCTGATTTTTGCGATAATATAAATGTCAACATATGGCATCGGCGATGACGAAGGAAAGTAAGCTGGCGGAAGCTGACAGGGCGATGTGGGCAAGACTGAGACCTACATCCTTCTAAACCCAACTGAAGTTCCCTTCTGAGCTGCTCAGGTGAAGGTTGTTACACATCTGGTAGTCTGAGCCGTTTACCCAACGTTAACTGGGGCACCAATCGCTGAAAAGCTGTTGGATTGAGTGGATCGAGCAGAGACCCTGCGCGATCAAAAAAGGTGGTACCGCGGTCAACCCGTCCTTTTACGAGGATGGGTTTATTTTTTAAACCGGGTTAGCCTTGTGAACGCAGCAATTATTTTGATGTGGAGGTAGAAAAAACATGACAGATAAAGAAACTGAAATGGCCAAATTGGCAGATATCCAATCGGAGGCTTTGGCTGCCCTGGCTGAGGTTACCAGTTCGGAAGCCTTAGAAGCCTGGCGGGTGGAAAACCTGGGGCGCAGTTCACCTGTGATGGCTGTCTTTAGCAGCATGGGCAAGCTGGATAAGGAACTCAGACCGGTGATGGGCAAGGCCGCCAATGAAGTGCGTCAAGCCCTGGAGACTGCTTTGGAAGAAAAACGCCAAGGTTTAGAAGCGGAAGCCCTGCAAAAAACACTGGCAACAGAAAAGCTGGATGTGACGCTCCCTGGGCGCCCGGCAGAAAGGGGACGCTTACACCCCCTGACCCAAGTTCTGCGTCGGATTTACCGCATCTTTGGGGATATGGGATACCAGGTTTATTATTCCCCAGAGGTGGAGACGGATGATTACAACTTCACCTTTCTCAATATGCCGCCTTATCACCCTGCCAGGGACATGTGGGATACCTTCTACACGACCAAAGAGGGTGTTTTATTGCGCACACATACCTCCCCTGGTCAGATCCGCGTGATGCGTGAGCATGCGCCGGAGCCAATCCGAGCGATTCTTCCAGGCACCACGATGCGCTATGAGCAGCTCTCCGCACGCAGCGAGATTGAATTCGCACAGGTGGAGGTGCTGGTTGTTGGGGAGAAGGTTACCTTTGCTGAACTTAAGGGCACCTTGGATGATTTTGCTCACCGTATGTTTGGTGAAGATGCCCGCACGCGCCTACGGCCATCACACTTTCCCTTCACGGAGCCCAGCGCTGAGATGGATGTGGGCTGCTTTGTGTGTGGCGGCGAGGGCTGCCCGGTGTGCAAGGAGACTGGTTGGCTTGAAATCGGTGGGTGCGGGATGGTGCACCCGGTGGTGCTGGAATATGGCGGCTACGACCCAGCGGTCTACTCCGGCTTTGCAGCCGGCATGGGTATCGACCGCAGCACCCTGATGCGTTACCGCATCGATGACATCCGCCACTTTAGGAATAATGATATTAGGTTTTTGAGGCAATTTTAGTAGTAATGATTGGTGAGTAGTGAATAGTGAGTAGTGAATTGTAAGTAGTGAATAGGGAGTAAAGATAAGAAAATGGTTATTGAAGAATTAAACAGGTTAACGGTTTACAAATTTGCACAAGAACTTGCTGAAATGGTTTATCAATATGCGCTTCCGAGTTTACCTGACGAAGAAAAATATGGTTTGGCTTCTCAAATGAGAAGGGCTGCAGCCAGTATCCCTGCAAATATTGCTGAGGGTTATGGCCGTTATTATTATCAAGAATCGATTCGATTCTGTTATCTAGCTCGAGGGTCTTTGATGGAATTGTCAAGCCATATCGATCTCTCATTTAGTCAAAATTATCTAACTGATGAGGTCAAATCATTGATTGAAGAGAAGATGAATGATGTCTTGAAGCTAATTCACGGGTATATAAATTATTTGAGACAAAGTAAGACTGGTTTGAATGAACCCGGCGCTAAAGAAATTCATGAATCAAACACAGATTATTTGTTGGATGGAAGCGATAACCTGGATAATTAACATGAAAATTAACGCCCTATTCACCATTCACTATTCACAATTCACTTAGAACTCATTCACACTGAAATTAGATACGAACACGAGGAAAATATGAAAGTACCTTTAACTTGGTTGAACGATTACGTTGATATTGACGATATGGGGATTGAGGAACTGGCAAAGGTGATGACCATGGTCGGGCTGGAAGTTGAGGAGGTCCGACTGGTGGGGTTGCCGATGCCGCCCGGAGAGAAACATGAATTCAAGTACACGGGTCTATCCTGGCCGGCGGAAAAATTCATCGTCGCCCAGGTGGATGAGGTCATGCCCCATCCCAATGCGGATCGGCTTGTGCTGTGCCGACTGAACGACGGCGAGGAGGAAATCATCGTCCTGACCGGTGCCCCAAACCTTTATGACTATAAGGGCAAAGGTCCCCTCGAGCGCCCCCTCAAAGTCGCTTATGCTCGGGAGGGCGCTACCCTCTATGATGGCCATCAACCCGGCTACCAGCTGACCACCCTCAAGCGTATGAAAATCCGAGGGGTGGAATCCTTCTCGATGATTTGCTCGGAAAAAGAGCTGGGTATCTCTGATGCCCATGAAGGCGTCATTGTCTTAGATGATGATGCCCCAACCGGGATGCCCCTGGTGGATTATATGGGCGATGCGGTTCTATCAGTGGATATCACCCCCAATATGGTGCGCAATGCTAGCCTTTTAGGCATGGCGCGTGAGATTGCCGCCGCTCGGGGTAAAGAACTACGCTATCCGGATGATACCCTCCAGATGAGCGGTCCGCCGATTGAAAAGTTGGCGGATATTCAGATCAAAGACCCGGAGCTCAACCCCCGTTTTGTGTTGGGTTATATTGAAGGGATTGAAACGCAACCCTCGCCCTATTGGGTTCGCCGACGATTGAACTTGGCGGGGATGCGGCCGATCAATTGCATTGTGGACGCCACCAATTACGTCATGCTTGAGCTCGGTGAACCGCTACATGCCTTTGATTACGATATCCTGGTGGATCGAGCTGGCGGGAAAACGCCGACCATCATCACCCGCACAGCCGAACCCGGAGAAACGCTGACCACTCTAGATGGGGTCAAGCACACCCTGGACCCAGAAATCGAATTGGTGACTGACACCGCTGGACCGCTGTCCTTGGCTGGTGTGATGGGCGGTGAAGAGAGCGAAGTGCAGCCTAACACGAACAAGGTTTTGCTTGAAGGTGCTTCGTGGAACTTCATCAACATGCGCAAGACCGTAAGCAAGCTGAAAATCAATTCGGAAGCCGTGTATCGCTTCAGCCGGGGTATTCACCCCGCAATGGCGGATAAGGGCGTGCGCCTATGCCTTAAACGCATGCAAGCATGGGGTGGGGGGACCATTGCTCAGGGCTTATTAGATAATTATCCGAATCCACCGGCGGACCCCAGGGTGACTATCACCACCAGTTGGGTGAACGACAACCTGGGAACGGAACTTGAGACGCAAGAAATCGTTGAGATTTTGCGGCGATTAGAATTTAAGTATGAAGTGAATGGTGAATGGATTACCGCGAAAGCACCTGACCACCGCGTGGACATCAACGAAGGGCTTGTGGGTCGCGCGGACCTTTTGGAAGAAATCAGCCGGATTTATGGCTATGACAAGATCCCCTCCCGACGCCTGAATCAACCTCTGCCGCCCCAACAAGTTGAGCAAGAAAAAGTGATGGAAGAGACCTTGCGGGATTTGTTGGTCAACTTGGGATTGCAGGAGTTAAACGCCTATAGGATGACATCGCCGGAGCGTGAGTTACGCAGATTTCCTCCCGATTATGAGCCCCCCAAGGAAGCATATATTGAAATTCGGAACCCGATCTCTGTTGAGCGGCGGGTGATGCGGCGCAGTATTCTGGCAACGCTATTGGAAATATTGGAATACAACAGCAACCTCAGCCCCAGGTTGGCATTGTTTGAAATTGGACCCATATTTTTGCCCATCGAAGGTCAGCAATTGCCTGAAGAAAAGGTTATGCTCTCGATTGGCATCACCGGTCAGCGCGATTTATCCTCCTGGCAAGGAGATCAACCCGATGTGATGGATTTCTATGATCTGAAAGGCATCATTGAGGGCATGATGAAGGGACTGCACATTGATGACATTCAATATCGAGCGGGGCAACACCCCAGCTTGCATCCTGGGAAAACCGCTGAGATCCTGATCGGTGATAAGGTGGTTGGCGTTATGGGTGAATTGCACCCCCTCGTCAAAGCAAATTACGAGTTAGCAGAGCCCCCAGTATTTGTGGCGGAATTTGATTTGGCACCCATCTTAGCAGAATCACGGATTCTATTTGATGTGGAACCAGCGCCTACTTACCCGCCTGTACTGGAAGACCTGGCAGTGGTGGTGGACGAAGATGTCTCCGCAGCCAAGGTTGAAGATGTCTTGCGGAAGGGTGGGGGTGAATATTTGACGAAGGTTCAGCTGTTTGATATTTACCGCGGAAAGCAACTGGGCGAGGGAAAAAAGAGCCTGGCATTCAGCCTGACCTATATGGCGCCAGACCGCACCCTGACGGATAAGGAAGTGCAGAAAATCCGCAATAAGATTGTGCATTTGTTAGGGGA
Organism: Candidatus Brevefilum sp.; assembly: GCA_040772425.1. Lineage (GTDB taxonomy): Bacteria > Chloroflexota > Anaerolineae > Anaerolineales > Anaerolineaceae > Brevifilum. The sequence continues at coordinate 1,814,434 of JAXGYD010000001.1, read as the reverse complement.
AGAATTGGACGCAGCCTTGCGCAGTTAAACAAGAGGAAAAAATGTGATGAAGGTGGGCTTAAAAAAGCTCACCTTTTTTAAATTAAGAGAGAATTGTGCAGATTGGTGATATTTGGTTTGAATGTGACATTTATTTGGTTTATTGATAAGTTGTGCATTGTCAAAAAAATTCATTTTAGTCATCAACCAAAAAGGGTGGGTACAGAGCCCCACCATACAATAAAATTAAAAATCTTTTTAGGTTAGGTTTCCAACCTGACATAATTTTTCGTTATTGTATTGTTCACAATTTTGAGGAGTTTTTGACGTTTTTGTCACGTAGGTTGCTGGCCCAACCATACGAGACCTACTTGAACCAAAATATTTTAGTTGCTTCTTGTAGCTTGCAATCCAAGGATTTTTGGAGAGCCTTTTTCATGTTGGACTATAATCAAATAGAGATTGAATAATTGGATGGAGAGTGCTATGAAAATAACGACTTTGGTTGAAAATCACCCCAATCAGGATCAGCCGGCGCTCAAAGCAGAACACGGCGAGTCCTTTTATATTGAGCTGGGTGACCATATTTACCTGTCTGATGTTGGGCAATCTGAGAATTTTGCTGAAAATGCTGCTCAAATGGGCATTAACCTGGCGCGTGTTGAGGTTTTAGCGATTTCCCATCATCATTATGACCACGGCGGTGGGCTCAGGCGCTTTTTTGGAGAAAATGAGACAGCACCAGTATATATGCGTTCTTCGGTGGATGCCGACTTCATTGCTGTGGATGAATCGGCGCCTGAAAGATATATTGGCTTAGATCGTGGCTTAATAAAGCAGCATAAAGATCGCATTGTAACTGTTAACACAAGTCAAGAAGTTGCCCCGGGGCTGCATCTGCTGACCGACATTCCTTATGAATATGACAAACCCAATGGCGATCAGCGGTTGAAAATGCGTTTTGGGGGTGAGACCAAGCCAGATACCTTTGAACATGAGATGGTAACCGTCTTGGAAGAGGCGGATGGCCTGGTGATCCTGACTGGATGCGCCCATAATGGCGTGCTGAATATGATCGCCGCTGTGAAACAGGCTTTTCCGGGCAAACCCATCAAAGCGGTGATTGGCGGTTTTCATCTTAAACACGAAAAGGATACCGCTGTACGACAGATCGGTGAAAAACTCTTAGAAATGGATATTCCGATCATCATCACCGGGCATTGTACCGGCGATCATGCTGCGGCGGTTTTAGGAGAGGTGCTAGGAGACCGCTTGCAGGTTCTTTATACGGGCTTGGTAATAAATGTTTAGGAAATTTTTATAATGTAGAGGTAGTGTTAGATATTAAGGAGGACGAATGACAGAAATCGAGAAAAGAATTTTAGGAAAATCAGGCATTGAAGTCACCAAGATTGGTGTCGGATTGTGGGCGATTGGTGGCGATGAATGGGGGGAAGTTGACGACCAGGAATCGCTGGACATGATCGATGCTGCCCTTGATTTGGGTATAAATTTTTTTGATACAGCAGATGTTTATGGGATGGGCCACAGTGAGAAACTGCTTAGCCGAGCGATGAAAGGCAGACGAGATCAATTCATCGTGGCGACAAAAATTGGCTGGGTCGGATTTGACAGAGAAAACCAGGTCAGCCAATATGATACGGTGGACAAATTGGTTGCCGGTGTGGAGAGCAACCTGGAACGGCTTCAGACGGATTATGTGGACGTGATTCAATGCCATATTGATTATCGTGAAACCAATATGGAAGTCTTTGTAGAGGGATTTCAAAAGCTGCAAGCGCAAGGGAAGGTGCGGGCTTATGGCGTCAGCACGAGTGATTTTGAATACCTGCAAGCTTTCAACGCCGATAACAAAGCATCTACCCTGCAGATTGACTACTCTATCCTCAATCGAACGCCTGAAAAGAACATCTTTCCATATACCATGGAAAATGATCTAGGCGTTTTGGTGCGCGGTCCCCTGGCCATGGGCATTCTGACCGGAAAATTTTCCAAGGATGCCCGGTTTGAAGATGGCGATTTTCGTCAAAATTGGATCGAAAATGAGGATGAGCACCAGATATTCTTAAATGACCTGGAGAAGGTTGAAAAATTACAACCTTTGGCAAACGGACGTTCCCTGGCGCAATTGGCGATTCAATTCACCATGCAGCACCCCGCTGTGACCCTGGCCATCCCAGGGGCGAAACGCATTTCACAGCTCAAAGAAAACGTGAAAACTGCCCTGATGCCAGAATTGACCCACGATGAAATGGAAATGATCGATTCAATCACCCCACCGGGTGGTGGTCGTAAAATTTGGCCAGCGTAAGGTTGAGCAAGTCGGAAAAGTAAAGAGAGACGCCCATTCGGGCGTCTTTTTGGTTGGTTGTGAGGGTGTCTTTTGTGCAAATATCACCGTATTTGAATGTTAGGGTGGGGCTCGAGCAGGTCCAGCCTAGTGAGAAGAATTTAATTTAATCTTCGGGCGATGCTGCCTTCGATTCCTCGGCACTTAGTGCATCGCCCCTAAATTTTTTGGATGCAAAAATTTGGGCGGATTCTACCCCCTATGGGGGGCTTAGGCAGGTCCGCCCCTACGGTGATATAGATTAATTTGGGAAAGCATGAGGGTTGCCGTTCCTAATGCCTAATACCGAATACCTAGCTCCTAATTCCCTGGTTTCCGTGCCACTACCACCAACGAAAGCCCCTTCCAGGGCAGAATAGGATCGATTAGCTTGAAGATGGGCACCAGCATGTTGAAGGCTTTCAACCCAACGCGACCGATCACCTCTTGTTTGGCGATTTTGCCGCGATACCACCAACCGATCACGCCGATTTTGTTCAGGGTAAAGCACTCCTCAATCTTGTAGCCAAGTTCCTCAAACAGGGCGCACATTTGATCCCTATCGTAGCGCCGGTAGTGACCAATGGCGGCATCAAGGCTGGAATAGAGGTTTTGTCCTCGGGGTACGATGAAAATCATCCGCCCACCGGGTTTGAGCAATTGGTCAGCGTTTTGTATGACCACCCGGTCATCTTCGACATGTTCAATGACATTAGAGCATAGAATCGAATCGGGTTGAGGCAGGTCGTCAGGCGGGGGTTGGGTGGCATCCCAGGCGTAGACTTCTACCCCGGGCGTGTTCAAATAAGCATTGCGCAGCACTTCCAGGTAAACAGGTTCAATTTCTGTGGCGATCACATCTGTGTACTGCATCAGAATGCGCACGTTGTTGCCAATCCCAGAACCGATTTCCAACAGCAGTTCCCCAACATAGGGTTTGGTGCGCTCTAAGGTCCACTCTGTGTACTTGGGCGCGGCTTCCATGTCGATCAGGTCCTTATGGCCATAATCGCCCTCAAACATATCATCGATGACCCAGTATTTAAAAATGGTGCCCAGGGCAGCCATCCCATCCTTCCAGGTGATTTTTTTACCTTCGGCGTAGGTCCGCCCATAATAACTGATGGGCACTTCGAAGATGCGCAGTTTCCGCTTGGCGAATTTGGCGGTGAGTTCAGGTTCGATGCCGAAGCGCTTCGAACGGATGGGGATGGTCTTTGCCACTTGCAGTCGGAAGGCTTTATAGCAGGTTTCCATGTCCGTTAAGTTCAAATCCGTGAAGAGATTGCTCATGAAGGTCAGGAAGCGGTTGGCAAGGTTGTGCCGAAAATAAAGCACACGCCGTTCCTCCCGGGCTGCAAACCTTGATCCGTAAACCACGTCCGCCTCGCCCTCGATAATAGGCTTGAGCACAATTTCGTAATCCGCGGGGTCGTATTCAAGGTCAGCGTCTTGAATGATGGCGATATCGCCGCTGGCTACCTGGATGGCGGTGTGAATGGCATTGCCCTTGCCCTGGTTTTCTTCCAGCAAGATGGGATTGATAATTTGCGGGTACTCCTCCTGTAGCTCACGTATGATTTGGTCTGAGCCATCCGTGGAATGGTCGTCCACGATGACGATTTCCATTTCGTCGACCCCCTCAATGTGCTGCTGGAGGACACGGTTGACAATTTCTCGGAGGGTGCGGCGTTCGTTGTAAACAGGGATCAGGACTGATAATTTCATTGTAATAAATACCTCCCAAAGATTATAACATCCAGGCGCGATTTCGGTGTTTTCAGCCCATTGAGGCGTGACGCGAACAGGCATCGTATTCTTTGGTTGTTCGATTTAGCATTTGGGTGTATCATCAAATTTGAGAAAGTCAAAATAATTGACATTGATCAATGCACAGCACATGGAGGGAATCCGGATGAAACCAGAGGACAATGACCCTGACGAAACCTCTCAGAAATCCCATTTAGCAAATAGCTTGTTAATTGCCATCCTTGGCGGGATCATTCTGACATTTCCATTGTTTAATGTCATCACACCCCTTGTGCTAGGTGAGCGGTCTTTCACGGGCAGAAGCACAGCCGTCAAGGTGTTGATTGTTTTCGCAATTTGTTTAACTATCGCTGCCCTTTTGTTTGCGCTGTTATTCGCCCTTCAGAAGGTCTTCAAATTCCGCATTGGACCGGATAAGGTGTTGGACCTCACAACCCATCAGCGCTATTTTAGCTTGATCATTTTCATCGGCAGTGCTGTCGCTATGATTTATTTCTTGAACAACGTTTTTGGCTATCTCAACTGCACCTGCTGGGAGATGGTGATCGAGGATCCCTTTCCCCTGATCAACCCGGTTGGAGTGGACTTTCGGACTGGCATTTATGCGGACCCGAAGATGGTTTTGGAAGGCCATAATATCTACGTTGAAATGCACTCTAACTATCCTCCCTTTTCGAACATCTTCTTTATGCCTTTGCAACTCCTAAATGAAAATGCTGCCTACATTGTGGATATCCTCCTGTTGTTTGCCGCCAATATTGTGACCCTGGTGTTAATTACCGTTTTGGTGCGGGATGTGATCCTTGTAAAATTGAAGATTGAGGAACGGCTCATCGACATGATGGCGATTTTCCTGTTTTTCACCATTTTGTTTTATACGTTTTCCAGCTATGGTTTCTTGTTCAGCATCGAAAGGGGGAATTATGACAGCATTGCGATGATGTTCAGCGTGCTTGCCATCTATACGCTGATCAAAAAACCCGATTCCCTGTGGCTGCAAGTGATCTTCCTATCGATTGCCACCCATTTAAAAATTTACCCAGCAGCCTTGTTCCTGGCTTTGTTTGTCAAGCATGGAAAAAAGATGATCCTCCCCAGCCTGGCTGTGAATGCTTTGATGCTGGTCTCTCTGGGGTTTAGAAACGCTTATCTCTTCATCGATGTGATGACCCACTACACAGCCACCCCCTACAGCTGGATTGGCAATCACTCGGGGTTCTCCTTTGCTGAGGTCCTTTTTGACGCCAACGAGACCCTGGATGACGCTATCTCCAGTCTACCCATCCTTTTATCCATCCTACCCTTGGTTATTTGGACGGTCACTTCGGGATTGGTTATTAAGTTCTTGAAAGGTGACCTGCGCCTTTTGTACCTGACCATGGTTTCAATCCCCTTGATGTGTACCTTACCCACAGTCAGTCATGATTACAAGCTGATCCTGATGAGCGTTGCCTTTCTGATTATGATTGGGGTTCTGATCTATAAACTGATGCGCACCGCAAAGGCTTGGGACGCACTGCATCTATTGGCATTCTTTGCGTTAGCGATTATCATCGGCCGCTCATACGTCTTGTATCCGGAAGCTAGCTTGTTTATCAACAATAAATACACCCCGCTGTTGGTGATTGCCTTATTGATGATCCCCGGCCTGCGGTCCTTGCGGGACCTGCAAATAGCGGATGAAGGCACAAGTGCGCCGGATTTTCAAGCCGAGGAAGCGCCGGCGGAAGCCTTGCCATCATAAATTGTTTTCAGCTCAAGACTATTATAAATAAAGCAGAATCGTATGTTACTACGGGATTTTTTCTGGTTATTAAGCGGAGGCTGTTGCTCCTTTCCAAACACTTCAAGCTATAATTGGTGAGTGGCATTAAATTTGGTGATAACATCCTCTGGAGGACTGCGTGCCGCTGTATGCAATTGTTCTGCTTGTGATCCTTGCCCTTATCTTAATATGGCTCATTTACACATTCGCTTTTGGGGTTCCACCTGCGATCAATTTTGCTGTAGCGCGCCTTTCCTTGCGCCAACTGCTCCAAGACCCAGAAAGCCTGACGGGGATTGGGGTGCTGGATAACACCCTCCTTGATTTTCACAGTGGACGGCTGACGGATGCCTCTCCAAGCACCATGGAAAAACGGCGGGATTTTGACCGAGAGGGCTTGGCGCTGATGCGCCAATATGATCCACAAGCGCTTGATGGCCAAGAGCGAATCACTGCTCGGCTGATGTGCTGGTATTTTGAGCAAAATTTACGCGGTCATCCCTTTGAATATCACTGGCATGCCAGTCAGGTCTGGATGGGGCCTCATCCTGTCAATCACGTTTATGGTGTACAAGTGGATTTGATCAATTTTCTGTGTAATGACCATCGCATCAAGGGTTGGCGGAGCCTTAGACGCTATGTTCAACGTTTGGAGAAGGTGGGATGGAAGTTAGATGGATTAAAGGAAAGCTTAAATTTGCGAGAATCCATGGGGATTGTTCCGCCAAGGTTTGTATTGGAAAAATCCTTGAAACAAATCGATGACTTTGTGGCTCTACCCTTGGATCAAAACCCGTTGGTGACCAGTTTGGTCGAGCGGATGGAGAAATCAGGGTGTTTCAGCAAAAAGGCCATTCAAAGATGGGAAGAGCGTGTGCAAGCTGTCGTGAAATCCGAGGTGCTCCCCGCTTATATAGATTTGGCGCAGTATTTACAGAACGCGCTGGCAAACGCGGCGGATGATGACGGCATTTGGCAATTGCTGGAGGGGTGTGCCTATTATGATTTTTTGTTGCGCAACCATACCACAGCTGATTTGACCGCTGAGGAAATCCACCAGCTTGGATTGGCGGCGGTGGACCGGTTGACAGAGGAAGTTCGAGGTGTTTTAAAAGGGCTCGACGTGCCAGCGGAGGCGCCCGGAGAAACCCTGGCGCAATTGATGAAGGATCCGCAATTTCATTTCACAGGGGATGGTCGCCGAAAGGCGATCATCGATGCCTACCAGGGGATTCTTGATGAGGTCAACCAGCACATGCCGGAAATTTTCAATCAGGGTTCCCTGGAAGAGATTGTAGTCAGGCGCCTCCCTGAATACAAAGAGCCCGATTCTCCGATTGCCTATGCCCAGGCCCCCGCCATGGATGGGAGTATGCCAGGCACAATGTGGGTCAATCTGCGCGATCCGGATAATGTCTACCGCTGGGGGATGCGCACCCTGGCTTACCATGAGGGCATCCCAGGCCATGTTTACCAATTGGGGAAAGCTCAGGGGATAAAGGGGTTGCCGACCTTCCGCCGTACGCATTATTTCAACGCTTATATCGAAGGCTGGGCTTTGTATGCGGAGCGGTTGGGCTGGGAGTTGGGGCTGGAGGATGAATACAGCAATTTAGGCCGCTTACAAGCCTTGCTGTGGCGAGCCGCGCGCCTGGTGGTCGACACCGGGATTCACGTGAAGCGCTGGACGCGCCAGGAGGCCATCGATTATATGGTGAAGACGACCGGGTTGCCGGAGAGGGATGTGATCACCGAGGTGGAGCGCTACATCGTCGCGCCCGGACAGGCGTGTGCGTATTACATCGGATATTTGAAGATGGTCGCGTTAAGGGAGAAGGCGGAGACGGTGTTGGGGGACGATTTTGATTTGAAGGATTTTCATGATGTGGTTTTGAACCACGGCGGCCTGCCCCTCACGCTATTGGAGGGTGTGGTGAATGACTATATTGATCGGAAGGCGGGGTTGCTGGGGTAGGAGGAGGCTTTCTCTCATCTGACCTCGTCAGAGTAATCGCATTGACTAACTATTTAATCAATCCCAGTAGCTTTACGGGCGGCGGCTAGATAGGGCTTGCCCATCGCACGCGCTTTCTCTGCCCCATCCATCAGCACCTTATCCAAATAGGCTTTGTCGTTGATCAACATATCAAAGCGCGCTCGGGCATCGGCGAAGTGATTTAAAATCAGGTCTGCCAGTTCTTTCTTAAGAGTCCCATAAGCTGCACCCCCGCCGACATAAAGTTGGCGAATCTCTTCCAAGCGTTGGGGGCTGGCGAAGAAGCTCAACAGAGTGAACAAGTTGTCCCCCTCAGGGTCCTTGGGGTCTTCAGGGCGTTTGCTGTCGGTCACGATGCGCATGACCTGCTTGCGCAGTTTCTTCTCAGGGGCGAAAATCGGGATGGTATTATCATAGCTCTTGCTCATCTTGCGCCCATCGATGCCGGGTACCTTCATGACCGATTCCTGGATGAGCCCTTCCGGGACATTGATCACCTCTCCATAGGTGCGGTTGAAGGCTTCGGCGATATCGCGGGTGATCTCGATGTGCTGTTTTTGATCCAAACCAACCGGTACCACGTCCGAGCCGTACAGCAAAATGTCGGCAGCCATCAACACGGGATAGTAGAACAAACCGGCGTTGATGCCCTCATCGGGGTCGCGCCCCAGCTCGAGATTTTCATCAATCGCTGCTTTATAAGCGTGGGCGCGGTTGAGCAAACCCTTGGATGTGAAGCAAGCTAAAATCCAGGCGAATTCAGGGATCTCAGGAATGTCAGATTGGCGGAAGAAGATCGCCTCATCCGGGTCGAGGCCCAGGGCTAACCAGCTGGCGGCCACCTCATAGACCAAATCTTTAAGCAGCGCGGGGTCATGCAGGGTGGTCAGGGCATGGTAATCGGCCACAAAATACATACCGAGGTAATCTTCCATCAGGTCGAGGGCGGGTCGGTACATGCCGAGGTAATTGCCGATGTGGGGTCTTCCGGTGGGCTTGATACCCGTGAGTGCGATAGGTTTCATAATTTTTCTTTCTTGTTCGTGTTTTTGGTCCAGTAACAGATTGTATTATATTTTATTATCGGCGATTAGGGGTGAGGAACATAAAAATTTTTGCAAAAACATCTCGCACTGCCATACCAACGAAAATTTTAGGGCTGGGTTAGAATTATGGCACAAGTCTCATTGATGAATCTCTAAAGGCAGCTTTTATGGACCAATATGTTGAAAAATTAAGCCAAATTGAATGTTTTCTGATGGATATGGACGGCACGCTTTACCTGGAGGATACCCTCTTGCCAGGTGCGAAAGCGATGATCGATCTCCTGGATGCACGCCAGGTTCCTTATTACATTCTGACAAATAATTCGTCACGCTCCCGGCTGGAATACGCTGATAAATTAGCCCGCATGGGCTTGGATATTCCCCAGGAAAAAATTTTCACATCGGGCGAAGCCACAGCAATCTATTTGGAGAAAACCTTCCCGGGTGCCAGTTTGTACGTGGTGGGCACACCCCCGTTGATGGCTGAATTCACCCGCCACGACTTCGTCTTACGTGATGAAGACCCGGATGTGGTCGTTTTGGGTTTTGACACCACCCTGACCTATGACAAATTATGGAAATTATGTGATTGGGTGACGGCTGGCAAACCCTATATTGCCACCCATCCTGATATTAACTGTCCGACGGAGGACGGTTTCAAGCCCGACATTGGGGCGATGATCGCTTTTGTGGCGACTTCAACAGGGCGAGAGCCGGATGTAATTGTGGGGAAGCCCAATGCGCCGATTGTGAACGCACTGGCCGAAAAAACGCAGATCCCCATCCAACATCACTGCATGATTGGCGACCGGTTGTACACGGACATTGCCTTGGGCAGATGGGGTTTGACCACGGCCTTGGTCCTGAGCGGCGAGACCAAGCTGGAAGATCTGGTGAAATCAGAATATCAACCTGACCTTATCCTCAGAGATATGGCAGAGATGGCTGCACTTTATCGAAATGTGCGTTAATGGCTGATTGAGGATTATTTGAAAACGGCTGCAGAGGTAGAAAAGGCAATAAAGACCCATCTTGATCGGTTAGCCCTCGGGGGTTGGCGCTATATCCCTGTGGTAGGCTCAACCAACGACCTTGCCTTGGATTGGGCGGCGCAAGGGGCACCCGATTGGTCACTGTTGCTAGCGGATGAACAAAGGGCAGGACGAGGGCGGGGTACCCGCCGATGGGAGATGAGCCCAGGCAAGGGGCTGGCGATGAGCCTGATCTTACGCCTGACGCCAGCTGAAAAAGCACACATCACCCGCTTCACGGCTTTGGCTGCCCTCGGTTTGGTGCAGGCGCTGTGGGGATATGGCTTGAAAGGGGAGGTCAAATGGCCTAATGATGTGCTGTTGGGGGGTAAGAAGGTGGCGGGCGTGCTGGTGGAGACGGCCTGGATGGGGGAGTCGGTGGAAGCCTGTGTGATTGGGATGGGCGTGAATGTTGCCCAGGAGAGCATCCCGGAATCAGCCGATTTGCGGATGTCAGCCACCTCGGTTGAGGCTGCTGCTGAGCAAGCTGTTGACCGTTGGGCACTGCTGGCTGAGATCCTGCAGGCGATGATGGCCCTGCGCCCGCTCATCACGACGGATGCGTTTATGGAAGATTGGAATCAGCACCTGGCGTTACGGAATGCGTGGATCGATTTTCATTTTTCGAGTGGGGTGGTTAAAAGCGTTAAAATTTTAGGAATTAATGGGGATGGAAAGCTCAATTTAGAGCATAAAGATGGCAGTGTGGAGGCAGTTAATTCGGGGGAAATCGTCGTGGAAAACACAATATTTTGATCGCGCTTAAAGACATCAATTTATACCTATCCCTAAATCCCTTCCCTAAAAGGAAGGAACTTTAACACCCCTTCCTTCAGGGAGGGGCTGTGGGTGGGTATGGAATCGCGTAGGAACTACCCCTATTGTTTTATTGGGGGATTATATTGCTATACAATATCGTCTCTACAGTATGGAGACAGGCGGGTGGAAGGGTTAATTCGGGGGAGATTTTTGTGGCAAACACAAATTTCTGATAATGTTTTAATTCAAAAATTAATGGTTCATGCAGGTAAATGCAATGAGTGTAGAGAGGAAGATGTTCATTATTAAGTCGTAGGGGCGACTCACTATGTGTCGAGGAACGAAGACAGGAGTCGCCCCTACCTTGGATTAAAATATGTTTAGGGAAACAAAGGGTAAAAGTTATTTTTACTCAGTTTCCAATTCATCTGAGGACTCATCCTCAGGTTCACCTTCAGATATTCTCGCCACAGCGGCGACGCTGTCACCCTCCTCCAGGTTCATGATGGTCACGCCCCGGGTGGCGCGCCCCTGAACGGAGATATCCGCCACAGCCATGCGGATTACGATGCCCTTGCTGGAGATGAGGGAAATCTCATCGTTTTCTTGCACCACACGTGCATCGGTGATTTCGCCAATTGCTTTGCGAGCGCGTTTGTCGATAGTCAGAATGCCCATGGTTGCCCGCCCCTTGCTGGAATACTCGCGCAGTTCAGTCCGTTTTCCAAAGCCTTTTTCAGTGATCACCATCAAATAGCCTTCGGGTTCAACCACATCCATGCCCGCTAAGGCGTCACCGGGACGCATGCGGATACCAATGACGCCCATGGCGGTGCGTCCCATGGCGCGTATTTCTGTTTCTGCAAAGCGCAGGGCTTGTCCGTGGCGGGTCACCAGCAAAATTTCGTTTTTGCCGTTGGTCAGGACGACCCAACCGAGTTGATCATCCTCGTTGAGGTTGATCGCAATCAGCCCTGAAGGGCGGACGGAGGCAAATTCTGACATTTCAACCCGTTTGACACGACCCTTGACGGTTGCCATGGTGCAGAAGTTCACCTCTGAAAAATCTGCCACGGGGACCATTGCTGTAATTTTTTCGTTGGCTTCAATGTTAATCACATTGACGATTGGGATGCCGCGCCCGGTGCGACCTTCGTCCGGGAGCTGCCAAACTTTTTCTGAATAGACCTTGCCCTTGTCGGAGAAGAAGAGCAGGGTGCTGAGGGTGTGGCAGCGCACGAAGATTTTGACTTCATCTTCATCGCGCATGGACTGACCGATGACACCGCGCCCCCCACGTCCCTGGGATCGGTAGGTGGTCTCGGAAACACGCTTGATGTAGCCTTTTTGCGTCAGACTGACCAGGACATCTTCTTTTTTGACCAGGGATTCTTCTGAGAGGTCGCTGCTTTCATTGGGGGCAATTTCCGTTCGGCGTTCATCGCCAAATTTTTCAGCAACTTCATTGAGGTCTTCTCGGATAATTTCCAAAATCTTTTTAGGCGAAGCGAGTAGGTCTTCAAGATACTCAATTTGCGCCATAACTTCTTTGTGTTCGTCCAGGATCTTCTGGCGTTCCAGAGCTGCCAGGCGGCGCAATTGCATATCGAGGATGGCTTGCGCCTGGATCTCGCTGAGGTTGAAGCGGGTGATCAGGCGTTCTTTCGCCACATCCGCATCGTCAGACTCGCGGATGGTTTGAATGACGTCATCCAAATTGGCGAGGGCAATTAAATAGCCTTCCAGGATATGGGCTCGGCTCTTTGCTTTTTCCAATTCATATTGGGTTCGGCGGGTAATCACATCTTGGCGATGTTCAAGATAGAGATGAAGGGCGCGTTTGAGGGTCAGCAAGCGCGGTTCTTCGTTGACCAGGGCTAAGATCTGGGCGCCAAAGGTGGATTGGAGGGGGGTGTATTTATAAAGTTGATTTAAGACCCGTCTGGGTTGTGAGCCCCGTTTGAGTTCAATCACAATGCGCATCCCGTTCCGGTCCGATTCATCGCGCAGGTCTGAGACGGAATCTAAACGATCTTCCCGAGCTAAATCGGCAATGCGTTCGATCAAGGTGGTTTTATTGAGCTGGTAGGGGATCTCCGTGATGGTGATGGCATACTTACCGCTCGAAATCTCCTCAATAATGGCTTTGCCACGCATCACAATGCGACCACGGCCGGTGCTGTAGGCTTGGCGGATGCCTTCGTCCCCCACGATGATCCCACCGGTGGGGAAATCGGGACCGGGTAAATATTCCATCAAAGCCTCAACACTCACATCGTCCATATCATCATAACGGTCGATCATGTAGTTGAGGGCTGCGACCAATTCGTTTAAATTGTGCGGGGGCACGTTGGTCGCCATACCGACGGCAATGCCAGCGGAGCCGTTCAGCAGCAGGTTGGGCAGTCGAGAGGGGAGAACATTGGGCTCTTCCAGGGACCCATCGAAGTTATCAACAAAGTCAACAGTATCTTTTTCAAGGTCGACCAGCATTTCCTCGGCGATTTTTGAAAGGCGGGCTTCGGTGTAACGCATGGCGGCGGGTGAGTCCCCGTCAATGGAGCCGAAGTTCCCCTGCCCGTCAACCATGGTGTAGCGCATGGAGAAATCCTGCGCCATACGGGCCATGGCATCATAGACAGCTGCATCACCGTGGGGGTGGTACTTACCGAGCACCTCACCGACAATGCGGGCGGATTTTTTATGGGAGGAGCTTGCCCGAATACCCATGTCGCGCATGGCGTATAGGATGCGGCGGTGAACCGGTTTGAGCCCGTCACGAACATCCGGCAAGGCACGGGCGACGATGACGCTCATGGCATAGTCGAGATATGCCTCTCGCATTTCATTATCGATGTCTACTTGCTGCACGATTCCAATATCAGTCATTCAATCGGGTCCTTCTATTATTTTTATGGATTTTTACCTAAAAAAACACCTCCAACTACCACAACGGGAGGTGTTTGGCATGCTTAAATAACATTCTAATTATACCCTAGATAGGGGGTTTGGTGTCATTTTTAAGGGAGTTTCATCGCTTGAATTAAATGAAGGAAGTTGGTTGTACTGAGGAAGCTCGGAGTTTGTGATGGAACAGGGTATCGACCTTTTCGGGGTTGCTTGGAGATCCTTGAATTGAGATAAAAAATCCCAAAATGGGTTAATATGATGCTGTTTTAGGACATCACAATATAGATCATCTATTTTAATTATTTGAGTGAAAAACTTGATTGACCTTCAGGTCAAATTTTGCTATAATGCAGGTCACTTAGGGCGCGGTGCTGGAATCAACCTAAGTTTAACAAATTTTCATTTTGGGCGCGTAGCTTCTTGGATCCAGTAGGGACTGCTGGTTAGAGCGCACGGTTCACATTGAAGCGAAGCGGAACCCCTGAAGCTTTAGCGGAAGGGGCAGTGAGGTCGAAACTTAATAATAGAATTTTCATTTTGGGCGCGTAGCTCAGCTGGTTAGAGCGCACGGTTCACATCCGTGAGGTCGATGGTTCGAGTCCATTCGCGCCCACTTTCTATTTAAATTGTCATTAAAATTCGCGAAGGCGAGAAGCATTTCCAGATTTACTCGAGTATTCGTATGGTCTATATGGATAGAGATGACAAATATTTAAAGAAATTCTGAGATCGACACGCCCTCGTGAGAGGGCTCGCGATGACAGGATTCGGAGCACCCTCACCTCAATCCTCTCCCTCATTCGTGAGGGCAAGGAGGTCAGGAGGTTTCTGTGTGGGATCGTGCAAATTTGTCAAAACCGGGTCGTGGAATACAGGGTGAGGGATCCCCACAAAAATATTAACAAAACCTTGATCTTAAACCGTGGAAATCTGCTTGACAGTTGCCCCCACAGCGACTATAGTTAAGCCCGTTTAACTATTAAGCGAGGTAAACCTTGCACAACGAAGACCCCTTCTTATCGGCACTGCGTGAGTGGATGGAAGCTTCCATGCACCGCTCCTTTCACGCGTTTATCCGCCATAACCGCGAAAGTGCGCTTTCACTCTCCCAGGTCAACACCCTGTTTCGGCTTTATCATCATGGGAATAGCTCGGTGAATGACCTTGCCAATTACCTGGGCATCACCAGGGCGGCGGTCAGCCAGCTTTTGGATCCGCTGATCGATGCCGGGTTGGTGCTGCGCTCTGAAAACCCCGAGGACCGCCGGATGAAGTTGCTTGTGCTGACGGACCAGGGCAAAGACCGGGTCCAAAAGAGCATGAACACCCGGCACGCCTGGTTGTCGAATTTAGCGGGGGTTTTATCGGATGCTGAGAAAGGCCAACTCCTACCTGCCATCCAATTGTTGAATCAGCGCACTCGGGACTTGAACCTCGAACACGACCGACCCTGCCAGACAGATTTCAAGGCTTAATGTAGGTATCTATAGACCAAATACAGGCTGTGATGATTGACCCAAAACCGATACGAAACAACAAATCAACAGTGAAGGACCAATAATTTATGAAACGACTGCTTAGATATTTGAAACCCTATCTGCTATCTGTGATCGCGGCGATTGTCCTGCTGTTTGTGATGGCAAATGCTGATCTGGCGCTGCCGGATTACCTCTCCCGGATCGTCAATATCGGCATCCAGCAAAATGGCATCGACAGTGTCATCCCGCAGTACATCCGCAAGAGCCAGCTCGATAATATGCTTTTATTCTTCGATGACGAGGAATCGGCCATCGTGACGGAGGCATACCAACTGGTTGATGAGACGTCGCCGGATTACGATGAATTGATTGAAACGATACCAGCCCTGGCGACAGAACCGGTTTACGTCTTAAAGGAGCTGCCGAATGAGGACCTGGAACAACTCAAACCGGTCATGTCACGCGGTTTATTGATCCTGTATGGCATCCAGCAGATCATGGAGAATCCCGAGCAAGCTCAGGAGATGCTGGGCCAACTGCCCTTTGACCCCGCCCAGATTCCTCAAGGGATGGATATTTTCACCGCCCTCAAAATGGCACCGGAACGGTTAGAGATGATCAAGGAGGGCATCACCGAGCAGTTTGACGCCCAACCGGACACCCTGGTCACCCAGTTGACGACGGAGGCTATCCGCCAGGAATACCATAGCATGGGCATCGACCTGGGGAAAATTCAGAACAATTACATCCTGCGCACAGGCGGGGTGATGGTGCTGTACTCGATTCTCGCCGGTGTGATGAATATCAGCGTTAGCTTTTTAGCCGCGCGTACGTCTGCCAGCGTGGCGCGTGACATCCGCAAAGACGTTTTCACCAAGGTGGAATCTTTTTCCAGCCAGGAATTTAATATGTTTTCAACGTCTTCGCTGATCACTCGGGCCACCAATGATGTCACCCAGATTCAGCAAGTGGTCTTTATGATCATGCGGTTAGCGTTTTTTGCGCCCATCCTGGGTATCGGTGGGGTGATCCGGGCGGTGGATAAGAGCCCCAATATGTGGTGGATCATTGCCCTAGCTGTTGCCTTATTGATGTTGCTGATAGTGATCGTGTTCATTATTTCGGTACCCAAGTTCACCATGATCCAGAAATTAATCGACCGTTTGAACCTGGTCACCCGCGAGAACCTCTCTGGCATGATGGTCATCCGAGCCTTCAACAAGCAGGATTTTGAGGAAGAGCGCTTCGATAAAGCCAATAAGAACCTGGCTGATGTGACCCTGTTCATCAACCGGGTGATGGCCACCATCATGCCGGTGATGATGCTGATTATGAATGGTCTTTCGGTGCTGATCATTTGGGTCGGTGCGCATCAAATTGCGGAATCAACCCTGCAGGTGGGCGATATGATGGCCTTTCTGCAGTACAGCATGCAGATCATGTTCGCCTTCCTGATGCTCTCGATGCTGTTCATCTTCCTGCCGAGAGCCTTTGTTTCAGGTGACCGGATTGCTGAAGTTTTGGAATCTGAGAACGTGATCAAAGACCCGCAAGACCCCAAACCCCTGCCCACTCCCTTCATGGGCAAGGTTGAATTCAGGGATGTCGACTTCCGCTATCCTGATGCTGAGGAAGATGTGCTGCATGATATTACCTTTACAGCCCACCCAGGGCAGGTGACAGCTATCATCGGGTCGACCGGCTGCGGCAAGTCGACGGTGGTCAACTTGGTGCCGCGTTTCTTTGATGTTAATAAGGGTGCTGTCCTGGTGGATGATATTGATGTGCGGGATGTGCGGCAGCACGACCTGCGTGAACAGATTGGCTATACACCTCAAAAAGGGGTGTTGTTCTCGGGCACGGTTGAATCAAACCTGCGTTTGGCTGATCAAGACGCCAGCAAGGAGACCCTGCAAGAATCGATTGAGATTGCTCAGGCTGCCGATTTTGTCTTTGAAAACCCCGATGGACTGGAGGCGTCGATTTCACAGGGCGGCATGAACGTCTCAGGTGGGCAGAAACAACGCCTGAGTATCGCCCGGTCGCTGGTTAAAAAACCACCGATTTTTATTTTTGATGACACCTTTTCAGCCCTGGATTTTAAAACAGATGCTGCTTTGCGCAAAGCCCTGAAGGAGAAAACCGGAGAAAGCACCGTGCTGCTGGTAACCCAGCGGGTGGCAACGGTGATGAGTGCGGATCAGATCATCGTTCTGGATAACGGCAGAATTGTTGGCAAGGGCACCCATCAAGACCTGATGAAAACCTGCCAAACCTATCAAGAAATTGCTACATCGCAGCTTAGCAAGGAGGAACTGGCATGAGCGACAACCAAATGAACAATAAAGAACAAGCAAGACAACAGCCCAGTCGACCCCCAGTGCGCATAGGAGGGGGCGGTCATCATGCATTGCGTCCCGGTGAGAAAGCGCGCGATTTTAAAGGCACACTTCGCCGTCTGATTGATTATCTCGGGAAATATAACCTGTTGATCCTCGGTGTTTTGGTGATTGCGGCGGCTTCCACGGTGTTTTCTATTCTTGGTCCAAAGATTCTCGGCCGGGCGACAACCCAATTGTTTGAGGATATGGTGGCGATGGTAACCGGCACCGGCAGCGGGGTGGACTTTGTGTCCATCGGTGCGATCTTGATCCAGGTGCTGACCCTGTATGTGATTTCTGCCTTCCTGGCGTTTTTGCAGGGTTTTATCATGTCGGGTGTCGCCGTTGATATCACCTATCGCTTCCGACAGGACATTTCACAGAAAATCAACAAGCTGCCCCTGCAGTATTTTGACAAGGTCAGCCAGGGTGAAGTGCTATCACGGGTGACCAACGACGTGGACACCGTCAGCCAGACCCTCAATCAGAGTTTGTCGCAGATCATCACCTCTATCACCAGTGTGGTGGGTATTTTAGTGATGATGCTG
Source organism: Candidatus Brevefilum sp. (assembly GCA_040772425.1). GTDB lineage: Bacteria > Chloroflexota > Anaerolineae > Anaerolineales > Anaerolineaceae > Brevifilum. Next base: position 1,796,421 of record JAXGYD010000001.1, on the reverse strand, counting down.
ACCATCAGCTGGCAGATGACCATGGTGGCATTGCTGACGATCCCCATCACGATGGTAGCGATCACCCTGATTGTGCGCACCTCGCAGAAATACTTTGTACAGCAGCAGAATTACCTGGGTCACGTCAATGGGCATGTCGAGGAGATGTTCGGCGGTCACGTTGTGATCAAGGCTTTCAACGCCGAAGAAGAATCGGTGAAAACCTTCAGCGGCTTGAACGAGACGCTTTATACCTCTGCCTGGAAGTCACAATTTCTCTCTCAGGCGATCATGCCTATTATGCGATTAATCAGCAACTTGGGGTATGTGGTGGTCAGCATCTTGGGTGGATATTATGCGATTCAAGGAACGGTCACGATTGGCGATATCCAGGCATTTATCCAATATGTACGCCAGTTTAACAACCCCCTGATGCAGATTGCCAATATTTCCAATGTGTTGCAGCAGACGGCGGCTGCAGCTGAGCGCGTATTTGAATTCCTTAATGAGTCAGAGGAAATCGCTGAGACCGAAAGGCCGGTTGTGCTTGATCATGTTGAAGGAGCTGTTGAATTCCGCAATGTGCGTTTTGGCTATGACCCCGACACAACGGTGATCAAAGACCTATCATTCAGCGCACAACCCGGCCAGAAAATCGCCATCGTGGGGCCCACAGGCGCCGGCAAGACGACTTTGGTCAAGCTCTTGATGCGCTTTTATGATGTCGATGACGGCGAGATCCTTGTGGATGGGCATAACATCCAGGACTTCAAGCGGGAAGACCTGCGCAAGATGTTTGCCATGGTGCTTCAGGATACCTGGCTTTACAACGGCACAATTTGTGAAAATATTCGTTATGGACATGAAAATGCAACGGACGAAGAGGTTGCTCGGGCAGCTGAGACGGCGCACGTGAATCACTTCATCCGCACCTTACCCGGTGGTTACCAGATGGAGCTGAACGAAGAGGGGACGAATATATCCTCCGGGCAGAAGCAGTTGCTGACGATTGCCCGCGCCGTGTTAGCGGATCCGCCCATGTTGATTTTGGATGAGGCGACCAGCTCGGTCGATACCCGCACCGAGATCCTGATCCAGGGAGCGATGGATCGAATCATGCATGGGCGCACCAGCTTTATCATCGCGCACCGCCTATCGACCATTCGCAACGCAGACCTGATTTTGGTGATCCGGGACGGGGATATTGTAGAGAAGGGTAAGCATGCGGAATTGCTGGAACAGAAGGGTTTTTATGCGGAGATTTATAATAGCCAGTTTGAGATGTTGGCGGTGTAGTGGGATTTTGATGGTGTCCAAGACACTGTAAGGTTTTGGTTATTAAAGGGCTGTTCGAAATAAGGAGCAGCCCTTTTTTAGATGTCACTCTCAGAGGAAAGAGTTTTTTGTAGGTCGGATTTCCATACCCGACGCATTTACTATTCACCATTCACTATTCACTTCTGCAAAAATTGGTGCGCAGAAAACCACTGCGGCACCCTACGGCTGCTTCGCAGCACCAACAAAGGATAGTTTTGTGGGTCGGGTTTCCATACCCGACGTATGTGCATTGACGGGGGCACCCTCCTTTCGTACTCGCCGTCTCGCTGGCGCTGCGGGCGTTACATCCTCAGGGTTAGACTGGTAATATCTGCTAAAATTATTGAAGTACTCAATAGATATGATGAATCGAACTTTATGAAATGTCCGAATTGCGGTTCTGAAAATGTAATTTTTGAAGATTCCTTGGTAAGCGCTGAACAGCCTAGGGGCTTCTTCTGGTGGCTTTTTATCGGTTGGTGGATGCGCCCCATCCTGTGGTTGGTCACCCGCGTTTTGGGCTTATTTGGTCATCGCGTCGACCGCCAGGATGGAGAAAATCCGCCATCTGCAAGGTTCGTTTGTCAAAACTGCGGCTATAGCTGGTTGCCCAAATAATCGAAATGATCTTCCAGTGAACCCGTTATAATTTATCCAGATCACCTGATTAAGGAGTTAATAAAGATGGATTTCCTCACACAATTGCGATGGTCACCCTATGTGGTGGGGGTTGGCATTGGCATCTTGGGTTGTCTGAGTTTTTTACTGTTGAAAAAACCCTTGGGCACCTCCACATCCTTTGCGAAAACTAGTGGTATGCTCGAAAAACTCATCAGAGGGCCAGATGTGGCTTTGAAGGCGTATTACCAGAAATATCCCTTAAAAATTGATTGGCAGTGGATGTTTGTATTTGGGATTTTTCTCGGCTCATTGGCTTCAAGTTTGTTATCGAAGGATTTTGAGCTGCTCTGGGTACCCAGTTTATGGGCGTCGACCCTCAGTGAATCTCCGTGGCTGCGGGTGGGCTTCGCCTTCATCGGTGGGATCGTGCTCGGTTTTGGTGCCCGATGGGGTGGCGGATGTACGAGCGGCCATGGCATCAGCGGCACGCAGCAATTAGCCCTTTCGAGCTGGATTTTTACAATCCTCTTCTTTATCAGCGGCATTATCACCGCACATTTGATGTTAAGTCTGTTGGGAGGCTAAAGGACCGATGAAAAAAACAAGTTCTAGAAAATGGTTGGATGAAGGCGGCGTAACACTGATAAAAGGTTTAGCCTTGGGGTTGGTATTTGGCTTTTTACTGCAAAAAGGTGGGGTCACGGATTTTGACGTCATTTTTGGACAGTTATTGCTGGTTGACTTTACGATGATCAAAATCATCCTTGCTGCCATTGTCACCGGTATGATCGGGATTTATGGGATGAAACACCTGGGTTGGATTGAAATCAAGCCAAAGTCAGGGTCCTGGGGGATGAATGCAATCGGCGGACTCATTTTTGGGATTGGATTCGCATTGATGGGTTACTGCCCAGGCACAATCGCTGGCGCCATTGGTACTGGGGCTTTGGATGCCATGACGGGCGGCCTGGTGGGTGTATGGGTCGGTGCAGGTTTGTTTGCTGCGTTGTACCCCAAAGTGCGCAATGGTATTCTAAAAGCTGGGGAATATGGCGATGTTACGCTTCCCAAATTATTGAAAATAAGTGACTGGGCGGTCGTGATCCCAGTTGCTTTATTGATCATCGCCGTGTTATTCTGGATGGAATCAGCGGGTTTATAGAGATAGCGAAATTCTAAGCCTTTCGAAATGACACTAATCGAAAATGAATTATGTAATTGCGAATAAATTTATCCCACCCATTGGGATAGTTTTAAAAAAGTCAGGTCGGCAATATTTTTTACAGATTTTGCTCCCTTGTATTATTCAATAATATGACTATAATCTCTACCTGGATGAGCGATATTGATTAATTAGAAAAACCGGTACACTTTTCCAATTTTTTCAAAATTTGAGCAGCATTCATTTCTTTTTTTGATTCCTGTTTAAGAAATCGAGCTTAAAGATGGCAAAGCGAAAATTAAAGCGAGAACTAAATTTACTCCAGGTGATTATGCTTGGAACCGCTGGTACGATTGCGGCGGAAATCTTCGTACTCACAGGGCATGCGGCAGGTATTGCTGGGCCAGCAGCGGTGTTGGCTATTTTAATTGGCGGCGTTTTATCTTTGAGCATAGCACTCAACTACTGCGAACTGGCGACCACCTATCCTGTAACCGGTGGAGCGATGACCTATGTCAAAGAGGGTTTTGGTAATAACCTGTTGATGTTCCTGGTTGGCTCCTTAGATGGTCTTTCAAGCACGTTTTATACCGCCCTTTCTGCTGTTGGTTTTGCCTATTCCCTTAAGATTTTCTTGCCATTCATGCCGATCATCCCTGTGGCGTTACTAGTGATCCTTTTAGTAGGCATTTTACATATCCGCGGTGTTTCTAATGTTGGTAATTTTCAAATTTATTTAGGTTTTTTTCTTTTAATCGTGTTTACCCTTTATGTAATTCTGGGCTTCACCCGGCCCGAAGGTTTTTCAAGAGAAATCTTCATGTCAGGGGAGGTTTTGTTTGAAAACCGATCCATTTGGGCTGTAGTTGGACGCATGTTGACCACGATTGCATTAATCTACAATGCCTATGTGGGATTTGAAGTCATCGCCGATGATGCCGAAGAAATCATCAAGCCAAATCGAAATATTCCTTTTGGAATTCTTGTAAGTCTTGGCATTACAACAGTTGTTTATACGACGGTGTCCTTGGTAACCATTGGAATTATCCCCTTTGAAGCCCTGGCAGGGTCTGAAACCGCCTTAACCGATGCCGCTCAAGTGTTTTGGCCTCGAGTGGGTGTCCCTTTGATGGCTGCGGCAGGCATTGTCGCCACCCTCACATCTATTAATTCAGCGATGCTGTCAGCCACCCGGGAATCTTTTACCCTCAGTCGTGATCAAGTTTGGCCTAGGAATTTATCCCGATTGAGCCGATGGCGCACGCCATATGTATCTATATTGATGGTTATGGCGGCCAGTGCTTTGGTCGCTGTGATTGGCTTGGTTGATTTTCTTAGTTTTATTTCCAGCGCGGGTTATATGTTTGTGCTTGTGTTTTCTTCATTGGCGATGATCCGACTGCGGAATAAATATCCTAATTCAGAAAGACCCTTTAAAGTCCCTTTGTATCCTTTGACCCCAATTTTGGCGGTTGCCAGTGGTGTTTTAATTATTGCTTTTGCCGATCCCCGTGCGCTGCTTTTTTTGGGTCTGGTTCTCATTCTGCTAACGATCGTCTATTATGTTTCTCAAGCCCATAAGCAGAGAACGATGATCCAGGCAAAAATTGAAGAAGAAGTGGGTGGCGGTCGATTGTTGATTGCTGCCATCAACCCTAAAGTCATACTTGGCTTGGTTGATTTAGCATCACGCCTTATAGAACATGAAGAAGATACAAGCATTTCAATCCTAACGGTGTTGAAAGTACCGGGTTCACCATCCGAACAAGAGATCAAAGCCATTGTAGAGAAAAGTAAGGAAGATCGGAACCACTTACTGCAGTTAGCTGCACCGATTGCCCAAGCCCGTAATGTAGCAATTTCAGCAAAGTTAAAAGTAGCTAAAAATGTTGAATCGGCCATATACCGGGAGTTAAAATCACCCAATCCTGTGCGGATGGTGCTTTTAGGTTGGCCGACCGTAGAAACAAAGTTAAAGATCCCTCACAATATTATCAAAGAGGTGATGGTCAACGCGCGAACAGATGTATTGGTGTTTCGTGATCGGGGTATTAAGAATCTTTCTAACATCATTGTTCCTATTGGGAGCGGTATCAGCTCGCGTTTATGTATTAAACTGGCGAACGATATTGCCCGGCAAGGGGGGATTAAAGTGACAATATTGCACCTTACGCCGCAGGGTTTGGATGAGGAAGCAATGGAAGATGCTAGCTTGCTCATCCACGAAATTGTTGAAGATGAATTGGGCGAGATGCCCGAATGGATGCATATAAAGGTTACTTCTTCATCTTCTACAAGTGGTGGCATCTTGGCAGAAACAAGAAGCGGTCACTATAATTTGATGGTTATTGGCGCTGGGAATGAAGTGTTCTATCATGAGTCTTTGTTTGGTGCGTTGTGCGACATTCTCATTGAGGAAGTCGATTGTTCCATGTTAATCGTACGACACTATCAATCTGAGGCTGTGTTGTGGATAAACAGCCGGTTGCGTCGTTTAGAGGTTTAAAGTTACAATTTTTCATTTGAGTTCCATCTCTGCAGATTCTGGACATGTAATTGTTAAGCGAGATGATCCTCTTAATATGAAGTTAAAGAGGGACTTTAACACTGTGGAACCTCGAAACCTTATCAGGTAGAATCCCCTCATGGACTTCCCGATCGATATTTTGCATCTAGATGATCTAACAGGAAAATAAGCGATGGAATTTGACTTGCATGCCCCATACGAACCCACTGGTGACCAGCCAAAGGCGATTGCCGAGCTTGTTGAGGGGATCAAGAAAGGGTATCAACACCAGGTTTTGTTGGGTGCCACTGGAACGGGGAAGACCTTTACAGTCGCAAATGTGATTCAGGAAATTCAACTGCCAACCCTGGTGATGGCCCATAACAAAACCCTGGCCGCGCAGCTGTATGCCGAGTTCAAGGAATTTTTTCCGAACAATGCGGTGGAATTTTTTGTTTCCTACTATGACTATTATCAACCTGAAGCCTATGTGCCGCAGCGTGATTTGTATATCGAAAAGGAAACGGACATCAATGAAGAGATTGATCGCCTGCGGCTAGCAGCCACGACCGCTTTGATGTCTCGCAAGGATGTAATCATTGTTGCTTCAGTTTCAGCCATTTACGGCTTGGGAGATCCAGAAGCCTATCGCAGCACAGTAATCCAGTTACAGGTGGGAGAGATCTATCGCCGTAATGCCCTGCTACGCCGTCTGGTGGAAAGTCAATATTCGCGCAATGATTTTGAGTTAAAACCAGGGGTCTTCCGGGTGCGTGGGGATACCTTGGAGATATTGCCAGCCTATGATGATCACCTCGCTTTTCGAATTAGTTTTTTTGGCGATGAAGTCGAACAGATCATCACGGTTAACCCCCTGACCGGTGAGATCTTTGACCGCTTGGATGAGGTGGACATTTACCCTGCCAAGCACTATATCACGGAAGAGGATCGCATGGCGCAGGCGTTGGGTGCCATTGAGGCGGAGTTAGAAGAACGATTGGAATCCCTTCGCAACGCCGATAAACTTTTAGAAGCACAGCGCTTGGAACAACGCACCCGCTATGACCTTGAGATGTTGCGAGAAGTTGGCTACTGCTCGGGGATCGAAAACTACTCACGGCACATTGACGGGCGCTCCCCGGGTTCACCCCCTTGGACCTTGATTGACTTCCTCCCTAAGGACTATTTGCTGGTCTTAGACGAGTCGCATATGATGGTGCCCCAAATTAGGGGGATGTATAATGGCGATCGATCCCGCAAGGAAGTGCTCATCGACTACGGTTTCCGTTTGCCCTCAGCCCTTGACAACCGCCCCTTAAAATTTGATGAGTTTGTGCAGCAAATGGGGATTACGATGTACACCTCGGCCACTCCCGCGGCCTATGAACTGGAAAAAGCCGACCAAGTGGTTGAGCAAATCATCCGTCCAACAGGTTTGATCGACCCTGAGGTGATTGTGCGCCCCACAGAAGGCCAGGTGGATGACTTGGTCGGTGAGATCAACCAGCGCACCGAGCGGGGAGAGCGGGTTTTGGTGACAACCCTCACCAAACGTATGGCTGAGGATTTATCCGACTACCTGATGGAATTAGGTTTGAAGGTGCACTATTTGCATTCGGAGATCGACACCCTGGAGCGGGTGGGAATCCTGCGGGACTTGCGCCTGGGGGTGTTTGACGTGGTGGTCGGGATCAACCTTCTAAGAGAGGGCTTGGACTTGCCGGAGGTTTCCCTGGTGGCCATCCTGGATGCGGATAAACAAGGGTTTTTGCGCTCTGGCACAGCTCTCATTCAGACCATTGGGCGCGCCGCGCGCCATGTGCACGGCCAGGTGATCATGTATGGGGATCAGATGACGGATGCTATGCGCCAAGCCATCGACGAGACGAATCGGCGGCGTGCGATCCAGGTTGCCTACAACGAGGAACACCATATTGAACCAGCCAGCGTGGTTAAATCGGTGCGCGATCTAACCGACCGCTTGTCCCGAGATGTGGGGATTGAAAAAGGGATGGATTTCCGTGGCAAGGCTAGCAAGCTGGAACAGAAGGAACTAGCGCGGTTGATCGCCGAACTGGAAAAACAAATGAAAGCCGCTGCTAAGGAATTAGCCTTCGAGCAGGCAGCCCTGCTGCGAGACCAGGTGTTTGAACTGCGAGCGATGCTGGCAGAGGAGTCGGATCTGCCACCGTGGAAAAAGGTGCAGTTGTTATCTGGTAGCCGGCAAGATTAGTTCATTTATTAAATAGGAATAAATTTCACAAGGTTTTTGTGCCCCATAAGTATTTTTTTGTAGGGTGCGCAGGGATTTTCTGCGCACCATTTTTTGTTTGGATAATAATCTAATATACTTGTAAATCTGAGATTGCCACCTTGGCCCAACGGTCTCGTCGCAAAGACAATTTGGCTGTGTGTGAAAAATGTTTAAATATGGGCACCCTCACCTCAATCCTCTCCCTCAGACGTGAGGGAGAGGAGGCTATAAGCCATTTTAGCTGGGGTGCGAATGACCAACGGAAGCCAGGGTGAGGGTTTCACTGCTAAAAAACTATTTTTCTGAGTAAATTAGACATTGACTGGTTTGAACAATAGGTATTTGGCCTTATCCAGTGGAAAGCATATGGAACCCCTTGAAATCCCCCTTGGCATCTTTAAATTCATAATCGACATTTTGAACCTCTGCGCTGATTGGCCCCCGACGGAGCGCCATTAAGAACCGATTGAGGTTTTCGTGGGTGCCTTCTGCCGTCACTTCAACCCTGCCATCCCAACGGTTGCGCACCCAACCGGTCAGATTTTGTTCCTGGGCGGCTTGCATGGTGAAAAAACGGAAACCCACGCCCTGAACGCGCCCAGAGATGAATGCATGTAATCGAAATTGTTGTGTTTCTGCCATAATTTACCTTCTTACACCTTGTCTTGGTTTGATTTTACCAAATCAAATTCAACGTGTGCAAAAAAATCTGGTTGAAACACATGAGCTTATAGCTATGTTTGAAGATGAGGAAGTAGGGGCGATGCATGCATCGCCCATGAGGGAGGCTGATCTCAAATTTTGCGCGTTTTAAGTATCATGAGATATCTGAAAATACGGAGATGTATGTATTGCCTTGATTGATTTGCAAAAAAACCGGGTCGATAACCTTATTCCCAATCTTCGTCATCGCCTAAATAGTAACGATTGATATCCCCTTTTTCCCAACCTTCTGGGGGGTCTTCGTCAAAAACCAGCATGTCAAAATTCATAATTTGCTCATTGAAATCAAGGTTTTCGAGGGCTTCTTCCAAGAAGTTGAGTTCTTCTGGATCATCCGTTTCATCAATGTTCATCTGGATTAGTTCACGCACGCCCCGACCGCCGATCTTTGTAAGGGACCAAATAGCGGCGTAGTAGAGATCTTCGTCGTCTGTACCTTCTTCTAACAGGTCAAAGATGGGTTGACGGGCTTCTTTGATCTCCAATTCACCTGCAGCGCGAACGGCTTCATAGCGAACGACATCATCAGGGTGGTTAAACATCCGCAAGATGGAGTCGGCCCAGTCCTTATTGTACGTTCTCCCCATCGCAAACAAGGCACTTTGCAGCCATTCTTCGTCATTGGTATCGTAAGCTTTTTGGATAAAGCGGGTGACATCTGGGTGGGAGGCGTATCCCAGGGATTCTAGGGCTCGCCGGCGCACCAAAAGGTGCTCTGAATTGAGATGGGCTTCAATAAGAACATCCAAAATCGTCTGATAAGTAGAAGCTTTGATTTCTTCCATCTCACCATAATAGACAAAATTGCCTAAAGCTGTGGCGGCAGCCGCTCGGACGATGGGTTCAGGATCCTCCTTGAGCATTTGAAGCAGGGTTGGCACCAGCTTCTCTTCATTAGATTGCCACAACAAACGGACTGCGGTCGCTCGAGCAACAGGATCCTTGTCGCTCAGACACATGACAGCCATATCATCGAAAAAGAGAATGGTGTCCGCTTCAGCCAGGCTTTCCATGTCCTCTAAAAGGCCGCGTCGGCGTTCTACCCACACATCCGGCCAAACTTTTTCTAAGTCTTCCAGCTCTTTGGGAGTGATGTCAGAGAAAAAGTAGATCAATTGTGGCGGGAAGGGAGCTTGTTTATTGAGAAGGGCTTCCTTCACCTCTAAAAAATCAAAATCGTGATTATATGGGCTATCCATGGTTTAAATTTATCCTTACTAAGGGATTACTACCGGGTTGGTGAAATCCAAAATGGTGATGAAGACCATCAGAAGTATCAGCAACAAGAAGAAAACCGTATTGACGACATTTTCCCATTGCTGCGGGATGCGTTTTTTGAACAATAATTCTGGCAATGTAAACAAAATTCGACCGCCGTCCAGCGCAGGGATTGGTAGAAGGTTGGTGATCCCTAAAGCCAGGGAAATGTTGGCGATGATCGACAAAGTGTAAACAGGTAAGGGCTCTGCTGTGACTAGGTCGGATTCCTGGTCCATGGCGACGGCCTGGCTGTAAATGTCATAAATACCTTTGTAACCAACTGGCCTTGCCATGGCAGGGTCAACGGAGCCGCGAATCAGCCGGACAGGCAGAAGAATCGTTTCTCTGATGATATACCCGGTGGTCTTAAAAGCATTTCCAATGGATTGGGGTAGTGGTGCTGGTTTAAGGGGGTTGCTTAAGCCAATCCCGACTGCGCCCTCTCCTTCCGGCGGGTTCTCACGTGGGGTGAGAGTCACATTTTGGACTTGGCCGTCCCGGTCAATCGTCATGGAAATTTCTTGACCAACGTAACTGTTGATCGTTTCAATCAATTGGTCCAAACTGGTGATTTTCACATCATTGACGGACTGGATGATATCGCCAGCCTCCAAACCCGCCGTCATAGCGGGGGAATTGGGGGAAACTTGTGTGATGAGGGCTTCGTCTGAGGCAGGGACCCCGATGGCACTGTAGATCACGATCAGGATCAGGATGCCGATCAGGAAGTTCATCAACGGGCCTGAAATGGCAATGACGAGACGCTTCCAGGCAGGTGCGGCAGCCATCCCGCCTTCGATGGTCTCGTCGGCTTCACCTTTTGGTCGCACAAAACCGCCAAAGGGGATCCAGTTGATGGTAATCTCCGTCCCTTTCCACTCACCGATTTTAGCTAACCGGGGTGGATAACCAAATCCAAATTCCTCAATCGGTACGCCAACGGCGCGGGCAGACAGGAAATGGCCTAATTCATGAAAGAATATCAGTAAACTGATAACAACTACAACTTGTAATATTAGCAAAAATATACTCATGTTTTTCCTTTTAGACTTGTCTTCATTTAATAATAGAGGCAAGGATTGCTTTTGAATACAGCAACTAATTATACCTGTAGGGACTAGTCTTGGGAGTCTTCGTGTATAAGGCGGGCTGGGCCAGCAGGAAAGGCTTGGATGACGTCCATTACCCCGGGAAATTGATCTAAGCGGCGCATGACTTTGTTTGCCACAGTTTGTGGGCAGATGACGTGGACGTTGGGACCCGCATCCAGGGTGTAGGTTACGGGTAATCCCTCTGCCTGCCAGGCTTTGATCGCTTGCATTAGTGCCAGGGATTGTGGGTGCCAGTAAAACAATGGCGGTTCAGCTGTCATCATAACCGCGTGCATCAGGTTGCTATCCTGCTCAACCACTGTTGCCAGCGCCTCAAAATCTCGATTGAGGATGGCTTGCTTGCATTTTGCCAGTCGTCGGGGTGTGTCTGCAATGCGAGCCGCTTGCAAGGGGCTGGATAGCGCGTTTTTCATCCCATCTTGGGAGCTGACTGCTTTGTGCGTTTTGCTGATGATCGCAATGCAATCACACAGTCGCCAATAGTCAGTTGGGGCAAAGGAAGCGGCAAATGACGTTTTGGATTCAGGATTGGTTTCCCAGGTCACGAATCCACCAGGGATGGAACGGCTGGCAGACCCCGAGCCATAACGTGCCAGGCCAGAAAGTTCTGATTCGGAGAGTTTTAACCCTAAAGCAGTTGTACCCGCTAAGGCTAAGGCGGCAAAAGCGGAAGCCGAAGAAGCCAGGCCAGCGCTGATGGGGAAGTTGTTGTCACTGGTGACCCGTGCGTAAATGATCTTCCCCGCTTGGCGGCGTAGTTGATCCATAAAACCCTGCATCCGAGTGAGGGCAGGGGTAGTTAACTGTTTGCCATTTAGAATTAAGATATCTTGGGAGAGCTGCTGATCGAATTCAACGGTTGTGCGGGTGGCGAGGGGACCAATGGTCAGCGACAAGGAGTCATTGGCAGGGAGGTGTAAAGCCTCATCGCGGATGCCCCAGTACTTGATAAAAGCAATATTGGGATGTGCTAATGCCGTTGCTTTCATTGTCATAGAGAGCAGAATACCATATCCAGTAGAGGGGGTCAATTGGGGAAAGAGGTAGTAGGTACTAGGTATTGGGTATCAGGTACCAGGGATTAGGTGAATATGTGTCGTCCTGAAATATGTTTACAGGTATACAATAAAAATGAAAGGATTTTCAGGATGAAAAAGACATACAAAAGGTACAGTGAAGCCTTCAAACGTGATGTGGTTTCCGAATATGAAGCAGGGATTAGCATACTTGCACTGAAGAAAAGATATAACATAGGTGGCTCAGAAACCATCAATGGATGGATCAAAAAGTATGCCAGAGAAGGATTTCGCCACGAGCTTGTGCGAATACAGAACAAAGATGAGATCCAGCAAATAAAGATTCTCGAAAAAAAGAATGCGGAATTGGAAAAAGCGCTTGGAAAGGTGACCCTGGAGAAATTGAAATTAGAGAGCATATTGGAGGAACTGGAAGAATCCTATGATGTTGAGATTAAAAAAAACGAAGCGCCATCATCCAGCGACTTGCAAAGAAAGTCAACGAACTTGAATGGCAAATAAACATGGATCAGATTAGTTCCCAATTTGGGATCACCAGACAAGCGCATTATCAAAAACAACACAGAGAAGCTGTACGAAGCGTGGAGAATGAGATTATATTAGAGATGGTTCGCCTGATCCGCCGAAAACATCCCAGAATGGGATGCCGCAAGGTTTTATACAAGATTCAGCCAATGTTAACCTCAGAAGGGTTAGAAATAGGCCGAGACCGCCTGTTTGAGCTGCTTCGAGTGGCTGATTTACTTATAGAACGCAAGAAAAAGTATCGAAGAACCACGATCCCAGGACTTTGGCGTGCGCCCAACCGTCTGCCTGGGGTATCCATTTCCTATTGTGACCAGGTTTGGGTTTGCGACATTACTTATCTTGAATTGATGGAAAACCGCTTTGCTTATCTGTTCTTGTTAATGGATCTTTACTCTCGATATATTGTTGGGTGGCATGTATCTAATTCTCTAGCAACTGATGGTGCCTTGGTTAGCCTTGAAATGGCTCTGTCACAAAGGACGCATAGATCTATGGGCTTGATCCATCACAGTGATCATGGCGTTCAATATACAAGTCGTGCTTACATGAATGCATTGATTGAAAATGACTTGTTAGCCAGTATGGGCGCTGTGGGCAATTGTTATGACAACATTTATGCCGAGCGCGTGATCGGTATCTTGAAAGGCGAATATGGGCTCGGCTCTCCTTTCGTCAATCTAAATCAAGTTGCACCCATTGTTGAGGAGGTGGTTGACTTATATAATACAGATAGACCACACTTATCATTGGGATTGGCAACGCCAAGCAATGTGTACCTTGGAAATGTTGTCAATGTGCCCACTATCTCCATCCCGGTGGCAGTATAATGGGTCCCCTATTACCTAATAAATCCTGTAAACGTAAATCAGGACGGGTCAATAGTGAATGGTTGTAGCTTAAAGCTCAAAGTTGAAAGGTGAAAGGAATCGGCTGTTGGTTGGTAGCTGGTAACGGGTATTACGAAAATGGCTTCTCTATTACCTGGTTTCTCTTATAAACATAAATCAGGAAAGGTCAACAAATGTAGTGCGGTTGAAAAATTGGACACATGACAAATATAGTATCATAGTCCAAGGAGGCACGAAATGGCCAAGAGAAGATACCGCACCTTTAGCGCAGATTTCAAGCTCGATACGGTAATGGAAGGATTTCGTGGGGAGAAGAGCATAGCACAAATTTGTCGAGAGCGAGACATCAAAGATGTGTTGTATTATAAATGGCGAGACACATTCCTAGAAAATGCAGCAAAGATTTTCAGTAATCCACGAGATCTTGAACAACAACGATTAGAGGATCGCATCGTCGAGCTAGAGCGATTGATCGGTCAGCTCACGATGGAGAATGATATCTTAAAAAAAGCCAAAAGCTGGCTGGGCTCAACCTACAGGAAAAACGGATCATGATTGATCATCTCAATGCTGACTATCCTGTGGCAGTAATTTGTAAAACGCTGGGAGTATCACGGAGCTCTTATTACACAGTTCACAATGCCAAGCTAGGAGACAAAGCCCTACTGAGCGCAATTGATCAAGTTCTTCTGAAATGGCCATTTTATGGCTATAGAAGGGTCACCCACGAATTGAAGAGAAAGGGATATCAAGTCGGTGAAACTCGCATTAGAAGGCTTCTCAGGCAGATAGAGCATAGCTGTAGTGTGGGAAGAGCACCGATCTCAACAACCAACAGCCAGCATGAACACCCGCGATATCTAAATCTGATCAAACGTTTGAATATAAATCGCCTCAATCAAGTTTGGGTGGCAGACATCACCTATATTCGCTTTAGGAGAAAATTCATCTATTTGGCAGTCATTCTGGACGCATATTCCAGAGGGGTTAGAGGCTGGAGTCTGGGACGAAATATGAACAAAGATCTCACAAAAGACGCACTTGCGTTGGCCTTAGCTGCATATACAGCTCCAGAGATTCACCACTCCGATCAAGGTGGGCAGTATGCCACCCCAGACTATACAACGATGCTGCCTGGCACAAAGTTAAGCATGTCCGCCAAAGGACGACCCACCGAAAATGGGATCGTAGAGCGATTTATTCGTACATTCAAGGAGGAGCATATCGATTATTCGGAATATGAAAGTTTCAAAGATGCTGTTGAGCAAATCAAATACTGGTTAGAATGTGAATACATGACAGAGAGGATCCATTCCTCGCTTGAATATGTGACCCCGCTTGAATTTGAACTTGCTCATGGGATTCAATAAAAAATGGAACCCCTAATTTAAACCCCTTAAAAAGTGTCCAAAAAAACACCCGCAGTACAAAATACCTAATACCAAATACCTAATAACTAATATCTAATCACCATGACTCGTACTTAATAATGTTAATTTCTGAAAAGGCGGTTGAATTCTCTTTGGAGGCATGGGCTCAATTTATGCAAATTTAGTTACAATTAGGAGAAGCTATCTAATTTTGGCAGACTTGGAAGTAATTATGAATATACAGACGGTACAGAAACGCAGAGACCTGCGTGATTTCATTAATTTCCCCTATTATCACTATCGCGATGACCCCAACTGGGTGGCACCTTTAAGGTCGGAGCAGTGGGCGCAGTTTGATCCTGAAAAGAATCCCATGTTGGACCACTGTGAAACAGAGCTGTTCCTCCTGAAATCGGGCAAAGAGTTGATTGGGCGGTGTGCCGCTTTTGTGGATCATCTGGCTGTGGTGCATTGGGGAAAGCCAATTGGCTTGTTTGGCAGTTTTGAATGCATTGAAGATATCAATGGGGCATATATGCTGCTCAACGCAGCTCGTGATTGGTTGTTGCAGAAAGGGATGAAGGGGATGCGCGGTCCCTGGAGTTTTGCCTCGCAGGAGTGGGGATTGGAAATTGAAGGCGGGGATCGTCCACCAGTGATTCTTGCACCGCACAATCCACCCTATTACGCTGATTTTTTTGAGGCCTTTGGATTGCACAAAGCGATCGATTTGGTGGCTTACGAGGCGGATATGGCGCAGGGATATCAATTCCCGGAGCGGTATCTCACGCTGACCGATGTGGTCCAGTCGCGCTATGGAATAACCGTTAGGTCGATGGATATGAATAATTTGGAAGCGGAAGTTATGACAATTGTTGATGTTTCAAACCGGTCCCTTTCAGAAAACTGGGGATATTACCCGGTTACCCCTGATGAAGCCCGTGCTATGGCCAGGGACCTGAAGGCGATTGTCAACCCAGAAGTTTGTTTTATAGCTGAGGATCGGCAGGGTCAACCGATTGGCTTTGCCCTGTCTCTGCCCGATGTCAATAGAATTTTAAAAGGCCTAAATGGGCGTTTATTGCCTTTTGGTTGGTTGAAGATGCTGTTTGGATTGAAGAAAATTCGCCAGTACCGGATGTGGGGCTTAGGGGTCGTGCCTGAATATCAGGGGAAGGCCATCGATACTCTCCTTTACAGGGCAACCTATGAAGCCTTAAAGGATTTGCGAGTGCGGATGGAAATCAATTATGTTCTGGAGGATAATCACCGAATGAACAACGCCTTACTAAAGCTGGGCGTTGAACCTATTCGACGTTACCGTGTTTATGAAATGGCGATTGAGTGAGTTTTGTCTTCACACCTATCCCCATTTTTCGGCTTTGGCAATGCGGGCGTTGAGCGGGGGATGATTGTAGAATAAGAACACCACCCAGGGTTGGGGGTCCACGTCACTCAGGTTCTGATTAGCCAACCGGGTGAAGGCAGAGGCAAAAGCCTCGGATTTTCCTGTGGCTTCAAGGGCATAATCATCAGCCATGTTTTCGCGCCAGCGAGAAAAGGCGTTTTCAATCGGCATCAATAACAACCCATAGAGGGAGAGCAAGATCATCAAAGCAGGTAAGCTGGCTGGGTCGGCAACCCCTCTCAACCCAAAAGCCCCGATCGCCCAATTCATTGCCAAGGACACCAGGTAAAACGAGAGGGCAGTGGTGAGGGTGCCAAAAGCAATCATCCAGGGAATATCGTGATGCACATGATGCCCTAATTCGTGGGCTAAGATCGTTTCGATCTCATCGGCTGAAAATGTATCGATTAATGTATCGCCCAACACAATCCGCCGGGTGTTGCCGGTGCCCATCAGGGCGGCGTTCGCCTGTCGGGTTCGGCGGGACATATCCATTTTATAGACGCCTTTGATCTTGGTGCCAGCGTTCTCCGCTAATTTGACCAATCGTTCTGCCAGGTCAGCGTGTTCATCGCCAAGGGGGGTGAACTTGTTGAAGATGGGCATGATTATGACGGGAGCCAAGTTTGCCAGCAGGACGCTGAAGAACAAAGCGCCGCCCGTCAGCCACAACCACCAATTTTCGCCGGTGATGCGCAGGGCGAGATAGACGAGTTCGATGATCAATAATCCAAAGACAGCCCCAAGGGCCAGGCTTTTTAGCTGGTCCATCGCCCAATCTTTGCGCGATTGGGTGGAGAGGTCATAGCGATGTGGTAGGACAAAACCGGCATAGTAGCTGAGCGGCAAATTGAGCAAGAAATAGATGCCGGCAAATATTGACGCAAATGCCGCCACAAGCAGCCACTCGTTGTTGAAAAAGCCTTCCAGCCATGCCCGAAAGCCCGTTGCCCAGCCCAAAATCAACCATAACAAGGCGTACAGGAGGCTGATAAACTGATCTATCAGCCAGAGTTGGCGTTTAATGCGGGCATATTGCTTGGCTTGTTTTTGTCGTTGGGGGTCAAGATCGGGCATTGTGGTTTCCTTTTTACGGTAAGCGCTCACAAAATTATAACCCTTCAGAAAACAAATGTCAGCCGCTGGGGGTTGATCGGAGATTACGCTTGGGTTGTTTTCGGTATAATCACAGCTATGAGCAAAGAGGAGCTTTATCGGGTTGTAACCTTATCGGAGTGCATGCAAGACCCAGCAACCCTAGCGTGGTTGATGCAATCAGATATGGCTTTGCCCGGGCAGGTGCCACCTGGGCGTTATCCCGTGCCTGTGGAAATTCAAAGCACGCTGGATGCGATGACGGGTATTCGAGTGGAATCCATCATCACAGACCGCATATGGCAACTCACTGTGACCAGTCGCACGGATGTGACCTGGGCTAGGTTGGTGGTTGAGGGGTATACCGGCGACCCCCACGTAGAACATCGATTTTATTTTGAGGCAGGTTGGGATGAGATGATCTTCCAAATTACCACAAACCTGGCAAAAATCTGCGGACCCTTTGTCTTGTTACACGATTCGGGCGCGCCACCACAAGTGATACTATAAGTGGCACGACGAGAACTTTCAATTTTCTTCAGATTCTCGGGCTGCCTTATAGGCTTCTAGGGTGCGGTCTCGGGCGAAAAAGTGATCAACAATCTGCTGGGGATAGTCCCTACCAAGCTTGAAATCATATTTTTGGGCGATATCTTCGTCCATTTCCCAGGGTTCGTGGTGGAATGCTTTGGGTAGGTCTTGCAATTCCGGCACCCATTTGGCGATGAATTCCCCTTCTGGGTCGTGCTTTTTGCCTTGCAATATGGGGTTGAAGATGCGGAAATAGGGTGCGGCATCAGTGCCTGTTCCCGCGGACCACTGCCAACCACCGTTGTTGGCTGCCGGATCGCCGTCAACTAGGTTATTCATGAACCAGGCTTCGCCATGCTGCCAGTTGATTAACAAATCCTTGGTGAGGAATGAGGCCACGATCATTCGGCCGCGGTTGTGCATCCAACCCGTTTCTAAGAGCTGGCGCATACAAGCATCAACGATGGGGTAGCCAGTTTGACCTTTCTGCCAGGCTTCCAGGTCTGCTTGATCTTCACGCCAGGCAATATCCTCGTATTCTTCACGGAAGGGACCTTCCATCACATGGGGGAAATGAAAAAGAATAGTGGTGTAAAACTCGCGCCAAACCAGCTCATTCATCCAGGTGCGAATTTCAGCACGGGTTTTATCCTTTTGAGCTTGCATTAAAGCCATTTGCGCCATGGCAAAGGCTTCACGGATTGAAAGCAAGCCAAAACGCAAGTAAGGGGAGAGTTGCGAGGTGCTATCCACGTTCATCTGATCGCGTTGGCTCTTGTAATGCTGAATGCCATCTTCTAAAAACTCAGAAAAACGTCTTTGGGCTTCATCTGTCGTCGCGGGAAAGTCCGTTACTTGCTCAACCTCAGGTCGTTCCATCGTTGCGATGTTATCCGGGAGGGAGGGAAGCCTATCTGGGATGGGTAGCAGGTCACCAGGGTTGGGGAGCGGTTCCTCGTACCACTTGTTTTTATAGGGGGTGTAAACGATGTAAGGTTCCCCATCATCCTTGAGGACTGCGGTGGGATGGCGCAAGACCACGCTGGAATGCAGGGATAAATCATATGACTCTTTGATTTCTGCATCCCGCTCCCGGGCAAAGGGGCTGAAATCTTCATGGGCGAAGACTGCTGCTTCTGGAAATTCCTCAAAAAGATCGCCCATAGCCTTTGCAGCCGGCCCCTGGCGGACGATCAACCGACTGCCAAGGTTGCGTAATTGTTGATCCAAATCCCTCAAAGCATTGAGGATGAAGGCACGGCGCTTAGGTGCTGCAGCCTCCATTATCTCGGGTTCAATGATAAACAGCGGGATAAGCTGATCGGCGTCCTTTAGGGCTGCTTGCAGGGTTTGATTGTCCTTTAAACGGATATCCCGACGGATCCACCAAATGTTGACAGGGCTCATACGCTCTCCTTTTTATTGTTAATTTTACTGGAAACCAGGTAGTTGATGGTGTCAGTTTTGGTGATTTTAAAGGAGAAAGCCGCCCATAAGTTGGGCGGCAATCATCCTCAGGCTGTAGCACCCTTATCGAATTCTATCGAGGAGGGGTGCCACAGCCTTCGTTAAGTAACTACTACTGTCTATCATTGTACACCACCTCCTCTTTTCGTGGGATCGCACGGTAAAGGGGTCGTTCAATTGTGCTTGTGACTGTAGTATTACACAATCGCTTTTGTTTGTCAATGTGAGGTTGTAATAAGAGTGTTGAAAAATTGATACATTTATTTCTGGCGTCATTTTATTACACAAATATTTCGTTTAAATTGATTTAGAGGCACGGCATGCCGTGCCTCTACGGTTTACCCAATTTGTGGTTTGCACTGATAATCAACACCCTCTGTTTTTTTTGCGTTCTGAGTAAATGACACCATCCAGTTATCAAGATGGATGTGCAATTATGGAGGGTGTGAGAAATTATTTCCTATTTAGCCGACTTTTTCAACCAATTTTTGGGTATCCCCCATCACTTCCAGGCCGGCGTGTAGGCCACTGCCTTCATATATTAATTCTCCCTCAAGGGTTTCAAAGCGAATGTTAAGCTGAGCATCCAAGGTTTCGATAATCCGGCGGTCCATTTCAAGCGTGGTGGGCGCTTGCAGGATAACGCCATTTTCTCTTAGTGCGTGGACATGTATGCGGTGGGTTTTGTTATGAAGCACAAGATCAAAGTCTGAGTCTCTGACGGAAAGTGAGTCGATTTTGCCCTGGTTATAAGTCGCAAAGCGATAAATAACGCCGTCATGCAACAAACCGACAATAAACCCGCCAAAGGTGTTGCCCAGCCAGGGGATAATGGCGACTGAGATCATCAAGCTCACACCGGGTTTTGAAAAATGATTGCTCTGCCCCCAAATCCAGGCGGATGGGAACTGCTTGCCCCAATCTTTCTCGATATAACCCTTGCCACCTGTGAAGTCAAAGGATTTTCCATCCCGGATTAATTGACCGGTGATGGCATGATCCATGCTGACAACGCCATGGTAGCACTCCATGAAGGGCACCCAGGCAAACCAGCCCATGGCACCCGGCGAGAAAAATTTCACCGGCCAGGGTGATAAATTTGTGAAGCGCAAGGATCCCGCAACTTGTTCCAAATCATCATCAATGGCGAGGGCAATTTGGTCAGCTGTGAAAAGGTTCTCCCCCACGTGAACTTCAAAGTCAGATTGGGAGGCTTTGAAGGACTCGAGGGGATAACGATGATAATGGACTTGATCAGCCTGGGAATCAAAAACCTGTACAAAAGAATGGCTTTTTTCTGGATTCGGCGAAATATAAACGCCAGGGATGATCGCAAAGCGGGTGTTTTGATCCGCACTGACCAATTTGTAATACCAACCTTCAAAAAAAGGGGGTTTAGCTGTAAAACCATGGTAGCGATTGGGGTGTAAGATGTTTGTTAGCATACCGTTTTAAAATTCTGATCCATAAAATCTTGGTTAGAGTAAGCATTTTATTCAATTAGGTTGATTTTTACAACCATAGGTCATTGAAGTGGTAATGACATTTCTCTTCATTGGCTTTTAATAGCTTTCCTCAAACACCCTCATCCGTCACGCCTACGGCGCTTAATCTCTGCTTGGGGGAAGGGTTTTTCTGGTTTTCCTGCTGGTATAATTGCTGAGAAGATTTTTTAGAACGAGTGAGAGGATGAAGATGCAATATCGAAAATTTGGTCCACTGGATTGGGAAGTGTCTGCTCTGGGGTTCGGCGCTATGCGTTTGCCCCAATTGCAGGATGACAGCCATCAAATCGATGAGCCCTTAGCCACTGAAATGATCCACACAGCAATTGATGCCGGCGTTAATTACGTGGATACAGCCTGGGGTTATCATCATGAACAAAGCGAACGCTTTGTGGGCAGAGTCTTGAAGGATGGGTATCGCGAGAAGGTGCGCTTGGCAACAAAAATGCCCTCCTGGCTTGTCAAAGAAGAGGCTGATTTTGATCGCCTGCTCGAAGAGCAGCTCCGTCGGCTGGACGTGGACAAGCTCGATTTTTACCTCCTGCATGCCCTCAACGACCGTTATTGGAAGAATTATCAGAAACTGGATGTGTTTTCATGGGCCGAGAAGCGCATGGCTGAAGGCCTTTTTGACCATTTGGGCTTTTCTTTTCATGACGAATACCCTGTTTTTGAATCGATCATAAATGGCTATGATAATTGGGCTCTGGCGCAAATTCAATATAACTACATGGATATTGACTACCAGGCTGGCCGTAAGGGTTTAAAGCTGGCAGCCGATCGCGGTTTGGCAGTCGTGGTGATGGAGCCACTAAGAGGTGGGCAATTGACCAGAAATCCCCAACCCGATGCCATTGCAGCCGTGTGGGAAAAAAGTGACCGGGACTGGTCGCCTGCGGCTTGGGCACTGCATTGGGTTTGGAACCAGCCTGAGGTCTCGCTTGCTCTGAGCGGTATGTCGGAGATGGCGCACGTGACGGAAAATTTGGAAACGGCGAGTGAATCCCAGGTTGGATTATTGACACCTGAAGATCATGCCATCATCGCGGAAGTTCGGGCGGCCTATGCTTCTCTGGAACCGATCCCCTGCACCGCATGTGAATATTGCCTGCCGTGCCCAGTTGGTGTGGAGATCCCCCGAGTTTTCAAAATCTACAATGAAGCTGTGGCTTATGATGCCTGGGACCATGCCCGATGGGCTTATAATAATCAACTTAAAGAGGACCAGCGTGCAGATAACTGCGTCGAATGCGGTGAATGTGAAGCGGTTTGCCCCCAAAACATCCGCATTATTGACTGGTTGGCGACTGCCCACGAGAAATTAACTGAACCACCAATGTAGGTATCGCAATTTTAATAAGTGTATGAAGGCTGCTGTTTAATCAACGGCAGCCTTTTTTATTCCCAAAATTTGTGCCCTTGCGCAGGCCTCGGTAAGCTTCTATAATCTAGGGGATTATGAATGAACTGCAGAAATCATCTGTTCGTGAGGTTCCCTGGCTTTGGATCTTGCTGGGGCTGGCCATTGTACTGACCGGAATCTGGTTAGCTTTGACCCCTGAAGGCATTTTTGGCAAAGCGAATGCCATTGGCTACTCGGTTTGTCATCAAATTGACGCGCGTTCCTTTCACTTTGGTGAAGAGAAGATGCCCATGTGCTCCCGATGTACCGGTTTGTTTCTGGGTGCTTTGTTGGGTTTGGTATATCAACTGGCTCGAGGCCGTAAGGGCAAGATGCCTTCAACCCCGCTGATGGTTCTTTTAGGCATTTTCGCATTGGCCTGGGTCATAGATGGGGTCAATTCTTTTCTGATGCTGCACCCCACCCTTCCATCTTTATATGTAACACAAAATTGGACTCGGCTGGTAACCGGCACAGGCATGGGTTTGGCTGTTGCCGCCATCCTTGCCCCAATTTTTAACCAAACTATGTATCAGGATTGGGAAAATGCTTCTCCCCTGAACAATTGGTTACATGTCGTGGTCTTGTTGAGTTTGGCTCGGTTTTTAATTTTTCTGATTCTGCTTGAGACACCATGGATATTAGCCATCCTTTCGGTGTTAAGTGCCCTGGGTGTGTTAATTTTACTGACTATGGTCTACAGTTTGGTTTTGGTCTTGATTTTTAAGCGGGAAAATACCTATTCGGACTTGCGTTCGTTGGTTGTGCCTTTGTTGGGGGGCTATTGCGTGGCGCTTTTACAAATTGGCGCCTTGGATTTAGCACGCTTTTTACTGACCCATTCCTGGGAAGGATTTAAGCTGTTTTCGTTATCGGCTATAATTAACCTGTGATTGTTTGACCATAGGAAGGAAAACCATGGATATTCTCGCCGCTTTTGGCCTATCAGCCAGCGCTGGATTAAATGCTTATATTCCGTTGTTGATTGTTTCATTTTTAGCCAAGTTTACTGACTTGATTGTATTGTCGGAACCCTGGAATGCGATGGAAAGTTGGTGGGTGATCGGTGCCCTGATTGTTTTGTCTGTGATTGAATTTTTTACGGATAAAATTCCCGCTGTGGACCATATCAACGACGCTATTCATACCTTTATCCGCCCCACAGCAGGGGCGATCCTATTTGCTGCCAGCGCCCAAGTTGTCACTGACATTAACCCCGTTTTCTCCATTATCGCAGGTCTGTTGGTGGCTGGCACCGTGCACGCCGTCAAATCGGTGGTTGTGCGTCCTGCCGTCACCGCGACCACAGCAGGATTGGGCGATGCACCTGTCAGTTTTCTTGAGGATGGCATTTCAACCACCCTTTCTGTGCTTTCGATCGCTGCACCAGCAATTGTGGGGGTAGTGCTGATCCTTTTAGCGATTGGCATTATATGGTGGTTATCCAAGCGCTCATCGCGGGTGCGCAGCCGATAAGTCTCCATGTATTAATCTTCGACATTAAGAAAGATGAACTGTAGGGCGGGGTCTGGGGTTTATCCCGCCGTTTTTGGTCTGGAAATGAAGATTGTTTTATCGGTGGGGTGAAAATCCCACCCCACCCTACGCGTTTATAAATTAGGTGTTATGATATCAAATTCCCATCATGGACGGCTGCAGCTAAACGACCTGCTTCAGCCAGCCCAACCAATGAGTCCAGCGCTTGACGGGCTTTTGCTTGCTGCTCGTGAGGGAGTGCCAATGCCTCAAATTCATCTTCATCAAGGATGAGATATCGACCATCGGGGTAAACCAGTAAATCCAAAGCCAAGTCGATGTAGGCAATTTTCCCATCGCTGAATTCTGCTGGCGTGGTCACATTGCAATACCAGCCTTTGAGCGCATCATCTTCTCTGTCGTGGATCTCAAACAAGTTGTACCAGCGGTTGCTAAAATACCGCTCTAGGAAGCGGTCATTTTCTTGCAGGGTGATGCCGTGAAAGATCAGCGCTTTCCGATTGAAACGGGCTTCGATCAACATGGTATCAGTCTGTTTGGAAAGGATGCGGCCTGGATAACGCCAGGTTTCCTCACGGTCTGGGTTGAGCTTGATCACGATGATTTGATCAGAATTTTCCTTCATCAAACCGCTTCTTCCTCCTTTAAACACAGCACATCTTCGGTATGATAGCCAATCACCAAGGATTTTCCGACTTCGACAGGATTGGGCAGTTGAACTTGGAAAAATGGGCTTTCTGAGCTGACGTCTATGCTGACCCGATAAGTATTCCCTTGGAAGACCTGGTCCACAACGGTGCCGTGGATTTGGTTATCGCACTTGTCAGTCCCCTGGCAAGCTTGGGTTGGCCGGAACAGCAGGGTGGTTGCCTGACCTTTTTCAGGGGGATAACCATCACAGGCGGCGTGGATCAGTCCCAGGGGTGTTGTTACTTGCAGGGGCTGTTGATCTGTGACAACGCCGCGCACTAAGTTTCCCAGTCCAAAAAAATCCGATACCCATACATTACGGGGATGATGATAAAAATCATGGGGTCGACCGCTTTGTAAGATGACCCCGTTATGCAATAAGAGCAACCGATCGGCGATGGCAAAGGCTTCTTCCTGGTCGTGAGTGACATAAATGGCGGGCATTTGGGTTTCGCGCAGGATGCGGCGCAATTCCTGGCTGAGTTGTTCCCGCAGGGTGCGGTCCAGCGCACCTAGGGGTTCGTCGAGCATCAATAAACGCGGCTGCGGGGCTAGTGCCCGGGCTAAAGCGACGCGCTGCTGTTCGCCGCCAGAAAGTTCGGTCACTTTGCGATCGGCAAAGGTGCTCATATTGATGGTATTGAGGGCTTCTTTAACCCGCACCTCGATTTCGTCTTGGGAACGGTTTTGCATCCGCAAGCCAAAGGCGATATTTTCGGCGACGGTGCGATGGGGGAAAAGGGCGTAATCCTGGAACATCAAGCCAAAATTACGCTGATGCGGCGGTACCTGCGCCAGGTTTTGTTCACGCCAGAGCACCTGGCCACTTTCAGCTTGTTCAAGGCCGGCGATGATGCGCAAAAGCGTGCTCTTGCCGCTGCCAGAAGGGCCCAACAGGCAAATGGTCTCATCTTTTTCCAGTTCAAAAGAGACGCCGCGTAATAGGGGTTGCCCTTCATAGGTTTTATGGATGTTTTGGACCGTTAACATTAGGATGAAGCCTCGTTATAACCTTGTAATCTTTCAATGAGAAGGATACCACCGGCGCAGATAGCCATCAACAGGGTGGACATCGCCAGGGCTTGCCCATAATTGAGCGCGCCAGGTTGGGAGATATAACGGTAGATGGCTACGGGCAGGGTGGGGTACTCGGGTCGGGATAAAAAGGTTGAAGCGCCAAATTCACCCAGGGAGATGGTGAGAGCAAAGATGGCGCTCACCAGGATGGCCGGTAATAAGAGGGGCAAATCGACCTCGAACCAGACGCGCAGTGGGGATGCACCCAGCACACGGGCGGCATTGCGCAAAGATGGGGGAATACTTTTAAGGGTAGGGGTGAGGGTGCGCACTACAAAGGGGAGTGCGATCAGGCTATGGGCAATCGGGAGCAAAATTGGGAAGGTCATTTCGCTAAAGGGCGGCTGGTTGAATACTAAAATGAAGCCCAACCCCAAGGTAATCGCTGAAGCGCCTAAAGGCAGCATCAAGAGGGGGTCCAGGATCTTGTTCAGAGCAGTACCTTGCTGCAGAGCGTAGGCGACCAATCCGCCCAGGATTAAAGTGATCAGGATGACGATCAGGGCGAACAGCAGGGAATTACGGGCAGCCGCGATGGGAGGCACATAGAACAGCGAGCCGCGCCGGTTGACCATCAATTCTCGATAATATTGCAGGGTAAAACCCTGTTCGATGTCCCCTCGTTCACCGCGGTTGGCTTCCAGTTTGACGAAGGAGCGCAATGCCAAGGATGCCAGGGGTGCTACCAGCAGGCTGAACAATAAAATCACCATGATCGTCACCATCCACCACTCCAATCCTGGCTTGGGCTTTCGCACGCCGATGGATGGGCTGGCAGGGGAAATCGTGAGGGCTTCTTGACCGGAAAGACGGTTGTGCGCGACGGTGATCAGCAGCGTAAAGGCTAATTGGATCAGCGAGAGCAAGCTAGCCAGGGGCAGGTTGAGGAGATGCAAGGCTTGGATGTAAATTTCCACTTCCAGGGTGGCGAAACGGGGTCCGCCCAACATCAATACCACGCCAAAACTGGTGAAATTAAATAGAAATACCAATAGCGTCCCTGCAAGAATCGACGGCCGTAGTAAAGGTAGGGTCACTTCACGGAATGTGCGCCAGGGGCTGGCGCCTAACACCTGTGCGGCATGCTCCAGGCGAATGTTCTGCTGTGACAAGCTGCTGGAGACGACGCGGATGATGATGGTGGTGTTGTAAAAGACATGGGCGGTGAGAATAGCACCAAAGGTGTTCAAAAACTGGATGGGAGGCGCTTCCAAACCTAAGACAGCCATCAACCCCAGGTTGAGCCAGCCCCGGGGGCCTAAGAGCGCATTGAAACCGGCTGCGACGACCACCGTTGGCAGGATGAAAGGTAGGGTTGAAAGAACTTTGAGGACGCCTTTGCCGCGAAAATCAAAGCGGGCAAACAGCCATGCGCCTGGCAGACCGATGATCAGGGTCAGCAGGGTGGATAGGGCGGCTTGTAAGATCGTGAAGCGCAGCGGCCCCCAGATTTTATCCCAGGGGAAGTCTGCCAGAAAAAAACCTGAGCCCGTTGAGACAAGGCGCTCGAATAAGACCAGCAAGGGCTGATAGAAGAAATACGCCAGGAAGGCTGCCGGTAACAGCCACAGCAAACCCGCCTTAAAAGTGGGGTTTTTGAAAAAGCCCCGGTTGAAAAAGCCCTTCAATCTTTACTCCAATACAGTTTCCGTCCAGGCTTCAATCCAGCTTTCCCGGTTGGCATCGATCAGTTCCGGTGGCAAAGTCGCTGGTTGATCGGGAATTTGGGCATAATCGATAAACGCTTGGGGCAGATTTGCATTCTGGTTAACCGGAAAGACAAACATTTGCAGAGGAATGTCCTCCTGGAAGGATGGGCTGAGCATAAAATCAACGAAAGCCTGAGCAAGTGCCAGGTTTTCGGTTCCCTCCAGAATGCCCACAAACTCGATTTGCCGGAAGCAGGTGTTAGACCCGATGATGGAAGCGGTGGGTGCTTCATCTAAGGGCGTTTCAGCAAAGATGACCTCTGCAGCAGGGCTGGAGCCGTATGAAACCACCATGGGTTGCGGACCCTGACCGGTTGAGCCGCTGAAGTTCGTATAATAAGCGGTCTCCCAGTCACCCACCACCACCAACCCGTTCTGGTTGAGGGCTTCCCAATAATCGAGATAACCTTCCTCCCCAAATTCAGCGATAGTGGCCATCAGAAAAGCTAATCCGGGAGAGGAGGTGGCTGGATTTTCGGTCACCAGCAGCCCCTGGTAAGCCGGTTCGGTCAATTGCTCGAGACTTGTGGGAACAGTCAATTGGTTCGCTGCGAAATAGGCTTTGTCGTAGTTAATGCACACATCCCCATAATCGACGGGCAGGGCGTAGTGGTCTGGGTCGATCTCAAATTCATCCGGAATGTCTGCAAGCAGGGGGGATTGATAGGGGGTGAAGAGCCCTTCGTTCAAAGCCCGGGTTAGAAAGGTGTTGTCCAGTCCGTAAAACACATCTGCCAGGGGATTTTCCTTGGAGAGGACGGCTTGATTGAGCACCGTGCCGGTGTCTCCGCCGCGAATAAAGGTCACCGTAGCGTTTTGCTCAGTTTCGAACTGCCTGATTAATTCCTCGCTGACAGCAAAAGAGTCGTGCGTCATAACCCTTAATGTGCGCGTGGTTGTTGGTATTGTTGTGGGGGAACAAGCTGCCAGGAGGGTCGTTACCAGGATCAAAAAAATTAGGGACAAGCTTGATTTTTTAATCATTTGAACCTCCTTTTTGGTTGGTATTAGTAAATGTATGGATACAAATTAACAAACCAGACTGTAGGGTTACTTGGGCGGATGGTGCGATCAGTTCATTGCTGATGCCGCGGGTGCGCTCAGGATAGAGGGTTTCACCTTTGAGGGGATAGTGGAGCCCCTGGGTGTGAATCCCGACAGCAGGGCCGTGAAGGGGTAATAAGGACACGCGCTCGCCTGGGGTGCCTTTAATCGTCTTGGAATTTTTAATCAGGAAGATCTCCCGTTGGCCATCGACCAGGCGGATGTCGATCCCTGAAAAATCATCCCTGTTGAGCAGAAAGATGTTGGCTAAACTCTGGTCAATGCGTTTACCGAGGGCACCTATGATCCAGATGCGTTCAGGCTTCATGGCTATAGCCGCATCAAGGGCTAGTTCCAGGTCGGTTTCGTCCTTCTCAGGGGGATATTTTTGCACGGTCACCCCTAGATCTCGGAATTTTTCGACCTCGGTTGGATCCGCCGAATCCAGGTCGCCGATGATCAAGCTTGGGGTCAGTCCGTGCTGGGTGAGATGGCTCAGACCGCCATCGACAGCGATTAAGAAGTCTATAGGGGATAGTTGTGATAGGATACGCTCTGGCGCAGGGAGGTCACCATTGGCAAATAAGATGATTTTTGGGTTTGGGTCGATCATAAGCAAAAAACCCTTCCTTTTTTGGGGAGGGTTTTGGCTGTTTTACAATTTAATCCCTCCGCCGGCATTATCCGGATCAGGTCTTGCGGGTCGAGGACTTGCGTCCTCCTCTCAGCCTGGCTATTCAGGCTCCCCGTTCAACTGTCATTCGTCTAGTTTGTTAAGGTTATGGTACCACAGATGAGACGGGTGAGTCAATGTGGGATGAAGATAGTGGATGGTGAGTGGTGAGTAGCTTATCCCTTTCGCTATGCTTCTGCCCTCTGACGGGGGTTACGCTCAAGCTTCAGGACTTCGTCACTACGTTCCTCGAGCTCAAAGCTGAAAGTTGAAAGGGATTTATGAGAAGGCGTGATTTATGTTTACAGATTGGGTTTTTGTGGTGGGATGGGTTTGCCTGGCCTAAGGTGAAGCCGAACGGATTACCCCACCGGTGTGTGAAGTGTAAAGATATTTGGTGTGCGATAAATCAGATTGAAATCATTCGTCAAAAACACGGCTGAGGATGATTGTTGTGAATGAGATACAGATGCTGTATATAGCAAAATTTGGACGAACAATCACGTCGAATTTGAAAGAAAGCTGTGGTAATCAGATTTTCCTTGGAAAACCCTTGACGAAAACAAATCAATGGTATACTAGTCGCTGGAAAAGAGGGTACCTTTTGGGTATCCATTAAAAACTAGTTTACGGAGGTAAAAAAATGGACGTTGAAGTAAAAAAATCACTTGATGAACGTGGCGAAGTATGCCCAATCCCAGATGTGGATGCAAAAAGGGCGTGGTCCAAGATGAAGTCTGGCGAAGTTCTTGAAATCTTGATCGATTACCCACTTTCAAAGGAACGGATCCCAGCCAATGCTGAAAAAGAAGGCCATGAAGTACTGGCAATCGAAGAGGTTGACAACAGCGAATGGCGAATTTTGATTAAAGTCAAATAATTATTAGATCACTTTTTAAACCCAAGAAAAATAATTATTTCTTGGGTGTCATAATTCTTAGATTAGAAAAGAGGAAATAAATGAGTATTGTGCTCGGTTTAATCACAGGTTTAGCTTTTGGTTTTGTTTTACAACGAGGTCGCATCTGCTTCAATTCAGCTTTCCGTGACCTTCGTTTGATGAAAGACAATTTCTTGTTTAAAGCCGTTCTTCTGGCAGTTGCTGTATCAACAATCGGCTTCTTGGCTATGGCTCAATTTGGATTAATTCATCTTAATCCCAAACCACTCAATTATGTGGGCGTCATCCTGGGTGGTTACCTTTTTGGTTTGGGGATGGTATTAGCAGGTGGCTGCGCTAGCGGCACAACCTCTCGCGTTGGCGAAGGAAATACGACCTCCTGGTTAGCAGGTCTTTGCCTAGCTCTTTTTGCACTTGCTGCGAAATCCGGCTTCCTCAGTCCAATTGTTAAGTGGGCCAATCAATGGTCGATTAAGGTCCCTTCAAATAGTTCCTTATTCTTGGGTGAAGAAACAGGACCAAATTTGGCATCCATCTTTAACATTAACCCCTGGATCGCTGGTCTTGTTTTTGCCGGCTTAATTTTTGTTTACCTTTTCGCTACCAAAACAACGGAGCGCGAAACAGCCAATTGGGGATGGATTAAAACCGGTTTATTGATCGTCCCAGTTGCGATGTTTGGTTTTTGGAGCAACACCTACTCTGGTGGTAATTATGGGTTGGGGATCACCGGTGGTTGGATGAATGTCGTGACATCAATGACCCAACAAGAAGTAGCTTTAAATTGGGGCGGTGCGGTCATTTTGGGCATCATTATTGGTGCTGGCGTGACAGCAGCTGCCTACAAAGAATTCAAGCTCCGGGTACCCAAAAAGGGTAAGACTTATTTATTAGTCGTCATTGGCAGCGCCTTGATGGGCTTTGGTGCGGTTATGGCTGGTGGATGCAATATCGGTCACTTCTTAACCGGTATTCCTCAATTAGCCCTCAGCTCAATTATTGCGGGTGTTTTCTTTATTCTCGGCAACTGGACAATGACTCGTATTGTTTTCGGGAAGAGTTAAGATGGAAAAATTGAAAATTGCTCTACAAGTTATGGTCCCTCCTTATACCCACGAGGACCTTGACTCAGCATTAAATATTGCCGAAGCTTGTTTGGATCGAGGCCACGATGTAAATTTGTTCCTCTTCTCCGACGCAATTTTAGCTGCTAATGCTATGGTCAGACCAGTCCGATCGGATCGCAACATTCCTAAAAGGATTGAAACGCTGATTGAGGAAAAGGGTCTCAAGGTTGAAATCTGTGGTATTTGCATGGATTATCGTGGTGTCAGCCGTGATACGGTTGTCCCAGGTTCCACCCCGAGTGGCTTGCCTGAGTTGGCAAATCTGATTTACACATCAGATCGATTCATCAATTTTATGGCATAAGGGAGGCACTGTGAAGAAAATATTATTTGTGATTTACCATGCACCGTGCGGATCGATCTGGCCTAATGAAGGTTTCAGAACGGCTTTTGGCATGTATGGCGAAGATATCGAACCTGAAGTATTGTTCATCAACCAGGGTGTCATCTCACTGGCTAAAGAAACCGAACCCGCTAAATTGGGTTTGTTCGGTTTGAAAATGGTACAGCGCTATGTCAATCGATATGATACAAAAGTCATTGCAGAGAAAGAAAGTTTGGAAAAATTCAAAGTGCGTGAGCTTGATGAGAATTTCCATCCTGAAATCTTGACTCGAGCGGAGATTAATGAAAAAATCCGCGATAATGACTTTGTGATTTTCATGTGAGGTGAGGATATGTTAGTTTTGATAAAGTATGGTTGCAACAACCCAGCAGAAGCCTGGAAAATGGATATGGCTAAAGAAGATGACGCCATTGTTCTGATCCAAAATGGCGTTTTCTGGGCGATCTCTGAAGAACTTGACCCTTACCTTGCGAAAAATCTCAATATTGTGGCTTTAGAGCCCGATATTACGGCACGCGGCTACAGTGAGGAAGATTCAAAGGTCCCATTAATCAGTTACGATGATTTGGTGAGCATTATCGAAGCACAACCAAAGTCAATGGGATAAGGGCAGGGTATTCGTTAATAAATTTTCCCGGATTAATCGGGAAGAAGATATAAAAATAGAATAGATTAGTTTTCCGGGTTAGTGTCACAGATAACAAAGCATTAAGACCTGGGAAACTAATCTTTTTTTTAGTGGGATAGTGAGTAGAGAGTAGTGAATTGTGAATAGCTTATCCCTTCCGCTATGCTTCTGCCCCCTGACGGGGGTTACGCTCAAGCTTCAGGACTTTGTCCCTACGTTCCTCGAGCTCAAAGCTGGAAGTGTTTAGCTGATAGCTGATAGCTGATAGAAATTTCCTATCATTGCGAGCGAGCTTGCGAAGCGTGGCAATCTCAGACATACAGGTTGGTAGGGTGGGGTGGGGTTACCTGCCCTGAGGCGAAGTAGAATGGGTCTGAGAACCGAAAAAAACGGCGGGGTTGGAAGTTGACCCCGCCCTATACGTTTCTGGAATTTAATCAACCCAATTGAAGGACCTTTCCACCGCTTTCTTCCAATCCCGACATTTCTTATCCCGAGTTTCGGCGTCCATTTGGGGCGTCCAGGTTTTATCCACCTGCCAATTGGACTGGAGTTTATCCAGGTTGTCATAAAATCCAATCGCCAAGCCTGCGGCGTAGGCAGCTCCTAGGGGCGTTGTCTCGGGGATTCTTGGCCGCACCACAGGTGCGTTGAGAAGGTCCGCTGTGAATTGCATCAACAACTCGTTGTGGATCATATTGCCGTCTACCTTCAGGTCCAGCAATTTGACGCCCGCTTCCTCACGCATTGCTTCCAGGATTTCATAAACCTGAAAGGCGACCGATTCCAACGCCGCTCGTGCGATGTGACCTCGGTTGATATAGCGGCTTAATCCGACGATGACGCCCCGGGCATCCGAGCGCCAATAGGGGGCAAATAAACCGGAAAAGGCCGGCACGAGATAGGCGCCACCATTGTCGTCGACAGTGCGAGCCAAGGCTTCTAAATCGGAGGATTTTTGGATCAACTTCAGGTTGTCGCGCAACCAGTGCACCAAAGCACCGGTGCTGGCAACAGAGCCTTCCAGGGCATAAACGGCTGGTTGTTCGTCAATTTGATAAGCAACCGTTGTAAGCAGTCCTTTATTCGATATGACCGGGTTTGTGCCTGTATTGAGTAACATGAAACAGCCGGCTGCGTAGGTGTTTTTGGCTTCACCGGGAACAAAGCAGCCATGCCCGAGTAGGGCAGCTTGCTGATCGCCGATGTCCCCACAAATGGGCACCAGGGCGTTAAACGGCCCATCGAGGGTGGTCACGCCCCAGGTTTGTGGGTCGCTGGAGGGGACGATCCGGGGCAAGATCTGTCGTGGTATGCCGAGCTCAGCCAGAATTTCATCATCCCAGTCAAGGGTATGCAAATTCATCAGCATCGTACGGCTGGCGTTGGACACATCGGTGACAAATGCACCACCCCGGGGGCCGCCCGTCAGCCGCCAAATTAACCACGTATCAATTGTTCCGAAGCAAACCTCATCTCGCTCAATAGCCTGGCGAAGGCCTTGGACATGGTTTAAGATCCACTTAATTTTTGGTCCCGAGAAGTACGTGGCAATTGGCAGCCCAGTTTTACTTTGGAAGTGGTTTTGGTCGCCCTTGTGATTGGCGATCAAAGCATCGCAAATATCCTTGGTACGGGTATCCTCCCAAACAAGAGCATTGTAGTAGGGCTCCCCGGTATTCTTATTCCAGATGACGGTTGTTTCACGCTGATTGGTCACCCCTAAGGCAGCCAAATCCCCTGGTTGGATGCCGGCCTGAGTGATGGCCAGACGAATGGCCTCCTGTGTGCAGTCCCAAATTTCCATGGGGTCATGCTCAACCCATCCGGGTTGGGGAATGATCTGCTTATGGGTTTTCTGCGTTAGGGTGACGACGGTGCCATTTTTGTTGAAGATCATACAGCGTGTTGCTGTTGTACTTTGGTCGATGGCGGCTACATATTTTGCATGGGGATTTTGCCTGGCTCGTTTTTCTCTCAGTTCAACCTTCATTTCCTCGAAGGGTGCGGAACTGTCCGGAATCTCTTTATAGCCTGCCTTGAAGGCGTCATCGATGCCGGCCTGCAGTTCTTTCCAATAGGCTCGGGCGGCTGACCATTTGTCCTGATGGAAACGCGCTAACCATTCATGCAGGCTTTCATCTTTTGACCCCTTCCGTGCTATTTTTTCCATAAACTGGATGATCATATCAATGGTGCGTTCGCTTTCCCAGAAAACAGATTTGTTGCCCTCAGCTTCATAAATTTGGTTGGCAATCTTGAATTGATGGGCTTTGTAATTCAGAGTGAATCGGTAGTGTGTGTTGATGATGTCATCGATGATCGCCTCAGACCATTTTCGATGGAAGCGGCACACCCCGCTGTTATCATGGAATAATTCAAAAACCATCCGTTCGACATTGCGCTTTCCCAATTCATAGGGTGGATGGTAGTCGCCCCCGTAATAGACATAATATTTACCCATCATCGGCATCGGGCTCAGCATGCCCGGCACCCAATATTGGTTCGGGACAAAATTACCTTGCTCACCATGACTGAGAAAAACAGCCTTATCAATGGTCCGATTACCGGGTTGATAATAGTGGTAGCGTGCATCCAGGATTTTTGCCGCTTTTCGGATGCCCTCACGGAAGGGTTCGCCTATGTCCTCAATCATGATCATGTAGACAATTTTTTCAGCATAATCGGCATTGCGCTGCGAGGCTGTCACCACATCAACCTGATCCGGGTCTGTCCAGAAGGAAAAATCCATTTCGCTGGCAGGGGGTAAGTTGAAATCTTCAGGGGGGATCATCCCGGTGTGGATCAATTCCATAATCCAGGCGACCGTGCCGCCCATTTGGATGGCATCCACACCCATGGCGTCCACAAAATGCGCAATTTTCTCTGCGGCGCGCTGGTCAAAGATGCCGCACTGCGGACCGAGGGCTTCGTAGGGCTCATAATCCTTTTTATATTCACCTGAATACTTCTTACAGGCGACCGGACACGGTTCACCACAGTGGGAGTAATTTTTCGGGATGATGATCTCTTCGTTAAATTGTTTGAGGTAATGGTTCAGGATAAAATGGGCGTGCTGGTCCAGGCGGTCCTGATCGGTTTCGTAGATTGACCCATAGTTGAAACTGAGTAGATTCTCGTTAACCGTGTACATATTGACGCCAAAGGTCCCGCCAGTCTGAAAGCCGGGCGTAAAATTGTATTTTTGAGTTGCGTCCATGTCCACTTTCATCATGGATTTGTCGTAAAACTCCTGGAAATAGCCGTCAATTTCCTTGGGATCTTTGAAGTCGGGGTCGGTCCAATCACCGCCAAAAATACAGGCAGCAATGTGGTGGACTTGGAGGAGTTGGCTGCCCAATCCGCCGCGCCCAGCCCAATCGTCGATGGGGGTAATTTGACCTCTGCGAATGTAATTGCTGCCGATGATGCCGTGATTTGTGGTGCGGGCGGCTGGACCAACGGCAAAGATGCGAACCTTGTCGCCCTTATACTCCTGGTGGTAGCGGTCGTAAACGGCTTGCTGCAGCGCATAAAAACCAATCTGGCGCTCGCCATCTTCGCCATAATAACCGCTCCAAATAAGGTCTGGGTTGATGGGTTCCAGGCGTACCCGGATCTGGCCGTCGGTATTGTTCAGGATCAGGACCGAGTCGGTGGGTGCTGCGCCACGAATGGCAAAAAAGTCAACGCCCATGCGATGCAGAATATAGGATGCGCCACCCATGCTTGAGATGTAAAAGCCATCCCAGAGGGGCGAATAGCCAGTAAATACCAGCCGGCGGGTGCCGGGGATGCGGGAACCGGCCAAGGGTCCGCTACCCCAGGTCATGATGTCGGGGATTTTATCTTTGGCTTTTGCAGCAACTTGCTTGTAACGAGCCCAGCCGTAGTCGACAGGACCGACAATTTCAATGCCCTTGATGCGACGGGTGATGGGATTAATCTCGTAGTCGCCAGTGGATAGGTCAATTATGAGTTCACGCTGGTTTAGCTGGTTAAGCATATGAGTCATGTGTCCTCCAGAGAAATTTGAGGAATTGTGGGGATGTTGTATCTATCAATTGTATCTTAAGTTTTTCGTGTTTTAGGAACAGGTTGGGAGGTAGTAGCTGGTCCCCTTGCTTTGCTTCTGCCCCCTCCACTTCGCTTCGGGGGTTCCGCTTCGCTTCAGGGAGGCTACGCACTAGCTGGTAGCTCATAGCTGATAGCTCATAGCTGATAGGATGACGGGAGACCGGGGACCGGAGACGGGGGTATCTTGTCATTGCGACAAGCTGAGCAGCTTCAGGCTGCTTCAGCGTACAAAGTCCCCGTCAAGTGGGAGTGCCAAGCGCCATAAGGCGCTGGCTTAAGTGTGGCAATCTCAGCCAGTAGGGTGCCGCTCCGATCTTGAGCGCACCACTTTGAGACCTCACCCTTGGGGATTCGTTCCATAAAAAAACGAACCGGAAACGAATAAAAGCAAGGGTCAGGGTTCATCGGGCGCAATCTCAGCCAGTAGGGTGCCGCTCCGATCTTGAGCGCACCACTTTGAGACCTTACCCTTGGGGATTCGTTCCATAAAAAAACGAACCGGAAACGAATAAAAGCAAGGGTCAGGGTTCATCGGGCGCAATCTCAGCCAGTAGGGTGCCGCTCCGATCCTGAGCGCACCACTTTGAGACCTCACCCTTGGGGATTCGTTCCATAAAAAAACGAACCGGAAACGAATAAAAACAAGGGTCAGCGTTCATTGTGCTCCCTTTCATCGGAAAGTTCCTCGAGGATGAGGTCTTGTGGTCATGTTCAAAAGTCCTTTCGTTGTATGAGCGTGTTAAAACCGAACGGATGTTCTGACCCAATGAGAGGATAGCATACAGCGAGTGAGTTTTCAAGCCGGCAAAAGCGGCTAAAGGGAGGCAATTTTTTGCCGAAAGCGGCAAAGTTTAGAGCTCAAAGGTGATCCCCTCGTTACACAACGGGGACTTCGTCTCTTCGCTCCTCGAGGTGAAAGGAAAAAGCTCATCCCTTTGCTTTGCTACAGGCAAGCTCCATACTAGAGAGACGGGAATTCCGCTATCGCTTCAGGACGGGGGTAGGTCAGGTTTCCTATCCGATAGATGCAATCGGATCTTCGACCTGACAAAATCATTGTCACGCAAATTGCAAACGCCACTACGTTAATAAGTGAATTTGTTATTAACGTAGTAAGAATTACAATTGCTTTCCCTAAGGCCAATTTGTTGGAAGGTGCATGATGTTGGTTGCTAGTAGTGAGTAGTTCTTTGGAATTTCTTGTCAGTGAGAAAAAGGAAAGTGCATAATAACAGTCGGGATTGGGACAATGAGTGAGAACACAAACCGCTTAGTACTTGTAAATTCAAATTTTATTATTATCTATAATTAGGACTATTTAGGTCATAATTATATATTATTATGTACTAAGAAAATTTTCTTCGTGTTATAATATTTAAAATTTTGATTATTACAGTTTTGCTTATGTTTGAAGGAGGACACATAATGAATATCTTAGATAATTTTTTCGGTAAAAGAAAAAGATTGAAAGAGCTTACTGCCAATCTTTATGACGATAATCATGATGTTCGAAAGGCAGCTGCTAAAGAACTGGATGAACTTGGTTGGCAACCAGATAGAGACGAGACCGGAGCAGCTTACTGGGTTGCAAAAAAGGAGTGGGGCAAGTGTGTTCAGATTGGTGCACCTGCTGTGAGACTTCTTCTCGATTCATTAGAGAGCAAGGATACTTGGTCAAGGGACCAAGAGGAAATTATTCGAACGCTAGGTGATATTGGCAGTCCACAAGCGGTAGAAACACTCGTTGCTGCACTTAATGATGATAGCAAGTATCGACGCGAGTCAGTTACTGAGGCAATTGGAAAAATAGGCGGGGTGCGGGCAGTAGAAGCACTGGTCAGCATCCTAGAGGATGAAAGTCCAAGCGTTCGTATTAAAGCTATCAAGGCCCTAGACCACATTGGTTGGCAGCCAGATCAGAAAAAAGTGGGGGTCCAATATTGGACAGTGAAATATCTCTATTGGCATGGTAAAGATGAGCAGGTGAGGCAGGGTGCTGCAGAGTCACTTAGAAGAACGAGCTGGAAACCAGACGCAAGCGAAGCCGGAGCAGCTTATTGGATTGTTAGACGTCAATGGGACAAGTGTGTGGAGATTGGTGTACCTGCCGTGATGCCACTCTTCGTCACCCTCCAAGATTCGGATGAAAATGTACGTGAGGCCGCTGCCGAGGCACTTGAACATATTGGTAAGCCAGCAGTAGACTTGCTCACCTCTGCTCTTGATCAGCATTTTTCCTGGGCTTATACAGACGCAAGTTCATTAGTGCTTCGTATAACAGCTGCAAAGGTGCTTGGCAAAATTGGAGATCCACGTGCGATAGAAGTGCTTATTCGCATGTTCCATCAATCGGAGAGAACTTCAGAACACAAAAGGGCCGCTGCCGACGCATTGGCTATGATTGGAGAACCAGCCGTTGAGCCGCTCTTAGCTGCTCTTGCAGTTAAAAACCAGTGCGATTGGCAGGGCGTCGCCTGGGCACTAGGACAAATTGGTGATAAACGTGCAGTAGAACCTCTTATCAATCTGCTTTCTTCTCATTACTCTCATCATCGGAAAGCAGCTCAGGAAGCACTGAAGTCAATTACTGGACAGGATTTTGGCGAAGATGTTAACCGTTGGCTGGAGTGGGAAGAAGGATTTGCACCAGGTGAAGGGCCTCACACAGATGAAGTGAACGCAGTAGTAGTAACTCCGGATGGTCGTTTGGCGGTTTCTGGTTCCAGAGATAAAACCATCAAGATATGGGATATTAAGTCTGGCAAGCTGGTCACTACTTATGAGACACCTAAAGAAGTAAACTCAGTAACAGTGACTACAGATGGTAAGAAAATCCTTTTTGGCACTGTAGGGGAGTATGTCCAACAAGGACTTCAAATTGCCGAGATTGACTCAAGGGTTTACTTGTGGAATCTGGAATCAGGTGAGGAGATTGCTAGTTTCAGACATGATGGTGGAGTATATGCAGTGGCAATGACTCCAAATGAACGATACATAGTTTCTGGATCGGGAACAGGTAATGTAAAAGTATGGAATATGGAGTCAAGAGAGGAGGAAGTCACCTTTGGTTATGATAAATTAGGAGTACCCGGAGTATATTCATTGGCTATAACTCCAGACGGACAGCAGATTATTTCTGTGTCTGGGCACGGTAACATGACCTTATGGGATTTAAAGTCAGGAAAGGAAGTAGTTACCTTCAGTGGTCATAACCAAATAATAAAAACATTGGCTATAACTTCAGATGGACGGTTGGTAGTTTCCGGTTCCTATGATAAGACTCTCAAGGTGTGGGATGTAATATCAGGCAAGGAACTAGCGACTCTTAAGGGTCATAATGGAAAAGTGAATGCAATAGCCGTGACCCACGATGGACATTTAGCTACTTCTGGTTCCTCAGACAATACACTAAAAATTTGGGATTTGGCGTGTAATTGCGAGCTACACACACTGAAAGGTCATACTGGGAAAGTTTGCGACGTCGCTATTACACCAGACGGTAAGTATATTTTGTCAGCTTCAGCCGACAAAACTTTAAAGATGTGGTCTCTTGACACCGGAAATGAAGTACGAACTTTTACTGGTA
The DNA here is from genome assembly GCA_040772425.1 of Candidatus Brevefilum sp. Classification (GTDB taxonomy): domain Bacteria; phylum Chloroflexota; class Anaerolineae; order Anaerolineales; family Anaerolineaceae; genus Brevifilum. The sequence continues at coordinate 1,756,941 of JAXGYD010000001.1, read as the reverse complement.
AATAAAGTGCTTAACAACCATGAAAACACACATCTTCTTGCAACTATGATTATTTAGGATAAAAGTTTGCTGATCCGCAAATGCTTAAACCTTGGAAGGGGTTTGATATGAAGCACATTTCGAAATTTTATATTCTCATCACTGTTTTACTCACTGCTTGTGTAACTAGTACTCCTAATTTAGAACCTGGTGGTAACTACAGTAAAAAAGTGTTGCATGATTTCAGCATTCCAAACGCTAATCTCAACGATATTGATTTTAGTGAAGCAAAGTTGGATAATATCGATCTTTCCTCTTCATCACTTAAGAATGCTAATTTTAGCAACGCTCAGGGAACGCAAGTGAATTTTTCTGATGCCGACTTAACCGACGCAGATTTCCTTTCTTCAAATTTCAGTGGATGCAATTTTTCTGGCGCGGATTTTAGTAGGGGAATCTTATTAAATGCTAATTTTAGTGGCGCTGATCTTAGTGAGGCAAACCTTAGTGGGGCTGAACTTTGGGATACGAATTTTAGTGAGGCAAACCTTAGTGGTGCTATTATGAATGGTTTTTTGATAAACGAGTACACGGATTTCAGTGGAGCAAACCTAAGTGGGGTTGACTTCAGGGATGATTCTTTACATGATGTAAACCTAAGTGGTGTAAATCTCAGTAATGCAGATTTTCATGGGGCAACTCTTGGCGAGATTGATCTAAGCAAAGCGAACCTATCCAGTGCCGATTTTAGTTCTTCATACTTTGACGGCGCCGACCTTGGTGAGGCCAACCTTTCTGGTGCCGATTTTAGTGATGCAATCTTTTACGACGCTGACCTTACTGGGGCTGACCTTAGTGGTGCTAATCTTTCTTATGCAGACCTTGGCGGGGCTGATTTTAGTGATGCAAACCTTACTGGCGCAAACCTACAAGGCGCAAATACGGAAAACTGTATTGGGCTTACAGAGGATATGGTCTTAAGTGCTGCAGTGCAAAGCAAGAGTTTCATATTAGAAACATTTATTAGTATCTGTACAGGACCAAACTATGTTTCACAAGCGGCAGCTTATAACCCATCAGCAATAAGTCCTCTTATCATGATAACAAGTGATTTGGATTACCGAGATGTATCATCAAAACTGCCTTCATCATGGGTTTCTTCAGGAATTGAACTTACTCAACTGGTTGTATGTATCAATAATGAAGAAGCAATTTTATTGGAAACCTGTAAATATGATGGCCCAGATGTTAAACGCTATCAACATAAATACAAAGTAACGGTGTACCAAGCTATGACCGGCGAAATATTTGGTAGGGAAACATTCCTAGGTACAGAACCCAGAGAATGCAGTGAAAAAGAAAACTATGACCTGAGAAGGCTCGATGGTGGAATTGACTTCGATCCAATCATTGAATGGTTATGTCAGTATGTCGATCCAGCTTGCGCATCCCAATAAAATACCCAAGAACGTTCTCAAAGAATTATCTGGTCATTATATTGTGAAAGAAGATGATATTTGCTAAACAATTGCTCTTCAATTTAAAATAAGTGTGTAGAGATTTATCAATGCAATTAATCTTTCTTCTTCCTGCAAACTTTTCATTAGGCAAGCATTAATAATTCTCTAGTTCATAATTACAAACTTCACCTGACCTTAAAAATTGTGTAAGCCTAAATAAAATGCCAATCAATTTGAGTTTAACTGAAGTGTAATACAGCATCAAAAAAGAGTCTTAATTCAAGTAAGGCTTTTATTCTCCTCAAATATAGGGGCCACAGGGATACATATATTATATATTTACTCCCGGTGGGATACCTACTGTAAAGGCGTTGCATGGCTCAAACGCCCAATCAACTGGTTCAAAAACAAGCTAAACCAATTGATATTCGGAAATCTCACGTTATCCGTAAAGGTGGGCGTGGTCAGGTTCCGGTGGGCTGCCCGGTCTTCATAATCTATGTTGCGTCTCGTAGTGAGCCGTGTGAGAGATACGCATAGTGGATTGATCCCGGATTTGACAAGTATTAGGAGAGTTAGATGGCGGATGCAAAAATCCAAATGCATATAGAGGAATGGATCAGAGAAAATTGGTTACCAGAAAAATTTCATCAGTCTTTTACAGCTCTTGCGATGGGGGAAGAGACCGGGGACGGGGAACCGATTGTGTTGTCATTGTGAACGCAGTGTGGCAATCTCAGAAGTACAATAACCAGCGACTTTCTCCATGCACTGCTGCATTGGTGTAAATGGTTCCATTCTCCACTTCTGAGATCACCTACCACGCCGCTGCTCCGTCTCGCTTCGCTGCGGGAGTCTTCGACGCTTCGGGCACTTTGACGTCGCTGCTGCGCAGCTCCTCGTGATGACAAGCATTTTCTTGTCATTGCGAAGCCTCGTCAGAGGCTGTGGCAATCTCAGAATCACAATAACCAACAACCTTCTCCAACCTCACCCTATATTGATGTATCATAGTTACCATGTCTGATCCACATGAATAGTACGTCTACATCCTGATCAATTAGCACAATACTGTGCTTTACACAGGTGTTACCAACAATCTCACTCAACGAGTTAGTATCCATAAAGCCGGGAAGGGTGGAAAATTTAGTTCGAAATACAAACTAAACAAGCTGGTCTACTACGAGCTTTTTGATGATGTTTACGATGCAATATCATATGAAAAGCAAATCAAAGCGGTGACAAGACAAAAGAAAATTGATCTCATCAATGAAAAGAATCCTGACTGGTGCGATCTTTTTGAGAATCTCCACTTCTGAGATTGCCACTTCGCCACTTCGTGGCTCATTGCAATGACAGGATTAATGAATTTTTCCACATAACATCCTTTTTAAGATAGATTTTTTTGCTTTGTTTTTACAAAGCGCCACGTTTTCTCCCTTTGGGAGTTCCGCTGACGCTTCAGGATCGCGTGGCAATCTCAGCCACCTTTCTTGTCATTGCGATTACTATGACACTGTCAAGGGTTGTTTTATGTTTAATAGCTGTGGCTTTATCTCCACTAAAGTGAATTGTTTTTGTTCAATAACAAAATTAATTTGAAAAGTGCTTAATCATTGGTGTGTATAGCAGTCCTGGACACCGCCCATGTTCTTATTGACTTTTATACGCAAAATATGTTATATAGTTTATAACAATAGGTTAATTAATTGGGGGTAAGAAACCCCCAGAAGACATGAGGTAATATGAAATCATCTTCTGTTTTTCCAGTTAACCTTACCGTTCTTAAATCTTTACATTTGAGGAAGGGCATAATCCCTACCCTGTTTTCCATATTTTGTTTTATTGTAAATTCTTCATTTAATTTCATGAGTAATTTTGATTCGATAATCCTTTCTGAGTTACCAGACCTTGTTGTTACAGATATATGGGAAGAAAGTAATCAAATCTGTTACCAGATTTTCAATCAGGGTACAGCAATATCAGCGGCAGGCCAAGAGAGCCGACTATATGTGGATACCCTTATAATAAAAGTAGATGTCATTCAGGAGGAAATCGCGCCCCAGGCGCGTTTAGAACGATGTTTTGATTTCACGTGGACTTGTTCATCTCCTCAAGATGAGATTGGGGTTTGTGCAGATGAGCTCAACACAATTGAGGAAAGCGATGAAAACAATAATTGCCGGTCTGAATCATGGAAATGTGATCAGACTGCCCCTCAGATCTTGGAAGGCCCTATCGTTTTGGAAATTGAGAAAACGAGCGCGAAAGTCATCTGGCAAACCGATGAAATTAGCCAGGGTTTGGTTGAATACAGCCAAAAGATGAATGCTTTCGATCTCCAATCTTTGGAGAGTGAGACTGTTGAAGTCCATGAAGTCATACTTGCTGACCTAACACCCGGAGCAATTTATCAGGTAAGAGTAAAATCCAGCGATCCATCAGGCAACTCTTCGGTCAGTGCTCCGATATTTTTCACGACGCTTCCACGAGATGATGAAATTCCGCCTGAAATTCAACCAGTTGAGATCGAACGCAAGGCTGGAGAATTTGTCTCTTATTCGATCGACATACCGGTATCTGATAACCAGGCAATCGATTGGATTAAGTTTTCGCTGGATGATCAATTAGTGGGCATGGATTATGCCCCCAATTCAGGTACCTCAAATTATCAATTTACGCTCGCCCCTGGTGCGCTTGGGCTCAGCCATATGGATTTCTTCGATGCAACGCATGTCTTAGACATCCAGGCTAAGGATCGATCGGGTTTAATTTCAAACTTCGGTTCTCCTTGGACACCGGAAGCTGAATCAATGGATGGTGTAGTAGAAATTGTTGCGCCAGCACCGGATCATACACTTTTTGTCACTGCTTCTTATGTAAATTATTCAATAACACTCCCTATCCAAGTTTATGCATTAGAAAATGATCTTGAAATTTGTCTGCCGCCAGGTGTTGGTGGCGATCTGGAATGTGAGCATCACACTCGAGCCGTTTCACAGGTTGAATTTTTTATCAATGGAGAATTGAAATATACATCAATTTCTTCTGGACCTGACCAAGAAATCCACGAATATCTTTGGGACCTGTTTCATCTTCCAGTGGGGGACTACACGATTCTTGTCAACGCCACAGCTGAGGATGGCACGACACTATCAGTAAGTCAACAATACTATATTCGTACTGGAATTATTGATTTAGATGTCGAACGCCAGGTTAGTTTACAGGAAAATTGGCTTCAAGTGCGGCTCATCTTTGATAACATAGGAGATGTAAGATTACTCTTAAGGGATTTTACTGATACCCTGAGTGGATTCCAGGTATTGCCAAAGTCAACTGAGATTTATAGCCTTCAATCAACTTTCAATTACTGGACATTGACCAGTCAGGTAGAGATAGCCATTGCATTGGGTCATCCTCTTGACCCTGGTGAAGAACTCATCATTGAATATATCGCGATACCAATCCGAACAACAGATCGAATCTGGGAAGGTTATGCTATCGGGACAGAACCTATCGAAATTGCTGGTATTTATGATTATCGATACCGTTTATGGACCTTTAATCTCCCTGCAACATTAACAACTGAAGGCTTAACGCTGGATGAAGCTGTCTCTCAAACAATCGCAAATGCGGATTACCTGATCGTAACCAACCCGGAACTACTCTATTTTCACAACGCAGCTCATGATAGAGTTGATAATCTCTTGAGCTTATTGGCCGAATTAACGGTTGTCAAGAATGGATCCCTAGCATATTTGCAGAGTCATATTGCTGACACTGTTGTTGATGATGCGATTGAAGAATGGGGTAGAGAGATGAAAGGCAGCGATGGAATGCTGGGGGGGTTCCTAAATAATGGATATTTACTCCTGGTTGGTGAGGATGAGATTATTCCCAGTAATTCTTATACACTCACTCATTGGTATTTGGACAATTGGACTATAGAACTTACTGATGCAGCCTATGCAGATACTGCGTCAAATTTAATCGATCCCGAATTGATGGTTGGTCGAATCGTTGGCGATAATGCCGCTGAATTAATCATTCCAATAAATACCCTGATCAATGTCTATCAAGGCAGCAGCGGATACAGCTATGATTATTCAGGTGCCCTCCTGGTAAGTGGTTGGCCAGAATGTCGATCTTTAACATGCAATTACAGTGATTTTCTCAGTAGGTGCAGGCAAGTTCAGAGTAAATTGGATATGCATGGTATTCCATCTTACCTATTAGAAACAACCGACTTTTATACAGAAGAAGATGGCGCCTTGAATATTGTTGCAAGGATGCTTGATATCGATCTGGTTTTTCTGGCTGGTCATGGTTCTTCTGACAGAATGGATGATCTCCAATCTTCAAATCTTGACATGGTGAGTGATTTGTTTGGGGAAGCGAACCCAATCGTTTTTGCTGCTTCATGCCTTACAGGATCTTATACTGATCGTAACAGCTTGATGGAAAAATTTCTCCAGAAAGGGGCTGGGGTTTATTTAGGTGCAACAGATGTTTCTCCGAGCGGATCAAATACGGCTGCTTCTAACGCAATTTATCAACGTCTGACCCCGGGTCGTGCTTTTGGGTCAATTGTAAATGAGGTGAAAACAGGTTTTGGTACCGGCGATATCTCTGGTTATTTTGAAGATATTTGGACATTAGAGTATCTTTATTCTGGAGATCCAGAATATGGATCCGATATCCCAGGAGCACTGTCCTCAATAGATATATTAGAACAGACCAAAGCAATCACAGAAACAACAACCTTGCAGGTGAACATACCAGACTTGCAGGTCCATATTCAAAGTGATGGCAGTCAATTACTTGAAATACCCGGCGGGGGATGGGTTCAGGTTCCTGAAAGACCCATGACGCCCTATTATCTCGCAATGGTTGATATTGATCCGCTTGTCCAGGTACAGGATGTGAGAATGGTACAACGATCCAACCAGAGTTCTTTTACTGGTTTGTCCTTACCGGTATTTGATTTAGCACAGGATAATTACTTGGATCAAATGAATCAGACCAATATAGAAGAGGTTGAAAGGTGGCCAGAAGTTGATTTTTACTGGCGTGTTGAACAAAACCCTGACGGCAGGGGAAAACTTATTCTTCAAATCCATTCCTTACTATACAATCCCCTCACCTTACAAGCTGAGTTCTTCCAGGACTATACCTTTGATATTCTCACTGAACCTCGAGCAGTACGATTGGTTGAAATGATCGTTAGTCCGCCGGTTTCTTCTGGGATTGAAAAGTTAAATATCGACTTGCGTTTTCTCAACGATGGACAACCCTGGAATGGATTGGTTGGTGTCAGCCTTCGTAACCTGGGGGATGGGATAGTGGTTGCCAGCTTACCCATTCAACAACTGAAAGGATTAGCGGGTAATGCCACTCGGTCAACCGAAGTAGATATTTCAGCACTTCCTGAAGGGGATTATATTGTCGAAGCAGAACTATATGATGAGCTCGGTAAATTGATGGATACTCGTCAGGAAAACCTGAAGATTGGCCTTTCAGAAGCATCAATTGAAGATTTTTATCTTAGCACGCTGGTCTTTGATCCATTGGAAACAGTAGATATGGGATATACACTAAGTAACAGTGGAAGCATCACCTTGAACGGAACTGCACTTTTTGAAGTACAAAATCTCGGCACAGGTGAAGAGTTGGTTTTTGAAATCCCCTTTTCTGATCTTCTCCCTGGACAATCTCTTTCCGTCAGTACAAGTTGGCATACCCAAAGCAGCGACCAGGGTTATTTTCAGGTGTTGGCTTATGCGCATTTTTCATCGAATACCACCGCCCCACAAACAATCAATTTACAATCCACAAAATTTATTTTCTTTCCGCTGATAACCAGGTAAGCGTAGCAGATTTTCACTTTTTTTTAATCCACTAATAACCTAGATAATAAACCGTTTGCCTCTTCAAATTTGCTCATTCTCGATCGAGAAAAAAATTCTCTTGATATACCTAAATTTCAGCTTGGATACTTTCAAAGATTTCATGCTATCTCAATTAAACGGCAAGCGTGTCAGCATTAACAAAGAAATTCAGACCACACACTACGATCTATCGGGGTTGGTATTGTCGTAGAAAGTGGTAAAGGAAAAATGTTAGTCGGGGCAGAGCACAGCATGCCTGAAGACTGGGGACAGGAGACTGAAGACAGGGGATTATTATTGTTATTGCGAGCGCAGCGTGGCAATCTCATCCTTTCCTGTCATTGCGAAGCCTCGCCAGAGGCTGTGGCAATCTCAGAATCACAATAACCAACGACTTTCTCCATGCACTACTACATTGGTGTGAATGACTCCATCCTCCACTTCTGAGATTGCCACTTCGCCCCTTCGTGGCTCATCGCAATGACAAGCATTATATGGCATTGCAATGCTCCGCGTTTGCTCCCTTTGGGAGTTCCATTGCCACTTTCGCTTAGAAATCATCCCCTTAAGGTAAAATCAACCTATTGAAAGGGAGTTAAAGCTATGGCAAATCAACATTTTCACGAGCAACAATTCTTCAACGCCTTACGAGACATTTTCGTCGGCGCGGAGATTGAAGGCGACTCGGGTTTCATCAACCTGATGAAAATCAAGTCCCGCTACTACCAGCAAGGAGTCTTCCCCCGCTTGAAAAAAGATATCGACCAGGCGGTTGAGGCCTTTCCGGAATTTCGTGAGGAGCTTTTCGACAAACTATACACCTTCTTACAACGCTATTTCAGCGAAAGCGGCTCGATTTACTTCCGTTACACACCCCTCCACCAGAATATCTATGAAAAAGTCTACACCGATGACCGCGATGTGGTCCTGTTCTGGAAGACGCACATGCTCTATTACGTCAAGACGGACCGCATCTTCAAGAGCCTTAAGGTTGAAGTGGATGACGTCCAATTCTATTTTGACGCCAGCAACATCGAACACAAGCGCGCCAATGAAAAACGCGATGTGGTGTTCAGCTTTCGCGAAGTTGCACCCGACGGCAATCTGGTTTTTGACTGCGCCTATTCCGTAAGAGGACGCATCACCAAGATAGAGCAAATTCTGCGCGACCTGCGCAAAGAAGACATTTACCTCTCTGATGAGACCCTTGAAAAAGCCTTCCGGGTGTTTGAAAAACAATCAGAGGTGGACTACTTCATCAATAAGAACGCTCGCGCATTCCTGGAAGAGCAATTTGACCTGTGGCTTTACCAGTATCTCTTTGCAGAGAAAAACATCTGGTCTGCCGAACGGCTGGCGCAGTTGCAAGCTTTAAAGGAAATTGCCACCAAAGTGATTGGATTCATCAGCCAGTTTGAGGATGAACTGGTCAAGATCTGGAACAAGCCCAAATTCGTGCGTAATAGTCATTACATTATCACCCTTGACCACCTGATTAAGCGCGGAAAGACGGGTTTGCTTGAGGAATTATTTGCGCATGATGGTATGAAAGATCAGATTGATGAATGGGTTGCATTGGGCATGATAGACGAACCTGTTGATAAAGATGATATGTTGCGCAAGGTGATTGAAACAGATCTGCTGGGTGAACCCATCCACACTGAATTTCAGACTTTAACACTCGATACGAAATATTTTCCCGATTTGGAACTCACATTACTGACTTGTTTTGATAATCTTGATGAGGAATTAGATGGGTGGTTAGTGCATAGTGAAAATTATCAAGCTTTAAATACTTTTTCAGAAAAGTTCAATGGAAAGATAACCAACATTTATATTGATCCACCATATAACACAGCAGCAAGTGAAATAATATATGAAAATAAATTTAAACATTCATCATGGATTGAACTTATTCATGACAGATTAAAGATATCAAAAAAGATTTTAAATAATGATGAGGGCTTTTTAATTTGTACGATTGATGATGTTGAATTTAAATCTTTGAGTTTCATACTTGAGGAGATATTCGAAGAGGTTGTAGGTGTTGTAACCATAAGAAACAAACCCTCTGGAAGACCAATACCAAATGGTTTTGCACAATCACATGAATACGCCATATTTTGCCGTAAGAGTCTAAACAAATCAATTTCAAGACTTAAGAGGTCAGACACACAATTAGAACGTTATAAAGAAAATGATATTAAGGGTAATTATTTCTGGGAGATGCTACGTAAAGCAGGTTCAGGTGCAAATAGAGAAGATAGACCTACTATGTATTACCCATTTTTATATAATCCAAAAAAAGACGAAATTCGAGTACCAAATTTAGAATGGAACAACGAAAACCAATCTTATGATACATGTGAAGAAATTTCAGATGATTCAATTTTCATTTATCCAAAAAAAGATGATGGAGAGGATGGACGTTGGTACTTTGGATTGGATACTGCTAAAGACCGTATTGAAGATATCAAAGCAGAAAAACAACACAATGGTGATTATTGGATATATTACAAAAGAAGACCTAACATTGGTGTACAGCCCACAACTATTTGGACTGACCCCGAATATTCTGCAACAGAACATGGGACCGCTTTACTTAAAAATCTTTTTGGCCAAAGAGAAACTTTTGATTATCCTAAATCAATTTATGCCGTTGAAGATTGTTTAAGAGTTACGGGTTTTAAACAAAGTGATGAATCTATAGTATTAGATTATTTTGCTGGCTCTGGCACCACCGCCCATGCCGTGATGAACCTCAATCGTGAGGATGGCGGCTCCCGCAAATACATCCTGGTCGAGATGGGGGATCATTTTTATGATGTGATCCTGCCTCGCATCAAGAAGGTGGCGTTCAACTCTAAATGGAAGGACGGCAAACCCGTCTTTGAAGAGGGGGAAACAGGCATCAGCCAATTTGTGAAGTATTACGAGCTTGAGCAGTATGAAGAAGTTCTGCAAAAGGTGCATTATGAAGACGCAGACCTGTTCGATGACCCCAACCAGGACCCCTATCACAGTTACGTCTTCCTGCGCGACCTCAAACTGCTGGACAGCCTGGAAGTGGAGCACGAAAAGGACCAGGTGAAATTTCATCCTGAGCGGTTGTACCCCGATATTGACCTGGCTGAGACCCTCTCCCACCTGCGAGGCAAGTGGATCAAACGCATCACCGAAGACTACGTGGAATTTGAAGATGGGGAGCGCATGAGCCTGACTGACCCCGACTGGGAAACCCTCAAACCGATGATTTGGTGGCAATAAACATGACTGGAATCTATTTGCAACGCATGCTCGACAACCTCCCTGAAGGGAGTTTACCACCCAACTGGCGGGGGTTCGACCTGGCATCTTTCTCCCGCGAGAAGACCCTGTGGGATTACCAGCGATTAGCACTGCAATACGCCCTTAAAGCCCTGTGGAAGTATTATGAGACGCCAAGTTTGACCGTCGCTGAACGCAAAGCTAAATATTTACAGTGGTATCAGGATTTTGGCCTGGACGAGAACCTGGATATTTCTCTGGATAAATCCAGCGCTGCCAAACGCCAATTGGCGGCCTTACAAGAGACGTATTATAATGCAGTTGATGATGCATTGCCCTATGTGCAATTTATCAACAGCATTTGCTTCTGGATGGCAACCGGTTCGGGTAAGACCCTGGTGATCGTCAAACTGGTTGAAATCCTGCATGAACTGATCCAACGCGGCGAAATCCCAAACCATGACATTCTGATCCTTGCCCATCGTGATGACTTGTTGGAACAATTACGGCAGCACATCAGCGAATACAATACAACGGGTAGCCTGTACATCAACCTGCAGGAACTGCGGGATTACAGTGAAATCAAACGGAATCAACCCAACTTGTTTTCTGCCGATGAACGCACCGTGTTTTATTACCGTTCCGATAACCTGAGTGATGAACAAAAAGAAAAAATCATTGATTTTCGCAACTACGATAACAACGGTCAATGGTACATCCTTTTAGATGAAGCCCATAAAGGTGATCGCGAGGATTCCAAACGCCAACAAATCTATTCTATTCTTTCAAGGCATGGGTTCATCTTCAATTTTTCCGCCACATTCACCGACCCCCGAGAGATTGTCACCACCGCTTACAACTTCAACCTGAGTGAGTTTATCCGTAAAGGCTACGGCAAGCATATATACATCTTTGACCAGGAAACCTCCGCCTTTCGCCATAAGCAAGATTTTACGGTCAGCGAAAAACAAAAAATTGTCCTCAAAGCCTTGCTGGTGTTGACGTATATTAATCAATTCGGAGATAAGGTGCATTCTGTTAATCCTGAGCTGTATCATCGACCCTTATTGATGACCCTGGTCAATTCGGTTAACACCCAGGATGCTGATTTAAAACTGTTCTTCCGAGAATTGGTGCGGATTGCCAGGGGAGAGATTGAGCAAGACCAGTGGGAAGACGCAAAAAACGAGTTGATTGAAGAGGTCGGACCTCAACCAAGTTTCACCTATGAACCCGCCACAAAATGCCGGCTGGATACAGCCTTGCTCAGGTCACTCTCACAGCAAGATCTGTTGAAGGCAGTTTTCAACAGCGAAGTCCCCGGCCAAATCGAAATCCTCTTCCGGCCGTCCAACCGCAAAGAAGTTGCCTTTAAAATGAAAACCAGCGATGAGGCGTTTGCCCTGATTCGAATTGGCGATATTTCCCCCTGGCTCAAAAAGGAGCTCGCCAGTTATGAGGTCAACCATCGCTTTAGCGATGAGAGTTTCTTTGAGGGATTGGATCAACCATCTTCCAGCATCAATCTACTGCTGGGATCCCGCAGTTTTTACGAGGGTTGGGATTCTAACCGACCCAATGTGATCATGTACATCAATATCGGCACTGGAACAGATGCGAAGAAGTTCATCCTGCAATCTGTAGGGCGTGGCGCCCGGATTGAACCCCTGCCGGGCTATCGCAAGCGTTTTCGGGAGCTCTACACCAGTGGTGTGTTGAATGAAGACGAGGAAGCATTATTCCATCAGGTCAAAAAGGATAGTCTGCCCCTGGAGAGCGAGTTTATCTTCGGTACAAATCGAAACGCGCTTACAATCGTTGTCAATGAGTTAGATCAGGAAGATGAATTGGCTGGCAGTCAGGAGATCAGCCTGAAATCAAACCAGGCGAGCATTGGCGACAAGCTTCTGTTAATTCCTGTTTTCAAAGAAAAAAAGGACTTACTTTACCATCAACGCAACCTGGCGAAATTTTCACTATCAGAAGCGAATCTCCAGCAATTAGAGCAGTATTTGAGCTACTTGAACGACGATCGGGTCATGCTGGCGCTCCATCATGTGAGGCCCAAGCACATCAGAATTCTACGGGAGAGTGTTTCCCAGGGGGACAAGTTTTTCAACACCGATGGGCCGCATTACAAGAACATCTCGGTTTTGGTGACCCAGGTGATGCAGTATTTGTCCCTGCATGCGAGGGAATTTGATAAGTTCAAGATTTTGGAAGAAGAAATCAACCACTTTGAACATATCCGGGTTTACTTGCCTGAAGTCCAATTTGTTGAATTTCAGAAAAATTTAGAGAAATTCTACAACCAGCCCCTGAAGATGGCTGATTTACAGGCAAAATATGACGCGCACCAGCTTAAATTCGATGAGATGCTCATACAAATGTCAACCTTGCAGGATTGTGAAGGATTCTCATACGAAGGTCAGGAAGTGGCCTTCAAGCGCATACAGCAGCATTATTACCTGCCGCTGATTCTGTCAGAAGATGCAAAATTGGAATACATTCGCAGCATTATCCAGGTTCCCAGCGAAATTAAGTTTATCAACAAGTTGGAAACTGCCCTTGTCAGTGATAACAATCCCTTTGATGCCTTTGATTGGTGGCTTTTCAGCCGCATCGATGCCAACCGGGACCATGTCGACATTCCTTATTATTACCCCTATGAAAACCGCATCGGGTATTTCCGTCCGGATTTCATCTTCTGGTTACAAAAGGGACAGGATTATCATATTTTATTTGTGGACCCGAAAGGCACTGGGCGGTCAGAATATCAGCATAAGGTGGATGGTTTCCGCGATTTGTTTGAGGAAAATGAAAAACCGATTAAGTTCCAGTTTGGTGATTTGAATGTGCAGGTGCACCTGTTCCTGTTTACAGATGACAAGGCCTGGTCCGCGGATTATTATCGAAGGTATTGGTTGGATAATGTGGAGGAGATGATTAAGGGGGTTATGGGTAGATAAGAAATGGAAATTACTTTTGGCTTTTGAACGTTCTAAGAAGTGAAAATCTGAGATTGCCACACTTCAGCCAGCGCCTGATGGCGCTTGGCACAGCGCTGAAGCAGCTTGAAACTGCTCATCTTGTCGCAATGACAGGATTTTTACTCCCCGTTCCCGGTCATCGGTCTCCCGTCTCCTGTCTCGAAGACCCCAACATACCGGTTTGGTGCGCAGAAAACCGCTGCGGCACCCTACATTTAATCATTGTCTTTATCATAGCGTTATGTAATTTGAAGTGAGAACCTGAGATTGCCGTACTTCAGCCAGCGCCTGATGGCGCTTGGCACGGCACTGAAGCAGCTTGAAACTGCTCATCTTGTCGCAATGACAGGATTTTTACTCCCCGTTCCCGGTCATCGGTCTCCCGTCTCCTGTCTCGAAGACCCCAACATACCGGTTTGGTGCGCAGACACTTACGCCCTTTTGCTCCGTCTCGCTATCGCTGCGGGAGTTATAACACCCTACATTGAATCAATGTCTTGTTCATAGCATAATGTAATTTGAAGTGAGAACCTGAGATTGCCGTACTTCAGCCAGCGCCTCATGGCGCTTGGCACAGCACTGAAGCAGCTTGAAACTGCTCATCTTGTCGCAATGACAGGATTTTTACTCCCCGTTCCCGGTCATCGGTCTCCCGTCTCCTGTCTCGAAGACCCCAACATACCGGTTTGGTGCGCAGGCAATCACTGCGCTCCGTCTCGCTTACGCTGCGGGAGTAATAACACCCTACAAAAAACCGCAATGACAGGATTTTTTACCCCCGTCCTCTGTCTACCGTATCGAAGGTCACAACATACCGGTTTGGTGCGCAGAAAACCCCTGCGCTTCGTCTCGCTGGCGCTGCGGGAGTTATAACACCCTACATTGAATCATTGTCGATTACATAGAATCATGTACATTGTAAGGAGAATCTGAGATTGCCACGCTTCAGCCAGCGCCTCATGGCGCTTGGCACATCGCTGAAGCAGCTTGAAGCTGCTCAGCTTGTCGCAATGACAGGACAAGTGGTCCCCGGGCCTCGTCCTTAACGCTTTCACCTTTGAGCTTTCAGCTTTGAACTTTCAGCTATGAACTATCAGCTATGAGCTATGAGCTATTCTTGCCCATTTCGCTTGACTCTTGACTTTCCATTTGCTATAATGACCCATTGCGCCTTGCGCGGAATTATGCTTTTAAGCTGTCTAAAAATTTAACCAAGTCCCGGAATCTTTAGCTTCCCAGGAGTGTTGCATGGCAGAATTGTTGCCCGTAAAATCTTACAGACGAATTCCAGTTGGTCTGGAACTTCCCAAATTGATCCAAGTACAAATAGAATCCTTCGAGCGGTTAAAGCGAGATGGATTCGTTAATTTATTCGCTGAAATTTCCCCCATTGAGTCTTACAACCAGGGCATGCAGCTTTATTTTCCAAGCGGCGATGCCTTCTCAAAGGAGTGGGGGCTTAATTTTTGGTACGAAGACCCCAAGAATACTGTTGAAGAATGCCTTGAGCGCGATCTAACCTATTCCTCAGCCTTGTATGTGACGGTGCTGTTGAAGGGCAAGGACGTTCCCGAACCCATCAAGCAAGATCTGTTCATGGGCGATTTCCCTGAGATGACCCCTAAGGGCACCTTCATTATTAACGGGACTGAGCGGGTGGTTGTGAATCAGCTGATTCGCTCCCCTGGTGTTTATTTTGAACGCGAGTTGGACCGCGCCACCGGCCGTTACCTGTCTTCTGCTAAGATGATCCCCGATCGCGGGGCTTGGATGGAGATGGAAACCCGCAAGAACGATTACCTGGTGATTAAGTTCAACCGTAAACGCACCACCCCAATCACCATTTTCTTGCGCGCCCTGGCTGAAGTTGATGACGGGATGGGTTCAGACAGTCCGATTCAAACGGGTTCGGACGAAGAATTGATGGAATTGTTCAAGGATGTGGATACCGACCCCAACAGGTTGTTTATTCCCTCCACTTTTTCCCAGGAACCCGAATGGGATCTTGAGGATGGCAAAACCGTTGCCCAGGCGGCTTTAATTGAATTCTTCAAGCGTCTGCGCCCTGGTGATCCGCCCACACTGGAGAACGCCCGGGAATTCCTCACAGAGCAGCTTTTCGATCAGCGCCGCTATGACTTAGAGCGGGTCGGTCGTTATAAATTAAATCAAAAATTAGACCAAAATATTTCAATCAACCACCGCACGATCACCAAATCGGATATTGTGCGCATTGTGCGCCATATGATCCAGATCAACAACGGTGTGATTCCCGGGGACGACATCGATCACCTGGGCAACCGCCGGGTCAAGACGGTGGGTGAGTTAATTCAAAACAAACTGCGGGTTGGCTTGCGCCGAATGGAAAGAGTCATTCGTGAGCGCATGTCCATTCGCGATCAAGATCAGGTCTCACCGACAAGCTTGGTCAATATTCGACCGGTGGTGGCTTCCCTGCGGGAATTCTTTGGCTCCAGCCAACTTTCGCAGTTCATGGAAGAGACCAATCCGCTGGCCGAATTACGGCACAAACGGACGCTGTCGGCTTTAGGCCCAGGCGGTTTACGCCGTGAACGAGCGGGCTTTGATGTGCGCGATGTGCATCATACCCACTACGGCCGTATTTGCCCGATTGAGACCCCTGAAGGGCCAAACATTGGTTTGATCGGCCGCATGGCCACTTACGCCACAGTTAATGAGTACGGCTTCATTGAAACCCCCTATCGACGGGTGTTGAAGTCCCTCAAACCCAGTGACGACCTGGTTGGCCGTCTATTGCGTGAAGATGTGAAGGACCCTGAGACTGATGAAATCATCGCTGAAAAGGACACCCGCATCGACGAAGCTCTGGCGAAAAAACTGGCGAAGTTGGACGTCAATGAAATTCTAGTGGTTCCTTTTGTAACCGATATCTACGAATATCTGTCCGCTGATGCTGAGGATAAGTTCGTCATCGCCCAGGCAAATGCGGAATTGAATGAGCACAGAGAGTTTGTTCGACGGGTTTCCTGTCGATACCACTCCGGTTTTCTTTATACCCGCCCGGAACGTGTGGACTATATGGACGTTGCCCCACAGCAAATTGTGGGTGTGAGCGCCGCGCTAATCCCCTTCCTGGAACACGACGATGCCAACCGTGCTTTGATGGGATCAAACATGATGGCGCAGGCAGTGCCCCTTGTGCGGCCAGAAGTGCCCCTGGTTTCTACGGGGATGGAAGCCCACTCCGCTGTTGACTCCGGCCAGTTAGTGGTTGCTGAGGAAGATGGCGATGTGGTGTCCGTAACAGGACGCGCCATCCAGGTACGAGAAACGGATGGGAATCTCCGCACTTACAAACTGCAAAAATATCGCCGCTCCAACCAGTCGACCTGTATTGATCAGCGCCCTGCGGTGATCAAAGGACAACAAGTTCGAAAAGGTCAGATTATTGGGGATTCGTCCTCATCGGTTGATGGCAAACTGGCACTTGGCCAAAATGTGTTGATTGCCTTTGTTTCCTGGGAAGGCGGCAACTTCGAAGATGCGATCCTGATCTCAGAGCGATTGGTTCAGGAAGATCGCTATACCTCTGTTCATATTGAAAAGCACGAGGTTGAAGCCCGCGACACGAAATTAGGCCCTGAGGAGATCACCCGAGATATTCCAAATGTAGGTGAGGAAACCATCCGCAATTTAGACGAACATGGCATCATCCGAATCGGCGCCGAAGTTGGTCCTAATGATATTTTAGTCGGCAAGATCACCCCGAAAGGTGAAAAAGAGCTGACCCCAGAAGAGCGTTTGCTGCGAGCCATCTTTGGCGAGAAATCTCGCGATGTGAAAGACACTTCTCTGCGCATGCCCCATGGTGAAAAGGGCATCGTGGTGGATGTGAAGGTGTTCACCCGCGAAGAGGATTCAGACCTCAAGGCCGGCGTCGACACAATGGTGCGTGTTTCTGTTGCCCAGCGCCGTAAAGCCACCGAAGGTGATAAGATGGCTGGGCGACACGGCAACAAGGGCGTTATTTCCAAGGTTGTTCCCATTGAGGATATGCCTTTCCTGGATAACGGCCGCCCAGTTGATATCATTCTGAACCCTTTGAGTGTGCCAGGCCGGATGAACCTTGGGCAATTGCTCGAGGTGCACCTGGGTTGGGCTGCTGAACGCTTAGGTTTTGTTGCAGAGACGCCTGTGTTTGATGGCGCAACAGAGGATGAGATTGAAGCAGAATTGGCACGCGCGTGGATGATTGACGCTGCCTGGGATCACGCGGTCGCACAAGCTTGGGAATGGATCAAAGCCCAAGACGCTGATCCTGAGATGATCAGGGATGATGACGAAGTCCGTTTGCTGTACCTGGAAGAATGGCTTGGTGAACGTGATTACGATCTTTATGATGTGGCTGCCGACGAGAATTTTGCCCGACGTGCCACCATGACGGAGTGGCTGCGCGATAAGGGCTATGACCCAGAGGGTGTAGCCAGTTTTGTGTCGGAGGATCTGCCCAAGGCAGTGCGTCAGGCTAATAACGAACGGACTGTGAACACTTGTTTACAGCTGTGGATTGAGGCCATGGGTGAAACAGTCGATAGTGACCTGACTGGTGATGCACTGCGTGATAAAGCCCGTGAGGTGATGAAAGCAGTGGATAAACCGATGCCGATCTTGGGTAAACAGAAATTACGCGATGGCATTACCGGCGATTATTATGATCACCCAGTGACGGTTGGTATTATGACGATCCTCAAATTGCACCACCTGGTCGAAGACAAAGTTCATGCACGCTCAACCGGCCCTTATAGCTTGGTGACTCAGCAGCCCTTAGGCGGTAAAGCCCAATTTGGCGGTCAGCGTTTCGGTGAGATGGAGGTATGGGCGTTAGAGGCTTACGGCGCTGCCTACACATTGCAAGAGATGTTGACGGTCAAGTCAGACGATGTGACTGGGCGTGTGAGTACATACGAAGCCATTGTGAAGGGTGAACCGATCGAAGATCCTGGTATCCCAGCAGCGTTCAAGGTGCTGGTGAAGGAAATGCAAAGCTTAGGCTTGGCCATTGAAGGTGTGCTGGAAAATGGTGAAGTGATCAGCTTTGGCAAAGACGATGATAAATCGAGGGTGCCCAACACACCGACCGGACTGATCAGTATTGGTCGGGATATTTAAGGGCGAATGGCGTTATTAAGGATTGCCTTGACGCATAAATTTTCGCATGGTAGAATCATCCCTCGTTACCTTCATACTGGCCCTATAATGCCGGTCAGCTTTTGGAGGAAAAATTGTATAGTCGCGAGGCCATCCGGGAAGATGATGGCCTCCATTATTGGAAGCAGATATTTATTATTTAGTTTTGGAGGCGAATGTGCCAACAATTAATCAATTGATACGCAAGGGCCGTAAGTCAAAACCTAAGAAAAGCAAAGCACCCGCGCTGCAATATACGTATAACTCACAGAAGCAAAAACGTATTCAGCAACCCAAAGGTGCCCCGCAAAAACGCGGTGTTTGCACGGTCGTGCGTACCATGACCCCCAAGAAACCGAACTCCGCCCTGCGGAAAATCGCCCGTGTGCGTCTGACGAATCACATGGAAGTTACGGCTTACATTCCTGGTGAAGGTCACCAATTGCAGGAGCACTCTGTGGTGCTCGTGCGCGGTGGTCGTGTGAAGGACTTACCAGGTGTTCGTTACCATGTTATCCGGGGTACCCTGGATTCGACTGGCGTCGAGGATCGCGCACGTGGTCGCTCGAAGTACGGCGCTAAAAAGCCGAAATAGCACTCGAAATTTTATTTCGCCAGGGCGAAGCATTTTAATCGGTCTCTTTGAGGAGGGTTTAGATGCTTTGCCCTATTTTAATGTACACATTTTGTAAGGAGTAAGTATGGCGCGTAGATATACACCAGAAAAACGAGAGATCGAACCTGATGTCCGCTACAATAGTTTGGACGTTCAGAACATGATCAATCGCATCATGATCAAGGGAAAGAAAAGCACAGCCACTCGGTTGATGTATGATGCCCTTGAATTGATTGAAGAACGCACTGGCAAAGACCCGATTGAGACCTTTGAGGCAGCACTTAAGAATGTCTCACCGCTCATGGAAGTCCGCCCCCGACGTGTGGGTGGTGCAACCTACCAGGTGCCGATGGAAGTTGACCCAAGCCGCCGCAAGACTTTGGCGATGCGCTGGATCATCACAGCCTCGCGCGCCCGACCGGGTAAATCCTATGCAGAGAAGCTGGCCAATGAATTAATGGACGCTTCCACCAACGCAGGTGCTGCTTACCGTCGACGTGAAGAAGCCCACCGGATGGCTGAAGCTAACCGGGCTTTCTCGCATTTTCGGCTGTAGCATTTTTGCCCTTTTAAGTTAGGATCGGATGAACTCTGATGGCTGATAAAGAATACGCCCTGGAACAATATCGCAATATTGGGATTATTGCGCATATTGACGCGGGAAAAACAACAACCACAGAGCGGATCCTGTACTATACGGGCAAGACCTACCGCCTTGGTTCCGTCGATGACGGCACAACTGTCACCGACTGGATGGAGCAGGAGCGAGAACGGGGAATCACGATTGTCTCCGCTGCGGTTACCGCCTATTGGAAAGACCATAAAATAAACATCATTGACACCCCCGGCCATATTGATTTCACGGCTGAAGTTCAGCGCTCATTGCGTGTGCTGGATGGGGGTGTGGTTGTGTTTGATGCGGTCCAGGGCGTTGAACCACAGAGTGAGACGGTTTGGCGTCAGGCTAATCGCTACAAGGTACCGCGCATTTGTTTTGCCAACAAAATGGATCGCGTGGGTGCTTCTTATGAAGAAACCATCAAATCTATTGAAGGCCGTCTTGGCGCACATCCCTTAGCCATGCAAGTGCCCATTGGTAGAGAAGAAAATTTTGCTGGTGTTGTGGATTTATTGAGCGAACAGGCCATTTTCTTTGATGATGAATTGGGCAGTGAACCACGGTACGATGAAATTCCCGCCAACTTGATCGATAAAGTGACAGAAGCCCGCCGTGAACTTGTCGAGCGCATTGCAGAGCTGGATGATGATCTGACAATTAAGTACCTGGAAGGGGAAACGTTGACGGTCAAGGCGTTGAAAGCTGCCTTGCGCAAAGGCGTTTTGGACAATGAGGTCACGCCAGTGTTTTGTGGTTCTTCCTTAAAGAACAAGGGCGTACAACCCCTGCTGGATGCTGTGGTGGATTACCTCCCATCACCCCTGGACGTGACGGATGTGGTTGGATCCCATCCCCGCACGGGTGAAGAGATCACACGTCCACCTGAAAGCGAAGCCCCAATGTCGGCTTTGGTTTTCAAAATTGTAACGGACCCCTACGTTGGCCGTTTGGCGTATATTCGCGTGTATTCGGGTAAGGTCAAGAAAGGTGCTACCTACTTGAACGCCACCCAGGATAGTAAAGAACGCGTAGGCCGTTTATTGCGCATGTATGCGGAAAGCCGTGAGGATGTCGACGAGATCCAGGCTGGTGATATTGGCGCTATTTTGGGCTTGAAGGCAAGTTACACGGGTGACACCCTGAGCGATCAGTCGAATCCAATTGTATTGGAATCGATTACTTTCCCTGAACCGGTTATCTCGGTGGCGATAGAACCTAAGACGATTGCTGATCAGGACAAAATGGGGATTGCCCTGCAGAAACTCGCTGAAGAGGACCCAACCTTTAAAGTGCGCCAGGATGAAGATACCGGTCAGACGATCATCTCTGGGATGGGTGAGTTACACCTGGATATCCTGGTGGACCGGATGCTGCGTGAATTCAAGGTCAAGGCGAATGTGGGCAATCCACGTGTAGCTTACCATGAAACCATCACGCGCACTGTGCCTGAAGTTGAGTACAAATTTATCAAACAGACGGGCGGCCATGGACAGTATGGTCATGTTGTGCTGCGCATTGAACCCCTTGAAAGCGGTTCGGGGTTCGTGTTTGAAGAAGAAATTCGCGGTGGGTCAATCCCGAGGGAATATATCCCTGCGGTTGAAAAAGGGGTCAAAGAAAGTGTTGAAAGTGGTGTGGTGTCCGGATATCCAATGACCGATTTAAAGGTCACTTTGTTAGACGGCTCCTATCACGAGGTCGATTCCAGTGATATGGCTTTTCGAATGGCTGCCATCTTTGCTTTTCGTGAAGGTGTGCCGAAGGGGAAGCCTGTATTACTTGAACCGATCATGAAGGTTGAAGTTGTGGCACCTGAAGCGCATACTGGCGATATTTTGGGGCAGATTAGCTCCCGCCATGGCAATGTTTTGGGTATGGATCCGAGACCGGGTAACACCCAGCTGATCCATGCAGAAGTGCCACTTTCGGAAATGTTTGGTTACGCGACAGAATTGAGATCTGCGACCAAGGGTCGGGGTGTGTTCACAATGGAGTTTGATCACTATGCACCGGTTTCAGAAGCTGTCATGAAGAAGCTAACCGGTCTGTAATATTCGATTATTTATTATTTTGAGGAGAATTATTTAAATGGCCAAGGAAAAATTTGATCGATCAAAGCCGCACTTGAACGTAGGGACGATGGGACACATCGACCACGGGAAGACGACGCTGACGGCAGCGATCACCAAAGTACAGGCATTAAAGGGTTTTGCCGATTATATGGATTTCTTTTCGATTGACAATGCGCCCGAAGAAAAAGAACGCGGCATCACGATCAACATTTCGCATGTTGAGTATTCAACCGAAAATCGGCACTACGCCCATGTGGACATGCCGGGTCACCGTGACTATATTAAGAACATGATCACAGGTGCAGCGCAGGTAGATGGTGCGATCTTAGTGGTGGCAGCCCCCGATGGTGCGATGCCCCAGACGAAAGAACACGTGCTGTTAGCACGGCAGGTGGAAGTGCCAGAGATCGTGGTCTTTCTGAACAAGGTTGACATGATGGACGATCCCGAGCTGTTAGAGCTGGTGGAGATGGAATTGCGTGAGATGCTGACAGGCTACGGCTTTGACGGCGACAATATTCCGATCATCCATGGAAGTGCTTTGAAGGCTCTGGAATCAGAATCAACCGATCCAGAAGCGCCGGAATATGCTTGCATCACCGAGTTGATGGATGCCTTGGACAACTACATTCCGATGCCGGAACGAGAGATTGACAAACCCTTCATGATGCCGATTGAAGACGTATTCTCGATCAAAGGCCGTGGCACCGTGGTGACGGGTCGAATTGATCGAGGTGTCATTCACACCGGTGATCCTGTGGAGATCGTGGGCTTGCAAGAGAAGAGCATGAACTCTGTGGTGACGGGTGTGGAGATGTTCCACAAGTTACTGGACGAAGGCATGGCAGGCGACAATGTTGGTTTGTTACTGCGTGGCGTTGGTCGAGAAGAGGTGGAGCGCGGCATGGTGGTTGCCAAACCTGGCAGCATCACCCCGCACACGAAGTTTGAAGGCGAAGTGTACGTGTTGACCCGAGAAGAAGGTGGGCGGCACAGTGCGTTCTTCAGTGGGTACCGACCGCAGTTCTTCATCCGGACGATGGATGTGACGGGGACGGTGACTTTGAAGGAAGGGACCGAGATGGTTCTGCCTGGCGACCGAATTAACATGGAAGTTGAACTGATTGTGCCTGTGGCCCTGGAGAATGGTTCGCAATTCGCCATTCGTGAAGGCGGCCTGACGGTTGGCGCAGGTGTAATTTCAAAGATTATTGAATAGTATTAGGAATTCATTATGGCAAAACAAAAAATACGTATACGTCTTAAGGCATATGACCACCGGGTCATAGACCAATCCGCTAAGCGGATTGTGGAAACAGCTGAACGCAGTGGTGCTCAAGTTGCTGGACCAGTCCCATTGCCGACGAAAATTGAACGGTTCACAGTGACTCGTTCACCCTTCATCGACAAAGACTCCCAGGAGCATTTCGAGATCCGCACACATAATCGACTGATCGATGTGATGGAACCGGACTCAAAAACGATTGATATGTTGATGCGTCTGAATTTGCCCGCTGGCGTTGATATCGAGATTAAGCTCTAATTTTGTTGTAAGGTTGCCGGCAGAATGGTTTCCTCTGGTCGGAAGCAAAACAATAAAGGTTTTGCAAGGGCTGAGATAAAACCAATTTTTGCAGGGAATCAGTAAAAATTGATACTTGGCATACTTGCCAAGAAGTGGTAAGATAATACGGTTTGGCGTTAAAAACCGAATCTTTTAGGTGGCATAAGAACACTTCTTTCCGTAGTCCAAAAACATACGGAATGGTCGCGGAAGAATGGTTGACTGTGCTGCGGTCGGAGATGATGCAGCCTTGCCCAGGTTGACAGTCTCGTCATAATACTTTGGTAACAGGAGAATATTAATTATGTTTAAAGGGCTGATTGGACGAAAAGTTGGAATGACCCAGGTTTTCGGCGACGATGGGGTTGCTTTCCCCGTAACGTTGATCGAAGCTGGGCCTTGTTATGTAACCCAGGTGAAAACCGCTGATAAAGATGGTTATTCTTCGGTTCAGCTAGGGTTTCAAGAGGTGAAGCCAAAAAGATTGACGGGGGGTCAACTTGGCCATCTTAAACGCAATAATTTGCCACCATTAAAAGTATTACGAGAATTTATAGAAAAATCCCCGGAAGTCTCCGAAGGTGACACACTCAATGTGGACATTTTTGAGAGCGGTGAACGGGTTGATATTGTCGGAACCAGCAAAGGACGCGGTTTTGCCGGTGTGGTAAAGCGCTATGGCTTTTCTGGTGGTCCGAAAACACACGGTCAATCAGACCGACAACGTGCGCCTGGTTCGCTGGGTTCAGGCACGACCCCAGGACGGGTTTTTAAAGGCAAGAAAGGCCCTGGACGAATGGGGAATGAGCGTGTGACTTCGTCAAATGTGCGGGTTGTTCTGGTGGACTCAGAACGCAATTTATTGGCTGTTGATGGTTCTGTACCAGGCCCTAAGGGCGGTATGGTCATCATCAAACCTGCAAGGAAACAATAAGGCGCCCAATTGGGCGATGACCAGTAATGGGAGTTGAGTAATCATGGAAGTTGATGTTTTCAACATGAAGGGCGAGAAAGTCAGCACAGCAGAATTATCTGCAGCGATTTTCGAAGCACCAATAAAAGTTGATTTGATGCATCAGGCATTTGTCAGACAAATGGCCAATAGCCGGCTGGGAACCCATTCGACCAAGGGTCGCAGTGAGGTTTCAGGCGGTGGGCGAAAGCCCTGGCGTCAGAAGGGCACCGGGCGCGCCCGGCAAGGCTCTATTCGAGCGGCTCAATGGGTTGGTGGTGGGAAGATCTTTACCCCCAAACCTCGTTCATATGAAAAGGCAATGCCTAAAAAGATGCGTAGGGCTGCTCTGCGGTCCGCGTTGTCGGTGAAAGCTTCAGACGGTGAGATCATCTTGGTGGATGAACTCAAGATCGATGAAGTAAAGACACGGGTTATGGCTGAATCTTTACAAGCGTTAGCTGGTGAATCGACAATTCTCTTGTTGATCCCTGAAAATGGCCCCGATTACGATGGCGTTAAGCTGGCTTGTAACAACCTCGAAAATGTCAAGACCCTGTTAGCCAGTTATTTGAACATCCGCGACCTGTTGAACTACGAGCGTGTTATTGCGCCTGTCGCAGCGCTGGATGTTATTGAAAGTTATCTCGGATAGGTAGGAATGCAATCATGAAAAAAACAGTATTTGACATCATCCGCCGACCGATCATCACAGAGAAATCGAATTACCTCTCATCCTATTTGAATCAATATGTCTTTGAAGTTGATATCAATGCAACGAAATCAGCTGTCAAGGATGCCATTGAGACAATTTTCGATGTCAATGTGAAACGAGTGAATGTAATGGTCGTGCCCGCCAAGCAGTCGCGAAGCATGCGCACTCGCAGAATGCGCACACGAACGAGTGCTTATAAAAAGGCTATCGTGACCCTAGCTGAAGGCGAACGAATCCCGATTTTTGAAGGGGTAGGATAATGGCTGTAAAAGTATATAAACCAAAAACACCCGGTACTCGACATAAAACCAGTTACACCTTCGAGGAAATCACCAAGACCAAGCCAGAACGGTCATTGATTGTTCCTAAGAAGAACAAATCTGGTCGCAACATGTATGGTCGCATCACTGTTCGACATCGTGGTGGTGCCCATAAACGATTTATTCGACTTGTGGATTACAAACGTGATAAATTGGACGTCCCTGCAAAGGTGGCCGCCATTGAATACGATCCCAACCGAACAGCTCGTTTAGCCTTGTTGACCTACGCTGATGGTGAGAAACGTTACATTGTTGCCCCAATTGGATTGTCTGTCGGTGATGAAGTTATCTCTGGTGAGGAAATTGATATCCGCCCAGGAAACAGCATGAAACTGGCTAATATCCCGGTTGGTACAACCATCCATAATGTGGAATTACAACCCGGTAAGGGTGGTCAGATGGTCCGTTCAGCGGGCACATCCGCTCAATTGCTCGCAAAAGAGGGCAAGTATGCCCATGTGCGGTTACCCTCGGGCGAGGTTCGGCTGGTTTTGCAAGAATGCCGAGCGTCAATTGGCCAGGTTGGTAATGTTGACCATGGGAATATCAAGTTGGGTAAAGCTGGACGAAAGCGACACCAAGGCTGGCGCCCTTCTGTCCGCGGTGTAGCAATGACCCCTCGAGACCATCCACATGGTGGTGGTGAAGGTCGTTCACCGATTGGTATGCCCGGTCCTAAGAGCCCTTGGGGTAAACCCACCCTGGGCAAGAAAACCCGGCATAACAAACGAACTGATAAGTATATTCTGCGCCATCGCTCCAAAGCGAAACGGCGTCGTAAGTAATCGATTAGTATAGCGAGAAAGAGGACGCAATTATGTCGCGATCGCTGAAAAAAGGGCCGTTCATCGACCCGAAATTATTGAAGAAAATTGAAACCTTAAACGATAAAGGCGAAAAAAAGGTCATTCGGACCTGGAGCCGAGCGAGCACGATCTTCCCCCAGATGGTCGGGCACACAATCGCAGTTCATGATGGACGCCGCCATGTGCCGATTTACATCACGGAAAATATGGTCGGCCATCGTTTAGGCGAATTTGCCCCCACACGGTTCTTCCGTGGCCATGTTGTCGCAAGCCGTGCTGACAAGCGGGAACGAAGGTAAAAAGGTAGGTAAGAATTATGGCGACTGATATTCGAGCAAAATTAACCAATCTTAATACATCAGCCCAAAAAGCACGCCTTGTGGTCGACCTTGTTCGAGGTAAACCAGCCTTGGAAGCGCTGAATATTTTGAAATTCGTGCCCAACAAAGCTGCTGAACCGGTTCACAAACTGATTCAATCCGCTATTGCAAATGGTGAAGAGAATTTTGGTGTGTCCCGTGAAGATTTGTATGTGTACAGCATATTCGCCGACGAAGCGCCAACTCGAAAATGGCGACGTTTCGGTGCCCGCGGCCGTTTTAAACCGGTATTGAAGCGAAGTTCGCATGTAACGGTTATCCTGCGCGAGGTTGAATAATCATGCGCAAGATAAGTTTATTGAACAATAGGAACCAGGAGTAATTATGGGTCGTAAAGTACATCCAATTGGATTTCGACTAAAAATCAACAAACCTTGGTTAGCCCGCTGGTATGCGGAAGGCAAGGATTTTCAGGATAACCTGCATCAGGATTTAGCGATTCGCGAGAAGATTCGCAAAGACAATGATCGAGCTGGTATCTCTGATATTGAAATCGAACGCTTTCCTGGCAAGCTGAAAATATTTGTTCACACTGCAAAACCCGGTATCTTAATCGGACGCAGCGGTGAAAATGTTAAAGCTTTGCGCAGTGATTTAGAAGCGATGACCGGTGAGAAAATTGATCTGGACGTCAAAGAGATCAAAGCGCCTGATTTGGATGCCTATCTTGTGGCTGAAAACATTGCCGGACAATTGTTACGACGGATCAGCTATCGTCGTGCTATGCAGCGTGCCATTCAACAAGGCATGCGCCAGGGCGCTGAAGGCGTCAAAGTGATGGTTTCTGGGCGCCTGGGCGGTGCGGAGATGTCCCGAAGTGTTTGGTTGCGTGAAGGGCGTGTACCTTTGCAGACCTTACGTGCCGACATCGACTATGCACAAACTGAAGCGCTGACGTCCTATGGTCAGATCGGTATTAAAGTTTGGATTTATAAAGGTGATATTTTGCCTGAAGTGGAAGAAGAAGCAGAAGCCACCGAGGGTGTTTACGTTAGTTAGTGAAAACATCACCGGCTGCTAAAGTTGGTGATGAGTGAGGTAGTCATTATGTTAATGCCAAAACGAGTAAAGTACCGCAAACAAATGCGGGGACGCATGACGGGTAAAGCTTATCGCGGCTCAGATATCTCCTTTGGGGATTACGGCTTGCAAGCTTTAGAACCTGGATGGGTAAGCGCTCGACAGATTGAATCCGCTCGACGCGCAATGGTTCACGAGATGAAGCGTCGCGGTAAGGTGTGGATTCGCATCTTCCCTGACAAGCCCTATACCAAACGTGCCGCTGAAAGCCGCATGGGTAAAGGCAAGGGTGCCGTGGAATATTGGGTAGCTGTTGTAAAACCAGGCCGAATATTGTTTGAAGTGGGCGGTACCGATGAGGAAACAGCCCGCGAAGCACTCCTTCGTGCAAAGTATAAATTGTCCGTGAAGACAAAAATTGTCTCACGAGATGTTGCAGGAGAGGCGTAGCAATGAAAGCAGCAGAAATTCGAAAATTAAGTGATGCTGAAATAGCAGAAACGCTGTCAGATGCCCGTCATGAATTGTTGAACCTTCGGTTCCAAGCAATCACCGGCCAAATCACAGACACCACGCGTGTGCGTGTGATCCGGCGAGACATTGCACGGATGGAAACGATTTTGAGAGAGCGCGAGCTAAAAGTGGCGGATGAGGAGAGTGAAGCATGAATAATCGACGTCGTTTAGTTGGGACTGTCGTAAGTAATAAAATGCAGAAAACTGCAGTCGTCGCCGTTGAACGTGTTTTCCGCCATCCACTCTACCATAAGGTGGTTCGAACGGAAAAATTGTTCAAAGCGCATGACGAATTGGGTGTAAATCCTGGCGATAAAGTAAGAATCGTCGAAAGTAAACCGATTTCGCGTACAAAACATTGGGTCGTGGAAGAGATTTTACGTGTGGAAGAACGGTCTGAAGACGATACTGTTGAAGAATTGGGAGTTTAGGCCATGATCCAACAAGAAACTCGTATGAAAGTTGCCGATAACACCGGCGCAAAGGAACTTTTGGTGATCCACATCACCGGTAGTTCTCGACAACGATATGGTTATGTTGGTGATATTGTCGTTGGGACCATTAAGTCTGCAACGCCGCAGGCGACTGTGAAAAAAAGTGAGATTGTGAAAGCAGTCATCGTGCGAGCAGCGAAGGAATGGCGACGTTCTGATGGCTCGAGCATTCGGTTTGATGATAATGCAGTTGTCATCTTAGACAGCGATGGCGTCAACCCCCGCGGCTCCCGCATCTTTGGACCTGTTGCCCGAGAATTGCGTGAAAAAGGCTTTACGAAGATTGTTTCACTGGCGCCCGAAGTAATTTAGCCAGTTTGATAGGAGTTTAGCAATGAAGAGAAAGATTAAAAAAGGTGATCGCGTGGTCGTGATCAGCGGCAAAGACAAAGGGACCTTTGGTGAAGTCATTCGCGTTATTCCTGATGAAGGTCGTGTGGTTGTACAAGGTGTGAACATTCATATTAAGCACCAGGCCCAAACGCAATCTGGTGGAAAGACGATTCCATCGGGAAAGATTGAATTTGAAGCACCGATTGATATTTCCAATGTGATGCTGGTTGATCCGAAAGATCAGAAACCGACCCGCATTCGTATTGAACGAAAAGATGGCAACCCGATCCGTGTGTCAGCACGTACCGGCACGCCCCTCGATAAATAGGCTGCCATTTGGAGTAAAGAATGAATAGACTAAAAGAAATTTATAAGGAAGAGATCGCACCAGAACTTTTTGAGGAATTATCCCTTGAAAATGTGATGCAGATCCCAAAAATTACAAAAATAGTCGTTAACATCGGTGTTGGTGAAGCTTTGTCCAACCCCAAGGTCCTCGATGAAGCAGTCCGAGACCTGACAATTATTACCGGTCAGCGGCCTGTGGTCACCAAATCGAAAAAATCCATCGCCAATTTTAAATTGCGCGCGGGTATGTCGGTCGGTGTAAAAGTGACCTTGCGAGGGGAACGGATGTGGTCTTTTCTAGACCGATTGGTCAATGTTGCCCTGCCTCGTGTGCGTGACTTTCGTGGCATTTCCCCGGACTCTTTCGATGGACGTGGGAATTACACACTTGGTTTGCGAGAACAATTGATCTTCCCCGAGATCAATTATGATAATGTTCAAACGGTTCAAGGGATGGAAATTACCATCGTGACAACGGCTGAGAATGATGATCAGGCGCGTGCGTTACTGACAAAATTTGGAATGCCGTTCAGGAAAGGATAGTATGGCTAAAAAGAGTATGATTTACCGTGAAAAACGGCGAAAATATCCTAATCAGGTAGTAAACCGTTGCCGACGCTGTGGGCGTCCTAGAGGTTATATTCGCAAGTTCGGTTTGTGCCGTATTTGTTTTCGGGAACTAGCTTTACAAGGCAAAATTCCCGGTGTGACCAAATCGTCGTGGTAGATCGACGGAGGTATTATCGATGAATGTTACAGACCCTATTGCTGATATGTTAACCCGTATTCGCAATGTTGCCCTCAGCAATGGCACATTGGTGAGTATGCCCAGTTCAAAAATGAAGGCAGAAATTGCCCGCATTTTGATGGAAGAAGGCTATGTAGAAAGTTTTGATGTGGTAGAAGGTGAAAAGCCCTATCAAAAAGTTTTACGCCTCCGATTGAAATACATTGGTGAAAGGCGTGATCGTCGACCCTTGATTACAGGGTTAGAGCGTGTCAGTCGTCCTGGTTGCCGGGTGTATTCCAAGAAAACGGAAATCCCCTGGGTGCTTTCTGGGATTGGCGTTGCGATCTTGTCGACCCCTAAGGGCATAATGACAGGCCAACGCGCCCGAAAGATGGGTGTTGGTGGTGAAATTTTGTGTAAGGTATGGTAGCGCCTGGCGCTATAGGAGGTATGAGATATGTCCCGAATAGGACGTTTACCGATTGAAGTGCCGGCAGGCGTTGATGTCAAAATTGATGGCTCTTATGTGCACGTAAAGGGGCCCAAAGGTGAGATGGAATTTACATTTTCACCTGACATAACCATCAAGCAGGAAGATGGCACAATTGTTGTCGAGCGGCCCACCGATCAACCCATGCATCGTGCGCTTCACGGCACAACTCGCTCAGTGATCAATAACATGGTCATGGGCGTTAGTAAAGGCTTTGAACGCGTGCTGGAAATTAACGGTGTTGGGTACCGCGCTGAACTGGACGGCAAAAACCTGATTGTTAATGTTGGTTTTTCACATCCAGTCGTTGTGGAACCGCCTGAAGGCATCAGTTTTGATGTTGATATGAAAGTTCGCCAGATTAAAGTATCTGGACGTGACAAACAGGTTGTTGGCCAAGTTGCGGCTGATATTCGTAAACTGCGACCGCCTGAGCCTTATAAGGGCAAAGGTATTCGTTATCAGGACGAATACGTGCGCCGTAAACCGGGTAAAGCTGGCAAGACAGTACTATAAATTTGAAGGTGAAATAATATGGCAAAGAAATCACGGAATGAGGCTCGTTTACGTCGGCATCGTCGTGTACGAAAGAACATTTTTGGAACACTGGAACGCCCGCGATTAAACGTATTTCGAAGCTCGAAGGCAATTTACGTGCAAGTCATTGATGATTTACGCGGCATGACCCTCGCTTCTGCTTCGAGCATCGATAAAGAATTAAGCGCTGAAATGGAAGGGCTTTCGAATATTGAGCAGGCGAAGAAGGTCGGTCAGGCGATCGCCCAACGCGCCCAAGAAGCCGGGATCAAAAAAGTTGTTTTTGACCGTGGTGGATATAGATATTTTGGTCGGGTGAAAGCCCTGGCTGATGCTGCCCGAGAAGGCGGCTTGGAATTCTAAGAAAGAGGCAACTATGTCGGACTACCAAACAGAGAACCAATTTGATGAGCGCGTTATTGATATCGCTCGCGTTGCAAAAGTTGTAAAAGGTGGCCGCCGGTTTTCTTTCCGCGTGGTTATGGTTATAGGCGATAACGCTGGTAGTGTCGGGCTGGGCATTGGCAAAGCCAACGCAGTGCCAGATGCAATCCGCAAAGCCAGTGACCGAGCGCGTAAAGATATGCATAAGGTCAACTTGAGTGGCACTTCCATCCCCCATGAGGTGATGGGCAAACAAAGTGGCGCAAAAGTATTGCTACGTCCCGCAGCTCCTGGTACAGGTGTTATTGCCGGTGGCGGCGTTCGTGCGGTCTTAGAAGCAGCTGGCGTGCATGATATTCTGACCAAGTCTTTGGGCAGCAACAATATCTTGAACATTGTGAGAGCGACATTCAAAGCCCTCGATCAGCTTAAATCGATAAAGGAACAAGCGGCTTATCGCAGTAAATCAATTGATCAAGTTAAACCTTATTGGGAGCGCGAGACAAATGGCTAAGAAAAATAAAACGAAATTACAAATAACCTTGGTCAAAAGCCCCATCGGGTATTCAAAACGACAAAAAGCAACCTTAAAAGCGTTAGGCCTGAAAAAGGTCAATCAGACTGTTACCCAAGTTGAAAATGAAGCTGTACGCGGCATGATCGACAAGGTATCGCATCTGGTTAACGTTGATGAGGCTTAAGGTGTTATTATGAAATTACATGATTTAAAACCAAATGAAGGTGCAAATAAAGACCGAAATCGTGTCGGTCGCGGCACTGCTGCCGGTCAGGGTAAAACCGCTGGTCGCGGTATGAAGGGACAGAATTCCCGAGCTGGCGGCGGCGTTCCCCTGTATCATCAGGGTGGTAACCTGCCGTTTTACCGAAAACTACCTTTCAAACGTGGCGAAGGCTTCAGCAATCCCAATCGTGTGAATTATGAGGAAGTTAACCTGGAACAATTGACGGGTTTCGATGCGGATACTGAAATTACCCCTGCGGTGTTGTTTGAATCAGGACTCATCGATAATTTAGAAGGCCCCGTCAAGATTCTTGGCCGCGGTGATGTATCGGTTGCACTCAAAGTAAAAACACACAAGATCTCCAAAAGCGCACAAGAAAAGCTGGAAAGCGCTGGCGGCAGTGTTGAAATTATTCAAGCATAGAAATTGTGTCTATGGCTATGGTAAGGAGAGCTAACAAATGAAGCAGTCAGCTTGGCGCTACCTTTGGAAATCAAAAGATATTAGAAGAAAATTATTGATTACATTTGCCTTGCTAGCTGTCTATCGCTTGGCTTCAAATGTGCCCGTTCCTGGTATTGATCGGGAATTGGTTGCACAATTGACCCAGACGGGTGGTGCAGCTGGCGGTTTGATCAACATGCTGGATATGTTATCCGGTGGGGCTGTGTCAAATTTCTCAGTGCTGGCAATGGGTGTGTATCCTTATATTACCGCCCAAATTAT
This sequence comes from Candidatus Brevefilum sp., assembly GCA_040772425.1. Classification (GTDB taxonomy): domain Bacteria; phylum Chloroflexota; class Anaerolineae; order Anaerolineales; family Anaerolineaceae; genus Brevifilum. Next base: position 1,723,824 of record JAXGYD010000001.1, on the reverse strand, counting down.
TCTTCAACTTCTCATTCCGATCATCCCAGCCCTCGAACGGAAGATGCAAGACAACCCCACTGAAGGGCGTGCTTGGATGGAGAAGTGGACGATGATATTGACCGTTCCGATGGCGGCGCTTTCCGCTATTGGGCAGATCAATATTTTCAACGCTATTCTGGGTCAGTCGGTGGCCGCTCAATTTGGTTTCAGCGGTGATGTATTGATTCCAACTCTGGCGACAATTTTCTCGATGATTGCAGGTACGATGTTTGGCGTTTGGCTAGGTGAATTGATCTCAGAATTTGGGATCCGCAATCAAGGCCTTTCACTGATCATTTTTGCCGGTATTGTTGTAAATATCCCCGAAAATTTGTTTGCATTGCTGAGCAACCAATCCTATTGGTGGCTGATCTTCATTGTGATAGCCCTGCTCATTGTGACTATCTTTGCAGTCGTTTATGTGCAGCAAGGCCGACGGCACGTCCCAGTGATGTTCCCGGGTCGACGAATTGGAAACCGAATGTCCATGCCCGTAAAGAGCACCGTGCCCTTAATGGTCAATATGGCCGGCATGATCCCGATTATTTTTGCTCAGTCAATCATGACTTTTCCGACCATTCTTGCCAGTTTCTTTAATAACTCTCAGGCCGAGTGGATTCGCAATGCATCTGCTTATATTCAGAATGTGTTGAGCGGCGAAGGCGTTCTATACCCAATCCTCTTCTTTTTCATGGTTGTGTTGTTTGCCTTTTTCTATACCGATATCCTCTTTGCCCAACAGAATTATGGTGAGAACCTGAAAAAGCAAGGTGCGCAGATCCCAGGTGTTGCCCGGGGTGCACCCACCCAACGATATTTGACCAAGGTGCAGCGCCGCATCACATTGCCAGGTGCCTTATTCTTGGGCTTGGTGGCTGTGTTGCCCTATATCCTGGGTTTGTTTTTGCCAGAAGGCCTTTCACAAACCAGCATCTTCCTTGTTTCATCAACAGGTCTATTGATTGTGGTGGGTGTTGTTCGTGACACTTTCCAGATCATCGAAACAGACCTCAAGATGCACGGTTATGATGATCGGTTGATTCGCTAGGAGTATTACAATGGCACCGATGTATATTGTGATGTTAGGACCTCCTGGGGCTGGAAAAGGCACCCAGGCAAAGAAAATCGCCCAAAAAATGGATCTTGTGCACGTTTCCACTGGAGATCTCTTTCGAGAAAACCTCAAGAATGAGACTGAACTTGGAAAATTGGCACAGGAATACATGAACAAGGGTGAATTGGTGCCGGATGACGTCACAGTTCGCATGGTCGAAGCCAGGCTGGCGCGCCCAGATTGTGAAAAAGGGGCTGTTCTGGATGGATTTCCTCGCACCCCTGAACAAGCAAAGGCTTTGGATAATTTACTCGACAAATTCTGCAGCAAAGTCAGCGTGGTGCCTTATATCAAGGTGCCCGATGAAGTGCTGGTAGAGCGCCTGAGTGGTCGTTGGATGAGCCAGTCGGGGCGAGTTTATCATGCAAAATACAATCCCCCCAAGGTTAAGTGGGTGGACGATGTAGACGGCTCTCCGCTTTATCAGCGGGAAGATGATAAACCAGAAACGGTCCGTCATCGTATTGAAGTCTACAACGAACAAACGGCACCATTGATTGCTTATTACGAGGATAAAGGCATTCTGGTCGAAATTGATGGCACGCAAGCGATTGAAGATGTGACTGAAGATATTATGCATGCCATTGAGGAGGTTTAATTCGATGTCGTGGGAACGTTCGATCAATATTAAATCATCCTACGAGATTGAAATAATGCGCGAGGCAGGCCGCATTAATGCGGAAGCCTTGGCTGCGGCCGTTGCGGAAGTCAGACCGGGGGTTACAACCCTCGAGCTGAATGAGGCTTTTGAGGCAGTGCACAAGAAATATCAGGTGTATTCACCCTTCAAAAACTACCCCGGCCCCGTGCCCTATCCTGCTAGCATTTGCACAAGCGTGAATGATGAATTGGTGCATGGCATCCCGAACAAGCGAAAACTTGTTGATGGCGACATCGTCAGCATTGATTGCGGCACTGTTTACGAAGGATTTGTAGGCGATATGGCGGTAACGGTTCCTGTGGGCAGCATTAGTTTGCAGACGCAAGCCCTGTTGGATGTCACCAAGCGAGCTTTGGAGATTGCCATTTCAAAAATGGTCGCAGGCAATACCGTCGGTGATATCGGGCATGCTGTAGAAACCTACGTGAAAAGCAAGGGTTTTTATATCACCCGCACGTACACAGGTCACGGTGTTGGTAGAAAGATGCATGAAGGCCCCCAAGTACCGAATTATGGCACGCCGGGTCGTGGGATGCGTTTGAGAGAGGGGATGACGATTGCCCTGGAGCCCATGGTTTTGGTGGGCACTTCCGACACTATTGTCAAGCCTGATGAATGGACAGTAGCATCGGCGGATGGCTCACTGACGGCTCATTTTGAGCACACTGTGGCGGTCACCGGCAATGGTCCTCTGATATTAACTGAACTTTAGGAATATTAACTGGACTAAGAAATTAGCAACAGGTATAATAATCACTTTGCAATAGAACGAAGCAAGATTTTAGGAGATTAGACATGAAAGTATCATCATCGATCAAGAAACGCTGTGCAAAATGCAAAATTGTCAAGCGCAATGGGCGTTTGTATGTTATTTGTGAAAACCCAAAGCATAAACAGCGACAAGGATAAGGAATTATTACTATGGCACGTATAGAAGGCGTTGACCTGCCACGCGACAAACGCGTTGAGATTGGTCTGAGATATATTTATGGTATTGGCCCAACCCGGGCAAAGGAAATTATTGAAGCAACCGGTGTTGATCCGGATGTGCGTGTTAATGACCTTACAGATAATGACGTTTCAAAAATGCGCGATTTCATCGCAAGCAACTATTCCGTCGAAGGTGATCTTCGCCGCCAGGTGCAGATGAACATCAAGCGTTTAATTGAAATTGGCACTTATCGCGGGTTGCGGCATCGTCGTGGACTGCCTGTCCGCGGGCAGCGCACGAAAACCAATGCTCGAACTCGCAAGGGTCCGAAAAAGACGGTTGCCGGTCGCGGCCGCCGCCGAGGTGTTGGCAAGAAATAAGATACTAGCATAGAAATTTTCCCGCCTGTCTTTCTGGGGTTTTCCTTCCTTTCTCCCCCGCGGCAAGATAGACAGAGGGTTAAGATTAACGATAGATTGAGTGAGGTAGAATGGCTAAAAAACCACAAAGATCACGGCGTACAGCAGGAGCGCGAAAAGTAAAACGCCACATGTCATCGGCTCAGATGCATGTGATGGCTTCTTTCAACAACACAATTATTACTGTGACAGATTCACAAGGTAACACGGTTTGTTGGGGAAGCGCGGGCTCAGCGGGTTTTAAGGGTTCTCGAAAGAGCACCCCATTTGCTGCTCGTTTGGCGACAGAACAAGTGATGAAGACCGCACAAGGCTTTGGCATTTCGGAAGTTGATATCATTATCAACGGTCCTGGTCCAGGGCGAGAGGCTTCAATCCGCGCCGTACAGGGTATGGGCATTACCGTCAAATCCATTGAGGATGTGACTCCCGTTCCCCATAATGGCTGTCGACCCCCCAAGAGACGCCGCGTCTAAACGTAGAAAATAAGAGAGGAAATAGATGGCAAGATATACTGATCCGGTATGTAAATTATGCCGGCGAGAAGGTGAAAAATTATTTTTGAAGGGTGAACGTTGTTTTACACCCAAGTGTTCCTTTGAAAGACGATCGTATCCACCTGGTGATCATGGCCGATTTGGTGGACGCCGAAGTCGTGAATCGGATTATTCAAGACAATTACGCGCAAAACAGAAGGCAAAGCGCATTTATGGCGTCTTAGAACGTCAATTTAGACGCTATTTCGAAGAAGCGCAGCGTCGACCTGGTTTGACCGGTTTAAATTTGCTGCAAATTTTGGAAACTCGTTTGGACAATGTTGTCTATCGTTTGGGCTTTGCAGATAGTCGAAATCAGGCGCGCCAGTTGGTCAACCATGGTCACTTTATGGTCAATGGCCGCCGCAATGATGTGCCTTCGACCATTTTGAGACCAGGCGACAAAATCACGCTGCGGGAAGAATCTGGGAAGCGACCGTTTTTCAAGATGCTCCGCCAAGCTGATGAAGTACGCACACCACCAGCATGGGTTGAGTCAGATGTTTCAAGCTTGTCTGGTCGAATGATACGTTTGCCTGAACGCGCTGAAATTGATGGTAACTTGAACGAGCAGCTTATCGTCGAATACTACTCACGATAAACTGGACATTGGTAGTGCACTTACTTGCACTGGTAAGGGATTTGACGTGACTGGAACAATTAGTATGGTAAAACCAAAAGTCGAACGGATCGCAGAAGCACGCAATTACGGTAAATTTGCCATCGCCCCGCTTGAGCGCGGCTTTGGTAACACAATCGGAAATGCGCTGCGCCGCGTTTTGCTGTCTTCATTGCCAGGTGCTGCTGTGACATCCATCCGGGTAACAGACGTCTTACACGAATTCTCGGAAATCGAAGGCGTTCGGGAAGACGTGATTCAAGTTGTGCTGCAGTTGAAAAAATTGCGCATGATCTTGTTTGATGTTGATGTATCTCACCTGCATTTGGAAGTCAGCGGTGAAGGTACAGTGACTGCGGCTGACATAATTTGCCCACCAGAGGTTGAGATTGTTAATCCCGATCTTTATCTTTTTACGGTCGATGATAAAAATACAGATTTGGAAATTGATCTGACCGTAGAACGCGGACGTGGTTATTCCCCCTCCAATGACCGGGGCGATCACCTGCCGATTGGTGAGCTGACGGTAGATGCGATTTTTACGCCCGTCCGCAAGGTAAATTGGACGGTAGGCTCTGCCCGTGTGGGTCAAAGCACCAACTATGACCGTTTGGAGCTTGAAATTTGGACGGATGGCACAGTTTCTCCTGAACAAGCGATGAGTGATTCAGCGAAGATTTTGATCAATCATCTAAGCCTCATTGCCGGGATCAGCGAGGATCTCTTGTCTGTTCCTATTGAGAAAGCAGAGCCGGTAGCCACAGTGAACAGTGAAGCCATAGAAATGCCCATCGAGAACCTAGACCTCACCGTGCGTGTGTTTAATTCACTTAAGCGCACTGGTGTTACCACGGTTGGCGATGTCTTGGAGCTTCTGGATAAAGGCGATGAAGCCATTTTGGCCATTCGCAATTTTGGTGAGAAGAGCCTTGAAGAATTGAAAGAAAAAATGGCTGAAAAAGGCTTCTGGGAAGAAAAAGAAGCAACGGAGAAATAATCTTATGCGACATAAAATTAAGGGATATCGCCTGAATAGAAGCGGTGGCCATCGAACAGCCATGCGCCGGACGATGATCCGTCAATTACTTGAACACGAACGCATTACAACAACTTTGCCAAAGGCGAAATCAATTCAGCCAGGTGCCGAGAAGTTGATCACCCTGGCTCGCAATAGTCAGGATTTAGATGAAGTTGTGGTGGTTAATGCCCACCGTAAGGCTGCAGCCGAATTAGGCAATGGCAGTGGGATGATTGTTAAGAAATTATTTGAAGATATTGGCCCCCGTTATGCCAATCGCAATGGCGGTTATACAAGGATCCTTAAATTGGGTCCTCGCAAGAGTGATGGGGCTGAAATGGCATTAATTGAATTGGTTGAAGAGTAGTCAGTCCGGACTTTTAGTCGCAGGATGACTTTAGCACATTACAAAATTATTCTTTCATACAACGGCTCAGCTTATGCTGGTTTTCAACGGCAGCTCAATGTGCCTACTGTGCAAAACGCTGTTGAACAAAGCTTAAGGGAGATTGGCTGGCAGGAACAAAGCATCCGCAGTGCAGGTCGAACGGATGCGGGTGTTCACGCAAAGGGTCAGGTGATAAGCTTCCATTTAGACTGGAAGCATTCCACTGAAGACTTAAGAAACGCCCTCAATTATTATCTGCCTGAGGACATCGCCGCCCAATCGGTCACGGTTGTGGCGAGTGATTTCAACCCTCGCTTCGATGCAAAAAGTCGGCGTTATCGCTACAATCTCTTTTGCCAGCCGGCAAGAGACCCACTCCGAAGCCCGTTTGCATGGCGGGTGTGGCCAGCAGTGAACGTGGAACTGATGAATAAGGCTGCTGAAGCCCTCATCGGCAGACACGATTTTATCGCCTTTGGAAGCCCAACCATGGAAGGCGGCACAACCCTTCGGGAGGTGTGGCGGGCAGAGTGGCAGCAGCAAGGTGATGAAGCTTATTTTGAGATCGTCGCCAATGCTTTTCTCTACCACATGGTCCGGCGGATCACCTTTGCGTTGGTCGCCGTTGGGCAGGGCTCAGAACCGGTAGAAATTATTGCGACCGGTTTAGCGACAGGGGAATTACCCTTAACCGGTCTGGCGCCCGCTCAGGGCTTAGTATTGGAAGAAGTAAGTTATTAGAAAGTATCAATATAGATTTCAACTTTCAGGTGAAAGTGCCTGAAATTGGTATCTTTGAATGATGGAGAGTTTGATAGTGAAAAAAACATTTGTACCAAAAGGACAAGTTGAACGGGAATGGCTGTTGGTGGATGCTGAGGGCCAAAACCTAGGCCGTCTATCGACAAAAATTGCCCAATTATTGCTTGGCAAACATAAACCTAATTACACACCAGGTGCAATGACTGGCGCCAACGTTGTGGTGATTAACGCTGAAAAAGTTGCGTTTCATCCCAGTCGTTTAGAATCAAAAGTTTATTACCGCCACTCGAACTACCCCAGTGGTCTGAAAGAGGTTACGTTAAAGCGGCAATTGGAAACATTCCCAGAGCGTGTGATTGAACATGCGGTTAGAGGTATGATTCCCCACAATAAACTTGGTCGCCGTATTTTCAAAAACTTACATGTCTACGCTGGCACTGAGCATCCCCACGAGGCGCAGCAACCAGCCAAGTTGACATTAGAGGAGTAAGTAAGACTTATGGACAATAAATATTACGAAGGTATTGGTCGTCGTAAAGAAAGCTCCGCCCGTGTTCGATTAATGTCGGGCTCAGGAAATTTCATCGTAAATGAAAAGACCTTAGCGGATTATTTCACCCGATTGGGCGATGAGTCGGAGATTATCAAAGCTTTTGATATTGCGAACCAATCAAGAGAAAATTATGATGTCAGTGTATTGGTCAATGGTGGCGGCGTAACTGGGCAGCGGGATGCTGTCAAGTTGGGCTTAGCACGTGCCATGGTTAAGATGGATGAAGAATTACGTTCGCCTCTCCGTCGCAATGGTTACCTGACGCGCGATCCCCGAGTTAAGGAACGCAAAAAGCCAGGTCTCAAGCGAGCTCGCAAGGCACCAACCTACACCAAGCGTTAATCTTCACCATCAGTATCTACTGAGGGTGATAGCCAATGGTGGAAAATGACCACAAGTTTTTCTGCCAAAGGTTATGTCATCAAAAAATACGATAGATTGTGATACCATAGAGACGTTATATGATAACGTCTCTATTTGTTAATCAACAAAGAGAATAGGCAAATGAAGTGACGGAATTGAAGACAGAAAACAGCGGCGGAATCACGCTCTTGGGATTAGGGCCTGGAAACCCTGGGGCTTTAACCCGAGAGGCGTGGGCCTGGTTAAATAATATCAAGGTCCTGTGTTTGCGAACCAGGCAGCATCCGACCGTGACCAGCTTGCCAGAACATCTTGAATTGAAGAGTTTCGACGAAGTCTATGAACAGAATGCGGATTTTGAAACGGTTTATCAGACGATTATCGAAAAGATTCTCACCTTAGGCGAAAAACCTGAGGGTGTCACCTATGCCGTGCCTGGCCATCCCTTCGTCGCAGAAACGACTTGTCCCGAAATATTTGTCCAAGCCAAAGCCAGGTCCATTCCCGTGCGGGTTATAGAAGGCTTGAGCTTCCTTGAACCCACTTTCCTTGCATTAGGGATTGATCCACTGCCAACACTGGTCTTAGCGGACGCCATGGAAATTGCCATGCGCCAAACCCCTGGTTTCCCACCATCTGAGCCGGCCTTAATCGCACAAATTTACTCACAGCAGGTTGCATCCGACGTGAAGCTCACCTTGATGGCTGCCTATCCAGATGAACATCCCGTGAAATTGGTCCACAATGCGGGAACAGAAGCGGAGCTGGTCGAATCTTTGCCGCTTTATGCGATTGACCAGAGCCCCCACCTCGGATTATTGAGTTCGCTTTATGTCACTCCATATTCTGAGCAAGCCTCTTTTGAATCATTTCAGGAAATTATTGCGCGTCTGAGGGCGCCTAATGGTTGTCCCTGGGATCGTGAGCAAACCCATTTCAGCTTGCGTCCGTTTTTACTGCAAGAGACATATGAAACCCTGGACGCTCTGGATCGAGAGGATATGACTGATTTGCAAGAGGAGTTAGGCGACCTCTTATTGCAAATCCTTTTGCATGCCCAGATTGCGACCGAGGAAGGTGATTTTAATATTCACCATGTGTTAGCAGGCATTGGGAATAAGCTCATCCGCCGGCATCCCCATGTGTTCTCAGATTGGTCTGTGGATGGGGTATCAGGCGTGATTCAAAATTGGGAGGCGATCAAAGCACAGGAGCGTCATGAGAATGGCGAGGGTGCCAAAAAAGGCTTGCTTGACGGCGTCCCATCAGCCTTGCCAGCCCTGGCGCAAGCACAGGAAATTGTTGAGCGTGTGGGGCGCGTTAAGGATGATGTGCTGGAAAAAATGGGAAATCCAGCCACTATTATCAAAATTATGACGGAAATTGATAAGGCTGAGGAACAAGCAATGGCTGAAAAATTTGGCCAATTATTGTTGGGGATATCCGCCTGGGCTCACCTGAAGGGCGTTGATGCTGAAAGCGCGTTGCGCGAGGCACTTTCTCGATTTCGAGCTCAATTTCGGAATAAAGAAATTAATATCGCTGAATCAGAGTCTTTGGAAGTAAAAGTGAAATATGATGAAACGGGAAGCGAAGGATAGTGGACGATTCTGTTAAAACCCCACCCTCAGCTAATCAGCAGATTGCTCGCGCCGCTGGCACGGTGATGGTGGCTTTCATCATCAGTAATTTGGTGGGTGTGGTGCGAGGGATCGTGATCACCAACGCCTTTGGGACGTCGGCAGAATACGATTCCTTTAACGCTGCAAATCGCATTGTGGAATTATTATTTAATTTGGTCGCTGGGGGTGCCTTAGGTTCTGCCTTCATTCCCACCTTTACCGGCTACTTAACCCGCAAGGAAGAGCGCGGTGCCTGGAATTTAGCATCGGGCGTGACCAACCTGGTCTTACTGGCTTTGATCCTCATCAGCGCATTAGCCTGGGTTTTTGCGCCGCAAATCGTCAGGGATGGCTTGTTTCTCTTAATTCCCGGGTCTGATCCCGTTCAAGAGACCTTAACCATCTCATTGCTGCGTACCATGCTGCCTTCGGTGGTCATCTTTGGATTGAGTGGCTTGGTGATGGGGGTGCTCAATGCGCATCAGATCTTTTTAATCCCAGCGATTGCCCCCGCCATGTACTCGGTGGGGATGATATTAGGCACGCTCTTATTACCAGAAGCGTGGGGCATTCAGCGTTTGGCAATCGGCGTGGTTGTTGGGGCCTTATTGCACTTGCTGGTGCAGATCCCTAAATTACTGCGGCTAAAAGGTTGTGTTTATCGAATATATTTAGGTTTGAAAGATCGGGCTGTCTTACAAGTTTTTAAATTAATGGGTCCTCGGGTGTTGGGCGTGGCGGTGGTACAAATTAATTTCATCGTCAATACGATCATCGCCCTGGGGCAAGCGGAAGGCAGCGTTTCGGCGATCACCCTGGCTTTCACCTTGATGTTGATGCCCCAGATGGCGATTGCTCAATCGGCGGCGATTGCTTCGCTGCCGACGTTTTCTGCCCAGGTCGCCTTGAACCAGATAGAAGAAATGCGCCGGTCCCTGGCTTCGACCTTGCGGGTTGTCTTACTATTGGCTATTCCAGCCTCGGTTGGGTTGATTTTATTGCGGACGCCCCTGGTGGCGATCCTTTATCAGCGTGGGGAATTTACCGCTCGATCGACGCAATTGGTGGCATGGGCATTGTTATGGTATGCCGCCGGGCTGGTTGGTCATTCTATCGTTGAGATTCTTAGCAGAGCGTTTTACGCGCATAACGACACACGGACTCCTGTGATGGTGGGGGCTTTGGCGATGGGCTTGAATATCGTTTTCAGCTTATGGTTTACAAAAGTATTTGCCAATTTAGGTTGGATGCCTCATGGTGGGCTTGCCTTTGCCAACTCCCTGGCAACGGGCTTAGAAAGCGTTACTTTAATTGTGTTGATGCGCAAGCGCTTGAAAGGTATTGAGGGTGCCTTTATTATGAAGGGTGTAGGGATTGCCCTTTTAGGGTCTGGATTAATGGCGGTGGTGGTTTTGGGTTGGCAGAGCCTGGTAGGGAGTGCCTCGTTGGTCCTGGAACTCCTTGGTGGCTTGGTGTTAGGACTGGGGGTTTATATTGGGCTGATGTGGGTGCTCAAGATGCCTGAAATTCCAGGCATGATGCGCATGTTGATTGGGCGGCTACAAAGAAAATAGTATAAGTGGACTTATTTTGATATTTATACGCTAGTTAAATATATCCAAAAAACAACTGAAGGTAACCCTCACCCTGCCCTCTCCCTTTGTTCAAAGGGAGAGGGTTTGGCGACTGATTTTGGTGGCCATAAGCGATTTGCTTCTGAATTGGTATAATGCTTTCTCTTCTACAAATGGGCGAAGGTGTATGTGCATGGCTCTAGATTATGCGCACTTGCCTTAAGATTTGGCTTAAAGCTTCCTCTCCCTCAGCCGTGAGGGAGAGGATTGAGGTGAGGGTGCCCATATTACTCTTCAGTAGTTGTTTATTGATACACCTAAATCAAACAAGCAGCACACAAAGGCGCTGCTTGTTTTATTCTAGCTATCAATTTGCTATGGTAAACTATTTTTTTCCGGAGGGTAACTTGGGGATCAGAACAGGCGTGTTCTTCTTGTACTGTTCGTAATCCTCCTGGCCGCCCCAGCGCTTGTCGGCTTTTTGCTCCAGCATGGGGACCCCGCTAATTAAGGTCAGTTGCACAATAACCCACAAAGGTGAAATGAGGGTCAGTAATGCCCATCCTTTGAGCACCGGTAGGGCAACAATAGCGACGCCGATCCAAATGACTATTTCACCAAAATAATTGGGGTGGCGTGATAATGACCACAATCCGGATTGGATAAATTTACCTTCATTTTCCGGATTGGCCTTAAATTCGCTTTTTTGTGCGTCCGCCAAAAGCTCGAAGATGTAACCAAAAGCCCAGATGATGAAGCCAACCACAGCAATTATTCCCAGCTCTTTGCGATTGGTGGTCGTGATCGCTGCCCAGGCTGCAGAAGCGGTGAAAGAAACCCACAATCCTTGCAAGGTCCAAGTGAGCAATAAGCGGAAGAAGTTGACCTTGATATCATCAAAGCGATCGTCTTTACCCGCTTGCATGACACGGTTGAATAAAAAGGTGCCCAGTCGGGTCGCCCAAATGATCACCATGGCAAACAACAAGACTGCCCGACCGTCAAGGTGGGGAATAAACAACATGAGGAGAAGGCTGATTGAGATATACGTCAGGCTGCCAGTGAGATCGTAGAACTTTTCTGTTTTATTGATGTAAGAGAAGATAAATGCAATCCACTGAATGAGATAAGCAAAAATGATCGCCAAGGCAAAGATGGGGATACCTCCTAACTGGGCGCTGCCCTGACTTCCAGCAAAAGCCAGACCTATGCCAATTAGAATGGCTAAGATTATTCCGATAAGTGATCTGATATCTGATTTATTCATCGATTTCCTTTCAAAATTATGTTCAATTAGATAAATTCCAAAAAATAACTAATCGTATTTAATATAAATATTTCTATCTTACTGAGGAAAGTTTACCATAGATGGACTAACGAAATTGCCTTAACCCTGTACAAACGGATTATCGGATAAAAAAATGGAAAAAATCGGTCATTTATTCCGCAGGCTTAAGGCCAGATTTGCCATGATATCAGACTGATAGCAATGCCCAAAATAATGCCGCCCAGTGCTTCAGCAGGAGAATGGCCTAAGACTTCTCTTAACTCCTTGAATTCCTTCGAGGGTTTTGTGACGCCTGACAATAATTTCTCAATGATCAAGTTAATTTGTTGGGCGTGAAAACCCGCTTGCCTGCGGATGTTGGTGGCATCATAGATGACGACCATCGCGAGGGCAAAGGCCAGAGCAAAGAGGGGGCTGTCAAACCCGACGTAGTGACCAATGCCGGCTGCAGCGGCAGTGACAACCGCCGAATGGGAGCTTGGCATCCCACCAGTGCCAAATAACAAGGACCAATTCCATTCTTTTGTGCGCATATATTCGAGGGGCAGCTTTAAGATCTGCGCGAGAAATGAAACAACAAAACAAGTAATTAGAATGGGGTTATTAATGATATCTATGAAGGGCATGGTTTATATTGAATCCGTCTCTTTGTTTTCCGGTAAATCAGGTGAGAGTTGACGCAGTTTCAATTCTGCTTGTTCTAAAAGGGTGGCGCATCGTTTGGATAAGGCTTGACCCCGTTCAAAAAGTGCCAGGGATTGTTCCAGGGATAAGTCTTCACCCTCCAGGGAAGAGACATTTGCCTGCAGGGCTTTAAAGGCGGTTTCAAAATCCATTGCCTCGATATCATCGTGTGTGTTATTTGTCATTTTCCTTCTCCTCAAATTTCTTTATGACCCGGGCATCCAATGCACCCTGACTGACCCGAATGCTAATTTCCTCTTGTAAACCTACTTGTTTGGTGCTCTTGATAACAGATTGATCTGCTTTTTTAGTGACAATGGCGTACCCACGGTTGAGCACAGCGATTGGATTTAGGCTCTTGAGCGATTGCTGCAGGTTTTCTAATCTCAGTTTTTCTCTCTCCAACTTAACGACGGCAGAACGCTCGAGACGAGTGATCGTCTCATCCAGACGTTGGCGGAAAGAGTCAATGGTGTGTTCGGGAGAAAGTCGGATCAAGTTGAATTGAAGTTGCCCGATTTCCCAGCGCAGCTCGGAAATTAGAGATTTTAAGATCGACGTGTGCTGGTTTGCAAGCTCCGTTACCTGTGCCAGCAACTCTAATTTATCGGGTGTCGTCATTTCAGCAGCCGCTGTTGGTGTGGGGGCACGCAGATCGGCTGCAAAATCAGTGAGGGTGAAGTCGGTTTCATGGCCAACCCCCGAAACGATGGGGGCTTCTGAAGCCGCCACCGCTCTGGCGACAGTTTCGTCATTAAAGGCCCATAAATCCTCGATGGAACCGCCGCCGCGGCCAATCAGGATGACGTCCGGGTGAACCTCACGATTGAGGCGTTGTAAGGCCTCCACAATGTTGGGTGGAGCATCCACACCCTGGACGGATGTCGGTGACAGGATTACCTCAGCGATGGGGAAACGTCTGCGGATGGTGTTGAGCATATCCTGCAGGGCAGCCCCGGTCGGCGAGGTCACAATGCCGATCCGTTTGGGTAAGGTTGGGAGGGGGCGTTTGGTCTCAGGGTCGAAGAGGCCTTCAGTCTCTAATTTGGCTTTCAGGCGCAAGTATTCCTGGTAGAGGGCGCCTTCACCTGCAGGTGTGAGGGTATCCACATATAGCTGCACCTGTCCTTGAACCTCATAAATGCCCATGCTGCCATGGGCTTCCACAGCGACACCATCCCGCGGGGTGAAGGATAACCTGCTGGCAGCATATCGCCACATCACACATCGAACAGCGGCATCGTTGTCTTTAAGGGTGAAATAGAGATGTCCGGAGGACGGCCTTGAAAAATTTGAAATTTCACCAGTCACCCAAAGGTCCTGTAGAATCGCATCACTTTCAAGAACCTGGCGCAAATAATCCGTCAGTTCGCTAACGCGTAAGATGTTCTTGGGTGTAAAAAAGCTGTATTGTTCCATAGTGTCTTCTTGATGTCATGCTTTTTAAGTATATCAAGAAAAGATAAAAAACCATATTAAGAGAGCGTTGAAAAACAGGTGGATATTTAAAATTTCATATTATTTAAATTATATTTTGTATTAATTGAAATTAATAATAATAAACTGTAGGGACGACGCATGCGTCACCCTTTCGATTAGTGCATTATGTGATATATATCAATTATCAACACCCTTTATTAATCTGATACAATCGATAATGAAATATAAGAAACATAAGAAGATTGGAAATCAATTGGACTTTTTATGGACACCGTGGCGTATGAAATACATTCAAGAACGACATGATTATGAAGGCTGTGTTTTTTGTCGGGCTGCAGAAGAACATGACGATCAAAAAAACTTGATTTTTTATCGTGGGGAGCATGTTTTTCTGATTTTAAATCGCTATCCATACACCAGCGGGCATGTGATGTGTGTGCCCTACGATCACAAAGCGCGTTTGCAAGATTTAACGCAGGCGGCGCGCTGGGAGATGATGGATATGGTTAATCGATGTATTGAAATTCTGCAGATGCTCTATCAGCCCGATGGGTTTAATGTTGGGTTGAATTTAGGGGAAATGGCGGGAGCAGGTGTTGCTGAACATTTGCACGCCCACATCGTCCCGCGTTGGAGTGGGGATACAAATTTTATGTCGTCCATTGGGGATACGCGCGTTTTGCCGGAAGACCTTGAAACAAGCTATCAGCGGATCAAAGCGGCATGGGAAAAATACGATTGAATAATGTTTATTGATAAAGATAAATTTTCAAAAATTTCGTAATTTAGGCAGTCGGGGATTTATTTGTTAATGGTCTATTGGGGTTTTGTCCTAGTAGACAATGTTGGGAACCCTCATCCTGTCCCCTCCCTTTGTTCAAAAGGAGAGGGGTTTTTTCTTTGTTTCGTTGATCATTTTCTCAATCATCTGACGATTTGGCTTAAAGACGTCGGTGAGGGTGTTCTGATTTATCTTTTTGATTTTGAAAATGCGACTCGCACCAGAGAAATTAACCCTAAAGCAATCAGCAGCACCGGCCAATACTGCGTGAATTCTGTATCCAAACCAAAAGCAGAGCCGAAGACCAAGAAGAGAATCGCACTGATGACAATGAGCGTGAGTCCACTGCTAAAAGCATCTCTGTAATTCTTATCGATTAGTCCGCCGATGATGACGCCGACGCCCACGAAAGCGGGGATCAGCGCCCAAATGTATGACCAACTCGCCCAATCTTGGCTCATATTCTGGTAATAAAGAATCCCACCGATGCCGGAAAGGATGGCGCCAGGCACCGCCAAACCGCCTGTTCCGCTGACCAATGCCCAAATAAAGAACACTATTCCCAAGCCGATGATGAAGACTGGCCAATCCCAAAATTGAAAATACTGTGGGGCGATTTCTTTGGCTAAAAAGATCAAACCTAAGAGCACAAGGATAATACCACCGACAAGATTAGTTTTCCGTGTCATTGCTGCCTCCTAAAATGGTAAGATAAAAAATTTGTTGGGTTTACTGCTCTATGTTCTATTTTATAATAAATGACGTCTTATTTATCTATTATTTTTCGCCTTTATTGCTGATATCACCCAATCCGTTGATGTCTTGTGAGACACTGGGTGTGCCATAATAATTAATTGATCCGCCACCATTGATGGTGATATCCAAGAAATCAATTGCCCAAATTGTTCCATTTCCAAGGCCATCAATTTCGATCGTGGTGTTGTTCGTTTGTAAATTACCAGCCTGGTAGTTGCCAGCTCCATCAATGTTGATGGTTTGATCTGCAACCTGGCCGGCGATGGTCACTGTACCGGTACCGGCAATATACACATCAAGATTTTCTGCTAGAAGCTCATCAACATCCACCCGACCAGCCCCGTTAAGTACAATTTCGAGTGAACTTGTTTCGAAGGCATCAATTTCAAGTGTGTTGGCCCCATTGAGGGTTATTTCTTCCAGGTCAATCACATGCAGATAATAAGTAATGGATTGATTGGGAATGATGGACCTCCGCCAGAAGCGGTTGGTGTAGCCCAATGTGAGGATATCACCTTCGACGTCTGAGGTCAGTTCATCAATGATGTTTTCCTCTGCTTCAATCTCGAGGAATTCTTCTGAGCCCTGGGTAATGATGATTTTTCCAGCACCATTAAGCTTAACCTCGTCGAAACCACTGACATCTCTTTGCTCAGTGATGACATTTCCAGACCCACGGACGATGTTAAAATTGGGTGCCTGGCAAGCTGATAATACAAGGCTCATGATGGTAAAGATGCTAATTGTTAGAAAAGTCTTCTTGTTCATATTAAATCCTTTTTTAGTGCTTCTTAATCAGTATACGAGAATATTGTTAAAAAGTAGCAAGAGGGATTGTTCTTTGCACCGATAAAGACAATAAAAGGGTGCTGTAAGAAATTTCAATTGATGTTGTTAACGAGGGATTTTTTCAGACAACCACGATTTTTCGGATTATTGAGCAGAATGTCTATGAGGGGGGGTTGTTGGGTGACTGCTCAATTAATTTCAAAAATTTCGCCTTTGGAATCGGTTTAATCACCGTAAAATATTTCTTTGAATTCGGTTAGTGATATATCTCCATATATTTCAAGGCGGCTCAGATAAAATTTCGTGTATTGTGTGTGACGCTGTGAAGTACCTAACCCCATGCCAGCCTGGTAGCCATATTGTTGCACTTTTAATCCCAAATAAGGGTCGAAAGTGCCGTAGGGATAAGCGAAGGTTTTTACCTCGGTCTGGAGGGCTTTCTCCAAGTCGATTTTTGAACTGGCAATTTCCTGGTAGGCAATTGTATGATTTTTGGTTAAATCGCTGTGGGTATAGCTGTGGCTGCCAATCTCCCAGCCAGCGTTGATCATCTCTTTCAATGTCGAAATATTCACAAAATCGGGAATATCGTAAATCCGGTTCGCCACGATATAAAAAACACCTGTAAAGCCCAGCGCCTTCATAATGGGGAAGGCGTTATCATAAACGCTCTTATGACCATCGTCAAAGGTGATGAGGACGGATTTTTCTGGTAAGGGAGTTCCTCTATCTAGGGCATCAAGGAATTGAGAGAGCGAGATGCTTTGATAACCCATTTCATATAAGGCTTCCATTTGTGATTGAAAATTCGGCAGTGAAACATGGTAGCGGCTGGCTGAGGCATCTCCATTGATGTGATGATAGAGCAAAATGGGTACTTTCACCTCAGATTGAACTTCTGACATGGTTTCAGTCGACATTGGTGAGGGCTCTGGCAGCGTTGCAGTGTCTGTTGGGATTGGGGTTGACGTCACAGTAGCCGTCGGGGCAGGTGTGCTGGTCTTTGTGAATGTCTTACTGGGTTCAATCGTAGATGTCAGAGTAATGACTGTTGGGGAGGAGGTGTTGGGCGCAATACTGTTCCCAGGCGAGCTACAACCTGCAATCAGGGCACAAGCTAAGCTTGCCAGTAAAACAGTTTTGATCAAAGAAATCTGACGGCTCATACAATTTTCCTGCAGAAATGGCGCTCCGTACAATTATTGAACATGGATGCCGCATCAGAAGTATGAGGGAAGCATTCACGTGCGTTGACCATGCGGATTATTATAGCATAGACGCTGGAATAGATTTACACTCTAAAAGCCCTGTATATGAAAAATCTCACAAATCATTTGATATTAGACAAAAATTTTAGGATTATAATTTCAATATCTATTTATTAAGGAGGATTATATGAAACAAAGACGTTGGATCATGATTGGCACTTTGGTTTTGGTTCTGGTTGTCAATGCCTTAGCGAATATTTTGCCAATTAATGGCCTGACAACAGGAGAAGTCTCGGATTATCCGATATTATTCGTCCCAGAAGCGTATGTTTTTTCAATCTGGGGGTTGATTTACCTGGCCTTGATTGTTTTTGCCATTTATATTGTCACACCCAGGGGAAGAGAAAATGAAAAAATCGATTCGATCGCATGGTGGTTCGTTGCTTCTAATCTATTAAACAGCAGTTGGATTTTTCTGTGGCACTATTTGCAATTTGAATTAACAATTATTGCAATTGTTGGCTTATTAATCAGCATCATCGCGATTTTCTTAAAGTTAAAAATTGGTGTGGAAGAGCGGCCCTTATTGGAGAAGCTTGTTGTGGCAACACCCTTTAGCATTTATTTGGGCTGGGCAACAGTGGCGGTTGTAGCCAATATTTCTCAAACCTTGTATTCCGTTGGTTATCGTGGTGAACCTTTCTCGCAAGCATTTTGGGCTGTGCTGCTTTTACTGGTGGCAACAGGTCTAGGCATTGTGATGATTTTTAAGCGGCGCCAAATTGCATATCCATTGGTGCTCACCTGGGCGTTTATCGGCATTTACGTCAAACAGAGTGGGACGCCCGTGGTGGCTTATACGGCTCTGGTGTTAGGCATTGCGATTGCGGTACTGACGTTCGCACGTCCGATATTGAAGCGGGAAGCGAAAGTAGATATTGTATAGCAATAACCCACATCTCATAATGTGAAAATAGACGTCCCTGAAATATGTGGCGTCTATTATTTTGATATGTGTAAACGCAAATCTTGGAAGGTCAAAAAATCTCACTACACAAATATTGACCGGTCAGAAAATCAATAAAAAAGGGGCGATGCATGCATCGCCCCTACAATACAATAAATGTAACTTAGGTATTTCATTGGACTTGTGTTTTCCTTACCCTCGGCGCCTGCCGATACCACCAGCCAGGGATGTAAAATACAAAAGCTGCAAGACTGAAGAGGCGATCGCGGCCACATAGGTGAGCGCTGCAGCATTCAATACCTGGTTGACACCTTTTTGCTCTTCCTCGGTAGTGATCATCCCGTTGGTTCGAAGCAAGACTCGGGCGCGTTTGGAAGCGTTCAACTCAACCGGCAGGGTTGCGATGGAGAAAATGGCACCGGCTGAGAAGGCAAAAACACCCAACCATGCCAGGTTGCTCATTTCTAAGAGCAAGCCAATCAAGATGAAAATCCATCCTACTGATGTGCCAATATTGACCATCGGCACCATCGCGGAGCGTATTTTCATCAGAAAATATTCATCCTTATCTTGTTGGGCATGCCCTAATTCGTGGGCTGTAATGGCCATAGCGGCGACACTTGTCCCTTGGGCAATGTCCTTTGAAAGGCTTAGGGTATTGCTGCGGGGATCGTAATGATCGGTCAGCCGCCCGGGTGTTCCCTTGAGCTGCAGGTCATAAAGCCCAATCCTTTCGGATAATCTTTGGGCAACCTGGACGCCGGTGAGCCCAGAGCGGTTTTGTTTTTGACTCCATTTTGAAAAGCTCGCGTTGACATACAATTGGACAACCAGGCTGAGAATGAACGCCGGCAGCATGAAGATGATGTAGTTAATATTAAATGTTGGCATAAAAAACATCGTCTGTTTCCTTTTTACTGAACGAGGTCTTTGAGGACCTCAATGGCCTTTTCCAATTGGGGATCACGCCCAGCTTCATAATCCTCTTCGGCCATTTCTACGATGTATTCAGGTGTTAATCCGACTTCGCTGATCTGACGGCCATCGGGTGTTAACCAGCGGGCGATGGTCACTCTGACGCCGCCTGCTTCGTCTTCTAAGGGGATCCAACTCTGAACGGAACCCTTGCCGTAAGTGGTCATTCCCACTAACGGGGCACGCTCATAGTCCTGGATGGCACCGGCCGTAATTTCGGAAGCAGAGGCTGTCCCCTCGTTGACCAAGACAACCAGGGGTATTTCGGTGGCCAACCCACCAGGGATGGCTTCATAGGTGTAGGTTTCGCCGTCACCGTATTGCTCATACATGACCACACCCTCACCAATGAATTCTGACACTACTTGGATGGCGGTATTTAAGTAACCGCCACCGTTATCACGCAGATCAAAGATCAAGCCATCGGGATCCTGGTCTAATAGATCCCTCAGGGCTTGTTGTAACTGCTCGGTGGTGTTATCGCCGTAGGTGTAAAGGGCGATGTAACCGATATTATCTTCCAGCATTTCATAATCAGTTGTGGGCACAACAATGTTGGCGCGGGTAATGGTAACATCAAAGGTTTCCTCATCGCGTTGAATGGTTATGGTAACATCCGTGCCGGCGGGTCCGAGGATCCTTTGCAGCACGAGATCTCCGGGCACATCGGTCATATCCTCTCCATTGATGGCGATGACCTCGTCATTGGGTTGCAAGCCTGCTTCGGCAGCAGGTGAACCGCGCATGGCGCTGATAATGACCACATAGTCACCGGTGATGTCGACCCAGGCGCCAATGCCCTCATATTCACCTTCCAGGGATTCATTAGCTTGCTCAAACTCTTCTGGGTCCATGTAGGAGGTATGCCGATCGCCTAAAGCATCCAACATGCCTTCAATGGCACCTCGCATAAGGGCAAGGTCATCGACGGGTTGATCAACGTATTCTTCATGGACAATATCCCAGGATTCCCAGAAGGGCGCAAATAAATCCTGGTATTCTTCGTCGGTGTTTTCCTGTGGGTCGATGTAAATGTATTCCGGTACCTGGGTGGGTTCACTGGCGTTATTTTCTTCTGATGGGGCTGGTGATCCCTCCGGGCAGGGTGGGCAGGTTGCAGGACCGGACGTGTTGGTCGGCAAGCCAAGCAGTCGGGGTGTGAAGTAACCGACCCCAACACCTGCTGAAAAAACCAGTCCGATGATGATAAACCCCACGGCAATGATTAAACATGTGCGAAGTGGTTTAGATTCCATAACTTCTCCTATTTTTGTATTACTTTCTACCTTTAATATAAATAAATCTTACTGCTTCAAGGGTTGATGACCCTCAGATTGTATAAGGATTTATATTTTATGAAAGATACCACAAATTTATTAACAATTGGTATATGAAGGAGGATTAATTGGCGGGGAACTCACTGCTCCCCAGCAGTAAAGCTGCCATGGCGAGGGTCCCCGTCAGGATGCAGGTTTCGTCGACGTCAAAATTGGGGGTGTGGAGAATGGCATATTTACCCGCAGATGGGTCTGCAGCGCCCAACCAGATCATCGCGCCAGGAATATGTTTCGTATAGTAAGCGAAATCCTCGCAATTAAAGGGAAAAGCAGCGTTGAGTTTGATGGTGTTTTCCTCACCCAGGGCAGTTTTTAGCACTGGCAGTGCGGATTTCATCAGCCTTAGATCATTGCGAACATCCCCCATAGACCCCATTGGCAGAATGCGGTAGTCAAGGTTCAGAGGCTTACAAATCAGATCAAGTTGTTCCCGGATCTGATCCAGGGCTCGATGATACAAGACTGGGGAAGCTGCTTTGACCCCGATCCCAAATTGACCCCGCCATTCCTCGGGTTCTTCCGTGTTTGTGCTGGCATCATAGACGATGAAGTCTTGCAACTCGCTTGGACCAGTTTGCATGGTTTGCCAGAAGGATTGCATCGCATCCCAGGAGTGGGGTAAATGCCAGCGATTGAGGGCAAGAATTGCGTCGCAACAATGTTGGGCAACCTGATCCAAAAATGCAAGGGGCAAGTCGTCTTCCCCTTTTGGAAAGAGTTCCACTAAATAGTGTTTAAACCCGGACAGGAACAGATCGTCCGTCCAGGCGATTTTGCCGGATTGAAAGGGTGCGACATGTAATCCCCAGATGGCTTTTGGAATTGGATCTTTGAGTGCGCCGGCACGGATCATATTGAGCGCGCCGCTGATTTGCTCTTCTTCGGGTTGGAAAATGAAGCGAACGTTAGCTGGCAGACTCGATTTCATCTCAGAGAGCAGCATTGCCGTTCCAACCCCGATGGCGCTGTGCACATCATGGCCGCAGGCATGCATCACACTAGGGATTTGAGAACGATAGGGAACGTCATTTTCTTCCTGGATGGGGAGGGCATCCATGTCAACTCGCAAAGCGATGGTAGACTTGTGCGGGTCGCTGATCAGGTCGGCAATAAACCCGTGTCCGCCTAAATTTGTTTTAAATGTGAGTCCCAGCCCCTGAAGATTGTCCAATAAATAGGTGGCTGTGTGGGCTTCCTCACCAGACAATTCTGGAAATTGATGAAGATACCGGCGTATTTGGCGCAGGTCTTCATAGATGGCGGCAGCTTGTTGGCGAAGGGTCTGGGCTAGCTCTGCATTAAGAATCATGGGCATGGAAAGATACCTCGAAGGACTTCATTCGAGGTATCTTTTTCTTTTGAAGATGCTTTCAGAAGACCTCAGGAACGAAGGTTTGGTCTTCGAAGGGGGGGCGGACGTAGCCTACGTCATCCTGGCGAGGGGGCAATTCTACCCGCTCTGGGGTCAGATCCTCATAAGGGATCATGCTGAGCAAGTGCGTAATGCAATTCAGGCGTGCTTTTTTCTTGTTGTCAGCGTTGACCACATACCAGGGGGCTTGCTTGATGTCGGTGTACTTCATCATCACATCTTTAGCTTTGGAGTATTCCACCCAGCGACTGCGAGCTTGGACGTCCATAGGGCTCAGCTTCCAACGCTTGGTACGATCTTCCAAGCGGGATAAGAATCGCCGTTCCTGTTCCTCATCGCTTACTGAGAACCAGTATTTGACCAGAATAATGCCAGAGCGGATTAGCATGCGCTCAAACTCTGGACAGGTGCGCATGAATTCCCAATATTCTTCATCCGTGCAGAAACCCATCACACGTTCGACACCGGCTCGGTTGTACCAACTGCGGTCAAAAAGGACCATTTCACCACCGGCAGGAAGATGAGGCACATATCGCTGGAAGTACCATTGGGTCTTTTCTCGCTCCGTCGGTACGCCTAAGGCGACCACACGCGCACTACGAGGATTCAAGCACTGCATGATGCGCTTGATGACGCCGCCCTTGCCGGCAGCATCACGACCCTCAAAGACAACAACGACCTTTAATTTTTTGAATTTGACCCATTCTTGTAACTTGACGAGTTCAACCTGCAAGCGCGCAAGTTCTTTTTCATAAACCTTATTTTTTAGTTTTTTCTTTTTTGTTTTTTCCTGCTTCGGCTCTTCAGGTTTTTCAGATTCCTCAAGTTCTTCTTCTGCTACCTCGACGGCATCAGAGGGTTCTTTGTTGTTGTCTTTTTTATTTTTTAGCTTTTTTTTTTGTTTTTCTTATCTTTCTTTTTGTTGTCCTTTTTTTCCTTCTTGTCTTTTTTCTTACCCATGATTTACCTCCAATGTGAGTGATGGTTGGATATAACGATATTATCAATTGTACATGATATTTAATGAGCTGTGGCCCGAAACTTGGCTTTGGTCACTACCTAAGGAATCTGATTTAACTATTTTAACATAAAATTTGATAAAAACTGAATTAAACAGTTTTTTGGAAGGTTTTTCATCAGGATTCGTTGTTTACTAAAGATAATAAATCGTGGATGGTATTGATATGCGGGCTGTCCTCGTGGACATGGGAACCCACAGAAATAGTCGCCATGCCCAGGGACTGGGCGGCGATTAAGTTTTGGGGGGAATCATCAATCAGTAAACAGGCATGCGGCGATGCATGGAGCGCATCAAGGACGACCTGGTAAGCTTCGAGTTGTGGTTTACAATGGGGCGCCAGCGCGTAAATATCCATGATTGCATCAAAGTGCTCGGTGATGCCCAATAGATTAATGACCCGGTGTGCGTGAGCGGCGCTGGCATTGGTGAAGATCACCTTTCGCTGTGGAAGTGACCCTAAAATCCGATTAAGTTTCTGATCGTAAGCGATTTTTTCTTCAATGGGTACATCGTGGACAAACTCAAGATAGCTATCCATATCAACATCGTACTCAACCTGCAATCCGCGCAGGGTTGTGCCGTATTTCTTCCATAACCGATTTCGAATAATTGGGGCTTCTTCTTCTGAAAAATTCAATTCATTGATCAAGTAATAATTAATGCGCACCCGGATCATGTCCCATAAGCCGTTATTCTGGGGATAAAGGGTGTCATCCAGGTCGACGAGCAGGTATTGAATTTTTCTCCAGGGAATTTGATGGTTTGTGGGTTGATTCATGGGGCTTTAGTTTTCCATTGGCCTTGTGATGAGTTTGAAATAGAGGAATAAGCAAGGGATAAACATAAACATCATGCTCCAATAGGCAAGGGGGTGTTTAGACCACGCGCCGCTGGGGAAGGTGCCGGCCGCAAATACAATCGCACCTGAGATGAAAATTGTCAGTGAGATGAGTCCCATTTTTTGATCGACTACACCTTTAAAATGACTCCTGATCGCAAAAAGGATCCCGAGAAAAATGCCAATTACATCCATCCCGGCCAACCCGAGCAAAAACGGCCAGGTTTGGGCTTGCCAACCTGTCGGTGGGGGCAGAATAGGGAAGGGGATTTTTGGGGTGGTGAGCAACAAGATCCCAGCCCTTAATAAAGCCAGCAGGTGCAAAGCTTGCAGCAAGCCGTAATAAAGGATTAAGATTTGGGCGGTTCGCTCTTTTCGAGGCATAAGGTTCCTTTGAGCAATTTCAGTGCATTTAAATTATAAACCACTGTGAAAACTTGGGCATTGTTAAGAAATATTGGGAAATCAGATGAAAGAAAGGCTTACCGCTGGAGAAAATGGGCATTTGTCAGCCAAAATTTTTGTGCTGGGCAAATTGGTATTTTAATATATGTCCCCTGTTAGTTCTTGCTAAGACTTGCGCAAGGCCAGGCTGATCCAGTCTTTTTGGGCAAGTTTTTCAATTACCACAAAGCCTTTTTCTTGGGCCTTTTGGCGCATTTCATCTTCCTGATGTTCCAGAATACCCGAGAGTAGCAATATCCCCCCATCTTCAACCAATTGGGCTAAGCCTTGGTCAAATAAGCGTAAAATGATCGAGGCGAGGATGTTGACCAATACCACAGGCGCGTTCTTAAGCTCAAATTTCCCTGATAAGATCTCTCCGACAGACCCGAGGCCGATTTCCAGTGCTTCCTCAGGTACATCGTTGAGGGCAGCGTTTTCCTTGGTGGAAGTGACTGATTGACTATCCACATCGACTGCCAGCACAAAGGGCGCTCCCATTTTAATGGCTGCAATCGAAAGAATGCCCGATCCACAACCAACATCGATGACGGATTGGCCGGGTTGATAATGCCGTTCTAATAAATTGAGGCAGAGTTGGGTGGTGGGGTGGGTGCCTGTGCCAAAAGCCATGGCGGGATTGATGCGAATGACGAGCCGCTGTTGATCTTCAGGAAGGGCTTCCCACGCCGGCAGAATGAGAAATTTCTCACCGAGGGGGATGGGATGATAATGCTGCTTAAATGCTGCCATCCAATCCTGATCTTTGATCGATTGATATTGTGGTTCTGGCAGCGGGGTGATTTGCCCAAGATGCCAGAGCGCCTCGGTCAGTTTTTGTTGTTTTTCTGGTAGGTTTTCGTCGACGGGCAAATAGCCAAAAACAGCGAGCTTTCCTGTGGGTTCGTTTTCCTGGGTGTGCGTATTGAATTGGGTGATGTTTTCAACTACAACCCCATTAGAAACAAAGCGCCCCAGCAAATCCGCTAGGGCTTCGGCAAGTTCGCCATCATCGCAGACGAATTTGACCTCGATCCAATGGATGCCTTGTTGTTGATCAACCACCAAACACTTCCCTGAGCTTATCCACAAAACTTTGATTTTGAATTTTGATATCTGGGTCCATCGTTTTGGCCAGCTCTTCAAACAATTCCCGCTGTTCAGACGTCAACCTGTTGGGTACTTGTACAGACACTGTGACCAGTTGGTCGCCCTTGCCTGACCCGCGCAGGTGCGCAATGCCCTGATCCCGCAATCGGAAAGTTTTGCCAGGCTGGGTGCCTGGCGGGATGCGCATTTTCACATCCCCATTCAAAGTGGGGACTTTGATTTCATCGCCGAGGACTGCTTGGGCAATGTTGATGTCCAAATCAAGCAGGATGTCATCGTTGTTGCGGCGGAGGAAGGGATGGTCTTTCACTTCTATTTGAAGATAGAAATTTCCGTTTGGGCCGCCGTTTATCCCGGGTTGGCCTTCACCAGCCAGGCGGATCTGCAATCCGCTTGAAACACCCGCGGGAATAGTCACCATCTTGTGGATGGTCTTCCGCTCTAAGCCGGTCCCATTACAGGTGGGGCAGGGTGTGTCAATCACTTCCCCCCTGCCATTGCAACGTGGGCAGGTGACAACCTGCACCATTGAGCCAAGCAGGGTCTGGTGGACTTGTCGAACCTCTCCCTGACCGTTGCATTGTGGGCAGGTACGGGGGGTAGAACCGGGTTTTGCCCCGGTGCCGTTGCATGTGTGACATTTTTCATTGCGGGTAATTTCGATCTCTTTTTCAACCCCAAAGGCGGCTTCCTCAAAGGTCAGCTTGACGGTGCTTGTGAGATCTGCGCCTCTTCTGGGTGCGTTGCGGCTGCGCCGAGCGCCCATCCCGCCAAAACCGCCAAAGCCAAAAATACCTTCTAAGATATCTGAAAGATCAATATTGGTGAAATCTGGCATCCCCTGGGTATTGACCCCAGCATGACCATAACGATCATAAGCAGCCCGCTTTTCGCTGTCGCTCAAAATAGCGTAGGCTTCATTGATCTCTTTAAATTTTTCTTCTGCGTCTGGGTCATCACTGACGTCCGGATGATATTTCCGCGCCAGGTTCCGGAAGGCTGACTTCAATTCATCTTCGCTGGCGCCCCGGTTGACGCCCAAAACTTCATAATAATCACGTTTTGCCATAATTTTCCAAACTTATTGACTTTTGAACCATTTATAAAGGTTCATTTTTTCCTGCGTTAGTTTACTCAGAAGTAAAGTGCGTGTCAAATAAACACAGGAGACTATAGAAAAAATTTTGACTGGAAATGATTCTTTTGCTCCAATCTTAATTTTAAAAAATATAATTTTGTTTTCGCAAAGGGCAACCCTTAGGTCGTCCGCATGCTTAAGGGTGTTGCCCGTTTCGGAAGGGGTAGACTGCCCTGTCTGCCCCTTCTCATGCTGGTAAAGTATTTACTTAGACTTGTTTAAATTCACCGTCAACGATGTCTTCATCATCTTCGCCAGATTTTTCCCCTGAGCCGTCACCGCCAGATGATGATTCGGGGGCTTGCTGACTGGCTTGTTGTTGGTAGGCTGCTGTGCCCAATTGTTGTAAGATTTCTGCGAGGGCATCGGTGGCTTTTTTAATGCTTTCGATGTCTTCACCATCCTTAACCTC
This sequence comes from Candidatus Brevefilum sp., assembly GCA_040772425.1. GTDB lineage: Bacteria > Chloroflexota > Anaerolineae > Anaerolineales > Anaerolineaceae > Brevifilum. The sequence continues at coordinate 1,696,683 of JAXGYD010000001.1, read as the reverse complement.
GCGCACTTTATTTACACCAATTTCAACTTTTTGTTTCAAGTCTGCCGGGACTTTTTCGCCTAAGTCCTTAAGGGTTTTTTCAGCTGAATAAGCCATATTATCGGCACGATTTTTCGCTTCGATCAGATCGCGACGCTTGCGGTCTTCGTCGGCGTGCTGCTCAGCTTCTTGGCGCATTTTTTCAACCTCATCCTCGCTTAAACCAGAGGAGGCTGTAATGGTGATGTTTTGTGAACGCCCTGTGGCTTTGTCTTGGGCTGTGACTTCTAAAATGCCGTTGGCGTTGATATCAAAGGTCACTTCTATTTGTGGGATACCGCGGGGCGCAGGTGGAATGCCATCTAAGATGAATTTTCCCAGGGATTTGTTGTTGACTGCCATAGGGCGTTCACCCTGGAGCACATGAATTTCAACCTGGGTTTGGCTGTCGCTGGCAGTGGAGAAAACCTGGCTCTCACGTGTTGGGATGGTCGTATTGCGTTTGATCAATGGGGTTGCCACACCACCGAGGGTCTCAACAGAAAGGGTGAGGGGGGTCACATCCAACAAGAGGATATCTTTGACCTCACCACCGAGGACACCCGCCTGGATTGCGGCACCGACGGCGACCACCTCATCTGGGTTGACACCCTTATGGGGTTCTCTTCCAAACAAATTTTCTACTGCTGATTGAATCTTGGGCATGCGAGTCATACCGCCCACCAGGACGATCTCGTCAACGTCGTTCTTGGTCAGGTTGGCGTCGCTCAGGGCTTGCTTGACGGGGGTCAGACTGCGGTCAACCAGGTCCTCTGTTAATTGCTCAAGTTTAGAGCGGGTTAAGGTCATCAGGAGGTGCTTTGGACCGGATGCATCAGCCGTGATGTAGGGCAGGTTGATTTCGGTTTGCATGGTGGTTGAAAGCTCAATTTTAGCTTTCTCAGCAGCTTCCTTAAGGCGTTGGAGTGCCTGGCGGTCATTGCGCAAATCAACACCTTGTTCCTTTTTAAAGGTGTCGGCAAGATAATCTATGACGCGTTGGTCAAAGTCATCGCCACCCAGGAACGTATCGCCACTGGTGGAGCGGACTTGGAAGACGCCCTCACCGACATCGAGGATGGAGATATCGAAGGTGCCACCACCGAGGTCATAAACACCGATAATTTCATTCTTCTTCTTATCCAAACCATAGGCGAGGGAAGAGGCTGTCGGTTCATTGATGATGCGGAGAACCTCCAACCCTGCAATCTTGCCTGCGTCTTTGGTCGCGTTGCGCTGGGCGTCGTTAAAATAAGCTGGCACCGTGATGACAGCCTGGGTGACAGGTTCGCCCAAGTATGCTTCTGCATCGCGCTTGATCTTTGAAAGGATCATCGCAGAAATTTCTGGTGGGGAGTATTCTTTACCCGCCAGGATCACACGCAAATCGCCATTGGGCGCTTTGGTCACCTTGTAGGGCACCAATTTCATCGCCCGCTGTACTTCTGGATCGTCATACTTGCGACCCATAAAGCGCTTGATGGAGAAGATGGTGTTCTCAGGGTTGGTGATGGACTGGTTTCGGGCAACACGCCCAACCAGCCGTTCGCCGTTTTTGTTGACAGCCACAACGGAAGGGACTAACCTTTCCCCTTCTGCGGATGGAATAACAACGGGTTCACCGCCGACCATTGCAGCAGCAACTGAGTTTGTTGTTCCGAGATCGATACCAATGATTTTTCCCATTTTAAATTAAGCCTCCTGCTTTTATCGAGCGACTCGCACCATGGCGGGTCTAATAATACGGTCTGAAATTTGATATCCCGGTTGCACGACTTCGATAATCTGTCCATCTTCGTATTCCGGGTGTTCTTCCTGAGTGATCGCTTCATGCCTGTTGGGGTCAAATTGTTCCCCTGGCTTCACGTCCATGCGTTCAACCCCTTGATTTTTCATTTGATTCATCAATTTTTGATGAATTAATTCAATCCCGTTGACCCAACTGGAAAGTTCGTTCTCCTTTGGGTCATTATTCAGGGCACGCTCAATGTCATCTGAGACACTTAAAAAGATTTTCAGGATCGCCGTCATCGCATCCTGGTAAGAGCGGGAAGCATCCCTTTTGACGCGTTTTTTATAATTATCAAAATCCGCATGGGCTCGAATGTAACTGTCCTTTTGACTTTCGAGTTCAGTCCTGAGGGATTCGATTTCCTTTTCTAAGGCATCGTACTCATCGAAAGTTAGGGCAACCATCGTTTCGCTCGCGTCCGCGCCTTGTTCTTTTTCGGGTGCGTTTTCTTGATCCTTTTTTCTCTTTTTATCTTGTTCCATAAATTACTCCATCAAAATTAAGAATTTTTTTCGAATATTTTTTCTACGTCCCCAAGTTTTGTGATACCAGATCACTAAGGACGTTGGCAACAAAGCTGACAGTGGAAATTGTTCGATCGTAGGGCATTCGGATCGGTCCGAGGACGCCCAGGGACCCGGTCAGGGTGTTCGGGTCACCGTAACGGGCTAATACAACAGAACACTGCCTGAGTTCCTCCCAGGTACCCTCGCCACCAATCAGCACTTGAATGCCGCCTACGTCCGAATTCATAACCGTGCTGGCTAGTAAGTTTTCCAGCAATGAGGGCTCTTCCAGAATATGGAGGGCATGGCGCGCCTGGCTGGATTCTGAAAACTCCGGCTCAGAAAGCACGTTGGTCATCCCATCCAAATAAATCTCACCAGTGGTCGATTTTTCGACCAGGGTCATTTCATTGACCAAAACGTCGAGGATTTCTTGCCCAAGGAGGTCGAATTGTGGTCTCAGGCGTTGAATGCCATCGACGTCGCATTGATGACATAAGTGAGATAATTGGTTGGCAATTTTTGAGAGTGCTTCCTGTTGAATAGGTTCCTCTAAGGTGATAAATTGCTGCCGTACCTCACCACCCATTAATACAAGCACCAATAAAATTTGCCGTGCGCGCGTCGCAATCAATTCGATGTGCTTAAAAATTGCTTTTTCAGAGCGGGGTGCTGTGACTAAGGAGGCTGCTTGCGATTGGTTTGCTAGCACAGAAGCAGCCAATTTCAGCCATTGCTCAATGTCCTGGCGGGATTGATAAAACTGATGGGTGATCGTCCGCCGAGTGTTGGTGGGCAGTGCGCTTTTTTGGACTAAATTGCCAACAAAATAGCGATAACCATCTTCCGTCGGGACCCGGCCAGCGGATGTATGCGGTTGGCGTAAAAAACCATAGTCCGTTAGGTTCGCCATTTCATTTCGGACGGTTGCAGAGCTAAAGGTCAGGTCGTATTTACGCACCAAAGTACTTGATCCCACTGGTTGAGCAGAGTGAATATGCTCGTGGATAATCAAAGTCAAGATTAGTTTTTGCCGGTCTGTCAGTCTCATGCAATCCTCTAAGTAAAATTTTAGCACTCTCAACACGAGAGTGCTAAAATAGCACTTCATTAATGTTACCATGCTCAAAAATGGGCGTCAAGAAAAGGAAAAGCTTAAGGATGTTAATCTTTTGTAAGAATTGGGTGAAGTTATGATGCCACAACGGCGTGGATTGAAGGGACTCCGCGTTTGGATAGGGTGAAAATCGATCTGGATTTAAAGGAAAGTGGTCAAGGGGTCAGGGTTACTCGAAATACATAGCGGTCAACTGCGCCAAATTTATATTTGTAGGTTTCATCGCCGCGCATGAAGTCAAACTCGCTGATTTTATTCTCAATCGCCCATTGGATCAGACGGGCTAACAGCACCCAACCGGGTGAAAAATCACGAAAATCCCATTCCCAGCCCGAGTTGTACAACCACAGCCGATTATTGTACTTGAATGCGATGTTCCCAGCCGCTTTAATCCCGTCTAAGGTCAGAAATGCTAATTGTAACCAACCCGCGTCGAAGGCCGATTTTGCTGTATTATGCAGGTGCTCCTGCATGGCGGGGGACAGAAATTCCCGTTTGTTAGGGTCCTGCGCCATCAGTTCAATTAAGGCTTGGGTCTCCGCTTGTAAAGCCTGTGGGTCTTTCAAGAAGGTTAATTCCTTGGCGTGGGGGCTCTGCGTTATATTCCGCAGCTTGCGGCGGATTTCATGGCGTTGTTTCTTGTCCAGCCCTTCAAGATAGGCTTGATAATTATCGGGTAAGGGGATATAAGGGGCAGGCTGTAAGTGAATTTGCTGGTGATTCCAACCCCTTTTTTCTGCTTCCGTCTTTAGTAGGTCGAGGGTTGGTGACTCCTCCAACAGGTTATACAGGTCAATGCATTCCCAGTCTGGTATGGATTCATCGGTGATCAAGAAATCGAGCAAACCAACGATGAAAGCTGGCAAGTATTCTGGTGTGGCGATAAAATCCAGAAAATCGGAGACCTCTATAGCACCACTAAACATTAGAGCAGGCTTGCCGAGGATGTTCTTAGCGTGGAAAAGAGGTGCGATGCCCACTAGGCGGTCATCCTCAAACGCTGCGACCAGTACCAACTGGCTTGATTTTGGCCATTCTCCGCCGCCCCGAGTCTGCCACCATGTCCGTTGATACGCAAAGGTTAAAAAAGGATTATTGCTGGGGCTATTTTCGCATAGGGCGTTCCACTCAGACCACCGGTTTTGAAGTTCATCGAAACTGCTGTACCTGTAAAAATGCATAAATGGGATTATACCTTAGCCCGATAGTGTGTATAATGATGGTGTGGACTCGATAACCAATCAGATAGGTGCCTATGTATGATTTGATCGTAATGCCAATAACTTTGAAAGATGGGCGGCAAGTGCCCCCCGGACCGGGACTAAAAGTTGTGGCAGCGCCCCGCAGAGCTGCCCGCAGTCGCGCTGAAGACATATTGATCTTGTCAATGACGGTTTCCGATCATGATCGTTTCTCCTTGCAGACTCAGGAAACATGGTTGGATGATTTGGTGCAATCCTTCTTTAAAACCAGCGGTTCCGTGACCACCGGTTTACGCATGTTGATTGATTCTATCAATTTAACCATGTTAGAACGCAATCTTAAACTTGCCCAAGATGGCAAGACTGCCACAGGGGCGATCAATCTCATGGCGGTCCATCGCCAGGCGATTTATGTTGTGCAGAGCGGCTCAACCCACGCCTATGTTTTGAGTCATCAAGATTTTCAGCATTTTTATGATGTGAATCAGACGGATCGCGGCTTGGGCCTTAGCCGCACCCCCACTGTTCGATATTTTCAAGCTGACCTTGGGGAAGAGGCCTATGTATTTGTGTCGGACTCACCCCCAGAAAGCTGGGTGGAAGAAAGGCTTTTCCCAGGGGAGTATCCCAATCGAGAACAACTTCGCCGGCGGCTTCTCAACCAAGCCCCATCGAATTTCAGGTTTAATCTGATTGAAATTCAACCTGGTGAAGGAAAAATTGAGACGGTTCAAACCGCCACCCAACCCAGCAAGCCAGATGTTGTGGTTGAACCTTCAGAAGATGTGCAGCAGGAAACCTTTACGACGCCGCAGCAAGTCAGTGAGGAGCCCGTCCTGGTAGTGTCGGCTGATCGATTGGAGGATACCCAGGAGATAAAAATCGAAGAAGCGCCAGCTGCTCAAACGGATGCAAGCTTTGATGAACCTGAGAAAATGGAAGAGGAACAGCCTGATCTCACCTCTGAAGCCTTTGATGAATTTGGAGACCTTGAGCCAACTGAGGGGCAAGAAGTCGTTAAAGATTTAGGAGAACAGGTTGCAGCGGAGGAAGCTGAGCTTGTAGAAGCACCTGAAGAAATTGAAGATACCAGCAAGATCCAAGCCCTTCAAGGTGAATCGGATCAAGTAAAGACCGAAGCGGCCTTTGAACCCGCTTTGACAGAAGATGCCCAGGAAGTGGCAATCAGGACTTCGCAGACGAGACGATCTCGAAAAATGGCAGTCCGACAGCCAAAACGAAACTTAAAAGCCGATTTTGAGAATTTCAAGACAGGTTTCAATCATTGGAGAAGGCAGTTAGGCGATAAAGTCCTCAAGGGCTTGTCGGGTTTCTTTAAATGGTGGCATTCCAGTCGGGAGAAGATTGGTGCTTTCTTTAGTAAGTTGGTTGATCGGTCTTCGGTAGGGCAAGGTGGGGGCATGCAACTCTCTCGTGGCACGATGTTAGTGATTGCTGTGGCTGTCCCGTTAGTGATTGTTATGATTGCGACCGGGTTTTATTTAGCCCGTGGCAGAAATCAACAATATGATTATTATTTTGAACAGGCGCAGGTCGCATCGGCTAATGCCATGGCTGCAGGGGATACTGCCGCTAAAAGGAGCTATTGGACGGAAACCCTCAAATACCTTGACCAGGCAGAAGCTGTGCGCGAGACGAATGAAATTAAGCAAATGCGTGACACAGCTCTGGATGCGTTGGATGCGCTGGAGGGCGCTGTCAGGTTGGCATATCAACCCGCCATAACTGGTGTGCTTAATGAGGACATTATCATCACCCGGATGGTTTCCTATGGGCCTGATCTCTATTTGTTAGACGAAACAGCAGGTCGAGTGATCCATGCCATTCAGGGCGATCAGGGTTTTGAAATTGATCTTGAGTTCACCTGTGAACCGGGCAGCTATGCAGGTGGTTATGTAGACCCATTTGTGGATATGGTATCGATGCCGATCAATAATCCTTACCAGGCACAAATTTTAGCGGTCGATGCCAGCGGCAATATTGCATTTTGTGGGATCAATCAGGACCCCATTGTTCAAACGCTTCCATCCCTGGGATTGAATACCGGGGAGATAAAGCGCATTGCCTATGATGTCAATTACCTGTATGCCCTTGACCCGCTGAACAGCAACATTCTTGTTTACCGACCGGATAATTACCAATTTATTGAGCCGCCGAGCTTATATTTTGAGGGTGAGGATCTGGCTGAAAAGCCCGATTTAAATCAAATTGTGGACCTGGCTGTCAATGGATCCGATTTGTATCTCTTGCGTGCGGATGGGATGCTTGTAGATTGCCGGACCAGCGGTTTTTCTGAAAATCCGGTGACCTGTGAAAACCCAGTCACTTATGTTGATGGACGGGCAGGTAGGGAAGAACAAACCGTGCTCATGCCAGAATCGAGTTTTAGTTCGGTTTTATATACGGCGCCACCAGACCCAGCCATCAGTATTTTAGACGCGATCACTGGGGATATTTATCGCTTATCCCTACGGTTCAGGCTCTATCAATTATTACGTCCCGACATGGGTGATTTTGAGCTGAAAAGCACCACTGCGACGGCCTTTACCATTGGGAGTAATCGTTTTGCCTTCATCGCTTTTGGGAACCAGGTTTTTTATGCCTATATTGAATAAATCTTGGATTATTTAACTTTTCTACTGAAGTGTTATGAAATAATTTATTTGTAACCCTCACCCAGCCTCTCCCATGAAAGGGAGAGGGGTTTTTTAAATGTCCTCGTGACCATATTCACGCCGATTAAACCAGGGCTTGGTAACGAGGGTATCCTAATTCTAATCCCTCATCCGACACACCTTCCCCTGGAGCGAAGCAGAATACCTTTAGGTGCTGGGGAAGGCTTTTCTTTGTTTGTGCTCATACTTGGGAAATCCTTCTCGTGGTTAAGAAACAATTATATTTCCATTCAAAATTAAAATGCCCCACGCCCAGTTAATGTTACAATTGAAATTTAGAATGACATTCGTTTATAGATGAGGAGTCTTATGGAAAAAGAGGATCCCCGAGTTCAAGAACTGCGAGAAATGCGCAAGAAAGCGCAATTGGGCGGCGGGCAAAGCCGGATTGACCGGCAGCATTCAAAAGGGAAACTAACTGCTAGAGAACGCCTTGCTCTATTACTGGACAAGGACAGCTTTACTGAGTTGGAGCCCTTTGTCACCCAGCAGGACGATCCGGAAGGCAAAGCCTTTCTGGGCGACGGCGTGGTCACCGGGTATGGCAATGTGGATGGTCGCTTGGTTTATGTTTACGCCCAGGATTTCACTGTTCAGGGTGGCGCACTGGGTGAAATGCACAGCCGCAAAATCTGCCGGGTGATGGATTTGGCTGCCGCCAATGGCCGGCCCATTATTGGGTTGATTGATTCCGGTGGTGCGCGCATCCAGGAGGGCGTCAAGAGCCTGGGCGGCTACGCTGAGATTTTTAAAAGGAACGCCATCTACTCTGGTGTAATCCCCCAAATCAGCCTGATCCTTGGCCCGTGTGCGGGTGGGGCGGCCTATTCGCCGGCAATGACCGATTTAATCATCATGGTTGAAAAGCAGTCTTTTATGTTTCTGACGGGACCGGAAGTGATTAAAACCGTTACAGGCGAAGAGACCGATTTTGAATCCCTGGGGGGTGCCCAAGTGCATCTCAATCTGAGTGGCACTGCCCATCTGATCACAAAAACTGAGCAGGCGGCTTTAGAATTAGCGCGTTACGTTTTTAATTACTTACCCGCTAATAATGTTGAAAATGCCCCACTGAAAGAAGGTGGCGATGTCCCCGACCGTTTGGACGAAATCTTAAACAGCTTTGTGCCCATTGACCCTGCCATGCCTTACAGCATGCATACCATTATCGAAACGGTGGTTGACAAGGGCTCTTTTTTGGAATTGCAAGCCGGCTTCGCACAGAACGCGGTTGTCGGTTTTGCCCGTTTTGACGGCAGGACGGTGGGGATCATCGCGCAAGAACCTAGTGTGATGGCTGGGGTGATTGACATTGACGCCGCTGATAAGATTTGCCGCATGGTGCGCTTCTGCGATGCCTTCAACCTGCCACTGGTAACCTTTGTGGATTCTCCCGGCTTCTTACCGGGTGTAGGACAGGAGCATCGCGGCATTATCCGGCACGGGGCAAAGGTGTTGTATGCTTATTCCGAGGCAAACGTGCCGAAGGTGAGCATTGTCACCCGCAAAGCTTATGGGGGCGCTTATGTTGTGATGAGCAGCAAGTATTTGGGGACAGATATCAATTATGCCTGGCCAAGTGCTGAAATTGCTGTGATGGGGGCCAGCGGCGCGACAAATATCCTTTACCGCAAAGCGTTAGCAGAAGCGGAAGACCCAGAAGCGGAACGCAAACGCCTGGAAGCTGAGTATCGGGAACAATATTTGACCCCTTACGCAGCCGCCAGAGCGGGTTATGTCGATGATGTGATTGAACCTGCGCACACCCGTCCGATGATTATTAAGGCGCTGCGGGCGGTTGAGAACAAATCCGAATCCCGTCCGCCGAAAAAGCACGGCAACATGCCCATCTGAGAGGATCAACCATGAGTGAAATTCAACAAGGTTTATTGATTGCTGCCATTGGGATGGGCTTGGTTTTTGCTATCATCATCTTTTTATGGGGATTGATGGCTTTAATGATGCGCCTGACCTCCAAGGAAAAACCAAAGGTTGATGAAAATGTTCAACCTGAACAAACGGGTGCGCCGACTGCATCGGCAATGGAGGGGAATGGGCAAATTCATCGGGCAATTGCAGCAGCTGTGGCAGTTGGTTTAGCCCTGGCAATAAAAAAGTCGAGTCAAGGATCAGCACCAAGCGATCGGGTCTCAGATGCATTAAGCCCCTGGCAAACCATACATCGTAACCGCCAGTTAGAACACAAGAGAACACGAGGATAATTTCATGAAAATGAAAGTTATGATTGATGATCAAGTCTATATCGTTGATGTGGAGGATATTCATACAAGGCCAGTTGTGGCGGTCGTTGAAGGGCAACGCTATGAGATTTGGCCAGAAGAAGCGCAAGACATGGCCTCAAAGCAGGTGCAACCAAGTGTCCAGCTTGTTTCTGTGCCAGAACCCTTAATGACGGCTGATTCGACGAGCAGAGCGGGTGCTGATCAGCTTCCCAACCAGGTTGTGGCACCTTTGCCGGGCGTGATTTTAGCGGTGTTGGTGAAAGAAGGGGACCAGGTTGCTAGGGGACAGGAGTTGTGCACCCTTGAAGCTATGAAAATGAAGAATGCCATCAAGAGTAATCGTGAAGGAGTTGTCAAAAGTGTCGCGGTTAATGTGGGTGACCAGGTTAACCATGGTCAGATATTGATGACCTTCACAGAGTAAGGGAGCCATGATGGATTTTACATTTTTACTAGAAGAAATCACCAGCGGTTTTACTAATTTTACTTGGGGCAATGCTGTGATGATCGTCGCCGGCGTGGTATTAATTACCCTGGCAGTGGTCAAGGAGTATGAACCGGTGCTGTTACTACCGATTGGGTTCGGATGTATTATGGCCAACATTGGCATGTCCACCGACACGGGCTTTATGAAGGTGATTTATGATGCGGGCATCGGCACTGAGTTGTTCCCCTTATTAATATTTATCGGTGTGGGGGCCATGATTGACTTCAGCCCTTTGCTTGCCCAACCTAAGATGGTCTTATTGGGCGCTGCCGGGCAATTTGGTATTTATGGCACCTTGCTCCTAGCTTTGCTATTGGGATTCCCAATGAACGAGGCAGCCTCGATTGGCGTCATTGGTGCGATTGATGGACCAACAGCCATTTTTGTAGGCAGCAAGCTTGCGCCTGACCTGTTAGCCCCCATTGCAGTGGCCGCTTATTCCTATATGAGTTTAATTCCTATCATTCAACCGCCCATAATGCGCTTGCTGACCACTCGGGAAGAACGCCTGATTCGGATGGAATATGCCCCTCGCCCTGTTTCACGGCTGACCCTGGTTGTATTCCCGATCTTTGTCACCCTGGTGGTGAGCCTGGTGGCGCCGGATGCAGCCCCGCTGATAGCTTCTTTGATGCTTGGCAATTTGTTGCGGGAAAGTCTGGTGGTTGATCGCTTAAACAAAGCGGCTCAAAATGAAATTATCAACATTGCGACGCTATTTTTAGGGCTCGCAATTGGGGCGACGATGAAGGCGGAGTCCTTCTTGAATTTAGAAACCTTGATGATCTTAGGTTTGGGATTGCTTGCCTTTGTGTTGGATACGGTCGCTGGCCTCTTGTTTGGCAAGTTGATGTCATTTCTGAGCGGAGGGAAGATCAATCCCTTGATTGGTGCCTGCGGCATCAGTGCCTTTCCGATGGCGGGCAGGCTATCAGCTAAGATGGCACAGGAAGAGGATTTTGAGAACTTCATACTGATGCATGCCATGGGTGCGAATACGGCTGGCCAATTGGGTAGTGTGATTGCCGGTGGATTGCTGCTGGCACTGGTCTCTGGCATGGGATAGACCTCCTTTGGTTTTAACTTAGTCCTTAAAGAACATCAGTGTATTACTTACAGGCTCTCATTTTTAGTGAAAGGAACGAGGATGCAATTCAAAATTGAAGGTAACGTTTTTCCAATGCTTGAAATTCATTTAACCAAAGGGGAATCGGTGTTTACAGAATCAGGGGGCATGGCTTGGATGAGTCAGAACATGCGCATGTCCACCAACACCCGGGGCGGACTGATGGCGGGTTTAGGCCGTGCTCTGGCGGGCGAATCCCTGTTTATGGTATCGTACACCTGTGAGGGGAACAGTGGCCAAGTTGTTTTCACCCCTGAAGCACCAGGACGGATCCTTAACATGACGCTTGCCCCGAATCAGTCCTTAATTTGCCAAAAGGATGCCTTCTTGTGTGCGGAAGAATCTGTGCAAATGAAGATGTATTTTCAAAAACGATTGGGCGCCGGCATTTTCGGCGGTGAAGGGTTTATTCTGCAACAAGTGACCGGCCCTGGTGAGGTTTTCCTGGCGATCCCTGGGGAAGTGAAGGAATATGCTCTTGCACAAGGTGATCGGATTTTGATTGACCCGGGCCATATTGCAATGTTTGAACCTTCTGTTAATTATGAGATCAATATGGTCAAAGGTATTAAGAATGTGCTTTTTGCAGGAGAAGGCTTGTTCCTCGCAACACTATCTGGACCGGGAAGAATTTGGCTTCAAACCATGCCGCTTTCCAACCTGGCTGCAAAGCTTTCACGTTATTTGTCATTTAAATCTAAATAGTCAATAGCTTTGGTGACAGGAAAAAGAGGCTTTTGAGGGGAAATATTCGAGTAGAACTGGAGTGAAGGATAAAAAAAATGGGCGTTATCTCCAAAATAAATGGATTAACGCCCTTTGTTTTTTAAGTCAAAACCTAAGCAATTAATTGAGAAATCTTATATTAAATCTACGAGTCTTCTGAGAGGGATTTGGGAGTCCAGAATCCGACCAGGTCACCCATGGTGTCAAAGGAAAGGTCTTCCCAACGATCGAGCACCAAGACCAATTGCCCCAAACCAGCTGTGGGTAGAGCCTCAATTTCGCCATCAACAATTTGCAAATAGGCTTCTAAACCAGGGTTGTGCCCGACAATTAACACCGAGTTGTAATCGTCATTCAAATTTTTGAGGGCATCAACGATGTCACTGGGTTCGCCCATATATAACTCATCTGAAAAAACGATTCGATTTTCAAAGCCTAAAACTTCCACGACGACGCCCACTGTCTCCCTTGCCCGGGTGGCTGAAGAGGCGATAATTATATCGGGGTTGAGGCCGTTTTCGGCAATCACCTTGGCGATCTTTTTGGCGTTTTTTCTGCCTCTTTTTTTGAGGGGTCTTTCGAAATCTTCAAGGGATTCGTCTTTCCAGCTTGATTTTCCATGGCGCATTAATAAAAGGGTTTTCATCCAATTTTCTCCTTATTATTTACATAATTCCAATAAAGAATAATAACACATAAAATTTAGGTGGGGTGATTGTTGGGGTAAGTCGGTGTTTATTGGCGGTTTTGTATCTATGCGATGGTTTAGATGGTGTTGCTCGCAATCTTGATAGGGGAGGGGCCTGACGCTTTGCCCACTGGCACAAGCCTTGTTGTTTTTTTATAAATTATCAGCGTCGATGAGCGCCACCTTAAAGCGTCGAGCTGTGGACTGCGGTCCACAGCTCAACATCTACCATTAAGGAGTTTTCAGACCAGGTTTACCTATAAAACTGCTGGTCAACTGGTATTATTATGACATATATTACGGTTTTAGTCTAAATTATGTATAAGGTTTTTTGACTGTTCTTTTTTCCCGATTGGGTTATAATGCTGAACGAAATTTGGAAATATTTAATTTTTTGTACTAAGAAGAAGATTTTTATGCAACGTCATATGCAAACCATTTCTTTTATCGCCATCATGGGTGTTTTGTTGAGTCTTTCTTTTTTGTTTTCTCAATTAACAAACGTTGGCAAGCGAGGTATTGCGGCAACAAATACCCCTGTTACGGATGAAGGGCCCATTGAAGACCTTCCAATGTGCACCGCTGTCATGGCTTTTGCCGAAAAATTAACCTGTTATGGGGATGCCGTCGAAATATCGCAAAAGATGCTTGATGCGAAAATCGATGATATTTTAGCGCTGGAACCAGAATCCAATAAGCGCATTGCGATCGTGGAGGCAAACATTGCCAGGGAAAATTCTCGTGATGCCGATTGCAGTTTGTTATTGGAAATGGAAACTGAAAACGAGCTGACGCAAATCGCCGAAATGGTCTGCTTGTGTGATCAGAATTTAGCCCGCATTGAGAGGCTGGACGAGTACCTCTGTCAATGGTATCAGCCCTCTGCCTGCCGTAGTGGGGAATCAGCCCTTGAAACCTCTGGCCAATAAGGCTGCATTCTAAAAGCCCTATCAATCATTAATTAAATATGTAGTACTTAGCTGCTCAGCCCTAATTGGCGGATAAACTGATAAGCGGTGGATTTTCCTTGAAAATATTTAAGGAAATTGAAAAGAATTGCATAAGTTATTGACATTTAAATTAATAACCTATAAAATTGAATTAAGTTAAGTATTAATTGAAAGTCATCAGCACCTCAGTGATCAATGCGAGAATTTTAATCTTTAATAAAGCGACTAAGTTTACCTTGGCTATTGCCAGCATTGACCTTGGTTGAGGCACACAGGCTCTCATTTTATCAATTAAAGTAAATCGCCATTTGTACGATGATTTAGTCAGAAACCTGGGAAGGAAGTGAACCATGTGTCATTATTGCATGATCGTCTCTCGGCAATTGCCAGCCAGTATTGTTTATGAAGATGAACGCACAATGGCCTTCCTCGTAATTAAGCCCATCACGCCGGGCCATGTGGTGGTCATTCCCAAACAACATGTTGAGTCTTTAATTGAGCTTTCTGAGGAGGATGCTGGCTGTTTGATCAATGCTGTTAAGCGCGTTGATCAGGCTATTCATGCCAGCGACCTGGAATGCAAAGGGGTGAGTATTTACCTAGCAGATGGCGAGGTGGCTGGGCAGGAGGTTTCCCATATCCATTTTCATGTCATTCCACGTTTTACCGGTGATCAATTTAATCTGCGATTAGATTCTGAATTAATTCGTTATCGGAGTATTACAGAACTTGAAAATGATGCCCAAAAAATAAGAGAAGGCTTTAGAAGGATTCAATAATCAAGCGATTGAGAAACTTGGAAAGGCAATGTTTTTACAACGGGATTCAGCTACATTAGGATAACTTCTTTATAATTCCATTTCCACACTAAAGAAATTAAAACAGGGCAGCTTAATTAAACTGCCCTGTTTTTTCTGTAAAAGTGAAAATTTATTCAGTCTTTTTCCGGTTCCTGATCAGTGAATAAATGATCAAGCCGAGGGTTCCGAGGACACTGCCGATCAGCACGGGATATGCCCACTTGGGCATTCGGACCAGGGGTTCAGGGAGTGTCTCTGGTGGGACTTTTGCCATCGACCAGTTAACGTGATGGGCATGTGCACCGGAAAGATCTGCACCTGAAAAATCTGCACCGGTGACATTGGCTGATGTAATCCAAGCGTTGTTAAGCTTGGCATTCGTGAAATTTGCGTTTTCCAAGTTGGCGGATACCAATCCAACGTTGCGCATCAACGCGCCTTCAAAATTTGCCTCTTCAGCGTTGGGGCTCACTATGGCGGTGTTGCTGAGGTTGGCATTTTTAAAATTTGTTTTTACCAAATCCCCGCTCACTAGGATGGTATTGTGGATTTCAGCATTTTCTAAGGATGCTTTATAAAAATTTGGGTTTACCAACAGCCCATGAGAGAGGTCCGCTGAAGATAGATCCGTCTTCCTTAAGATAGCTCCGACGGCAGTCAGACTTTGCAAGGCCATTCCCTGTAAATTAGCACCTGAGAGGTCTTTCTTGGCAATAATTGCCTGACGAGCCTCTTCCAAGGTCTCAGGTTGAATGACTTCTGAGGCTTTCTTTTCAATTTTAATTTCCTGTGTCATAACACCTCCGCTTTAATTCTATCAAAACATCAATCTTCGTTCAACCTTTTTGACCGACCCCAACCTGTAATGACCTGGCGCAGCTTCGGCTGCCCATAGTAATTTACCTGACCTAAGCCTGAGATTGTGATGTCGAGGTCTTGGATGACGTGGACGGTGGCATTACCCTGCCCTGTGATAACAATATTCATTGACTCGCTGATGAGGTTGGGGGTGTTCACTTCCGCTGAGCCAGAAATTTTTAGCCTGTTATGGGTTGCATGCCCGGCTGCAGTGAAATCGCCACGTCCGCTGATGGTCACTTCCAGGTCTTCGCAGGCTAGATTTGAAAAGGATAAATTTCCCAAACCGGAAACCTTCAGCTTTAAATGGTTGGTTTTAAATGAATCGCATTCGAGATCACATTTTCCGGTGATGTTAATCAGCGACAAATCTTTGCAGGTGAGCTTATAGATCAGGCTGGGCTTGGGGCTTGAGAAGATTGCCGTGAAAGCCTTGCCAATCCGACCTACCCAGTCATCGTCAATCCCCAGGTAGAGGGTTTCGTTAGAAACCTCAGCCTTCAAATCGTCAATGAGGGCTTCATCCGCTTCAACTGTGAGGGATTCCTGCTCACCTTGATAAAGGAGCAAAGTGCCAAAATCCTTCAATTCAACCTGATTAAAGTTTTCAATGGGGAGGGTTATTGTTTTCATTTGAATTCCTTTCTAAAAAGATAGACCTTCTTATATCATATCATAAAAACACAAAAAGGAATACAGAAAATAAAGAAAAATAAATTAGGAAATTGATAAAATTAATAAAATCAATTGAAAAATTAAGTAAAACGCAATTAAATTACTAAAAATTTAATCCTTATTTCTTCCAAATTAGGCAGATGGCACCTGGTTGGTCTTGGGATGATAGATGATGCTTTCCCAGACGGATTTAGCCCAGGGCAGATCCTCGGGCTTATCCAGATAGAAGGCAATTTGAAGGCAGGAGGTGTCGCTGGCTGTGAAGGTGTATAGGGCCAGACGTTTGATATCGTTCTCCAATTTTTGGATCAGGGTATAACCCAAACCCGCGATCTTCCCCTTGGTTGACACCAGGGTTTCAAGAGAATCTTGGGGAATCTTTTGCTGGATTTTGTTGAGCAACTCAAGTTTTCCTGTTTCATCCGGCAGGCGATAGGCGGCAACAATGACCGTGATGCCTGTTTTCCAAAAGATCAGTTTTTCGTCTTCGACTCTGCGTTGATAGTCCTCAGGGAGGTCTATAATCCATTCATCGGTGATTTGAATTGCCATACGGTCCTCTCGTACCATTCGTTTTTTGCCTGCCTTCATAAACACGGCAGTCATATTATAATCAAATTATCCAGATTAACCAATTTAAGAGTAAAGTAGGTTAGACGCGGAGGTGCGTATGTTTGAGGATGCGCGTGGTCCTATAGAAGCATTTTCATGGGGTCGGTTTACCATCAATGGCGAGATCCACTCCGAGGCGGGGGAGGGCGTTGGGAAGGATATTTGCATTATCGATGGGCAAGTGTCAGCCTGGGCGGCGCGCAAAGGCCACCGCCTCAAGCCCAAAATGGTGGCTTGCATCTTGGACCAGCAGATCGATATCCTTGTGATTGGCAACGGTGTCAATGGCGCCATCAAAGTGTCAAAAAAGACCAAAAAGACGATTGAAGGCCACGGTATACAAACATTAATCATCAAGAAAACTCCCGAAGCCTGTCAAGTTTACAATGCGTTGACCCGCCAGGGTAAAAAGGTCGCCTTATTAGCCCATGGTACCTGTTGACCGAACTGCTTAGACCCCTTCAAGGCAAGGGACGGTAAGCACTGCATTCCCAGTAATGAGTTGCCAATAATGAAATATTTCATCTATAATTGTCTATTGTGAAACCTTATCAACCGAATTTTCAGCCATAAAGGAGATTTTATGCGGAACACACCCCCTCGGTGGGACCTTTCCAACGTTTATCCCGGTTTGGATGCGCCCAATTTAACGGAAGATATCAAATGGGTTAAAAACGCCACCGATTCTTTACAAAAACTGTATCAGGAAGAACTATCGAAAATTGATGGGTCGAGTGAGAAAGCCGAGATCAACACTGCGCTCAGCAAGATGGTTGATCGAATGAACGAACTGTACTTAAAAGCTTCAACCATCAGCGCCTATTTGCATTCGTTTGTTGCAACGGATTCTTTCAATCAGCAAGCGAAACAAATGAGTTCGCAATTTGACCAGGTGATGGTTGGCATTCAAAAAGTCGGCGTTCTTTTGGAGGCTTGGGTTGGTCAGTTCAAAGACATCCTTCCCGAGGTGCTCGATTTAGGTGGGAGTGCTGGTGAACACGCCTTCCCGATTACGGAAATCGCTGAACAAAGCCAATACTTGATGAGTGAGAAAGAGGAAATTCTCTCCAGCGAACTCAGTTTGTCAGGTTCACGAGCCTGGTCAAAGTTGCAAGGCACGGTGACCTCGCAGAAGACGGTCGAGTTTGAGCTGGACGGCGAAGTAAAGTCATTGCCAATGCCTGCGTTAATTAATCTGCATGCGCATCCAGATGAATCTGTCCGAAAACGAGCTTATGAAACCGAAATGGCGGCTTGGGAAACGATTCAGGAGCCTTTGGCTGCCTGCATGAACGGCATCAAGGGGTGGGTGAACACCCTCAACGATCATCGTGGGCGAAAGGATGCTCTGCACCAACCGATTGAACAAGCTCGCATTGACCGGGAAACCCTGGATGCGATGCTTGCAGCGATGAAAGATTCCTTCCCAACCTTCCGACGTTATTTCAAAGCCAAGGCTGCACGTTTTGGACAGGAAGCGCTGCCCTGGTGGAATGTTTTTGCGCCTACTGGCAAATTGGATAAGGAATACAGCTTCCCAGAAGCAGCAGCCTTTATCATGGAGAATTTTGGTAAATTCTCACCTGAACTGCGGGACTTTGCCAAAACAGCCTTTGAAAATAATTGGATTGACGCGGAGCAGCGCGCTGGCAAGCGGGGTGGGGCTTTCTGCATGGGTGTGCCCGGGGTGAAGGAATCCCGCATTATGTGCAATTTCGATGGGACTCTTGACCAGGTGATGACCATTGCCCATGAATTAGGCCATGGCTATCATAATTTCAACATGTTCCAGGCGGACAAGACCCCACTGCAGCGCCAAACACCGATGACAATGGCGGAGACGGCTTCGATCATGTGTGAGACGATCGTCTTTAATGCAGTGATGGAAACGATCACCGATCCTGAAGCGGAATTAGCCTTGCTGGAAACCGCCTTGATTGGCGATTCACAGGTGATTGTTGATATCTATTCCCGGTTCTTATTTGAAAAAGAGGTTTTTGAACGCCGAAAGAAATCCGATTTAAGCGCTGAGGAACTTTGTGAAATTATGGAAGAAGCCCAGGCCGCGACTTATGGTGAGGGTTTAGATCCTGACTATCGACACAAGTACATGTGGACCTGGAAGCCGCATTATTATTCAGCCGGCCTTTCTTTCTATAACTTCCCCTATGCCTTTGGGATGTTGTTTGGTGTGGGTTTATACGCCATTTATCAACAGCGAGGCGAAGAATTTTTGCCTGATTATAAAAGCTTGCTTTCCAGCACGGGTGAAGCCCCCGCTGCTGAACTCGCCGCTCGATTTGGCATTGATATTCGAAAGAAAAAATTCTGGGACGATAGTTTGGCGGTTATCGGCAAGCGCATTGATCGTTATTGCGAGTTGTAAGAAGAAACTATCGAAAAATTTTTAAAACATATGTGATTAAAAACCGGGTCTTAGAAAATGGGGTCCGGTTTTTTTATTTTTTTTTGGGGGCGATTCCAGTCTTCGTTCCTCGGCACATGGTGAATCGACCCTGCGGTGCGTATTTTTTATTAAGTAATTTCAGCTAGCCAATCTTCAATTTGTGTTTTAATGAGGTTTCTCGTTTGGCGAAAAACCGTCATTTTCTCTTCGTCGGTGCCCTCAAAAGCTGCTGGATCTTCAATGTCCCAATGTAAACGTTCACCCATACCAGGAAAATACGGGCAATTTCTTTCGGCTTCCCCACAAACCGAAATAAGATAGTCGAATTCTATTTTTCCGATATACACGTCAATGTGTTTTGAGCGGTGGTCGCTCATGTCGTAGCCGATTTCTTCCATAACGGCGATTGTGTAGGGATTCACACCGTGGGGTTCCAGGCCAGCGCTGTAGACTTCAAATTTCTCCCCGCCCAATGTCCGCAGCCAGGCTTCAGAGATTTGACTTCGGCAGGAATTGTCTGTGCATAAAAACAGCACTTTAATTTTTTCGGATTTCGTCATAATTCTATCCTGTGAATTTACGCTATTTGATTATAATTAAGATATATTTTACCATATTTATCTTGAATAATCCACAACTTTTAGTCGAAATCCAATTTTAATCCAGAGATAGTTGCGCGCCATGGCGTTTGAGCCAATCCCGCTTTTCTTTAAAGTTAGGCATAATGGCAGCAACGGCATTCCAGAAAGCCGGGCTGTGATTGCGAACGTTCAAGTGCACCAATTCATGGACGACGACGTAATCAATGACCGGTAGGGGAGCCATGCTCAAGCGGTAGGTGAAGTTGAGGTTATTTTTCCCGGAACAACTTCCCCAACGCGTGCGCGCACTGGTAATTCGCACCTGATTAACCTTGAATGCATGCGCCTGGACATATTGCGCGATGAGATCGGCTGTGATTTGGCGGGTCTGTTCCCGATACCACTCGATGAACACTTCTCGAGCGTGATCCTGGGCTTGACGGGCAAGAAGAAAAGAGCCGTCCAGCTCAAGCAAAGGGTGATGGCGCTCAGTTAGTTTGAGGGGGTATTCGTGACCCAGGTACCAGAATTTTTCCCCGGGTTGGAATGTCTTAGCACGGTAATTAGGGAATTTGTGTTTTACCGTTGCCCGGGCTTGCTCGATCCACTGGGCTTTATGCGTCAGGACAGCCTGAACATCTGCGTCGGTAGCTATTTTTGGTGCACGGACAATCAACTGTCCGTCGGGCTTGACCTCCAGTCCGAAGGATTTGCGCTTAGAGCGGATGATGAGCACATTGTCGAATTGTGTTGGGCGAACTCGGCGAAATTTCATGGGGTAATTATACGTGGAAGAACAGTGAATGGTGAATTGTTCCTGAGTGAATAGTGAGCAGTGAGTGGTGATTTGTTGATATTATGTATTGGCGATTTGGTATTTGACCTACTACCTGAAAATCAATTCCTACTCAACATTCACGATTCACCAATCACTAACCCCCAAATCATGTATAATCTTAGGATTGACCACTAACGAAGATGAGAGGGTGATGGGTTTCACGCCAGGGCTGAAAGAAAGTTATTGTTTGAAAGGCAGAATTTTCCAAGGGGGCACTCTGGTATGTTAACGCAGGATCAATTCTGGCCGCACATCAGCTCTTTGGATGGGCGGGAACTGAAGACCTTGGAGCGCGGTCATCCCTTTGACGTTGTGGATGTGTGCGGGGATCGGGTGGTGCTTTCCCCAGCCGTAAGTGGTAAACAACGCATCATCCCACGGGATACGCTGGAAGAAGCTTTTCAAGCCCTGGTTCAGCGGCGTGAGTTAGCCGGCGTGGACATTGCTACAGAATTTACATCTTTCAATGCGGTCTATGTGGCAGCATTGTTGGCAGCCCTGCCTGATGTGGCTGCCTGCACCCATCCTGTCCGCCTGATTTTCATGGGGCATCAATTATTCTATCTGGACTAAGCCTGAATTAAACAATGAGGACGAAATTTTACCCATGCTGGTTTACCTTGGGGGGAGTTATTCATAAACCAGTGGAATTTATCAGCAAGCTGCTGATATAATTGCACCCATGCTTAACAGAAATCCGCGACGCTATGTAAATTACCCCAAGCAATTCTGGTTGATGTTTGTGGGGATGATCTTGGCGACGACAGGCACGACCATGATTTGGCCGTTCCTGATGATCTATGCCAGCGAGAAATTATCCTTGCCTTTGGCAACAATTGCCAGCCTGATGACCATCAGCGCTACGGCCGGTCTATTGTCGTCGATTATTGCTGGCCCATTCTTAGACTGGCTGGGGCGGAAATGGGTGATGGTGTTGGGACTGATCGGCAATGGTCTCTGTTATTTCGCGCTCAGCCGAGCGGATAGTTATGGGTCTTTTGCACTTATTTTAGGCGCTAGCGGCATCTTTTCCCCCATGTATAATGTGGGGACGGACGCGATGTTGGCAGACTTATTCAAACCCCACGAACGAGAAGATGCCTATGCCCTCATCCGTATGGGACGCAACATTGGTGTAGCAGCTGGACCGGCGATCGGCGGCTTTGTTTTAGCCCAATCCTACAATATTGGTTTATACGGGGCTGGAACGGGCATGCTTGTTTATGGTTTGCTGATGTTGATCTTTGCTCGTGAAACCCTGCCCAAATTTGATAAAACAGAAGGATTTACCCTTTTACGACAAATGCGTGGCTATTGGGTGGCGCTCTCGGATCGACCATTTATGGGTTTGGTGGGCTCCTTTACACTCATCCAGATGACATCTGCATTAATCTGGGTGCTGTTGTCGGTGTATCTTAAGAGCCAATTTGGCATCAGTGAACAAGGCTATGGATGGTTGCCGACCACCAATGCCCTGATGGTTGTATTCTTGCAGGTTTACATCACCCGTTGGTTAAAACCCTATCCGCCGTATAAAGTGATGGTTTGGGGATCAACTTTCTATATTTTTGCGCCATTGCTCATTGCTGTGTCAAACCAATTTTGGGGTTTTTGGTTAGCAATGGTTGTGATGACACTGGGAGAACTTGTTGTTGTCCCCAGGGCGAGCGCAACTGCAGCCAACCTGGCACCGATGGACAAGCGAGGGCGCTATATGAGCTTGTTTGGGCTCACATGGAATGTGGCTTCTGGCATCAGCCCGGTCTTTGGCGGTTTTCTGAGTGATCAAATTTCTCCTCGGGCGCCCTGGATGGTGGGGGTTCTCATTGGCATGGGTGCCTGTGTTGCCTTTTGGAGGCTCTATAGGCGCCAGTCGCGTGCATCATCATTCGGGCAATCTTAACCATAACAGCTTGACAAAGCACCGTTTAATCGTGTAAGATTAGAACATATGTTCTAATTAAATGGGTTGTTTACGCTATCAGCGCACCAACATGCCAATGGGAGGTCGGCATCAATGACACGTGTTTTAATTTTTAAGGAACCACATTCCTTCGAGCTTACGCAGGTGGATGCGCCGGCTGCAAAGATCGTCTCAGCCATCAATCGAGGGCAGTGGGATTCGTATTTAAGGGATCTTCAAAGCCCGGTGTTTGCCCGTCAACAAGGGGATGTTGTGATTGTGACTCACAGCGCACCTGTCGCTGAGGAAGACTTGCCCAGGCTCAGTCGTCGTGAGCATCAAGTGCTGGTGCTATTGGGGGAAGGGTTAACTACTGCGCAAATTGCCCTTAAGTTGAATTTGAGCTCCCGCACCATCCGAGGTTATGTGGCGGCGATGAAAACCCGATTTTCTGCGCAAAACATTCAACAATTGGTCGCCCGGGCGGTTGCCCTGGGTCTCATTCACCCAAAGTTATAAGCCCATAAAACATTGGATATTCTGGCGGAGATAAGTGGATGGCAATAAAGGGATAGATGATTTTCAGGCAATGCATTGTCTAAGAAAATTATGCGCTTTGAAATCGATAATTTTAAATGAAAAAAGCTGTTCCAGAATGGAACAGCTTTTTAAGTTTCAGCAAATTATTAAAGATTTACTCTTCAATAATAAAGATGGCTTCTTCTGGGCATTCTTCCACAGATTGGATGACAACTTCTTCATACTCTTCTGGCACGGGGTCCAGCAAGACTTCAGCAAAGGGTTCATTGACGAGGCTAAAAACCTCAGGTGCTAAACCTTCGCAAATGCCACAACCTAAGCACAGATCTTCATCGACTTTGACTCTCATTAAACGTCCTCCTAAATTTGTTTAGATGTTACAAAGCGACAGTGATGCGTCATCACTGTCGCCAAATGTGTTGATTCTACTAAAAATCTTTTAGCAAAAAATGTATCAGGAAAATTGAACTCTCTTGGTTAACCTAAAACTTACTCCTCAATAATTATGGCTTCCGTCGGGCATTCCTCTGCCGCTTCACGGACATCGTCTTCAAGATCTTCAGGCACCTCGTCCACAATTACTTCGGCGTAGGGTTCGTCTTCTAATATGAAAACGTCCGGTACCAGGTCTGAGCAGACACCACATGCAATGCAAAGATCCTCATCAATTCTTACTTTCATTTAAAATCCTCTCTTAATCTAAATCTTGACTAAATCGTCAAATTGTCCTAATGCGATGTAGGTTTCGTTGTTAAGCGATGCAATTATACCATAAATTGCATGAAAATAAAGAATTTTTCAATGGTAAAGTAGAGGAAATTTTACGAAGAGGGGCATTATTTTGTGGTTTTAGGGCAGAATTTTAGTGAAAACTTTCAGACATTGCAAACAGATGAAATTCTTTCACTATTGTGGGGCTGCCCTCAGGGGGTGATTTCACGTATAATGGGTGTAATTAAAAAGCAATACCCATTCATAAAAGGAAATTGGATGAGCAATTCAAATCAAGAGGACTTCGTCTATCATATTTTGTCAAAGGCAGACTTGGCCCAAGCTCAGAGCCAGGGCATTTACACCCCTGAAAGCCTGGATTCCGCCGGGTTCATCCATTGCTCGACTCTTGAGCAGGTGCAGGGCAGCGCCCAAGGGTTTTTTAAAGGGCAAGATGGCCTCCTGCTGTTGAAAATTGAGGCGTCGAAGGTTCACCCTGAAATGCGTTATGAAGATTTGATGGGCGAAGGGATGCGCTTTCCACATCTCTATGGCCCGCTGAACCTTGATGCGGTGGTGGGTGCTGCACCCCTGCAAAAAGACGCGGCGGGTGAATTTTTGCGCCCTGAAGAAAGTCAATTTCAACCCCTAGAGGATCTTTCTGATGCGTGAACTTTTAACCCTTTTGCCCTACCCACTGCCGGGGAAAATTTATCGCAGTTCCTTGCCCTTCAGCCCTTTGTTCGACCCCCAAGGCCAGTTGATAACAGCTTATCTTTCCGCCGGCGTGCAAGTGGTGGTGATGTTGACCCCAAAAAGTGAGGTGCTGGAGCTGACTGAAAATAAGCTGTGGGAAATTTATCAAAGTTTGGGCTTTGAGATCATTTATGTGCCGGTGGCGGATTTTTGGATCCCAGAGCAAGGGACGTTTCAGGAGCCCATCATACAGACTTTGCGGGCTGCCCAAGACGGTAAGACCATTGTGATGCATTGTCATGCTGGTATTGGGCGCACAGGCACCTTTGCGGCTTGCTTGGCTAAAATTGTCTTCGATATCGATGGAAGGGCCGCCATCAATTGGGTGCGTCAATATGTACCCAGGGCTGTTGAATCCCAGGCGCAGGCTAAGTTTGTGGCTGAATTTGTATTAGAAAAAACGGAAGGGCAAGTTTTTAAAGAAAGGTAATTTTGAATGTTTGCAAGGATCTTAAAAAATTATTTGCAAAAATGCGATTGCCAATAGATTCCTCAAGCACTTTTTTGATCTAATGATTTTGTTGTGGTTACCTATCGCTACCCTGCTTGGCGCATAATTAGACGAATTAGGCTGCAGTGGTAAAATTAGGCCATATTTCAAGAAAGGAAACAATGACCCAGCCACTTATTTTAGACTTTACCCCTGAAAAAAATGATTATGTGCATGCGTCACGCATGCTTTCAACCAAAACCCCCGTTTTCCTGATCACGTCGGTTCTCATGCTTCTCATCACCCTGGGATCCTTAATTTTGCTGATCTTCCCTGAAATTGGGGACCCGTCCTGGCGGGGGATTGCTGTGGTGTTTTTGATCACCGGCGCGTTTTATATCCTCTATTTTGTTTTTTTGATCCCATTTCAGCTGAAGAGCGCTTTCAAAAAGAACGCCTATTTGCAAGAACCACGAAAATTCACCTTCAAAGACGAAAACATCGTCATGACGGTGAGTGAAAACACAACTGTCCTTGAGTGGGAGAACGTAAAAAAGTTGATCCAATCTAATGGATCATATCTCATCATGTATCAAGATAGGGAACGGTTTTATCCATTCATCCCCGGTCGGGCTTTTGATGATAAAGCCGCTGAAGCAGCATTCCTGGACTTTTTCAAGTCAAAATCTATTCAAATCAGCTAATTTTTAAAGGCGAGGATTTTTTAACCCCACATCTTTTACCCTGGCTGATTAAAACAGCAAAAGTATTTGGACACCCAGTTTCGCATCGAAGGAGCAAAAACATGACCACAGGAACCATCTTAATTTCTTTGGGGATCGGTTTAGGGGTGGTGTTGTTATTCTTGATTGGCTTTGTATTTTTAAAAACAGCCTTATTTACAGCACCGCAAAAGGACGTGCCGGTGCGGGATCTGACCGAAGTCGATGGGGAATCCGTCGCTGAGCGCCTCGGATTGGCGATTCAATACAAGACAATCTCGCATGAAGACCCGGAAAAAATCGATGGGACGGCATTTTGGGGGCTGCACCGCCTTCTGAGGACCTTGTATCCCCAGGTTCATACGGCATTGAATGTGGAAGAGGTCAATGACTACAGCTTGCTGTACACCTGGCCGGGCACCAACCCTGAATTGGAGCCAGTGATGCTCACCGCGCATTTGGACGTTGTGCCTGCCATCGAAGAGGATGGGGCGAGGTGGACCTATCCGCCATTTGGCGGCAAGGTTACGGATGGGTACGTCTGGGGTCGGGGTGCTATCGATGATAAAAATGCGGTCATTGGCATTCTGGAAGCAGTTGAAACCCTACTCAAGAAGGATTACAAGCCAGAGCGCACCATTTACATTGGTTTGGGTCACGATGAAGAGACCGGCGGTTGGCGGGGTGCCAGGGCAATCGCAGACCTGCTTGAATCGCGCGGGGAAGCTCTGGGTGCCTTACTGGATGAGGGTGGCGCAATCTTTCAAGGGTTGTTGCCCGATGTGGAAGTGCCAGTGGGTTTGATTGGGATTTCTGAGAAAGGCTACCTCAGCCTGCGATTGCATGTGGATATGGACGGCGGTCATTCTGCGATGCCTGAAAAAGAAACTGCTATCGGCGTTATTTCTAAAGCTGTCGCTAAGTTGGAGGCGAACCCCATGCCCGCCCATCTGGAAATCGTCGAGTTCATTATGAGTCATTTGGGAGGCGCGTTACCATTTTCCCAACGGCTTTTGTATGCTAATACCTGGCTTTTTGGGGGATTGCTGAAGAAAAATTTAGCAAAGTCTAAGATCATGAATGCCCTGATGCGCACGACAACTGCGCCTACGGTCATTAAAGCGGGTGTTAAAGACAACGTTTTGCCAAACCATGCCGAAGCGGTGATGAACTTCCGCATGCTTCCCGGTGACAATATCAAATCCGTCTATGAGACAGTTGTAGCAACCATTGGCGATGATCGGGTGAAAATCTCGCCGCTGATTGGCGACACCCTCGAAGGGGAATCAGGGTTTGAAGCCTCCTCGGTGGCGGACACGGATTCGCTATATTACCAAGAACTCGCCCGCTTGATCCAAGAGATAAACCCGGGCGGACTGGTCTCGCCTTTTCTGATGATCGGTTCAACGGATGCCCGGCATTATGACAACCTAACGAAGGACAGCTTTGGATTTTCACCCATGCGACTTGAAGAGGACGAGCTCAACCGCATGCACGGGATTGACGAGCGCTTGTCCTTTGAGAATTGCGCCAGGATGGTGCAGTTCTACATCGCCTTTTTGGAAGCCTTTGGCAATGTGTATCAGGAACAGATCGAGAGTCCTGAACCAGCAAGTGACGAGGATGAGGACATGCCACTGCCGACGGATTTTGAGGATGAGTTTTAGATAATTGTGCTTGAGAGAAATGGGGGATTTGGCAATCTATGGTGCTTTTACTGAATGTAGGTCTCACCTGGCCTAGCTCAGCGCTATTAAATAAATGTCACAATGTGCATTTTTTAAATAAGGGCATTGCTTTTTAGTGAAAGCCATAGATAGCTGTGAAGGGAAACCAAGATTTTATCGTTGAGTAAAAGAGAACTATGAAATTATTATATCAATGTTATTATGCAAATCTTTTATGAGGGTGTTGCGTATTGGGATAATCTACTATTTGTGAAAATCGTAAGGGCACAGCATGCTGTGCCCCTACAGTATTATATTGTTTTCTTCAATTCATATCGTCTCACAGAGGTTAATCTCAAACATGATGCTTCGTTAGAAAGCGCATCAACCAACCAAAAATAACTCTTGAAGTGACGCTTGCGCTTATAATTGAGCATGCAGACCAGGAAGGTAAGATTCCATGGGTTTCCCCAAACACTTGGGAGGATCGGATCATAAATTTATTGCCCAAAGTAGGATCAATTGCCATAAGAATTTTGCAGAAAGTGGAAAGAGGTCGCTTATGAAAAAAGAAATCAAATGGGGCATCATCGGTTGTGGTGGGATTGCCAATAAATTTGCCGAGAGTGCGCTCGCGGTCGATGGCGCGAAGGTGATCGCAGCAGCCTCCAGGACCCCAGGTAAAGCCGCAGCCTTTGCAAAAAAACATCACATCGAGAAAGCCTATTCAGACTATGCCGAATTATTGAGCAATAAGGCGGTTGATGCTGTTTATGTGGCAACAACGCATAATTTCCATTACGAAAATACTCGGGAAGCATTGCTGGCATACAAGCCTGTGCTGTGTGAGAAACCATTTACCGTCAATGCTTTGGAAATGAAGGCGCTGATTGCCTTAGCTGAACGTCAACAATTATTTTTGATGGAAGCGATGTGGACAAGGTTTCTCCCGGCTATGGTTCAGTTTCGGCGATGGTTGGCAGAAGATTTAATTGGCCCGATCAAACAAATTCGAGCGACATTTGGTTTTTACTTCCCTTTTGATCCCAGCCATCGGCTGTTTAACCCAGACCTCGCTGGAGGGGCACTGCTCGATGCCGGCATTTACCCCTTATCATTTGCGAATATGGTCATGAAACACAAGCCAGTCAAAGTGAAGGCGATGGGTGAAATTGGCGCAACCGGCGTAGACTTGCAATCTTCGTATCTTCTACAATACGAATCGGGTTGTCTGGCCTACTTAAATGCCGCAACAAATGCCTGGACCGTCTCAAGGGCGGCGGTGATCGGCACGAAAGGGAGGATCACCATACCGGAAAATTTCCTGAATGCCAAAGAAGTTTGGCTGGAAGTGAGGGACCAGGCACCCATCAAGAAGAAATTCCCGTTTGAAGATAAAATTGGATTTAAATTTGAAATTGAAGCAGCTTCCGATTGTATTCGAGATGGACGCCTTGAGAATGATATCATGCCCCTGGCTGATTCGCGCCAATTGATGGAAACCATTGATGCGATTAAACGCCAACTGGGGTTGGTGTATGGTAATGATCAACGCTGGTCAGCAAAATAATTGGGAAACCCCAGCATCGGTTAAGGTCAGCATCATCCGAAACCAAAATCCTGGGCGCATCATGGATGGCATTTCACCTTTGATTGGCGATACCCTGGAAGGGGAATCAGGCTGAGAACCATCTGTTGTGGCTGATACATATTTTTCACTTATGAGATCACCTGCCACGACGTTTCGCTCCAGTTCACTTTTGGGGATTCGTTTCATAAAAAAAACGAACCGGAAACGAATAAAAGCAAGGGCCAGGGTTCTTCGAGGGCTCTCTCATCGGAAAGTTCCTTGAGGACAAGGTGAAGATGTTTGAGAGCGGGTCGCTCTACAAAAAGAGCAATTTTTGAGTGAGGGCATCCAGCATGTGGTCATGTTCAAAAATCCTTTCGTTGTGTGTGAACATAATAATCGAACAGATGTTCTGACCCAATGAGAGGATAGCATACTGTGCGGGAGTTTTCAAGCCGGCAAAAGCGGCCAAAAGTGGGCGAGTTTTTGCCGCAAGCGGCACCCCCACCACAAGAAGGGGGGGCAAAGAAGCAGGGCGCTTTTTTGTGATTGGATGAGCGATTGAGAGAGGCGTGGGACTTGGGGAGAGACATGAATGAGCAAGGTAGACAAGCAGGCCGATTGGTTGACGGATAAGTTCAGGCGAAAACTGCTCTGCTTTTTCAGCGGTGTACTGGCCACCTTTGGCACCCTGGTGTTAATTCTTTCCGTTAACACCGCGCTGCTTTACGTGGGGAGTGTGTTGATAGGGATCGCCACCGGGTTTTTCTATGCCGCCAGCTGGACGCTGGGCACTACTCTGCTGCCGCCCAAGGAAGCCGGCCGCTACCTGGGCATCCAGAACCTGGCTGGGGCGGGTGCCGGTGCCATCGGGGCTTATATCGGGGGCCCGATTGGGGATAAGGTGGGCTTTACCCTGTTGATGGGCATTTTTGGCTTGCTGTTCATCATTTCCACCCTGGCCTTGTTTGGCATTAAGGAAAAGACAATGGCGGTCAGAATGGAGATTTTTGAGGTTGAGTAGAGAATAAGAGAAAATTAACCTGGAAGCATAAAACGCAATTTACAACACCTGACAAGTCGCTACCGTGCCATGTCATAAATAATTTAGAAATTATTTAATTCCTGAAACTCAACTATACCTTTCTTAGGTTCCATTTGGTCCGCATAAAGTATCCATGAAATTATGGGTGAATTATCTTCATAGTTATGATAAATGTGATTATCTACCTTATAACTGATTCGATGTTCGTTAGTAAAATCAATTTCCTGTTTAGGGAATAAAACATTTTCTGAATTTATTATCACATGTTCGACAAATTCACCTTGATATTTAGATGATGTTTTTAATTTTGATACTCGATTGTTATATGAGAATTCTACACAATAATGAAAAATGAAATCAAGTTGAAAATGTTCAACTAACGGTCCTGCATTGATTATTTTAATAATTAGGTTATAGGTATGTAGTTGAGCTGATTTTGTTGTATCATATTTCCAACCAAATTCAACATTTACATCGGGGTTAATGGTGCGGTTTAAGATATCAATGATTTC
This sequence comes from Candidatus Brevefilum sp., assembly GCA_040772425.1. Classification (GTDB taxonomy): domain Bacteria; phylum Chloroflexota; class Anaerolineae; order Anaerolineales; family Anaerolineaceae; genus Brevifilum. The sequence continues at coordinate 1,666,505 of JAXGYD010000001.1, read as the reverse complement.
ATAATGTTCCAAAATTTGTGTAGTTGTGTTTCTCCGTCGATAATATCTTCCATCTTTTGCTTGATGTGCTGTTGTACTCTGTGGGATCTCAATAACATAAACCACATCATTTTTATTTGTACCAATATCAATAGGATAAATAATCAAATCCTTAATGGGGCGATTGATATTTGTGGATATAACTTGATCTAACCATTCACGTGAAATGTCACAACGATTTAATGGTGAGATTCTTTCTGGCAAATGTTCTTTTGATTTATCTGAGAATTCTTCGATACCATAAATTATTATCCCCCCAGCCGCATTTGCAATTGATGAGACATCTTTTGAAATTTCCTTTTTCTTTACATCAGTTATCTGTAAAGCTTCTGGCCCTTTATATTCTAATTTTGAATTCTCTTGTATGGAATTTGTAATATATGATTTAATTCTTGCTTCATCCCAAACTAAATTTTTGCTCATATAGTTAGTGTAACATTGTTTCTGTAAAAATTGGTAACATCATCAAAAGTGGTGAGATAGGAGTCTGTAGTAGATCAAATAGATCAAACATAAACGATGAGATGAGTTAGAAGTCGAGCAAGATAATTTATGTTGGATTAAAGGCGTGATTGGAGAAAGTTCAGCAATCAGATAAGGGCAAGATTGCTGGGCGAAATGACAATGACGCCAGCATGTTTTCAGCAAATGTAGCAGTGATGGTTTTGATATTGAAACCTTGTCTGCGGTTTTTATGTCAAAAAATTTTCTTTGGCACAGATTGAACCTTAATAACAACTTTAGCAAAGCTAAAATTTATTATTTTTTCATGTTTTTTCTAAAGTATTTTTCTTAATCCTAGAAAAAACCAGAATTTCTTATGAAAGGTAAAAACATAAGATATGGAGTAGAATATTCAATCTGTACACCATAAATCACTACAGCTTCTGTAGAAGGCATTTGAATTGCAAGAAAATATCCATATTGTTCATTATCTACTGTTATAGATACGTCTGCATAACTTGATGATGGTTCGTCTTCATAGCCATTGGTAGGAACACTTATTAAAATGGTTCTAGAACCATTTAAATTTGAAGAATCAAGGTCTAAGTAGGCTTGGTGTTCGACGCTACTATCTTTCCAATAAAATGTAATTTTCTCTATAGTTACTCCATCTGGTAATTGCAGTGGGGCAATGAAATTACTGCAACCGCCAATAGAAACTGGAATTGTCGTTAGTGAGGTTCCAGAATTATTAAACGAACATTCACCAGTTGGCTGAAAGTCTGCACCTGTAAGTGTAATTATTTCCTTATTTGACCCAGGTAGTGCACTTACTAGAAAAATAGAAAGAAGAGAAATGACTATACTAATTTTGAATAGTTTTGATTTGTTCATGAATTATCCTCCTAAAGTCAATTGAATTTTGTTTGGATAAATTATAAATGAATTTATAAATAACTTGGGAGATATAACTAACTGAAAAGGCCAGCAATTTTCTATATATGGACTCTAATTAATTATGGAAATCAAATCATTCTTTACCACCCACTTTAATTTTCATAAAGTAGAAGTCCACCGCCAAGGTGGACTTCAAACCATGTTTCATCAGCTGGAAAGGGATTTACCAGCAGTGATATTATAATCCGAAACCATATTAGAAGATTTTAATATGATGGCGTGAATGAAGTTGTCACCGTATAACCATAGATTGTTACGTCAATATTGACAGTATAATCAATTGTTGAATTACCAATATTAAGTTTACAGAAAGAAAAACCACCCGCATCGATGAAACCCATATCACATATTTCAGTTCCTTCTTTAAAATGCCAATATGAGGATGCAATCTTTTTTGAATTTGTAGGAAAAGGATGGCCAGAATTAGTAAGTAAACGAGCATAGACATAAACATCGGAAAATGGTTCAGGGGAAGAGTTTGAAACGGCTGCACAAATTTCAATCTCATTTTCACCAAACGCTTCGCAATTTATATTATCTCCAAAACTTTCAAAAGTCCACTCATAACCGATTGCTCTTTCTAAAAACACAGCCATTTGTGCACGTGTTACTGGAGCACTTGGGCAGTATTTTGGTGGGTCAGTTTGACAACCGGTTGTTATGCCTTCATCAGCTAATTGTTTAATCCAAGCAGAAGCCCAGTGAGAATTAGGAACATCTGAAAAACCAGTATCACCGACAAGAGGGTCTGGAAAGTATTCTTTGTCTTTGCCGTATCTTGACCGCAATAAAAAAACTGCCATTTCAGCGCGTGAAACAGGGGCGTCGGGACAATAATTTCCGCCACCACAACCTGTTGTAATCCCCAATGTAGCGAATTGCTCTATCCAACCAGCAGCCCAATGTGAGGCAGTGTCATAAAAACTTGTGGAGGACACAGTAGGAGGTTCGTAAGAGGCACCAAAAAAACTTCTTATGATAAAAACCGCCATTTCAGCACGTGAAACTGGAGCATCAGGGCAATATTTAGGAGGGTCAACTTTGCAACCTTTTGTTACACCAATATTTGACATCCAGTCAATATATACATATGCCCAATGGGAGGTTGGAACATCAATGAAGGGTGTTGACGCATAAGCTGGCGTGACACCATAACAAGAAATGAATAAGATAATTGAAATTAATATTATTTGGAAATATTTCTTTAGCATTTTTCCCTCCGAAAATTCTTCTATGAATTCAAGAATTTGAATCTTTGATAATATTATAACGAAAATATCAAATTATCAGCGATTGATATAGAAGAATTGAGAAGTCGTTGGAGATAAGTCAGCAAGCCGGAAAGTTTGTGGAAAATGGAGCAGTGAAGGTTTTGATTGTGAAACCTTCTCTGTGGAATTTATATTTGGGGTTGTATTTTTGTGTGGGTCGGCGTAAGAAGAAAGCGTTCTGGGGCAATTGGGGACCATTTTAAGCGGTTTTTGTAGGGATAGGTATATGAATAAGGACCAATAAGAATCTATAAGTAACAAATACTATGCAGTGGTAAAGGTTTTAGTTCCTGAATAAATTGCGAGATTCCATCATATAATTACATCAAGAAATTATTTTTTATAAATGCAACTAATAAGAGGGTCTATGTCTAAAAGGCAAATCCAGCGATATCGGGCAAAGGTTGAAAAACTCATTCAATACGGGGGATCAAGAAATGAAATGGTCTTGCGAAAGGCATTTCAAGAATTATTGGATGATTATGCCCGAGGGAAAAATTTGGTGCTTGTCCCAGAAATCGAATATATTACGCCAAGGGGATATACGGTTTACCCTGATGGAACGCTAAAGGATGCCTTGAGACAAAGCTGGGGATTTTGGGAAAGCAAAGACGAACAAGATGACCTTGATGTAGAGATAAATAAGAAATTTGCCAAGGGATACCCAAAATTTAACATTCTATTTGAAGATACAAGGAGGGCTGTTCTCTACCAAGACAATCAGTTTGTGATGGAAGCAAATTTCAACGATGATGCTGAATTAGATGAATTACTCAATTTATTTGTAAGTTATGAGCCTCGAGAAGTCCGTGAATTTCATAAGGCAATTGAATTATTCACTGAAGATGTACCAAACTTGGCACAATCACTCAGGGAGATTATTGATGAACATGTTCAAAAGAATACGGAATTTAAAGCAAAATTATTAGAATTTCTAGCTTTATGCAAAAAAGCGATTAATCCTGATGTGGAAATGGCTGATGTGCGGGAAATGATCATTCAGCATATTCTGACGGAAGATATTTTCATGCGTGTTTTCAATGAAGCAGATTTCCACCGAGAAAATGCGATCGCACGGCATTTGCAAGACCTTGTTAGAACATTTTATACAGGAATAACCAAACGCAATATTCACGGCAGAATTGCACATTATTATGAAACCATCAATGCAAAGGCTGCACAAATCTCGGATCATCATGAAAAACAGAAATTTTTGAAGGCATTGTATGAGAGCTTTTACCGTGCTTATAACCCTAAAGCGGCTGATAGGTTAGGGGTGATGTATACACCAGATGAAATTGTTAAGTTCATGGTTGAAGGGACTGATTATCTACTCAACAAGCACTTTGGGAAGACACTTGGGGAACAATATGTAGAAATTCTGGACCCTGCAACAGGGACAGGGACTTTCATCACAGAAATTATTGAGTATTTGCCCTTAGGACAGCTGGAAAATAAATACGAAAATGAAATCCACTGTAATGAAGTAGCTATCCTGCCTTATTACATAGCTAATTTAAATATTGAATTTACCTACAAACAAAAAGTGGGCAAGTTTAAGGAATATGAAAATATCTGCTTTGTGGACACGCTGGATAATGTGGGTTTTTCAAGAACGGATACCCACCAGATGGATTTCTTTGGGATTTGGGATGAAAATGCTGAGCGAATTGGAAGACAAAACACACGAAAGATTTCTGTCATTATTGGAAACCCACCCTATAACGCGAACCAACTCAATGAAAATGAGAATAACAAAAATCGAGAATATCCCGATATTGATAAGCGAATAAGTGAAACCTATGTTGCTGAAAGCACAGCCCAAAAAACAAAAATGTATGATATGTATTCGCGTTTTTACAGATGGGCTAGTGACAGATTAAGCAAGAATGGAATTATTGCTTTTATCACGAACAGGTCATTTCTTGATTCACGTTCCTTTGATGGTTTTAGGAAAGTTGTAGGTAAAGAATTTAGTTATATATACGTCGTAGACTTAGGCGGGGATATTAGAAAGAATCCTAAACTTTCTGGACCAACACATAATGTCTTTGCCATCCAAACAGGTGTATCAATTGCCTTTATGATAAAGACAGTGAAAAAGGGGAAACAGAAATGTCAGATATTTTATTCAAGAAGACCAGAGTTTGAATTAGCTCAAGAAAAATTAGAATTTCTAAATTCAACTAAATTACCAGATATTAAGTTTGAAATCATTCAACCGAGTAAAAGAAATAATTGGTTAAATCAACCAGAACATAATTGGGATGACCTTTTATCACTTTACAACGCCGAATTTAATCATAACAAATCAATTTTTAATTTTTCGACATTGGGAGTTTCGACTAATAGAGATGACTGGGTTTATGATACAAGTAAAAATTCATTAATTGACAAAGCAAAGTTTTTAGTAAAAAATTACAATTCACAAATAGATGATTTAAGGGGAAAAGAGACTAATCAGATTGACGACCTCGTTGATTATTCTATTAAATGGAGCCGTGATTTAAAGAGAAAAGTAAAACAAGGATTGGTAAGTACTTACAATGCAGCTCTCATTTGTAGTAGTAGTTATAGACCATTCATTGTGAAGTACTTATTTGCTAGTAAAGTATTTTGTGATGTACTTACAGAAAATCATTATCGAATTTTTGGTGAAACTTTGGAGGAATACAATACATGCATAACAATGTCAGGTCCAGGTTCATCTAAACCTTTTGCTTGTCTAGCGGTAGATAAGTTATATGGTCTCGATATGATAGAAAAAACTAGAGGATTTCCACTTTATTATTATGATGAAAATAACAAAAGAGTACTGAATATTTCCGATTCTTCATTAAAGAGTTTTCAAGACTATTATGAAGATATAAATATTAATAAGATAAATATATTTCATTTTCTTTATGCGATTCTCCATAATCCAAATTACAGAGAAAAATTCAAAATAAACCTAAAACTCGAATTTCCTAGAATACCTTTCTATGACGATTTTTGGCAGTGGGTTGCATGGGGAAAAGAATTAATGGAATTACACCTGAATTTTGAAGAGGTTGAAAGATTCCCATTGAAACGGATAGATTTAGACCCGGAAAAAACCAGAAAATCAATCGTACCCAGATTGAAGGCTAATAAGGAAAAGGGAATCATTGAAATAGATACACTCACAACCCTCACAGGCGTTCCAAACGAGGTATGGGATTATAAACTGGGAACTTATTCAGCTATGGGATGGATTTTGGACCGGTATAAGGAAAAGAAGCCAAGATATGAGACGATTCGGGAGAAATTCGATACATATAAATTCTCAGATTATAAGGAACATGTGATTGATTTATTGATGAGAGTCTGCACAGTGAGTGTGGAGACGATGAGAATTGTTAATGAGATGAAAGAAGTTGGGGATGGGTAAAGATAAGAAAGAACATGGGCATACATTAAACACCGATCCTGGAGAATATAAGTTGACAGGTTCTGATTTGAGATTAGCGCAAAGACATAATTTAACAGTTCAACACCTACAAGCAGCCATCCTTTTTTATAAGAATTGTTACAGGATTGAACAAGAGCATGAGGGAGAGAAATTCGGTGAATTTTTTACTGGAATTAGGTCGTACGTGACGGCTAGTGTTATCTTATCAGCAGCCACCCTTGAAGCTTATGTTAATGAAATCTTTATAAATGTTGTTGAAGGAAGAAGTAAGGGTATAAATGAAAAATATAGATTGGAGATTGAAAATAAATGGGAAGATATTAAGAAAAAAGATACAACATTAGAGAAATACAAAAAATATTTAAAATATGTAAATAAAACTCGCAAAAATAGTAATGAATATTTTTATCCAAGTATACTAGTGAAAATTAGGAATGGTTTGGTTCATTATGTACCAAAGTGGGACAAAGACAAAACGCCTGAAGAAGAAATGGAAAGCCAATTGGGACATCTGAAGAATATTATCAAGTTTAGCCCCTTCATTGATGAAAAAGCACCTCTTTTCCCAATGAGATGTATGACATATGATTTGGCAAGATGGTCAATAGAAACAGTTTTGGATTTTATTAAGTGGTTTGAAGATACGGCAAATTTAGAAAATAAGTTTGAGAGATTCAGAGAACATATGAAATTTGATATATGATCCTTTGTTATTCCTTAAGAAAGCTTCATATAATCAAAAAAGCGCAATATCATTGTAATGATTATCTGAAATCGACGAATTTATTGGAGATAATTCATGGGAAATGAAATTAAAAATGAAGAGAAGAAAACTGATGAATTAAATCATGAGTTTGATGAGCTTCAATTAAAACTAGAAGAAACGCATAATTTTTTTATTGGCATGGCAAGTATGTCTGGTTTTGCGGTGGATGCTGTAAAAATAGCAAAAAATAATTTTCTGACAATGGTTGCACATCTTGATGATTATCCTGAATATTCTTTTCTTATTAATAGTGCATATACTCAGATAAACTCAATAAATCAAAATTATCCTAGCTTTGATGTCGATTGGTTTGGAGCTGAACAAGAAATTAAAATTATTGCTAGATCATTGATGACAACATGCTCTACATCAGCCTCAGTTGTAAGGGCTATTGATGAAAATGTTGTGAGTTACATTGATCCCCCATCTTTTTTAATGGCAAATAGTGATGCAATATATCAAAAGCTGTCGAAGTTAAGTCAACCTTTAGCAAATACTTACAAAGAAATAGAACAAGTCCTATACGCCACAAATGCTGATAATACCAGGGGGGCAATGTCCATGACCAGGCAAGCATTTGACCACTTTTTTAATATTCTTGCTCCTGATGATGAAGTAAGGGATTCGGATTTTTGGGAAGAAAAAACTGGTACAGACAAGCCTAGTCAAGTGTATAGGCGTGAGAGAATTAAATATGCTATCGCAATTCATATTGATGACGAGAAAATAGCAACAAAATTATCTAACGATATAACATTGATAATTGATTCCTATAATGTATTAAATAAGCTACATAAGAGAGGAAAGATGGATGAGCAGTCTGCAAAAAAGAATTTATTTTCGGTAAAGCATTTCTTAGAAGACTTTGCTAGTTCTCTGAGATAATTTTCTTGATTGTAAATTAGATACTTCATCTTACCGCAATGTACATTTTCATTTGTTATTTTTTTGTCCCAAGACCTGAAAATCTGAGATTGGCGCACCCCCTCTCATGGGTTTGCAATGACAATACATGCTGCAGATCATGTGTGGCGAAGCATACCTAACATTTTTGTTCTTTATGATATACTCCCAACACAATCATTTTACATTTTGAGAGGATTATAAAAAGAAAGAAAAACAATAAATATGAAATTAATTAATAAAGCAAATTCAGAAAATTATAATTTAATAAAAAGAGATTTAAGAATTCCAGAAAACGCTAAGAAAGTAACAACGATATTTTCTGCTGATAGGCCAGGTTATAATCGAGAGTTTTACATATGGAAAAATAAAAATAGCATTTCATTTTTTCCATTATTTTCAGACAAGCTTAGTGTTGACCATATGAAAATTCTCGAAATCCCATTAAGCCGTATTGATTCATTTGGCATGGAAGGAGAGAGTGGTATAAAATCATTCGCATAAATAGACAAGGATTTGCGAAAGGCTTTTTTAACATTTTTTGATGACAATAATAACAAAAAAACAATATTTTTCAATCATGAAGCAAATAAAATAATATATGAAATAATAGTTGAAATCCAATATAATAATCAAAACCCCCAAAAAACACCTGAATTAGAAATAGACCTACCCACAAGAGATGAGGATATTGGTTCTATTGAGCAAGATGTATTTGATTATAAGCAACAAAAACCTAAAGTAACGACTGTTGCTAAAGCTTCGAAAGAAGGCGAAATGTTATTTGTAACAGCAAGATGTCCCCAATGTGGTGGTGAATTGCAATTAGACAGTAATAAGGCCACAGCATTTTGTATGCATTGTGGAACTAAAATAATTGTACAAGAAGCAATTAATGCAGTTAGATTAGACAACACGCATATGATTGACACCTGGATGAAGATGGGGGATACAGCTTATGAGGGTGAAAATTTCTCTGAGGCTTACGAGTACTATAGAAAAATTATTGAGGTTCAACCAGATAATTGGCAAGCAATATATAAAAAAGGTAAAGCTGCTGGGTGGCAATCAACAATTGCGAATTTAAGATTTACTGAAGCCACAACAAGTTTTGCACAAGCAATCAATCTTGCTCCTGGTGAAAGAAAAGACACATTAAAAAGTGAAGTGAATGAGGAAGTAAAAAAGTTAGCATTAGCTTTAATAGCATTGAGAGCTGATAGATTTGAAAAATGGCCCGATGCTGAAGAAACAGCAGGTTTTATTAATGATATCGGCGAAATACTAAAAGCAGCGATTAGACTTGGAGAAAAGAGTGGATTTAAAGCATCTGGTTTTATGCGCCCAATTGCGAATAAAATCAATAGCGCAGTTATGTACGCTTGGTCAACAAAAATAAAACGTGATTATGTTGGGGATGATAATCGGCCAACGCAATATCAATTCAATCAATTTATTCAACGTATAGGATTTTGTACAAAGCTTATTGAATTATCTATTGGGTTAAGTGACGAAGACGATGAAGAAGATATAAAGGCTTATAAGAATTTGATAATGCTGCACAATGAAGCCATAAATAGTTGTTCTTGGGAATATGCTGGTGAAACTTGGATGGGGGTTGATTATAAGAAGGGGTATGAATTAGACAATAATGCCAAACAAGGAAGAAGAAGATTAATTAAAGAATATGAATCGAAAATATCCAGTATTAAATCAAAGATTCAGAGGAAAAGGGATGCTGAGAGACAAAATAGAGAAAGAAAAGCAAAAGAGGACGTTCAAAAAAGAATAAATGAATATTTGATAGCCCATCCTGAAGAAAAACAAAAACTTGAAGGACTTGAAGGAGAGAAAAATGAAATTACAAGGAAAATCATAGATCTACAAGAAGAAAGAGAACTTAAGACTTTGGAATTGTTTAATGAAAAAACTGATTTAAATACAAGAATTCAAAATTGTAAAAAAGATTTAGATTCTTTAGGAGTTTTTAAAATAAAAGAAAAGAAAGAAATGAATAGATTAATTAGTGAATTACAACAAAATCTCAAAGACACCGAAACAAAGATAATCAATGAACAACAGCCATTTGACACAGAAATAGATAAACTAAATGGCAAAATTAATGAAATTGCTGACGAAATAAGAAAACAAAGAAGGAATTGCTTATGAACGAGATATCTCAATTAATTTCTTCAACTATCTATCGATTTTATTTGGAGAAGGTTCTACTCGATCAGATTGGAATTACTACACCTGTAATATCATAAGAGATAATTTAATTTTTGCAAATAGAATGCAAAATAAAAATGTGTAGTTTGTTATTTTGTGAAAATTTTACCCAAATATGTAATTTCTGTGTGCCAGCTTATTAAAGAAAATTTATAATCTCTAATTTTAAAGTCAAACTATGTCAAAAATATTTCCAAAAATAACAAACAATACTGAAAAACATGAATCTTACAAACGTCAAATGGAACGGTTTAATTTGGCAAAGGATTCTGGATTTTATTTTGAATGTCTATTCATCTTATATGCAGTAATAGAAGATCGTTTGTTAGCCTTCCTCTATTATGGAGGGGTAGTTAGCAATAATCGAGAGAAAATTACAAAAAATAAAAAAGTAAAACCTTACTTGGAAATCATTTTGGACCCTCTCAAGAAAAGAAAATACTGTATTGATCAAATTAGTATAAAAATTTCTATTATCAGACATATCATACAATTTTCTCAACAATATGATCCTGAAGTTTATCAACAAAATTATCAAGATGTCATTTGCTCTCAACTTAATAAGGCAAAAGGAAAAGAAGAAATATTACTGATCTTAGACTCGATCGAAAAATGGTGCCTTGCAAGAAATGAACTGGTCCATGCGCTTCTACGGAAAAATGTTGAAAATCAGGAAGAAAAATTAGTCAACCTAATTGAAGATGGTTTTATGTATTATCGTACCTTCGATAATTTCGTGAGAAGATTCAAAACGGGCAATAACATACGTAAGCAATTTAACATTCAGTAAAAATTTAAAAATTGTAAGTACCTTTAATCTCAAAAGCAGTCAATAATGTATTAATGATGAATTTCCAAACCAATAGCAGTGCGAAATATAATATCGCGCCGAAATAAACATTTTCTCTTGAAATTGATTTTTCAAATTTCACCAAAGGTTTAGGTCATGTATGGCGAAGCCTACGTGCCATTTTTATTCTTGTCAGGTCGAAGATACGACCGAATTTAATGGATAAGAAACCCAGCCTACCCCTGTCTTCAGTATTCCGTCCTCGGTCCGAACTAACGTTTGTCATCACGAGGAGCTGCATAGCAGCGACGTGGTGATCTCAGAAGTGGAGAATTAGTACATTCACACCAATGCAACAGTTGATGGAGATAGTCGTAGGCTTTTGTATTTCTGAGATTGCCTACCACGCCGCTTCGCTTCGGGCACATGGACACTTCAGCCAGCGCCTCATGGCGCTTGGCACTTCCACTTGACGGGGACTTTGTACGCTGAAGCAGCTTGAAACTGCTCAGCTTGTCGCAATGACAAGATTTTATGTGCCCCGTCCCGGCGAGGAACAAAGTGAGTGCGGAGCCTCCTGTAAGGACGAAGTCCCTGAAGCGAAGTGAAACACCTGAGCTTTGCGAGGGTGCTGGAGCGTAGCGAAGGGGATAACCCCCTTTCCCCGTCTCGAAGATCAAAACATACCGGTTTGGTGCGCACAACCCTCACGTCGTTCTCGCCGTCTCGCTTACGCTGCGGGCGTTATAACACCCTAGGACGATCAAATTTCGATTTCATTAGTGTCATGTGTTTTTAAGTGTGAATCTGAGATTGCCACGCTTCAGCCAGCGCCTCATGGCGCTTGGCACTTCGCTGATGCGGCTTGTGGCCGCTCAGCTTGTCGCAATGACAGAATTTTTACGCGCCGTACCCGGTCACCCATCCCCCGTCTCGAAGGTCACAACATCATGGTTTGGTGCGCAGAAAACCACTGCAGCACCCTACAAAAAACCGCAATGACAAAAATTTTTTACGTCCATCTGCGGTCATCGGTCACTTCTAGCATCGCACTGATAAGAAAGGCGCTCTGCTTTGCCGCTTTAGGCAAAAATTGGGGGAAAATGTGCCGCTTTTGACGGCTTGAAATCCGCGCCAATTTCCTTTAAAATCAATATCAGAATAGAACGTATGTTCTACCCAAAATGGGCAGTCCAGGTGACCAAGGCCCTGACCCACACACCATTGATGCGCTTTGCGAGGCGCAAGGTGCGAAATCTGCTAACTTAATGTGTGGGAGGTGGCTGGCTGAAGGTTGCCGATTCTTCAAAGCGAGGGAGAAAGTATCGTGTGGAGAGCTATTCCCAAACCCACTTTGAGGAATTCCATTTGGCTTCACCAAGTCTACCGGCTAATACCGGATCGAGAAATTGTTGCAACATGGTGTATGCTTCATCAAATGACGCTTCAAGCCCTACTTCCCCAGACATTCTCCTGTAGGTTTGCAACCAATTCCGAGGAGGGGCAAATATACTTTTAGGGATCTCATGCTTACCGACATTATTAAATGTGGCTGTTATAGCTTTTTCTAACTCACTGTTGTTAAAATCTCCCAGCTCGGCCAGCAATAGAAGATCAACGAAATCTTTTGCTCTTGAACTAGATCCAGAACAATATGTCTGAGAATATGCGTGTAGTTTTTCAGCAATCTGCTGCGTAATGGGATAACAAGGTACACAAGTCGGTTCTATTTCTGCAAAAGCAAGCAAGTCAGTTGTTTCCAGATACTCAATTGCACCGATCAGAGGATCACCAACGCCAACATCAATATGAAATGTTTCAAACATGCGATTATCCAGCCTGGAGCGGATATTAAATCGAAGCACACCTAAGGCTTCAACCACAGTCTCAGCAGTTGGTTCCACTTCAAAAAGGAAATGGTCTCCCATATCCAGCAAACCAACTGCCTGCAACGCACTACCAATATCTATCCCCTGCTCCCGTGCCAGCAGGTCAATATCTTTTGTCGTTCGGGCTCGTTCACCCAATCGAAGTTGTAGAGCAAAGCCGCCCTTGAGCACCCAACCATCTGGTTGGTCATGAAATAATCTTACAAGGAAGCGATCAAACGCCACCAGTTTCCTCAAACGAGCTAAAGGTAACCCAGTGTTCTTGTTGGTAGATTGAATCTGGGCATCTAATGCTTGGCGAAAAGCGGCACCTGTTTTGTACTTCATCCCTAATCTTCCTTTTGGAATTCAATCAGTAGTTTTTTGAAGCGGCCGCCACGTCTTTCAGCGTAATCCCAGAGCATTTTCATTGTTACCAACCCCTTCTGAACAGCCTGCCGGATACCCAGCTTAACTTGCTCCGAAGCCAGACCTGCAGCAGATACATCGGCCAGTGTACGGGCAATTGTAGTAATCGGTAGCCCTTCTCGATTGATGATGTCCCCTGCTTCCAGTTGGTTCGTGTGCAGTCGGATTCCTTTACGGCGTCTGGATGCCGTACGAGGGATAATGATATGAATTTCATGGGGGAGCACATCAGTAATATCGTAAACGGACAGTGCGCTGTCATGTGAGATTACTGAATCAGGCCCTGTCCGCAGCCAGGCGACAAAAAGGTCTTGATAAGGTGTGTATGGGAATTGGGTGAGGCGGTAAACGCCATGAGCAGCTCGTGTAAATCTCCCAGATTTCACATTCTTGGAAAGACGATCCCATGAAAAACCCACACCCCTGGCTTGAGAAGCTGTAAAGTACCCTCCCTGGTTTTCTGCAATATTATATAGTTGGTCATAATCCGGTTTGTTGTCCATGTGTGCAAAACCTTGCCTTAAAGAATAGGTATTGCAAGCATTATCACATCAAATGAGGTGATTGTCCAGTAACACTAAGGTTACGCTTCCTTTTTCCTCAGTTTTTACGGCAGTAAATTCTCATCAGAATCAAAAATGTCATTCAAAGCAAGGATTTGCCGCTTTAGGCAAAAAAGAGGGGAAAATCTGCCGCTTTTGACGGCTTGAAAACCGCGCCAATTTCCTTTAAAATCATCATCAGAATAGAACATATGTTCTACCCAAAATGGGCAGTCCAGGTGACCAAGGCCCTGACCCACACAAATTTGATGCGCTTTGCGAGGCGCCAGGACTGCCCAAAATTTGCTCTTAACCCTGAAAAGGAGGCTTGCGGACCGTGATGGCCAAGGGAAAATCCGACCATGCCGTCGGTTACACTGTGGAACATTTCACCCGGGGGGAATTGGCCGACCTGGATCGGGCGTTGAACGATTCGCTGCAGGGGGAGATTGGCATGCTGCGCACCGTGATGCGGCGTTTCTTTGAGCGTGCTTCGCAGGAGGCGGATGACCTGAAAGCCCTGGCGGATGTGCTGCGCGTTTTGGGTTTAAGCTGCAGCCGCCTGGCCAAGGTGATTCAAACGGAACGCAGTTTTCAGGACAAACGCGCCGATGACCTGGGAGAAGCCCTCAGCCGCAGCATGGACGCCGTCCTGGAAGAACTGCGCAACACCAACCTCAACAATGGCAACCCAGGAGGCTCCCATGGAGCCTAAGGCGGAAGCCCTACTGACGGAGAAACTGCAACATGCCATTCACCTGCTGGAGGGGCAGATCCGCACCCTGGAAGCCCGCATGGCCCACCAGCAGGCGATGAACCACCAGCGGTTGGTGATGTTGGAAGAGCAAATCCGCGACCACGAGACCCGCATCCGCACAGCCACCGAAGGGGTGACCCAGTTCAAGCTGTTCTCCGGGATCGCCTCGGGGGGTTCGGGTTTGATGTCATTGGTGGCGATCCTGAAAGCCTTTTTAGGGGGATAACTCCTTTATGACCAATTTGGTGGAATTATTGAAGAAGCTCTTGCGGGATGTGGTCTTGTTTGTGCGCCACACCAACGGCCTGAGGCTGCGTAACTACCAGGAGGCGGTGGCTAGAGCGATTGTTCATTCCGTGGTGCTCCAGCAGGGGCTGCGTTTTGTGATTATCTTCCCCCGGCAATCTGGCAAGAATGAACTGCAAGCCCAAATCCAGGCTTATCTGTTGACCCTGCTCGCCGAGCAGCGGTGCAGCATCGTGCAGATCTCCCCCACCTGGCGTCCGCAGACGGAAAACGCCATGTACCGCCTGGAGGAAGTGCTCAGCAAAAACAGGATCCTGAAAGACCGCTGGGAAAAGCATCACGGGCATATTTACCAGGTGGGGCAGGCGCGGCTGATCTTTCTTTCGGGCTCTCCCAGTGCCAACATTGTGGGTGCCACCGCCAACACCCTGCTCTCGATCGATGAAGCCCAGGATATCTTGATCGATAAATACGATAAGGAAATCGCCCCCATGGCAGCCAGCACCAACGCCACGCGTGCCTTCTGGGGCACCGCCTGGACGTCCAACACCTTGTTGGCTCGGGAATATGAAGCGGCGAAGGCTGCCCAAGCAGCAGATGGGGTGCAGCGAGTATGGCGATTATCAGCTGACCAGGTGGCGGCGGAAGTGCCCGCCTATGGCAAGTTCGTGGCGGCGCAGGTGGCCAAGTTGGGACGGCAGCATCCCATGGTGCGCACCCAGTATTACTCGGAGGATATTGACGCGGATGGGGGCTTGTTCCCACCTGAACGGCTGGCACGGCTCAAAGGGGCGCATGCCCCCCTGGATGAGCCCCAACCCGGGCGCATGTATGTGATGACCCTGGACCTGGCGGGTGAGGATGAGACGAGCTTGGACCTCTCGTTAGTTTCAACCGCAGCGATGGGAGTGCACCCCCGAGCGGGATGCAACCCCGCCCGGGATGCCACCGGGCTGACCATCGCTGAGGTGGATTTGTCCGGACTGAAGAATACCAGCCCCCGCTTGCCCGTTTACCGTGTGGTGCACCGTCAGAAGTGGGTGGGGGTCAAGCACCCTGCGTTGTACGAGGAACTGCTGACAATCGCCAAAGCCTGGCAGGTGCGTAGCCTGGTGTGTGATGCCACTGGTGTGGGCGCGGGTTTGACCGCCTTTTTACGCAAAGCCCTGGGGAAAACTGTGATGCCCTTCACCTTCAACAGCCGCAGCAAGTCGGATTTGGGGTGGGCGTTCTTAGCCCTGGTGGATGCGGATCGCTTGAAGGACTATCACACCGACCAGCCTGGACCATTGTTGACCCTGCAAAAGGAATATTTTCAGCAGTTGGCGTATTGCCAGTATGAAATCCAACCCGGACCGGACAAGAAAATACGCTGGTCCGTCCCGGATGGGACGCGCGACCCGGCCAGTGGCGAACTGATTCACGACGATTTACTAATCTCCGCCGCCATGCTGGCGCTGCTGGATGAGCAGACCTGGTCCCTGTCTGGGCTGGCGGTGGTGGTGGACGCACAGGACCCCCTCGACACGATGAAAGGATTTTAATATGCCCAATGACAACCTGGCTTTTGGGATCGACCTGTCCCGTTACAACACCAGCGCCGATGGCAAGGTGAAAGTGGATTTTGACATCATCGCAGCCCACCAACCGGAAGTTGCCTTCATCGCCATGCGGGCGGGGGTCAGCTGGGGCTACCAGGACCCCTGGTTTGCGTATTATTTGGCAGAAACGCAACGCATCGAACGGGTGTGTTTGGCTTATCACGTGCTGTACCCGGGGGAACCCGTGGCAGCGCAAATGGACAATTTCTTTCGCATTTTAGGTGACGTTGACCTTGCGCAGGTGCCCCTGGTGTTGGATTTGGAACTGGATCATGGCCAATCGGTGAGCCGGGTCACTCAAGCGACCGCCCAGGCGGTGACCATCCTGAGCGAGCGAACTGGCCGCATCCCCTTGATTTATTCCCGCACGAGTTGGGTCGATGTCCATTTGCGTGCCGCAGACCTGCCGCCGGTCCACTGGTGGCTGGCCCAATACCGCTGGCCGCGCCCCTACCCCCTCTACACCCCCGAGTATCCCAGCCCACCGACACCGCTGCCGATTGGTGTAGCGGATTGGACGGTTCATCAGACGGGTTCGCGCGGCAAGTCGATTAGCGGCGCTTCCTATTATATGGACACCAACCGATGGAACGGCTCCAAGGCAGATGTGCTGGCTTTTGTGGGGCAGACCCCCAAGACCGCACTCACCTGCCCGGTTGACCGGCAGCCCTGCCCACGATTGTTTGCTGAAGATTTCCAGTCCTAAGTGAGGTGACGATGGCCAATATTTTCTCCCAATTATTTTCGAAAGTTTTTCCACCCAGGGATGCGACGGCGTCCACAAGAACCCAGCTCACCCTGAGCGAGACAGAAAATGCCTTTTTTGTGGGTACCCGCCGTTATGATGAAAGCCTGCGGGACCGCACCACGACTGACCGAGGAGATATCCTGGAGAGTTGCCTGGAAGCCTGGCGGGAGAGCCCCATTGGCCGGCGGGTGGTGGAGCTGACCAGCCAGTATGTGGTCGGCACGGGGTTTGACATCCAGTGCGACCACGACCCCACCCGGGCATTTTTGGATCAGTTTTGGGCGCATCGGCTGAACCACATGGCCATCCGGGTTGTGGAGCTGTGCGATGAACTGACCCGAACGGGCAACCTGTTCCTCCTGCTCAGCACGGATGCGGCGGGGATGAGTTACGTGCGGGTGATCCCGGCTTCGGATATCGATCAGATCAGCCATGCCCAAAATGACGTCGAACAACCCCTCAGCTTCACCACCAAGGCTGGTGAGGACCTTGAAACCCAGACCTACCCCGCCTATGACCCGGGGATGGATCAGCCGGATGAAAATGGGAGCTTCCCGGCTGTGATGCTGCACTACGCCATCAACCGTCCCGCCGGGGCGCAGTGGGGGGAATCGGACCTGGCGCCTTTATTACCCTGGCTGCGCCGCTATGCCGCCTGGTTGGAAGACCGGGTGCGGTTGAACCGCTTCCGGAACGCCTTTATGTTCGTGGTCACCGGCAATTTCGCCAGCGAGGAAGCGCGCAAAGCCCGCCAGGCGCAGTTGGCGGCCAACCCACCCTCGCCGGGGTCGATTATGGTCTGCGATCAATCCGAAACCTGGCAGGTGATCAGCCCCAAGCTGGAAGCCCTGGATGCCAACACGGATGGGATGGCGATCAAGAAGATCATCGCCTCCGGGGTGGGCATCCCGCTGCATTTTCTGGCAGAGCCAGAGGGCACCAATCGCACCACGGCTGAAAGCGCCGGCGGCCCGACCTTCCGACGCTTTGAACAACGGCAACGCTACTTCACCTGGCTGCTGACGGACCTGCTGGGGGCCGTCATTGCTCGGCGCGCGCTGGTGGACCGCCAGGTTGACCCAGATGCCCCTCTCGAGATCAAGGGTGCGGACATCTCCGCGCGGGATAACGTCTCCCACAGCATCGCCACGGTCAACATCCTGAACGCCCTGGAGCGGCTGTATGACATGGGCTTGATCTCCGCCCGGGAGCTGCTGCGGGCGACCTACCGCTTTGCCGGGGAACCGGCGGATATTGACGATCTGCTCGCGGCCGGCAGCGGAGTCGATCGACGGGAGACCGTCAAGCCGATCAAACCCGCCACCGCTGACCCGGTTACGGTGGAGAGCGGCACCCCCAAGCGCTCGGTGCTGCCTTAGCCGTGCAGCCTTGTGTTTCGCGCATCTCTCATCCATGAAAGGAGTGTTTATGGCTGAACAACCCATCGAAGCCCTCACCCAACATCAAGACACCTTTACGCTGACGGCGCTGCCTTCCACGCCGGGCTCCTTTGAGATCCTGTGCATCACGGCCGGGGATGGGAACGGCTGGCAGTTCAGCGAAGACGTGCTGCAGGCCTCCCTGGGCTTGTGGGCGGGGGTGCACTGCTTCATCGATCACGCCTGGGCATCCCGCTCCGTGCGGGACCTGGCAGGTCAGATCGCCGATCCCAGGTGGGACTCGGAGGCCAGGGGCATCCGGGCTGCGTTGAAACCCTTTGGACCTGGGGCAGAGCTGCTGACTCAGTTGGGGCAGGAAGTGCTTGCTGCTGAGAATCCGCCCAGGGTCGGGTTTTCGGCTGACATCGTCTTCAAGGCGCAGCAAAAAAGAGTGCAGCACATCATCAAAGTGGTCTCCATCGACCTCGTTTATAACCCAGCCCGTGGGGGTGCCTTCCTGCGGGCCCTCAACCAACAGAAAGGAAGTGAACCTATGTCCGATGAAAAGGAAACAACCTCTATGGAAGAAAAAGAAACTGCAAGTCCCGTTCTGACCCAACTGCAAGCTGACCAGGAAGCCATGCGCACCCTGCTGGCAGAGCACGATCGGCAGGCCAAGCTGGAGCAAGCCCTGGAAGAAGCCCAAAAAACCCGGGTGCAGATGTGCGCTTACCTGCTGCAATCCGGTCTGGTGGCTTCCAAGCTGCCCAAAGCGATGCAAGCACGCCTGCAGGCCCAGTTTGAGGGCAAGATCTTTGAGGCTTCCGAGCTGCAGGACGCCATCAACGACAGCCGGGCGATGCTCTCGGAGCTGTCCGCCCCTGGCGCGGTGATGGGACCGGGACGCATCTCCGCGGTGTTCAACGAAGGGGATAAACTGCAAGCGGCGGTGGACGACTTGTTTGGCATCGAGCGGGAAGAGAAACTGCAAGCCCTGGCCGTGCCCAGGCTGTCTGGCATTCGGGAGCTGTACCTGATGCTGACGGGGGATACGGACCTGCACGGCGGTTATAACCCCGACCGCGCCCAATTGGCCACCACTGCGGACTTCACCGGCCTGGTCAAGAATGCGCTCAATAAGATCGTGACCCATTCCTGGCGTATGTTGGGACGGGCTGGCTACGACTGGTGGAAGAATATTGCCACGGTGGAGCATTTCAACAACCTCAACACCATCACCGGCACCCTGGTGGGCACGGTGGGGACGCTGCCGGTGGTGGAAGAAGGCGCGGATTACACCGAGCTGGCGGTGGGGGACAGCCCTGAGACAGCAGATTTCGTCAAGTACGGCGGGTACATCCCCTTGACACTGGAGCTGATCGACCGGGACGAGACCCGCAAGCTGCGGGCTTATGCCCGGGAGCTGGGGTCTGCCGGACTGCGCAAGATCAGCAGCCTGGTGGCGGCTATCTTCACAGCTAACTCGGGTGTGGGCCCTATGATGCAGGATGATGGTGCCTTATTCAATGCTACCGCAGTCACCGATGAAGGCGGTCACTGCAATTTGCTGACCGCTGCCCTGAGCATCAACGCCTGGGAAGCCGCCTGCACCGCCGTCTATAACCAGCCCATGTTGATCAAAAACGAGGTTGGTTCCTACGGCACCGGTCCCAAGATGGCCCTCAATCCCAAGTACTGCCTGGTGCCGCGCGCCCTGCAGAACACCGCCTGGCAGATGCTCAAGGGGGACTACGTGCGGGAAGAGAACTATGTGTATGACAACGTCCTGAAGGGCTCGGCTGTGCCGGTCACCGTGCCTGAATGGACGGACGCTAACGACTGGGCGGCGGCTTGCGACCCTAACATCGCCCCGGCGATTTACGTGGGCGAACGCTTTGGGATTATGCCGGAGATCTTTGTAGCCGGGTCGGAGTTGTCACCGGCGGTGTTCACGAATGATGAGCATCGTTTGAAGGTCCGGCATTTCTTAGCGGTGTGGGTGAATGACTACCGACCCTTGCATAAGAACAATGTGGCATAGGTTGATTGATGATCAAGAATACCCACCCCCAGCCCCTCCCTAAAGGAAGGGGCGGATTTATGGATAGGTCAGGATGAGAGCCCAACGCTTAATAATTCAGGTTCCACGACCTAAAAATTGCCAAATTTTGGATAAAGACATGGTTTTCAGGATAACAAATATGAAAAACTACCCACCCCCAGCCCCTCCCTAAAGGAAGGGGGGTAAAAGTCCCTACCTGTCAAGGAAGGGACTGAGGGATAGGTCAAATTTTTTCTCCTCCTGTCCCCTGGGCGTCTCCTTCGCCCAGGGGACCCCAACCAACGAAAGGAATCCTTATGGGTTACGTCAATGATGTTTCACTCTCACAATATATTCCCACCTCCCAGTTTGTGTGCGACCTGGCATCGACCTGGTCGTATTCCGGTGCGGGTGACACCCCTGGGCTGTACCACGAGGCCACCGGCACCCTGCCGATCTACATCCCGATCGTGCTGCCGGGGTCGGCTAATCGCAACCAGGGCGCCAGGATCAAATCGATCGACGTGTACTACAAGGTCGACACGGCTGCCCTGACCTCTGTGGCTTTCCCCATTCTGCACAAGGTGACCCTGAGCCCCAATGGGGCGGACCTGAGCACAGCAGACCTGGATACCAGCCTGGACAGTGGCCACGACGCGGCTGCTGAAAGGATCACGGTCGCCTCCCACAAGATGACCGTCACGCCGGACAGCCCCTTTTATTTGGATGCTGATGCTTATGTTGCTTTGGAATTGTCCTTTGTAGGTTCGGCCTCCTCGGAGCTGTTCGTGCTGGGCGCCCAGGTCCATTACGAAATTCGATTGTAGAAAGAAAGGAAAACCGATGGAAAAATTCAAATTGTTAATTGCTTCCCGGAAATTCTGGGCCGCGCTGGTCGGGTTGGTTTTGGTGATCATCAAAGCCTACGAGCCTGATTTTCCCCTGGATGGGGATCAGCTGACCGGGGTGATCACGGTGATCGTGGCTTACATCCTCGGAACGGGCATCGAGGACGGTTTGAGTAAAACCCCAAAAATTCAACCATAAACACATCTGCATTGGGGCTGCCTGGATCGAAAGTATTCCAGGCATCCCCGTTAGCCCAACGAAAGGTTTAGTTATGTCCAACACACAAGATGTTGCAGCCATTGCCCAGGCATTGGTGAATGGTGACCCCCTGAGCACCAAGTTTTATCCCGACGGCCGCCTGGTGGTGATTGCGCCCTCGGGACAGAAGTTTTCCTTCACTTCGGGAGAGGTTCAGGCGGTAAAACAGGCGTTATATCCCCAAAAAGAAGTTGAAAGTGTCCCCAAGAAGGTGTCCCGCACAAGAAAAACGCAAAATAAAGCCCCTAAGAAGGAGTCTTAATATTTCAAGGTCAACCAATTTATCTTTGCCTCTTTGTGGATTCAATCCACTTCAAGAGTGTGTTGATAACAATCCTATGATTTAATAACAATCCTATGATTTTGAATTTTTTTATATCCAAGGAGTAATTTTTAATTTTGGGGAGCCATATGAAAATAGCCAACATAAGACGGGTAGGCACGGCCCCACAAGGGGGTGCAAGCTAAGGCCTACCCCTACGGAAAAACAAGGAGGTTTTAATTTGAAATCCTATAGAGAAGCATCAATTGAGAAAATGATAATTTTAATATGTTTTAAAAAGGATGAATTATGACGACTACACTGGCGACCCTGCGCGATTGGGTTGAGCTCACCCTGGGGGACACAACCAACCTGATCTGGTCGGCTGAGACCCTCGACCAGGCGGTCCGATCTGCCCTGGCGGAGCTTTCTGGTGTTTACGGGTGTGCCCTGACCCTCAACGGCCTGGATGGCGCAACTGAGACCACCATCGAGGAGGCGGATGTCCAGGTTTTGGTGTTGGGGGCGACGGCTTATACCCTGGCCAACCGGGTTTCTGAGCGGTTTGAGGAGGCTTCCCCGGTACGGGAGGATATTGATGCGTTGATCAAACACAGGGATAAGACCATGGCAGCCTTTGAAGGGCAGCTTGAAGGGGTCAGGCTTAGAAAATTCCAGGAAGCGGAAGACGCACCCTATTCACCCTGGGAATGGGAAGAAGGGCAGGAATTCGGATGAACCAGATTGCCATCGGTGATTCTTCCGGCATTACCGTGATCCACGGGGAATTGATCAGCCCCCCTTACCGCCGCACGGCTTGCTTTTTCAATTTTGAGGACCAACCCACCATTGCAGAGCACATCGAGGTGGAGATTGCCGGCACGCCAGCGCAGATTCAAGCGGTTCTGGACCGGTTCAACCAGATCAAGCTGCGAGCCCAGTTATACGAAGGCGGTACCTATACCTCCCCGCAATACCTGCGCTTTCAGCAGGCGCATGGGGACACGACCACCCGCACCCCTATCAGCAACCTGCGCCTGGCGGTCAACCGGGAGGGATACCTGACCGCCCGCAAGGGTTCACTGTTGCTGAGCCTGCACTACACCCGGCCGCCCTGGTTTGACAAGGGGCTTTATTCGGTGCCCCTCTCCAGCCGTACCAGCAGCGATGTGGTCACCGGTGTGACGATCGTCAACCATAGCGATGCCGGCGCGTCGGACTTCAACTCGGTCTACACCAAGCACAGCGGGATCGAAACCTCCCTGCCGGCACCGGTCAAATTGGAAGTTGAATTCCTGACGGCGGCTTCGACCCTCAAGGATTTGCTGATTGGGATGTATCACAACATCGGGGATGATCGCGGGGAGGCGCATTTCTACCACCCTGCGAGCGACTTTAGCGGTGGGACCCTGCTTTACAGCGGGGGCGCTATCAATGGTTCCTATCGCCTCCTGTCCTGGTCTGCCGATACATGGACCTCCCTGGCAAGCGTCGCCATTTCCGATGGGACCATGGAAAAATTGGACTACAAAGCCTACCGGCCGATCCTGCACTGGTTCAGCAAGCACGCCTACACGGATCTGTATTTGAAGTGCGCCCTGCTGGATGGCTCCGACCTGATTTACGAGACTGATCCGGTGTACGCCGATCCGGATTACGGCTACCTCTTGTTCCCGCCCCTCAACCTGCCGCCGCACCAGACCCTGCGGGACCTGGACCCCAAGGGCTTGACCCTGGCGATCTATGGCTTCAAGGACAATACGTCCACCTATGCGATCGCCTTTGACCAGTTGACCCTCTTACCCCTGGATTACGCCATGCAGTTCAAGGGCTTTTTCAACATGACCCAGGGCGATGTGTTCGTCTATGACCAGGCCAGCGGCTTGTGCAATGTGCGCACGGCATCGGGAAATAAGGAAATCCAATACCACATCCCCCTGGGTGGTTCTTTGATGCTGTTCCCGGGGCGCACCAGCCGTTTTATCTTCCTGTGGACTAACGATGCCAACAACGTGGTGATTAATGACAGCGTGAAGGTGATCGCCTATTACCGTAAAAGGACGAACATCCTATGAACTTCAAAGTTTCTTTTAGCACCCGTGATTTTTCTGCCCCGATCCCCATCGGCTTGGACCCGGAAGTGACCTCCCTGACCTGGTGCGCACAAGGCGGTCCCGAGAGAGCCACCCTGCGCCTGTTAGGACCGCTGGAAAAACTCCTGGACCTGACCCGCTTGCTGCGCTGCCCTGCCACGGTCTGTGATGAGCGCTTTGAGCCGGTCTGGTGGGGGTTTGTTGCCAAAATCACCCTCTTTTTTGAAGATGTGACCTTGTCCGTGGACATCGACCAGCTCTACAACCACGTGACCGTCGCTTACACCACCCTGACCCAGCCGGGGACAGCCGCGGAGACCCTCACCACCGCGCCCGTAGAGGATAAGACCTCCCAGGCGGTGTATGGGGTCAAACAAGTCATCCTCACCCAGGAGGAAATCGACGGAAATTTCGCCCAATTTCTGGCGGAAACCTTTTTGGTGGAATCCGCCTGGCCGAAATCGGACTTATCCCAATCCAGCGCTGTGGCACAGCCGACAGCAATCCTGACCTGTTCGGGTTGGTTTGAGACTTTGGGTTGGTCCAACTTCATCTTTCCCTACGGCTACCTGGCCAACACCGATGGGCCGGGGAGCTTTCAATTTGATGACAGTGCCATCCGGCGCAAACCCGGGCAGGCCTTTTATGTGGCAGAAGACCTTGCTCTTCAGACCGCTGCCTTCCTGTTGAGCCGTACCGGCGCCGATACCCGCACCCTGACGGCTACCCTGTATGCGACGGACGTCACCGGAAAACCCGACGCCCTGCTCGCCACCTCAGGATCGGTCCCTGCCATCACTGTGCCGGAGGGGACTTATGCCTGGGTGAGCTTCACCTTTGAACCGCCCGTCAACCTGGGGACGGGGGAGGATTACTTCGTCGCGGTGGATGCGAATTTGGTCGACAGCTCCCATTATTTCCATATCAAGATCGATGAAGAGGCCCATTATGCGGAGGGCAAGGCGTATTACCAGAGCAGCACGACGCCGTCCTGGAGCCTGATCCCATCCAGCATCTATCCCTATCAGCCGGATCTGTATTTTAAATTGGGGTTTGTGTGCGACAGCGCTGATTTGCTGGCGACGGCGGTTGGCTCTGGGGACCAGTTCTTGGCACGGGTGGGGGTTGCGCCGACAGGGATCGATATTTGTCCCTATCGGGTTAAACCGGTCAACTGCCTAGCGGCGGTGAAAGAGCTGATGGCCTTGGGTACGTCCGATGGGCGCAGGCTGCTGGCGGATCTTTCAGCGGATCGGGGACTGCGCTTTTATGAACAGCCTGACTCCCGGGAGCCTGAAATTTATGTGGACGCGCAATGCCGCATGTTCACGATGGATGGGGTTCCTATTCCACCCTGGGCCCCGCCGGTGGGGAAGTATGCCCGGCTGATGACAGCACACCTCACTGACCCCTTTGATGGCCAGCGCCTGCCGGCGACCTTCATCGAAAGGGTGACTTACTACCCCCAGACGGGGCGCGTGCGGATCAACCCTTGAGGTGCTTCGTGATGGAGGATTTACGGGGTTTCTGAAAAGCCCATTTGGGCGGAGGCTTCCACAACCGAACGGCCGGCGGACAGGCAGGCGGCGGGATCGGCACCGGTTTCGATGGCCATATAGACGCTCTCGGCGTTGAAATCGATCACCTCGAGGAAGACCTCGCTGTCCGCTGTCATGTATTGGGCGACGTCCACGGTGTAGGGGCCGTATTGCGCTTGGAATTGGCGGATCTCGGTCTCAGCCGGCACGCCGCGCGGGATGTTCTCATGGACCTGGCAGTCGGGGTCGGTTTTAAGGGTCAGGATGTTGCCGAAGTCATTGGACCCTGTGTCCCACAGATCGGGATTGTAGGCGGCGGTGAAAGTGCGATAGATGCCGCCCATCTCCAGGGTAGAAAGGGGGATGGGGGTGGCGCTGGGGGTGAGTGTGGGGGTCGGCGTGGGCGTGGCGCTGGGGACTACGGTCGGAGTGGCGGTGCTGGTGGGCGTCGGCGTAGGGCTGGGGGTCGGTGTGCAGGCCGCTAGGAATATAGCAAAGCAAAGGAGGAGGGTAAGTTTCTTGATCATAGTTAAATGTTTGCACGAAATATGCCAAAAAAGGGATTTTTTAAGGTTTGGATGACCAGATTAGCGCTATAATTAGAACAAAAGTTCTTTAATTTTTTGAAAAGGTGGTAAAAATGCATGCAGATGAGGCAGGGGCGGTGAGATTAATCCAAACGGACGGGGAGCACGGTCTGCGCTTTGCCGGTCCGGACCTGCTGGATTGTGTGATGATGTTTAAGATCGAAGGTGGAAAATATGATGGGGAGCGCTTGAAAATCAGCAGCCATTACCATCCCTGCTGCGGGACATTGGAGGTCAATGCCAATTTGATGACGGTTTACAAGCGCTGGCGTAACAAGCTGGACGGTTGCCCACAGCATCGCCGAGAGGGAGGCGGGGATGAGGCGATCCGTGAAATCATCTGGAATCTGTTATTGATATACAAGACCATTAATTGATGAAATATTTGATTTGTCAGGTAGGTTGCTGCGCAACCATACCTAACCTACAAAAAATGGCATCGTTTGTCCACTGCTGAGATCACCACGGCGGCCTAGCGGCCGCCTCGTGATGACAACCCGGTGTGGGTTATTTTTGTAACGTGACAAATAGAACCGTTAATGAATGATATGTTCGATTTGTCAGGTAGGTTGCTAAGCAACCATACCTAACCTACAAAAAAAGGAATCGTTTGTCCACTGCTGAGATCACCACGGCGGCCTAGCGGCCGCCTCGTGATGACAACCCGGCGGTGGTCTTGGTTTCTATATCTGATTAACTGCGCGTTGTAAAGGCCAGAAATGTGATCAATTTTCCTGACTTGTAAATCACTTATCTAACAACTGATACTGTTCCCCATCCCAATACCATGTCTCAAATGCCGATGTTTGAGAATTTATGGGAATAACAAGCAACTCAAAGATCCCATCCCCGTCCACGTCTTCTACTTGGAAATTTCCCTGGTTTACTTCGAAGTAAGATCGCTGAAGGCCAAGCTCATCCATATACGAGATCAAACTACGAAATTGATCATCCTCCCAGGTTAATAGAAAGTATTCAGCATACCCTGGCCAATTCACCGAGAATAAGAGATCAATGTTGCCTGTTTGATTCAAATCCTCGAGGCTTTCGATCTGAGCACCTCCGCCGGCATACAATCCTTCCCCACGACTGCCGGCGCCAGCCCTGCGGAACAAGATGTGGCTTTGATAACCGCCATTCCGGCATAGAAACGCGTAAACATGGGATTCCCCATAGCCACCAGATATGGACAGGGTAACGGTCACCAAGACATCCGCTATTTGATCGGAGTCAAAATCGGGTTGATAAACAGCGATTAAGTTTGGTTCTTGAACTGAAGGGTCTGAAGCAAGATATTGGGGGAGTTTCAAGGGATCGCCGCCTGCGTTTAAATAATCTTGTAGTTCGTTTTGAAATTCTGGCTTTTCGAATATTGCTGTGTCAATGGATATTTCAGGGTTAATCACAACACAGACCAGATTCCCTTGCGCATCGGTTGCAGAGGTATCTGATGTTGGGCTGGGTGTGAGGGTCAGGCTTGGCATGCGCGAAGGCGTGATGGTGAGAGTGTGAGTAGGTGGAATAACGGTGTTTGTCAGCACTGGGGTTGTTGAACTGGTTGTTGGTGAGATTTCGGTTTGGCAAGCAAACAAAAGCAAAGCAATCAGAAGGAGGATTAACGAGTTTTTAGACCTACCTTTCATGACAAGCCTCTTCCTAATGATGAGTTATTATCGGTTTGAAATTGATCTGGCTTAGTTGGACATTGTGGGGAAATGATCACCCCGCGCCCTTGTTTTTGCATCTCAATCCCCTGCTGGTGACAATATGATGAGATGTATACTATAACTATAAATAAAATTTCCCTAGATTTCAATAGGACACATGATTTGTCAGGTAGGGTGTTCTATCCTCTAAAATGAAATGGGGGGGATGATGCAATCAACCCCGATATACATTCATGAATATTGATTATTCGTAGGGCGTGGTGGGGTTTTCACCACGCCGATATGGAATTAGTTTCTTCACCTTATTTGTTTTTTTAAAATTGAAATCAAAAACGTCGGGGTCAAAACCAGACCCCGACCTACATAAATTCAAGTCACTCTCCAAATCTCTGCTTCTCATTATATTCCTGATAAGCTTCTCCCCAATCAATCTCATAATTTCCTGCTTTGACGTAATCAAAAAAGCTTGAATTTGGCCAACCTTTAACCCGATTGACCAATCCATGTTTGACAGGGTTGTAATGGATGTAATCCATATGGCGATGTAAATCTTCTTCATCGCGGATGGTGTGTTCCCAAAACCTTTTTTGCCAAAGGCCACTTTCTCCTGATTTGGCAAGTCCAGCAATTTTTGCTGGGGATTGGCCAATATTTTTAGTATAAAGTTTTGAGAATTGTTTCTTGATTTCCGATATCCGCAATGAAAAATTGTCATCATCTTCAGGCAGACGGATTAACAGATGAATATGATCAGGCAAAATACAATAAGCTATTACATGAAATGGATGATAATTTTTTACGTGATTGATTGATTCGAGGAATAGCTCCCTATTTTCAGGTATTGAGAAAATATTTTGTCTCTTGTAAGTAACGAGGGTGAAGAAATAGGTGCCACCTTTGATTTTGACTCGTCGATAATTTGGCATAGAAGCATTATACAATAATCTGTTGATTGGGATATTTTTTTCCCCAATAAGAAAGATCTTTTCGTGGGGCGCAGTTTGTCACTATGCCATTTTATATAATATATTTCTGGGTAAAGTTTTCATAGTTTATTATATTTTGACAAAAGCGTCGGGGTCATAATCGGACCCCGACCTACAGGGCTTTTTTCTCGATTAAGAAGAATCTTTTTGTAGGGCGCAGTGGGGTTTTCACTGCGCCGAAATGAATAAGAATTCATAAGAAGATTTATCATAATTATTAAATTGTAAAAAATACCGTGGTCATCCTCACGGCTTTCAGACTCGGGGCAGGCAATCGGACCCTGACATACGAAAGATTTGATATTGAAGTAAATCTAAATACAAATCAGAAAAAATTACGATATCATTAGTGCAAGATAAAATTGTGTTCATCATGGATAACAGGAGCAATCATTGATGATGGTCAAAGGCACGTATTATTTTCCGGAAGGGTTTTTGTGGGGAACGGCTACGGCGGCCCACCAGGTAGAAGGGCGACATACCAACAATAACTGGGCTGCGTGGGAGGCGGAAGAGGGGCGCATCCTCAACGGCGATAAAGCCGGCCTGGCTTGCGATTGGTGGGGCGGACGCTGGCGGGAGGACTTTGACCGCGCCCAGGCGACAGGTCAGAACGCGCACAGGCTCTCAATCGCCTGGAGCCGCATCCAACCCTCCCCGGACGTATGGGATGAGGATGCCCTGGACCGCTACCGAGAGATGCTGATGGGCTTACGCGACCGCAAGATGACCCCTATGGTGACCCTGCACCACTTCACCGATCCAATCTGGGTGGCGGAGATGGGTGGTTGGGAAAACGAAGTGGTGGTGGACCTGTTCGCCAAATTTGTGCATAAATCCGTGCAAGCCCTGATGCCTTACTGCAACCTGTGGGTGACGATCAACGAACCCAATGTCTTCATGGTCTCGGGGTACCTGGAGGGTGCCTTCCCCCCGGGTAAAAAAGACCTGAACACGGCCCTGCTGGTGATGAAGCATATGATTCGTGCCCACGGCAAAGCCTATGACGCCATTCACGACATGCAGCCCCAGGCACGGGTGGGGGTGGCGATCAACTACCGCGGGTTCAAACCGGCCTCTGCTTCCCCCTTTGACACTCTGGCTGCCAAAGCCCTGCATACCCTGTTCAATGACCTGTTCCCCCGGGCGATCAAGGACGGTATCTTCAACACCATTATCAAAAAGGAGCGCATTCCGGAGGTGGCCGGAAAACTGGATTTTCTAGGTTTGAATTATTACACAACCGATTTGGTGCGGTTTGCCCCCTTTGCTCGCGAGAATATGTACACCCAACGTTTCTACCCACCGGATGCAATCCTCAGCGAGACGGGCTTCATCGCCCACCTGCCCCAGGTATTGGCTGAGAGCGTGCGGTGGGGTGCCAAATACGACCTGCCAATGATCATCACGGAAAATGGGGTCGAGGATTCCCAGGACGACCTGCGGCCGCGCTACATCGTGGAACACCTGTACGCCTTATGGCGTGCGATGAACGACAACCTCCCGGTGGAAGGCTACTTCCACTGGTCGCTGGTGGATAATTTCGAATGGGAGCGCGGATGGAGTCAACGTTTTGGCTTGTGGGGCTTAGATTTGGAGACCCAGGCACGGATCCGGCGGCCCAGTGTAGATTTGTACGCTGAAATTTGTAGGCTGAACGGCATCTCAGCCGATCTGGTGGAAAAATATGCCCCCGAAGCGCTGGCGACTTTGTTTCCCAGACCTTCGGAGGATGGTTATTAGTCTGTAACTCAGTCCATTGGCATGTCGTAGGTGTCGGGGTAGCCATAACAATTGCGTACCTCCCCGTTGACCTCCACAAACCAACCCATGTCGTTGAAGGTGGGGTATTTTGTCAGGTCGTCTGCCAGGGATAATAACAGCGCTTTGCTTTGGGCTCGGCTGTGATGGTAAGACGTCCAGGGTTCCTCACGGTCGTCATCCATGGTCGCCAAACGGCAGGCTAACACACCGCCCAGGTCATCCCGCAGATTTTGAGGGGTTTGGGGGTCGGCGAAGGTTTCGACCATTACTGGAATGGCATCGTAGGACAAGGTGAACAGGTAACCGCTATCCAAGGGGGTGTCACTGGTGCTCTCAGAGGGGTTGAGAACCCGGGCAATGTTCTGATGTGCCACAAACCGATCCACGTTCAGCAGGTTGACCGTCATTCCAAAGACGAACAAGGCGACAATCAGCACCAGAGCTGCCCGATCCATACGCTGGGTGATCTCCAAAGCCGCCGCCGCAGCCAGCAGCACGCCCACGAAAATCATGGCAATGTGCGCCAGGGTGCGCAGGGTGGTGAATCCGTATGCTAGCTCATAGAGCCGCAAACGGGTGTAGGCTGATACCAGGATGATGCCCACCAATGCCACCAACAGCAAGCCTAAAATTGAAAATTGCAGTTTTTGGGCTTTGGTCTCCCGTTTGGTGAACAAGCTCAGGCCGTAGAACAAGCCCAGGCTGATCAGAGCTACAGCCAGCAGCTCAAAAAAGCCGCGCCGGGCGTATTCTGCATAGGTGAAGCCGGTGGCACTGATGTTCTGACCACCGCCAAACAAGTAGTTGAACTGCAAAATCACAAAAGCCAAGAACAGCAGGTTGACTGCCACCAGGACGATGGTCGCTTCAACGGACCCCAGGAAGGATTTGGGGGCGGAATCTTCCCAATCCTCTGTGGTTAATTTTTCGCTCTGCACCAGGGCAAAATAGATTGCTCCCAGTAAAATGTACGCAAGGACCACAATGTAGAATATACGGAAGAGGGTCTCCCCCAGGTTATCGAAGGTGAACCTCGAAAATAAATTGGTCAGGATATCGTTGATCCGAGTCTCAAAAATGGGGTCCGCAGCTGCTAACAGGGCGCTGAGGATGATCAGGATTGGCACAGCCAAAGCTAAGCCGCGCAGGTAAGGTGCCCATTGCGCCCATTTTGCTTTTTTCTGCGCCTGACGAAGGTCCTTTTCTGAAGAATCCTCAGGGACTTCTTGCGCTTCACCCATCTCTGGGGAGGGCTGCTCCGGCTTGATTTTGGTGAAGAAAAGGGCGCCGCCGACCACTTCGTATAGGAAAAACTTGATAAACTGCTCGATGTGGGTTCGCAATAAAAATTGAGGCCACAATCCGTTGCGCAAGGTGATGGTCAGCAGGATCAGGGAGAACAAGATGATGCCGGCGTTGATCAGGTTGGTGAAGGGCTCTGATCGGAAGACGGTCAGCACCGCAAAGGTGAAGACGGGGATCAGGAGCAGATAGGATTTGAGGGGGATGTGTATTTTCTCCATCCAAAACGGGATAAAGCCGACCAGTAATGCCAGCATGATGAGGATGACGATGTTGACTCCGGCGGGTTTTTCCCACATTAATTGGTCGAAAAGGATCCCGACGACAATCGCGAGGATCCAGGTTAGATGTTTCGTTTTTAGTTTCATAAGTTTTCCTTCATAGGTTGATCGAATCTTTGATACAATGAAATTCAAGGATGCGTTGGTTTGAATCGACTTACCGTAGTAGAGTTTATTATAATCAGACTATCTTAAGCTATCAAAAGCGTCTTCAAATTCTTATTGATGGGTGAAGATGCCTTAAAACCGCCTCTTTGGATACCTTTTTTTGATAGATTAGAATAGAATTAGACCACAAAATTGATTTGAGAGTTTTTGAGAGCTTAAAACAAGAACGCCAGACGGATTTAAAGGAGCATGGATGAAAAAAGTAGCCATCGTGACGGACAGCAGTGCTTATTTACCCCAGGAGTTTGTGGATAGTTTGGGGGTTCATGTGGTGCCCCTGACCCTGCATTGGGACGGGGAGACCTATTACGATGGTGTCGATATCAAGGCGGAGGAATTTTATACGCGTTTGGCGGACTCCAAATCCATCCCAACCACCAGCCAGGTCAGCGTATCGAATTTTAACAATCTGTTTGAGGAATTATTAGCGCAAGATTATGGGGTATTAGCCATGCTGATCTCCAGCGGCATTTCAGGGACAGTGGACTCGGCTTTACAGGCGCAAGCCAATTTTCCAGGAGAACCCATTGAAATTTTGGATTCTCAACTGGTATCGATGGCATTGAGTTTTATGGTGATAACCGTTGCCCGGGCAGCTAGGGATGGGGCAGACCTGCAAGAATGCTTGGCTCTGGCAAAGGCGGTTTATCCGAAAATTGGTGTTTATTTCACTGTGGACACCCTTGAATATCTTAATAAAGGTGGCCGCATCAACACCGCCAAGCGCTTATTGGGCTCGGCTTTGAACCTCAAACCGATTATGGAAATCCGCGATGGGAAGATTGAACTAGTGGAATCAGTGAGGTCTCGTAAGAAAGCCGTGCAGCGCATGCTTGAGCTGGTTGAGCGGGATATCGCTGGCCGATCCCCTGTCAGAATTTCAACCTTTCACGCTGCTGCTGCGGATGAAAACCAGGCCCTGATGGCAGAAGCCCTTGAGCGTTTTAATGCCATTGAAGGGATAACCAGTTTTGTCAGCCCGGTGATCGGCGCCCATACCGGACCAGGAACTCTCAGTATTGCGTATATGGCCGGCTGAGTATTACAGCCACCCCCGTAAACGATAAATAAATATCCCCAAATACTCCTTCAACGCGTTGGTGGTTGAATTCAACGCGCTGACATTGGGCAAAAAATACAAGACGGCTTCGTCGAGACCTGGGTTGAGAAGATTTTGCCAGCCTTGCTCGGTGACTGAAAAATCAACCGGCGCGGGGATGACCGTCAAACCCTGGGCTTCGAATAAGGCAAGAGCACGGGGCATGTGGATGGCTGACGTCACCAGGATGATGGTCTCGATGTCTTGCTCAGCCAGGAGTTCGGTTGAATACAAGGCGTCCTCATAGGTGTTTTGCGACTTATTTTGCTGCCAAATGGCGCTGGCGGGGACATCGAGGAAGGTCAATAGGTCCGCCATGTCTTCAGCGGGGGTGCTGACTCGGTCGGGTGTAAAGTTGACCGTGCCGCCGCTGGCCAAGATAATGGGGGCGGCGCCTTCGCGGTAGAGCTTGGCGGCATAGAGGACACGGTCCCCGGCGCTGTTGATTTCCGTCATTGGGCGGGGTGCTTCGTAGGGATCGGTGCCACCGCCTAAAAGGACAATCACTTCAGCCTGGGGTGTGGTTTGGGCGGGCAGGTTGCGCCATTCCAGGGATCGGACCAGGGCGGTGCTGACCCAGCGGTTGCTGCTGAGCAGTAAGATCAACAAGGTGGCGATCAGTAAGCCCCGCTGCCATTTGAGACGTTTTTTCAGAATTATCGCGATGATGATTAAGATGGTGATCAAGCCCAGGGGGTACACAAAGAGGGGGAGTAATTTGCTGAGATAAACGAACATCGGTTGATTCCTTTTGAATTTCAGAATACTGGATAAACAAATATCAATTTTTATTCTAATATGAATGATACTGTTTGTGTGGTCCCAGGCCCAAGATTTGTGTTGTTCGTAATAAGGATAAACGAATTTCAATTTGTCGTAGGGGCTGACCTGCCTATGCCCCCCGAAGGGGGCAGTGTCAGCCCACCAAAAATAGGGTAAAAAAGGGCATTCTAAGGTGACAAACAGGTGTCAACCTCAACGAAATTGGTGCTATTGAATTTACTCGAGATAACATGGTTGGACACTGGTCATTAAAGGGTCGACACTGCCTCAAAAGAGAGTGCAAGCTAAGGTCGACCTCTACGAAAGAAAAATATATTGTTGCATTTGAAAGACGGGTCGAAATAATCTCACATAGGGTCGGCACGGAGGCCGACCCCTACGAATTTCAACGATTCGTAGGGGCAACCCTTCGCGAAACACTCTTTAAGCCGTGGTTGTCCTCCAAGAAAAGGAAAAAAATAGATATCTTAAGGGCGAAGAAAAATTATGACCTCTGCGAGAATGAAAATATTGTATTCATATATAAAAACATATTGAGATTGTCTCCTAAAGGGTCGAAACGGCCCCGTAAGAGGGTGCAGGCAAAGGTCGACCCCAACGAGATTATCAAATTCGTTGTTACATATGAAAATGTTTCGGCACGGCCCCACGAGGTGGTGCAAAAGAAAGTTGTCCCCTATGAAATATACTTTTTATAGGTTTTTTATCTGGAAAATTTGAGGTTAAGAGACAATTAAGAGCTGATGCAACTGCGCTTGATGATTACTCGTATATTATAATTGAACATGTTTTTAGGATCACCAGGTCCATCCGATTTGCCTGGTTCCTAAACTACCTGACCCTTTTACTGTTGAAAATGTGTGACCTGGTATGGCAAGTCCATTATGGTTTGTGAAAATGTTAAAAAGGAGCTTCTCTCTGCGTTTTATTGGCGCTGAGATGACCAAGTGGCCATTGATTGGGCCACTCATGGAACGCGCCTTGTTCAACGGTCACCAAACCGGGGACGCCTTGTTTTATCTGCCCAAGGACACGGTAGTCATCAACCAGGCTATAGATGAACCCGAAAATTTCGTGGTGCCTTCTACTGTGATCCAGCATTTTATCGAAGAAGCCGGGCATATTTTTCTGATGAACAAGTGCATCTGCCGTGATGCTGCTAATTGTGAAGATTACAATCACGACATCGGCTGCATCTTCCTGGGGGAGGCTGTGCTGGATATCAACCCAAAGCTGGGCAAATTGGTTGATAAGGAAACAGCCCTGGCGCACATCAAACGCGCTGAAGAGGCGGGATTGGTGCACCTGGTCGGGCGGGACAAGATCGATTCGGTTTGGATGGGGGTCAAGCCCTCCACCAAGCTGATGACCATCTGCAATTGCTGCCCG
Source organism: Candidatus Brevefilum sp. (assembly GCA_040772425.1). Lineage (GTDB taxonomy): Bacteria > Chloroflexota > Anaerolineae > Anaerolineales > Anaerolineaceae > Brevifilum. The sequence goes on along the minus strand of JAXGYD010000001.1, from coordinate 1,631,039 downwards.
TGTTGTTGCTTATTCCGGTTTATCCCCAATTTAGCGCCTAAACTGCAGAAGAAAATTGAGCGTATGCCAGGCGTGCACCTGGAAGTAAGCGAGGACTGCATCGGCTGTGGACTATGCATTCAGGATGTGTGTTTCATTGATGCGATCAGGCTTGTGGACGGCCGCGCCGTGATTTCAGAGGAATGTCGGGGCTGCGGGAATTGTGTGGAAGTGTGCCCCCAGGGGGCGATCCAACTGGTCATCGATGGGGATGACTATATTGCGCGGACGATTGATCGGTTGTCACAGGCGGTGGATGTCCATTAATCCAGAGGGGATTTCAGGCTTGTTCAGCCAGGCGCGATCGAGCTAATTGACAATAATCGGGATCAATCTCATAGGCGACGAAATGACGACCATCATCTCGGGCAGCGATTGCTGTTGAGCCGCTGCCGGCGAAGGGATCGAGAACGACATCCCCAAGGTAGGTGTACAGTTGAATACAGCGATGGGGTAATTCGACCGGAAAGGGCGCCGGGTGACCGATTTTGCGCGCCTGCACGGCGGAAAAATCCCAGACGGACTTGGTCCAGGCGAGAAAATCATCCTTCTGAATGGTGTTTTGGCGCTCATCTTGGGGGCGCTGGAAGCTCCCTTTGCAAAAGACGAGGATATATTCATGGACATCGCGCAGGACGGGGTTGCTGGCTGACATCCAACTGCCCCAGGCGGTAGAGGGGCTGGCGCTAGCGGCTTTGTTCCAGATGATCTCGCCGCGCATCAGGAATCCAAGATCCAACATCAGGTCGATGATGAAGCTGTGCAGCGGGAGGTAGGGTTTGCGGCCGAGGTTGGCGATGTTGATGCAAGCCCGTCCGCCGGGCACCAACACACGGTAGGACTCCGCAAAGACCCGGTCAAGCATGGCCAGGTATTCCTGCAGGGTCAGGTCCTGGTCGTATTCCTTTTGGGCGTTGTAGGGGGGTGAGGTGACCATCAAGTGGATGGAGTTATTGGGGAGCTCATCCATCGATTCGCTGGATTTGCAGAAGATCTGGTTTAGGGTGCTTGGTTGGATAGGATTCTCGTGATAGGGCTGGGGGTCAGGGTCGGGCAGGTTTTCATACATGCGGCTGTTGTAGAAGCGGGAGGAGTCGTGGCTGGCCCGCCCGGGTGAGCCAAAGGCACTGGTTTCGGTGCTACGGTTTTTCTCGTCATTCATAGGTTTATTATATCAAGCTAATGAGGATGCATTTGAGTGTAAATTTAATTGTTGATGGGGAGATTATTGAGAACTTCGGAAAATGGCACCCTCACCTCAATCCTCTCCCTCACGTCTGAGGGAGAGGAGGTTTTAAGTCTTGGCTTGAGCGGTTTGAATTGGATCTATAAGGTCTGGTAAATCTCTGCCTAAATCCAGGATTGGAAACAATTTGTCAATGGGCAAGCTATGTAAATAGCCCTCTCCCTGCCATCTGAGGGAGAGGAGGCTAAAAGTCTTGGCTTGAGCGGTTTGAATTGGATCTATAAGGTCTGGTATATAATCTCTGCATAAATCCAGGATTGGAAGCAATTTTTCAATGGGCAAGCTATGTAAATAGCCCTCTCCCTGCCATCTGAGGAAGAGGAGGCTTAAAGTCTTGGCTTGAGTGGTTTGAATTGGATCTATAAGGTCTGGTAAATAATCTCTGCCTAAATCCAGGATTGGAAGCAATTTGTCAATGGGCAAGCTATGTAAATAGCCCTCTCCCTGCCATCTGAGGGAGAGGAGGCTAAAAGTCTTGGCTTGAGCGGTTTGAATTGGATTTATAAGGTCTGGTAAATAATCTCTGCCTAAATCCAGGAGTGGAAGCAATTTTTCAATGGGTAAGCTATGTAAATAGTCCTCTCCCTGCCATCTGAGGAAGAGGAGGCTTAAAGTCTTGGCTTGAGCGGTTTGAATTGGATTTGTGAAGCCATGTAAGTAGTCTTTCTCTAAATGTAGGACCGGCAATTTTAAGTCAATGGCAACCGGTTTGAGCATGATTTCCAGAGCTATTAGAAAAACCCTCTCCCTTTTTCAAAAAGGGAGAGGGCAGGGTGAAGGATTACCGCTTCTTCACTTTTTTTCTTGTTCTGACATAATTTCACGGAGCGCTGCATAAATTTCTGCAACCACGTCATCTAGATGCTCGAGCACATCATCGTTCCAGAACCTGATGACGCGGATCCCTTTTTGATTGAGGTGTGCTGTTCTTTCTATATCTTTTTCAAGATTTCCCTTTTCCAGATGATGTCCCCCATCGATTTCTATGGCCAGATGGGCTTTGCTGCAGTAGAAGTCCAAAATGTAATTATCAATGGGGTGTTGACGGCGGAATTTTAAATTTGATAGACCTCGCGATCTCAGTTTTGACCACAATAATTGTTCCGCTGGTGTTTGGCCTTTTCGTAGGTTTTGAGCGAAATTGCGTATTTCTAACTTGGCCATAGAGGTAGTTTATCATAATTCTTAATAAACATTTGGCACCCTCACCTCAGTCCTCTCCCTCACATCTGAGGGAGAGGAGGCTGAATGTGCCTTCCTCGAGCCATTGTGCCCCATTTATTCGGTCTAAACAGATGTGAGATTGTATGGTGGGGCTATCTTAATCATGAATATGGCGGATTTTCCTCAAAATTTTTAATGAACTTGATATTTATCTACCTCGATAAATTCCAAAGGCTCGCGGTATAATTGGGGAAATCGTTCACATCATGGAGGTACGATGATCAACACTCTTGAAACTGTGCTCGTCATGGTCGATTTTCAACAGCGGTTGGCGGATATCGTCAACCGTAAAGAATTGGTGCTACTCAATCTAACCCGCATGATCAAAGGCTGCCAGGCTTTGGCCATCCCCATCCTCCCGACGGTGCAGGTACCTGACAAATTGGGTCCCCTCATGCCTGATCTTGAAGCGCTCTTCGAGCAGGTTACCGTTTACCCCAAGGCGGTCTTCAGCGCCATGCGGGAACCGGACTTCATGGTGGCGCTCAATAAAACAGAGCGCAAGCAAGTCCTGCTGACGGGCATCGAGGCGCACGTGTGCGTTTTACAAACTGGGCTGGACCTGATCGATGCCGGTTATACCGTCCATGTGCTGAGTGACGCCGTCTTCTCCCGCACGCAAGAAAATCACGATTTAGCGCTGCAGCGTTTCCATGACGCCGGTGCCACAATCACCAGTATTGAAATGGCGCTGTTTGAGCTGATCCGCACATCCAAGCACCCCAGTTTCAGAACGATTTCAAAGCTCGTCAAATAAGATCACAATTCAAAGCATTGTACAAATCCGGGTTATTGCCTAATTTCTCCCGTGATAAAATCGTAGTAGGAGGAAGACATGTCACCTCAACAGCCTGAACCAATCAAGCGGACGGATTTGCCGTTGACACGAAAATTACGAAAATGGCATTTTTTGCTTTTAGGGAGTTCTTTGGTCTTGCTTTCTGCCTTTTTGTGGTATTGGAATTGGCGGAAACTGGGCATCTTATTCCCATTGCAACCAGAACATTTTATTACGCTGACAACTTATATTGTGGGGGTTATCGTTTTAGCCATCTTTATCTACCGGCTCAACAAGCAGCAGGTGACAATCATGTTGGTGGGGATGATCGCCGTCAATTTCTTGGCGGCGTTGCTGACCGCCTGGATTTTACGCACCTACCCCACCTTTTTTGAACTGGTCTGTCCTTTTGAGCTTTCAGCTTATGATCCGGAATATGTCAGCAATTGGCGGGATTTCTTTCTGACACCTGCCCTGTACGCCATGCACGTGGGATTGCTGCTCCTTTGGGTGATGAGCCTGATCATGTTCCTCATTCGCAAACCCGGTCAGGAGCCAGAATAAGCTTCAGCCTATTGCGAGTTTATATCGAAATTTTTTAGCAATGATGCCATAACCCTTTAAATGGGTGGTTAGAAGCAGGACACTGATGCCATTTTTGATGGATATTACAATCTTTAAAACCTTGAGTTTGGTGGGGGTCAGCATCGCCAGCCTGTCATTTTTGATCTCAGGTTTGGCTTATCATGGCAAGAAGGGTGAAGCTTATTCACCGCTGAACCATTTTATTTCGGAGTTGGGCTATGTGGGCGTCTCACGGTTGGCGTGGGTCTTTAACCTCGGCCTGATCCTGACGGGGCTTTGCCTGCTGGTTGCCTGCATCAGCCTGGGCTTATGGCTGCCGGGTACCCTGGCAAAAATCAGCATGGCGATTGGCATTGTGTATGCCATCAGCGTTACCTTTGTTGGGATTTTTCCTATGAGTAACATTAAACCCCATACAATAGCCGCTATGACCTTTTTCTGGTCGGGGTTGTTTTTTATCATCATCGTCAGCCTTGCGATTGGGTTTCAACCTCGAGGGGTGGAGGTGCTCCCCAGGGTGTATGCCCTGGCCGGGCTGCCCGGGATCATCGCTTTTGGGATTTTGATCTATCTACTCAGCACGGTGGACCGCAGTGCGGCGGAGGCTTTATCACCTGACGATATCACCCGCCCGCAAGTATGGGGTCTGGCTGTTGCAGAATGGATGACCTTTGTGACGATCGTGATCTGGTTTGTGGTTGTATCAATGGGAATAGTACACTGAGATTTTTGAGTGAATTGGAATATCATTATAAATTGGAAATATTTCTAGCTATACATTCTTTAGGAGAAAAGGTCTAAAAATGTATTTGATGAGATAGACCACTATGTCTACTAATTTTGCAACGGGCAGCCACAGAGGGCTGCCCCTACGGCTAGTATTAAGTTTATTAACATATCAGAAAATATCAAAACTAAAAAAAAGCAAACTTATGTCAAATATCGAACAAAAAAAACTCAGTAAAGAGCAAATTGAAGCCAAAATTGCCCAAATAAAAGCTGATCTTTATAAAGTCTTAGCCCCAATTGTGGTGGCAAGTTTTATGCTTACCAGTTGCGTTCCAGAAGGAGTAATTCCAGAAACCCAGGCAACAAGCGGTCAAACTGAAGAAATTACCCTAGAACCAAATGTGGAAACTGAAATAGTTAGTGTTAGTCCAGAAGCTACTCACACTATGACTAAAACACCAACTCCAGAAAACACACCAACTGCCACTGCTACACCCACACCAGAAGCCACTGCCACACCAGAACCGACACCCACCGCAACTGCTATTGAGATACCAACTGATATTGATTGGACGGGGGATTTAGTAGTGAAAGAAAAACTCGGACATTATATACGTTGGGGACCTTATGACGCGGTAGGTTTGCCTATAAAAATTAGGCCCCAAGACGTGCATAAAAATGAACCCTTTACCTTGCTCAATGGCAAATATTATGTGCAAGTGTGGGCTGATGCCTGGTTTAGAGAGGGTATTCAAGAGGGAAGAGGAATGCCAATTGAAGATGGACCAATTTATCACATAACTGTGCCAGTAGTAGTTTGGGATACAGAAGAAAATTCATTATGGAAGATGCAGGTTGGTGACATAGTACAAACTTGGGGAGACACATTAGCGGGAGAACGTTTAGAAGAATTTTATACTGGTCCCTTTGAAGAAAATGTCTTTTTAACAAACGACAACGATCCAGATATGATAGAAATGGATGACGTGCTTTGCTTCACCCCAGATGGCAATAGAGATTGTGGCAGTATGAATAATTATACTATAGCATTAGGACCAATCCCTCAAGAATCTATTGATAGTGATGCTTATAAATTTAATATTCAGGATAATGTAGAGTTTTGGCGAGAGTTGATGGAAGGTATTTATACTCAAGAAGCTATCTCAGAATTTGATAAAACCTTAGATATTAATTTATTAACTTATTCAGAACCAAATGCCCCGGATGATTTAATCATCCCCTTGAGAGCTGACTAATTTATAGCTTAATATTTGCTAAAATATCAATTATTGCAAAGCAATTTTTCTTAATGTAGTATATTAGTGTAATAAAAACACCTGAAATTGTGTTATGTCTGAGTTTAAATCAAATACTCCCAAATCACCTTTTATTTTTTAAAAAATTTACAAAAAAATAGATTTTTTAAGATTGGCTTAATGGTCGTTGTCTTGCTAGTGCTTAGTCTGAGTTTGTTATTCTTTCTAAAAATTCGCAAAACAAAATTGGAAAAGAGACGCTCTGAAGATCTCAATTTAAGCATGCAAGATGAAAGTTTACCCAACCCAAATGATAAGCGCATTATTGAACAGTTACCCAACGAAACAGGTTACAGACTTTATTGTCAAGTGTATTTAAATGATCTTTATTACCCAGGTGACGTTTTTGGCGACTTTATTATTCAGGCAGCTGCCCCGTGTTGGTATTTTGATAGTAACGGTGACCTTAACTCAATAGAAATTCCGATGGTGATTGAAGATACCAGCAGTCAACTGTGGGCCCACATTTCATCCTCACAGTTTATCCCAATTTTTAATATGGATAAAGCCACCGCCATTAGAGGTTTTTCAAAATATCCTTTCAGTAGCGGTATTGGGGGAGCCGAGCCAATTATCTAGGTTGCGCTTGAATTTGAACTGCGTTTTGCCAGTAAACAAGCCTATGAAGATTATTATCAACCCTACAAAAAAAGTTGATGGGGTGTTGGTAAAAGATGGCGGACCGATAGCAAAAGAAACTAATCATAGTGAAAAATTTTTTCAGCAACTAGCTAAACTACAAAATCCGCAAGCTATTGACTTTTTTGTGCAAAACCAAAAATGGGATAGTAATCTTGATAAATATTTATTTTATTACCTTACTGAAGAAAGGGATTTTGAATGATCATAAATAAACAACAGTTTATTCGTTTCAAAATTTTTTAGATTTCTATTTCTATCTCTAGTATTAATTGCAAACCCTTAAAAAGTTATCGCTGTATGCGCTTCCAGCTTTGCTGGTCGCTTGTATAACATCAAACAATAAGGTCCTTAAAAAAACTCACTTGACTAGAATTAAGTATCAAAGATTGCCATCTATTCCTTGTAATGCTTGGGCGCGGGGGCTTTGATCACCAATAGCTCCAATAGGTCTTCATCCTCGTTGCGCACGTTCATTTCTACATGATAGGGGATATATAACAGGGTGCCGGCGGGGTATTTGTGGATCGGTTGCTCATCGAGGTTGATGGAGAGGGTGCCCTCCAAAACGGTCATATACACATTGGAATTGGAGTAATGGAGGGGCAATCCTTCCCCTTTGTTGAAAACCATGTGAATGTAATCCAGGTTGTCATCCTGGATGACCTTTTCGATCTTTTTCTCAGAGCCTTGATAGAGATTAAATACACGTTCAATTTGTTCTGTCATTTATCCATCCTTTATTTTTACTGATTTTGGTGGTTATTATACTTGATTATTGGGTAAATTTCACCTTATTCATCAACTTTATTGCGTTTTTGCCAAATTTTATAACTTGAGCGCCCTGCAAAAAACCTGAAATTTTGCTTGACAAGATGGGGGGTAAGGGATAAAATCAGTCACACGCTCAGACAAGGGAAGCGTATAAGCCGAGTTAGCTCAGTTGGTAGAGCACGCGACTGAAAATCGCGGTGTCCACAGTTCGATTCTGTGACTCGGCACCTTGTATTTAAAGAGGCTGTTTCGCTGGAAGCGGCTTCTTTTGATTTAAAAGATGCGGAGGGGTTCACTGTTATAATGTTAATAATCAACGTTGTCATAAGCCAATCAAGTGCTCAGTGGAGGATGCCTTGATCTTCTTATTCTTACACAAGAAACTGGTGATTGACGTCAGCAGTGAAGAGATCGCCAGGGTGACTTCAATATTGGAGGAAAATGGGATCGATTATGGGCTGCGCACGGTGAGAGCGCGCGGCAATATTGGCACCGCGCTTGATTCCCTCACCTACGCTCGGTCGAATTTAGCGATGTACAAGGGGTCAAAGGGAAATGCGTACGTGTATATGGTCTATGTGCGCCGGCGGGACTACGAAAGGGCGAAGGATCTTGTTTGTGGGGATTAGAGAAATTTTGTAAGGAATCAAAAACGATATTTACAAGACAGTAATCAGTAAAGGTTCTTTAGTTATTCAATTAAATGTTAGAGGAATTCTATGATGGGGAATTTTGAATTGTTATTTCAAGGCGTTGGTTCCGTTGGGCAATTGGGGACGCATTCCTTGATCACATCCAATTCCTCGTTGAGGGACTCCCAGTATTCCCCCGCTTTTTGGGTGCTGATGGTCGCAGCTTGATAGGCGCCCCTGCCAGAATACATCCCAATGAAATAGACCTCTTCTAAATATTCCACAAATTCCGCTTTGGCCGGCTCAAGGCAGGTCGGCACTGGGATCGATTTGGCGTCATTTTTGTACCCCATCAGCTCACTCATTTCCGTTGTCCCGAGGATTTCTGATTTGAGGATGTTTCGGGTCTCTTTGTAATAGGTGTCAACGATCCGTCGAAAGCGAGTGTAACTCGTTCGGGAGCATTCGGTTGGGTCAGGGAGTTGGAGCGGGCGGTTGCTGGAGATAATAATCGCAACCACAACCAAAACCAGGATCCCCAGCAGGATGCGGGTTTCGGAAAAGGGGTTGACCTTAGGGTCGTATTCGAAGGGTGCGCCGCAATTTCGGCATCGTTTCGCGCCGTTATCGGCCCATTTATGACATTCGCTGCATTGTTTCATAGTGACACAGTTCTAAGTTGGTTAATTCGGTTTGCCAAATGATTATACCTTGCAGGAATGAGTAGGCGCGAGCTGAAAGCTCAAAGCTCAAAGCTGAAAGGTTGAAGCTTGTAGTTGGTAATTTGTAGCTGGTAGCAATAGTTTACAACCTAATAACTAATACCTGATACCTAGTACCTAAAATCTAGTGCCTAATACCCAGTACCTAATACCTGGTACCTTGCTATTTTGTAAGTGCCCAGTCAACCGCCGCTTGGGCATGGAGGGTTGTGGTGTCAAAGATGGGTATATCCACGTCCGACTGCTTCACCAGCAGGGGGATTTCGGTGCAGCCTAGGATAACGCCCTGGGCGCCTTGGGTTTGCAAGCCCGTGATGATGTCCACATAGGCTCTACGGGAGTCGTCGCGGATGATGCCCTGTACCAGTTCCTCGTAGATGACACGGTGAACGGTGAGGCGGTCGGCTTCGTCGGGGATGATTACCTCAACCCCATGTTTTTCCTGCAAGCGTTTGCGGTAAAAGTCCCCTTCCATGGTGAAGCGGGTGCCCAAGAGGCCTACCGTGTGGATGCCCTGGGCTTTGATGGCTGTTGCTGCGGCATCAGCGATATGCAGCAAGGGGATGGGCGTGGCGGCTTCGATCTCGTCCGCCATTTTATGCATGGTGTTGGTGCAGATGACGGTGAAATCCGCCCCACCTCGCACGAGCTGATGGACAGCGTCGATCATCTGTTGGGTCAGTGCCTCCCAATCGCCGGCGTGCTGCAGGGCTTCAATCTCGGCAAAATCGACGGAAACCATCACGCACTTGGCGGAGTGGAAGCCCCCCAGGCGTTCTTTAACCGTCTGATTGATAATGCGATAGTATTCAAGGGAAGATTCCCAACTCATCCCGCCCAAAAGGCCAATGGTTTTCATGGCATGACTCCTATGGTTTCTCTCAATTAATTTATAAGCTATTGTAGCATAGGTACCGATCTAAACTCAGTATCAGTATTTTGGAAGGATCAATCGATGGACAATTTTTAAGGCGTCAGGCGTATAATTAGCTTGTCATCATCTTTCGACAAGGAGGTCGAGATGGTATCCAAAAAGATAAAACCTAACCCAGGGGATCCAGAAAAAACCGTGTTGTTGATCATAGATGTCCAACGTGGCTTGTTTGCTCAATCCACGCCCATTTACAATGAAGATAGATTAATTGGGAACATTTTAGACCTGGCTGATCGTGCCCATCAAGCAGGTGCGCCGGTAGTTTATATTCAACACTGTGGGGAGGAATCTCTGATAAAGGGAACGGAAGATTGGCAACTGCATCCCAGGCTAGACCCTCAGCCAGGGGACTGGTCTGTGTTCAAAGAGCATGGTAATGCCTTTGAGGACACGAACCTGAGGGAACTGCTGGTATCACGACATATTGGGCGGGTGGTGGCCTGCGGATTGGTCACCCATGGCTGTGTTAAAAACACCTGCCTGGGTGGCTTAGCGGAAGGATATCCTATTGTGCTGGCAAGCGATGCGCATAGCAATTATAGTAAGGACGCCCCCAAGATCATTGAAAAATGGAATAAGCAACTGACTGAAAAAGGGGTGATCGTGTTAAGGACTGCTGATATCGATTTTTAAGGCAGTGGAATGCAGTTCCCAATATTACACTCACCTCCTCATCTATTCTTTAATCACATCTCGTCAACACCTAATATGTCAGCCGGAGTTTGATAGCTTCTTCCATTACACCTCATCAGTCAGCCGGAGTTTGATAGCTTCTTCCATTACACCTCATCAGTCAGCCGGGGGCTGACAGCTTCTTCCATTACACCTCATCAGTCAGCCGGGGGCTGACAGCTTCCCCTCGAGGGGAAGCCTTAATCAATCAAAGTCGTTGAATTTCAGAACTTAATTGCAAACTTTAGAACTCAATAAGACTTCCCCTGGAATGAAATGGAAGACCTTTAGGTAACGGGGGAAGCCTTAAGACTTCAAAGTCTTTTGATTTCCAGAGCCTAATTTCAAATTTTAGAACTCTTAAAGCCTTCCCATTGGGGGGAAGGTGTCACGTTGAAAACGTGACGGATGAGGGGGCAGACTTCTTTGTCTGCACTGATCCTGAATGTGGCGCGGTCAATGCGGAGCAGGGGCACCCTTACTTGACCTTTTTGAATAATCTGGAGAAAAAATACATCCATACCATTTTTAATAGGACAAGAACCTTCTCCAACCCCTGTGATCTGGCGATGTTCAAGTAAGTCAAGGCTGTATTCTTTGGAATCTTTGGTTGGTCAGAGGGGGATTTCTGGACGATTTGAACAGCCCCGGTTGGGCAAACGCTCACACACAGACCGCAGCCGATGCAGCGAATTGGATCAAAATCGATGCCACCATCGCTGTCTTCGGTTAATGCCGCCATCGGGCAGATTTCAACGCAGGCACCACAGGCGATGCACAAGGATGGGTCATATTGGGCGATGAAGGGATTGGCCACCAGCGCACCGGGATGGGGGTCCTGTTTGATGTGCCGTAAGACGCCGCAGCAACAGTCACAGCACATGCACATGAAAATTGGGTTTTGGGAGTTGGCCGGTTGAATGACCAAACCGGCATCCTGTGCTTTCTTCAGGATTGAAAGGGCTTCGTCTATGGAGATCATCCTGCCCTTGCCCGTCTTGACCGTATCGCGAGCGGCGCTATCAAAGGACAAACAGGTTTCCATCGGCTTGCCGCAGCCCTTGCCGAGGAGTTCTGTTTCCTGCCGGCATACACAGTTGCGCACGGCAATTTGCTGCTTGGAACGCAGGATGGTTTCAGCCTGCAGGTAGGGCAACACCTCCGAGGTGATCGGGATGGTTTCGTTGATGGGAATGGTGCGCACTTGGGGGAATTTCTTCCAGGGGCCATGATCTACATAGAACGGCATGTAGGCTTCAACCAGCTCTACAAATTCGGGGTCTAAGCGGTTCACCTGGCCTTCATAAAAGCCAATCACGAACTGGCTGATGGCATAGCTGGGTGGTTTTCCTTCGGGGTAGCTACTGGAGATGAGGCCCTTGTGCACCATGCCCTCCAGTAGTTGGGCGGTGCGATTGGGTGCTAAACCAGCCTTGCGGGCAATCACAGGGACTTCTTCATTGAGCAGGGTCAGATGCAGGGCTAGAGCGGCTTCCTCCTCTGAAAAGAGCTTCTTGAGGATTCGCAGCTCCAGGCCGTCCTCCGTCGGCGGGAAGCCGGCTGGCAGGGAATCGAGGTATTTGGCAAGGCGTGAGAAGTTGTCAGACACGGGGGCACTGTCTCCTGATGAAGATATCATTCCTTCCATCTTATCACATTGCTTGTTTGGTTTTCAATGCGATTTTTGGGTTGTAAATTTAAGCGTGGTTGATAGAGACGTCTTTTAAACTCAACATGACTGATCATTTAACAACAAAACAAACGAGAAGCGTTAAATCTGAGAACTTACCATAAAGCGGTCATTCAGAAAGCTGAAAAAATCAACTGTGGATCATCAATTTATGGGTGATGGGTCATTAAAAATCATGTCAGGTAAATCCGATTATTCTAAAATGGATCGGGAACCATTTGGCCCAGATATTTCAGCGCTTGATCAGATCGATTTTTTTTATTTGTTGACAAACTTTTCAAAAATTTATAAAATGGAAACAACTCTCATAATTATCGTCATCACGACTGCCTCGATGAATCGAAGTAGAGCGTTCTTCTTCATTAAAAAGGATGGCTGATCATGCCTAATGCAAAAATCACTGGTTATGCTGCCATGACGCAGGGTGCTCTTCTGACCCCCTTCACCTACGATGAACCGCCCCTCAAGCCAAATGAGGTGCGGATTGACATCACCCACTGCGGGTTATGCGGGACGGATATCCAGGGCATCGATAATTATTATGAAATCGTAAATTACCCTTTCGTGCCAGGACATGAGATCGTGGGGCACATCAGTGCGGTTGGCTCGGCTGTGTCCCCTGACCGTTTAGGCCAGCGTGTGGGTGTAGGCTGGCAGGGTCGCGCTTGCGGGAAGTGCGAATGGTGTTTGAAGGGCGATGTGCACTTATGTATGGAAGTGGCGGATAACGGCTCATGGACGCCTTATGGCGGTTTTTCCAGCTCTGTGGCTGTGGAGGAAGGCTTTGCCTATTCGCTGCCGGAAGAGATGCCCTCTGAAGTTGCGGCTGTGATGATGTGTGCGGGGTTTACGGTCTATAGTGCGCTGCACAAATATTGCAGTACGCCTGGGCTGCGTCTGGGCGTGGTGGGCATCGGCGGGTTAGGACATCTTGCCCTGCAGTTTGCCAATGCAATGGGCTACGAGGTGACAGCCCTCTCTTCCTCAACTCACAAGCGAGATGAAGCGCTTTCTTTGGGTGCAAAGAACTTTATCTCAACTTCTGATAAAAGCGCGTTATCCGATGCAGCTTATTATTTTGACCTCCTGTACGTCACTGCACATGGCGGAATCCCCTGGGAGCAATTGACCGCTATTCTCAATAAAAGAGGAAAGTTGGTGCTGTCGGGTTTTCCTGATCTCAATCTCGATTCGGTTGACCTGGTGGCCCATGAGCTGAGCATCGAAGGTTCGTTTTTGGGCACACAGCAGGATATGCGGGATATGCTCTACTTTGCACAGGCGCATGGCATTCAGCCGATGCTCGAGTTATTCCCTATGTCACAGGTCAACCAGGCGATTGAAAAGTTGCGACATAATAAAGCACATTATCGCATTGTGCTGGTCAATGATTTTTAATGGTTAGAATTATTGGAATTTATTGAAATTAGTTTAATATTTTGCTATACTGAATTTACAACGATTGCGCACCCCACTTTCATAGAAATCGATCACAGCCTTTTCTCCAATTTTCTACTTTACTAACTAAAATGGGCAAATTGTCTCATGATATTTTCATTCATGAGCGGGATTTTGTTCAATATTTTTACTTTTTAAGGATAAAAGGAGTTTGAGTGATGAAATTTAAAACGTTGATGATTATCAAAGCTATTGTCTGTCTTGTCTTAGGCGTTCCGATCCTGCTGGTGCCAAAATTTTTCTACGGTTTGTTCGGTGCAGACCTCGATGCAGCCGGCGTTTACCCAGCCTGGGAATATGGTGCTTCCTTGCTGGGTAATTTCCTGCTAACCTGGTTTGGGCGGCATGTCACAGACACCAAGGCAAGGCGAGCCATCACATTGGGTATGACGGTCTACAATGGGATTGGTTTTGTTGTTACGCTGATCGCTGTCCTCTCAGGGACGCTTAACCTCCTGGGTTGGGGCCCAGTGTTAATTTATCTGTTCTTTGCCCTGGGATTCGGTTATTTTTTGATCAAGCCAGCCAAGCTGTAAAATCTGTCGTTTTCTAGTAAGCACACTGTGCCTTGTGAAGTACTTGGTAGGGGATGAAACTGGCGCGTCATGGTCACGCGGATGTTAGGTCAACGGTGTTGATCAATCAAGATCATGTTCCCGTCCGGGTCTGCCAGCATAATGTGGGCTGGACCCTGGGTGGATTCATCTACTTCCGTGATGAGGTCAATGCTCTGGCTTGTTAGTTCTTTCTGGATGTCGCGAACATCAGTAAAAGTATCCAAATGATTGGTGTCTTGATCCCAACCTGGATTAAAGGTTAGCATGTTGCCCTCAAACATCCCCTGAAAAAGCCCAATGACATGGTCGCCGTTCTTTAAAATCACCCAGTTTTGGGAAATATCTCCTCCCATTTCTTCAAATCCCAATTTTTCATAAAACGCTTTGGATGCTTGAATATCTTTAACGGCTAAGCTGACGGAAAAAGCGCCGAGGTCCATGTTTACCTCCTCGAACTTGTTTTGAGTTTTTATGACTGAATTATATGTCCTCCTCAAAGGGTTGTTGTAGGCTGAGATCTCTCGCAGGGTAATGGTTGAGACTGTAAAAAACCGAAGAATTTAATGAGATCGGATGTTCAATATAGTGGCGACCACATACAGTACGGCGTAGACAAGCCATAGTCGACGGTCAATTCGCCAGAGTGGCCACCAGTAGAACATGTAAGTGGCAAGATACAGCAAGACGTATGGGATCATGACCGACACTCGGATCGGGTTTCGAAATTGAATTTTTGCTACAAAATCGACCCAAAATCCGAAGGCAGCATACACGACAAACAAGAAGCCCCCCAGCCAAAAATACCATGCTTTACCACCGCGCAGCAGAATGACACTGATGATTGCTGCGGGGATACATAGTGCGTACACCAACCAGCCATATTTTTCTGTGTAGCTTTCCATCAAGGGTTTTCGGACGGCAAAGTGCACAATTAATACAATCTGGAAAAAGAAAGCCCACAGGACAAATAACTTGGTGAGTGAGTCCAGTTTTGCCCAATTAAACATCGCACCCTCCAATTACATTATTACATCTTCTATATTTCTATTATAGATGTTTTGATTTAGAAAATCATCTCTTAAAGGTTGTGGTTATTACACCTCATCAGTCAGCCGATGGCTGACAGCTTCCCCTCGGCACCTAAAGGTGTTCCGCTTCGCTCCAGGGGAAGCCGTAAAGTATACAAGATTTAAGAATCTACTACTTTACAGGCTTTGATCTTTATTTAGACTTCACCCTGGGGGGAAGGTGACACGCTGAAAGCGTGACGGATGAGGGGTATTAAGGTCTCTGTAATTCTAATTACTTTGGTGCTAAAAGAAGAATTGACAATTCTAAAGAATTTAATCCTTCACAGATTATGGTTATGACACCTCATCAGTCAGCCGATGGCTGACAGCTTCCCCTCGGCACCTAAAGGTGTTCCGCTCGCTCCAGGGGAAGCCTTGAGACAACCATGGCATGTGAATTTAGTAATACGTAAACATGGTTCGACACTATGAAAGTCTTCCCCCCAAGAGAAGCCATTAAAGCGTCCTAAAGGTTGTGCAGCGTTTTTGCTATCATTTCCTGGTCGACAGGGGTCTTATCGATTCTCACACTGACCGCATGATAGATGGCATTGGTGATGGCAGGGGTGGTGGGAATACTGCAGATTTCTCCCACACCTTTGGCACCATACGGGCCATCTGCCGTAGGGTCTTCGATAACAATGGATGTGATTTTGGGGGTGAGCATAATGCCTGGGATGCGATAACGGGCTAATCGGTCTGTGATCACATATCCATTTTCCAGGATGAATTCTTCTGTTAGGCAGTGCCCGATCCCCATCATGACGCCCCCTTCAATTTGACCCTGCAGCCCCAGGGGATTAATGGCCATGCCAACATCGTTGGCAGATATGACATTTAAAACAGATACTTCACCGGTGAACTGATTTACTTCGACCTCAGCAGCCTGGGCACTATAAGAATAGGCAAAATGCATATCACCGCCAGTGCCAAGGGGTTGTGTTTCAGGTGCATCGTATCTGGCACGTGCCAGCGGTTGCTGATCGGCGCCTTTCATCTGTTGTGCAATTTCTGCAAAGGTGAAGATTTGATCCTGAATATGGGCAGATCCGTCCATAAACGTGATCATTTCTGGTGCCAGATCATGGGCTTCTGCAAGGAAAGCAGCGATGGCTTGTCGCAATGTTTGGGCAGCTAAACGTGTCGCATTGCCCGTTATATACGTTTGGCGTGAAGCTGTGGTTGGACCGCCGTCGGGTGTCAGGTCGGTATCCATCACCAGCACGCTGACGTCCTCAGGCGGGACGGCTAGTTCTTCGGAGACGATCATCTGCATCACGGCGACCAATCCCTGGCCTAATTCAGAAGCCGCACTGCGAATTTCGAAAGTGCCATCATCAAACAGCTCCAGTTCCGCGTTGGAGAAATCTGGTGCACCGCCACCTAAGCCCGTGTTTTTATAGGCCGCCGCAATGCCCCAAGCCTTTACCAGGTTTGGGTCCTCTGGATTTGTTACCGGCGTAAAGGGTTCCGGGTTGGTCTCACGCATTTTGGTATCAAGACGGTCAAGGCATTCTATTAATCCCACTGAATCTTTGAGCACTTGACCCGTATTGGTCGTGCTGCCAAGGTGCAATGCGTTCATTTTCCGGATGGCAACTGGGTCCATGGCCAACTTCTCAGCAAGCATATCCATCATGGATTCGATGGCAAATGCTGATTGTGTCACTCCAAACCCGCGATAGGCACCTGAAGGGGGATTGTTGGTATACATGGCATAACAATCGTTGCTGACATGGGGGACATCATAAGGACCGGCAGAATGCGTTGTTGCCCTTTCCATTACCTTTTCGCCCAGGGAAGCATAAGCCCCAGTATCGCCATAGAGTTCTGTTTCAATCGCTGTGATTCGCCCGTCGTTTTTCGCACCAATCTTTATCCGGATTTGCGTGGCGTGTCGTTTTGGATGTGCCAGCAAGCTCTCATGACGATCATAGAGCAATTTCACGGGGCGCTGGGTGGCATTTGCCAATAACGCGGCATGGATCTGACCGGCGATATCCTCCTTGCCGCCAAATCCCCCACCCATTTTTTGCCCAAGGATGCGGACACGGTTATTATCCCAGCCCAATACACGGGCAACCTGGCTTCGGTCCTGGTAGGGAATTTGTGATCCCACATAAACTTCCATGCGATTGTCCGATGTGGGCACAGCAATACTGCATTCTGGTTCCATAAAGGCGTGATCTGTGGTTTGCGAATGAAAAGTATGTTCAAGAATACAATCTGCTTCCAGGAATCCCTTGTTCACATCCCCTTTGCGAACTTTGATATGCTTGAGCAAATTGCCACTCTCATGCAGTTTCGGTTGGCTTTCATCCAGCGCCTGGATGGGGTTGGTAATCACCGGCAGGGGTTCAAATTCTGCCTCGATGAGATTGACAGCTTGTTCTGCGATTTCTGGGGTTTCAGCAGCCACAATTGCAATGGCATCACCCACGTAACGGATACGTTGTCCAACGCCTACCAATGCTGGCCAATCAAACCTGACCAGGCCATGATTTTGTTCACCAGGGATATCCGCTGCTGTCAGCACGGCTTTTACACCTTTTAGCGCAGTCGCCTGGGAGGTATCCAGCTTCTTCAGGATAGCGTGCGGCACCATTGCTCGGCGGACTTTTGCATGTAGCATATCCTCAAAGTGTAAATCATCGGTGAAGATGGCTTTGCCAGTCACTTTATCAAAGGCATCTGGGCGTAAATGTTTTCGACCGACAATTTCTTTTTTATAGATGGACTCATAAATCTCGGGTAAGGGAAGCGGATCCCCCGTCCGCAGGGTATGCGCAGCGGCTAGAATTGCTTTCTCGATCATCGGGTAACCGGCACAACGACACAAGGTGTCTTTGAGGGCATAGCGAACTTCTTGCGGGGTGGGATTGGGGTTGCGTTTGAGTAAAGCAAAGGCGGTCATGATCTGGCCGGGAATACAAAATCCACATTGAACGGCGCCATGCTCAATAAAGGCTTCTTGAATGGGGTGTAGTTTCATCACATGTTCCACATATGTCGCAAGGCCTTCGATGGTCACCACTTTCTTACCATCCGCCCTCGCGGCTGGATAAACGCAAGATAATACGGGTTCATCATCCACGAGCACCGTACAAGCACCGCATTCTGCCTCGTCGCACCCAATTTTTGTACCCGTTAAGTGCAACCTTTCTCTGAGCAGAGTTGCCAGGGTCTCTCCTGGTAGGATCGGCAAAGTATAGGATTGATTGTTAACCGTAAGCGTGAGTGTCGTTTTCTTCATTTTCACCTACTAACCTCAGGGTGGGGATTTTTTAATGGATAAATTTTGTAACAAGTCACTTAACTAATCGTTCGCGACCATGCTTCTTTGAAGGTGTCACGGAATAGCCCGCCTAAGATATGTTGGCGATATTGAGATGTTGCCCTTCGCGGGCTGGTTCGGAAACTGCCTTGGCCCAGGATTGCTGTGACTGCTTGGGCAATTAAATCTTCACTGTAAACCTGACCGTGCAGTGTGTCCTCAGCATCCGTTGCTCGGAAGGGGATCGGTCCACCTGGACCGACCGCGATTCGAGCATCCTTAATGCATTCTCCGTCTCGCTCAACCCATACGGCGCAATTCAAGATCGGCAAGGCCACCCCCTGAGGGCGCATGATGCGCTTAAATGCAGACGCTTGACCTGTTTTTACGATTGGGATGTAAAAACCAGCAATTAATTCACTTGATTTGTCGATGGCAGACTTTCCCGGTCCTAAAAAGAGATTTTCGATTGGCATTTGCCTTAGACCATCTCGGCTGGCAATCTCAGCCGTCGCGCCAAGGGCAACCAGCGCGATGGTCCCATCCGCGGCAGGGAGGGCATGGGCAACATTGCCACCAAGGGTGGCGATATTCCGCACCTGGGGACCAGCGATCAAATCGCAAGCTTCAAACAGTGCTTGGGCATTTTTATGAATGAGTAGATGGTTGATAATCCGATTGATGGGTGTACAAGCACCGATAAAGACCGATTCATCCCGTATTTCGATCCCATTCATCTCGGCGATGCCCGTCAGATCCAGCATGGTTTGTGCAGGCGTATGTCTGCCCTGGCGCATGTCTAAAAGCAAATCTGTGCCGCCAGCGATGGGTACAACGGGTTTTGGTGCATTGGTTAAATCCGATAGTGCCTCTGCAAGTGATGTCGGATGTCGATATTCTTGCCACAAAGTCATAGATGCTTTCCTTTAATCATTTTCACTCGGTAAAACACCTGCCATCAATAAGCCAACTTTTTCTTTGGTTGCCTCGTCTCTTGACAAGATTCCCATGATTTTCCCCTCATAGATGACAGCTATTCGATCCGATAGCGCGAAAACTTCGTCAAGATCTTCAGAAATTAAAAGCACAGCTGTGCCTTCATTTCTCTGTAATATCAGTTGTTCTCGCACGTATTCCGCCGCACCGATATCAAGCCCGCGTGTAGGCTGGGCAGCTACAATGATGCGCGGCTTCCGGGATAATTCCCGAGCGAGGACAATTTTCTGGATATTCCCACCTGAAAGGCTCTTAACCAAGGTCTTAAATGAGGGTGTTTTTATTTGAAAACGATCAATTAATTCTTTGGTATGGGTTTCAATTGCTTTTAATTTAAGAAAGCCATTTTCTGAGAATTTTGGTTGGTCATGTTCTCGCAAGATCATGTTTTCTGCAACGGAAAAGTCTTTTATCATCCCATCGCGCATTCTTTCTTCTGGGATATAGGATAACATCTTCTTTGTTAGTTCATCAGGGGCACAACCGGTGACATCTTCCCCCTCAAGGAAAATCTTCCCGGCATTGGGTTTTCGTAACCCAGCGATGACTTCGGCTAAATCTCGCTGCCCGTTGCCAGAAACACCCGCTAAGCCGAGGATTTCACCCGAATGTAACTCTAAATTGACATTTGATAATCCTTTAGCGCCCCGGTCACTCTCACAACTGATATTTTCAAGGCGTAGGCGCACATCCCCTGTTTGGATCTGATCTGTCGTCGTAATAAAATCAATTGAATGTCCAACCATCCATTTTGCTAATTCACTTTTATCCACCTCTGAGGTCGGCCGTGTACCAATTTTGAGGCCGTTGCGTAAAACTGTGACCCTCTCGCTGATTTCGATAACTTCGTGGAGTTTATGAGAGATAAAAATAAGTGCGTATCCATCTGATTCCATCTGGCGCATGATCTCAAAAAGCTCATTGACTTCCTGTGGTGTAAGCACAGCAGTGGGCTCATCGAGGATCAACAAGTCTGCGCCCCGGTATAAAGCCTTGATGATTTCAACCCGCTGCTGCTGGCCGACAGATAATTGCCAGATGTAAGCATTGGGATCAATTTTCAAACCGTATAAGTCAGCCAATTCAATGACACGTTTTGAGACCCGATCCAGATCGGTGAGTGGGCCACGAGAGGAAGGTAAACCAAGGGCGACATTCTCAGTAACCGTTAATGTCGGAACAAGCATGAAATGCTGATGGATCATGCCAATGCCAAGTTTGATGGCATCTGTAGGGGAATTAATCTTAACCAGTTGATCATTAATGAAGATTTCCCCTTCGTCCTGGTGATAGAGCCCATAAAGAATTTTCATCAAGGTGCTTTTCCCGGCCCCATTTTCACCCAGTAGCGCATGCACTTCACAAGCTTTTACGTCAAAATCAACCTTGTCGTTTGCAAGAACACCTGGAAATCGCTTGGTAATTCCTTGCATCACCACCGATTTAATGCGATTTTCTCTGGAAGCGTGGTTATTTGAAGCTTTCATATTATCAGCCTGATCACTAGAAAAATGTTAAAGAGTTGTATAATCTCGGAAGTTCAGAAGAACTTCCGAGATTATTTTTGAATGCATTAATTAGGGCAGTTCGATGGTAATTGATCCATCGATGATGCCTTGAATGGTTGATTCTGCAGCGTCTTTTACTTCCGCAGGTATCTCAAGATCTGGATTGAAAGCCATGACCTCACCACCATTCTCAAGATTAGCAACAAAAGATCGTCCGCCAAGGATGCCTTCTGATCTCAGGCTGATCAATTCTTTGAGGATCACTTCCCAATGGTAGACCTGGCTGGCAACGACTGTGTCAGGGGCAAAGGACGCTTGATCGGCTTGCGTACCAAACCAATAGCCGCCAGCATCCTGGATTTTGCCGATCGCGCCGACGACCATTTGGGCTGTTCCGGTCAGGACATCAGCACCGGCAGAAATTTGTGTTTGCGCTGTTTCTGCAGCCAGGGCAACATCTGAGAAGGTATTAATATAGGTGACCAGCACCTCGATTTCAGGGTCCGTGGCTTTGACACCAGCCATAAAACCATCGACGTAAAGCTTGGCATCCCCTGTTTCCACAGGTCCCACAACCCCGATTACCTTACTCTCGGATAACATCGCCGCCATGACGCCATTCACGTACCCGCCTTCTTGAGAAGCAGCCTCATAAGCGAAGATATTATCCAAACCAAAGGTGTCCACAGTTGTTCCCCAGGCAAAGCTAACTTCGGGGAAGTCTGGCGCAATTTCCTGCAGGGAAGAGCCGTATTGTGAGCCATGGGCAATCACCAAATCGTAGCCGCTGGCGGCATAGTCACGAATAGCTGCTGCCGCATCGTCAACAACGAACATATTCTCAGAGTAAACAAAATCAATCACATCCTCGCCATATTCTTCCTGGAGGGCGATCATAGCATCATAAATGCTTTGAGTGAAAGCGAAGTCGTTGATCGCGCTTGGTGAAACAATGGCAATACTGAGGGGTTCTATGTCAGGTTGTTCGGTAACACCGCCCATCTTGAATTCCTCGATGGTCGCTTCAGCAGCAGCAAGGACGTCATCTGGAATGTCAATTTCCGGATTGAATGCCATATCTTCGCCGCCATTCTCAAGATTTGCAGCAAAAGATCGTCCGCCAAGAATGCCTTGTGAGCGTAAGTCGATGATTTCTTTGAGGATCACTTCCCAACGGTAGACCTGGCTGGCAACGACCGTGTCAGGGGCAAAGGACGCTTGATCGGCTTGGGTACCAAACCAATAACCACCAGCTTCCTGGATTTTCCCAATGGCACCGACAACCATTTGGGCTGTTCCGGTCAGGACATCAGCACCGGCAGAAATTTGTGTTTGGGCGGTTTCAGCAGCCAGAGCAACATCTGAAAAAGTGTTAATATAGGTGACTAGCACCTCCACCTCGGGGTCCGTGGCATTGACGCCAGCCACAAAACCATCGACGTACAGCTTGGCATCCCCTGTTTCCACAGGTCCTACCACACCGACCACCTTGCTTTCGGTTAACATCGCAGCCATGACGCCATTCACATAACCGCCTTGATCTGAGGCAGCTTCGTAGGCAAAAATATTGTCTAGACCAAAGGTGTCCACGGTTGTTCCCCAGGCAAAGCTAACTTCGGGGAAGTCTGGCGCAATTTCTTGCAGGGAGGAACCATATTGTGAGCCATGAGCGATCACCAAATCGTAGCCGCTGGCGGCATAATCACGGATAGCTGCTGCTGCATCATCGACAACGAACATATTCTCAGAGTAAACAAATTCAATCGCATCCTCGCCATATTCCTCCTGGAGAGCGATCATGGCGTCATAAATACTCTGGGTGAAAGCGAAGTCGTTGATCGCGCTTGGTGATACGATCGCAATTTTTAAGGCTTCTATTTCTTCAGGTTCTTCTTCGGGTTCTTCAGTAGGCTCCTCTACGCCGGGTTCTTCATCCGTTGGTTCTTCTGCCGGTGAACATGCAGTAAACACAAAGGTCAATATCATCAACAGGGCAAAAATTTTCAGTAATTTTTTCATTTTCTCCTCCAAATTAAATGGATTTTCAATTGGGTCTCTCCTATGGTGAAATGATTAGATTCCTTTTTTTGATAGGGGCCTCCTTATATTAAACGTTTTAGCTCAACTGCTCAAACCGTAAAAAAATAAGAATTAGATATCGATCGCTTTTAACCTTCTCGCTCGAAAGGTTTTGTAAGCGCAGAAGGTGCGCCATATTTAGTCCTTGATACCACCAGGACCAGGATCGTCAATATATATGGCATCATGACGGCAAATTCGGAGGGGATGTTAATTCCCAATACTTGGATCCAAAGTTGTAACCCGTTCACAAGGCTGAATAATAATGCACCGATTAACACGCCCCATGGGCGCCATGCGCCAAAATAAACAAGTGCCACTGCAATAAAGCCTTGGCCTGCCGTCATCCCCAGTTGAAACACATTCAATAATGCAATGGATAAGGAAGCACCGCTCAGACCAGACATCGCTCCACCAAAGATGGTGGTGAAGTATCTGACCCTGGTTACACTGACGCCCAGCGAATCAGCTGCTTCGGGGTTCTCACCAACGGCTCGGATTTTTAATCCCAGGTTGGTCTTGTTCAACACAAAGGATGAAATCGGCACCAACAGAAAAGCAAGGTAAACCAGGATGTTCTGATTGAAGAAAAGATTCCCGAAGATGGGAATACTACTTAAAATTGGGAGAGGGACATTGGGAAATCCGCTTACAGTCTCAACCGTGCCAACCAGTGTCTGAAACAATAAATTGCTCATTCCCAAACCGAAGAGATAAAATCCAATCCCGCTGATGCCTTGTTGTGCCTGCAGGGTGACCGACACAAAACCCATCGCTAAACCCATCACAGCGCCAACACCCATGCCAGCCAGTACGCCAAGCAGCAAATTGTCTGTATTCATAACCACATAAAACGCTGCAAAAGCGCCTAAGATCATTTGACCTTCAACCCCCAAGTTCAATACACCACTGCGTTGACTGAAAGCTTCACCAATTGAAGCAAACAGGTAAGGTGTTGCCAGGCGGATCCCCGACGATATTATGCCTAAGAGAACCGTCATACTAAACAAGTCGGAAATCATATTTTTTTCTCCACTGGTGTGTTTGAAGCTTTATCGATGATTTTCTGTTCATCAAGGGGGACAATCAGCCTTTTTTGTTGGCGTTTTTTACGCCAAATTTCACTGCTGACGACAAAAACAACCACAAGTCCATTTAAAGCGGTAATCAGTGCAGAAGGCACCTGGGTAACCCTTTGCATCGAGTTTGCACCGACCAGTAGCGCACCGAATAAAATGGAGGCAGGGATGGTTATTATTGGGTGCAAGGATCCAAATAAAGCAGCTACAATACCATTATATCCAGCTCCGCCCGTAAACCCTGATGTTGAGCCATCCGTAATCATTCGATAGTTGACACCATAAACCTGGATAACACCAGCTAACCCAGCCAGCGCGCCACTTAACATCAGGGCAACGATGATATAGCGTTTTACTTTAATGCCTGCGTATCGGGAGGCAGACATACTTTTTCCTACCGAACGGATCCGATATCCAAGGGTTGTGCGCCACAATAAAATGTACACTACAATGGCAAAAATAACAGCAAAAATAGCACCCATATGCAAGCGTGTTGGTACAAGTCGGGGCAAACGATATGCCTCTTCAAGGCGTGCGGTTTGTGGAATCTGCGAAGCCTTTTGCGACTGCACAGGATCAATCATAGGGCCAGTGAGTACAAAATTGAGGAGTTGAACAGCAATGGCATTCATCATCACGGTACTTAAGATCTCATTAACGTTGAAGTAGGCTTTCAATAGGCCCGGGATGCCGCCCCATATACCACCGCTTACTGCTCCAACTATCATCGCAATGAGGATCATTAACCATCCCGGTAATTCTGTAAATTGCAAACCGACCCAGGTTGCCGTGATTGCCCCAACAATCATTTGACCCTCGCCGCCGATGTTGATGACGTTGCCACGATACGCAATACAAATCCCTACCCCAACCAGTAATAGCGGAGTCGCTTTCACTAGGGTTTCTGCAATGGCGTTGCTGCTGCCAAAAGCCCCATCAACCAAGGCCCGATAAGCAACGATTGGGTTAACATCCAAAATGATCAACATGATGGTTCCAAAAAGCAGCGCGGCTAATGTTGCAAATACTGGTAGAAGAGCGTCAATAATGGCATTTAATTTTGATTTCATTGAATTACCTATTTCCGCTTGAGATGCATTGTTGACAATATTGATATTCCTCAATAATAACAGAAATTTCGCTGTTTTTAATAAAAGGCGCCTTAATTTAATATTTTAATCGTGAATTTTTTGACCTCAGTACAGGTCAACCTGAAACTTGGGTGTCCTTATTATTCCGATGGGTTAGACACTAAGTGTTGTAATGGAGACAATGATAAAATAAAGCCCAAGAGGAGACATTGAGCATGAATTTTAAGTTATTAAGATGTATCGAAGAAGCTGCGTTGAACGCCTGGCCGGCACCCCGCCAGATGCTGTATGATGGATGGGTATTGCGATTCACGGGTGGCAATTCAAAGCGGGTCAACTCGGTCAACGTTTTGGGTCAATCGACGCTGCACTTGGATGAGAAAATTCAATTTTGTGAGGCGGTTTATGCCAGGATGGGATTGCCTGTGCTGTACCGTTTGCCAGAGCCGTTTACACCGTCTGATCTTCCTCCAGCCCTGGTGGCGGCAGGCTATGAAGCCATTGACCCCACCCTGGTATTGGGACGCAAGATCGAAATGGAGTCAGAACTGCCGGTGGGGGTGTTGGTGCGCAGTTTATCAGATGAGGATTGGCTGCAGGTTTATGCCCAGGTGACAGGAAAGAGGATGGTGTCGCTCGTTCATCACGCAGCGGTGTTGCGGGTAATTGTGCCAGAAAAGAATCTGATGGCGCTTTACCTGGATGACCGTCCGGTCGCATGTGGGATGGGGGTCCTGTCGGGGGATTTGTTGGGGTATTTCAGCATTTACACCCACAAGACGGAACGCCAGCAGGGTCTGGGACAGGCGGTGATGATAGCCCTATCCCAATGGGGCGTTAACCGTGGCGCAACCTTTGGCTATTTACAGGTTGAGGGGGATAACGCGCCAGCCAGGGCAATGTACCAGAAATTGGGATTTACGCGTTTGTATGGGTATGAATATTGGCGTAAGGTTGGGGAGGGTGCGCATTAAGAGGGGTTATATTTTCCTAATAATATTCTCAATAATTAATGATCATCAAAAATCTTATGTTTGATTTGGCAATTACTTGCCTAGAATCCGTAGGGGCAGACCTCCGTGTCTGCCCATGGAATTTGAACAAATGATATATTCAAATGTGCATTTATAATTGGCATGTGTCATGGATTAAGATTGAGAACAATGCCTAACATGAACCGCAAAAACCTTCGATTACCCCATTATGACTATTCCCAAACGGGTGCGTATTTCATTACGATTGTGACATATAAGCGCATATGTTTGTTAGGATCGATTATTGATGGCGAAATGATATTAAATGATGCCGGAAAAATGATCGATAGTGTTTGTCAGGAATTACCGCAATTTATTCCCGATGTAAGAATGGAACCGTATGTTATTATGCCGAATCATTTCCATGCGATTGTTGTTATTTGTATTAATTCATTAGGGGCGGATACGAAGGTCTACCCAGAAGATTTGGATGGGCAACCCCATAACCGAAAACAAAGAGATGTATTAATTAATGATAATATAGGGCGACCACAGAGGGTCGCCCCTACAAAAAATTGTGAAAATGGTATATATTCGTGTTTCGTTATCTGAAATTGTGGGACGATTTAAATCCTTGACGACGCGACGATATATTGATGGGGTTGAAAAATCCAATTGGCAGCGATTTGACACCCGTCTTTGGCAACGAAGTTATTATGAGCATGTGATTCGTGATGAAAGGGATTACGAATCTATTGTAGAATATATTTGGACAAATCCACAGAATTGGGAAAAGGACGAAGAATATATCTAATAGCCATATTTTAGGAAAGCAACATGATCATAGATGTTTGTTCTTTAGAGAGGTGATATAGGGCGACCACCGCCCCCTTCGGGGGGCATGAGCAGGGTCGCCCATTGGACTCATCTATGTTATATTAATTTTTTGTCACGTAGGTTGCTGACCTAGAAGACCATACGTGACCTATTTGTACCCAATACCTCGTGCCCAGTACCTAGTGCGAATCCCCTATTTCTTCTCAAACTGGGTCTCATACAAATGAGCATATAACCCGCCCAGGGCGAGCAAATCTTTATGGGTTCCGCGTTCGATGATGTGACCCTTGTCCATCACCAGAATCAAATCCGCCGATAAAATCGTGCTTAAACGGTGGGCAATGACGATACTGGTGCGGTTGGCGTACAAGCGCTCGAGGGCTTCTTGGATGAGGGCTTCCGATTCGCTATCCAGGTGGCTGGTGGCTTCATCTAAAATCATGATGCTGGGGTTTTTGAGCAGCACGCGGGCTAGTGCCAAGCGCTGTTTCTCACCGCCGCTCAAGCGGTAACCACGCTCGCCGACGACGGTGTTGTATCCCTTGGGAAGTTCAGCTATAAATTGATGGATGTTGGCAGCTTTTGCAGCATCAATCAATTGTTCATCGGATGCTTCGGGGTTCGCATACAAAAGGTTGGCTCGAATGGTGTCGTGAAATAGGTAGTTCTCTTGGGTGACCATGCCAATCGCTGCAGATAGGTCATCCATCCGCAAATCTCGAAGGTCATAGCCATCAACCCTGATGACGCCCTCAGTGGGGTCATAGAGCCGCGGAATTAAATAAGTCAAGGTTGTTTTTCCAGCTCCGCTGGGTCCTACCAGAGCAACCAAATCCCCGGGTTTGGCGACAAAATTGATGTTTTCCAGGGCGAGTTCTCTGGCCTGGCTTGACGAGGGAAAATCTCCTAGTGGCCTCTCTTCGTGAGTCTCCGTCAAAAAGCCCTCAGCATTTTCCATCAAGTAGGGCCGGTCGACATCTGTCAGCAGACCACCGCGAGTATCCGGATAGTTGAAGGTCACCCCATCAAATTCAATCTCACCCTTAGGGTTCGGCAGGGGAATCGGATTTTTACTTTCTTGAATATCCATTGGTAGATCAAGCACTTCAAACACGCGCTCAAAGCTGACCATCGATGTGGCGAACTCGACCGGTGCATTGATAAATCCCTGGAAGGAAGCATATAGACGGGAGAGGTAATCCCCAAAGGCAACGATGGTACCTAAGGTGAACATATCAAGGATGACCAGATAGCCGCCTACACCATACACGAGAGATGTGCCAACAGCGGTGAGCAGGTGGATGATGACCATGAAAACAATCCCCATGGTCGCTCTTTGAATCCCGAGGGTTCTCACCTCTTCAGCCCTGCGGCTAAAGCGATCAATTTCCGCATCACGGCGGCCAAATAACTTGACCAGCAGGGCACCGCCAATATTCAAAGTTTCGTTCATAGTGGCATTCATTCGGGCGTTGGTCTCCATTTGTTTACGAGCGATATCTCGAAACACACGACCGAGACGCCGTGCAGATATGATAAACAAGGGCACAATTAAGATGCCCATGAGAGTCAAACGCCACTCAAGAGTGAACATGACTACCAAGACTGATAAAACCTCAATAAAATTTGTGACCAGGGTCACCAGGGTGCGGCTGATGGCGGTTTGGGCGCCGATCACGTCGTTATTTAACCGGCTGATCAATTCGCCGAGTTGCGTATGGGTGTAAAATCGCAATGACATGTGCTGCAGGTGGTTGTATAGAGCGACGCGTAAATCAAAAATCACCCCTTCACCCACTTGGGCCGTCAGGCGGCGGGTGATGATTTGGAAGAAACCGCTTATGATGGGCAGAATTAAAAGCCCCACAGATACCAAAATGAGCCGATTGATGTCTTTTTCAGGGATGGCATAATCGATGATATGGCGAAAAATTAATGGCGAAAGCAAAGCAACGCCCGTGTAGATCAAAATTGTGAGTAAGCTACCGATAATCTGCCAGCGGTAAGGTTTTCCATAGGCTAGAACCCGTTTGATCAGGTCCCAAGAGAGTTTAGGTTTCTCGTCTTCTGCGTTGATGTAACTGCGCCAGTTTCTGCGTCTCATTCCCAAGGTGGATTGTTCCTGTCTGTATCTGGATATTTTCCAATTTATTTAAAATAACGATTGTTTATATTGTAAGGCATAAAAAAAGGACTTACGCCCCCAAATGTCTTCAGTCCTCATCTCTTGGCAGTGAAAAACAAATACGGGCACCCTTTTTACGGGTAGGATCCGCCCACATGCGGCCATTATGGGCTTCGATGATTGAACGAGCCAAGTAGAGGCCTAAGCCGGTGCCTTTGGTCTTCCGGCTGGTTTCCTGAGCCCGGTAGAAACGGTCAAAAATATGGGGCATGTCACACCTGGCGATCCCTGGGCCTTCATCAGTCACACAAATAATGACGGTTTCAGAGCGCACTTCACCGGTGATCCGAATTTCGCCTTCAGAGGCATATTTGATGCTGTTGGAGATCAAATTTGAAATTACTTGTTGCAGCCGAACCTCATCCGCAATGACGACTGGGAAATCCTCAGGAATTTCCACCACAATTTGATGGCTTTGAGTTTGAACCTGGAATTTATCCGCGATGCGTTGGATGAAAGGTCCAATCGCAATATCCGTGCGCTTCAGTTGCATTGCGCCTACCTGTAATTGTGAAGCGTCCAGCAGGTCTTCGATTAATTCGGTCAGTCGGTCGGCTTCTTCTTCGATAACTTGCAAACTTTCGTCCATTACCTTGTGGTCCCACTGAACGTCGTCCCGGCGCAAAGTGCTGACATAGCCTTTGATCAGGGCGACCGGTGTTTTGAGCTCGTGGCTGACGATCGAGACGAACTCACTCTTCAACTCGTCCGCTTGGCGAAAATGGCTGATATCGCGAATGGTGGCAATGGTGTTGATGAGGGTATTTTCCGTTGTCATCAGAGGGGCATAGGTGATCCCAACCGGTAGGGTGGGTTGACCGTTGGGCCGTTGGATATCTCCTTCGACATACAAATGCGATTGAGGAGATAAGGGCCATCCACCTGCTTCTGCTTTTTCCAAGGTGATTCCATGGGGTGTACCCACCCAGCGGATAACCTCATCATGCTTCATTAGTTGGATTTCTTCTTGGGATAAGCCCAACATACGGGCAAAAGCGGCGTTGGTGCGCTCAATGGAGTGGTTAGGGTTCAAAATGAGAATGCCGTCGGCTGCTGAGTCAAGCATGGCATCGGTGCGCTTCTTCTCCTGGTTAACCTCGGTGTAGAGGCGTGCATTACGAACAGCGATGGCTGCCTGATTGGCAAAGCTTGAAAGCAGGGAACGGTCATTTTGGGAGAATACCCCTCGATAATTGCGGAAGATGTAAATGAAACCAATCACTTCTTGTTGTGCAACCAGGGGTAAGCCCACAGCGGACATGTTACCCATGCTGATGGATTGGAGCAATCGGTTCAGCTCAGGGAGCTCTATGTTTTTGGGGTCCTGGATCGGCGGGATTTTTTCCAACCAGGTATTGAGAAATCGTTCAATAGCGTTTGGAAGGCCGTTTGCAACAGCTAAGTACCATTGGTCTTCCGGGTTGCTGAGCGCAATAAAGCCTGATTGGCCGGCAAGCATCTCAATCGCATATTTTAGGATGCGGCTGAGGAGTTTATCGAGGTCGAGTTCTTCGGTCAGCGCCCGCGAGATTTCCAAAAGGTAATCACGCTGGCGAACACGGATATCAGGTAACATGGTTTTATTTTATCTTAGAATTGTTGGTGAAGTATAAGAAATGGGGAATGGTGAATTGTGAACAGGTATTGGGTATTCGGTATTAGGAATTAGGGAGCAGGATAAGGTGAAAAGGGATAGTGTAGTGCGGTTGAAAAATTGGACACATGACAAATATAGTATCATAGTCCAAGGAGGCACGAAATGGCCAAGAGAAGATACCGCACCTTTAGCGCAGATTTCAAGCTCGATACGGTAATGGAAGGATTTCGTGGGGAGAAGAGCATAGCACAAATTTGTCGAGAGCGAGACATCAAAGATGTGTTGTATTATAAATGGCGAGACACATTCCTAGAAAATGCAGCAAAGATTTTCAGTAATCCACGAGATCTTGAACAACAACGATTAGAGGATCGCATCGTCGAGCTAGAGCGATTGATCGGTCAGCTCACGATGGAGAATGATATCTTAAAAAAAGCCAAAAGCTGGCTGGGCTCAACCTACAGGAAAAACGGATCATGATTGATCATCTCAATGCTGACTATCCTGTGGCAGTAATTTGTAAAACGCTGGGAGTATCACGGAGCTCTTATTACACAGTTCACAATGCCAAGCTAGGAGACAAAGCCCTACTGAGCGCAATTGATCAAGTTCTTCTGAAATGGCCATTTTATGGCTATAGAAGGGTCACCCACGAATTGAAGAGAAAGGGATATCAAGTCGGTGAAACTCGCATTAGAAGGCTTCTCAGGCAGATAGAGCATAGCTGTAGTGTGGGAAGAGCACCGATCTCAACAACCAACAGCCAGCATGAACACCCGCGATATCTAAATCTGATCAAACGTTTGAATATAAATCGCCTCAATCAAGTTTGGGTGGCAGACATCACCTATATTCGCTTTAGGAGAAAATTCATCTATTTGGCAGTCATTCTGGACGCATATTCCAGAGGGGTTAGAGGCTGGAGTCTGGGACGAAATATGAACAAAGATCTCACAAAAGACGCACTTGCGTTGGCCTTAGCTGCATATACAGCTCCAGAGATTCACCACTCCGATCAAGGTGGGCAGTATGCCACCCCAGACTATACAACGATGCTGCCTGGCACAAAGTTAAGCATGTCCGCCAAAGGACGACCCACCGAAAATGGGATCGTAGAGCGATTTATTCGTACATTCAAGGAGGAGCATATCGATTATTCGGAATATGAAAGTTTCAAAGATGCTGTTGAGCAAATCAAATACTGGTTAGAATGTGAATACATGACAGAGAGGATCCATTCCTCGCTTGAATATGTGACCCCGCTTGAATTTGAACTTGCTCATGGGATTCAATAAAAAATGGAACCCCTAATTTAAACCCCTTAAAAAGTGTCCAAAAAAACACCCGAAGTACATAGCTCATAGCTGATAGCTGATCCCCTCTGCTTCAGCTTCGGGGACTGCGTCGCTACGCTCCTTGAGGTGAAAGTTGCGAATCGTAGGGTGCGCTCAGAATCGGAGCGCACCATTATTAAGAAGAAGTTTCAGAGAACGTCATCCGATCTATACAGACTGGAAATTCTTGTGCAATCGCAAATTACTTATGATGTTTTGCTTCTGCGAGGGTGATCGCTTCTTCAAAGATTTTGAGGGCTTCATCAACCTCGCTTATTGTGGTGGAAAGCGGCGGTGAGATGCGAATGGTGCTTTGTCCACAGCCCAATGTTAGCAAGCCACGTTCGAAAGCCAAGTTAACCACCTCATCCCGCAATCTAATGGCAGGAACCTTGGTCTCTTGATTCCGCACAAATTCGATGCCAATCATCAATCCAAGGCCGCGCACATCGCCAATGCTGGGGTGGCGTACCTTGATTTCATCTAGTGCGTCGTGGACATATTCACCAACCTCGCGAGCATTCTGCATGTAAGTCTCTTGGATCAGTTTAATTGTCGCAATGGAAGCAGCACATGAGATGGGGTTGCCGCCGAAGGTATTGCCGTGGGAGCCCTTTGGCCAACTCATCACTTCCTTACGGGTGATCATGGCACCCAGGGGCATCCCTGACGCGATGCCCTTAGCGCTGGTGATGATATCGGGTTCCACGCCG
The DNA here is from genome assembly GCA_040772425.1 of Candidatus Brevefilum sp. Classification (GTDB taxonomy): domain Bacteria; phylum Chloroflexota; class Anaerolineae; order Anaerolineales; family Anaerolineaceae; genus Brevifilum. Next base: position 1,598,307 of record JAXGYD010000001.1, on the reverse strand, counting down.
AAGTTTTCGATAGCCCACCATTTGCCCGTTCGACCCATGCCCGATTGCACCTCATCGGCAATCAATAAAATGCCATACTTATCACACAAAGCACGCAAGGCCGGGAAGAAATCTGGCGGTGGGATGATATAACCACCCTCCCCCTGGATCGGTTCGATCAGAATGCCAGCCAATTCATCTGGCGGCAGGATGCGGGACAGGATTTCTTTTTCAATATAGCGAACGACGGCTTCGCCGTAGCCTTCACCTTTATGTTGTGCAATCACTGGACGGTAAGGGTCGGGGAAGGGGACGTGTACGACGCCATTCATCAAGGGAAAGAAGCGACCCTTGTATTCAGATTTACTGGCTGTAAAAGAAACAGCTCCTAAGGTTCGACCGTGGAAAGCCCCTAAAAACCCGATAAATTGAGACCTTCGTGTGTGGTATCGAGCAAGTTTAATGGCTGCTTCAACCGCTTCTGTCCCTGAATTGGTCATAAAGGATGAAGCTTTATGTTCAAAGGGTGAGATTTCATCCAGCTTCTCTGCAAGCTCTACCCATGTCTCGTGATAATAATCCGATGAGATGTGTATAAATTTCTCCGCTTGGTCTTGAATAGCTTTGACGACCTTTGGGTGACTGTGACCAGTGGCAACGACTGCAATTCCTGCAGCAAAATCCAAGAAACGATTACCGTCAACGTCCCAAACTTCTGTGCCTTTGCCATGGTCCATAACAAAGGGATACCCTCGAGGGTAGGAAGGTGAGATATGTGCATGATCTCGCTTGATAATCTCTTTTGCTTTAGGGCCTGGCAGCTGATAGGTTGGCATTTATTTCCTCCGTATAGTGGTATTTTCAACTGAAACGTGACATCGTCAGATATAGGTGAGACTAATGACTTAGACACGGGCTCAGTGTGTTGAGATTATATCACTGCTAGACTGAAGTGTGTATCAATCGCAGTCGACAATTTTTGTAATTTTTTGGGGTTATTTAGATAATATGGGGATTCAGTCCTTTAAGGCATTGCGGGCAAGCAAGAGTGCGCCATATAGGCCAGCATCATCTCCCAGCGCCGCGAGCGTGACGGTGAGATCCCGAAGATATCTTTGGGAAAAAACGGCGTTTTTCACTGATTTTCGCGTGGGTGCTAAGAGCAATTCGCCTGTTTGTGAGACACCACCGCCAATGATGATGATAGACGGGTTAAAGATGGCCAGATAATTGGCGATCATCATGCCGAGGTACTCCCCTGCCCTATCAAAGGCCTCCTTTGCCAGGGGATCACCCGCATTGGCAGCCGTCGCGATGGCTTTTGTGTCCGGTTCGCCCGTTAGGGTTGAGGAACGGCCACTGCGCAATTGTTCAGCGACGTAATTTGCGATGCCAGTGCCGGAGGAAATGGCTTCGATATGGCCGCGTTTGCCGCAGCTGCACAGGGGCCCGTCTGGGAGGATGATCACATGACCCAGTTCTGCCCCGAGACCACGATAACCCACCAAGAGTTGGTCATTGCTGATGATTCCACCGCCGATACCGGTGCTGACCGTCAGATAAATTAAGTCATGATGACCCTTACCAGCACCAAACCCCCATTCCCCTAAAGCGGCAAGGTTGGCGTCGTTGCCCATAAAGGTTGGCGCGCCGATCTCGTCTTCAATCATGCCGGTGATGGGAATGCCAGCCCACTCCGGGATATTAGGGGCGGTGATGATAATGCCTTCATGGGGATCAAAAAGGCCTGGGATGGCAATCCCCACGGATTCGATGAATTCACCCTCTGGTGTGACCTCATGGATCAATTTCAGCAGGCGTTGCAAGGGTGTTTCGCCCTTGACGCGCGTGCGAATTCGAATTTGATGGCTTGGTTTGATTTCGTTTTTTGGAAAAACGGCAGCCCGCATGTGGGTCCCGCCGATATCCATAGCTAAGGTTACGCTCATGGAAGAAATTATATCATGAAAGAAAATTGTTATTAAATGCTTGATACAGGATGGGATTATTGAAAAATTACTTTAGGTTTGTATTTGAAGATTGCCTAGCTTTGGAAAAACAGGTGCTTACATTGACGATTATCCCGATTCCTGCTATCATTTTGATGCTATGCAAGAGAGAAAATTTGGCTTTTTTTCACAATTTTGGGAAAAATTTAAGAGAGAAATCAATTGGTTACGACCAGGTTTGGGCTATAAACGCTGGTTGTTGCTGACCTTATTTGGCACCATGTTTTTGGGCTTAGGCTTAGCCCTGATCGTGTTGGATGTGTACCGCAATGCACCGGAGACCTGGTGGCTGCCGGCGCTCTCTGCGCTTTCCTTACGCTTCCTCGATCGGCCTATCCGGGTGATCATTTTTGGCGGCATTGGCGTGATTGCAGTGATCATCGGCATCTGGGGTGCCAATCGCTCTTTGCTACAACCTTTTATGCAGCCGGGCAAGTCCCTGATTGAGACCCTCGATTCCTACCGCAGACGCGATCGCGGGCCAAGGGTTGTTGTGTTGGGTGGCGGCCATGGGATGGCGGCGCTTTTGCGGGGGTTGAAGGAATATACGCACAACCTCACCGCCATTGTCACCGTTGCAGATGATGGCGGCTCTTCTGGAGAATTACGTAAAAACATCGGCATCCTTCCGCCGGGGGATATTCGCAATTGTTTGGCCGCACTGAGCAACAACGAGGATTTACTTTCCCAGGTATTCCAGTACCGATTTGCCTCTGGCGCCGGTTTGGAGGGGCATTCCTTGGGTAATTTGTTTATCACCGCGTTGACCGAAATAACCGGCAGTTTTGAAGAAGCAGTGGCTGAATCTGGCCGGGTTTTGGCGGTGTTTGGCCAAGTGCTGCCTTCGACCTTAACGGATGTACGTTTATTGGCAGATGTGGTTGATGATCAGGGCAAAATCACCAGCGTTTCAGGTGAGAGCCAAATCAGGGATTCCCAGGGGACAATCCGTCGATTGTGGTTGGACCCCGCCAACACGCCCGCTTTTCCACCCGCAATTTCTGCCGTCCTGAGCGCAGACCTGATTGTGATTGGGCCTGGCAGCCTTTACTCCAGTATTATGCCGAACTTACTGGTGCGGGATTTAGCAGAAGCGGTACGAGTGAGCCATGCCATGAAATTTTTCGTGTGTAATGTGGCAACGGAACGGGGCGAGACTGACGACTTCAATTGTATGGACCATCTGCGATCAGTAGAGAAGCATGTGGGTGAGAATTTGTTCGACCTGGTGATTTGTAACAATCATTATTTAGGGGATCTCAGTCAGGGTGTCGATTGGGTGAAAATGGATACCGAATTGTTGCGACACGCTTCTGTATATGGTGGCGATTTGATTGACCCGATTTATCCATGGCGGCATGATCCCAAACGATTGGCGAAAACCGTGATGGATTTGTTCTACGAAAGGACGGGTCCATTAATTGAGTAAATTGATCGGGAATCACTTGATATTTTCAAGTTCCTGGTCTTAAGTAATGGTAAAATGGTATTAGATCAATTCAAATTTATAGGAGGCAGATTATGACAACTCGTGTTGGTATAAATGGATTTGGCCGAATTGGCCGACAAGTATTAAAAGCGATCATGGAACGTCATCCCGATGAAATCGAGGTCGTGGCGGTCAATGACCTGTTTGATGCAGAAATTAATGCATATCTATTCAAATATGACTCAAACTATGGCATTTTTGACGGTGATGTGTCCGTAAAGGACGGCAATATCGTCATCAATGGCAAAGAAATCAAAGTCATGGCAGAACGCAATCCCCTCAATCTCCCCTGGAAAGATCTTGGTGTGGATATTGTGGTGGAATCCACTGGCGTCTTCCGGGATGGTAAGGGTACGATGGAAAAGCCAGGCGCAAATGCCCACATCATTGGCGGTGGGGCGAAGAAAGTCATCATTTCTGCACCCGCTAAGAATGAAGATTTGACGATTGTTTTGGGTGTAAATGATGAACTCTATGACCCCGATAAACATCACATCATTTCCAATGCATCCTGCACAACCAACTGTTTGGCACCTGCTGCTAAAATTGTGCATGATAACTTCACAATTCAGCGCGGATTGATGACCACCATTCACTCGTATACCAATGATCAGAAAATTCTTGACCTGGCACACAGCAAGAAACGCCGGGCTCGAGCAGCTGCTCTGAATATCATCCCAACAACGACTGGTGCTGCCAAAGCGGTTGCCCTGGTGATCCCTGATCTGAAGGGCAAATTTGATGGGTATGCGCTGCGCGTTCCAACCCCCACGGTTTCAATTGTAGACTTTGTGGCTGTCGTTGAAAAACCCACAACCGCTGAGGAACTGAATGGTCTCTTCAAGGAAGCTGCAGAAGGCCCAATGAAGGGAATTTTGAAGTACGAAACTGAAGAATTGGTTTCGATGGACCTCAAAGGTAATCCTCATTCATCAATCATTGATTCTGAACTGACCACCGTCATGGATGGCACTTTTGTGAAAGTCGTGACCTGGTATGACAATGAGTGGGGTTACTCCTGCCGAACTGCCGATCTGGCAGCACTCATGGCAAAATCACTCTAACTTAAAGGTTGGAGGAACGTAAATCAAATCTGCGTAATGTGCTGCCTTAAAAGCACATTACGCATTTTTTTGTGAAAGGAGCACTACAAGAAATGTTTAATAAAAAAATGGTAACCGATGTTGATGTTGCGGGGAAGAAAGTCTTGGTTCGGGTGGATTTTAACGTCCCAATTAAAGATGGTCAGGTGGGGGATGACACCCGCATTCAAGCAGCCCTGCCAACCATCAAGTACTTATTGGATCAGGGCGCTGCTGTTATTTTGTGTTCTCATTTGGGACGCCCAAAGAGCGCAGCGGACCTTGAATTTAGTTTGCGGCCTGTGGCTGAATACCTGGGCACATTACTGGATGCGCCGGTTGCCTTCGCAGAAGATTGTATTGGCGAAAAGGCGGAAGAAGCCGCAGCTAAACTCAATTTTGGTGAGGTGCTTGTCCTCGAAAATACGCGTTTCCACGCTGGTGAGAAGAAAAACGATCCTGAAATGGCGAAAGCAATGGCTTCGCTGGCTGAGGTATTTGTCAATGATGCCTTTGGCACATCCCATCGTGCGCATGCGTCTACGGTCGGCGTAACAGAATATTTACCGTCAGTGGCTGGGTTCTTGCTTGAAAAGGAAATTAAGTACTTGGGCAATGCCATCGCTGAGCCAGAACGTCCCTTTGTGGCTATTCTGGGTGGTGCAAAAATTAGTGACAAAATTGGTGTGATTGAGAACTTGCTGGATAAAGCAGACCGCATTCTGATCGGTGGTGGGATGGCGAATACATTCTTCAAAGCACAAGGCTATCACCTGGCAGATTCGCTGGTGGAAGAAGAGGTGGTGGATGTTGCCAAGGACCTCATAGAAAAAGCAGGTGGAAAGCTTGTCCTCCCTGTTGATGTGGTCATCGCTGATGCTTTTTCAGCCGATGCTGAAATGCAGCTCATGGATTTGGGTGATGTGCCGCAAGGTTGGCGCATTTTGGATATTGGCCCGCGCTCTGTGGAAGCCTTCAGCGATATCATCAAAATGGCCGGCATGGTTGTGTGGAATGGCCCGATGGGCGTCTTTGAATTTGAAAACTTTGCTAAAGGCACCTTTGAAATTGCAAAGGCTGTTGCCGAAAGTGATGCGATTGGTATCATCGGCGGAGGTGATTCAACCGCAGCGATCAACAAATCCGGTTTGGAGGACAAGATCGCTCATATTTCAACCGGTGGTGGCGCTTCCTTAGAAATGTTGGAAGGCAAGATCTTACCGGGTTTGGCTGCCCTGGACGATAAATAGAAGATAATCCGAATGACAAAAGGCTGCTTCACAGAAATACAAGCAGCCTTTTTCTAAGGAAAACAAGCACAAGTTGATTCAAGGCAGGTTAATTCTGCTGGTAGAATCGAAGTGAATAAATAACTAAAAACCTAATTAATCATGAAAGGGAGACAAAATGCGAAAAATTTTTGTTGCTGGTAACTGGAAGATGAACAAAACCATCGCTGAGGCAAAGGCTTTGGTCAAGGAAATGGTGTCGGAGTTGGAAAATTTTCCCAATGTTGACAAGGCAGTAGCCCCTTCGTACCTGGCTATTCCTGCTGTGGCTGAATTATGTAAGGGAACGGACCTCCTGGTTGGTGCCCAAAATCTGTTTTGGGAAGAATCAGGCGCTTTTACGGCAGAGGTCGCTCCGGCAATGGTGGCAGAAGTGTGCGATTTTGTGATTGTTGGGCACTCTGAACGCCGCAAGTTTTTTGGCGAGACGGATCAGACCGTCAATAAGCGCCTCAAAGCGGGCTTGGCTGCCGGCTTGCACGTCATTGTTTGTTGTGGTGAGACCTTAGAGGAGAATGAGGCCGGTGAAACTGAAGCCGTTGTGACTCGCCAGCTGAAAGACGGATTGGCGGATATCACCGCTGAACAAGCGGCTAACATCACCATTGCCTATGAACCAGTGTGGGCAATTGGCACCGGACGGGCGGCAACCCCTGAGGATGCCAATAACGTCCACAAGAACGTGATCCGACCCTTGCTTACAGAACAATTTGGTGAAGAACGCGCCCAAGCCATGCGAATTCAGTACGGCGGTTCGATTAAGCCCAGCAATGCATCTGAATTGCTGTCCATGTCGGATATTGATGGCGGCTTGGTGGGGGGTGCCAGCTTGAAAGCTGAATCTTTCATTGGGATCATCAAGGCGGCATCTGCGATTAGCGCGAAGTAAATTAGCGCGCACACGAATATCAAAGTAGATAAAAGAGGTTGGCTTTATAGTGAAGTCAGCCTCTTTTTGTAATGTTGTTAAGCAACGGGGGGATCATTTTTGTCGGGTTAGAAGCCCGACCTACTTTGAGTTTCGTTGGGGCACGGCATGCTGTGCCCGTTTTAGCTATTTTGTTTGGAAAAGGTATCAGTTCTATAAATAGATAAATGGCAGGTTGGAATTCGAAAATGTTGTTTTTGTTTTGATGAAAAGACTAGAAGGGTATAAATTCTGTCGGGTTAGAAACCCGACCTACAAAGTATCTGAAATCTTTCGTAGGTCGCGGTCCGTTTTTGAACCCGACGACATATGTTTGAGATAGCCAATGACGGCTTGAATATCCCAAGCCGCAATAATGAACAACATTTTTTGTCAGGTAGGTTGCGTCAGCAACCATACCTAACCTACTTAATATCCAAGTTTTTCGTAGGTCGGGGTCGGTATTTGACCCCGACAATTAACCATTTGCTTAGGTGCCGAACATACGATCGCCGGCGTCGCCCAGACCAGGGATGATGTAACCGTTTTCATTGAGATGATCATCAATCGCAGCTAAATACACGGGCACATCGGGATGGGCGCCGTGAAATTTCTCGATCCCTTCTGGGGCCGCAATCAGGGCAACAAATTTTATCTTCGAGACACCCCAATGCTTGAGAATATCCACCGTCGCGACGGCTGAGCCCCCAGTGGCAAGCATCGGGTCGAGGATCAAGCACACGGACACGGTCGGGGCCACGGGTAAGCGGTTGTAATACGAAACGGGCTTGAGGGTGCGTTCATCCCGAAATAAGCCAATATGCCAAACCTCGGCAGATGGCATAAGCTCCCAAACACCCTCCACCATCCCCAAGCCAGCTCTTAAGATGGGCACCAATCCAATCTTCTCACTCAGGTCTTCCCCAACTGTCGGCGCCATGGGTGTTGTAATTTCCACCCGACAGGTCTCAAGATCGGCTGTTGCCTCATAGGTTAAAAGGGCGGATATTTCCCTGACAAGCTCACGAAATTTTTTGGGTTTGGTGCGCTGATCACGGAGTCGGGTTAGTTTATGTTTGACCAATGGGTGGGTCGATTCATAAATATTATTCATGGCGTTTTAGCTTCTTCCTTTGTTGATTTGGATAAGGATTCATTTCTATTTAGTTTATCACCACTGGCCGGTTGATACCACACATGCCGACTAAATATCAGCATGAGCAACCAGGTTGCCCAGATTAAGGTGGTTATGAGGATCCAATTATAAAAGGGGGGTAGATTGCGATTAAGACGGAAAAGCATGGCGACTGCAAAGGTGAGCCAAGAGACGAATTGCAGCAAGAGGGAAATCCACCATCCGGCACGTGATCCCTGTTGATTCATGCGCAGCCAACGAATGCCTAACCAGGGCAGGACCGTTGTCGATACGGATACAAACAGGGCAAGGGACATCATCCATAGGGATAACTCTGTCCCATGCTCGATCAGCGTCAGAGAACTGCCGAAGAGATACAGTAAGAAACTCAGGACGTAAAAAATTTCAGCAATTGTCAATGAAGATCGCTTCATATGGTCCGCTCCTTCTTTTTCGCCACGATTAGAAATCGATGGGCAGTACTCTCGAACTTACCCTGCTTTTCAATGATGTTATGCACTCGAACGAGCCCTTCAAAATGGGTTTCGAGGCTGAAGCCTTGGATCTGCCATGGAATGGCTTTGAGGTAATAAAAGACGGCACCGATATCCAAAAAAGTGGTCTTGTGAGCAGCTTTTTCAGCCAATTCGACGGCCCAATCTTTTTCGTATAGTTTTATTAACGTGGATTCCAGACTCCAATGAAAGAAGGGAAAAGAAAAATCCGCTTCCAGGACCTGGTTCAATTCTAAGTTATCCAAGCCGCTGACTTGTTGTGTGATAAAGGTCCCGCCTGGTTTTAAGACTCGGGAAACCTCATCCAGGTCAAAGCTCTCATGGCGGTTGATGACCAGGTCAAAATATGCGTCATTAAAAGGTAATAATTCACATTCATCAATGGCGTGAACCCTTACATTTAATGGCGAAAGTCTTTTCTGAGCAATGCCTATGTTGAGCTGGAAGCTTTCGGTAGCGTGAACGTCCGGTGGGAGGGGCGCGAGGGATGCCAACAGTTCACCACCGCCGGTGCCCATATCCAGCAAGCTGTGTGTTTGTTTGAAATAAGACTTAACGAGGGTTAGGTAATCCCAGGGTGGGTCCTCCTGAATCATGCGACCCTCTAACCAGCCGAAATCCCAACCGGAGAAATCCGCTGCTTGTGCCTCTGCAATGTATTGATCAAATCGATCGGGGTTGGAAAAGATCATGTCTCCCAATCCCCGCGCATTCTCGCTGGTTTCCCTTGTCCTCGGTTCCATTGCCATGGCCAGATAGCGGGAATGATGGCTGTGATGCCCACACCGATTCCCAAAACACTGACGAATGCCGCCACCCGTCTTAAGCTTGGCAGAAGTGAGGATAGAATAAGGCTTAATAGCGCAATCGCCAACAACACCCCTGCGATGGCAGCAATGATGCCAGCAATGCGTAAGCCGCGTTTTTGGGATGCCAATCGAGGCCCATAAATGGATTTTGTCTCGCCGTTAATGATCACCACCTGGGGCTTGCCCTGGTCGTCTAAATAGTATGAGGTGAGCATTGGCAAGAGCAGATGGGTCCAATTTTTACCCTGATAATCGGCAATAAGGGCAAAATTTCGCGCGTGTTGAGCGCCAGCAGCATTGGCACACAGGTCCGCTGCCCTTTTCTTCGCTTGAGGCTCTGCTAGCGGCCAGGCGTTTTCAGGCAGCAGATCAGGTGCTTCAATTACAGAGCGCCCGAGATAATGATTGGCATAGGGTTGCGCTTTTTCAAGGGGATAGCGGCCTGTCTGCTGGACTCTGGCTTGGTGATCTTCAAGGGCAGGGACAGGTATGTTCGTAAAATGAGTTTGGATCTCGCCTAAACGCGGTTCCCAACGGATGCGGTTCTCAATTTGCTGGGAAGAGCGCCATTGGCCGTCAGAAAAAGACTCCTTGGTGCTTTCCACCTGATAATCAAAGCCGGCCTCCATTTGCCAGTGCCCATCCACATCACAATCAATCAGCCACATGGGCCAGTAAACAGGCTTCATTCGCTGGATCAGGTTTTGGGATTGAAAATCTGGTGGTTTGAGCCACACCCCCGACACAAAACGATCAACCAGATTTTGCAATTGCTTTTGGTTAATGTTAAAAGGGATGATGAGCTCGGGTTCCTTTGATCGTAACCGTGCCGCTTGCGGTTCAAGGGGTTGTTGATAACAATGTGGGCAGATTGTCCCTAAGGCGGATTCCTCGATGAGGAACACTTTTTTGCAATGGGGACAACCTGCAGGTCGGCGCTTGATGTCCCATAGTTCTTGATTTTCTTCGAATACGACTGTCTCGTGGCTTTCCATCATCCGCGCTTTCCCTCCAGTTTTGATATTCTTTGATACAAAAGCACGCTCAAAATCAGACCGATGACAAAGAAAATAACACCCAGAGCAATGGCACCAGCGCCCGTGTCTCCTATCAGGGTTAAGGTGACCCCTACAAAACTAAGGATCATCCCGGGAGCCAGCAGCGCGGCAATCACCAACCAGATTTTCCACCAGGCAACTGGTTTTTGACCAGCGACGGCGCCGGTTTGTCCATTGAGGATTACCTGGTAGGGTTCATTTTCATATTTAAAAGTGGCTAAATAGACGGGCAAGAGGATGTAGCGCCAAGATTCATCCGCGAAGTCTGCACTCATGCTGAAATTCCGCACATGATTGGTGGGGATATCCTGGTGGCAAGCTTGTTTTGCCTCTTCTCGAATAATGCGCTTTGCGCTTTCCCAGGCTTCTGTGAGGGTGGTTTGGTAGGCTTGTGCCTTCCATCCAGCCAGATAATCCGGTTCATAAAGGACGAGTTCGCCCATGTCGTAGGGCTTAATGGCCTCCAGATAACGATGATTAACCTGCCGTGGATTGCTGCCAGTGATGAGTAGATCGTCAATATTGAGCTGAACGTGCCCATCTTCCCAGCGCCATTCGATTTTCGTGCGTGTTTCCCAACGTTTTTGTTGGGCATTGTAATGGCGGACTTTTTTCTCATAACCCACCTGTGCTTCCCATCGGGCATTTATGGCTGCATCAAAGGTCCAAAAGGGCAGGTAGATGCCATTAAAGCGGCGAATGACGGTATTGGGATTGAGCTCTTTGGGACGATACCACCCCTTGCCGAGCCATTCACCGGCCAGAACGGCGGCTTGCTCCTGGGTGATTTTAAAGGGAATGAGATAGCGTGGGCGCAGGGTTTCCTCAAGGCTCTTGGTTACATTCACCTGGTTTGAGGCGCAAAATGGGCAGGTGGTGGTTAGACTCCCTGGCGCAATTGAAAGTTCGCCGCCACACGAATCACAATGGAGGATTTGGCGTTCGATGCCCCAACCCTGTTTTGATTGTGAGACTGTTTCTAACGTAAATTCAAATTCATCAGCCGACTTCCCGACGTTGATGGCGCGGATGGGGGCAACATAACCGCAATATTCACAAGCCACGCCGCCTGCCGATACGTCATAGGCGATATTTGCGCCACAATTTGGGCATGTGTAACTTTTTACCTCTTCTTTGTCGGTTTCTGGGGGTTTGGGCGCATAGACGATGACACCCGGCACCCGTGAATCGATTTTGATGAAGTGCTCAGGCGGTTTCCATGAAACGGTTGGCATCTGTTTTTCTGACATCATTTAAGACCCTTCGGGTGGAGAACCTGCTTTTAGGTTTATTTTATCCCAAAAAGCGCCTTTTTTCGAAATCGGTAGAATTTATTCACACTGAAGGGGCGGTTGGGTTTGGCTTGCTCGATGCGATAGAATTAACCTATGGCGATCATTATTGACGGGCACAACCTGATTCCAAAATTACCCGGGATTAGTTTAGCGGATCTGGATGATGAGGAAAAACTGATTAAACTTTTACAGGAGTACTGCCGTTTGCGCAGGAAGACGGTAGAGGTGTATTTTGACCGCGCCCTGGCAGGGCATGCTGGGAAAAGTCGCCATGGTCAGGTGCGGGCTTATTTCATTCAAAAGGGGGTGACCGCCGATGAGGCAATTATGGCCAAGCTAAGCAAACTTGGCAAGAGAGCAAAAAACGTCACGGTCGTCAGCTCTGATCGGCAAGTGCAGCAGGCCGCACGGGCTGTGCATGCAAAGGTGATCTCATCGGAGGACTTTGTTGCAGAATGGCAATCCTTGGTGGCTGAGCAACCTGATTTAGACCCTCGTAATAAGGCATTGACACAAGAAGAGGTTGAAGCCTGGGAGGATCTGTTTCAAAACAAGCGATCTGACGATAAAGAATAATTGGTTGGGTATTGACAAACAGGATTTTATTATTTTATAATATCGTTAATTCATTAATATAGTTTTAATTCTTTTGTTTATTATTTCCTTTGTACAATAAAAGCATTCTCTTTTCTCAGGGGGTGCTATTTCTTTTTAAAAACCCAAGTCAATGATGAGTAAGGTCCACTTTTTACGAAAGGAGGCTGATCCCTATGTAAATTTAATCTATTTCATAAGCCGTTAGGGGAATCACCTTGTTTTTGATGTGTCCAATCAAAAATTATAGATTTCGGAGGCTCAAATGTTAAAACGAATATTGTTTTCACTGCTTATTATTCTCCTTTTTGTAACACCGGTTTCAGGGGTGGGTTATTTGGGCAATGGTGTGGATGATTTGCGGGGGCGTTGGGATGTCGACTTTCTTATTGGTGATGATGAAGAAGGGGAACATTTCGAAGTTCGATGGTTGATCCAGGATATTGAAACTCATCCAGAACAGGAAAACACCTTTCTTGCTGCTGGCTGTATGAAAACAATGGCTTCGGAAAAGTATGCGCCGCTGTCAATGGTGGCAAGCTATATTCCTGAAGAAAATAAATACGACATACTTATTTACAGTACGGTACTCCCGGTTGAAGGTGAACCATTTGTGATCCGCTTCGATGGGGAGGTATTTGTTCACGGCAGTGGTGTTCAAGATGATGAAAGCCAGGGTATGCATATCAGTGACCGAGGGGAAGGTCCTTGGGTAGCGGATCACCATGACCGACGACGTCCGCATTGTAGCGAGACTCTTGACCCCAGTTTACAATTAAATCCAGATTTGTACGTCCACAAGGATCTTGCACCTGTAACGCCAAGTTATAGCAGACTATATGAAGTTTATACTCGCATTGTCTCCTCTGTGATGCTTGTGGAAACCCCAGACGGAGAGACGGTTTATGCACTACCTTTCACAGATATCTTCTCTCCTTTTGTGGATTTTGTCAGTGAGTTTCGATATTTATCTGGTTATGATGGAATCCCTGTAATTGGAGAAGCCTATAAATTTACCTTGTTGGATATTCTCGGTCACCCGATCTTGGGCGCGACTGCAGAGGATATTTGGACAGGGTGCAGGCAAGGTGCACCTGTGAATTTGATATTAAACGACACAACTGCAAACGATGTCCTCATGTCCTGGGACCCTGTGCCTGTTGCAGATGGTTGGGATCCTGGTGGTGATCCACAGATAGGTTTCTATCAAATTGGCATTAATCCCCTGTTAGAATCACCAACATCTTATGGTGCGAGTGGCATTGCTAAAAATGAACATGTGATTCCATGGGATTCATTTGGAGATAGTGCGCTTGGGGTACCTGATGGGACTGATTTTGGGCATGCTTTGAGTGAGCTGGATGATGGTGATTATGAAGTCAGTATTTATGCATTTGCAGAAGCACCTCTTGGATCGGGTGGCCATGGACTTGAATGTGCCGTACGTGATTCAAGTAGGGTCTACCAGATGAACAAGGATGGTGAAACATTGACTTTTAGTGAAAAAGGGTCAATCTCTGGGACTGTTTACGATGAAAGTGGTACTACACCCCTGCCAAATATTGCGGTGGACATCGAACAAGGCGGCTATGGCACCTGTACGGATGAGAACGGCAACTACAAGATGTTAGGAATGCAACTGGGTACTTATACCGTCGTCGCAGGGCGAGATTTCTGTGGTCCCCATGGCTATATTGAAGAAAGCGTTGAGAATGTTGAAATAACAGATGGAACACCGCATGTCATTGGTGTGGATTTCAACCTGCCGATGAAATAATGTAATTAATTTTTTCACGAAATACTCCGAAAATTAAGAGGAATATCTATGATAAGATTTTTACAATAACCATTACTTAAAGAAACAGATCTGTTGCAAGAACAGGTCTGTTTTGTTTTTGTTCTTTGATCCTTTAGTCAGGTTTATTTGTTGTGTAATGAAACAATTGCAAAGGAAGGTTAAATCTTCAAGTAAAATGATCCTTTTATAGCCTTGAATATTTCTTTATTATTTTTTCTTTCAAGTCCTACCCATAGTAGGCAATTTCTTATCTGGCTTATAGTATCATATGAATATCCAATTTTTATGTGGGACGGAGTTTCTCAAATGGAAAAGAAAATTAAATTGGCATTTCTTTCAATACTTGCAGGGCTGGTCATAATTTCCTGCAGTCTTCCAGCTTTGGTTATTGATCGATTACAGGAATTCTTGAATTGGGCAACCCCAACTCAACCATCAGAACCCTCACCAACGCCCATTAAAACCCCACAAAGTGAGGTCGAAGCAACGCCACAGGAGCAAGACATTCAAGTTGTTGACAAAATGAGATTTGAAGAAGGGGATGAACCGATGTATGAAATTGATGGCATATGGCCTAATTTGGATGGTCCTGAAGCTATTGTTAGTCCCTTCAATGCTAAATGTGATCAATTAATACAAGGTATTACGAATGATTTCATTACATTTCTAGGTGAAGTTCCAAATCCGGGTGATGATCAAGGGGAACCCCCACTTAGCTCTCTCACTTTCAATTACGAGATCACTTATTCGGACCAGCGTATCTTCAGCTTTTTACTAACATTTGAACAGTACATTGCATTATCTGCTCATCCCTTTCCTTTCTCCCTTGCTTTGAATTATGATGCACAAAATGCTGCTTCCCTGCGCTTAGAAGAATTATTCTTGCCTGAGGTCGATTATTTTGACGAGATTGGTCGACTCATTGATCCCATTTTAGAAAGCAAGGGATTTGGCTATATAGCGGGAACAGCGGCAGATATGATGCGTCAGCGGGAGAATTGGAATATGCTTGCGGAAGGATTGCAATTTAATTTTGATGTTTATGAGGTTGGATTTTATGCCGCTGGCCCACAACATATCATCATCCCCTGGGTAGACCTTGTTGGGATACTCGATCCCAATAGCCCAGCTGGAAGAGTTATTGAGGAATAGTTTTGGGAACAAAATTTTGCTAATATTGATATGCAATAAACCTTATTTATAAATCAGAGGAAGAAAATAATGTTAAAGGAACCCTCATATCATCGAAAAACACTCCTGGCTGTATTAGCCCACCCTGATGATGAGAGCTTTGGCATGGGTGGCACTTTGGCGCTGTATACCCAACGCGGGGTGAAGGTTCACCTGGTTTGCGCTACTCGCGGTGAAGAAGGGGAGATTGACCCGGAATATAAGGAAAAAATCAAAAGTGCAGCCTGTCTGCGGACGCAAGAATTACGCTGTGCGGCTGAGGTATTGGGCATCCGTCAACTGCACTTTATGAATTATCGGGATTCTGGGATGACGGGGTCACCTGCCAATCACCATCCCAAAGCGCTGGCAGCCCAACCGCTGGAAAAATTGGCAGGGGAGGTGGCGCATTTCATTCGGGACATTAAACCGGATGTCGTCATCACCTTTGACCCGATTGGCGGCTATCGTCATCCAGATCACATCGCCATCCAAAAAGCGACAGCAGCAGGGTTTGAAATGGCTTCCGATGCCAATTTTCCAGACCCAGAAGACTTACCGCCTTTTCAACCCAACCGATTGTACTTCCATATCATGAACCGAACCTACCTCAAAATGATGGTGTGGGTCTTGCGGTTAATGGGTAAAGACCCGCGTAAATGGGGGCGCAACCAGGATATCGATTTGGTGTCGTTGACGGATGTCGACTTCCCAACCCATGCCAAAATTGATTATCGACCCGTTAAAGATCTAAAAGAAAAGGCTGCTGCCTGTCATGCCAGCCAGGGTGGGGGAGAAATGAACAAGGGCTTCCGGGGGTTCGTGAACTGGTTGTTTGGGGGGCATCACGACACGTTTATGCAAGCTTACCCGGAGATAAAACCAGGAGCAAAAATTAAGAGAGATTTGTTTGAGTGCTCGTGAATTGTGTTTTGAATGATCGTGAATTGTGAATGGTGAATTGGAATAAACTAATTGAGCGTTCGTTACTAATTCCTTCAGACCAATCTTTCGTGTACTATACTATAAATTGGAACTCTTATTTATTCTTGATGAGTTTCCGATGATTCTTGCTGAACCTCCATCAAACGCTGGGTTTGCCATTGTCGTTCTGCTTGGATGGCATCTTCTGGATTGCTGGCGAAATTTGCTCTAAAAATCGCCTGGAGGGCATAATTGGCAGCAGCCAGGGCATGTGCTTTCACATGGGCTGTTGAGACGGCCTGCCCTGCTGCCCGAGCTGCTGAACGGGCAGGGTTGTCCTCACCCACATCACGCGCGGCAGCGTGGGATGCCAGCGCTGCTCCGCGAATGATTTTCATGCTGAACTCGCCGGTATCAATCCAATCCTGAAGGGTGCCTAAAGCCTGCCTGGGTCGAGCGTCTACTGGGAATTCAACCTCGAAATAAGGCAAAACCCGGTCAGCACACGCCAAAGCCCAGCGTGCTAAACATCGCTTATCGCTTGCTTCGACCAGCTCTTGCAAGGCTTGGTCTTTGCGGTTGAGGGAGAAAACAGGTTTTTTCATCGGATGAATATAGAAGTCGAGGATTAATTGAAATTTTACTATAGGGCGAAGAATAGTGATGAATAAGTACATCCCAATTGATCAAAACGGTCATGTTTAATTGAGTAGGAATCAGCATGACCGAATTAGAGCTAAAGCAATAACAAAAAAGAATTAACGAGTATCAGAGAGAGCTACAGCAGGGAAATGGTGAATTTGACATGCAATGCAAGAAGTCCAGTTACATAATTGTAGTAAAATTAGGTGGTAAAAATGAATCCAAAAATCCAAAATCCATATCTGAATGCATTAATACCGATTGGTGGCGTAGTTCTTTTGGGGATTTTCACCAGTATCCTCACCTGGGGATTGGCTGCATTCGACGTCATCGAAATGCCCGTTTTTTGGATTAGCCTGATCATCTCCGGATTCTTTTGTTTGATTTGGTTGATTATTTTGTTCTTGGGGGCTCGAAAAGTAAAAAAGATCCGTAGATTTCTTGCTAGCGATCGTCCTTTAATCCGCTGGACGTATTCTACTGTCGAGTGGAAACGGATTAAGGAATTAGACTGGAATGAGCAAAGGCAAGATTGGAAACTACAATGGGGATGCATGGGCTTGCTTATCGCAGCTGCTGGGGGATTGACTGGTGCAATGCTTGGGCTCGGCGAAGGATTTGGTCTAATTTTGGTGAATATACTTCTTGGATTGCTTGTGGGTGCTGCTATCGGTTTGCTCCTGGGAGCAGTGGTTGCAGGGGGAAATCACTTAGATTCCTGGCTGGCTTACCGGAGAAAAGAACCGGCTCAGGTTGCCTTAGGATCTGGAGAGATCTATACCGGCTTTGATTATTTTCATGAGGATGGCAAACTTCGGTTTATCAAAGACTATGAATTGAATTCAGGCAAAGAGAATACCCTCACTGTAACATTGATATTCCCGCCTCGGCCGCGCACGCCGAATGAAGAAACCTGGATTATCCCGGTGCCTGATCACTTGGTTGAGCATATTGATCGCATCATACCTGAATTAAGGAAATCCCCAATCAACGATTAAATCACTGTGGATTGGGGGGTCTGGTTTGGCCAATCAAAAAAATTTTTCACCTTTGCCGATTGAAATTATTCTCGTTCTTTTTATTTACTGCAAGGCAGGCAAAATTCTATCCAAACCTATAAAGCCTGATTGCTATTGAACCGGTCGGTAAGCCTCAACATTATCGATAATCACCTGGAAGCCCGAATCACTCAGATAATCGTAAGTAAAGACAAAGAAAGCCGCCTTCCCCGGTTGGGTAAAGGGTTGGTCGATGAAAACTAAATCGATGAGCGTTTCATTTACTACGATGGCGATATCACCCAAATAACAGCTCACATTGATGTGATTTTTTGATGTGGCTGGCTGATTAAAGGCATCGGTTGAATGCCAGTATTGATCATTATTGTTTTCCGTTGTGAGGGTCACAAGCTCCCCGTTTAATACCTGGGCAATGCTGTAATTACCTCCCGCCAGGTCAAAATCGACATAGTAGTAATTATTGGCATCTTGTAACTGGCAAATCACCCCAAATGTTCCTTCTGTAGCATTTTCTGGCCCCCAAACATCAAAGATGATCTCATCTGGGAAAAAATCAATGGGGAAGTAAGCGTGTTCAAAGCCACTTTTTTCACTGACTTGAAAAAAATAAGCCTGATTTACAATATCAAGGTAGGTTAAACCATCATCTTTGACAGGCCAACCCATGGCATTAGACGTAAAGTCGTCGAAGAACGCGTTCTCGCGGATGAATTGACCGCCGGTTAATGGGGGGTCCGTGTTGACGGGTTGATTTGTGGCCGTTGGTGGAACCTCGATGAGTGCTGCAACAGTGTTTGTTGGTGCGGGTGTCAGGGATGGTTCTTGTGGTAGGGTTGGTTCTGGCGTATCCGGAACAAATTGGTTTTGCGAGTTGATGGTTTGCTGCTGGGCAAGAAAGCTTTGGGTTTGTGCTAATGCCGTCAGGGTCTGATCAATCTCAGAAACCTGTGTCACAGCGGGAGGTTGGCGGAGGTTCAAGAATAAACCTATACCGCCTCCCGTCAGCATCAGACAGGAGAAAATAATCAGGCCAATCATGAGGACAACCGGCAAGGCTGATGAAGAATTCTGAGCTTCTAGACTCTCCGGTATTTTCTTTTTCTTTGCAATCCGCATGACGAATATGATCATAAACAGTCCTAAACCGAAAAAACCTAATATCAATAGGACAATGACCAGTGCCGTGGGCGGATTTTTGAGAAAATCTGGGAGAAGGTTCTTCAGCCACGATCCCTGTGATGTTGTTGGAAAGTTTGACCAATCTATATTTTGATCATCCGGCCAAGTCGCCAGCTCCGCTTCGATATCAAAATTTGTGATAGGGGAAAGACCGCTTACATCAGCGCTCACCATCTGCCCGGCAAGCACATCTACTGTCTCACCGGTAGCCAAGGATTGGAACCACATCTCCCCTTCGATCACCTTGAGGGTGGAAGTCTCTCCGGTATCTTCAGCTACAAAAATGGTGGCCTTGGTGCCGGTTACAGCCTGGTTCATGGTCACATCCAATGTGCCCTTTTCGATCATTTGTTTGAGGTTGGCTTTGATATTGCCATATAAAAGGGATAATTTACTCTCCTTTTCCTGACAGGTGTCGAGGATTACCGACGAACGAGGTTTCATATTAAAAAAGCTCATATCTGAAAAGCCTACAATTGCAGAACTATATCCGCCTGTTGTGATTTTATCCCCGCATTTCAGCACCATATCACGCTCTGCTGGGTCCTCGTAAAATGCATCGTCCCACTCATTAAAACAGGAGGGACTTACCAAAACTTCACCGTCAAATTCAACAAATCGAGCGCCAGAATCACCACCACAAATTATTTTTTGTGTGGGCACAAAAGGTTTTTGATCAATAGGGCAAGTGTAAGTGTATGTGTACGTGGCTGTACCTCTGCCAAGACACGTATCCACGGAGATGGTGAACCACAAATCTTGTCCAGTTTTGCCAGTGGGCAACTGGTAGGCAAACGGTTCAACGAGATACCCGTTGGGTTCAAGGTTTAGGTCGATATTGCTTCTTCCGGTTTCGAATGATTTTATATCCACAATAGCCAGAGAAGTTTTGATATCACATTTTTCATCGAAGGTTAATGATCGATCTGTTGCCCATTCATTGACGAATTCAAAGGCATATTTTCCTCTAGGAACAAGGATATCTGGAAATGGTTTCCAAGTCTGCGTTATATATAGACCTTCTGCAGATATAAGAAAGCTTGGTGCTTGTGCCTGGATCATCACGTCATCATAAGCTGGTGAGGTTGTGGTTTGCGGCATCCTTTGTTTTAATTTCCAGACACAGTTGTCGGGTGTGGAACTGGGAGCATGCGTATTTGTCTGAGTCGGTAATGGGGTTTCTTCTTGTGGAAGGATACTGATGTGAAAGAAGAATTCTAATTTGCCACAAGTTTGCCCACACACCTCAACCTCAATTTTTCCTTCCACAGTCGGTTGGTTGTAACCGTCAGGTACGGTGTAGGTGATGGATGCCTCCTGGGTTTCAGTTCGGTTTTGCACCAGGACATAATTTTCATCTTGTGGCCACTTGAACATATTTCTTTGATCCACCAAATAGCCATAGAAACGCACATAAGATACCCCACCACCGGTGATCGGGTCTGATTTTCGAGTGACAATCATCTTGCCGGACAGGGTGATTGGCCCGCCAGTCCAGGGGCCTTCGTAGTGGTTAGTGGTGCCCTCGCGTAATTTAAGATCTGCGCCGGTCAGGGTGAATTCGAGGTAGGCATCATCCAGGTTGCCCATCGAGCCCGTCACGCTCCCGCCCTGGGCATATAGTGGGGATGGCAGTGGGTTGAGGCTGGTAATTACGACACAAATAAATATAAGAATCAAGAGAGATTTCCTGTAAGTTTTTTCCACGGCTGCCTTTCTTCTACCTCAATTTATGTCGTTGAATCAAATTTATTCAATTTCTTAAGGGACTGGATCAACACTTTAAAGAACCGACCTAATCCATCAAACAAGAAAAATGGTTCGGGGTAGTTTCTTTTTTTAGTATGTTTTAAAAGAGGGTGTAATTCGATTTAAGAATTGTATCATAGACAAGGAGTTTACTGTGGGCGGATTGTGCTGCGGGTGTTTTTTGGACACTTTTTAAGGGATTTAAAATTAGGGGTTCCAATTATTATTGAATCCCATGAGCACTTTTAGATTCAAGGGGGGTCACATATGCAAGCGAGGAATGAATCCTCTCCATCATGTATTCACATTCTAACCAATATGTGATGTGCTCAACAGCATCTTTGAAACTTTCATATTTCGAATAATCGATATGCTCCTCCTTGAATGTACGAATGAACCGCTCAAAGATGTCATTTTCGGTGGGTCGTCCTTTGGCGGATAGGCTTTACTTTGTGCCAGGCAGCATCATTGTATAGTCTGGGGTGGCATACAGCAGCAGTTTTTTACGAGATTTCATGCCCAAAGTAGCCATCTCAATATTTGACAATCATCGTGAAAACACCAAATTACTTGGTTAACTAATTTCCTAATCGTTTGCTGACCTATTCTAAATAAAAAGCACATTGTGAGATGTGTACCATATAAGGGTAGATCTTCAGTGTCGAATTTATAACACTACTAAAGTAGGATTTGTTTAACTTTTGCGAGAATGTTAGGGAATCTCAGGTTATTGTTGATAAAATTATTTTAGATTACTACTCACTTTGTTTTAGGGTCGTTGGATTATTCGATAGATTTTTGGTGTTTCACGCTGGGTTCCTAATTCAAAAAAAAGTTCTCTCAGCTCAATTAACTATGAAAGTGCCTGTCTAGACACTTAAAAAGATGATAGCCAGATCCATAATAAATGACCTTCTGGTTAACAGATTGGAGGTTCATCGGACGCACAAAAATATTTTCCCTATGATTTTTTTCAAACCAACGAACAATACAGAATTCCGGAGGTAAATAATGTCTTTTATTACAACAAATGATGGTGCACAGTTATGGTATGACGAAAAGGGTACGGGGAAAGCCCTTGTCATGCTGCCTGGCTGGGGCTGCAGCCCTGAATTCTTCAAGCGTAACTTTGATGAATTGGCTAAGAGCTGTCATGTGGTCAGAATGTCTTTGAGAGGGCACTATAAATCTGAGAAAGTGAAGTACGGGCATCGGATTTCACGCTACGCAGCGGATTTAAGAGACTTGATAGTAGCGCTTGATCTGAAAGATGTCACGGCACTGGGTTGGTCAATGGGTGCTGCGATTATTTGGAGTCACTACGATTTGTTCCAGGATGACTACATCAGCAGGATGGTGATTGTTGAACAAAGCCCGCGGCAATATGCTGAGTTTGGTGGGCAAGGCTGGACGGGAATTCAAGCTGGATGTTATGACATGGAATCGTTGATGGTGTTGAACACGATGCTCCAGTTGAACTCCGCAGGTGTTGCTGCAGGCTTGGGTGGGCTTTGTTTCCCGGCTGGTGAAACCCCCACAGAAGAGGAAACAGCTTTCTTTACAGAACAAATTGAGATGACCCCCTGGTGGGTGCGGGCGGACATCATGGTTGATCACACCAACCTTGATTGGCGGGATCTGTTGCCGACGATTAAAATCCCGACGTTGGTTTTGGCTGGCCGCAAGAACCAGGTTTTTTTGAACGAAGGCACCTTTTATCCTGGCAAGGTTATTCCTGGTGCAGAAATGGTTGTTTTTGAAGAGAGTGGCCACATGCCTTTTTATAATGAGGCAGAAAAATTCAATAAAGTTGTGGCGGAGTTTGTCAATAGCTAGGATTTAGGTACTGGATATTAGGTATTAGGTATTAGGTATTAGGAATTGGGTACTAGGTGACCCTGACCCGTCCTGATTTACGTATTAAAAGGAGACAGGGATTAGGAGTTTTCCTAATCCCTGTTGCCTTACATCTGGCCTATTTCTTTTCCCTAATACCTCGTATCTGGTACCTGGTACCTGATACCTATCCACAGATTATGTTTCTGCTTCGCTGTCAATCGCTGCAATTGTCTCAAAGGTCAATCCATGTGCGCCCCTGCTAACCCTGACTGTATCACCTTCGGCAATTTCACCCGATACCACTTTCAATGCTAATGGATCCTGCAATTCTCGCTGAATCGCCCGTTTGAGGGGACGAGCACCGAAATCGGGATCATAGCCTTCTTCAGCCAGGTATTCCCGGGCGTCTGGCTCCACTTTGAGGGTGAGCTTACGCTGTGACATCAATGCTGCGACGCGCTCTAATTGGATATCCACAATTTTCGTCAGGTCTTCCTTGGTCAACGGATGGAAGATGACAATCTCATCAACCCGGTTGAGGAACTCGGGTCGGAAATGAGCCTGGAGCAGTCGATTGATCTGATCCCTCGAGACTTCCTTCATTTCCGATTGGTCCTTAACCGTGCTCATCCACAGCTCGCTGCCGAGGTTGCTGGTCATGATCACAACCGTATTGCGAAAGTCCACCGTTCGACCCTGGCCATCGGTCAGTCGACCATCCTCAAGCAATTGCAGGAGGGCATTGAAAACTTCTTTATGAGCTTTCTCGATCTCATCAAAGAGGACAACGCTATAAGGGCGCCTTCGAACGGCTTCAGTCAGTTGACCACCTTCCTCAAAGCCTACATAGCCAGGGGGGGCGCCAAACAAGCGGCTGACGGTGTGTTTTTCCTGGTACTCGCTCATATCGATGCGCACTATGGCATCCTCGTCATTGAAGAGGAATGCTGCTAGGGACCGGGCAAGCTCTGTTTTACCCACGCCGGTGGGGCCCAGGAAGATGAAGGAACCGATGGGGCGGTTGGGGTCCTGCAACCCTGCCCGGGCACGCCGGACTGCGTTGGCGATCACTGAAACAGCCTCATCCTGCCCGACCACGCGCCGATGGAGACGTTCTTCCATATGCATCAGCTTTTGCATCTCGCCCTCTAAGAGGCGTGAAACCGGGATCCCAGTCCAATTGGCGACGACTTCAGCGATTTCCTCAGCATCGACTTCTTCCTTTAACAAGGGAGATTCAGCCTGTAATACTTTGAGATGCTTTTCAGCATTGGTCAGGCGCGCCTGCAATTCGTTTAAGGTCCCGTAGCGCAGTCGAGCGGCTTGTTCAAGGTCGGCACGCCGTTCAGCTTGCTCAATTTGGGTCTCGGTCTGATCAATGTCTTCTTTTAGATCACGGATTTCCTGAATGGCGTCTTTTTCGACCTGCCAGCGGGCATGCAGTTGATTGGCTTGTTCCTTTAAGTCCGCCAATTCTTTTTCAATGTTGGCTAAGCGCTCCTTGGAGGCTTTGTCTTTTTCTTTCTGCAGGGCTTGACGTTCAATTTCAAGCTGCATGATCGCCCGGTCGACCTCATCCAAGGGCTGGGGTTTTGAGTCGATCTCGGTGCGCAGGCGGGCGGCTGCTTCGTCGATTAAATCGATGGCTTTGTCGGGTAAAAAGCGGTCGGCGATATAGCGGTGGGAGAGGGTCGCTGCTGCAATCACGGCAGGGTCGGTAATGCGAACCCCATGGTGAACCTCATAACGCTGTTTCAACCCGCGCAAAATACTGATGGTATCTTCTATAGATGGTTCAACCACAAACACGGGTTGGAAGCGACGCTCTAAAGCGGCATCCTTTTCAACGTATTTGCGGTACTCCGCCAGGGTCGTGGTGCCGATCATGTGCAGTTCACCCCGTGCAAGCATAGGCTTGAGCATATTGCCCGCGTCAACAGCGCCTTCTGCTGCGCCTGCACCGACGACGGTGTGCATCTCATCGACGAATAACAGAATTTCACCAGCAGAATCCGCAATCTCTTTCAGAACCGCTTTCAGACGTTCTTCAAATTCACCGCGGAATTTTGCCCCAGCGACCAATGAACCAATATCCAATGCGACGATGCGCTTGTTTTTTAACCCCTCAGGCACATCCCCGTTGACGATGCGCTGTGCCAAACCCTCCACAATAGCGGTCTTACCGACGCCTGGCTCACCGATCAACGCCGGGTTGTTCTTGGTGCGGCGAGAAAGGATTTGCACCAGTCGCCGGATCTCCTGATCGCGACCGATGACCGGGTCGAGTTTGCCACTGCGCGCCAGGCTGGTTAAATCGCGGCCGTATTTTTCAAGTGCTTCATAGGTGGCTTCCGGGTTTTGAGTGGTGACGCGTTGGGATCCCCGTACTTCTTTTAAGGCTTTAAGGATGGCATCCTTGGTGAGACCGTAATTTTCAAGCCGTTTAGCTTCTGTGCTTTCAGATAGTCCTAAAAGCAAGTGTTCGGTGGAGACATAATCGTCGGACATTCCCTTGGCGAAGCGTTCCGCCGCGTTGAGGACCTGTGATGACTGCTGAGATAGGCCGAGCTGACCGCCAGCGCCGAAAACCTTGGGTTTGCCTTCCAGTTCTTTTTGAACCTCTTCCTTTAAAGCTGCAGGGCTGCCTGCCACCTTGGTAACGATAGCTGGCACAACGCCCTGATCCTGCTGCAGCAGGGCTAACAATAAGTGGGCTGGTTCAATGGTTTGATGGTTTAAATCCCCAGCAAGCTGTTGGGATTGAATAATGGCGCCTTGCGCTTTTTGCGTAAATTTGTTTAAATCCATAATTTTTCCTTATAAATTCTCCATTTCATTGGTGTTTGTTGCTCATAATATTCCAGCGAAAGAATTCCTGGATTGATTCATAATTTTGCATGGTTATTTTAAGATGTAGGTGTAGGAAGAATGTTAAAAAAATGTCAGAATAATAAAAGAGCGGGGATGGGTTTGCCAGCGCTCAAAGAAGGTTATGCAGATTTAATTGATCAACAATGCAATCATCCATCGAATCATAAAGATTGCGTCGTTGTTTTGAATGAGGTGCCAGCGTTAATAGAGATGCAAAAAGGTTAAAATAAAGGGTTATAATTAGAATTGTAAATTAGTGGAGTCGTTTAGAAAGTAATTTTTGGATTATCCACGCCAATTTTGCTGCCCAAATCTTAGTCAACAGCAGCTGTTTGACAGGGTTAATAAAAATTATTAAACTTATAGTAGGTTTTTTATTTGAAAATTGAATTTTCACCATGATTTGATCGTCAATCACATTTAAGGAGGTTTTATGGCCACCACACAATTTCAACTGACAATGCGCTCAGGCCCTACCCCAGGTGAGACCTATGCATTATCAAACGATGAGATCTATTTAGGTCGTGATTTAGCCAATGATATCCCCATAGGACAACCCGAGGTATCGCGCCGGCATGCGCGGTTCTTTATCGATGAAGGTCATGTTTACATCGAGGATCTTGGTTCAACGAATGGCACCTTTATCAATGGCTTGCGGATTTCAAGCCCTCAGCAATTGCGGCCTGGCGATGCGATTACAGTGGGCGAGAATGTGGTGCTGGTCTTTGAGAAAGCCGCCCTTGATATTGAGGAACAGCTTGCACCCATCAGTGCCAAAAAGGAAGAATATACACCCGTCTCACAAAGCATCCCAGAGCCTGAGGTTTATCAGCCCACACCTGAGCCTTATTCATACAGCGCATCCCAAGAAGCTGCGGCTGTCGTGATGGAAGAAGAGGAACCAGCCCCTATAGAGAGAAGGAGGGGGGGCGGCTTGCCGTCTTGGTTGATTATTCTGCTGGTGGCTATCGTGGTTTTGATTGCGGTTATAGCGGTCACTTTGTGGTTCATGCCGGCATCCTGGTGGTGTGCCATCACCTTTGATATGTTAGAAGGCTGCCCGTTACCATAAAAGAATTCAGCGAAATTTTGAAAATCCCAGGAAGATTGCTTCTCTGGGATTTTTTTATCACCTGTAAACGTTAAAATTGAGAATGACATGTCATTCAAAAGGTATGAATTTATCGTTAACTAATACCTGAGTTTCTCATGTATATAAATCTACGCCATTTTTCGGGTAAATGCACTTTTTTCAGGACACTAATAAGAGAAACGTAGATGTAATAGTTAGAATTATTGGCATCATATTACTGGTTGTAAATGGGGATAATGTCGAAAGTGTTTCAATATGGGCACCCTCACCTCAATCCTCTCCCTCACGTCTGAGGGAGAGGAGGCCATAGGCCATTGTATAGCAGGTGTGGGAATGACCAAAGGAGACAGGTGGCAGGGTGAGGGTTCCACACAGTTACTATTTGTGTCAAATTATAAAGGTAGAGGCATTATAGAAATTGAGTTTTTCGTATATATATATTTTTGCCTATCTTTCGGGTAAACACGCGATTATGAGGACACTAAAAAGAAAAACTCAGGTGACATGTCATTCAAAAGGTATGAATTTATCGTTAACTGATAAGTTATAATTCATTATATAGAGTCTTCTTAGAACATTGACGTGATCGGGGATGTTCCTGATGCTGAGGGTTTCATTATTCGGCGAATTCAGCATAAAAGTGAATGATAAGCGCATTCAGATCAATGCATCACGTTTACAATCCCTACTGGCTTATTTAATTCTCAAAAAAGAACATCTTCATGCCCGTGCTTATTTATCAGGTCTTTTTTGGCCTGATTCCAGCGAAGCCCAAGCACGAACCAACCTTCGCAATCTACTGTATCAATTGCGACAATTCCTACCCGACGTTGAAAATTACATAAGTTTTGATTCCCAAACCATCAAGATGAAATTGGATGCAACCCTTTCCCTGGATGTGGATGATTTTGAGTCGGCTATAGAAGAAAGCAGTTACGCTCTTAATTCGGGTGACCATCGCCGGGCTTGGAAGGCTTTAGAATATGCAATATCGATATATCAGGGGGATCTTTTTCCAAGCTGTTATGATGAATGGATTATCCCAGACCGAGAACGCCTACGACAAGCGTATTTGAACACTCTTGAGACCTTATCGGATTTATTTGAAGAAGGACGCGATTATCAATCCGCCATTTTATATGCTCAGCGTCTTTTACAGCAAGATCCCCTGCGAGAGGCTTCCTACCGTCGACTGATGCGTCTGTTTGCCCTTAATGGCGATCGGGCGTCTGCTTTGCGAGTTTATCACACCTGCGCTACAACGCTAAAGCGTGAATTAGCCGTCGAGCCAGGCATGGCTATCCAAAAAGCATACGAGCAGCTTTTAGGGTATGAAACCCAAACCATTCAAGCAACCCCAAAGTCATCCATATTTTCACCCCTGGTGGGAAGAGAAGAAGAATGGACCGCGTTGCTAAAGGCTTGGCATACTGCCATCGCTGGTCGTGCTCCCCGTGTCGTGATTTTGCGTGGCGAAGCTGGGATTGGGAAAACTAGGTTGTTGGAAGAGTTGTTGCAATGGACAACCCGACAAGGCATACCCACTGAGATTGCGCATTGTTATGCAGCTGAAGGTCAGCTTGCTTATTCCCCTGTTGTTAATTGGTTGCGGGCTAATCCGCTGCCCAACTTAGAGGATGTTTGGCTTACAGCAGCAGCGCACTTGCTGCCTGAAATTCTTATCGACCGGCCCGATTTGCCAAAACCTAAATCATTGATGGACGCTTGGCAGCGTGAGCACCTTTTCGAAGCCTTGGCACGGATCCTCACCTTTAATAACCAATCCCTTTTACTAGAAATTGATGATTTGCAATGGTGTGATCAAGACAGTCTGGAGTTTATCCATTACTTGGTACGTTTTCAGCAACAATCCAAGTTTCTGATAGTTGGTTCCTACCGGCCGGAAGAGGTGTCGCCAGATCATCCCTTGATATCTTTGCTGAATGTGTTGCATCGAGAGGGACAGGTTCTAGAAATAGATCTCCATTGTCTGGATGAAACTGCAACCCACGATTTAATCACAGGATTAGCTGGGAGGCAGATCAATCCAGATATCGCTCAAAAAATTTTCGAGGATACTGAAGGCAATCCCCTCTTTGTAGTTGAAACGGTCAATGCCATTTCGTCGGTTGTTAGAGAATCTTTGGTAAAAGATGTCGCCTTTGAGGCAATGATTGAAAAACAGGATTTACCACCCAAAGTCCATTCAGTGTTGAGTGCAAGATTATGCCAACTTTCGCCACAAAGTCAGGAATTAGCGGCGTATGCCTCCGTCATTGGCAGGGAGTTTAACTTCAATCTGCTGCTGGAGACCAGTGAGAGGGGTGAAGAAAGTCTGGTGCGTCAATTGGATGAGTTGTGGCGGAAGGGCGTAGTGCGGGAACATGGGAAAGACTCCTATGATTTTAGCCATGATAAATTGCGTGAAGTTGCTTACAGTAACATGAGTCAGGCGAAACGTCGACTCCTGCACAAAAAAACGGCACAAGCCTTAGAAAGGATGAACTTGCAGAACGTTGACCCGGTCAGTCACCAAATTGCAGTGCATTACGAGCGTGCAGGGATGGTGGCAAAAGCGCTGCCCTTCTACTTGAATGCAGCTACTGAGGCTCATCGCGTGTTTGCAAATGATGATGCGATCAATTTATTGAAGCATGGATTGGAATTGTTCAAAGAGGAACGTATAAAAAAGGAAGAAATCCCCCAGGATCTTAACTTAGAATTTTTGGAACTTATGGCGGATATCAACGCACTAAAGAGGGAACATTCATTGGCTTTGGATGGGTTGCGGCGCGCAATAAGTGGGACAAAGACCACGGACCTTATTCGAGGGGCGCGCTTACAACGAAAAATTGGCACAATCAAGCGTGAGCAGCGAGATTACGCTGACGCATTACAAGCCTATCAACTTGCAGAAAAAACATTGGGCGACCAGCCACTTGAAGGCGAAGCCTCCTGGTGGGATGAATGGTTAGAAATAAAAGTGGAGCAAGTATGGGCGCACTATTGGCTAGCTGAGTGGCCTGAAATGAATGAATTAGTGGATCAGGTGCAACCAATCGTTCATGCCCGTAGCCGTCCTAATAATCGTATGCGTTTTTTGATGGCTTCTTGTTTATTGCACTTACGGAAGGACCGTTATGTGGTTTCTGATGAAATGTTAAGCAGCTCCTCTGAAGCATTAAAACTAAGCCAGGAAAACGCCAGCTTAAAAACGGAAATGGAATGTAATTTTGAGTTTGGTTTTCTCAACCTTTGGCGCAGAAACTTAAATGAGGCCGAGAAACACCTTGAGATTGCCCACAAGCTTGCAGTAAAACTCGAGGTGCTGCCATATCAAACACTGAGTTTGACGTATTTATCCATCCAAAAAAGGTTTATGGGGGATGTTGAATCTGCGCGAGAATATTCTAAGCGGGCTCGTGAAATTGCGACACTCACCCAAATGCCGGATTACCTTGCTGCCTCTTATGGGAATGATGCCTGGGTTGCTTGGCGCAGTGGTGATTTAAACGTCGTTTGGGAACTCTCCGAAAAAGCTATTGAGATTTGGGAGAAGTCCCCCCTGGTTTACCCGTTTCAATGGATTGCACTGTGGCCGAGGATTGGCGCAACTTTAGCGGAGAAAAAACAGTCCATTGCATGGCATTGCGTTCGAAAAATGCTTGAACTCAACCAGCAGCGCTTTCCTGAGGATGTGGATATTGCTTTAAAGTCAGCGATGAGTTCTCATAACAACGCCCAAGAGGAAGAAGCATGCTCAATTCTGAATCAGGCGATAAAAACAGCAAAAATGATGGGGTATTTGTAGATTTTTCCTGCCGAATGATGTATTGTAAACCATAAAATTTCCCATTTGTAAAAAAAATCGTCAATAAACGCTTTTCTAAACGCTTTCGAAACGCCTCCTTTGTTAAGATATTTATAGAAAGTTAAACTATCCCTTTCTAAAAGGAGAAAAGATGAAAGCAAGAAGTTCAATTTTTGTCATATTTTTGCTGGTGAGCATGTTGTTTGCAATCCCAGCACCTGTGCAAGCAACCAAACCGGTGGAATTGAATTTTGATGGATATCTGTGGTTTACAGGGGATGATTCTGCTGAAGGTTGCTTCTGGTCTGACGGTTTATTTGAGGATGGCGGGAGTTGGTCGGAGGTTTTCTTCATCACCAAGAATGGCAAGACCATCCATGGGGTTAAAACGCTCGAAGCTGAGTATGGAACCATCATCTTGAAATTCCAGGCGGCTTTAAGTGTAAATGAAGAAACTGGTCTTTTGGCAGCTGATGGGCAGTATACCATTATCTCTGGGACAGGCGCATATGAGAAATTGCACGGCGGTGGCGTTAGCGCTGCGACTATTGACCTAAAAAATGGCATGATTTACGCCACATACACGGGCACAGGACATTTCGATTAGGGGATTAAACCTGCCAGGTGGGGGTCATTCTCCACCTGGCAATTTTGTTTAATAAAATAGAGATTTATGAAATCACTAAGAAAATTAGGAGGTAGGAAATGATACTCGTGGTTGGTGGAACAGGGATTTTGGGTGGATTGATCACCCACAAATTGTTAAATGAAGGGAAGGATGTGCGTATTTTGCTCAGGGAAAATTCTCCCGCAGATATGATGGCAAAGGATGGGATGGCAACCTCTCCAAAAAGTCTCATTGACGCTGGTGCAGAACCGGTCTATGGCGATTTGAAAATGCCCGATAGCCTGGTGGAAGTTTGTGAAGGGGTTGATGTGGTCATCACAACGGCGAACTCTGCGATGCGCGGTGGGGAGGATACGGTTGATTCCGTCGATCGTTTGGGCAACCGCAATTTGATTCAAGCTGCTAAAAGCGCTGGTGTAAAGCAATTCATCTTTACATCGTTTTTGGGTGCCAGTCCAGAAAACCCGGTGCCGCTGTTCCAGGCGAAGGCAGAAATTGAAGCGCTGCTTGCTGCAGATGGCCTGCCCTATACCATCCTAGCACCGAACTTCTTCATGGAGACCTGGGTTGGGATGGTGGTCGGTATACCACTGCAGGCCAGGCAGCCCATCACCCTTGTGGGTGAAGGACAACGCCAGCACTCATTGATTTCAATCGGGGATGTGGCTGCTTTTGCCGCTGCAGCTGTCGATCATCCTGATGCACTAAATAAGAAACTCATCTTAGGAGGGCCTGAGCCGCTCACCTGGCGCAGCATTGTTCAGACTTTTGAAAACGCGATCGGGCAATCACTGCCAGTGAATTTTGTGGGCATGGGAGAAGTGATTCCAGGGTTGCCGGATATCGTCACCCCCGTGTTGACTGCCATGGAGACCTATGATTCTCCTATTCCAATGGCGGAGACGGCCAAGACCTTTGGCGTCCAATTGACCCCCTTGAGTGTTGTAGTCAACAACATGCTTGGCATACCTAATTAATAACAAACAAGGAGAGTCATCATGAATGCCTCAATCAACGAGGATAGCAATTTGCCAGATTCCCGGGTTTTCATGCTCCGGTTTTGGTTGGAGGATTTAGGTAACGAGCAGAAGGAATGGCGTGGCAAAGTTCAATATATCTATAGCGGCGAAGTGATCTACTTTCGTGATTGGTCAGTGCTTGAGACCTTTGTCGAAGGTTTTCTCAGCGGTTGCATTGGTCAGGATGTGCGTCCCAATTTGCGTGACAAACCGTCAAAAGGGCTCTATCAAAAGAAAGGAAAAATATGCTAAATCGTAACACCGGCGAAATGATTTATTGAAAGTGAGTGGACCATTTGTCGCAAACCATTCATGAAGAAAATGAATGAAGATAACACAAAATCTAAGCAAATTGAGGAGAATGATGATGAAAAAAGTGTTGAAAAGTTCGAATAAATGGGTGTGTTTTCTAATTATTGTCCTATTTTTGACCGCCTGCTCAAGTGAAACAATTAATGATTCTTTAAATGAACCGACGGATACAGAGACTTCTCCTACGGAAACACTAATTTCGCCTACAGCGACTGAGGAACCAGCGCCTTCAGAAACAACACAAGCCACTGAAATTGAAAAACTTATCCCCGCACCAAGGCGATATCATGCCCTTGCTTACGACGATGAATCGGGCAGGATCATTATGGTGGGCGGTCAAAGTGCGTTTGGTGGTGATATATCGATGATGGGGAAGGATAATACCTGGGCTTATGATTCTGTAAATAACCTCTGGTCTTGGATGAATCCGGTACCAGAGCCAATAAAACTGCTGGGGTCTCAGTTGGCTTATGACGCAGAATCAGATCGTGTTATTTTATACGGTGGCAGTGAAGGCCTTGGTCTAATGGCGGTGGGTGTAGGGGATACCTGGGGTTATGATTTCAGCACCAATTCTTGGGAGCAGTTGTCTGATGGTCCCCTCAGGCGCTTTGGTGCTCGGTTGGCTTATGACTCCGAATCGGATATGATCATTCTTTTTGGCGGCAGCGATTGGGGCTTTGTTTCTGTAAGTCAAGGCGATCCATCCATCTCATACAACGAAACCTGGGTCTATGACACCAACACAGATACTTGGACGAATATGGAACCCGATCCATCGCCATCAGGTCGGTGGTATCAACCCATGGCTTATGATTCAAAGGCTGACCGGGTGATCCTATGGGGAGGTACGGATTATGCCGGTGACCCTGCAGATGAGGGGCTTGTTTGGGCTTATGACTATAACACCAATACATGGGAAGTGATTTCTCCAAGCGAGGGACCAAACCCAGATCCCGATCGTGAAGGCGCAGGTATGGTCTATGATGCTGAGTCAGACAGGATGATCATGTTTGGTGGCGACGCCTTCGGTTCAGAGACCTGGGCTTATGATTTCAACAACAATACATGGGCCTTGATGGATGATGGTCATGGCCCCGCAGGTGCTTTAAATTTATCCTTCTTTGGCTTTGTTTACGATAATAACCTTGACCGAGTCTTCCTATCGGGTGGAAACCTGTGCGACAAGGCTTGTGATTACCAGGAAGGGTTGTGGTCCTATGATTTCAATTCAAACACCTGGACGTTGGTGACGCCGTAATTTTGTTGGCGTGGCAGTATGGGGGTGGAGAAATTCTAAATCGTGGGTTTGCCTGTTAGCTGTCATTGAGGCAGAAGGCTTAGACATGCGCGGGTAAAATTTTAGGGTTTGATCGGTAAAAGCAGTGGGACGGGCAATCGCCAGCCTAATTCATAATGAGATTGGGCCTGATTGGAGACCTCCTCCAGGATAACTTCTATTTCCGATATTTTTTCCTTGACAGCAGGATAATTTTTTGCTTCGTGATTGGCATGAATTTCCAGGAAAATGCTCTCGACAATGATATTGAGGGGGGATTTCTCTCGATAGGCGTAATCCCCGACGATGCCGTTTTCCAGCACCTGGTCTATTGGGGGCCACCAGGCGGTTCGAAAATGCGCACTGGGAATGACTAGGGATTGATAACGCCGCAGCATATCATAAATTCCGATCGTCAGGTGCACATCGGCAATCACAGCTTCATCGGGTTCAAGGCGCTGCAGGGCGGCAATGAAATCCGCTTCCAATTCTGCGAGGTTCACCCCGAATTTTTCATTCAGGCCAGCGGAAATGATTTGTGACTCTTGGCGCCCTTCTGGCAGGTTGAAGTAAAAGTCGATATACGCCTCCCAACCCCACCGCTCAACCATGTAAGCCACCAGGGCAGCAGCTTCCATATAACCGATTTCATGTTGCGCGTCATAGAAGTTGTCAACAATATCCACGATTGGGTCGTACCATCCTAGGGATAGTAATGCAGCTGCTCGAGCCATTGGATCCCCTTCTTGGTAGTGCCCACCCGAAAGGTAAACCGCCAGCCCTTCTGCCAGTAAGCTTGGGCGTGGTCCCTCATTAAGCTGCCTGTCGATTACATGGATGATTTCGTGATGGCTGAGAATCTCGAAATTTGTGCCAGCCCAATTAGTATTGCTATAGGTTAATACCGCTTTATCCGTCGCAAAGCCGCCATGCCCGACCACAAGGGGCACTAAAACCAGGGTTAATGGATCACGTGCCTTGGTTTGATTAACCCCTTCCAGATTGGAAAAGTGCGACCAGGCTTTTTGGGTTTGTTCTGCCAGGGTTTGTTTGATGATTGTCAGATCCTCTTCTGCATCCGTGCCTGTGAGGTAGTAAATCGTACAGCAGTCCGTTTGCTCGGTTACCCATTGGTGATTTCGATTTTCGGGGTTAGGCAATAGGTTGATGCCCTGCTGCCAGCTAATATGTGCACCAGGGATTTCAAAGGTAAAAGTCACGAAGCCTGGTTGGAAATCAGCCGTGTCGAGAACCCAATAAAAGGTTGCCTGTTGGTTGAAAAAAGCTGTTTCTAAGTCCAGTTTACCGGGTTGGTCAGCCAACTCGAGCTTGATTTTCAGGTTGTCAGAATTTGCTGCGCCATTATAAGAGACCCGCACGCTGATCAGGTCACCAACGTGGTAGGGGGCAACAGGAAAAAATTCAACCCTGAAATCCTTTGGCCTCGCCTGGATTGCCGGTACGACCCGATTTTCAGCGAAAGGTTCACCCTGAGGGGTAAAACTGCCAAAGATTAGAGAAAATATCGTAAAGAGGATTAACAAAACGCGCATTAACATATTTCAAATTTTACCCAGGTATTATTAACACAATATTATGGAAATTTTAGAAAAATTTCAACCCTTGTACCGTATGCTATAATGACAAATTGTGACTGGAAAGAAAAAAGACCCAAATAAGGTGAAAAAACATGTTTAAGAAAATTGCCCAGCTCTTTGGAGCTGACCCTCATCAACGAAAAGTTGATGAATTATCTGTTATTGTTGATCAAATTAATGCGCTCGAACCCAGGTATGAAGCTTTAAGCGATGAGGCGCTTGCTGCAAAGACGTCCGAATTTCGAAACCGCTTATCCCAGGGTGAAACACTGGATGATTTGTTGGTGGAAGCCTTCGCGACCGTTCGTGAGGTCAGTAAACGAACCCTGGGACAGCGCCATTATGATGTGCAGTTGATCACAGGTATTACCTTGCACCGTGGCGAAATAGCGGAGATGAAGACAGGTGAGGGAAAGACCCTCGCGGCGACCATGCCACTTTACCTTAACGCCCTGGCTGGAAAAGGGGCACACCTCGTCACCGTCAACGATTATTTAGCCCGTCGTGACGGTCGGTGGATGGGAAAAATTTACCGCTTCTTGGGCTTGTCGGTCGGTATTTTACAGATGGCAGCCCGCACTGAACATGGCCGCAAAGCTTTCATTTATGACCCTGAACAACGTTCTCCCATTGAGGAGCAGGACCAGGTGCGCATGGTTGACCGGCGGTTGGCTTACCAGGCTGACATCACCTACGGCACGAACAACGAATTTGGTTTTGATTATTTACGCGATAATCTCGCCAAGCGGAAGGAAGAGCGAGTTCAGCGCGGGCATTCCTATGCCATCATCGATGAGGTGGACAACATCCTGATTGATGAAGCGCGCACCCCCCTGATCATTTCTGGTCCATCCCATGAGGATGCAGAGTGGTATAACCGCATGGCACAAATTGTCAAACAATTGGTGCCGGAAGATTATGAAATTAGCGAGAAAGACCGCACCGTCACCCTTTCCGAAATCGGCTTAGCCCATGTTGAAGAACTATTGGGCAGCCCATTAAGTGACCCGGAACGTCCGGAGGATATCACCCCCGAGCAAGCCCGCACATTAGGCTTTCTGGAGCAAGCCCTCAGGGCGGAATTCTTATTCCATCGCAATAAGGATTATATTGTTCAAGATGGCGAGGCGATCATCGTTGATGAATTCACTGGACGCTTGATGCCCGGGCGGCGTTGGTCTGATGGCTTGCACCAGGCGGTGGAAGCCAAAGAAGGAGTCGAGGTCCAGGCTGAAAATGTGACCTATGCCACCATCACCATTCAAAATTACTTCCGAATGTATGAAAAATTGGCGGGGATGACTGGTACTGCACTGACCGAGGCCGAAGAATTTTATAAAATTTATCAATTGGATGTTTTACCCATCCCCACGCACCTGGAATACCGGGCGATGGGGGATGCACCTGACTTAATTGAAGAAGAAGCGAAGGATGACAATGGGTACAAGTACACCTATTATTATGATCCTTCGGATGATCATCAGATGCCCATATTTTGGAAGCGGAAAGATTATCCCGATGTCGTTTATCGATCGCAGGAAGCAAAATTGCGTGCGATCGTCAAAGAGATTATTTACTTTCACATTATCGGTCGGCCCCAGCTGGTGGGCACTACCTCGGTGGAGAACTCCGAACGACTTTCGGAGCGTTTGAACGCCACAAACGTTCGGCGTCTATTTGAAATATCCCTAATCAGGCAAGCTTATATTAAGTTAAACAATTTGGAAGAAAAGGATGTTATCTCGACGCCTGAATTGTCGGAATTACACCAACCGCTGGACCAATTGCGCAGTCCGGAACTAAGACGGATGGCGCGTGACTATGGGCTTAAAACCCTCAGCCCAACAGATGATGACAATTTACAGACTCTTTTAGAGGTCTTTAATCTTGATTCGACCGACCGTGACCGGTTGGAATCGGTGATCAAGGCAGGTGTGCCGCATCAGGTCTTAAATGCCCGAAAACACACGGAGGAATCCATAATCATTGCCAGCGCAGGTGCCTTTGGGGCTGTGACGATTGCAACCAACATGGCTGGCCGTGGTGTGGATATCAAATTGGGTGGGGAATTGCCTGAGGAAGTTCTTTCCAATGTTAACCATCTTCTAGAAAATAATGGGGTGGAAGATCCTTTCAATATGCGCATGGAAGATCGACTGCAAGTACTTCAGTCGCTTTCACAAGAGATGTATGGTGACTACGAAGCGGATGTTGAAGCCTTTTTCCAATATATGAATGAGATGGAAAAGGTGCGTGAGCTGGGGGGCTTGCATGTGATTGGCTCAGAACGGCATGAAGCCCGGCGGATCGATAATCAGCTGCGTGGGCGTGCCGCTCGCCAGGGTGACCCAGGGTCATCCCGATTTTATTTATCCTTGGACGATGACCTGATGCGCCTTTTCGGCGGTGCCCAGGTTGAAGGTATGCTGAACCGCTTGAATATTGACGATGATGTGCCGATTGAAAGTGGCATCATCGGCCGATTGGTGGAATCCTCCCAAGGACGTGTGGAGGGCGCCAATTTTGACGTGCGTAAGCACTTATTGGAATATGATGACGTGCTCAATTCTCAGCGTGAACGCATTTATGAACAGCGAGAGCGCATCTTTGATAAGGAAGACCTGCGCGAGGATGTTACTGAAATGCTGCGAACGGAAGTGGCCGCGCGGATTGAAGTGGGCATGCAAGATGAAGAAGGCCCCTGGAAGTTATTGGCTTATTTAGAGGACACGCAGCCGCCCTTGGAAGCCGGTGGCGTGTCGCATCCTTCTTATACACTGAAGTTGATGATGGAAAGGGTATCTGGCGCTCGAACGAAACAAGCCTTAAAATCGCAGCTGCTGGATTTATCCGCACATGCTCTTGAAAGCTGGCATAATCACCTGAAAAATTGGGCGGAACGGTTAATCGACAGCTCAATGATGAGTTATGAAAACCAGTATGCTGAACGTAGGTCACTTTTAGACACCTTTGTTGACGGCATCGAAGTTGGAGAACCAAGTCAAGATCGCGAAATCAACAAAGAGTTGTCAAATCTCGTGCGGGTGCCCTTACGCCTGTCTGATGATGTTTTAGAAGACTTGAAAATTGGGTCAAAAGATGC
This sequence comes from Candidatus Brevefilum sp., assembly GCA_040772425.1. GTDB lineage: Bacteria > Chloroflexota > Anaerolineae > Anaerolineales > Anaerolineaceae > Brevifilum. The sequence continues at coordinate 1,560,112 of JAXGYD010000001.1, read as the reverse complement.
GGTAAAAACGGTTCAAGATCAAATTCAAGCGACATTGAAGCAAGTCTTCGTGCGGCGTTTGATTTTGACATTTGAGCAGCGATTAAATGACAACTGGAATCTCAAAGCGACGGATCTGACTGACAAATCCTGGGATGAAATCCAAACCCTTTTAATGACACGCTTTACGGACACCCTTGAGCGACGGGGTGAGTTGATTTTGGGCGAATCCGGTGAAATTGCACAGGATCTTGAGGCTAACGAGGAGCTTTTAGAACGGGCTGTTAGCGACCCAAGTGCCTTGATGCAAACCTTGATCATGATGACACGCGGCCGCGTGATCACCTTTGATGATCGCACGCACCGCCGGAAATTCAAGGGTATTACACGCCTGACCTACATATTCCTGGCAGCGCACATGTTGGAAGGTCGGCCATTAGAAGAAATTCAATCTGATGTGCTCACGCATTTGGAGCTTGCCCAGGATAAATTATCCACGATTTGGGGGCAGGTTGAGCTTCAGCGTTTATATAACAGCGGTCATACTTTGGCTGAATTGAGCGCTGAATGGCAAACTCGCTTTACTAAAGCTTTAGGGGCGGAGGCTTATACCCGGGTGGGTGGGACCTCGATCGATCAGCTCAATCAAGAAGACCGGGCGCAAGTGGTTGGGGTTTTAGGACGATTTGTTCAAAACAACCTATACCGACAATTACTGCTTTCAAAAATTTCGGAGTTATGGGTTGAATATCTGACCAAGGTGGAGGCGCTGCGCGTCTCGGTCAGAATGGAGTCTTATGGGCAACGTGATCCGCTGGTGACCTATAAAGGGCAGGCGAGTGAAATGTTTACAGACCTGCTTTCAGATATTCGAGCTGGCGTCATTGATCAGATGTTCCGCTCCCGGTTAGCCAGGCCAGAGGAGATGCAAAAACCGCAGGAGCCAGCACGTCAACCACAAGGTTCTTCGGCACCAACATCGACAAAAAAGGGCAAGAAAAAGAGTCGGAAACGGCATTGATCGGATCTTATTAAAAAGAGGTTATATGCATATTTTAGTCACCAATGATGATGGCGTATTTGCACCGGGCTTATTGGCTTTGGCGCAGGCGCTGCGAGAACTGACGGATAAAGTCACAATCTTAGCCCCAGACCATAATTGGTCGGCTTCCGGCCATGTAAAAACCCTCCACCGCCCTTTGCGAGTGAAGGCAGTGATCCTGGATGATGGCAGCGAAGCCTGGGCAAGTGATGGCGCGCCATCGGATTGTGTAGCCCTGGCGCAGTTAGGTTTCATCCCAGAGGAGATTGATCTGGTGGTCTCAGGGATTAACCCAAATGCCAATATCGGTCACGACCTCACCTATTCAGGCACGGTAACAGCGGCCATGGAAGCGGCAATTTGGGGTATCCCAGGCATTGCTGTCTCCCTGGATAAACCTGAAAACATGACTACAGCGGCGGATTTCACACCCGCTGCAGAAGCGACGCGGCGGATCGTTTCCTGGCTTTGGAAACAGGACGATCTTCCCAAGGACTTGATTTTAAACGTCAATGTGCCCTATCGGGATTTTGGCGAGATTAAAGGCATTCGCATCACCCGCCAGGGCATGCGCATCTACAGAGATGAATTATTGAGGCGTTTAGACCCACGTGGCAAGCCGTATTACTGGATTGGGGGAGAAGCACCGACGGCGGTGGATGAACCCGGGACCGATTACGGCGCGCTGGCAGCGGGCTATATTTCGATCACACCAATTCAACTTGACCTCACCAGTGAAACATTGAAAAGCTGGATGGTGTCGAAGGGATTTGATACGAATTTGTTAGCTAATAACGAATAAACGATATTTTAAGGTTGACTTTCCGAATTGCCCTTGACAAGCATAAATGATTCGGTATAATCGTACTTCGTGCTTAACGCACAGCTCTTGCGCAGACAATGCGCAGATCATTAAAAACAGAATACTCCCAGCGTTCTAAGAACTTGGAAAAAACCAATAAATTACATAAAAAATTGGTTTTGGAAATTGCTTGACTCTCGGTAGGGTTTGTAGTAATATAATCTTCCCTGCACATGCGGGACGATGGTCTTGCCTGGAAACAAGCAGATCTTTCAAAATTTAGAACGCAAAGCTTGAGCACAAATTAAAACTCGTTGCAGATTAATCGCAATTTGAGGCGGCCGGTGTTAGCAAAGCAGCATCGGCGCTTTTGTCTGGAAAAATGGATCAAAAAAGAAAAATTCCTCTTGACAGGTGAAATCACAATGAGTAGAATCAGGCTCTCGCTTTGAGAGATAGAACCTTAACAACTGAAGAGTGATAGGAAGATGACAAACCTCGTCAATGAGTAAATAAAGATCGAATCAGATCTAAATTTTTCCGCACACAAAATATGAACAAAACACCTTTTTAGGTGACATTTTTTGCGGAGAGTTTGATCCTGGCTCAGGATGAACGTTGGCGGCGTGCCTAATACATGCAAGTCGAACGAAGAGATTTTAGTAGCAATACTTTGATCCTCTTAGTGGCGAACGGGTGAGTAACGCGTTGGTGACCTACCCCAAAGATAGGGATAACAGTTCGAAAGGACTGCTAATACCTAATGTTATCATTTGGCTTAGAAGCCTTTTGATTAAAGGAGCTTGCTCCACTTTGGGAGGGGCCTGCGTACCATCAGCTAGTTGGTAGGGTAATGGCCTACCAAGGCTATGACGGTTAGGGGACCTGAGAGGGTGGCCCCCCACAATGGAACTGAAACACGGTCCATACACCTACGGGTGGCAGCAGTAGGGAATATTGGTAATGTGCGAAAGCGCGAACCAGCAACGCCGCGTGTGCGAAGAAGGCCTTCGGGTCGTAAAGCACTTTTCGGGAGGAAGAGGAAGGACTGTACTCCCGGAATAAGTCTCGGCTAACTACGTGCCAGCAGCCGCGGTAATACGTAGGAGGCAAACGTTATCCGGATTTACTGGGCGTAAAGCGCGTGTAGGCGGTTTGATAAGTTGGACGTGAAAGCTCCTGGCTCAACTGGGAGAGGTCGTTCAATACTGTTAGACTTGAGGATGGTAGAGGGAGGTGGAATTCCGGGTGTAGTGGTGAAATGCGCAGATATCCGGAGGAACACCAGTGGCGAAAGCGGCCTCCTGGACCATTCCTGACGCTCAGACGCGAAAGCTAGGGTAGCAAACGGGATTAGAGACCCCGGTAGTCCTAGCTGTAAACGATGTGAACTTGGCGTCGGTGGGATTAAATCCATCGGTGTCGAAGCTAACGCGATAAGTTCACCGCCTGAGGACTACGGCCGCAAGGTTAAAACTCAAAGGAATTGACGGGGACCCGCACAAGCAGCGGAGCGTGTGGTTTAATTCGTTGCTACACGAAGAACCTTACCTGGGTTTGACATATAGGTTGTAGGGAACTGAAAAGGGACCGACCCTTCGGGGAGCCTATACAGGTGTTGCATGGCTGTCGTCAGCTCGTGTCGTGAGATGTTCGGTTAAGTCCGCTAACGAGCGCAACCCTCGCCGTATGTTATACGTGTCATACGGGACTGCCGGTAAAAAGCCGGAGGAAGGTGGGGATGATGTCAAGTCAGCATGACCTTTATATCCAGGGCTACACACACGCTACAATGGTCTGTACAATGGGTAGCCAAGCCGCGAGGCGGAGCCAATCCTGAAAGCAGGCCTCAGTTCAGATTGCAGTCTGCAACCCGACTGCATGAAGCCGGAGTTGCTAGTAACCGCAGGTCAGCTATACTGCGGTGAATACGTTCCCGGGTCTTGTACACACCGCCCGTCACGTCATGGAAGCTGGCAACGCCTGAAACCAGTATCCTAACCCTAACGGGAGGGAGCTGTCTAAGGCGGGGTCGGTGACTGGGACGAAGTCGTAACAAGGTAGGTGTACCGGAAGGTGCGCCTGGATCACCTCCTTTCTATGGAGAACTTACGGACATGCCTAAGGGCGTGGACGTCACTCCAAAACAAAGGTGCCTCTTATGCGGTGAGAGGCATGCATTGAGCGTAGGTGGAAACCTTCCTGTCACTCTTCAGCTGTTGAGGCTGACCTCTCGGGCTATTAGCTCAGCTGGTTAGAGCGCGCCTCTGATAAGGGCGAGGTCTCTGGTTCGAGTCCAGAATGGCCCACTGTGCCCGCCAAAAGGGCGCATCCTACTGGGGATGTAGCTTAGTTGGGAGAGCGCCGCCTTTGCAAGGCGGAGGTCGTGGGTTCGAGTCCCATCATCTCCATATGCTGGGCTTATCGACCCAGGGCACGAATCGTGTCGGTTGACATGAGATGGTTGTTTTCAATTGAGATCGATCAATTGACGGTAACCATCGCCGGTCAACCGGCGTGTTGGCTAAAAAGCCAACCCTGTACATTACCAATTGAATAATTATGACATCAAATTGTAGGCTGAAATCAATAAACAAGATTTCAATTATTAGCAAGTGTATGCAAGATAAAAGATGCAATAAAGAAAGAGCATCGATTTCTCCGCATCACGTGTGAAGCTACTAAGAGCTTACGGTGAATGCCTTGGCGCTAAGTGCCGATGAAGGACGTGGGACACTGCGATAAGCCTCGGGAAGCTGTGAACAAGCGAAGATCCGGGGATTTCCGAATTGGGAAACCAGCCGTTGCAAACCAACGGCATCATGCGTTGAATACATAGGCGCATGAAGGGAACCTGGGGAACTGAAACATCTAAGTACCCAGAGGAAAAGAGATTATTCCCCTAGTAGTGGCGAGCGAACGGGGATTAGCCCAAACCGACAGAGTTTACTTTGTCGGGGTTGTAGGGTCCGGCATATGAGAGTTACAAAATGAAAGGCTAGTAGAATGGTATGGAATAGCCAACCAGAGAAGGTGAAAGTCCTGTAAACAAAAGCCGATCAACTCTCGCTGGAAACCTGAGTACTACCGGGCACGCTAATCCGGTAGGAATCTAGGGAGTCCACTCTCTAAGGCTAAATACACTCAGCGACCGATAGTGAACAAGTACCGTGAGGGAAAGGTGAAAAGTACCCCTGTTAGGGGAGTGAAAAGAACCTGAAACCGTAAGCTTACAAGCAGTCGAAGGGCTATGATAGGTTGGTGCTATGGTGAAAGCCTGTGCGCACTATTATGCCTGACGGCGTGCCTTTTGGAGAATGAGCCTGCGAGTTAATTTCTGTGGCAAGGTTAAGGGAGTGACACCCGGAGCCGTAGCGAAAGCGAGTCTTAATAGGGCGAGAGTCGCAGGGATTAGACACGAAACCAAGTGAGCTAACCATGGCCAGGTTGAAGCGGGTCTAAACGCCCGTGGAGGACCGAACCCACTAATGTTGCAAAATTAGGGGATGAGCTGTGGTTAGAGGTGATATGCCAAACGAACTTGGAGATAGCTTGTTCTCCCCGAAATAGCTTTAGGGCTAGCGTCATATGTTTAATAACGGAGGTAGAGCACTGAATGGGCTCGGGGGCTTACTGCTTACCAAACCCAATCAAACTCCGAATGCCGTTATTACAGAGTATGGCAGTCGGACTCCGGGAGATGAGTTTCGGGGTCGAAAGGGAAAGAGCCCAGACCATCGGCTAAGGTCCCCAAATTCGAGCTAAGTGGGAAACGATGTGAGGTTACTGAAACAACCAGGAGGTTAGCTTAGAAGCAGCTATCCTTTAAAGAGTGCGTAATAGCTCACTGGTCGAGTGATCTTGCGCGGAAAATTTAACGGGGCTAAGCTTGATACCGAAGCCATGGGTTCTAGAATTATCTAGAGCGGTAGGGGAGCGTTCTGTCAGCAGTGAAGGTTGACCGTAAGGACGGCTGGAGCGGACAGAAGTGAGAATGCAGGCATGAGTAGCGTAAAACACGTGAGAACCGTGTTCACCGTATGTCTAAGGTTTCCGACGCCAGGTCGTTCCGCGTCGGGTTAGTCGGGGCCTTAGCCGAGGCCGAGAGGCGTAGGCGATGGATAACCGGTCAACATTCCGGTACCACTTAATATGAGCGATGGAGGGACGCATAGAGGTAAGCCAACCTGAGATTGGTAGTTCAGGTGAACCTTGTGTCAGACGATGAGGCCCATAGGTAAATCCGTGGGCTGAGTTGAGACAAGGTTGCGAGTCTATAAGACGTAAGTGAGCTGACCCTTAGTGCCAAGAAAAGCTTCTAAGTGTTGATTATTAAGTGCCCGTACCGCAATCCGACACAGGTAGACGGGTAGAATATACCAAGGTGAACGGGAGAACCTTCGTTAAGGAACTAGGCAATTTGGCCTCGTAACTTCGGGATAAGAGGTGTCTTCTGGCGTGAGTGAATAATGAGCGCTGGAAGATCGCAGTGAAATGGTTCTAGGGACTGGTTAACAAAACCACAGGTCTCTGCAAAGCCGTAAGGCGATGTATAGGGGCTGACACCTGCCCAGTGCCGGAAGGTTAAAGGGAGAGGTTAGCGCAAGCGAAGCTTTGAACTGAAGCCCCGGTGAACGGCGGCCGTAACTATAACGGTCCTAAGGTAGCGAAATTCCTTGTCGGGTAAGTTCCGACCCGCACGAATGGTGTAACAACTTGAGCAGTGTCTCAACGAAGGACCCGGCGAAATTGAAATGGCTGTGAAGATGCGGCCTACCCGCAGTAGGACAAAAAGACCCCGTGGAGCTTTACTGCAGCTTGACATTGAGTTTGGACATTACTTGTGTAGGATAGGTGGGAGGCTATGAAGCTAGGGCGCTAGCCTTGGTGGAGCCGTCAGTGAAATACCACCCTGATGATCTTTAGACCCTAACCCTTTTCCGTGATCCGGTAAGGGGACCGTGCCAGGTGGGCAGTTTGACTGGGGCGGTCGCCTCCCAAAGAGTAACGGAGGCGCCCAAAGGTTCCCTCAGGCTGAATGGAAACCAGCCAGAGAGTGTAAAGGCATAAGGGAGCTTGACTGCAAGGCCAACGCGCCGAGCAGAGACGAAAGTCGGGCTTAGTGATCCCACGGTTCCGTGTGGAAGGGCCGTGGCTCATCGGATAAAAGCTACCCCGGGGATAACAGGCTAGTCAGGTCCAAGAGTCCATATCGACGACCTGGCTCGGCACCTCGATGTCGGCTCATCGCATCCTGGGGCTGGATAAGGTCCCAAGGGTCGGGCTGTTCGCCCGTTAAAGCGGTACGCGAGCTGGGTTCAGACCGTCGTGAGACAGGTCGGTCTCTATCCACTGTGGGCGTAAGAGATTTGAGAGGAGCTGCTCCTAGTACGAGAGGACCGGAGTGGACAGACCTCTGGTGTGCCAGCTGTCGTGCCAACGGCATAGCTGGGTAGCTACGTCTGGCAGAGATAACCGCTGAAAGCATCTAAGTGGGAAACTCGCCTCAAGATTAGATCTCTATATTCCCGTAAAGGGAGTAAGATCGCAGGTAGACCACCTGCTTGATAGGCAGTATGTGTAAGCGCAGCAATGCGTTGAGCTAAACTGTACTAATGATCGAGGGCTTCACCGTGATGTGGAGAACTCGGTGCTTTTTCGCCTCAATAACAATGTCATAATTATTTTTGGTAACTTTAACAATTTGTAAAAATGTCCTTTGGTGATTGGAGCGGTGAGGACACACCCGGTAACATCCCGAACCCGGTCGTTAAGCTCGCCAGCGCTGATGGTACTTGGGGGGCGACCCCCTGGGAGAGTAGGTCATTGCCAAAGGACTTTTTAATTTAATAAGCAGCGCGGCGCAACTGGCTAACCTGGTTTTTAAAAATTTTTTGCTAAACCCTGCCATTATTCCAGATATCTAGTATAATATTTACCGGTGCGCCACAAGTTGTGAGTTCGCGCATTTTGCTTGGATCAGCCGTAGTGCATGGTCGTGAAAACGATATTTGATAGCGCCTGGTCCGCAATTCACCTTTTTTGAAGGGAGGTGAGTTTTTTGGCTCGTGTGGTCTTGCGACCGAATGAATCACAAGAACAATTGTTGCGACGCTTTCGAAAACAAGTCGTGAAAGACGGTGTATTAAGCACACTCCGCCGCAAACGATGGTTCATTTCAAAAAGTGAACTTCGGCGTATCGAAAAGAAAAAAGCTATCCGACGTACCCATCAACGGGAGTAAGTTGGGATGGCACCAAGTTTGAGTAAGTATAGTTTGTAGGAGGTTTTATGGCGAAAGATGACGATAAAATTACAATTGAAGGCACGGTTGTTGAAGCCCTGCCTGGTACACAATTTAAAGTAGAGTTAGAGAATGGTTCAGAGATATTAGCTTATCTCTCTGGGAAGATGCGTCGACATTATATTCGTATTTTGTTGGGGGATAGGGTTCGAATGGAAATTTCTCCCTATGACCTAACTCGAGGAAGAATTGTCTACCGTTATCGTCGCCATTCAGCTTCCCCCCAAGAGTCATAAAAACCAATTATTGACCATTAAATCCTGCTTCGGCAGGATTTTTTTATTTAAAAGAAGGGGCGGTAAGGTAAAATGGAGGTATGGTTGCCCACTCCATTATTCATCAACATTATGACCCACATATTCGGAAATTGGATCTCACTCGCGATTTGAATAAGGTTGCGGACTTAATTGAGATGTGCTTCCCAATTGCTTCTGACCCTGATGGGCAAGCGTACGTCAACGCGATGCGTAAATCTGCTCGTGAAATGCGCCTCATCAGGTGGCTTTCTCAAATCGCAGAGATGGGCAGCCTGCAAGCCTCCGGGTTTGTTTGGGAGGAAAATGAGCAGATCATTGGTAACTTGAGTCTGATTCCCTACCAATCGTCGGGTTCCAGGTTGATGATGATTGCAAATGTTGCAGTTCACCCAGATCATCGCCGGCAAGGCATCGCCAATTCTCTGACAGTCCGAACATTAAATTATTTACGCCGTCAAAATGTCGGTCGCGTTTGGTTGCAAGTCAGGGAGGACAATCCCCCAGCCATCAATCTCTACCGTTCATTAGGATTCAAAGATCGGGCTGTTCGTACCACCTGGCGAATTAGACCCAAAGAATTGATCCCCCAAGATGAACGACCTGATCCCCACGTTAGATTCACACGTCGCAAAAAGCCGCATTGGCCACAACAAAAAAAATGGCTTGAAGAAGCCTATCCTTTAGGGATACGATGGAATTTCCCGGTCAATTTTTCGCGTTTCTCACCAGGATTATTGCAGGATGTTCTTAATAGGCTGGATGGTTTTTATATGCGCCATTGGGCGCTTGAATATAAAAAGGAGCTAAAAGGCCTTATCACCTGGCAGAAAACGGATAGTTTTGCCAACAATCTTTGGTTGGGGATCTCTGAAGAAGATGGGGAAAAAGTTCTGCCCACGGGTCTGGTTAAGGTCTGTGAACGGCTTTCCCAGCGTCATCCTTTGTCAATTGATTTTCCTGCTGGAATGTTTAAACCGGTGTTTGAAGGGCTGGGATTTTCCGAGTTTCGTACCTTAATATGGATGGAAGTAATCCTTTAATTCAATACAAAAAACGAATATTACAGCTAAAACAAGAGGAACTGTCGAAAATTGACAGTTCTTGTTTCAATGCTTGAATTTAGGAGGTGTAGGCTCCCTCACTAGGTTTAAATTTAAAGCCTAGGAGGTGGGCGAATGATCTACTCAGACAAGAAAAAGACCCTCTCCCAAGATAGGAAAGGGTAGGATGAAGGTTCACCGCATTTATTTTTTGAAAAAACTTAGCGGATATTGGATGCTAACCTGATTAATCCTTCAGAAAGATAAGCATGCCAATTTAAACATTATTCAGTAAATGGATTTAAGAAAATTCATTAACTGAATTTTTGACACTTGAGTTAGACGTCTTCGTCTAAAACCAAATCCACCAGGTCTAAGAACTCTTGCCATTCCTCTTTGAAGAAGTGCAGGGTAATGTTGTTCAATTCCAGGTGGTAGGTGGTCTCACCATCGGGTTCTTCTGCCTTCCAGGCCAGATAATTATCGGTTTCGGCAATTGTGGTTGTTGTTGGTTCGCTTGAGTCTTCCATTGATGGTCTCCTTAATGGGTTTGTTTTATTTATTCTGACTTTATTTATATCACATTTATAGGTCGTGACCAAAGGGATGCTTATACAAAATAAGCATCAATCATCGATTAAGTGACATTTAACCTTGATAAAAGACGGGTTATTTCTCCTCATTTGAGGTTTCAGGATTGGCTTCTGATGTATTTGGTTCTGGATTTGCCTTGGCATTCTTATTTCGTAATTGGTTAAATTTTGGTCCAATCCAGTTTTTAAAATTCGCCCAAGTTTTTTCCACAAAGGCGGTAATTTTAGATTTTTTCCGAGGTTTTTGTAACTCGTAATCCTTCCACGGGTTTTGATCGGTGAGTTTATGGATCACATAATGCAGCAAGAGTGCCATACTTGCCACAACTGGGGCAGCAATGATAATGCCGACGAAGCCGAATAGCTGCACACCGATTAAGGCGCCAACCAAGACAAGGGCTGGGTGCACCTTAAGATTTTCAGCCATCACAGTTGTCCGGACGATGTTATCGATGATCGTGTTGAAAAACATCGAAACGCCTAAAACGATCAGCATGTAAATGCCAGGTGGCAGGCCAAAGGGTGTGTTTGACTGTAAAAGCGCTACCAATCCAAAGGTGATCCAGGTAATCCAGGCGCCGAGATAAGGAATTAACTGCCCGAAGGCTGCGATGACTGCCAAACCGAAGAAAAATTGCAATCCCAAAGCGCCCAATGCGATCAGATAAATGAAAAATGAAACCGTGACGACGATGATCTCGCTCCGAAAGAACCCATTCCAGATGCGATTTAAGGCTTGCCCAAGGCGCTCGAAGTCACTCTGGTAACCAGGGATTTGAATGCGGACCAGTGACCGTGAAATGCCCTCGGATTCAGCTAAGAGAAAGTAGGAGGTTAGAAAGATAACGAGAATCCACGAGACTGTGCTGGCAGCACCCGTTGCGAAGGAACTGGCGATTGAGCCGATGCGCCCGATGATGGGTTGAATGGTATTGACAATTTGATTGCTAAGATCCTCCCAATTGAGGCCGGAGGGTGAAAAAGTGAAGGGGCCAATTTGATAGGTTTGCGAGGTTAAATTTGTGACCAAATCGGGCAATTGGTCAATGTTTTTCTCGATGAATTGGATCAGGTTTTGAATTTGATCAACAAGCGCAATGCCGCCCCAGGTAGCCAATCCGGCAATGCTGAGGAACAGAATAACATAAATCAAGGCGACAGATATCCGCCATGGGATTTTTACCTTTTTATGGAGAAAGGAAGCGATGGGGTACATCAGGTAAGCTAAAATGAAAGCAGAAATAATGGGCCCAAGAAAAACCTGGAATCGCACCAATAACCAAATGGCCAGGGCAGCGACGGCCAGACCGATGACAATTTTTGTTGTCCAGCTCCATGGCGGTGATTCTTTTGAATTGGGTGGTTGTTCAAACTGCGCGTTATTTGGGGTCAAAGCTGTTCTCTCGCAATTCAGGATGTTAATTGTCAATTCAATTTATATTTCCGCTTACAATTATAATTATACGATACTGTGACGAAAAAATTTAATAAAATTTTTTGGATCTGAATTGAAAACCGGCGGTAGTCTTGAATCCCCTTGAGATCGGGTTAATTTGATGACAGAAAGGTCAAAATATGCCTAAAATTGTGTTTCTGGGTGCTGGCAGCACTGTGTTTGCGATCAATTTACTAAAGGACATTCTCAATTATCCTGCTTTATCGGAATCTGTGATTGCTCTGCATGATATTGATCCGGAAAGGTTGGCAGCGACTCAGAAAATTAGCCATCAGATTGCCCAATCCTTGGGTGTTCAGCCAGTAATTGAGGCTCATCTCGACCGTCGCCTCGCCTTGAAGGATGCAGATTTTGCCATCGGGATGTTCCAGGTGGGCGGTTATGACCCAGCGACGATCCGAGATTTTGAAATTCCAAAGAAGTTTGGTTTGCGTCAGACAATTGCTGACACCCTTGGCATTGGCGGCATCATGCGTGGGCTGCGCACGATCCCCGTCTATTTAGAGATGTGCCGTGATATGGTTGAACTGTGTCCAGATGTGTTTTTACTCAATTACGTCAACCCCATGGCAATGGTCACCTGGGCGATCAACCAGGCGACACCGATAAAAACAGTGGGTTTATGTCATTCTGTGCAAGGCACAGCCAGTTATTTGGCAGGGTTGCTTGGTTTGCCCCCAGAGGAGATCAATTTTCTTTGTGCTGGCATCAACCATTTGGCTTTTTACCTGCACTTTGAACATCAAGGACAAGATTTATATCCGAGGCTTCGAGCGCTTATCGAAGAAGGCCGGGTGCCCGATGACGATCGGGTGCGATTTGATATTTTCAAGCGCTTAGGCTATTTTGTGACGGAATCCAGCGAGCACTTTTCCGAATACACCCCCTGGTTCATCAAGCAGGATCGTCCAGAATTGATTGAAAAATGCAATATCCCCTTGGATGAGTATATCCGGCGTTGTGAAGTGCAAATTGCTGGATGGGAAATGATGCGTGGGATCATCGAAAATCCTGAACATCCCGTAGATCAAGGTGCTATGGCTGAACGCTTGGCGGCAGCAGGCGCAACACAGGATGAAATCCTCTATGCAGCCCAATTATTGAGTGGGGGTGGTTTTTCAACCAGTTCCAATGAATATGGTGCGAAAATCATCAACGCCATGGAAACCGGAGAACCCTGTGTGATTTATGGCAATGTGACCAATCAGGGTCTGATCCAAAACTTGCCCCCAGACTGTTGCGTTGAAGTGCCTTGTTTGGTGGATAAAAACGGTTTGCAACCCACAAATATTGGTCGGATCCCACCGCAATTGGCCGCATTGATGCAAACCAATATCAACGTGCAGGCGTTGACGGTCGAGGCGGCTTTAACCCGCCAACGAGAATATATTTACCACGCTGCCATGCTGGACCCCCATACAGCAGCAGAATTGGATCTTGATCAGATATGGGCGCTGGTGGATGCGATGATTGATGCCCACGGCGATTGGCTGCCCCACTATCAATAAACCTAAGGGCCGATACTCGGCGCGATAGTCAGTCGCTGGGTGCACATTTCGCCACATGATAAAATTAGAGCGCAGTCCAAAGAAAAGGAGTCAAACATGTCAAAAAGCAAGTCGTTGATTAACTGGCAGCTCTTTTTGGGGATACTCCTGGTTTTAACCGGAATTGTGTTTTTGATCGATTTATTTCTGCCGGATGTTAATATCATGGCATTGGGTTGGCCTGTTATAGTTATTCTGTTGGGCTTATTCTTTATCATCGGCATGTTGATCGCCGGCAAAAAAGGCGCCTGGTTGGCTTTCCCTGGTGCGCTCATCACAAGCATAGGCATTTTGTTATTTATTCAAAATGCTTTTAATTTGTGGATAACATGGACCTATGCATGGACTTTGTTGATCAGTGCCCTTGGTTTGGGCTTATTGTTGATGAACATGCGCCTCAAAAACTCAGGTCTCAAAACGGCTGCGGGGGTGCTGATTGGTATCGGTTTGATTTTGTTTGTGATTCTTGGCTTCTTCTTTGAAATCATTCTGAATATTAGTGGGGAAAATAAGGCAAGTGGTGTGTTTCTCAGCGCTGGTCTGGTTTTGCTCGGCCTTTTCATTATTTTCAGTCGTTTGTTGTTTGCCAGTGGTAGAAAGAAACAAAAGGAATACACAAAGCAGGTCGTCGATATCAAGCCAGATGCTGTTGCGGACATCTCGGAAGGGAGTCAGGTTCCTTCAGAACCCGCGAAGGGGCTTGAGGAATTTACCCGCTTTCGCATCCACAGCTTTGGAGAGGTTGTTTTACGTCAAGGTGATAGCCCAAGTTTTAAAATCGAGGGTGAACCCGCAATTAAAGAAAAAATATCGGCAATTGTTAGCAATGATGTCCTTTCCATCCAAATGGAGTCGGATGATGTTCTTCATGCTGTTGATTTTGGTTGGGTGGATGATGAGAAGTTGATCAGGACAACGGTGATCGTGAAAGCGCTCACCCAGCTGGATTTGGGTGGGACAACGAGTCTGCATGCAGATAATTTGCAGGGTACCAATTTGAAAATCACACAATCTGATGCTGCCACCCTTACAATCAGGGGCTTGGCATATGAGAGCATAGAAGTTAATCATCAGGGCGCAGGGCTGATCCACCTGGAAGGGGAAGTGCAGCAGCTAACCCTCAGGTTAGGCGGAGAGGGCGGCTTTGATGGGCGGAATTTACGCAGTCAGGATGTCGATATTTCCCTTTCTGGCACGGGGTCAGCCAGCATATGGGCTGAAAAAGCGTTGAACGTCAACCATTCAGGCACTGGCGATTTTACTTACTGGGGTGATCCTGTGCTTACGAAAAGCCATACAGGGTCTGGTCGGATAATTGCCCAAAAACCTTTGGAAAACTAACCATGATTTTCACCCTGACCCCAAATCCCAGCATCGACCGGACGATAACCGTCCCTGAGATTGGTTTTAATAATGTGCTCCGGGTTCAAAAGGTCCGATTGGATTGGGGCGGTAAAGGGTTTAACGTCTCACGATCCCTTAAGGAATTTGGGATCGATTCAATTGCGATTGCCTGGGTCGGGGGCGGCAGTGGGAAGATGCTGGCAGACGGTCTTCAATCTCTGGGTATTCAAACTGATTTTGTGTGGGTGGAACAGGATACCCGAACCAACACTTTAATCATCGAAAATCAGTCGGATTGGCGCATCAAAACTAATGAGCCTGGCCCACATATTACACAGGATGACATTGACCAGATGTTTCTTAAGGTACAAACCTATGCCAAGAAGGGCGATATTTGGCTTTTATCGGGTAGTTTGCCCCCGGATGTGCCAGAAAACATTTATGCTGAGTTGATTAAGTTTTTGAAATCTCGTGGGGCTTTGGCTTATTTAACTGCCAATGGGGACCCCTTACGCTTTGGTTGTGAGGCGGTGCCCACCTTGGTGAAACCAGATGCCTCAGAGGCAGCAAAAATTGTCGGCTTTACGATTGCTGATTTAGAGGATGCAAAACGCGCTGCTCTGCCGTTTTTGCGGATGGGCATTTCTTATTTCGCTTTGTCACTGGATGTCAAAGATCTGCTTTTAGCCTCTCAGGAACTGATGGTTTATGCGACTGCCCCGAAGGTCAACATCCAAAACTCGGCCGGCGCTGGGGATGCTCTCTTAGCTGGCTTATTATTTGCGCAATTGCACGAGAAGAATTTGGTGGAGGTAGCTCGCTGGGCGGTGGCGACCGCGGCCGCATCCTTGGAAACAGAGGGGGTGAGCGAATTTAATATTGATCGAATCCAGGCGCTCCTCCCAGAGGTGGATTCGAAAATTATCAACGTCATTTAAAAGGGGAATTTTATTTCTTTTTGACCTGATTGAAAGTGAATTTTCTGAATCCGAAAACTGCTCGTTTTACGGATGGCGAGAACGAAGCTTATCGCTAATTACCGCAGATTGATGAATGTTGTTTTCAAAAAATTCGAACGATAAAACAGGGTAGAAGGACACTTCAGGGGTTTTCTCTCTAATGGATGCTCTGGATTCAAACAAAGTAAAAGCGGCACTTTTAGGTTTACCTACGTGTTAGCTGTTCTTTGGAAGGATCAAGCCATGCGCAAAGTGAGTTGTCATAACCGATTTTTTTGTTTTAGTTGGGGATTAATATTAATTCTGCTTAAAGCGTTAAAACATTAAATGACAATCATGCCACCTGGCCCTTGACGGCGTTTGAACGTGGGGACGTTCTCTTCTGCAGGTGTGTTAGATGCGTCTGCAAGAATTTGATCGACGATATTGATTTGCTCGCGGGACGCCTTGAAGTTTTCCAATTCGTCAAGACGGCTAAGGAGGGAACGGTATTCTTGAATCGTCAAAAAAACGCCAAGGCGTTGACCTTCTTTATCGACGAGATATTTTTCATTGAATGGAAGTGTGTCCATTAGGTCAATCCGATGCTAAAAATCCGCTGCATTCATATTGTTTTTGCTGCGTACCAAAATACGCTGCACATATCACTAATCGTTGATTATTTTACCCGTTTTTAATATTTTTCGGTTAATTGAAAGCTTCGCCAAATAGTAAAAACCTTAAAAAACCTCCCCTGATAGGCTCGTCAGGGGAGGTTGAAAAATTTATGATAAGCCAAGGATGCGACCGGTATCCAATTCGATATCAATGTCGTAATAGGCTGGTCGTGTGGGTAAACCGGGCATCAGTCGGATGGGTCCGGCAATCGGGTAAAGGAAACCAGCCCCGATAGAAGCTCGAATGTCCCGGATGGGGATTCTAAAACCACTGGGACGCCCTTTTAGGGCGGGGTCATGGCTCAAGCTGAGGTGGGTCTTCGCCATACAAATTGGAAGGTTGTCAAATCCCAATTGTGTATATTCCTTAATTTGTTGCTCAGCTTCTGGGGAATAGTCGACACCATCAGCCCCGTAAATTTCTTTTGCAATGGTCTCAATTTTTTCTTTTATGGAAATATCCAGGGGGTAGAGGAATTTAAAATTGGAGGGCTCTTCCGCTGCTTCAACAACGGCTTTTGCAAGCTCAACAGCCCCTGCACCACCCTCTTCCCAGTGGTTTGTGACCACTGCACGGCTGACGCCGCAATGCGCTTTGCAGCGATTCTGGATGAATTCCACTTCCTCATCGCTGTCTGTGTGGAAGCGGTTGATGGCAACCACCACCGGCACGCCAAACTTCTGCGCGTTTTCAAAGTGTTTTTCGAGATTGGCAAGCCCTTTCTTCAACAGGTCCAAATTGACCTCTTCATATTCAGGTGCCAGGGGTGTCCCTGCAGAGACTTTGGGGCCGCCGCCATGCATCTTAAGGGCCCGAATTGTGGTCACAAGCACCACGACATCAGGAATATTGCCGGAGTAGCGGCATTTGATATCGAAAAACTTTTCCATGCCCATATCTGATCCAAAGCCCGATTCTGTTACGACATAATCAGCTAATTTGAGCCCTATCATATCAGCCATTACAGAGCTATTGCCATGGGCGATGTTGGCAAAGGGCCCTGCATGGACGAACACCGGTGTCCCTTCCAGGGTTTGCATGAGGGTTGGTTTGATGGTGTCCTTCATCAACACGGTGGCTGCGCCGGCCACGCCCACATCTTCCACTGTGACGGGTCTTCCATCCATATCGAGCGCCAAAACGATGTGACCAATGCGTTCGCGCATATCCTGCAGGCTGGTGGCCAAGGCTAATACGGCCATCAATTCACTAGCAACACTGATATAGAAACCTGTTTTGAGGTTGAAATCCTTTTCAGTAGGGCTTTGACCTACGGTGATCTCTCGCAAGAGGCGATCGTTGGTATCCGTCGCTCGCCGCCAGGTGAGGGTGTCTCGGTCAATGTTCAAACGCACAAAACGACTGCGTTCCTCTTCGGTCAGGTCATTTGGATCGGTTTTATCGATGCCCAGATTTTTCAGGCGTCCTAACATTCCAATGCCGAATTCCCGCTTTCCATCCTCATCGGAGGGACAGAGTCGGCGGAATAAGGCTTCGTCACTTTGATAGGTTTCGTGATACATGCGGGTTTCAATGGCAGCGGCAATTAAATTGTTGGCAGCTGTGATGGCGTGAATATCACCTGTGAGGTGCAGGTTGAATTCTTCCATGGGGATCACCTGGCTGTAGCCACCGCCCGCTGCACCGCCTTTAATGCCAAAAGTTGGTCCCTGGCTGGGTTGACGAATAGCAGTGATGACCCTTTTTCCCAGATGTGCCCCTAAGGCTTGGCTCAGACCAACCGTTGTGGTGGTTTTTCCTTCACCAAGAGGGGTTGGCGTGATCGCTGTAACGTCAATGTACTTGCCATCGGGCACATCACCCAGTCGATCCAGTACCTTTGGGCTGACTTTGGCAATGTATTTGCCGTAAAAATCATATTCATCAGGGAGCAAACCCAATTCTTCTGCAACTTGGGAAATAGGCTTTAATTTGGCTCCCTGGGCAATGATGATGTCTGGGGGGACGGGGGTTTGTCGATCAAGTTTTGTTGGGGTAAATGAACCGGTTGGTTTTTGAGCCATGCAATGTCATCCTTTCTTTTCGAGAAGCGATTCAGAAAATTTTAGGGAATATTCAAACTTTTATTTTATTATCTCCATTTAGGCTGTAAAATGCAAGAAATCGAAAGGATTGGCTCACTTATTATTTTGAAGTTAACAAACGATGCTTTATAAAATTTGGATGGCTATTGTGCAGGGGATGGGATGCAATATAATTAGGCCGAGGTTTGCATTGATGTACAATCGTAGAAACAAAGTGAAAAAGACACAAATCGCCATTTTCCTATTAGCCGCTTTATCTCTCTTGTTTTTGAGCGGCTGCGTCACATTAGCTGAAGAGGTTCGCGTTGAAGATGACGGCTCTGGAACCATATTGTTTGCCCTGGGTGTGGAAACCGAGTCTTATGAGCAATTTCAAGAGTCCGTTCCAGAAGGTTTATCATTGGAAAGCTTACTGTCTCTCATCATTCAAGATGAGAACGTCTCATTGCAAAATCGAGACATTTATGAGGCTGATGGATACACCTGGGACAGCTTTGAACTGGATATCAATAATTTTATCGATGTGTTCTCAGAACCGAAACGGGTAGGACCCTTATTAATTTCCATGGATGAGGATGAAGAGGTCTTTTATTTCACGCAAATGATCGACGTCGCCCTTCTGACGATTGGGATTCCAGGTCTGAACCTGTTGGATCTATCTGAGGTTGAATACAACGTCAAATTTTCAGCCCCACAGATTACAAACACCAACGGCATCCAACGCACAGCGGATGAAACGACTTGGAAGGTCCCTGTGACAGAAGTCCTGCAAGATGGAGAAGTGGTCTATCTTGAAACAGAATATATTATGCAGCCTTACGAAGGGTTTTTCATCCCCTGGGAGTTATTTTTCCCGTATGTTGTGATCGGTTTTCTCGCTTTGGGAGGTTTGTCGGTTCTGATTGTGATTTTCGTCAATACCACTGGCAAACGAGAAAAAACGCAACAATATAAGTTTTGAAATTATCATCAAGTGAACAGATTTCATATTTGACTGGGTATTACTCTTGTGGGTGCAGATCAACATCCTTTTGTATAAAAATTTACCAAGGATTGCGCTGATGTAAAATGCGAATTTTTTCGTAGGGGCTCAATACTATGTATCGAGGAACGTAGACAAGCTGAGTCCCTACCAGATAAGGGTAATTCATAATAATAGCGAATAGGTTTCTTGAAATTAATTAAAAAGAAACATATCCTGTTGTTCTTGGACATGCTTTACTTTGTCTGTAACATCTTTAAATCTATTAACCTTTGCCCCTGCGCGTGCTAAACTTAAAGGTCATCAACATGACTTTGCCCCGCAAATGTGCTTAGCGGCACTTTTTGCGCGTCATTTTTAGATGGATTTAACACATTCAGCAAGCTCGCTAGAAATATGGAAAGTATTTCATGCTTTGTAAAACATGGATAAAGAAAATGCACAAAAAACAGATTCAACGAGGAAGCAAGATGATGATTGAAAGAATGCCCTACTTGATCGCAGGCCTGGGTAATCCAGGTCCAAAATATCGCCAAAATCGACATAATGTCGGTTTCATGGTCCTCAATGCCCTAGCGGAGAAGATTAACGCGCCTATGCGGCGGGTAGAGTTTCGAGCAATCGTTGGCAAAGGCGAAGTTGATTCAAAGCCAATTATCCTTGCAAAACCTCAGACTTATATGAATGATTCAGGTCAATCCGTTGGTCCCCTGATGCGTTTTTACCGCGTCCCACATGAACGTCTGCTGGTGGTGCATGATGATTTGGATTTACCCTTCGGCACCCTACGCCTGCGCCCTTCCGGTGGGACTGGTGGTCAGAAAGGGATGGAATCGATCGTTGCACAGATTGGAAGTCAAGATTTTGCACGGCTACGTGTTGGGATTGGGCGGCCACCCGGGCGGATGGACCCTCGCGACTATGTTTTACATGATTTTGATCCGCAGCAACAAGACAATTTACCCTTTGTATTGCAGACGGCTGTGGAAGCGATCCTCCTTTTTATCGATGAGGGGATTGAGCAAGCGATGAATACCTTCAATGGTTCTGTGATGGAAGAAGATTAATGGATTTATTGAACGCGATTGAAGGCTTACCTGCCTACCGATCTTTACGCGACCGGCTGAGCGCAGGCCTTGATACGATCAATACGGTTCAGGGCTTGGGTTTGCCGCGCGCAGCCCGTTTACCTCTGGTAGCAAGACTTCACCAAGACCTACAAAAACCTGTCTTGTTGATTTCCAATCGGGCGGACCGTGCCCTCGCGCTATTTGAAGAACTGCAGTTCTGGTCGGAAAGTGAAAACACGCACTATTTCCCTGAGCCCAACCCCTTATTTTACGAACAAGCTGGTTGGGGACAAGGGACTATGCGTGACCGTCTGAGAGTCTTGACGCTTTTGGCAAAATACCTCATTCCGGGGCAACCGCGACCTGAACGCCCGCCAATCATTGTTGCTCCCATTCGAGCGATCATGACCCGCACCCTACCCAGACGAGACTTCATCAAATATTCCCGCACCCTTAAACTTGGACAGCGGGTGTTGATTGATGACCTGTTACGCACCTGGGTGGATATCGGTTTTGAATATGCCAACATTGTCGTCCAACCCGGCCAGTTTTCTCATCGAGGCGGTATTTTGGATGTGTGGCCGCCTGGTGAACCGCAACCTGTGCGGATTGAGTTTTTCGGGGATGAAATTGACACCATGCGTGTCTTCGACCCCAGCACCCAGCGTACGGTTGAAAAACGTGAATGGGTGATGATTACACCAGCGCGTGAGATCCTTCCAGTTGCCGCTGAAGCCGCAGGATTATCCCTTAAAGATTTGAAAGAATATCTGATACCCCTGGCACATCCGATGGCAGGGTCAATGTTGGATTTTTTGCCTGATCAGACTCTGGTTGTTTTGGATGGGCGTGATTTTATCTCAGCGACGGTCACGGATGTTGAAGAAGAGAGCCTTTCAAGGCGGGAGGAGGCGGTTCAGGCTGGCGAATTGCCCAAGGATGCGCCGGTACCTTTTCTGACCTGGTCAGAATTGGAGGATCGTTTCGGGGAGCGACCAGTTGTTGAATTAGGCTATACACATACGCCCATCACCTCGCCATTGGCAGAATCCTTTGAGCCAGGCCCTCGGTTTGCAGGTAAATTACGCGACTTCATTGAATACCTGAAAGAACTTGAGGGCAAAGGTGAACTCTGGGCCATCGTTTCACGCCAATCCCCACGTCTTGCTCACCTGTGGCGTGAACAGCAATACGCCCATGCTACAGCGCAAGACAGTAAATTTATTGAAGGGACTTTAGCGGGTGGTTTAATCCTAAACTTGCCCGATGGGCGCCGGTTGCACCTTTTGACTGATGGTGAGATTTTTGGTTGGTCACGGCCACAGCCCCGACGGCGCTACCAACCCACCGCTGAGGCACCAGAATCTGTATACGCCGATCTGATGCCGGGCGATTGGGTCGTGCATGTTGACCATGGAATTGGCAAGTATGTGGGTTTGGTCACGCGAACCCAGGATGAGATTCAACAAGAATATCTCTGCGTGGAATATGCTGAAGGTGACCAACTTTTTGTTCCTATCCATCATGCGGATCGGTTGACGCGCTATGTGGGCGCTGATGGTCATAACCCAGGTATTTCTCGATTGGGTGGTGAGACCTGGAAGAACACTAAACAAAAAGTACGCCAGGCGGTGCAAGAAATCGCCGGCGATCTGCTTGATCTCTATGCCAAACGCCAGGTGGCTGAGGGCTATGCCTTCAGTGAGGACACACCCTGGCAGCGTGAATTGGAAGCCAGTTTTCCATACATTGAAACCGAAGACCAGCTGCAGGCTTTAGCAGAAATCAAAGCGGATATGCAGTCTGCACAACCCATGGACCGCTTGTTGTGCGGGGATGTCGGTTATGGGAAGACCGAAGTGACTTTACGGGCTGCCTTTAAAGCCGTGATGGATGGCAAACAAGTAGCTGTTTTGGTCCCCACAACCGTCTTGGCACAGCAGCATTATGACACATTCAAAGAACGTCTGTCGACTTTCCCTGTGGAAGTGGAGATGCTTTCTCGGTTCCGCTTACCCAAACAACAGGAGAAAATCATAAAAGATCTGCGAAAAGGCAAAATTGACATTGTGATTGGCACACATCGTTTACTCTCTCAGGATGTTGATTTCAAAGACTTGGGATTGGTGGTGATTGATGAGGAACAGCGTTTTGGTGTGGCGCACAAAGAACATCTCAAGCAATTGCGGACCTCGGTAGATGTGCTGACCCTGACGGCAACCCCAATCCCGCGCACCCTCTATATGGCATTGACGGGTGTCAGGGATATTTCGACCATTAATTCACCCCCTGAAGAGCGTTTGCCGATTGTCACCCACATTGGCCCTTACGATCCAAAATTGGTCCGCCAGGCAGTTGTGCGGGAGTTGGAGCGCGGTGGGCAGATTTTCTTTGTCCATAACCGGGTGCAAACCATTAAATCCATGTGCAGTCACCTTGAAAAACTGGTGCCGGAAGCGAAAATAGGGGTTGCCCACGGTCAAATGGATGAAAAAGGCTTGGCTGAAGTCATGCATCAATTTAATGACGGTGAAATTGATATTTTGTTGAGTACTTCGATTATCGAGTCCGGTCTGGATATTCCGAATGCAAATACCCTGATCGTTGATCGCGCAGACACCTTCGGATTAGCGCAACTATATCAATTGCGGGGTCGAGTAGGGCGGGGCGCCCAAAGGGCATATGCCTACTTGTTCCGTCATCGGGTCAAATCACCGACACCTGAAGGCCAGGAGAGGTTGGAGGTTTTAGCAGAGAACACCCAATTGGGCTCGGGTTACGCTATTGCCATGCGTGATCTTGAGATGCGCGGTGCAGGTGAAATGTTGGGCACCCGTCAATCTGGGTATATTGCCTCGGTGGGATTTCACCTGTATACCCGTCTGCTTGCCCAGGCTGTCAAGCAGTTTAGAATGGCAACGGGCGTCGCCGGTCCAGAAGAGTCTTCAATTTTAGATGCTTCGTTGACCATCCCAGCATCGGTCAACTTACCAATGTCGATTGGCATTCCCCCATCTTATATTCCAGACCAAGCGCTCAGGCTTAAGCTTTATCGCCGTTTAGCAGATATCAAAGATGAGACCACCTTAGCTAGCATTGAAATGGAGTTTGAAGATCGTTTTGGTTCCCTGCCTACTGAAGTTGAAAATTTAATCTTTCAAATAAAAGTTAAGCACCTGGCCTCCTTGGTTGGATTGGCGTCTGTTGGCTTTGAAGGCCACCAATTGGTGTTGCACTATCCTCCCTTACCCGATGGGGTTGACTCCCGCAATTTACCAGATCTGGGTATGGGGATCATCACCGGTAAGAATGCTTATCGACTTACAGTTGAACCAAGTGAGGATTCCAGATGGCGCGAATTGCTGATTGATACTTTGATGAAAATTCGCAGTCAGAGTTGAAATCAGCCGAATTAATAAACATAACTGTTGTGTTATACTGCACATATTAGGTAAAAACCAAAAGATATCCGTAAATATACAAGACGGATGGATGAATTGATGAAAAAATTATTTGAGACTCACCGTACGTGGCTTTTTCCGACCGCCATTGGTTTAATGGCGCTGGGGTTGGTCGTGCTATGGCTGGGCATGCATCAGTCTGTCATCATCGTTCAAGATGGAATAATATCCAGATTGCGGACGCCCGCTTTGACAATGGATGGTGTTTTACGCGCTGCGGATATCTCCCTGGGTGAGGCGGATCAAATCTTTCCACAGGAAAGCAGGTGGTTTTGGGATTTGGAAGCCATCAGGATTTTAAGCGCCAGCGAGGTGACTATTCAGTCACCCCAGGAGACGATGACTTTGTTTACAACAGATCGGATTCCTGCCAATTGGATGAAGGAACTGGGTATTGATTTATATCCAGAAGATCGCTTGTTGATGAATGGGATCGCTATTGACCCTGAAGTCCCGATTGAGGGGGATGGCTCGCTTTATTTACAATATGCACCAGCTAAGGCGATCTTGATCAAAATGGATGAGCAAGACGAAACGATTTACACCCAGGAACCTACCCTGGGTGCTGCGCTTGAGAACGCGGGCATCAATTTGGGATCACAGGATTGGCTCTCAATGGATCTGGGCACAAGTGTTGTGGATGCCATGCATGTTGAGATCCGGCAAGCCAAACCGGTCAATGTGGAAATTGATGGAAACGTGTTAACGGGTTTGTCATCTGCAACGACGGTTGGTGAGGCTCTTTTGGATCTTGGCATTTCACTGCAAAATCTTGCTCACAGCATCCCAGCAGATGGCGAACCTGTCCCTGAAGATCGACAAATCAGGATTCAGCGTGTTAACGAGACAGTGAGCATCGCCATTGAAGAAATTCCCCATGAGTCGGATTATATCGAAGATCCAAATACCCCTTTAGACCAGATTTCCGTGATTGAGCCCGGTCAAGATGCCATCTTTGCCACTCGTGAGCGCGTTCAACTTGAAAATGGTGAGGTCACCTGGCAGGAATCTCCTATCCAATGGCAAGCCAGCACAGCCAAAGATGGCCTGCTGGGCGTTGGGACGAAAATTGAAGTTCAAACGGCAATGGTGGATGGCCAAACCTTAGAATATTGGCGTAAAGTCAGCGTGTATGCAACTTCCTATTCCCCATGTAAAAGCGGTGTTGATAGATGCCTGTATGGCACTGCCAGCGGCTTGCCAGTTGAAAAAGGGGTCATCGCTGTGACCGTCGATTGGTTTTTAGCCATGCGCGGGCAGCGTGTGTACATCCCGGGGTACGGTTATGGTGTGATTGGTGACACCGGCGGCGGCATTCCTGGCACTCCGTGGATTGATTTGGCGTATTCAGATGACGAATATGTGTCTTGGCATACCTGGACAACAATGTATTTCTTAACCCCTGTGCCTGCTTGGGCACCACCCATACTTTACCCATGAACTTAGAACCTCTCCACATCCCGCAGCTCCTCAAACGGCATCATATTGAGCCTAAAAAATCCCTGGGGCAAAACTTTCTAGTGGATCATAATACGCTGATGAAAATTGTGCGAGATTCGGAAGTAGAGCGTGAGGATCATATTTTAGAAATTGGGGCAGGTTTAGGCAACCTGACACGTCTTTTAGCAGTGCAAGCCGCTGCTGTCACGGCTGTTGAAATTGATCAAAACCTGTTTCCGGTTTTGAAAGAGGTCACCAAGCCTTTTACGAACGTGCGCCTGGTTCACGGTGATATCCTTGAACTACTCCCGACCCAGTTGGGACTGGTAGAAGGGTACAAGGTGATTGCCAACATCCCCTATTACATCACTTCTGCCATCCTCAGGCACTTGTTGGAGGCGGCAATCAAGCCCAAGCGGATGACCCTCACCATGCAGCAGGCGGTCGCTGAACGTATCCTCAATCGGGATGATAAACTGAGTTTGTTATCCCTTTCCGTGCAGCTCTATGGGGAAGCGCATATCAGCAGCACCATCCCCGCAGTGTGCTTCTATCCACAGCCTGAGGTGGATTCGAGTGTGTTAATCATTGATATTTTCGAACAACCGCTATTATCTGGGGAGGGTATTGATATTTTATTCACTTTGGCGCATGCGGCGTTTCATCAGAAACGGAAAATGCTGCGCAACTCCCTTAAGCCGGTTTTAGGCAACAGCGCAGAGGCTATTACCGCAGATTTATCATTTGCTGGCATTGACCTGCGTCGCAGGCCGGAAAACCTGAGCCTGGCAGAGTGGATCCGACTGACGGAAATTTACCAGGCACATAAGAAAACCAGCTAATTCAACCCTTCATAAGAAATTTCAATTTACAGATAATTTTAGTGATGGTCCGATTGTGGCATAACGCTGTATAATCATTGAGAAAATTTGAGTGAAATTAGGAAGACAATATGGAAGAAGCTGCCATTAAAATTACAAACTTGCATAAATATTATGGCAAAGTTCACGCTTTGCGAGGATTGAATTTGGCGGTGAACTATGGGGAGGTGTTTGGCTTTTTGGGGCCTAACGGCGCTGGTAAAACTACCACAATCCGCTGTATGTTGGATCTGATCCGTCCTAACCAGGGCGCCATTACCATATTTGGGATTGATCCACAGGAATCGCCCCAGGCAGTCAAGGCATTGGTGGGGTATCTGCCGGGTGATTTGAATTTGGAAGGTGATTTTACGGGCAGAGGTTTTCTCAATTACATTCGTAAAATGCGCCGCGATACCCGCTCATGGGAAGACCTGATTAGACTTGCAAAGCGCGTTGATTTGGACCTGGATATAAAAGTCAAAAACCTCTCCCAGGGCAATAAACAAAAGCTCGGCTTTTTACAAAGTTTTGTGGGGAATGTGCCATTGCTTGTATTTGACGAACCTACCCTCGGCTTGGATCCGCTCACCAAGCAGGAGGTTTTGAACATCATCCGAGAAGAAGCAGACCAGGGCAAGACGGTGTTTTTTTCTTCACATATCCTTTCAGAGGTTCAGAAAATTGCTGATCGAGTGGGAATCATCCGCAAGGGTGTGCTTGTGGAAATTGCACAAACTGTTGATCTGATTAACTGAGCTGTCACACAGGCTACCGTTCAGTTTGCAGAACCCGTACAAGCGGATAGTTTTGATCATCTGGTAAATGTCACAGTTTTGCGAGCAAACCAAAATTCTCATGCTTACACCTTGGAAGTGACCGGGGAAATGGATGCGCTGATCAAAACTCTGGCAAAATACCCCGTCAGGGACCTGGCCATCCATCGCCCGTCCTTAGAAGAAGTATTTCTAAAATATTATAAAGATGAAAGCGCAGAGGGCTGATCCATGTTTGCAATTTTTAAGCGTAAATTATTAAAGAATTGGTTGATGATCTTGGGTTGGGGGATTGGGTTAGGAAGTTTGGGTTACTTACTTTTCGATATCTACGGGTCGATTTTTCAAAAGAGTGTCGATCTTCAACCTTTTATTGACGCATTTCCTGAGGAGTTTTTGGCCTTTTTTGGTGATGTGGACAGCTTTCTAACTATGGAAGGGTTTTTAGGACTGGAATTCTTTTCTTATATGCCAGTAATCCTCGGGATCTTAGTGATAACCAGTGCGAGTAGTTTAATTTCTAAAAAAGAAGAAGACGGGACGCTTGAATTGGTTATTTCGCAACCCATCAGTCGATCAGCGGTATTTTGGGGTAAGGCATTGGCGTTGATCATGAGTGTGCTCCTCATCCTTCTGTTGACGTGGGCAGGGATGTCAGTGGCAGCCAATCGGATTGACACGATTGATCTAACCGCACTGGAACTGATCAAGCCATTTATTTCCCTGTTTGCTGTCCTGTTGGTTTTTATGGGTTTCGCCTTGTTTTTATCCATGATCTTTTCCAGCGGTGGCACGGCAGGTTTAGTGGCTGGATTTTTTCTGATCGCCAGTTATTTTATAACCTCGTTAACCCGACTGGACTCAGACTTAGCACCAATCAACCGATTCTCACCCATGAAGTATTACCAGGGGGGAGAAGCCATCAACCAGCTTGAGATAAATTCCTTGTTGATCATGTTGGGTGTTGGTGGTCTCTTTCTTGCGCTTGCCTGGATTGTTTTTCTGAAGCGGGATCTCCGATTTGGGGGAGCAGGCGGGCTACGTTTAAATACGCTTAAAAAGCCGGCCAATTAAAAGTCTTGTGCAGCATCAAAAATTATGGAACGCTCTTTCTTAATCTTCAGGAAGTGGGGGAATGCAATTTTCGTTCATCAACACATCCGTAGCAGCTTGGGCTGAAGCGATCATGAATACAGCGTTATCTAAAAGTTGGTTATAGGTCAACCGGACCTTTGCTAATCCCTGGGCTTGGGCTTGCATACCCACGGCTGCAGCTTGCAAGGGATAGATCATCATATTGTCCATTTTTGGCAGGATATGATCTCGATCAAGGGAGTCTTCATCGCAGCTTGCCAGGGCTTGCGCTGCCGCAAAACACATTTCATCAGTTATTCTTGAGGCACGCACATCGAGGACACCCCGAAAAATACCTGGAAAGCAGAGGGAATTGTTCACCTGATTCGGAAAATCCGACCGACCTGTTGCCACAATGGCCGCGCCGGCTTCTTTGGCTTCCCAGGGCCAAATTTCAGGGGTAGGGTTGGCACAGGCGAAAATAATTGGGTCTGTGGCCATCGTTTTGATCCACGAAGATTGAATAACACCTGGACCGGGTGTCGAGAAGGCGATCACCACATCGGCATCCTGCATTGCATCGGAAATACCACCTTGTTTATTCTCAAAGTTGGTCGTTTGACATAAATGCCATGCCGGTGACCCTTCGACAAAATCATGACGATGTTGGCCTAAAAGCCCATATTCGTCAACCACTAGCGCTTTAGCAGGATCAACCCCCCAGGCAAAAATTAAGCGTGCACATGCTACCCCAGCTGCACCAGCACCAACAAAGGTAACACGAATATCTTCTTTCTTCTTTCCAACCACTTTAAGGGCGTTCATCAAAGCGGCCAAAATCACCGTGGCTGTCCCTTGCTGATCGTCATGCCAAACAGGGATTTCTGCCTGCTCGCGACACTGCTCAAGGATTTTAAAACACTTGGGTTGGCTGATATCCTCCAAGTTGATGCCCCCAAAGCCAGGTTGCAGTCGCAGGACAGTTTCGATAAACGCTTCGTCTGAGTCCACGTCCAACATGATTGGAACGGCATCGACCCCGCCTAAGAATTTGAAGAGCAAGCATTTTCCTTCCATCACCGGCAAGCCCGCTTTGGGTCCAATATTTCCCAAGCCCAAAACGCGAGAACCGTCGCTGATCACCGCGATGGTGTTGCCTTTATTGGTTAATTCATAAATTTTTTCCGGCGATTCTGCAATAGCACGGCATGGGGCAGCAACACCCGGGGTGTACCATACTGAAAAATCATCCAAGGAACCCACAGGCACTTTTGGCAAGGTGGCCATCTTGCCGCGGTAATAGGCATGCCGATTTATGGCAACTTCAGTTGGCTTGTTGGCTTTTTCTAATTGTGATTTGATATGATCTTCATCCATTGGGGGGTCCTATTCATGAATGCTATTTTCCTGGAGGTTAGGGTCAGGATCCTTGATCCTGGATAATTTCTCCCGCCTTCTCTAAGGCTTGTTGGGTTGAACTGAAAAGTTGATTATCCGCCAAGAAAATGGACGATTCGCCCAAGATTTCAGTGATGCCAGCATCTTTGAGAGGGTTGAGGACCTCATCCCGAAGCCCACAGAATAAGATTTTTACGCCTTTCTTGCGTGCAGATTGGAGCAATTGATCGAGTGCCATGATGCCAGTGCTGCCCAAAAGGTGGGTTCTTCTGAAGCGCAAGATCAGGACTTTAAGATCCGTCTCAAGGATGCTATCAATTTGTTTTTTAAGATCTTCCACAGCAGCAAAATATAAATCACCCTCGATGTTGACAATGACAATTTTTGAATTCTGCGCTTTGATCTTTTCTATCGGTAATTCTAGATAATGACCGTCTTCGCTGACGATCAGATAACTGAGGTTGACCCGACTGCTTTCCCCAAGGTAAATCAAAATCGTGGATAGGATGCCCAAATAGATGGCGTATTCTAAGGGTAGGATGAGGGATGACAAAAAAGTTATGCCCATGGCAATGCCACTTTGCATGCGGGATTGCCCGGTCATTTTGATCAAAGGGATATTGATCAGTCCGGCGGCAGAAACGACCACCACGGCTGCCAAGGCTGGGATAGGGATGAAGCCGATCAATTTTGAAAACAGGAGCAAGAAAATTAAGACGCCTAACCCGGAAAAAATGGCAGCAAAGCGTGTTTTTGCCCCATTGACGATGTTGATAACAGTTCGGGAGGGAGAACCGGAGGAGGGCATACACTGGAAGAACCCGCCCACAAAAGATGCAATGCCTTGTCCGATCATCTGTTGAGAAGGGTTAAAGGATCTTCCAGAGAGTTGACTCATTGGTTTGGCAATTGAAACGGTCTCCATAAAACCAAACAAGGCAACTGCAGCTGCTGAAATAGCAAGAGAGGCAAATTCTCTGAAGGGAATATTGGGGATGCTGAAACCCAGGGGGATTCTGTCTGGCAAGCCTGTGTCGCTGACAATTTCTACATTTTGCACACCGCTCCATCCCGTGAGGAAGACCAGTAAGCTCGCCACGATAATCGTCATCAAGGCAGCAGGAAGCTTTTTGTTGATCTTGCGCAAGGTCAACATGACGCCAATGCTAAGAATACTGACAATCAAACTGAAGGGATTGATCTCTGAAAGATTTGACACAACTTGGGTAATCGTTCCCCAAAGGCCGCCTTCTCTGGATAATTGGAGGCCCAATAAGTTGCCAAGCTGGCCGCCAATGACCAAAATTCCCACAGCCGTTAAAAATCCAACCAGGACTGAATTGGAGATATAGCGGGATAAAAACCCTAATTTAAGTAAACCAAATAAAATGTTGATGATTCCCGCGAAAATCGCTAAAGCCACCACAAATTCGAAGTAATCGGGATGATTGGCATAGGGCAACAAGACGCTTGCCGTCACCAAGGCTGTTGGATTGGTGGGGCCGGTAATTAACAAGGGAAAACTGCCAAGAATCGCAGCAATTATCGTTGGAATTATTGCGGTTAATAAACCATAGATGGGATTAATGCCAGCAATGGCCGCATAAGCCATGGCTTGGGGGATGACAACCATCGCAACGGTTAGACCAGCTGATAAATCTGATCTAAATTTTCCACGAAGATAGCGTTTAAGTTTCTTTGTGTATAATTCCATAGAGGATGAGCTTGTAAGTTTGCTTTGACTCTATTTTACCACCCCAAGAGGATGTCGATATTTTTTGATGAGTTTGTTCGAGTCCGTTTATTCTTGTTTTAAAATTTTCGTTTTCAAAATTTTGCATTTATCGCTATAATGGTAGTAGGGAAAAATAGTGTGATTTGAGTAGAAAGGTCATCATGGAACAGAAGCGTTTGGAAAATCGGTCATTAGTTAGGATACATTTTATTCTCGCTTTGATTCTTTTACTGCACAGTGTCTTGTATTTAATTTACTGGCTGGCGGTCCCTGATTTTCGACTAGAAGTGGACCATTTACTAACAGCACGCGTTGGTTTGAAGTTGCCTTATGCCAGCATTTTTATCGTGTTGACCGCGCTCATCATTTTGTGGAGCTTGTTTCGTTTTATCAAATATGGGTTTGCAATTAAAAAGGGGATTTGGAAGCCAAGTTGGAAGAATTGGCTCTTTTTTGCGGTTTGGTTGCTATTTTTGATTGTTTTTTATGGTTCCTTCTGGCTGATCTTACGTGGAAATCCAAGTCAAAAGGGTGTCGTGTTTCATCTTTTGAATATCATTCGATTATTCAGTGATGCTTTGATCTTATTACTTGCTGCATTCTTATTGTGGCGTTTGATTAAGTTTGTAAAAGCGAAGATGACAGATGACAAAAAGAAGTGGCCTTTGCGGGTTGCAGTCATTTTAGCTTTGATCGTTTTAATTGGGCTGTGGTTAGTACCTACAATCTTTCCTCCCAATTGGGCTTACCGTGGAAACCTGCCAACAAAACCAGCCGTCATTGCAGACGGCGGAGCGGCAATGTTAGCACCGGAAAATACCTTGGCTGCAGTTGAGTTAGCAGAGGTCCATGACGCCTTTGGGTTTGAGACGACCGTGCGCATCAGTTCAGATGGCGAACCATTCTTATTACAAGATGAGACCTTTGCGCGCACAACCAATATCGCTGAAGTCTATCCATCTCGGGTGAACGAATTGGCAACAAGTTTTGACATTGAGGAAATTGAGGATCTTAATGCCGGCTTGTGGTTCATTCAAAGCGACCCCTATGATACGATCGAAAATGGCGATATTTCTCAGACGCAATTAAGCATCAATCAGGGTCAACGCATTCCCACCTTGGCTGAAGCACTGGAATTTGTTGCAGATCAAGATATGGTTGTTTTACTCCACTTGGTCCGTCCCCCGCAAGATCACCCCTATTATGATGAATTCTTTGATATTGTTTTATCCGTTTGTCAGGAATCCGATTTAAATGACGATATCTGGCTGGAATTAGAACAAGACCAAATTCGCATTTCGCAATCGGAATCCCCACAAATCACCCGGGTGTTGGCTGTTTCAAGTGAGGATAAGCCGAAAACAGCGGACATTCTTGCAAAGGGATACGAGATCGTCCATGTGGATACCGGCATCCGGCCGAAATCAATACGAGAATTAAGGGAAGAAGGGTTGGGGGTGAACGTCCATACGATCAATCAATCGTGGCTTTTCTCACAATTTTGGCTGTCAGGGGTCACTTCCATCTCCACAAAAAATGTTCAATCTTTCAGCGGGTTGGAAAAGCCTTTTGTTAATATGCCACTTGCTCGGTACCTCCTGTTTTGGGTTTTATTTGGGCTCGTTTTGGCAATCTGGCTTGCTTCAAGCTTTCCTCTGCCTGAGCGCAAAGTTAAGGAAGAGGTGGAACTTCCAACGCCAACCGAACCTGCTTTGGAAGGCGAGGGTCAAGCCCCTGCTGTAAGCCCAGAAGCACCGCCAGTTGTCCTTGAACCAGCGGAAGCGCAATTAGAGGAGGCATTGATTTCAGAAGACCTGGAAGAAACGGTCGAGCCGATTGAATCGGTCGAACCCATCGAACCCGTCGAATCCGTTGAACACGTCGAAAGTGTGGAACCTGTCGAACCCGTGGCACCCCTCAAAGAAGCTGAACCTATTGAATATCGTGAGCCAATTGACTACCCTGAACCTGTTGAAACTGATGAAGTAGAGGATGGGTTATCGATTTCAGAACAATGGGAGCAGATTGCACCCGTTGCGGAAAGCACACAACCCGAAGAACTAGAAACGCTAAACGAAGAAGAGCAAATTCCAGACGTCTCAGGGGAAGGTGAACACCTTGATGAAATCGAAGAATCTGTGGAGACGCTGGAAACCGATATTGCCCAAGCAGCTGAAGATGCAGCCGAGGAAGCGCTTGATTTGGATGACGATTTAAATTTTGATGAAGATGAGCGCCCATAAGATCGGTCATCCTAACAATAGTGCATCCTGACCTCATGATTGAGAAGACTGCAATGGAGAAGGAAAAAAATATGGTTAAAATTCTTGTCGTTGGAAGTATCAATATGGACCTACTCGTTCGCGTTCCCACCACCCCTAAACCCGGACACACCATTATAGGGGGTGATTTTGAGATTTATCCGGGTGGAAAAGGGGCTAATCAGGCTGTGGCAGCCGCTCGGATGGGGGCAGAGGTAACCATGGTGGGACGGGTCGGTAAAGATAATTTTGGGGATACACTGATCCAATCCTTATTGGAGAACGAGGTAAAAACCTCCCATGTGATAAAGGATTCTGAGGAACCAACGGGCATTGCCATGGTTGCGATTGCCCCCGATGGAGAAAACATCGTTGTAACTGCACCCGGCGCCAACTCGAAAGTGTCTGTGGAAGATATCAACCACACACGTTCTTTGATGCGCGAAACAGATCTTTTATTGATCCAATTGGAATTGCCCATGGAGACCGTCAGCGCCGCGGTTGACTTGGCAAAAGCTTATGACATTCCTGTGGTTCTCAACCCCGCACCGGGTCAGCCATTGCCAAAGGCGCTTTTGAGTTATGTGGAGGTTCTGACCCCTAACAAGCGCGAGCTCGGTCTGATTACAGGAGAGTCTGATATTGAAGAAGGCATTAAAAAATTACGTGGCTGGGGCGTGAAAAATTTGGTGATTACACTGGGGCACAATGGAGCCAGGGTGATTTCGGGTGGTCTTGATAAGCACATCCCCGCCTATGAGATCACCGCGGTCGACACAACCGCAGCGGGAGATGCTTTCAACGGTGCCTTCGCGGTTGCTTTGGCTGAAGGGCGTAAACTGATGGAGGCAGTGCGTTTTGGCATGGCTGCAGGTGCCCTGGCATCCACCAAGAAAGGTGCACAATCGTCAATTCCGCTCCGAGACGCAGTGGATAGTCTAATTCAAAGTCAAACCCCCGATTTTTAACCTCACTTTGGGATTGATGGATCTTAATATTCAAATATTTAAAAGGCTAGATCATTGAAAAAAATGGAAATTCAAGCAAAGGAATTCTTTGCTGGTCATTACAATTGTGCCCAAGCCACATTTTTGCCATTTGCACTTCATTATGGTCTCAACAAGGATATCGCTGCTAAAATCGCGCTGCCATTTGGGGGTGGGATGGGCCACGCTGGGCTAGTGTGCGGGGCGATCAGTGGTGGGCTGTTAGCGATTGGATTAGCAGCGGGGACATCAGGGGATGATACTCGTCAGAAGGATGCTTGCTATGCGTTAGGGCAGGCATTTATTTCTCGATTCAAAGCCATCCATGGTGATACCAGTTGCCTTGGTTTACTTGGATACGATCTCAACGACCCGTGCAGAAAGGTGAATCGTCGAGAATCGAATTTTGTCCAGACGCCATGTTCAACATTTGTTGAAGATGCGGTTCTGATCGTCAAGGAATTGCTTGAAATCGAGTCGTAATTAATTGAAGTTACAAGACATCAATCAGATTAAGTTTGTTGTTTTTTGAATCCACAATACGAAATCCAGAAGGTTATGGGTTGTCGATTGATTTAGATTATCATGTCTTGTTTGAAAAACAGAGCGAATGAAGGTATTTGTTAATGCGCTACTCAGAAAGAGCAAGTTAGATTAGATTTCTGATTGATCTTTAAAGAATCGGGTAATTTTACATCAATGCTGGTTAAATATTTAAAATTTATCTTAAAATCATCGTCAAAGGATAACTGGCATCTTTTTTGGATGGAAAAGCATTTATAATCGGAATTATCAGTTAAATTGGAGCGTCTTATGACAGAAAAATACGCATTGGGAATCCTTGGTTTGGGGGTTATGGGGCGCAGTTTGGCAAAAAATTTTGCAAGAAATGGCTACGAGCCTATTGGTTATGACATTTCCCCAAAATTGCCGGAAGATTTTGACCTCAAAGTGAGCCCCTCTGTTGATGGATTGGTGCAAGAGCTAAAGACACCTCGGATTTTATTGTTGATGATCCCTGCTGGTAAACCTGTGGATATTGCAATTGACGCTTTAATCCCTCACCTGGAAGCGGGCGACATTATTATTGATGGCGGCAACTCGCACTTTCGCGACACCAACCAGCGTGTCGAGACATTGGCCAGCAAAGGCCTTCATTTTGTGGGGATGGGTGTGTCGGGCGGGGAACAAGGCGCGTTATGGGGCCCCAGTCTGATGCCGGGCGGCGCTGAAGTTGCCTGGAAGAGTTTGAAACCCATGCTTGAAGCGATTGCGGCAAAAACAGACTCGGGCGAACCCTGTGTGGACTGGATGGGACGCGGGGGTGCTGGTCACTTTGTCAAGATGGTGCACAACGGGATCGAATATGGCGATATGCAATTAATCGCTGAAGTCTACGACCTTATGCATCGCGGTGCTGGGATTTCTAACCAGGAATGTTCTTCAATTTTTAATAAATGGAATCAAGGGGCTTTAAATTCCTATTTGATTGAAATCACTGCCAATATCCTGAAAAAGAAAGATGAAATAACTGGTGGTTACCTGGTCGATTTTATTTTGGATGAGGCGGCTCAAAAAGGAACAGGGAAATGGACCAGTCAGAGTGCGCTTGATGTGGGATCACCCATTCCAACCATCGATGCAGCGGTGGAGAGCCGGTTAATTTCAGCTTTAAAGAAAGAAAGGGTGATAGCTTCGCAGTATTTAGGCAATGCGACTTCCTACAACGGCGATAAGGATCATTTAATCGCCATTGTTGAAGATGCCTTATTTGCCAGTAAGATTACTTCCTATGCGCAGGGCATTCGCTTACTGCAAATGGCATCTGAGGAATATAATTGGGGTTTATCGATCGGAGGAATTGCCCGTGTTTGGCGAGAAGGTTGCATTATTCGAGCAGCGATGCTGGAGGATATTGTGGCGGCGTATGACCGTAAGCCTGACTTACTCAATTTGATGTTAGCTGATGCGTTTACACTTGCGATCATAGAGCGGGAAGCAGCCTGGCGAGAGGTCGTCCAAACAGCTGTGGGACTAGGCATTCCGATGATGGCAACCAGCGATTCACTGGCTTATTTTGATGCCTATCGTTCGGAAGTTCTCCCCACCAATTTGACCCAAGCCCAGCGGGATTATTTTGGCGCTCACACCTATCATCGCGTTGATCGCGAGGGTGTTTTCCATACAGAATGGGAAAATTAAAGAGAAATTTATATGGTAATTAATAAGTGAGGTTTTATCTTATTAGAGGAGATGCAGATGGCAGACATTGAAAAATTAGAATCAACAGTTCCAAAATCAGAGCTTCGAAAAACCTGGTTTGACAAGCCGATTGAAGCGGCAATCGAGCATTTTGACACCTCACAGGAATCTGGCTTATCTTCAGAACAAGTTCAAAAACGCCAGGAGCTTTATGGCCGCAACGAGCTCAGAGAAAAACCGCGCCCAACATTCTGGAAACTTCTTTTTGCCCAATTGAATGATTTTATCGTTGTCTTGTTGATCATTGCTTCATTGATCTCGGCGTTTTTAGGTGATTGGGTTGAGGCAGGGGTCATCATGGTGATTGTTGTGCTCAATGCCATCTTAGGCGTTGTGCAGGAGAGTAAAGCTGAAGAAGCGCTAGCTGCACTCAGGAAAATGGCAGCCCCTGAAACCACCGTCCTGAGAGATGGCAAACGTGTGTCCATTCCAGCGACTGAGTTAGTGCCCGGGGATATTGTCTACTTAGAAGCGGGCAACTTTGTTCCGGCAGATATCAGATTGATGGAGACTGTAAATCTGCGGGCAGAGGAGGCTGCATTGACGGGTGAGTCAGTGCCCGTGCAGAAAGACGCCGGCCTTACCGTTGACGAATCTGCTGGTGTGGGGGACCGCAAAAATACCATATTTTCTGGCACTCTGATTAATTATGGACGTGGCTCGGGTGTGGTTGTGGCGACCGGTATGGAGACAGAAATTGGCAAGATTGCTGGTATGCTGCAAGATGTTGAGGATGAACAAACCCCTTTACAAAATCGCCTGGATCAACTTGGGAAAACCCTGGGGATCGCAGCTCTGGCGATTTGTGGCGTGATTTTTGTTCTGGGGATCATTCGGAGTGGGGTTTTCCAAGAGGGATTTTCAGAGGAAACCTGGCAAGCAATTATTGATAGCTTTATGGTGGCGGTAAGCCTGGCAATTGCTGCTGTCCCCGAGGGGCTGGCGGCTGTTGTGACCATCAGCCTGGCGTTGGGTATGCGGGACATGGTCAAGCGAAATGCCCTGATCCGCAAACTGCAAGCAGTTGAGACTCTCGGTTCAGTGACTGTGATCTGCTCTGATAAAACTGGAACCCTGACCGAAAATCGGATGACTGTTACGATCCTGGACATGGCAAACAATTCCATCGATTTAACTGCCACTGAGGAAGAGGATGTCATCCGAAATATTAACGAAGTTTTATTGGTTGAGGAACCGACGGAAGAACAGAAGAAATTATTGAGTGCCCATCCCGAGTTGACCCTGTTGCTCATTGGGGGGGCTTTGTGCAATGATGCCATCATTGAAGCCGATAAAGAATCACCCAATCGCTTCGTGATGATTGGGGATCCTACAGAAGGCGCGCTCGTTGTGGCAGCGTCACGGATTGGGCTTCCTAAGGGATTGCTGGAAAAAGCCAATCCAAGGGTCGCAGAAGTGCCCTTTGACTCAGACCGTAAGCGCATGACAACCATTCATCGAGTGCCTGAAACCAAGGATGACGTTCCCAAAGCAATCGCTGATGTTTGTAGTTGTGATCAATTGGTGAGTAAAGATCACCGCTATGTTGCCTACACTAAGGGGTCGGTCGATGGGTTGATGGATATTTCAACTCACGTGAGGGTGGGCGTTGAAAATGTGCCCATAGACGATGAATGGCGGAAACGAATTGAAGAGGCTAACGAGTCCTTAGCTAAACAAGGGATCAGGGTGCTGGGCGTTGCCACAAGATTATTGAATGAATTTCCGGATGACCTCAAAGCTGACGATGTGGAACATGATCTCAGTTTCATTGGCCTGGTGGGGATGATTGATCCTGCCCGTCCAGAAGTAAAAGATGCGGTGGACACCTGCCGAACAGCGGGTATCCGTCCGATTATGATCACTGGTGACCACCCACTGACAGCCCGGTACATCGCGAAAGATTTGGGAATTTCTGAAAATGGTGACGTCATTACTGGCGCAGAGCTTGAAAAAATGACGGATGAGAAATTAGAAGAAACAGTCAAGGATGTTTCAATTTATGCTCGGGTTTCTCCCGAACATAAATTGCGCATTGTCTCTGCCCTGCAAAATAATGGACAAATTGCAGCCATGACCGGTGATGGCGTCAATGATGCTCCGGCATTAAAGAAAGCTGACATTGGAGTAGCCATGGGTATTACAGGGACGGATGTAGCCAAGGGCACGGCCGACATGGTGCTCACGGATGACAATTATGCTAGCATCGTCGCGGCCGTTGAACAAGGGCGCATAATCTATGCCAACATCAAAAAATTTGTATTTTTCTTGATCTCATGTAACGTTTCGGAGATTTTGATAATTTTCTTGACAGCTCTTGCTGGTTTACCAGTGCCCCTAACAGTTATCCAGATGTTGTGGTTGAACCTTTTGACAGATGGCGCTCCCGCTTTAGCCTTGGCAGTTGAAAAAGGTGAGCCCGATATTATGGAACAGCCACCGAGACCTAAAGAGGAGCCCATCATCAATAAGGACATGCGCATGGCCTTAATTTCAAGATCGATAATCCAGACAAGCGCTGTGTTAGTGGCCTTTATTCTTGGTTTGTATTGGCATTTAGATACCAGCGGTGGTATTTTATCTGTTTTTCAGCAAAATTGGCGTGGTGTGGAAGTAACCCACGCGGTGACGATGGCTTTTGTAACGCTGTCCCTTGTTGAGCTTTTCCGTGCCAACACAGTTCGCTCAGATAGAACCCCTTTGATCAAACTTGGATTGCTTTCAAATATATACATGCAATTAGCCATTTTGATATCGTTGGTGTTGCTGCTGCTGGTGGTAAACGTCCCATTCTTACAAAATATCTTCGATACAACCTTTTTGACCTTCAGAGAGTGGGCTGTTGTGGTTGGTCTGGGTCTTATTCCCGCAGTTTTTGATGAGACCAAGAAGATGCTATTCCAAGCGGGAAAGAAAAAATAATGATGATTAGATCGAATAAATAAGAGGTATTTATGAATGAAAAAAATCAATTAGCACGTTTAAGTATCAACACGATTCGATTTCTCTCGGCTGATGCCATTCAAGAGGCAAATTCTGGGCACCCCGGTTTGCCAATGGGAACCGCTCCGATGGCTTATGTCATTTGGAAGCGTCATTTAAGGCATAATCCATCCAATCCGGAATGGCCCGACCGAGATCGATTTGTCCTTTCTGGTGGGCACGGCTCAATGTTGCTGTATTCCTTACTCCACCTGACGGGTTATGAACTGCCCTTGGAAGAAATTAAAAATTTTCGTCAATGGGACAGCCTGACCCCAGGTCATCCGGAATACGGGTTAACGCCAGGTGTAGAGACGACCACAGGTCCTCTGGGGCAGGGTTTTGCCAATGGTGTGGGCATGGCAATGGCTGAGGCTCATTTGGCGAAGGTTTACAATCGACCGGGCCACAAGATCATCGACCATTACACCTATGGCATTGTTACGGATGGTGACCTGATGGAAGGCGTTTCAGCTGAAGCTGCTTCCCTTGCAGGTAGTTTGAAATTGGGGAAATTAATTTACCTTTACGATGATAATCATATCTCCATCGAAGGCAGCACCGAGGTGACCTTTACTGAAGATACCGGTAAGCGTTTTGAGGCTTATGGTTGGTTTGTCCAGTATGTGAAAGACCCATTGGACATTGACGCCATCGATCAAGCCATCCAAGCGGCCAAAGCAGACCCTCGGCCATCGCTGATTTGTGTGCCCAACGTAATTGGGTTTGGCATGCCAACTAAAGCTGGTACATCCTCTGCCCATGGTGAACCGCCTGGTGAAAATGAGCTTGAGGCTGCCAAGAAAAGCTTGGATTGGCCTTTGGAACCTCGTTTTTACATCCCTGAAGACGTGCTACACCATTTTCGACTGGCTGAAGTAGAAGGCGCCCAATTGGAACAAACCTGGCGTAAGAAAATGGATGCTTATCAGGAAGATTATCCTGAGCTAGCTGGAGACTTAAAACGCCGGTTAGCCGGTGAACTGCCTGAAGATTGGGCCAAAGACCTGCCAAAATTCTCAACTGACCCGAAGGGTTTAGCTTCACGCAAAGCTTCCGGCAAGGTGATCGAAGCCATTGCAAAGGCACTCCCTGAATTAATGGGTGGATCAGCGGATTTAGCCCCTTCAACGAAAACCTGGATTGACATTTCAAAAGCCTTTTTCCCGATAGATTCTGATGATGAAAAGACAGGCTACGCTGGCCGTAATATTCATTTTGGCGTCAGAGAACATGCTATGGGTTCCATTGTGAACGGTTTTTCTTACCATGGCGGTTTTGTTCCCTTTGGTGCGACTTTCTTGGTCTTTTCAGATTATATGCGCCCACCGGTTCGGATTGCTGCCCTCTCTCACTTGGGCTCAATTTGGGTATATACCCATGACAGCATTGGCGTAGGGGAAGATGGGCCGACGCATCAACCGGTGGAACATTTGGCAGCCCTTCGATCCATTCCCAACCTGCTCACCATTCGGCCTGGAGATGCGAATGAAGTTCGGGTGGCTTGGGAAGTTGCGGTTGAAAATCGGCAGCGGCCGACAGCCATCGCCCTGACCCGGCAAAATATTCCCACCCTTGATCGAGAGGTTTATGCTAAGGCTGAACTGCTACGGAAGGGTGCCTATGTGCTGGCAGATTTAGGTAAAGGGGAGCCGCAAATCATCTTAATGGCCAGTGGTTCCGAAGTCGGGTTAATCATTGATGCAGGGCAAAAATTGGTTGAAAAAGGTTATGCTGTTCGCTTGGTTTCCTTCCCGTGTTGGGAGTTGTTCTTGGAACAGGATGAAGCCTATCGCAAGAATGTGCTCCCTCCAGAGATAGCGCTTCGTTTGGCGGTTGAAGCCGGCGTAACCCTTGGCTGGCATCGCTGGGTTGGACCCAAAGGGCTGGTCGTAGGCTTAGATCGCTTCGGGGCTTCAGCCCCTGGCGGAGAAGTCATGCGAAATTTGGGCTTTTCAGTTGATAACATCGTGGAAAAATCCTTGAACTTACTGGAAGGGAAAGCTTAGTGGTTCAATTGCCACAAAAGGAGATTTATTAATGAACACAACACAAGAATTATTTCAACTCGGCCAATCTGTTTGGTACGATAATATTGAACGGCGCTTGCTCAAAAATGGTGAATTGGCTGGCATGGTTGCGCAAGGCGAAATTTATGGGGTCACTTCAAACCCAAGCATTTTTATGAAAGCCATCACAAAATCATCCGACTATGATGAAAGCCTGGATCGACTCAAGGGCACCCAAATGGATGCAGAAGCGAAGTTCTTTGTTTTAGCGATCGAAGATATTCAGGCAGCAGCTGATTTGTTTCAAGAACTATATCAAGAAACAACGGGCGGAGATGGATACGTCAGCCTCGAGGTGAGTCCTTATATCGCTGATCAGATCGAAGAAACAATCCAACAAGCAAAGGAAATCTGGCAGCGGGTGGATCGTCCCAACTTGTTGGTGAAGATACCTGCCACTAAAGCTGGCATACCGGCGATTGAAGAAGCCATATTTGCCGGTGTGAATGTCAATGTGACCTTAATATTCTCTTTGCAACGTTATCAAGAGGTGATGGAAGCTTACATCCGTGGTTTGGAACGGCGGGTTGAGGCTGGTTTGTCCCTTGATTCAATTGCTTCTGTGGCCTCCTTCTTTGTATCACGGATTGACACCAACGTTGATAACCGTCTGCAAAAAATTGTGGATGCAGGGGATGAACACGCTGAAAAAGCCCAATCCCTGCTGGGAAAAGCGGCTATCGCCAGCGCTAAATTGGCGTATAAGAAATACAAGGAAATTTTTAATTCTGATCGTTTTCGAGAATTGGCTGAGCAAGGCGCCAATATTCAACGTCCCTTGTGGGCTTCAACCAGCACCAAGAATCCAGATTATCGCGATGTGATCTATGTTGAGGCGTTAATCGGCCCGGATACGGTCAACACGATGCCCCCCCATACCTTGAAAGCCTTTTTAGACCATGGGGTTGTGAAGGAAACCATAGAAGAGGATGTCGATGAAGCGCAGCAAGTATTTGACGATCTGGAATCGATAGGGATTTCCATGGATGACGTCACCGCCCAGCTGCTCGATGAAGGCGTGGAATCCTTTGCCGACTCCTTTACGGCGCTTTTGGATTCAATTGAGGCGCATCAACAAAGCGCGTAATTACTGCTACTGACATATTTTTTATATATCAAAGAGACTGCCCCATCAATGGTGGGGCAGTTTTTGATGATATTGCACGCGTAGGGGCGACTCATGAGTCGCCCCTACCTTCAATTGGGAAGTATTGGCTCAATTTTTCAGTTTTATATTACTAATTTCTCACAGCAATCCCAGGTAAAGATCCACATAATTTAGGGCGGAGTTTTTCCAGGAGAAATCCTGGGCCATACCCCGTTTTTGAATCGCTTCCCATTTAGCCGGGTCCTTATACACTTTGAGGGCATTGTTGAGGGCTTCCGCGAAGGCTTTTGGTTTGGCTGGTCCGAACAGGAATCCCGTCCCCGATTTTGGTGATTTGATCACATCCACGATGGTATCTTGCAATCCACCGGTTGCCCTGGCTAAGGGCACACAACCATAGCGCATTGCCATCATTTGGGCAAGGCCACAGGGCTCGTACCGGGAGGGCATCAACAGGATGTCACCGCCCGCATACATGCGTCTGGAAAGGGCACCATCGTAACGGATGGCAGCCCGGACCCGATCAGGGTAGTCCTCTTCGAGACTCAGACAAGCTTGTTCAAGTTCGGGGTTACCTGTACCCAGCAGAATGGCTTGCCAAGACTTATCTGCCATTTTTCTGAGGCCTTGTACGGCGATATCCACGCCTTTTTGCGGGTCCATCCGGGAAATGAGGATCAATAAGGGAATTTCTGGGTTTTGATCAAGGTCAAATTCTGCAATTAATGCTTTGCGGTTCTCATTCCTGCGGGCTAAACTGGACGCATCAAAATTGGACTCGATTTTGGGGTCAGTAGCAGGGTCCCATGCTTCCATATCCAGGCCATTGACGATGCCTGAGACAATTTTTTTGCGTTCTTGTAATAATTTCTCTAGCCCACAACCAAATTCGGGCGTCATCATCTCTTTTGCATAGGTGGAAGAGACCGTGGTTATCCGGTCGGATTTTTGCATCCCTAAGGGGAGAGGAAAATTTCTCCCCCAGCTTGGTATGCGTGGGTATTGGCTGGGTTTTATGCCAAATGCTTCAAATGCGGCTTCCGTTCCTGCACCCATAAATGGCAGATTGTGGATTGTAAGGATAGTCCGAATATTTTTTAATTGAGAATTTTGTTTTTGTTTTCGTTTCAAATCATAAACTGCCAGCGCGGTGTGCCAGTCGTTGGCGTGGAGGATGTTGGGCTGCCATTTGAGGGCTTGGATAAAGGGTATGATGGCTTGCGAAAAGAAAATATATTTAAAACCATCCAGTTGGGCGTCTGAGCTGTAAACTGTGGGGGCATCGTCGATGGGCTTACCAGCGATCAAATAAGTACGAAAGCCATTCAGGTCAATTTGATAAGCTTCGGCTTTTATCGGCTGATCTGCAGTTGACACCTCAAAACCGAATAAAAACTTAGGGTTATCAATTTTTGATCGCAATATTTTGTGGAAGGGCAGAACTAGCCGTACGTCAATCTCGTGGCCGTTAATCTCTTCCGGGGATAGCGTGTTGAGGGCTGCCGGGAGTGAGCCAGAGACATCACCCAAACCGCCTACTTTAACGAGAGGATCCGCTTCTGCTGCAACAAATAAGACTTTGATTGGATTAGACATATTATTTCCTTTTAATCTCGCATTGATTTAATGGTGTTGATCAATCCATTGGTGGATGAATCGTGGCTTGAGACCGCATCTTTACCGGTAAGCTCGGGCAGAATCTTTTTGGCCAATTGCTTGCCAAGTTCAACCCCCATTTGATCAAAGGAGTTGATGTTCCAGATGATCCCCTGGGTGAAAATTTTGTGTTCATAGCATGCGATCAAGCCACCCAGTACCTCTGGGGTTAATTTTTGATACAGGAAGGCATTTGTTGGACGATTGCCGGGGAAGGTCTTAGCAGCAGTTAACAACTCGAGTTTTTCGCCTTTAAAACCCTGATCCAGCAATTGGGCTCTTACTTCGTCGGCTGTCTTGCCTTTCATGAGGGCTTCAGTTTGGGCCAGGTAATTGGAAAGCAAAATGGCGTGATGTTGTCCCACTGGATTGTGGCTTTCGATCGCCGCCAGAAAATCACAAGGGATCAGCTTGG
This sequence comes from Candidatus Brevefilum sp., assembly GCA_040772425.1. Classification (GTDB taxonomy): domain Bacteria; phylum Chloroflexota; class Anaerolineae; order Anaerolineales; family Anaerolineaceae; genus Brevifilum. Next base: position 1,515,552 of record JAXGYD010000001.1, on the reverse strand, counting down.
TGCCCTGATGAATCAGTTGATAAAAAGCATGTTGACCGTTTGTTCCTGGTTGACCCCAAATAATAGGTCCAGTGGTGTAATCCACCCATTCACCCTGGCGGGTGACCGATTTGCCGTTGCTTTCCATGTCGCCCTGTTGGAAGTAGGCAGGGAAGTAGCGTAAATATTGATCATAGGGCAAAATTGCATGGGATTGTGCACCGAAGAAATTATTGTACCAAACGCCTAACAAGGCCATCATCACGGGGATGTTGTGCTCAAAGGGCGTATTTCGAAAGTGTTGATCGATTTGATGGGCGCCATTTAGCAGTGCTTCAAAATTGTCCATCCCAATAGAAAGGGCAATTGAGAGCCCAATAGCAGACCAAAGGGAGTAGCGCCCTCCAACCCAATCCCAAAACTCAAACATATTTTCTGGATCAATGCCAAAGGCCGAGACCCCTTCAAGGTTGGTGGACATAGCCGCAAAATGCTTGGCAATGTGAGCTTCATCTTTAGCTGTCGCCAAGAACCACTTGCGCGCAGTATGGGCATTGGTCATTGTTTCCTGGGTGGTGAAGGATTTTGAGGCAACCAGGAAGAGAGTTGTTTCCGGATCAAGTTTCTTGAGGGTTTCAACGATATCGGTGCTATCGACATTGGAGACAAAGTGGACCTTTAACCGTTCTTGGCTGTAGGGTTTTAAAGCTTCACAGACCATCTTTGGTCCCAAATCGGAACCGCCAATGCCGATATTGACGACATCTTCAATGGGTTTGCCAGTAAATCCTTTCCAAGCGCCATTGCGGACCACTTCGCTGAAGCGGCGCATTTTTTTCAGCACCCGGTTGACCTCTGGCATCACATCCTGTCCTTCGAGGAGAATGGGCGTGTTAGAGCGGTTCCGTAAGGCGATATGCAAAACCGCACGTCCCTCAGTGCGATTGATCTTCTCCCCCTGGAACATGGCTTCAATTTTGTCCTTCAGTTCAACTTGATGCGCTAAATCGATGAGCAGGCGGCGTGTTTCTGCTGTGATGCGGTTCTTGGAATAATCAAAAAGGATAGCATCAAAGCGAATTGAGAATTTTTCAAACCTACTTGGATCCTCTGCAAAGAGATCTCGCATGTGCAGATCTTTTACGGCGTAATAGTGTTGTTTGAGGGCTGTCCAGGCTGGCAGTTGATTGGGAAAAGTCATTGGCACCTCAAGCTTTCTTAGAATTAAGTACCGATTCACCACTTTTGATTTTGAGTGTCTCGTAATCCTCTGGGGTGACGTCGGGGTCAATCCGACAGTTCCGTCCAATCTGTGTGTTTTCTGGAATGATAGCGCGCTTACCCACGATGGTAATTCCGGTATTGATATTTTCGGGTTCCAATTGATTAGGCGTCTCATCTTTTCCAACACCCAGTTTGGCGTTAGGACCGATTTCCACCTGTTTGTCAATAATGCAGCAATCAACCATTGAACTAGCCCTGACAATCGTGTCGTTCATAATAACAGAATCCTTAACGGTTGCACCTTTTTCAACTCGGACACCCGGAGAGAGAACGCTGTTGATCACAGTACCGGCAATGACACAGCCATTGGAGGCAAGGCTGTTGACAAGTTCCCCGGGAGGAATGCATTTAACAGGCGGTCTCTCAGCAGAGCGGGTATGGATAATCCATTCAGAATCATAAAGGTCAAGGGCAGGCTCTTCGCTTAATAACGCCATGCTTGTTTCCCAGTATGCTTGAATGGTGCCAACATCAACCCAATACCCAACAAAAGGATAGGCGTAGGCACGGCCCATTTCAACAATTTTTGGGATGATATTTTTCCCAAAATCATGGGAAGATTCTTTGATAAGCGCATCTTCTTCCAATTGCTCAATTAAAAATTTTGCGTTAAAGACATAAATGCCCATCGATGCCAGGGTGCTCTCTGACTTTTTTGGTTTCTCAGCGAATTTTGTGATTTTCTGACCCGCATCCACGGTCATAATCCCAAAGCGACTGACCTCTTCTTCTTTGACATTCATCACCGCAACGGTTAAATCCGCCTTTTTTTCCTGGTGGAAGCGCAAGAGATCTCGATAGTCTTGTTTATAAATATGGTCACCGGACAAAATCAGCAGGGTCTCACTGCCATCTGCGCGAATGAAGTTGCGATTCTGATAAAGGGCATCGGCGGTGCCGCGGTACCAATCCTGATCTGAGCGGCCTCGATAGGGCTGCCAAATTTTTAATCCCTTGGGCGGTCGTCGGTTAAGGTCCCAGGGTTCACCAATGCCGATATGTTCGATCAGGGAATGCGGCCGAAATTGCGTCAGAATAGCGACCCGCGACAAGTCGGAATTGACCGCATTTGAAAGCGGAAAATCCATAATGCGATACTTTCCCGCAAAGGGCACAGCAGGTTTTGCTCGCTTATCACCCAGGATGCTCAGACGGCTTCCTTGCCCACCCGCCAAAATAAGTGTGAGAACACTCAACGTATACCTCCAATCTTTCTATTAGGATAAAACATAAAAAATCGCTGATCAGCGGGTTTAATTATCGCCCAATTTTCAGCGCTATGTTGGCCATAAATGGTGCTTTTTGTTGGTTTTTCTGGGATATGATAGGGGTTCATCAGCCTCACACTGTGTGTGACGAATCTATGTCTTTTTGGTTGTCGTTAAACTATTGTTCAAGTGAACCTGGCTTACGATGTTTTTGACTCACTTTTATTGCCAGGGTTGACCCGATGATTAAGCAAATACAGTGCTTTTTATTCGAAATTGATTATATCAGAAATCCTGGTATCACATGCATAAAAAATCACTGTAATGTCTGGGTCAAAATATAAAAAATCAGAAGTCCAGGCTTATTTTGTCAAGATTCTAAGCTATACAAAAGCGTTTATTAATTTATCAATTGCTTTGACAAGCATCATTTCCCCTGCAAACACCAGCAGCCGCAACCTTAGAAAGGATTTTCATCGAAAATCCTTAATAGCGAAGTAGCAACCACCGTGCTAATATGATTTATAAGCTTTTTGCGGCGTGAGTGATCAGATCAACAGCCTCTTCTAAGGATAATTTGTCAGTATTGATGATCAGGTCATAGAGTTCAGGTTTGTTGATATCTTCTTTGAAGTAGGTCTTCAAAAAATCAACATGTTTTTTATTGCGCTGATTAACAACCTTTTTTGCTTCTTCGTAGGAGATCCCTTCCCGGTCCATCCATCTTTGAATGCGAGTTTCCAATGGCGCCACAATCCTCACATGCAGTACATCAGGTTTATCGCCAAGGATAATTTGGGATCCTCTTCCCACAATGATTATGTCTTCACCCTGATCATAAGCAGCATTGATTAAGGTAATCACCTGGGATAAATCCATTGCCTCTCTGGCTTGATACTCGGTGGTTAGTACCCAAATGCTTGGATCAACCATGGGATACGAGAGATTGCTAAACGCCTCTTCCCAAAAGGTTTTTACATGGTGGTCCTCAGCCTTTAAATCTTTGATTTTTGACGCATCCAACCCGAGCTGGTCCGCTAATTGAGCCATCATTTCTTTATCAAAAAATCTACAATCCAATTGCTGACTGAGCATCTTTGTGATGATGTTGCCTTCACTGCCTGACTGACGGGAAATCGTTATAACGGTCATTTAAGCCCTCCTTTTGAACAAGAAATATTGAGCTTACTTAATATTATTTTAACAAATAATTTCGTAATATAAAAGGGGGTATATTGTGTTGGTGTCAGAAATTTCGGTGATCTAATGGTTTTTAAGGTCACGTTTGTAACGTGACGAAAAGAAAAATTCGATTGATGAGACATAGTTTTGTCAGGTAGGTTACTTCGTCACCATACCTGACCCACGAATCTCAAAGTTGGTAACGCACTTGGCGTGATAAAAATGGACCATTCCCCAGTCACTAATCACACTTGATAAATGTAAGTTGCTGTGAGGTCATACCTTTTAGTGTCTTGGTGGTGATTAAGTCAGGTATCTGGGTCCGCCAAAGGAAGTCGTTCCCGCCATGATGCGGGCTGTTTTGACGAAGACGGCGGTAATTTCCATTACATCTTGCGCGGTGCTCCCCAAAGCGATCATCCCATGGTTTTGCAATAAAATCACCTTGGGTTGTGTCCTCCATTGCTCAAGAAAGATTTGCAGTTGTGTTAAAACGGCAATGGCAAGACCAAACCCCGGTTCAGCGAAAGGAACAAACATTGGGCGTGGTCCGCACACCACCGACTGATAGGGAAAGATCGACCTTGAGAAAACCTCAGCGGCATTTTGGGAACAGAGGATCATATTGACCGCTGTGGGGTGGGTGTGGCCGATAAAATTGACGCCCTTGATATTTAACAGGATGGCATGGAAAAAAGTTTCGGAGGATGGCAAGAGGCCAGGTTTGGGATTAAGGCAAGCCGCTTGTAAACAGGATTGCACCTCAGTTTGACTGATCTTTTCTTTTTGGAGGGCTGTTAAAACTTTCTCAAAAGAGACTTTGACCAGGTTCTCCCGATCTAAGTCTTTTAAGCAAGCGCCACTGGTTTTAACAACAAAGGAATTTGAATCCAGTTGGGCTGAAACATTGCCCTCACCAAGGATGGCATAGTCATTCTCAGGGTTGCCCAAATCGTGCGACATGGCAATTAAATCGGCGATGATTTTTTCTTCCATGGGACTCAATTCCTTGAAGTCATTTTTGAATTAACATAAAGAAAAGTCGAAAACTTCCGTGGCAAGTGCCCTGATAAAAGGATATGAGCAAAGCGCTTCTGTTTATCTGGAAATATTAATTGCCGCCATCCCCTTCAGAAATTATCACCTCGACTGTATTGGGCAAAATGGCATCCACATTAATTTCTTCGTTTTCCAATTGCACTTCTGGGGCTAATTGATAAGTGCCAGGCCCGCGATCCGTCAGGTCGATCAGCACAACAATGCTGGAAGGCGTCAACTCGTCTAAGAAGTTGAGGGGGCCAGATAGGTAGACATCCACATTTTCAGGGGAAATTTCTGCGCTTAAGTTGGCGTCCAAGCCTTCCGTTTGAATGGGAATATCTGAGAAATTAGCGCTGCTTTCAATGGGGTCAATGCTAATTTGAACAGTAACGTTCTGGCTGCCAACAACATTGATACCCTGTGGTAGGTTGAGCGCAACACGGATTTCCAGGTCTTCATTAGCACCATTTAAATTAATAGGGGTGGTTTCAACAAAACCTGGGATATCTTCTACGAGGGATGGGTTTGAGGAGAAAATGGTTACCGTCGGCGGCATGGAGAAGATATTGGTCAATCGGTAGCCGGGGGCAATTTGACCGCTGGTGACAATTTTAACCACCACGGTGCGGTAGCCACCGCGTTGGGTGACTGGGATGGTCACTTCAATGCTGTTGGGGCTAATGGTTAAGCTATCAAGGATGTTACCTTCTGCATTGAAGGCAACGATATCAACGGTGCGCTGAATATCCTCGGAAACATCGACGATACTCACTTCTGCAACAATCTCTTCAATCGAATCGACCACGGATTGTGGTCCAGAGATTGTAACAGTCTCCTGGCTCAATTCAGGGGTTTGTGTCTCAAAGCCAATGGCCGGGTTGCCGATGGTTTTGATTTGGATGGGAAAACTCTCTGAAACCAGGGCGTCCAGTTTTACAAATATCGTAGCAGGGTTAAACCGCACAACCTCAGCCGGCGTAAGGCCGATATTGACCTGGGGGGTCAGAGTATGTACGCCTGCCTCGTAACCTGAAAGATCGAGGGTCACATTAATCAGGTTGCGATCGTTTTCTAACTGGTTGAGGATCGAGCTTGGGGCACGCATGGTGAGGGAGATTTCTTCCGTGATGTCATTGACGATGATCAGATTTGAGTCAAGACCGATGATCTCAAGATTGATCGGTTGGGGATAGGTTCGTGTTTCAGTGGGGTCTGATTGGTTGACCGAAAAAATCCACACCGTGATCGCAAAGACCACAGCGGTGATCAATGTGGGGAGGTTCTTGAGAATATTTTTTAAATATTTCACGACTCCTCCTTTTCGTTTTCATCAGACTGGTTAGCGGTGAACAGCCCAGTTATCTTGTCTAAAAGGCTCTTTCCACCCTTGAATTCTGTCGGTTGGAAGAAGGCGTTTAAGGTGTTTTCAAATCTTTCCAGGTTTAATCGGTGAATCATCTTTCCACGATGCGCAATCGAAATGCTGCCTGTTTCCTCAGAAACCACGACTGCAATAGCATCGCTGACCTCCGAGATGCCTAAGGCGGCGCGATGTCTTAATCCCATGGTGCGGTCTGGAGATTTGTTTAAGACGCCGCTGGCTGAAAGGGGCATCACACAGGAGGCGGCGACAACTTTGTCATCAACAATGATGATGGCACCGTCGTGCAGAGGGGTATTGGGATAAAAAATTTGGAGCAAAATCTCGGCTGTAACCTTGGCGTCCATCGGGACACCAGTCTCCGCATATTCTCCCAAGCCCTGCAATCGTTGCAGCACAATCAGGGCACCGTGGTGGCGTTCAGAAAGGCGGGCAGAAGCTTTGACGATGTTGCTCAAGGTCTCCTTGAGTTGTTTTTCAGTGATGTCCTGTGAGCGCGCCAGGAAGGAAACGTTGCCCGCGCGCCCCACCCGTTCTAATGCGCGTCGGATCTCTGGCGCAAAGATAACGGGGATGGCAAAGAGTAAGGCGGGTAAGACCGTGCCAATCAACCACGAGAAACCTGGCAGGTCCACCAGGCTCGTGATTAATGTCAGCATGACAATGATGAAGAAAACACCCCGCAGCAATACTAAAGCTTCGGTATCCCGGACAAGGAGCAATAAAAGATAGAAAATTGCGGTCACCAGGATGATATCGAGGAGGTCGGTCCATCCAAAGCGTTGAAAAATGAAGGTGATATCGTCGAAAATTTGATTCATAAGAAAATTATGCTAGTTTTTCTCCATCTGTGCAAGGTCTTTATCAGATTGGGGGAGGATCTTAATCCAAACCTTCTCTGATTGACCGTGGGTCATGGTTTGGCCAGCGGTACGCCAGGCAGGAGAAATTAATTCGTCAACAGGCTCATATTGATAGCCTAAAGCGCTTGGATTGAGGTTGAAAGTCTGCAATAAATTTTGTGGAATGAGCAGAATCTCAGATTGTTGCATTTGGCTGTGACCTTCATAAGCCTCTAATATCTCATCGGCAAGTTCTAATGCCTTTCTGGCAGTGATGATTTGCTTTAAACTTGCCGTAAAATTCCATTCTTCCCAAATTGCCATTCCTTTGATGACCTTTTTTTTCTGGACGACGGTCATCAATTTCAACCCGAGTTGTTCATGAAGATCAGCCAAATTCTGATGGGTTTGTTTTAACCAGAAAGCGGCCAACCTTTGTCCAGGAATGCTACCGGCTGGTTGGACAACCAAGCGATGTGAGGTGTTAAGGTTCAATGAAAATTGATCGTTTTGTACTTGAATTGTATCATTAAGCGCCCTGATGATCTGTTGCCAGGTATCAAAGAAAGAGCCTTCAGTATTAATAACAACATCTGCCTGATTTCGTTTCTCAATTTGCGATGTTTGTGATGCTAACCGCAAAGCTGCTTCCTGTTTGGTCATATTTCTGGCCTGCATCAAGCGTGCCATTTGAGTCTCGGCAGAAGCATGACTGACCCATACCTGGTCACAGTGTTGGTCTAAACCAGCCTCAAACAGCTTAATTGCTTCGACGGCAATGATCGGGGTTTGGGATTGATCAATATATTTGTGGATTTCTTCCGTGACCAGAGGATGCAAGATCCCTTCAAGGGTATGCAGTTTGTCTGTATCGCTAAAGGCTATTTTTCCCAGTTTTTGGCGGGAAATTTCGCCATCCTCGGTGAGGATAGTCGGACCAAAGGCGTCTATGACCTGCTTGTAGGCTGGACCGGTCTTGTAGTACAGGCGGTGGGCGATCACATCTGCATCGAGGCCCAGGGCACCCATGTTGGTCAACATGCGCCGCACGACACTTTTACCTGTTGCAATGTTTCCGGTCAGTCCGATGATGGTTTTCGTCATGGTCATCTTGGTCTCTATCCCAACCTGAAGTATACCCTATTTCAACCTCCTGATTTTCCAGGGTGCTATAATGAATTTATGTACCTTGAGGATTTGGAACAAGCAGCTTTAGAAAATTGTCGAATAAAGAAAGATGATCCGCTGCTCTTGGGGGTTTCAGGGGGAGCGGACAGCTTGGCTTTGATGTTTGGTTTACATCACCTGGGCTTTAATCTCATTATTGCCCATTTGGACCACAGCCTGCGGGCAGGATCGCCACAGGAAGCATCCTTTGTTGCGAAAATCGCAAAGGCATTAGCCTTACCCTTTGTGCAAGATCGTGTTGATGTGCGTCAGGTTGCAGAAAAGGCTGGCGAAACCTTGGAAGAGGCGGCTCGCAACCTGCGCTACCAATTTTTGATGGAACAAGCCCGTCGTCACGGTGCACAAGCTGTGGGTGTGGCGCATCATGCCGATGACCAGGTTGAGACGGTGTTGATGCACTTTCTACGGGGTGCCGCCCTGTCGGGATTATCAGGCATGGCTTACCGCCGTGTGATTCCAAGTTATGATCCAAACATTCCTATTGTACGGCCACTGCTTGGCGTTTGGCGGTCGGAAATTGAGGATTACCTGGCAGAATTGGACGTGACCCCTTGCATTGATGAGAGCAATGCCGATACGACTTATTTTAGAAATCGGCTTCGCCATGTGCTGATTCCCACCTTAGAAACCTATAACCCACAGTTTCGATTGGTCCTTTTGAGGATGGCCGATGTTTTGGGTGAAGAAGATGCTTTCTTGAATCACTTAACCGAGGCCGCTTGGGCGCGTTGTTTGGTATCAAAAGCTGAAGATCGGGTAGTTTTGCAAGCTTCTGAATTCAAACTCTTACGGAAAGCGCTTCAACGAAGGGTGCTCAGATTTTCCATCAGCTTATTGCGACCGGACTTGCGGGATGTTGGTTATGATGCCATTGAACGGGGCTTGAATTTCGTCAAGTCGCCTTCAGAAAGCAAGGAAATTGATTTGGTGGCGCGGTTAAACTTGGCTTTGGTTGAAGATTTTTTGATCGTCAAGACCTGGTCTGCTGAATTGCCGCGGTGGGACGTGCCCTTATTACCCAATGAAGAATTTGAAGCTCAATTGGATTGTGGCGAATCCATCTCATTGGGTGGAGAATGGACGCTGCATGCAAAATTATTGGAATCACGGCTAGAAGGTGCACTGAACCTGGTGAGAAAGATGGACCCCAATGAAGCCTGGCTCGATTTTGACCGCTTGCAACTGCCATTGACCCTGCGCGGACGAAAAGCAGGTGACACCTGGCAGCCGCTGGGCATGGGTGGGCACAGCCAAAAGATCAGCGATTTCTTGATCAATGAGAAAATCCCAGAGCATTTGCGAGATATTTGGCCATTGGTGACATCTGGGGATGCAATTGCTTGGGTGGTTGGTCTACGCCCCTCTGAAAGGTTTAAAATAACGGAAAGCACCAAACGGATACTTGTGCTGAAATTGTGTCAGACTTAATCTGAGAGGGGTAGTCTAAATAATTTAGATTTTAGTTTTGGGATACAAACAGCTTTAAATTAAAGCAGAATAGTATCCAAGTTGTGGTTTTGCTGATTGTTAATGGGGATTTTATCGAGAATCTTTGGATATTGGCACCCTCACGAGGCAATAAGTCATGGTGCATGAGGATTCAATACGATCTACGATGACCAATGAAAATCCCTCTTCTGTGCATAGACCAGCCAAAAGTTTTCAAGCGTTCGGGGACATGGGTTACACATTTGTTCACTAAAAGTTTCTCATTCTGGGGGAGAGGAGGCATCAAGTTAACCCATAAGAGGTGTAGGCATGATTTATTGAGTCTTGAAAAAGACCCTCTCCCGCCACGGGAGAAGGTAGGGTGAGGGTTACCTAAAATTTCCGTTTTTGATATCTTAAATTAAAAAGAAACTACCTAATAAGCTCATTTATTTAAAAGATAGGCAATTTTGATCTATCAATTGGCGGCGTAGATTTTTAAGACAGTTTTTTATTTTGGGACAACCTCTTACGTTTATTGAAAACTACAAGCTATTGTTCTTAGTCTTCTTCCTCTTCCCCGAGGTCGTAACCTTCCTTGATCGCTAACCGGCGCAATTTTCGCCGAATTTCACGGAATTGAATATCTGATACGCCGAGTTTTTGCCGGATTTTGTTCGGCTCAACCCCTTCAATCAGGTCTGTCAGGACGCTTGTCCACCGGCACATTTCAAAGGAAATGCGCTTATCAAAGCCGGCCGCCTCGGTGATATCTTCCAGAATGTATTCTAAACGACGGGCTGTCCACGGGAATAACCGATCTTGGGGTTCATACTGGGCAGCATATTCATTAAAGGCTTCAATCCACTCTGTTGAGAGGGGAATTTTCCGTTCTTTATAGCGGTAGCGCGGGTTTGTATAACGGATAAATACATAAGCATTTTCGGGGTCTTCCAGCGACAAATGATTCAACTCAATATCTCTGCATTCCCCTTTTTTAATGCCGGTTTCGAGGAGTAATTTGAAGAGTGTATAGGGTCGGGCATCTGGTGGTAAGGCTTTGCGGAAAGATTCCGCAGTGGTCAGGGCGGTCTTGATTTCTGGGTGGCTCAAGACGGTTGGTAAGGGGCTGGTCACGGTTCTTTGGACGAGCTTTTCAGAAGGGTCCACTAAAAGGACAGCCTTGTCGTGGAGCCATCCGAAAAAGCTTTTGACAGAGGTTATTCGGCGAGAAAGGCTTTTGGGGCTACAGGGTACGCCGCGCTCATTTTCAAGCCAGTGTGTGAAATTCTCTAAGTCTTTCAGGGTGATCTCACCAAGGGTTTTGTCAGGGGGGAGAAAAGTGTCCAGAAGGTTCAAATCGCCGATGAAAGCCTTGACGGTATAAGGCGAGCGCCCTTTGTCATCGAGAAAAAAACGCCAGGCTCGAATTGCGGTTTGAAGATGGGAATTTTCAGTTAGATGAGCAGGGGTATCCAGCTGTGTTTGAGGTTGATCAGACATAATGCCTCTCTTGGTTTAAAAATTCGTATAGTCTATGTATGATTCTAGTTTATACCAAAGAGAGGAACTTGTCAATCAGGATTATTTGAACTGTAAGGCTTCGATCATCACGTCTCGAATGGCTTCGTTATCTGGAACCAGCACTTGGGCGCCGTAGGGCGTCCACCAAGAGTAGGCGTGGTCATAACCAATGACGTAATTTCTAATATCCCCGTTTGACTTGATCTTGCTGGCTAAGGGTAGCAAAGAAGTGACAGTTTTGAGACTAATATCGGTCTGCACATACTGGGTATAAGCGTTATAAAGCTCAGGTGCTTTGAAAATTACATCCAAGCTCATCAGCCGATTAAAAATACCTTTGATGACCTCCTGGGCGCGTCTGGCTCGGTCGATATCACTGCTGGAATAGCGTGAACGCGCATACCACAAAGCAGTTTCGCCATCCATGTGGACCGTTCCTGGGCCGACGCTGCAGGTGCCACTTTCGTTAATTGTCTTTGCACAGCTATCGGTCAGGTTCTTTTCAGCGTAGACATCAATTCCGCCTAAATTATCGATGATCGTCTTGAATCCATTGAAATCAATCAGAGCGTAATAATCGGGACGAACACCAAAGTTAGCTTCAAATGTCGCAGCCAGCATATCAAAGCCGCCGTTTTGGAAAGCGACATTGATGCGGTTGTAGCCAAGCCCTGGGATTAAAACATACAGGTCTCTTGGGAAAGAAACCGCACTGACAAATTCACCCTCAGGATTTAAGGAAACCCAGATAATGCTATCCGTGCGAAATCCGCCATCGTCCGGCCGGATATCTGAACCCAATAAGAGCACATTGACCTGGCCTTCGGGTTTCTTCAGGGTTTGGGTGTTTGTCGGCTGAACTTGTTCGGTTGCCCCTGGTTCCGGTGTGCTAACCGTATCAGTTGTTCCGGGCTGTGGGGTGTTGATTGGACTTTGCGGAGTGGATTCCCCATTCGTCGGTCCACCGTTGGGTTGAAAGGGGGTGGCCGTCGGTGTGGCGTTAAGCGCTCTTTGGGTTTGTAATGCGTATTCTTGAGCTTGACTCAGGTCAGGACCAGCGTTGAATCCTGAAGCCAGGATAAAGCTTAAAAAGGCGACAAGGATAACAAAGGTTGTTACCGCAAAAACCTGAATGGGTTTGCGGTAGTCGCTGATTTTTGAATAATTGTTTCTTCTAGACATATGTCCAACTCGCGTAGCGCTGACTTTTTGTCAACTTCCGGATCACTTCATTTAGGATCCGGGTTAATTATAGCTGATGCTTGGTGATTTTCAATCGATGATCCGAACTGGCAGTTGTACCCGGAAAGTTGTGAAATTCCATTTCTTGCTTCTGAGCCATATTTTTCCGTTAAGGACCCGAATTGCCCGAATGGCATCTCGGATGGCTGAAATGCTGCCGATCCCGGGGATGTCGGTATAGTCTGCACTGAAAAAGGCTTTTTGTTCTTCAGGTGTGAGCCCATCGCCAAAATCCGTTACTTCAAGGATCAGCATGCCGGTTTCAAAACTCAACCGCTGGTTCAATTGGATGGCGCTCCCGGGGCTTGAAACTTGCATCGCATTTTCGAGCAGCCCGAGTAAGATGCTTTGCAGTAGCTCTGGATCCGTTTTGATCATCTGGCGGCCATCCGGATTGATAATTTCTAAGTTAAGGTGCCTTTGTTGCAATTGCTGATTGATCTGCAGTTTCACGTTAGCGGCAACGGAATCAAGGGAGAGAATCTGGTTTTGCATCGACAATCGAATGGGACCAGTCTGTCCAGTTTGGGTTTCAAGATCCTTGATCCGAGCATTAGCCCGGGAAAGCATGATCTGCAATTGTTCATTCTCATTGGTTAATTGACGAATTTCAGTTCGCATTTGTTCCAGAGCGTCATCATTTTGTTGTGAAGATAATTGGGCTTCTAGCGTGTTGATCTTCAATTGCAAGTTCTCAATTGTCCGCTCTATCTCTAATTTCTCGTCCTGGAAGTGATCTTGTAATTGCTGAATGTACTTTTCTTGGCGGTTAAGGGCGATTTCTTTATCTGCTAAAAGCTGGGATAGAGTCCCTTTTTCTGTGACAAGTCTGGATTTTTCATCTTGAACATTATCAAGGGTCGCTTTGAATTTATCCAAGGGGCTTGGAGAAAATAGAACCTTAGTCAGGTTGGTTTTAATTGTGTCGATCAGCACCAGGGTTTTATGATCCCATTGTTTGCTTGTGTAGGGCGAAAGAAATATGAGGCCCCCGGAGAAGGGTTCGTTGGGTAGGGCAAGGGGCACTGCCAATACATTTCCAGTTCGGAAGTAATTGAGCAATTTGATGAGGGTTTCATAGTCTTGGTCATCGAGCTGCGCTTGTGACCGTTGGAGCACCCCGTTATCTTGCCAGGTGGATGTGATCTGGGGCAGGTCCTGGGGGGAGAGGGGGGCTGGCTTTAAAAATCGTTCCTGAATTAAGTCGTATCCCGCGATGATTTCAAGACCTTCCAGCTCGTTGCGTGAACGCACGATATAACATACATCTGCCACCACAGCGAGGCTGATTGCCTGGGCGATGGCTTCAATCCGACCCTGAGAGGTCTCGTCCAAGGGGACGGCTAATAACAAATTCATCAAGTTGGGTTTGGTATCAAGGGGTGTGTCTTGCGATTTTCCCTGGCCCATCAATTGTTTGGCAATTTTATTCGTCCGCCCTAGCCTTTGAATGATAAAGACAATAAAAATCGGCATGCTCAAGGTTTGGGCAAATCTGACCGCGCCCATGTGAATGTCCCCCACGCTGGCAATCACGATTTGGAAAATGTGACCGAGAGCCCATAGAATTAGAATGACCAACCCCAAATGCCATTCTTTCGGTTTTTGAGTCAGGATGAGGGTTATGCCAAGCAGGATCATTAACAAGGTTGCACTTTGCCAAAGGATATCAAAGGCCTGAAAGGAATTTGCGATGACATCTGGCATCAAACGGATGAATAGCAGGGTCGCAATGCCGATGAGGATCAGGATCAGCGACAAAAAAATGAGCGCACCGTTGAACAGTACGTGTTTTTGATCATCCTGAAGCGTCCAAATTAACCAAATGACGGTCAACCCAGCGGAAATCCGTTCTAACACTGCGAAGAATAATGATGTTTGGAAAATTTCAGCTGAATTAATTAAGCTAATCAAGAATAAAGCAATTTGGAGGGCAAGGAGAATGCCGACGCCAATTAGCAGTTGGCGAGCTGTCTTCTTTTTATCAGGCTGATTGATTTTTGAGATTGTCCAAAACATACAAAAAAGCAAAGCCAGGCACATGACCAAATGGTAAACCAGATGCCCTGGGGCTTTTGCTAATGTAATGAACAGTGTTGATAAGTCACTTGCCATGCTTTGAGTCGCTTATTATTTAATAATCAAATGTCTGCGAACATTATTGCAAGATGTATTCCAAATTGAGCCTAAGTTGCAGGAAATTGGGAAAATTCAATCAAAAAAGCCTCAACATCCCTCCAAAAATGCCTTCCGGATTCATTTGTTGATTTTAATTTGTCAAAAAGAGGCATTTTGTGTTTATTTAACGCCGAATTTCAACAATCACGCCGTCATCTGCCCAATAGTAAAGATCTTCTGCAGCAGCCAAGTTCAAAATAATGCAGCCATAGGAGGCAGTTGAGCCAAGGTTACTGGCCCACAATCGCTGACCATTTGAAAGGAGCGGCAAACCATGAATGCCATTCATGAAATCGGGCCAGGCTTCATAGATGCCCATAAAATGGGGCATGTATAAATCCCAATTGGAGGCGTACGCATTGAGTTCATGCGATTGTACCTGGAAAACGCCAGCCATGGTTGGGGAATCATCCATACCTGTGCTGACAATATGGGTGTTGCGGACTTGTCCGTTTTCATAGACCGTCATTTTTTGTTCGCTGATGTCGATCACAATCCGTTTGTTGCGCACGACCGGCAAGGGCAATAAGATATCTTTGGGAGGGATGTCCAAAACCATGCCCGCAGAGATATTATCAGCGGTCAGACCTTCATTGGCGTCGATAATGTACCACATGGGCATGCCGAACTTGAGTGAAATACCCCAAAGGCTTTCACCTGATTGAACAGTATAGGTAGTGGTTTTATAGTAAACCAATGTTTGTAAGGTTTCATGCCCCCGCCATTTTTCGATCAATTGATCAATTTGGTCTGGGATTAACAGCCCTCGTTCTTGACCCAGATCTTGTTCCCAGGTGGCTACCAATTCTGCTACCTTGTCATGAGTGAAAACTAGAGAGATCTGGTACGTTGTAGGGTCATATTGAACCCACTCACGTTTGACGTCCATCGGGACAGACCACGTAAAGCTCTCATCAGTAATGGGGTCGTAGGCTTCGAGGATATAGTCTTCTGCGATGATTTCATCGATTTCGCCAAGGACAGGTGATAAATCCACGACTTCAGGTGAGACTGCCTGCAGGGGTAAGATCGCCGTTCGATTGTTTAGGATTTCGAAGGCATTTTCAACCAGTGATTTTTGCATGCTTTCAATATCTAATGCTTGGCCGACTGTCCCGGGTAAGGCAATCCAAGCCCCGTCCTGGTAGATGATGCTGGCATTGGTTGGCGGAATGTAAAGCTCTTTGGCAATGGTCTCGAGGGTCATTTGCGCGGTGTCATGATCATAAAATAGCACTGGGAGGACAATTTGTGGTTCGCCCTTGATGACCTCACGAACATCATTAAAAGGATTTTCTGTGCGCCCAACATCATAAGCCGCGTTCGCCGTCGCACCAGCATCAACCCATAACCCTATTTGCGATGGCTTCACCGCGAAGATCATTTCTGGATGCTCTGCAACCACTAATTGGATTTTTCGATCCTGATTCCAGAATTGGTCTACCCATGCTGCAGCATCTTTGCGATTCATCATGCCGACTTCTTTATCCAGGATGAATACCTTTGGCAAGATCAATTCATTTGCTTGAAAGAGGATGACCGATAAGCTTATTATAACGAGGGGAATGATCACCACCACTGCGATTAGGCCGATAATTCTGCTTAATCGTTGTTCTCGGGTTGCTTTTGTAGGTGAAGTTGAAGATGATGGCATTGATACCCTGGCGGATTGATTGATTAAACTTGCATCATGCATTGTTATTTTCCTTCCTTCAAATTATATCTTAAAGCTTAAGACGGTTGCGGGTTGACTATTGTTCCTGAATCACTGAAAGTAGCGATCGTCCGCCAAGCTATTTTTCCTGATGATTTTATGGGAAATAAGTCGGTTATAAGTATAATTAACCCGTACCAGCGCCAAGACACCCTAGATAATGCGTGCGTTCTGGTTCAGGACAAGGAATTGACCATGCTTTTTAACCTGCTTAGTTGGTATTTGCTGCTTGTGTTATTGGGTTGGATTAATTTCCCATTGACTTATCATTTTTTTAAACGTTTTCCAGATCGCGGTTATGCGCTGAGCCGTATTCTCGGTTTGCTGTTGTGGGGGTTTGGCTTTTGGTGGATGGGCTCTATGGGACTGCTGCAAAATCAACCCGGCGGCATCTTATTTGGGTTGGCAATCCTCTTGGGCCTCAATCTTTGGGCAAGTTGGAAAAAATGGGGTGAAATCTGGCGATGGATTAAAGGGAATATACGCTTGCTGCTCAGCGTTGAATTGGTATTCCTGGTGGCTTTTGCTTTTATGACCCTGGTGAGGGCATCGGACCCAGCAGCGACGGGCACTGAAAAACCCATGGAATTAGCCTTTATCAACGCCATCCTGAACTCTAACACGTTCCCACCCAAGGACCCCTGGCTGTCGGGATATGCCATTTCTTACTATCATTTTGGCTATATTATGGCTGGTATGCTGGCAAAACTCACCTTCACCAGCGGCGGTGTCGCATTCAACTTGATGCTTGTATCCGTCTTTGCCATGAGTGCGGTTGGCGCCTATGGCATTCTCTACAATCTTCTCTCCTTGTTTTTTCATCAACAAACAGGGTCGAAAAAGGTCTTATTGCTGGCACTATTAGGTCCGCTATTTTTGCTCTTTGTCGGCAACCTTGAAGTTGTTCTGGAAGTTTTACACCAGGCAGGTGTAGGTTGGGATTCAAGTGGGGGCCCATCCCCATTTTGGCAATGGGTGAACCTCGACAGCCTGCTCTTTGCGCCCTCAACGCCCCCATCGTTAATCCCACAGCGTTTTTGGTGGTGGTGGCAGGCTTCCCGGGTGGTTCAGGACATCGATTTATTGGGCAACGTTAGTGGCTTATCCCCAATTGACGAATTTCCGGCTTTTTCATTTGTGCTGGGAGACCTGCATCCCCATGTTTTGGTGATGCCCTTTGTGATGTTGGTGATTGGGTTAGGGTTGAACGTTTATCTGGGCGGTTTAGATGGCAAGATCATCCTCAACCGCATTAAGATGCCCTTCTCATTGAGTATGTTCCTGATCTGTGCGATTGCCTTGGGGGGAATTGCCTTCCTCAATACCTGGGATTTACCGGTCTATTTTTCCTTGGTGGCGGGTGCCTATGTCTTGTGCCAGGTGCAGACCAAGGGATGGAGTTGGGACCGGCTGATTGAATTATTAAGGCTAGCTATCCCCTTAGGGGTGTTGTCTTTGTTATTCTATGCCCCATTTTTAATCAGTTTTCAATCTCAGGCTGGGGGAATTTTGCCAAATTTGATCTATCCAACCCGTGGTTTATACCTGTGGTTGATGTTCGGCTCTTTATTGCTGCCCATTTTGCTTTTCTTTAGCTGGTTATTTCGGGAGAAAAAACCGGGCAATTGGCGGCTGGCTGCCTTGTTGGTGCTGTTGCTTGTTTTGGCCTTAATTTTTGTGGCAATTTTGATCGGCGCCAGGATCGCTCAAATGGACATTGGTCAATCTGTCCTTGCTTCCCAGGGTGAGACGAGCTTTTTTGGATTGTTGGGATCGGCGATGCTGCATCGCTTGAAATTTGGATTTGGTTTGCTGACCCTAGTGGTTGTACTGATTGGCGGGTTGAGCTTCCTCTTGGGCTTATCAGGTGAAGAGAGTACTTTAGAAGAATCGGGCAACAAAATTACATTATTTGTCCTTCTGATGGTGGTCTTGGGGGGCGTGATGGTCTTAGCGCCTGAGTTTGTCTATTTGCAGGATAGTTTTGGCACCCGTATGAACACCGTTTTTAAGTTTTATTATCAAGCCTGGATGTTATGGACCTTGGGGGCTGGCTTTGCCAGTGCGGTCCTTTTCAGAAGGGGGAGATGGGTTTCCAAAACATTAGTGATCTTGGTTATTTTCGCAGGGCTGCTTTACCCCGCCTTGGCTTACCCAAACAAGACCAATAATTTTCAACCTGCGCAGGGTTTTTCTCTGGATGCCAGCGCGTATTTCACAACTTATTACCCGGATGAAGCCGCAATTGTTGCCTGGTTATCTCAGGCGCCAGATGGGGTGGTGTCTGAAGCGATTGGTGGGCAGTACTCAGCATATGCCCGGGTTGCCACCCTAAGCGGACAAGCGACAGTGTTGGGATGGCCCGGGCATGAAGGTCAGTGGCGCGGCGGGTACACAGAGGTCGGCTCAAGAGAATCCGATATAAGAAGGCTGTATGAGTCCGCGGATTGGGAATCAGCCTTGGAGATCATCCGGCGCTATGATATTCAGTATATCTATGTCGGCAGCTTGGAGAGAAACACCTATGCCGTCAACTTGCAGAAATTTGAACAGAATTTAGAATTGGGTTTTCAACAGGGGAGCGCCTTGGTCTTTGTTGTCCCGGAGCTCTTGTTAGAATGAATAAATGAAAACATCTTAATTTTTTTATCCTGACCTATGACAGATTGATGCGGGAAAGATCAGGCAAATCAATTTGTGGTAGGATTACCTCGCTAGAAATTATCGATGAAAGGTCATTAGGTTATGGTAAGAACACGATTTGCTCCCAGCCCCACCGGATACATGCACATAGGCAATTTACGAACAGCTTTATATGCCTATCTGACCGCACGCAGGCACGATGGCGTTTTTATTTTACGCATTGAGGATACAGATCAGCAGCGCAACATCCCCGAGTCCCTTGCTGCGATCTATAAAAGCCTGGAACTGGCTGGTCTTCAATACGATGAAGGCCCCGGGAAGGACGGCGGGTATGGGCCATACGTGCAATCGGAACGCAAGCCCATTTATATGAAATATGCCCAGCAATTATTAGAATCAGGGGACGCATTTCGGTGTTTTTGTAAGAAGGAAGGCCAAACAGAGGGGGAAGAACTCTCCCGCCGGGATCCCTGTCGGTATTTGAGCCCGGCAGAGGTCGACGCGAAGATCGCCCAGGGTGAGTCCTTTGTGATTCGGCAGCGCATTCCGGATAACGGCTCGACAACCTTTGCGGACCATGTCTACGGCACCATCACCGTTGAAAATTCTCAATTGGATGATCAAATCCTGTTGAAATCGGATGGTTTTCCAACCTATAATTTTGCCAATGTGGTGGACGATCACTTGATGGCTATCACCCACGTGATGCGCGGCCAGGAATATCTCTCGTCAACACCGAAATATAATTTGCTCTATGAAAGCTTTGGCTGGCAGATCCCGGAATACGTGCACTTACCCCTGATCATCAAAGAGGACGGCAGCAAGTTTAGCAAGCGCTTGGGCGACCCGTCCTTTGAAGACCTGGTCAAGATGGGTTATTTGCCCCAGGCGATCGTCAATTATATTGCCTTGTTGGGGTGGAGCCCGGGAAACGATCAGGAGTTTTTCACCTTAGCAGAACTGGAACAAATCTTCAGCATTGATCGGATCAATAAGTCCAGCGCGGCCTTTTCCTTTGATAAACTCACCTGGTTGAACGGGGAACATATTCGAGCACTATCTTTAGAGGAATTTCATCACTTGGCTGAGCCCTTCTATCCGGTTGCCTTGTCTGATTACAACACCAAAAAGATCAGTGAATTGCTGCAGGTGCGAACAGAAAAACTGTCGGACATCCCTGAAATGCTCGGTTTCTTTGTTGCTGTACCCGATTATGACATTGCAATGTACAACCACGAAAAATCGAAGTGTAACCCTGAAATAAGCCTGGAAATCTTGAAAGCGGTCATGCCCATCCTCGAAAATCTTGAGACCTGGGATAATGATAACCTCTATCTGACTTTGAAAGCTTTTGGCAAGGAAAATGGCTATAAAACCGGCACAGTGATGTGGTCGATCCGCACAGCCTTATCGGGTGTTGCGGTCACACCAGGCGGTGCGACGGCTTTAGCGGAGGTGTTCGGCAAAACGGAAACCCTCAGACGGGTTCAAGCTGGCATCCGAAAGCTGGAGAAAGAATTAGCTTAAACCAAAAATTCGGTTGATTGCTACTGGGTTTTATGAAATCAAAGCAGGGGTGGGGGATAATTCTCTGCGGTTTGCTGCCATGCAGCCGATAAGTCCCCATAAAAATCTGATGGATTGCGAATTGACGTCGCAACTTGGATAGTGTGAGCCTGTGGGTCGGGATTTTCGATTAGTAGGCCATGCTGCAGGTCCTGTATGGTGGAACCAAGGGGGAAAGCGGTTGTTGTAAATAGGTTAGGGTTTGTCAGGTAAACGGCTGGCAATAGGTCCCACAAATAAAATTCCCGAACCCCGCAATACAAGCCAAATGTGATCAGCCAGTGGGTAAGGATTCGTCGAAGTTTGGGTGGCCACCAAAGCGCTTTTTTGATATCTTTGCGCGTAAAAGGTGCCTGGAGGCAAACCTGACCGGGAAAGACGGTCACCGGGCAGGGGGCATGTAACGTTTCCATCGCCGCTTCCGGGTTGGCTGAAAAATTTAATTCGTGTAGATAACGATAGCCTAATTTGATGCCCCTTGAATCGATCGATTGACCCCCATACGACCCGAGGTACCCCCCCATTGAAACGATGCGTTTGACCCTGTGATAAAAATCCGGGTCTAACTGATTGGCGGCGCGCAGATTGCCAAGGGGACCCGTCGTCAGGATGCTGAGTTGGTGCGGGTATTGATTAACACTTTCAACGAGGAAGTGGGCAGCTGGCGTGTCTGGATTTTGGCCGCGCCGCCCTTCACCTTGCAAAATAGGAAACTCCAGGCCTATTTGGTGCACAAGCTTGCGTGTTTGGCTGTAAGTTTGATCGATGGTGCCGTTGCCGAAGGTGGTTGTAAGGCCTACGATATCAATTTCGGGTACCCCCAATAGATATAACAGGGCTAAGCCATCATCCACTTCTTTGAAGGGGATGCCTATGGTGTTATCGCAGTCGAAAATTATTTTTTCAGTCACCGTTGAAATTTCCATTTGCAGAAAAATAGTAATTTGCTATAGCCTTACCCCTGTTCTTCCGGGTTGCTCAAAACGGTATTGGCATAATAGTGCATCGCTTGCTGCATGAAATCCGCCAAGCCAGGCTTGTACTGGTCATAAAAAGCGCGAAATTCCTCATTGGTGGCATAGAGTTCCCCCAATTCTCGGAAGACGTCTGCGGAAGCAGGATAAAAATTCTCGATCCAAGTATGCTGTTTTGCAATCCAGGTTTGAACCGTCGGATCGCTTGGCTGGTAATCCATCAATGTGGCTAAGTGATGTGCGATCGCCCCGCCCTCTTCTTTGACATCCTCCCATTGGTTTTTTGTTAGATTGCGGATCTTTTGATCGGCTTGGGAAACGATTTTAGCCCCATAGGTTTGACGTGCTTCCTGTTCATAGCGCGTAAATTTTTCTTTGTTAAGCCCATCATAAAGTTCTGCATCGGATAGTGGCATAAAAACCTCCTCAGGTTGTAAGATAAGGATCAAAAAGGCTGCGCACAAAAGCCAGATCTGTGTATAGTGAGAATTTCTTGTAAGTGTCTATATTTTTTACGAGATGCTCATCGCGTTGGTATTGTACCCAAGCCATCGCGCACCAGGATACCCCCCGCAAACAATTAAAGGGATCACGTAGGCGGGTGCGCTCTTCAATTGTATCTTGCAAGTGGGGGTCCCTCAGGGCATTTTTGTATGCCGTCATCATGTCAGCTTTGTCTTTTGGTGACATGCGGTAATTTGTTTTCCATAAGGTTGTTGTCGGCACACGAAAATGCGAGAGGTCCTGAGAGGGGTCACCCCATAGGGGTTTCTCCCAATCGGTCAGGTGCAATTCCCCTGTTCCTCGGTTGAGAATCCAGTTGGTATTGTTAACCTCCGTGTTGATAATGCAGTCCCAGGGGTCGTTGATAAAATAGACTTCTTTCTTTCGGGCTTCATCTGCCCAGGCGTAAATTTCTTTTAGGTAGGTTTTTAAACCCGGGTCAGCCAGGTCTGAATCGAAGTAAACCTGCAGCATTTTCCCACTTCGATGGTAGGTCAAGGAGAGGGGTTCTGTCTCATGGATCAGGTGATTGTTTTCTGGGGGTACCGCCAATTGATGATAACGAGCGAACAACTGGGCTGCTGCCACCAAATCGTGACGATAGTCGAGGGGTTCTCCGGGGTAATAAGCCATTCCAAGGACCCCATAGGGGAGATCTCGAAGAGAGTTATCGATGAAGTAGGGGATTGGGCTCACATCTAAAGGCGCTAAGAGCTGCAGGGTTTGATACTCATAGGCAATCTGCTCGGCGTTAGAGAGTCCAATTTGCGACCCGCTATTGACCCGCAATACCCAAGCCGTTTGCCCTTGTTGAATGAGGAAATTCATGTTGTATTCGCCCTGCCCCAGGGGCTTGACATCAAAATGACCGTTGGGGGACCAGCCTGGCACTGACACATGCCTATTTTTGTGGAGATAATCCGTCACATTTTGCTTAAAAGAATGGATCGAGAGGTCGGCCATTAGTATCGCAAATCCCGTTCTGAGGCTTTCCGTAATCCGTCCATTAGATGCTGTATGGTCAAAAGAGGATGATAGAGGAGCATACGAGGACCAGCGTAGCGCATCACCTGGCGAATTTTCTCGCGCATATCGGGTCGATAGCAATGAATGGGGCAATTGGCACAGGTGGGCTTCTCTTCTTCGTAAGGGCAATGATCCATGCGAAAAATGGCGTAATCCAGTAGATCTTGACACGCAGGGCAGAGTGTGCCTTCAGGTTTGTGATTTTTACGACAATACAAATGGATCATCTTTTGTACAGTCTTTTTCTCACGAGCAATGCGTGGTGTGTCTTGATTAGTTTTTTGCATCATATTATTTATAAGCTGGCTTTTATTCAAAATGTTTTATCACTTGTAAATTGGTCAATAACCAGATTTAAATGGTTACCAGAAAATTTTTGTCGATGGCTTTTTTCGTTGAAAAGAATGCGCCAAAGGTCAGGTGATCAATTTTCCTTCCAATCCGTCTAATAGATGTTTACCTTCTAAGGCCGACCTCATAAATCCCTCGTTGTTGAACCCTTCGTAGGGGTCAAAGGTATAAAGACCTGCTGCCAAATCTTGGGCGATGCGGTCGAACCATGCCCTCAAGCTGCCAGCGATGAGTGGGCGCTGGGGTTGGTTTTGTAAATAAAGGATGACCTGTCCGTAACGGTTTGGATCAGTGGGGGCGGTGTCCAGGCAGAAATAGTCACCCGTGTCATTGGTCACAACCGGGATCCATTTTGGATGCCACCAGGCTTGGTGAATATAGGGGGAATTTTCTGGTATCCGGTCACTGAAAGCACCTTTTTCCGTCAATTTATCAAGGAGTCCCCAAGCAGCCTGAATTTCTGCTAAAGGCATCAAACGCCAATTACCGATCATCCCAGCAGAAGAGGGAGTCTCGCCATCGGTGATTTGTAGATATTGACGTAGATCCTCTGGTAGGGTTAACCCACTTTTTTCACAAAAATTATCCACTGCCGCCGGATTAACCGGAGGACGGAAAGTGACCACAGGAGCAAACTGGGATGCCCAGCTCTGAAACTTAACAAGGGATTGCTGGATGGGTTGAGTCTCTTTCATTTTGTTCTCTTTCAAAGGTTTCTTCTCATTCGTTGCACCTGGCTCAAAGTGCAGAATCAGCCGCTCTTTTTGCGGCGATGCTGTTTGGGTGGACGGTGATGGCCAGTAATTACCTCTTTTTGCGCTTTTTTTGCTGCAGGGTTCTTTTCGACATATAGTTTTTCCCCAGTGAAGGGGTCTTTTTCGGTGTAATACATCACACTGGCGTAAGTGGAGGGTGTGGGGGTAAAGACCTGCACTTGCTCAGGCAATATCCCTAACTCCTGGCTGGCAAAACGCTTGAGCGCTTGCATGTCCCCTAAGGTGCAGCCGGGGTAAGCGGCAATTAAGTAATAACTAAGGAATTGCTTTTTGCCCAAATCCCTGTTGAGGGCATCAAACCGGCGCTTGAATTCTATAAGTGACTTCTGGTCGGGTTTGCGCATACGGGCTAAAACCTTGGGTTGGGTGTGTTCCGGGGCAACCTTCAACTGGCCTGAGATGTGGTGCTTGACCAGGTTTTTGAGGTAATCCTGTCCGTGCTTTTCATCGGATAGGATCAGGTCATAGCGCAACCCAGACCCCACAAAAACCTTCTTAACGCCTTTAATTTGGCGAATTTTTTCCAGCAATTCGATTTGTTGTTCATGATCTACGGGCAAAGCAGGGCATACCTCTGGGTAAATGCAATTTTTGTCCAGGCAAGCCCCTTTGCGCAGTTTGATCGGGCACTCAAAGCCGTACATGTTGGCAGTCGGCGCGCTCAGGTCATAGATATAGCCTTGAAAGTCAGGCATTTCAGCGATTTGACGTGCTTCTGCTACAATTGACCCTTGGCTCCGCCAGCGCACCGTGCGCCCCTCATGGACGGCGATGGCACAGAAATTACACTCCCCATAGCAGCCACGATGGGTGGGGATTGAAAAGCGGATGGTCTCCAAGGCTTTCACATCCCCTTGTTTGGCATAATAGGGATGTTGGTCATGTTCATAATCCAGGTCATAAACCGCGTCCAGTTCTTTTTGAGAAAGATATGGATAGGGTGGATTTTGAATCAAGTACCGATCGCCGTGCAGTTGTGCCAATCCCTGGGCGTTGAGGGGGTCCGTGTTGCGGTAAAAGGTGTGAAACATGTCGGTGAAGGCATCTTTATCTTCAATCACCGCTTCATAGGAAGGTAGAACACTGTAGTTTTTGGGGATAATTTTGCCAATATAGCACAGCCCCCGGATTTGTGTTGGGTCCTGTCCCAATTTGAGGGTTTCTGCTAATTCGAGGATGGCGCCTTCCGCCATGCCATACAGCAGGTAGTCTGCTTTGGCGTCAAATAATACGGATCGTCGGACGGAATCGGACCAGTAATCATAGTGGGCAATGCGCCGCAAGCTGGCTTCCACGCCACCCAGCACGATGGGGACCGTGTTTTTGAAATATCGACGGATCAGGTTAGCATACACGAGAGTTGCTCGATTGGGGCGTTTGGTGTTGCGTCCGCCGGGGGTGTAATCATCCGTTCGGCGAGGGCGCCCCGTGGCTGTGAAGTTGGCAACCATCGAATCGATGCTGCCGGCAGTCACGCCCCAAAATAGGCGCGGCTCACCGAGGCGAGTGATATCGACCGCAGATTGATAGTCCGGTTGGGCGATGACCCCCACCTTGTATCCGGCGTTTGCAAGTACTTTACCGATGATGGCAACGCCGATAAATGGGCTGTCGATGTAACTGTCTCCTGTGATCAGGATCACATCAAGTTGATCCCAACCAAGTTTGTGGAATTCGTCACGGGTTGTGGGTAAAAACATAATTGTCTCTCAATATTTGTAGGCAGGATGATTTTACCTTATCGGATGATGATGCGTGAAGTAAGCGTATTTTGATCTTTGTTCGAAAATGAACAGGATTATGTGACCAAATTAAAGTATGTCCTCTCCTATATTTTGATTATCAGCGATGAGAATGCGGAAATAAATTAAGCGCCGGGATTCAAGTATTTCAGAAAAAGTCTACAAGCGGATCCCTCATAATCCGCAGCGTAATCTCAAAAATTTTTTGAAGCTGTGTTAAAATAATAGAGAGAAACCATCACCATCATCACAATGCGAGAATTTAATCAAACTTAGAAAGGAAAGGGAAGTATGGCACACGCATTTATTGAGCATCTTCTGAAAGATCACGACAAACAACGTCAACTGGCAGAAAAACTGGTCAAAGCCACCACAGTGGAAGACAAAGGAAAATACCGGCAAGAACTTTACGATGCGCTCTATCCCCACATTATGGGGGAGGATGCTTCGATTTTTGATTATCTTAAAGGTCAGGGTGAAAAAGCCCGAGCGGGTGCTCTGGAGGCGATGCAGGAGCATCACGTCGATCGAATCTTGCTAAAAGAATTGATGGAACTTGATCCGGAAGATGAAATCTTCACAGCGAAGGCAAAGGTTTTGAAAGAAGTCAATGATCACCATTTGGATGAGGAAGAAGAGGAACACTTCCCTCTTTTGCAGAAGTTAGCCGATGATGAGATGTTAGACGAATTATTCGAAACCTACGAAACGACTGAGGAAGATATCGAATAAGATTCTATTATTCGGTTGATATCTTCATCTATGGCACATATTTGAATAAAAAGAATTGGTGCTGTAGAATATTAAACAGAACCTAATTTATCGCTCAATTCAAACGATGTCCCCCATAAACAGGTTTGTTTTAACATCCTTGTTTCACTTTAAATGATACTGAACAAAGTATGGAACCCTCACCCAACCTCTCCCTTGGCCAGGGAGAGGGATTTTAACCAGGCTTTATAGATAACAAGCACACTTTTTAGGACTGGGGTGAGGGTGACAATAATGTAGACTGTCAATTTAATCCCTGTCAAAAAATTATCGATATACTATTAACAGTTGTGTCTGAACCGCTAGCTTTGATAATAAGACAGGATCATAAATAATCAAACGCTACCCTACGGTCTTTTCTTCATTCACCGATAATTTTTACTAACACGCGTTTGCGCCGACGGCCGTCAAATTCGCCATAGAAAATTTGTTCCCAGGGGCCAAAATCTAAGCGCCCCTGGGTGATGGCCACCACCACTTCACGGCCCAAGACCTGCCTTTTGAGATGGGCATCGGCATTATCCTCACCCGTACGATTGTGCTGATATTGGGAGGTGTGCGCATGGGGGGCTAAGGACTCCAACCATTTTTCATAATCCTGGTGCAGTCCCGATTCATCATCATTGATAAATACGGATGCGGTGATGTGCATGGCATTCACCAGGCACAACCCCTCTTGAATGCCGCTTTCTTGCAATGCTTCCCTCACCTGGGGGGTGATGTTGATCAATGCACGCCGGCTGGGGATGTTAAACCAGAGTTCTTTACGGAAGGATTTCATCGAATGGCCCTTTCTTAAACCTGTATTTGCTTGTGTTAAGGCTTATCTTACCCTAATCCAATTGCTGATTTGAAACTATTCCGTGAGGTTGAGCGCACAATTTTTAAGGATTGGTTTTGACCAATTGACGGATGATCCCTTCAAACACCTGGCCTAAGGCGCTCCAGTTGAGTTCCTTTTGGTAGCGTTGATAGGTCGTCTGGCGCAAAGCTTGATAATCCTGAGGGTGTTCAACGTAGTGCTTGACAACATCAACGTAGCGGTTTGGGGGGCTATTTTCTGGCAAGACAACCCCTGAAACGCCATCCTTGACAGTTGTCCCCAACCCGCCTGCTTCATTGGTGATCGTTGGCACTCCGAAACCTGCCGCTTCGGAGGGCGTAATCCCAGCAGGATCAAACCGGGAGGGAAACAAATGAAAATGCGCCCAGCGATAGTTTTCGATGTATTGGTCTTGGGTCTCTGGATCGTTCTTTGAGTACAACCCCATAAATTTTACGGTTTCAGATGTCGGTCCGTCCATGCCGACCACGCGCAATTGGGTTGGGATGCCCAGATCGTTCAAGGTTTGGGTTGCGGCAATGGCGATATCGACACCTTTCCGATGGAAAGCGCGCCCCACTAAGATTAAACGAATGCCCTCACTGGGATCCAGGGTTTTTTCTATGAATTGGCATTTGTGCTCTGGTAACGCAGACGGAACAGGATGGACGGTTACGAGCTGGGCGGGTTTTTGGTAATAATTTCTCAAAACAACCGCGTTAGCTTCACTAAAAGTTAAGATATGAGAGGCTTTATCGATGATCCTTCTTTCCCAACCTTCCATAATCGAGAAACCGAGCTTTGTGAAATATGGCCATTGACCCTTTACCCATGCGACGGAAGAATCAGTCATGTATAGCAGCGGCACGGGTAATTTGACGTTGATGAGTGGAATGGATGATTTGGAAAAAATGAGGTCTGGTTGATAAGTGTCAATACTCTCTTGAACGATGCGGTTACTCCGGTTGATATAGGAGGGATAAAACTTTAGAAAGCGCCTCTTTGTCAACAACTTTGACAGCTTTTCGACACCACGCTCAACGAGATTTTTGTCACTTTTGAAGGGTCCGACGATTTTGATATCGGAATAATATTTTTTCAGGGTGATGTATGCATTGTAGTCCAACCCGGACCCACTGTCAGGATCTTCAGGGTCCCACCTGGCGGCGACAAACAAAATTTTCATCCTAACCTCCTTTGACGACGAATTTTCCAGTTTGATCGCTTTCTTTATTATACAGGCAAGGCGTTGAGAGTGGAAATCGCAGCGGAATTTGGGTCGATTGACGACGTTTCACGAAATGTCACACCGTGTGCTACAATAAGTTGGTTTTGAAAAATGCAATCGAAAGGCAATCAGAAAAATGAATGATAAACCCGACTTGTTAATCCCACCCTATGGGGGAAAATTAATGGATCTCTTGGTAAAAGGTGATGAACGAGAGCGGTTATTTAAAGAAGCAGGGTCTTACCCAACCATTCGCCTTACTCCTCGTCAAACGCACGATTTGGAATTATTAGCGGTAGGGGCTTTTTCTCCATTGGATCGTTTTATGGGGATAGATGATTACGAATCTGTCTTAAACGAGATGCGCTTAGCAGATGGCACGGTTTGGCCGATCCCGATCACCTTGACCATTGAAAAAGAAGACCTGCCTGACCAGGCAGAATGGGTCACTTTGCGGGATGTCCACAACCAGATTATGGCGGTGATGCACATCGATGAGGTTTTTCGTTTTAACTGGAAAGAGGAAGCGCAAAAAGTCTATGGGACCCTTGACCTCAAGCACCCCATGGTGTCCGAAATGGCAGGGTGGGGCGATTTGTGTCTTTCTGGGGAACTCAAGGTTTTGAGCCTGCCTGTCTATGATGATTTTACCGAACTGCGCTTAACCCCCGCTGAAACCCGAGCAAAGCTAAATGAAATTGGAAACCCGAATGTGGTTGCCTTCCAAACCCGTAATCCGATGCATCGGGTACATGAAGAATTGACCAAACGGGCCAGTCAGGAGATCGGCGGCAGCTTGTTGATCCACCCGGTGGTGGGGATGACAAAACCCGGGGATGTGGATCACTTCACCCGGGTTCGGATTTACAAAACCTTGGTTGAGAATTACTTCGAGCACAACACCTTGCTTAGCCTTTTGCCCCTGGCGATGCGCATGGGCGGACCCCGTGAAACGGTGTGGCACGCGATCATTCGTCGTAATTATGGTGCGAATCATTTTATTGTGGGGCGCGATCACGCTGGCCCCGGCGTTGACAGCCATGGGGAGCCATTTTACGGTCCCTACGAGGCTCAGGAACTGCTAAAAAGCTTCGAAGCGGAAGTTGGGGTCCAGATGGTCCCCTTTGAGTTGGTGGTTTACCTGACGGATGAAGACCGCTATGAGTTGGAGAGCAGCATACCGAAAGATGCAAAGGTAGCCAGAATTTCTGGGACCCAGGTTCGGGAGGATTATCTTGCCAAGGGGGTACCCCTGCCGGCGTGGTTTACCCGAGCGGAGTCGGCTGAAATTTTATTGGAAGCTTATCCACCTCGGCATAAACAGGGCTTTTGCATTTGGTTCACCGGGTTGAGCGGGGCGGGCAAATCAACGATTGCCAAGCGGTTGATCAATATGCTCCAGGAATATGGCCGCAATCCCACCGTCTTGGATGGGGATGTGGTGCGAACGCATCTTTCAAAGGGGCTGGGTTTCAGCAAAGACGATCGCGACACCAATATCTTGCGGATTAGTTTTGTGGCGAGTGAGATTGTCCGCCATTCCGGAACTGTTGTGTGTGCTGCCATCAGTCCCTATCGTCAAGCTCGGCGAGAGGCGCGCAAGATGTTCACTGAAGAGCACTTCATTGAGGTGTTCGTTGATACACCCTTGGCCGTGTGTGAAGCGCGGGATGTGAAGGGTTTGTATGCTCGGGCGAGGGCCGGCGAGATCAGGAACTTCACTGGCATTGATGACCCTTATGAGGCACCCATTGAACCGGAGATTACATTGCAGACGGTGGATGTGAGCCCCAAGGAGAATGCACAAATCATCATCGATTATTTGTTGGCAAAGGGATTTTTACAACCGTTCAATAATCATCAATAGAATTTTAAAAGCGATATCTGCCCATTTACGAAATTATTGAGCAGGGGCACGGCACGCCGTGCCCCTACGATGTTTAATGCCTCTGGTGTGAATTTAAATTTGTACTTTCTGTTGGTGGATTGATGAAATTATTCCGGATCTCTGGGTGGGTTTCCATGCCTGCCACTAGGATATCCATTAAATTGTCGATCAGACTTTGGGCTTCTTCGTTGTTATATATAGATTGATCAATAAAATCTGCCTCAGTTAGACCCAATCGCTCCACAAAATACTTCCCAAATTGATAAAAGAGGATCTCCATGATAAAAGCTGCCACATCTGGGTCTACCCAGGGGGCAACATTCCCGTGGTGCAAGCCCTGGGTGATCAATTGCTTGAAGAATTGCGTGGTTCCACGACGTTGCAGTTCCTCAGCCATTTCTTCTGATTCCAAGCCTTCGACAAAAGCCCGATAACTGATTTGGGCAAGGTAAGGATGCTTAATTTCAAAAAAGACTTCTGTGAGGAATTGCCAGCGCAAATAACCGAATAACCCGGTGTTGGTCTTTGGCGCAGGTAAATCTTTGACCAGTTTAAGTTTCTCATCTAAGGCTAATTCAATTAAATATTGGTATAGCGCATTTTTGTCTTTAAAATATTGATAAAAACTGCCTTTGGCTATGCCAGCTTGGCGGACAATTTTTGATATGGAAGCGACATTATAGGGATTTTCTGCAAATTCTTTGATGGCCAAATTTATAATGTGTGTGCGTTTCTCTTCAGGTAGATTGTTGAATGTGTCTTTGGGCATTGTTCCTCCAGGTCTTATTTTACTTGCAGCTGGGCGATAAATGAAGCTTTATATTGTTTCTCAGTTATGTTGATTACAGGGCGTGAATGTTTTGAGAAGAAAGGCGCTAATGATAGAATAATGAGCACGATGCGGAAAGAACTGACAGCACTGATGTTAGCAATGCTTAAGCTGGGATTTACTGCTTTTGGGGGACCCGTTGCTGCCATTGCGATGATGCGCCAAGAGTTTGTCCTCAAGCGACATTGGCTCTCGGAAGAGGAATTTTTGGATTTTTGGGGGATTTCAACCCTTATTCCAGGTCCAAATGCGATGGAATTTGCGATCCATATTGGCTATCATCATGCATCCTGGCCAGGCATGATCGTAGCAGGTGTCTGTTACCTGCTGCCAGCCGTCATTGTGGTTTTAATTTTAGGTCGGATTTATACACAATTTGGGACAATCCCGATGACGGAATCATTTTTATATGGAGTTAAACCCGTCGTCATTGCCATTTTGGTGTCTGCACTGATTGGCATGATCCGCCCTCATCTTCAGAAAAAAACAAAAATGATAATTACCATCGCAGTTTTTATTGCTTACATTTTGGGGGTTGACCCTGTAATCCTGATGGTGGCATCTGGATTACTTCATTTGTTGGTCAAGGTGGTTAGCAATCATGCTCAAGATTTTCTGCCTTTGGCAGGCTTCTTGTCTGGTTCTTTTGCGATCATCAGGCAGGAAATTCCTGCAATCCCCTTTACTTTGGGACGCCTTTTCCTTGTCTTTTTGAAAGCTGGCGCATTTATGTATGGTAGCGGATATGTGTTGCTGGCTTTTATTCAAGAGGATTTGGTCAATCGGTTGGGCTGGTTGACCCAATCAGAGCTCATCGATGCCATTGCTGTTGGTCAGGTAACACCAGGTCCCCTTTCAACAACGGCTACATTTGTGGGTTACATACTGGGCGGTACGCCTGCAGCATTATTGGCGACACTTGCCATGTTTTTGCCAGGGTTTATTTTTGTGTTATTCTCTTTGCCGTTATTACGCTTGCTTAAAAAATCTATTTATGGGAAAAAGTTTTTAGAGGGCATCAATTTTGCCGCCTTGGGTTTGATGATGGGGGTTATCTGGGAAATATCGCTGAAAGCGCTGGTTGATCCAATAGCAATCCTAATTGCAGTTATCATGTTGATTGTTTTACTTCGCTTCAAAACCCCAACACACTGGTTGATCCTTTGTGGTGGCATCATAGGTCTCATAAAAATCCTATTTGGATAATCTAAGAAGTCATCAAGCCTCATAAAATGGGATACTTCTGATTTTTATTGTTTTTTAGGGTTGTATGGGTCAATAGAAAAATCTGTTCTGCATAAAGAGGGTGACCCATATCAGATACCTTAAAAAAACGGTCTCTATTAACTTATAGTATAGAATTTTCCGTGGTAAGGGATAGTTCGTGATCTTCAGACGCGATAATCTCTGTTTGACCCGAGTTCCTTGATTGTCTGCAAGGTGATTTGCCCCCGTGGCGTTTCAAGGTAATCGCTGAAGGTGGTGCTCCAATCCCAGGATTTTGCACAGTTGATTGTTTGGGTGGCAACATTGTTGGCTCTGGTTTTTGCTTCAACTGGGAAGATGGTGGCTGCAAAACTTTCTGCCAAATCCTCACTGGCGTTGAAGTTCCGATCGACCCCACAGGGTGGTGGTGCACTGCCGGGCTTGTACCATAGGGTTGGCCAATCGATTTTCTTTTTGATGTTGAACTTTTTTAGAACGCCCTCCAACCACTTTTCAAACCGCCGCAGATATTCTTTCAGCCATTCAAATTCACCAGCACCCATCGCTTGGCGTAAGCGTTGTTCCGGGAGGCGATCCCATGCATTGTTCCAGCGGTGGCCCAATTCGTGAGCGAAGGTCCAGTCGGTCCAATTTTCGTCGAGGATGATCTCGCCGCCTTTGGTGCGCCCGACTCTGCCGGGGCGCCCACTCCGTTTTAGGGTGGTTATCTGACGATTGAATAATTGGGGGATTGAACTGATGCCCGTTTGTTCTGCAAGGGACTCAAACACCCGCAGTAGTCGTTGAATTTCTTCGAGAGTCCAATTACCCTCGAGTTGAATTTGCCAGTCTGTTAGGCGCTTGAGAAGGTCTGATTTTTGATTTTCGATTGTCATCAATAGTCAATGATCGTTTGTTAAGAATTGATTTGATGTATTGACTCCATTATACTGCTTTGAAGCGGTGAATTATCTAAATCGTTGACGTGAAGTCCGTGTTATTTCAAGGTTATGTGTATAATTAAGGCATTAACATCAGCGTGAGGAAGGAACCTTTCAATGGCAAAAAAAATTGGCGTATTAACAGCTGGCAGTGATTGTCCGGGATTAAACGCAGCGATCCGTGCTTTTGGTAAAGCGGCACTTAGTAATTATGGCATTTCACTGGTTGGGTTTCGTGATGGTTTTGAGGGGTTGTTGTCAAACGATTGGTTTCAAATCGGCTCTGATTCCCTGTCAAACGTGCTTACAGCTGGGGGAACAATTTTGGGCACCAGCCGGGTTGTTCCCCATCAAGTTCAGGAGGGCGGCGCGATTGTGGACAAAACCGAGGTCGTTGTTGAGAATTATCATCAGCACAAGCTCGATGGTTTGGTCTGCATTGGCAGCAAGGAGACCCAAGAGGTAGCGTTGATCTTGAAAAAAGCTGGTTTGAACGTGTTGACATTGCCAAAATCAGCTGGGAATGATGTGCCACAAACCGATACCACCATTGGCTTCGACACATCCCTGACGATTGCCACCGAAGCCATTGATCGATTGCACAGCACAGCCAACAGCAATCACCGCATTATCATAGTTGAAATTATGGGGCGTCAAGTCGGCTGGCTGACACTGGGGGCTGGGATCGCTGCTGGGGCGGATGTGATCCTTATTCCAGAGATCCCCTATAGCATTGAAAAAGTCTCGGAAGCGATCCTAACGCGCAATCAGGCTGGAAAGATGTTCAGCATTATCGCGGTTGCTGAGGGCGCCAATTCTTCTGAGTTGATGGCATTTTTTGAAAGGTCCTTGCGCTTGAATAAGAAAATGCATGACGGCCATTCTTTGGAGTCCAGCGAAGAGCGTCTTTCTGAGCTGAAGAAGAAATACACCGGTCAAACGATGCTCCTGGCAAATCGATTGGAAGAAGCAACCGGGTTAGAATCCAGAATTACCATTTTAGGCTATCTTCTGCGGGGTGGAACGCCATCCGCAAGGGATCGGGTTTTAGCGACCTATTTGGGCACTCGGGCGGCTGATTTGGTCGCCGCTGATCAATTCGGCGGGATGATCGCTGTCCGAGGGGAGTCCTTGGTGACTGTTCCCTTTGAAGAAATTGTCAATAAGGAAAAATATGTGCCTTTGGACCATCCCTGGATTAAGGGGGCTCGCCTGGTTGGTACCGTACTGGGAGATTGAGTTTTTGGAAAAATTCTAAAAATTCTCAACTAACAAGATTCAATAATTTTGATAAACCCCTGGAGATGGTTTTGATTCCTTTGGGCATGTAAAGGTTGCAATTCTAAAAAGAAAGGTACCTCATTAAGTAGGTGGGGAGAATAAATACTATAGCGAAGAGTAGGGGCTCAGCCTGTCTTAGTTCCTCGACACATGGTGCTGAGCCCCTACTGTAAATGGTTATATGTTCAAGTATTAGATTACCTTGCAGGTTGCCTCTTTGTTTTCGGGGCGGCCTGAAAATATTTCTGGTGTAGGGACTTAATCGTTGTAGCCTGGGGCGTCATCTAACAGACGTTTCTCGCCTTCGAGGGCGCGGATGTGGGTGACGTTTTGTGTCACCTCAATGCAACCCTGATATTTGCCTTCATCGTCACGGAGGGCAAAGTAACGGATGTGAATAAATTGGTCTCCGCCTTTGATCCAAAATTCAGCCACATCGCGTTTGCCAGCGTGGAAGTCGTCGAGGATGATCTCCACACGGTTGACGCTTTGGGGTGGGTGGCACTTGGTCACCGCTCGGCCGATGATGGCGGGTGAGCGATCAAAAATGCGCTCGCGACCTTGAGAAAAATAGCGGACATTGTCGTGTTCGTCCACGAAGGTCACGTCAAGGGGTAAGGTGGTCAACAAGAGGTTGATTTGTTTTTGCGTGAGCGCACCCGTTGAGAGATGAATCAGTCCGTTGATATCAACAGGTTGCATTTCTGCAGAATTGCTCAGTTGGGTTGCTTCATCTTCGGATTTGGGCTGCCAGGCGTCTTGAGGTTCGACATTGAAATAGCCAATTTCGTCCTCTTGTTGCCGAATTTCAGACCATTCAGCCTGGGAAAGGCGTTCCAGGGCAGCTGGAAATAAAATTTTTTCTTCTTTATAAATCATTTCGCGAATATTGTCTTCCAAATCCTGAAAAATAGCGGTTGCGTCAATGGGGTCAGGCGATTCACTTTTTATTTCATCTCTCAATTGCCTCATTTGCTCCCGAATATCATTATCGACGCCCCAAAGAACGGCTGTTGGACCCTCAAAACCTTTTCTTTCAAGGTAAGGAAAGAGAATGTTTTCTTTCCTGGAATAATGTTTCTCAATCAGCCCTAGGTCCTCAGTCTGCTTTTTAAAAGAGTCGAAGGCTGCACTATTACCATCCAGCCATTCTTCTAAGGTTTCCTTCATGGCTTCTAAAAGCCGCATGGTGACCTCATTTTCCATTCGAAAGGTGAAAACAGGGTGACCGGGCAGTGATTCAGGTGCTGGTTCTTCATCGAGGGTATTGCGGAATATGGTGACATGCAAATCACATAATTGCTGGATCTCGCTCACCGAGACACCTTCGCTGATGAGTGCTCGTTCTGCCTCTGCAATGTCAGTTGCGGTAGCATTTTTGATGACATCGCCGAATTGTTTTTGTAATTCTTCAACGCTCTCACCTGCATGCAATCGTTGGATAATTTTCTTTAACGCTTCTTTTCTTTTACTGACATTATTGATATGTTCACTCATAGGGGGCTCCTTGGTAGGTGGAAAAATTACTCATTAGGTTGATGACCAGCCAAAATATAATGGCGTTCGGATTGCTTTTTGAGGGCAAACTTCTTCACAGGTTGTGCAATAGGTACAGAGCGTTGGGTCTTTAATAATTGGACCTTGCTCGGCCATGACTAACGCGTTTTCAGGGCATGCGGTGATGCAGATGCCACAGCGATCACAACGGTTAAGATCAAGTATCGGTAAAAAATTTGTTTTCATAAAGTGATCCTTATGGTTCAAATTTTATTGGCAAATAATGCCCCTGCATACGACTTAAGTCACACGCCGATAGTCGAACATTTTTTATGAATGAAAAATCGGCTTTCAATCGATTTGATTGGCAGTTTCCGTTAAACCCTTTCGATCCAGCAAGACAACCCGGTGGCGATTTCGTGTAATCAGTCCCTGGTTTTCAAATTCCCGCAGAAGCCTTCCGACGACATCTCTCACCGTGCCAATTTGAGCGGCAATTTCATCTTGAGTCCAGCCATCAAAAGGGGAGGTTTCATCTGCAAGTTCAATTAGGAACCTGGCTAAACGGGCTTTGACGGTATAAAGGGACAACCCAGTGGCGAGTTGGGTCATATTTTTCAGGCGCTCGGCAAACACATAGAGCATGACCTTTGAAAAATCTGGAAAATTAGTCAGAAGGTATTCAAAATCGAAGGTGGTCAGAATAAGAACCCTTGCAGGCGTTAAAGCTTCTACGGTCGCCAGGTTGATTTTCTCCTTGTTCAAGAGGGAAATCAGGTTGATCGGTAATCCAGGCGTCAGTCTTGCGATTACCTGGACCCTTCCTTCTGGGTTCATGTGTAAAACTCTAAAATGCCCTGATGCAATGAAGTAACAATATTCAGCCGGCATCCCTTCAACGACAAGGGTGGTCCCTGTTGAAATGTTGCGACTGAAGGCTCGTTCTGCGAAAGCTGCCCGCGTTTCTTGCATGAGGGAGACAAGTATGGGGCTTTGTTTTAGATCGTCGGGTTTGATCATGTTCGTTATCTGACGTCGGGTCGTTTTAACTATTCCATTTTACCCTTTAGGGTGGGCAAAAGTGCAATGACCTGAAGCAAAGATAGTCGTTTAAAGAAAAGGATTGAAAGTTGAGTGAAGTGTTTGAGATTTGTTAAGGCGCAACTCTGCGCTGTTCCAATTTGTAAAAGCTCGTAACTTGGACTAGTTAAATTATTCGTGAGCCAAATTGTCTGGGTCCACACCCCATGGGCGTTGACCCAGGCTTGTGAAGGGTTGAATGCGGAAATTAAGCTTTTCTTCGGCTTCTGATAACATCAGATCGAAGGCGCTTTCAAGGCCTTTGTTGGTGCCCCTGATTTGATAAATCACATCTGCCCCCCATTGAAGATAATCCCGACGTCGCTCTAAGGTCCATTCATGGGGAGGATTATCCAGAATGTCCCGGCAGTTAATTAATTTGTCGGCAAGTTTAATCAGCCTGGCGGGGTAGGAAAGATGTGCTGCATGGGTAACTTGCAGCCTTTTTCTTTCCATTTTTTCGAGGGATTTGTCATCCGTTACTTCTAAGACCACCTCCAACACGTCTTGGCCAAAGGCTTGACGAATTTCCTCTTCTGTTGTTTGGGTGTCCTCAATGGTGTCATGCAAGATGGCGGCTTTTAACACGAGCAGGTCTGCAACCCGACCAATTTCGGCAATGGCTTGGGCAACAGCTATCGGATGGGTGATGTAGGGTGAGTGATTTTCATCTTTGCGCACCTGGCCTTGATGTTTACCAGCAGCAAAAATGATGGTATCAATAATATGATCAAGTTCTGATCCAAAGCGCATCTTTTTCCAATCCCGTAATCTGTAATTTAAACAATAAGGTGCAGCATTCGCTGCACCTGGTGTCATAAAAGTCCTTTACTCGCGCAATCGTATTTCGATGATTGCGCCGCCGGCAACTTTTCGCATCTCAAATTCCCGTCCGTGGGCTTTGATGAGCTGAGAAAGCTGTCGATACCCGTAACTGCGAGGGTCAAATCCGGGGTCAATTCGGCGTAAGGCTGTGCCGACCTCAGAGAGGCGTGTCCAGCCGTCATCATCTGGACCGACCATGTCCATCGCCTGGCTGATCATCTCCACAAGCTCCCTTTCCTGGGCGCTGAGGTGGGCAGCTTTCGGCCGAGTTGTGCCGCCGTTGTTGCGACTGCGCTGTTTCAGGTTTTCTGTGTAAATAAATACATTGCAAGCGCTGACAAAGGCGCGGGGTGTTTTCTTCTCGCCAATACCCACGACCAGGAGTCCGCTCTCGCGAATGCGTGTCGCTAAGCGTGTGTAGTCGCTGTCACTTGAAACCAGGCAGAAGCCATCGACCTGGTCGGAGTGGAGAATATCCATCGCATCGATGATCATGGCGCTGTCGGTGGCATTTT
Source organism: Candidatus Brevefilum sp. (assembly GCA_040772425.1). GTDB lineage: Bacteria > Chloroflexota > Anaerolineae > Anaerolineales > Anaerolineaceae > Brevifilum. The sequence continues at coordinate 1,476,895 of JAXGYD010000001.1, read as the reverse complement.
TGCCAACGGTGTAGCGAAATTGCTGGATGGGTTGGAAGGCGTGGATGTTGAGCGTTTCCTTCCAAGAGCTCATATTGGGGGTTGTCCAATCGCCATACACACGGCGGATGGTTGCATTGCCATATTTACCTGATTCAACTAAAATTTCTTCGATTAATGTAGCTTGTGCGTTGTCACCATCAATTAAGATAGCCACTCGGCGTTCTAATTCGTCCATATTTTCCCGTCATATTCTAATAATTCTTACTCTGATCAAATTATACCCAATTTGGCCTTTTGTTTTAGCCTACAAAAGTTTATCCGCACTCAATTGATGTTATTGTACCGTTTGTGGATATTTGTGAAAGGTGTAAACATTTCGAGGGTGATAATTTGCTGCCCTGAAGTCAGTCCAGTTATGGGTATAAAACTAAAAAACGAGGGAAGGATGGTTACCACTCTCTCGTTTGGGATTTTTGCAATTATGAAAATAAAAGGTTATCTTCGCCAGGATCGGTGTTTTTCATAATAGCGCTGATGATATTCTTCTGCTCTGTAAAAGTCCTTCAATGGGACAATTTGCGTCACAATTTGGCGCCTAAAATCCCCCGATTGTTCGAGTTCTTCTTTGACTTTCATGGCTATCTCAGCTTGTTCTTGGTCATGGTAAAAGATGGCTGATTGATATTGACTGCCAAAATCCAGTCCTTGTCGATTGGGGGTGGTTGGGTTGTGGAATCCAAAAAAAGCCCGCACCAACATCTCATAACTAACCTGATCGGTATCGTAAGTGACTTGAACCGCTTCAGCATGACCGGTTTTATGGGTGCAAACCATTTTATACGTCGGGTTTTCAACATGCCCACCGGTATACCCAACGACGGTATCCATCACGCCCAGGATCTTTAGAAAATTTGCTTCAACACCCCAGAAACAGCCAGCAGCGAAAGTGGCGGTTTTCTCAGCCATGTTTATGAAGCCTCGTTTTCCCTGGGTTCAAATTTCAGAGAGACGGAATTAACGCAATATCGCAATCCAGTAGGTTTTGGCCCGTCATTGAATACATGCCCCAAGTGGGCATCGCAGCGGGCACAAGCAATTTCCGTTCGGACCATACCGAAACTAAAATCCTTCTTGGTGATGATATGCTCCTCATTGATGGGTTGGAAAAAGCTCGGCCAACCAGATCCTGAATGATATTTTTGTGTTGACTTGAAGAGTGGCAGGTCGCAACACACACAGCGATAAATGCCCTCTTGTTCGTAGTCATAAAATAAACCGCAAAATGGGGGTTCCGTTCCTTTGCGGCGGGTCACCTCATATTGTTCCTGGGTGAGTTGTTGACGCCATTCCGCATCTGTTTTGTGAATTTTTTCGATCATTGCATGCTCCTCTGTAAATTGAAGCTATAATACCACAATTAAGATATATTTTGTATTAATAACATGTAAATTAATTATTATCTATTTTCAAGTCAGTACTACGCTTAGCATAGGTTAGAGGCGAAATCCACACGCTCTCAGGATGGTCAGTGCGATTAGCATGTGACCTTCATCCGTGGGATGGACTCGATCACCTGACCAAAAAGCCGCTGGACGTGATAACATCGCCCAATCAAAAGCATGCTGCAGGTGGATGACTGGTAATTCAAATAGCTCTCCCAGATTATCTACGGCGGTCTGATATTGGTTTAATTTTTTGCGGAAGGGGTCTGTAAGATTTTTTTCTGCCAAAAATGGGGATACTAATTGAATTTTTGCCTGGGTTTCAGATTGGATGTTTTCAATTAACTGGCGATAATTGTCTTGAAAAGAAGGCAGGGCAACATCTTCATCTTCATTTGCCTGTAAATGCCGCCAGGTATCGTTAATGCCGATAAAAATGAACAGCCAATCTGGTTTTACAGCTAAAACGTCTTTTTCCCAGCGTGCTAGTAAATTGGTGATTTGATCGCCACTGATGCCTCTGTTGATAATTTCTAAATTTAGTTCTGGATAACCAGCTTGGAGAAGGTTGTGAATGTGACGCACATAGCCCTGGCCTAGGGGTTGGTAAGCAGGGAGCTTGTGATCCGCATCGGTTATGCTGTCGCCGAAAAATTCGATTCGCTGCTTGGCTTTGAATAATAGATTCATACTGTGTACCTTTCGAAATTCTTTCCTGATTTGACATAATTATATACGACTAGTCAGATTCAATTCGTTTTTTATGTAAGATAAGAAATGGAGACCAAGCAGTGTGAAATCGCTGTTCTCGAAGTTGTCCTTGACGAAAAACAATTGTGGGTGTAAGATTGGACGAGTGAATATGCAAAGAAAGATATATATTATTTTATGAATATAAAGGCGTTCGAAAAAAAGGCAGAGATTTTTCAATTATTATCTCATCCAGTGCGCTTGCAGATTTTAAATGAGTTGCGCAAACGGGAAGCTTGCGTATGCCACTTGCAAGCGGTCACCAAAAGACCCCAGGCTTATGTTTCTCAACAACTTCGGATCCTGCGGGAAGCAGATATTGTTGTCGATATTAAAGAAGGTCAAAACGTTTATTACCACCTGCATTCGGAAGAGGTTCTTCAGTTATTGGCGGATACTTTAGGCCCAGCAGAGCCCGCTCAAGTTGTCGCTGGTTGCAATTGCCCTTTTTGCCAAGGACAAAACCATTAAAAGAGCTATATTATTTAATTTCATATATGCAAAAATATATATATATTAGATAGGAAATTGTATGAACATCATCACCACATTGCTCAATTTACTCCAGTCAGGGTTAGGTGGTCTGGCTGCTTATTTGGCTGCCCATGTCTTGTTGTGTTTATTGCCTGCTTTCTTCATCGCGGGTGCCCTGGCGGCCTTGTTGCCTAAGGAAGCCGTCACCCGCTATCTGGGGCGGAATGCCTCCAAGTGGATTTCCTATCCAGCCGCTGCACTATCAGGGTTCTTATTGGCGGTTTGCTCCTGTACGATCATGCCGCTGTTTGCCGGAATCTACAAGAAAGGTGCAGGTCTTGGCCCCGCCATTACCTTCCTTTTTGTTGGACCAGCGGTCAACATCCTGGCAATTTCATTTACTGGCGTCCAAATTGGGATGGATATTGCCATTGCTCGAGTTGTCCTTTCGATTTTGTTTGGCATCCTGATTGGTTTATTAATGGCGTTTTTCTTCAGAAAAGATGATGCTGACCATGCAGAACAAACCGCGAACAACAATTTATTCGAAGGGAAAGCCAAGATTCCTACGCATAAGATTGTATTTTTCCTCCTTCTTTTAGGCATTTTATTGGTTGGTACCCTACAAATCGGGGTTTTGCGCAATGTGTTTTATGAAATTTCACTACCTGGAAACTGGGCAAGCGAGCTTCAAATGTCCCTTGATAGCTTGATTCCACCTAATCTCAGCTTGGGCATTGAAGGGGTGACCGTGCAGGGTTTGTTTCTGATTGGCATGCTCTTGCTGATTGCCATTTCAGCCATTTGGGGGTTTAAGGACATCTACGAAGGGATTACACCCTGGACGATATTGACCCTGTTATTGATATCCCTCACATTGATCTTCGCCTCGTTTTCAGTTCAGGTTGTCAATCAAAATTTGATGATCGGTTTGAGTGGGCGCTTGGTGGGCGTGATCCTTCTATTGGGCGCTATTTGGTGGGTTGGCGGTCGCACTATCGACCAAGAAGAACAGCAGGAATGGCTGTGGGAGACATGGCGCTTTGTCAAGCAGATTATCCCCTTGTTACTGGTGGGTGTGTTTTTGGCTTCGATTGCTCGCACGCTAATTCCCCCAGCCTGGATTGAAACGTTGGCGGGCAGAAACACGCTTTTGGCAAATTTTGCGGGTGTGGTATTTGGTGTCTTTATGTACTTTCCCACTTTAGTCGAGGTGCCAGTTGCCCAAACTTTCTTAGCACTGGGCATGCATCGGGGACCTTTATTGGCATATTTGTTAGCAGATCCGGAATTAAGTTTGCAGTCGATATTAATCACAAACACAGTGATTGGCAAAAAGAAAACAGCAGTGTACGTTATCCTGGTGGCAATATTTAGTACCCTATCGGGGCTGATTTTTGGTTGGTTTATTCAATAAAAAATAGGAGAATTTATGATGGAAATTAAAATTTTAGGTGCAGGATGTCCGAAATGCAAACGACTTGAAGCTGTGACGCGGAACGTTGTTGAAGATCTTGGCATTGACGCGAATTTTACGAAAGTGACCTCGATGCCAGAAATAATGAACTATGACATCATGGCGACACCTGCGCTTGTGGTTAATGAAGTTGTGCTGTCATCCGGACGCATCCCAAGCAAGGATGAAATCCGTGAATGGCTAGAGAAGGCAGTCTAGAATACTCGCGCTTTGATTTTATTAGCAATCTGAAGACGCTATTTTTTTGATTTCCCGTCTCCAATACCGCGGGGAATCCACTTTTCAGCATTTTCACGTAATCGGTGCATTTTGCCACCTCGGATGTGGAGCGCATCAAATCCTTCTGGTTTCAAGGACATCGCTTCGCCTTCCAGCAATCCGAAGACCCCGCTCTGACCGGGCTCGAGGGTTTCATCGATAAATGGAGCGACCAGTTCAGGATCAATTGGCTCGTAAGTAGTCGGTTCTTCATAGGTGGTGATGAAGCCCTCGTAATTACGCAGCACGACCTTATGATCGGAATAGCTCACAATGTAATTGGGATTGAGGGGAATTTTGCCACCGCCACCCGGGGCGTCAACCACGTAAGTGGGGACAGCAAAGCCAGAGGTGTGCCCCCGTAAGGCCTCAATAATTTCGATGCCCTTGCCGATGGGTGTGCGGAAATGTCCAGCCCCGTGGACAAGGTCACATTGGTAAAGGTAATATGGACGGACTCGAATTCGCACCAGATCATGTACCAGTTTCCGTTGGATGTAAGGATCATCATTAATCCCTGCTAGAAGGACGGATTGGTTGCCTAGGGGGATACCCACCCGCGAGAGCTTATCACAAGCCTGTGCTAATTCAGGCGTGATCTCGTAGGGGTGATTAACATGAATGTTAATCCACAATGGATGGAATCTTTGTAGCATCTCGCATAATTCATCGTTGATGCGTTGAGGCATAAAAACGGGCACACGTGAACCGATTCGAATGATTTCGATGTGGGGAATCTCACGTAGCGCGATTAGCAGTCGTTCCAGAACTTTTGGAGCTAAGGTGAGGGGATCGCCACCGGAGAGGAGCACATCACGCACTTGCGGTGTGCGGCGCAGATAATCGAGTTGTGCCTCGAAGTCTTTGGAAGAAAATGCTTGGCTGGGGTCGCCGACGATGCGCGACCGGGTGCAATATCGGCAATAGCTGGCGCACTGGTTGGTCACCAGCATCAAAACGCGATCCGGATAGCGGTGGACTAACCCCGGTACTGGGGAGTGGGCATCCTCTGCAAGGGAATCTTCCATTTCACCTGTGAAGGGAACAATCTCTTCCCTGGTGGGCAAAATTTGTCTTCGGATGGGGCATTTTGGATTATGCGGGTCCATTAACGAGGCAAAATAAGGGGTGATATCAACCCTGAACAGCCCATGTTGATTGAGGGCAAAGCGTTCACTTTCAGTCAATTCCACAACATTCTCAAAGTCCTCAACAGAATTTAGGCGATGACTGAGCTGCCAACGCCAATCATTCCATTGTTCGTCAGGGATGTCGACAAATGCGGGGGCTCGTTTTGATTGAAATGGTTGCATCTTCTCTCCTTATTAGCAAATCATTTTGTTTCGATGAATTTTTTTATGGTGTCATTTATTGAAATTGATGTATGGTCGCAAGTTGGCTTAAGAAATATTCACGGTCTTTCTGATCTTTAATTTTTGCGGCAGCTTCTTTTGCCAACTCGATATATTTGGCGGTGTTGACCTCATCACCCGCCAAATCACAAGCTCTTGCCATGGCTTCATAGGCAAATGCAAGGTCAAAATCCTGGATGTCATTTTCAAGGGTGATTTGCAGGCAGCGGTCTGCATGGTAAAGACAAGGTTCTACCCGATTGAGCATGGCATAAACATGGCTGATCAGCCACTCGCCCCGGGCGATATTGAGGGCATTGCCGGCAATTTGCCAGTGGTAACGCGAGGCATGCGCTGCATGGATCATATGATCCACGTCTTTCTGGCTGCGATTTTCTTTTTCAATCAGCTCCCAGGTTTCGTTGAACAAATTTATCGCAAATTCCTTGTGAATAGTTTGTTTCTCAGAACTGGACATCATTGGTTCCTTTATGGTGTGCAATAATTTACTCATTGAACATAGCACCAACACTGCGCCCCTCGTTGGCTCGCCTGATCACTTCCCCGAGCATGGGACCAATTGAGAGGACATCCAGCCGATCCCCAAAGCATGCCATCTTTTCTGGTGTTAGGGGGATTGTGTTTGTGGTGACAAATTTCTTGACGGGTAGGCTGCATAATCTTGCTGAAGCGGTTTCCGACAAAACCGGATGAATGAAGAACATATAAATGTCCCGTGCCCCATGACTCTTCAGGATTTCCACGGCTTGTACCATGGATCCTCCCGTGTTGACCTCATCATCCACCAACAGCACATCCCGATCTTTGACGTCGCCGATGATGTTCATGGAACGTGGATTTTTGATGTCTGCAGTTCGTTTTTTCTCGATGAATGCCAATCCAGTCTCAATGAGGTCAGCATACACGCGCCCCCTTTTGGCAAAACCCAGATCCGCAGTGACGACCACTGGGTTATGGAGGTGCGGGGCGATTTCGAGCACATAGTCTTTCATGATGTGAAAACCGCGCAGCACATCGCCAGGAACTGAGAAAAATCCTTGAATTTGGCCTGCATGAAGATCATAAACCATGTAACGGTCCGCACCAGCCACCTGGATCATATCAGCGACCAACCGGGCGGTAATGGGTACCCTGGGCTTATCCTTTTTGTCGGAGCGACCATAACAAAGGTAAGGGACAACGGCTGTGATCCGGCCGGCTGAGTCAAGTTTGAGGGTTTGAAGAAGGATCAACAATTCCATCAGATTCCGATGCACGGGGATTGATGTGGTTTGGATCACATAGCAATCCTGCCCACGCACACTTTCATGCAGCCGGACAAAGAGATTTTCGTTTGGATATTGAATAATATCTCGCCCACAGAGAGGTTTTCCAAGATAATCAGCAACCTCTTGAGCGAGATCCAGAGATGCAGTCCCCGCGAAAAGTTTAATATTTCCGTAAAGCAAATCGTGTCGCATATGAGGGGTTGCCATTTTGGGTCCTTTCTACTAATTCTGCTCTAATTCTAATCCTTCTGACCATTCATGTTTTAATACACTCATGATGTGAATATCAACGTATTTTCCATGAAAGTAATGGGCTTGGCGAAATTTACCTTCAGACTTGAAGCCAACCTTTTCATAAACGTGGATCCCCCGTTTGTTATGGGCAAATACTTGCAACCAGATGCGGTGTAAATTTATTGTTTCAAAACCATGTTTGAGTAATAAACGCATGGTATCGGTGCCATAACCCTGACCCCAAAATGCTTTTTCGCCAATCATGATGCCGATCTCTGCAGACCGATTGCGCCAATCAAAATTGAAGAATTGACAGTCTCCAATGGGGATAAAGGGATCCCCTTGCTTTGGCGGCTTTATTTCAATCACCATGACGTGCTCAGTCGGCGGTTTTGCCAACATATTCTCATACCATTGCTCTTCTTCGGTACGGGAAATGGGGTAAACGAGGTCTAAATTATCTGTAATTTCTTCATCATTGACCCAGTTCAGGAAGATAGTGATATCTTCTCTTTCGGCAGCTCGTAGTCTGATGCGTTTACCGTGCAGGATTGGCACCGGATTGTCCTTTCAAAAGGTCGTAGGCTTATGGCGTCAAGCGGGTCGGGCCTCGGAACAGGTACACTGCTTCACGAATGTTGGAGAGGTCCAATAAAATCATCAAAAAGCGACTCAAGCCGAAGCCAAACCCGCCGTGGGGCGGCGTACCGTAGCGGAAGTAGTTCAGGTAATTTTGGATGGGTTCCAGGGTCAAGCCCTTGGCTAAAGCCTGGGTTTGGAGAATATCATAGCGATGTTCGCGTTGAGCACCCGTGGCAACCTCCAGACCTTTCCCGAGCAGGTCAAAGCTGAGGGTAATGCCTTTCTTTTCTGGGTGGAGCATATGGTAGAAGGGTCTCGCCTCAAAAGGCCACTCGGTGACAAAAACGTAATCATGGCCTTGTTGTTCTTTAAAATAAGCACCGATGGCGCGTTCTGCTCCCGGGTCAAGGTCGAATTTCTTATCTGGAGGCAGTTCGTAGCCAATTTCATCCAGCAATTGATGGGCGTCTGCCATGGTAATGCGGGGGAAGGGCGTCTTGGGCGCTTCAAGCTTCACACTAAAGATCGATTCAATTGCTTCCTCGTGTTTTTCAATGACCTTTTCGTAGGTGTAAGCCAGCCAGCGTTCCATTAAGTCCATGACGTCATCATGGGTTTCAATCCAGGACATCTCCATGTCCACACCGGTGAATTCAGTCATATGGCGGGAGGTGAAGGATGGGTCGGCGCGGAAGACAGGCCCGATTTCAAAAACTCGTTCGAAGCCTGCTGCCATTGCCATTTGTTTGTAAAACTGTGGTGATTGCGCAAGGTAGGCGGTGCGTTCGAAATAAGGCAGGCTGAACAATTCAGCACCGCTCTCACTAGGCGCCCCCATGATTTTTGGTGAGTGAATTTCAATGAAGTCATTTTCCAACCAGAATTCACGCATGCCCTGTTCTGCTGTGGATTGAATTTCGAAGATCATCCTGTTGATATCTCGACGCAAGTCCAAGTAGCGCCAATCCAAGCGAAAATCCTGGTCAGGCAAGTTTTCCTCCCCGAAGGGTTCGAAGGGTAGGGGCACATCCGCAGCACCCTCCACGTGCAAATCTTCAAGCTGGATTTCAAGCCCGCCGAGCTTGACAATTTCATTTTCAACCACTTTCCCGGTAAGTGTCAGCGCTGACTCTGTTCCAAGGGTTGAGATTAGTTCAGCAAGCTCCAAATTGCCCTTTTTGAAATGGGCAACCTGGACTAACCCGGTCCGGTCTCGGATGATCAGGAATTGCATGCTTTTTTGATCTCGAAGTGTGTGCAGCCATCCCTGGATGGTCACTTGTTCGTTGATATGTTGGTTGAGATCTTTTATGAGGGTTCTTTCCATCTTTATAATTTCTCCTATGTAATAATGATAATGTTAATCCATGCTCAAGGTCATCCTCGGGACGGTTCTACGAACAAATCGACCGCTTCCTGGGGTGTAAGTTTTCTGTGAAGGACATCGTCCAGCACTTTCTCATATTTGTCCTGGTCGAGGTTCTGTCGCCAGCGTTTAACAAGGGTATCTTTGATGAGAGCTTCCAGGTCTTGGCGGAGGCGGTAGGCTTCTTTTTCGTGCCAAAGATCCGTTTCTTTCAGATAAGCCCTGTGATTTTGAATTTGAGTGACCAGCTCACGAATGCCAGTCCCTTCGGTTGCCACTGTTAATTGAACAGGTGTTTCCCAAGCCGGTTTATTTTGAGGTGTTGCTTGGGATTGGCTTGGTTGTTTTTGTAGACGATGTTTTCCAGCAACGGGCATACTGCCATTGCCATAGGTCATTTCGAGCATCATTCGCAGTGCTCGAGTGGTGTTTTCTGCATCAGGACGATCAGCTTTGTTGACCACGAGAATATCCGCAATCTCAAGAATACCTGCTTTAATCGCCTGGATGCCGTCACCAAGCCCTGGTGCTTCCACCACGATCACGGTGTGAGCCAAACGGGCAATTTCGACCTCTGCCTGGCCAGCGCCTACCGTCTCAATGAGGATGATGTCATAACCAGCGCCATCTAAAATAGTGGTAAAGGCTGCTGTTTTGTGGGCTAAACCACCTAAGGCGCCGCGGGAAGCCATCGATCGGATAAAAATTCCCTTGTCGCCCGCCAGGTCTTGCATCCGAATCCGGTCTCCCAACAAGGCGCCACCGGTAAAAGGGCTGGATGGATCCACTGCGATGACGGCAATCTTGGGCGGTTCTAAGCCATCATTGGATGCTCGAAAGGTTTTGGCGAGTTGATTGACCAAGGTGCTCTTGCCCGTACCAGTTCCACCAGTCACACCGATCAGGTGGGCATGGCCTGTGAAGGGAAATAGCGTTGCAAGGATGGCACGACTTTCAGGTTGCTCATTTTCCACAGCGGTCAAGGCTCGAGAAAGTGCGAGTCGGTCCCCTTGGCGGATAGCGAGGGTGTCGATTTGAGCCATGTTCAGTCGTTTGCTTCGATTACCGCTTGTTTGATTTCATCTGCGATGATTTGGCTGTTGCTGCCAGGGCCATAGACGCCAACCACGCCTTGCTCTAATAACGGGGGGATATCATTCTTGGGGATAATGCCGCCCAGAAAGACTTTTACATCTGCCAAGCCGTTTTCCCGTAATTTTTTCAACACCGCTGGTACCAGAACATTGTGTGCACCCGAAAGGATGGATAAACCGACGACATCCACATCTTCTTGCAGGGAGGCTTCAGCGATCATCTCTGGGGTTTGGCGAAGGCCGGTGTAGATCACTTCCATGCCGGCATCCCTTAAAGCCCTGGCGATCACTTTTGCCCCACGATCATGGCCATCCAAACCGGGTTTGGCGATCAACACTCTTATTTTTCTCTCTGTCATGAACTTCTCCATATGGTTTGATTGCGATTTTGATTATACCGCGTTCAATTGACCTCAGGATGCGAAATATCCTAGGGATGTAAAAATATTCGAATAAAAGGATGGCTGTCTCTTTTTAAACAGGTTGTCGGAAGGTTATCTCAATTTAACAATATCAAAAGGTGTGCGTTGGGTCATACTTTTAAACCTGTTTGGTTTGAGGGGAGCATTGCTGCTCAGGCTGCATACTTTTCTATGCCGAAAACGCCCAGAATCTCACCGTAATAAATGCGGTGAAAATCCCGATTTGGATAATGTCTGTAAATATCCTCATCAATGAAATGCACTGGGTTCAGATCATTCCAATAAATTTTTTGGCATTCAATCACGATCTCCGCTTCAGCAAAGGAAGGGGCAGCGACATGCTGTGAAGCGATGGGTTTCAAGCCAGACTCGGCGATTTTGTCACCATCTCGACCTGAACGGTTGCCCAGTAAACTCAGCGCAGCGTGATATTTCTCGGGGAAAGCCGTTAACGTGAAGGTCTCATATTTTTCCATGAATTGATAGGTGTAACGGGAGTGGCGCACAGCAACGAAGGCGAAGGGTCTGCTCCACATGGTGCCAATGGCGCCCCAGCCGATGGTCATGGTGTTGAAGTTCCCTTCTGAATAATCACCGGATGTCAGTAAAACCCATTGATTGTCAAATAAATCGTGGGGTTGAATTTTTAATTGGGCTATTTGAATTGAATTTCTTTGCATTGAAGCGATCTCCTTATAATTTTTATTGATCATACCATGTTGATCAGCCCGATTCCATCTCTGTAGAATGTATGAATATGAAATGGTGATTCTGACGTGTGTATTTGATATTTTCACCGCTGGGTTATTTCCACCGTTAATTAAATTTGGAAGTGAATGTCTTCTTATAAAGCGTCTTAGCCATTTTCGTCTGAGGGTGTTTTGCAATCTGGAAAATGCGGATGATCGGGTATAATCGTGGCTATGATGTCAGATAAAAATGATCGCGTTTTCGACGGTGAAGAACAGCTGGAAGACCAGCTTGACCGAGCGCTGAGACCTAACAAGCTTTCAGAGATGATCGGTCAGTCCCAAATGAAGGAGAATTTGCAGATTCTCATTGAAGCCGCGAAATTCCGTTCTGAACCCTTGGATCATGTTCTTTTTTATGGACCGCCCGGCTTGGGGAAAACGACACTGGCGCATATTTTAGCCAATGAGATGGGCGTGAGCATCAAGGTAACCTCTGGGCCAGCGATTGAGCGCGCGGGTGACCTTGCTGCTATTCTGACCAATCTGCATGGGGGGGATATCCTGTTTATCGATGAAATTCACCGGCTCGGTAAGGTGGTGGAAGAAGTGCTTTACCCGGCGATGGAAGATTTCTCCCTCGATATTGTAATCGGCAAAGGCCCTGCTGCTCGCTCCATCAGGCTCAAGTTGCCCTATTTCACAGTGGTGGGCGCAACCACCCGTCTGGCATTGGTCACCTCTCCACTTCGGGCGCGTTTTGGCGCAACGTATCGTTTAGATTATTATGATACGGACGCCCTGGTGGAGATCGTTCAGCGTGGGGCAAGTCTATTGCGAGTCGATTTTACGGAAGATGGTGCACTGGAAATTGCCAAACGCGCTCGGGGCACGCCACGTGTGGCGCTGCGGATGCTGCGCCGTGTGCGTGATTTTGCCCAGGTTCGAGCTGATGGCAAGATTACCAGCGAGGTCTCTCAAGCGGCGCTGGACCTGCTTAATATTGACGGTCAGGGTTTGGATGATCTTGATCGGCGGGTTTTATACTGCGTCATCGAGAAATATAATGGTGGACCGGTGGGTTTGAACACGATTGCTGCATCTGTCAGCGAGGAGCCGGATACCATCATGGATGTTGTTGAGCCGTACCTGATGCAATTGGGGTTTTTAGAGCGCACATCGCAAGGCCGGCAAGCCACCCGCATTGCTTATGAGCATCTCGGGTTGGATGATCTGATTACAGATTCACAAAGGACACTCTTTTAAACGAAATATGCCAACCATGCGAACGGACGATTTTGATTATGAGCTGCCCCGCGAGCAGATTGCGCAAACCCCTGCTGTTCCCCGGCACAATTCCCGTCTTTTAATCCTAAACCGCACAGATGGATCTCTGGCGCACTCCCGCTTCTGGCAAATCGACCAATATTTACACCCTGGTGATTTATTGGTGCTCAATGAAACCCGGGTGATTCCCGCTAGAATTTACGCTCGAAAGCAGCCGGGTGGGGGAAAAGCCGAATTGCTTTTACTAGAAAAACAAGATTTATCCACCTGGCGGGTGTTGGTGGGTGGCAAAGGCTTAAAACTTGGGCGAAGGCTGACCATTGAAAATGGCCCTGACGTTGAAATTGTGCAAGTGCTGGAGGGGCCTGAACGGGTGGTGCGCTTCAGCCAGCCGATCGAATTATCTATAGATAAAGTTGGGCATGTACCTCTGCCGCCTTATATTCATCAACACCTGGAAGACCCGGAAAAATACCAAACGGTTTATGCCAAAGACCCAGGTTCCGCTGCTGCACCCACTGCAGGCTTGCATTTCTCACCTGAATTGATGGAAAAGTTGACAGAACAAGGGATTGAGATGGTTAAACTAACCCTGCATGTTGGGTTAGACACCTTTGCACCGGTAAAAGAAAAAGACCCGAATAAACACAAGATCCACACAGAGTGGTGTGAATTGTCGAAAGAGACGGCAAGTCGGGTGAATGCTGTTCGGGAAGGTGGTGGACGGGTGATTGCAGTTGGTACAACCAGTGTGCGGACCCTGGAAACAGCTGCAAGATATGCCTCTGGGGGGCAGCGCGTCGGTGCTTTCTCAGGACCTACCGATTTGTTTATCCTTCCTGGTTATGATTTTAAAGCGGTGGATGCGCTTATTACGAATTTTCACCTCCCGAAATCAACATTATTGATGCTGGTGAGTGCTTTTGCCGGTCGAGAGCTTATTTTAAAGACTTATCAAAAGGCTGTTGAGGAAAATTATCGATTTTTCTCTTTTGGTGATGCCATGTTAATCCAATAAATGGGACTTGGTGCAAAAATTGCATCTTTTCCCTTGGAATTAATAATTTTTAATACATTTCTTATAAAAATTTATCAATTCAACGCTGTAAAAATGCTATAATTTAACTGTTCAAAATAGAACATTTGATTTTTTTACCCTTAAATCGAGGATTTTAACTATTATGATGCGATTTGATCGTTTTACAGAACGTGCCCAAGAAGCCGCTCAAAGGGCTGCTGAGATCATTCAGCGCTATGGGCACAACCAAATTGATACAGAGCACATCCTTCTGGCGTTGATTGAGCAGCCCCAGGGTGTAATTTCACAATTATTGGATATTCTCAAAATTGACCCTGAGAATTTCAAGGAACGTTTAGACTATATCCTGCGCACGAGTCCCAAGGCTAATATTTTTGGTGGGGGTGCTGGTCAGGTGTTCATCACCCCCCGGGTGAAGCGGATCATCGATTTGGCGAATCAAGAAGCCAACCGCTTGAAGGATGAATATATTTCAACGGAACATATATTCCTTGCCATTCTCACGGAAAAGAACACCCCTTCAGCGCGATTGTTGGAGGATCTGGGGATAACCCGTCAGCGTGTGTTAGACGCTATTGAGGAACTGCGCGGTGGTCAGAAGGTGACTGACCCCAAAGCAGAGACCCGCTATCGAACCCTTGAAAAATACTCCCGCGACCTGACGACATTGGCTCGTGAGGGCAAATTAGACCCGGTCATCGGGCGTGATGTTGAAATTTTGCGCCTGATCCAAATCCTGTGCCGACGGACGAAAAACAATCCTGTCTTGATTGGTGAAGCTGGTGTGGGAAAAACAGCGATTGTTGAAGGTCTCAGCCAGCAAATTGCCACCAACGATGTCCCTGAAATTTTGATGGGTAAGAAAGTCGTCTCATTGGACCTGGGTGCCATGATTGCAGGCTCACGTTTCCGCGGCGAATTCGAGGAACGGCTTAAAGCCGCCATTGAAGAAATTCAACGCTCGGATGGCGAGATTATCCTCTTTATTGATGAGTTACATACCGTGGTTGGGGCAGGTGCAGCCCAAGGTGCAATGGATGCCTCCAGCATGCTTAAGCCCGCGCTGGCGCGGGGCGAGTTGCAATGCGTTGGGGCGACCACCCTGGACGAATATCATAAATATATTGAAAAGGATGCTGCCCTTGAGCGCCGTTTTGCCCCTGTCTACGTGGATGAACCCTCCGTTGACGACACGATCGAAATGTTGCGAGGTTTACGGGATCGTTACGAAGCGCACCACAAAGTGACCTTCTCAGACGCTGCCCTGGTTGAAGCCGCGAAGCTTTCGGATCGCTACGTCACTGACCGGCGCTTGCCGGACAAGGCCATTGACCTCATCGATGAGGCTGCCGCAAAATTACGCGTGGCTTTGTATTCTCTCCCGGATGACTTAAAGGATTTAAAAACCGAAATTGATCGACTGATGAAAGAGGAAGAGCAAGCCGGTGTTGAAAGGGATTATGAGCGTGCTGCTCGGATGAAGTCAGAACGCCTCCGTGTGGAGGATCAATTTAACGAAGAGCGAGATAAATGGGAGCAAGACCATAAACTGGATGAGGTTGTCGACGTGAACGATATCGCCGAAGTGATCAACCAGTGGACGGGCATCCCTGTCTCTCAGATGATGGAAGATGAGAAGGATAAACTTTTGCAAATGGAAGATCGACTCCACGAGCGCTTGATTGGCCAGAGCGAGGCTGTTGCTGCCGTCGCGGATGCGATCCGCAGGGCACGAAGCGGCCTCAAGGACCCCCGCCGACCGATTGGCTCTTTCATCTTCATTGGACCTTCTGGTGTTGGTAAAACGGAATTGGCCAAGGCACTGGCTGAATTTATGTTTGATGATGAAGAGGCGATGGTGCGCATCGATATGAGTGAATATCGAGAACAGCACACCGTCTCAAGACTGTTCGGTGCCCCTCCTGGTTATGTTGGTTATGAAGAAGGCGGTCAATTGACGGAAGCTGTTCGACGCCGTCCTTACCGGGTGGTCTTATTTGATGAAATTGAAAAAGCACACCCTGAGGTGTGGAACGCACTCTTACAGATTCTGGATGATGGGCGGTTGACAGATGGTCAGGGGCGTGTGGTTGATTTCCGCAACACTGTTTTGATCATGACCAGTAACCTTGGTACAGAATATGTGACCAAGAGCGGCACATTGGGCTTTTTAGGCTCAACGGATGAGGGTGGGGAAGGTGACCGTGAAAAGATTGAGAAAGCCTTGAAATCAGCATTCCGACCTGAATTTCTCAACCGGATTGATGAGATTATATTATTCTCGTCCTTATCAAAGGAAGATATGCGCAAGATTGTCGCCTTGCAAATGGAAGATATTCAATGCCGCTTATCAGAGCATGGGTTGAAGGTCGAATTAACCCAGGAGGCGACGGATTGGTTGGCAAATGAAGGCTATGATTCTGCCTTTGGTGCTCGTCCCCTCAAACGGGCTTTACAAAAGCATGTCGAAAGCCCCTTGTCAGTGAGCTTGCTCTCTGGCGAATTTAACAAAGGTGATACAGTTTTGGTTGACGTTGAAGATGATAAAGTGGTCTTCAATAAAAAGAAAGAGACTGTAGACATTAAGAAATTAGATGAAGCTGAAGTCTAAGGACTAAGGCTATCAAAAGTAGATATCAAGCCCAATTTGCATTGGGCTTGGTTTTTTAATACGAAATTGTTTGGCATCAGCAGTTTAAATATTAACTGATTAATGGATCATTCCGAGCTCCGAGCCAATTGATTTTAACGCCCTTTCCTTTTGGGAGGGGCTGGGGGTGGGTTTTCCTTTGTATAGGGACCCATTCCTAAAACTCAACGGAAAAATACATCTTCAATATCAAAAAATTCATTGATGTTTAGGCCAACTAAGAATCAATTGAATTCGTTTGTCTGGTAATTTACTGGGGAATATCCCGAGAAATAATGATCAGCGTAATATCATCCAAGCGGGGGGCAGAATCCAAAAATAATTGGACATCATCGAGGATGTTGTCCTGGAAAGCCTTGGCTGAGGGATCAAGCCCTTCCTTGATAACGGCCATGAATCGCTCATTGCCATAAAATTCACCATCCTCATTTTGCGCTTCGGGAATGCCGTCGGTAAACAAAACCAGTTGTGCACCGGGGGGAATTTCGATGGTTTCGGTTTGCCAGGTTGATTCATCAAACAAGCCTACCAGGGATCCGGTTTTCTTGAGGGAGGAAATGTCAAAATCGCCATCTTTTTCTTGGATCAACACGGGTGGGTTGTGGCCAGCGTTGACGTAAGTAAAAGTGTGTTCCTCAGGGTCAAGGACGCCGTAAAATGCCGTCAGAAAAATACCGCGTTGAGTATCCGTTAAGATGCGCCTATTGACTTCCGAAATAATTTCCCCTGGTGTTCGTTCTCCTTCGCCGGCGTAGGTGCGGATTAAGGTGCGGCTCATGGCCATATACAAGGCTGCCCCTGCGCCTTTGTCACCGACATCAGCGATGACGATGCCTAACCTGCCATTTGAAAGGTCGATAAAATCATAAAAGTCACCGGATGTTTCCCTGGCCGGCAGCAAGGTCCCTGAAATTTGATACCCTGGAATGACAGGTGATTGGGTGGGCATGAATGTGTGTTGAATGCGGCCCGCTTCTGCCATTTCTCGGGTGACCTTGCGATGGGCGATGGCCTGTGCTCGGGAAATTTGTTTGACCTGCCGCAATTTTTCGATGATGATATCTGGATAATAGTTGACGTCCATCTCTCTGAATTCTGACAGAGCTTCACGGAAAATGTTTTGCGCTTGATCAATATCTTCCGGCTCATTGCGCTTTAGATGGAGATCCCCTAATTCGACCATTATCCGCGCTTTTAGCCACTTTCCTTCCATTTTTTCAAGCAGATTCAAGCAGGTTAGGAAGAATTCAATGGCTTTATTGAGGTCGTTTCGGGCAGCTGCAAGCCTTGCCTGGCTAATGGTAAGGCGAAACCGATCTTGCAGGGTTGGTCTTTGGTGGTACAACCCGGTCGCAAGGTCTAAGGCTTTTTGGGCTTGGTTGAGGTTGCCCTTCACGGCGTTGAGATCACTCAACAGGCACTGTGTCGAGATATCCTCGTAGGATGATTCGTTTGGCACAAATTTGAGGACATCTTCGATCATCCGTGTGACAATGTCCAGGTTGTATTGACTGCTGTCCTTCCTTTCCAGCAGGTAGGGTTCCATGGTTACTTCCACTAGGGAACGGTTCGCCTGAATCATATGGGCTAGATCATTTGATTGGCGGCTGCGGTCGTTTAATTCTGTAAAAATTTCGACAGCGTCGGTGAAATTTCCTTTCAATCGTGCAAAGGACCCCCTCAGGTAGAGTAAGTTCAAAGAGTTCTCATCTAAATAGGCATCATCCTGACTCAAAAGCTGTTCCAATTTTTCGATGAGGGAATCAGCTTCCGCAAAATCAGCCAGCCAAAGTGAAGCCTGGGTGATAGCCTGGAGGATGAGGGACTGTTCGGCAACGGTACCCGATTTGCTGCCTAGCTTGACGGCTTTTTTTCGATAATCGCGCGCTTGTCTCATATTGCCAATCTTGTCCATCACGGCGGCCAGGTTGATGTAAGCCCGAGAAGCAGAGCCATAGAGGTCGTTGGATTCGCTGATATTGACGGCTTTTTCTAAGGCAGCAATCGCTCGCTGCGGCTGGATAGTTGGCAAGATACCGATAGTGGCCAAGGCTTCCGCTTGCACATCGTAAGCATTTAAGCGAGTAGCCATTTCAAGGGCTTGCTCGCAGTAAGCCTGGGCTTTCCTCGGTTGATTATTGAACAAAAAAGCTCGCCCGGTTTCGTGGATCAAATAGGCGATGTCAGGGCTTTCCACTGCCCCTTCAACTGCTTCGAGTCCCTTGAGGGAGATTTCTAAATTGCGCTTAGGATCATATCCCCACCAGGCAGATCGGGCTGACCAGGCGTAAATTCTCGCTAAACGGTCTGTGTTGTTGGTTTCATGGTAGTAATCGATGGCTTTTTTCCAAACTTTGATAGCTTCCCGATGTTTCGATTGCTGGGCAAGGATTTGCCCTATATCGGTTTGCAGATGGGCAATTTGAGCGGGGTCTTTGGTCAATTGTAGCGCTCGGTGGAAATAGGTTTCCGCCTCGGCAATAGCAAAGGCATCCATCGACACATGGCCGGCTAAGTCAAAATAATCATAAGCCTTATCTTTGAGCCCACCCTCAAAAAAGTGGTGCCCGAGTTGAGACGCAAGCCGTTCTGACTGATCAGGATACAGCGTTTCAAGGGACTGACCAACACTCAGGTGGAGGTTCTTTCGATCGGAATCCAGAATGGAATGATAAGCCGCATCTTGCATGAGGATATGCTGGAATTTATAAGTCAATTCGGGGTTTACTTGAGCAATTTTTACCAGGCCCATCGATTCGAGCAAGCTGAGTTGTTCCATGGGCTCAATATTGGGGGCATGATCCGCCATCACTTGCTTAATCACCCGTTCTTGGAAGGTTCTCCCGATCACGCTTGCCACCCGCAGGGTTAAGCTGGGTTCTGGGGGCAGGCGGTCGATGCGCGCAATCAATAGTCCCTGCAGACTGTTGGGAATTTTGTCAGGATCAATTTCTGAAGCCAGGACCCATTTTTTGTCTTTCTGAATTAAGACGTCCTCATTGATCAGCATCCGGATTAATTCTTCGATGAAATAAGGGTTACCCTCCGATTTTTCCAGCACCATTTGCTGGATATCATTGGGAATTTCTTCACCTTCAATCAATTCCAAAATGAGGGTTTGGCTTTCTTTTTTATTAAGATTGTGAAGTTCAATTTGGGTCAGCCGTGACCCAATTTTATCTAGGGCATCCGTAATTAAGTCCCAACCGATTGTGTTGCGTTCCAATCGTGAAACCAGGCAAAATAAAATGGGGGATGAAGCGGTTAAGGAAAGCAGGTCACTCAACAGTTCCAGGGAGGAAATATCCGCCCAATGTAAGTCCTCAAGGATAATTACCAGCGATTGTTGCTGGGCTAATTGGCGTAAAAATGTTCGGATGGATTGCAAATATTGGGCGCGCAATTCGGAGGCATTTAAACTGTGAATGAGAACTTCTTCAGACTCAGCGATGGGAATTTCGATCAGGTGCGCAAGGAAGAGGTAAAGATTTTGTTCATCGGTGAGGCCTAACGCCTGCAGCGTAGACTTTAGATGATCTCTCAACTCCTCCTTTGAGGCGGTATCGGTGACATCTAAAGCGGAACGGATCAGGTTTTTGATGAGGTGATAGGCTAATTCTCTGCCAAATGCTAGCCCATTGGCTTGGATCCAGCGCACCGATGAGAGCTTATCCTGTGACGTCATCCGGCTCTTCCAGTCCAAAATCAATCGGGATTTACCGATGCCTGGATCGCCCAGGATCAGTCCCACTCGCCCTAAACCAGCTAATACTGTTTCACTGAGTTCTAATAATTGATCCAATTCTCTCTGCCGGCCAATTAGTGGCGTGTTTTGGATGATATTTATGCGATGGTCATTATTGGGTTGGGAAAGGACCTGATCTAAGCGCCAAAGGTTTAGGATTTCATTGCGTTCTGGGCAGGGAAGGTCTTTTAATTTTTCACTTTTAATGAAGGGTTTGACGAAATTATTCGTCTCATTAAAGAGGATCACTTCACAGCGAGGAATTTTTGCCTTAATGGCAGAATCCAAGCACTCGAGGGTGTTGTTTAGCGACTGGAAGTCAAATTTTAAGTTCGATTTGATATCGCCGATGACAATTGGACCTGTGTTCAGCACCATCCTGAGTTGAATTGGAATGCCAAATTTGGCTTTGAGTTCTTCACTGTAGTTGTGCACATCATCCAGGATGGCATTTGCAGCATGGACTGCCCTCAAGGGATCATCTTCATGGGTGATGGGTGCTCCAAAAAAAGCCAAGAGGGTGTGCTGCCAATATTTTGCTATTGTCCCTTCATATTGAAAAATGATTTTTGCGAAGTGATCCAAAGCCCGATTGATGATCGAGCTACGATCTTTGTCGGGAATCGCTTGAGTCACGGCATCCAGATTGGCGATGGTAAACATCACCGCGGTAACAGTCCGCCTTTCTTTGCCAAGGTATGGTGCTGAACGAATTTTGCGGACAAAGGAAGCGGGGGCTATGGTTGAAAGTCGGGAAAAAAATAAATCCTCAAGAGCAGGGTCAACGGGTACGGGGTGGCCACATTGCTTGCAAAAGTGGATTCCAGCATCAAGCTCTGATTGACAAAAAGTGCATTTCATAAAATCCTGCGCTTATTTGATTAAAAATTGGATATAAATTATCTTATTTATTATATAATTAAGTTCCTGTTTATTCAATCCCCATTATAAATGTTAACATTGATCTTGCGTGTAAATTTTTGCCCCCAACCGTTTATTAAACGCAGAAGATGATCTATACTTGTGTTATGTTGATTGAATATCGGGAAATCGTTGATTTATTAAATAAAGCACCCTTATTTGGGCATCTCGGCGAAAACGAATTAGATCGTTTAGCGGGTTTATTCCAGATCAATGTTTATCATGAAGGCAATGTCATCTTTGCCGCCGGTGACCCCTCCGAAGCAATGTTTATAGTTAACGAAGGCCATGTCACCTTGCTGGTTGAGGAGGATGGTCAGGATGTCACTTTTGAGACCTTGCAGATGGGGGATATATTTGGAGAAGAATCATTATTGTATGATGACTCCCGCTATTACACGGCCGTCTCATCAGGGCGGACTATCCTTTTAGCACTGAGCGTGGAAAGCTATTTAGCCATTAAGGCGGATCTGCCCGGTGTTGAAGATAAGCTTGAAGTCATCATTCGCAGCCGAAAGCTTTCAACTGAAGTATCCTTCCCCTGGTTACACGAAGATGAATATGTGCACGTGATGACCCGCCGGCATCCTGTTTACCTGTGGTTCAAAATGGTTTTTCCTGCGATAACGGGCTTATTCCTGCTTCTTATTTCAATTCTTCTATTGACCATTTGGACTCCTGGAAAACCTTTTGGATGGATTATGATAACCATCGCCATCCCAGGTACAATTTTCTGGTTAATTTGGACCTTTATTGACTGGCGTAATGATTATTTCATCCTCACCAATAAACGGGTGGCTTGGATTGAAAAGGTCGCATTTATTTACGACAGCCGAAAAGAAGCACCTCTATCAACAATTATGTCTGTTGGTCTTGAACGATCAAGGATTGGCAGTCTTTTTGACTACGCGGATGTTGTTGTGCAAACCTATGTGGGCACGATCCGCTTGAAGACATTGGCGCAGGGAGACGCTATTGCCAGTTTAATCGAAGCCTATTGGCATAAATCCGACAAGCAAACCCGCAAGCAAGAATCGCAGGCAATGTCCCAGATCTTGCATGAAAAATTAAATTTGCCCTGGACCTCGGACGAGGATACTCAACCCGTAGACAAGAAAAGAATTGTGCGCCCTGTCCAAAGTGCGGCTAAAGAGCCCGGTTTCTTTTCGTGGTTGCTTTCCGATTTTGTTCGACTGCGATATGAACAAGATGGCGCTATCACTTATCGAAAGCATTGGTTTTTGCTGATTAAGAAAATTTGGTTGCCCATCCTCTTGACTGGCTTGATCTTATTTGGCGCTTTCAGCGGTTTTGAGCGCTTGCTGGGCTTTTTATCGATGACCACAATTCTGGTGATTCTATTAATGATTCTGTTTGTTCTTTTTGTTTGGATAGTGTATCAGTATGCGGATTGGCGAGATGATGTCTTTAAGATAACGATGGATCAGATTGTTGACTTAGATCGAAAACCCCTGGGCAAAATCCGTCGCAGGTCAGCGCCTCTTGAAAATGTACTCAGCATCGAATATGAGCGCCTTGGCATTTGGGGAGTTTTGTTCAATTTTGGCACAGTTCATATCACCGTTGGGAATACAGAGTTGACCTTTGACCATGTCTATAAGCCCTCAGAAGTGCAACAGGATATTTTCTACCGCATGGGGGAGCGCTTAGATGAATTACGTCGATATGAAATAGAAACCGATCGGGAGCGGGTCTCTGAATGGATCGCCAGTTATCACCGTAATATTACCAATCTGCGTACCAGACCGGATGATCAAACCCAAAAGGGTTCACCCAGAAAGTAAAAGAGTGCGTGGAAGGATCACGGCAAGCTTTTGCTGGTAAAATCATAAAAAATGATAGGAGTTTTGAATGACCGTTAGACCATTAACCACTTTTCCTGAGGATGTCTTACGTCAACAGGCTGAAACAGTTGAAATCTTTGATGAGGATTTGAAATTGTTAGTTGATGACATGATTGAAACGATGCGGGTGGCACCAGGTGTTGGTTTGGCAGCCCCACAAATTGGGATTTCAAAGCGGATCATTGTGGTCGAGTTTGGGGATGAATATGATGAGACGGTCCCCAACCAATTATATGTTTTGATAAACCCTGAAATCATTAAAAAATCTAATGCAACGCTCACCGGGATCGAAGGATGCCTCTCTGTCCCTGGTTTGGTGGGGGAAGTGAAGCGTGCCAGCGCGGTAACGGTGGTCGGTCAAAATCTAAATGGGAAGAAAGTAAAAATCCGCGCCCAAGGTTGGCTTGCGCGCATATTTCAGCATGAAATCGACCATATCAACGGAGTTCTATACACAGATCGGGCTGAAAATATCTGGAAGCCTGATCACGAAGTGGAAGATTCCATTTAGTATCCTTAATGTATCTACACCGCTTATCTCTGACGAATTTTCGATGTTTTTCCCGGTTGGATTTGGATATTCCCCGGGAAATTTTTCTGTTGATCGGCAGCAATGCCCAGGGTAAGACAACTTTGCTTGAGGCCATCCACATCCTGTCCACGATGTCATCTTTCCATGCCACATCAGATCGTCAATTGATTTATTTTACAATTCCAGATAATAAATTAGCTGTTGGGCGGATTGTGGGGGAATTCCAACGGAAAGACGGACTGCATAAGATTGAAATTAGACTGATCAGAGAGCCTAATGGCTTTAATGGCAGTGTGCGCTTCCGGAAGGAAGCCTTAATGGATGGCGTAAAACGGAAATTAAGTGACATAATGGGGCAGTTCAATGTGGTCATTTTCTTACCGCAAATGGCGCGCATTATTGAAGAAGGGCCTTCTGAACGCCGGCGCTATTTGGATATGTTGATCTCCCAGGTTTCACCGGCTTATGTACAACATCTCAATGATTATGGGCAAACCCTATCCCAAAGGAATGCTTTGCTTAAGCAGCTCTTTGAACGAGGTGGGGATCCACAACAATTGGGAGTATGGGACGGCATGCTTGCCCGTCATGGGGCTTTTTTGATGCACGCGCGCATTCAAGCCATCCGAGAGATAGAAGAAGAAGCCAAACGTGTCCATTATGATTTAACCCATGGCAAGGAAATCTTGCGGCTGGCCTATCAGCCCGCCTTTGAACCTTTAGAAGCCCCTGAGGGGCAAATGGCCTTACCAGTGTCAGATGTGCCGGATCGTTCAGGGCTAAAGCAAAAGGAAATTGAAGAAGGGATTTTAGGGGCGCTGAAGAAATTACAGCGTGAGGAAATTGCCCGGGGCGTGACGACCATTGGCCCCCATCGGGATGAATTGCGCTTTCTCAGCAATCAGATTGATTTGGGTGATTTTGGCTCGCGCGGTCAGAGCCGCACAGCCTTATTGGCAATGAAGTTGGCTGAGGTCAATTGGTTGAAAAAACGCACGGGTGAATGGCCTGTTTTATTATTGGATGAGACCTTGTCCGAGTTGGATGTCCAGCGCCGGAAAGATCTTTTGCAAGCTTTAGCACAAACTGACCAGGCTATCCTTACCTCAACGGATCTTTCGATGTTTGAGGAGCGATTTGTGGCAGCCCATCCGGTTTGGCAGGTTGCCGAAGGGATGGTCCGCCCCGTAGTCTGATCGTAGTTGGCAATATCAGCGCATCTTTCAAAGATAAATAAGGAGAAGATAAGATGGATTTATTGACCTTAGTAAAGAAAAGTCGCAGTTATCGGCGTTTTGATGAAGGGCATCCGGTCGATCCTGAAACATTGCGGGATTTAATTCGGCTAGCGCAGTATTCTCCTACCGGCAATAATCAACAACCCCTCAAATATTGGTTGAGTCATTCGCCTGAAATGAATGCAAAAATTTTCCCACATTTGGCCTGGGCGGGGTCTTTGCAGGATTGGGACGGCCCCCAAGAAGGGGAACGCCCTACCGCCTATGTCATTATCCTGGGAGATACGGAGATCAAGTCGAATTTTGGGGTTGATTATGGCATTGCAGCACAGAGCATCATGTTGGGCGCTGCGGAGCAAGGTCTGGGTGGGTGTATGATAGCCTCAGTTCAAAGGGAAGCCTTGCAAGAAGCCTTGGGAATACCAGATCGTTACCAAATTTTATTGGTGCTTGCCTTAGGTAAACCAGCGGAGACGGTGGTGACGGAATCCATTGAGGTAAGTGGGGGTGTGCGTTATTATCGGGATGCGGATGGGGTGCATCATGTGCCCAAGCGCAGTTTGGAAGACCTGATTGTGGGGGATATTGCATAAGGAAGTCAATGGAAATGTAAAGTCCGTTTTCACGAATTATTTACCAATTTGAGGGTGGAACACCCTAGTGGAAAATAATAGAATTTTCGTTGCAGTGAAGAGAGCTTTTTACGCGGGGGTAGGGGCGAAGCATGCTGCGCCTCTACGGTAATTTTGGATCTCAATCAATTAGGCAGGAAAAATATTGATAGAAAAATTGTTGATGAAGGTCATTTATCAGTTTATTTTGAATATCGATGCACACTACTTGCTTATTTCAAAAGATGCGCCTTTGCAAATTCAACCGCTTCTGGCGTGTTCATGTTTTCTGTTTTGGAGAAAAGGTCGCTGTTATTGAGGCTGGGATTATCTAATAATGCGAGGGCTGCTTGTTTGGAAAATCCACTTTCCTGGGCTGTTTTTATCGCTAAGGGTGGCGTTTGACCCGGATCCAAATCGAGCAGTGCACCGAAGAAGTTGACCACTTCAAAAGCTGCTTCAAATGGCCCCGCTGAGAGGTGAACGCCATTGGTATTAATCCCAACTTCTTTTTGACCGTAACGATCCGGATTAGCATACAACTGTCCCCGAATCGAGTCGGTCTTTGCCCGTTCTGGGAAGGTATCGCCCACCAGTTCAAATTTGAGGTCATACCAATCTGTGTCGGTATGAACGAGCATCAGCAAAATGCGGTGATCCTCCCGGGTGAAATGGTCCAATTGCGAGGGATGAAAGCCGTTGACGAGGATGAAAGGTTCCTCCCGAAAAGTATCCTCAATAAAATAAAAACCGCTGCGCAGTTTATTAGCACCTTGCGCAAACCAAATATCAGAAAGGGTTGGGATGTCGGATTGAAAGTGTTTTAGAAATTCATGACCGCCTAAAATTTGATGTTCGCCATGGTCCTCAATTTCAAGGGTTGAAAAGAGTCGCTGGCGAGTTTCTGCATCAACCATATTCGAGGCCAGGCGGGAAAGCTGGTTGATAAAGCCGTAATGGCGATTCATGATCTCAAATTTTTCGAGGAAAGACCCCGGCAAAATTGCTGTGCCGTTGACCTCAACATAGAAGTCCTTAAATTTTTCTTCGATCAATGTCAGACTATTGTGGATTTTTGCCGTGTCCTCAACGTCAAAGAGCTCGGGTTTTACAAAAAAAACAAGCTCATTTTGTTTGTCTCTCTGCGCTACTCGGATTGGTTGAATGATTTCTGCCTTATGGGCTGACAAGATTTGTTGGACTAAGTCTTTCTGGAAGATTTTATGAAGACACATGCTGACCTCTCTGATTCTGTTTTTTCCATTATACCAATTTCTGCCAGGGTAACGTTTTCCAAGAATTAATTCTTTTTAAAATGAGAAGATTTTCTGATGTGGATGAGAAAAATTTTGGTGGGAAGGGATTTTCTTCTAAGCTTATGGGAAGAAAAAAGGGTTACGCAATTTGCAATTGTTTTGGTTGTTTTTCTTCTCGCCAGGCTTCTTTTAAGGTTCCGTCTGTAAGGATGTGCAAGACGATAACATCAGAATCGAGCAAGGTCTGGGCGATGATGCTCTGGCGATGGCAGTGGGCTGGATCGGCTTCTGCACACAGCAAAGCCAGGTTGCAGCGCGTTGAAAGTTGTAACAGGGTCTGAATGGCATCATCGAAGATCGCTTGGGGGGTGACACCTTGTTGTTTAGCGAAAGCGACAAGGCTCTGTTTTTTCCCGCCTAATTTATGTCCAAGGTATGTGTAGCGAATATGAAAAGGCCTGAGCAGTTCTGCCAGGCGCGATTTACTGCTCCAAGGTGCATGTCGGCTGTAGGGGATGCTGCGAACATCGATGATGTGGGTGATGTTGTGCGCCTGGATGCGTGAAATGAACCTCATGAAACTAAGGTTGCCATGCCCAATCGTATAAATTGTTTGCGGCATACCTAATTATATAAAAAAAGAGGTGCATAAAGCAAGGGGCAATCCCCGAGGGTTTGTCATCAAAAAATGTGGAAAATGTGCCTTGATAAAAACCATGAACTATATCCAACCTTACCACAGGCCAGGAAATAAGCGGTACCGTACTTTTTGGGTGTAAGCATGATACCCTGGTAGCTTTTCTTGTAAGGTTTGGTCTTCTAAGGCCGTGCGAATTACGATAATGATGATGGTGAGAATTGCAGGAAAAACCGTCCAGACTGATTTAAATAAGATGGGGGTGACCATATACATTAACACAGCCCCTGTATAACCAGGATGGCGCACCCATCGGTAGGGGCCAGAACAAATGACATGCTGTTCACGCTCCGATTGAATGCGTACCATGCCTGAAAAAAAGCGATTTTCGATTAACGCATAGCTTCCAAGTGCATAGCCAAGGAGGATAAATATAACCGCCAAGATCATGCGGGGTAGTCCCAGCTCTAGTTGAGAGCCAAACCTTGCATCTAAACCAGCAACAATGGGGATCAGCGCGCCGCTCAAGCCAAGCAGGGCTGACAGAACCTTATCCCATGGTTCAGCATCAGGCTGATCTAAATATTTGCTGCGTTCGACAATCAAGTCTGGATGGCGTCGATTGGCTATCACGCGGCTGATGATAAACCCCACTGAATTAACCAGGAAATAAAACCATGCCTGCCACCAATCCCACTGCCAGGAAATGAACATGGGTGACATTGGAATAAGGAAAATAAAAATAATGGTGATTAAGATCACCCGAAATGAAAGAATCTTTTTCTGTTCCATTGCGGTCCCTTTTATGAATTGTTGGTGATTATTGTGAGTCTATGATATCAAAGGATCGTGCAAATGTGGTGATATTTAAAATTATTCTTTCCAAAACAGTGCAAATGTGAAAAATTGGAATGCTAAGTCTAGCAAGGGGGGTTGGGCTTTGGCCAACCCACAAAAAAGAATTTACCGTAGGGCCAGACCTCCGTGTCCGCCCTCCATAATCAGGGTTCATATGTAACCTTAAAGGTTTGCATGCTAAGGTTGACTTTTACGAAATATAATTATCTTTTGTAATAATGTTCAGGGTGTTGGTGATTAATTTACCTTCTTTATAATTTTAATTAGACCTAAACAAAGAGGTATAAACTTTATGCGTTTTCAAAATGCGTTTATTTTCAATACCCTCATTCTATGTTAGTCTAACCATTATTGGCTTTAATAGAGACACAAAGAAGGGAGCAAGTTAAGGACAACCCCTACGAAACCTCGGCGTTGTTTGGGATAGATCGATGTTATTTTTAACATTTTTGGGATAACACGGACTGACAAAGGGGAAAAGCAATAGTATATCCTATTGCAATACAATTTCGCAAAGGGAGCAGTCGGCAGAAGGGCAGTTAATCGAGTAAAATTTTATTGGTAAGGTATTCATCATTTGGAGCTTAATAAGGAGAGAACTGAAATGAATAGGCTTTTAAAGATTGTCACATTTTTGGTTTTATTTTCTTTGATGCTGGGTGCCTGTACGCAGCCCACTGAATCCCCAACAACTGAACCAACTGAAGAACCGACCTCAGCGCCGGTTGAGCCGACAGCCACTCTGGAACCAACGCCTGAGGAGACTGAGCCAGTTGACTTAAACAATGAAATTCTATATGTCAATCTGACCTGGCATCAGCATCAGCCATTGTATTACAAGGATAGTGAAGGTGTCTATACGCGACCTTGGGTGCGGGTGCATGCCACGAAGGATTATTTGGATATGGCTGAAAAAGTCGCCGCCTATGAAGATATTCAGGCAACTTTCAACATTACGCCATCTTTAATCCGGCAGTTGAACGACCTCGCCTCAGGGGCTAAGGATAAGTATTGGGTTCTGGCGGAAAAATCCGTTTCGGAATTGACTGAAGAAGAAAAACGCTTTATTCTGGAGCGATTCTTTGATGCCAACTGGACAAATATCATCGCCAGGTTCCCACGCTATCAAGCCTTGCTTGATAAACGCGGTGGTGGAGATGCTGCCAGCGTTGATGCCGCGATGGAATCCTACACGGACCAGGACTTCTTTGATTTGCAAGTGTGGTTCAACTTAGCCTGGTTTGATCCCGTATATTTGGCAGAGGAACCTTTAGCAAGTTTGGTGGCAAAAGGAGAAGGTTTTGACGATGCGGATAAGGCTGTTTTATTTGAGCAAGTGTTAGCCAAGGTCCAAGCAGTTATCCCTTACCATCAACAATTGCAGGATGAAGGCAAGATTGAGGTGACGACCACACCCTACGCGCATCCGATTTTGCCTCTCATTTATGATAATCAGCTTGCCCTGGTGGGCAACCCGAGCGCTGAGATGCCTGATCAGGAATTTTCCTATCCGCAAGATGCGCAAGCCCATTTGGAAACCAGCGTCGAGATGTATGAAGAGAACTTTGGACGGGACGTACGAGGTTTGTGGCCAGGTGAAGGATCCGTAGCACAAGCGATTGTGCCTCTGGTGGCAGAAGCTGGCTATTCCTTTATGCAAACGGGTGAAACTGTGTTGGCAAAATCCCTCGGTATTGATGCTTTTACCAGAGATGGGGAAGGTTTTGTCAACGAAGCCGATGAACTTTACCGGCCTTATTACGTTACAGATGATGTTGGCAACCAGGTGGCGATGTTCTTCCGGGACGGTGCCCTATCTGATAACCTTGGTTTTGTATATTCGGGCATGGGAGCAGAAGCGGCTGCAAATGATTTGGTCAGCCACCTGGAAGGCGTCCATGCTTATTTTGTTGAAAATGAGATTGAAGGACCGCATATTGTTTCCATCATCCTCGATGGTGAAAACGCCTGGGAATATTATCCCAATGACGGCAATGATTTTCTGAATGCAATGTATGAAGAATTGGCGGGCAGTGAGGTTTTGGAAGTAGTCACCCCTTCAACATACCTGGAAATGTTCCCTGAACAACGCACCATCGAAGACCTCTTCCCTGGCGCATGGTTCAGCCCAAATTATGACACCTGGATTGGTGAAACTGAGGAAGCCATTGCCTGGGATTATCTGGCGAAAGTGCGTGAAGACTTAGCGCAATACGAAAACGGTGAATTAAGCGTTGACGAAGAAGCATTGGCAGAAGCCTTTGATTTCATGTACCTGGCTGAGGGATCGGACTGGTTCTGGTGGTATGGTGATGATCAGGATTCTGGTCAGGATAGCTATTTTGATGAAGGTTATCGGGCTTTGTTGGCCGGCGTTTACGAAGCACTTGGGATTGAAGTGCCACGCTTTGTCCAGGTGCCGATTATTCAAGCAAGAGCTGTAAGTCCGACGACACAATTTGGCGGCATTTCTACCCCTGTGATTGATGGTCTTATTGATGAAGCCTGGGACTCAGCAGCTTACTATGAAATGGCAGCGGAAATGCCTGTTTCCGGTTTGTTTTACACAATCGACGAGGAAAATCTTTACTTACGTCTGGATGTTAGCGGTTCTTTAGCTGGTAAGACAACCGGTTTCTATTTCAATTTACCTGACACGGGCATTGTGGCCTCTGCTTTCAGTCGGGAGTCTGAGCAATTACTGGGTTTTAACGCCAGCAAATTATTTGAGTGGTCGGGCGGTGATACGCTTAATCCCTATGACGGGTCAGAATCGGGTTGGGAAGCACTTGACACCACCTTTGGCACCGCAGCCAGTGACGAGATCGTTGAAATTTCACTGCCTTTAGAAGTTTTAGGCGATTTATCCGCTGGTGACTCCCTCAAAATGGGCCTGGTAATTGAACCTGACGGTCTTCAGATGCCCGTTGGCGGCCCCGCTCGGGTGGTCATTCCAAACTTGGGACAAATCAGTGCATTTTTGGAGGTTGAAGATCCAGTTGGCGATGATTATGGTCCCGGCACCTATACCTATCCTACCGATGCCGTTTTCCAGGATTCCGTATTCGATGCTCAGGAATTTATGGTGGGCTTAGATGGCGAGAACCTGGTCTTCGTCTTTGGCTTGGTGGGTCCGATTGATAATTCATGGGGTTCACCGAACGACTTATCTATCCAAACCCTGGATGTCTATATTGACACAGACCCCGGTGAAGGTACTGGTGCCCGGATGTTATTCCCGGGACGCAATGCAGCGCTGATGGAAGACTATGGTTGGGAATATGGCATTTGGGCGGAGGGTTGGACGCCGCAAGTGCTTCAGCCTGACCCAGAAACCTTGGAACCTAAGGAATATTCTGAGGCTTCGAGTGCAATGACTATCCTGGTGGATCCTGCTCAAAGCACGGTTACCATCCGACTGCCATTAAGCTTTTTGCCCGAAGGCAACCCGGAGGAATGGGCTTACGCTGCTGTCGTGCTCAGTCAAGAAGGCTACCCCACCGAAGGCGTTTGGCGTGTGCGTAATATTGGTTTGCAGGCAGCGCAATGGGTCTTTGGAGGTGGTCTGGGTCATGCGAATCAAACCCGCATTATTGACGTGGTCATACCTGAAAGTTCAGAATTCGATCAGGCGACATTGTTGAGCGATTATACTGGCGTTATGGGTTCCTTGGATGGCTTGACACCGGATGATTTTGCACAAATCCCGATGTTGCTGCCAGGAGAAAATTAATTTCAACTCGTGGAAACCAATCAATCGGTTTGAAGCGGTTAATACGAAGGTTTAATACATGGTAGAAAAAATACAAGTAAAAGACATACAACGTGAAACAGTAGAAGTCGTTATGGATGATGGCACCATCATGTGGGGTCCGCGCCATACGCCCATTGGTGAATTTATGAAGGTGTATCAGGACCCAGAAAAGCCGAAAATTGTGGGTGCGATCGTCAACCATAATCTAAGAGAATTGACATACCCAATATCTGCGGATGCGCAAGTGAGCCCCATCAATATGTCCGATTCAGATGGGGCCAGGATTTACCGGCGGTCATTGACTTTCCTTTTGGAAGTTGCCTTTATTGAATTGTTCCCGAACTGGTCCTTGACGATTGATCACTCGGTGTCATCCGGGGCTTATTATTGTCATGTGCCTGAAGAAGAACCCTTCACCGAAGAACATCTCACAGCCTTAGAAACGCGCATGCGTGAATTTGTAAAGGCAGATGAAGCGATGGTGCGAGAAAAAGTCAGCCTGGATGAAGCTAAAGCGTTTTTTGCAAAACATAGCCAGGTGGATAAATTAAGGCTGCTTAAATACCGTCAAAGCGATGATTTGGTGTTGTATACCTTGCGCTGCAAACGAGATTATCACCACGGCTACATGGTGCCATCAACGGGTTATCTGAAGTGGTTTGACCTCAGGTTAGTGGGGATGGGATTTGTCTTGCGTTTTCCTCGGCGCCATTCACCCAATAAATTATCGCCCATGCCGAGTTACCCACAATTACTGGCGACTTTTCGTCAATATGGGGAATGGCTAGAGACTTTAGGAATCCAAAGCGTGGGTGCGCTCAACGATGCAATCACTGACGGCCGCATAGATGAGGTCATTTTGGTCTCGGAAGCGCTGCACGCGCAACAAATTTCACAAATAGCCAACACCATCAAGAGCCAGAAGGACCGGATCAAGGTCATCTTAATTGCTGGGCCAACGTCTTCTGGCAAAACAACCTTTTCTAAACGCTTGACCATTCAACTCTTGACGGAGGGTATCTCGCCTTTTGCTCTTGAGATGGACAATTATTTTGTCGATCGCAAAGACACCCCCCGCACCGAAGATGGGCGATATGATTTCGAGCATATTGATGCTGTCAATCGGGTGATGTTAAATGACCACATCAAGCGATTAACGGCGGGAGAAAAAGTCCAAATGCGCCGATTTAATTTCAAACTTGGCGTCAATGAACCGGGCGAAGAAGTCCAACTCGAGCGCGACCAAATCATCATCCTGGAAGGGATCCATGGCCTCAACCCCAAACTCATCGAGGATATTCCCCCGAAACAAACCTTCAGAATCTATGTTTCTTGCCTGACCCAATTGAACCTTGATCGTCATAATCGCATCTCAACGACGGATACCCGTGAGTTGCGGCGAATTTTACGGGACTCTCGAGATCGTGGCTACACAGCTCAGCAAACCATCAGCAATTGGGAGATGGTCAGAAAGGGAGAAAAACAGCATATCTTCCCCTACCAGGAAAACGCCGATGTGATGTTTAATTCCGCCCTGGCTTATGAACTAACCGCTTTAAAGCCCCTGGTAGAGCCCCTGCTGCGCCAGGTTCCATATGGCACAAAAGAGTACATTGAAGCAAAACGATTGTTTAAATTCTTGCAGTGGTTTTTACCGATTGATAACAAATTCATCCCCGATAACTCCATCTTGCGTGAGTTTATCGGCGGCTCAATCCTGACCAATTTTAAGATTTGGCAGCAGAGCCAAAGACATAGATACTGAGTTTATTAAAAATAAAAGAGGGTGCGAGAAATTTCTCGCACCCTCTTTTGGGATTAAAGAAGGGGTCAGGCACAAGGTGTTGCGGTTCGGCGATTACCTGCCCCTTTATGAATTTTCAATATTTCTATTGGATCGATGCGATCTTATCCTTGATCACCTTAGCCAGACGTTTGATGCCTTCAACGGTCAGCTCTGGTTTTGTATTCGAGAAATTCAACCGCATGGTATTGCCACCGCCACCCTGAGGATGGAAAGATGAGCCAGGAACGAAGGCCACTTTTTCTTTAACAGCCGCCTCAAAGATGGATCTGGTGTCGATGTCGTGGGGAAGTGTCACCCACAAGAACAAACCACCCTTGGGCGAAGTCCACTGCACACCCTCCGGCATATACTCTGATAGGGCTTGCAACATCACGTCGCGTCTTTCCCGATAGGTTTTCCGGATCTTTTGGATGTGTGTTTTCATCCATGGGCTGTTTGCCATCTGGTAGGTGAGGTATTGTGTCAAGGTCGACGTATGCAGGTCACTGCCTTGTTTTGCCTGGACTAATTTTCTAATTACTTCTGTTGGGCCCACGACCCAGGCAATGCGCAACCCCGGCGCTAAAATTTTAGAGAAAGTGCTGGTGTAAATGACATTTCCACTGTAGATCGGCACCTCCTTGGCCCGCATTTCATCATCGAGGACAACCACTGGGGGAAGGTGTTCGCCTTCGTAACGGAGTTGCCCATAAGGATCATCTTCGACGATAGGGACCCCATAGGCGTCTGATATTTCAATTAATTGTTTTCTTCGTTCCAGGGATAAGGTGACCCCTGTTGGATTCTGGAAGTTAGGCAGCACATAGATGAATTTGATACCCGTTCGCAGACGAGACTCAAGAAAATCGGTGCGCATGCCATTTTCATCAAACGGGATGGTGACATATTTGACGCCGTAGGCATTCCAAGCTTGTAGCGCACCTAAATAGGTTGGTGATTCCACAAGCACACGATCGCCGCGATTGATAAAAATTCTTCCCAAGAGATCAAGGGCTTGCTGGGAGCCTGTTGTAATCAGCACGTTATCAGCAGAGATTCGAATGCCGTATTTCGTGGCATTATGGGCAATCATCTCCCTCAGGGGTTGGTAACCCTCCGTCGTGCCATATTGCAGGGCACATTGCCCTTTTTCTGATAAGACGATATCAGCAGCTTCCTTGAATTTTTCAATGGGAAATAGCTCTGGTGCTGGCAACCCGCCAGCAAATGAGATGATATCCGGTTCTGCTGTCAACTTTAACAATTCTCGGATAGCAGAACTTCCCATATTATCCGTTCTCAGGGCATATCGCTCGTCCCATAGTGTATGCATTTAATAACCTCTCCTTATCTTAGAAATCGACTAATAACGGTTGCCGGGGATGGTAAGGTGACCCGGTCGCCTTGTGTAAGTTCTGAAGGTGCTTTATCAGCTTTTTGTGGAGAACCTTGGTAGATGTAAATGCCAGTGCCCTCCTCAGCATATTTTTCTTGCAGGTAAGCTTGGCCTGTTAAGAAGCCCTCACCGTCGATTGCACAACTCGTGACTGTGCCGATAACTTTGCCGCGATCATCAACAACGGGGTCGCCAAGGTGTGCCATCTTCGTGCGTTTTTCATCAAATCGGAAGCGGATCACGATGCTCTTCTGAGCTTCTTCTTGTTTTAAGTAAGCATCTCGGCCAATGAACCAGGGTTTATAGGTCTTTACAAATGCGCTGAACCCAGCCTGACCGACACCGAGGTTCAGCAATCCACCCATCTCGTGCCCATAAAGCGGTAAGCCCGCCTCTGTCCGCAGGGAATCCCGAGCACCTAAACCACAGGGCAGGAGGCCCAGCGGTTTTCCTGCTTCCAGGAGTTTATGCCACAAAGACACCGCTTTATCAGGATGGACGAATAATTCAAAGCCCATCCGCTCCCCTGTATACCCAGTCCGCGAGATGACAAGGTTGATACCGTCCAGATGAACCTCGCAAAGCTCCGCCCAGTTCAAACCGAGGATAGCTTCACGATCGGCAGGCGAAACATCTAATTTGAGAAGAACATCGCGAGACTTTGGGCCTTGGATGGCAATATCCACCCGCATGTCCTCACCGGCTTGCGGATCTCGCAAATTGCGCAGGATGACCTTTGAACCGAAGGCAACGGCCCAAGGGCTTTGATGATCCACCTTCACTTTGCCCAAGCGCACAGCGTTTAGCCACGCCCAATCTTTATCATCATTAGAAGCGTTGACCACAGCCAGGAATTTTTCCTTGCCTCGGCGGTAGACCAGCAAGTCGTCGATGACATTGGCATCCTGGTCAAGAAAATGGGTGTAACATGATTCGCCGATTGCCAAACTGCTGATATCATTTCCACAAACACTGTCAAGGAAGACACCCGCATCAGGTCCTTCTGTTTGAAAAACGCCCATGTGGGTGACGTCAAATAAACCCGCAGCTTTACGGACAGCTAAATGTTCCTCAAGGACCGATGAGTACCAGACGGGCATATCCCACCCGGCAAAGGGCACCATCTTAGCACCCATTTCGATATGGGTGTCATGCAGCGGAGTCTCTTTGATAGCTTCCGATTCATCGGGGTTCCACTTGAAGGCCGGGAGCTCGTCCCCCTGGTGTTGATCATTTTCCATGCCGATGTAATATGGCTTTTGCTGTCCAACCGGGTCCCCAGCAGATTCTTGGGGCTCCATAGGTGTTGTTGTTTCAATTCGCATAGGCCCAGGGACTCGCATTTTAAGATCATTGTCAAACTTGATGTAAGCATCCGAAAGGTCTCTCAACCAGGCACTGGCAAGCCCAGCTTGTTTTCCTGGCACCGTCAGGATAAAGGAGAAGGGCGTTTCACAGGTGATTATGCCTTTGACATCCCCCTCGCTGGTATGCAGGAGTGTGGGCTGCGATTGACCTGGTGCCAATGCTTCGACATCACTGGCAAAGGTATAAGCCATGAACAATCGGATTTGATCACCTGAAAGGCGGAAACTAGCCCAAGGTGCATCAAGATTATCTTCAATATCAAAGAAATGGGGATAGCCGGAGTTGGCCGTATTGTCGTTTAGGTCATCTGCCCAATCTGCCAGGGCTTTTACCCGAATTTTTGCATCTTCAAGGGCTTTGAAATCGACCTTGGCACGCCGTTTAGGAGATTTTCGTCCAGGCATGTTATAAGGGGTGGTACGTTCAAACAAGTCGGCAATGATATCAGCAACTTGCCGGCATTCTTTTTCTGTAAAGCCTCGTTGGGTCAGCCAGGGTGTGCCAAAGCGGATGCCGGAGGCTGAGAAAGCTGAGCGATCTCCCGGAATTGTGTTTCGGTTGGCGACAATGCCAGCCACATCAAGAATTCTGGAACCGATGTCACCCGTTAAGTATGCGCCATCTGGGGATTTGATGGATTTACAGTCGAGCAGGACGATGTGGGTGTTGGTGCCGTCGTAGGGCACCCTGATGCCGCGTTTTTTAAGCTGATCAGCGAAAGCTTTTGCGTTTTTGATAATTTGCTCTTGCAGGGCTTTAAATGTATCTGTTTTTGCGAGCTTGAAGGTAAGCGCCAGGGCGGCAATAGTGTTGATATGAGGACCGCCTTGCTCACCGGGGAAAACCGCCTTATCAATCTTCTTGGCATAGGTTGGGTTATCTGTGATGATGCAAGCGCCGCGTGGACCGATGAGGGTTTTGTGGGTGGTGAAGGTTATGATGTGGGCAAAACCTACCGGTGATGGAATTACGCCAGCGGCGATCATTCCCGCAATATGGGAGACGTCGGCTAAGAGGATTGCGCCCACACTGTCGGCAATCTGCCTAAATTTTTCCCAATCAGGTACAAAGGGATAACTGGAGTAACCCGCAATAATAATCTTGGGCTTTAGTTCGGTGGCTTGTGCTAAAATCGCGTCATAATCCAGGAGCTCTGTTTTGGGGTTAACAGAATAATGCTGGGCATTGTAAAGCATGCCTGAGCGGTTGACGGCAGACCCGTGGGTGAGATGCCCGCCATGCAGGAGGTCCATGCCCAGGATTGTATCACCCGGGGAAAGTAAGGCGGTATACACCGCGTTATTCGCGGGGGCGCCTGAAAGCGGCTGAACATTGACGTAGAGATCATCGGCGGTCAATCCATTCGCTGCAAAAGCTTCAGCGCAGCGCCGCCGCGCTAAGGCTTCCACGATGTCCACGTATTCAACACCCTTGTAATAGCGTGGATCACTGTAGCGCTTGTAGGTGCCGATCATATTCGTGTAGTCTAATAAGTCCGCTTCGGTGTAATCTCTCGTTTCAGGTCGTGGGTATCCTTCGGCATAGACGTTGGTAAAGGAAGACCCCAGCAATGTGCGGATCGCCTTAGGGGCTGAGCTTTCACTGGGGATCATAATCAATCGTTTCGCCTGTCGCTCGGTCTCATGGTTAACTAATTCAAAAAGGCCTGGATCGAGCGATTCCAGGTCTTTTCTATGTTGAGATTGGTGCATGCACACTCTCCTTAATCATTAAATGACAGCTTAACGTTGTGTTAATTTTTTGATAACCTTATTTTAATCGCCCTACGGTTAGGGGTCAAGGAAGGACAATTAATCTCATCCCTGATTTTCGATTTGATCTAACCAGGTGATTATTTCTTTGAGGACATTCTCTTGACCGATATCATTGTGTAGTTCATGATAGAAATCTTCCCAGAGCAAGAATTTAACCATCCCATCGGAATTTTGAGCAAATATTTTTGAAGATTGATGCGAAGTGATCCGATCAGCAGTGCCATGCATCAAGAGTAAGGGTAGTTGCCAATCCTGGGCATGTGCCAGGGCTTCTTCGCCTCTTTCAAACAACTCTGTAGCAAGTTTGACAGAAATATGATCGTGCACGAGGATATCATTTTGGTAGGCTTTGACAACTGCCAAATTGCGAGAAAGGTATTCCGCCTTAAGATCATTGCTGATGGTCATTGCGGGGAGTATTTTTGCCAGTCCTTTCGCCATAACCAGTTGAATTTTCGGTGGTTTGAAGGCTGTTGCTAGTGCTGGGGCGGTGGCGATCACCCCTGAGAGTTCAGGGTCACGCTTTAAGGCAAAATTGATCACCAGGCTTCCACCCAGGCTATGTCCATATAGAAAGGGACGCTTCCCAAACCCAAATCGCTGCTGGGTTTGCTTGAGGAAGGATTGGATGTCATCATAGATCTGATCATATCCTGGGGCATGGCCTCGTTTCCCTTCTGAAAGACCATGACCGCGGAGGTCAAAGGCTGCCAGATGGTACCCAGCACCGTTTAATGCCTCGGCGACATGGGCATACCTGCCGGAATGCTCACCTAACCCGTGGATAAGATTGACTATGTTTTTTGGCTCCGGGTTGGATGAGAGCCAAGCTCTCCCAAACAACTTGAGACCATCGTTGCTGGAAAAATCGAAATTTGTGTGATTGATAATTGTTCTCCTTTTGGCAAAAAATCGGCTAAAAGTTCTATGGTTTGACAACAGATGTTATTATACAATATAAGTTAATTGCACCATGCCTATTCAATGCAAATACGGACTTTTTATGCGTGCTAACCTGTAAAATTATGACAAAATTTTTATATTATCCACTTCATAAAGCACACTTGGCAAGAGGGACAGTGGTTGTCATTGATGTCATTCGAGCGTTCACCACCGCAGCTTATGCCTTCAATGCTAGCGCCTCACAGATTTTTCCGGTGAGCACTGTTGAAGAAGCCATCGCTTTAAAGAAGAATCTGCCAAATTCCTTGACCATGGGTGAAGTGGACGGTTTCCGTCCGCCAGAGTTTGATTTTGGAAATTCACCTGCCGTCATCAGCCGACAAAATTTGCAAGGTAAAAGCTTGATTCAGCGCACAAGTGCAGGAACGCAAGGCATTACACGAGCCTCAGCGGCGGATCGTGTACTGGCAGCCTCATTTGTGGTTGCAAGTGCTACGGCTGCCTATTTAATGATTATGAAACCGGAGATAGTCTCATTTATTATCACCGGGGAATACAAGGGACGGGATGGGGACGAAGATTGCGCGTGCGCAGACTATATCCAAGCGCTAATGGATGATGACCCCCCTGATCCCGCACCTTTCACAAGGCGAGTCATGACTTCCACTGTTGGCCTTGGTTTTAAGAACGGTGATTATCCCTATATTTCAGAAGAAGACTTGCGCTTAAGCCTAGCCGTTAATTGTTTTAATTTTCCGATGATTCTAAGCGGTCAATCGTCTTATTTATTTTTGGAAAAAGGGAAAGAGGTAAACTTTCGGAGAGCCTTCATTGTTGATTAATGGTGTATGATAGAGTCAAGTGCTGCGTCACTTAAAATATGTTTTTAGGTTAATTAATATAGACCCGCAAAGGTTGGTACGTTGAGCGTCAAAAATGATGAAAAAGCCCTGATCAACGCTGCAAAAAACGATCCCGCCGCGTTTGGCGTGCTTTACCAGCGCTATGTTGAGCGGATTTATAACTATATTTACTATCGGACGGGCAGCGTAAAAGATGCGGAAGATTTAACTGGAAAGGTGTTCTTCAAGGCGATGAACAATATCAAGCGCTATAAGCATATGGGATTGCCTTTTTCTGCCTGGTTGTATCGTATCGCCCATAACCTGGTGGCGAATTTCCACCGAGATCAGTCTCGGAAGCAAGAAATTCCCATTGATGCAGTATCAAGACAGTATGCCGTTGAAGGAGAGTTCTATCCGGAGGCAAAGATTGTTCACAGTCAGGAAGTCGAAAAATTATTAGAACAAATTAGAGATCTTGCCCCAAACCGTCAAGAATTATTGATTTTGAAATTTGTCGATCAGTTAACAAACGCTGAGATTGGGAAAATAATGCGGAAAAGTGAAGGTGCGATTAAAAGTTTGTATCATCGCACATTAATGGATTTACGAGAGAAAAACGCCGTTAAACAGGAGAAGTCAACAAATGTTTAGAATTCTTGTCGATGGATCAGCAGACATGCCAGAAGGATGGGCAGAAGACTATCAATTGAACATTCTGCCAATGCCCATTCAAATTGGGAACAAAACGTATTACCAGGGTGAAGATTTAACGCCAACCTTGTTTTACAAATTGACAGAAGGGGAGGAAAATCACCCGCAATCAGCAGCGCCATCCCCGGCACGCATTCAAGATTTTATTGAAAAGGTGTTTGATGTGGGGGATACTGTGCTTTCGTTGAACGTATCAGGGAAAATGTCCTCCACAATATCTATGGTGCGCCATGCTGCTAATGCGTTAAAGGAGAAAATTCAGGTCATTTCCTTTGATTCTTATGCCGGCTCGGCTGCTCTGGCATTCATGGCCAGGGAAGCACGACTGCGTGAGCAAGCGGGGCAAACCATCGAGGAGATTCTTGCCGCATTGTCAGAAATTCGAGACAAAGTGATGATTGTTTTAACAGTGGATGACCTTGAATATGCCCACCGATCTGGGCGCGTGAGCCTACTCACGAAAGCTTTGACGTCCTTACTGGATATCAAACCGATCATCAAGCTGCAAGAAGGTGCCTTGAATATGGCCAGTGTGACAAGGACGAGAAAAAAATCCTTGGATAGACTGGTTTCCTTGGTCAAGGATCGGTTCGATGGGATCAAGATCAAAGTAGCTGTTGTTCACTCTCAGGATTGGGAGTCCGCTGAGATCCTAAAAAATAAGGTTGAAAAAGCTTTGAACTGTTCGGAAATTATTTTTACGGAACTTTCTATTTCAGTGGCTGCAAATTTAGGTCCCAAGACTGTTGGCTTGGTAGCATTGCCTGATAAAATCTAGGAATTGTGCTTATGGATCAACAAGATATTTTTGTGGCGGATCTCAAGGCTCTTGAAGATAAATTAAAAGAAAGGCTTCAGCCTATTGAACCCAACCAGGAATTTATTAGCGAATTGGGGAAAGACCTGGCAAAAGCCTGCTATAATGGACCTCAAAGGCGGTTAGGGGAGGGTTTATTGCTGACCGCTGGCGGATTTATGATCGGCTTGCTAATCTTCTGGATTGGCCGCAAATTCCTCGAAGCAGAGGGCGATTAGCGGTAACATTCGAAGCCGAAGGTGAAATTGACACGCCTGAGAAATGAAATTACAATTGAAGTATCATTTTTTGAATAATTGTATCAATTAAACTGTAAAAAATAGAGAGGAAAAATTATGCCAGTTTACACAATATTTTTATGGGCTATTATCGGCGCTATCGTTGGATGGCAAGCCAAACGCATCTTTGGAAAAATTGGTCGTTTTGGTTTAATTGGAGACATCATTATTGGCATTGTTGGTGCCATCATTGGTGGTTACCTAATTGGTCTTTTAGGTGCTACAGGAACTGGCGGCATCCTTGTATCATTGCTAACAGCATTGGTATTTTCTGTGCTGCTGATATGGTTATTCGGCAAGGTGTTAAAAAAATAGGAGGACGAAATGACAGACGAAAAAGACACTGACAGATTAGCAAGCAATTTACTCAACATTATTAGCGATGCCCTCAACAAGGAATTGCCTGGAACAGAGGGATCGCAATCTGAACCGAAAGTCGATAAGAACTCTTTACTGGATTCGATTAAAGATTTTCTAACCCAATCATTGCCGGGTACAAAGGAAATTGAAAAAGAGGAGCCAACCCCAACCCCGCCCCCATCGGTTGTTACAAGCGCGCCGAATGTTGTTCCTGCAGAACCAGTTCAAGTAGCGCCTCAGCCAGACGTTGAAACCTCGAACATCGGTATGACGATTGAAGAAGATTGGGAAGCGATGAAACATCGTCAAGAGCGAGAGCGCGAAGAAATGAAATGGCGACAGGAACGAGAACGAGAAAATCTTCAACATCGCCATGAACAAGAAAGAAAAGCCTTAGAATTCAAGTTTGAACATGAAGGTAAACTGGACGATAAAAAGCGAGAATGGGAAAAAGAAAAACTGGCATGGGAAGAAGAAAAGCGAAAATGGGAAGAAAAGAAACAAGAAGGGAAGCACGGAAAGCCCGATTGGGCTGAAGGAAAAGGCAAAAAGGGTCGAGAAGGTAGAGGTGGTTGAGGATTAGATTAATCCTTTTTCATCACAATTTATTAGAGGCTGTCCAACATTTTGCGATACATTCCAATTGTTGGGCAGCCTCCTTTGTTGTGAGAACAATAAGGTTTTTTAGGTTAAATTTTTACTCAAGAATATCCCGAACCCAATCGCCTACCTGCCAATAGCGGAAATCCTCGCCGTTGTTGACCTGGACTGCCCCCACCACCCCATAAATCAGAGATGCTGGGATGGCAAGCAAAAATAAGAAGCCAGGGATCAGGCACAATAAGGGGATCACCAAGAAGAAAAAGGCGGTGCCGGGCTGGGATTAGCCATCACTGCCCATATTGTGCAGTTACACAGCGGACACCTGCGAGTGACCAGTACACCTGGCCAAGGCAGTAATTTCACCATCTGGTTGCCCGTAAATGCCAATGATCTCCTCAACCCTTCCGACTTAACGCTGACTTAATACACCATATGGTATAATGCCCTTTAGGCATCCAAGCAGTTCTTAGAGATGTAACATTTTAAGAAAATGATTCATAGGAGGAAAACATGAAACATTTTAAAAATATTTCCATTCTGGTTACAATCATTGTTTTTGGGCTCGTGATATATGTCTTGATCGCTCCTGGGTTGCAGCCAGTTGAATCCAACCCTGCCAAATCCCATAATCCCGCTGGAGAGGATCAAGACAACAACACTGAGACACCTGAAACTATGGGAGAAACCGCAAACCCCGAGGTCATACCAGAAGCCAACTTACCTGAAGATACACAGGGGTTATCAGTTACTGAGATTGAGGATGTCCTTGCAGAACTGAATCGATTGGAGCAGGTGAACCTGGAATACCTTTCAAAGCCGGGTTGGCTGCACCTTACCCAAAGAACCTGGGATAGAAGCTTGGAAGATCGCCAGGAAGAT
This sequence comes from Candidatus Brevefilum sp., assembly GCA_040772425.1. Classification (GTDB taxonomy): domain Bacteria; phylum Chloroflexota; class Anaerolineae; order Anaerolineales; family Anaerolineaceae; genus Brevifilum. Next base: position 1,433,370 of record JAXGYD010000001.1, on the reverse strand, counting down.
GAAAATGCGCCTTACAGCACTGCGGGCATGTTTCCTCCGATCCAGATATATGACAGTTGGGATATGATCATTGATGACAAAGGCACCCTTGGGCTTGGGGGGTTTATTGTCAACAGTGATGAGAATGGAACCCCGATACAAGTTGTTGTGTCGGATGCCGAGGGAAATGGCGGAAATCTGACTTTGCTGGAGCGGGAGTTGACGGAGTTCTTTGAAAATGATACATCTGAGAACCTGGATATTGCAACCCCAACAAAAATCAGAAGTGGCATTGGAACTATCATAGAATGGTTTGAAAATGCGCAGGAAGTTAATCTCAACCCTAATATCAAGGCAGGATATGTCTTTAATGACGGGGGCAAGGAATATCAACTCAGAGTCCAAACGACGGTCATGGAAGAACCTTATGAACTCCATTGGCTTTCGGAACCTTTGAATGGCTTTATCGTGTTTTACCGCATTGATCCAGCAACAGGAAATGTTTTGGAAGTCACGGATTATGGCATTGGACTTTCCGGTGAGATTTACGAACTATCCTCCAAGGTCACCCTGGTCATGGAAATTGTCGATGTGATGCCTGTGGATGTCCAACAGCGATATGAAGCAGCGCTTGACCAATACATGAACTTAATGAAAGAGAAAGGAGAGTGAAAAATGCAGAGGAAATACGCCAAAATTGCTATGGGAATTCTGTTGGTCATGGTTTTGTTTCTGCCGTTCTTGCCATCAAGCGCAAAAGCATTTTATGCTTCAACCGCTACCTATCCCTATTAAGTTGGAACCTCATCTGCCAAAGCTTCTTCTTATAATACCAATGTTATGGAAAATGTGAACAAAATTAAGTGTCTTTATAACATTTGGATCGATCCGGCCGCCACCATCAACATAATCGGTTTCACCTGGGTAGCCTGCACAATAAAATGTCGAAGAGCAGATGGAACGGAATATATATATAGACAAAACTATTGGAATCCAGGTGTTGTGACTGGTAATTCTAATGGTGCAATGGATTTTCTTGATAAGTTTTGCCCCAATAACCTTACAACAATTTGGGTGGCGCAAGCTTGGCATGATTTTAACCATACCGGATCTCCAATCTGGCGTCCTTCAACGAGTTACTTTAGCACGCATTTAAATTAAAACATCATGATTTATGGTTGCTCTAAAATTGGGCAGAATCACACCAGTGGTGAGCTTAGAGAGTGTCTGACCATCCTTTCAATACTCAATTTTTAACGAAAATGTGATGGGGATGAAAGACGGATGCCAAAGTTTCTTACTGAGCGCTGGTTTGTTTGGGGTTCTAACTGTTGCTGGCCTAGTTTATAGTTATCTGGGAAGTGCTATAAACAATCATCCGTTTCAGAATGAATCAAACCGCTATTATCCTTCCGACGATTTTTGATCTCTCCGGAGAAATTACTGGCCAGATTAACTAGTTTGGAGGGGGAGAGGCGACCTCTTGGTTAAAAAATACGAATTGCTCAAATTAAAGTTGTGTTTCTCATATCTAGCTCCTTATTCTACGCAAAAGCTGTGCGTTAACCGCTACAATCACCGTACTCAGCAAAATGATCAACGCGCCTACCGCCGACGAAAGCTTCCATAATCGCGCCCTTGCTTGGGGGATCTTGAAATACTGGTCTGATAAAGGATAAGAATTTATTCTTGAGTTAGCTATCGTATCAAGATTGCGTTGGAGTGAGGGGCTTCGACCCGAATAGATGGTAATAAAAGATTGTTCTGTAATCCTTTTGGCTTATAAATTTCATTAGTCTAAATAATGCTGTTTGCTGTGGGACTTAACGCTGGCTTAACACCCCATATGCTATAGTGAACTTACATTAGTAAATATAACCAGTTATTGGAGGTGTAACATGATTAAAAAGGTGATTCTAATCTTGGGGTTACTGATGGTAACCTGTGGTTTGGTGAGAGCAGTCATCCAAGCCACTGCCCAGGGAGAAAAAGGATGTCCTGACGGTTATTATAGGTGATTACGTTGGCTCCTATTCAACTAGGAGAATTCAGTTCGAGGGTTGCAGGAAAAGAATGCCGTCCGGTTGAAGAGGCTGTGGAAACCGAAATGATTCAGCCTATATCCTCTGGGGAATTTGAAGCTGCCAGACATCCTGACGAATGGGCGGATCAAGGTGAAGCAGTCAATGGCATGGTTACCTGGCTTAGCGATGATTCGGGCTATCGGTGTGTGGTATTACTTGAGCCGATTCAACCCGGATAGCAGGTCTCGAAGGCTTCGGAACCCATCTGTGCAAAAGGACCCATTGAGAATATTGATGGCGTCTCACGTAAATCCAGTTTTTTAATTGCCAAGTTCTACAACTGGACGAGGTATAGAAACCTTCTAATTGAGTATTATGGATTGCAGTAATCAAGAACGGGGTTCTAAAATATCCCTTACCCAATCACCAACCAACCAGTAGCGGAAATCCTCGCCGTTGTTGACTTGTACAGCCCCTACCACGCCATAAATCAGAGATGCTGGGATGGCAAGCAAGAATAAAAAGCCAGGGATCAGGCATAATAAGGGGATCACCAAGAAGAAAAAGGCGGTGCCGAAGGTGATGAAAATTACAGCGAGAATCCCTGCGCCAAGCCAGATGAGCGCTTGAAAGATAAAAGCTTGCATGGCGTGATAGGCAACCAGACGGGAACGATCTTTATAAACAAAATAAATAACCAGGGCTGCAATAATGCCCAAAAACCCTGTGGCCAAGTTTAACAGAACGCTGAGATGTGCAAGAGAAGCCATCGTGCGAGCTTCGCTGGCTGTTAGTGGTGCTTTTTTCTGCTCTTTTCCTTTTTCTTGCTCAGCTGAAGGCGTGCCGGGGATTTTCTCGGGTGTGGTCAATGCTTCATCGGAGCCATTTTCATTGTTAACTTCTTTTTGCGTGACGGGTTGATCATCGAATACAGGTGAGGGGTGGGGGAATTCTTCATTACTTTCTTTTTCATCAAAGTTATTTTCAGGTGTCATGTCTTTCTCCAAGGTCAAGCCTTTCCATTTGTGGGTTAATCAAATTCATTATTATTTCTTGTGATCACCTTTCCTAATTTAACTTACGAAAATTAGAGTAATAAGTTGCATGATTGGTGTTCGTGATTGTGGTTGAAATTTACTGCCATTTTATACTTTGGATCGAAGGAAAGCTCTTTTTGTCACTGTGTTCTAAGCGTAAAAGCAGCAGTAAGTGTGTTAAAATAAAACCTATGGAAATAAAAATTGTTTTTATGGGGTCACCCGATTTTGCCTTACCCACCCTGCAAATATTAAATGAGCGCTTCAACGTCGTTGGTGTGGTGACGCAACCTGATCGACCAGCTGGCAGAGGCCGAGTGGAGCAAGCGCCGGAGGTGAAGATCTTGACCCAGGAATTAGGCTTACCACTCATCCAGCCAAATTCCCTCAAAGAAGAAGCCGCGCTTAAGCAGCTTCGGGAATGGGCGCCCGATGTCATTGTCGTGGCGGCATTTGGTCAGATATTACGAGATAACGTCCTGACGTTGCCCACCTATGGTTGTGTAAACGTTCATGCATCCCTGCTGCCACGCTGGCGGGGGGCTGCACCGGTTCAAGCTGCCATCCTGCATGATGATGTAACCGGCGTGACGATCATGAAAATGGACAAGGGCCTGGATACGGGACCCATCTTAAGTCAGCGAGAAATTCCCATCACCCCAGAGATGACCGCCGGTGCCTTATTTGATCAATTGGCGCACATAGGTGCAGACCTACTGGCAGAAACCCTGCCAAAATATGTGCACGGTGAGATTCAACCGCGTCCCCAAGATGATACATTGGCTACTTATGCCCCAAGATTAAAAAGAGAAGACGGCTTGATTGATTTTGATCAACCGGCTGCATTTTTGGAGAAGATGGTCAGGGCTTACAATCCTTGGCCAGGGGCATATCAATTCTGGCAGGACACGCGAGTGAAGGTTTATCAAGCGCATGCCCACACAGGATTGGATATACCACCTGGAACGCCAGCCATCGTAAGAAATCAACCAGCCTGGGGGACCAAGGAGGGTTTGTTGGTTCTGGATGAATTGCAGCTGGCCGGCAAGCAGCGTGTTTCGGGGGCAGAATTTCTGCGGGGTGCAAAGGACTGGCTCTCTTAAGGGGGCATAGACATTATTTTATGAAATTGAATTAGTATCAAGGATGAATTATTTCACATTTATATTTCTCAGGCATGCAGAATCTGCTGGAAATGCAGAAGGCGTTTACCAGGGACAAAAAGATTTTCCTCTTACGAAGCGCGGCGTTAATCAAGTGAAGCGGTTAATCGCCCGATGGCAAGCCGATGGCACACAAATTGATCGGGTGATCTCGAGCCCTCTTGATCGAGCACAAACCACCGCCAAAATGATCTGCGAGGCTTTTGATTGGCCCTTAGAATTGGATGAGGATTGGCAGGAACGCAATTTGGGCGTCCTGACCGGATTAAAAAAGGAAGAAGCAGAAAAAGTCCTGCCCAAACCTGATTTCTTTACCCCTTACACTTCCATGGGAAAGACTGGGGAGGGGAATTGGGCGCTTTATTTGCGGGCGGGCAAGGCTATCCACAAAATTCTGCAGCGTCCGCCTGAGCGGTATTTGATTGTCTCTCACGGGGGCATTCTCAATCAGTTGATGTATGTGATTCTTGGGATTGCTCCCCAAGCTAATGACCAGGGCGTGCATTTTCGGTTTATAAATACAGCTTTTTCGAGGGTGTATTATGAGCCGGATCGGCATAAGTGGGTGGTGTGGGGTTTGAACGATTTTACTCACCTGGCAGTGAGAGATTTCTCACCAGAGGAGGAAGAAGAATTGTAGTCAATAATCATTATTTTGGAAAGTTTAACTGGCTTTCAAAGAAGCATATTAATCAACACTAGAAAAGGAAGGAAACAAACATGTTATTTAAGCAATATAAATCAGCGGGCTTGGCGCATTTTTCATACATGATTGCGGATCAAGGCGAGGCGACGATCATCGATCCAAGCCGTGATATTGATGGCTATCTGCGCGATGCTGCTACTGCAGGATTTCACATTGATCAGGTGCTGGAAACACACCGTAATGAGGATTATGTGATCGGTTCCTGCGAGGTTGAAGCGGCGACAGGGGCAAAAATCTTTCATGCAGATGGTCAGTGGGAATATAAATATGGTCGGCCGACTGAAAACGGTCAGGAATTTTGGGTTGGTCGTTTGAAAATCAAGGCAATGCATACCCCAGGACACACCCCTGGATCGATGAGTTATTTGCTTCATGACCCGGATGGCAACCCCTGGATTATCTTTAGCGGTGACTCATTGTTCAGCGGTGATGTCGGTCGGGTGGATCTGCTGGGGGAAGATCGTCTGGAAGAGATGGCTGGCCACATGTACGATTCGATCTTCAAGAAAATTTTGCCGTTAGGCGATGAAATTATCGTATGCCCAGCCCATGGTGCGGGTTCCGTATGTGGATCGGAGATCGCTGAGCGTACCTGGACGACGGTCGGTTTGGAGCGGCGGCTCAATCCCAAGCTGCAAGTTGAGACCCTGGAAGAATTTATTGATTTGCACGGCAAAATGCTTGAAAGACCCCCGTATTTTCGTCAGATGGAGGTGCTCAACTTAACAGGTGCACCGATTATGGGACGTTTACCGGAGCTCAGACCGTTGATGCCAGAGGCTTTTGAAAAGGCTTCTTGCAATTCGCATGTTGTGGATACGCGTGACCAGGTCAGTTTTGCTGGCGCCCATGTGCCAGGCAGTATTTCCATGTGGGAAGAGATCTTGCCCAGTTTTGCGGGTTGGTTTTTGAATTATGAGAAACCAGTTGCCTTTGTATGCGACCCTGATGATATCGAGGATGTCACCCGCATGATGGTCCGGATTGGATTTGATAACCTGGCTGGTTATCTCAACGGCGGTATGGTGGGATGGGCTGGTGCTGGGAAACCGATTGATTCGATCAAGATGCTTTCAGTTGAAGAATTTTGCGATTTGATGAAAAGCGATGAGAATCCCTTTGTGCTCGATGTGCGCGGTGAAGAAGAGATTTCGGATGAAGGTTTGAAGCATGGTAAGCACATTCATTTGACAGAATTGCTTGAAAATTTGGACAGCGTACCAAAGGACCGCAAGGTGATCCCTTTGTGCACCAGTGGTTACCGCTCGATTATTGCAGCCAGCCTATTGAGGAAGTCTGGTTGGGAAAACCTGGTTATCCCCGTGGGTGGGTTAGGTGCCTGGCGGGCTTTGAAGTGTGATTTTGAGTTGTAGAAGCTCAAACTAAAAAGCTCAAAGCTGAAAGGTGAAAGCTTAAAGCTTAAAACTGGAAGGTGATCATCTCAGCTCAAACTTCGGGGACTTCGTTGCTGCATACCTCGTGCTGAAAGCTGATTGTCTAAAACAACGAAGAGTCAATTGTAGGGCGGGATCTGAAGCCTGCCCTGAGCCCAGAGGCCGTGAGGGTGATCCCACCAGTATTTTAAAGATTGGTTTGAGCGTCTGGGGAAGTTGTTGTAAGTGACAATATAATTATATTATTGTGCACTTTAATGTCAGGTATGGTTTGCATAGCAACCTACCTGACATTCCGGGCAATTGGTCCTATAGATTAGATAATGGTTGGAAACCCAATGTTCATATAAAATTTTTGGGGATTATATGCCTGTTCGTAGATTGAATTGGCTATTGATCGGCATCTGGGGATTTTTTCTTCTGATTGGCATCCATTATTGCACCGACAATTATGCCTAATGACATGCCTATGGCTGGGCCGACGGCAAAGTTGTGGGGGAAAAACATTAATCCAAAAACAACGCCAAGTGCCAAACCGAAAACGATGGCTATCCCAATATTTGATTTGTCCTTCTTTTGATTATTTTCACGCATAAGTAATTCCTTTTTTCTACATAAGATGACTAATCAACGATCGAAAACTATTGAACAGGTATACATCCAGTCATTTTTAATTCTTTTTAGCGAATTGAGCTAAATAAGAAACCAATTTTAATGAATTCTCCTTAAGCCATCAAGAACTGACTGTGTCATTGCTTATGTCTAACAGGTTGACTATTTAATCCTTGTACGCTTGATCCGTTTTTGCAGCCATGATGAAGTCGTTTTCGTGCAACCCCTTGATGTTGTGTGTCCACCATTCCACGGTCACTTTACCCCAGGTGAGCTCGATGACTGGGTGATGACCTTCTTCTTCCGCAATTGCACCAATTTTGTCCGTGAATGCCAGTGCTTCTGCAAAGTTTTTGAACTTGAAGCTGCGTTTCAACCGTGGGACGCCATCCACCTTCACAACTTCCCAATCGGGGACTTGCTTGTTTAGCTCTTCGATCTCATCTTCAAATAAGGGGGGAATGTCACTTTCACAAGGTACGCATTTTTTCATGGTTAAGTCTGTCATTTTATTTCCTTTCAGTATTATTTTATCTTTCTAATAAATTAATCATTACCCTTAAACCCTCTAGGAGCAAAGTTTTGTATAAACTTTCTAATGGTTAATTAATAGATTATGGAGAGAAAGGAAATTTTAGATGGCAGACAGGGGAAATTGGAGGAAGTACGTTTTGTTAAGGAAGGTTTAAGTAGATTATTAAAAGCGACTAGCGGTCTTCGCCCAGAAAGCGGCGCTTCCAATCATACAGCAAATTCAGCGCTTCGATGGGGGTGAGGCTGTTGATGTCTAGGTCTTTGAAAGCCTCCAGCATGGGGTTATTTTCAGGGAAGAGAGTCAATTGCTGGCGGGTGGTTTGCGTTTGCTGGAGGGTTGTCCCCGAGGATTTCTCAAGTTGCTGTAAGATCTCATTGGCTCGTTGGATGACGGGTTTGGGCAAGCCCGCAATTTGTGCCACATGGATGCCATAAGAGCGGTCTGCCCCTCCTGGGATGATCTTATGCAGAAAGACCACATTCCCGTCCGATTCTGAGACGGCGACGTTGTAATTGCGGACACCAGGCAGCAGGTCAGCCAGTTGGGTCAGCTCGTGGTAATGGGTGGCAAACAGGGTATAAGCCTTCAAATCGGGGTGACTGTGGATGAATTCCACCATTGCCCAGGCAATCGAAACACCGTCGTAAGTGCTGGTGCCCCGCCCGATCTCGTCCAAGATGAGCAGGCTGCGTGGGGTAGCATTGTGTAAAATATTGGCTGCTTCTATCATCTCAACCATGAAGGTCGATTGTCCTGCATGAATCTCATCCTGGGCGCCGATGCGGGTGAAGATGCGGTCGACCAGCCCAATTTTTGATTTTTCGGCGGGCACAAAAGACCCCATCTGAGCCATCAGCACGATCAGGGCAACCTGGCGTAAAAAAGTTGATTTACCGCTCATGTTGGGGCCTGTGATGATGCGGATGAATTCATCCTTATCCATGATGGCATCGTTGGGCACAAAGCGTTCAGCTGTCCGCAGCTTTTCAACCACAGGATGCCGGCCATTGATGATTTGCAGGCATTTTTCCTCAACCACCTCCGGTCGGTGGTAGCCGTTTAAAGCAGCGGTTTCAGCCAGGGAACAATAGGCGTCCAGTTCTGCTAAGCCGTGGGCGGTTTCCAGTAATTCCTTGGCGCCCTGGGCTAATTCGTTACACACCTGGGCAAAAACCCGCCCCTCAATATCATGAATACGCTCCTCTGCGTTTAAAACGAGGGTTTCATATTCTTTCAACTCTGGGATGATGTAACGCTCTGCATTGACCAGGGTTTGCTTACGGATATAGCCCTCAGGCACCAGGTCGGTGTTGGATTTGGTAACCTCGATGTAATAGCCGTAGACTTTGTTGTAACCCACTTTCAGCGATTTGATCCCAGTGCGCTCTTTTTCAGATTTTTCCAAATTGGCAATCCATTCCCGAGCGTGCTGGGAAGAATCCAGAACGTTATCCAGTTCAGCAGAAAATCCCTTCCGGATGATGCCAATCTTTGCAAGGGTGGCCGGGGGGTCATCCTGGATGGCAGCTTGCAGGAGGGCATAATGATCTTTGCAGGGGTGGATCTTTCTTATCGTCTCCGTTAATCCCGGAATGGAATCAGGGAAAATCGCTTTGAGCGCTTCCAAACGTGCCAAGTTTTCACGCATTGCCACCAGGTCACGGGGGATGGCATGACCCGAGATCACACGGCTGGTTAACCGCTCCAAATCGTCAAAATTGTCCAGAGCATCCAGTATTTCAGCGCGCATCATGCCGTTATGATACAAGCAAGCCACAGCATCCTGACGTTTCTGGATTTGATCCACATCCAGCAAGGGTTTGCTGACCCAGGCGTGTAATAATCGCCCCCCCATGGGCGTGCGGGTGTCGTCCAGCATGCCCAAGAGGGATCCTTGGGTTTTGCCCGTGCGGATGGTCTCGGTTAGTTCCAGGTTGCGGCGGGTTTCAGCATCCAACACCATGAAATCCGCGAGGGTATAGGTGCTCAAATCATCGAGGAGCTTAAGGGATTGGCGTTGGGTGTCCTCTAAATAAGCGAGAATGGCGCCGGCTGCTCGCACGGCCATTGGTTTGCCGCGCAGACCAAACCCGTCCAGGGTGGCGACACCAAAGTGCTCCTGTAAAAATTCCGTGCAACGACCTAATTCAAAATGCCAGCTTTCATAAGTGGAAGTAAAGCCGGGCATTCCTTCCATTTGCGGAAGGGACTCTGGCCAGAGGATCTCGGAGGGATTTAAGCGGAAGAATTCTGATCGGATTTGATTGAGAATATCCTTACCGGAGAGTTCCGTGGCAGCAAATTCACCGGTGGAAATGTCCACATAAGCCATGCCCGCCCGATTATCCTGGTAAAAAGCCGTCGCCAGATAATTGTTTTGGTGGTGCTGCAGCAAGCCGGGTTCAATTACTGTGCCAGGGGTCACTATACGGACGACCTCCCGCGGGACCAAGCCGTCTTCAGGTTCATCAGCAACTTGCTCGCAGATGGCAACATGATAGCCTTTGTCAATCAGTCGAGAGAGGTAATTTTCGACGGCATGGTGGGGGATGCCCGCCATGGGTACCCGTACACCTTTAGAGACTGGACGGGAGGTAAGGACGATGTCCAACTCTCGAGAGGTGATTTTGGCATCTTCATCAAAGGTCTCGTAAAAATCACCCAGGCGGAAAAATACAATCGCGTCCGGGTGTTGATGTTTAATGTCGAGGTATTGTTGGCGAAGCGGTGTGACTTTGGTCATGAAGCTCAGTTTCAATCGTGTGAAAGGTCGGTTTGCAAAAAGTAAGGATTTATTTTTCTTGTAAGTTTTCTCGGATATAAGCAGAAACCTGATCAAGGGCTTCTGCTAATTTGGAGGGGTCTTTGCCGCCTGCTTGGGCAAGGGTTGGTCGCCCGCCACCGCCGCCGCCCACCACCTGGGCAACTCGTTTAACCAGGTTTCCAGCATGTAAGCCGCGTTTGACCAAATCATCAGTGATCGTGGCAATCAGAATGGGTTTATCATCTTGGATTGACGCCAGTAAAGCGACCCCAGAGGTAAATTTTTGACGGAACTTATCCGCCATTTCTCGCAGAGAGTCCATATCGGCTGCAGGCAAAATAACGGTTAGAACCGGGATTCCTTCAACTGGATGGGCTTTGCTGAGTTGTTCTTCAAATTCACCAGCCACAAGTTTTGTGCGCAGTGCTTCATTCTCTTTTTTAGCAGTGTCAAGAGCTTCAGTCAGGTTCTTAATTTTCGGAAGGGCTTCATCAAGGGAAGTACCCAAGAAACGGTTGACCTCATCCAGGGTGTTCATGCGCTCTCTTGCCAGTTGATAAGCACGCCAGCCTGTGACGGCTTCGATGCGTCTTACCCCAGCCGCGATGCTGCCTTCGTACGTGATCAGGAATAAGCCAATGTCACCGGTTTCGTCCACATGGGTGCCGCCGCAGAGCTCGTAGGATAAGGTCTCCTCCTCACCAATGGTGATAGTGCGCACGACCGCGCCGTATTTTTCACCAAATAAAGCCATAGCGCCTTCGTCGATGGCCTCTTGCAGGGGCTTTTCCTTGATGTGCAGCTCGTAGTTGGATAGGATGGCTTCATTCACCTTGGCTTCCACCGCGAGAATTTCTTGTTGGGTCATGGGTTCCGGGTGATTGAAGTCAAAGCGCAATTTTTCCGGCGCCACCAGGGATCCCGCCTGACGGGCATGGTCTCCTAAAACATGATGCAAAGCGGCGTGTAATAAGTGGGTGGCTGTGTGATTGCGTCTGATTTGATCCCGGCGTTCTTCGTCTACCTGCACAAGGGCCATGTCCCCAGTCTGGGGTTGGCCTTTGAGGACCTTTCCCTTATGGACAATTACCCCAGCGGCAGGTTTGCGCATGCCGGTGACCTCAATGACCCAATCCTCACGGTTGGCGCTCACAATGTGCCCTGTGTCAGACACTTGCCCGCCGGCTTCCACATAGAAACCCGTGTGGGGGAGTAGGACTTCGACGGATTGGCCGGGGGAGACACTTTTCACGACCTGGCCATCTGAGATTAATGCCAGGACTTCCCCAGGTTCTTCCACAGCCTGGTAGGGGTTGTAGGTGACGCCTTCATCACCCAGTTTTCCCGCTGCTTTGAGGTCTTCCACCAGGTCGGCAAAAATTTGCACATCTTCACCGCCCAACTCTCCAAATTCCTGTCCAGCGCCAGAGGCGAGACGATGAGCTTCCATCGCAGCCTGAAAACCCGCTGTGTCGACATCTAAACCGCCTTCCTGAGCGATATCCCGAGTGATTTCGAGGGGTAAGCCCAGGGTGGCGTACAGGTCAAAGGCTTTCTCACCATCCAAAATGCGGTTGCCACTTTTCTTGAGGTCTGCGAGGATTTCGTTAAGGTGTTCTAAGCCGGCATTGACCGTTTTTTGGAAGCGAATTTCTTCGCGGGTGAGGTTATCTAAGATGGTGGTTGCATTGCGTTTAAGCTCTGGGAAAAAATCGCCGTATTCATCGATTACTACCTGGCCGATTTTAGCCATAAAGGGTTCATGCAGATCCAGTTTCATCCCAAAGCGAGCCGCCCGTCTGACCAGCATGCGGCAGATGTAGTTGCGACCGATGTTGCCGGGGACGACGCCATCGGCGATCAGGAAGGTGGTGGCACGGGCATGGTCGGCGATAACGCGATAGGGGGTTAAGTCTGCATCTCGCTGGGCATCCGAGTGACCGGTCAGGTCTTGGATGCGGCGGATGAGGGGCATAAACAAATCGGTTTTGTAGTTCGAGTCAACATCCTGCAAGATCGCCACGACGCGCTCGAAGCCCATGCCAGTGTCGACGTGTTTTTTCTCTAGTGGGACGAGTTCAGTATGGGAGAGGCGATTATATTGAATGAAGACGTTATTCCAAATTTCGATGAAACGTTCGCAGTCGCCGTTGACACGGCAAACGTGGTCCGGATCATCTTTTTTATCGCAAAATTGAGGGCCGCGGTCGTAATGGATCTCGCTGTCGGGACCGCAAGGACCGGTATCCGCCATCTCCCAGAAATTATCCTTGCGACCAAAAGCCAAAAGGTGATCCGGATTAAAGCCAGGTTGGGAAAGCCAAATTTCAGCCGCTTCACGATCTTCAGGGATCTCATCGTATTCATCTTTGAAATAGGTCGCCCAAATGCGATCCTTAGGCATACCCCAGACCTTTGTCACCAGCTCCCAAGACCAGGAGATGGCTTCTTTTTTGTAGTAGTCGCCAAATGACCAGTTGCCCAGCATTTCAAAGAAAGTGTGGTGGGAATTATCTCGACCAACCTGCTCGAGGTCGTTGTGTTTGCCAGAGACGCGCAAACATTTTTGGCTGTTGACAGCCCGGGTGTAAGGGCGTTGATCCGTGCCAAGAAATACGTCCTTGAATTGCACCATGCCGGCGTTAGTGAATAATAGGGTTGCATCACCGCCGGGGACGAGGGAAGAGGAAGGCACAAAGGTATGGCCACGTTCGATGAAAAAGTCGATAAATTGCTGGCGAATTTCGGCACCATTGGTTTTTTTGGACATAAAAACTCCTGAATGAATTGATAATGACGCCTAAATTATACGATATTTGAGGGGCGGGTGGGAGAAGTGCGTAGCTGGAAGCATGTAGCTGATAGGTGATAGGTTATAGCTTGTAGCCGGTGGCTGGTAGCAATTATCTATTACCGGCATTGAAAAGCTACTAGCTACGAACTACTGGCTAAAATCTACCATTCACCACTCACTATACACTTTTAACAAAAATCTAGCAGTTAGTGAATATTCGCTTGTTGCCGCGAATGAATTCAGCCAATAAATCCCCCTCGCGAGAGCCCGCCCGGTCTGCCAGGAGCGCGATTAGATCTTTTTGGATGATAGCTTCCTGTGGGTTTTCTGCATTTACATCAATTTCAGTTCCTACGTCTTTGAGTAACTTGCGCAGAGTAGGTTCGTCTAATTCTGTCTTAGCCATGATGCTGCTCAGCTGATAAGTAATGGGATTAGCTTCAATGACAGCATCGCAAAAATTGCGCATCCGGATCAATTCTTCGATCAGGATAGTCTTATCAGCCCTGGTCCATTCGATGAATTCCTCAGTTGCTTCAATCAATTTCTGACTGCTTATTCGAACTTGTTCTAAAAGCACTTCAGGATCACTGAGGAGGGCATTTTCTTCACCTTTTGAATTTTGAGGATTAAATTCGCTCATGTTTTACCTTTCCAAAATGGTTTGATCTTTGCCTTAATTATACAGGCATATCCATTTCAAAAAAGGCTGGCGTTACTGCTCGTCAATTTACCATAGGTGTGGTGCGTTCCATAAAATATTCTGAGTAAATTCCCTTCCAACATTATACAAACCCTCTAATTTTAAGCTTGTAATGGATATTATTATAAATGAAATTATCGAGTAATTCTAAAAATAATTGATGGGCATGACGAAAGGAAAAACATGGGCAAAATTGTCATTTTTGGCGCAACAGGGGCGATCGGTTCTAGGACAGCAAGGACCCTTTCTTCGAAAGGTGAGGATCTCCATCTGGTCGGTCGGGATGGCGATAAACTCCAGTCTTTGGCTGAAGAATTAGGGGCAAGCTCAACTCATGGTGATGTCTTGGATGAAGCTTTGTTTGAGCAAGTGGCAGCGGATGCCGGTGATGTCATCAGCGGATTGGTTTATGCTGTGGGGACCTTGAACCTTAAAAACCTCACGCGATTGACCGTTGACGATTTCTTAACGGATTTCAAGGTGAATGCCTTGGGTGCAGTCCTAGCGGTGCAGGCGCTCACCCCAGCCCTTAAAAAGAGCACCTCACCTGCCTCGGTTGTCTTGTTTTCCAGTGTAGCAGTTAACCAGGGTTTCAAATTTCATGCTTCTTTAGGCATGGCAAAAGGTGCTGTTCAAGGGCTTACCTTGTCTTTAGCGGCTGATTTAGCCCCCGATGTGCGGGTAAATGCGATTGCCCCCTCACTGACGGATACACCCTTGGCTGCAGGCCTGCTTGAAAATCCAAAGATGGCTGAAGCGATCGCTAAACTGCATCCCATGGAACGGCTGGGTGAACCTGAAGATATTGCGGCGATGGTCGCTTTTCTGTTGTCTGAGGACGCTTCCTGGATTACTGGTCAGGTTTTTGGAGTCGATGGCGGCCGTTCAACCCTGCGCATTAAGAGCTAAAGGTTTAATATGATCTGTCATACACCAGCAAGAATCTCTGAAACGACCATATGCGTATGCTCTTGATGAACGAAGCTTAAAAAGGAATCTTAAAATTATTTTCTCCTAAAATCCTATGTTACACAAAAAATCCAGGGAATTGGTGTATCAACCAATTCCCTGGACTGTTTTAAATAGTTTGCAGAATTTAATTCTAGGCTAATTTTAAGCCTTTGAAGTCTTCCACTTGTTGGCGGATGGCTTTCTCAGTGGGCAGGCGCTCAATACTTGAAGCGCCAAAGAAGCCATTAATGCCTGGCATTCGCAACAAAGCTTTGCCTACATTTTCAGGAACATCAAGTGGACCACCGTGGCAAATGACCAGGATATCTTCCCGGACGCTGCGACCAGCTTCTGCGATCGTCATTGCAATGTCAATTGCTTCATCAAGTGAGGCCGCAACAGCTGCACCAATACTGCCTGCCGTGGTTAAACCAATATGGGCTACCAATTGATCAGCACCTGCTTTCGCCATCGCTTTGGCTTGTTCCTTATCAAAGACATAGGGGGATGTGAACATGTCTAAGTCGTGGGCTATGGCAATGGCTTCAATTTCCTTATCATATCCCATGCCCGTGCCTTCCAGGTTTGCACGGAAATTTCCATCGATCAGACCGACTGTGGGGAAGTTTTGGACCCCTGAGAAACCCATTTCTTTGAGTTGCTTGAGAAAGACTGGCATCAAGCGGAAGGGGTCCGTGCCATTTACACCAGCCAAAACAGGTGTGTTTTTCACCACTGGGAGGACCTCAGCAGCCATTTCAACAACGATGGCATTGGCATCACCGTATGGTAATAAACCGGCCAGGGAACCGCGGCCTGCCATCCGATAACGACCGGAGTTGTAGATGATGATAATGTCCGCGCCACCCTTCTCAGCAAATTTTGCTGAAATACCGGTGCCTGCGCCACACCCGACAATGGGTTTTCCGGCCTCAATCTGAGCGTGCAGTCGTTTTAAAATTTCTTGACGTGTAATTGCCATTTTTATCTCCTTTTTTGTCTATTATTTGAGTAAATCGAGTAATGTGTTTGCACACAAGCCTGAAAATTCTGGATCGTTGATGTTGTGATCTGATTCGATGATTTTTATTTCAGGTTTAACATTGGCTTTGATGGCATCATAGCAAGCAGCATCTGCTTCTGGATCCCAGAAACGCCCGCCCTCACTATCAAGCATGGATACACCCTTGAGGGGTACTAAGATCACGACAGGTCCAGTTGATTCATTGGCGGCTTCTGCAATCATTTTGCCCATCTTCTTGTTTTCCTCAATGTTCGTTCGCAGTAAGGTCACATTGGGATTCCATTTGTAGAGATTGCGATCCTGGTATTTTTCTGGAACGGTCTCAACGCCACCGAAGTTTGCCATGTCCACACAGCCGGGCACGATAATCGCAGGGATTCCCTTGTGAGCAGCTGCCTTGAGACGGTCAGGTCCTGCGCTTAGGACGCCGCCGCAAACTTCGTCTGCCAACTCCGTCGTTGTGATATCGAGGCAAGCCGTGATATAACCGTCGTTGATTAAACCTTCCATGGTTTTCCCGCCTGTGCCTGTGGCATGAAAGACCAACACTTCGTACCCTTCCGCCTCTAAGATTCCCCGAGCATGATCAACTGCTGTAGTCGTGTTTCCGAACATAGAAGCGGTGATCAGTGGCTTTTCCTCGCCTGTTTCCGGTTTTTCCGTTTTTACCATCCCGGCGATTGCGCCGGCACCGTTGGCATAGATGGCACTGCTAATGCTATTGATTCCAGACACATCTACAATCGAGGGCATAAAGGTGATGTCCTTGGTCCCAGTGTAGGCTGAGATATCACCGCCGCCCATGGTGGAAACCATGACCTTTGGCACACCAACGGGTAAAGCTCGCATGGCTGTGGTCGCAATAGAGGTGCCGCCACTCCCGCCCATGCTGATGATGCCATCCAATTTTCCATCCTCATATAATTGGCTGACAATTTCCTTCAAGCCCAGCGACATCACTTCCATTGCTTCGTCTTTATGTTGGCCATCAGAAAATTCGCTCATTTGATGGCCTGCCATCTTCGCTACTTCTTCACGGCTGATGTCTGGCTTGATGCCTGGTTCCCCCAATACACCAAAGTCAACCACAAGGGTGTTAAGCCCTTCCTTTTCAATCAGGTCTTTGACAAACTTAAATTCTTGGCCTTTGGTGTCTAGTGCCCCAACAATTACAACTTGTTTTGCCATTTGATTCTCTCCTTTCGAACTTGGTTAATCTATTTAATTGTCAATGTGGAAATGTTTAATGCAAATACGCCATCAAGCCAATCACACCTCAGCTTTCTTCCATTCGTTGGTGGATTTGAGGTGCGAGACTGTTTTAACGATGATGAATGATGGTCATTGGATTTTGAGATGGATTGAGAGCGATAAATGCCACGCAAGTCTCTCGATTTTTTGAATTGGATCATGCTTTTTTTGATTAAGAATTTTTTCATGGGGTTGGACAAATTTCTGTCGTATGTGAGAAATATTCTCCTTTGGGCAAAAAATTTATAAAAATTGAAGACGATCAAGAGACCAGCCTTGTCTGGAAATGGGTGCAGCGTCTCATTCTAAGCGCTTAAGGACAAAGATGAAGTATTATTTAATTTTTATAATAATTTTTCCTCTACATATAATTATACGGCAAGATTGGATGACAATTTCATCGCCTAAACATGATTTCAATCAGTCTAATTTAATTAAATCATCGTTTCTTCAAAAAAGAAACGATTTTAGTAGGAACCTCATGATATTAATCAGCCGATTTTTTGGTTGATTTCGGGAATCTCTTGCTATAATTACACCAATTATTTAATTTCTTATTCTGCAACTCATCAGGAGCGATTCATGTCCCTCAGCGTTTGGATACTCGGCGATCAATTGCTTGCTAATCATCCTGCTTTGACGCGGGCAAAAGCTGAAGTTAATGTGGAAGAAATAACCGTTCTCATGATTGAAAGTTGCGCACTTGCGCAACGGCATAAGTTTCATGCTAAGAAATTAATTTTGGTGTTCAGCGCAATGCGCCATTACGCTGAAATGCTGTGTAAGAAGGGTTACCAGGTTGATTATCGGCAAGCTGCGGATTTTTCCAAAGGTTTGGAAGGGCATATTGAAGACTATCATCCAAATCGATTGCTGATGATGGCTTCCATTAATCGATCAGGTTTGGCTTTTCAGCGTGGTCTCACTGAAAAATGTCACTTCCCTGTGACGCTCATTGACAATTCCAAATTTCTCTTTACCCGATTTAATCCCCTTCCAAATGCTAAATTTGAGGATTCGGTCCGCCAGGAAACATTTTATCGAGAGATGCGCAAACATTTTCACTTGTTGATGACGTTGGGGGATGAACCTGAGGGTGGCCAGTGGAATTTTGATCAGCAAAACCGAAAACCTTTGCCGGATGATTTGATTCCCCCTGTGGCGTTAACCTTCAAGCCTGATCAGATAACGCAGAAAGTGATTGAAGAGATCCAAGAAAAATTTGAAACCGTGGGTGATTTTGAGGGCTTTGACCTGGCTGTCACCCCTCAGGAAGCTGAAAAGGCCGCCATGGACTTTTTTGAGCATCGGCTGCCCTATTTTGGCAGCTATGAGGACGCGATGCGCCAGTCTGAGGCGCTTTTATTTCACTCAAAGCTCTCTGCTTATATCAACTTAGGGTTGTTAGAGCCCCTGAAACTGGCTCAGATTGCTGAGCAGGCTTATTTTGAGGGTAAGGCGGAACTCAACAATGTGGAGGGATTTATCCGCCAGGTGATTGGTTGGCGCGAATACATGGCCTGGCAATATCAACGCCTGGACCCGGAAATTTTCGAAGCCAACGTGTGGGGATTTGATCGAGGGCTGCCGTCCTTTTTCTGGGATGGCGACACACCTATGAATTGCCTCAAGCATGTGCTTCAGCGAGTGTTAAAAGATGGTTATGCTCACCACATTGAAAGGTTGATGGTCTTGTCAAATTTCTGCTTATTGGCTGAGTTTGACCCTAAGCTCGTTTTTGATTGGTTTAGCAGCCTGTTTATTGACGCCTACGATTGGGTGATGGTCCCAAATGTTTACGGGATGGGGCTATATGCCGATGGCGGCCGGGTTGCCACCAAGCCCTACATCGCATCGGCAAACTATATCAACAAAATGAGCGATTTTTGTGGGGATTGTGAATTCAACCACAGGAAACGGGTGGGAGAAGGCGCCTGCCCCTTTAATTTTCTTTACTGGCACTTTCTGCTCACACACGAAAAAGAACTCAAAGGGAATTATCGCATGGCCAGGATGCTATATAACCTCAAATACCTGGACGAGGATGAACGCAAGGCTGTGCTGCGCCAAGCCGAAGAATTTTTAAGGTTTGAATGAGATAGACCTCTTTTCAGGAGACGGGCTGATGAAGGAAGATCAAACCTACCACACTAATGATTTTTGGCCTATGGTCTTTGTTGGCGCAAAAAGAGCGCTTCCAATTGTGTTCGGGTATCTTCCCATTGGCTTTGCCTATGGCGTGCTGGCGCAAAAAGCGGGGATTTCTATTTTCAACACAATTCTGATGTCCATTGTTGTCTTTGCGGGCTCGTCCCAATTGATTGCGGTGGAATTATTTGCGTTGAACTTGACCCCGACCTCCATCTTAATGACAACTTTTGTCGTCAACCTGCGCCATATGCTCATGTCAGCTGCTCTCTCCCCATATTTGCACAATTGGAAAAAGGAGGAACTCGCAGCATTTGCCTTTGAACTGACAGATGAGACATTTGCTTTGCATGCAACCCGTATGAATGCTGGGAAAGTTGGAAAAATCGAGACTTTTGCGATTAACATCACCTCACAAGCTGCCTGGGTGCTCGGGACGGCGATGGGGGTCATCATCGGCCAGCAAATCGCTGAAATCGAACCCTTTGCCTTAGATTTTGCCTTACCAGCAATGTTTATCGCCCTTTTGATCATGCAAATTAAAGGACGCAAGGACGCGGCGGTAGCGGTTTTGGGTGGGGTTTTATCGGTGGGTTTGTTGTTACTTGGGTTTGAGAGTTGGCATGTGATCATCGCCGCGGTGATGGCTGCCACGATTGGCGTTGGGATGGAACAATGGACCAAGAGCTAATTTTACTGATCATCTTCGGTATGGGATTGGTGACTTACCTTCCCCGTTTGTTACCTTTGTTAGCCCTCACCGGTGTTAAGCTGCCGAAGTGGGTTATTTCCTGGTTGGGTTATGTGCCCCCCGCCGTGTTATCCGCACTGCTCTTGCCGTCAATTTTGCTGCAGGATGGTCACCTATCCCTTGGCTTGGACAACCTCTTCTTGTGGGCAGCCTTGCCAACAATGGGGGTGGCGGTTTTGACCAAGAGTCTCTTCCCACCGGTCATCATTGGCATGCTGATCGTCATCATCGGGCGTTTGTTGCTGTAAATGGCACCAATCAGCGGGTGGGGATGATGGGGGCTTATTGAGCTATAAGATGATCCTCGCCCAATTCTTTGCCCTTTCAAGCTCATCTTCGTATAAAGGGCCTTCGGTGTCTTTGACACCAAATCCAGTCGATTTTAACGCGAGGTAGGCACCAGCTTTTTCCAGTTTCTTGGCGATTTTTTCGTCTGCATAACCGAAGAGCTTGATCATAAAACGTAAAAACCCTGAATCCACGTTTTCAAGGGGGAAACGAGTGTCAAAAGCAGCGGCTTTTACCCTGTTGAGCGCGTTGGGCGGCAGATTTTTGAAGAAATCCATTATTGCGGGGGTCGGGCGGAAACCTCGGGTTGGTGAGCCAATAAATAAGATTTCCAGATCCGCCAAGTCGCTTGCTTCAACATCGGTGACCTTTTTAACCGTGGCATCTTCCAGGGCTTCCCCAATCGCATGGGCAATTTTTTCCGTATTGCCGAAGACGGAATCATAAATGACGAGTTTTTGAGCCATGTTTGCTCCTTTTCTTTATATATTAATTTTGTCCTAACAAAATTATAGCGGGAAAAAGGAATCATAAGGTTAAAGGGTGCTTAAGACATTTTCATCCAAAATTTAGCCCTTCAGTCGGATTTGTCGACAGCTTACCTGCGAGTTGTTGACTTAATGTTGCTTGTGTTTCCGATCTTTTTTTGGATGTCGGTCTAACAAGGTCTTACCAAATTTATTAGCTGGGTAGAGATAAGGACTTCTTTCACCCTTCCTTAATGCTTCCAGCCCATGCTGCGCAACTTTATTACGAGGATTCTCTTTTTGTGAAAGGTTGGTATTTTTTCCGATGGCCAAGGTTCGTTGGTAGTATTCAGCGGCCTGGTCTCGATCACCAAAATCATGTTCCGCCATTGCCAAAGCTAGAGCGCCTATTTGAGATTTTGGATTTTCGGATACAAACTGGCGAAGGGCTTGCAGCGATTCCTGAAATTTCCCGGTCACACGGGTGTATTCGCCGCGTTCCAGGGCATCCAAGGAGTCCAACCCGCCATCTATCACTTTCTTACGGAGCGTTGAGAAAATAAAAGGTGATAGGCCATCCATAAACAAGTGTTCGGAAAACAGGAGATACACCGATTCATCCAATATGGTGAAGTCAGCATCGTCATCGTCAAAAAAATCTGGTGGGACTAATTGCAGCATTGACGTAAAAGAAACCGTATAGGAATCCTTTACCCCACACACGGGGCAGAAAATCGGGTGATCCAGGAAGACTTCAAGCGGTGTGAAGGTTAATTTGCGGTCTCGCATACTGATGTCATAAAAAACCATATCAAAGGGATGGTAGCGTGTCCGACCGCATTTCTGGCATTCGAGAAGGATAGATTTTTCACGATTAGGGGCTGAGTCTACCGGTTCATCCAATGACCAGAACCCCGTATAACTTTCTAAACCAACCACCAGGGGATCCACCCGGTTCTCCTGAAAGACCTGGCTTATTGCAGGTTTCAGCTCGTATAGATCAGTGTCTAACACATCTGCAACGATAAAGGATGTCATTTGATCATCCTGGAAAGGATCACTATGCGGTGTGTTCAGCAAATGCTTGATTACTTCAAGAGCTTGACTGCGGTAACGGGGAGCTTTCGCAGGGATCTGCATGATGGCTCGAGCCGCACTCATCCTGAGATTATTATTATATTCAGGGTTGGTTGTGTAGTTTTTGAGAGAATCAAAAGTGAAACCTGCTGTTTTACCGAAATCTGCAAAAATAAAGACCTCCTTAGGGTCTTCATTCAACAGATCACCCAGGCACCTCAATTCAGGGAGGATGTTTTCTAAAATTTTAAGAAGTTTGAGTAACATCCCACAACTTCCGCGCTCATCTTCCCAGGAAAGGAATAGGATTTGGATGATATCAGGCACCATCAAGATAAAATCTTCTGGATCCAAATTTTCGGATAATTTTTTCTGGATTTCATCAGATGAGATCAATAAACGCATTTCAATGTCTTCATCGTGTTCTGCAAGGTTTTCTAATTGAAGCCTGTCCAGGATAGCCTTTGTTTGGTCGTCATTTATCAATGTCGTAGCTTGCAAATCCTTGCCTTGTGCCATTATTTCATCAATGGGGACAGCTTGCCAAGCTTCCAGATATCTTTTTTCCGCCATAGTCTGCAGTTGATGCGCTAAGTTCTCAGCGCCTAACCTGGCTGCGTCTTCTATCAACAATCTCAGGGCGTATTCGGGAAGAGCCGTTTTTACCAACGCATAGTCCAAGAAACGCCCAAACAATGCGCCATGGCCTTGATAAAGAAATCCCCTGGCATAATCCCAATAGGTGTCAAAGGTTAACAAGCCACGATGATGATGGGCAAAAAAGATGACCGCTGTGAGCGCCCAGGTTAAAAAATCTTTTCCATTTTCTACTTCAATAACTGCATCAAGAAGCTCATAAAGGATTTTCTCATAGGCAAACCAATCATCAATCTCCGGGGAGCGCCAGATCAATTTCAACAGCGCCAACCTTTTCGCTGCGGTTTGGGTTTGATCTTCCAGGTCTGAGAGCTTTTCTACGGCTGTCATGATATCATAATCACTATAGCACCCGCTGCTAAGATGATCGATTTCCGCTGGGGATAATTCTAAAAGTTCTTGGTTTGGCGAGATTTTTTTTTGCCATCGATTTTACACTACCTTAATTATAGTATGGCTTGATTGACTGCCGTACCGTCACTGGAGGGGTTTGAAATAATCATTCTGTTCTTTAAGAATTTGATGACCCAATTTAGTCACTCGGATTGCTTTAATCTCTGAAAGAAAAAAATCCTCTGGGTTGGATTCAATCAATTCTATGATCCCAAAAGTGCCCAGGGGTTGGATCACGGTCCGCTGTAAAAAATATTTCAGTTCGTTTATATCGGCATCTGTGTAGGTAATTCCCTGCATATTTGCAAAGTCTCGTGTCACCTTGGCAATTGGGATGTCTTTCCCAATCGGATAGGATGTGAAAAAGGTGATGATTTGTGCTTTGAGTTTGGATGTTTCGAAAACGCCTTGATCATCATATTCGTAAAACCAATTGAATTCACGAAACCAAACACGTGCCAGATACCAGACCTGTCCTTCAGAAGGCAGACTCAGGAACACCTCACCTTGCGGTAGCAGCTCCCAGGGTAAATTTTCGCCACCCAAAATCAAGCCGGCTATGCAGGCTAATAAGTGGTAGCGCAGCAGATCTTGAACCTCATCTTCTGATTGGAGCTTCCAAACACTATCGCCAATCACTGTATCCAAGCGGGGTGGGTCTACAAAATTGGTTGTTATCGCCCGGATATGTTTGCGAGGGAAATTCCCGCGGGCTTTGGTCCCCTTGACTTTGTTTTCCGCCAGATAAACCAACAATGTGACCATGTCACGTCGGAGCGGCAGAGCTGTGGCCGCAGCTTTAAGGTCTTTAGATAGGGAGACCGTCCAATGGTTTTGGGTCATTTTCCGGAAATTGCCATAGAGTGGACCAACAGGCCAGGTTGATTTCCTGATAAGGGTTCGTCTTCGTAAGGTTGGGGCTAGCACCTGGTTGGCCTCGTTAACATCGAAACCCTCTGGATTAAAAGAACCACCGATCCACGTCAGGTAACTCTCATGCTCAGGATGTTTTGGATCTTGAATTGCCTCAAGAAAAAAGGCATATCCCGGAACACCGCCCACATCTTCCGGGGGTGCGGCACGTTTGCCTGTCAAAATGCGGGGTATTTGTCCCCCCTGTTGATCTTTGAGGATTTTTTCGACTAAAATATTAATCTTCCAATCATCGCCAAAGTCGTATCGGTAGATAAATTGCTTCCCTTCTGGAACGAATTTTGGAATCAGGTCACCTAAACGGGCCATACTGGTATCCTGATAGAGGTTACCCTCCTCCTCCCAATCTTCCACGCGGACGAATTTCATGGCGCACACTTCGAACATATGCAGGTGATAATCCATCCAGTCAAAGCAGTACTGGATCAAGTCATGAAGGTCAAGCAAGGTGGTATTATCTGAAACCAGCACCCGCCGCCAGATGGGCGGTTGGATACCATGTAAGGTGAGTTTCAGTTGAATAAGCATGAGGCTCCTCCTTTGGATCGATCCATCGGACCGTTGAACCAAGCACATATTTAAAGGGTTTGTTTTATTTTACATTAAATTAATATACGGTATTTAGATCTTGGGGGAGGTGTTACTTCAGTAGACTTAGCCGACAAAAGTTGTTTCAAAAGCCGAAATCTTACAATCAAATCCCCATGTTCTGTCGTGTTCTTAATCTCGGATCTACTTGTCTCCACTATTTATAATCTAATTTTGCTGTTTTCTTTGCCACTTATAGAATTGTTAAAAGAAAATAAATGTAACCCTCACCGTACCTCTCCCTTCGGCAAGGGAGAGGGCTGTCTATCTTTTTTTCGTAAATATTGCATATTCTTCATAGTCGAAAGCTTAAAGGTCTGTGGTGAGTTGTTCATTCAGGCTGTAACACCTTTTCTCTAATAGTTATCAATTAATAGTGCAACAATTACACTTATTTCACAGCTACTAATGGGTGAGGGTAAAAAAAAAGCTAAGCAGGTTGTTTGCGAGATCATCTTTAATGAGCCTTATCTTCACTGATTAGTCAACGTTAAAAACTGGTAAAAAATTATTGGTGAAGCTGCTGGATGTTTCTTATTCGGATGGGTGATTGTAAAAAGACGAATTAAAGTTTTGGCGGAGATAGCCCTTGGAATTAAAAAAAGACCCTAAAGGGCAATTTTGTTATATCTAATATTTGGTTGATGGACTTACAAGTTCTCTCGACCAGCCAGAGCTCTCAGTAAAGTATTCTGGTCTGCGTATTCTAAATCGCCGCCCACCGGCAAGCCACGTGCCAGCCGTGTGACGCGAATACCTAAAGGTTTGATACGTTCATGGAGGTACATGGCGGTGGCATCACCTTCCATGCTGGGGTTGGTGGCTAAAATGATCTCTTTAAATTCATGGGTCTTAAGCCGGTCGAAGAGGGCTTTGATCTTCAAATCCTCAGGGCCAATGCCTTCGATGGGGGATAAGACCCCATGCAGAACGTGATACAGTCCATTGTAGCCGGCGGTTTTTTCGATTGCCAGTACATCTAAGGGTTCTTCAACCACACACAAGATGTCTTGATCGCGCTTCTGACTCGCGCAAACTTCACAGATGGGCTCATCCTTGCGGGTAATGTTGAAACAAATCTCGCACAAGCCGGTATCCGCCTTGATGCCCAGCAGGGCAGCGGATAAAGTTTGGGAAAGTTCCTCCGGGGCGCGCAGTAAATAGAAGGTCAGCCGTGAGGCGGTCTTTGGGCCGATCCCGGGTAAACGTGAGAAGGCGTCTATCAAGTTCTGAACGGGTTCTGGCAGGGTTCGCATAATTTTTACTTAGCCTAAACCTAACCCGCCCAGCATGTTTGAAAAGGGCGCCATTTTCTCGGCAGCCAATTCTCGGGACTTATCTAACGCGGCATTGACGCCACTTTGAAATAAGTCCTGCAGCATTTCAGGATCCGCATCTTCAAGGAGTTCTGGGGCAATTTCCACGGCTTTGCAGACCTGGTCACCGCTCATGGTGATGCTGATCACACCGCCGCCTACTGTGGCTGTGACGGTTTCTTCTGCTAATTCCGCCTGGGCTTGCGCCATCTGTTCTTGCATTTGTTGAATTTGAGCCATCATCCCGCCGCCTTTGCTTTGGCGGGGTCGATTATATCCTTTTGCCATTTGTTTTACCTTTCTAATGTCGTGAACTAATCTGCTTGTTCAGCACTGTTGATTTTACCACCCAGGTCACGTGTTGCCATGCTGACCATGCCATCTTTCTCGATTTTGAGATTCTTGGGGATAGCGCTGGCCTGGTGGGAAGTCACAATGCACTTAACCCCCATGGGTTGCCCACAAGCTTCTTCCAAAATATCAGCGATGAGGGTCAGATTGCCCTCTTTTTCCATCATGTTTTTCAGAATTTCCGATGAAAAACCTATAACGACGGTATTTTCCTGAAGGCCGGATAATTTTGCTGAGTTTAACAGTCCCTCACAGCGCGGGTTATGGTTTCCCACCATCGATTTAATCTTGGGCCACAGCCGGTGAATGCTTTGTAAGGTGATCTCACCCTGTATTATCCCTTCAGATGGCGGTTCTATTTCAAGGTTTTCTTCTGCAGGTGCGGGTGCTGTAATTTCCTCAGGCTGCGCCTGTGATTGTTGCTTGCGTTCAGCCTTTGGTGCTGTTGAAGGCACCTTGGTGGTTGCTTTTGGAGTGGGTTTAGCCACTGGTTTGGGTTCGGTTTGTTTTGCGGGTTGGGGCGTCGGATTAGCTGTAATGGTGGGTTGTTGGATCTGACGGACTGGTGCAGGCTCTGCCAAGTAGGTTGTGAAAGCCAACTCTAAAGCTAATCCCGGGTGCCAATTGGCAACTTCCTGGATCGTTGCTTCGTTAAAGGCTTTTATGGCTTCCAATAACCCCGGAATATCAAATTGCTCGGCGTGTTCGGCCACTTTGGCGCGTGCCTCCGTGCTCAGATCAACCTGGTTCTTGTTGCCCATATTGAATAAAAGGACATTTCGCAGATAAGAGACGACCTGGCGCGCCAATTGACGTGGATCTGTGCCGCTGTCTAGAGCCTGGTTAATGGTGGTTAAGCCCTGTCCGGCGTCTTTTGCCAGCAAAGCATCCACAATTTCGACCACTCGCATGCTGGTGGCTGTGCCCAGAACTTGTTGCGCCCGTTCCAGAGTGATTTCTTCACCCGTGCTGGTCAACTGGTCCAATAGCGAAATTGCATCACGCAAGCTGCCTGTGGCTTGCCTGGCAATCTCGGTGTATACAGGCTCAGCAACACTGATGCCTTCAGCCGCACTTTGTTCTTTAAGATATTGCACAATGTCTTTCAGCGGAATACGGCGGAATTCGTGCCATTGACAGCGAGAAAGGACTGTGGCTGGAATTTTGTGTATTTCAGTTGTAGCTAAAATAAAAATGGCATGGGCGGGCGGCTCTTCGAGGGTCTTCAACAAGGCGTTGAATGCCGCTGTGGAGAGCATGTGCACCTCGTCGATGATGTAAACCTTGTACTTGCCCTGAGAAGGGGAAAAGTTGATCTTTTCCCGCAGATCGCGCACATCATCCACGCTGGTGTTCGATGCAGCGTCAATTTCGATCAGGTCCATAAAACGACCTTCGGTAATTGCCTTACAGTATTCACATTGGTTGCAGGGTCGTTGGGTGACGTCTGGATGAAGGCAATTAACCGCCTTGGCAAGCAAGCGGGCAGTGCTCGTTTTACCGGTGCCACGCGGCCCAGCAAACAGGTAGGCATGGGCAACCCGGTCGTTGATAACCGCGTTGCGTAAGGTTTGAGTGACGTGTTCTTGAGCGGCGACTTCATCCCAGGTTTGGGGACGCCATTTTCTATAGAGTGCTTTTGCCATCGTTAAGTCTTTGTCAGGGTATTGAGTATGTCGCGATGCGAACGTCGGTAGCATCCAGGAGGGTTGCTGTCTCTCCGGAGGACCAGATCGGCGCATCAGCTTGCCAATGTAATTCTATCACGGTGTTGGTGCCCTTCTTGGAGTAAACTTTAATGGCACCTTCGCTGTTGAGGATTAAGGCGGGGAATATAAAGATGTTTTCATCTTCATCGGTTAGTTGCCAGTTGCTGAGGTTTAAGGGACCCTGGCTCTGGTTGTAGATCTCCACATATTCCATTTCCAGGTCACCTGCGCCCACCACTTTACGAATTTGGATATCGATATCCTTGCTAACAAAGGTCAGTTCGGGCTCGATAGGGTCTTCCACCGCTGGGGTGGGATTGGCTGATTGGGATTCCCCCGGTGTTGTGCTCAGGGGTGTCACAGCGCCTTGTGGAGCCGTTTGACGAGGGTTTCTTTGCTCCCAAAGCCATAAAATCGTCAGCGTGGTTGCAGACGCGATTAGGATATTGAGCAGGATATAAGCGAATAAGTGGGTTCGGTTTTTCATGTCCGCTGCCTTTTCATCGCTTAGAATGATAGCACACCTTGATTGTTTTGCCAAAAAGAATCATCGCATAAGCTTAGGCGAGTGTTAAGCAGACTGCACTTGGTCCAAAAGCCAGGGTTAACAAACTGATAACAATTTCTTCTATTTCTCTTAATATCCGTGTGATATCTTTGTATTGATTTCACAAATTTGGTTTCTCTCCTTTCAAGTTTGTTAAGAAATCTAAGGTTGTGGTATTTTCTCAACTGAGATTTATAGGTGTGGTTATTAAAAAGCAAAACAGGCGTTTGGTGAGGCGCCTGTTTTGTGTTTAACCGGGGGTCAATCGATTTCGCTGAACACGAGGGATTTGATATGTTCAATGTGATCGCGCTGGTGCCAAAGGGTACGGCGAAGAATTTTCCTATAGGACCAAAATTCGCCATCGAGTCCAATGACCTTGACTTTGCCAGCAAATTTTGGGAAGATTGTCTTGATGATCGATGCGGTCTGGTCTAAGCGCTCGGTTGGATCAGGCAGCAGGTCTTTGCGGGTAAGGGTCGTCAATCCCATCCGTGAGAGGTACCAGAGTTCAGCGTTGGCGACGTGTTTGACAATGCCCAGGATGTTCCAGCGTTCGCCCGGTCGCTGTTTCTCAAGGGTATCGATGGAAAGGGTTGAAAGCCCTGCCAATAGCTCATCCCGCTGCCACTGGAAAATCAACAACCCCCGCTCAATTTCCAGGTTAGTCAGGGGGCGCCAATCATCGAGAAACCAGGCATTAATTTCATAGCCCTGGCCTTCCGGTACTAATTTGTAATCATCGTCGATTCGGAAGGTTGTAAAGCTATCAACCACCCGCAGATCAAAATCATCAAAATGGACCCAGGGTTGGGATGTGTGGGTATCAATCCACGCCTCATATTTTAGCAGAGCGTGGGGTAACCGCAGCAAGGCTTCTGCCTGATCTTCGCCATAGGCAAAACATCCAGGATAATCCAAGGCCCAAGCCAGGCTGCGCCCCTCGATATTATTTTCCATGCCAATGCGAATTTGCATGAGACCTCCTATGGTTTCTTATGGTCTTATTTTAACAGGTGTTGGGCAAAAAAAATGGGTTAATTAGAACAAATAATTAAGTAGGTGTTTGAAAAGGCCAGATTTTCTTTTTGGAATGAGCTTGGCTTGCCGTTAATGTGGAAGTTTTGTGAACCAAGTCTTCACTTTGGGGAAGTTGTCTGCAAAGAAGACTGATGAGGAACAATAACTAAAGGATTTAAGAGAATAGTTTTCTGATAAGTAGTGGTTTTTCTACTGCCGAATGAACATTAGATTTGGAATTACCTTGAAACCCCTCATTCGGCACGCCTTTCTCCCAGCACATAAAGGTGTTCCGCTTCGCTCCATGAGAAGGCTTTTTTCCGTCAATGTTTGAATTTATAAGATTTTGGAATTTTGTGACTACCTTGTACGGCATAAATGAATATAAATAATTGGGAATCACCCCAACAGTTCAGGGTTGCCATGATGCTGTTGGGGTGATTCACTTTTTTGATCGGGTTGGTCAACTAATCTCTTCATAGTCGAGCCCAATGATGCTGATCAGCGCGAATAAAACAGCGATAAGACCAACGACCATATAAACTGCAGCACTCATGGACAACCTCCTTTCCGTTATATTCCGAAAAATGAAACTAAACTGGCACCAATAATGTGACAAATCAGGCTCATATTTCTTATCTAAGTTTCTATAATTATTAACGCTAAAAATCCGTTTTAGGTACGGGGGAAAGGGGCGAATTTATTGAATTTATTCGCAATTCGAGATGGAAAAATTAAAACCAGCCAATCACACTTTCTGACTGGCTGGAGGTGTTTTTGCGGGTGCGATTATGTCTAATCGGAAAAAACGGGGAGATGCCCCAAGGCGATGATATTCGACCACTTAGCCCGTTCACCCTCGGTGAGGATGGCGGCTTCTGCAATCACATTTGCGCCGGCTTTTTCCAGGATCATGCGCATGCTCTGCAGGGTGGACCCGGTGCTGATGACATCATCCAGGATGATCACATTGGCACCTTTGATCAGGCCGCGATCCTTTTCATCCAGATAAAGGGTTTGAGGTTTGCCGGTGGTGATGGAGAGGGTCTCAGAAGAGATGGCATTGCCCATATAAGGCTTATATGACTTGCGCAAGATCACGTAAGGTTTGCCCGTCTCGATGGAGAGCATGTGCGCCAGAGGGATGCTCTTGGCTTCTGCGGTCACAAGGGCTTGATAATCGATGTCAGTTAGTTTTTCCGCGAGGGCTTTGGCGCAGGCATCCACCAGTTCCGTGTCGCCCAGGATGTTGAGGATGGCAATCCGCAAACCAGGTTTAATCTCAAACAATTCTAATTCTCGGTGGACTCCGGCGATATCGATTCCGTAGGTTTCTCGTTTCTTGCTCATGATTTCTCCAAAAAATAATGATGATTGTCTTCTTTGATTATACTCAAGATTGGCGTCGTCTAAAGTTGAAAAAGAGACAACTCTGCGATATTTATCCAAAGCAACTCAGGCGTTAACCAATTGAACGTGCCTAGGACGCCAACCCGGGCACGTTCATTAAGGAGGAGAAGGAGAAATGTTACACTAATCAGCTTCTATGATAGCCGCTAGATCAATGTTTTGCTTGACGCTTAACCGACAGTTGACCTACGATTGATCCACAACTTGATTTCAAATAGGGCTGAGCAGAGCGTATTTTCTCCTTTGGATCAGATTATTAAGGTAAGATTGTACATATTGGAATTAGGTTGTTTTTCCTGGAGGATCGTGCGCGACCGACAAAAGACTTTTTACAACTCACCCCTGGGGCTGATTCAAATTGAAGCTGGTGAAAGGGGGTTGTTAAGCCTGACTTTTCTCCTGAAGGGCGCTCCTCAGACAGGCTCCGCTGTTGGGGTGCAAAGTTCTGCAAACCCTGGCTTTGCAGCAATCAACCAGGTAGTGTGTGAATTGGAGGCTTATTTTTCCGGCGCATGCCAGCAATTTTCGATTGGGATTGACTGGGACCTTTTCTCAGGGTTCCAAAAAGATGTCTTGGCGTTGACGGCAGAAATCCCATACGGTGAGGTGTGCACCTACGGCGGCCTTGCCCGAGCACTTGGAAAACCGGGTGCAGCGCGAGCGGTTGGTAAGGCTTTGGGCTCCAACCCGCTGTTGATCATAATCCCCTGCCACCGGGTGATCGGAGCTGATGGTCGGTTAGACGGCTATGCTGGCGGCCTGGACGCCAAGGTATTACTGCTCACCCTAGAAGGCCATCGTGTTGAAGGGGATCGTATCTTGAAGGCGGGTTGATGGGCATCGATGAAGAATAAAAATGAGGAAATGCAATGACAGATTTAAATGGAGAAAATTTTGGAGGTTACAAATCGGGTTATGTGGCTTTGGTGGGTAAGCCAAACGTGGGTAAATCGACATTATTAAATGCCACCATCGGTCAAAAGATTGCGGCTGTTTCTTATAAACCGCAAACCACCCGAAGACGCCAATTGGGCATCCTGACCACTGATGAGGCCCAGGTCATTTTCATTGATACCCCAGGTTTACATTCGGAGAGTTATAAATTAAGCGAATTTATCAATGAAGAGGCGCGCTATGCCCTCATGGACGCCGATTTGCTCCTATTTATGGTGGATAGCACCCAATTTCCTGATGGGGAGGACCGCCAATTGGCTGAGGAAATCCGTCAAAGCACCAGTGATGTCCCAAAGCTATTGGTGATGAACAAAGTTGATGCGGCTGACCCCCAAACGATTGATCAGCACCAGGCAGCTTACCAGGATTTATTGGATTTTGATGACGTGATCCGCATTTCTGCCACCACGGCAGCGGGTCGGGACGCTTTGCTGGCGCGCATCATCGAACTCTTACCTGAAGGACCCAAGTATTACCCGGATGGGCAGATTACGGCAACTTATGAGCGTGAAATCGCTGAGGATTTGATCCGGGCGGCAGCCTTGCATCATCTGCGAGACGAGGTGCCCTATGGTGTTTTTGTACGGGTAAACGATTACAAACTGCGGGATGATAACCTGCGCTACATCCATGCCACCATATTCGTGGAGCGAGAATCGCAAAAGGGGATTGTGATCGGTAAGCGGGGTAGCATGATTAAAGAAATCAGCACCATGGCACGCCAGGAAATTGAAGCCATGAGTGGCGAGAAAGTCTTCCTGGAGCTGCAGGTCAAGGTGGAGAAGAACTGGCGTGATAACCCTGAATTTTTACGACGATATGGATTGAGCCATGAGTGATGCCTTATTCTACGCTGGACTGGGGGTTGCCCTAATATTTATCATAAACTACCTGGTCTATCGTTTTAAACTGGAAAAGATCAAATATTTTACCAAACCTCTGGTGATGATCTCCATCATCCTGTGGACGGCCATTGCCCTGAAGAAACCTCTTGAGTTGGGAGCGATCCTATTGTTATGCGCCCAGGGTTTTGGTTTTTTAGGCGATGTCAGTTTATTAATTCCCAAAAAAGGCTTCATAATTGGCTTGGCGGCATTCTTAATTGGACACCTGTTTTACATTGCCTTGATCATAATGCTGATCCTTAGCGCTTCCCTCGTCGGGGATGTTCGCTGGTACCATGTTGCTTTCCTCATCCTGGGGCCAGTCGCGTGGGTTGGAGGGATGGTCGTATTTTTTCGTGTTTTCACTCCTGTATTACAAGCAAGGAGCGCCAGCAGAGTCTTTCAGAATGCCCTGCAAGGGTATGCCTTTGTCTTGAGCGGGTTGATGGCTTTGTCGATTGCCCTGTTGCGATTTATGCCGGATTTTGCCATGCATTGGTTGTATGTTGCCATCGGGGGGACTTTGTTCTTCGTTGCAGATTTCCTCCTGGCTTACGATCGCTTTGTGATTAAAAATACCAGGGTACGTCTGGTTTCCTGGGTGTGCTATCACACTGCGCAAATTAGTCTGGCGTGGAGCTTGGTTAGTTTGGTGAGTTAGGTAATAGGTTCCAGGTATTCGGTGATTGGAGGGAAGTGAATGGTGAGTAGTGAATTTTGGCGAGTAGTTCGTGGTTTTTAGCTTGTAGCTTTCTAATGATATTAACAGATAATGGCTACCGGCTACCAACTACCAGCTACGAGCCAAGTTCTTTCAGCTTTTACCTTTGAGCTTTCAGCCAAATCTTTTCCCTCTTGACAACTTAGAACGCTTGTTCTATAATATCTCTACATCAAATGATATTCGCTGTGGAGGTAGCCATGAACATCAGTCATTCGGTTCAAAATTCATTTTCTAGTTCCTTATCGACCCTCAAGCGCAAACAGGGCATCCAGTATATGCTGATCCTGATCCTAGCCCTGATCGCCTTTGAGGCTTTCAATTTCAGCACGACCGAATTCGCCCTTTCGGATCTGCTGGGGGCCTTTGAATTTGCCGGCGTGCGCTGGGCGACCCTGCTCTCAATCGCCTTCTGTGGCATCGACTTTGCTGGCATCGCAAGGTTGTTCACGCCCCAAACTGACCAAGACGAACCTCGCAAGGTGTGGTTCTTGTTTGGCACCTGGATCATGGCCGCCACGATGAACGCCCTGCTGACCTGGTGGGGCGTGGTGCTAGCGATCAGCAACCATCAGGCTGCCAGCACCGGCGTGGTAGACGCTGGTCTGGTGACCCACGTTGTGCCGATCCTGATTGCATTAATGGTGTGGGTTGTGCGCATCCTGCTGATCGGGACGCTTTCCAAAAAGAGTGACCAAGTGCTGCACCCGGCCAAGCTAACCCCGCAGGGGACGCTTTCACGCCGGGAATTGCGCCAGGCGCAGAGTCGGGCTGCCCATCCGGAGCAGGCAATACCAACGCCAACCCTCAGCTTCAGCCGGACACCCAAGGCAGAAAAGAGCAGCAAGCGTGGCACTAAACCCGAACCGACCTATATCCCGATGACTGAGGATGGGGTTTATCCAGCATTCAAATCCTCTGGGGCAGGGGCGCGTCGCCATTAAAAATATTGACAATTTGGGAAAGCCATAGTAAGATATCGAACACGTGAAAACGTGTTAGGCGAAGTAGCTCAATGGTAGAGCAGTGGACTCATAAGCCATTGGTTGGCGGTTCAAATCCGCCCTTCGCCACCTACGAAATCTCCCGAAAATCGGGGGATTTTTATTTTAAGAATTTATGGGATTCTAGCTCTTGGTATTAAAACGCTGATTTTCCCGATTATTCCATCTATTATCACTTTGGTTTTGAGAATCTCAAATCCTCTAATTGCCTCATATTGATCTGTATAAGAGAATTTATTTTTCGGAATTTTATTTGGGTTTATACTATGCCAGTTATTTTTTAGATCTCGTAAGCCATACTTCAATGAGCGCACCATATAAAATACCAGCCACGAAACTAATATGGTCCTGAAATCCTGTCGAGCTGTAAAAAGCGAATGAAACCAAAAGCCCTAGTAATGCTCCACGCAGCAAAGCTTTGCTCCTACTGGTTGCCTTCCAGGGCGCTCCCACAGCCAGACCAATAATTACCCGGTTGTACCAGAGCGAGAACACAAAAGTGGGTGAGGCGCTTGAACCAGAGCGAATATACGCCCCCACCACGCAGACAATGCCCAGCAAAGCGCCGCCAATCAGTGCTTCTTTTAATCTTTTGTTCATTCTTGCTCCTTCTTATAATTACTGGTTAATGACTGTCTTGTCTCAGTATACTGTTTTTTCCTTTTAAAAAATATTGTCTACCTGATCGTCGTCGGGGCAATAAATGCCACCAGTAGAGGCGTTTTATCAGCCATGGCATAGTAGGTCCCAAAGCGATTGGTGAGGGATGTTTCATCCTTTAACAAATCCTGAACAAACCTGTAGGATAGGGTTTCGTATAGCAGTTCAGCAGTCAGTGTAAAAGGTCCCTCAGCGCCGTTGACACCGATTTGGTAGGAAATGGTATCCGCCCCGTTGTCGAAGTTGCTGTCTGAGGCTGCTTTTCCATACACGGCAATATCCGGGGGAAGATCGGCTTTTGGCGTCCCTGGGGGGACCAAACGGTTATCCTTGGCATAAGCGGCGGCTCGCAGCAGTGTGTATGTGACCTCACCGTCGCTGTTCGCCATGATTGCTTCATAAATCTGCACCTGGTCCGCCTGGGTGATCAGGTCATAATGCGGTTCATAGGTTGTATCGTCAGAGTCCGCAGCATTACCTGTGATGGTGCCGTCTGCGTTCGGTTTGCCTGACTCAAAAACCACCTCGCCCCTGGCATCCGTGACCGTCACATGCAGCCAGGCGCGGCGGGATGGGAAGCTGGTGGGGAACTTGTGTCCGGTCAGAATATCCACCTGGAGGATGGCTGTCAGGGTGTCCCCTGCAAGGGTCGCTTCTTGGATGCTTAACTGGGCGGTGTTGTTCTCGACTTGGTCTAACACCCGGGATTGGGTCGTGCTTAGTTCCGCCTGGTTTGCGCTGACTTCAAGTTCTCCGCCCCAATCGGCCAGTATTTGCAGCATTAAATAATTACCACCCACGAAATAATGCTTGAAAAAGGGTTCACGGGGGGCTAAGCGGTTGGGCATCTGAGAAATCACCACGCCACCTTTGGCCAGGGGCATGTGACAACTTTGGCATGATTGATTATCGTCGCCAAAATCGCTATAAGCCCATTCAGTATAGGGGGTTTGCTCCGGGAATTCCCCCAAAACAGTGCCCTGCGCATCCACATAGGGCGTATAGAGGTTATGGCAGGTGGCACAGTGTTCAGCAGAAAGCATATGTTCTCCATAGACGGGGGCGAACCCACTTTGATTTTGCATAGGCATCCCGAAGGGATTGGTGTAGGGGCCGTAAATCAAGCGATTGGGGGCATTGGTGCTTGTATCGATAAAGTAACCGCCGCTAAAGCCTTCCATAGTCCCCAGGTTCTGATCGGCGACCTGGTGACAGAGGGTACAGGAAACGCCGTCGATTGCGGCAGCGTGCAAGGGATGATCCTGGTTGTAGAAGCCATCGCCTAAAGCACTGACAGCCATGCCATCGGTGATGGCTTGGGTCTCAGCCATCGGCATATGGCAGGTGGTGCATTTCTTTTCAATCACTGCTTGGAGCTCTGGCAAGCGTGCCACCTCTGAGCTGACCTTTGCCTGCCAAACCGGGTCAATTCCCGCGTTGGCCATCATGGTGGAACGCCAATCGATTGGCATGGATACATCAGCGCCGGATTGATCTTGCAGACCAATGTGACATCGGGCGCATACGCTAGGACCAGAAAAATCCGTTGTGGTGAAAGCTGAAAGTGGACCACCTTGCGCCGGCTGAAGCTCACGATCAGGTGGTAATATTGTGGGGTCTGAGGCGGTGGGTTCCGATATAACGACTTCACCCGTCGCAGTTGATGTTGGATCGACGACGGGGGTGGGTGTGGGAGGTGTGGTTTTGCTGCAAGCCACCAGATAGATGAGGAATAAAAAAGATAAGAGAAAGATTTCAACCCGAAAACGTTTGAAAAACATTTTGTTGCTCCTGGGTAAGGACTCCATGAAAATAAAAGTGATTTTGGTTTGTATTGAATCTTATCATGAATTAGTAGGAGCCTTTAACGATTTTTGACTATTTCTGTCTGAATCGATAGAATTATTTTAACAACCAAAACACAAACAAGGAGCGAAACGATGACACTTGAAGGCAAGAAAATTCTGATTTTACTCGGACCCGGCTTTGAGGAGCTGGAGTTTTATGTCCCCAATATGCGCATGCAGGAAGAGGGCGCCAAGGTGGTGGTCGCTGGCGAAAAAGCGGGTAAATCCTATTTTGGCAAACATGGCAACTGCATGGACGCCACCGCTGATGTCGGTTTTGATGAGGTCGATCCTCAAGCTTTTGACGCTGTGATCATTCCCGGTGGATGGGCGCCGGATAAGATCCGCCGCATCGATGCCGTCAAGCAGATCGTCAAGGAGATGTACGATGCCGGCAAGATCATCGGTATGATCTGTCATGCTGGGTTGGTGGGCATCAGCGCTGGGATTGTGAAAGGGCATGATTCAACTGGTTCAGGTGGGATTAAGGATGACCTGATCAATGCTGGGGCGACCTGGCGAAATGAATCAGCATTCCGCAGCGGCAACATCGTCTGGGGCCGCGTCGTGCCCGATATCCCCGATTACTGTCGGGAACTGATCAAAGCCCTAAAAGAGGCTTAAAAGCTTCTTTATTCCCATAAAATTAGCAAGCGAAAATATTTAGACTGTTTGAGTCGCAAGTCGATTTGAGCAGTCTTTTTTTGTTTCGTTTATAATTATAAAAAAAATCCATGGTATTTACCACGGCAAAGTATGCGTTATTTTATCTTGATTCATTCCACAACGTCGTTAAAGGTGAGGGCTTAATGAAAATCCACATGAAAAAATTTCTTACCGTCACATTATTGTTAGGATTTTTAATGGGTTGCAGTTCAAGGACAGAAACACTCACACAAGCCCCAGAAGAGACTGATACACCCCCGACAGCCACTTTGCCAGCGCCTTCGCCCACACCCGAGGAGACAGCAGCGGAGAACCCGTGGTGGCAGGAACGGGTCTTTTACGAGATTTTTGTGCGCAGCTTTTATGATAGTGATGGGAACGGGATCGGTGACTTCCGGGGTATCATCGAGAAACTGGATTATTTGAATGATGGCGACCTATCCACCAACGATGACCTGGGGATTACGGGCATCTGGCTGATGCCGATCAACCCCTCGCCTTCCTACCATGGCTATGATGTGACGGATTACTATGCGGTTAACCCTGATTACGGGACGATGGAAGACTTCAAAGCCTTATTAGCAGCAGCAGAAGAACGGGGCATTGCGATCATCATGGACCTTGTCCTCAATCACACGTCCACGGAGCACCCCTGGTTCAGGGCCTCCATAGACCCAAACTCTGAATACCATGATTGGTACGTGTGGTCTGAGACCGATCCGCAGACGCCCGGGCCGTGGTTTCAGGATGTTTGGCACCGCAACGCTGGCAACGGCATGTACTATTACGGAGTCTTCTGGGGCGGCATGCCAGATTTAAATTACGATAACCCCGACGTCAGCGCAGAGATGATGAATGTTTCGAAATTCTGGTTGGAGGAGGTGGGGGTGGACGGCTTCCGCGTCGATGCTGCCCGGTATCTCTTTGCGGATGGCCAGGTCCAGCAGGACACCGCCGAGACGATCCAGTGGTTTGAGGATTGGCGGGAATTCTACAAAGCGATCGATCCAGAAGCCTTCACAGTTGGGGAGGTATGGACGGATCTGCAAGTGACCGCCAGGTATGGAGATGGGATGGACACGCTGTTCATGTTTGATTTGGCGGAGGATATCAAAAATTCGCTCTATTCTGCCAACCCTGACCGGATTATGGCCTCCTATCTTTCCACCTTGGAATATTTCCCAACGCTGAATTTCAGCACTTTTCTATCCAATCACGATCAACAGCGGGTGATGTCCCTATTGAATGAAAACCAGGATAAAGCCAAATTAACAGCCTTTGTCTACCTGTCGGGGCCGGGAACGCCCTTTATTTACTACGGGGAAGAGATCGGCATGACCGGCAATAAACCGGATGAGCTCTTGCGTACACCGATGCAGTGGACAGGCGAAGTCAAGACAGGTTTCACCACTGGGGTTTCCTGGCAACCCGCCAATGCCAACTTCAAGTCTATCAATGTCGCTGCCCAAGATGAGGACAAGCTCTCACTCTTGAATCATTACCGCAGCCTGGTCCATTTGCGCAATGAACACACCGCGCTGCAAACAGGCGATTACCTGCCGTTCAGCACATCCTGCCGGTTGCTTTATCCTATCTTGCGGGTGGATGGGGAGGAGGCAATTATTGTACTTGCCAACCTTGGCCGCCAGGCGCAGGAAAATTGTACTTTATCAATGGAAGAAAGTCCGCTGTCAGGGGAATATGAAATTGAATTGCAAATGGGGTCGGGAGAGTTTGGCTCGATTGTGTTTGATGAAAATGGCGCGTTGGATGAATATGTCCTGCCCGAGGTGATCGAACCCTGGTCGCAATTCATCCTCAAATTGCAACCATAGTGTTTTGTTTAGGGTGGGTTGAGATTG
This sequence comes from Candidatus Brevefilum sp., assembly GCA_040772425.1. GTDB lineage: Bacteria > Chloroflexota > Anaerolineae > Anaerolineales > Anaerolineaceae > Brevifilum. Next base: position 1,394,180 of record JAXGYD010000001.1, on the reverse strand, counting down.
AAATGAATCGATTCAGAACTTGGATTTTTCAAAAACAAGTGGTCAATTCAGATAGATATGCAACCCACCAAGATATTAAGAATTGTTATTCATTTGGTGGTGGGTTGCAGAAATTAGTCTAAAGGGTAGTTTCATTTGTAAATTGATGATGTCTTTTTGTGATATGTTATATTTAACCAACCCACAATACGATTTTTAAATTATCTTTACACCGTTTTTGCGAGTGCTGATTTAACAGGATAAATTTTAATTATTCAAATACGAAAGGTTGATAATGGTGGAAACCAACGTCATTGAACAAAAACCTTCTCAAACTGCATTTTTTAATGCCCTTCGCCGTGCGCTTGCGCATAAAATTTACCAAAACAAGGTTTTTGGACCGGATGATTTGGCAGAAGTGTTTTTGCCATCTATTTATAGACTTTTCTTGAAATTTCCTAAGGTCCAAAAAAATACGTGGGATAAATTAGAGACTGCTTTTCCAGGATTAAACGCCTATCTCATTGCCAGGACAGCTTATTTTGATCAATTGTTTATCAATGCTTTGATAGAGAGGTCACACCAGATCGTAATACTTGGTGCTGGTTATGATTCGCGTGCGTTTCGCTTTGCCAAGCTGAACCAAAGCACGAAAATCTTTGAGTTGGATAGTTCGCCAACGCAGGAAAGAAAAAAGAAATGCCTGAAGAAAGCGAAAATCAAAACCCCTGACAAGTTTAAATTTATTCCGATCGATTTCAACCGGGAATCCCTCTCAGATGTTCTGATTCAAGCCGGTTTCAAGAAACAAACCAGTGCTTTATTTCTCTGGGAAGGCGTCACTTATTACCTTGACCCAGACTCAGTTGCGGCTACTTTGGATACTTTCAAAATTCTGACAGGTAAAGACAGTCTGATTGCTTTTGATACCATGGTTTCAATCAAGGATGAGGACTTGCAGGAATATTATGGGGCAAAGGAATTCTATCAATCGATGCGAGCTGCCCATCCCGATGAAAAAATGATGTTTTCCATCCCTGAAGGTCAAATTGAGACCTTTTTAGATAAGCATCACCTGAGCTTGGTTGAGTACTTATCCCCACAAGAGATCGAAAGAAAGTTTCTTATGGATGAGGATGTTTCATCAATCGGTCAAATCACCGGCCTCTTCAGGTTTGTTTTAGCGGCTCCTGTGTAAACATGATGGGCAGTTGGGAGGAAATTGCTCCGCCGTTGCATGATTAAGAATTTTGTTATATGGTGGGTTACAGAAGTAAGTTTTAATCGTGATTGCATTTGCATAACGACTCTGTCTTATTGTGGAAATTGATAACCAACCCACCCTACGATAATTATTATTCAACATTCACAATTCACCACTCACCATTCTCTCCCCCTAATTTTTCTCACTTCTTCAATTGCTTATCAATCTTATCCGCCGCGATTTTGCCAGTGATCAATGCCACTGGAAATCCCGATGGGCTGTAGGTCCACTGACCGGCTTGGAACACGTTTGGCAAGGGTGTGTTGACCGCATTGCTGATCTTAACCAATCGATTTTCTGACGGCATGGTTATATTGGAAAAAGCCCAGCCGGTAATTGCGCCATGGGTGTTACCAGTTCGGCGCGCTAGGGTTAGGGGGGTGGCGATGAATTTATCGATCACAGCATCTGTGAGCCCATGGTAGACGGTCTTTTCCAAAGTCTCGATCATCAAATTGCCCACAATTTCACGGAATGGCTCATCCCAGCCCTGATCCCAAATGGTCTTGGTCAGATGATAATCAAATAGCACGCTGACAATCAAGCCTGTTTTACCCTCCGGTGCCAGGGAGGCGTCACGCAGCGCAGGAATTGAAATCTCGTAGGTGGTTAGGGATAAGTAACGCATCAACCAATCAGAAATTTCATCCCACGAGCCCTGAAATGGGATTTCTCCAGCTCGGGATTGCCCCTGACGGCTCGGTGTGTAGAAGAAATGCGGATTGGAAATGGCATCAAAATAGGCTTTATCCGCATTGGTGGTCAGGTAAAGGGTTAGTACGGAATCGTTTCCGGTTAACCCAGAGAGTTGTTGACGTTTTTCACGGAGGACTTTCGTTAATTTTTGATCAGCCAATCCGCCTGGATCGGCGATATCGTAAAGGGTTTTTTGATCCGCAGCCCACAGCAATTGCTCATAGCCAATTTCAATGCCCTTGGAGGTTGAAATGCTCTTCTTATGCACATTGATGGTATCGACGGTGGTATCCGTTTGGATTTCCCCGCCGTTTTGCAGAATGAAATCCGCTAATTTCTGGCTGAAAACCCCTGTCCCACCTTTCGGATAAAAATAATCTTGATAAAGTCGGAAGTAGCTGAGGGCGAAGTAAGCTGGGGTTTCAGCGAAGAAATGCTGGGTGATGATGTCCAGCAGGGCTTGATTTTGCGTAAATTTTCTCAGGTAGGTTGCCACGGGCAGATTTTTCTTGGCAACTTTGGGCACCGTTAGTGCATACTTGAACATCCACGGAAATACTTCTTTGATGAAATAATCCCGGTCCTCTTTGATATCCAGGAATAGAGGGTTATTGATGCCGTATTGGATGTTCATGTAATGCGTTATTTGCCGTACTTCTTCAATGATTCTTGAAATTTCATCTTTTGATTCAGGGAAGAGAGCCTGAAGAAGGTTTTCGTAATCCGCAAAACTTTTCTTGGATTCAATGGTAATGATTTGGTCTTCGATCCCCACCGAGACTGAACTTTTGATCCATTCGAGCTCGATGCCCAGTGCTCTTAACATTGGGAAAAGGGCGCCAGCGCTTTCCAAAGCTCGGATGCCCCCGTCGAAGGTGAATCCATCACGGGTGAAGGAAGTCACTAAGCCGCCACATTGGGATTGTTTTTCAATCAGGAGGGGAGTCTGACCGTATTTTGCTAAAAATGCCGCCGATGTCAACCCTGCAGCGCCACCGCCAACAACAATTACCTTGTATTTCATCATTCTTCCTCCAGATAGGGCTGTACCAAGGCCAGGGATTGTTCCCAAACAGCCTCTCTTTCCTTAATTTTTACAGCGTACCAGGCCGGTTTTTCTTCGATCGTTTGATTAAAAAATTTTCCGGTAATATTCGTCATGGCTGGATCAGCAGCCAGATAATAAATAGATTCAGCTGCGCCTTTTGGGTCTTTGAGAAACCAGTGCAGAATTAAGCGGGCATAAAGACGATAGAAAATGCCGTTATTCATCCCAATGTTGGATCGCACTGCACCGGGATGCATGACATTGACAGTAACCCCACTGTCTTGTAATTTATACGCTAAGGTCATTGCCGTATGAATTTGGGCGATTTTTGCTGCAGCGTAAGCGCGGATGCCTATGTAAGGACGTTTTTTCCATTTGAGGTCCTTGACGTTTAGACCGCCAAAGCGATGTGCTTCGGAGTTGATATCGATGATCCGGGCAGGAGCACCCTTGATGAGGTTATCAGTAAGAGAATGGGTCAGTAAAAACGAGGCCAGATGAATCACCCCAAAGGTCATTTCATTGCCATCGGGGGTCAGCCGGCGCTGTCGGTTAAACACGCCTGCGTTGTTGATCAGCAAATCAATCTTGGGATATTTTTTTTTAATCTCTAAAGCCGCCCAGCGAACCTGGGCTAATTCTTGAAAATCAGCAAGGATGACATCGGCCCTTATGCCAAAGTTTGCGGTTAACTCCTGTTGGACACGGCTTGCCTTATTTTGATTTCTACAGATCATTACCAAATGGGCACCGCCCTGGGCAAGGCGCTTAGCGGCGTGATAACCGATGCCTGAGGTTGTACCTGAGATAACACATAGCTTGCCATCCAATCTGGCCTTGGTGGTTTTTTGCGGGAGGCGGCTGTTCTGGATGAATAGTAGTTCTTCGGGGAGCTTTATTTTCATCCTTGTATCACCCAAAAACCCGCTTCATGAAGCGTGGATAGCCTTTTTTCATTAGGGGAACGTTGTAGAAAATATCGCCCCATAAGTCGTAATAATCCCGCTGATGGATAATGCGTCCATTCTCACCAAGGGTTAGTTTGGTGGCGCCAAACAGGGTAGTACTGGGGGTTTTACGGAAAATCATGGTCATTTCCCAGTCCATGAGGATTTCATTCTCATTGGCAGCAATGGATGAGATTTTCATATTCAATGATTCACAGCGATTTGTAAGTCGATGGCACATTTCGATGAAAGCCGCTTTACCCTCGACCTTTTGGATGGGGTCCTGGAAGATGACCTGATCGTGATAATAGGGGAAGATATGGGACCAATCTGGTTCGCCGCTGGTGTTGTAGGTTTGGGACCAGAGCTTGAGGACAAGTTTGGTGTCCAGGGGGGCTAATTCAATTTTTTCATGCGCTTCGACAAATTTATCCATCGGGTTTGGTTCATATTTCTAATAAAAAATTTTCACACACTAATTAACAGCGGTTAATTATACCCATAGAAATTAGTTGGCGTGTTGCCATGTAAAGGAAATTAGTTTGAAGACCGATTGAGGATCTTTATTTTTCATTAAAATTAAAACAACTTAATCAAATGGGAATGGGGTAACAAAATTCATCATCAAAATTAACAAAATATTTTGTCTTCGGTAATATACTCATATTAGATAATCATCAAACAAATAATGTTTATCTCCATACGGTTTGTCATTACAAAGCACCTTCGTGTTTTATAACGAAACAGAATGATGTAAACCATCGTAAATTCATCAAGACTTCAGAAGGAGTTAAAAAAGTGAAACGATTAATGTTAGTTGTTTTAGTAATTGGGGTTATTCTCGTATTATCTGCCTCAACCGTGTTTGCTGGTGGAGACCAGGTGACGGGTGGAACAGGTAATGGTCAAGGTTCACAAGAAACTAACGAGGTTGGTTGCGAAGACCAACCATGCTTTTCTGATGCGCCACAACCAGAAAAACAGCTCAGAACAGGATTTGATTAAAGAAAAACAAACCTTTTCAGTTGAATAAGGATTAAATCGCTGATTAACATAGATCAGTTATGCAGGCATAATTGCCATTCAGTAATTGGGCATAGTAAGGTTTATCAGTGCTGAACCAAGTGTGGCGTTTGCTAAGCGATTATTAATCGAATAAATTTGGCATCACAAAAACAGCGGGATCGAAACCGGATCCCGCCCAACAACGTGCTGTTGATTAAGGAAAAACGACTTTTGGGACGAAAAATTTGGGGGTTTATTAGGAATCCACGATGATATCAGGTTTTGTTGTAATGGATTTCGCTAATGCTGGCATATTTATTTGATAAAGCGATATGTTCTCAAATATGGATAAAAGAGAACTGCATTATAATTAGGACTGAGGAGATAAGTTTTTCCTCAGTTTTAAGTATTTCTTGTTGAACAATTATATTTTTTTATTTGATGACTAATGAGGTGAAAAAATGGATTTAATTAATGTTGTTATCCAATTAATCGGTGGGGCAGCCGGCGGACAAGGAATCGCCAAGATTTTCTCCCAGCTGAGTTCTGGCCCTTTACTAGACACGATCTTAGGGTTAATAGGCGGTCTAGCTGGTGGTCAATTGGTCGGGTTGATCCCAGGGCTTGAGGGGACGGACCTGGTAGGCATCATCGGCAATCTGGTTGGTGGCGGCGTGGGTGGCGGGGCACTTACAGCCATTGTCGGTCTGATTCGCCAAGCACTAAAGAAATAAAGCGTGGCCTAAGTATTTATATTTCATAAGCGAGCACAATTCCGCACTGCAAGTGGGCATGTGGAAAATTAACCCCTGAATTTTTTTCTTTTAGCATCAAGTTAATATATTGATGCTTAAATGGCAACATCCCAAAACTTCTATGGGATGTTGTTGTGATTAAGTGTCCAGGTCAGCCTATAAGCCGCATTCTGTCTAGCGGGGAACCCGCCTAGATGGACATCTATCTTGGCGCCTGGTTGCCCAAACGCTCTAGCGGTCTACCCGGAGATGATTGGGAATCGGGCCGATCCCGTCCCCTATGGGACTTCTCTCCTGCTTGACCTTGCACCGCATGGGGGTTGCCTGTCCGAACGCATTACTGCGCTCGCCGGTGGTCTCTTACACCGCCGTTTCACCCTTACCCTTCCAACCGGGGAAGGGCGGTCTGCTTTCTGTGGCCCTAATCCAAACGTTTACACGCTTCCGGGCGTTACCCGGCATGCTGCCCTGTGGTGTGCGGACTTTCCTCGGGCACAAAATTGCCCGCGGCCATCCAGCCAACCTGGATAAGTATTATACGTTTAATCTATTGGAAATGGGTAAATATGTCGGTATAAGGTATTGGGCAACTGGTATTTGGTATTAGGAATCAGTGTGTCGTCCTGAAATTATTCATGGATAAGAGGTGGATAAATCATTCGAGTCGATAGTTTTTAAATTGGTTAAGCAAAAACTTGACAAAAATGGTCATATTAATGTATGCTGAATAGAAATAGAAAAAACAGGAGACAGCATCATGAGCAAACAATATGCATTTACAGACATTGAGAAGGTCATTGAATCAGCAAAACGTCTCAACGTTGAATTAAATATTGAAGAAGCGCGGGAATGGTTGAAATCAATTGAAGGGTATGAAGAGACCTGGAATGAGATTAAATTTGATGAAAGAACGGGGGTTTTTGGACAGAACCTCACCCTTTTGGATTTTGACCCGAAGCGCCTGGATTATTTCAAGCACATTGGAAAACTTGTGGAATTTGTGGATGTGCCTGGCAAGGTTGAAACAGCTTTAGCCTTATCCGGTTCATCGGCGCAATCAAAATTTCAGAAATACCCGGGGGATGCTGATTACTTTGAAAGGGTTAATATTATCGCAGGAACAAAGGCGGAAGCCTGCCAGATTTTAGCTGAAATTATGCAGGAAAAAGTTTTAGCGACCTGGCAAGGTCCTGATTATCAAATCATAGAGGTAAAAATGGGCTCTTATCCTGTGGAGATTGTCAAAGGAAATCGCTATTTATCAGCAGGCAGCCCAATTTCATGGCTCCCTGAGGAAATTGAGGCAGGGGAGAAGGTTGGTTTTTCACCTGATGGTAAAGAGATCCGCTTGAAATGGGCGGATATGGCACAAAACCCTGGATGGTGTAAATTGGATTGGGTTGTTGCAGACCCGATCGAGGGCACCCTGGCCAATGCCAGCAATATGCTGGATGTCACTTGGCAAGCACCCGATGGCACCATCACACCTTTAGATGGTTACTTGGATCCATACTTCCAGGAGGTGTATTTGCAGGCCGAATCGATCCCAATATTTTCAAAGCTCTCTCAGCATGTGAGCGCAGATGCTCTCGATGATTATGTGAGGGCATTGGAGGGAGAAGTAAAGAAATATGTGACGAAAAATCCCAATTACGGCAAAGCGGCGAAACGCATGTATAACATCTTTCGTTTAACCGGGCGCTACCAGGAAGCGATGTATTTGCGAGAGCTATTTGATGAACCCGCATCCATGTTGTACCAGGTATGGTCCCTTATTCGCACAGTGGATGACGCCATTCATGCCAAATCTTCTTTTAAAAGAGAACAATTAATCAGCCAGGCAGAAAAATTGATGTTTGAAGTTATCCGGGTGATGGAAGACTCAAGAGAGGTGGAGATTGTTTCGAGGATCTTGAAATTCAGGGATGCAATCCTGCATCAGACGGAGTATTCTGAGTTAAGCGCTGAAGCTGAGGCTGCTCGTGATGAAATCATCAACGTTGTGAACAATTTTTTCTATGATAAACTAACCGCTATCCCTGAAATTAAATCTTATATGGAGTCACTACAAGTTTAGGGTAATTCGTGGCTAATTGACTGGACAAAACAAATCCTGTCAGGTAAAATAGTCGTTCGTGATTATTGTAAGTTGATCAAGAACTAACTGGAGGAAAGACTTTGGCTAATATTAAATCGCAAATTAAACGTAACCGTCAGAATCTCAAACGACGAGAACACAATCGCATTTTTCGCGGCAGCGCAAGAAAGGCATTGAGTAAGGCTCGCGTGGCTATTGAGAATGGTGATTTGGAAGCAGCACAAGCAGCAACCTTCAAGGCAACCAAAGCCATTGATAAAGCAGCTGCAAAAGGCATTATTCATAAGAACAAGGCCGCTCGCCAAAAAAGCCGACTGATGAAGTACTTAAAAACCATCGAGTAAAAAATTCGAGCACATCATTAGATGAACAGTGGTAAACTCGCGGGAGCGCCGAACGCTCCCGCTTTGCTTGTCATCAGGTGAGTTCGCTGTAATGTTATAATACGCACTGGAAATGTGCAATAACTGCAAGAGACGAGATGTTTGAAAAAGAAAAATCAGTTGTAAAAGGACTTATTCATAATTTCTTAGCTGGGGAGGGGATCGAAGACCCCCAACTGGAATTTCGTCAAATTCCCTTTAGCGGTGAGTGGGGTTTGGCTGTGCCTTTGTTTCCTGTGGCTGCCCAGATGGCTCGATCGGGAAAGAAAGTGAATGTGCCCAAGTACGCCCAGGAATTGGCAGAAAAAATCAAAACTGCTTTATCCAACCTACCTTTGGATTTTTCCCACGTCGACGCCGTCAATGGCTATCTCAATCTATATTTCTCAACGGGTGTATACGCGCGCCGTGTTGTTGATACCGTACTTGAGCAGGGAGAGCAATATGGACGACAAGAGGTGGATACTGGCACGGTGATGGTGGAATATTCTCAGCCCAACACCCATAAGGCTTTTCATGTCGGTCACTTGCGGAACGTGATTTTGGGGGGCAGCGTCTGTCGAATTTTGGAATTTGCTGGCTACAAAGTTATTCGCGCCAATTACTTAGGGGACATTGGCTTGCATGTGGTTAAGTGGATGTGGAATTATCTCAAAAATCACAAGGGTGAAGAACCAAGCGCAAATAAAACCCACTGGATGAACCAGATTTACGAAGAAGCAGATCGGCTGTTTCAGGACCCTGAAAACGAGGCCGAAGTGCGTGCATTATACGCCCGCTGGAATGCCAAAGACCCTGAGATCGTTGCATTGTGGAAAAAAACAAGGCAGTGGTCGCTGGAAGGCTTTAACCAAATCTACGATCAATTGGGTGAGAAATTTGACCGGATTTATTTTGAAAGTGATGTTGAAGATCCCGGTGTAGCTTTGGTGGAACAAATGATTGAAAAGGGGATTGCACAAGATCCTCGCCCTGAAGAGCCTGTTTTTATCGATCTGGATGCCATTGCAGGCACGGAGAATGAATATCGAGTCTTGGTGGTCCTGCGCTCCGATGGGTCTTCCTTGTATGCAACCAAAGACCTGCCTTTAGCCATCAAAAAATTTGAAGAATACGATTTGGATCAATCCATCTATGTGATTGATGTGCGCCAGTCCTTGTACCTAAAGCAAATTTTTAAAACCCTTGAAATTTTAGGTTATGGATGGGCGGATAAACTGTATCATCTGGCTTATGACCTGGTCAACTTGCCAGGCAACGTGACCATGTCATCCAGGGAAGGTACGGTGGTTTTATTTGACGATTTGGTCGCCGAAGCGACCCGGCTCGCCAGGAAAATTGTTGAGCAAAAGAATCCAGAGCTTTCTGAAGCCTCCAAGGATGATATTGCAGAAGACGTCGCCCTAGGCGCACTAAAGTACACTATGCTTTCTCGTGATAACACAAAGGTGGTGACCTTTGATTGGGACGCTGCCCTGGATTTTAATGGTCAGGCAGCACCCTATATTCAATATGCCCATGTCCGTGCGGGAAGCATTTTGCGAAAAGCGGATGGTCTTGAGCTGCAAGAAGTTGACTTCCCCAGTGATCTTGAGAAAGCAGAAATTGACCTGATTGAATTGATGGCGCGTTTGCCTGTAGAGGTCACTAGGTCAGCAGCAGAATACCGCCCGCTGACAATTGCAACCTTAGCTTTTGATTTAGCCAAGGCCTTTAATGATTTTTATAACACTTGTCATGTGCTTAATGCTGAGCCATCCGTCCGTGCTTATCGCTTACGCCTGGTAGCAGCTGCTAAACAAGTGATTGCCACCAGTCTAAATTTATTGGGCATAAAAGCGCCCAAAGTCATGTAATAATTAAATTATCAAAAAACCGTTTTAGAAAAGGAGAACATTTCAAATGGCAAAAATTCGAACCGTGATTATGGGAGCCGCAGGTCGGGACTTTCACAACTTCAACACCTTCTATCGGGATAATCCTAACTATGAGGTGGTTGCTTTTACCGCCACTCAGATCCCTAATATTGAAGGTCGAAAATACCCAGCCGCATTAGCTGGCGAATTGTATCCAGAAGGCATCCCGATTTATCCAGAATCAGAACTGGTTAAATTGATCAAGGAAGAGCAAATCGACCAGGTTCTATTTTCGTATAGTGATGTGCCTTATGAATACGTGATGCACAAAGCTGCCCTGGTTAATTCGGTTGGAGCAGATTTCCGTCTGATGGGCACAAAGAATACGCAGATCAAATCCACAAAGCCCGTGGTGGCTGTGTGTGCCGTCAGAACCGGTTCAGGCAAAAGCCAAACAACCCGGCGCGTGTCCTTAATCTTGCGGGATATGGGCTATAAAGTTGCTGCCATTCGGCACCCCATGCCCTATGGTGACTTGGTGAAGCAAAAAGTGCAGCGTTTTGCCAATTATGAGGATTTGGACAAGCACGAGTGCACCATTGAGGAACGCGAGGAATATGAACCCCACATCGATAATGGTGTGATTGTCTACGCGGGCGTCGATTACGAAGCGATCCTGCGGGAAGCTGAAAAAGAGGTAGATATCGTCTTATGGGACGGTGGCAACAACGATTTTTCCTTCTATATGACCGATCTTTTGATTGTGGTGGCAGATCCTCATCGACCAGGGCATGAGATGCGTTATTATCCTGGCGAGACCAATGTGCGGATGGCGGATGTTTTTGTGATCAATAAGGTCGACACAGCCAACCCCGAAGATGTGATCACGGTTCGCAATAACTTATATGAACTTAATCCGGAAGCCTTGGTAATTGAGGGTGCTTCTCCTTTGTTTGTGGAGGATCCAAAAGCAATCCGCGGAAAACGCGTATTGGTTGTTGAAGATGGTCCAACTCTGACCCATGGTGAGATGGCTTATGGGGCTGGTTTTGTGGCAGCTCAGCGGTTCGGCGCTGGTGAGATCGTCGATCCTCGACCTTACGCCGTCGGTTCCATCAAAGCAACCTATGAAAAATATCCCAACACCGGCACGATCTTGCCTGCGATGGGCTATGGCGATCAAATGATGCGTGACTTGGAAAAAACCATCAACAAGGCTGATGTTGACGTCGTCTTAAGCGGGACGCCCATTGATCTGACACGGGTCATTAAGATAAACAAACCGATCCAAAGGGTTCGTTATGAACTGCAGGAGATCGGTGAACCTACGCTTAAATCCATTTTGACAGAGAAATTTGGAAAATAATTTCAAGGGATAACAATTTTGGGGCTGTCTCAAGCTCGAGACAGCCCCATTGTGTTTTAATACGGTAAGATTAAGGGTTGTTATAGAAAGTAAATTAATTTAACGAAAAGTAGAAATAAACATTATGTATTTTGATGAAGCTGAAATTTATGTCGAATCAGGGCAGGGTGGGGATGGCATGGTCCATTTTCACCGTGAGAAATATAAACCGCGCGGCGGTCCCGATGGCGGTGATGGCGGTCGTGGGGGGGATGTCATCCTTGAAGTCAACCCCCATTTGAACACCTTGTTCAACTTCCAGCATCGGACCAGTTACCAGGCTGAAAATGGAAAGATGGGCGGACCCAATAATATGAGTGGGAAGTCCGCCAAGGATTTGATTGTTGAAGTGCCCCCGGGAACGCTGGTTTATGATACTGCTTCAGGGGATTTGCTTGGGGATCTTAAAGAGAATTACCAGCAACTGGTGGTTGCTAAGGGTGGCAGAGGTGGCCGCGGCAACCAGCACTTTGCCACTAGCCGCAATCAGACACCCCGCATGGCGGAACGGGGCGAACCGGGCGAAGCAAAGACTTTACGCCTGGAACTGAAGATGATCGCCGATATCGGCATTGTGGGTGTGCCTAATGCTGGTAAATCCAGCTTGTTGGCGGTGGTTTCTAATGCCAAGCCTAAAATTGCCAATTATCCATTTACGACCCTCTCACCAAACCTTGGTGTGGCAAAATTGGATGTGGACACGGTCTTGGTATTGGCTGACATTCCGGGTTTGATTGAAGGTGCCCACGAAGGTGTGGGTTTGGGGTTTGCATTCCTCAAGCATATTCAGCGAACGCGGGTGTTAATTCATGTGCTTGACGGTTTATCTGAAGACGCTTTGTCAGATTTTTCGCAAATTAACAGTGAAATGGCATTATTTGATGAGAAGATCAAAGATAAACCGCAGATCGTTGCTTTCAATAAGATGGATTTACCCAGCGTGCAAGAAAAGTGGCCAGAAATCCAACAAGCACTGGCCGATTTGGGCTATGAAACGATGGCTATTTCCACAGTGACGAAAGAAAACGTAAAAAATCTTTTATGGCGCGCATCAGCCTTGTTGGCAGAAGCCCCTGAGCCAGAAATTGAGCAAGCACTTCCTGTGTATAAGGCTGCTGAAGATCCGAGAGCTTTTACCGTTAATCGGACAGAAGAAGGATGGCTTGTGCGGGGTGAAGCGATTGAACGTGCTGCCGCGATGACCTATTGGGAACATCGGGAATCGGTGAGACGGTTCCAACGACTGATGGAAAATATCGGTGTGGAAGAAGCCTTGCGGGAAGCCGGGGTTGAGGAAGGGGACAGTGTTTATGTTGGTGAGTATCAATTAGAATGGCAGGATTAACCATGTCAAAAAAACGCGTTGGTATATTTGGGGGCACTTTTGACCCACCCCATGTCGGCCATCTGATTTTAGCAGCAGAAGCCAGGGATCAATTGGATCTAGACTGTACCGTTTGGGTGCTCACTCCTGATCCACCACATAAACGAGGTAAAGAGATCTCTTCCATTGAGGATCGGCTGAACATGGTAACCTTGGCTATTTCAGAAGACGACGCATTTTCCCTATCCCATGTTGATATTGATCGACCCGGTCCACACTATACTGTGGATACGGTAAAGATCCTTAAAGAAGAATTTTCCGATCAGGAATTATTCTACTTAATGGGGGGGGATTCATTGGCAAATCTACCAGAATGGTATCAAGCGAATGAACTTTTATCGATTCTGGATGGCATTGGCGTGATGCGCCGGCCCGGGGATGAGATTGATGTGACGGAGTTGAGGGATCAATTGCCGCAACTTGATACAAAATTACATTTTGTAACAGCCCCCTTATTGGAAATTTCCGCTAATCAAATTCGATGGCGTGCCAAACAACATCGTGCATATCGGTATTATCTTTTACCCAGCGTTTATAACTACATCCGAACCCATCGGATTTATCAGGAAGAGAATTAGGCTGTCTGTTGAAGGGGGCTTTGAAACGAATATGAGTTAATCATTGATGGGGAAATGATGACTTAGCAAAAAAAAGTGCTCACTGAACGGGTGAGGGGGGCACCCGACCAGTGAGCAATTCTATTAAATCATAGTTTATCAATTTTGTCAAATACCACTTTTAGGCATTTGATTTTTTCTGAGTTCAGCATCTTTATGGGTCAGAAGGATGGATAGCGAGGATGTGAGTATGTTTACATAGACTATTATTTATCAGGAGAACATTCGCCCCGATAAAATGCCCACTCTTCGCATTCACTGCCATCGTCGAAGATGCAATAACCAACCTGACCACCACTATCATCTTCCCGGATTTCAATCGTGCCGCCATTCTCTTCACAATAGACTGAAGCTGGATTTGCCAAACCGACGCCCGGTGTGAGGCTATCGCCTGGTTTGCAATCACCGCGATAGAAGGTCCATTCTTCACATTCGCTGCCATCTTCAAAGACACAGTATCCAATTTCATTGCCTTGTTCATCTTTACGGATTTCGACGGTGCCGCCGTTTTCTTCACAGTAAACCGATGCTGGATTGCTCATGTCTGGCTCAGGTTTGCATCCGACCAATAAGAACATCAAACTCAGGAACCCCAGTAAAACCAACCATTTTCGAGACATTTCAACCTCCTTTTGAATTGTTGAGAAAGCCTCAAGTAACTTAGAAACCAAACTGCCTGCTAGTGAACCTTTGCAATTGCTAGACGAGTGGATGTTCGAAAAGGTTCCAATATTTGATTGATAAATGAGTGAAATTAGGATTTTGCGTGATTGGCAAGCAATGGGGAGGGATTGAACCGGTTAAACTTTATTAATAGCTTGGATTAGGATCATTTCTTAGCTAACCCTAAATTCCTTCCCTGCAATTTAGGGACTTTAGCACTTTTTTTACAGAGAAGCTGGGGGAGGGTCTTCTTTGCCACAGGGGTTAGGAATGTAAATAAAATTACAAAGGGGCTGCTCCTGATTAAGAAACAGCCCCCGTTCTAGAAATCACCAATCCAGAAATTTTCTGGATTTGGATCGCTTTCTAAGATGATTGTGACTAAAAACCAATCCTATGTAAATTCAACGCCAACTTCTTATTGATGCAATAAATTGACATTGCCAACTGCAACGTTGAGGTTGATGGTGAGCATATAACCGTTACCTTCCGTTGAATAAGTATTATCGGATAACAGCCAGGTTCCCTTGGTGTTAATATTGGTGACGGTTCCTAAATTGTTGATGGTGGCATTCATTCCAGATGGGATGATGATCTTGATGTTACTCACACCAGCTTTGATATCGACGGTTGTATCTCGTGATAATGTCCCGCTGAAGTCAAGGGTGTAGTCGCCGGCACCGCCAGACATGGTCATCGTCTCAAAATTAGCATTTGCTAACCCCGACAATTCAGCGGATGATGCACCCGTTGTAAAGATGAATGTGTCCATTGGCACTGGGTTTTGCACATCAAAGCGGACAAGGGTTTCGCTGGCACCCTGAATGATTTTTAGATCGGTCAACTGTAAACCGGTCAGGTCAAAGGTGTTTTCACTGGCACCGCCCTCAATGGAAAGTTTCAATGGGATTTGTCTGGACAGTGCAAAATTCCAGTTGTTTTCGATGTTTCCAGATGGAATGCCTGTAAAACTAAAGGAATCGACCTGCCGAATTTGATAGAAATTATCACGGCGAGTAAATTCTGGTTCCCATTGTTCAAGATTGTAAGTGATCGTTCCGTTGACCAAGCCTTCCGCGCCTGGAACTAAGGAAAATTTTCCACCCGTCATCCTAAAATTCAATTCGGTCACATCATTGTCACTGGGCATGGGCTCTGCGATATTAACCGTCTGCGTTTCGATGGTCTTCATTTGGATGTTCTGCAGTGAACAGGCTAAGGTCGCAAGAATGAGTGCGAGACTCGCTAATATAGGTCTTAGTTTCATGGGTCCTCCAGTTACGATTATTTATTAAATCTTTAGGTATTGTTTTCCGTTAGTTTATTGGTCCAATTTAGCCAGAGAATGGTTCAACTTTGCTGATCGTGTTTTATTCTTCTTGAGCTGGTGTTGAATCGTCTAAATCTGGCTCTGTATCCGGCATTGTAATCTCAGGAGCATCTACAATGGGGGTTAAGTCCTCATTTTTATCGTTGTCAAACAAAACAACCTGGCCATCATCTGTGGCAACCTCATCTCTGGGAAAGGATTTTGTGCCAAACAGGGTTACAACAACGGTGCCCAACCCAAAAAAGACGGCGATGAAGACGAGAAAACCTCCCACACATGGGATCAGGTTTAAACCGCTAGCAATGAGGTATAGGATTGCATTACCAAATAAAGCCGTTAGCGCTGGCGACCACTTTGTGTGGAACATGCCAGTGAGAATGCGTCGACCGAGTTCATAACCTAAAACGAGCCAACCTGCCAAGATTGCTAAGCCAAAGGTTAACAGGATAAGAAAAGCCACCGGTATCAGGCAGATGGTAACCGTGAGGATAAGGCTTGCGACAAAGACCACCACAGCAGTTAGAGCACCATAACCCAGCACCTGCCAGGGTGATGCGACCAAGGCTTTGACCATCCTTTCGGTGGATTCGGGCATGATGAGCAACAATAAAGCGCCTAAACCTGCCATGACCAGGGTTAATGCGATGGCTTTGCCAATCCTATTGATGGTGGGGACAATCATCATCCCTGGACGGTAAGAAGTTGACCATTGGGAGAAACGGGGCATGGTGATCTCTCCCCAAGGCATGTCCCAATTCTCTCGGCGTTCTCCTTCGACGATCGCATTTTCATCCTCGTTTATATAACTAGCTGGTGCAAAAAGGTTGCCCTTGATAACTGCGTCATCTTCAAGGGTTACCGTCCCACCAATAGCTGCAAGGTCGCCCATAATCGTGCCATCGATGGTTACAAGGCCACCCATAACAAACGTATTGCCGTTGACAGTTGCATCCTCCTCGATGGTGACCATACCGCCAAAGACATTGAGGTTGCCATTGAGGGTTCTGCCGCTTTCTAAGGTGTAGGTTTCGCCAAAGACAGTGCGATCGTCCTGTATTGGCGCAGCCGAAACAGCTGTGGGTGCTGCCCCCACAAGAATTAACAGAACGATGAATAAGGTAATCAATCGATATTTATTTTTCATCCTAATTTACTCCTTCTTCAACAGGTTTATAGATCTTAATTAATGAACTGAACCAGGTGATGAATAACACAGTGATTAATGAAAGTAAGCCAATCCCGATAATGATTGTGATTGGAATGACCAATGGGAAAACATCAGCAACTGATTGAAAGAATCGCCAAAATTGATTGAGCTTTCTGGCAATCAGGCTGAAGTTCGCAATAAATTGGCTCAGCTGATAAGCCCAATTGATGGAATTAAAGTTCATGAGGGCCACGGTAATTGTAATAATCGATGCGATGCTGAAAAAACTCAAAACAAGTATCCATGTGCGCTTGATCTGACGTTGTTCTTGCGCAACATTCAATCTCTCAAACCAGCGCTGAGTAAACCCAGGGCTTGGTTCTGGTGTGGTGCTGAATTCAAAGATTTCCCCAACCTGATCTAAAGCGTGAGAAAGGTTCTGACAACGCTCACATTCATCAAGATGGTTTTGCATGGTTTGTTCTTGTTGTGTATCTAGTGGTTCATCTGAGAATAACCAATCTTCAAAAGGCTGGTGACTCATGTTGCCTCCTCTCGGTTATGGTGGATTTTTCTACTGAAAGCCACGCGTTAGCCAGGGATTTGCGAGAGCGATAAAGGCGGCTCTTGACGGCGCTGACGGTCAAGTCAAGGGTGTCCGCTATTTCTTCTTCTGAATATTCATACCAATATCGCAAAATTACCGCCGCTCGATCGATGGGTTTTAGGTTTTGGAGCAAATACTGGATGAGGGCTTCCCGCTCATTTAAGCGCAATTCCTTCTCAGGGTTTGGTGCTTTTTGATCTGGGATGATTTCTGCAGGTAAACTTTCCATTGAAACCGTTGCTAAACGCCGCTTCCGCATCCGATCAATGCAATAATGGGAAGCGATCGAAAGCAGCCATGTCGCAAATGACCGGGATGGATCATATTTTTTAAGATGGCGATAGGCTCGGATAAAGCTCTCTTGTGCTGCATCCTCTGCATCCTTTGCGTTACCTAACATCCGATAGCACAAACTAAAAACAGGCCTTTGATAGTTCTCTACCAGAATGCCAAAAGCATGGTCGTCACCTTGTAAAGCCTTTTCGATCCATTGCGCTTCTTCGTTCACGTATTCTCCAAGTTGTGCTTCTATCATTAAATACGATAAAAACCGGTAAAAGTTGCAGAACTGCACCCAGTAAAATTACCCCCAAGTATGACCTCACCGACTAGAATTTCTTAAAAGACCATCTCTTCATGACCAGCTAATTTTTCCTGGACGCGTTGAACAACGATGTCAAGATGTTCTGTCTTATGCACGAAATCAAGGTCATCACTGCGGACGGTAAGCACAGGACAAAGATCAAACCCTTGAATCCATTCATCATAAAAACGCGCCAGGAGGGAGAGATAGGCTTCGTCAATGCCCGTCTCAATGTTCCTGGCACGCCGCCTGATGCGTTCCATAAGAATCGGCACAGGCGCCTCCAGCAGAATTAACAGATCTGGCTTTGGAAGATTTTCAACGATCAGGTGATATAAACGCAAATAGGCATGATAATCGCGCTCACGGATATTGTTCATGTGATACAAAGCCCGTGCAAAAATGTGCGCATCCTCGTAAATGCTCCGGTCAATAATAGCGGATTGGGGATGGTTCGCCAGGTAAATATGTTGTTCTGCGCGATGGCCTAGGAAATAAATTTGCAGATGAAAGGACCAATCGCGCATATTTTCATAGAAGTCTGGCAGATAAGGGTTGTCAGCGACGGATTCATAGGCTGTTTTCCATCCTAACCGTTCCCCAATGCGCTCTGTAAGTGAGGTTTTCCCGACGCCAATATTTCCAGCCAATAAGACCAGTCGTTTTGCCATGAGACCGTTCGCTTTCGTCAATTTCGGTAATGATTTTTTCTTACACCGGCATATTTCGTTTTAAGAACAAGCTGACCATTGTAAGGTAGGGTTGGTATTGTTCGTACCGCACACAATGTCCAGCCGAGCTAATATGGCCAAACTCACCTTTCTTAAGGATCTGAATGGCTTCGACGCCCAATTTTGGTGTTACAATTGCGCCCAATTCGTTATCACCAGTGACAATTAAGGTGGGTACCTGGATGGCTTTGGCTAAATCTCGCCAGTTGGGTCGATTGAGGGGATAGTGGTCGAAGAATTTTGGGTCGAGGTCTAATTTTGCCTGAGCCCACTCGCCTAAAATCACCTCTTCCCAGTTAGGGGATTCCTTTTTCTGGCGTTTCACCAATTCCTTGGCGGTTTTTTTCTTGTCAGCAAGGTTGCGTTCTTTCCTTTGCTGCATGGTGGTTTTTCTCTGGGCTTCTTCGACTTTCGGATCAGTCCACGATGGATCCTCAAGGACGAGCAAACTGAGCATTTCAGGATATTTGATGGCGAATTCAGCGGCTACT
This sequence comes from Candidatus Brevefilum sp., assembly GCA_040772425.1. Classification (GTDB taxonomy): domain Bacteria; phylum Chloroflexota; class Anaerolineae; order Anaerolineales; family Anaerolineaceae; genus Brevifilum. The sequence continues at coordinate 1,375,191 of JAXGYD010000001.1, read as the reverse complement.
TCTGCACCCATGGAGTGTCCAATGATGCCGGGTTTGTTCAGCTCAAGTGCGAGCATCAGTTCGTGTAGGTCTTCAACCATATCAAAACGCTTTTCTGGGTCAATACGGGATGATTTGCCATGGCCATAGGCATCAAACATGATAAAGTCGTATTTATCTTCCAGGTCATGGGCGAATTGTTCCCAACATAAGCCATTATCGGTGATACCGTGGAGAAGGACAATTTTTGGTTTGTCACCACCCGTACGCGTGTAGAATAAATCGATCCCTTCGTTAACTGTGATCGTATTTTGGACCCAATTTTCTTGCATGTTACCTCCGTGATGTATTGTTTTGATTTAATTATACATAATGTTTTAGAAATTGGCGCTTGATTATAAGGCGGCGTTGTAATCAATAAAAATAATCACGAGGGGTGGAAGATGAGGCCTTAAAAATGCGTTCGCCGTCGGTTTTTCTAATGAAAAGCAGTCGGTGTGCGGTGATGGTGGCATTTGACGCTTTATGGCGGAAACTTAACCGCAATAAATACATAATTGAGAGAAGTCTAGGCGCTGTTAAGCATACGATAGCTTAAGATGGATGTCATTGCCTTATCAGATGCGATTAAGTGCCAATTTCAATTTGCTAATTGTATTAACACTCGCTATAACCGCAGGTGTAGCACTTTCGACAGCCTTCTTCGTTGATCAGGGTCGCTTCACCACATTCCGGACAAAGTTCCCCGATAGGGCGTTTTTTTACTTCTGCATGAAACTCCAAACCAGATAAGGGAAGTTTTAGCGCTTCAGGTTTTTTATCTTCCTCGGGTGTATTTTGATCATGAGATCGGGCATAAAGATATTCGTCAAGCGCTTTAGCAATGCCGTCGGGGAGTGATCGAACTCGATTTGGTCCAAACCCTAAGGAGCGGCCACCACCGATGCCGCCGAGTTGATCCATGACCGTTTTTAAACGTTCTCTGGGTTCGATAGGCGATGAAATTCGTAAAATATAAGAAATTAATCGCCCTATAGCTTCGGAGTGTGCTGCTGTTTCAGATCCTGCCTTGGCAGTGTTAATAAAGACTTCAAAGGGTTGCTCACCACCATTTTCGTTGACGGTTACAAAAGTCTTCCCGAGGGGTGTTTCAATGGAATAGGTAAAACCTTTCAGATAGCGCGGGCGTGGTTTCTTCGGGTCTTGCCAGAAGGGGAGTTGGGTACCAGCAAGTGGTTGTTCTTTTTGATCAGCAACAGCGTCTTTTTCCTTCGCAGTTTTATGGGTTTCAAGGACCACCTGCTCACGAGAACCGGTCACATAGACGGTGATACCTTTACATTTTAATTTCCAAGCCAGCTTAAAGGCTTCTGCAACATCTTCTGGGGTCGCCGATGGCGGGAAATTGATTGTTTTACTGAGGCTGTTGTCCACAAAAGCCTGTAAGGCTGCTTGCATGTGCACATGCTCTTCTGCCTGGATATCGGCTGAAACGACAAAGACTTGCTTGATCTCTTGAGGTAGTTCCTCAATTTGCTGGCAGGTCCCCGAAGCAATGATTTGCTCGATGATTTTCTTGCGTAATTCCGGGTCAATTTTAGTTTTCTCTATTGCTTTTTGGAATTGGGGGCTGATGTAATTAAGTTGCAGGTCTTTCCCATTGTCATTGACATGGCGGATATAAGCCAGGGCAAACACGGGTTCGCAACCATAACCTTCACACCCAGCAACCGTGCCAATGGTGCCGGTTGGCGCAATGGTTGTCTGAGCAGCGTTTCTGATTCCATGGTGTTTGATGCCATTATTAATTGCCTGCCAATCCAGATGTGGACGATTGAAATTGTTTTGGTAAGGGGTAATGGGTGTGGGTGGTTGCCATTGCAGATTCTTGGGGTCGTAGATACTGCCTTGAATTGCCGGAAATGGGCCACGTTCTTTCGACAATTCAATACTTTTTTGCATGGCATGAAAGCGGATGAATTCCATCACTTGGGCAGCAAATTCCTGCCCCTCTTCGCTGCCATAACGGACTTGCGCATGATAGAGCAAATCGGCTAGGCCCATGATCCCCAATCCGATGCGGCGGGCATTTTTTGCAGCAGCTTCGAGTTGCGGAACAGCATCCACGTAGGCATTGGCTTCAACGACATTATCTAAAAATACGGTTGCTAGTCTAACCGTTTCTCTTAATAAGTCCCAGTTTACGTTGTTATCAGGTCCAAAATGCTCAGCCAGGTTAATGGACCCCAAACAACAATTTTCATAGGGTCCTAACCACTGCTCGCCACAAGGGTTGGTCGACTCTAAGCGATACAGATGCGGGACTGGATTATCATGGTTTGCGGTGTCGAGGAAGAGCATACCCGGTTCGCCGTTGTGATGAGCTTGTTTAACAATTTTTAGAAACAAATCTCTTGCTTTGATGGTTTTATGGGTTTTGATGACCATATTTGCTGCCAGGGCGTCGTCAAGATCGCCATTAAAATTTCGAAAGGAAGGATCGTTTTCATCTGGAAAGCGCAGCGGCCAATCAGCATCCGCTTCCACAGCGTTCATAAATTCATCGGTAATCCCAACTGAAATATTGAAATTTGTGATGGCATTTTCATTGGTTTTACAGGTCACAAAGTCTTCAATATCTGGGTGGTCCACTCTCAAGACCCCCATGTTGGCACCTCGACGGGTGCCACCTTGAGCAATTTCTCCAAAAGCCTCATCGTAAACTCGTAAAAACCCAATGGGTCCTGTGGCTTGGCCAGCCGATGATTTGACGATTGAACCGGCAGGCCGGATGCGTGAAAAACTAAAACCATTCCCGCCGCCGGTTTGTTGGATGAGTGCAGCGTTTCTTAATGTGGAAAAGATCCCGTCTTCCCGGCGGCCCATGTCATCAGAAACTGGCAAAACAAAGCAAGCGGCCAATTGACCCAATGGGGTACCTGCGCCGGTAAAGGTTGGAGAATTGGGAAAGAACCTTTTCTCAGTTAACAATGTATAAAACGCGTGCGCGCGCTTTTCCACATCTCCACTCCAGATATCTTCCACTTTTGCAACGTGGTAGGCAACACGCCAGAACATTTCTTCAGCGGTCTCTTTGGGATTCCCGTTTTTGTCATTGCGAAGATAGCGTCGCGTTAGAATTTCACGGGCGTTATCACTGAGATCGATCTTCTTGAGATCCTCAGGTAAGGGTGGGGTGGGTAAGATACCAGATGACCTGGCGGTTCTGTTATCAGGCATGTTATACTCCTAGGCTAATCTAGCTAAGATTCTTCAGACAAAAGACGGTCGATTTCAGAGCGAAGTTCTTGTAAATCATCCATTTGTAAATAAACAGAGGCGTAACGGATGTAGGCGATATAATCCAACTCTTTTAACCCATTGATGGCCATATCACCCACTACTCTCGAAGCGACTTCCGATTTCCCCATCCGCTGCAGGGTGGATTCAATCTCACCGAGCAGGCGTTCAATATCAGCTGCTGCGACTGGTCTTTTACCGCAGGCTATGCGGATACCTTGCAATAACTTGTTTCGATCAAATTCCTCACGGGTGCCATCTTGTTTGATGATGAGGGGCGTTGCCAAAATAGGGCGTTCCAAGGTACTAAAGCGTTCACCACAATTTAAGCATTCTCGGCGTCGTCGGATGCCTCCAGGGGCATTTTTAGTCGTGTCAACCACTTTTGATTTTTCATGCTGACAATAAGGACAACGCATAAACCATCCCTTTCCAATTTTATAAATGAATAATTATGCTTTTTGTCCCCCAATTGTGGGGGATAACGATGGTGTCTCCCCTACCTGTAAGGTAGAGATCTATTGTAACATAGGTTTTCTAAAAATCAACCAAAATTCGACGAATTATCCTTAAAATATTACATAAACAATGATATTTTAAGGTTGGGGTCTAAAAGAATTTTTTTGAATGATTCATTGATGATGTGCTAGATAAGCAACACCTATAATTGATTTGAATTCACGGCAGTTCTCCAAACTTTTGACGATGTTTAGTTTTCAAATCTTGGATTGATGGCAAAGATTTTAATTGATACAAACTGCGCTCTTCGAAAAATTTATAATTTATAATTAAATTGATTTACAATTAGATTATCAACACACCTAAAGAGAAAGGGAAATAATGGCTGACAAAATTAAAAAAGATTTTCGTAGCAAAGTAGCAAAAGTGGCGGAGGAACTTGTTAAAAAGGGTCCTAAATTGGCGGAACACACGGTTAAATCTGGGGAAACACTTAGCGATATTGCATTGAAATATTATAAGCATGCCACGCCACCATATTGGAAGATTATTCTTGAGGCGAATAAAGAAGTTCTTAAGGGCAGTGAAAAAAATGTGCAAGAAGGGATTAAACTTGATATTCCCTCTCTTCCTGCGGATTTGAAAGATTAACAACTGACAAAGAAGATAATTGGTTTTTCTTGAATTTAGTACAAGAGACAATTATCTTCTTTTAATTCGGAATTTTAAAGAGGATCATTTATTAAGGAGAATGACGTGTCAGAACACCATCGCTTTCAAGGGATCCCGGCAGCCCCTGGGCTTGCCCATGGCAAAACATTCTTGATAAGCAAAGAAGAATTGAAAGTGCCAGAATACGCCATTAGCGACCCCGAAGGAGAAAAGCAGCGTTTATCAAAGTCTATCGAGGAAGCGCAAGTTGAGATCGCTGAAATCAAAGAAGATGTCAGCAGTCGTTCCTCCAGCAACGAAGCCGAGATCTTTGAAGCTCACCTGATGATTCTTGAGGATGCAGCTCTTTTGGATAAAGCCAAAAATGATATTGACCAAGGTGTCAATGCTGAAAAGGCTTGGATGGATGCGATTGAGTTCTTTGCCCAAATGATGGAAAGCATTCCAGATGAAACCATGGCCAGCCGTGCCGTTGATATTCGTGATGTTGGGCACCGTGTTCTCGGTCATTTATTGGGCGCAGGTGGGGGTGGCACAAAGATCAATGATCCCGTGGTTATTTGTGGGGATGACCTAACCCCATCAGATACGGCAGGTTTTGATAAAGACTTTGTTTTAGCTTTTTGTACTGCCAAAGGTGGGCCGACCTCGCACACGGCGATCCTAGCAAAAGCTTTTGGACTGCCTGCAGTGGTTGGCTTGGGTGAGGAATTTTTGTCCGTCCCATCAGACACGATGGTCTTGGTCGATGGTCACAAAGGTGAAGTTATCGTCAGCCCCGACCAATCCTCCTTGGATGATTTTATCCAGCGAGAAACAGAGGAAAAAACGACGCAAAAAGCTGCGCGCGAAGCAGCACAAGCGCCCTGTGTTAATGCCGATGGGGAGCGGGTTGAGGTTGTAGCCAACATTGGTGGGGTGGAAGATGCGCCCCTGGGCATCCTGAATGGTGCTGAGGGGATTGGCTTATTCCGCACAGAATTTCTCTATTTGGATCGGCAATCCTTGCCGACAGAAATTGAGCAAATTGAAGCGTATCGCCAGGTATTTCACCATTACAAGGGAATGCCCTTTGTGGTACGCACCCTGGATATTGGTGGGGACAAAATCATCCCATATCTTGATTTACCCGAAGAATTGAATCCCTTCCTCGGTTGGCGCGGCGTCCGCATGCTTGACGGTTTGGAATCTCTCTTCTTAACCCAATTTCGAGCGCTGATGCAAGCCGGTGCACTTGAAGCGGTCGATTTACGAATTATGGTTCCAATGGTGTCTGGACTGGCTGAAATTAGAGCAGTCAAAGATGTCATTCAGAAAGCGAAAGAGCAACTGACTGCGGAGGGTAAAGCGTTTTCCAAAGATGTTCAATTTGGGATTATGGTTGAAGTGCCCTCAGCAGCTTTAATGGCAGACCAGTTAGCGCCTGAAGTGGATTTCTTCAGCATTGGCACCAATGACCTCACCCAGTACACTTTGGCGGTCGATCGCACCAACAGTAAAGTTGCCCATTTGGCGCACCCATTGAACCCAGCAGTTTTACGCCTGATTAAGTACACCATTGAACATGCCCATCAAGCGGGCAAGTGGGTGGGATTGTGCGGTGAGTTAGCTGGTGAACCATTGGCTGCCCCGATTTTGATGGGTCTGGATCTGGATGAATTTAGCATGTCGCCGTCCAGAGTCCCAATTATCAAACAGGTGATGCAGCATTTGCATCGGGATGCGTGTCGACAGTTGGCGAAAGCGGTGCTTGAATGCGCAGATGCTGAAGAGGTTATGGGACGCAGTCAGCAGTTCTTGAAAGATTTAGGATTGGATTATTAGCGTATTAAGAATTCTTTCTTGAAATACCGATCAGTATGGTGGTGGATAAAATCGAATAAAACCTATAAAGTAGGGGCTCAGCACGCTGAGCCCTTTCAAGCATCAATATGATGATATGTTTTGCCCAATCAAGGTGGATTTGAATATTTAAGGTTGGTAAATAGTGGTGTCACTGGGAAAGAAATTAAATAAAGAGGGATGGGCACCCTCACGAGGCTTTAAGTTGTTGCATCATAGGTGTGCGCGTCTTCAACAAAACTTGGTAAAAAAACCCTCTCCCTACCCAGGGAGAGGGCCGGGCGGGGGTTCCATACAGTTTCTTTTTGTGTCAAATTATTAAGGAAAAGGTATTATAGGACTTCAGTTCCTTGTTCATTTATATTTTTACCAATTTTTTTGTAAGAACGCGATTTTCATGACACGAAAATGAAAAACTCAGGTGAGTCCCTTTAGGATTGAATAGGTACTGAAAAACGCAGGCGTAAATACCTGCGTTTTCAATCAAAGCCCTAGATGTAGGGCTTATTATGTGTAATACCCCATATGTGGGGCTAAATAAGGCCGAGCCCTAAGAATGGAAAGTTCTTAGGGCTTTTTTCCATCAAATTCAACTTCAATTTTCGAGGAGCCTTATGAGTGTTTGCTCTCATAAAACCGATGATCAATTTTGATTCCGTTTGCGCAAGAAAGCGGGCACGTCAAGATCGTCTGTATTGATCCGAGTGAAGAATTCGGCGGTTTCAGCTGAATCGGCCCTGTCTACACCTTCTTCATCTTCTCCGTCCTCATCAAACACTCGAGGGAGAGGGTTTTGTTTGGCATCCTTTTGTCGGCGGATTTCCGCTACTCTTTCAGCGGAGTTGACGCTGGTGCCTTCAAACCCGGTGGCAATAACGGTGACGCGCAAATCTTCGCCCATTTTTTCATCAATGACTGCGCCAAAGATGAGGTTGACATCGGGGTGGGCTGTTTCCTTGATGATTGCTGCCGCCTGGTTGACCTCGAATAATTTCAGGGATTCGCCGCCAGTCACATTGAAGAGAATGCCGCGAGCGCCGTCGATGGTGACATCCAGGAGCTGGTTGGAGATGGCTTGATCGGCTGCTTTGGCTGCGCGATCCTCACCGCTGGCTTGCCCGACGGCCATTAATGCTGCGCCGCCTTCAGACATGATGGTGCGAACGTCTGCAAAGTCCAGGTTGATCAGACCAGGGACGGTGATCAGCTCAGAAATACCTTGAATACCCTGGCGTAACACATCGTCAGCTACTTTGAAGGCATCTTGCAGCCCGGAGCGTTTGTCAACAATTTGCAGCAAACGGTCATTGGGGATGATGATGAGGGTGTCGGCATGTTCTTTGAGGGCTGTAGCGCCTTCCTCGGCCGATTTTGCGCGGTGCGTGCCTTCAAAGGTGAAGGGTCGGGTGACTACACCAATGGTGAGGGCGCCGATTTCTTTTGCAATCTGTGCTACGACTGGGGCACCACCAGTGCCCGTGCCGCCACCGAGACCGGCTGTGACAAAGACCATATCGCCGCCTTTGAGGACCTCGTATAGCTCTTCTGCAGATTCCTCTGCTGCAAGGCGCCCAATACGGGGGTCACCACCTGCACCAAGGCCTCGTGTGGCTTTGCTGCCAATTCGAACCCTGGTTTTTGCCTTTGAGAATTGCAATGCTTGGGCATCTGTGTTGACAGCGATGAACTCGATGCCGGTTAGACCTTCATCGATCATCCTGTTGACGGCGTTGCAACCGCCACCCCCTACACCAACAACTTTTATTCTTGCGAATGACTCTGGGTTGATATTCTTTTCCATTTGAAAACTCCTCTACTAGATTTGAATTTGAGTAATTTGTTATTGTCAAGCTCAGGGTAATAGTCGCCTGAGTAAATCCTTTAGGTTATCCATCCAATTATCAGAGCGCCTTGTTCTTGGGCGATCGATGTATTGGTCTGTCTCGCTCATTAATATGGCCCACTCTAACAAGCCAACACTGGTGGAGTAGGCAGGCGAATCTAGTTGATCGGCTAAACCAATCAGGTTTTGCGGTTTAGCAATGCGGGTGGGCAATCCCATCACCTGGGAAGCTAATTGACGTGTTCCGGGCATTAGACTGGATCCACCGGTGATCACAACCCCGGCAGGCAATAAGCCGTCATAACCCGAGCGCTTGATTTCTTGTAAAACCATGTAAAAAATTTCTTCCATCCGGGCTTCGATGATGTTAGCTAATTCAATCCGATCGATGCGAGTGGGACCGTCCCCGCCAAAACTGCGCACAGTAAATTGTTCTTCTGGGTTAACACTTGATTGCAACGCATGACCAAACTTTAATTTAATTTCTTCAGCTTGGGAGATCGGTAACCGTAAGCCATGGGCGATATCCGATGTGACGTGGTTGCCGCCAAGAGCCAGCACCATCGTATGCCACACATCGCCATCAATGTAGATGGCTAAGTCGGTGGTGCCTCCACCAATGTCAATCACCGCTACGCCCATTTGGCGTTCGGTCTCAGAAAGAACGATTTCTCCGGATGCCAGGGGATTTAACACGAATTGGGAGACTTCAATCCCCGAAGCCCCAACGCATTGGCGCAGATTTTCCACTGTGGAGGAGGAAGCTGTGATGATGTGGGCTTCCACTTCCAACCGGTAGCCATGCATTCCAATGGGCGTGTGGATGCCATCTTGGCCATCGATGATAAACCCACGTTGGATGACATGGATAATTTCTCGGTTGTGGGGGATAGCGATAGCCTGGGCTGCGTCAAGGGCGCGTTCAATATCCTCTGAGTCTACAATGCCGCCTGTGATGCCAACAACGCCCCGACTGTTAATTGATGAAACATGTGAACCAGCTAAACTTACCAAGGCTGCGTTGATCTCAAAACCTGATGTGCGTTCGGCTTTTTCCACAGATCGCGAAACGGCTAAAGCGGCGGCATTCAGATCGACAACGGTTCCTTTGCGCATTCCCTGGGAGGGCTCGATGCCCACACCAAGGATGCGGAGATTGCTGCCTTCTTCAACCCGGGCAACGAGGGTACAAATTTTACTGGTTCCAATGTCAATGCCTACAATTATCGGCTCATCCATAATTAGTGCTCCAATCGATAAAACGGCGCATGAAGATTTTCAAGACTGATCAGCGCTGGGGTGATATTTTTCTCTTGCAGCGCTGCAATGATCGTTTGATACTCTAAAAGCTTGGTATTAATTTCTGATGTGTTTCTGCCAAAAAATACCAACCAACCTTGCGGATCCTCCCAGCCAAGACCAAAACTGGGGTCATATTGCATTTGGGTGTTGATCGGCACATATTCATTGAGTGCTAAGATCGCCTGGACGAATTCAAAGCCTGTGGTTGGCAGTGCTGGCTCTTCCGAATCTAGATTCTCCTCAACATCTTCTTCAATGAGGGGGGCGTTGGTGGTTGGTCCGGCGGGAGGATCGTCGTAAGCGAGAACTGATAAGGGTGCTTCCAATTCTCCTCTGACGGGGAAAATGACGCCCTCAACATCGATCCACAGTGATTCATCTTGTTTTTGCCATAAAACAAGGGGTGTTCTTTCGACAACTTTAATATTGAGAACTGCCGGCAACCCAGCTGACACATTCACTTCCCGAAGGCTTGGGAAGGCTGCTAAGAGATCTTTTTCAACTTGATCAGGTTGCACTTTAAGAATAGTGGTATCAGAGAGGTCAAGTTCTGCAAGAATTTCTGCGGCAGTCAACCTCTCGGTGCCTTTTAGGTTGACAGCGTTGACTTTAAATGTGCTGAAGTTTGAAAAACTGATGATCACAAATAATGAGAGCACGAAAATAGCACCAGAGATCAGGCGCCAACCCAATTGAAGCTGCGGAAAGGCTGGCAATTGCAGTTCGGCGCCCCTTGTTTTCAAGGGCACACTAACTTTCCGACGTTTTCGGTTGACCGGCTGAACACGGGTGGTTTTCCGATGGGTAACGGGAACACTGCGAAGCCGCGTTTTTCGGGTGGCACTGCCACTGATGGGTTGTGCCTGGCTCTTCACCCGGTTTTGCTTATGGCGGACTAGAAGTTTTCTAGCCTGTTTAACTTCTTTTTCCTGGCGTTTTGCCATCTTATGCTCGAAACTCTCTTTCTGTTTGGTCGCGTTGCGCTTTTCTTTCGATTGCCAAATTTATCAGTTTTTCGATCAAATCTTTATAGGGGAGCCCAGTTGCCTCCCACAGCTTGGGATACATACTGATTTTTGTAAATCCAGGGATTGTGTTGATCTCGTTAAGGAATATGGCGTTATTTTGACGGTCGACAAGGAAGTCAACCCGGGCCATTCCAGCACAATCCGAAATTTTGTAGGCTTTAACAGCCAGTTCTTGAACTTGTGAGACCATATCAGGCGAAATGGGTGCGGGGATGTTCAACTCAGCGGTTTCGTTGATATATTTTTCATTGTAGGTGTAGAAAATATCCTTAGGAATCACCTCTCCGGGGATGGATGCTGCAGGATTTTCATTACCCAGGACGCTCACCTCGATTTCTTGGGCATTGCTGATGCCTTTTTCAACCACGATCCGGCGGTCATAGCGTGCCGCAGTAAGCATCCCTTCCACCAGTTCACTGCGGTTAATGCACTTATTAACACCGACGGATGAGCCGAGGTTGGCTGGTTTGGTGAACAGGGGGTAAGCACCAATTGACTCAGCTTTTTCTACGCATTGGTTCAAATCTTGCTGCAATTCTGATCGATTTAGGACGATAAAGGGTAGGGTGGGGATGTCATTAGAGACCATCACATGCTTAAACAAACCCTTATCCATGCAGACCGCCGAGCCTAAAACACCTGAACCAACATAGGCGATGTCAGCAAGTTCCAAAAGGCCTTGCAAGGTACCATCTTCACTGAAGGTGCCGTGCATCACAGGGAAAACTACATCCAGATGAAAAAACAAATATAATTGTCCCTCTGTGAGGGTGAAAATGCCCGGGCTTTTCGGTGATGGGATGAAAATTGCGGGGCGTAAATCGGCGTAATTTTCGGCTTGCAGACCTTCCCATAAGTTCTCGCCGACGAGCCACTGTCCCGTGCGTGTGATTCCAATTTCAACAACATCAAATTTTGTACGATCGATCACGGACAGGACTGAACGCGCCGACATTAATGAGACAGCGTGCTCACCTGATCTTCCACCATAAATAATGCCAAGTTTTAATTTTTCAGTCATATTATTCAAAGTCTCCCAGGATTTCTATTTCGGGTTCCAGGCTTACGCCAAACTTGTCCTTGACAGTTTCCTGTGCCATCCTGATTAAATGCCAAATATCCTGAGCCTTTGCTCCTTCCAAATTGACAATAAAATTTGCGTGCTGCGGGCTGATCATCGCCTGACCAACCCGGCGGCCTTTGAGGCCGGCAGCTTCGATTAATCGGCCTGCATAATCGCCAGGGGGGTTCTTAAAAATGGAACCCATAGACGCACCGGGGGGTTGGGTTTCTTTTCGGTGTGTCTGAAATGCATTTATTTTTTCCCAGGCTGCTTCTCGGCTCGATCGGACCGCATTAAATGTTGCTGAAAGGATCACACAGGGGATTTTTTTCCGTTTCAGCACGCTGCTGCGGTACTGATAAGCCAATTTTTCAACAGGCCAAAGTTCCTTTCCATTTAATTTGTGCAAGATTTCTGCCATTTTTAGACTTTCAGCCATGTCAGAGCCGTGGGCACCGGCGTTGCCGTAAACAGCACCGCCTACGGTGCCAGGAACGGGTGCAGCCCATTCCAAACCACTTAAACCCCGCAGGGCTGACTGCCGTGCCACAGTGCCAAGAATGGCGCCGGATTCAGCATAGATACTGGGAACATCACTGGTCGTATCGATTTTGATGTTATGCGCTCGATTGTGCAAGATGACCGTGTCAATGCCTTTGTCGCTGACAAGGATGTTGGAACCACTCCCCAAAATAATGAAGGGCGTTGCATTTTCCCAAAGAAGTGTGGCTGCCTTCGCCAATTCATTTACTGTAAAAATGGTAATTAAAGCTGGGACGGCACCACCCACGCGCGCGGTGGTGAAATTAGCCATTTTGATGTTTTCGTGCAATTTTGTGCCAAATATCTCTCTTAGCTCGTCGATTGGGATGGCGTTCGCCTGAGGCTTGAATGTCGGAACCACCTTGTTTTTTCTCTGCAATTCAGATAGAACCGCTTGGCTCAATGCAGTGGCATCACCAGCTGAGAAGAAAATGACCACATCATCGGGTCGTAGTTCAGTCAGCAGGTATGCTTTGGCGCTTTTGAGGTCTTGACTGTAAGCAGCCTGATACATGGGTAATTTTTCGACAAATGCCGCTGCGGAATATCCCGGGTTTTCCTCTCGAGCTGCATACACCGGCAAAATCAAAATCCGATCTGCAAGTTCAAGGGCATAGCTGAATTCTTCCGCTAGCGCCATGGTTCGGGTGTATGTGTGGGGTTGCCAAACAGCCCAAATGCGCTTCTCAGGGTATTGGAGCCGGGTTGCTGTGAGCGTCACCGCCAGTTGGGTGGGGTGGTGACCGTAATCATCGATAAGGGTGATGTCATTAACCTCTCCAAGCACCTCAAACCGGCGTTGGGTGCCCGAAAATGTTTGCAGGGCTCGCATCGCTTTTTCGAGAGGCAGACCCAACAGGTCAACGATCGCTAAAGCAGCTGTGGCGTTGAGGATATTGTGATACCCCGGTAGGGTTATTGTTTGAGACCCCAGCTCGTGCATCTGACCATCTTTTTGACGTTTTTTGAGGATGAACTGATGCTGAGTTCCATCTAATTTGATTTGATCGGCTTGATAATCCGCCTTTGGTGATGTTCCATAGGTGAGGACTTGGAATTCTGGATTTTCTATTGTTTCCAGGAGAGTCCCAGTCAAGGGATCGTCGGCGCATAAAAGGGCAATGCCGTCAGGCTGAATTTTTGCAACAAAAGCTTGGAATGCATCCAGGTAGTCTTGTTCGGTGGGGAAGAAGTCTGGATGATCATGTTCGATGTTGGTTATAACGCCAATGAAGGGCGATAAGCCGAGGAACATATTGTCGTACTCATCGGCTTCGATGACAAAATAGCGGCTTGAGCCAGCATGGGCATTACAAGCAAATTGATTGAGCACGCCGCCCACGATGTAACTTGGATCTTGATTCAGCTTTGACAGCATCCAGACCAACATGGCAGTTGTGGTTGTTTTGCCATGACTGCCGGCAATAGCGATGGCCTGCTTGTCTTCGGTGAGTTCCGCCAGAAATTCAGCCCTTTTCAGCACAGGGATACCTTGAGCTCTAGCAGCTTCAACTTCAGGATTATCATCTGAGATTGCAGAGGAGCGCAACACGAGGTCTGCGCCTGCAATTTGCTCAGCGGCATGGCCAACAAAGGTCTGCGCCCCAGCATTTGTGATGGTGTTAAATAAAGGCGACGCCACACGGTCTGAACCGCTGACGGTGTAGCCTTTATCTAGGAGGACTTGGGCGATGGCAGACAATCCTGAGCCGCCGATCCCAATGAGGTGAATGTGTTTCATCATATAAACGCTATCAAAATTAATCCAAAAGCAACAGCAACAGATACATAGATAACTGGTTCTTGAAGCCAGTTAGGCGGCAGGATCTCAATCAAGTTAATGATATTTTGACCAACCTGGGTGACCGAGCTTGGTGCGGTGATCCATTCAAAGGGATAACCAGCTTGATCCAAAAAATACCAAGCGGTGCCAAAAATCATGTAGCCATTGATCGCACCACATATGGCACCCAATAAGAAGTTGCCAATTTTGTCTCGAAAATGTTTTTGATCCCGGATGAGGGATAAAAAGCGCGGCCCCTGATAACCAAAAAAGGTCAAAATTGCAAGGACTCCAATCCGCATCGTAAAGGGATTTTCCATATTGACAGCTTCTGAGAAGATTGGCATGTATTTTTCAAGCAGAAAGATGGTAAAGAGAGCCAAGATTACGCTTGCAGTGACCAAAATTTCTTTTATCCAACCGCGGATGGCACCAATGGCGGCAAAAATGATGACAAGGATCCAAAAGAGAACGGATAGACTGATCATGCTGGTTTACCTCCATTCATGGGGTTGGCCATTTCGAAGATTATCTCCCCGATTTTTTTATCAGCATCGGGCGTGGCCAGGGAGGACATCGCTTGTCGCATGCGATTGAGCTTACGTGGGTCAGAAATTATGCGTTGGATGTGGTTGAATAATTCTTGCTCTAATTTTTCATCCGGCAAGACTTCTGCTGCACCTTGGGCAACAAGATAGTTGGCGTTAACTTGTTGGTACCGCCAAGCATGAGGGTAGGGCACCAGAATTGCGGGGCAGCCAAACAGCGGATATTCACCGAGAATCGAAGCCCCTGCTCGCGATACAACGAGGTCTGCTGCTGCGAGGGCTGCACCCATTTCGTGTAGATATGGGAACGCCTGGTAGCGCTTTGCAAGAATGGGTGGAAGGGTCTTTGTGTTCTCATCGACGGTCTCCCAATCGAGCAAGCCTGTCAGATGGATGACTTGCATCTTTGATAACAGCCTGGGCAATATTTTTAGTAAAGCCATGTTGATGGAACGAGCCCCTTTGCTGCCGCCAGCCACCGTAAGGGTGGGGTGGTTGGGGTCAAAATCGAAATAATCAAGGGCTTTTAGTCGGGTCCACTCTTTTAACTCTGAGCGAACTGGATATCCGGTGACGGTTAGTTTTGATTGATTCGGAAAATAGGTCATGGTTTTCTCTGTGGTTAGGGCAATCCGGTCTGCAAAACGTGCCAGGGCTTTTAAAGCTAAACCGGGTTCAATGTCTGGGACAAATAAAACAGATGGCCGTTGAATGGCTGCAACAGCCATTGGAACCGCTACGAAGCCACCTGTGAAGAAAAGCACATCCGGTTGGAATTCCTTGAGGATCCGTCGAGAAGAGAAAAATCCCTTTAACAGCTTTAAGAGATTGCCGGGCAATTGCTTGAGGCTGACACCATGGACACCAGCGGCTGGTATCGATTTATAAGGTACTTCTCGTCTTAACACCAATGTTTCCTCCATGCCACCTTGGCTGCCGACCCACAGAACCGACTCTTTATCAAGATCAAGGGCATCAAGCACGGTCAGCGCGGGATACACTCCCCCGCCCGTCCCGCCTGCGCAAATCAACAACCGCACTGTGTGGACTCCTTTCTGAGCTTTTTTTCGTCGAAGAGACCCTCGAAATATTCATGATGATGCCAATGGCGGTGAGGGTTACAACCATGCTGGAACCGCCCGCGCTGATGAGGGGAAGGGCGTTGCCGGTAAAGGGTAACAAACCAACAATCACCATGGTGTTCATCAGGGCTTCGATCCCGATCCAACCTGTTAAGCCAAAGGCGATTAATGAACCCAATTGATCAGGCGCATTTTTTGCGATGACCAAACCCCGCCAGATGAAAATGCTATAAAGTAGGACTGTAAAAAGACCGCCGATAATACCAGTTTCTTCTGCAATGACGGCAAAAATACTGTCCGTTGGTGCCAGAGGCAATCCAGTAAATTTTGTATCCGCTCTACCTATGCCAACGCCAAACCACCCGCCTTTAACAACGGCTTCCAGACTGCGTTGAATGTGGTAACTGCTCTCCAGTGGGTTGTTCAGGCTGGTCAGGTAGGCGGTGATTCGGTCACGGCCTGTATCGTAGACATACATTAAGGGTAAGCCGACCAACAGGACGAAAATGAATACCAAGAGAATGATTTTCCAGTCGCCGCCTGCCAAGAAGAATAACATCACGCCAAGAACCAGCACGGTCAGTGCTGCGCTTAAGTCAGGTTGTAATAAGATAAATCCGAAGGTAATCCCCAAAATAAAGATCAACGGGACATAAGCGATTTGGACGTCGTTGATTGAGTCCTTGCGCAGATAAAGCCAGAACGACAAATATATGACAATTACAGCTTTAGCCAGCTCGGATGGCTGGACGGACCCGCCGAGGAGCATCCGTGTTGCTTCAGAACTGTTTTGTTCGTTGACGATCAGAACAGCCAAAAGCAAGATGAGGGTTCCCAACCACATCGGAACAAGGAATTTTCGATAAAGATGGTAATCAATGAAACTGGTAACTACTGCAAACACCAATCCAATAAAAATCCAAAGCATTTGACGGCTGAAAATATAGGTTGGTTCTTCACCCATCAGAATGGAAAAATCCCAGCTAGCGGAATAAAGCATGAGCAAACCAAAGACCAGGATAACCACCACAACCAGCAACAATGGCACGTCAAAAGGCAAGCGCAGGGAGCGGTTTTTTGTTGGTTTTGTGGTGGACTTGCTCACGAAAGATTGTTGACCCATTGTGTAAATCGCTTTCCTCGATCTTCAAAGTCTTTGAATTCGTCAAAACTTGTGCCGCCAGGTGAAAGAAGCACCACATCACCAGGCTCCACGAGCGTTGCAGCTTTTTCTACCGCTTCTTCTAAATTTGTGCATCGATCAATTGTTAAGGGTCGCATTCCAGGGGTGAGCTCTCCGATTCCTTTGAGAATTAGATCGGCTGCTTCTCCAAAAACGACCAAGTGATCAACTTTTTGGGTGATGAGATCAATAAAATGATTCCAGGGTAAGTCCTTATCACGACCGCCTGCCAGCAAAACAATAGGCTCATCAAAGGATTCGAGAGCTGCGCTGGCTCTTTCAGGGGATGTGGCGATTGAGTCGTTGTACCAGGCGGCACCGCCCCATTCCCGCACAAAGGATAACCGATGGGGGACACCCTCAAAACCGGTGATGCCCTCATAAATTGCCTGCAGAGAAAAGGTGGCTGCTGCGGAGATGGCAATCGCTGCTAGTACATTATAGAGATTGTGCTTGCCGCGCAGATTAATTTGATCCGTCTTAACAATTTTGGCTAATTGACCTGACGCTTGCAATAAGAGCTTGTCTCGTTTAATAAAGGTCGAATCCTCTTTTTGATAAGGCTCGTTAAATCCGAAGGTGATTCGGCGACCCTTCACCTCTCGGTACAACTCCCGAACAAGATAGTCATCTCGGTTTAGGACGGCAATATCTTTTTCTGTTTGATGTGTTAAGATATTTGCTTTAGCAGAGATGTATTTGGACATGGTTTGATGTCGATCCAGATGGTCCGGTTTGAGGTTTAAGATGGCCGCAATGTGGGGTGAAAGGCTCATCAATTCGAGTTGGAAACTTGAGAGCTCAACAATGGCAAGGTCTTCTGCATCCATCTGATCCACAAGGCTGATGAGGGGGTTGCCAATGTTGCCGCCGATCCAAACCTTTCGGTTTGGCTTTCTGATTGCGAAATGCCGCTGGGCAATTTCCCCGACCAAAGCTGTGGTCGTTGTTTTCCCAGAGGAACCGGTAATGCCGATTATCGGGCATGGAGCTTCTTCGAAGAAAATTTGTGAATCATTGGAGAGAGGAATCTGGCGTCGGATCGCTTCTTGGACTATTTCAAGCTCTAAAGGAACGCCCCCAGACAGGCACACAAGGTCCACGCCATCCAGGATCTCAAACGGGTGGGAACCGGTGACCCATTCAATGTTTAAGTCCGCCAATTCTTCGCGTGCATCAGATAGGTCATCAAAAGAGCGGCGATCATTTAAGACCACCTTGGCATTTCTGTTGGCCAGGAAGCGTGCCAGGGCAGTACCCTGTCGTGCTGCGCCAATGATGAGAACTTTTTTGTCAGACCACTGTAACATAAATTACTCCACGATAACCAAAGCGATGCCTAACATTGTGCATAAAAGGCTGACCAACCAAAACCTTTGAACGACCTGAGTCTCGCTCCAACCCATCAACTCGAAATGGTGATGAAGCGGTGCCATTTTGAAAAACCTTTTTCCGTGGGTGATTTTGAAGTACAAAATTTGAATCACCACGCTAACAGCTTCGCTGACCGGGATAATGGCAATCAAGGGGATGATCAGCCACTGGCCGGTCATCAGGGTCACCACTGCCAGGGTCGCCCCGAGGGCTAAAGAGCCGGTATCTCCCATAAAGAGCTGCGCTGGGTGCACATTGAACCATAAGAAGCCAAATAAAGCCCCTACCAATGAAAAACAGAAGCGGACCAGGTAAACCTGTCCCTGGATCACAGCGATGAAGCCCACTGCGGCAAAAGCAGTTGCGCAAATTAAGCCAGCCAAACCATCGAGCCCATCCGTGAAATTAACGGCATTGGACATCCCAACGATGATGAAGACCGCTATGGGATAGTACAAGGGCCCTAAGCTGAAGACCTCATCCGATGTGAACCACATCAGTTGCGGCACGTCTAAAAAGTCTTTTAAACCAATTGCAATAAAGATTGCAAATAATACCTGAATGATGAATTTTGTCCGGGCGCGCATGCCTAAGCCCTTACGGGGACCCCGCACACCCTCCCAATCATCAATGGCGCCTAAGAGCGCATACGCCCACATGGTGACCAGGGGTAATAAGATGGAACGCCCCAGCAGGTCGAAGCCGAAGATGGACACGGCATTGAAGAGGATGGTTAATAATGAAACCGGCAATAAAATCATCAAGCCACCCATGGTTGGGGTGCCCGTTTTGCCAATATGCTGGTCCGGGCCATCTTCGCGCACGATTTTGCCAATACGCCAGGTTTTCAACAGGCGGATCAGCGGCTCACCCCAAATGACCGTCATCATAAAACTCAGACCGCTTATAGCGATGGCTACTGAGGTGTTTGCCATGCATTCCTCGCTTTAATCGTGCCTAATATGGTGTCCATACGCATACTGTTTGAGCCCTTGATCAAGATAACATCACCATTCTGGAGTGCGTCTGCCGCTGGTGTTGCTGCCTGATGGGCGTCAGGATACCAATGCAGGTTCTCTTTCAGAAACCCGTTAGCCTGGGCTGCCTGGGCAGTAATTACTGACCGCTGACCGACCAGGATAACCAGATCGGCAGCTTCTTTCAGAAATTCACCGACGGATTGGTGACCTGATTGTTCATAAGGACCTAACTCGAGCATGTCACCGAGGATGGCAACACGCCGGCCAGGTAAACTTTGTAGAAATTGCAATGCTGCAATCGTTGAAGCTGGGGAGGCATTATAGGTGTCATCAATGACAGTGATGTCATTTGCTAATTGGATCGATTGCATCCGCAGTTGGACTTGGCTTTCTGAAATTCCGCTTTGAATTTGATCCCAAGGCATCCCTAAACTCAAAGCAACTGCACTTGCCCGTAAAATTGTGTAGACAGAAAATTTCCCTAAGAGGGGTGAGGTAATTGGATAGGATGTCCCTTGATAAGTTAATGAGCAAGTGAGGCCATCCATGCCAAAAGTTTTTATGTCTGTGGCTGTCAGGTCCGCCTCTTTAACTATGCCATAAGAAAAGACCTCTGCCTCGGTTTGCTCTGCCATTTTGCGAACCCAAGGGTCATCCATGTTGAGAATAGCAACGCCCTCCGGCTTTGGCGGCAAGGCGCTGACCAATTCAGCTTTGCCCTGGGCAATAACCTCCTGTGAGCCTGCCCTTTCTGCATGCACAGTGCCGATGTTAGTAATAACACCGATTTTTGGTTGGGCGATGTCGCATAAGAGGGAAATTTCTCCTGGAACGTAAAAGCCCATCTCTAACACTGCCATCTCGTGATAAGGTTCAAGTTCTAACAGGGTTAAGGGCAAACCAATTTCGTTGTTTCGATTGCCAGGGTTTTTTAGGACATTGAAACGCTGAGAAAGCACCATGGCAATTAATTCTTTGGTGGTGGTTTTTCCAACACTTCCGGTAATACCAATGGTTGTCACCGGAAATTTTTTCCGCCAATAAGCCGCGAAGGTTTGTAATGCCTCAAGGGAATTTTCAACCCGCAGGCAAAGGGGCAATTGCACCTGAATTTTTCCTGGGTCGAATTGACCTGCTCGTAGATCGAGGATGTTTCTTGCTTGGGGAAGCTCCTGGTCGATGATGGCTGCAATTGCACCATTTGAGAAGGCTGAGCCCACATATGCATGACCGTTGACGTGTTCACCGGGTAAAGCAATAAATAGACTCCCATCGATGGCCTCGCGTGAATCGATCACAGTTGTGCTGATGGACTGGTCCATCAGCGGAACGGTGTGATCGGTAAGGGCTAAAATGAGATCATTTATCGTAAACACGTAAGGTCCTTCTATTGATTGGATCCTAATAATCGAGCGTTGTCGGGTGGGATTCTCATCAAAACGACTAATTGTTTCACCACATCATGAAAAACAGGGGCGGCAACTTCTGAGCCCCATTGAGAAATGGTTGGTTTCTCCAACCATACATAAACAATGAATTTTGGGTCATCAGAAGGGCCCCAACCAACAAATGATGCGTTGGTCTGGTTTGTACTGTAACCAAATTCTGTGGGGATTTCACCTGTGCCGGTTTTGCCAGCAATTCGGTAACCCTCAACGAGGGCGATAGAAGCCTCTTCCTCAAGAGAGTAGGTGAGCATCTCCGTCAGTGTTTGAGCAGTTTCAGCGGAGATTGGGCTGTTGATGACTTGCGGCGTGACATCAAATTGTTTTTCGCCGTTCATCACACTTTTAACGACATGGGGATTCATCAACTTGCCTTCATTGGCAACAGCTGAAATAGCAGCAACCATCTGGATGGGTGTAACTGCAATGCCCTGTCCAAAGGAATTAGTGGCTAAATCCAACTCAACCCATTGATTGTCTTGCGGAAGCCGTAAGGGATAATTTGCTTCACTGCTGATATCGATGCCGGTGCTGCGACCAAATCCAAAGGCTTGAAGATATTGATAAAACAAATCCTTACCCAGTCGGTCGACTGCAACATGCGCCAAGCAGACGTTAAGCGAATGTTGCATACAACCCGTCATGGTTTGTTCGCCCCAAGCACCGCCATCCCAGTTATAAATTGGCCAGCTGTTGGAAACCCAAAAGACACCGGAAGCGTCGTTGTAAACCGTGTCGGGGGTTACCACACCGCAATCTAAAGCGGCTGCCATGGTAATGACCTTGAACACGGAGCCCGGTTCATAGGTTGTGCCAATCGCCCGGTTGTAGGGTGTACTGCCAGGGAAAGTCTCCGCATAGTCCCAATATTGATTTGGATCGAAAAAAGGTGTGCTGGCCATACCTAAAATCTCACCCGTTTCAGGATCGGCAACGATGATGGTGCCGTTTTCTGCACCTGACCATTCGATGGCTTCTGTGAGGGTTTCCTCTAGCATGAGTTGAATTTCACGGTCAATGGTAAGAATTAAACTGGCACCCGGTTCAATTTCAGGGAGGGCTTCAACAAGATAGGGGTCGTTGGGCAAAAAGACTTTCTCTGATAAACCTGTCAGCATGTGGTTATAGGCTTCTTCAATACCATGAACCCCCTGGGCTGACTCACGAGAGAAGTAATTATAAAAGCCAAGCACATTGGCAGCCAATGATCCCTCTGGATAGGCACGTTGTTGCATGGGGCTCCAAACGAGGCCGTTGAGGTTGGGAACTCTGGCGTTATTTTCTAGTCGTTTGGCTTTGTAGGTTTCCTTTAATTGTTCTATTTCTTCAATTTTTTCTTTACTGACATAGCTCGCCAGCACAAAATATCGGTTTTCACCCGTTTCCAATTTTTCTCTGTTGGCAATTTCATAGGCAGTGGCATAGTCCAAAGTCTCAGACAAATTGGCTGCCACAGAGGCAATCGATTCGGGGTCTGAAACTAATTTAAGGTCAAGTCCGACTTCATACCCAATTTTATTGGTTGCTAAGATATTCCCAGATCGATCGTAGATCGTGCCTCGAGCCGGATAAATGGTTGTCAGAATACCCTGATAGTTTTCCGAGACAGCAATCAGGTCACTTGCATAGGTTGTGTAATTAATCCTCACCATCTGAACTACGACAGCTGTCCCTAATATGGCGCAAATGATGGCAATAATGACATAACGGCTAAAGAAAGGTGGTTTCATGGTGACACCTCTTGTTCCCCTTGGGAAAAACTTGTTGAAGCATACCAAATTTGTTTCATGAACCAGTCCCATAAAGTTGTTTTGTAAGCTTCCCTAAGAATTGGGGCTTCAACTACAACATTAACCATTGGGGGGGCAAGAACCAGGTCCGCATGGGGGTCAAATCCTGGTATTTCGAGATAGACCGCTTCATTGACATCCATCATACGAAAGCCCATCGCTTCGGCTCTGGATTGCATGACGGTTGCAGATGTCTTTTGGGCAAGGGTCGTTGTCAGCTCAGAAATTTCATTGTTGATTTCATCCATGTCATCTTCAAGAGACTGAATTCTGCGACCTGCGGTTGCTGCTTGCGAACTGATGCTCAGGTAAATCCCCATAATTGCAGTAATCAGGACCAATCCAAGTAAGAACAGCCCAATATATTGTAATTGGACTCGCCATGGTGCTTGCTTATAGGCTTGTAAAATGTTTTTTTTCATTTTAATGACCCTGCAAATTTCATGCCTCTGCAATTTTTTCAGCAACTCTTAACTTAGCGCTGCTTGATCTTGGATTTGCCTTGAGTTCACTTCTTTTGGGCATGATGGGTTTTTTCGTCAGTAGCCGTAAAGAAGCCATATGGTCACAAGTGCAAATTGGTTGTTCAGGTGGACAAATGCAATCCTGGCTTTCTCGCTTAAAGTAATGCTTTACAATGCGGTCTTCAAGCGAATGAAAGGTGATCACTGCAATTCTGCCACCTACTGCCAGGCAACTAATTAGCCTGGGTAACGCTAACGCCAATGCATCCAGTTCTTTATTTGTTGCGATTCGTAAAGCCTGAAAAGTCCGTGTGGCTGGATGAATGCGAGATCCATAACCTGGTACGGCATTTTTGATCACCTTAGCTAAGATCAAGGTTGAATTGATCGGTCGGGCAGCCACAATGCGTCTTGCGATTCGTCGGGCATAACGCTCCTCGCCGTAGAGCCAGATGACTTCAGCGAGTTCCTCCTCAGTCAATTCATTGACGAGGTCACCCGCGCTAATGGCCGTTTCTTGGTCGAAGCGCATGTCCACAGGGCCATCCTTCAAAAAGGAAAAACCCCGATCAGGTTGATCTATTTGCATGGAAGAGACACCCAAATCAAGCAGGATGCCATGCAAATGGTGCCACCCAATCTCCTGCAGTACCTCTTTAGCGGCAAGGAAATTGGCTTGTTGAATGACAACTCGATCCCCAAATGGAAAAAGACGCTGGCGAGCAATTGCCAACGCCTTTGGGTCGAGGTCTAAGCCAAGTAACCTGCCATTGGGTGCAGAGGCGGTGAGAATACCCTCTGCATGCCCACCAGCACCAAGGGTGCCATCGAGGTAATATTTGCCAGACTGTGGTGCCAAGGCGTTCAGGACTTCCTGGTAAAGAACTGGTTGGTGGGGAAAATGATCGCCAGGGTCGCCAGCGAAGGCTTCCTCCCCATTTTCTTTGTCGTTCATTGCAGGGTCTTTATATCCAGGGCGCCAAAACGTTGCTCGTTGGCTTCGACATCTTTAAGCGAAACTTGTTGGGCTTGCCAATTTTCTGGCGACCAAAGCTCAAAGTATACGCCGCCACCGACCACAATCGCAGTCTCTTTAAGGTTTGCAGCTTCCCTTAAGAAAGAAGGTAAAAGAATGCGGCCGGCGCTATCAAAATTGATCACTTCTGCATTGGCATAAAGGATCCTTCGAAGCCTTCGACTGTTTGCATCAGCGAAGCTAAGTGAGTTCACCTGCTTTGACATGAGTGCGAACAAATCGGGTGGGAAGACCTGTAGGTTGCCATCGAATCCCTGGGTGACGTAGACGGCGCTATCCAATTCCTCTCGATATTTCGAAGGGATGGTCAGTCGTCCTTTCTCGTCGATGGTGTGTTCGTATTGCCCGAGGAACATCTGTTCTATGGCTCCTAAAATCAACAGTGCGCCAGCAAATCTGGCGCTCCACTACGTCCCACTTTTCTCCACTTTTAACCACTAGTGATAACTAGTATAGCGTAAGTGTGATTTAAAATCAAGGGAAATAAAGGAGTTTTTAAGGATTAATTTAAAATGAGTTTCATTTTTTGGAAATTTTGCTTAACAGCATGAATTTTTTCTGAAAACCAGTATATTTTTAGTCCAAGATCATAACAATGCGACCTTAATAAGACGGATGCATTATATCAGAAAAGTCGAGAATGGGAATGTTCCTTAATTAATGCAGATGCCCAAGAATTGTGTTTTGTTTGAAGGTCATCCAAAAAGGATGTGAAAAGGGGCATTGAAGTATTGTGGCAACTTAAAGGTAGAGACTAGCAGGAAATCCCTAAAACCAGTTGACATTCATGCAGGTTGCCAATATAATAATGTTCCTTGCCCCGGCAGGAAGATTATGCTGGGGTAAAATCTTGTAACCCCAACTTTCCCGGTCCCTGGCGGTGACACGCGAGCGAGATTGGTTAAGTGAAGATTGGAGTAGAAATATGAAGTTTGTAATTGTCGAACAAGGTGGCAAGCAATATCGAGCTGCTGAAGGTAGCACAATCGAAGTTGATCGTTTGCCCAACGAAGTTGGTGAAACCATCACCATTGAAGATGTGCTCTTGCATGTCGACGATGGTGAAGTTACGGTCGGCACCCCCGTGATAGAGGGTGCAAAAATCCAAGCGAAAATCTTAAATCATTTTAAGGGACGCAAAATTTTAGTGTTTAAGTACCGACCTAAACAACGTTATCGTGTTAAATCTGGACATCGGCAGCAATACACGCGATTGCTGATTGAATCAATTGAAATGGAGTAAGGATCATGGCGCATAAAAAAGGTGGCGGCGCATCTCGTAACGGTCGTGACAGTCAATCGAAACGACTTGGTGTAAAAAAATTTGGTGGTGAATATGTCATCAGCGGTAATATTTTGGTCCGCCAACGCGGTACCAAGATTCATCCCGGTTGGAATGTTGGCATGGGAAGAGATCACACCCTCTTTGCGACAACCGAAGGCCTTGTTCATTTTGAAACCATGCCCGGTGGACGTAAGAAGGTCCATGTCGTGACCATCCCTGAGGATGAATAGACCTTATTCACCCACCACGAAAGATTGGAAGAAATTATGAAAAAAGACATTCATCCCGAATACTATCCTGAAGCAACCGTGATTTGTGGTTCTTGTGGCGCGACCTGGAAAACCGGGTCAACCCAAAAGGAAATCCGCACTGAGGTTTGTTCAAATTGTCATCCCTTTTATACGGGACAACAGGCACGCATTTTAGACCGTGAAGGTCAGGTTGATCGTTTCTATAAACGACTGCAAGCTCGACAGGACTATCTCAAAGAACAAGAAGCTAAAGAAGAGGAAAAAGTCTCGCCTGATCGCACGATTGAAGATTTGGAACTCGGCACTCGTGTTGATAACGTCCTCGTTGAAGCTGGGATTAACACCATTGGTGATGTTCTTGAACGTTTGGAAGGCGGCGAGCAAGCGATGTTGGACATCAGTGGTTTTGGTCGCAAATCCTTAATTGATCTGAAAAAGAAGTTGCGCCAAATGGGTTATAAAATTCCCGAAGCAGCGGAAGAAATCACCGTATAAATCGTTTTCAGATTACAAAAATCCGGTAAACTTAACAGGCAGATGATCTATCATCTGCCTGTTATTATTTATCCTAAAGGAGTGTTTTATGAAACATGAAGTTGGATCTTTAGAAGTCATTACCGGTTCAATGTTTTGCGGAAAGACCGAAGAATTAATTCGTCGTCTAAGAAGAGCACGCATTGCCAAGCAGCAAGTCCAAGTGTTTAAACCCATGGTTGATAATCGCTATAATCAACAAAAGGTCACCTCTCATTCGGGCATCGATGTCGATGCCATCCCTGTGGAATCATCACAAGCTATTTTGGATTTATTGGATCAAGAGACAACGGTTGTAGGTATTGATGAGGTTCAATTTTTTGATGACGGCGTTGTGGATGTGGTGGAATACATGGCAGATCATGGGGTGCGTGTCATCGTGACAGGCTTGGATATGAATTTTCGCGGTGAACCCTTTGGTTGCATGCCGCAATTACTTGCACGAGCAGAGCGGGTTGCGAAATTGCAGGCGATCTGCATGGTCTGTGGGGGACCCGCGAGTCGGACGCAACGCTTGGTCAACGGTAAACCTGCGCACTATGATGATCCAATTCTCGTCGTCGGCGCACAAGAAATGTATGAAGCACGTTGTCGGCAACATCACGAAGTTCCCAGAGATTAATGTTAGTGATAGGAGTTAAATGAAAGACTATCAATTATTTTTAGCGGAAGTCCTGATTCCTGAAGAGAAATTAAAAGCAAGAATTGCGGAATTGGGCGCTGAGATCAGCAAAGACTATGAAGGTCAATCGATCCTTGCTATCTGTATTCTCAGGGGTGGTGTGATGTTTCTAACCGATCTCATTCGGTATATCAAGCCACCAGTAGCCATCGATTTCATGAGCGTTTCCTCCTACGGTGTGGGTTCCCGCAGTTCGGATGGCGAAGTTCGGATCACGCTGGACTTAGCCACCAGTATTACGGGAAGGCATGTTTTGATTGTGGAAGATATCATTGACAGTGGAAATACCTTGCACTCGGTGATTGAATTACTGCGCACACGTAATCCCGCCAGCATCAATGTCTGTACACTGCTGGATAAAGTCTCCCGACGTGAGGTGGATGTGCCAATCAAATACTGCGGTTTTGAGATACCGAATAAATTTGTTTTTGGCTATGGCTTAGATATGGATGAGTATTACCGTAACCTGCCCTTCATTGGTGTGGTCGATTTGGAAAAGTATGAGTCTGACGTCTAACCCTGCGATTGCGAGCATTCTTGATGCCATTCTTGCAGAATTAGGATCAGGGCAACCACTCTATCTTGTGGGGGGAAGCGTTCGAGGTTTGTTGTTAGGTCGTCCCTTTAACGATCTCGATTTTGTGATGCCGGATGACCCTACCAGCCTAGCAAAGGCTGTTGCCAGGCGCTTAAAGGCTGGTTTTTTTGTGCTTGACGATGTGCGCCGGACCACACGAATCGTGCATACAGATGCTATGGGAAAAATGTTCCCACTCGATTTTGTAAAATTTACCGGGAATACTTTAGTGGAAGATTTACAAAGCCGGGACTTCACGGTCAACGCCATGGCGATCTCAATGCACGACCTGGCGACGATCATTGACCCCTTGAAGGGGCGAGAAGATCTCAAACAAGGGCGATTGAGCCTGTGTAATCCAGAGTCTTTAATAGCTGACCCGGTGCGAGTTTTGCGGGGCATTCGATTGGCAATTCAATTCGGATTTGACTTTGGGCCTGGATTAGAGCGTAAATTCCAGGAGGCGGCTGTTAGCCTGCCCAATACATCATACGAGCGCCAACGGGACGAATTTTTCAAAATATTGGAAGGCAATGATCCAGCACAAGGCATCGTTTATTGTCGTCAATTTAATGTTTTTGAGACCCTAATCCCAGGCTTGGTGCAACAGGAAGGGATCCCAGCATCCGATCCGCATGTTTATCCGCTCATTGAGCATACCTGGCGCGTGGTTAAATATTTGGATCAGTTATTGAAGGCTATACAATCCGATAAAAGTTCAGAAGTTGAGCAAACCTGGTGGCTTTTAGCGGCTAAAAAAGCCTTTGCCCCTTATTCAGATCAAATGGAAAAATTTTTCCAAGAAGAACTAACCCCAGGGCGAAATAAAAGCAGTTTGGCATTATTTGGCGCGCTGCTGCATGACCTTGGGAAACCGATGACGATGAAAGTGGGGGAAGATGGCCGCTTGCACTATTACAATCATGCGCAAGTGGGCGCAGATTTAGCGCTGGAGGTCGCCAAACGGCTCAAATTGAGCAAAGCGGAGTGCAATTGGGTGACGGACTTGGTCCGTCATCATATGGATTTGCTGCCCTTGATCAATGGACGAACTGCCCTCACGCCACGGGTAATCTATCGGTTTTATCAGAAAGTGGATGAGGTTGGGGTGGCCATCCTCTTGCACACCCTGGCTGATACGATAGGGACCTACGGTGAGACGCTATCGAGAGAAAAATGGGAACAAGCTGTCACGATTGCAGCGCAATTCCTCTCAGCCTGGTGGGATCATAAAGAATCCCTTGTAAACCCGACCCCACTACTGGATGGGAATGATATTCAAAGGCTCTTTGGCTTGAATCCTGGCAAAAAGATTGGGGAACTGCTGGATGCTTTGTTGGAAGCACAGGCTGGTGGTGAGATCAAAACCCAAGAAGAAGCAGAAGCCTTTATTATGAAGCAGATCAAATAGCCTGAATTGGAGGTCAGTGGACATGGAAGCGGTCATCAACGACATTAAACTCGCGTATGAGGTTTTAGGACACGAGGGCATTCCTTTGGTGCTCATTCATGGCTTTGGTTTGAATCGCAGCATTTGGCGGCAGATGGTCCTGAAACACATACCCAAGCAGCATGTCATCCTACCGGATGTGCGCGGTCACGGTGAAAGTGAAGCGCCAAGTGGGATTTACTCGATGGAAGCGTTGGCTGAAGATCTGGCTGGATTGCTCGATTTTTTACAAGTTGACAAGGCAATTATTTGTGGGCATTCCATGGGGGGTTATATCAGCCTGGCTTTTGCTGATCTGTATCCGCAGCGGTTGGCAGGTTTGGGGTTGATCACATCCCATGCAAAGGCTGATTCTGAGGTGAAAAAGAAAAGCCGCTACGAATTAATCGATCGCATTCGAAAAGGTGGGTCGGTCGAACTTGCGAAATCATTAGCACCAAAATTATCGAAAAACGAAGCTATTATCAAAGAAACGTACAAATTGATCGAAGGAACTTCTCCAAACGGAATTATCGGTGTGTCTGGTGCGATGGCGGAAAGAGTTGATCGAAGTGATTTGCTAACGCAGCTTGTTGAGCCAATTTTATTGGCTGCTGGTGAAGAAGATCAGCTGATAAATTTTGCAGAGGCTCAAGCGTTAATGGGCGCGTTACCAAATGGTAAGTTTTATGCTATTCCCGACGCGGGGCATATGCCTATGTGGGAAAATCCTGGAGCGCTGGCTGAGGGTATATGGGGTTTGATTAAACGAGTTGGATAGACCATTAGGTGGAAAGAAATTTTTAAGGCATAAAGACTATAAAGACATATAAAATTTGATAGAAAAAGATAGGATTAAAAGATGGAAACCAAAGAAGCCATTTATGCACGTCGTAGCATCCGCCAATATCAGGATAAAAGTGTTGAAAAAGAGAAACTCGAACTTTTATTGAAGGCAGCTATGGCTGCCCCAACCGCGATGAACATTCAGCCCTGGGAATTTGTCGTAATTATTGAACCTGAAAACCTTGAAAAGATCCGTTCCGTCAGTCCCTTGGGGCGATACAACGCACCCGCTGCCATTGTTGTATGCGGAAATACCTCGTTTTTTAAACATCCCATGGCTTCCCGCTTTTGGGTGCAGGATTGCAGCGCCGCGACCGAGAATATATTATTGCAAGCTGTTGAATTAGGCTTGGGCGCAATATGGGTTGGGATTCATCCGATCACACTTTTTACAAAGCGCATCTCCAAAATTTTGGAACTTCCCAGCCATGTTTTACCTTTAAATGTGATTTATATTGGTTATCCAGGAGAAGAAAAACCCCCCAGAACCCAATTTAATCCTGATCGGGTGTACTGGGAGGTTTATCAATAAATTTTCAGATCAGAAATCCCCTTTATTTCTCTCTTTCATGCTGATATTTCATCAATAACGTTGTCTCGGTGGCGATGTCCATGCCCACCTTTAATTTTTCATTTCCTCGTTCTGTTTTTAGCCAGGTCAGCGTATCACTAACGGTTTTTGCGATGGGGCGTAAGGATAGACCGGCTTTGAGGGCTTTGTTGATATTGATGTTATAAAAACCCGTAAAAGCAGGATCCGAAGATGGGATCCATAGTGGCAAATCTTTCCATGGTGTGACATTATGTTCGAGTAAAAAATCTTCCTCAACCCAAACAAAAGTTGCATCAGACAATGCGGCTTCACGGCAAGAGACCAGTAAGGAACCCATTGTGGCAGGTTTTTTTGGACCGGTGACGTTGTAAACCCCTTCGTCATTCTTTTCGATGCGTTGGATGATAAATTCAGCCAAATCTCGCACATCAATAAACTGGAGGCTGGAACTGGGCGGTGCGGGCGCTAAAACTTTACCTCCCAGGGACACACGCCAGGGCCAATAGGTGAAGCGGTCTGTTGGATCATATGGCCCTACAATCAGGCCTGGTCTGATGACCAAAACTTTACCCTCAAAATTTTTTTGAATTTCATACTCACAAAGGGCTTTGAGTGGGCCATAGGCATCCCCTGAGTAATCTTCCTCAGAGGTGTCATCAAGCCTGGCTAAGGGGTAATCTTCATTGATATCTGGCATGAGATAATCTTGATAGACCGAGACCGATGAGATGAAGGTATAACTGCTGCAATTGCCAGACAGTAATGACGCCGATTGTTTGACAATGCGGGGGATATACCCGCTTGTATCGATCACGGCATCCCAAGACTGCCCTTTTAAGGCATCGATATTGCCGTCCCGGTCTCCAATGAGATTGGGAATATCAGGATATAGATCTGGATTGGTTAATCCTCGGTTAAAGAGTGTGGGTTCGTGTCCTGCCTTGAGAGCCGCTTCAATCAGGGCAATGCCCAGGAACCGTTTGCCACCTAAGATTAAAATTTTCATGTTTACCTCTTGATATGCTTTAAATTTTCTGCTTCTATATTTTAATTGGTAACTTCCCTCAGACGGAATGCTGCACTATGTTCTAGCTCCCGAATTAATTTTAACTGAGAAGACATTCGGTTGAAAAGTTGATGGATTTCGTTAACCGACATAGGGAAATCAGCCTTAATTTTTTCTTCTAATTTGAATAACTCCTGCGATATTTCTTGATGAGCAATAAAATCGTGGTTTTTATAGGCGTCATATTTCTTATTGAGAAGGTTCTTCACGCGATCAAAGATTGGAATTCTTGATGGGAGGGCGTTATCAGCCAGGTTCGACCAGTGATTGGCTAACTGTAAATACTGGCCGGCGACAGCGTTCAACGCATAATTTGAGAGGATGCCAGCAGCTTCTTGCAAAAAGTCCGCATAAATTTTCCGCAGGGCAAATCCATCGGAGCTGTTGAGCTTAATAAACTCGTAAACTGTTCGTAAAACGGGGTAAAGACTCGGTTGTTCTTGAAATACTTGAGGCCAGCCTGTGCGGCTGTGCTGGTCGGTGAGTTGATCTGACCATGTATCAAGGTTGCTGATGCCAAGATTTGTCCTCGCTTGTGTCAATTGCGCGGCGCATTCCCTGATGCCCTCGATGATTGACTCACGAAGTTCCTGCACATTTGTTGGTCTAGCTTCTGTGAAAGTCATCATTAAGAAATTTTGGGGACTGACATGCTCGCGAGCAATTGTAAGGGTTTTTTCTCGTATTTCGAATAATTGGCTGCTCAAGTCATCCAGATACCAATGTGAAGACTTTTCGTTATGTCCGTAAACTGCCACCTGGTGATTAATAAAACCTTTGAGAGTTTCCGATAATTGGTGATACGGAAGATGGGCCTTGTCCACCCACACAATTGGTATGTGCTGTTTATTGAGAGCTGCGTTTAAACCTTGTTGTGCATCATCGGCGTTTTCATACGTTTCGAATTCCACCTGGAAGGACAGCCTTTCCGTCAAAGTCTCAAGAAAGGCTTGTGTGTCATTCCATTGATTGCGAAATCCCAAGACTAAAATGGGATTAGGCAGGTGTTTGAACTGGAAGAGAATGTAACCTACGCCAAGTCCACCACCAATGCCGAAAAGCAGAGCTTCCGTAAAAGGCAGATTTGTAATTGGGTTGACAACGCCCTTTGCCTGAAGAATCTTCATTAGAGCGGCGGTAGGAGGGTGAATTCCTGTTGAGCTTTCAGGAAATTCGAGTTTCATGCAATCCTTTCAGCAAGGGGCGGATAAACAATCAATTTTTCTGCGGGTCTAACTGTTCTTATCACTTCCCACAGTATGATTAATTATACATTATTGGTGGTTTTGTGCTTCTCAATTATTGGGAAATTTTAATAGGGAGAAAATTTTTTGGATCCGGCAGTTCAATCTTCTTTATTGAATTGGGTTGATTGTAATAAAACAAGTGGGTTTGCACCAATGATCGGGAGGGAAGTCCCCCAGACGCGGCTGAAGTCTTCCTCTGACATCCAGTATAAATTTCGGGCATGGGAGCGCCATGAATTGATGAATCCCCACGGTGTGTGCAAGTTGCCCCCAGAAAAATGTTGTGGGTCATAGGTGGCCACTACCATTGTATGGCCTTGTGCTGCGTTGGTTTGATTAACATTTATCGCGCTATCCGCGTAGTAAATGGGAGGGGCTTGGCCCCATAACCAGACCAGGGTAACAATGGGGACGGCGGTTGGGTCTGAGAGAAATTGTTCCAGTTTTGGCAGTGTGCCCTTCAGGTAAGTTGCCCTGATTGGCAGATTACGCGATTCGGCCAGGTATTGGATGATGCGCACTTGCATCTGAGGTGTCACTGCCCAATTGGGGATTACCCGCATAAATTTTCCCCGCCACCATTGCCGGTTGATCTCTTGGGCGAGGGTGGATGGGTCAATTTTGTAATTGAGCAAGAGTTGAATCCCAACGGAGATCGCATGAAAGCTGCAGTTATTGCCTGTCTGGCGGGTTTGGTATTTGGCTAATTCTGCTTCGCTTTTTGCCAGTAAGGATTTTTGAGGTTTAGCAGGTTCTGACTCGTTTGAGACCATATTTTTAGATTATTTTGCCATTCTGAACTTACTAGTTGCCATCAATCCACACGCCATTTATATTCGTATAGTCATTGAAGAGGTCTGACACAATCAACAGTTGACTGCTTTCAGTTGATAAATCGTACCAGTAAATTTGGCCCCGTGTGCGGTATAAAAATCCAGAAGAATCGGGCATCCAGCGTATTTCTAGGGGTGCTGCATCTAAATTAATAGATTTCTTGACTGTTAAGTTGGAATCTAACAGCTTGATTTCTCCCGTGCGAACCACCGACAGGATTTGATCACCGATTGGCGCTGGCGAGAGGATAAATATGGGGTCATCAAACTTGGTCATTTGCAAATCTTGATCGAGGATCATGCTTTCAATTTCGCAATTGAGGATAGCATGATTTTCGAACACAGCGTTGATTGTACATAAGGCGTCGATGGTTTCGCTGGCTGTGACCTCACCGTCGAGGCCGCGCAATTCGACTAGGGTGGTGTTATCAGAGGAGGCAGGTGACAAGATCAGCAGCTTATCGTCAAAACGGTTTAGTTCGGTGAATTCGCCTGAAAAAACTTGGGTCATTTCATTGGTTGCAACATTGAAAAGTGAAAAATCAAATCCGCCAACAAGATTTGCCTGGTGGATGATCCCTACGTGGTCAGCATCAAACCAGAAGACCTGGGGAAGATCGCAGTTTTCTGGTAAGGCTATGGGGCGTGTCTCAGCCTCAGCGGCGTTTAGGAGGTAATAGCGATCATCCTCCCAAATGCTGCTATCGAAAAGGAATCCCTTCTTGAGTAATATCCAAGCCGCTGTTGGGCTTGGATGTACAGATTGCACCAAAGCTGGCTCAGATTCAAGCTGTATGAGCGTCTCCGTTTCAAGATTATAAAGGTGCAAGTTGGTGCTGTCCTGGCTTGTTTCTACAGCGGTCAACCAGGTTTGGTCGTTTTGATACCACTGAAGGATGGATTTGGATTGCTCATAGGCACTTTGGAGTGCTGCAGATGTAACATCAATTGATAGGCCTGCATCGGTGAAGCGCTGCTGGGCAGTTTTAGTTGCTGCTTCCGCACTGAAAATGGGGTCGACATCATCCAGCGGAATGTAGCTGGTTATCTGACCACTGTCCACCGTCATGACTTCAATCTCCCCCGAGCTTTGGGGAAAGGCAATTCGTTCGCCGCCGGGTGAAAGGTTTGCAGACAGATTATAATGGCGGGCTTCCCCTGGGGGTTCAAAAAGAAAGCTTTCCATTTGGGAAAAATCAATGATCTGATAGCCTGTAAAATCCGTTTGCAGCAGGAATGAAAACCCCTCCGAGGTGAAAGGCGATTTTTGGGTGGCTGTGGGGGAAGGTAGGGTGGTTGGTGTTGGTGGTGAGAGGGTAGGCGTTGCGGTTGGCAGCGCTTCGGTTTTGGTCGCGATAGGGGTTTGGGTCTCGGCAGGCGTACAGGCTGAAAAACCGAATAATAATATGAAGAGGATCAGGGCTACTTGGCTTTTTTTACTCATATCCTTAAGCCTTTCTTTCGGATTTAGCATTTAGTTTGGCGTTCACAAATTTTTTCAATCATCACAATTTTGCTGAAAAATTTTTGATGAGAGTGGTCAATCCACACCTGATGATTTTCTAAAAGTGATGAACCTTATAGGGGAAGATATTGCATGAATCATACCGAAAAACCCATCATCAAAACACTGCGGTGACCCAACATTAATTTGTATGTGGGTACACCTATTTTTGATTGTGAAGTGCTGATCGCTGAAGCCATCGGAAGCTTATCTTAATTAATAGAATTGCAAGCCTAACCGCTAAAAATCACTTTCATGGATTAAAATTCACCGCAGTTTTATTATAACGATAAAAAAGATCGACCATGCTACAATGAGTTTAAGATGGAAAAATTTGTTAATTGGTTCCGGCGCTGGTTTATTCGGATATATTTGTGGTTGGCAGGGTTGCTTTATCACCAATTTGCTTGGGCTTATGATGCAGTTGCCTGGTTGGTCAGCTGGGGGCATTGGTCAACCTGGCGTTTGGATGCGTTGGGTTATCTTCCTGATGGTGAGATCTTAGAGGTTGGGTTTGGGACGGGCGCCATGTTGATTGAGCTGGCTAAAAATGGGCGACATGTGGTGGGTTTGGAAGCCTCACCCCAAATGCATCAAGTGACGGCGCGCAAGATCTATCGAGAGAATTTATCAGTGAAACGGGTCCAGGGCTGCACACAGTCCTTGCCCTTTCCCGAAGGTTCCTTTGATGCCATTGTCGCTACATTTCCTGCCGAGTATATCGCTGAAGAGGATTCCCTGGCTGAATTTTATCGGGTTCTAAAACCTGATGGGCGGGTGGTCATCGTTGGGATAAACATCCAATTTACATCCTCCTTTAAGTCGTGGGTCAGTAATTGGATCCTCGGCTCCAAGGACCAGAGTCTGATCCAATATCTGGCTCAAAAGGCAGCGCGTGTCGGTTTCAAAGTCCAAATCGCGGAACATCAACACAAAGATAGTCAGCAAACAGTCATGATTTTGAGGCGTAAAAATGGCTGAAAAATTACAAAAAAGAACCTTGAATGGCGGACAGGTGCTAGGTAACTGCCAACAAGAATGCCAACTTTCCGTACCTGTGGTGAAGGAAAATATATATTGTTTGGCTCAACTTGACGATTACTTGGCGCTTTCTAGGCGCCGCTTTCCCCACCGACCGCCGTTTCACTTCCAGTTGACTTCTCGGGTTTCCCAATCGGATTGTGCTGGCACCTGGGGTTTTGGATTATGGAATGACCCTTTTAATATGGGCGGCGGATTGGCGGGGCTACGTCGTATTTTTCCCGTTTTACCGAACGCTGCCTGGTTTTTTTACGGCTCGCTAGAAAATTATCTCTCTTTGCGGGATGACCTACCTGGCGCTGGTTTCCATGCCAGGATCTTCCAATCGCCTTTAGTACCGGGGATGTTGTCATTAATGGCCTTACCCGCACTTCTGTTGCTGATGGTGCCCACAGCAGCGCAATTATTACGCCGTTTAGCTCGAGTGTTGGTGAAAGAAGACGCGATAGCCCTTAATCTTGATGTGACAGATTGGCATAGTTATGAGATGGCATGGGAGATCGACCGAGTTCAATTTATGGTAGATGGGGACACTGTGTTAAGCACGGCTTTAGCCCCAAAAGGGTGCTGGGGTTTTGTCCTTTGGATCGATAATCAAGCCTTCAGTTTTGATCCCCAGGGCAAGGTCAGCTATGCTTATCTGAGGACGCAAGACAAGCAAACGCTGACCATTCAAAATTTGACGATGGATTAATTTAGCTATTATGTTTACAGGATACATATCGTTTCTTGATCTCTGGGGGCAATTTTCTTTACTCTTGACGCACTTTTAGAGTCAAAATATTAATGACCAAGGGGTCAGCAAACGGTGCCGAATGGGGTTGTCTAACCCTGAATGCAATTTTGAAAATCTCGCGTATTAAGGTTATGTAAAAATTTTGTCACTCGTATCGCTTAATGGTAGAATGAATTGTTTGAGTGCAATTTTTCGCAACCTGCGATTTATAATTATCCAACTATACTTTCCTAAGGAGGAAGCATGACAGAAAAGAAATGGGTCTACTTATTCAATGAAGTTGAGAAGGCCGAAGCATACGCTGGCAGTTGGGATGGCGTGCGCGGCTTACTTGGCGGCAAAGGTGCTAACCTGGCTGAGATGACTCGCATTGGCGTACCCGTACCGCCATTTTTCACGGTTACAACAGAAGCTTGTATTGCCTATCAGGATGAGAAAGAGTTTCCTGAAGGATTATGGGATCAGGCATTAGAAGCCCTTGCTGCCGTTGAAGAAAAAACAGAGAAGAAATTTGGCGATCCAAAAAATCCATTGCTGGTGTCATGCCGCTCCGGTGCGAAGATGTCCATGCCTGGCATGATGGACACAGTGTTGAATATCGGTTTGAACGACAATACTGCCAAGGGGATGGTTGAACTGACCGAGAATAAACGATTTGTGTACGACTCCTATCGCCGACTGATCCAAATGTTTGGATCTGTTGTTTTGGGAATTTCGGATGAGGCTTTTGAAGAGGTTTTGGAAAGCTTCAAGGAAGAAAAAGGCGCTGAAAGTGATACGGACCTCACCGCTGATGATTTGGTCGCCTTGACCGATAAATTCAAAGCGGTTGTCAAAGAAGCTAAAGGATTTGATTTTCCCCAAGATCCCCTCAAGCAATTGGAATTAGCCACCAAAGCCGTTTTTGACTCATGGAATGCAAAACGAGCGATCGATTATCGCCGCAAGGCAAACATTCCTGACGATTTAGGCACTGCCGTCAATATTGTCACGATGGTCTTTGGCAATATGGGCTGGGATTCTGGCACCGGCGTTGCTTTTACACGCGATCCTGGCACCGGCGAGAAAAAACTATTTGGTGAGTACTTAATGAACGCTCAGGGTGAGGACGTTGTTGCTGGGATTCGCAACACCAAGCCTATTTCAGAAATGAAAGAGGAGTCGCCAGAAGTCTTCGAACAATTTATGGAGATTACTCGTAAGCTTGAAAAGCATTACAACGATATGCAAGATGTTGAATTCACCATTGAAAATGGCAAGCTGTGGATGCTCCAGACAAGAACTGGCAAGCGCACGGCGAAATCAGCAATCAAGATCGCCCATGATATGGTGAATGAAGGCATGATTAACAAAGAAACTGCCGTCATGCGGGTAGATCCAGAGCATGTCAACCAGATGTTACATCCCCAATTTGCCCACGAACTCATGCAAGCCGCTCGAGACGAAGGCAGATTGTTCGCGACCGGTGTGAATGCTTCCCCCGGCGCTTCTGTTGGCCAGGTTTATTTTGACGCTGACAAAGCAGAAAAAATGGCACTCGAAGAAGGTCAGGACGTGATTATGGTCCGTCCTTTCACAAAACCGGATGACGTTCATGGTATGTTGGCTTCCAAAGGTATTTTGACCAGTGAAGGTGGTGCAACCTCCCATGCAGCTGTTGTTGCTCGCCAATTTGGCGTTCCATGTATTGTTGGCGCTTCCATGTTGGCTATCGATATGGACAAGCGCACCATGACATCTAACGGAAGGACCCTCAAAGAAGGGGATTGGATTTCCTTGGATGGTGCAACTGGTGAAGCTTTCGTTGGTAAGATGGAACTCAGCACACCCGATTTGGAAAAACAAACAGAGTTGATGACTTTATTAACCTGGGCCGATGAAATTGCTCGGTTACAGGTTTGGGCAAATGCAGATTATCCCAAAGATGCCATTCGTGCCCGCGCTTTTGGCGCCAAGGGTATTGGACTGTGCCGAACGGAGCATATGTTCTTTGAAGAAACACGCTTGCCGATTGTGCAAAAGATGATCTTGAATGCGGAAGAAGCCCAAGCGCTGATCAATAATGTGGAAAGGCTCGAGACCTTTATCAAAACTGGCAAAATTGATGGCCAGACCATGCGAGAAGAATCTCGGAAAGAAATTGAAGCTGAATTAGCGCAAGCAAAAGAGACACTTGAAGGCTCAAAAGCAGTGCGTGATTATCGAAGTGCACTCGATGAATTACTTCCTTCACAGCGTTCTGATTTCTTTGGTTTATTCGAAGCGATGGATGGCTATCCTGTTATCATTCGCTTGATTGACCCGCCATTGCATGAGTTCTTACCATCACAAGAGGATTTGTTGGTGGAAGTCACTGAGATGCGGGTTAAGGGTGAAACCGAAGGTCTTGAGGAAAAAGAAAACCTATTGGCAGCTGTCAATAAATTGCACGAAAGCAACCCAATGATGGGGCTGCGCGGCATCCGTTTGGGTATTGTTTATCCTGACATCATGCGTATGCAGGTGAAAGCCATCTTTGAAGGTGCTTCACAGGCTGCTAAGAAGGGTATCGACGTCAAGCCAGAAATTATGATCCCCTTAACCGGTCATATCAACGAGCTCAAGCATGTACAACCTGAGTTAGAAGCGATTGCCAAGAAGGTTATGGCAGACGAAGGTGTCACCTTTAGTTATAAATTCGGCACCATGATTGAAATCCCACGCGCAGCTTTAGTCGCTGGTGAGATCGCAGGTATTGCAGAGTTCTTCTCCTTTGGCACCAATGACCTCACCCAAATGACCTTCGGGTACAGTCGAGATGATGCTGAGCGCAACTTCTTGATCAACTATGTTGATGAAGGCATTTTGCCAGAGAACCCCTTCCAGGTGATTGATCGTGAGGGTGTTGGCCGCTTGATGCAAATTGCCGTCAGCGAAGGCCGCAAGGTTCGCCCAGACCTCGAGGTTGGTATCTGCGGTGAACACGGTGGTGAGCCAAGTTCGATTGAGTTCTGCCACCTAGTCGGAAACAATTATGTGAGTTGTTCACCTTTCCGAGTGCCAGTTGCCCGCTTAGCAGCTGCGCAAGCGAAAATTAACAACGACTAATCGCACACTTGAAATTGAAAGAGGTTGTCCGTAAAAGGACAACCTCTTTTTTGTAAATTGATGCCAATTCTTGCCGAACTCCTAGGGTAGTACTGGTATACTTATACAATCAAGTATTATTTCAGATCTTTGAAAAAAAACAGAAGTAAAATTGTTCATCATTATTCAAGAGGAGGTTCATCCTATGGAAAAAAAGGATGCATTAGCGTTATTTCAAGAGATGGTCGTCATCCGTTTGCTTGAAGAAAGCGCAGCGGAATTATATCAACAGGGGAAAATTGGTGGATTTTTGCATTTATACATTGGTCAGGAAGCTGTCTGTTCTGGCATAAGTTCTGTCAGACAACCGCAAGATCGAATTATCACCTCATACCGAGACCATGGATGGGCAATCAGCGCTGGCATAGACCCCAAAATTGTGATGGCTGAATTATTGGGCAAAGCTGATGGCTGTTCCAAAGGCAAAGGTGGTTCGATGCACATGGCGGACGTTGATAAGAATTTTTGGGGCGGTCATGCCATTGTCGGTGCACATTTACCCTTAGCTTCTGGTTTGGCGCTAGGAGATGTTTACCAGGGTAATGATGATGCAATTACGATTTGTATGTTCGGCGAAGGCGCGACCAACATCGGCTTTTTCCATGAAGCCCTTAACCTGAGTAAAGTTTGGAATTTACCGGTGTTGTGGGTCTGTGAAAATAATCGATATGGAATGGGCACCGTGGTCGATCGGGCTTCTGCAGTCTCTGAGATCCGTCAGAAGGCTGAGGGTTATGGGATCGCCAACGAACGCATTGAGGGCATGGATGTTATCGATCTCCGCAATAATGTTGAGAGAATTATGAAGGAAATTCGTGAGAACGGTGGCCCATATTTGCTTGAGATTATGACCTACCGCTATCGCGGACATTCGATGGGCGACCCGGAGCGTTATCGTGACAAGGATGAAGTGAAACGTTGGGAAGAGGAAGATCCCATCGGAAAATTCCGAAAGTATATCCTTGAACAAGAATTAGCCACTGAAGAAGAGCTCAAAGAACAAGAGAGTGAAGCCGAAAAAATTATCAAAGATGCAGTAGAATTTGCGGAATCAAGCCCCAACCCAGCAAAAGAAACTTTGTTTGAAGATATTTACGTGGATGATTACCCTGTAGAATATCGGGGTTATGCCCTGGAACATGAAAGTGAGGAAGAATAAAATGGCACGAATAACCATGCGAGAAGCGATATCAAAAGCGCTCTGGGAGGAAATGGAACGCGACGAAAAAGTCTTTATTCTGGGTGAGGAAGTCGGCGTATGGGGCGGCACTTATGCCGTCACCAAAGGATTTTATGATCATTTTGGCGAAAAACGTGTTCGGGATACGCCCATTGCCGAAACTGCCATCGTCGGGGGTGCGATCGGCGCGGCGATGACGGGCATGCGTCCCATCGCAGAATTAATGACGATCAATTTTGCCTTTGTGGCAATGGACCATATTGTCAACGAGGCAGCAAAATTGCATTACATGTTTGGTGGACAATTTACCCTACCCCTTGTTATCCGTGCGGTCAGCGGTGGTGGACGTCAATTAGCAGCGACTCACTCCCAAACACCTGATGCCATCTTTGCGCACTTCCCCGGCTTGATTGTGGTCTCTCCGGGCACGCCTGCGGATGCAAAAGGTTTATTAAAGAGCGCTATTCGCAGCGATGACCCCGTCTTATTTATTGAAAATGCAACACTCTATCAAACCAGGGGTGAGGTCCCTGAAGATCCTGATCACTTAGAACCCTTAGGTAAATCCAAGGTTCAACGGGAAGGCGATGATGTGACCATTGTTG
This sequence comes from Candidatus Brevefilum sp., assembly GCA_040772425.1. Classification (GTDB taxonomy): domain Bacteria; phylum Chloroflexota; class Anaerolineae; order Anaerolineales; family Anaerolineaceae; genus Brevifilum. The sequence goes on along the minus strand of JAXGYD010000001.1, from coordinate 1,333,980 downwards.
CGTATTCTAAGATGGTTCAAAATGCCTTAGAAGCTGCGGAGATGCTGTCTGAGGATGGGATTGAAGCAGAAGTGGTGGACTTACGGACCTTGCGACCTTTGGACATGGACCCGGTGATTGCCTCCTTCAAGCGCACAAACCGCGCTGTCATCGCAGAGGAAGGATGGCGATCTTATGGTGTGGGTTCAGAGGTTGCATCTCGAATTTATGAATTGGCCTTTGATTACGTTGATGCACCCGTGAAACGTGTAGCGCAAGCAGAGGTGCCGCTCCCATATAATTCAGAACTTGAACAATTGGCTTTACCAAAAACAGAAGATATTTATCGTGCCGCTAAGGAGGTGTTGTATGGCTGAACTAATTACTATGCCCAAATTGGGATTTGATATGGCAGAGGGCACTTTGGTGCGCTGGGTTAAAGCTGTTGGTGATAAAGTTGAAAAAGGTGATGTCATCGCTGAAATTGAGACCGACAAAGCCACAGTTGAAGTTGAATCGAGCCTCACAGGGGTGATGTTTAAACACGTGGTTGAGGAAGATACCACGCTCCCTGTTAATGCGCCAATTGCGGTGGTAGCTCAAGAAGGCGAGGAGCCTTCTGAGGATGAAATCAAGGCCTTGATTGGGGAAGAGGACGGCGAGAAGGGTAAGAAAAAGGCGAAAAAGGAAGCGCAACCTGCGAAAAAAGAAGAGAAGGCAGAAAAAGAAGCTGAACCTGAAGCGCCAGTGGGTGAAGAAAAGGAAGAGGGCATAGAGCCTGCCGGTGGTGTGCGCTCTTCACCCTTAGCACGAAAAATGGCAGAGGATCACGAAATTCAACTGGAAAAGGTGGATGGAAGTGGGCCGCGCGGCCGCATCATCAAAAAAGACATTGAAGAATTTCTTGAGAAAGGCCCAGAACCAGAGGTTTCTGAGGCTAAGGGTGTCGAAAGCGTGCCCGCCTTTACTTTGGGAGAAATTCCTGAGGATCAACTTATTGAGATGAGCCGCCTTAGACAGGCCATTGGCCGACGCATGCAGGATTCGAATCAAAATTTTCCGCATTTCTATATCACCCGGGCATACAAGACGGGCGCACTCTTAAAACTGCGAAAGGATTTGAATCAACATCTGCCTGAATCTGATAAGCTTTCCGTCAACGATTTCATCGTGAAGGCAGTTGCCTTAGCTCTTCGTCAGTATCCAAATTTGAATGCTGCCATTGAGGACGAAAAACACATCCGCCGTTTTGGCCATGTCAATATCGGTGTGGCCGTTGCGGTAGAAGGTGGACTGATGACCATCGTTTGTAAAGACGCTGACCAAAAGCCCTTGCGATTGATCGCTCGAGAGGTGCGTGAAATGGCGGAAAGGGCTCGAGAAGGGAAAGTCAAGAACGAGGATATTATGGGGTCAACCTTCTCAATCAGCAATTTGGGGATGTTTGGTGTCGATAATTTTACAGCCATCATCAATCCCCCAGAGGCTGCGATCTTGGCGGTCAGTGCTGCCAAGGACGTGCCAGTGGTTGTGGATGGTGAGATTAAAGTAGGTTCACAGATGAAAGCCACACTTTCAGCAGATCATCGTGTCACCGATGGTGCAGAAGCGGCTGAGTTTATGCGTGTTCTGGCGGATTATATGGAGAATCCCATTCGGTTGCTGCTTTAAGAGCGAATTATTCTGAGACTATCTATGATGGGTTGATCAAATTTGGTCAACCCTTTTTTATTTGTGGACAAAATGCCTGATATGGTAAAACTCCACTACACAACTGGAGAAATCAACATCGATTGTAACGTAAGGGCTCAGCACCATGTGTCGAGGAACGAAGACAGGCCGAGCCCCTACCGGATTTTCCCTTACCCGTGTTAAAAATTGCGTATTTATAAGGATATCAGAGAGGGAATCATAGCTTGTAGGGCTGGATCAATCCACCCGTTATGAGGGTGGTTTTAACTTATGGTATAAGAAAATTTTCACTTTTCAGTCAAAAAATCAATGCTATAAGGTTGCTTTGCTCAATTCTCTAACCGAATGGGGACTCTGAACTGCCATACAACCAGCGGTAGATGTAGAAAATTTCGTTGATCAAACGGATGTAATTGCGGGTTTCTTCGATGCGAATCACTTCCAGGAATAAGTCTGGATCATCGATGGGGGTAAGGTCTTTCCATGCAATGGTGTTGCCGGGCCCCCCATTATAGGCGGCTAACATGGCAAAGAGGTCGCCTTCAAATAAATTACGTTGTTTCTTAAGGTAATTGGCACCGAATAGTAAGCTGACGTACGGCCTGTTCAAATCTTCTACGGTGTAATTTTCCGGCCATTCCAGATCCTGGGCCAATTGTTCCCCCGTGCTTGGCATGATTTGCATCAAGCCCCTGGCACCAGCGCTAGAACTGATGAAGCCTTCGTAAGTGCTCTCTTGCCGCATAACGGATAACAATAAAAGGGGAGAAATTCCCTCTGACTCTGCAATAGGTACTAACCAATCTAAGTAATATGCACCAAAACGCACACGGGAGAAGAACTCCGGTGCTTTTAGGGCGTCAGCGCCCTCAAGGCCGGCTGATTTTAAGAGATTTATGCTGGCGACCAGCGCGGAGCGGTAGAGGCCGATTTCAACCAGGGCAGGGATCAGCCGGAAAGTTTGCGCTGGGTCATTCTCATATTCAAGACGCATGGATTCGAATTCGCTTTTGCCATTTTGGTAATTGCCCAAAGCCCAAAATTCGAGGCCTCGCTGAAAGCGGGGGTCATTTGCTAATAAGCCAGGGCTTTCCAGGTTGGTATCGGCTGGGAGCGCAAAGGTATCACGCAGCCAGGTTTCCGCTTCCAAGCGGTAGGGTGAAAGGTCCGGGTCCAATTTGACATCATCGGGTGGATCAAAGACGTCCCGACCCACTAGAAGATCTTCTGCACGGATGCTGTAGTGACCGAAGGGATCAGCGATCTGCGCTTGTTTCCAGCTATCTAGGGCAGCGCTGATATCCCCCTGGGCTTGCTGGCATTTTCCGATCCACAAATGGGCAGCTGCCACCTGGTCTGGTTCACTAGCGAGCAACAGTGCGCGCGCAAACAGCGGCTGAGCGCCAATCCAATCTCCCAAGCGAACCTTGGCAATCCCTGCGAAAAAAGTTCCACGAAAGGTCTGGTTTGAATCGGGGTAGTTATCAGGGAGTCTGAGCCAGGTTTCTACTGCTTCATCCAATAACCCAGCTCGTTCATAAGAGCGACCTGCTAAAAACAAAAAAGTGGGCGATTCAGGCGCTTCAGGAAAGCGATTTGCATAGCCGACTGCAAATTCTGCGGCCGCCTCGGGTTCTCCTACGTACGCCCACAAAGTAAATTCAACATCCTCCCAGGCATCAACATAGTAGTTGCTGGCGGGGTAATCCTCAATTAGTGTTTCCCAAAGCGCAATAGCGCCTTCATTGTCTCCCGTGGCGCGAGTCGCCAAGGCTTTGAAATAGAGGGCACTATCGGCGAAATCTAAGGGAATCTCTGCAAGATAGCGATCAAAAGCTTCAATGGCCAGGTTGTAGTTTCCGACGTAATACTGGACCAAGCCTCGATGGTAGTCATTGACCACCTCACCCAATAAATCCAGTGCAGTGAGGGCAGTGTACGCATCATATGCAATGGGATGATTTGTGACGGCATCTTGATAATACGTGATGGCTTGCTCAAGGTCACCGTCTGCCTCATAAATTTGCCCAATTAACAAGTCCATCTGTGCTTTCGTATAGTCATTTGACGAATTATTATAAATATCTTTATACATCGAGAGGGCTGTCTCAAGGTCACCGTCCTCCTGATAAGCCCGGGCAATCTTAATTTCTATCCGTTCCACGCCCCCATCTGGGTGGGTGAGGTAGGCTTGTTGGTACTTGTTGATGGTTTGTTGGGGGTCGCCTAGGGTGCTGTAAATATCACCCTGTAATTCGTAAACATGGGAATCGATGAGGTCAGGTCGTAGTTCTAGGTAGGTTTCATACGACTGTAAGGCTTCTTCATAGCGATTAAGTTGGGTGTAGGTCTGTCCAAGCATGTAATGCGCCCGCGCGGCGATGATTGGGTCAGGTGCATTGGCCACTTCCCGAAGTTGGACGAGGGCCAAGCCATAATTGCCCTGAATATAAAACACCTGGCCTATCCCCAGATGACAGCGAGCTTTTGAGGTTTCATCCTCACTTTGGATCAGCGCATCTGAAAAGATTTGGTATGCCAGGTCGTAATCACCAACAAATAAAGCCTTCTCGCCCTCGTCCACCAATTCCTGGGGAGTGGGGGTAGGGCTGGGAGTTGGCGTTGGTGTTAATGTGGGCGTTGGTTCTGGGATGGCTGTGGTTGGCTGTGTTGGATTAACAACCTGGATTCCCCGAGTCACTTCTTGTCCACTGCAAGCTGCCAGGGATATCACCAACAAGCCAATCAAAAGCGTCTGGTGCCATTTTCTCATGCCCTATACTATAACACAAGGCGATCTTTCAAGGAAGTTGTTGAAAATTGTCACGAATTAATGGGATAGCTCAAGACAGCGTGTAATGTATAAAAAATGATAAGATAATATTGGGTTAAATGTAATTTATTATTGATTTAAACCTTAGAGAAATTTTGGTCTATGGAAAAAATCTCACCGAAAATACTGAAAAAATTCTCACCCTTAAGTGTTATTTCTGAGGATGAGTTGTCTGATTTATTATCAGCCGCCATTCTTGAGTTTGTTGCGGAAGATGAAATTTTGCTTTTAGAAGGGGACGCAAGGAAAAATCTTTATTTTGTCATTGAAGGTTGGTTGAAAGCAGAAAAAATATCCCCTGAAGGCCGGCAGCAGACCCTGCGATTTATTGGGCCAGGAGAAATCATCAATGAGCTGGCCGTCTTTTTAAACGAGCCAGCTTCCATGACGGTTATTGCGATGGAAAAATCACAGGTAATGATCCTTTCGCAAGCCAGGGTCGAAGACTTGCTTTTGAAGAACCCGAAATTTTCAAGGGAATGGATTAAAAGCTTAGCGTTGAGGGTGAAGCATTTGCTCAATCATGTGGAAAACCTTTCCTTGTATTCGGTTGAAGCACGTTTAGCCCGTCTTTTGCTAGATGAAGCGAAAGATGGGGTTTATCAACGTCCGTCTTGGAAAACCCAATCGGAAATTGCGGCACAATTAGGTACAGTTCTGGACGTGATAAATCGAAATTTGCAGAATCTTCAAAAACAGGGGATTATTGAGATCAATCGTACCGAAATCAAAATTTTAGATGTAAAAAAATTGGAAGCGCTGTCTCGCAGATAATCAGACCTACCCCAGCTATTCATTTTGCTAAATTCGATAATAGTCGATGACAGATTTAAATGCATCGCTTATAGTCTATTATGGAAATATATGCCTACGAAAAGGAGTTATTTATGCAACCAAAAATGTTAATCTTCGGCCTGGTCAAATCTTTGCACGATTTATTTACTGCCCTGTGGGTGGGCGGGTTGTTGACCTCAGCACTCAGCTTTATGCCGACCTTGAAAGAGCTCGGGAAAGGACCACAGGTCAAGGATTTGATGATCAAGTATCAAAAACATCTCAGAATTGTTGCGCTCATCAGTATTGTTGGGTTGTGGATCACGGGTATGTTTTTGGGCAAGCAATCTGAAGCTTATTCTGGTTTTATGAGTTTTTCATCAACCTACAACGTATTAATTTCGATCAAACATCTGATCATATTTGTGATGATTGTGATTGCAATCCTACGTGGTTACGTCCTGGGCCGAAAAATTGCGCAATTTACACCTTCACAGCAAAAACTATATGCGGGTCTGTTGTTACTCAATACGATTTTGGGCGTGGTGGTGTTGTTCTTGAGTGGGCTCAGTGCAACTCTAGGTTAGAAATGAAGTTTATGTAATATATTTAAATTTGAGATTTGGCGAACTTTGTCTAAATTTCAAACAACAATGGTATTTATGCGTACACAGATGTTCTATAAAAAAAAGAGGATTTTACTTAAAGTCCTCCTGAGTTTATCTTATTAGTGTCATGAAATTCGCGTTTTTACTTGAAAAATTGGCAAAAATATGAATACACGAGAAGCTCAATTTATATAATGCCTCTGCTTTTTTAATTTGGCTCAAAAAGAAACTGCATGGAACCCTCACCCTGCCCTCTCCCTTTGAAAAAAAGGGAGAGGGTTCTTAACTTGCTTCCGTTGGGCATTCGCACACCAGTTAAAAAATGGCCTGTTGGGGTGGTGCCGAAAAAGTGGACACGAGCTAAGAGACAAAAAGTTATACTTAGCATGACAGGAGTCCAAAATGGAAAATGAACCCAGAAGACAATACACAAAAGAATTCAAACTCGAAACAATTGAACTGGTTAAGAGTAGTGGAAAAAGCCAGGCCCAGATTGCACGCGAATTAGGGATCAACGAACAAAACATCTCTCGATGGATGCAGAAGTATGGGCAAAGAGACAATTTTGATGAATCACAAACCATCAGCAAGGAAGCCTATATGGCTATGCAGGCAGAACTTAGGCGCGTAAAGGAGGAAAGAGATATCCTAAAAAAAGCCTTGAATATTTTCTCCCGGAACGTGTAAAGCGTTGTAAATTCATCCAGGAACAAGAAGATGAGCATCCGGTCAAAGTATTGTGTGAAGTCATGCAAATACAACGAAGTGGCTACTATGCCTGGAAACGGAGAGAGCCGGGAGAGCGTGCGATGGAAGACGAGATGATAAAACGAATGATGCAGCCAGTATTTAGCGAAAGCCAACAGACCTATGGCAGTCGTCGGCTCAAGGCCAGCTTGGAAAAAGCAGGGATCAGCACCTCCAGGCGCCGCATAAGTCGCCTGATGAAGGAAGAGGGAATGGTTCCAAAACAAGTGAGCAAATGGCATCCACAGACTACGCAGGCTGATGAGAAGCACGAAAAAGCCCCAAATATACTAGATCAGGACTTCAGCGCAGAACGTCCCAATCAAAAATGGGTTGTGGATATCACCTACATAGCGACTAAAGAAGGATGGCTGTATCTAGCAGTGATCCTGGATCTATTTTCAAGGGCGATCGTGGGTTGGTCGATGCAGAAAAGAATGACGAAAGCTTTAGTCATGGAAGCCTGGAAGATGGCTTGTGCCTGGAGAGACCCACCGGAAGAATTGTTACATCACAGCGATCTGGGCAGTCAGTATACAAGCAAAGCCTATCTGGATTTATTACGGGAGAAAAACTGTCAGATCAGCATGAGCGGGAAGGGCAATTGTTATGACAATGCCTGTGTGGAGAGTTTTTTCTCCACGTTGAAAGGAGAATGTGCAGACGGCGTATTTGAAAGCAGATCAGAAGCAAAAACGAGCATATTTGAGTACATTGAAGTTTGGTACAATCGTAAAAGACTCCATTCGACATTAGGTTATCTTAGTCCATTGGAGTTCGAAATAAGAGAGGCTCGTGTCCACTAAACTGTAGCCACCTCATGTAGCCTCCTCTCCCTCAGACGTGAGGGAGAGGATTGAGGTGAGGGTGCCCATAAAAAAAGAGGACTTTATATAAAGTCCTCTCTTTTTTTGAATTTATAAATGGGAATCACATCCCCATCATGATGGCGTCAACATCCTGTTCAACGGTGTCAATGGGCATCAAATCAAAATTCTTGACCAACACCTCGGTGACATTAGGAGATAGGAATGCCGGTAGGGTTGGCCCTACGCGGATCTTCTTAACACCTAAGGAGAGCAGCGCCAGTAAAACGATGATTGCTTTTTGTTCATACCAGGCTATATCGTAGGAAATGGGGAGCTCATTCACGTCTTCAAGGTCAAAGGCTTCCGCCAGGGCAATCGCGGTTCTGATCAACGAATAAGAATCATTACATTGACCAGCATCCAGAATGCGTGGGATTCCGTTAATATCGCCTAAATCCAGTTTGTTATAACGGTATTTAGCACAACCAGCAGTGAGGATAATGGTGTCCTTTGGTAAGGCTTTGGCGACATCGGTATAATAGGTCCGCGTTCGATGCCTGCCATCGCAACCGCCCATGACGACAAAACGCTTGATATCGCCTGCTTTGATAGCCTCAACCACAGCATCCGCATGGTTTGTCACCGCTTGATGGGCAAAGCCGATGGTAATCTCCTTGTCCTCCAGGGGTTCAGGATCTGGCAGGGTTTTTGCCATCTCGATCAGTTTGGAAAAATCTTTCTGTTGACCGGGTTCTCGGTCAGGGATGTGATCGCATCCCGGATATCCCGCTAAACCTGTGGTGAATATGCGATCGTGGTAACTGTTCTTGGGTTTAACGATGCAGTTGGTGGTCATTAAAATCGGACCGTTAAACTTCTCAAATTCCTCTTTTTGCTGCCACCAAGAGCCACCATAATTGCCCACAAAATGCTTGTACTTCTTAAAGGCTGGATATGCATTGGCCGGGAGCATTTCGCCATGGGTGTAAACATTGACACCAGTCCCTTCGGTCTGCTGCAATAATTCATCAATGTCCCGCAGGTCATGACCGCTCACAAGGATACCGGGTCCGGGGCGAACGCCCAGATAAACTTGGGTTGGTTCTGGGTTTCCATAAGCCTCAGTGTTGGCTGTATCCAGTAAAGCCATGGTGCGTAAGCCCATTGAGCCGGTTTCTAGGACCAATCCCGTCAACTCTTCAACGGACAATTTGTCCTGGGTGGTTGCTTCCAACATCTCTTGCATGAAAGCCAAGACTTCAGGGTCCTCAGTGTCTAAGACGTAAGCGTGGTCTGCATAAGCTGCCATGCCCTTGAGGCCGTAAATGATCAATTCTCTTAAGGCACGGACATCGGGGTTTAAATCCGGATCAGCCATCACACCCACTTCAATCGCTTTTTCAAGGAGGACGTCCTGGTCATAGGATGAAGGTGTCCAATGTGCCCAATCGGGGCCGTTACCCGGGCAGGGATTGTTGTGTAAGGCCTGGCATTTTTCTTGGGCAGCGGCTCGAAGCTTCTCTCGATGCTCAATCGCTTGTTCAATCAGCACAATAAAACGATCAGGATCAAAATTTGCATTAGTGATGGTGGCAAATAAGGCTTTAGCCACGAATAAATCTGTTTCAGGATGGACGACGCCCATCTTGCGACCGCGTGTGCCCCAAAAGGAGATCCCTTTAAGAAGATAAATAAGTAAATCTTGAAGATTGGATACTTCAGCCGATTTTCCGCACACGCCTCGGATGGTGCAGCCTACATTTTTTAGTGCTTCCTGGCATTGATAACAAAACATTTCACTCATCGTGTCTGACTCCTTTAAAAAACGCATTATTTTATATGCTTATACCACAATCTGAGCCTAATAAATCTGACTTTTGTCGTATTTTGAGTAAGTAATTGTAGATAATAAAACCGGATTCCGAAATTGGGAACAGTGTGTTAGGATTAACCCTGTATGACGAACTGCAATAAATCGTGCAGAATTATTTTTACCTTGATCTTTTTTTCTCGTTAGGTCGGCATTATGTCATTAGCAGCAAAAACAACCCGTAAACTCAAAATCATCCGTTGGGTCGCACGTATTTGGACAATACCGGTTGTCATCCTTGCGGTGGTTGTTATTCTGACGCCCAATACAAACGGGACGGGCGAAGCCGTTCATTGGCTGTCTTCATTCTTTTTGGTCATGTATGGGATTGCTGTACTGGGCTTGGTGATTGGTTGGCGTTGGGAGCTGGCTGGTGGCTTGATCACCATCATAACCCTGGTGATGCGAGATACCTTGTATATCATTATGGGTGGCACCTGGGTTGAGAATATTCTATTTGTATGGATTCCCCTCATACCCCCCGCAGTTTTGTTTCTATTCGCTTGGCGTATGGAGAAAGAGTCCCCTAAAGAATGGATGGATTAGTAGGGGGTTCGTTTATTTGGCTGTAAAAGGGGTGCAGGTTTTGGTCGGCCAGATACTGGATGATTTCACCAGTAAGCATCTCTTCAGCGTGATAGTGCAAGCCAAAAATCCGTTGAATTTCGCTGACGAACCCAGACTGGTCAGCATCCTTGAGGATTTGTTGACATTTTTCTTCGTTATAGGTCGTTCGCAGCGCTCGCATAAAGGTGTTTAAGATTTCCTGACGGCGTTGACTGTCACTGGGGAGCTTGGTTGTTCTGCCTTCGTATTTTTGGTCATATGCGGCACAAATAGTCTCCGCAGATAATGATGGATAAACACCTTCAAAAACGACCGAATCATAGGCTAATTTTTTTCGTTTTTTTGATAGCGCTTTGGGATAACCCAGTGAAAGAAGCAAAACCGGCGCAACCAGTCTTGGCAGATGGTACAGTTGCGCGAACTCTGGGATGCTTTCTAATATAGTGCCAACATAGCACGAACCAATCCCATTTAGCCAGGCAGCCGTTTCGATGGCTTGCGCTGCACACATCAGGTCTTCCAAACCGATTAAGAAATGGTAGAAGCTTTTGTGACAGGAAAAAGGAGCATCCTTACTGCAGCTGTAAATCGCCAGCTTGTGCCAATCGATCAGAAAAATCAGGTTCACTGGCGCATCGGCGATAAAGCGTTGACCCCCACACATGTCACAGAGCATTTCATTGCGTGCGGGGTCTTTTTCAACGATGATGGAGTAGGGCTGCAGGTTTCCTCCTGTGGCGGCGTTGATACCAGCGGCCAGGATTTCATGTAAGAGCGCTTCAGGAATGGGTTGATCTGTAAACCGTCGCACAGATTGGCGATTTTGCATCATTTGGAGTGCCCAACTTGCTTTTTCTGAGGTTTGGTCCATGCTTACTATCTCCTTAGGTTTGTTAGATGATCTGTTGCAAGCCTTTTAGCATTTTAACATAGGTCGAGAATTTTCTAATGGCATGATGTTACTAAACGCGAAATTAATTAATACACACCAAGACATTGGCATAACCACCATAATTTGCTCAATCAAAACAAGGTAAACGATTTTGTAGAATTGCTAGCCAGTGAATTAATCTTCAAAAAAGGCTCGGATGCGCTGGTTGAAGATTTTAGGTGAAATTAAGGCGATCGAGTGAGCGCCCAATCCCTCTTCAAAAATATGGGTTTCGGCTAATGGATAAAGCGCTTTTAAACCATCCAAATACTGAAAGACAACATCATCTCGTGCAACTGTGATAAGTAACCTTCCATCCCAGGATGTCAGATCATCTGGATGAAACGAATAATTTCTTACAAAATCCATCATTAAATCGATATGGGTCAGGATCAGCGGTTTAGTAAGTTTGGATTTGAGTTCTTTGAAGTAGGCACGAAACCAGGCTTGCCAAGGTGTTTCAGCAGCAAGCTCTTCTTTATCGGGTTGGGCAAAAAACTTGAATATAAATGAGGTCAAAGGCGCCGGTAACATTCTAAATAATTTAAAATCGAATTGGTAGTACTTGTTTTTGGGGGTGGGGAAAAATGTATGGGCAAAAATTGCCTTGTCAATGTGCGCTTGCTGTTCTCTCAAGAAGCACTGGGCAATTAATCCGCCTTCACTGTAACCCATGATATTATAGCGTTCAATATTTTCAACCCTCATAATTTCTCCGAGTGCTTTGGCATAGATCTGCATGGTAGCCTTAGGAAGGGGTGGGCAGTTTGGCGCAATCACACGGAAATCTGACTTAAATGCCATAATTTGATGCATCCACATGCTGTAGTCTGCAAAACCACCGTGCAAAAGCAGCAAAACAGGACCATTTGTTTGTGAGTCATAATAATTCCATGGGATTCCATTGATCACAAAGGATTTTTGAGCGCCTGAATTTTGAAAGGCGCGTATAAAAGCCTTTTGATTTGGGGGTAATTTTGTGAAAAAAGTACTAATTTGTTCTGGTGCCATTTTATGTCATCCTTTTTTTTTATTTCTTTTTGATCAACTAGTAACCCTCGACCCGAGAAAATAATTTGTGATGTAGGGGTTATTGGGCCCTTTCAGCATTTAAAGGAAAACAAAATAACGAGGAATTTCTTGCAAGTAAGCACGATATTCGTGGCCATAGACTTCTGAACAAACTTCCTCCTCCGCTAAAATTCTGAAATGGCAAAAAATACGCGCGAAAAGCAGTGTCAGCAAGGCGGGTCATGAACCAACCACAATACAGGCCCCCAAAATAACAAATTTGAACAAATTGTTTGGGGATGCCGAGAGATTTTGTACAAGTCTTTTATCGCGAGTTTGTTAAGCGGGTTATGTCTAAAATTGAACAAGGAGATGGTCAATTCAATAAGACCTATGAGGATGAAAAATATACCGATTGGAAATACGGCCGAATTTATTTTAAGGGGTGAGAAAAAGAGGGAAAATAAACACATAGGGGCAAAGAGTTTATCGATGACCGTGAGCTTCACCTGGATCTTAGACCAACCAGATTGATCCAACAAGTGCCGAAAGACTTGTTTGTAGAAGGTCAGAAAGATAATGCCATCCGTCAGTGCTAAGAATGCCAGTGGGATCCATCCATTGAGCCAACCCAGTTCAAAATTTGGTAATAATTCCATTATTCCTCCTGGGTCAACCGTGCGTCTCTACAAACCATTATAATCCGTCGTCCATTACAAACCAATCATCATGGTGAGTCAACATTTATTAGAGCCCACTTATTTTCCTTTTGGAAGAGAGGAAATTTTGCAAAAAAATTGCAATCATCTATAATAGGGCTTACATAAGATCAAAATGAGTAGATATGAATAATGGCAGCTAATCAGAAAAACCACTTGAAATCGATTAAAGCGATTGAAGAAGAAATCATTACAGAATTCCAGGAATTGGATGATGTTGATGCAAAATACATTCATCTTTTCCAATTAGGCGCTGAGTTGCCCCCAATGGACCCCGCCCAAAAGACGGATCAAAATCTCGTTAGGGGATGCCAATCAACCTTATGGTTTCATTTAGCAGAGAATGACGGCAAATTGACGCTCAGCGCTGACAGCGATTCTTTGGTGATCAAAGCAATTGCGGCTATGATGGCTCGGGTCGTTGAAGGTCGGACACCGGCAGAAGTCCAATCTATCAACATGGATTTTATTGATGAATTAAAGATCTGGAAGCTTTCATCCGAACGCAATAATGGGTTGCTGGCTATGTTGGACCACATTAAGAAACAAGCTAAACGGATGAATTTAGACAAGAACTCTGGGAATCAAGGAAGTCAATTGTGATGACTTCATTGTCTTATCGCATGTTAATGATTGGCGGTGTGCCGGCAGGTTTGTTAGGCTTAACAGAATTGTTTGCGTCACTTTACGAAGCAGACCGCCACCCCGATGAGCCAAACATCGGCAAGGTTTTAATCCAAGGTGTACGAGAACACAATTTCGTCCCAAAACCTTCCAGCGCACAATATGAAGAAATTTTAATTCGAGAATACCGAACTTATTTCCAGAGGCGATCTGGCGGCTCGACCGTTGCAGTAAAGGATTATGGCACCTGGGAAGGGCACCCCAGAGAAAATATCCCCTGGTTTCCTTCTGTATCAGCGGAATTATGTGATGGCTGCGAAAAGTGCATTGAGGTGTGCCCAAAAGACGTCTTTGAGATGAATGAAAATAAAAAAGCGGTTGTGGTTGAGCCTTTTTTATGTATTGTTGGATGTTGTTTTTGCAAAAGCGCCTGTGGTCCCCTTGCCATTTTAATGCCCAACAGGGCAATGCTCGACCATTACCGCCACGGACAGCGGCATAGCACTTAAATCACCTATAATTGATTTTCTGGGGGAAATGTGATCCCAATTATTCAAATTAACGTCAGAACGCCTAAGGTTTAACCGAGGTAATCGCGCAGACGGCGCTTGATAGCTGGATGCCGTAAGCGCGAGATCGCCTGGGCTTCAATTTGCCGAACGCGTTCTCGAGTTACGCCCATTTTCCGTCCTACCACTTCCAAGGTGTAGGATTTTCCATCCAAAAGCCCATAGCGTAGTTGCAAAATGCGCACTTCACGGGGCGGCAAATCATCCAAAACAGCGATGAGGTGCTCTTTTAGGAGGTTGAAGGTGGCAGAGTCATCGGGAGGCGGCGCTTCATCATCCTCGATGAAATCCCCTAAGGTTGAGTCACCATCTTCATCCGTTGGTAATTCCAGGGATAGGGGGCGTTTGGCGACCTTCATCATGTATTCCACTTTTTTGGGGCTCACCTCGAGTTCTTCGGCCATTTCTTCCATCGTTGGGTTGCGATCCAATTTTTGGGTTAACGAGTGGCGCACCCGCATTAATTTATTAATTTGATCGCCCATGTGCACCGGCACCCGGATGGTTCGGCCCTGATCTGCGACAGCCCGACTGATAGCTTGCCGGATCCACCATGTGGCGTAGGTGCTGAACTTATGCCCTCGGCGGTATTCAAATTTCTTTGTGGCGCGGATAAGCCCAATATTGCCTTCCTGAATAAGGTCGAGGAAAGGTACACCGCGATTCATATATTTCTTGGCAACGCTGATTACCAGGCGCGAGTTTGCTTTGATAAGATGGTCCCGGGCTTCCCAACCGGATTCGACCTGTTGGCGCAATAAGGCACGCCTGTTATCATTGACGTTGCCCCTGGCCAATTCTTTGCGCGCCATCCGACCACATTCGATGCGCTGGGCTAATTCCACCTCTTCATTAGCGGTCAACAGCGGGACTTGACTGATTTCTTTAAAATATAATCCAATTGTGTCGTTGGTTTCGATATTCGCCAACTCATCGATTTGTTCGGTTTCTTTTGTTTGTTGTTCGTGTTTCGCCTCTTCTTTTAAGTCTTTATCTGAGGCGTCTGCGAGCAATTCACTATCTTCGACATAGGGAATCCCAGCGCTGATCAGCGCGGCAAAGGCTTTTTCCAGTTTGCTGATGTCTGCTTCAGCATTGGGAAATAATTGGAGGATGTCATTGGTTGTGATATAGGATTTTTTTCTACCAAGTTGGATCAATTGCGCAATTTTTGAGTTTTCACTTCCACCATTTGATTTTGAACCCGTCATTGTCATTGTGCGGATAAAACCCTTCTCTTGATCATTGATATGAATATTATTCGACTTGATAAACTCAACACTTTTTTAAAGAGCTGAAAAGTGCGCATAGGTAACAATTCTGCTTATAAGGATATTGTTTTTTGACCAAAACTTCAAGTCCCAATTTTAATGTTGGTATAAAAATTTTCGGTCAAACTTGTTTTGAAAAACTGCCATATTAAGAATAAATTTTTTGATGTTAGAAATAGCTCTGTTTTCCCTCGTATATCTATATAACCTTTGGAATAATGAAGAATACTGCTTTTGATTGATCAGCTAAAATCAGAATACTTTTATGTTCTGGATTCTTTGTTAAACATCCGACACATCAACTAAATCAACAATGCCTACAATGACAGAGATAATGCAGCCATCGGGGAGGTTAAGTACTTGCCGTGCGCCATTTCCCTCACGGTTAACCAGAACCGTATCACCGATACCCGCATGGGTGTGATCCACCGCGATAAAATCACCATCAGATTTTTCGCCTTCGTAAACCAGGGGCTGCACAACGAGTAACCGCCGACGGTCAAAATGAGGGTGGCTGATGGTTGTAACAACGGTGCCGACAACTTTACCAAGAATCATCGTTTTTCCTGCTAAGTAAAATGCGTTAAGCCTGGTTTGAGGGTGTAGTCAAAGTCGCCATGGGGACGAACTTCTAAGGCATCTACAATACCCACCAAAGCCAGGTCAACGGGGACAAAGGTAATCTCAGGCATGGCTAAAGCAGCTTCCCTGGAGCGCACCATTACACACAGGTCGCCGATCCCCGCCTGAACGGTATCCGCTGCCACTTGTAAAACGCCGATGGGCTCGAGCTGCTTATTGAGGGGTTGCACAATCAGCAGTTTAATCCCTTCGATACCCGGAATTTTGATGGTGCAGACGGCTGTCCCATGGACTCTTCCAAAAAGCATTTAGAGGACCTCAATATTGTTCAAAACTCGCGTGATGATCGTTTCCAGCAAAGCATCATCGATCTGATCGCCCAATTTCGCTTTGACAGCGGTGCGAATCCGTTGGCGTAGTTCTTCTTTTGCGACTGGCTCTTGGGGCTTACTGACCAATGGATCGCCGGGGCTGGGTTCTGATAAATATGGCCTAATTGGCGCTGCAGGTGGGGTCTGATGGGGCTGGACTAACTTGACACCTAATCGTTCAGCTTTTTCAAACGCCAGGGCTGTTAGGACAACGTTTTCATCCACCATCAATGAATACTCGCCCCTGGCGACCAGGTCCTCAATATCTCTTTCTGTGTAAAATTTCTTGGGCATACTAACTCCTTGCGTGAAAGATTAAAGGTTTACCCTTCGACGCCTTCAAGTTCGTCCAAGGCAGCGATGGCGGCGTTTTTGGCTGTGACGATTTCAGCCTCACTTCCCGAAAGCCACATGCGCCCAAAGCGCCCTACCGAGGATACATGAATGATTTTGATACTGGCCTTCTTTTCAGCTTCATTACAGGCGTAATTGATATAGGCTGCAGGGGCACATTCCAGCACCAGCAGGGTTTCGCCAGGGACTAAAATACTCCCTTTCCTGAACCGATTAAGGAGTTGTGCCTGGTAAGAATCGACCCGAGTGATCACCTGGGTGGAAACAACCTTGGGTTTGATGCGATCTTCTTTTTTGAGACCTAAGCGCTCCAGCACAACCCGCCCAGCTTCTTTGACGGCTGCCTGGTTAAGAGAGTGCACCTCAAACATGCCAAATTCGCGTTCCACAATTTGAGCGCCGGGCTTGGCTTCTGTGGCTTTAACGGCAATGTCGACCACTCGAAAGACTTCATTACCAGGTGCCATTTCAACATACAAAGAGGCCATGCCCTCGACAGGTAGGTCCCCCTGGGTCACCGTGCCAATGAAGGCAGAATATTGTGCTTGCATACGGTCGATGAAACAATAACATCGTAGTGAAAAATTTTCTGCCATAGTTTCTCCTTTTACAAAACTTTCAGAAGATCTCCGGTTGATCGTGCATTGCAATGCCCAAAGGTGTTACAAAAAGCGGATGTGGAAGCGCTTTTGTCGGTGTATCTGTAACTTCCTCGATGACGGATGCAATTCCAGGAAAACGGGCTGTGCCGCCAACCAAGTTAATTTCTTGAACATCGTAGCCTTTGATGTGCTTGGCAATAATAGTGCCCACTTTCTCCATCACAGGACGAATGATCGGGAACAAGCGGGATTGTTGTTGAGGGTCAATTTTGAGATCTTCTGCTTCTTCAAAACTGATGCCTATGGCACCGGCAATCACAAGGGAGAAATGCGTTCCACCCGTTGCTTCATCGGCTGTATAGACAACCTGACCGTCCTCAACAATAGCGATGCCTGTGGTACCGCCACCTACATCCACAATCACGCCCTCTTGAAGGTTTAAGATCTTATTAGCGGCGGAGGGCTCATCAATAACGCCTTGGCATTTGAACCCTGCAGCTTCAACCACGTGAACCGTTGCTTGAACTTCTGCCATCGGCACCCCTGGTGGGTAGCCAGTTGCTGCATGGGTTAATGAGCGGCCAAGATGCTCCTCAACCCGATTTTTCATGTCCCTGAGAAGGTCAACAGCACCCACAAAGTCAAGGACCAATCCATCACGGACGACCTGAGCAAATTGATATTCGCCAATGATCGGTTCACCATGTTGATCCAAGACCGCTAAGACGGTATAAGCGGTGCCAAGGTCCACGCCAACCTGCAAATCACCATTGGAGAAGTGTGAGTCCTGGGGTGATTGCTTTTCGAGGTCATCTGAGATGACAGTTTCAGCACGTGTGAGCAACCCAATTGGGTCAATCCGTCGGTGTTGTGCTTTGATCACCTTCAAAATTCTAGCGTGATGTCATGCTGGCTATTTGCTCAGGGACCCTTTTTCGCTCTTGGGCAGGATCATTTCTACATCTTCATGCGGTCTGGGGATGACATGCACGGAGACCAATTCGCCGACTCGTTTAGCAGCTGCAGCGCCTGAATCAGTGGCTGCTTTGACTGCGCCAACATCGCCGCGGACCATAACGGTCACATACCCACCGCCAACATACTCCGATCCAATCAAAACCACGTTGGCTGATTTGACCATGGCATCGGCAGCCTCAATGGCGCCAACCAAACCCTTGGTTTCAACCATTCCCAATGCAATTAATTTTGTATCTAAAGCCATTTTCAATCCTTTCTAATCGTAAGTGTGCATTATGTATGTTTTAAGATTTCTTCAACAACCTGACGGACGACCTTTTCGATCTCCTGTGGTGATGGTCCAGGTTTTGGTTGCCCGGGCACCATGGCAGCTGAAGGTGGTGCTGTTAATTCATAAGCTAAACGTTTAATATTCATCAAGTGACGGGTTGTCACATTGTCACCAGTAATTGAGCCGCCAACGCCGCCTGCGCCGAGGGTTAATGAAGGGTCCAGCCCCGTGGTCAATCCGATAGGGCCCGTAGTGCCCATGGTGTTAACGGCAATGCGAAAAACAGGTTTTTCAAGACCAAAGGCCATGATTACATCTTCGTCTGTGGCATGAATGATGAGGCTGTGACCGCGTCCGCCAAATTGGATCAATTCAATACATCGTTCACAGCCAGCTTCCCAACCATCTTCTTCATACCATCCTAATACGGTGGTGAGTTTTTCCCTGGACAGGGGTTCTTCTTTACCGGTTATTTTTAATGGTGTCACCAAAACTCGCGTGCCACTTGGAACACTGAAGCCGGCCATCCCAGCCACAGTGATTGCTGAATTACCAACAGCTGTTGTGTTCATTGCGCCATCAGGGTGGAACAGTAATTTTCTCAGGGCATCGCTTTGCTGTGGATTGGTAAAATAAGCCCCTTCTTTTTCCATCAGCTGCTTTAGGCTTTGGGCGATAGGGGTATCTGCAATCACGGATTGTTCTGAGGCACAAATGAGGGAGTAATCAAAAGCTTTGCTCGCTACAATATAGCGGGCGGTTTTTTGAAGATCGGCTGAACGATCGACGTAAACGGGAACATTTCCCGGACCAACGCCGATGGCGGGTTTCCCTGTGGAATGGGCGGCGCGGACCATCGGTGTGCCGCCGGTTGCCAGAATCAGGGCAACATACTTATGGCGCATTAAGGCTTGTGTACCTTCAAGGCTGATGGTTTTCATGCAACTGATCAACCCATGTGGTGCACCGTTTTCCTTAGCAGCTTGTGCCATGATGCGCATTGTTTCATAACAACATTGGGCGGCAGCGGGATGGGGCGCGATCACGATGGCGTTGCGTGCTTTCACGGCAACCAGGATTTTATAGATCACAGTCGAGGTGGGATTGGTGCTGGGGGTTAAACCCGCAATTACACCCACAGGCCAAGCAATCTCGTAAATTTTCTTTGTAACATCGTGATGAATCACACCGACAGTTTTTAGATTTTTTATGCTTTCCCAAACATTACGCGATGCAAATTCATTTTTGATACGCTTGTGTTCAGGAACCCCAAAGCCTGTTTCTTCATGGGCCATAATGCCTAAACGCTCTGAAGCATCAAGTGCAACAGTTGCCATGGCTTCACAGACTTTGTCGACTTGTTCTTGAGAGGCAGACGACCAAATTTTCCAGGCTTTAAATGCCTGTGTTGCCAAGTCCCTTGCCTCTTGAATCGATTGTAAATCTTTGTCTGCGAGCGACATGATTTTATTCCTTCTTGAAGGTGATTTTTCCGTCCACTTCTAATGTATCGATCATTGCCATGATGACCGCATCTATCGGTCGTTTATCGGTCAGATTCGTTTGTCGTGCACTTGATCCATGAGCTGTCAGCACAAGATCGCCGACACCTGCATTAACTGTATCGACTGCAACATATGGTTTTCCAATTGGATTGCCGGTTTCATCGGTTTGACGAAGGATAAGCAGTTTTCGGCCGATAATTTTTTCGTCCTTAATGGTTGATACTGTTGTCCCAATAACTTTAGCAATTAACATGATCATTTCTCCGATCAATAAGATTGAGCACTTTGAGGTTTTGAGTGCTCTTCCTGGAGGATCTTAATGCTTGCGCTTGCACCAATTCTTGTGGCACCGGCGGCTATCATTTGCTCAGCTTCTTCGTGGGAATGAATGCCACCGGAAGCTTTCACGCCCAAATCGGGTCCGACTGATTTTCGCATCAGAGCCACATCATGAACTGTAGCACCGCCGCTGGAAAAGCCCGTGGAGGTCTTAACATAATCCGCATCCGCTCCTTTGGCTAGCAAGCAGGCAATCACCTTTTCTTCGTCGGTCAATAAACTTGTCTCGATGATCACTTTAACCAAGGCACCTGCGGCATGGGCAGTTTTAACAACCTCGCGAATATCATGGGCAACCAGTTCGTTATCACCAGCTTTCAAGGCGCCAATATTGATGACCATATCGATTTCATTGGCGCCATTATCAAGCGCATTTTTTGTTTCAAATACTTTTACTTCGGTGGAGGTTGCCCCAAGCGGGAAGCCGATCACTGAAGTAACCTTAACATCGGTCCCTTTAAGAAGGTCAGCGCAAAGTTTGACGTTGGCAGGGTTGACACATACAGAAGCAAAATGGTACTTCTTTGCTTCATAACAAAGTTGAGCAATTTGATCGGCGGTTGCATCGGGCTTAAGCAAAGTGTGGTCGATCATTTTTGCTAAGGTTTTATCGTCAGGGATCACACCTACGGTGGAGGTGAGACGCTCTGCTCCAGCGCTGATGACGTGACCAGCGTTATCAAAACAAGTTTTTACTTTAATGCCTTCTGCAACATCTAATACACAGTATGCCCCTTGAGAGTCTATTGACTCATCTTCTTTTTCGGCTATTGCCAACAGAACTTCACGGGTAATGGTTTCAATTAAAGTTTCGATTGTTTTATTATCCAATTTCATCATCACGTCCCATCGTTTCAATTTTTGTCCTGAATAGCCATGATTTTGTCCACACGACTAGCGTGCCGACCACCAAGGAAATCCGTCGTCAGCCAGGTTAGCAAGATTTGTTTTGCCAGATTCGTGCCAATTAAGCCAGCGCCGAGGGTAAGCACATTGGCGTTGTTGTGTTCACGGCTATTTTTTGCTGTGGCATAATCATAACACAGGGCAGCTCGGATGCCGTTGACTTTGTTGGCAGCCATGCATGACCCGATGCCAGCCCCATCAATGATCACACCCCAACATGCCTTTCCAGACGCCACAAGGGTTGATACAGCTAAAGCAATATCGGGGTAATCTACAGACTCTTTAGTATACGTGCCGACATCGATCACTTCGTAATTATTGGCAATTAAGGTTTGCTTTAAGCTCTCTTTGAGATCAACACCCCCATGATCAGCGCCAATTGCGACGACTTTCTTTTTCTCTTCTTTTGGCTCATTGGGTGAGGATTTTACGGAGGGTTGTTTCTCAGGCTGGTTTCCTAAGGATTCACTCAAGACTCGTTCGACGATGGCATGAATTTCTTGTTCTGAGAGTAATTGTTTCATGAACTTCACTCCAACAGTCTAAAATCGGGGGACGATTGCAATTCTAATTGATTGCTTTTGTAAAAAGCACCCAGGATTTTTTTGATTGTGGTTTTAATAGAACCCAAAAAACTTATAGTCTAATTAAACCATAATTGTCCAGAAATAACAAACAAATTGTGAGGGTGTTTAGTAATAGAAAATCAAAGAAGGTTTTCTTGATCCACCCTTGTTTTTTCTGTTGCAATAAAAAATTTACAATTCAATCGTAGGGGCACAGCTTGTCTTCGGTTCCTCGACACATTGTGCTGTGCCCCTACCTCCCAAAAAATAATTGTTTCACAATATTGTTCAATACCCTATTTTCACTCATCGAAATAGAAAACAAGGATGAGGAACCCATTCGATATAACCCAGCGTTATAGTTTAAAAATTAATATTTAAACAGATTAATACTTATTTTTTCCGTCAAATATTTTTGACAAAGGGGACAGCCGATGGTAGACTGACAGCGCTGAATTCTGCGCCCAAAAGGGCGTTTTTTCACGAAAGTTGGAAACCAAAAAATGCGTACCATCACCTGGGATGATGAAAAACAAGCCTTGAAAATGATCGACCAGCGGTTGTTGCCGGGCGACTTCAGGATTAACACTTATAGGACTTATCAGGACGTCGCTGAAGCTATCCGCACGATGGTGGTGCGTGGTGCACCTGCAATTGGGGCGGCGGCAGCTTTTGGGATAGCATTGGCAGCCATTCGGAGTGAAGCGGATACTGTTGAAGGTATGAGAGAACAACTCAGAGATGCTGCAAAAGTCTTGAAAAATGCTCGTCCCACAGCCATTAACCTTTCTTGGGCGGTTGACATCATGCAAAAATCGGCACAAGGGTTTGCTGGTTCAGCCAAGGACCTACGTGCAATGCTTATCAACAAAGCAAAAGAGATCGCGGATGCCGATGTGGCAATCAATCAAAAAATGGCTGCTTATGGTGCCGATCTGATTAACGATGGCGATCATATCATTCATCACTGCAATACCGGCGCTTTGGCAACGGTTGACTGGGGTACCGCCCTGGGTGTAATCCGGATGGCCCATGAACAGGGTAAAAAAATCCACGTTTTTGTGGATGAGACCCGCCCTCGTTTGCAGGGCATGCGGCTTACTGCATGGGAATTAGAGCAGTACAACATTCCATACGACATCATTACCGACAACAGCGCTGGTTATCTGATGCGCCGAGGGCTGGTTCAAAAAGTCTTTTTTGGTGCAGACCGGGTCGTTGCCAATGGCGATGTAGCCAATAAAATTGGCACTTATATGTTATCCTTAGCAGCATATGATAATGGCGTGCCGGCTTATTGTGTCGTCCCCACATCCACGATTGATTTTAGCATGGAAAGCGGTGACTTAATCCCCATTGAAGAACGCGAGGATCAGGAAGTTCTTGATTTGCGTTTGATGGGACAATCGGTCGCACCTAAAACTGCCTCAGCACGAAATTTTGCATTTGACATCACCCCTCATCGCTTGATATCCGGCTGGGTCACAGAAAAAGGTGTTGTCCGCCCACCTTTTATTGAGAATATGCAATCGTTAATGGAAAGTTAGAGGGTCTTATGAATATTTATTTAACTGGTTCAATTGCTTATGATTACTTAATGTCCTTCCCAGGTTATTTTAAAGATCATATTCTCCCTGAACACCTTGAATCGATTAGCCTTTCATTTTTAGTCGATGAAATGGTCCGGCAACCCGGGGGTGTGGCAGCCAACATCGCCTATACACTGGCGCTCTTAGGGGAAAAACCAAGATTGGTTGCAACTGCCGGGGTGGACTTCAAAGATTATCAAAACACCTTAGAAGAAGCCGGCGTGGATACAACCCGGGTAAAAATTATCGAAAATAAGTTTACTGCTTCATTTTTTGCGAATACGGACCGGTCCAATGCCCAGATTGCGAGTTTTTATGCGGGTGCGATGGCAGATGCAGCGCAGATTTCTATGGCTGATTTGGACTTAGCCCCGGATGACATTGTGATGATCTCACCGAACGCACCAGATGCAATGATCAAATACGCCCTGGAATGTCAGGATTTAGGTGTGCGGTACATCTTTGACCCCAGTCAGCAGATTGTCCGATTGAATGCGGAAGATTTAAAGCAAGGTATTCAAGGCGCTCATGCCTTATTTGTCAATGAATATGAGTTTGAATTATTGCAGAAACATTGTCAGCTCAGCGCTGATGATATCATTAATACAGTTGCCTTTGCTGTCATCACCCGCGGCAAGGATGGGTGCCGAGTCTATGAAGATGGGGAACTCACGGGTGAAGTTCCAGTCTTCCCACCAACCCAGATCTTGGATCCTACGGGTGTTGGCGATGCTTTTAGGGGCGGATTTCTCAAAGGTTACTTGAATAATTTTGATTTATTATTGTGCGCAAAAATTGGCGCTCTCGCCGCCACTTATTGTTTAGAAGAAAAAGGGACGCAAAAACATTGCTATCGCATCGGCGAATTTGTGCAACGCTTTCGAACTCAATTTGATGACGAGGGTTTATTAGACGTTTTTTTGAAAATTAGTCAATAGTTACTTTAGAAAGTTTAGTTTAGAAATTTTGGAGGTTATAGTGGATAAATATGATGTAAAGGATTTGAAACTTGCGGAAGGCGGTCGACGTCGGATTGAATGGGCTGAAAGAGAGATGCCCGTGTTGCGCTCGATTCACGAGCGTTTTCAACGGGAACGCCCACTGGAGGGCGTTCGCATGTCGGCTTGTTTGCACGTGACAGCTGAAACAGCCAACTTGATGCGCACCTTACAAGCTGGCGGCGCTGACGTTGTTGTAACGGCGTCCAACCCGCTTTCCACCCAGGATGATGTCGCTGCGTGTCTGGTATCGCACTTTGAGATCCCCGTTTTTGCCATTAAAGGCGAGACGAACAGAATTTATTACAAGCATATCGATGCAGCTTTAGACCATCGACCACAAATCACGATGGATGACGGTGCTGACCTTGTTAGCACCCTTCACAAAGAGCGCTGGGGACAACTCAGCGAGGTGATTGGTGGGACTGAAGAGACCACCACGGGTGTGATCCGCCTGCGCGCTATGGCAGCCGATGGTGAATTAAAATTTCCGGTGGTTGCAGTGAATGATGCCATGACGAAGCACTTTTTTGACAACCGTTATGGCACTGGCCAATCGACAATTGACGGGATTATCCGAGCGACCAATATCCTGCTGGCTGGCAAAAACTTTGTGATCGGTGGTTATGGCTGGTGTGCACGCGGCTTGGCGATGCGCGCCCGAGGTATGGGTTCTAACGTGATCGTCACCGAAGTGGATCCAATGAAGGCGCTGGAAGCGGTGATGGACGGTTTCCGAGTGATGCCCATGATGGAAGCGGCACCTATTGGCGATATCTTTATCACCCTGACCGGTGATATTAACGTCGTTGATAAGCGACATTTTGAAGTGATGAAAGATGGCGCCATTGTTGGCAATTCCGGTCATTTCAATGTTGAAATCAACATCCCTGCTTTGGAAGAGATGGCAGCAGAAAAACGCCTGGTGAGACCATTTGTTGATGCTTACGTGTTACCTGACGGTCGTACGATTCATGTTTTAGGAGAAGGCCGTCTGATCAACCTGGCTGCTGCTGAAGGGCATCCTGCCAGTGTGATGGACATGTCCTTTGCTAATCAGGCTTTGAGTGCTGAGTACATGGTCAAAAACGCGGATAAACTCCAAAATCAAGTTTATGGCGTTCCTGAAGAAATCGACCGTGAAATTGCTCGCTTGAAGTTAGAATCAATGAATGTGACCATTGATCAGTTAACCGAAGAACAAATCAAGTATCTCAATTCCTGGAAAGAAGGAACGTAAAGGTTATTTTTCTTCGAGAGGAAAATCAAGCCCACCATGAGAATGTGTGGGCTTTTTTGATTAATTTATGTAACTAATTTTAAACTAATGATAGTTAACCCTCACCCAGCCTCTCCCTAGGTCAAGGAGAGGGGTTTTTACTTGGTTGCTGAGATTTCGATCCCATTTTCTTCCTCTCTGGCCGAAGGTCGAGGATATTTCAATGGGTGGTAAATTTAAATTTTAGATAATTAAAATCGAACAGGGATGAAATTTGGTCCATCCCTATTTGTATTTAATCTACTTTGTGGTGTTCCAAGCCCTATTCGTCTTCCTCGGCGCCATCTTCGTAGTCATCTTCATAGTCTTCATCTTCGTTCATCCAGGGGGCAGCGGGATTTTTGACCAAGGCTTGTTCGCGGACGGCTTTTTCAATTTCCTGGGTCAACTCTTCGTTCTGGCGAAGGAATTCTTTCGCGTTTTCACGACCCTGTCCAAGGCGAATATCGCCGTAGGAATACCAAGACCCGTGTTTTTCGACCACATCGATTTCCGTTCCTAAATCCAAGATGTCTCCCACCTTGGAAATGCCTTCGTTGTACATGATGTCAAATTCTGCCACACGGAAGGGAGCTGCAACCTTGTTTTTGACGACTCTGACTCGGACCCGATTGCCAGTGATTTCAGATCCAACCTTGATAGATTGGATTCGCCGGCAGTCCAAGCGAACAGAAGCGTAGAATTTGAGGGCGTTGCCACCTGTGGTCGTCTCAGGGTTGCCAAACATGACCCCAATTTTGTGCCTAAGCTGGTTGGTGAAGACCACAGCGGTCCGGGTCTGGTTAATGGCACCAGAGAGCTTGCGCATAGCTTGGGACATGAGGCGCGCCTGGGTTCCCATGGTAGGATCCCCCATATCCCCTTCAATTTCAGAGCGGGGCACCAGGGCAGCGACAGAGTCGATCACGACAATATCAACGGCACCGGACCGCACCAATGTTTCTGTGATTTCAAGGGCTTGCTCACCCATATCTGGTTGAGAGATTAGCAGCTCATCGACGTTTACGCCGCATTTTGCGGCATAGGCCGGATCAAGAGCGTGTTCCATGTCAATAAAAGCGGCTGTTCCACCCTTTTTTTGTGCTTCGGCCACAATATGCTGACAGATAGTCGTTTTCCCAGAAGCTTCAGGGCCATAAATTTCGGTGATCCTGGCTTTTGGGATCCCACCGACACCTAACGCGATATCGAGGGAAAGTGAACCGGTGGGGATCACGTCTACAGCCAAATGTTTCGCCTCACCCAGTTTCATAATTGATCCTTCACCATAACGTTTGACAATGTCCTTTAATGCTTTATCGAGAACGGTCTTTTTTGCTTCATCCATGTCGCCATCCTTTATTTTCTACAAGTTGATCCAAGAAGCTTGTTCAAATTGTTGATTGTTTATTTAGATATTATAAGCTTATCTTGATTTTCTAGCTCTTTGTTAATTTTAGCACATATGTTCGACCTGTCAAGGCAATTGAGACTCGAATTCGAATAAAAGAAAAGGGTCAAACAATTGGTAATATCCGCTCATCCGCCAGAGGCAGTAATTTGCCATTTCTTCAATGGTGCACGTGTTTTCATAATGCGCCATACTCGAAAATTGTGCGCCAGAAGGTCCCAAACGTGTCTCTAAATGCAAGTGCGGGTTTGTGGAATCGCCTGAGTTACCGACGGTTCCCAATTTCATACCACAGGTGATTATCTCTCCTGTGTTGAAGGGTGGTTGGGATTCCATGTGAGCATACAAGTGATAAACTGAATATTCATCGGTTATAGGTGGGGGATCAGTGGGTGGGCAATCAAGGCGATAGTGGGGATCATCTGGCACAGGAAGGTATCCCTCTAACAGTAGTTGTTGTAATTCTGGAGGAAGTTGACTCAGGGGCGTTTCAATGATGATTGCATTTCCATAGGGAAAGCCCTCTGCTAAACTTGTTATCGTCTTCCCTGGAAGGATGGCATAAATCTCGATGCCCTGGATGGATTCTCGCTCGCCCCGTCGAAAATAGGCGAAATCAACCCCATGATGACCGGTATCCTGACCAAAGCCAGGTATATTGAGGGGATTAACCAGGATGAGGGATAAGGTTTCAATGGTTTCTTCTTCTAATGGACTGCAAATTTCAAATGGATTGATGCCTGGGGTGGGAAGGGGTGTGTTGACCGTAGGTGTTGCTGTGCTGATGGTCTTTGGCGTTGGCGAAGGGCTTTTTGTTGGTTCATTTGGTGTGCCGGTAGGCGGAAAAGTGCTTGTCAACTCGATCGGTTGACAAGCACTTAGCATGAGTATGAGCGCCAGGAAAAAGCCCAGTTTCATGGAAGGGTGATTCGGCGACATTCGACGTAAAATCGTTTTTCCTTTGCCTCTCCCATAGAAAATGTTTTGCGCGGCAAGGCGCCGTCTAAGATGACGGTCTTGAACAATTCTGATTTATCAATCGCTGGCATATAGAACCCAGCGTTCCCGGGAGTCTGACCTTTTTCAAGAAGGATATCGGTTCCGTGAACATAATCGATCTTTCCAGAGCTATCATCTGCTAAGAATTGATCTAGGAACCTTTGCAGGGTGCCAACGGCGAGATTGTCAACAGGTTTTCGGATTTCGATGAGTTTAATCCCATCTGGACTGATCAGCCCTACTTGGTGCCAGGGCTCATCTGCTTTGTCAACAATGTCCTTCATCTCATCAAATGAGGCAATATCCTTGATGATTAATTTTTCCTTCCAAAAGGCTTTCATTTCTTCGATCAGGTCGCCCTGAATCTCAAACAGCAAGCGGTGGATGGGTTCAAAGGTGAGGGCGGGATCGTGGATGTTTTCGATTTCTACCAAGGCATATCTTGCTGGGTGGTTCATGCCAACGGATGGTTTTAATTTCTCCCAGATTGCCTTGGCGGTCGCAAGTGAGTGGTTGCCATCCCCGACAGCAAACAAAAGCGGTTGGAAAGTACCTGATATCAGATTATATTTTTCTGCGAAAGTCTCGGGTTCCACAAGTTCTTCTAACGCCTGGGCGATGTGCTGCTTACAATCTTCATCTTTCAATGTCAACCCTCGCAGATGGCCGCTGCCAAGCATCAAATCAAAATCATAAACCTCTTCGAATGTCATCATCTGTTCATCCAGTGGACCAAAAACCGTGTCGTTGGGGTCATCAAACAGGACTAAAATGTGGGGACATTCCAGTGGGGCGTTTTCCCGTATGCGAATGCGCGGTGGCAACCTATCGAGGATGGTGCCCTCCGTGGCTCGGATAAGAGTTTGAGATCCTTCATGGTAATCATAGTGCTCCAAATCAAGACAAACCATCAAGCCGCGCCGAGTTTTGCCATTGGTGGTCCTCAGAACATAAACAAAATCGTTGTTTTGTCGGAAAATGCCGTTTTTTAAATATTTTGACATGACGTTCTGCGTCGTTTTTATCCGATTTTCCTCTTCTAAGGTGCCGAGATACA
Source organism: Candidatus Brevefilum sp. (assembly GCA_040772425.1). Lineage (GTDB taxonomy): Bacteria > Chloroflexota > Anaerolineae > Anaerolineales > Anaerolineaceae > Brevifilum. Next base: position 1,305,190 of record JAXGYD010000001.1, on the reverse strand, counting down.
CTTCTGGCAGGATGATGTGATAGGTGGAGGGCGCATCACCTACAATTTCTTTGACTTCTTCCCAATATTCCGGTTCAGAAGTGAATTGATCGCAGGCAATCACTGCCCATTTTGAATAATCGATGCTGGGTTTGGGTAACAGTAATTTGGGGATTGATATGCCGATATCCATAGATAAAGCCTTAATCCTTTCTTATTTTTCTTGATCGATCTTTATTTTAACTGAAAATCATCCCTTTGGGGGATGATTTACATCTTAAAATAATGAACTTTCACAAGAAAAATGAAAAACCGTTTAAGACAGGGAATCTTGATGGCAATAATTTGTCTATTCCTGCGTGATCGATCCAAAATCAACTCCGGCACAATAGCCGACACCCACAGTGCCCGGGCCGGCATGTACGCCAAGCACAGGACTTAGGTCTGCAACCAGAATTTCTTCGGGATTGAATCGCCTTTTGATCTCATTCAGCAGATCGGAAGCTGATTCGGCTGCACTGGCGCTAATTACGCCGATCATATTGAGGGGTTTTTGACCATTGATATTTGTCTCTAATAATTCGATTAACCGTTCTTGCGCTTTTTTGCTGGTGCGGACTCTTTCAAGGGCTTCGACTTTTCCATCCTGGATTTGGAGGATGGGTTTGAGGTTTAGAGCAGTGCCTAAAAACCTGGATGCCCCGCCGATTCTGCCACCTCGATGCAAGAATTCTAAGGTGTCAACCGCAAAAAAGACTTCCATTTTTTCACGGATTTTTTCGACAATTTGTCTACATTGTGCCAATGATGCCCCTTGTTTTGCTGCACGTGCTGCTGATAGAGCCATATAGGCCAAGGGAATTGAGGTGAATTGGGAGTCAACCAACTCGATTGTGGCTTCGGGAAGCATTTTTTTGGCTTGAATGGCAGAGTCCATGGTGCCGGAAAGCACTGCCGAAAGTGTGATTGTTAGAATTTCATAACCCTGTTGATGTAATTTTGAAAATGCTTCAGCAAATGCTTGCACCGTCACCTGTGAGGTGGATGGCATGATTTTAGCATGTTCTAGGCGATCATAAAACGCATCCGGGCTGATATCGACGTTATCTCTTAGGGATTCTTCACCCCATATAACAATTAAGGGGAGCACAGTGATCTCATATCTCTTGACGAGGTCTTCAGGCAGATAAGCTGTGGAGTCAGTTACGATAGCGACTTTTGACATAAATAAATCCTTTCGAACTCAAATTTCGTTTTTTTTTATTTTCGAGCGACCCTGTATGAATTAACCCGAAAATAATGTACAAGTTTCGTCACCTGGATGAAAGAGGCGTTTATTTAAGAAATCCTAGTGATTATAATGTAGGAAACCATCTGTTGCCCTTGACCATATAAGCCAGACAAGCTAAAATCACTGGTTGATAGTTTTACGAATAGGATTAAAGAAATAAGCATTTATTGTGTTTGAGAATTTATCGGAACGACTAACAGGCATATTTGAAAACCTTCGCAGGCATGGTCGCCTTTCTGAAGCCGATGTTGATGAGGCGATGCGCGAAGTTCGCATGGCATTACTCGAGGCAGATGTCCATTATGGTGTGGTCAAGGATTTCACGAAACGTGTCAAAGAACGCGCCATTGGTCAAGAAGTATCCAAAGCTCTTAATCCTGCGCAGCAAGTTATTAAAATTGTCAACGATGAATTAATAGAAACCCTGGGTGAACCCAGTACACTGAACCTCAAGGGTGAACGGCCCCATACCATCATGTTGGTAGGTTTGCAGGGGTCCGGTAAGACTACTGCAGCTGCAAAACTGGCTAAGTTTTTACGGAGCCAGGGCGAACGTGTTCTTCTTGTCGCTGCTGACCCCTATCGTCCTGCAGCTGTTAAGCAGCTTCAAACCCTCGGTGAGCAGGTTGGCGTGCCAGTTTATTCAGAAGAAGGCGTCGCACCGCCTAAGTTGGCTGAAGAAGCCTTCAAGCATGCCCGTAAAAGCGGGATGAGCATCCTGATCCTGGATACAGCAGGTCGCTCTCAGCTGGATTCAGCCTTAATGGATGAGCTCAGTGCGATTAACAACAAAATTGACATCTCTGAAACCTTACTTGTTGTCGATGCGATGATTGGTCAGGAAGCTCTAAATGTCGCACAGGGATTTCGCGAGGTAATGCCTCTCTCCGGTTTGTTTATGACCAAGATTGATGGAGATGCACGCGGTGGGGCAGCCATATCGATTCGAGAAGTCACCGGCGTTCCAATCAAGTTTTTGGGTGTTGGTGAAGGGGTTGATGCCATTGAGGCTTATAACCCTGATCGCTTAGCCTCTCGCATTCTTGGAATGGGCGATGTTTTGGGGCTGATCCAAAAGGCTGAAGAGACTTTTGATCAAAAAGAAGCTGAAAAACAAGCTGAAAAATTGATGAAAGGTGAATTCACCTTAGAAGATTTTGCCAGACAATTGAAGCAAATGCGCAAAATGGGCCCCCTGGGTCAATTGATGGAGATGTTACCAGGTCAGATGGGGCAGGTTGCCCGTCAGGTGGATCCGAGGGACGCTGAGGATCAACTTAAGACCATTGAGGCTGTGATTAATTCGATGACTTTACAAGAACGTCGCAATCCGAAATTGCTTAATGCCAGCCGACGGCGTAGAATTGCTAGAGGATCTGGGTTGGATGTGCAAGTTGTCAACCAGGTCATGAAACGTTTTCGAGAGACACAACGTTTGATTAAAACATTACAGAAATCTGGCGGCAGAGGTTTAGGCCGTTTGATTGGATAGCCAGAATCGCAAGAGGTAAGCGTTCCCTTCAACGCTCTCTCAAACCTTCGAAACGAATCAGGCTAATTAAATAGATAAATAACACAATTAAAGAGGAGTAAATTTTTCGATGGTACGTATTCGATTACGCCGGGTTGGATCCCGGAATCAGGCAAGTTATCGTGTTGTCGTTGCGGATAAGGAAAGTCCACGGGACGGTCGATTTATTGAAATCGTCGGTCATTACAACCCTCGGACGGAACCTTCCACAATTGTCCTTAAAGACGATCGTGTTTTCTACTGGCTCAGCGTTGGGGCACAACCAACCGAGGCCGTCGATGGTCTTTTCAAACAGACCCAATTATGGGATCGCTATGAGCGGTTTAAGGCTGGGGAAGAAGTGGAAACATTGGTAGAGGAAGCTGAAGCGGTCTATCAGAACCGAGTCAGCGACCCCCGCACGAACGCGTAAGACCAATAGTTTAGAGAGGTATGAGGAATAATATGGATAGTGACAACCTGAAAGGATTGGTTGAATTTGTCGCACATTCGCTGGTTGACCAACCCACACAAGTATCGGTAGACAAACAACAGTATGGCAATACCATTAATCTGGCCTTGCACGTTGCCAAATCAGACATGGGACGTGTAATCGGAAAAGGTGGCCGTGTTGCGAACTCAATGCGCACTCTACTTAAGGTAGCAGCAGCTCGTGAGGGCAACCATGCCAAACTGGAAATTGTTGAGCCTCGATAACCAACACTTTTTATCCAATGCCTCATAAGAACAAACAATTAACAGGCTCGCCTCAGGGTAGCGAGCCTGTTTATTTAACCCTCGGCAAGCTGAGACGAGCGCATGGCACCAAGGGGGAGATTCCCCTGGAAATTTATTCGGATTTGCTGGAATTATTATCCCCAGAACAAGTTGTTTATGTGGGAGAAACCCATCAGGCTTATACTATTCAGGAAACCCGCTGGAAAAACGAATTGTTGTTAATTAAATTTAAAGGCCTCAGCGATCGTGATATTGTATCCAAATTGACCAATGCCTTTGTTTATGTACGGACAGATCAATTACCTTCTTTGGCGGATGATGAATTTTATCTATATCAATTAATTGGCTTGGCTGTTTACGAAGAAGATGGGCCATACTTGGGACGCTTAACTGAAATCTTGCGAACAGGTGCCAATGATGTATATCTTGTCGAGAGCGATGCAGGGGAAGAGATTCTTATTCCTGCGATTGAGGATGTGATTCTCGAAATTGACTTAGAACGAGGAACAATACTTGTCTCCAAAATGGAATGGTACGGTGAGGGGGCGTAATGCCTGACGACAAGAAGTATTGGATTGGTTTTAACCTTGTCAAAGGGATCGGCTCAGTTCGATTTCAGCAAATCCAATCCTATTTTGGGGACCTTTCTCTGGCTTGGCATGCGCCAGCGGAAGTCTTTCAACAAATCGGCTTGCCGACTCGCGTTCTGAAGAATTTTCTTAAGTTGCGTCAAGATTTGGACATTGACAAATATTATGAAAATATCCTAAAACAAGATGTGACAATCCTGACTTTACTTGAGGACGATTATCCACGTCTTTTACGACAAATTGACCAGGCGCCCCCAGTCATATACATCAAGGGTGAATTGACCCCCGCAGATGAATTTGCCGTCGCAATTGTTGGCACACGCCGCTTGACCGCCTATGGGCAGCAAGTGGCTCGGGATACCAGCTTATACTTGGCTGGTCATGGCTTGACAATTGTGAGCGGTTTGGCACGCGGCGTGGATGGATTGGCCCACCAACACGCCTTGCAGGCAGGAGGAAGGACCATTGCCGTCTTGGGCAGCGGCGTTGATGTCATTTATCCGCCGGAGCATCGAAAGTTGGCAGAAGCAATTATTGAAAATGGTGCCATTGTCAGTGATTATCCCCTGGGAACGCAGCCTGAAGGCATCAATTTCCCGCCCAGAAATCGGATAATTTCGGGCTTATCCTTAGCAACCGTTGTGGTTGAGGCTGGGGAACGAAGTGGTGCTTTAATTACAGCGGACTTTGCTTTGGAACAAGGTCGGGATGTATTTGCGGTACCTGGCAATGTGCTCTCACCAGCAAGCCGTGGGACAAACAACTTGATCCAAAATGGGGCTTATGCGATGGTTTCACCACAAGATGTTTTGGATGTATTGGACTTATCAGAAGTTGAAGAAATTAAGTCTGCCCGTCAAGTTATGCCGGAAAATACGCTGGAGCGTGATATTCTGGAAAATTTAGATTATGAGCCACGCCATGTTGATGATATTTGTCACGCGGTGGGTTTACCTGTGGCACAGGTTTCTGCAGCGTTGACGATGATGGAACTGAAGGGTTTGGTTCAACATGTCGGCGGCATGCGGTATGCCGCTATCAGAGAAATGAAGGGGCGCTAAGGAGGAAAAATGGAAGATCAGTTTTATGCCGTTATTATGGCTGGCGGGAGCGGCAGTCGGCTTTGGCCCCTTTCTCGAAAAAATAACCCCAAACAATCCCTGGTACTGGATGGTGACAAGACCCTTTTTCAACAAGCCATTGCCAGATTAGAGGGGCTCTTTCCCTTGGAACGAGTTCTGGTTGTTACTGTTGCTGATCAGGTTGCGAACTTGGTAACAGAAGTTCCAGCGCTTCCAAAGGAGAATTACGTCATCGAGCCCTGTCCTCGAGGAACGGCATCTGTGGTAGGATTAGCCGCCTTAGCTGTGAAAGCACGAGACCCACAAGGAAGCATGGCCATTTTGACGGCAGATCACCTGATTAAGAATGTATCGCATTTGCACCAACTGCTCCGAGCAGCTTATGCAGCAGCGCAAGAGGGTTATCTGGTTACCCTGGGCATCACTCCCGACTCGCCGGCAACAGGGTATGGTTATATCCAGAAAAGTGAAAAATTAGGGAATTATCAGTCCTTGGACGTTTTCAAGGTTGAAAAATTCAAAGAAAAACCAGACCTTGAACAGGCAAAGGTTTTAATTGCAGACGGACAGCACGTTTGGAATTCTGGGATGTTCGTTTGGAAGACGGATGTCATTCTAAATGAGATTAGCGACCAAATGCCCGAACTATACACAAGTTTACAGCGGATTGATGCTGATTGGGCGACTGACAAATACGAAGAGACGATTAATGCCATTTGGACAGGGATTAGGCCGCAAACCATCGATTATGGCATCATGGAGAATGCTTCAAAAGTAGCTGTCATACCGACCATTGACCTTGGTTGGCACGATGTTGGCAGCTGGCAGTCACTTTTTGAGGCATTAGAATCCGATCAGGACGGTAATATTGTGTTGCGTGGACAAAATATCGCATTTGACACGCACGGTACACTCATTTGTGAAGATTCGCCAGATCGTCTGGTTGTGACGATCGGCGTAGAGAATTTAATTATTGTTGATACTGGTAACGCGCTGCTCGTATGCGATCGAAAGCAAGCTCAACGAGTACGCGAAGCTGTAAAATTTTTAGAAAAAAACGGTCGCAGCTATTATTTATAGGAGTTTTAAACATTGAAAGCATATTGTGTTAAATGTAGAGAAAAAAGAGAAATCATAGATCCCGTTGCGGAATATAATGCCGCTGGTGCCCCAGTGACAATAGGCACCTGCTCGGTTTGTGGGACCAAAGTTTATCGAATGGGGCGTACAGAAGCTCATGATGATCTGCCTAAACCGGAAGTGACGCGTAAAAAGGAAGTCAAACGGAAAGGCAGTCTGGTTGTTGTTGAATCGCCAGCAAAGGCAAAAACCGTTGGTCGATATTTGGGGAAGGGGTATACCGTTCGAGCCTCTGTCGGTCATGTGCGCGATTTATTGCGCTCTAAGTTGTCCGTAGATGTCGAAAACAATTTTGAACCGCGCTATCGGGTGCCCAACGACAAGCGTGACGTTGTTAAAGAGCTTAAAAAATTGGCGGAAAAAGCTGAGAAAGTTTACCTGGCAACTGACCCCGATCGGGAGGGTGAAGCCATCGCTTGGCATTTGATGGAAGCGGTGGATATTGAACAGGAACGAACAAACCGGGTTGTATTCCACGAAATCACCAAGGAAGCGGTTGAACAAGCCTTTGCACATCCCCGTGGGATTGATATGGACCTGGTGGATGCCCAGCAAGCGCGGCGAATCTTAGATCGGTTAGTCGGTTACGGCATCAGCCCGATATTGTGGAAGAAAGTTCGCAGTCGTTTATCGGCAGGGCGTGTGCAATCTGTGGCCTTGCGGCTAATCGTTGAAAGGGAAAGAGAAATTGATGCCTTTGACCCTGTAGAGTACTGGTCGATTGACGCGGAATTCCTTCCTGAAGGTGGAAAAGTCTCTTACCTGGCAAAACTGGCTAAGATCAACGGCGAAGATCCTCAATTAGGCAGTGAAGCTATTGTTGAACCGATCTTAGCGGATATGCGTCAGGCGAATTATCTTGTTGACAGCATCAAAAAAGGCACAAGAAAGCGAAATTCATCCGCGCCTTTTATCACCAGCACCTTGCAGCAGGATGCCTCCCGCTCACTCGGGTTTACAGCTCGAAAAACCATGGCGGTCGCTCAACAATTGTATGAAGGCGTTGAGCTTGATGGCATGGGAACAACTGGTTTGATCACCTATATGCGCACGGATTCAACCCAAATATCCGATGTGGCCATGAAAGAGGTGCGAGGATTTATCCACGAACGCTATGGTGATAAGTTTTTACCCAAGACGCCACCCAAGTATAAGACCCGCACGCAATCAGCCCAGGAAGCCCATGAAGCAATCCGGCCTACCTCTGTTTTGCGGGAACCTTTAACCATCAAAAAGTTTCTGACAAGAGATCAATACCGACTATATGAACTAATTTGGAAACGTTTCGTTGCCTCGCAAATGATGCCGGCAATTTATGACACCCTTTCTGTGGAGATCATCGGGGAAGGGCATGAGGATAAATACCTACTGCGCGCCTCTGGTAGCCAGCTGAAATTTGCAGGTTTTTTGATCCTCTACGAAGAGGGCAAGGATGAAGATCAAACAGAGGACGAAGAAGGCGATAGCGATCGAATCCCGATTGATGACATCAGAGAAGATCAACGACAAGATTTAAAAGAACTTATCCCTGCACAGCACTTTACCCAACCGCCACCACGATTTACAGAAGCTTCACTGGTGCAGGTGTTGGAAGAAAATGGTATTGGACGCCCCTCAACCTATGCGCCGATCCTCAGCACGATCCAGAACCGAGGTTATGTGTATAAAGAGGGTAAGCGATTGTTTCCAACCGAGACAGGGGTCTTGGTCAATGACCTGGTGGTGGAATTCTTCCCCAATATTGTGGATGTTGGTTTTACCTCAAGGCTTGAAGACCAGCTTGACCTGATCGCGTCTGGTGATGAAGAATGGGTGGAAGTCATTCGTGAATTTTATGATTCATTCTCTGATCGCCTTGAACATGCTGAAGAAAAAATGCCTGAAAAAAAGGCAGAACTTCAAAAAATTGGACGCAAATGTCCAAAATGCGGCCATGATCTTATCTTGCGTTGGGGACGTTATGGCAAATTTATCAGCTGCAGCAATTTCCCGGAATGCCGCTACACTGAACCTTACTTGGAAAAAATTGGCATGACTTGCCCCGTATGCGGTGAAGGTGATGTGGTGCGGCGGAAATCCCGCAAAGGGCGTACCTTCTATGGCTGTTCCCGTTATCCAGATTGCGATTTTACATCATGGAACGAACCCGTCTCAACGCCGTGCCCCAATTGTGGTGGGACCTTGGTCAAGGTTAACAAACGTCATTTGAAGTGCCTGAGTTGTGAAGAAACTTTTCTGCAAGACGACGTCTTACAGGAAACCAAAATGGCATAAAGCTTGCAAGAATTACCATTGCGCTTTGTTATTGCATAAAAAGCGAGTTTACTTTACAATGGTCATAATGTAGATTTTATTGCCTACGAATTTGGGAGTTTTCTATGGACTTAGAAAAGATTAAAACGTATCTCAAGGATTATCGAATTACCATTCCTGTGGGTGTGGTGCTCGGCCTCATCCTGGGGTTGATCATCGGTTGGGGTATTTGGCCTGTTCAATGGACAGATCTTGCCCCCTATCACCTCCGTCCAGACCTCAGAGAAGATTACCTGCGGATGTCGATTTATGCCTCGACAACGACGAATGACCCTACCATTGCGACCAAAGCCTGGTCAGAACTGGAAGATACAGCCGAAGACACCCTGGCTGCCGTAAGAGCAAATCCGAAGTATCTGTCCTTTGACCAAATTTCAACCTTCAGTACTGTAGTTGGCGCAACAGCGGGGGAAGTGACACCTACTCTTGAGGTGGCTACCCCTGAAGAAGAGGGTGAAGACGGTGGTGGTCCCAATTGGCTGCTGCTGGGGGGATTGTGTCTCTTGTTCCTGGTGTTGGCTGCTGCTGCAGTCTATTTCCTGGTGGTGCGTGGTCGTGCACTAACGGGCGATCGGGCTGAAGTGCTTGAGCGTGAAGATGTTTACGATGAACAGATTGGGATGGAAGAAGACAACTTCCCTGTTGATCTGCCAAAAGAACAGCGTCAACGTTTTCAACCAAGCGAGCAAGCCTTACCCGTAGCACAATTTATGACCACTTACATGGTGGGTGAAGATCTGTATGATGATTCCTTCAGCGTTGAAGCACCAAACGGCGAATTTTTGGGCGAATGCGGCGTTGGTATATCTGAAACGGTCGGCGTGGGCGAACCTAAACGCGTAACCGCGTTTGAAATCTGGTTGTTTGATAAAAATGACATTCAAACGGTCACAAAGGTCATCATGAGTGAACATGCCTTTGATGATGATCGGCTCCGAGTGCGGCTTGAATCGAAGGGCGAGCCCATTTTGGCTGAACCCGGCAAGCAGATTTTACTGGAGACGGCGACTCTGCAGCTTGAAGCGCGGATTATTGATATGGAATACGGTGAAGGTGCCGCGCCAGACTTCAGTTTCTTCCAACGACTGACCCTTGAATTGGCTGTGTGGCCTAAGTAACATTAGACAAATAATCGTTTTTAAACAAAAAAACCCCGATCGGGGTTTTTTGTTTTCTAAATCGTTTTTATTCAATGGCTAAGATCTTGAGACTGATGGTTTCGTTGTTTGGGATGGCAACTTTCACTTCGTCTCCAACCTGGTGGCCGAGCAAGGCTTTTCCGATTGGCGATTCGTGAGAGATTTTACCTTCCCGGGGATTGGCTTCCTTCCGTCCAACCAGGTAGTAAGTTTCTGGTGGATAATCTTCTTCCTGGATGGTGACCTTGGCGCCCAGTGAAACCTTATCAAATTGCGCATTTGTGTCGATGACTTCATAATTATGTAAAATATGTTCGATTTCTTGGACTCGGCCTTCTAAGAAGCCCTGATCTTCCTTTGCTTTATGATAGTCAGCGTTTTCGGAAAGATCACCCATTGAAATAGCGCTTTTTAAGCGCTTGGCAAGATCTTCTCTGCCTTCTGTCTTCAATTGTTGGAGTTCTTTTTCGAGTTTTTCTTTGCCTTCAGGCGTTAAATAATGTAAATCATTCATCTTTTCTCTTTGGTAATAAAGATAGGTGTACTTTTAAGGGAGAATTTCCGGGTCAAATAATTTTTGGTATTCGTTAATGGCATAGCGATCTGTCATCCCGGCGATATAGTAACAAACGGTTTTTTCCAGCCCACCCTGATCAATTTCCGTTTGAAAATTGGCTGGGAGGATTGTGGGCTCATTGGTAAATGCCTCGAATAAATTCTGGATGATCCTCTCTGCTTTCACTGCCATGCGAACAACCCGGTAATGGTTGTAAAGATTTTCATACAAGAAATCTTTTAATTCACGATTGCGCCGATGCATATCTTCGCTGAAACCGACCACATTATAGGGTAATTTTTGAAGATCTTCGACATTGCGAATGTTGCTGCGGCGGATCATACGATCAATTGATTGCACCAAATCGGTCACTTCAATATTAATCAACCGGCGGATGAGGCGATGTCGAGAAAGTTCATCAAGTGTTTCAGTTCGACGCCTGCCAATGCTTTCATTGATTACCTCCCAAAGGGAAATACCGGATAATTGGTTGGGTGTGATCAGACCTGAGCGCAACCCATCATCCAGATCGTGGGCTGTATAAGCCAGCTCATCGGCGACATTGGCGATTTGGGCTTCAATGTGTCCCCTTAAATTGGGGTTAAAGTCCTCTGCATCAGAAATATCATATTCCGTTTCGTGTTTGACAATTCCTTCAAGCACTTCCCAAGAGAGGTTGAGGCCATCGAACTCGGGGTAGCGCTTTTCTAATTGCGTCACAATTCGAAAGGAGTGGCGGTTGTGGTCAAAACCACCATTTTCAAGCATCAATTTTGCTAATTGACGTTCACCGGAATGTCCAAAGGGTGGGTGACCGAGATCGTGTGCCAAGCAAATGGTTTCAACCAAATCTTCGTTGGCACCCAGGGCTCGCGCAATGCTGCGCCCAATTTGAGCGACTTCTAAGGTGTGGGTTAAACGCGTGCGATAATAATCACCTTCGTAGTTGATGAAGACCTGGGTTTTGTATTCCAGGCGTCGAAACGCCGTGGTGTGAAGGATGCGATCGCGATCGCGTTGAAAGACGGTCCGATAATCGGGTTCATCTTCCGGATATTTTCTGCCCTTTGTGTCCTTTGAACGCAGGCCGTAGGGTGCTAAGAACTGATCTTCAAGTTCTTCAAGTTGTTGGCGGGTGAAAATCATTATGTGTTTGCTCCAAATTTAACAATCGAACTCAGATTATACCGGATAAGTAGGGCAGGGTGCTACGGTCAGTTTGTTTTGTTTAGCTTTAAAAGAGGATCTTTTTATAAGAAAATTTATCTTGCGCTCATATCTATTGTGATAAAAGTATTCTGATATCTTGATGACATGAAACAAAAAACCCGGCCTTTCAAAGTTTATGATTAGAAAGCACCGGGTTTATGTCAAATTAAGGTTGAATTTATTGGATGTGATCCTTGCGATATTTTTTTAACATCCCAATTGCAACAAGTCCAGAGATGACAACTAGAAGTGGAATTGCCAAGTAGATAATGGAAGGACCACTTGCACCGGGTTTTTCATCGGGTTCAGGGTCTTCGGTGGGCGTTGGTGAAGGTGTCGGCGATGGTGTTGGGGTGGGTTCTTGTGTAGGTGTTGGCTCTTGTGTAGGCTCTTCAGTGGGTGTGGGTTCCTCTGTAGGTTCCTCAGTGGGTGTGGGTTCCTCCGTAGGTTCCTCAGTGGGTTCTTCAGTAGGCTCCTCAGTGGGTTCTTCAGTAGGCTCCTCGGTGGGTTCTTCTGTGGGTTCTTCGGTAGGTTCTTCAGTGGGTTCCTCAGTTGGCTCTTCCGTGGGCTCATCGGTGGGCTCTTCAGTGGGTTCCTCCGTAGGTTCCTCAGTCGGTTCCTCTGTGGGCTCCTCAGTAGGCTCTTCTGTGGGTTCTTCGGTTGGTTCTTGATCATTCACACTGTAATTGTCATTTTTGCCGCCAAAATCCACCGAATATTCACCGCAGTCACCTTCAGCGATGATATAAGCTGCAAAACAAAAAGCGCCAGTATCGTCAACAAATAAGGCACCACTTGCAACGATTTCATTTGGATCACAGGATGCCTCGCCTGGTTGACCTTCAATTGACCATTGATAAGTTCCGGGATCAAAGTTTTCGCCGTTGATGTACACTGTATCCCCGATATCATAATGGTTGACATTTTGGGTCTCATCCCCACAATCGTCTCTCGTGGTCCATATGGCACCCGATCTTCCCTGTGCCCGACTATTTCCGATGTTGACGATAGCCAATAATGTAATGACTCCAAGCATGATTGTAATTTTTATCCATTTCTTACTCACAAGAACCTCCTTGTTGGTTAGCTTAAAAAATACCAGATTAAAATTGATCTTTTCCGATGATATCTGCAGAAATTTTGTAAACAGTATTAATCTGTTTAAATGGATTTTTGCCCAATATCTTCTTAGATATGAGTAAGTGCAATTTTTGTTCCAGAATTGGCGTGATTAATTAATGTATATATTCTAGGATATCAAAGCTAACCAGGTATCGAAAATACGTAAAACGTTCTTCCCCCAATCCAAAAGGCCCCCAACCACAAAAACCTAATAAAATTTGATCTTGATCAAATTCCGGAATTTCACCGATCCATTCTGATGCCTCACCGGCTTTTTCGTTTAAGATTTCAGGGATATTTTTTGGTTCCAACCAAAGCCTATTTGACGCTTCATGGGATAACCTGACAACGCCATCAACCTGGGCTGAAAAAATCTCTTGTCCATCACACAACCATAACACTTCTGAACCTAATAAAGCATTAATTTTTTCCTGGATGTCTTGCGAATTTCCCAAACCCCAATTTTCGAGATATTTTCTAAGAAACTCAGCTTCCATCTCTCGAAAGATGTTCCCATTCAAAAAAGAGGAGTGCAGGATGAAATAATGTTGCGATTCGTAATAAACCCCTGTCCCTTTACCAATCTCGAATTTATCCCCTTTATCCCAAAAATAGTCTCTTCCCAAAACCTGAAATTCTGTCCCTTTGTTTTCTAAGGGACCTGATATGAATTGAATCTGCATTTGGCAATTGTAGAAATTTGCAAAAGGATCGGGGGTAGGGGTAGGGGCGGGCGAATTTTCTGTCGACACAATTGTGGGTAAAGGGTCGTTTTCTATTGAGCCATTATTAATGGTTGCTTCTAGAGTCGCAGTGTTTCTTTCTTTGATCGTATCGACAAGTTGAAGCGTCGCGCCCTTAGGGGCGGGCGTCGGCGTGGGGAAGTGGCACCCGGTTAAGGTTATGATAATTAATAATAAGATTGTGGTTAACCAAGATTTCATGACTAGTTTTCTAGATTTTGCGATAAAGATACTTTCATTTTAGCATTGCGCTCATATTTTAGCACAATTGTTACCAAATCCATGAAGTTAGAAAATCTCCTCTAACATCCATCTAGGGAATTGAAGTTTTGGACAAAAATAAGGGAATTTCGTTGGTTATCGTTATTCTTGTAAAAACTGAAGTTTTGCCTGATGATAGGCACCATAGATACCAGCTTTGTTTCCTAAACTGGCTTGGAAAATTTCTACATTTGAAAAAGATTCGATCACTTCTGACGCAAATTTTCGCCTGATTTCTTCAATGACATAGGTTTGAGACAAGACCGCGCCCCCAAGAATGATACAACCCGGATTGAAAATATGGGTAAGGGAAGTTAACCCAATCACAATTTCATCGATCCATTGATCAATAATCTGATGAATTCGCTGATCGGATATTCTTTCAAATATCTCTTTGCCAGTCAAGTTAGCTCCTTGTTGGGCAGCTACCCTTTTTATTAAGGCAGAAGTCGATGCATATGCTTCGTAACACCCCTTCTTCCCACACACACATTGGATGCCATCTGCATGGGTAGTGATGTGACCAAATTCGCCAGCGACGCCATCAGCCCCATAGTAAATTTTTTTGTTAATAACAATCGCTCCGCCGATCCCAGTCCCAAAGGTTAAACATAAAAAATCCTCAAAATTCTTACCACTGCCGTAGTTTGCTTCTCCGATGGCAGCGCAGTTTACGTCATTATCAACGGTAATGGGCAGGTCAGTTCGCGCTTCCATGATCGCTTTTAATGGTGTGCCTGTGTAACCGGGAATTGCATCTGTTGCAAACACAATCGTTCCCGTATTTTGATTTACCTGACCAGATGTGCTAATGCCAACACCAACGACGTCATCCCGATTTTCTTTTATGATCATTTCAAGGGTCTGTAATAAGTTTGAAACGCCTTTACTTGCTTGGGTTGGATATTCTTGGAGGGAGATCAAGCTGTCATCCAAAGTAAATAGCCCCGATTTTATAACTGTTCCGCCAATGTCAATTGCAATAATTTTCATAATATCTCGATAATTCTAGTTATACATGATTTACACAACAGCTTTCTCATTTTCAAAAGAAGCGACTGCTTCTGCAAAGCGTTGTGTGATTTCCAACGGGCGTGTGATTGCACCACCTACAACGACTGCATAAGCGCCTAATTCGAGCATGCGACGAGCTTGTTCAGGTGAATGTACCCGACCTTCAGCAATAATTGGTATAGATAATTGCTTGGATAGATTTTCTACCAACAAGTAATCAGGACCCTCCAACTGGCGACTGTAGGGCGTATAACCACTCAATGTTGTGCTGATCAGATCAACACCAGCCTGACCAGCAGCTATTGCCTCTTCCTCAATTGAAATATCTGCCATCAAGAGAAGTTGCGGATACTTCGCTTTTATCTGGGCGATATAGTCTTGCTGGCTCAAGCCATCAGGACGTGGACGCAGTGTACTATCAAATGCCACAATATCAGCTCCTGCTTCGACCAATTCATCAACTTCTTTCATAGTGACAGTGATATATTGTTTAAATCCAGGATAAGACCTTTTAATAATACCAATAACTGGTAACGAGGTTTCTTGCTTGATCAGCCTCACATCAAAGCTACCATTGGTGCGGATCGCAGCTGCCCCACCCAGTTTTGCTGCCCTTGCCATCAGATGCATAATTGATCCATCCTCGATGTGTAAGGGTTCACCTTCTAATGCCTGACAAGAAACAATCAGTTTTCCTTTTATTGCTGATAAGATTTCATTTTTCGAATTATTATTCATGTATTACCTCATTTCTATTGTTGTGTTGTTTGGTCTCATAAGAAATTGGTTTTGTCTTTTAACGAATTTATGCAAATTCCTTCTTTTCAAATTCGTTTCCCGAATTCTTCTAGGAATAATTCTTGTGAAAAAGGAATTTGGATAGGTCTCTCCAACCAGGCGGATAAGTAAGTCGCATGAATCAATTGAAGGGACTTTTTTGCCTCTTGAACAGTGCATTGAATTGAAGTATTACCAGAAATTGCATCAGCAAAATTCTTAAGGGTCGCTGCATGTTGGAGACTATCATTGTAGTCATCGAAAATCCATGTTCTCGAATCATATGCGATCTGTCCAAAGGGGTCCTTGGATAGTTTTGTAAATTCTCGTTCGTCTTGTTTCAGTCGTTGGAATGTAAGATGAAAATCATCTTTAAGGGTTAATTGCCCACGGCTGCCTGAAATTTCTAAATAATTACTCCCAGGGAACTCTCTACTGGAGGCGATAAATTCACCCACCGCGTTGTTTTCGTAATTGAGGAAAATTTGAGCTTCATTTTCCACTTGAATCGGGCGCTCGACACCAAAACCACATTGGGCGAGAACCGATTTTGGCATTCCACAAATCCACACGAGCAAATCAAGTTGATGTGATGCCTGGGTCATTAATAGTCCTCCCCCTTCCTCCTGGTAGCTTCCCCGCCAGGGGTTGTTTTGGTAATAAACATTTGTTCGGTATAAATTTGTAATTATCCAGGTTATGCGCTTTAGGCACCCTAAATCACCGCTCTTAACGAAGCTATTAATTTTTTGATACGCTGATGAAGCCCTTCGATTGAATAAAACGCCCGCGACAAGGTCAGGGTGCCGCGAAAGTTCTTCAATCAGTTCATCAACATTATGGATGTAAACACCGATAGGTTTTTCAATGAGGGCGTGTTTTTCGTGTTGAACCGCTTGGATGGCCATTTGCGGATGCATAGAATGGGGTGTACAGATTAATACGGCATCAATGTCACCCTTTTTGAGCATTTCTTCATAATTCGTAAACAATCGCACGTCTTTGAGGTTGTTTTTTCCAACCGCAGACCGCATATTCAGTAAATTTCGACTTGATAATGCTGTAATCTTATAATTCCCAGCTGATCCTGTCTGGATCAGGTTTAGATAATGATTCGCAATAGTACCAACGCCAGCAACGCCAATTTTGATCATTTTGTTTTACCCAATCCACAAGTGAAGATCTCTGCTGTTGTGATCGGATGCAGAAAAAGTGAGAAAAATTTTTCTTTGCAGATATTTGTTCGTCTAAATTGATTGTTATTCATCCTTACCTGATTCAAATTTGAGCCGTAGCGTTTGATCATAATCAATGAGAATCCGATGGTTCAATTGATTGTCTTTTTGGGGATAATCACCCCGATAATGGGAGCCCCTGCTCTCTGTCCGTAAAAGAGCTGCTTGTAAGAAGGCTTTTGACACCCAGAATTGTGCTTCCAATCTCCGAGATTTAGCAATATCTAAAGGTGTGTGACTCTCAACTTTTTCCAATCCGTTCATGACTTGCGTTAATTCATCTAAAGCGCGGTTCAAGCCTGGCTTATCTCGCTCAATCATACCATAACGATATAAGATATCTTGCATCGTTTTTCTTTTTTCATCGATAGCTGGGTATGCCCAGCTATCAAAATTGCATGGAGATTGATCTCTCAAGTTTTGATTTTTACTGAATTCGGCAGCAGATAAACCTGCTCGAATGCCAAAAACGAGACCATTTGCTGTCGAAAGACCTCCAATTCTGTCAGCTCCGTGCATGCCACCAGTAACCTCACCACAAGCATACAATCCTGGTATTCCCGTATAGGCATCCTGGTCGATTTTTATGCCACCATTGGCTGCATGAGCAAAAATACCCAAATAAATTGGATCATCTGGTGTCAGATGTTTCTTTTCTTTAAGCCATTTGAAGTATGGCCTGATAAACTCAGGCCATTCATCTTTTAGTTTGGGAGAATAAATGGTTTTTACACCGTTTTGATCTGCGAGAAAAGCTTTAAATAACCGTAAATCGATGTCGAATGAAGGCAGACGAGATGTAAAGGGGCCGTGGGTTGAACGAATCTTTAAAAGCGCTTGATCATGTGGATTATCGAAGAGATTTTGCCCGTCTGCAGATTCCATTTGAATGTAACGGAAGGTGCGCTCATTGAATATTGTTCCAAAGGAGGGCTTGATGTAACCTTGCATCATCTGAATGAATTCAAGATTAATCAGTTTTCCACCAGCTTTGAGAGCGAGATACTGTCCCATCCCAAATACATCTTCAGGATTCAGATGATATTTGAATAAGGTTCCGAAACCACCCGTGGCCAAAACAACCACTTTACTTTTTATGTACTTCAACTCGCTATTTGGTGTGTAAATCACCGCCCCGTTGATGTATCCGTCAGTTTGGCATAATTCAAGGACTTCGGCGTGGGGGAAGCATTGGACACCAAGTGCGTTCAATCTCTTAGAGAAGATTTCTTTTACGCTTTTGAAGATTAATCCGTACCATGCCCGATTTTTATGATCGAAGCAAGGAATAAAATCATTTGTGTTGCGCGCTTCTGGCTCCAGAAAATCGATTCCCATTTGTTGTAAGGTATGGATAGCGGGAGTGATGCCGGAAACCAAGGAACGAACTAGCGACAAATCGGTCATCTCGCAACCAACCGTTTGTATAGTTTTGATCAGATCTTGTTCATCATCCTCGGATTCTGGCCCAATTAAACCTAATCCCCAGGTGCCAGGATAAAAACTCGAGCCTGAAAAAGTTGCGCCTTTGCTGAGCAGTATAACTGATGCGCCATTTTCAGCGGCTTTCATCGCTGCCATGACGCCGGCTATACCAGCGCCTACGACAATGACATCGCAATAACTATCTGTCCGAATCTTCATCCGTATTATTTCTCTTTAGACACCAAGCCTTAACTCACAAGAAGTCATAGAAATCAACCTCAGTGATGGCGTGAGTCTCCTTTAAGTGAAGTAAAGCATCCCGCAAAGCGATTTTTTCTTGCTGATTGAGGGTAAGAAATGGCCTTCTACAATGAGCGCCACCAATCCCCATCCATGAGAGAATAGCCTTGATGCCTGATTGGACACCTGCCAATTGAAGGGTTTTGGCAATGATCAGAGAGGCGATATTTTGCAATCTTGATGCTTCCTCCATTTTGTTATGTGTAACAGCTTTGACGAGGCTCAGATAGATTTCTGGCAAAACATTATAAAAGGATCCAATCAAACCATCAACACCAGCGATGAGTGCAGATATTGCCATTTCATCCACACCGGAATAAACCCGAAATTCTTTGCCTAACTCGTTCTTGATTTGAGCAATCTGGAATTGAGCTGTTGAGGTGAACTTGATACCTCCAACATTCTTTATTTGCGCTAACTGATAGATGGTATCGAGATCGAGCAAACCGGACAGCTGGACATTGTAAACAATCATGGGTAGGTCACAAGCATCGCTAATATCACGATAATATTGAACGATCTGCTTCTTCGAAAATTGCCAGTAGAATGGTGGAACACTTGAAATGGCATCTGCCCCGATTTCTTGTGCATGTTCAGCAAGTTCAATTGATAGTTTTGTGCCAATGGCACCTATATGCACAATCACTGGCACACGGTTCTTGTTTTCGTCGACGACGATTTCAGCCACCCTTTTCCTCTCGGGTGTATTCATCAAGAAGCCTTCACCGGTTGAGCCATTCAGATAAAAACCGTTGACTCCTTTTTCTGAAAGCATCGATACCAATTGACGCAACCCATTCTCATCAACGTTTTCCGATTCATCAAACATGGTCACCAAAGCGGGGATGACACCTTTGATATCAGCGATACTAAAATTGTTATTCATTAATCTCACCTCAGATATTTTTCTCTACATAATGGCAAGCCACGAAGTGCTCTTGTCCGTCGATGATGTGTTTTTTGAGCGGAGGTCGCTCTCGGGTGCAGATGTCCATGCAATATTGGCATCGAGGATGGAAATTGCAACCTGATGGGGGATTGGCTGGACTGGGGACGTCGCCTTCAAGAACGATCCTGCTTGATTTGCGCTCTGGGTCGACAATGGGTATTGCAGAAATCAGTGCCTGTGTGTAGGGGTGGAGGGTTTTGGTAAAGAGTTGATTTGTATTGGCTAGTTCAACTATTCTGCCTAAGTACATCACAGCAATCCGATCGCTGATGTATTCCACAACGCTCAGATTATGGGAGATGAAAATGTAGGTTAATCCTCGCTCTTCCCTGAGCTTGATCAACAAATTCAAAACCTGGGCTTGAATGGAGACATCCAAGGCGCTGACTGCCTCATCGCAAACAACCATTTCAGGGTTGACACTTAAGGCTCTTGCCACACCAATGCGTTGCCGCTGTCCACCTGAAAATTCATGTGGAAAGCGGTCCATATATTCACGACGCAAATTAACGGCTTCTAACAAGTCGCCAATGATCTGACGTCGTTCTTCTTTCGTTTTCACACCGTTTACTTTCAGAGGATCTGATAACGATTGATAGATTGTGAAGGCTGGATTCAAAGAGGAATATGGATCTTGAAAAACGATCTGGATGCGTTGATGCGCTAATCGATCATATTCAGAGGGCAAGCTTCTAAGATCAAATTCGCCAACATCCTTGCCAAAATCATAAACCATCTCGCCATCGGTGGGTTCAACTAAGCCTAAAATTGATTTTCCGAGGGTTGTTTTACCACAGCCAGATTCACCCACTAATCCTAATGTTTCACCATTATGGATGTCCAGATCGACATCATTTACAGCCTTGACATGACCGACCACTCTTTTTAATAGACCTTTTTGAATAGGAAAATAGGTCTTTAATCCTTTAATTGATAATAAGATGTCATTATCCATTTTTTTCCTCACTGTATCTCCAACAACGAACCATTCGATTTTGTCCCATCCATGTCTCGGGGGGCATTTCTTTACATTTTTCAAAGGCGTAATCACAGCGTGGTTCAAAGGCACAACCAGGTGGCCTATTAAATGGATCAGGTGTTACACCTCGAATGGGTTGAAGGTTTTGTTCCTGGGCTTTTCCGATAATCGGAATGGATTTCAGCAATGCTTCTGTATAAGGGTGTTTAGGGTTGGATAGCACTTCCTTCACTGTCCCACTTTCTACAATTTTACCCATATACATGACCGCAACATCATCGGCTAATTCACTGACGACACCCATATCATGGGTGATGAGCATGATAGCCGTATCGTATTCTTGTTTTAATTGCGCCATTAGCTCAAAAATCTGCGCTTGAATGGTTACATCTAAGGCAGTTGTAGGTTCATCAGCAAGAAGCACCTTAGGATTGCAACTCATAGCCATTGCAATCATCGCTCTTTGGCGCATACCACCAGAATATTGATGCGGGTATTCATCGATGCGTTTTTCTGGATGGGGAATACCCATATCCTTTAATAAGGATAAGGTCAGCTCGCGCGCTTCTTTTGATGAGATATCTTTATGATTTTGGATGTTTTCCTGGATTTGAAAACCAACGCGATACACCGGATTTAGGGCCGTCATCGGGTCCTGAAAAATCATCGCGATATCTGCCCCTCGGATATCACGCATTTTTTTTCCATTTCGTTCAAGTTGATGTATTTGAATATCACCCTGATCACTATGATAAATGATCTGGCTGCCCTCTTCAATCCTTGATAATCTCGGCAGTAACTGCATAATCGATGATGCGGTTACACTTTTTCCACAACCTGATTCACCAACGATACACAATGTCTTGCCTTTGTAAATCTTGAACGATACACCATCCACAGCTTTGTTACACCGCTGATTGGTGTAAAAGTAGGTTTTTAGATCTTGAACGCTAATTATTTCATTGTTTTCCATTAGAAACACTCCTAACCTTGTTGTGTGGGGTCGGTTGTATCCCGTAAGCCGTCACCGATGAAATTGACACTCAACACAAAGAGTGAGATTACGATACCTACTGGCAGCCAAATCCACCAATGATTCTGAAGTGTATACAAATCCTGGGCAGCATTAAGGATGTTTCCCCAGGTTGCAATCTCCAGAGGAACGCCTAAGCCTAAAAAGCTCAATGCGGCTTCATCAAGAATAAACATGGCTGTGCTCAAGGTGATGTTGACAATGATGGGGCCAATGGCATTGGGCAGCATATGTTTATAGCAAACGATCAGATCATTGATGCCAAAGGCTCGCATGGCCTGAACATACTCCTCTTCTCTTATGGATAGCATCTTTGCCCGGGTCAAACGGTAAACACTACCCCAGCCTGTTACCACAAAAATAACGATCAGGTTTAAGAGGCTCTGCCCGAAAATTGTTACGAGCAATAGAACAAGGATTAATCGGGGGAAAGCCATAAAGATTTCGGATATGCGGATAATGGTGCGATCAAACCATCCGCCTTTGTAACCGCCATAACTTCCTAACAACACACCAATTGCCGCGCAACCCAAAGCGGATCCTAATCCAACCAAAATAGAAATACGTCCGCCAAAAAGAATTCTTGAAAAAATATCTCTGCCGACTTTATCCGTGCCTAAGATGTGTTCAGCAGAAGGTGCTTTTAAAACATTCCGCATATCCACGCCCAGAGGGTCATATCTTGTCAACAGGGGTGCAAAAATTGATGCAAGAAGGATTACAAGAAAAATCACAAATCCGATCACTGCCAACCGATTGTTGAGCATCTTTCGAAGCATGCGATTCATTGTTACACCAGTTAATTTTCCAGATTCTTCATCAGCTCGAATTTTATCGAACTTACGATCTAGACCAGGCCGTCTTAAAACATTCGTTTTCATTTGGTTCCTCCTTAGCTCAGCTTAACCCGTGGGTCTAAGGCTGCTGTAAAAATATCCACAAGAAGGCTTGCGCCCAAAACAGCAACCACTGAGAACAATGCGATCATCATCACCAATGGGTAATTTTGACCTCGCACAGCTGTTTTAAACGCACTTCCGATTCCTGGCCATTGGAATATGGTTTCAATGACGACAGATCCGCCAATGAGCATGGGTAAACGAAAACCGATTAACACAACAACTGGGGTTAAAGCCACTCGGAGCCCATGCACAAGATTGACACGCCATTCCTTGAGGCCTTTTGAACGGGCAGTCTTGATAAATTCTTTGTTCATCGTGTCCAGCATGCTTGAGCGTGTGTATCGCATGACACCTGCTGTCATTGATATCCCCAGAACCATGGCTGGTAGAAATAAGAATCTAAGACGGGATAAAATATCTACTTGACCTGGCATCATTCTTCCCCCAACTGGAAACCAACCCAGGTTGAGTGAGAAAATTAATATACAAACCATCCCAAAGAAAAATTGAGGGATAGAAACACCGATCATGCCAGCAACCGTCAAAATATTATCCGTTAAGGAGCCACGTTTTAGTGCACTGAGAACACCCAAGGTCGTGCCAAAGATTGTGGATATTAACAAAGCTGCAGCAGATAACTCTAATGTGGCTGGGATAAGGTCTCCCAAAATTGTTCTGATCTGAACTCCACTGGTTATGGAATATCCAAAGTTTCCTCTTACCAACTGTCCTAACCAACGTAAATATCGCATTAGAAAGGGATCATTTAATCCATATAATTCCCTAAGCTCCTCTAATTTTTGGGGGTCTACATTGGCTAGCTGATCGGGGGGGATCATATGCGAGATTGCATCACCTGGCGTCAATTCAAGACCCAAATAAATCAAGAAAGTAATAATGATAATCATTGGGATCATCCCCAATAATTTTCTGATGATGTAGGTAATCATTTCCTGTCCTCCTACTAAGCAAGCTTGATGTTTACGAAAAAGGGACGGGTGGATATCACCCGCCCCTTTGTTTTATTTCGTGCTTTTGATCCTAAAGCGATGTGTCAACATTTTACTTTAGATCACTTTCAGCCTTAGCTGCATATTTACTCGTAAATCTCCCAATTTTGAACGTCCCAGTCATAATTGAATTGTACATTCGCAACTTTGATGTCACCGATGCGATCACTCGTGATAACAAAAATTGGTTGGTAATAGAGTGCCATTGTGAAGAGGGTTTCATTCTCATATTGGATCAGCTCTTTGAAAGCCTCATTTTGATCTTCAACTTTAGCTGAAGCATTAGTGGCATCGATCAATTCATTTAATGTTTCATCCGCAGGGGTATGTGAGTTGGTGGGTGAACCAGTGCGGTAGCGGTCGTAGTATTCATGCAATGAAAGGGCGGCATTGGCTGCATAGGCTAAGTCCCAATCAACGGCTGAGGGACCGTTCACCTGGTCTTCTGGTGCTGTCCATAAAATGGATGCCAAGTCGCCTTCAACTAAGCGGAAGGACATCTTGATACCAACATCGCTTAAATATGCCTGAATGGCGGTCATCAAGTCAACCGTTAATTGATCGGTGTAGTAATAGACAACATCCAATTCAGTATCAGGGTCCCAGTCGGCTTCTGCTAAAAGTTCACGTGCCTTTTCAGGATCATATTGATAATCGTTAAGGTCTCCTGACTTCAAATTCTCATCGGGGGTTAAGCTGTTGGCGGGAACGGCAGCACCATTGAACAAACCTTCTGTAATGGCTTCCATATCGATCGCATAAAGAATAGCCTGGCGAACACGTGGGTCAGCGACAGGAGATGGCGTTCCATCGGCCTTATCAAATTTGTTGGGGTAAAACAAGCGGGTGTAACGTACGTTCACTTTGTGAATATTCAATCCGGGGGTGCCTTCTAAGGATTGAACATCTGCGATATTTTTTGTATAACCAAAATCAAACAAACCGGATTTTGCGTTGTTGACCAAGTTCGCGTCGCTATCACCAGGACTGGGTGTGAGATAGAAATTGAAATCAGCGACGCCATTGTAATATTGATCAAATGGCTTCAAGATTGTGTAATTGTTCATCTCAACTTCGTCTACTGCAAAAGGCCCAGAGCCTACAGGGGCCTGGAAGTAGGGTGCCTGTTGGAATTGCAAAGGATCAATACCCTCAAAGTGTTTTTTAGGTAGCGGCGCAAATTGTGTAAAAGTAAGCAGAGCATCAGGAGCAATTTTTTCAAATGTAATTACGATGTTGTTCCCATCAATAGCAATACCATTGAAGGTTTCAGCTGCGCCACTCTCACTACCCTCAATAGCATTGAAAGTGCTCATAAAAACGGAGTTGAGAACGGGTGTTTTGGTGGCGTATTCAATACTCCACTTGATGTCCTCAGGAGTGATCTTTTCACCATCATGCCAATAGGCATCATCACGCAATGTGAAGGTGAGTGTTTTTCCATCTTCACTATATTCATAGGTTGCCAAGGCATCGGGGTGACCCGGGATCGGGTTCAAATTTTCGTCTGCAACGATTAAGTGAGCATACAATGCTTTATTGTATGTATATGAACCGGGGTTCAACCATGGCGTTTCAAAAAACTCTTGTGGTCCCCCATTTGAATATATTAATTTGCTTTCTTCAGATACTTCTTCCCCTTGTTCTGTTTCTTCTGTTTCTTCGATCTCTTCTGTTGATTTAGGGGTCTCAACTTCAGGACCCGCGCATGCAACCAAACTTAAGATCAATGTCAATAAAACGAGACTTCTCCAAATATACTTCATCCTAAATCCTTTCCTTTTGAAAATTTATTCCACATTTGTTAAAAAAACTGAAACTTCACTCCAAAACCATCATATCAAAAATTTTATTTCTTGTCAAGACCCAATTTTGGGGAATTACTCCAATATTTTTTGATAGGAGGAGTGAAAGGTTTAATGGTTTGAAAATTGGACTTTCGGTTTGAAAAAGTACTGAGAATTTATTAATTTCTTGTTCTGATAATGACAGCTTCAGCCGTTTTTTCCTGTATGGATTTTGCAGAGGCAGCGTTTTTTATGGAATAACCTGTACATAATAAATCAATGACATACAATTGAGAAATTTTTGCAATCAATGTACCACCATACAACACATTTTCCTTCCCAGCTGTAAGCAGGACATGGTCCGAAATTTCTGCCAATGGTGAGAGAATGTAATTTGTTATAGCAACTATAGTTGCTCCAGCTCTTTTAGCAATATTCACCGATTCCAGGATATCAATTGTATGTCCGGATAATGAAATTGCAACGACAACATCCCCTTTTTGACAGGTAGCAGCAGTCATTAATTGAATATGAGAGTCCACCACAGCTAAGCTTTCTCTTCCAATTCGTAAAAACCTTAACTGCGCTTCTTTGGCAGCAAAACCGGAGGCACCAACCCCGAAGAAGAATAATTTCTTGGCTTTGGTAATCACGTCAATAATTTTTTGAAGGTTGTTTTCATCGATTAATACCTTAGTATTTTGGATTGCATTACACATGCTCTCTGTCACCTGGTGAATAAAACCTTTTTCGTTAGAAGTTTCTTCCGGTGTATATTCGCGGGCAATGGCCAATTTAATTTCTTGGAAACCACTAAATCCGACTTTCTGACAAAATCGCAAGATGGTTGATTCACCAACATCAATCGTATTAGATATTTCGGTGAGAGTTTGATAGATGACATCCAATTTTTTGTCTAAGAAGTAATCAGCGACAATTTTTTCCGTTTTGGTCAAACTGGGGTAATGTGATTCAATTAATGATATTGTTTTCATTCGGTTTTGTCCTTAGGATATCGGATTTCAAGAGACATTATTATAGTAAATTCATGATCATAAATGCATTGCAGATTATTCACAATTAACGATCACGTCTAAGTGTGAAAATGCTCATTACAATAGTATTTATTTTTATTGCGACAAGCCAATCAAAGAAATATTGGAATTCCTCAGCAGCTTATTGTGTTTTTGTTACTTTTTTCAAGCCTTTAGGTTGATCGGGATCTTTTCCCTTATATTGTGCCAATTGCCATCCTATCACCTGACCAGGGATGACATTGATCACTGGGGAGATCCATTCGGGGATTCCTGCAGGTGTTTGAACCGAAAAACCTTCCTGATTGCATAGTTCATGATCGTCTGAGATGAGCAGTGTATCAGCACCCAAACTTCTAACTCTTTCAATGACTCGTTTAATGTCTTGAAAAACCACGCCACGATGTGCGACTACCAGGGCGGGATATCCTTCGTGAACGGAGGCAACAGGCCCATGTAAGAAATCTGCGCTGGAATAAGGGACAGTTGTGATGCCGGTCAGTTCTTTGATTTTCAACGCAATTTCGAAGGCTGTGCAGTAATTAAATCCCCGCCCAATGACAACACCGTGAACCAAATCTTTAAATTTCTCCATTTGGTCGGTTTGACCCATGACGGTATCCAATGTTTGCTGTGCCCATTGTGGCAAATTCATCAAGGTTTCCAGCATTGATGTGTCCTGTGCCAGGTTTAAGGATAACAAAGCCATAGCTACCAGGGAGTTGGTGTATGTTTTTGTGGCAGCGACCGCTTTCTCAATCCCAGCATGTAATGGGATCACATCGTCGGCAATTTCCGCCAATGGTGATTCGGGGTTATTTGTCACAGCCAAGGTTGGCCGTCCTTGACGGTGGCCTTCTTTGAGCACAGAAAGGATATCCGGGGACATGCCCGATTGTGAAATTGCTAGGACTAGGGCACCTTCAAGGTTTGGACGTTTTTCGTAAAGTGAGAAGACGGAGGGTGTTGCCAAAGCTACCGGGACTTCGTTGTGGATCTGGAAAAGATACTGGGCATATCTTGCTGCATTATCTGATGTGCCACGGGCGGCAATTAAGATGTAATTAAAACGCCCTTTTAATTTTGTAGTCAAACCTGCGATGTGGTCTTGTTCTGTTTGGATTAGATTCTGGATAATTTGGGGTTGTTCCAGGATTTCTCGCTCCAGGTTAGATTTTTCACTCATTTCTATTCCTTTCATAAAATACCATCATTCATATCAATCTATCGGGCGTTTTAAAAATTACTTAACTTGCTGCTCTTATTGCTTCAATCACATCCTTTTCAAATTGATGGATCAAATCCTTCGTAAATTCTTCAATACTAAGATTGGGATCATCGATGAGGGGGGTCAGATCCATGCCAAATGATAAGTGGCTGGTGGTATCCGTAGCGTGAGATTGGAAAAACGTGGCGTGAGCGACCCGGCGACCCATAGCGGCCAAATCATAGCGCTTGCCGCCACTAATTTGGGAATCAAACACACCTAAGAGGGCTTCTTGTAAATTTGGTTTGTCAGAGCAATCAAAGCGGATTTTTAATCTGTCTGGCAACCAATCCAAATCGCGCCAGGCTTCACAACCATAGACCTTCATTGGCTTGTTCGTTTTTCCCATTTGCCGCAAAGCTTCGATAGTCCTCAGAACGATGGCAATATGGGTCGGGTGCTTATCTGTGAGGTTGTGGGTGTAAACTACCATAGGTTTTGTGAGATTGAGGATCTTGACCAAATCCTCTACGACCAATTTGTTGGCGGCATCCTTAACAGCGCTGCTGGGATAACCTAACATGATTTGAGAGCCAAATTGACCAATATCTGCTGCTAGCTTTTGCTCCTCATAGCGGACCTTCATCATTGCTTCGTCATCCATATCGGCATAGACCCCGGAACGAGGGGAAGATCGCCCATCTGTGACCACGACACCACTGAACCATTTCTCAGGTATTCGAAAGCATTGCAAGATGCCGTCAATGGCCATGATTTCCAAATCATCCTGGTGAGCACCAATAGCAAGGTGAGTGGTCCTCATTAGCGCTTCATCAATTGGATTTCCATCGGGGATGTAAAGTTCAGCATTCGGATGATTAAACATGATTTTCTCTCCATTTATTCTATAGATAAAAACATAAAATTTATAACGGTAAATCTATTTTATACCATATTGGATAAAAACACCAGTAGATTGGTGAAAATTGGAATAATTTTCCGTGTGATTTTAATGGGTTGTTTCTTGGAGATTTTATGACTGGCTGGTGATCATTGTGCCGAGTTGTTCGCCACACAAAGCTTTTTTAATGTTGCCTGGCTTGGAGCCTGAAAATATTTGAACCTTTAATTCGGGAAGTTCTTCGACAAGGGACAGCATTAGGCTTACCTTCGATTGCATCCCACCGGTGACGTCAATTGATTGCGAACCCGAGAGGGTGGACAAAAGCGATGCATAATTCTTGGGTGTAATCAGTGGGATGATTTTCTTAGACTTTTTTGTTTTTTTGTAAACCCCTTTGTCTAAACTTGCCAGGAGGATTTTAGATGGATGCAGTACTTTTGCAAGGTAGAGGAAAACCTGTTCAGTGGAAAAGATCGTGCCACCAATCTCAAGATCAAAGATAACATCGCCATGAACAACGGGAATTAATCCGTGGCTCAGGGCAATCTTGATGGGATTTGTATCCCAACTGGTTAAATGTTTGTCCTCAGAAATTAACCCGGCAGAGGGCGGAAAAGCCACAACCGGTAATCCGGTTTTGTAAAGAAGATCAATCATGATCTGATTCAATTCGCGAGCTGCACGCCATACCTCTGCAAATCCACGCCAATAAGCTTCCCCTTGGCCACCCAGGTGGGTTTGAAATTGATCTGCTGTGGCATGGCCAAAGGAACCAGAACCGTGCCCAATCACAAGGTGAAAATCTCCTTTGCACTGAATAGCTTCAGCAATTTCAGCAGCAAAGCCTTCAATTACATCGATCCTTGGTGTAAGGGGTTTATCTTTATCGGTAATCAGAGAGCCACCTAATTTGAGGAAAATGATCTGATTGTTTTTCAATTATCCTCGCTTTCTGAAAGGCGGGTTGTGATCACTCGGGTTGCCCCTGCTTGGGTCAGTGCAGTCCGGATCGATTCCTGGTTATCTTCGTGGACCAGGGCGATGATATTTCCACCCCGACCTCCACCTGAGAGTTTTGCGCCAAGTGCACCTGCTTTTAGGGCTGTTTCAATTAACGCCTCTGTTTTGGCACTGCTGAGGTCCAAGGCACGCAATAGCGCTTGATTCTCATTCATTAAGGCACCTAGTCTTTGAGCGTCACCCAGTTCCAGGGCGGTGCGAGCTTTTAGCGTAAGTGCACCAATTTTTTCAAAGATTTGATCCACCTGTTCGGGATTATCATCGTGTAGCGCTCTGACGGCTGCGACCGTCTCACGGGTCGGTGTCATTTCACCCGTATCCGCAATGACCCAGTGGGTAGGCTTGGTAATATGCAGCAGTTCAATTGGTTGATCCCGTCTGAAGAAGATGGGACGCTGATAGGCGATGACGGTGTTGTCAATCCCTGAGGGTGTGCCGTGGTGAATTTTTTCAACTTCGTAAGTCAAATCGGAAATAACCGCCGGAGACAAGGGTTGTCCCATAAATGCGGATAAGCCGCGCATGATGGCAATCGAAATTGCAGCGCTAGAACCCAAACCACTCGCAATAGGGATTGTTGAAAAAATTTGAATGGTGATGGCTGGGATGTGCGTTGGGTTGATCGCCCCAAAAGTCAAATTGACAGCTGATTTGATGGGATCATTTTCTGGAAGATCTGCAAGCGATGTTTCAAGATCAATATCTGAAGCTTTAATGCCGATCCATCCGGGTGATTTTTCAAACTCCGGGTATACCCGTGCAGTCGCTCTGACCTTGCTGACAGGGATGGCTATGGCAGGATAGCCATATACGACGGCATGCTCCCCAAGAAGGATTATTTTTCCGCTTGCTTTTCCATAAATAAGGGTCATGTTTTCTCCAAGTTAGAGAAAATACAAGATGAGGATCACAGTGAGGGACCACAGTGCAATGGTGCCCTGCATGTGTCGGTCTGTCAGCAGGATCTCTTCAGGCGCGCCGCCAATCCGCTTAACACGAACCAGATATAAGTAGCGGAACAGGCCGTAGATAACAAAGGGGATCGTTAACATCATGCTGTGATTATTCGCCGCAATTGGCGACGAGAAGGTGTAAAGACAATACGTCATCATGGTGACACTCACCACAATGGTGAGAAGTTGATCTAGAAATTCTTTCGTATAGCCCTGCAGGACCTGCCGATGCTCCCCAGCGTCTTCCTGCAGCAATGCCATCTCAGCCCGACGTTTACCGATGGCGATAAACAGCGCCAGGAAGGTGGTGGCGACAAACAGCCAGGGAGAAAAAAGTTTGATGTTAATGATAACAACGCCAGCTGCAACTCTCAGGACAAAGCCGGCGGCGATAATCATCACATCCAAAAGAGGAATGCGCTTGAGTATTAATGAATAAGCCAGCATTAAGAAAAAATAGGCGCTCAGGATTAAGCCATAGGCAAAATTGATTAAAAACGATGTTGGAAAAACGATGACAGCTAAAATGACAGCTGCAATAATCGCATTTTGCTGGGAAAGCTTCCCGGAGGCTAGGGGACGATGTTTCTTCTTGGGGTGCTTGCGGTCGGCTTCGATGTCAAAAAGGTCGTTGATCAGGTAGCCCAAGCTGGAAACCAGGCAGAACAACAACATTGCCAATAAAGTTGACCAAAAAGGCCGCAATGAAAATAGCTGGCGGTCGAATACCAGTGCGGCAAAAACAAAAATATTCTTCAACCACTGCTTGGGACGCATTGATTTTAAAATCAGGCGCAGTTGCTCAATCATAGGTCAATAATATCACAGCTCATTTTGAGATGAAAGTGGTGGTTCTAATTTATTAGGCAGAAGAAAATCTACTGTGCAGATTGACCCTGATGCTTTGAACAAGCTTTGAAATTAATTTTCGAGTTAGAATTAAGAAATGAAGAAAAAGCGCATTGATATTCTCTTGGTGGAAAGGGGTTTGGCAGAAAGCCGCAACCGCGCCCAAAGGTTGGTGATGGCAGGGGAGGTGCGGGTTGATGGGGAAATGATCCACAAATCCTCAACTCAGGTTGCAGAAGATGCCCAAATTACCGTCAAACAACGGCCTAAATATGTTTCTCGTGGGGGTAATAAACTTGCTGTTGCTGTCGAAGCCTTTGATGTTATTATTGAAGGGAAAGTATGTGCGGATGTGGGGGCGTCTACTGGGGGATTTACGGATTGTCTTTTGCAAAATGGCGCTGCAAAAGTTTATGCCATCGATGTTGGCTATGGTTTACTGCATTGGAATCTGCGTCAGCATCCAAGGGTTGTTCTAATGGAACGCACAAATGCACGCTACTTGGACGCACTTCCCGAGCCGGTTGACCTGGTGACGATTGACGCATCCTTTATTTCCTTGGCATTGATTCTGCCTGCGGTCAAAGCCTGGTTTAGGAATTCAGAGGGGCGTGTGATTGCGCTCATTAAGCCTCAATTTGAAGCGGGTCGAAAAGCGGCCGCCGTCCACGCCGGTGTCATCAAAGACTCGGAAGTGCACAAAGAGGTATTGGAAAATACCCTGTGTGGAGCAAAAGCCCTGGGATTCTACCCGGTGGGTTTGATCGCATCCCCCATTCAAGGACCTAAAGGCAATGTAGAATTTTTAGTTGATCTCAGGTTGGAAATGCCAGAACCAGAAGTTGATCGAGAGGCTCTCATCAAACAGGCTATCATGACTCTATCGGATTGAAACGGGAACGTTACAAGGGAACAAAAAAAAGAATCTAATGAGGTTTTGAATATTTAATAGGGGAATAATATTTTAGATGACTTTTTGGATGACTTCATCAAATTCTTGATGAATGCGATGATTATCCAAACCCATTTCTTCCAAAGAATAGCTGTGATGGCTGGTAAATTTCTTCGCCTTTTCTGTTTCAATGTCTAAGATTTTTTCGAAATCAGGTGTCATTGGGATACCAAATCGTTGATAAATGGCTTTCACGGTGGCTTTTGGGTTTGCGACCAGATCTTGATAACGGATTAAAACATATTGTTCCGGGGGCAAGCGCTTCAAGTATTGATGGGGGTACAAGTACCAGTGCTTTGCCTGCTCACGAAGTACTTCAGGGCCAGGTCGGGGATACTTTTCCTCAGGATCACCATAGGTTTTCCAATGGTTAGAGAACATGCTCACCGAAGATGGGATCACACGCTGTGGCGATCGCACCAAATTGATAAACTTTGCGTCTGGAAATTTCTCATGCAGCGTGCGGACTTTAGGTGAATAAGAGGGGCTTTTTGAGATGTACTGCTTCCCATTTTGAGTATAGATATGACGCTTCAACACTTCCTGGTAATAGGTCATATCCAGATTTTTTTGTTTTTGCGGAATTTGATCGTCGTAATAGATATAATTTCTAATCAAATCAGGAAAAGGAAAAAATGCAAACAGATTATAGGAGGACCAGGTGTGCAAGAAAATGTGAGAGTCCTCTTCGATTTCATTAAGGCCAGTTTTGTGCATATAAGAATATTGTTTCAGAGATTTTTCGAAAAGGTTGATAAATTTTTGAATGGGATTGCCGATTGCTCGATTGGCTTTCATAAGCCAATGGATGAGCTTTCGTTGGGTGATTGAAGGTGCCACATAAATTTCCCAGGCTTTCATACCGGTGAAGCGGGGATCTTTCGCCAATGTGCGGTGCAACAGGGTTGTGCCCGATCTAAAATTGCCGACAATAAAAATCGGTTTCTCAATCGATTGATTTTTATGTTCAGGGAAAAAGATATTATCGAGGCCGTATGCTAGCCGAATACTAAAATGCCATAGTGGGTAGGCTAAAAAAATAAATAAGAGGATGAAAAATCGTTTGGGGGTCAGACGTCCAGGGGTGTGTTCTGATTTGAAAAAACTGAACCAAAAGGTTTTGAGATAGAGTTTGAGATTAAGCTTCATAAATCTGGTTTCTTAATGTTGATGCAAGTTTTTGTTGACGATTAAATCGTCGGTAGTTTGTTCTGTTTATACATTTATCAACCAATCTAATCCTACCAGCTGGTTTGGAATTTGGAAAATCATAATTAGTGGGGGAACGGTCTTTATGGCCTATATCGTTTTTCTGTTAATGCTGCTGTGGAAATCGGAAAATCCAATAGGAGTGAAAAACTTGTTTGTGATCAACCTGATACTTACTGAAAGTGGTGCTGGTATAATTGGTTCACTTATCAGGTTATGTTTGACTTGAAGAAGAAAATAAAAAATTAGCTTAAAGCCTGTCTTAACTGGGTCTTTTTTAACGGAAGGGATTTTTCGCGATTTAAGAAAATTGCATTGGTAACTCAGATAGAGAAATAAATAATGAGGCCCACGAAGGCATACTTTCGCAGACGATAAAAATTATGATTGAGAATGTAAGAAATTTTAGTATCATTGCGCATGTTGATCATGGCAAATCAACCTTAGCTGATCGCATGCTTCAACTCACCGGCACAATTGCTGATCGAGATATGACCGACCAGATCCTTGATAGTATGGATTTAGAGAAGGAAAAAGGGGTCACGATCAAAGCCTCAGCCGTGCGGATGTACTACAACGCCTCTGATGGCAAACGATATGAATTTAATTTAATTGATACCCCCGGTCATGTGGATTTTAATTACGAGGTTAGCCGAGCCTTATATGCTTGTGAAGGGGCATTGCTGGTTGTAGATGCTGCTCAGGGAATTGAAGCCCAAACATTGGCGAATTTATATTTGGCTTTAGAAGCCAACCTAGTTATTATCCCCGTGATCAATAAAATTGACCTTGATTCCGCACAAACGGAAGAAGTTGCCGACGACTTGCACAATTTACTCGGTACCCCTAAGGACCAAATCATTCGAATCTCGGCGAAGCAGGGCGTTAACATCGACCAGGTCTTGCAGGCGATTGTGGATTTTATTCCTCCGCCACAAGGCGAGGACGATAAGCCATTAGAAGCCTTAATCTTTGACTCCCATTACGACTCTTACAAAGGCGTGATTGCTTACGTCCGAGTTTTTAATGGAAAATTAACCCCGGATGATCAATTGTTGATGATGTCCACAAAGATTAAAACCTCACCTGTAGAAATTGGCATTTTTGCGCCCAATCTCATACCGGTAGAATCATTAAAATCTGGCGAAGTTGGGTATGTTGCTACAGGCTTGAAAACTGTTTCTGAATGTCGCGTGGGTGACACCATCACTTATGCCAAGGATGGCATTGAGAAACCATTACCCGGTTATAAGCAGGCAAAACCCATGGTTTTTGCTGGCGTTTACCCAACGGAGGGAGAGGATTATTCCGATCTGCGGGATGCGCTTGAGAAATTGCAGCTCAATGATGCCTCTTTAATTTATGAACCCGAAACGTCAGAGGCACTGAATTTCGGCTTTCGTTGTGGCTTTTTGGGGTTGTTCCATATGGAAATCATCCAGGAACGCCTTGAGCGGGAATATGATATGGATGTTGTTTTCACCGCTCCCTCGGTTAAGTATCAAATTAAACTTACGAATGGCGAGATGCTCTCGATCTCTTCACCGGCACAATTACCCGAAGAAAATGAAATCGCTCAGATACTTGAACCCTGGATGAGGTTGAGCATTTTCACACCGACGGATTATTATGGTGTGGTGATGGAATTGGTGACCAATAAGCGCGGTGTATTTGTGGAACAAGAATACCCGTCTCCGAACCGCGTGCAAATTGATTTTGAAATTCCATTATCTGAATTAATAATCGATTTCTTTGACCAACTTAAATCAGGTACCCGGGGGTATGCATCAATGGATTATCATTTCATTGAATACCGGCCGGAGAACCTGGTAAAACTTGAAATCTTAGTCAATGGTGAATCTGTTGATGCCTTAACGGCGATTGTTCATAAAGATGATGCTTATCACAAGGGACAAGCTTTGGTCACTCGTCTCAAAGCCCTTATCCCCCGGCAATTGTTTGTCATCCCCATTCAAGCTTATGCCCAAGGGCGGGTCATTTCCCGAGCCAATGTTAAAGCCATGCGCAAGGATGTCTTATCGAAATGCTATGGTGGGGATGTGACGCGCAAGAAAAAATTGCTTGAAAAGCAGAAAAAGGGCAAACGGCGCATGAAAATGGTGGGTAGTGTGGAAATACCGCAAGAAGCCTTTATGGCCATCCTTCGATTGGATAAATCGTGAAAGAACAAGGTCAGCGGAAGACGCTGGTCAAGGTGCTGCGGTGGTCAGTGTCCCTTTTGATCAGTGGTCTGGCAATCTGGCTGGTTTTACGCCAGGTGGAGTTATCAGAATTTGTCGACAATCTCTCTAAGATTGGTTTTTGGACATTTTTACTGGCTTCACTGGTCTTCTTTATAAGCTATCTATTTCGTGTTTATTGTTGGCTGGTACTCCTCAAGAATAAAACAACATATAAGGACGCTTTTTTTGCCATGGGCATTGGGTATTTACTGAACAATGTGCTCCCATTTCGCCTCGGTGAGTTTGGTCGGGCGATTGTGTTAGGCAATAATAGTGAATTATCGACCTTAGAAGTTCTGTCAAGTGTGCTGGTCGAGCGGATTTTTGATATCTTTCTGGCAGCAATATTTATGCTGGCAATGCTTCCGAGAATTGTCAACGCCGATTTTGACCAAGGTTTTGTTTTCATCATGGTGACGCTCTCCATCGGTGTTTTGGTGGTCTTATATCTGGCGGCAATGTTTCGTGAAGCTATCAATAAATGGTTGTTAGCGCGAGGTGAGGGCTCAGAATTTATTAAGAATCGGGTTGCCCCTCGAGGAATGCAGATTCTTGAGGGTTTATCGATCTTGACCAATCCGAAGTATTTTGCATTAGCCTTAGGCAGCTTGACCATCAGTTGGTTGATCGCCTTTGGACAGAATTTCATCACTTTTCGCAGTCTATCCCCACAAGCGCCCTTTTGGTGGATGATTTTCACCCTCAGTGCGGGCGCCTTTGGCAATGCGCTACCCTCTGCACCTGCGGGGATTGGTGTGTTTGAGGGCGTGATGGTCGCCGCATTTGCTGTGTTGGGTGTTGACCCAGAGATTGCCTTCACCCAAGCTGTGGTGGTGCATTTTATTTCATTTTTCTACACCAGTATTTTAGGATTGATTGGATTGCACCTGCAAGGTGAGGCTTTTGTTAGTTTGTATGATAAGGTGATGAACCGAGCTACATAAAAAAAGATCAACAGATACTTCCGATGAAAATTCTGATTGTTTTGACATATTATCAACCTTACACCTCCGGACTGACGATATACGCTGCCAGAGAAGCGCAGGCGTTGGCGGCTTTAGGTCATGAGGTAACGGTTTTAACCTCTCAATTTAATCGGACGTTACCAAAAATTGAAAAGAAAGATGGCGTAAGCATCATGCGCTGCCCAGTCCTTTTCAGGTTATCAAAGGGTGTGCTTATGCCTCAATTGCCTTTGCGGGCCTGGCAATTATTGGGCGAAGTGGATTGCGTCAACATCCATGTGCCCCAATTTGATGCGTCGACGATTGCTATCATCGCTAAGATGCGTAAAAAACCGATTGTGATGACCTATCACTGTGATATCCAGATGCCTTCAGGCTTAATCAACAAGCTTGCCGGATGGGTTTCCGGTCTCTCTCACCGCATTTCAGCGAGGCTGGCCGATGTCATTGTACACAACACCCAAGATTTTGCTGAAAATTCGGAATTCCTGAAAGATTATTTGAATAAACTTGAGGTCATTCAACCACCCATATGGCTGCCTGAGGTTAAACAGGTGGATATTGAAGCGTTTCTTCAGAAATTTGACATTGATGCGCATCAGCCAATCATCGGTATGGTCTCACGCTTGGCAACTGAAAAGGGTGTTGAATATCTAGTGGAAGCCATGCCCAAGGTTTTGCAGGCTTTTCCTGAAAGCAAGGTTATCTTTGTGGGAGCATACCAAAATGTCCCTGGTGAAAGTGCCTATCGAGAGAAAATCCTGCCTTTGATCGAAAAATTAGGGGCGCGTTGGCAGTTTTTAGGGATATTGTCTGACAAAGAATTGACCGCATTCTTGACCCTGTGTGATGTTTTGGTTTTGCCCAGCATCAACAGTACAGAATCCTTTGGGATGGTACAGGTTGAAGCGATATCATGCGGTACACCTGTGGTTGCCACCGATTTGCCTGGTGTTCGCCAACCCGTGCAGTCGACGAGGATGGGCAAGATTGTACCGCCCAAGGATGCTGATGCCCTTGCTAATGCGATTATTGAAATTTTGAAGAAGGATGAAGAAGCTAGTCCGACCCTGATTGCAGATATCCAAACCCAGTATGCACCTAGAACAATCGCCAAAGCCTATGAGAGCATTTTTAAGAAATTGATGGAGCGTGATGGATAGTCAAACATTAGACGACATTCTTTGGCGACATATTTCCAGCCTGCCTTATTTTCGAGGGTTTATGCGGGCTGTTGAGGATCGTTTCTATCAGGAAATCGACTTGCCTGAGCCAGTTTTGGATTTGGGCTCAGGGGATGGGCATTTTGCATCCGTCGCCTTTGACCACAAATTGGATGTGGGATTGGATCCCTGGGTGGGACCGACACTTGAAGCTCAAAAACGACAAGTCTATCGCCTGTTGGTGTTGGGTGAAGGCGCTCGTATCCCTTTCCCCAGTGGGCATTTTGGTTCGGTATCCAGCACATCCGTCTTAGAGCATATCCCTGATATTGAGCCGGTCCTGGGGGATGTCAACCGTGTGCTCAAGCCTGGTGGTCTGTTCGTGTTTTGTGGGCCCAACCACCGTTTTCCCCACGAACTCTGGGGAAGAAAATTTTTTGATAAATTAGGATTGTTTGGCGTCGGGAGGTCATACAGTCGGTTGTTCAACTGGATCTCTCGCCATGCCCACACAGATTCACCCGAAGTCTGGGCAAGTCGATTGGAACGAGCGGGATTTGATCTGGTTAAAACCTGGGATTATTTTCCACCAGAAGCCTTGCATATCCTCGAGTGGGGACATCCGCTGGGGCTGCCGGCTTTATTCTTCAAAAAGACAATTGGCCGTTGGGTCCTTGTCCCAAAGCGCTGGAATCTGTCGATCCCCTGGAAAATGACCAGAAAATACATGGATGACCCCACCAGCGATCAGGGTGTGTGCTCTTTTTATATCGCTCGAAAAAGAGTCTCATCTGAAAAATAAAAAGTTTCGCTTAATTCATTAAAATCAATCAATTATTAAATATCTTAGCGATTATTCTCTTTTATAATGATTTTCAGCTTTGACAGGTAGTGTACAGGGTTGTCAAGGTCAGGTCAGTCAAGTATCATATTTGCTAGTCACGATGGTGTAAAAGCAACAATAAAATTGCCACTCTTGTTTTATGGATTAACTATGACGGATCAACAAGCCCATCAACCCGAAGACGAAACCAGCGTTTGGGATTATTTTGTATCAAAGCTGCAATTCTGGACAAGGGATAAAAAAGAAGCGCAAGAAAACTTACCAGAGCAAGTGTCACAGCCCAGGACGAATATCCCGTGGTGGACCCTTGCTGCGTTGGTTTTTACTTTGTTAGCCCAACTTTCCTTAGAACCTTCAAATTGGCGGACGGCCTTACCGGGGATTGTGTTGTATCTTTTAGCTGCAGTTTGCCTGATTAGTGCAATTTTGCGTAAGGGGTGGGCTCTCCCCAACCTGAAATCCGATCATGAAGACAAAATTTATCCCGCTTTCCGGGTGGAGTTTTTATTAATTGGGTTAATTCTAGCTGTCTTTGCCTTCTTATTATTCGGTAGCGGAGAATTTGGCTTCATAAATACATCGCTTTGGATATTGAGCCTTGTATTTATGTTCCTTGCTTTTTGGCAGGGGAGAACCCCCAAAGTACTAAATATTACGAATATCTGGAATAGGTTATTACAGGGAGAATTCCAAATTAAAATAAACCGCTGGGGGTTGATCGTGTTGGCTGTGATTGCGGTGATCCTGTTTTTCAATTTTCACCGACTGGAGGCTGTGCCCCCAGAAATGGTCAGTGACCAGGCGGAAAAATTACTGGATATCAATGATATTCTCAATGGCTACACACCCATTTATTTCCCCCGCAACACCGGGAGAGAAGTGATCCATTTTTATCTGACCGCAGCATATATGAAATTGTTTAACCTCGAGGTTTCCTATTTGAATCTTAAGGTTGTCGCAGTATTTGCCAACTTATTGACGGTATTTTTTATCTATTTATTAGGGAAAGAGATCGGCAACAAGTGGGTTGGACTTGCTGCAGCTCTATTAAGCGGCATTGCTTATTGGCCCTTGGTGTTCACCCGGGTGGCATTACGCATCCCCTACTATCCGCTGTTCGTTGCCCCAGTGATGTATTTCCTGATCAGGGGGCTCAGGCGTCAAAATGTTCAAGATATTCTATGGGCTGGTTTGTTCTTAGGGCTGGGCTTACACGGATATACCCCCTTCAGGATTGTGCCGATCTTTGTTGTGCTTGTTTTTGTAATCTATGGTCTTCACAAACCTGGCAAAAACATGAAATTAACAGCCTTATATGCGCTTTCACTTATTGTCCTAATTTCTCTGGTGGTTTTTATCCCCTTGTTGCGTTATTGGCTGGCAAATCCAAATTTGTTTACCTACCGCGCATTTTCTCGTCTAACCTCGATGGAAGTGGGCTTTCAAAACAGCCCTATGGTCATTTTTTTGCAGAATTTTTGGAAAGCCTCCATTATGTTCTTTTGGGATAATGGGTCCATTTGGGTCCATTCCATCCCGGGTCGACCTGCCTTGGAAGTCGTTTCTGCCGCCCTATACTTTATTGGCATCGTTGCCTTACTTATTCGCTATATTCGCAAACGGAACTGGGTTGATTTAGTCTTGTTGGTTTCAATCCCGCTGCTCCTGATGCCGTCTATTCTTTCCATCGCCTATCCAGCTGAAAATCCCAGCTTGAACCGGACCGCTGGGGCAACCGTGCCGGTTTTTGTTGTGGCTGGGTTGGCATTGGAAGCGATTATTCGTTCGGTAAAGCAAAAATTGGGGGGCAACCTCGGCAGAATAGCCTCTGTGGTGATCGTTTTATTCCTGGTGATCTGGTCAGGCTTCAACAACTATAATTTGGTCTTTGATCGCTACCAGTCTATTTACCGTGCCTCCAGTTGGAACACTTCCGAAATGGGGCAAGTCGCTCGCTTTTTTGCTAATTCTATCGGTAGTTCAGACACAGTCTATGCCGTTGGCTATCCCCACTGGGCAGATTCACGGCTCATTGCCATCAATGCCGGTTATCCCGGGAAGGATTTTGCCATCTTCCCAGATCAAATTCCAGCCACAGCGACCGACTCGCGCGCAAAGGCTTTTTTATTGAATCTAAATGATGCAGAGGGTTTGCGAGTCCTGGAAGAGACTTTCCCTAATGGGGTTTCCTGGCAATATGATTCCGCGGTAGAAAATAAAGACTTTCTCATTTTCTTTGTACCGCCAGCACAGGAAGTGAACAATTGACCATGCCATCAACACAGTCGGAATCAAATCAGAAACGATCTTGGGGGAAAATTTTTGTCATTCTTGCACTGATCATCATTTTAGGGGCGGGGTCATGGATGCGGTTAGTAGGTGTCAATTGGGATGAAAATAATCATCTACATCCCGATGAACGCTTTCTGAGCATGGTGCAATCATCCATAGCCCCAGTGGAGAGTCTCTCAGAATATTTTGACACTGAGAACTCCAGCTTGAATCCAGAAAATAGAGGCTATACATTTTTTGTGTATGGTACCCTGCCAATTTTTATCGTTCGCCTTCTAGGTGAATCCCTTGGTCAGGTGGATTACAACGCCATCACCATCCTGGGGCGACAAGTTTCTGCGGTTT
Source organism: Candidatus Brevefilum sp. (assembly GCA_040772425.1). Lineage (GTDB taxonomy): Bacteria > Chloroflexota > Anaerolineae > Anaerolineales > Anaerolineaceae > Brevifilum. The sequence continues at coordinate 1,264,126 of JAXGYD010000001.1, read as the reverse complement.
TCGACGTTTTCACAATTTTGATAATATTTTTTATTGGACGTCGTTTGTACAATAAGTGGGTTGGATTGCTTGCTGCAGCCTTCTATGCGTTTGCAGTGTTGCCAATTCAATTGTCACATTTTGCCACAGTGGACACTATCACCAACACCTTTGCGACCCTGGCGATTTATGCTGCGGTTTGGGCGTTAAGCCGTCCACCTGCCGCTGAGGCCAAAGAACAAGGCACCCCGTCAGCGCTAAGCGAAGACAAGGATGAAATTTACGCACCAACACTCAACTGGGCGTTGATAAGTCACCGGTTGAAGGAGTTGGCGCCCTACATCTTATTTGGATTTGCTTTAGGGGCAGCCACAGCTTCGAAGATCAACGCGGCTGTCGTGGCGATGGTCTTACCCCTCGTGGAATTTGTGCGTTTCTTGCGGCTGCCTGAAAGCGAGAGGCAAGCGTCCTTGTGGCCTATTTTTCGGAATTTACTTGTTGCCGCGGTAACAAGTTTGCTCGTTTTCAGGGTTGGACAGCCCTATGCCTTTGAGGGCCCAGGATTTTTCAATCTGGCCATCAACAATAATTGGTGGTCTAGTTTACAAAGTTTACGTGCCCAGGCTTCTGGCGATGTTGATTTTCCACCTGCTTTACAATGGGCACGGCGGCCGATAACTTTCTCAGGGGAAAATCTGATCAAATGGGGGCTGGGATTACCCTTAGGTATGGTGACGCTTATTTCTATTTTGGCAATGGGCTATGCTATCCTGAAAAAGAAAAATTGGCGTCAGCATCTACCCATCTGGACCTTTACCGTTTTGTATTTTCTCTGGCAATCCTTGTCCTTTGTACGGACCATGCGCTACCAGATGTTGATTTATCCCACTCTAACCCTCATCGCGGGTTGGGGATTGGTCAAATTATGGTCCGTGAGGGGCGACATCAAATTTGCTTTTCTGAAAATACGAGGGAATATCCTTCGCATTTTTGGCGTGATTTTAACCTTAATAATTGTTCTGAGCACAGCGGCCTGGGCTTTTGCATTTTCAAACATTTATACACAACAACACCCGCGGCTGGCTGCCAGTCACTGGATTTTCCAAAATATCCCGGGTGCCTTGACTTTGGAGATGCAAACGGATGAGGGGCTTTATCAAAGGCCATTATCCTATCAGGGTGGGGACACATTACGCCCAGGTGTGTCACTGCGAATGCCTTTTAAGGCAATTGAAGATGGTACAATTTCTGCGATTACGATCCCACATATCCTCGACCAGGTGAAAACGGGAACCTTTAAGATAGTTCAGCTGTCCGTTTATTCGGGTCCCGCAGCACAAGATGAACTTTTGGGAATAGCGATGATTGAAAGTGATTTTTTCCCTCAAGAAAACCAGGCTTTGGGGGATTCGTTTGCCTTTCTCTTCAACGTGCCCCCAACTATTCAACAGGATCAACTGTATTACTTACAACTGGATATCCTCAAAGGGGAAGAATCCTTGCTCCTCAGTGGCTCACCAGTCCTGGAGATTACCAATACAGAGGGTATAGCGCTCAAACAGACCCTGCCGCGATTTCAACAAAGCGTGCAGCTGGATCAGCCCTATTCAATGAGCGTTTATCTGCTCAAAGGTGGGGAAATTTCTTCCGTTTATATTCCCTATCTAGTTGATCAGGCGGGTATTGCGGAAGAAAAAACCTTAACGCTATCGATAATCCTGCAGAACGAACCAGGTGTTTCCAGAACAGCAGAGATAAAATCATCCTTTGAGCCTAGCCAGGATATGCGAGGCGGCTCATATCGCTTTGAGTTAGACCAACCGTTAACAGTTGAAGCCAACCATACCATCACGGTTTCCTTATCAACCGACTCACAAGGTGCTCAATTGGTGCCAAGAGCACCTGTACCTGTCCATGAGAGCAGTTGGGATGATGGCATCCCCTATGGTGTTGAAGGCTACAGTGCCTACAGTCAAAATAATGGCATTTATCGCAGCGATCTCAATTTTGAAATGTATTGGTCGGATGATGAGGGGAAGTTATCACGGTTTGAAACCAATTTAGATTTGGCGGATTACATTTTTATTACTTCGAACAGGCAGTGGGGGACAACAACCCGGGTACCTGAGCGTTACCCTCTTACCAGTCACTACTATCGCAACCTTATAGGTTGTCCGGACACAGAGGACCTTACCTGGTGTTATAGCGTGGCTGAGCCAGGACAATTTGAAGGGAATCTCGGTTTTGAATTGGTGGAAACTTTTCAATCCAATCCCTCAATTGGGCCTGTGGAAATCAACACACAATTCGCGGAAGAGGCCTTTACCGTTTATGATCATCCCAAAGTGTTGATCTTCAAAAAAACGGATGGCTATGACCCGCTAAAGACGCGTGAGATTTTGCAATCAATTGATTTATCGAGAGTCGTTTACTTCACACCTGGCGATGCCGATAAATTCGAAAGTTCTGATTCAACAGATTTTTACGAGCCGAAGTTCAACCTGATGCTGCCAGAGGATCGCTTAGAAGAACAACGTGAGGGTGGCACTTGGTCAGTTTTGTATGACAGGGGCAGCATTCTAATCACCTCACAACCAGCTGCTGTCATTGTGCTTTACGGATTTATCACGCTTTTGGGATGGTTGAGTTACCCATTAATCCGCTTTGCTTTGAAGGGTTTGGATGATCGCGGATATCCGCTATCGAAATTGGCTGGACTTCTGTTGTTAGCTTTTATTGTCTGGATTTTAGGATCTTTCCGAGTGCCTTTTACGCCGCAGACAATTTGGCTGGTTTTGCTGTGCTTACTGATCCTTTCAGTTATTTTGATATTTATCCAACGAAAACCCCTTTTGCGTGAGTTAAGGAAGAACTGGCGCTATTTCCTCACCGTTGAGCTTTTATCGTTGAGCGCTTTTGTGTTTTTCCTATTGATCAGGTTAGGCAACCCCGATTTATGGCATCCTTATAAGGGTGGCGAAAAGCCGATGGACTTTTCTTACCTGAACGCCGTCTTGAAGAGCACCAGTTTTCCACCTTATGATCCCTGGTTTGCTGGGGGTTACATCAATTACTACTATTATGGGTTTGTGATTGTCGGTGTTCCGATTAAGTTGTTGGGGATCATGCCCACCTTAGCTTATAACATTATCTTGCCAGTCTGGTACAGCCTCTTGATTTTAGGCGCATTCTCCATTGGATGGAACTTTTACAAAGCCATTCCTCGCTCTCGAGCCCTACGAGCCGGTGAGGGAAAGCAAAATAAAGTTTTAGGGATGGCGTTTTGGGTGGGGCTAGCGACTGCAGTGGGATTAGGATTGCTGGGCAACCTGGGTACGGTCAAATTAATCCTTCAAAGTTATCAAAAAATCGCTGCAGGTGGAATCCCACTTGAGCAGGCTGCTTTTGGTCAGAAATTCACCTGGACACTGCAGGGATTTGTGCAATTTTTGCGTGGGACGCCCATGCCCCTTTATCCGGGCGATTGGTATTGGTATCCAAGTCGTGTTATCCCTGGAGAGCCCATCACAGAATTTCCTTACTTCACATTTATTTATGGTGATCTGCACGCACATTTGATTGCTTTCCCAATCACATTGTTTGCGATTAGTTGGAGCCTTTCAACCGTATTAAATAACACCTGGAAGCGCTCAAAAAAGCGATTGACCCATTGGTTACAAATTGGTGCCAATTTCCTGTTGGGTGGATTGGTGATTGGTGCGCTGCGCCCAACCAACACCTGGGATTTTTACACCTATGTGATGCTGGCAGGCATCTCCGTTTTTTATAGCACCTTGATGCAATATCAACCGAAGTTCAAATTAAATATCCGGGGTGGCGAGTGGTTTGAAAAAATTGGTGTTGCGGCTTTATCTGTGCTCCTTTTTGTGCTTATTGCGACGTTGATGTATCAACCCTTTGCCTATTGGTTCGGGCAAGGCTACACAAGCATCGAGATCTGGAATGGAAGTCGGACGCCATTGAGCGCTTATTTCACCCATTGGGGATTGTTCTTGTTGATTATTATCAGTTGGATGGCTTGGGAAACCTACCACTGGATGAAGACATCGCCAAAATCAGCCCTGCAAAAACTTGAACCTGCCAAAAATTGGATATATGCTGCGCTTATCGTTTTTGGGGTGCTGTTGCTGGCAATGTTGGCGTTAGGGGTTGTGGTTGCAATGATTGCCATACCTGTAGGTCTTTGGGCTGTCATCTTAATGCTTCGACCGGGAAGAACGGATGCTGGTCGTTTCTTGTTATTCCTGATCGGCACAGCGATCTTGTTGACATTGGCTGTGGAAATGGTGTATGTGCCAGGGGATATCGGGCGCATGAATACCGTTTTCAAATTTTATCTGCAAGCTTGGATCATGTTTGGTGCAAGTGCAGGCGTTTGTTTGGTGTGGGTTCTTCAGTCAATGCGTTATTGGAAAAATTCTTTAGCTTCCCTATGGCAGGTAATGCTATTTTTATTGGTTGTGTCTGCTGCGCTCTTTACCTTGATGGGCACAACTGATAAGATCCGCGATCGTATGTCGATAGAGGCACCCCATACCCTGGATGGGATGGCTTACATGCCCTTCGCCTACTTCTATGATATGGGGGTTAATATGCCCCTGGCTGAAGATTATGCGGGCATCCTCTGGATGCAAGAAAACATTGAAGGCTCACCAGTGATCTTAGAAGGTCAAGCCTATGAATACCGCTGGGGCAATCGTTACACTATTTATACAGGCTTACCTGGCGTCGTAGGTTGGAATTGGCACCAAAGGCAGCAACGGGCTGTTTTGCGCACCAATATCGTTGAAACTCGTGTGGCAGCTGTCAATAATTTCTATAACACGACAGACATCAACTATGTGAAAGACTTCATTCAGGAATACGATGTTGCTTACATTGTTTTGGGGCAGTTAGAACACGCCTTTTATCCAGGTGTGGGGTTAGATAAATTTCAAGAGAATGAAGGCATCCTTTGGGATGAAGTGTTCCAGTATGGCAGCACAGTCATCTACAAGGTTAAAGATTAGCTAGATCGGCTACATTGGATTGATACCAGGCAGGTGAGTTTAATGATCTGTGCTTCTATCACAAAAGGCCCACTGGCAGATGTTTGGATGTTGTTTAAAATCGATGAATGCGAGGCTGTTGAAAGGGAGATTGACCAGTATAATACTGGATAGATTAACTTTAACGACTTGGAGACCTTGCGGGAGCAGTCCTTCGTGTGAAAATTAAATCGAGGTTTATCGCTATCATCAAAAACCGGTGATATCATTTTCTACCTAGTGGCAGGACTGTAAGACCCAGGTGAGGGCTTAATTTTTTATGGCAGATAAGAAAAATCAACGCTTATATTTGATGCTTTTCTTGGCAGCCTTTGCGATAGCAATGGCTTTTCGATTCATCCACCTTGAGCAGCCGGCTTTAAACGACATGGAGGCGAGCTTAGCCTTAGAGGCTCTGGCTGTTGCAGAAGATGGCACGCCAAATTTTTCTGGCCACATCGCTTATGTCGGTCTGACTTCCATGTCATTTTTTATTTTTAATGCGGGAAATTTTCTGGCGCGTTTTTGGCCCGCTTTATTTGGAGCTTTAATTGTCTTTATTCCTTTTTTATTTCGAGGTTCGATAGGCCGAGTGCCAGCCATTATGCTTGCCTTTGTTTTAGCAATTTCACCTGAAATGGTTGGGCTTTCGAGAATGATCGGTTCACCGATGATGGCCTTGATATTTCTGATCTTCGCCATTGCTTTCTACGACCGCCAAAAGCCAATTTTGATGGGTGCGGCCGTTGCTATGGGGTTGATGAGCGGTCCTGGTTTTTGGTTGGGCGGTTTCATCATGACAATCAGTTTCCTGCTAAGTTATCAAAATTTAATGCGAGCAGATGCCTTCACATTGAAACCAATTGCTGATCAGCGCAAGTTTTGGTTCCAATCCGGGTTAGCATTTGCTTTGACCATTTTGCTCGTAGGCACTTGTTTCTTGATGGCGCCTGCTGGCTTGACGGGTGTCTTTTCGGGAATCATTGAGCTGGTTCAAGACTTTGGAAGGGGTCACTTACAGCCGTATAGATTGATTCCTCTTGCTTTAATTACCTACATGGCGCCGGCTTTATTTTTAGGCTTGTGGGGAGGGGTCCGCGGCGTCCTTCTCAGGTCTTATAAAGACATTTTCTTATTGACCTGGTTTTTAGTGGGCTTATCCCTGATTCTTGTTCTTCCAGGAAGGGGACCTGCGGATTTGTTGTGGGTGAGTCTGCCTTTGTGGACACTTTCAATGCGCTTCCTTTCAAAGGTTTGGCAAACCTGGCGATTTTCAAAAAAGGTCACGATCTTTACAGCCATTCTCACCATCGTTAGCATGGCTTTTATCATTTTATCCTTACGGTCATTGGTCAACTTTGCACCGGCGGATGGCAATTGGTTAAACGCCCTCTTTGCATTTTTCGCAGGAGTGGCGCTCATTACAGCGATCCTGCTCTTAGTCAGATTTGGGTGGTCGCATGAGATAGCCCTTTCAGGATTTATGACGGGCGCTGTGTTGGTCATTGTTGCCATATTGATTTCGACAAGTGTTAATTCAACTGGGATAAATCCAAATCCTCATTTTGAGATGTGGTATCCCGAGGAAGCTTATCAGACCCCTGAGTGGCTGATAAAAACAATCGAAGGTGTTAACGACTGGAATGCAAGGCGCAGCTCATCGATAGACATTGCGGTTGTGGATGCTGACACCCCAGCGATGCAATGGATTTTGCGTGACCAAGACCCCGTTAGTTTTGTTCCATACTTACCCCCGCAAACTCAGGTGGGTATGATCATATCCGATAATCAGACCATTCCTGCGATTGCAGAAACTTATCGCGGTCAGGATTTGGTCATTTCAAGAACAGTACCCTGGCGTGAATTAACTACACGTCAATATTTTACTTGGTGGATGACCCGTGAGGTGCCAACAGTCGCCAATGAAATTATATTTTGGGTGCGGACTAACCTGATGCCCAATGCTCAGTTCTCACCGTAAAAAGGACAGGATTAATTTATGAAGGAATTACCAACAACAATTGCGATCGATGGACCAGCAGGCTCTGGGAAATCAACCCTGGGTGCCTTGCTTGCAGATTCCTTGGGATATTTGTATTTTGATACCGGGGTAATGTATCGGGCGGTGACGCTGGCTGCCCTTAACGCAGGATTGCAAATGGAAGATGAGAAAGCTGTTGGTGATTTAGCCCAAAAAATTCGCATCGATGTGCGCCCTCCAAGCATTGATGATGGGCGAGATTATGATGTGTACCTTGACGACGTCGATGTAACCTGGGAAATTCGTAAAGATGAAGTTAATGCTTATGTTTCCCCTGTTTCAACTTATGCGGCTGTGCGGGAAGCGATGACAGCACAACAACGTCGGATTGCCAATGAAAATAAAGTTGTGATGGTGGGGCGTGATATCGGCACAGTGGTTATGCCCAACGCAGATCTCAAAATTTTCTTGGATGCATCGGTTGAGGTTAGAGCGCAGCGGCGATTTCAAGAATTGCTGGATCGGGGTTGGAAGACGACATTTGACAATGTGCTTCAATCATTGCAAAATCGCGATCAGATCGACTCTAGCCGCAAAATTGCCCCCTTGAGACCAGCAGAGGATGCGATTGTGATGAATGTTGATTGTATGGGGATTCAGCAAGTCCTAGCAAAGGTGAAAGCGCTCATTCAGGATCAATAAGATATTACAAATGATAATGTCCGTTGGAAATGGCAACCTTTATTGAGAGGGCGAGGTAGATCTATTCAATAAAAGCCATAAATTTATTGATTCTCACAAGCTCTTTCAAAAGGATAGCCTCGCTTTTGCTCCATGTCACATCCGATCGACAATATCAATCATTGAACCTTATGGCAAAGGCAATTTTTTTAAACTCGGTGCTGCTTCTGAAACTACCACAGATAAGAAGCAAGATCGTTTATTAAACTTAATGACTATAATGCTATAATAAAATAACGACGACAAAAGCACTCATCATGAAAAATGTCTTAATTCCACTTTTACCTGAATACACCATCCAGATCCCTCAGGAGCCATGGTCTTTGTTGGCTTGGTTTGTTTGGTTTGCTTTAATTATCTTTGTCACCATCAAACTGCATGATCGGGAAACAGTTTATGACCGACAAAAATTGTTCTGGTTGGCGTTATTGAGTGTGTTGATATTGGCATTAACACCATTTTTGGGCATAAATCCCGGTTCTGAAGGCGTTATTTCAGCCAGCTATCCCCCCATAGGTCATTTGATGTTTTTTGCTGCCGTGCCATGGATGGTGGCTGGGGGATTGATTGGATTGTTACCTGCTGTTGGCTTGGCTGGAATGTCGGGTTTATTATTGGCCTATCTGGATACGCATAACATCTTCACTCCGTTAATCTTGATGTCTGTAGCCCTGGTTTACAGTTGGGGTATCCGCCAACGATACCGGACTCTGTTTTTTCGCCTATTGCGATTTCCCGTTTTTGGTGGATTGATCAGCACCCTGATCTGCATTGGCTTATTGTTCTCTGCGTCTTTGTTCAGTGTGCCGGGTTCTTGGGTTGTAAAACTTGTGGTTTCTTCAGCAAGGATGCCAAGCATGATTTTTGCTTTGGCGGGTATGGTGTTTATCGGTGGCATTGTTGCCACCTTCATCGGGATTTTATTTGAAAAATTGTGGGGCGGATATGGTCCCTTGGAAGCGGCACCGGGTGAAAAAAGTTTAATTTTCCGCATCCTTGCCATCACGATCCCTTTGTTTGTGCTCTTGTGGACAGGCTTAGCGATCGGATTTTGGTCAACAACGGAAAAAGCCACCCGGCAAGAAATGGTGGGGCAACTCATCAACACCGCCGACGCTGTTGCCTACGGGGTATCTAATATTGTCGATACAGGTGAGTCACTTTTAATTGATTTAGCCAGTGAACCTCAATTAGCGAGTGCCTCCGCTGGCGATGCAACAAGATTCTTGTCTCAAAAAATAACTGCGAATTCATTTTTTGAGCAACTAGGGCTGATGGAGCTCAATGGCGAATTGATTGCAAGACATTCTTCAAGCCCTGATGATAATTTAGCTGTCCCGCCTTCGGAAGCGAGTATATCTAACCTGATATCTCAAGGTCGTTTATCGTCGGTTGTCATCGTGCCAATGGATAACGACAGCATTCAGAGAAATTTACATTTCTTAATCGGTGTCAAGGATGGGACGGGCGTGATAAGGCGTATTATATGGGGACAAACGACAATGGACGAGAATCCCTATAATTTGACCTGGATTAATGCGCTTAAAGCACTTGATCAGGATGGTGGAAGTGGTCAAATTATCAGTGAATCGGGGGAGTTTCTTTATCAGACGGATCCAAAAGGGGTTTTAAGGCCCTATCAGGGGACTCGATTTACAACGCCTACGTATTTTGAGGGAAAAACTTTTCCTGGAAACCCTGGGTTGCATTATTATCAGCCGATTTCGAATTTGGATTGGGCTGTGATGACGTCATTCCCAACCCTGGTTCTTCATGAGAAGACCTGGACACAAACGTATCCTGTGTTGATCATTGCTGGTGGGTCAATGTTACTGGTTTTGATCATCGCCATGGGGGCTTTATGGCCGCTGTTCAAGGATATTCGTCAGATAAATCTCTTATCATCACAAGCTACAAAGGGTGAATTGGACGTGCAATTGACCGGTTCCCAGGCTAAAGCTGAGATGGGACGCTTGTTTGGTGTGGTAGGTGGCATGTTCAAATCCCTTCGCAGTCGACTGCGTGATCAACAACAATTACTTGAAATTAGCAAGACGCTTGACCAGTGTGACACCCTGGAAGAGACAGTCCAAACGATTTTAAAGGCTGCAATGACAATGCAGATTTCGACTGCACGGATTGTCCTGAAAAATCCTGCGGGTAAATCACTTCATGGGAAAATTGAACATCAATATGGGCTAGGTGACTATGCTAGTGAGCTTGCCAGCCTCGATGAGGATATTCTGGAAAAGCTCCAAAGGACAGAATCTTTATTTTTGAATAATTCCCAGGTGAGTCAGGGGTTGGCATTTGGCAAACAAATTCCCCAACCGACCGCTTTGAGCGCTCATCCGCTCAAAGCGGAGGATACTTCCTTTGGTGCGTTATGGGTTACCTACCACGATGGAAAATATCCCGACTCCTCAGAGCGCAGTTTCTTCGAGGAACTTGCTAAGATGGCTTCAAGCGCAGTTGAAAAAGCGCAGATGCTGGATGACCAGCGGATCCATCAGTCGCAATTGACATTAATTCTGGATTCAATTCCAGATGCTGTATTAATTTCGGACCAATCCGGCCAAGTCATTTATCACAATCAGCGTGCCAAAACCTTGTTAAACCGCCCAATAGCCAATAAATACCTGAAAGATCTCTTCGAAGACGCGAACCTGGTTGAATTGTTGGAATGGGGTCGAAAAGGTTTCCATGTCAAGGAAATTCAAACCAACGAGGGAAAATTTTATAAGATCATTACCCAGCCAATTACCCTGAATGTGAGTGAAACAGGTCAAGCGACACTCATTACTGAGTTAACGGATCAACGCATGCGGGAATCGCGCAAGTCTGAATTTGTAACCACCGTCAGTCATGAGCTTCGTTCCCCTTTAACCTTAATGCATGGCTATGCCAAAATCTTAAGGCTCACGGGTGATCTCAGTGAGCAACAAGACAGTTATGTTGCTAAAATCATCAGCAGTGTGGAGGAGATGACCAGCCTGGTCCAAAACTTATTGGATCTAGGCCGCTTAGAAGAGGGGACGTCTTTGGTTATCAGTCAAACGACGGCACAAGATCTGGGTCAAAAAATAGTTCAAAGCATGGAAGTGCAAGCGAAACAAAAGAATATCACCTTGCATACCGCCTTCCCTGAAACGCCGATTGACATTCGAGCTGATGTGACCTTGTTGTCCCAAGCCTTGAAGAACCTTGTGGAAAACGCCATCAAGTTCACAAAAATGGGGGGAAGTGTGACCCTTAGCGCCCAAACAAATCAGGGGAATGTGATCTTTTCAGTGCGTGATACGGGAATTGGCATTGCCCCCTTGGATCAGCGACATATTTTTGAGAAATTTAAGACCATGTCATCAGATCCAGGAACTGAAAAAAGAGGGAGTGGATTAGGCTTGGCAATCGTTAAATCAATCGCTGAGCGTCACCAAGGGCGGGTGTGGTTTGAGACCCAACTCGGCAAAGGTAGCACGTTTTACCTGCAAATTCCGATTAGTTGATCAATTCATGAAATTGGTTGTTGGTATTATGCCAAAATTGTGGTATGATGCTGGTTCGAAAATTTGACAATTGATCATAAATTTTGTTATAATTACAGTTTGCATGCAATTGATGAAAAAGTAAAATTTTCCCGGAAACACCTGAGAGGCGGCAGCTTTCTCAAGGTTTTTCTCGCGTTTAAGCAACGAAAGAATTAGTATTTTCACAAACAGGAGGCTCCTAGTGGAAACAAAGGGTTTAAAAGCACTGCGGATTGGTCTTGCATCTCCTGAGGTTATTCGCAGCTGGTCTTATGGTGAAGTTCTCAAACCTGAGACAATCAATTATCGGCGATTGCGTCCTGAAAAGGATGGTTTGTTTTGCGAAGCAATTTTCGGTCCCACCCGTGATTACCAATGTTATTGTGGCAAGTATAAAAATCCCCGTTACAAGGGCATTATTTGCGACAAATGTGGTGTTGAGGTCACTCGATCGGCAGTACGGCGCGAGCGAATGGGGCATATTGAATTAGCTGCACCTGTCGCGCATATTTGGTATACCCGAAGGATTCCATCCTTCCTTGGTTTGATGCTGAATATCTCACGCCGAAATCTTGATCGGGTGCTCTATTTTGCACAATATATTGTTACTTATGTGGATGAAGATTCCCGTCAAAAGGCGTTGAAGCGTTTAGAGGATGAGAGCAGTCTCTCTGAACGCGAGTTAGGTGAAAAACAAAACGCCCAGATTGCTGAGATAAAAATTCAACGTGATAAGACCCTTAAGGAAATGGAAGCTAAGAAAAATGCCTTGGCTGAGGGATATGACGAGAAAATCGGCAGTCGAATTGAGCCTGTCATTAAAGAAGGCCAACGTTTGGAAAGCGAAATCCAAACCAAGATGGGCAATAAAATCCGTAAGCCTATTGTGTTTGATGCACTGGACAAAAATCAGGTAATTGTCGAAGCTGGCATTGAAGTGACATCTTCCCACCTTGCAGAAGTGCAAACAATTGTCAAGGGCATGATTGAAGAACTCGAATCTGACCTGAAAGATCAGCGGGAACAAGAATTAGAGCACATCAAACTTGAGGTTGAACAAATCAGAGCGGACGCTGAAATGAAAATGGAAAAGCTCCGCAATGAATTGGAAGATCAGGCTGAAGAGACTGAGACGGAGTCCGCTCGACTACGGGAAGAATTATATGAATTAGAACCCTTTACTTTCCTAAGCGAAGCCCGTTATCGTGAATTAAAATCACGCTGGGGCCAGGTTTTTCGTGCCGATATGGGCGCCGAAGCCTTCTATGATATCCTCAAACGGATCGACCTTGACGCAATGTCCGAGGAACTCTGGGAAGAAATTCATACCACCCGCAGCCAACAAAAACGGAAGAAAGCAACACGCCGTTTAGGCATTATTGAGGCATTTCGAAGATCACGGAATAAACCAGAATGGATTATTTTGACCGTGCTTCCGGTAATTCCACCTGATTTGCGCCCGATGGTGCAGCTTGATGGCGGTCGATTTGCGACTTCTGACTTAAATGACCTTTATCGCCGTGTGATCAACCGAAACAATCGGTTGAAGCGCTTATTAGAACTTGGCGCGCCCGATGTTATTGTCCGCAACGAAAAACGCATGTTGCAGGAATCGGTGGATTCACTTATCGATAATTCTCAACGTGGCAAAGCCCTATCACGCCGTGGTCGGCGTGAACTTCGTTCTTTGAGTGACATGCTCAAAGGCAAGAAGGGACGTTTCCGCCGAAACTTGTTGGGCAAGCGTGTGGATTACTCTGGGCGCTCCGTAATTGTGGTTGGACCCTACCTGAAACTGGACCAATGCGGTTTGCCGAAATCAATGGCATTGGAGCTCTATCGACCATTTGTGATTTCAAAATTGGTTAATGAAGATTACGCTGCCAACATTAAAGGTGCTCGACGATTTATTGAACGCAATCGCCCCGAGGTTTGGGAGGCACTTGAGGAAGTCATCAAAGACCGCCCTGTGCTTCTAAACCGTGCCCCGACCCTGCACCGCCTGGGTATTCAGGCTTTTGAACCGATCTTAATTGAGGGCAGTGCCATTCAATTACATCCCCTGGTAACAACTGCTTTCAACGCCGACTTTGATGGCGATCAGATGGCTGTTCATGTTCCCTTATCTCAAAAGGCTGTGACAGAAGCCCGTGAGTTGATGCTTGCGACGAAGAACTTGCTCAAACCAGCCAATGGTGAACCGATCATCAGCCCCTCGAAGGACATGGTGTTGGGCGTTTATTACCTGACCATGGAAGTTGATGAGGCGCGCAAAGGGGACGGACGGGTGTTTTCCGATATTGATGAAATCGTGATGGCCTATGATCTCAACCAAGTTGATATTCATGCGCACATCAAGATTCAATCGGAAACTTGGTACGATGAAGATAACAACCGCATGAGTGTGGCAAAAACTCGTTTGATTGATACCACAGTTGGACGGGCCATCTTTAACAATGGTTTGTATCCGGAAATGCAATTCTTCAATAAGGAATTGGATAAAGGTGGTGTTAAGGATCTAATTGCTGATATCTATGAGATTTGTGGGCAAGAAGCCACCGTTGTGATGGCAGATAACATCAAAGACATTGGTTTTAAGTACGCAACGCGATCAGGTTCAACTATTGCTGTGGCTGATATCACCGTGCCCCCTATGAAAAAGCAAATTATTCGTGGGGCACGTGAGTCCGTTGATATCATCAATCGAGATTTTCGTCGTGGGCTTTTGACAGAACAAGAACGGGATGAAAAAGTCGTTGAAATTTGGCAGGAAACGACCAATAAAGTTTCTGACGCAGTTCGGGAAACGCTTGATCCAAACGGTGACTTGGCAACCATGGCGAATTGTGGCGCCAGTAAAGGTGGCTTCAATTCCATCGCTCAGTTAGCTGGTATGCGTGGTTTGATGGCAGACCCCGCTGGACGCATCATTCCAATGCCTATTGAGTCAAACTTCCGAGAAGGTTTGACAGCCCTCGAATACTTCATTTCAACCCATGGTGCCCGCAAGGGTTTGGCAGATACAGCGCTGCGAACGGCAGATGCTGGTTATCTGACACGCCGATTGGTTGATGTAGCCCAGGATATCATCGTCAACGAAGAAGAATGCGGTTCCACCAACGGTATTTGGATCAGGGCCGATGAGGATATCGCCGGTCAATCCTTCAGCGAAAGGATTTATGGGCGTGTGTTGGCAGACAGGGTGATTGATCCTAAAACGGGAGAGATCATCTTTGATCGAAACGAATTACTAACCCATGATAATGTCAAGAAAATTATCGAAATGGGTGTAACGGCCATCAAGGCCAGATCACCGCTAACCTGCGAGATGGTGCACGGTATCTGTGCAAATTGTTATGGCATTGATCTGGGACGTGGGGAGAAAGTTAAGTTGGGCTCAACGGTCGGCATTATCGCTGCCCAATCTATTGGTGAGCCTGGCACGCAGTTGACGCTGCGAACCTTCCACACAGGTGGTGTGGCCGCTGGCGGTGACATTACGACGGGTCTTCCTCGTGTTGAAGAGCTGTTTGAAGCCAGGAAAGCGCCTAAAGGTGAAGCGATCATTTCCAGGATTGCAGGCACAGCCCATGTGATTTTTAATGAAAAATACACCGACCAACGGGTTGTCAGGGTTGACCATAGTGAAATGGTCTCTGACGAGTATGAAATTCCCGAAGATTGGGACATTGTTGTTGAGGATGAGGATGAAGTTCAAAGCGGTGCAAACTTGGCTGTCCAGGAAGAAGCGGTCATCAAAGCGCAAAACGCTGGACGTGTTCGCATTGACGATCACAAGGTGATTGTTTCATACGAAGTCAAGGAATCGGAAGAGTACGATATTCCAACAACCTCCCGATTGATTGTTCAAGAAGGTGACAAGGTTGAAGCAGGTGAAGCGCTAACAGAGGGTTCATTGAATCCGCATACGATCTTGAGAATTAAGGGTCGAGATGCTTGCCAACATTACTTGATGAAGGAAATTCAGCAAGTCTACCGAACACAAGGCCAGAACATCAACGATAAGCATTTTGAAGTGATTATTCACAAGATGCTGGGTAAAGTTCAGGTCATTCGATCTGGCGACTCCCACTATTTGCCGCAAGATTTAGTAAATCGATTGGAAATTCGCAAGGTCAATGAAGAATTGGCGGCACAAGGTAAGAGACCAGCTCGTTATGTCGAGATCTTACTTGGCATCACGAAGGCAGCCCTTGAAACGGATTCCTTCCTTTCAGCTTCTTCATTCCAGCACACCATCAAAGTGCTTTCTGCAGCCGCAATAGCTTCTCGTGAAGATCCCTTGTATGGTCTAAAAGAGAACATCATGATCGGTAAACTCATTCCTGCTGGGACTGGTTTTGAGCCAGGACAGTTTTCTGACGAGACACCGGGTGAGGAGCCTACTGGCAAAATGCTGGATGGCCGTGTGTTGAATCTTTTTGATGATGATGACGATGAGATTGATCTCTACGAAGATGATGAAGAAATAGAGCTTGACGAAGAATTATCGACTTTGGATGATTTCGATGATGAAGATGACGACCTCATCGACGACGAAGATGAAGATGATGACGATATCCTTGATCTGGATGAACTTGATGATGATGATCTAGATATGGATGACGATTAATCAAAAAAATCAAACTTATGATAAAATCCCGAGGTGATCCCTCGGGATTTTTTATGATATACTGAAACATATGTTCTTTAGAAAATAGTAACCTGTCAAAAGGCTTGTCATTAAAGACAGGAGGAATTCAATGGATTTAGGAACTGTTCGTCCGATAAATATTAATCATGAAATGCAGCAATCCTATTTGGATTATGCGATGAGCGTTATTGTAGCCAGAGCACTACCTGATGCAAGAGATGGACTGAAGCCTGTTCAACGTCGAATTTTGTATGCGATGTATGATATGGGTCTTCGTCCAGGGACTGCACATAAGAAATCTGCCCGAATCGTGGGTGAGGTGCTTGGCAAGTATCATCCCCATGGGGATATGGCGGTATATGAGGCGATGGCACGTCTTGCCCAGGATTTTTCTCAGCGTTACCTATTAGTAGAGGGGCAGGGCAATTTTGGCAGCATTGACGGGGATCCACCAGCAGCCATGCGCTATACAGAAGCCCGACTGACCGATATGTCGATGGAGATCATTCAGCAAATTGGCATGGACACAGTCGATTTTGTGGAGAATTTTGATGGATCTTTGGAAGAACCAGAGGTCTTACCATCTTCCGTGCCAAATTTATTGATCAATGGCGCATCAGGTATTGCAGTAGCCATGGCTACCAATATTCCCCCGCATAATTTGGGTGAGGTTGTGGATGCTCTGGTGATGATGCTGGAAAACTGGGAGAAAATGGACGACATCGGGGTTGAAGACTTGATGCAATATATCAAGGGACCTGATTTCCCAACGGGGGGGTTGATCATCACCGATGATCGCACGGAGACATTGGCTCAGGCTTACGGTAGCGGTAAGGGCCGTGTGCGGATGCGCGCCAGGGTTCGGATAGAAGAGATGAGCCGTGGTCGAAAAAGAATTATTGTGAACGAATTGCCCTATATGACCAATAAATCATCCCTGATCGAAAAGATGGCGGAGTTTGTTCGTGATGGCACCCTTGATGGTGTCAGTGATCTCCGCGACGAATCGGATCGGCAGGGGATGCGCATTGTGATTGAATTGTCAAAATCAGCCAATCCAGATGCAATTCTTAAGACTCTTTACAAACGCACGACCATGATGGGCACCTTTGGCATCAATATGCTTGCGCTTGTCAAAGGTGAACCGCATAAGTTAAGTTTAAAACAGAGCCTGAAGGTCTTTCTTGACCATCGCTTAGAAGTCGTCAAGCGCAGAGCGGAATATCAACTCAAGAAAGCGGAAGATCGCCGCCATATTCTCGAAGCCTATCGCATTGCATTGGAAAATCTGGATGAAGTTATTGAGATCATCCGTAGATCTCGACGCGTTGAAACTGCTAGAAATAACCTCATGCGAACCTTCAACCTGGATGAAATTCAAGCGCAAGCCATTTTGGATATGCCATTGCGGCGCTTAGCGGCTTTGGAGCGCAAGAAAATTGAGGATGAATATAAAGAAGTGGTGGATACAATCAAGCAGCTTAAAGGGATGCTGCGTTCTCCCAAGAAAATGCGCCAGGTTGTTATCGATGAATTGAGGGATGTCCGGGAAAAATATGCTGATCCTCGCCGCACCCAAATCATCCAGATGGATGAGGGAGAAACAGCGGCAGATTTATTGACTACCACCGATGTGATGCCAGAAGAAGAAGTATGGGTCGCCATCTCCGAAGATAATCGCATTGCGCGGACGAACATGGATAAGTCTTTCCGCCAATGGGGGATCAACTCCCCGAAATTTATGCTGCGGACGACGACTCACCAAACGGTTTATGCGGTGGCTGACAATGGTGAGGCTGCTGCACTGGCTGTTCATGCGATACCAGTTGCGGATGAACCCGCCAATGGTGTTTTGATCTCTTCGTTAGCGCCATTCCAAGAGAAGCAATCCATTGCAATGTTATTCTCAGCACCGGCAAAACTTGATGAAAATAGTGGTTATTTTATGAGTGTCAGCCGTTTAGGCATGGTCAAGCGTTCTCTGTTAAGCGACCTTCCTGGTCCTTCAGCTCATTTGTTCAACTTGACGAAGATTAATGATGATGATCAATTATGCACCGTGATATTCACAAAGGGGGAGGAAGACATCATCTTATGCACGAGCAACGGGATGGGTATTCGCTTCAATGAGGAAGATGTTCGCCCGATGGGTTTACTTGCCGCAGGCGTAGGCGCCATCAAGCTACGCGACGATGATCTGGTTGTTGGGGCTGGAGTGGCATCAAGGCGGGGTGAAATCTTATTAGTGACAAATTTGGGCAAAGGCAAACGTTTGGTGCCAGAAGCCTTTCCAACCCAGGGTCGGTACGGTTTTGGTGTGATCGCTTGGAAATTAGCGAAGGGTGAAAAAGTCATCGGTATGATGGTTGGCTTGCTGACGCATAACGGTGTTTTACACTTCAAGGAGGCAGCCAGCCGTTTAGTGCACGTGACCGATGCGCCCAGTCGCAACCGGATGCAACGGGGGGATCAGATTATCGATGTGAAGAAAGGTGATGAAATAATTTCGATGTCTATCCCGCTGGATATGGTTTATGTGCAGGATAAACTTGATTAGGCTAGAGGGTTGAAACCGGTTTTTGGGTAAAGGAGTAGTGAAAACTTATTTTGCCATCCTTAATGCCCAGGGTATCGCTGCCTTCTAAAGCTGTGCCATTGAGGGTTTTAATTTCCCATCGGTAGCTGACAGTGTTGTCTTGTTGGGATGCGACCACCAGGGAAAGATCATCTTTGGGATAAGCATCAAGCAGAGTGCCAACCCAAGTGCGAATGGCTTGTTTTCCCTGAATCGCCCCAGCAACACTGATGTGAACGGCGTTATCCGCATAAAATTCAAGGACCTTGTTAGGATCTTTATCGTTTAAGGCATCAATAAATTGGTTGGCGATAGCAACGTCCTGACCGGTTTCTCCATAGTCATAAGCACTGATCAGATCCCAAAACTGGGGCATATCCCGCCGGCAACCTTCCCAATACCAGAAATTTACAGCAGGCAAATTCAATTGTTGTGCGACTTGTAAGAATTCAATAATTTCATCTTCATAGGGGATCCAGCCATCTTGTTTAAAAGTTGGTCCCGTTGGGATGAAGGGTCTGAAGGGGCGCATATTCTTAAATTCATTCACGCTGCGCATCAACTGTTCCCCAGCGTTACCGTGCGATTGCATCCAGTAAACCTGGGGCATGTTATAGTCACAACGCTCCAGAAAGCTTTCCCAAGGGAAACTTCTGTGATAAGAGGGATAACGAAAGGAGCTTAAGGCAATGGGCAAGCTGCCCAGATTGCTGCGCAAAATGTTCATATAACGACTGGCAGCCGGTGCCTTGGCTGGATCTTCGTAGTGGGATTCTGCATCCACAACGAAGCCGTTTAAGCCAAGTTCCAGGACTCGCGTGCTTGCAATTTCAGCTTCTTGATCGGGGTAGTTGCCATAAACAAATTGCCAGCCCCAAACCTGGATGTTCAGCGCTTGAAGTTTGCCCACAATCGATCGGGCGTAGTCAAAACCACTATCTAAATCGATATTAAACGGAAATGCCCCATCGGCAACTTTGACCAACACATGGGTGAGGTCTGCTCGCTTGGCAACTGCTGCGATTTGATCGGGGTCACCATTTTCGCACCGATTTACGTTCCAAATGTAGTAACCTTTACCATTAAGAGACATATATACCTTCCTTATTCCTCCGTTGGGGTGCCTGCTAAATCGAGATCTTCAGCGACGACCTTCATGGCTTGGATGACATTGTCGACATGCTCCCATAAGTCAATGCCAAACTCTTCAGCCCCTAGCTTTATTTCCTCTCGGTTTGCACCAGATGCAAAAGATTTGTCTTTCCACTTCTTCTTTACGGATTTCACTTTCAGATCGTATAAAGATCGGGAAGGTCTGACCAAAGCGACCGCAGTGATCAACCCCGTAATTTCGTCACAGGCAAAGAGGGCTTTTTCCATCATCGTTTCACGAGGGACGCCAGAATGATTGGCGTGGCTGAGAATGGCGTGGATAATTTCTTCTGGGACTTGATATTCACGCAAGATTGGTTCACCAGCCAGTGGATGTTCTTCCATGGTGGGGTGGATCTCCCAATCAAAATCGTGAAGCAAACCCGCTACAGCCCATTTTTCTTCATCAGCCCCAAATTTCTGAGCATAGAATCGCATTGCAGCTTCAACCGCTAGCATATGCTTAATCAAATTGGGATTCTTGACGTATTTTTTGACAATATCTAAGGCTTGTTCTCTGTTCATCTTGTATGCCTTTCATTGCAATATTGATGCCAACGTGAAGTTGGACTGTGATAACAGAATCTAAAAAATTAGGGAAAAATATTTTCTGGGGGACCTAAAATCGGTTCAGGATGGGCAATTGTCACATCCCAAACAGCTTTCAAAGAGGCAAAAATTTCACGAATCCACCAGAAGGTATAACTTCTAAGACTGTAATTGGCGTCATCAGCGGGAACACCTTGTGCTTCAATATCAAAAGCATTGCACAGGAATAAAGCTCTTGGAAGATGGTAAGCTTGGGTGACAATAACCAATTCATCAAGGCTAAAAATCGCCTTTGCCCGGTAACAACTATCATAGGTGCGCCTTCCAGCGAAATCCAGGACGATATCTTCTTCCGGAACACCCAAGGAAAGTGCGTATTCCTTCATCGCACCTGGTTCATCATAAAATTCGGTGCTATTATCGCCACTCATGAGCAATTTCATTACTTTCTCATCAAAATATAATTCTGAAGCGGTTTTAACCCGATCTCGCAATACCAGCCCAGCCGTGCCATCTCGGTTGAGCCCTGCCCCCAATACGAGGGCAACAGGTTTATTTTCGATAGTGGATGGCAAAAATGTCTTTGGCCGAGCAAAAATCAATATACCAAGGCGTAAAGCGCCTGTTAAAAGAAATCCCCCAATTCCTAAATATATAAAAGCATGAAATATGATGCGAAGAATTTTCTTGAAAAGGCTCATGGCGTAGAGGGATTTTGCGTTATCGCCTCAAGGTCTAATTCCAAAGGCAAAATGGCGATTCGAAGTTGATTATAGAATGTATCTTCGACAGTCTTTAAGGCTTCAACCTCTTCCTTGAGGGCGGTGCTCAATAGGGATAAGCCCTCCGGGTTGAGGGGGAGATCTAAGATCGCTTCTTGTATCTTGAATTGGATATGGGTGGGCAGGTTCGGACTGGCTGACAGGTTGATATTTGGGATAATTCCTTCCGACTGCCAAATGACTTCGATTTCATCTTGCGCTTCTGGCAGATTTTGAAGGATATCAGTATCGTTGAGGGCGTCGCCAATTAAGGCGTAGCTGACACCAAAGTCGCAAATGCCCTGAATATAGAGCGCACGAATGGTTGCATTATAGGATTGTATGAAGACCGGGTCCAGGGTGGGGGTGCTGGCATTTTCTAGGAGACCCTTTGGGACAAAATAACCTGGAATGGACGATGGATTGATAAAGCATGGCCGTGTGCCGGCGAATTGCTGAAGGGCTTGGTCGGTGCTGCCGGTGCTTTGGTTCGTCTCTGGATCAAAATAGGACCTGAATCCGCGATCCACATTTGCCAAGAATTGAACGCCGTAAGCATAAACCCCCAGCTGGTTGGTCATCAGGACAACCTGCGCTGCACCTTCCCAGTTTAAATAGATATATTCCAATGGCTGTAACCAGAATAAGTCAACATCGCCATTTTTTACTGCGGTGGAAAGGCTTTGAAAATCAGGGTAGATGGAACTTTCAATGATATAGCCGGTATCGTCGCTGATGAGAACCGCAATTTCCTCAGCTGCTTCAATTGCAGCAGAGTCATCCGGTGTGAGTATAAAACCGAGGGTGATGGGATTTCCTAAACTTCCAATTTCGCCAAGGGTTGGGGTGGGGGTGATGATGGCGGTTGGCGTTTGTGAAGCAATCACAGGTTCAGTCTCCACGACTGTTGTGGGTGTTGGGGAGGGTGTTGCTGTCGGTGTTTGAGCGACACAAGCTGAGAGCAGTCCCGATATGACAAGTGTCAAGAAAAAGATGTGCCAATTATTCCTGTTGCGTTTCCATTGCTTATTCATTGAATGATTAGATCCGTTCTGTCCATGAAGGATGGGCATATTTCTCTTGCATCAAAACCTGGGCTCGATTTTTTTCTTCCTCGGTGAGCTTTCCGGGTTGAAGATCAAGGTTGAGAATGCTCGTAAAACCCTGCTTGATGGCTTCGCTGGCTTGTTGCCATTCGATCCTCTCCTCTAATTCTCGTTCGAGGGTCGTGGCATGGGCTAATAAGCGCGCTTTAGCCTGGGTTCTCTCCGTCTCATTATCAAATTTAAGGGCGTCGACGATTCTTGCAAGGTCACCATATAAAGGCAGGGAACCGTGTTGTAAAACGCCGTTCTTACGCCGTGCTTGCGCAGAGCCGATCAATTTTTTGCCATTGACGGTGATCTCATAATTTGAGGGTACTTCGAAACAAACTGGGTTACTGCGATTGGCATTATTCACGGCAGATTTCTCTTGTGCTTGGGGTGCTAAACTTAGCAGTCGCAAAGCTTCTGATAAAGCCTGAGAGAGGCGTAAATAACTTTCTATGATGCCACCGGCAACCCTCGGTTCGGTTTCAGGGGCGATCACGGCATAGGTCAACTCATCTGTGTGCAAGATGGCGCGGCCACCGGTGGGACGCCGGACAAGGGTCCAACCATTTTGGTATAGGATTGATAAATCGACGTCTGTGTGCGGTTGGGCATATCCTAAAGAAAAGCAAGGGGGATCCCAGGCGTAAAGGCGCAAAGTTGGGCGTGATTTTCCCGAATAGACTGCTTCTAATATGGCTTCATCCACAGCCATGTTCCAGGCACCTTCTGCTTGAGGATGTTCTATAACGCGCCAGATTGTTTTTTGATATTGCATAATGCCTTATATTCTACTATTTTAAATCATTTATTTTATACCACTTGAGGGCTATGCTGTGAATAAATTTTCGAATCTATGAAATTGTCTACAATAATTGCTACTTTTCCATATAATTCACGTATAATTATTATAGAAAGGAGTAAATGATTATGACAAAAGAGAAATTGTATCGAATTCCCAGTGAAGGGATGATTGGTGGTGTTTGTGCTGGTTTAGGGGATTATTTTGACATCGACCCAACCATTGTTCGCCTTGTCTTTGTCCTGTTATTTTTTGCGGGATTTTCGGGCGGCCTTATTTACCTTATTATGTGGTTGATTGTTCCCATTAAACCAGCAGATCAGACGTATTCTGACGATTCAGAGGATGTTATATAAAATAGAGACAACAAAAAGTGTCTGATAATAAAAAAGCGCGGTATAATACCTGCGCTTTTTGCTTAAGGTCTGCTTAAACAACTAAATTAGTGTTTCAGAGGAATGATGCCAGGAAAATCAACCAGAGATCGAATTAATCCAGAAAAAATAGATACGACTCCTCTTCGAAGGCCAAGTTGGATTAGGGTACGAGCGCCGCGGGGTGAAAGTTATGAAAAACTCCTGCACTTGATGCGTGAAAAATCATTGCACACGGTTTGTGAAGAGGCTGGTTGTCCAAATATTGGGGAGTGTTGGGCGAGTGGAACGGCAACTTTCTTAATGCTTGGTGATGTTTGCACGCGCACCTGCGGTTTTTGTGATGTTAAGCACGGTCGTCCGGAAAAATTAGATTGGGAGGAACCAGAACGTGTTGCCCAATCCGTCAAGGCGATGAATTTAAAACATGCTGTGATTACCAGTGTTAACCGTGATGAACGGCGAGATGGGGGCGCGCCGATTTTTGCTATGGTGATCCGTCGAATCCGGGAATTGGTGCCGGGTTGTTCCGTGGAGGTTTTGATCCCAGATTTTAAGGGAAGCCTAGATGCGTTACAAATTGTGATGAACGCTAAACCCGAGATATTAAATCATAATGTTGAGACGGTCCCAAGACTATTCAAGCAAGTGCAACCCCAGGACAGATACGAATGGTCAGAAGCAATTCTAACTTCGGCTCGAAAAATGGAACCTGATGCATTGACCAAATCAGGCATTATGGTTGGCTTGGGTGAAACTAACGAAGAAGTCAAAGAGACGATGCGCGATTTGCGTGCATGGGACGTTGACATTCTGACGATTGGTCAATATCTACAACCCAGTCGAAAACATTTGCCCATCAGTCGATATTACGAATTAGAAGAGTTCGAAGACTTTAAAGAATATGGCTTATCCATTGGATTTAAATGGGTAGAAAGTGCCCCCTTGGTACGATCTTCTTACCATGCTGGTGAACAAGTCAGAGCATTATCAAAGCCCAAAGGCTAATTCTTATAACGAGAAATCGAAATCTTTTAACAATCGAACAGAATGACGGATAGAAGGCATTCTAATCCTTAAGGCATCAGTTGTTGCTGTACTGATGCTTTTGTATGTTAAAATAATGCTACTTCTGAAAGGAGAACCAACATGGATTTGCAAAGTGTAGACATAAAAAAACCTGAAGCGATTAATTTCATTCTTGGACAATCACACTTTATTAAAACTGTTGAAGATTTACATGAGGTACTTGTCACAAGTGTCCCAGATATCAAGTTTGGTTTGGCATTTTGTGAGGCTTCTGGCAAATGCCTGGTACGCTGGAGTGGCAACGATGAGGCGCTGATTGAGCTCGCAAAAGAAAATGCGATGGCCATTGGCGCCGGTCATTCTTTTATTATTTTCCTGGGTGAGGGAATCTTTCCGATCAACGTGCTCAATCAAATTAAAGGGGTGTCTGAGGTGTGTCATATCTTTTGTGCCACCGCGAACTCAACCAAGGTGATTGTCCTTGATGTGGGAGAAGGGCGTGCGATTCTCGGCGTTGCTGATGGGTCAAAACCCAAGGGGATTGAAGGTGAGACTGATATCACCTGGCGTAAAGATTTCTTGCGCATGATTGGCTATAAAGCTTAATTCAATTGACAATAACACCCACAATTTTCTGGTTGTGGAGCACCTCAAAGTTGTGATGATTAATGCTGCTTAGGTTCGATTTCAGAAAGGAAAAGCATGGATACACTGGAGGCAATTTTTACAAGGCGCAGTGTTCGGGATTTTATCGATAAAACCATTTCCGAGGTTGACTTGCGAGACCTGCTCAAGGCTGGGATGCAGGCACCGTCCGCTAAAAATGAACAACCGTGGCACTTTATCGTAATTGATAAAGCGGAAATTTTACATGCTATTCCGGCTTTTCATCCTTATGCGGATATGCTATATGCAGCACCGCTGGCAATTCTTGTTTGCAGCGATCGCCGCTTGGAACTAAAACGTGCCAGTTGGATTCAAGATTGTTCAGCCGCAACAGAAAATATTCTTTTAGCAGCCCATGCAAAGGGTTTAGGCGCAGTGTGGTTAGGTGTTTTTCCGGATGCAGAACGTGTGCAGGGGATGCAAATATTGCTTGGGCTACCACCTGAAATTCGGCCCATGGCTTTGGTTGCCGTTGGATACCCGGATTCGCAGCCAGAAGCAGTGGATCGGTTTAATCCATCTCGGGTGCACCATAATGGGTGGTAATTGATGAAGGGGGTGTGGGCGTTTTAATCAAAGATGTGACCTAGGGGAGAACTTTTAACGATAAGTTTAGGATGCCAATAGATCTTTTAACAAAGGGAACATTGCGGTTAGTGCTCTTGCGCGATGGCTAATCGTGTTTTTTACAGCAGGCGGCAATTCAGCCATCGTCTTTTCAAATTCTGGGAGATAGAAAATAGGATCATATCCAAAGCCGCCGCTGCCTCGCATCTGGGGAATAATTATCCCCGGGCATTCTCCGGTGGTTTGTAACATATCTCTCTCAGGGCTAAGAAGCACAGCGGTGCAGTGGAAATGCGCTTTCCATGGTTGGGGATGCCCTTCCAGTTTCTTTAAAAGGTAAAGCCGTCGATCCATATCGTTGGCATTGGTTTTTGGTGAGAATCTGGCTGATCGAAGCCCTGGTGCGCCGTTTAACGCATCTACTTCTAGCCCGGAATCATCTGCTAAAACGGGCAAACCCGACCTGCTCAAATAAGCCTCTGCTTTGAGTCGTGCATTTTCGGCATAGTTGTTCCCTGTTTCTAAAACTTCAACGGACAAACTTAAAGCATCGGGGGTTAGGATGTCTATTTCAAGCGGAGAAAGAATTGCCCTGATTTCCTTAATTTTGCCTTTATTACTCGTGGCGATTAATAGTTTTCGTTGCATCAGATATTTATAAATAACCCTTAATTAGTCCGAATTTAATTGACGTTGTTTTTTGCTCATGTTATAATGTTGATCGTGTCCGATTTTACCCAATAGTAAAGAAGAATGAAAATATTGTGAATAATCGTCAAAATCCACTACGCCTAAATGTGGGCTATTTATATAACAAACCGATTGGCACTTCCCGTGATGTGCCCATCGATTTTGAGGAACTCACTCTCGAAGATATTGAAATTCGAAACCTGACCAGTGCAGTGAGCATTTCAAGAACCCGTGAAGGTCTTCTATTGCAAGTCAGGGGCAAAGCTGAGGTTGAAACAATTTGCGTTCGATGTTTGGAACCCTTCTTTTTACCGGTGGTGTTTGAATTTGAGGAATTATTTGAATTCCCATCCCGATATCGTGAAGAAACGGATATGGTTCTGCCAGATGATGGTTATATCGACCTTCGTCCTTTATATCGTGAATATCTCATTTTATCGATGCCAATTAAACGTCTTTGTAAACCGGATTGCTTGGGTTTATGCGCTATTTGTGGTGCAAATTTGAATAAAGAGGGCTGTGAACATCATCCGGAGTTGGATAAAAGTGCTAGTATAATCAATGAAGAAGGCGCTTGATAATATTTTTTTTAGGGGATTACTGGTAAGGGGACTGATTCATCCTTAGCTAAATAAAGCTGGTACCAATGGTCGATGACCATCAACGACGGAATGAGGATTTATCGATTGAAGCATTAATTGCGCGCGCTGATCGACAGGGGTATTTGACCATCAGTGATTTGATGGCATTTTTACCTGAAGAGGATGATAATCTCAAAGAATTGCGCGCCTTGATGAGAGTATTGACGCAAAGGGGGATCGATATTATTAGAACAGGGTCACAAAATGTGCTGGATTTTGCAAATTCTCCCCAACCATTAACAAGAAAAAATGAATTGGATGCCGTCCTGGCCAATGATACTGTGGGCATGTATCTCAAAGAGATGTCCACTGTTCCCTTGCTGTCCTACGAAGAAGAGCAAGCTGTCGCAAAGCAAATTGAAGCGGGAAGGATAGCCAGAAATACTTTAAAAAGTCCCCCTAAAACTTTATCTGACGAAAAGATTGAGTCTTTGAAAGTGATTGCCGAGGTGGGGGAAAAAGCATGGGAAAAACTCATCAAAGCAAATACCCGTTTGGTCGTTAGTGTTGCCAAGCGGTATCTGGGTCGGGGTGTCCCTTTTTTGGACCTTATTCAAGAGGGCAATTTAGGATTAATTAGGGCAGTTGAGAAATTTGATTACACCCGCGGCTTTCGCTTCTCGACTTATGCCACTTGGTGGATCCGCCAATCGATCACACGTGCTATTGCTGATCAAGGGCGAACGATCCGCATTCCCGTTCATATGATCGACCGTATCCGGGAATTGTATAAGGTGAGCCAAATTTTAGAACAAAAATTAGGACGCAAGCCCTTGGCAAAGGAAATTGCGGAAAAAATGGAAATCGACCCTGCAAGAGTTCAATGGATGATGCGCATTTCATGGTTGCCGCTTTCCTTGGAGAGACCCGTGGGGGAGGAGGAAGAGTCGGAGTTAGTCATGTTTGTTAAAGACGAGGAGACGCCTTCGCCGATGGATGCGACCTTTAATGCCATGCTTCGCAGCAAAATTGATGAAATATTAAATACGCTGGAGCCTAGGGAAGCGCGAGTGTTGCGCTTGCGGTTTGGCCTGGATGGGGGTCGGATTTATACCCTGGAAGAAGTGGGGGAGAAATTTGGTCTGACTCGAGAGCGCATTCGCCAAATTGAAGGCAAAGCGTTGCGCCGTCTACGCCACCCGCATAAGGCAAGGGAATTGAAAGATTTTACATAATCATTTAGGTGGGTGATCGATAAATTGTTTTAGGTTTTTTTACCTTAGCAAACCTAATTATTTCTCAGTCATTAAAAAGACGTTGCATTGAAATTTGTTTACGCGACAAAGCACGATAAACTTATCCGCACTTTGAATAAATTTCTACATTGCCCACCTCACAGGTTGAAACTAGTCTGGAAATCCTGTATAATAACGTCACGATGAGAAAGATAATTGTCGTTATGCGCATGTCCAGTTTTCCGATGTTATGCTTGCCAGAAGCATAACATGAAGTGATGCCTCACTTCCGGAAAACCCGCTGGCTAAGGCCAGCTTTTTTGTTGTAAAACCATTAATAATTGGCATTATTTGAAACGATTAAGTGAGGTGGAAGATGACAAAACCCGTATTAATTGCTGTTGCATGGCCTTATGCGAGCGCAAAGATTCATGTTGGCAACCTGACAGGCTCTTATTTACCAGCGGATATTCTCGCGAGGTATCATCGTTTGCGTGGTCGGGATGTGCTGATGGTCTCAGGTTCTGATTCACACGGCACACCGGTCACTGTCCGTGCTGATGAGGAAGGCGTCTTGCCAGAGGATATTTATAAACGCTATCATGCGGAATTTATTGAGCTTTTCCAAAAACTCGGCTTGACTTACGACATCTTCACCAGCACACATACGAGTAATCATACAGATGTGGCTCAGAAATTGTTCCTGGCTTTGAAGGAAAATGGGTACCTGTATACAGAAGCATCTCTCCAGTGGTATTCCACCCAACAGGAACGCTTTTTGCCGGATCGTTATGTCGAGGGCACTTGTTATTTTTGTGGAACACCCGGTGCCAGAAGTGATCAGTGTGATCATTGTGGTCATTTGCTAGAAGCGGAAAAACTCATTGACCCCAAGTCAAAAATTGATGGGTCCACCCCCGAATTACGTGAGACGACCCATTTTTACCTGGACCTTGAAAAATTACAGGATGAAGTAGCGGACTTTTTACGCGCTCGACAGGATTATTGGCGGCCTAATGTCATTAAGCAATCACTGGGTCAGATTGAGACGGAAGGTCTGCATGGTCGCCCGATTACCCGTGATCTTTCCTGGGGCATTCCGGTGCCTGTTGAAGGTTGGGATGAGAAATGCATGTATGTTTGGTTTGAAGCGGTGATGGGGTACCTTTCTGCTGCGGTTGAGTGGGGCATGTTACATGACGACCCCGATGCGTGGCGCCATTGGTGGACGGATCCTGAATCGAAATCTTTTTATTGTATCGGCAAGGATAATATTCCATTCCATGCTATTATCTGGCCAGCTGAGTTGATCGGTGTGGGAACGTCCTTTGACGCGAAGATGGGGGCAGAAGACCCGCAACCATTGGTGCTTCCTTACGATGTGCCGGCCAATGAATTTATGAACCTTGAGGGACGGAAGCTCTCGGGGAGTAAGAATTGGGCTGTTTGGGGCTTGGATTTCCTTGAACGCTATGATCCAGATCCAATGCGATATTACCTGACGGTCAATATGCCCGAGACAAAGGACTCGGATTGGGATTGGGAGGAGTTTTATCAGCGGAACAATAACGAATTGGTTGCCACCTGGGGGAACCTGGTCAATCGAGTGCTTTCCTTTGCTTATAAGTATTGGGAAGGGAAAGTCCCAGACCCAGGGGAATTACGTAAGGATGATCTGGCGCTGTTAGAAAGCATCAAAATTGGATTCGACACTGTGGAGTCTCATTTTGAAAGCGTCAAGCTACGCGCTGCTGTTCAGGAGTGCATGCGCCTCGCTGGTGAAGTCAATAAATATCTGGATACAACCGCCCCGTGGTTTGAGGTTAAAACCGATAAGTCAGAAGCAGCAAAGTCGATTTATACGGCTATGCAAGCGATTGACTGGCTGAAAATCCTATTCTCGCCTATTTTGCCCCATACCAGCCAAAAATTGCACAACTACCTAGGTCACGAACAACCCTTATTTGGCACTTTGATCACAAAACAAGTTGAGGATGATCTCAGTACGCACACCGTGATGTTATATGACCCTGCCGACTCCCTAACTGCTGAAGCAGAGGATTTATGGACACCCAAGGAATTGACCCCCGGCAAAGCCTTCAATCAACCGACACCGTTGTTTGTGAAATTGGATGCCACTATTATCGAGGAAGAACGAGCTCGATTAGGAAGCTAAGAGTTGTTTGCAATTCTTAAGCGTGGATCATTAAAAAAACAAAATAAAATGAAAAATGACATAATTTGGACAAGTCTTGCATAAATATATGGTTTTAATATGAATAGCATTTTTTGGTACAACGTTAGTAGTAAAATATTAACAACACTTCTCCTTTTCGAAAATAATGCCGGTAAGCCTGGCTCTCCTCAAGCAGGGTTGTAAGGATCGACCGGTAGATTTCGACTCCTGAGGTGTCCATAATTTCTTGGTTTGTGCGAATTTGCACAGATTCCTCTTCGAATGCGACCGCAATCTTCCCCATCGCTTCCCACAACAGCAGCCCAACCCGGATGGTTTCCTCTTTAGACGCGCAAGCCCCTGCCAGGTCTCGGAAAGTTGTTTGACCGTTTTTGTTTTGTAGTGAATATTTGATTAATCCGCCCAGTCTGACCATGAAGGCCTTGTATCCATCCAATTGTGGATCCAACCCGAAGATGATCATCCGTCTGGGTTTGGACTGATGCAGCGCTTCTTGCAAGACAGCCTGTCCGGGAGGCGCCGTCCAAATAATCAGCGTTTCAGCTTTCTTTAATTCTTGTCGGTTATTCCCATTGACCTTTTCCGGCAATTCGCCTTCTCCCCAAACCAGGGCATTTTTATATTCTTCAAGCATGTGATTTAATGACTCAATGGGATTGAGGGCATCGCGCTGGTCAATGAGCTCGAATTGACGCTGGGCAACGATTTGTTGGCCGACTTCCGAAAGCCTGAAGTCCACCCATTCAGCATTGATCTGGGGGGAACCTCTGTAATCACTTTTTGATAGGTTACATACCAGGTCAAAGGGTGCTTCAGGCAGGGGTGCATCGCCGCCATTCCACCAGATAAAGCATTGCCGGTTTTCACTCTGATCCGCTGCGATCACCTGCCGATGTTCGCCAAGGCCGCCCACATCCGTCGCAGAGACCAGGGTCAAATTTTCGATCATAAAATGCAAAGGTGGATTGCCTGGCCCAAAGGGTGATAATCTTTGGATTTCATCGATGAGTTCCAGGGAAATCTCATCCAATTTTATCTTGTGTTGAATCGTGATTGTGGGCACGATTTCAATTTCAGCGCGCCGTTCCTCAACCGCTGCTAGGAGACCACGTTTGAAGGAAGCATAGTTTGTTGGTGAAAGCGACAGCCCTGCCGCCATTGGATGACCGCCATAGCCATCCAGCAGTGCCGCTTGCGTCCCGATGGCTTCGGTGATATTGAGTCCTTCTACTGACCGCGCAGAGCCATGGATTGGGTCCTCACCGGTGAGTAAAATGGCGGGTTTGTTATAGGCTTCGACCAAACGGCTGGCGACAATGCCTACCACACCGCCAGGCCAATCCGGTTGGTGCAATACGATGGCAGGTGCATGGCGATCGTCTATAGATGCATCCAGTAAGGATTGGGCAGCTTTTTCTACCTGGCGGGTGGCGAAGCGCCGTTGGGCGTTGAAGGCTTCAATTTGGGTGGCTAAAACCCGTGCGCGTCCCTCATCATTTGTGGTGAGGAATTCCACCATCGGGTTGGCATCCCCCAGGCGCCCGACGGCATTCATCCTGGGGGCAATTTGAAAGCCAATATGATCTTCGTTGAGGTGATAGGGGTTCAGCCCTGCATTTTGATATAAAAGCTGCAGCCCCACCCGATTGGTCTTCCGAAGGCTGGTCAGCCCCTTTTGGAGCAAATAGCGGGTGTCACCCTGCAAGTGGGCGACATCGGCCACGATGCCTAGGGATGCCAATTCCAGGAAGTGGCCCTCTCTAAAATCACTTCTCCTTGCAGCAAACAATCCTTCCATCAATTTATAAGCCACACCGACTCCTGGCAGGGTCCGCAATGGATGTTCTGGGGGCAATCGTTGCGGGTTGAGCACTGCCTCAGCAGGGGGCAGGCTCTCCCCCAAGCTGTGATGGTCGGTGACGATGACCGGGATGCCGGCCTCCTGCACCAACTGGATGTTTTCATGTTCTGAGATACCCGTGTCACAGGTAAGCAGTAAATCAAACCCAGACTTCAGGTAGCTGGTCAGCACCTCTTTCGTGATGCCATGAGATTCCTGCCCCCGGATGGGGATGTGGTAAACCACGTCGCCGCCTAATTCCCGCAGGCCTTCTACCAGGGTCGTTGTTGATGTCTGACCGTCCACATCAAAATCCCCCCACACAAGGATGCGTTTGCCTTGCTCTATTGCCTCGTTTAGCAATGTGATGGCGATATCCATATCGGGCAGAGCATCTGCAGGGGTGGGTTGATAAGCATCAGGATTTAAGAAAGATTGGGCGACTTCGAGGCTTTGAAAACCGCGCCGAAAGAGGGTTTGCGCCACAAGGGGATGCCCTCCAATGGCAAATTGAAAATCTTCAGGAACCTGGATGGGCGGAAGGATTTGCCAGCGTTTTTCCATGGGGGTTAAAATTGTATCTCCGGGAGGTCATCAAATTCAATTTCTAGGTCAAAATCCTCAGGTTCAAGGTCGAAGTCTTCAAATGCTGCAAAAGCCCCTGCTTCCACACCTCGATCGCAATGGGAGCGATAGACGCAAAAGTGGCAATGAGTGACCTCGTCAGTTTTTTCAAAGTCTTCCGGTGCTTTCTCGAGAATTTGAGTTATTAAATCAGTCAGATACGCTCGGTCCGTTTCAAATTGTCCCTGGTCATAGGGCAGTGAAACCATGGCGTCGGGAAAAGCGGCAAACCAGTAATTCATGGTAATTTGCTCGGGTTTTAATGAAGCTTCCCTAACCAGGGTTTGCACCGCACGGGCTAATACCAGGCGGTAAAGCCGGGTTTGAACTCGTTTAGTCAACCAATCCTTCCGAGGGCGTTTTTGAGTCGTTTTCCAGTCAAAGATCATCCATTGGGAAGGGTCTTGGATTAGGATCAGGTCATATTTGGCTAATAATCGCTGGCCAGTAAGATTCGTGGTGAGGATGGTTTCCGCAAATTTTTGGCCTGTCAGCTTTTCTGGCATGGTGTTTTGAAAATTCTCCCACCAAAGTCCCATGTTTGGATCAGGATCTGACGAAACCAGGTCGTCTAAGCGCGCCTGGGGAATGCCAAGGAGGTATTGTTGAACCAGTTGGTGAAATCTTGCCCCAAGCTGCCCGTGTTGTTCAAATTTCAATGCCTCATCAACCAGTAAGGCTGGCCATTTTAAGCGCAAAATATAACGCAGGTAAAAGCGGTAAGGGCAATCGACAAAGTCTTGCAGATTGCTCTGGGTGAAATCAAAATCCCTGGGTAGTTTCATGTGTTTTCCTCAAGATAATTTAGCAGGGTCAAGAAGGGAAGGGCGGCTACGTTCTTGTTCATCATACGCCCAGTGTTCCATGTTACGGTCAGCCAGCGGCGCGCCCGGGTGATGCCGACATAAAACAGCCGCAAGCGTTCGCGAATTAATTCTTGACGCGCTTCCAAGGAGGCGTGGCCGGGTTGGTACCAGTTGAAGGGGTTATTATCCAGCAAGATCTCCAATTGGGCGATGACTTCCGCTTCCAGGTTGAGATCATCCCTGACGAACCATTTTTCCGATTGATACTGATCAAAGGGATCGCCAGAGGGGAAATTATAGTTGTTGAGGGACGTCAAAAAGACGCAATCCCATTCCAAACCCTTGGCTTTGTGCATGGTCGCCACGATCACTTGTCCAGGGTAGCGATCCGGGTCAAAGGCTTCATCTTCCTGCGAAAACCCCAGGTATTTGCGCTCATTTTTGGCAATATTGGCTAATTCCTCCGTAAATTCAGGTATTCGCCAGTCGGGATGGGCATCGCTGAATTGCCGGAGCAGTGAGGATAACTTGTGCACCAGGGCTAATTCACTGTGTAACAAAAACAGATCCTGGGCGATGGTTAGCACCAATTGGTCAATGGGTAAAAAGACGGATTTTTGCCACCCCCTCACCACTTCCCTGAAAGCAAATAATTCTTTGTGGAGGGCTGGGTCGGGATGGGTTTCATGAACCGTTTCCAACCATCGATCGATGCTGATTGGCCACAGATAATCCTCAACTTTGTCACAATTGCGGAGGATTTTTGCCACCTTTTGATGGAAAGCCCAATTTTCCTCGTCCTCACGTTCTGCTCGGCGCCAGACTTTGTAAGCCAGGGATAGTTTTTGACCGGAATTTGGATCACCGAGGTAGTGCAGAATGTTGGCGATGGCGCCCGTCGAAAGGCGGGTGGCGCTTGATGATTGCAGGAGGCTGTCAACGGTGGGGATTTTTCGTTTTTTGAGTTCATCGACGATTTTAAACCCCCGTTGATTACGAGGTGAGAGCACAGCCACCGTTTTATCGGGGTGCTCGACCAAGAATTTTTCCACGTTGTCGACGATAAATTGGATCTCCTGTTCGGGAGAGAAGCCTTTTTCAACGAAGCGAATGCATTCGGGACAATCCGGCGGGTTTGGTTGCGGATCACCGGGGCCTGTGGGTTTGATCAAGGGTGGGGTGAGAGCGCTTCTGGCGTCCGGGTTGGGATGTTCGGATTGCGTCCATCGGATGAGGGCATTGGCAAGGTCAATGATGCTTTGTGTTGACCGTCCGCTTTCAGGCAGCGTGCGCTGCATAACGTCCGTTTGCCTTAGAAAATCAAGCAGGTATTTGGGGCTGGCGGTGGTGAAGCTTTCATAAATAGCTTGATTGGGGTCACCAACCCGCACCCAATTGCCGGTGCCGCTTGCCAGCAGGGAGAGGATCTTTTGTTGCAGGAGGCTTGAATCCTGGGCTTCATCCTCTAAAATATAGGGCCATCGGTTTTGAAGCAATTTCAACAAGCTGGGGTCCAATTGCAGGCAGCGGTAAGCCAGGCGCACCAGGTCATCAAAATCCACGCTTGCCCTGTAGGTGAGCGCATTTTGATATTCGGCATATATTTCAGTCCCCATTTCAACCCAGGGGAGGGGCAATTGTACCTGTTCCAAGCGTTTTTTTAATTCTTGGGGCGTCAATTGACGGTCTTTTGCCAAGCGAATGAAAACATTGGCGAGGGATTCCACCATCGCCGGCATGTTATTTCGATTTTGGTAGACTTTTTCTCTTTGGTAATCTGCAAAATCAAGAAAAGGTTCGAAAAAATCCGGATGGGCATGCAGCCAATCGAGGGCAATGCTCTGTTTGATGCGTGTGGACTCGACATCATCGATAATTTGATAGTTGGTATCCAACCCCGCCAGGTCAGGCCTTTCATGGACGATGTCATTGGCAAGGCCGTGCAAGGTGCGCACCCGATAGCCAAACCCCGGCAAAAGATTTTGAGCCTGCAGTTGGATTGAAATGCGGTTGGAGAAGTTATCCACAGCAGCGTTGACCAGGGTGACGACTAAAATTTCCTGGTTAAGGTCAATCGCGCCGGATTTGATCAGGTTGGCTGCCAGCACGGAAAGGGTCCAGGTTTTTCCGCTGCCTGGCACGGCGCTGACGCCCATTTTTCCAGCTTGATACTTGAGGATTTCCTTTTGTCCAGGCCGAAGGATTGTGGCTCGTTCACTCACGAAGCACCCCCTTGAGACACCCTCAGCAAGTGGTTGATGATCCTGATCAACAAGCCATGATTTTCAAAACCGCGCACATCCAAATCGCTCATGGCAATGTAGACCTTTTCACGGCAGCGATTCAGCAGACCAAGTGAAAGGCGCTGCAATGTTTGGTGCGCAGCGTTAAGTTCATCCTCTGCAGTCCAGGTTCGACCTTTTTCCCAGTTGCGGTTTAGCACATAGGGTTGGGTGAGGGGTTGGTTTAAGCGCTGATACCAGCTTGGGCTGCCTACATCGAGCCAAAACTGCACATCTACGGGATGGTTGCGAATGAGGAAGGTATAGGCAGGCGATAAAAAGACAGCCTGTTCGGCTTCATTTCTTTGCGGTTGGTCATATTGGGCACCAATCACGCCATCCTGGACCATTTGGACGTATTCTTTGCCCAGGGAGAAATCGCTGTCGGATGCCTGATGCCCAATCGCCCAGCGGAATTTCTGGATCGACTCAATCAATCTTGCCACGTTGTTACCGCTATTTAAATCATTGTGGAAATTGAACCCGGGCTGGCTTAAGACCTCACCAAACAAGCGATTTAAGAAAAAATCTAAGGGCAAGTTTGGCTCGAGCTGGGCGGATGCGAGCCAATTTCGGAGGTGGTCATATCGGGCCCCTACGCGATAGGTAATGCGATCGCGAGCTTCTGAGGGCACAGTCTCAAAAGGTTGCAGGCTGAATCCCTGAGCGGTATTTTGAGTGACGTAGTGCGTTAATAATTGAGACCTGACCAGGTCAAGCCCCTCAATCACTTGCATCAAAGCAAAAGCTAAATTGATGCGTTGGGGTGGGATGCGCCACTCTGGAAAGGCGATCGTTGAAAGGGTCAGCAGGGTTTGTGTGGTCGGTTCATCTCGCAAAGCCCGTGAGGGTCGGTGGGCTTGATGGGGGATGCCCAGGGCGTCCAAACGGTTGGAGAGGGAAAACCGCAGCACATCCGGCATAAAAGGGGCTAAAACAGCGATTTGGTTGAGTTGTGTCCCAGATTCAATCAATTCAGCAATCTTTTCAGCCACCCACTGGACCATTTCAGGGAAATACTTCAACTGCTTTTCAGGCGTCGTGAGCGCTGCCTTAATTGAGTCGTAAGGGGGATTTTTAAACGGCTTGGGTTCGCCGCGCAATTGTGCCAAGCCAACCAAGATGCCTTTCTTGAGGTCGCTTACTTCCTGTGTGTTGACCAAGTTTTGTGTAAATTGGTATCGGTTCTTAAAACCTGATTGTAAAGATTGCGCTGAGGTCACATCTGCCCCCAAGAAGAAGCGAAAACCGGCATCCTCATCAAAAATCATCAAGGCGGACTCAAAATCGGGGAGCCATGCTCTCAAAATATCATGGGATAAGGGTGCATCCTCTTCGATGTTATCGACAATCAAGTGTCGGAAGGTTCGCTTGAGATAAGCTCGGCACACAGGGGATGACCAGAGATGCTTGTGGAAAATTTCAACCTGCAGGGAAAAATCGAGCAGGTTATTTTCAAGGCAAAAAGAACGAAATGCCTGGGCACAATGCTGAACATCATCGTAAACGCGCAATTGTTCAATGTCACCAACCCAGGCGGACTTCAGGCGATCGCCAATCGCTTCGATGGGAAAGCCAACAATGGCAGCTTTGTTGAGGTTGTCAAGGATTTGGGAATAAATTCGATTGCGATTGAGGGTCAGGCTTTCGAAAAAGCCCTCTTCTTCGATGAGCGGTCGGACAACATGCGCCATGTAATATTGTGCCGTCTCCAGGGTTAGAAAATTGGGTGGCAAGTTTGGGTTTGCGACACCCGTTTGAGGGCTGATCATCGGCCAATACAGGTCAACCATTCGTCTGGCCAATCCACCGAGGGTGAGGACATTAATCAGGCTGTGGTGGATGACATCGTCTTCCCACAGCTTTTCCAGGTAGGGATTTGCTAAAGCCCTTTGGGGAACAAAGATGAGGATTTCCCGGGCAGGGACACCGCTTTTGAGCAATTTTTGCAGCCATAGCGTGCCTGCGGTGGTTTTGCCTGTGCCAGCACTCCCACGAAGAAAAATTTTCGAATCGATCGGATGGTTGAGCAGGGTTTTTTGTTCGGCAGTGATGTTCATATCTTGATTATATTCGATGTGTCTGCAAAGCGATGACGGCATCTCGGGTATAATATCCTGGTATTTTCTATCCAAGATTTTGAAAGGAATGGTGCATGACAGGCAACCTTTCTCCATTTTTCTCCCCATCGGGTGTTGCAATTATTGGCGCTTCGACCAACCCCAGCAAATTAAGCCATGGCATCCTAAAAAACCTGACCGTCTACGGTTATAAAGGTGGCATTTATCCAGTTAACCCCAAAGCAGATCAAATTTTAGGTCTGGAGGTCTATCCGGAGGTGTCGGCCGTGCCAGACCCGGTTGAATTGGCTGTGGTGGTATTACCAGCGCCGATGACACCGAGCGTTCTCAAGGCATGCGGTGAGCGGGGCATAAAAGCGGTGATCATCATTTCTGGTGGTTTTAAAGAGGTTGGTGAGGATGGCGTGGCATTGGAACGTGAGTGCCTTGCGATTGCCAAATCATACGGCATGCGTTTGATCGGCCCGAACTGTGTGGGCACCCTTGACCTGCATACGGGGTTGAACACGACCTTCATCCAGGGGGTTCCAGCCACAGGCAACATTGGCTTTCTTTCCCAATCTGGTGCGATTTGCGGTGGCGTGGTAGATTACATCGCCAACAAGGAGATCGGTTTTTCCCATTTTGCTAGTTTAGGCAATGAATTGGATGTCGACGAGACAGACCTAATCGAATTTTTTGGCGGTCATCCCAAAGTTAATGTTATTGCTGCCTATATTGAAGAAATCCAGGATGGTGAAAAATTCCTAAGGATAGCCAGTCAGGTTTCTCGCGAAAAACCGATCGTGTTATTAAAGGCTGGGCAGACTGATGCAGGCGCTAAGGCGGTTTCCTCCCACACTGGGTCTATGGCGGGTTCATACGCCGCGTATCAAGCTGCTTTCAGGCAAGCCGGTGTGATTGAGGTCAACAGTTTATCAGCCCTGTTTGACGTTGCCTGGGCTTTGAGCTGTCAACCTTTGCCTGTCCACAATAAAGTGGCCATTTTTACAAACGCAGGCGGACCTTCTGCCCTTGCCTCCGATGCATTAGCCGCTAATGGCTTTGAATTGGCAACCATTCCCGCAGAAAAACAAGCAATTCTAGCGGAAAAGCTCAATCCCTCCGCGCAGGTGGAAAACCCTGTGGATATGTTGGGTGGGGCGACACCGGAGGAATTTTCCCATTGTCTGTCAACCTTGTTGGATGAACCCGGTATTGATGTCTTTTTACCGATCTTGGTGCCGCAATCCCTTGTTGACCCGGCTGAAGTTGCCCGAGCTATTGTGAAGAATGCGAATAACACAAAAAAGACCGTTTTGGCGTGTATGGTCGGTGACCAAAGCCTGGCTGAAGCCCGCAGTGTGCTGCATCGCAATCAGGTGCCCATGACAGTCTTTCCAGAGGTACCCGGGCAGGTATTGGGTGCTATGGGGTGGTATCGGGATTGGTTAAAAAACGATAATCAACCGGCAATGCGTTTCACCGATTTAGATACTGCAAGCGTGGAAAAACAGCTATTAGCTGCCAACAATAAAGCCCTTGGCGAAGCGGAAACCCGGCCGATTTTTGATGCTTATGGATTGGATGTGATCGCAGGGGATATGGCGAAAAGCGCAGATGAGGCTGCCGAAATTGCTGAAAAAATTGGCTATCCTGTGGTCTTGAAGGTTGTTTCCCCTCAAATTCTGCATAAATCCGACATGGGTGGGATAGCCCTTAATTTAAAAACAACGGATGAAGTCAGGGATGCTGTGCAAGCGATGCAGTCAAAGATCATCCAAGCAGCCCCTGATGCTGAAATTAAAGGTTTTCTGGTGGAGAAAATGGCACCCAAAGGCATGGAAGTGATTGTCGGCATGCAGAGGGATCCCAATTTTGGTCCCTTGATTATGTTTGGTTTGGGTGGTGTTGTGGTTGAATTGTTCAAGGATGTTGGGTTCGGTATCCCACCGCTGTCTTCAGACCAGGCAAAGGGAATGATTCAATTGACAAAAGCTGGCCGATTATTGGCGGGTTATCGGGGTGGCCCGGAATTTGACGTGGACGCTGTTGTCGATGCCATTGGGCGGCTGAGTCAACTTGCTTTGGATTTTCCAGAAATTGCGGAAGTTGAGATCAATCCCTTGTTGGTTTTACCCAAAGGGCAAGGGG
This sequence comes from Candidatus Brevefilum sp., assembly GCA_040772425.1. Lineage (GTDB taxonomy): Bacteria > Chloroflexota > Anaerolineae > Anaerolineales > Anaerolineaceae > Brevifilum. The sequence goes on along the minus strand of JAXGYD010000001.1, from coordinate 1,224,161 downwards.
CAAAGGTGCTGGATGCTCGCATGATCCTTGCATAAAAAGGAAATGAGAAAATAATGGTCTTATTAAGCATAGCAATTGTTGTTGCACTTCTGATTACCATCGGGCTTCCTATTGGCGTGGCAGTATGGTTCAACAAAAAGCATCATGTGCCATGGCGCTATTTTTCCTATGGCGCATTGGCGTATTTTTTGGCCCAGGCGATCGTCTCATTACTATTGACTGGCTTTTTGCGCTTGGTTGGAAATGGCACTTTGTCTTTAACCGAGCAGACGCTATACGTGCTTCAAATTGTGATCAGTGTGTTGCTCACGGTGGTGATTGGCGTTCTGGTTCGTTGGTTGGGGATGAAATATATCAACGAGGATCTTAAAACTTTACGGGCAGCTTACGGCGTTGGGATTGGATTTGGGGGTATAGAGAGCATCATGTTGGTGGGCATCCCCTTGCTGGCAACTTTCATCCCGATGATCAGGAATGTCAATATTGACCCCCAGACAACCACTTTGGACCCTGAATTTGTTATGCAAATTGAAGAGCTATGGAAGGTCGAACCTTTTGTGCCTTTGGCAGGGGCTCTGGAGCGTGTTGCTGCTTTTGTGATGCATATTGCTGTGACAATTCTTATCTACCAAATTTTCAAGCGCAAGAACAAGATTTGGCTGGCAGCCGCCATCGGCCTTGAACTTCTTGTCACCGGTGTGATCATCGGTTTTGCAGAGGCAGGGCTGTCTTATGGGTGGGTGACGGCAGTATCCATTCTATTTATGGGGGTCAATCTTCTAATTTTGTATAAATTGGACGCCTTTGCCTTTGATAAAGACCAAGACAAGATTATTGATCTTCCGATAGAAGATCAGCAAGCGCAGGAGATTGAGGAATAATTCACCGCAACAATGATTGATGGGGAGTAATATGTGATGTTAAGTGAGTCTAAACCTATTCACTTACAGAAGGCACACCCATCCCAATATAGTTGAAGCCCATTTTATGCAGTTCATAGCGATCCCATATATTGCGTCCGTCTAGGATCACGTTGCCTTTCATGGCTGCTTTGATGCGCTCAAAATCAAGGGATTTGAAGGCATTCCATTCGGTTGCCAAGAGGAGGGCATCGGCATCTTGGGCGGTTTCATAAGGCCCCTCGCATAAATGAAGGTCGGGGATCACCTCTTTGCTGGCTTGCATCGCTTGGGGATCGTAACTCTGGACTTTTGCCCCAGCTTCCAACAGCATGCGAATGATATCCAGCGCGGGGGCATCACGGATGTCATCTGTGTTGGGCTTGAAACTTAACCCCAAAACCCCAATCGTTTTGCCTTTGAGATCGCCTAAAGCCTGTGATAACTTATTGACAGCCCGTACTCGTTGATTGAAGTTGATAGCCATCACAGCTTGTAATAATTGTGGGTGGGCACCCTGGGTGGCCGCCATGAATGTTAAAGCCTTGACGTCCTTGGGGAAACAACTACCGCCCCAGCCCAGTCCTGCATCTAAAAATGAGGGGCCAATCCGTTTATCCATGCCCATGCCCCTGGCGACTTCCTTAACATCAGCGCCGAGGGACTCACATATATTTGAAATTTCATTGATGAAAGAGATGCGCGTTGCCAAAAAAGCATTGGAGGCGTACTTAATCATTTCTGCCGTGCGCAAATCTGTGATCATAATTGGCGATCGGAGGGCTTCATAGAGTTCAGCGACTTCTTCGGCGGCTTCACGATTTGTTGATCCTAAAACCACACGATCTGGGTTCATAAAATCGTTAATTGCTGAGCCTTCTCGTAGAAATTCTGGGTTTGATACGACACTAAATTGCGGGCTGGTATCGCCGTTTTGATCGATGATCATGTTTGCGACCAGGTCACCGGTCCCGACGGGCACCGTGGACTTATTGACAATGATGATGGGATGGTCCAGGTTTTCAGCGATAGAACTGACTGCCATTCGGACATAATGCATGTCCGCTTCGCCATTGTCGTTAGAAGGTGTCCCAACGGCAATAAAGGCAAAATCCGCATCTTGCAAGGCTTCTGCATAACTGGTGGTAAACGCAAGGCGGCCAGCAGAGATGTTTTGTTCAACCAGTTGTTCTAATCCGGGTTCGTAGATGGGCAAAATGCCTTGCTTGAGACCATTAATGCGCGCCTCATCGATATCTAAACAGACAACTTGATGACCCATGTCTGCGAAACATGTTCCTGTGACCAATCCTACATAGCCAGTACCAATAACACAGAGTTTTGCCATAAATCTCCTCCATAAATCTTGCGCAATAAAACCTAACAATAGCAGGCTCTTATTATAATGATGAAACGGTAAAATGCCAAATTCTACGTTAAAATAAAAACAGCCTTAAGCTGTTTTTTTTTCAAGGACTGAGCCAACGGAGGGATTTGAACCCTCGACCTGGCGCTTACGAAGCGTCTGCTCTACCGCTGAGCTACGTTGGCGTGACAAAGATTATACCCTTTTATATTTTCGATTTGCAAGACGCTTTTTGGAGATTGAACCTATGAATATTGCACTGCTTTCTTATCACACCTGTCCACTGGCTATCTTAGGGGGCAAGAACACGGGTGGTATGAACGTTTATGTGCGGGAATTGACCCGGTTTTTAGGTCGGGCAGGGGTTCATGTGGATGTATATACTCGGTCGGAAGATGACCACATACCGCAGGTTTCTCACGATTTGGGATACTTCAATCGAGTAGTGCACATTCCCGCAGGTCCAGAGGTGCACGTACCCAAAGAACAATTACGGGCATATACGACTGAATTTGCCAATGGTGTGATGGACTTTGCTGAGAAAAAGGGTCTTCACTACGACCTGATTCATTCGCATTACTGGTTATCGGGTTTGGCGGGGGCAATTTTACAAGAAAATTGGCAGGTACCATTGCTGCAAATGTTTCACACATTGGGGTTAATCAAACAAGAGATTGGTCGGACACCAGAGGAGCGCGAGGGTGAGGAACGCATCAAGGGTGAGCGATTTGTTATGCGAATGGCTGACCACATCATTGCATCAACACAATCAGAAAAAAACAGTTTGGAAAAGCTGTATGGTGTGAACCCTGAGAAGATCTCGATTATTCCGCCCGGAGTCAATGTCCATCATTTTTATCCCATTCCTCAAGACGAGGCTAAGGAGGCAATTGAGATCTTGCCAACGGAGCAAGTGGCTTTATTTGTTGGTAGAATCGAACCCCTTAAGGGGGTGGATACCTTGATCAGGGCAATGTCGATTGTGAAGCATAATTGTGTTTCTTTCCGCTGTCCACATTATTTAGTGATCATTGGCGGGGAACCGAACGGCGAATTGGAGGATACGACTGCTGAGATGGCGCGATTGCAAGAGCTATGCAAGGACCTGGATTTGGATGAAATGGTCTTATTTTTGGGAAAACGAGACCAAAATACCCTTCCTTATTACTATGCTGCCGCAGAGGTGGTTGTTATGCCATCGCACTACGAAAGTTTTGGGATGGTCGCTCTGGAAGCCATGGCTTGCGGCACACCTGTGATTGCTTCAAGGGTGGGAGGTTTGGCTCACCTAGTTCAGGATGGTGAAACGGGGTATTTCGTCCCAGCACAAGACCCGCAAGCATTATCTGAAAAATTACGCCACATTTTTGTTAATCAAGAATTGAGAGCCCGACTTGGAAACCAGGCTGCAAGCTATGCAAAACAATTCAGCTGGGAATGGGTGACGAAGGAGATGGTTGGCGTTTATCAGGGCTTACGCATTAGTGCATAGATGGTAAAAGATCAATTCTAGACAATTCATGAAATTCAAGGCGTATTGGCGGATTCATTGTCCTCATCCTCAGATGAAGAATCCTGAAATTGATTGGCGCGCATAATAATATCTTTGCCAAAGCGCTCTCGCAGATCGTCCACAGCATTGAGCAAATTTGCTTCCTTTTGATATTCTCGATCCCATAAATTTAATTGATGAATGGGTGCTCCCAAGTTGCTAACGCCTACGCCCATTAACCGGACCGGTTTTCCCTTGGGCCAATGGTCATTGAACAAAGACAGTGCGGTTTTAAAGATTTCTTGGTCGAGATTTGTACGGGAAGGGAGGGTTACTTGTCGGGTAATGGTTGTAAAATCGGACCAACGCAATTTAATATGAATGGTGCTGCCCCCTAAGGAAGCTTTGCGCAACCGCCGACCAACTTTTTCGGATAGAAACCGCAAGGTTTGGACTAATTCATTCTCATCATCAATGTCTTTTGCAAAGGTTACTTCGTTGCTGACGGATTTTACATCGTGCTCAGATACAACCGGGCGGTTATCGATCCCTTGGGCACGCTGACGCAAAGCGATTCCATAATCCCCAAAAAGCATTTCCAAGGTGTTCGCGGGTGTAGCTGCCAAATGTCCGATGGTCCGAATGCCAATTTTAGCCAATCTTTCGGCAGTTTTTGGGCCAACACCCCACAAAGATTCCACGGGTAAAGGCGCTAAGAATGCTGCTTCTTCCCCTGGGGGAATGATCGTGATTGTGTTAGGGGTTTCAACAGACCTTTTTTGTGATTTTCCCCAATCATTGGCGATCTTGGCGACCAATTTATTGGGTGCACCGCCGAAAGAGACCGGTAAGTTGAGCTCATTGTTGATGCGGGTTTGGAGGCCTTTGGCGATCTCCAACAGCGGTTCTTGGATATCTGTCACATCGATGAAGGTCTCATCAATGGAGATTTGTTCAATAAAGGGGGAGATTTCAACCAGCGCCATGACTTTTTTTGACATCTCACTGTAATTGCCGTGTCGTGATGAAACCACGATTAAGTCTGGACAAAGCTGCTGCGCACGCCCCATAGGCATTGCAGAGCGGACACCCTTCATCCGGGCAGCATAGGAGCAGGAGGCAACCACGCCGCGTTGATCCGCCCTTCCACCGACCGCAAAGGGTTTTCCTTTTAGGGATGGGTTGTGAAGTTCCTCAACGGCGCAGAAAAAGGCATCCAGATCAAGATGAAGAATTTTCCTTGTCATAAGGATGATTATACAATAATTGATTTTCGTAAATTTCTCGAATGGTATCTTCGATGGGTTGATCACGCACCTCAAGGTCACTGATGCGGTAATGTTCGGAAAGTTGATGAATGAGCTTTGACGCAGATACTTTTTTTCTTTCAAAACTGTAAACCACTGTGAGACCCTCTATTTGGATGATGTCAGTCTCATCAAGGATAGGTTCGGGATAAAATTCAGCAAATTCCACACTGAGAATTCTGCGTCCGCCAAAAGTCGTAAGGAGGGTCTCTAAGGAGCCGTCAAAAAGGATTTTTCCCAGGTCGATGATCATTACTCTTTCGCATAGTTTAGCAATATCGTTGATGTCATGGGTTGTCAACAGGATGGTCGTATTTTTCTCAGTGTTAATGAATTGAATAAAATCTCGAATGCGTTGTTTAGCGACAACATCCAGTCCAATGGTTGGTTCATCTAGAAAAACCAATTTCGGGTTGTGCAAAAACGCAGCGCATAAATCGGCGCGCATCCGTTGCCCTAAGGAGAGGGCGCGCACAGGCACCTCCATAAAAGGATCCAGCTCAAGGATCTCCCGAAACAGATTGAGATTAGCCTTGTGGGTTTCCTCAGGGATTTCATAAATATCCTTGAGTAAGGCAAAAGAATCACTGATGGGAAGATCCCACCATAGGGTGGTCCGCTGACCAAAGACTGCGCCGATATTTTTTACGTAAGTCTTACGCTCTTTCCAGGGAATGACGCCATCGACTCTGACGTCCCCAGCAGTTGGAACCAGTAATCCGGTCAGCATCTTTATTGTGGTTGACTTACCGGCACCATTGGGACCAATATACCCGACCAATTGACCTGGTTGGATGTCAAAGCTGATTCCATTCACCGCCTGGATCAGGTTAAATTGATGGTCAAAGATGTTCTTAAGTAAACCCAAGTACCCTTTTTGGTTCTTATTAACTTTATAGGTCTTTCTAAGGTTATTGACGTGAATGATTGGTGTCATGACTAGCTTCCGGAACTCTGGTAATTTCTGATCCCAAAATGCCAAAATCGTAATGCCAACCACAGCATGATCACAGCAACCAGTGGTGCCAGGAAAGAAACAAATTCGGGGGCATTGACGGGGTCAGGTTTATCGAGGATATATACTGCAGGAAAATAACTCATGAAAATGGCAGGCACCAGGTAAGTGAAGATTAAACGAATAGGTCGGGGAAAGATGTGCATGGGGTAGGACATGATTTCACTGCCACCGTAGGTGAAGATGTTCAAAATTTCTAAGCGCTCCATCGTCCAAAAGGTGGTGGTAGCACCGATGATGAACAAACTGCCAAAAAACAACACCTGACTGATGATCAAGATGGGGATATAGAGCAGTTTTCCAACCGTCCAATCGATATTGAGCATGCTGATGCCATAAATGAATATGATCAAACCTTCCAGCATCTTGCCCAAGCGGCGCAGAACAAAGCGTGACCCAAATACCTGCAAAGTGATGTTGACCGGCCGCAGCAGCAACTGGTCAAATTGACCTTTCCTGATCATTGGACCAAAAGTGTCGTAGTCAAAGCCGCTGAAAAGCATATCCATTGACCCAAAGCTGAATTCGGTGATTCCCCAAATGAAGGCAACTTCACCAATGGTCCAGCCGCCAATTTGTCCAAAGCGCTGGAGGATCAAGGCAAATGAAAAAAAATAGAAGCCAAGAATGATGGCCGAACTAAGAATTTCCAAGAGGAAAGGCAGGGGATATTGGCGTTGAGATTTGATTTGCAGTTGCAAGAGACGCTTGAGAATTTTGATAGAATTCATGATTTCAGCCCCCCTGGATAACCAATTTACGAATGCCAAAGGATAGGATCATGTGGTCTAGAATGACCAAAACGATAATCCAGAAGAGCTGTAAGCCTAAACTCAACACAACGGTTTGATCTTCAACGACCCCCAGGAAGATTTGAATGGGAATATAAAATCCAGCGCCAAAAGGGGTCGCTCGGGAAAATTTGGCCAGCCAATCAGGAAATAAATCCAGTGGCATGTAGATTCCTGAAAACATCCAACTGAGGCCGAAAACGAAGCGACCGATGCCGAGGGCATTGGGGGTCCAAAAGGCTGCCAAGTTGACCAAAAAACGCCAAGCAAAACTGATAAAATGGGCAAAAACCAATGATAAAAGGAATAACAACCATTGTAAAAGGGTTTGTGGGAAAACAGCATCGTAAATTAGTACAAAGATAAGAAAAAGGGGCAGGCTGCGAACAAGAAATGAGCCTAATGCACGCCCTGTATCCACGCCCAGCCAATAAACAAAGAAATTCTGAGGTTTGAGAAGGTCTGAACTAACCTGTCCATCATAGACCGTGTGCATCAACTCATACCAATGAAATAAACTCAAGTAACCAATAACAGCCTGGGAAAGGCCCGCATAGGTGATGGCACCCTGGATGGTCAATCCGTTAACGATGGTTCTTTCGTTATACAACGTGACCAGCACAGCCGCGCGGAAAAAACCAAACATCAAATTGGTCGCTAAGCCAGAAAGGTTGGCGGCCCGGTAGGTAAGCTGCCGTCTGAAGGAAATGCGCACAGTGGCTAGAAATGCATTCATAGGCTTGGTTTACTGGATTGAATAATTCGAATAAAAATTATATCATCCAGTTGGGATGCTAACGGCACATGTGAGAAGTCGATTAAATTGAGAAGGCTCTAATCATCAAAGATCGCAAGAAATAAAAAAGGCCGTATCTGCGAAGATACAGCCTTTTGTGAACATAATTGACCTTAGACGTCCAGGTTTCGAACTTCCTTGGCGTGGGTTTGGATAAACCGCCGGCGTGGGGGTACTTTTGACCCCATGAGCATGTCAAAGGTCCGATCCGCTTCTGCGGCATCTTCAATGTTGACCCGCAGCAAAATGCGATTTTCAGGATTCATGGTTGTCTCCCATAATTGTTCGGGGTTCATTTCACCCAAACCCTTGTACCGCTGCAGTGAATATTTTCCGCTGTTCGATTGGATTTTCTTGATTAATCGCTCACGTTCCTCCTCTGTATAGACGTATTCTTTTTCTTTACCGTGGGTGATTAGATAAAGCGGCGGTTGAGCGATATACAAGTGCCCATTTTCGATTAATGGCTGCATATAGCGGAAAAAGAAGGTGAGTAGTAAGGTGCGGATGTGAGAACCATCCACATCAGCATCCGTCATAATGACAATGCGACCATAACGCAAACCCTCTAATGAAAATCCATCCCCGATACCAGTACCCAGAGCAGAAATAAGGGACTTGACCTCACGGTTGTTGAGGATTTTATCCAATCGAGCTCGCTCTGTATTGAGAATCTTGCCGCGTAATGGCAAAATTGCCTGGAAATGGCGATCTCGGCCTTGTTTGGCAGATCCACCAGCTGAGTCACCCTCGACGATATATAATTCAGAGCGTTGGGGGTCTCGTTCGGAGCAATCTGCCAGCTTGCCGGGGAGCGTCATGCTTTCCAGGGCTGATTTTCGGATGACAAGGTCGCGAGCTTTCCGGGCAGCAGCGCGCGCCCGGGCAGAAGTGAGACATTTTTGAATTATCTTCTTTCCTGTTGCAGAATTTTGTTCTAAAAAGCTGCTGAAACCGTCACTTAAGACCTGTTGAACGATCGTTTGAACCTCGGCGTTCATCAATTTAACCTTGGTCTGGCTTTCAAATTGTGGATCAGGGTGCTTGATGCTCACAATGGCTGTGAGCCCTTCCCGGGTATCCTCACCGGAAAAGTTGGCGTCGTTTTCCTTCAACAGGTTGTTCTTTCGGGCGAAATCATTGATGGAGCGCGTTAAGGCTATCCGCAAGCCGGTTAGGTGGGTGCCGCCATCGATGGTATTGATGGTGTTGGCAAAGGCATAGACGGATTCTGAGTAGGCGTCTGTGTATTGAATGGCGATTTCAACGCCAATATCATCGACTTCTTTTTCTACATAGACTACATCATGCAGGCTATCCCGGTTGCGATTGAGGTACTTAACGAAGGAAGAAATGCCGCCTTCGAAATAGAAGGTTGTCTCTTTCCCATCACGTCTGTCCTCTAAGCTTATTGACACTGCACGGGTGACAAAAGCCATCTCGCGAAATCGCTGTACCAGGGTTTCGTATTTATAAGATTCATCACCCTTGAATATGGTTGGATCGTACTTGAAAGTGGTTATCGTTCCCGTTTGTGTTTTAGGTACCTTCCCAATAACTGAGACGGGCGCGATGGGGATGCCTTTTTCGTAGCGTTGAAAATAGATTTTCCCATCTCGATAAACCTTGACCTCGCACCATTCAGAAAGGGCATTAACGGCTGAGGAGCCAACACCATGGAGACCACCGGAGACTTTGTAACTACCCCCGCCAAACTTGCCGCCAGCGTGGAGGGTGGTCATAACGACTTCCAGGGCTGAGATCTTCTTTTCTGGATGAAGATCAACAGGGATTCCCCGACCGTTATCGATGATCGTGACGCTTTCGTCTTCGTTGATGATGACATTGATTTGGTCACATTCACCCGCCAGGGCTTCATCAACCGAGTTGTCTACGACCTCATAAATCAAGTGGTGAAGGGCTTTGATGTCCGTACCACCCACGTACATACCTGGACGTCGGCGGACTGCTTCCAAACCCTCTAGGACTTGGATATCATTTGCATTATATGAAACAGGTTTTTTTGCCAATCTACTTACTCCGTTTAACTAAAATTACGTTCAATTTATGCGGACTTTATTTTTTGTGTCAATAAAGACTGTGAAAATTTCGTAGCATCGATAAAATAGTGAAATGATGCCGCAAGTACCGCTGAAACAACAAAAGCATGGCCAAAAATTCCGATGATCAAAAACCAATTGTCCGCAGGGGGTGTTTGCCAAAGGTAATTTAGCCCCTGAATTAAGATCACTGAAGATAAAAGAAACCAGGCCGTTTTCCCCATAGAGACCCTGACAACATGAATGCTGGTCATCATCGCTGGGAATAAACTTAGTTTATAAAGAAAAATTCCGTGCGGTGTAAAAATTAAGGGGATGAGGTTCCAAATAAGCAACATCCCGATAAGAATAACAACGAAATTACTGATTCCTGGGAAAAGCGCGGTAATGATTGAAACAATAAACACAATTGGGATCCCGATAATTAAGAAAATGATCATGATCAAGATCGGCAGCAATACAATTTGAGAAAAAGTGCGTAAGAAGGTTTTAAAGCTCTCTTTATTGATGGGTGTGATGATTTGGTTTGAAATGTTTCTAAAATATATGCTGCCTAAAACATAACCGGCTAGTAAGAAAATAAATAATAAACCAAGAATTTGAAGGTCAGTTTGTGGTGTATAGACAAGGGTATTCCCTATTGGATTTGAAAATGGTGATTTCGATGCCATTAAACTTGGCACCCCAATGGGAACTGTCCGGAGGGTTACCGCTAAGTCAAAATTGGATAGAACCGTCTGCCAGGCACTTTGTAATTCCTCAAGCAACTGCGCATACTCTGGATTGTCAAGGCCAGGCAATCCTGACAATGATTGAAGGAAAGGGTTAAAATACTGATCAACCCGCCATGCTGGACCAAACCAAAGGAAAAGATCTAACAAGATTGGGAAAAGCATCAGGTAGGGTTTGTTAGCGATGGTATTAAAGCCGGCTAGTAATGCCTGAATGATACTGGGTTGTGTGATTTTATTATCAGAACTTGTGTTCATACAACTACTAATTTTACCACATTCGACCCTCAAAGGGTGATTTATAGGAGATGTTGTGGAGGCAGCGAAAGTCCAGTCGATGGTTTTGCGTTAGATCACAGTAGGGTGAGGTTTACTTTTGCTTTGACTGTGAGGCGTTAGAAGTAGCTTTTTAAGGTAAATAATTAATTTTTTATGTAATAATTGCTTCTTTTTAACTTGTAATCATTATCTTTTCTTTATTTGTGGGCAGAAAACTCCTGCGTACCCTATGATTGGCGATGAGCTTGATATGCTCTTCAAATGGTAAAATGAGACTATGAATCCTCGTGAATCGCTCCCTGATATCAACAGGCTGTCAATCGTTGCTGCTGTGATTATGCTGGCATTTGCTCTAACACAGCTGATATCATTTCCAACACAAATCTACTCATTAACCGTGTTTGGCATTCGCTTAGACTTCTCCTTGAACATTCAAACGATTGTGATCCTTCTGACTGGTTTTCTTGCAGCCGCTGGCATGGATTGGCTGATATTGTCGCATCCTGATAACGAGCGATATCAATCGCGATGGGAATATGTTCGTCATTGGATTTTGCCGGTTCTGACAACCTCAGCCATTGGGGTGACATTAAGTGCCTTTCCTGGCGGCATTGAATGGTTGGTTATGTTTGTCCTTGGCAGCTTTCTTTTGATAGCGGTGCTAATTTCAGAATATAACGTGATCAACACAGAAGATGAACGTCACCCTCTTGCAACCATTGCCCTGACTGGGCTGTCTTACGCTTTATATTTACTATTGGCAATTGCTGTACGATCGGCAAATTTACGCTTGTATATTCTTCTGCCAATTCTTGCAGTTGGGGGGATGATGGTCATCTCAAGGACGCTTTATATGCGATTGGGAACTTGGCAAACCCTCTGGGCACTGGTGATAAGTCTGATTGTGTCTGAAATTTCGATTGGATTTCATTATTTGCCCCTATCGCCGACGCAATTTGGTGTTTTACTGATGGGTTCAGCTTATGCACTTACCAGCATAGTCACAGCCATCACTGAAGCTCGGCGAGGTTGGGCTTTTTGGTCAGAACCCCTTGGTATGTTTATTGTGATGATTCTGTTCAGCGTGCTGTGGGGTTAGAAGCCTTCTGTTTCAGCTAAAGCTTCTTTTTCGTGTTCAATAGTCTGATAGTAAAGTGCCCGCAGGTTGCGTTTATGTAATTCACTGGCAAGGCCGCCAAGCAGAATCCTGCTTTTGCCACAGGTCTCAACCCCGATGCTGTCCAATATCTCAATGGAGTTCTTCCGACGTCTTGCTGATCTGACTGCTTTTTGGAGGGCAGTGAGGTAGGTAATGTTCTCTCGCACCTTATCCTCAATTTCCCCACGAAGGATAATATCCCCATGGCCTTGAATGATATTTTCCAATCCCATAGATGCAAAGTGTTGCAGGGATTGAACGCATTGATCGAGGTCGCCATCCACGATGAAGGGTATGGGCATAAAGGCATCACCGGCAAACAATACTCGATCATCTTCAACTAAAACAGAAATGCCATCTTCAGAATGCCCAGGCGAGCTGAATAATTTAAGGGTTTTATTCCCAACACGCAAGGTGAATGTCCCTTGGCTAAAGGTGATTTGTGGTGGAATGATACTGATTTGTTTATATAAGGGACTATCTTGCCGGGCTATTTCCAATGCGGATGGTGTCTTCTTAATCAACAATTCTCGGCATTTTTCATGCCCAATAATGGTGGCACCTGGGAAAAAACAATTTCCCCAGCAATGATCCGCGTGATAATGGGTATTGATGACATACCGAACGGCTAAGCCTAATTTTTCCTCTACGAAATTACGAATCCCCAGGGTTTCTTGCGGCATAAGCGTATCTACGACAACCGCCCACTTTGGGCCGGCGATAACCCCCGCTGTCACTTGTGCGTAAGTCTCACTTTGGAACCAGTAAACGTTTTCAGATACCCGTTCGCGTTGCATATGTCCTATCCCGATGCTGAAATAATTGCCTGCAAAGGATAGCACAAATTCATATAAAAGTCAAAAATTAAGGGGTTAAGCTGAAGGGAAACGAGTTTTGGTCAAGATGAAACTTATCACACCCAATAATCCCAAACCCCCCATTAGTCCAAGAATTAAATATGACCATTGCACGGTCTTCAACCTTTGTGATGCTGAAGTTGCCACTATTTCGTTCATATCCTCTGATGTTGAAGTGTCGCTGGCATTTTCCTGATTCTCAGGTAATTCAGCAATTGCTGGCGGCGTTCCCTCATCTCCAGGAGCGAAGGGGGTGTTTTCTGGCTCTTCTCCAAGCCCTAATACCTGATCGGAGGGCGTTGGCGTTTGTTCTTGCGGCATTGGGTAGCCTGTGTTGGGGTCAGTTTGTTGCGTTGCATTGACAATGCCTGTCTGAAATTGGGTGGGCGTTCTGCCATAGGTTCTCACCTGCGTGGGTGCTCTTTGCGGTGTATTTCTGGCAGTTGGAATCGGCGTCAAAGTCCTGAAAATATAACGGGTGGCTGTTCGAGTAGGAAACGCTGTTGTTGATCCGCTGGGCGTTTTTGTTTGGGTTGGTGTTGCATAAATTGTTGGTGTAATTGTCACTGTGGGTGTGGATGAGAGGGTACTAAATGGGCCAAAGGTCTTGATGGTGTTCCCATCAAGGTCGATAGCCTCCAATTTGTAGAAATATGCTTGATTCTGATCCAAATCGACATCTGCATATGTATAAGTCTTGAGTTCCTCGCTGTCCCCTGTTGCGACGATTAAATCGGAAATGCGATTGTAAACGCCTGTTTCTGCTGCGCCTCTTTGGAGATAAAAACCCTGGATGCCCTTTTCAAAGCTGGTTGTCCAGGATAAATCAGCGGTTGATAAATTCATCAAAGCTGTGAATTGATCCAGGAGGATGCCCTCATCGATTTGATAGCCCACAACAAAGGGGGTGAAATTCAAATCATCGCTATTGTTGGGGTTGCCGGTACTGTCTATGACGATGGTAATCTCATCATTTTCTGGGTCACAAAGGGCTTCTTGTCCAGATAAATTCGCGGATATTTCGCCTTCTGGGTTTTTTCCAGCCAGATCCCATCCATCCGTAATGTCACCAGCAGGATCAAACCACCAGATGGGTGCTCTGTTCCCATCGGGATGACTGCAATAATAATCTGATTCGATAATATTGATGCAGGTCTCATTCAAGTCGTATTTGAAGGACATGATCAAATTATCGGCTTGAGCATTTTCAGCCAAAAAGACATCATAAAAGTTGGAGCAGGCTTCAATTGAACCTGACCCTGACAGGAGGAAAGGAATATTGCTTTCTTGTCCTTGTCCATGGTTCACAATAATGAGGTCAAAATCCTGGCCTTGGGTGTGACGCAGCCCAATTTTTTCGTCAAAATAATAGGAAAATGTATTGCCAACGGTCACCCGAACCGCATCAACGCCAGGCTCAGAGGGTGTGTTGAGAATGGGTGCGCCCAAAATTTTCGTGGGGTCGCTATTACAATTTTCCCAGCCTTGATCATCCTCGGTGCCCCAATAATTATGATGTGCACTGCCGTGATTATTACAATTGACTTGATTGCCATTGTGATTGTCGATGATGTTATTCGCATAGATATAGAGCTGGCCCAGGCTGCTGCCGTTTTCGCGAAAAATGGCATAGTTTTCATTATCCGCAATGTGGTTATAAGCAATTCTAACATCGCCAGTATTATCCTCAACGTGAATGGCGCGAGCGCCATTGGTCAGGGTGTTGTTTTCAATGGTTACGTCATCCGGTGAATCGATCTGAAAAAGGTCGCGCGATGGCATTTGGCATTCACCGTCGCTGATGATGAGATTTTTTATCGTCACACCGTCAGTAATTGACAACATGGGTTCATCGCACACTGACCCAGAATAACTGAGCGTGGCATTTTCAGACCCTGAAATAGTCAGGTTTTTATCGATTAAGACGGCATGATCTTTGATGGTGTAATTGCCTAAGATTTGAATGGTTGAATCCGTTTGCATAGCGGCAATTGCATCCCGCAATCCTGTGCCGATGCCATTGGGGAGGTCATCATTCGAATTGACGAAGCAAGGTGAGCGGGTGCCACAATCTGAAGGGGTGAGGGCAACAAAGGCGACATTATTGATCGCTGTAACGGGAATGGTTGTTTCTAAAATTTGAGCCGTGGTTACCCATTCGCCATTGTTATCCTTTTGAAAAATTTTTACCCTGATTGTGGTGTCAACCGTTGCCGTTGAATTGATGTTAAGGGCAAAGGCCAATTCATCACTAACGGAGTCAGAATGGGTTGCATTGACGCTGAAAATCAAGTTTTCCGAGCTTGTTCCATTTTCCTGGCAAAAGGTGTTGTCTTCACTCGCATCGTAAGTTACGCCTGAGATTTCGCCGGTTTGGGAGATCCAACCATGGCTTGTGTCCGCCCAGGGGTTTGTTTCTGAAACCTCCTGATTAGCCTGTTCGGTGTAAACACAAATCTGAGTGTTGGGAGAGTAGTTTGCATGCGGTGAAAGCGAAAAATCGACGCGGAAGTTAAGCCGCTGACCGGCGGCACATCCTCCTGAGGGACATGCAGCAGGTGCATCAAGGGTGAGCGCATCTGGTGTTGCCTTGGTTTTGAGGCTTGGCAACAGAAGTAGGCAAAGAAGCGCGACAATTAAGCTGAAATGGATTCGGTTTTTTATTTTCATAGCAGGTAATCTTAGACAATAACTTGCCCACATTATACCATTTGGCTAAAATTATTAAGAAATGCTGGTTTTCAATTTCTGCTTAAACCGGTATAAGGTAAAAGTCAATTCAAAGTGATCGGCAAGGATGCCAGATGCAAAACGCCAAAAAATTACTAACGGCATTAAAACCTTTTCAATTATTCAGCTTATTCACAACTTACGCCTTGGGTGCAGGTTTGGTTCAGTATGTGCAGGAAATGCGAAGCTGGTTGGTCTTTTTTCAGGGTTTATTCTTTTTAATCCTTTTATGCATTAGCCTTGAATTTCTTGTTTTGTTGATGCAAATTAACGACCCTGTTGGAGATTTTAAAGAGCTATCATTAAAGGATCAAAAACAACTTCGCCTGAGCTCAGCTTTGACCTCAGCCACATTAATGACAATTGCCATCCTAATTTTTGTCGACTGGATGGTCAAGGGGATTTTATGGCAAGGCTTGGGTTTCTTATTGGTATTGATGGGCTTATTCGCACTTTTCTATGTGATTGCAAAGATGAATGATAAATTACGCCCTTTTCAGCTTCTATTTGAAACTGGCATATTTGTAATTATCCCCCCAGCCTTCGCTTATTTCCTCCAATCGGATGAAATTCATCGATTGTTGACGATGGTTGTTTTCAGCTTGATACCGGCATACATCGCCTTTCGCCTGTTATCGCGTTTGATGGAATTTGACCGTTCTCCCAAGTCAGGGCGCCATAGCCTCATCAGGAACATGGGTTGGGAACAAGTCATGTTCCTGCATAATGCGATGATTTTGTTAACTTTTGTTTTGTTTGCGCTTAACGCTGTGTTGGGGTTTCCATGGTTCCTGCTTTGGCCAGTTTTCTTAGCACTGCCGATAGGCTTATTGGAAATTTGGTTGATGGAACGTGTTCGTCGTGGCAGTAAGCCCTTTTGGCGAGCGATGCAGGTGTCAACAGCCTGCGTATTCTTAATACCAATCTATCTGATCGGGTTGGCTTTTTGGATCCGATAAATTTATAGTGTGAATCATTATTAAATCTTGACTAACAAGAAACTTTAGAAAAATAGGAGAAATCACATGGTACTTTCAGAGGGAAGCAAAGCCCCCGAATTTGAATTAAAGGATAGCCAAGGCAAGGTCCATAAATTATCTGACTATGCAGGGCAGACGATCGTAATTTATTTTTATCCCAAAGATAATACACCCGGATGCACAAAAGAAGCTTGTTCTTTCCGAGACTCGTATCAAGATTTCCGTGATGCAGGGGTTGAGGTGCTTGGGATTAGCCCTGACACAGAGGAATCTCATCTTAAATTCAGGAAAAAATATGATCTTCCGTTTATCTTACTCTCAGACCCCGATCATCAGGTGTGTGACATGTTTGGGGTTTGGGGCATAAAAAAGAATTATGGCCGTGAATATGAAGGTGTTTATCGGACGACCTTTATCATTGACCCCCAGGGCATGATCAAACGGGTTTTCAAAAACGTCAAGCCATCTGATCACAGTCAGGAAGTATTAAGTGCTGTTAAGGCGTAAGTAATCCATTTTGTCCGTCAAAATAAATTCATGAATGCATCTGTCGCACCAAAACTTGTATCAATAAAATACAAGTTTTGGTCAGCGACCTTTATTTTCGTGCTTTATTTGCAACTGGATTACTGGTGAGTTTTACTACTTATGGTTTTATTCAATCAAGAGTGACCCTTGGTCGTTACATCAGACGAAGAACCACATTTCCTTCTGACCATAATTCTTCTAAATCATAATAACTTCTTTGTTCCGGAGAGAACAAGTGCACGACCACATCACCATAGTCCAATACGACCCAACCCGAATCGGGGTTTCCCTGGGGTGGACTCGTTTTGTGAAATTTGGACTTGATGTCTCGTGCTAAAGTGGTTGATAAGCTTTGGAGCATGCGTGTGCTTGAACCACTGGCAATGACGAAATAGTCTGTGAAAGATGCGATGTTGACAACATCCAGAATGATGATGTCTTCCCCCTTTTTATTTTCCAAAAAATTTGCGATACTTCTTGCTAAAGTTATTGCTTCCAGTTTTCACCTCTTCTAATCAATTTTTGACTCTAATGGTTGAATTATACTTTATTCATGGGTGTGGTCTGCAAAATTGTATAATTTGGTCCCTGAGGGGTTAAATCACTTTGATAGTATACAATTTCGTGGACATGGACCGTTCCTAAACGACTTACCTTGAATTGGGACAGGGTTTTGCCAATCTGCAGGACAGAGTCCTGATCGGCACTTCGACGAACTCTGGCAATGGTCAGATGGGGACTAAATGGGCGTTTTTCAGGCTGAATGCCAATTTGATTGAGCGCTTGATCGAGTTGGTTATGGAGGGTAATCAGATTATTTTCACCCTTGATACCCAACCAGATCACACGCGGATGTTTTGAATTGGGATACATGCCCAAGTCTTCGATTTCAATTGAAAAAACGGGAAAGACAGCACCTAGTTGATAAATGGCGTGCTTAATGTCTGCCAGTTTTTCAGGAGGTGTTTCTCCCATAAATTTTAATGTCAGATGCATATTGTCAGGATCGACCCATTTGATCAATCCTGGAGGCAACTGTGTTTTGAAGTAAGCTGTTATGTCCCTGATCTTTTGCCTAATCTCTAATGGAAAATCGAGGGCTATGAAGGTTCTTTTCGTCTGCATTTTTCTCCAAACTTTTGTTATCCTAAAATTTACCATAGAATATTTGAGAAGGACAACGCAGGATTGGTGATCCTTGGAAGTGGAATCTTTAACAAAAACTTACTTTTCAAGTGTTCATAATTATGGTATAAGTAAGTTACCCTGCTGTGTTTGTGAAGTAGCATACCGGTTTCGGGCCAACACCCTTTACAAACGTCATAACTCCATTCAGTGCCGCGATAGACGAGAGTCAAGGCGAATCTGATGGGTACGACAAACCTGATTACTCAGGTTCAAAACTCAGCTACTCACGACATGGCGGGGTTATTTCTTGGGCTGAAATATTGAGAATTGGACAAACACCCTTTCGGGGTGTTTTCTTTTTAACTGAAACTTATTTCTTGTTAATGGACTCAAAATTAAGGCTTTAAATTTGGAGACTTGCGATATAATTTCAGTACGTTGTTTTCAAAGCAGTTCTGTTGATTGATGGCGTCTTTAAAAATTGTATCTAAGTCACTGCATGAGCACCAATTATTCGTTCCTTTTATTCAATACCAATCAATTATGATAATTATGAAAAGAAACAAGAAATTTTTTATTTTGCCGCTGATTTTGCTGATCCTTATGACAGGATGTACGCAATTAGGGATCCCTATGGATACCTTACCATGGGTCTCCAATGATCCGATTTATTTCAAGGATAGCTTTGAGGTCACAAGTGGGGGGTGGATGACTTTTGATGATGATATCGGTTATGCTGGTTACGATGGGGGTGGATTCCGAATTTGGGCAGGGATTGAAAATTATCAATTTTGGAGTGTCCCTGGCTTGAATTTCAAAGACACGATCATTCATGTGCGCGCAAAAAAAATTAGCGGACCAGAAAACAACCTCTTTGGAGTGATGTGTCGCTATCAGGATGATGCGAATTATTATGCAATTGTCCTCGGATCTGACGGGTACTATGGCATTTTTAAGACGGTCGAAGGTCAACAAAGTCTGATTGCGCAAAAGCATATGGATTTCAGCGCAGCCATCCAGCAAGGTAATTCAGAAAATGAAATCCAAGCTGTATGCCAAGGGGAGCACTTGCTTCTGATCGTCAATGGAGAGCGGCTCTTACATGTAACCGACGGGTCTTTGTCTCAGGGGGATGTTGGCCTGATTGTGGGCAATTTCTCAGAACCAGGCACTGAAATCATTTTTGACAATTTTATCGTCGCAAAACCCTAATAAAGATGAAAATATTTTTTGATGTTGTTGGCTGTCGATTGAATCAGAGTGAGATCGAAGCATTAGCCAACCAATTTAGAGCCCTTGGGCATGATATTGTGGCGGACCCTTCCCTGGCGGATATTGCTATTGTCAACACTTGTGCGGTCACTGTTAAAGCAGCGGCTGATTCGAGGAAGAAATTGCGCCGTGCGGCTCGACAAGGGGCTAAACGTGTTTTAGCAACCGGATGTTGGGCGACTTTATATCCGGAAAAAGCGCAAAATTTAGAGGGGGTCACCGATGTTTTTGACAATGCATCCAAGGATAATATTGTCTTTGAAATGTTGAATTTATCGTCTGATGCGCTTGTAGGGCATCCACTCATCCGTGAACCTTTGCCTGGTGATCGGGCGCGCACACGTGCTTTCATTCGAATTCAGACGGGTTGTAACCATCACTGCAGCTATTGCCTGACTACAATTGCTAGGGGAAAATCCCAATCCAGAACGCTTAAAGAGGTTCGACAAGACATTCAGTCAGCAATTATGGGAGGTGCGAAGGAGATTGTGCTCACAGGGGTCCAGTTGGGTTCTTGGGGACGTGATTTTTCGGACCGGAAAAAACTAGCTGATTTAATTGAAAGCCTACTAGCGCTTGACGGATTGGCAAGGTTACGATTGTCTTCGATTGAGCCCTGGGATATCGATCCGGAATTGCTGACTCTATGGGAAGACGACCGGTTGTGTCAGCATTTACATATCCCACTCCAGTCGGGTGATGACCAGATTTTGCGGGCTATGCGTCGGCCAATCTCAACCGGGAGTTACGCCAATTTGATAGAAGAGATTCGAATGCGTGTTCCAGACATGGCGATTACAACAGATGTAATTGTTGGATTCCCGGGTGAGACGGAAATCGCCTTTGCCAGAACGATGGCTTTTATTGAAGAAATGGCGTTTGCCGGGGGGCATGTGTTCACTTATTCTCCTCGCCCAGGAACAGAAGCCTATACCTTCAAAGAACGGGTGCCCCGACAAGTTGCTAAGGGGCGCAATGCGCAATTGCGAAAACTATTCGAGCAATTAGGGCATCAGTATCGCAATCATTTTATTGGCACTACAAGGGAAGTCTTGTGGGAATCCAGCCAGCCAAAGGAAAAAGGCACCTGGACGCTCAATGGATTGACGGATAATTACATACGTGTCATAGCGCAAGCAGATAAGGATATGTGGAATAAAATTTCCATAGTTTCGCTTAAGTCGCATCACCCCGGTTCATCGGCCGTAACGGGCGAAATTGTGTAAATATCTCCCCCAAGGATTGTGAAAGTGAACTTAGTCAGAATGCTATTCGTCGGCATTTGGATGTTAACTTTAGCGAGCAAATTATCTACTTTGAATGTTTGACCATCATTAATGCTTACGGTATAATTGGTGGCTGTCTTAATGCGCAAGTCATTAAACAGAAAGAAAATAACAAGAAAGGACTCATAAAGAATGCCAAAGCGAACTTATCAGCCTAAACGACGTCGCCGCGTCCGGGTACATGGTTTTCGAGCACGAATGAAAAGCAAAGGTGGTCGTGATGTATTAAAACGACGACGCGCCAAGGGTAGACACGAATTAGCGAAAAAAGCAAATAATCACGTAAAGAGAAATCGCTGGTAGATGATTTGATGTCTGCCAATTATTGATTTATGAGGTGCCCTTCTCAACAGGAATTTTATTGGAACGAAGTTTTCGATTAACAAAAAGTGAAGATATTTATCGTGTACGTCAAGAAGGAAAGAGTTACGTTCACGCAGCCGTAGTTTTAGGCGTATTACCAAACAAAATGGAAATAAATCGTGTCGCTGTAATCGCTGGACGGTCAGTTGGAAAGGCTGTCCAGCGGAATTTTGCAAAGAGACGGTTGCGATCCGCATATCTTCAATTCCATGAGAATTTGCACCAAGGATATGATCTTGTATTAGTTGCAAGACGTCCTCTTTTAACAATCGATTATGCAGACTTTATCAAAGCACTGGGGACCATACTTTATCGGGCAGGATTATTGAAAGAACACTTAAGTTGACAGAAGTGGTACAAACTGGCAACAATTCAGCACATGAACCAAGACTAAGGGAAGTTCATTTTTCTCTTCGAACTTTACCGCGTTTAATTTTATTATCGCTGATTCGAGGTTATCAAATTATTGTGTCACCTCTATTGCCTGCAGATACTTGTCGGTTCTATCCCACATGTTCACACTATGGCTATCAAGCTATTTATAAATATGGTGCACTGAAGGGGGGCTGGATGGCTGTGAAACGAGTTTTACGTTGTAACCCATTTAATCCGGGTGGTATTGACCCGGTTCCATAAACATTTTTGAGAAGAGCAAACGCATGAAAATAAATAAAATCTTTATCTTGGCCCTATTATCAGGATTGATGTTGGTCCTAAGTGCCTGTGTTCCAGGACCAAGGGTATCTGGCACACCGGGGATTTCGGTCTCCGATGAAATGGCATATGTTTCATACGGCAACCTCGTTTATGGTTTGGATATCGAATCTGGTGATGTGGAATGGTCTTACCCTGAAGAGCGCAGCGCTCAAGTTGTTTTTTATGCCCCACCCCTTGTGACGGAGTCCTTTGTCTATGTTGGTGATTTAGCCAATCAATTTCACAAACTAGATAAAGAAACGGGAACAGCGATTTGGACTTACACTGGCGCTGAAGGATTTTTCATTGGAAAAGCTGCTGAAAACGATGGCATCGTTTATGCGCCATCGAACGATGGAAATCTATATGTATTAGATGAGGACGGGGAGCTTTTGTGGACATTTGAGACAGGCCATTACATTTGGGCACAACCCGTCATCCACGATGGATCAATTTATGTAGGATCGATGGACCATTTTGTTTATGCTCTGTCATTGGATGGTGAGGAGCGCTGGTCCGTTGAAATGAAGGGCGCAATTCCAAGCACACCGGTCATAAGTGAGGACGGTCGCACGCTATTTGTCAACTCTCTTGGCAATGAGGTTGTGGCTTTGGACACCTCCAATGGCGAGGAACGCTGGTCTTTTGAGTCCAAAGAGAGCATTTGGGGACAAGCTGCCTTGTTAGACGGAACACTTTATCTTGCGGATTCTGCGGGAAATGTCCATGCCCTAGATCCGGCAAATGGTGAGGAACGCTGGCAGAAAAAAGTTACCAGTTCTGTCATCGGTGGTTTAACGGCCATGGATGATGAATTTGTGTTAGCTACAAAAGAAGGGCTTCTGAAAGCCTTTGATTTCGATGGTAATTCACTATGGGAAGCCACTTTAGTTGGTGAAACTTACCAAGCACCTGTCACAAATGGTCAGATCCTGGTAGCCGGTACAATTGAGGGTGAGAATCTGGTCTACGGGTTTGATATTGCTGGCGTGCAACTCTGGTCCACTACCCCTGAGAATTAGAGGATAAATTCATGTGGGAAACCATTATTATTCAACCTTTTGTTAATGTCTTACTCCTGATCAATTCGCTGGTCCATAATTTTGGGATTTCGATCATTCTGTTTACCATCCTAATGCGATTATTGACCCATCCTTTGACAGCGTCTTCATTTAAATCGAACAAAGGCTTGCAGCAATTACAGCAAGACCCTCGCTACAAAAAGATGCAAGAGAAATATAAGAACGATAAAGAAAAACTTGCTCAAGAGCAAATGAAGCTATATAAAGAATACAATATCAACCCCTTGGGATCTTGTTTGCCAACCCTGATACAGCTCCCACTTATCTTGGGTGTTTATCAGAGTGTGATCCGAGCGATGGCTGCGACGCCATTCGAGCTCCAGCGTTTGGAAGAATTAATTTATCCGAGGCTGATTGATGCTGCCAAGTTGTTGCCCTTAGAGAACCGCTTTTTGTGGATGGATTTGGGTCAACCTGAGCGATTACAGATTTTTGGGATTGGTATTCCGTTGCTGGCGATCATTGTGGTCATCACAACGTATTTGCAATCCAAATTAATCCAACCGCCAAGTTCTGGCAATGACCAGACAGCGATGATGACTAAATCGATGAACCTATATATGCCCGTTTTAATGGGTTGGATGGCATATTCATTGGCATCTGGTCTTGCTTTATATTTCTTGACCAGCAACGTTTTTGGTATTTTCCAATATATGGCGCTTGGGCGTGCGGATTGGAGTAACATCCTTCCGTTTTTGAAGAAAAAAGATGGGTCTGAGTCTGTAACAAAGAAGCCTGAAGTTATCGAAGCCAAGGTTGAGGATGTCCCTGTGCCTGACGAAGAAGAAGAAGAATTGACAGATTCTTCCTCAGCAAATGTTCGCAAATTGCCAAAACGAAAACGCCCCAAACGGAAAAAATAAGCATTTATTGACGATTCGAAGAGAATACGATACGAGGGAAGTATGTCAGAGGAAAGAACGAAATTGGAAATTATTGCCCCTACAGTCGAAGAGGCTTTAGAAAAGGGGTTGAAAGAACTCGGTTTAAGTCGAAAAGAAGTCGATGTTGAGGTCTTAGACGAAGGAAAGAAGGGCTTGTTGGGCCTAGGCTCACGCCAAGCTCGGATTGCCTTAAAAATTAAAGCCCCGAAAATTCAACAAAAGCAAGAAAAATCGGAAACAGCAATCACCCAAAAGCCGGCGTCACTACCCCAAGAAGCTGAAGCACTCAGCTCAACGGCAGAGGAGCCTGAAGAAGTTAGCATTGCTCGCGAAACGATCAACATCATTTTAGAAAAGCTGAAGGTAAACGCAAATGTTTCAGTGAAATTGGGTGAAAGTGATGCAAATCGAGTGCAACCCGTTTTGATTGATATCGAGGGGAATGATCTCAGTTTTTTGATTGGCCGTAAAGCAGAGACAATTGACGCGTTACAATACATCACCGGGTTGATTGTCGGTCGTGAACTTGATCGTTGGGTGCCATTGCAAATTGATGTGCAGCACTACCGTAAACGTCGGGAGGATGAACTGCGGAAGCTCGCCAGGAGAATTGCTGACCAGGTGGTTAGCACTGGCAGAAAACAAGTTTTGGAACCTATGCCGCCGAACGAGCGTCGGATCATCCACATTGAGTTGAAGGAAAACCCCTATGTGGAGAGCGAAAGCTTTGGTGAAGAACCTCGAAGGAAGGTCACCGTTCGATTAAAGGAATAATATTGTCATTAGAATTTATTAAACCGTAAGATTAGCGCTGAATTTTTCAACCATCTTGCGGTTTTCTATTTAAGGTAAAATTATTTTGGAGGTGCATATGCGTGCTGTAGATATCATCCAGAAAAAACGAGATGGCGAAAGCCTGACCGAAAGTGAAATTAAGTTCTTCATCAAGGGATATACTTCAGGGGATATTCCTGATTACCAGGCGGCCGCCTGGGCGATGGCTGTGTTATTGAAGGGTATGAGCGCAGAGGAAACGACGTATTTAACGCTGGCCATGGCTGATAGCGGCGATCAATTGGACCTAAGTGACGTTGTCGAAATTGCTGTGGACAAGCATTCTTCGGGTGGCGTCGGTGACAAGACTTCTATTGCTGTGGTGCCTTTGGTGCGCGCCTGTGGCCTACCGGTTGGGAAAATGTCCGGGCGCGGGTTGGGTTTCAGTGGTGGCACCCTCGATAAACTTGAGTCCATCCCTGGTTTTCGTACAAACCTCACAAAAGATGAGTTTATCCATCAATTGGGAACATTGGGCATGGTGCTCTCTGGGCAAAGCATGGATTTAGCCCCTGCCGATGGAAAATTGTATGCATTGCGAGATGTGACCGGGACGGTGCAGTCGATCCCTCTTATCGCGTCCTCCATTATGAGCAAGAAAATTGCGGCTGGCGCCCAAGCGATTGTCTTAGATGTTAAAACGGGTAATGGCGCTTTTATGGAAACTGTGGCGGAAGCTCGTAAGTTGGCTAATCTGATGGTTTCCATCGGTGAATTAAGTGGTCGGGATGTGATGGCGGTGCTTTCCGATATGAATCAGCCCTTAGGGATTGAGGTGGGCAATGCCCTTGAAATGAAGGAAGCCATTGAAACTTTGAAGGGAAAAGGCCCAGAAGATTTTGTTGAGCACTGTTTGGAAATTGCCAGCTTGATGGTCACATTGGGGAAAAGGGCAAAGTCTAAAACGGAAGCACGGAAGATGGTCATTGAAGCGCTTGATTCAGGACAAGGTTTTGAATACTTTAAGAAACTTGTAGACGCCCAAGGCGGAGATGTCAGTTTTGTTGACCATCCTGAGAAACTAGCCCAAGCACCCATTAAATCAAACATCCGAGCACAGGAAGATGGTTATATCAGTCAGGTGCATGCCCGCACCGTGGGGGAGACAGCTGTTGTGTTGGGTGCGGGACGAACTAAAAAGGGAGAGCCGATCGACCCAGCAGTGGGTATATCGGTGTTGGTCAAAGTGGGACAGCAGGTCAACAAGGGTGATCGGTTGTTTACGATTCATGCACGCACGGAAGATTCGATGCTGGCTGCGAAATCAAGTCTGCAAGAGGCCGTCAAAATTTCTTCAGACCCCGTTGATCCCTTGCCCTTGTTCTATGGCTTGGTAGACTAACCTACTTTCTTAGCTAAAAAGAGGGCCTCGCTTCGTTTATAGTCAATAAATTACCATTTAAGTGAAATAAATCTTTAACAAATTGTAAACTCTCGAATTTTTAACAAAATTTGCTAATCAATGTGGTAGGATAGGGCCACATTTTAATAGAAAAGAGAGGAAATACATGTTAAAAAAGAACTATTATAAAAATGGTGACAATTGTCGGGTTTGGTTTTATCTCCCCGCCGAAGTTAATGCAAAGAAAGCCACCTTGGTTGGTGATTTCAATGATTGGGATGAAAGTACAAACCCGATGAAAGAAAAAAAGGACGGCACTTTCTATACAGCGTTGACGCTTGAGAAGGGTCAAGATTACCAATTTCGATATCTTTTAGATGGTGAACGCTGGGAAAATGATTGGGAAGCTGATGCCTACGTTCCCAACGAAATGGGATTGGAAAATTCTGTTGTGAGCGTCTAAGTTTCTAATTAAAGTTAAAAATAAAAATACAGGCTGCCAAGAAAAAAATTTGGCAGCCTAGTTTTTTAATGTTCGAGAAAGTTGAGGGAGGAACGCCCTTAATCAAAAACCGCTCGCTTTGTGGGTGGCTTGACTTTCTTATGGAATTTAGCCAGTGTTAGATGTAAAAATCAACCGCTTTTCCTTCAGCATATTCAAGAGCTGAACGGATGATTTCGTTATAAGAGGGATGGACATGGACGATTTTTGCCACTTCATCGATATCTGTTTCCAAGGCGATCATATTGGCTAACTCTTGTTGAATTTCAGATACCATGAATCCAATTGCCTGCGCAGCAATCACCTTGTTATCGCGTATCCAGAGTTTGATGAAACCTTCGTTATGTTCTTCAATATTTGCCCGTAAATTAATGGCAAAGGGCACTTTTACCACTTTTACATTTGACAGGTCATCAGGCACCAGACCAATGCTGAAGATTTCTGGCAAACTGTAAACAATCGCGGGGATAACACTGTAATCCATCAAGCGGGGTGGATTTTCACCACGCATAATATTCTCTGCACAAATGATGCCTTGCTGGATTCCGCAGTGGGCAAGAATGGATTTTCCTGTCGCATCACCAATTGACCAAATGCCTGGAACAGATGTTTGCAGCGTATCATCTACATCCACGCCTTTACGGGTGTAAGATAATCCTAATTTGTCATAAAGGTCTTGTTGTAACACGGCAGACCGACCAATGGCAATTAGATTCATCTTGGAACGAACTTCAACCGTTTCATTGGTTTCTTGGTTCACAGCCCTGAGAATCCCATTATTCAATTCTGTTACCTTATGGTTTGTCAAAATTCTCACACCCTTTGCTTCCATAATTTGGGTGATTTCACTTGAAATGTCAGGATCCATCATCGCTAATACCCTGGGAAGCAACTCGACGATGGTAACCTGGCTGCCCAAGTTGGAGAATATTGTAGCAAACTCAATACCTATGACACCGCCGCCAACTATGGTCAAAGTTTCTGGCAATTCTTCAATTGTGATCAAGCGATGACTGCTTACAATGGTTGGGTCATTTTCATCGATAAAGCCCGGGATGAGTGGCTTTGAACCAGTGGCGAGCACAATATTATCTGTTTGCAATGTCTCTTCTTCCCCTGTGTAATCCATGACATAAGTATCGTTATTTAATTTTCCATAGCGAACCTTGACTTCGGTTGGAGAATTAACAACAGCCTCTCCCCGGAAGATATCTACATTATGATGATTGAGCAAATCGGTGATGAATTCACGAGTATTACGGACTACCATTTCTCGCCGCTTTGCAATCTGAGGAAATTCGATTTCGTAACTTTGAACCTTTATGCCATAACGTCCACTGGATTTGACTTCATTCGCCACTTTAGCGGACTCAATCATCGCTTTGCTTGGTGTGCAACCCCAATTGGTGCAGATGCCGCCAATGTAATCTCGCTCAATCAGCGCTACTTTGCCCCCCATTTCAGCAATTCGCACTGCACAAGAATGGCCAGATGGACCGCCTCCGATGATAACCGCGTTATATTTTTTCATATTATCCTCTTTTTTTAGATGAATAAACCTTATAATAAAGATAATTTTACTCCTAATAATGAAGGAAATGCAAGGGTTGAAAATAATTGCTATGAAATATCCTTCCATAATCTTTATAAAGAATTGATAAATTGATACAGGTAGTCCTTTTTTTAATAGATCCATAGGACTATCAGTCATTGTTCTGTGTATTCCTGAGGTGGTTTGTGGACTTTCATTTTGAAAATTTAATATCGAAGAGGATCGCAAAATGGAAAGCAGAGATTTAACCTCGATTTGACAAAACGTTAATTCACAGTTTTCATGTTGTTAAGTCCCATTTGATATGATAATCATGATGAAAATTACTTTTCTCAATTTCCCCCAAAATCTTACAAGGAGAATAAATGCGACGTATATTTATTGTATTAATGGTTTTGCTTGCCACTTCTGGGTTATTGCTGTCGGCATGTCAACCGAATTTAGATATTCCGGTTGATACCACTGAACCTGAGGCAACGGATGAGCTTGAAGCAACAGAAGAAGTAGGACTCTCAGGTCAGATCCAAATTGCGGGTTCAACGACTGTTCAGCCTTTGGCAGAGGTTTTAGGCGAAGCATTTATGGCTGAAAATCCGGACGTTACCATTGAAATTCAGGGAGGTGGTTCCAGTGTCGGTGTTACGTCAGCCGGTGAGGGAACCGTGGATATCGGGAACGCCTCACGAAATGTGAAGGAATCGGAGTTTGAGGAGTTTCCTGAGCTAATTGTCCATACGATTGCTTATGATGGCATCGCCATTGTAACCAATCCCGACTTGGAACTCCCGTCCCTCTCGATCGAACAGGTCAAAGCGATCTTCGCAGGAGAGATCACCAATTATTCTGAGGTTGGTGGCCTCGAAGCGGAGATCGTTGTTGTTTCACGTGAAGAGGGATCAGGGACCCGAGCTGCTTTTGAGGAATTGGTGATGGAAAGCGGTGATGAAGAAGCTGTCATTACCGAAAATGCGATCCTGCAGCAATCCAACGGGCAGGTTCGAACAACTGTTTCTACAACGCCCAACTCCATTGGCTATTTGTCCTTTGGTTTTTTGGATGAAAGTGTGCTAACAGTCGCTATTGACGATGTTGAACCATCAGTTGCAAATGTTAAAAATGGTACATACCCCATCTTTCGCCCATTGAACATGCTCACCAATGGAGAACCGAATAACCTCGCAAAAGCATTTCTTGACTTCATTTTAAGTGCTGAAGGGCAAGCCATTGTGGCAGAGGATTACATTACAGTGACTGATGAAGATGGTATGGAAGATGAAGAAGCTGACGAAGAAGCGCTTTCTGGGCAACTTCAATTAGCTGGTTCTACAACCGTTCAGCCTTTAGCAGAAGTTTTAGCTGAGGCATTTATGACTGATAATCAAGATGTGACCATTGAAATTCAGGGAGGTGGTTCCAGCGTTGGTGTGACATCAGCGGGTGAAGGCACTGTTGATATTGGCAACGCTTCTCGAAATGTTAAGGATTCTGAATTTGAGACTTTTCCTGATTTACAAGTATATACTATTGCCTTTGATGGTATCGCCATAGTTACAAACCCTGATCTTGAACTACCCTCACTTTCTATCGAACAGGTTAAGATGATTTTTGCCGGTGAAATTACCAACTTCTCTGAGGTTGGTGGCCCCGAAGCGGAGATCGTTGTTGTTTCCCGTGAAGAGGGATCAGGAACCCGCGCTGCTTTTGAAGAATTGGTGATGGAGAGCGGTGATATAGAAGCTGTCATTACCGAAAATGCGATCCTACAACAATCCAACGGTCAGGTTCGTACAACTGTCTCAACCACCCCGAATACAATTGGATATCTTTCGTTTGGTTTTTTGGATGAAAGTGTCAATGCTGTAGCTATCGATGGCGTAGAACCCTCTGTGGAAAATGTAAAATCCGGAGATTATTCCATCTTCCGTCCTTTGAATATGCTAACAAATGGTGAACCTAACGATTTAGCCAAAGCTTTCCTCGATTTTATCCTGAGCGATTTAGGTCAGGCAATCGTGGCAGAAGACTACATAACCGTCAATTAGCATTCAATCTTTCAAATATATGGTATGCTAGACGATTGAACAACAAACAGGTTGAAGGGGCAGGACGTTATGCTCATGCCCCTTCAACAACCAGGAATGGTTCAGATGGCGAATCAAAAAACTCAACCCCTCCAAAAGCCACTTTATGTCAACATTATTTCAAAATCTCTTTCAGGTATTATTGGAATCGCTGCAATTGCTGCTTTAATTTTTGCAATTTATTTGTTTCTGACCCCTGAATTCATTGAAGTCAATGAAGATGCGATCATTCAATTCAATCACATTCATTTTGGTGCTGGTGCAATCCTCGCCGGTGTTTTGCTTATAATGGTCGCAAGAGGCATTTGGCTATTTAAGAATTGGGCACGTACGGTTTTGCTTTTTGGTCTTATCATATTCATTATTTATAATTTTGTGATCATTGTCTTTGCGATTTCGTCGAGCATTTTTGCAGGTGAAACTGTGGTGCCCCTTGCAGCCATCCTGCAAGTTATCGGTCGAGGCCTACTGTATTTTCTCTCATATGCGATCATTCCGGCTGGGCTGATTTTTGCGCTCATGAAGATCGATCAATATTACGAGGAAAGCTCAAAACAGCGTGAATTTATCGATGATGCAATTCGATACATTTTGTTGGGAACAGCATTGAGCTGCATTATTATCGTGTTATTAATATTTATTTTTACAATGACAGAGGCTTGGCAGTCTGTGGCAGAAATTGGCTTGGATACCATGCTTTTAGGAACAATCTGGCGGCCTGGTTCCATAATTGGCACGGATCAAGCTCAATTTGGCTTACTCCCAATGATATTTGGGTCGATATTGAGCACTTTTGGCGCCATTCTGATTGGTGTCCCTTTGTCTGTTGGCACGGCGATATTGCTAGCAGAAGTTGCCCCCCGGGCTGTTCGGGAGGCTGTCAGACCGGCTGTTGAGTTGCTGGCGGGGATCCCCTCTGTTGTTTATGGTTTGTTTGGTATGGTTGTGCTAGCGCCATTAATTCGCAACATTGATGTTCCCCGAAATACGGGTTTTGGTTTATTGAACGCATCTGTCATTTTGGCGGTGATGATCATCCCAACGGTAACAAATATTGCTGAAGATGCAATCCGAGCGGTTCCTCGGGAGTATAAAGAAGGATCCCTGGCTTTAGGAGGCACCCATTGGCAGACGATTGTCAAGGTGATTTTGCCTGCAGCTCGATCTGGGATTATCGCTGCTATCATATTGGGGATTGGACGAGCTTTGGGCGAGACTATGGCGATGATTATGGTGATTGGGAACTCCATTGCAATGCCCAACCCATTAACAGACAACCCATTGACTCTTTTTCTGAATACTGCTCGAACACTGACAGGGAACATTGCCGTTGAGATCAATTATGCCGCAGGTGCGCATCGATCAGCGCTATTTTTTACTGGTGTGCTGCTGTTTTTGATGATTATGGTGGTTAACAGCAGCGCCCGGTTTTTCATGCGGTCTCGTAAGGTGGATGAGTGATGACAGTTGAAGTTGAAAGCAGAATCGCCCAGGCGAAGACCCAAAACAGTTTAAAGAGGCAAAAAAGGCTGCAAACTTTGGGATACATCCTGGTTTGGTCATGCGGTATCCTGGCTGTCGCCTTTGTCTTGTGGATCATTGGCTATGTCTTGCTGCAAGGGATTCCACTCATCAATCTTGAATTTCTAACCACCCGTCCGGCTGGGGGTGTATCGGGTGAAGGTGGAATGTCAACCACCATTGTGACCACTTTGTACTTGGTGATCCTAACGGTCCTGATTGCAACGCCATTAGGAGTCGGTGCAGCCGTCTATTTGGTTGAGTATGCGGGTGACGCCTCTAGGGAGAATAAGTTTGTTGCCTTCTTAATCAAAGCCGCCCGATCTGGCGTTGAAATACTCGCAGGTGTCCCCTCTATTATTTTCGGCTTATTTGGGTTTGCTTTATTTGTTTCTTATTTGAAACTTGGGTTTTCTCTGCTGTCGGCCTCTCTGAGTGGTGCGGCTTTGGTTTTGCCAACCATTATCCGCACAAGCGAAGAAGCTCTTCTAACGGTGCCAAGATCCTATCGAGAAGGCAGCTTGTCCCTTGGTGCTACGAAATGGCATACAGTTTTTAACGTGGTTCTGCCTTCCGCCTTACCAGGAATTGTGACAGGTATTGTATTGAGTGTGGGGCGAATCATTGCGGAGACAGCCATATTCTGGGTTACCCTGGGTGGCAGCTACCAATTACCGAAATCAATTCTTAATTCAGGTCGTTCAATGGCCTTACATGTTTATATGCTGGCCTCTGAAACCAGGGCATTTGATAAAGCGATGGCAACTGCGTCAATCCTGATTATTACCATTATTCTTTTAAACTTAACAATCAATATTTTTTCTAGGAAGTTGACAGCTAAGGTCACCGGAAAGAAATCATAAGACGATGACTAATGATAACCACGGCAATAAATTCAAAGTTGAAAAATTAGAAGTAAGCTATGGTGATTTTCGCGCACTAAAGGATATTAACCTTTCAATCAAGTCAAATGCGATCACATCAATTATTGGACCTTCTGGCTGTGGGAAATCAACCTTTTTACGAGCATTCAACCGGATGAATGACCTGATTCCCAATGTTATCACGCAGGGTAAGATCGAAAAAGATGCTCATGACATTATAGAAATGGATATTGTGGATTTAAGAAAATCTGTGGGGATGATTTTTCAAAGACCAAACCCATTTCCCAAATCAATTTTTGATAATATCGCCTATGGTCCCAGGGCACATGGGCTGAAGTCTATCGCTGCACTCGAATCGATCGTTGAACGAAGTTTGAAACAGGCAGTATTATGGGACGAGGTCAAGGATACGTTGACTAAATCTGCTTTAGCCCTATCTGGTGGCCAACAACAGCGTTTATGTATTGCCAGGGCATTGGCAGTAGAACCCGATGTTTTATTGATGGATGAGCCTGCCTCCGCATTGGACCCAATTGCTACCCTTAAAATTGAAGATTTACTTCAGGAACTAAAGACAAGTTTTACCATTATCATCGTGACGCACAACATGCAGCAAGCGGCAAGGGCATCGGATTACACAGCCTTCTTCAACATGGATGAGGATCGAGCAGGATATTTGGTGGAGTATGGCCCTACAACAAAGGTTTTCACGTACCCCGAAGAGAAATTAACCGAAGATTATATCTCAGGCCGTTTTGGCTAGCCCTAATCGTCTATAAAAATCAGGGAAATTCTAAATGGTTTAGAATGGTCGAAAATATTCCATCCCTATCCCGTTGGATGATGTGATCCGCATGTTCCAACACGGCTGGTTGGGCTGATGAGGGGGCAAAACTCTGGCGCGAGAGTGCAAATAGCGAAAGATCATTATGTGCATCGCCGACGGCATAAATTGGCAGACCTTCAATCCCTAATGCCGCAATTAGCTTTTGTAAGGTATTGGCTTTGCTGATGCCCAGGGGATTGAATTCATAGGCAAAGGGGAGGCTGAAAACAATTTCGATATCTAATCCTTTTGCCTTCGATTTAACTGGGTCCGGTGCTTGCGGATTTCTATCAATAATCATGATTTTGAAAACTTCACCGGGCACATCGGCTGGTTCACAAGCTTGAGGCTCTTCAAATAGTAAATCTAAGATCTTCCAAGCATCGTCGTTTGGATTAACCAGGAAGACCTCTCTTATTGTAAAGAAAGCGAAAGCTCTTGTTTTAGACTCTACGGCTATTTTGATTAATGCCTGCAGAGTCTGAGGAGTGAAGATATTTTGGCTGGATAGTATTTCACCAGGGAGAAAGGCTAAACCGCCGTTCATAAAGACACCTGGCAATTCAAGCTTGGAATCCTTGAGCAGCCCATTGGACTCAAAAATCTTTTTGACAGTGTTGATGTTGCGGCCGGTGGTCAGAATGGGTTGAACCGCCTTGGGGAAATTCTGTAGGATTTCAACGTCATGAGGATGAATTAGCCCTTCCTCATTCATCAGTGTGCCGTCAATATCAATGCATAGAATGGCTTGTGGTTGTGTCATAGGGATTTTATTCATCTTTTTCAATCGAATTTTTGGAGGTGCCAAATAAGTTCGCTGCTTGCCCCTGAGTGCTGGTCTGACAGACAAAAACATCGCCAGCGAGGGGTTGTTTTGCCAACTCTGCTTCAGAAAGTCCATCTCGGGCGGTTGTAATGAAGAGTTTTGAAAGGTCTTCTCCACCAAAACAACAGGATGTCACCCGTTGTGCTGGGGTGTCTATTTGCAGGATGGGTTTCCCGGCAGGGTCATAGCGCACCACACGCCACCCATTCCAATGTGCGCTCCAAACACATCCTTCTGCATCCACACATAAACCATCGGGGACGGTTTCGGTCTCGTCCTTGGGCAGTTTGACAAATTCGCGTTGGTTGGTGATACTGCCCGACACAAGGTCGTAATCGAAGGTGTAAATAGAGTATTTAAACGAATCGGTGATGTACATCCGCTTGCGATCCGGGCTCCAACCTAGGCCGTTGGAAATACCAAGATTGTGCAAAAGGGTGTGCTGCGAGCCATCCGGGTCCAGCCGATACAGTTCGCCTTGGATCAATTCTGTATCTAAACTGCCAGCCCAAAATCG
The DNA here is from genome assembly GCA_040772425.1 of Candidatus Brevefilum sp. GTDB lineage: Bacteria > Chloroflexota > Anaerolineae > Anaerolineales > Anaerolineaceae > Brevifilum. The sequence continues at coordinate 1,189,575 of JAXGYD010000001.1, read as the reverse complement.
ACCGCCGGGGTCGACTTTGCCGTCATTCAACCGGACATTCTTGCGATCGGTGGGCAAGGGATTCCAGAAAAAATCAGGCTCTGGTTGGCCTTCATCCCACAATGCAAAACCCTGATCCGTGGCAAAGATGAAACCACCCTCCTTGCGAAAGCCAAAGGCACCGATCTGACAATCGAAATGGGTTTTTGAAAATGACTCCAAGCCTTCATCTGATTGATAAAGATCACCTGTGATGATGTCCACCCAAAATAGGCGGTTTTTTAAAGGGTGCCAGAGGGGTCCTTCACCTAAGATGTTTTGTGCATGGAAGAGAGGTTTTGCTGTAAGGATGTTCATGTGGTTAATCTTGCCTTTTGATCACACAAATGAAGCCCAGGGGCTCTTCCCCAATGTTGGTGAGTTGATGAATGTCATTACCTTGAATGAATATAGAATCCAGGGGCGAGACCTCGTAAAAATCATCATTAATTTGCACTTTTGCTTTCCCATGCAGGATGACGATGCCGTGCTCGTGGGGGTGTTGATCAAAAAATGTCTTTTTTCCGATCGGCACATGGAAATATCGGATGATAAAGTTCGGTGCGCCATCTTCAGGACCAACCAACACGTGTTTGACCACACCTTCAAGAAAATCACCAGTGAATGTTTGGGTGGGAACGTCTTCCCAAACATATTCTTTATTAGATAAGTTTCCAGTAAATCGGTGCACTGCAGACATGGATACCTCCTTTACGATTGAAATGTGTCAGATGAATTATACTGCCTTTGGACTGTGGCATCCTCAGTATAACCGGTTTATAATTACTTGAGATCATCATTAATTACTCTTGGATTTTGAAAGTCAGCTAAGACCCATAAATATTAATGCCTGATTGGCATGCATCGGCAAAATGGCGACATTTCCTTCCGAAGATGGAAAGAATTATTTAAAAACGAATGAAAACTAAAAGCAATTAGAAAAAAGCTTAAAGATTTTTAGGAAAGAGATATTTCATGATTTTGTCAACATCCCAAATTCAGCGTTTTTATGACATTTTTATCCCTTTGCTCGTCTATACTAACGGTATAACTAAGACTCTTCCAGAAGATATCCTTGTGTCCCTTGGCGATATTCACAATCCGCAGGCAGAAAGTGAGCTCAGAGCGGGGTTGTGGACAAATTCTTGGATTATCGATGAATTTATAGAAGAAAATATCTTTGATTTCAAATCTGAGGATCTTGAAGTTGTCAAAAGTTGGAAGACATTTCGATATGGAGATTTCACATTAGGGAAGGTCATCAACGGAAGGGGAATATTTATGGCGTTTGATGATCTGGGGGAAATTTTTTCTGTCTGTCCCCTTTTCTCGTCTTTTGAAGAAATACTACCAAAAATTCCAATTATGGTTAGGACTGCGATTATTCCATTTGAAAATGTGTTGGTTTATGATGGATCAATCTCCTCGTATCCTGTCAGTTTTGGTCCTGGTTTACGGGGAATGATTAATAAATGGTATATCAATGCAAAAGAACTTCATAACATTAGGAGCTCATTTCTTCCTCCATCTCCGCTATCAGAAAAAGAGAAACAAATTCAGGTTGAAGAAACCAATAAATCTGTCCTGAGATACTTTAAGAAATACTCAAGAGCCAAAGGGAGGAGTGATAAAATCACGAATAGAGATTACGAAACCGCCAGGATATTTGGTGTATTTCTCTTGAATGAATCAGGTGGGATGAAATCCCTGCGAGAAATTACGAAAGAAAATTTTATTGACTACATAACGGTGTCAAAAGATTTGGACAATCCAGCGAAGATCGGATTGAGGCGATTTTTTGAATATATGGCAGATACAGAGCGATTGGATTGGGACCTCTCTCGAGAACTTCTTGGCATCATAAAGGACTTATAAGACAAAATTTTTAAAATCTTAAGCTTATGTGTTTAATGACTATTTGTGAAGAGGAATAAGATGGGACTGCTTTATTGGGTATTGATAATTATCTTTATTGCAGTGGTTATTTACATTGTGATTGGCTTCATTGCTGCGATGGCACTCACGAAGGTAGGACCCCATCCGCAATTCGATGATGATCCGGGGGACTTTGGGGTTGATTTTGAAGATGTTACGTTTTTTCTCGCAAAGATCATATTAAGTTGGCAGCCTGGTATATCCCAAATAATGATGCTGAAAAAGCCATTATTCTGATTCATGGTCGCAATGCGAGCAAGCAAAATGCCATTTCAGGGACGTTTCCCAAACTAGCTGCTGAAATATGCTTTGCTGGATTGGCTGTTTTGATGGTTGATTTGCGTGCCCATGGGGAAAGTGATGGTAACCTTTATATGTGGGGCGAACACGAGTGGCATGCCATCCGGGATTTGGGCGCCAGCCGCATTGGGCATGCCGTCAATATTATGGGGGATTCGGCATTGATCGATTTTATGCGGGAAAAGGGCATTGGGATTGAAGCCAACTTGACCAGCAATGTGCATACCAACACGGTACCGAGCTATCAAGCGCACCCCTTGAAGAAGCAGTTGGATTTGGGTTTGCTGGCGACGATCAACACCGATGACCTGGGGATCAGCCCGGTGACATTGCGGTATGAATTTGAGGTTGCAGCTCCCAAAGCAGGGCTGAATGCGGATGATACCCGCAAAGCCCAGGAAAATGCGCTAAAGATCGCCTTTTTGAGTGAGAAAGAACGGGCTTTCCTGCAAGATAAAATGCAGCTTTGTTAAACTTCAGGAGGTTGCCATTCTTAATGGGGACATGAAAATAGTTAAACGCAAATTATTGATGGTATTACAGGTCAGACAGGTCAACCAGTCCGAATTTTATTGCCGCAACAGCAGCCTGTGTGCGGGCTGAAACACCGAGCTTCGTATAGATATCCCTGGTATAGTTTCGAACTGTACCTTCGGATAGAAAAAGCCGATCTGCGATGTCAGCGTTTGAATAGCCGTGAGCAATTAATCGGAGAACATCCATTTCTCGTTCGCTTAAATTAAAATTTTCGTTTTTTTCCTTTGGTTCGGGTATAGAAGTCGCTTTGTTAATGACTTTGCCGGTTATTTGAGGATCAATGTAGGATTTCCCTTTTGCAGTACCTTTTATTGCTGAGATAAGTTCATCAGGCGGTAAATCTTTGAGTAGGTAACCGTCTGCGCCTGCATGGAGGGCATCAAAAATCCATTCATCATCATCATAGGTGGTGAGAACAAGAATTTTGATCTTCGGATATTCTTGTTTAAGTTTTCTAGTGGTCAGAATACCATTTAAGACCGGCATTTTCAGATCAACGAGTACGAGGTCGGGTTGATCGTCTTGTATGCTTTCAAGAAGTTCAACGCCATTATGTGCTGAGCCGAGCACTTCGATCTCCGGATCTGTTGAGAGTATCTTGGTCAGTCCTTCAGTGACAATGATTTGGTCATCACAGAGAAAAACGCGGATCATCATTTACCTCAAATCTAACGATAATTTTCGTTCCTTTTTGGGGATTGCTATTAATTTGGAATTTACCACCACTTGCCAAAGCACGCTCTTTCATTCCTTTGATGCCGTGTTTTTCTTTATTGTTAAAATCTTTTGGATCAAAACCAGAACCGTTGTCCGATAAAGTAAAGATTACTTCATCGTGTTTTTGTAGGAGCCTTAATTTAATCCGGGTTGCGAATGAATGGCGAATGATGTTTTCGATGCCCTCAGTTGTTATTCGATAGATGCAATCTTCAACCTCATCTGGTAATTCCATCAAATTTTCTGATATTTCCAGGTCGGTTTCAAGATTTGCCTTTGAGGCTGCATCTTCGATGATCTTATAAAGTGATTGTTTTAACCCCAAATCCTCAAGTTGTTTCGAGCGAAGGTCTTTTAATGCTCGCCTTGTTTCTGCTAATCCCTTTCGGAAGTTTTCAATTATTTCTGATAGAATCTCATCAAGTTCTGTTTCATCTTTTGGGGGAGTAAGACGTAAAGCTTCCAATGCAAGAATTTGGGCACTGAGGGTGTGGGCAAGGGTGTCATGTAATTCTCTTGCGAGGCGATTACGCTCCTGACTGATAGCGAGTTCTTCTAAAGTTTCTGCGTATTTGCTCAGTTGAAAATTTGCTTGTACGAGTTTTCGGCGCTGATGACGCTGTCTTTCCGTCAACATTCCAACGATGACACCAATAGTCCCAAATGCGATCGCACGCAAGATGGGTACCCCTATCATTTGAATCATCTCTAACGATAGTGAGTCGATTTCAAAAACAATAAACGGCAGGTCATAAAAAGAAATTAATATCGAAAACCCAAGCGCGATTTTATAACCATACTGCCATGCTGTAAGTGTAAATGGGACGATCAGAATTGGCAGTAGATACCAGCTTCTGAAGACGATTTCTGTAACAGGATCCGTGAGTTGTAATGGCCAAAAAAATATCGTGGAGTAGGTTGGCACCAGTGTTGAAATTAGAATGGCTATGGGGAAATATAAACTCCCCAGTTTTTTTTCAAGCCATACCCATGAAAGATACCCAAACAAAATAGCAAAGGTTCCAAGATTGATGTAAAACAAAAGAAAAGAGGGCGTATAAAGCGTGCGAGTTGCAAAAAACGTGTAAGCGACAAATGCAAGTTGATATACCAGGACAAAACCACAATATCCCTGAAAAATTTTGCGAATACCGATTTCGGTTTTTCGTTCAACCATATTTCCATTATAACATTGAGGATCGTTATGACCCATATGCAACAGTTAATTTTTCGATATGGCATTTGTCATATGTGATTATGACATTTCTTTTCAACATTGTGAGGCTTAATACCTTAGGTGATCCAGGAATTTTGAATAGGATTATAGTAGGTTATGGAAACTGCAATGGTAAAAACGGAAAATTTAAGTAAAAAATATCCCTCGCAGAAGGAACGATGGGGAATTCATGATTTTAATATGGAGGTTAAGCAAGGGACTCTCTATGGGTTAATCGGTCCTGATGGCGCGGGGAAGTCAACAACACTCCGTATTTTAGGTACGGTCATTAAACCTACCTATGGAGAAGCCTGGATTGACAACATTAACATTTGTGATGATCCCGAAAGAATCCGTCCCTTTATCGGTTATATGCCGCAAATATTCAGTTTATATCAAGATCTTTCAGTGATTGAGAATTTAAAATTTTTTGCAGACATTAACCAGGTGCCTGTTTCTGAACAGAGTAAACGAATCGAGCTTATGCTGGATTTTACTGCGTTGAAAAAATTTCAGAATCGGAGGGCAAGAAACCTGTCCGGCGGGATGAAGAAAAAACTGGCGCTGGCATGTTCATTGATTCATAATCCTAAAGTCCTCATTCTGGATGAGCCTTCCACTGGCGTGGATCCGGTTTCTCGCCGCGAGTTGTGGCGAATGCTTTCTGAGGTTGTCAGTGAGGGTGTAACAGTGGTTGTAAGCACACCTTATATGGATGAGGCGGATCGTTGCAGTGAAGTTGCGATTTTGTACGAGGGAAAAATAATTGTTCAGGGAAAGCCAGAAGATCTAAAAGATTCTCTGCCTTTTGAAATGGTGGAAGTGAAATCGAAACCGAGGAAAGCCGCACGAACATTGGTGCTGACTGAGGACTACATTCTCGACTGGCGGCCTGTTGGCGATCGTCTTCGGATTGCTGTAAAGAATGGAAAATCAGACTATTTCTTGAATTCGATGGAAGAAAAATTAAATAAGGACAATGCAGAAATTAGAATTTTGCGAAGGACCAAACCCTTAATGGAAGATGTGTTTACCTACCAAGTGAAACTGCTTAGAAAGTAATATGAACGACTATTTAAATACTGTTGAAACGAAGAAAATTACAAAACGGTTCGGTGATTTTACAGCTGTTGATAATGTTGATTTCTATATACAAAAAGGCGAGATTTTTGGATTACTTGGTCCCAACGGCGCAGGGAAGACGACTCTCATGCGGATGCTCTGCGGTATAATGCTTCCCTCAGGGGGTACTGCGAAGGTATTGGGTTGGGATGTCAGGGAAAATCCTGAAAAAATAAAACGTAATATTGGTTATATTTCTCAAAGGTTTTCTTTATACAACGATCTTACTTCATATGAAAATATCTCATTCTATTCTGAAATTTATGATGTTCCAAATGGAAAACGTAAGTCTCGAATTGAAGAATTGATCCAAATTACTGGTTTAGCTGGTTTGGAGGATATTCAAGCAAAGCAGCTTTCCGGCGCATGGCGGCAAAGATTGGCGTTGGCATGTGCGATAACCCATAGACCACCCATGTTGTTTTTAGATGAAGCAACTGCAGGGGTAGACCCAATTTCACGCCGAGAATTTTGGGATCTGATTTATGAGATGGCGGGTGAGGGTGTAAGCGTGCTGGCAACAACGCATTATATGGATGAGGCAGAATATTGTAATAAAGTTGGGATGATCCTTGATGGGAAGATAATTTCAATTGCAAGTCCTGACACATTTAAAGAAAGTCTTGAGGGCTTTTTGGTGGTTGTTGATTGCGATGATCCCATTAGAGCGGAAGAAGTCCTGGATGGATTAGATGGCGTTTTGGATGCGTCAATCCATGGCATCCTTCTCCATGTGATGCTAAAGTCTGAAAATATGGTATGTAATGTGAAGCGTGCATTAATTGAGGAAGGTATTTTGATAGAAAATATTGAGCTTATCCAGCCTTCGCTTGAGGATGTTTTCATAAATATCGTCGAAGCTCAAAGGAAAATTGAAAAAGAAAATTTTGCAGATGGAGTTGAATTATGAAACGTGTGAGAACGATTGTCAAAAAGGAGTTTCTGCATATTTTTCGAGATTCTAGAACGCTCGCGCTTATCATTTTGCTGCCAGGCTTCCTTTTGATTTTGCTTGGTTATGGTGTGTCCGGAGAGAGTAAAAATATAGACATTGCAATTGCAGATCTTTCCCGGACTGATGAAAGTCGGCGATACATTGATTATTACACTGCAGGCCAAGATTTTAATTTTGCATATTCAGCCATGAGTGAAGAAGAATTATTGGATTTGATCAATAAAGATAAAGTAAAAGCGGGCATTCTAATCCCTGAAGATTTTGGTCGGTCAATTGTCACGAATGAAACAGTCCAGGTGATGTTGTACATCAACGGGTCTGTCGAACCGAGTACTGCCCAGACTGTGCAGCTTAAATTAAATGCGATAAGCCAGACGGCTGCTCAAAACATACTGGTTAAATCGATCCAAACAAAGACCAATGATTTGGATATTTCATTACCAATAGATACTCGGGAGAAACTTCTCTATAATCCCAATGGTGATGGGAAACTTTATATGATTCCCGGTTTGATCCCCATTATCCTGCAAGTACAAACACTGCTGCTTTCAGCTCTCGCAATTGTAAAAGAACGTGAGCAAGGAACAATGGAACAACTGGTGGTGACCCCCATCAAATCCTGGGAATTGATGCTTGGAAAGATCATTCCCTATTTGGTCGTGACCCTTCTAAACACCTTTGCATTAATCTGGTTAGGTAGTTGGATATTTGGGGTTCAAGTTATTGGTAGTTTTTGGCAGCTGATTGGATTAAGCATGATTTTCAGCCTGGGGTCTTTAGGGATGGGCGTTTTGATATCGAATTTGTCAGAGTCCCAAATGCAAGCGATGTATTTGGCAGTATTTATTGTGCTCATCCCAGCGATTATCCTTTCAGGGTTAATTTTGCCAAGAGATGGAATGCCTGCCTTCAGTTATTGGTTCGGCGAATTGATGCCCGTCACGCATTTCCTGGATATTACTCGTGGAATTATGTTGAAAGGCGTGAACGCAAGTGTGTTGTGGAACTCTATTTGGCCAATGATGGTGTTAAGTGTGGTGTTTTTTATAGCCAGTGTAATAACATTTAGAAAGAGACTGTAAGATCGGAGAAAAAATGAAAAAACGTAATCATGTTATCGTTGGAGTGCTGCTTGCTGCTTTTTTACTTACATCATGTTCAGGAGCATTGAATGACAACGAAGAAAAACTTACTGCTTCGGGCACAATTTCAGCCAAAAGTGTGAAAATTGCACCTCAAATAGGCGGAAGCGTTAAGGAGATTTTCGTTGATGAAGGATCTTTTGTCAATGAAGGCGATATTCTTTTCTCGCTGGAAAGCGAATATTTAGAATCGCAATTGGAACAGGCGGATGCTGCTGTGGAGACCGCTGCGGCAGCTTTGGAAACAGCCAGGGTTCAACAGGAGAATGCAAACTTACAATTATTAATGGCAATTCAAAATTCCCGTATGCAGTATTCAGAAGCATTAGAAAACGAGCAGAGCATGCCTCAACCAAGCGAGTTTGAGCTTCCTGTATGGTACTTCAGCCGGGAAGAGGAGATAGAAGCAGCAAAAGGTCTTGTAGAAAAGGCAAAAATTGAACTGGATAGTAAAAAAGAAACGCTTGATGATGTTCTTTCTGATATTGTTAATAATGAATTCGTCAAATTAGAGGAAGAGTTGAACGAAGCCCAGACCATATATATTTTGTCTGCATCTGTGCTTGAAAATGTAGGTCGCGCTTCTGATAATGAGGAATTGAGAGATCAAGCGCAGGATAATTTTGATTTGAGTGAGTCAAATCTTGAAAATGTTCAGAAACGATATGAGAAAGCTTTGGAAACGGATGCGGCTGAAGACGTTTTGGCAGCACGTGCAGCAGTCTCAGTATCACAAGCATCTTATGATGAGGCTTTGAATCATCTTATGTCATTGTATATCGGTGATGATTCTTTGCAGGTTCAATCTGCGGAAACGGGTGTGAGCCTTGCCAAAATGAATATTGCCCAGGCAGAAGCTGCTTTGAAACAGGCACAAACAAATGTTACAACTCTGGAAATACAATTATCTAAAACAAAAATCACTTCACCGATTTCAGGCGTTGTACTGGCAAAGAATGTTGAAGAAGGTGAACTTGTTGGGGCAGGTGGGGTTGTAATGTCGGTTGGAAATTACGATACCGCCAATTTAACAGTTTATATTCCTGAGGATGAGTATGGTCATGTTCAAGTTGGGCAAAAAGTAGAAGTTACTGTTGATTCTTTCATAAATCGGGTTTATACAGGGACGGTTTCCTACATCGCAGATGAAGCTGAATTTACACCAAGTAACGTGCAGACTGTAGAGGGACGAAAGTCGACTGTTTTTGCGGTGAAGATAACGATTAAAAATGAATCCCACGATCTCAAACCTGGAATGCCTGCTGATGTAACATTCATCTTTGATTAATTTTCAACGAAACGCAAGAAAATGCTGAGCGGAAACTAAAACGGTCAGCATTTTTTTATTTAATTCTCTCTTTTCTTTTTATAAAAATTATCGATAAACACATGGTGATTTCGGTCTAAAATTCCAGCCATTTAAATATTTACTTTGCAAAAAATTCTCAAGCCTTTTTCCACAAAAATCTTTTTTAAAGGATTTGATTTATAATGATACAAGAAATCTATGAATATGCGATGGGGTAATGTTTAATGAATTATTTACTCTGGTTTGGAAGTATCATCCTTGGAGCCGGCTTTGTTTATTTTGTAATTGGTGGAATCACGGCAATCACCATGACCAAGGTTGGTGACCATCTCCAATATGACACTACTCCTGCCACGTTTGGTTTAGAATTTCAAACCATTCAGTTTTTATCGCGAACAGATCAAAAGAAAATATCCGCCTGGTATCTTCCAAACGCAGAAGCTGAACGCTGCGTTTTGCTTGTCCACGGGCGCAATGCGAGCAAGCAAAATGCCATTTCAGGGATGTTTCCCAAACTAGCTGCTGAAATATGCCGTGCTGGATTGGCTGTTTTGATGGTTGATTTGCGTGCCCACGGGGAAAGCGATGGTAACCGTTATATGTGGGGCGTGAAAGAACGTTGGGATGTGCTTGGTGCAGTCGATTTTTTGCTCGAAAAGGGATTCTCACGGGGAAAAATTGCGGTTTTAGGAATTTCTTTGGGAGGTGCAGCAGCCATTGGCGCAGCATCAGAAAGTGATGCCATTGGTGCGGTCGCGTTGGATAGCACTTTTGCGGATATGCAAGCCCTGATTGATCCGACCTGGAAAACGGAGAATGGTGTTCCGGGCTTGTTTTTACCGGGAGTCTACTGGATATGGCAAGTCTTGTTTGACACGAAACTCAATGAGATCAAACCGGTCAGAGAGATTGTAAAAATCCCACCTTGGCCGATACTGATGTTTCATTGTGAAAATGATGAAAAAGTGGACATTCAACAGGCTTATCAACTATTCAATGCGGTACCTGAGGCAAAGCTAGTGATTTTCAATGATTGCAGCCATGCTGAACTATATCGGGATCATCCAGAGAAATACCTGGATGCCTTATTGCCTTTTTTGAATGAAACCTGGCAGGTGTAAAAATTTCTTAGTGAAAATTATTCACCGTTATTTGTTTCCTACGTTGATGGCTACAACCGATCTAACCAGTGGGTTCTCCTATGCTTCATTTGTATAATCTTTTGATTGAAATTGTAAAATGATTGTTGTATTGTTAATTTGGAGGATCTTATGACAGAAACACCATCTTATACTGTGATTGAAAAACAAGGTGATATTGAGCTTCGGAATTATCCAGCTTACATCAAAGCAGAAGTAGAAGTTGTGGGCACACCTTATCGCAAAGCGATCTTTAAAGGTTTTAGCATGCTCGCTAATTATATATTTGGCGATAATGTCAAAACCGAAAAGATTGCTATGACCTCGCCGGTGCAGGTTTCACAATCTGAAAAAATTGCTATGACTAAACCTGTGACCATCAGCGGGGAGGGCACTTATACCGTCGCCTTCATCATGCCTTCTGAGTACACCATGGAAAGTTTACCCAAACCCAAGGACCCGGCTATTTCATTTACAAAGGTTGAATCCCAAACCATGGCTGCGATTAGCTTTTCGGGTTTTTACAGAGAACAGCAGGTTAAAAAATCAAAGCGGCAATTAGAAACCTGGTTGAAAAAAGAAGGAATACAAGCTGCGGGGGAGTTTGTTGTCGCTGGCTACGACCCACCCTGGGTGCCCTGGTTTTTAGCTCGAAACGAAGTTATGATCCCCATCAAACCAAAGGGGCTTAGGGATCTTTGATAAAAAGTTTACAAAATAATAATGCTTGGTTAATAACATTATAGGATAATAATTACCCATAATATCAGGTTAATTAAAGGAACCGAGATGAAAACGCCATATAAGTTACTACTAATAACTTTGGTTTTAACCATGATTAGTGCCTGCAGTTCAACGGGCAACCGGGACGAAACCAAAGAAAGCAACCCGAGTGTGGTTGGAGAGGATGAAGAAATTAAGATGATACAAGAACCAATTGACAATATCTACGAAAAAAAAGAGGGGATAGACGTGATTTATCTCGCAGGCGGTTGTTTCTGGGGTTTGGAAAAGCTGATGCAATCCATTCCCGGTGTAGTCGACGTTGTTAGCGGCTATGCCAACGGCAGTGCAGATATAGAACCAACCTATAACGTTGTTATTTCTGGTACGACGGGTTATCGTGAGACCGTTCGGGTGGAATATGATCCGGAGGTGGTCAGCCTGGATGCGCTGCTTTTTGCTTATTTCCATGTAATTGACCCTACCATACGGAATGCCCAGGGTAATGACCGTGGTACGCAATATCAAACGGGTGTCTATTACCCTGACGAAGCAAGCGGTGAGACGGTGATCCGGATTGCTGCTATCGAGCAGGAGCGGGCTGAAAAATTCGAGGTGGAAATCGAACCGCTGGAGCGATTTTATGATGCTGAGGAATATCATCAAAACTATTTGGATAAAAACCCCATGGGTTATTGCCATATCGCTCCTGGTGAGATGGCGGCAGCCAGTGAAATGATCGTTGATCCGGGTGATTACCCTCGTCCATCTGAGGCGGAAATTGAGGCTTTGCTTAACGATCTGCAATACGATGTGACCCAAAATGCGGGTACCGAACCGGCTTTTCGGAATGCGTATTATGACAATCATGTAGCGGGGATTTACGTCGATGTGGTTACAGGCGAACCGCTGTTCTCTTCTGATAAGAAATTTGAAAGCGGCACGGGTTGGCCGAGCTTCACGGCGCCAATTGATGAGAATGCCGTTCGCTTTATTGAAGATCGAACCCTTGGTATGCGTCGGGTTGAGGTGCGCAGCCGAGCAGGGAACTCTCACCTGGGGCATGTGTTCTACAATGACGGCGCATCGCCCACAGGCACGCGTTTCTGCATCAACAGCGCTGCCTTAAGGTTTATCCCTTATGAGGAGATGGAGAATGAGGGATATGGGTATTTGATAGATTATGTAATGCCCTGAACCCTTTAGAATGAGCGCTGAAAAAAGAATTTAGCAAAGAAAAGAGGCTGTCACATAGGCAGCCTCTTTTCTTATGATCAAGATGGTTGGAAGTTGAACTATTGATAATAAAATTTTTATACTGTAGGTGAAGAGAAAAAACATTATATTTACAAATGAAAGTAGGGGCGACTCATGAGTCGCCCCTACTTTGAAATTTCTTCAGAGATATTATAAATTAGATCAATTTTCTTTATAGAATTTGATTACGGCTGCATGGCGCCGAACAAAACCAACCAGGCTAAGATCGATTTGGCGACCAGGCTGAGGACGATGTAGGTGCGCTCGCCGTAGAGGTAATCCTTCCACTTGCCGACACCCTTGTACTGCAAAATCATGTTGATGGGGAAGGTGTTGAAGGCAACAAAATAGGTGCCCACGATGGCCCAAACGAACCAGGGAACCTGATCAAAATTGCCGGTGCCAAACATATAGAGGAGGATGGCGATCCAAGGGGCGATACCAGCGATTGACCCCCACACAAAGGGACCCCAATTGATCTTTCCTTCTTTTTTGCTACCCGAATTAATAAGCTCCATGTCCAAGCCAAACAGGTTCATTGAGGCGTTTACCACAAAGATGAGCAACAGAGATGCAATGTCGTAAATGCCAAACAATGTTGAGATCAGAACGATCATAATAGAAGAGCTGAAGGCATATTCGAACCAGCGGAACTTATTGATGCCCTTTTTCAAATCAGCATTGTAGATATCGTTGGTCTTTTTTGGAATGGAAATGATGGCGTGAGCCAAGGCCGAAATTAGCAAGAATGAGGCTACTAAAATTCCAAATGGAAGCTCAAATAGGTTTTCGGAAGCAAGCTCGAGGGATTGCGTTTCTTGGTTAAAGGTCAGAAAGTTTTGTGTGATGGTTGGGGTGAATTCGCCAATAGTCTGAATGACTGATGTTGCCAGAAAGAGCATGGCAATCCCTTGAACAAGGTGAAGCGCCCCCATGAACATATTGAATTTTCTTAGCTTTGCAAACACGTTTTCTTTTTTTTCTTTCATTGAAATACTCCTTATTGATGTGGGAACCTTAAAGGTTCTTTATGATGTTTTTGATTATTACGACTTAATTATAGACGAGAAGATATGTTCCAATTTAATTTGTATAAGGTTGATATTAGAATATTTTATCAAAGAATTGGCGAGGGGTTTGAAGGATATCAATTATTTTAAGGAATGAGCAAAAAATTTGATGATTAAATGTTTTTAACTCACTGCTCTTATTGATAGGTTTAAACTTGCCATGGTTCTCCGCAAGGAATCTTGAGGCCATTTAAGGAATATGTTCAGGAATAACTTAAAATATCTATAACAGATTGATCGCGAACCATTTGATGGAGTACAAATTCAGATGGAAACCGTTTAGAATTATCAATGTGAGGCACTGATTATTTGGCAATTCCACCCAGCAAGGAGATATGCATGCGAAAACTGGTGCTGTATAGTGATCAAGATAATAAGAACAATGAAAAAGTCGATGCAAAATTGTTGAGCATTATCCAGGTGCCAAGTGCTAAGATTGCTTATATACCTTCAGGTGGTGATAAGGATCGGCAATACTTCCAAAATATTTGTGAGCATTATAAGAAATTAGGTTTTGAGGATTTCCTCTTTTTTGACCTGGATGATGAATATGATCCGACGAAAATAGATGAATTATTAGCATGCCATATCATCCATCTCTCCGCTGGAGATCCAATTTATTTCAATCAAAATATAAAAAGAAGAAACTTTGTTCGTGTCTTAAGGAATTTTGTTGATCAAGGGGGAATATTGGTTGGCGTGAGTGGCGGCAGCCTTCAATTGACCAAGACGGTGGCAATTTATAAAGCGTTTATTGGAAATTTGGACGGTATCACCTACGAGGATTATGAGGGGTTATTTGGCTTAAACCTGGTGGATTTTGAGTTCCTACCGCATTTTAACCGCTGGAATCAGGGTTTTATCGATAAGGTAAAGTCATATTCCGCAAAATTTTCCTGTTTGATCTTTGCTTGTCGAGATGGGGATGGCATTGTTGTAAATGACACTGAAATAGAATTTGTTGGTGATATCGTCAAAATTGAAAATGGGATTCTAATTTCGTCGGATAAATGAAAGTAATCTGTGAAGAAATTTTGAGATGATAAAACAGTGTTCGATGTGGATGTGGATGGATAATCAAGAAATTTTGATGTTGATTTCCAGGTCTTTCTTAAATTGCTGCAGGAATATGAATAAGTCCTCAAAACAGTTGAAATTTTGCTTTTGCCCCGTGTGAGGATCTTCCAAGGATGCTAGCCATGACAACTTGCCATTTTGTTTCACAAGCCATAATTTGAGCAAAAATGAATTGTAGGTAATTTTCTGCATGGCCTTTTCCTTTTTGATGAAGTTGTGTTTGATAGTACTGACCAGCATCGACGAAGTTCGTTTTTATCGTTCAATTTCTTGACAAATAGCTTACAAGAAGATTTCTGTGATGGTTTGGATAAACTGCTTACTTCTTCAGCTTAGATGAAGTTTGCTTTCACAATCCTGTTCTATGCATTCAACCTGAAATCTTGATCTTTTTGATCAGGAAGCCTGGATCAGGGCTTCCTGATCAATGATTGATTTGTATTCTTCTGTTGAATCGGTCAAGCAAGCTCTGGGGCATTGGCATGGTGGTGTTCTAATCTTTGGCGTAGGGATCTTTCACAGGTAATGGCCCGACGACGCCGATGATTTTCCATTCATCCGGTCCCTGGACCATGCAGGTGAAGAAAATTTCGTCCTCCTCAATTCTGGTCAAATTGCCCGTGAAGGTTGTACTTCCCGGGTCGACGACATCAAAACTGATGAGATTGGCAAAAGAAGGACCCGAGTATGGGATGGTGTGGGCTTTTAAATCTTCAATGGTATAACCCTCATCCAGTGTATCAACAGCGACAATGTAATTATCATAGGTGTTGTCCTTAACAGCGATTTTGTAAGCGAAACCACCTGGGGAAGCATCTTTATAAATCGTCATTGAACATTTATCACCTGGTTCAAATACAATTTCCGCATTGGTCTCCCATTTTTTCCCTTTTGCTGTATATCCCAGCCGCCAATCATTTTCCACACCTAGCTCATTGGTGCATCCGGCCAAGAGAATCATCGCCCCTAAGACAAGCAATATTAAGCTTTTTGTTTTCATTTCAACCTCCAAATTGAAAATGAGTGAGTTTCGACAGGTTGAACTGCTATTCAGATTTCAACCTACTATGAGGATAACTAATCAGCGTGAAGAAAACGTGAAGCGAAAGCGAGAAAAATTTTGTTTTTGCTTGATATTTTTTGTATAATGGATTTATTAGAAAGATAAATTTCTTGTACCTAACGAGGTGGGTATGAAACATTTGGAAATTCGCTTGTTAGGAACAATGCAGCTATTGCGGGGACAGGGACCATTGAGGGATTTCGAATCGAATAAAGCACGGGCTTTGCTCGCCTACCTGGTTGTAGAATCTGCAGCACCCCATCAAAGACGAAAATTAGCAGCGCTGCTCTGGCCTGAAATGCCAGAAAATAACGCGCTGACTTCCCTGCGGCATGCTTTATCAAACCTTCGCAAAGTAATCGAGGATCAGGCGGCTAAACCGCCCTACCTGCTCATTACGCCGCAAGCTGTTCAATTCAATACACTTAGCAACTATCATCTTGATGTGGCTGCTTTCGAAATCCATGCCAAGTATGCACAGCAGAATCCCCTTGATATTGTGAGTCTGATGAAGGCTGGTGATCTTTACCAAGGACGCTTTTTGGAAGGTTTCTCGATCCCGGATAGCGTACCCTTTGAAGAATGGGTGGTTATTAAGAGAGAGCGATATGATCAGTTGGCAAATTTTATATTTAAAGAGTTGGCGAGTTACTATGAGCTAATCGGCGATTATGATCTTGCCATCGCTTTCGCCCAACGGCAAATTGCGTTAGATCCCTGGCGGGAGGAGGCTCACCGCCTGAAGATGCGCTGTTTATACTTTTCTGGCCAGCGCTGCGCTGCCATTGCTCAATTTGAAACGTGTTGCAAAGCTTTAGCAAAGGACCTGTATATTACGCCCAGTCCTGATACGATTGCACTGTATGAAGAGATCCGAGATGGAACCCTTTCCTCACCGCCCAGCCCGCCTGCTTTTTTTATGCGTTCTCCCAGCTTATCATTTGAACGCCCAAAATTTGTCTCTCGCCAAAAGCCATTAAACTGCATGCATGAGGCTTTGACCCATGTCTTAGCAGGTGAGGGGCAAGTGTTATTGGTCACCGGCGGAGCTGGGCAGGGAAAGACAGCCCTAGTTAAGGAATTTATCGATCAGGTACTGGAAACACATCCGAATTTAGCTGCAGCCTGGGGGAACAGTCGTGCTTACTTCGGTTCCGGGGATCCCTTCCTACCATTTCGGGAGATCCTGGAAATGTTAACCGGGCAGATAGAACATCGCTGGGAGGCTGGATTGATTTCTCATGATCACGCTCGCCGGATGTGGCACCTGACTGAACCCTCTGCCCAAGCATTGGTACAATACGGCCCAGAACTTGTGGTAACATTTGTGCCAGGCGAATCACTTCTGCAGCGGGTTTCTTACATTCTTCGAGAGGAACCAATCTGGTTATCCCGGTTATCAGAACTTGTTACTGAGAAGAAAGCAGAAAAACCTTTAACTAAGGAGGATATATTTCGACAATATTGTCGTGTTTTAATCGAAATATCCCATCGCGCACCTCTACTGCTATTTGTGGATGACCTCCAATGGGCAGATCAATCCTCATTGGAATTGTTCTTTTATCTCTCCCGACAACAGTCCAGTGCGCCGATTTTGTTAATTGGCGCTTTCCGTCCGGTAAAGAGTCTTTCTAGTGAGGTGGGTACACCCATTACCCTGGCTGATATGGTCAACGAGCTTCGGATACAAAGCGGAGACATCATGATCGACCTGGATGCGTATACTGATCGCAATTTTACCGATGCCTATCTCGACCAGGAACCGAATCAGTTGGGTGAGGATTTTCGTGAACAACTTTTCAAATACACCCACAGCCACCCATTGTATACGGCTGAAATGCTGTTTGACATGAAGCAGCGGGGAAATCTGATTAGAAATGAGGTTGGGGAATGGATGGTTTCTGATTCCTTAGATTGGGATCGCGTACCACCACGAATCGAGGCTGCTATTCAAGAGCGTCTCTCACACCTGCCAGCAGGATTACTCGATCTGTTGAAAATTGCCAGTGTTGAAGGGGAGCGATTTACCGTTGAGGTCCTGGCAGAAATTCAAGAGATCGATATAGAAGGCTTAATGAACAGGATACGAGAAGAGCTTGATCAACAATTCCGATTGGTCCAGGCAGATAGCAGCATGATGGTCGACGGCAATCGCCTGACACGCTATCGTTTTCGTCATATCCTCTTTCAAAAATATCTCTACAGCCAGTTGGATGTGATCGAGCGCGCGGAATACCATGCGGGCGTTGGTAAAGCCATCGAGAAATGCTATGCTGAGGACCTGCAAACCTTATCTGTGCCATTGGCAATCCATTTTGAACTAGCCGGATTGTCCGATAAAGCCATTCATTATTATGAGGTTGCTGCCAGACATGCCAATCGGTTTTCTTCTTATGAGGACTCGATCCGACTTTACAATAAAGCGCTTTCGTTGTTAGCGCGAAAACCAGAGACGCAAGCTCGAAATAAACAAGAACTGGATCTTTTGATTGGTAAGAGTGCGCCTTTGATGTTCATCCATGGTTTCGCTTCAGATGAGGTAGGTGCCAACAACGACAGGATGGTGGATTTACTCAAGGGTGTTTCGTCGGATTTGAATCTGTTTCCTTTATATCATGCAATGAACTCGTATTACATAATGCGCGCACGCTATCCAATCGCCATAAATTTGCTCTGGGAAGCCGAACTGCTTGCTAAAAAAAGCGACCAAGCATTGTTAATCAATATTGTTAATTGGGGCCTTGGTTTTACTAATCTCTGGCTTGGCAATTTGGAGGAAGCTTTATCAAGAATCAATAAAATGGTTGATTATTTTGATCCGGTTTTACATGGGAAATTACATAAAACTTATGGCATTGATCCTGGTGTGGCATGCTTCCTCTGGTCATCCTGGGCGATTTGGCTGTTGGGCTTCCCAGAACAAGCATTGATGCGCGGTCAACAAGCCATTGATTTGAGTAATTATTTGGGAGACACGGCAAACCAGATACTTGCCCTGGATATTGTCAGTTTTCTTCATTTGTTAATGAGGAAAATAGATGGTGTAAGGGAATTAATGAATACATTAGAAGTAATTTTAGAAAGGAACCCTGCGCCACTATACATGGGTGACTTTAAATTTCTGGAAGGATTGTTTCGATTTCAAAATGGCGAATTGGATGTTGGTGTGAGCCAAATGCATTCAGGTGTTGAGGGCTATCAGGCTTGCAAGACTCGCTCACAGCTTTCCTTGAGAATGACGCTTCTCGCTGAAGCTTATCTTGCGAATAATCAGTGGAAAGAAGCTGCACAAATGATTGGACAAGTTGAAGACTTCATTGAAGAAACAGATGAACGGCTTTACCAAGCTGAAGTATTAAGGCTAAAGGGGGAGCTGATGGCGTATTTAGGCGATCAAGAAAAAGCTGAAGCATGCTATTTGGATGCAATGCAAGTTGCACAAGATCAAAAGGCAAAAACACTTGAGATGCGGGCAGCGATGAGCATGGCACGCCTATGGCAGACTCAAGGCCGAATCGAAGAAGCTTTTCAGGTCTTGGAAGGCGTTTACAGCTGGTTCACAGAGGGTTTTGACACACCTGACTTGAATGAAGCTCGGAAGCTGTTAGAGAAATTGGAACAAAGCTGATTTCGATTTTCACAGCTCTTCAATAATTTTATAAATCGCATCACCTCTTCTGGCAGGTTCAATGACTTTGAGTGCCACCTCATCTCCGGGGCCCACCGAGGTTACTTTCTGGTGTTCGATTTCCATGGATGTGACTTCTTGAATAAAGTCTGTGGTGTGCCCTGAAATGTAGACTTTATCCCCGATATTTAACCTGTCGGATAGTGAAAGTACGGCAACACTAATGCGATCGTAATAATGCGTGATATGACCAATCTTGGTTTCCATCGTACCACCTCCTAATCATAGAATAGCATAAAATGAGGGGTATTTTCAATATTTTATTCCGAACCTGGCAAAACAGCACTTACTTATCTGATCCCTACACCCCATGCAATCGATAATGCGCGGTAAACTGGGCATCCTGAAAGATTCTCCAGTTTCGGAAGATGCGCATGAGTCCCAACTTGGGATGATTATCATCCATGTAAAACCATTTTTCTAAGAACGCGATTCCCTCACCCCATGCTTCAAAATCGCTTGCCTTTGACACACCAAACAAGAACCGTGCATCCTCTCTCATGTTAAATCGACTTCTCATTTTCAATGCTGCCATTTTTCCCCAAAAACCGTCTACCCAGGTGATGTTGGTCAGTTCGCACACCAATTCGGAATCAGGGAATCTTTTTTGCATTTCAAGAACCAGTTCTTTCACCTCTTCTTTCGGTAAATACATAAAGACACCTTCCGCCAGGATCAGTGTAGGTCGATTGAGCTTGGCGATTGGGTCCATCCATTCGTAATCCAGTACAGATCGCCCAATCATGTGGTAACGGTCGCTTTCTTCGATGAGTTGCGTTTTTAGATCGATCATATCTGGTAAATCAAGATCAAAAAATAGGCATTGACCGTTGTCAACCCGATAAAATCGGGTATCCAATCCACAGCCGATGTTGATGATGATTGCCTCAGGATGTTTTTCTAGGTAGTCTAACGTGTAATCATCATATTTTTTAGCTCTTAATTGCAAATGAACGGTCAATTTTGGATCGATAGCGCGGTTTTTTAAACGCTCGGCCATTTTGCTGTTTTGTTTTTGCAGCACCATGTCAAGTTGATCAACCAGGTTTTCAACCTTTTTATCTTTTATTATGGGATTTTCGCTCTGGCTTTCTATAGCCCTGGCATACAGGGTCAACAAAGCTGTCTCTTCAACACCAGAAAGGTCCAAGTGTTCTAAAGTTTTCATTTTTGCCTCCTGAAAAGGGGAAATCTCACTATTAATTATAGTAAAAATTTGATTACATTACTACTGTGGGATTTTACAATTTTGGGGTTAGATTGTCACATTGATCCCATTTATGACCAGAATTGAATTATCAATCATTAATGAAAATAATTGGATCATGTGAGATATTTATTTTACTAAACTGTATCCAGAACTAATTTAATCAATCCCTTATGTTTTTATTGATAGCGTAACCTTTCCGGTCCTTTCATAGGTCTCAAAGACTTGAAAATAGCTTGTAAATGACTTCATCAAGAAATTGGGTTGAAAACAAGCAATCCAATTAAGCTTCCATAATATGCGACCAATTTGAAAGGGTTCGATAGGATCTTCTGGCCAGGCGAGGTTGGTTTCATAGCCCTTCTGAAAAGAGGCAAGCAATTTTGGGTAACTTTCCTCGCCAACGGTCTCCAGGAGGTCCAGCATGGCCATCGCAATATCATGGGCTCGATATCCCCAAATCGTATCCTCAAAATCGAAGGGATATAACCTCCCTTTATAAAGCTTGATATTATCGTGCCAGAGGTCACAATGGATTACCCGTAAATCAGACGGATCAATTGCATGGTAGGCAGACGTGACGTGTTCATCTTTGCGTTTCAACAATTGTGTTTGTTCAGTAGACAAACCTAGTTTGTTTTTGGATTGGGATCTTCCTGATGATCCATCTTCATATGGTGAGATCAGGTTTTGCTCACCCCTTGATAGCCAACTATCAAATCTTTTTTTGGTGAAATTTCCGGGTGGGATCCAATTTTTACCATGTTGATGCAGCTTGGAAAATAGATCCCCCATTTTTTCAAGATTACTTGTGGTCAGATAATTCCCTAAAAGCCGACCAGGGAGCCACCGCATGAGCGTCATGTGCCACACATCTGGAATAAATTCAGTCGTTAAAGAAAGGACTTGCTCTCCGGACCGGGTGGGAATGACTTGCGGTACCGGAATGTCGGTATCTTGATGTAATGCAGAAAGCCAGAGTGCCTCGGATCGAAGGTCTTCAATGGTTCGCCAACTGGGATGGGCTAACCTCAAGATAAACTTTTCACCTGAGGATGATGTCACCCGATAAAGAAGGTTGGTTTCGAACCCATGAAACTTAATGGCAGGGTCTTTAAAGTCATAGTGGGTCAGTCCCAGGTTGGCATATTGCTGTAATCGACGAAGTTTGCCGAGGTTGGTCAGTTGATGATAAGGTTTCATTGATAATTATTTTTATCTATTTGTTAATTGGCGAAATTGTAATTGAAATTGTACTGGTGAAAATTGGGAATGTTTTTTGGGAACCACCTCTTAAGTTTTCCTTGACATCTAATTTGCATACGTCTTTTTTCGAAAATACCCACCGTGCAGATCCCATTACATGCGCACAAGACTAGACCGTTCACGAGAGAGAGGCGCAGTCTTTTTTTTCTGTTGGTTACTTCTTAATATTTAATTTTCTATGGCATAAATCTGAGAGTCCAGAATTTCTGTCAGGAGTGTTGGACTGAAATCGGGCGCTTGAGCATTGAATATACGGTTATCTTCAAAAAAATAGACCGTATCGCCATCCTGATTCCAAATCACATTGCCTGAAGCGGTAGCTGATAATTCAAAAACGTTCATCTGGTTGTCTGTGACCCACAGACCTGTGTTATCGCCAAAATAGGGGTACCACGCCCAATAATTACCGCTTGGAGATGGAAATGGCTTCAACCCGGCAACGCCATCAGGAATTGAGATTGGAAACCCTGTCTCATCAAAAAGATGGGATAAGCCTTCATCAGTGTAAATTGTAAATAGATTTCCCGGATCCAGCAATTCGACATTGTAGGCGTTGATATATTCAAATTTCTTGATTTTAATACTCGCGTCGCCCATTCCTAAACTTTCACCAAAGCTGTATGTGCCGAATTCATCAACATCTCCACATTGGCAGGCGTCTATAAACATATCACTGACGGCTACAATGCCCATTTTTCCAATTGGGTCATAAGCGACACCTGAAAAACAGCTTTCAAGGATCACATCCTGCTCACCTGTGAAGGCATTGATGATGCGCAGATTATGGCTGCTGCACATCGCGCTCCAACTGTGGATATAAAAGGATTCATTATTGATCCAGGATACAAACTCTTCCCCGGCGCTTGTGGACTGCTCTAATAATTTAGCGTAGCCCTGGCTCCGATCGTAAACCCAGATTGCATCCATATTCATACCTGCTCCGGTTCCGAAATTATTAACCGTAACAAATTCGATGAAACGGCCATCCGGCGACCAATGAATGTAGGCTGCGTTGCTGTCTTCATCAGATAAACGGCTGATCGATAGATCTGCCGCATTAATGAAATAAAGATCAGTGCTCGAATCTTCAATGGCTGCAACAAATGCCAGGTGCGTGCTGTCAGGCGACCAGGCCATGCTGTCAAAATTTTGCATGGCTAAGAGGACGCTTTGACCGGGGTCCGAAGCGTCCATATCCGGTTTGATCTGGCTGTTAGGGCCGGTGAGGGGCGTTTCAAACACCCGGCTGTTGGTTTGAAGATTGAGAAGAACCAGTGTGGGGTCAAGATCACCGGTAAGGTAGGCAAAATACTTTTTGTCTGGTGAAAGCCCTCTTCTGTATGGCCTGGGGGCATCAATGACATCAGTGCTAATTTGTAAGGCCTCTTGTGTTGTTTCATTAACCTTCCAAATTCCGGAAGAAGTTATCGCCAATAGGAAATCATCCACTTGTTCGGGGGGCATGGTTTCTTCTTGAGTGGGTTGCTCATGTGGAACCTTCTCTGTCTCCTCAACTTCTTCTTGTGGCGTAATCTCTTCCACAAAAATTTGATCTTGGGGAACATTTTCTTCTTCTACTACCTGGGGGGTAACCTCTGTTGTCTGAATTTGAGGGTCTCTCTGAAAAGGATCTGATAGAAGATCTCTGAAAGTTAAACCTTCATCTCTGGCAAATAATACGCCTGCTAACACCAGGGATAGGATACAACATCCAATCAGGATAAGAATTGCAACAATAATCACCCAGAGTCTAGGACGATTATTTCCATTATTTGAATTCATCTTTAATCTCCCTTGCTAGGCAAAACATTGTTCCCAAAAAATTGGCTAGTTTATCTAATATTTTCTCCACAAACCTTGATGGAAAGCGTGTTTATTTGGATATTTATTTTTCAGGCATTAAAACTGCAAATATCGAATCCAGGTTATTGGTTTCCTTGTTTCTTTTTCCTCAAAACAACGAAAACAATCACCAAACCAACAACCAACAAGAAGCATAAAATGGCTAAACCACAGAGCAAGAAAATCCAAATCTTTGTTGAATTTTCGGACTCATTTTCTGTCGCATCAATATTTACATTAATTTCATTTTCCAAATTATCTGGGTCTAAGGCTTCTGGCAAAAGCAACCCCGGAAGGCTTTCAAGTAACGCATCAGAGATTTCTGTGACAGGCTCTGGCGACAGCGATCCACCTTCCCATTGCATGGGGGCGCCCAGGCGATCGGTTGTGATTTGATAGGTTTCACCTTTACTAACAGAGAAATTATATTGTTGTACGGGCGGCGGTGTTTCTCCGAGCAGGAGGGTATACCCTTGCCAAACATGTGCTTGCCCCTCATCGGTGCCTTCAAGCACCAGGGTATAGCCGGCGTTCTCAGGGTAAGTGATTTCGGTGTAATTTGTTCCATCAGTCAGTTTCAGGATCATAAATGAGACATTTGGCAATTCTGTCAGGATTTCTGTTCCTGATAGACCACTGCGGTTTCTGGATCCATCCATAAGATAAAGATTTAGCGGGCACTGTGCAATCACCTTTTGAATCTTATCATGTCCTTGCATCGCATGTTCCAGCCATTGTTTTTTTTCTGATTTAGACATTTTATCAAATGCCGCACGTTTTTCTAGAGAAAGCGTTCCTACATATTGTGATTCCTCCGGAGTAAATCTTATATATTGATCTTCCTCTTTCTTATCTTCATAATCATTGCCAAAAATGGGATATTTATCATGAATTTCACGATAAACTTCACTGGGTCCTAACCCCGGGTAAGATGGTATGCCATCTTCACCAACTAATTCGCCTTGTCCTAATTGCCAAGGTGTATAGTTGGGATAAAAATTCGATGCCCAATCTTTGATGCTGTAAGCTTTTGGTGTTTGATCAAGCCATGGATCTAAAACAATGCTGCTCGCTTGCCAATCAGTACCTTTTGGGTAAAGAACAACGGCTTGGTGACCACCATACCATGCCTGGATCGGACCATAATCCCAATTATCCAAAAGCTGTCTTTCACAGGGATCTTTACTGAATTTTAAACCGTTTAGTAAGTTGAGAACATTTGACTGATATCCACCACATTTAAAGTCATCATAGTCATTATTGGGTCTTGAACGTAAATTGTTCATAGGGCCAGAGCTCGCAATCCCTTTGGGAATGCGAGTAGTGTATAGGTTTAGAATGTAACTTAATTTTTCTTCTTCAGTATTCGCCGGGCACGCGGTTGGCGTTGGACCAATGGTTGATGTCGGCCCTATAGTTGCTGCGGGCTGTTCGGTTCCAGGTTCTACGCCACTGACCCCATTCCATTTATAGATATAGCGGGTTTCCATACTTACACCGAAATATAACACTAATTTCAGTTCGAGTGTATCTCCTTCTGCGCCGCCAGGGGCAATCGCCGTTACATTTTCATCGATGGGTGCATAATTGTTTTTAATATCCGACAGAAAAGTTCCCTCCCCATTTGCATTGGTAAATTCCGAATAGGATTGATCATTTTTACTGATTCGTGCCTTAACACTCGCGAAGGGGTTATAAAAAGAATGGTTGTCAACTGCCGACAATAAAACATTGATGCTTATTTCATCATTAGGGTAGATCACATCAGGGGGGGCACTGAAAGCAGCTGTAAAGGCGAGGAATTCCCCGTGAATCTTTGGTGGGTCGTAATAATCATCCGATGGTCCGATGTAAGTCGAGGATAATGAAAAAACACCTTCGCTATAGCTTCCTTCGAGATGATAAACATCTTCATAGTCTTTATTATGCTTCGCGATATCTTCTGCACAATCCTTATCGATAACTTCCGCCAACACCCAGGCACCTCCCTCGTTCTGAGGTTGATGAAGGGGAGTTAAGCTTGTGAATAAGTTAGCAAAAATGAATGGAATAGACAACAATACAGTCATAGCTTTTCTCATTTTTAGTCCTCCTTTGCAACAATGCTGCTAGTGCCAGTACATTTGAGAATAAAATCAATGTTGTTATTGATTTTATCATGGGTTTTCGTAGAGAAACTTGAAATATTGATTAATTGGGTTTTCTACCCGACTAGGCGGTATGGGTGTTATCTTTTAACCTTAAGATTAGCCCTTCTGTGGAGCAAGCATAACACCCTAAATGTGTTTTCAGTCATAATCAAGTAAAATAATAACGTTTGTTTGTAGTCTCCTTGTGAGTATGTGGTGCCACCTGTGGTTAGGTGCTGTGCTCTGTGGATGTTTTCAACATTTCAGGATCGAATGCTGGAAGACGTATTTATTGTCGCAATGGTTTATTTGAAAGGATAATATATAAAATGGAAAATTCTCAAGATCTTGTGCCGCTCGGAAAGACAGACATCATGATCACAACTGTAGGTGTAGGTACCTGGGCGTGGGGCGACAGGATCGTGTGGGGGTATGGTGGCAGTGGCTATAGTGACTCTGATATCCGGGATGCCTTTGATGTCAGTCTGGAAAATGGCACAAACTGGTTTGATACTGCCGAAGTATACGGAATGGGTAAGTCAGAACGATTTCTGGGTAAATTTTTAGCCTCAACAAAAAAAGAAGTATTGGTTGCGACCAAATTTTTTCCATTTCCATGGCGGGTGTGCAAACAAGCCATGCTTCGTAGTCTCAAAAAAAGCTTGAAGCGCCTGGAACTCGGCAGTGTTGATCTTTACCAAATCCATACGCCACTTGGGTGGTGGAGCAAACCAGCGTATTTATCGACCCTTGCTGACGCCGTAAACGCGGGTTTAACCCAAGCTGTGGGCGTTTCCAACTTCAACACAGAAAAAACCAAACTAGCAAATGAGACTCTGCAAACCGCAGGAGTGCCCCTTGCTTCAAATCAAGTCGAATACAGCCTTTTTGACCGGCGCATCGAGAAAAATGGTCTGCTTGATTACTGCGTTGAAAATGGAATTACTGTCATCGCATATAGTCCGCTTGCAAAAGGAATGGTAACTGGCAAATATAGCCCTGAGAATCCACCCTCTGGACCCCGTAAACAGCTGTACCCACCTGAAAAATTGCAACAATCTCAACCTTTGATTAACCTTTTAAAGGAAATTGGTACAGACCACAGTAAAACGCCTGCCCAAGTTGCTTTGAACTGGACAATATGTAAAGGGACTGTTCCTATCCCTGGCGCAAAAAATGCCAAACAAGCCGCCGAAAATCTTGGGGCGATGGGGTGGCGGCTTAGTCCGGATGAAGTTGTTGCCCTAGATGTGGCGAGCAACCTAATTAGATGATGAGCTTGAAGGAAATTGGATATTTTCCTCCATAAAGGAAATCACCTGCTCAAGGTGAGGGGCATTCAATACGCCTGGAAAAGATTGACAAACCAGGGCAGCTACTGCAGAGGCGAATGCAACTGTTTTCTCCAATTCCCATTTATGAAACAGCCCATAGATGATCCCAGCACGAAAAGAATCACCTGCACCGGTGGTGTCTATCGGGTCAACTTGATAGGGCGTAAAATGCTTCCAGCCTTCTTTTTGTGAACCATAAATGATCTCCTTTGACCCAAAGGTGAAGATCACACTGCCTTTGGTGTTGTTCAGATATTTACGAGTAATCTCATTTATTTCCTGCCCTGGATAGGCATCTCGCAAAAACTCTTCTGAGATGATTGCCACATCAGCAGCCAAAAAAATGGGATCATCAAATTTGCAATCGACTGTGATGATGGGTTTCTGATGTTTCACTGCGAATTTGAGGACTTGCAAGGATGCTTCCTTGAAAAATGGATCCAGACACACAATGCTGGCATTTTCGATATCGGCTTCCTTGGGCAAGTTCCAGCTTTTTTCTTGGGACAACTGCCCATAAGTGCCAAAAATTGTCCTTGTGCTGGTATCCACAACCAGCATCTCTTTCGGTCCTGAGCATTCTCGGAATGAAACGCTTGAGATGTCAATCTGGTTCTCGTTAAAAACATTTTTGAGGAAATCAGCATCCTCATCCGGGTTGATCCAGTTGCCGTCGAGCTTGACTTTTAATCCGAGACGGGCGAGGACCAACGCGGCGTTGGCTGCTTCCCCGCCGATGTTCTTGTATTTCTTGACGAATTCAGCATAGCCGCTCTTGGCAGGGAAATCACCCTTCAATAGATACATCGTACTTGATGCAATCACACCATAAGCATAAACATCGAATTTTTCTGCAAGCATTTTTCTCCTGGATAAAAACGTCGTACTGTGGAATTCTATTCACCTCACCACTTGGATTGATTAATTATGCTTTCGGACAATAATTTCTTTTTGGAATTGATAAAAAATCCTTGATTTTATGATTCTTGATGGATTTCTGTTATTTCTGCCATTCTTTGATGAGTGTTCCAGAAATTTCAACCAATCGTTCCTTTTGGGAGGGTTCTAATGCAATATAATCCGTATTGTCTTTTCCAGTATCCTGATTTTCTACCAGTAATATGGTTGCATCGCGGCTAAGAACACAACAATGCCAGGCGTTTTTCCGGACGTTAAACAATTTCCCGGGCTGCATTTCTACGCTGTAAAAATCTGTAATTTCCTCTTCGCCCTCTCCCAAGAAGAGAATGGCTTTTCCCTCCAGTAGCACAAAGACCTCATCGGTTTCGACATGCCGTTCGAGTCTGTGGATGTTTTCCGGGATCAATTCATCTATATAACGAAGAAAGGCAACCCGCCAGCTGCCAAAATCGACTAAGGGTTTGTATCCTTCACCGTTGAATTCTAATATATTTATTTGTTCACTTCTCATAATTCGCTCCATCTAATATCAAATTGAAAATTTATTTTCACCAATGAATAATTTATCACACTATATAAGTTGGCCAATCTTCAGAAAATACTTACTTAAGTATAAAAGGATCTCAAGATTTTAAGGCTCTAGTGAAAATTCCTGGAAGAATTCCCACATCAATTCTGTGGCATCAATCTCCTGGCTTGTTTTCCCGGTGATCCTTTCCGGTAAAGGTGATCCGCCCGGCCAGGTATGCCCGCCATCATTGATGGTGTAAAAGACGACATCAGCATCCTGGTTACATTCCGAATAGCGAATCCCGGTCACATTGCCGGTTTCCATCAAGGTTCTTGGTGTTAAATTACAACCATTCTCCTGGGCATAGGACGCAACAAATTCTGGGATATTGGGGAAGGGGATACCAGTTCGCTCATATGCACCGCCTTCATAGGGCACAATTGGATCCGCTTTCCCATGGAAAAAAATAGCCGGCACAGGGCGCTGTTGCGAATCGCTTTCACACGTACTCTGAAAGGCACCGGCAACTGTGCCTATGGCAGTAATGCGTTCTGAAAGTCTGCAGGCCAGCAGTAAGGTCATACCACCGCCATTTGAGAGGCCGTTGGCGTAGACACGGGATGAGTCAATGTTATATTCTCCCTCAAGCTTGCTGATCAGGTCAGAAAAGAATGCAATCTCCTTTTCAGGTTCATCTCTGACGCGCCAACGCAAGGGGAAGCCCGTTCCAGAAGGGTAAACGACGATAAATCCGTGATCGTCTGCTAACTCGTTCCATTGGCTGATCTGCATCTGATTGGCAGGCCATTGAACAAAGCCATGGATGTTGATGACCAATGGGGTTGAAACTGCTGGATCGTAAGTATCTGGCACATATAAGAGGTATCTGCGCCGTTCACCCGATGAGGCGATCTGTCCATTGGTCTGGTTGCTGAGCAAATATATGGTTACAGCGATCAACCCGAGCGCGATGATGACCAAGAAGAAAATTGCCAAAACTCGAATTAGTGTTTTCATTTTTCTTTCCAAATCTTTAAATTAAGAGGATTATTGAATTTTTTTGTTAATCAAAACTATATAGAATTTACCATAATATCGAGGAAAAACTATTTACTGTATAATGGGTTCCCTGGTACCTGGTTTTTATTGAAAACGCAAACTAGGACGGTTGATAAAAATATGTGGGGGGGGGTGTGTGATATCTTTAAAAACACCATCACCTGGTCCAGAACTTTTTTACGGCCCAGACCAGGTGATGGTAATGAGGATAAGGTTATTTTCTTAGAAAAGCATGGAAGAGGGTGTTGAATTCTTCAGGTTTCTCGATAAATACGCTGTGGGCAGCGTCTTCGATGACTTGCTCGGAATATTCTCCGCCAGCTTCGGCGTATGCATCGAATACCGAACGTGTTTGTGTGATCATCGGCTGGGGTGGGTAGACATCCATCCCTGGCCAACCAGGCACGTAGCCCAGGCTGCCCAAAGCGCCCAGGTCAAACATAGAGGTGTCAGAGACGATCATATCCGCATCCCCACGCACCCACAGGATGGGGGGCTTTTGCGTGACCGCAATCAACTCTGCTGCGTCCTTGCCGATATATTTGGGTGACCAGCTGTTGACCGGGCCAAACACACCCGGGGCGACGTTTGGCCAATTTTCAGATGCCACAAAGTCACCTGGATAGCGATCATCACCAATCTTTTCTGCCAGGGATGCGGTCAGAAAATCCTCTTCGCGTTCAGCCCTGAATGGCGGTTTATAGTAAAAGCTGTTGATCACATTGCGCGGTGAGTTTGGGTCATCTGTGCTCCGATCGCCGGCTTTGATTAGCCTGACGAAGTCCTGGTTAACAACGCCACCACCAGAGCCAGCTAAGTCATCGTAACATGCTTGCCCGTCTGCGCCCTTTGAACCACCAAAGCCATAGGGGCTGACCGGGCAGACCAGGGTGGCTGAAAGCACCTTAGGCGCATGGTCAATAATGAAGCGATACAGAATCCCTGCACCCATCGACCAACCCACAAAATGGGCTGCTTTGATTTCAAGCGCATCCAGCAGTGCTGCCAGGTCATCGCTCCAATCCCGCATGCCCCGGGTGGAATCAGCGATCTTGTCTTCTGTCCATCCGTAGCCCCTTAAATCAGGGGCTATGCCACAGAAGCCATCCGGTAATGCCAGCATTGTCTCCTCCCAATACAGGGCTGCTGAGAAATTCCCGTGCAGGAACACCACGGGAGTCCCGTTATCATCCCCTGAAAAATATACATTTTGACTCAATTGCTTGGTTTTTACCATCTCGTTTTTGATACCGGGTAAAACATCGGGTTTTTGCATAGGGGCCTCCTAGATAGTGTGGGCGATAGAGAGTACAGCAACCATTATATATGAAAATTGATGGAAAATGCATGGCTAAGACAAGAAAACAATCCAGAAGCGCATTAGAAGGGATAAGGTTGATATCAAGCTTTTCCACTTTTAGCCCCCTATGATAGTACCGGTATGTGCCTCGTTATAGGATAGTCCAACTCATCGGATCCAAGAAGCTTGAACCATCATAGAAGAGTGTGCCGGAGAGGGATAGTCCAGGGACGCTGTGCGGTCTCAATCGTGTTGTATTGGCTACGTCACATTTTATGGATCACCTTCGGGCATTATCCAATCTGGAATATATTCGTAATACTCAATATTTAAAACGACGAGTTGGCTGCATTGGGCGACCAATTCCCTATCTTTGGTATACATTCTAACGGTGAAAGTGAACGGGCCATCACCTTCAAGATAGATTTCGGGTAAGTAGACCTCAACCCAGCCTCCCTCTCCTGGAGTGCCGTATTTCGTGTATACATTATAGCCAGGGTGCGGAATTCCGTCCCCAAAATCCAATTCAATGGTGGAGTCAGGGGGTGCGTCCTTGTAATAATATATTGCATCATAGTATGCATATGCACTATCGCTAGAACCCTTAAGCTTATATCCTTGTGCATAGACAACATCGCCACCTTCAAACCGTAACAGGGCCTCCGTTATTGTTATTGGGTCGGAATCCAGTTTTGTTCCATCGCGCAGAACCACACGCACGATCAGGATCATTTGCTCTTCCCCTGGCTCCGGCACGGTAATAGTCCCAGACATCTCCCCTGTTTCGGTCACATCTAAATCACCCAAAGTTTCAAAATTATCGGGATATCCCTTCGGATAAATGATCGCCTCTGCTGATTGAATCCATTTCCAAGGGAAAGGGGCAAGCGTAGTGTCAAGTATCAAACTTGCATTGATTGTTTGAAAACCGGATGAAACAAACCCCGCCTTATTGTTTTCTGGGACCTCAATGACCACCTTCGCGCAGGCACAGCGCGGTTTTTCAAAACCAAAAGCATTAATCGTTGCCCTTGCCGTTTTCCTCCCATTGTCACTTGCGCTGCTGTAATATTCCTCATGGTCCATATTTCCAAGATTGTAACGATACGAGGTAATCCCTACACCGGCCATGCTAGCCAGCGGAACAGCACCATCACTTTCGCCTTCCGCTGATGGTCCGTTAGAATAGCTAATTGTTTTCTCGGGATCTTTTAACAATGCTGGCAATAATGTGGCGCCGATAGCTGTTTGACCTGAATAATCCGGCAGGCGTTTTCTGGTTGTGCCATATAAGAAGTAGTATTTCTCGGAAAGATAATATTTGTCATTTTCGTTAAAAATTTTGAGATTGTCATTGTACAGCCACGTTCCATTTAGCAGGTTAAATTTCGTGTTACCGGGATCCCTCAAGATCAATGCCTTGGTATCGGCGCTGAAGATTTCATCCAGCCGTAAGGGACGCACGTTATCCCAGCGCAGGTCGCGCGAGCCCGGAGTATCCAGTTGTAACAAGCGATCCTGTATCCAGTCCAGCATTTTACTGCCCAAAAGGATACTAGCATCCCCTTCGAGCCAGTGGGCCGCTGGTATTTGGCCGGGGTTCACCTTATACTCGCCGCGAAAAAGGTATCCGAGGGTCACCAATGGGCTGCCGTGGTGCGGTGTGCCCCAAGTAACCAGCCGTTGAAAAGATTCTTGCATATATTCATCAAACTTCTGAATGCCGGCTCGCGCTACTAGCCCACCCATTGAATGAGCAGCGATATAAACATTGACCGGCATTTTAGCTGCCCGCATTCGTTTAAATTGGTAGCCATCGTTTTTTGCACCAACCAGCATAGCCAGGGCAAACGTGTCACCTAATGGTCTCACCGGATTACCTACAATTGGGCTATAAGCGGGACGGAAACTTGGATAAATAAATTCATAAAAAGCGGTGCAGTCCACCTGGTCTGCTTGGGTTTCAAGGAAGGTCTTATAAAACTCATTCCAGACCTCCTTTTTATAAGTATATTTCCACGGCGAGTCGGCCGTGGCAGTCGTGTAACCGCCCTTCTCCTGCTCGTTGTGGCCATGTACCAGTGTGATCACATTGGTGATCGGTTTTTCAAGGATCTCTTTATCCCTGGTCAAATTCGCTGGACGGCGATAACCTGGGGAATTTGCGTCAGGAATCATACGTACCATCAGTGGAGAAATAGACCAATCCAGATGTGCCTGAAAGGTCATTGGCACGTATTTCGCCGTTTGAAAACGACCAGTACCATACTGCGGTGCCAGAGAGGCCATTTTCGCTCCGGATGATGAATTGAAAGCCGTTTTCGCGGCTGCCAGGCTGGCAATTTGGGTATCGATGATCACAATATCACCATTGCTGTCAATTGTAAGCGGCATAAATGTAATTTGATCCTGAAGGATTTTTCCATCTACCCACCTCGGCCCTACTCGAAGGATATTGACTGTCGCAGGGTCCAGTTCTCCCATTTCCTGTACTGGTATCGTCAGGCGTGGGATGAAATCCGTATCCAATTGGTCCAATTCAAACTCAATGACACGCGTACTGCCGCTGGTTTCAAAGCCCGGCTGATTCAATTGAATGGAGGTGCTCTCGCGCGATAACCGGACCGTGATCTCGCCCGCAATGGCGGGCAAATCCAACTGTGTACCGTCACTCAAAGTCAGGCTGGTTGGGGTGTCGTCAGTAATTCCCTCAACGCTTTCCGGGCTTGTTTCTGCGCTAGCGATGCGCCGCAGTGTATAGTTTTCTTCTGATGTATAACCTGCCACTTCATCGGGTTGATCCGAATCGATAGGCACGATGCCATCGATTCCCTCGGTGTTTAAGTTTCCGGCGTCCGGGAAGCCTTTGATGCGTGCCATGCCCATATTACTTGATTCCTCATTATAAATTTGGGTGGCGGGGTCACTATCATAGATGATATACGTCCCCGGTGCTAGGACTAAATCGGGCTTGACTAGCCAGTACGTATTAGGGAACTGAGGTTCAGGGGCATAGCCCTCAGACTGCCAGGTGCCGTAAAAATTCCCTTGGTCATCAAAAAGAGTTATCTCACCAGGTTCGACGCCCTGAGCATGGTTCCAATGGCACACCAGGATGGATGTGATGCGCCAGCTTTTTGTCAAGGTAAATGTTGGGGAAATTGGCGGAAACTCACTGTGGGGCGTGCTATTTATATTATCGAAGATAACCACCGATTCCAGTTTGACCGCTTGTTCTTGCGGCTCAGGTTGATCCTGAAAACTGTTTTCTTGATCATTGGATTCGGGCGGGTAATTGTGTTTAGGCTGGCACGCTGAGTTAATCAGCATAATCAGAATTAACGCAAAAAGAATTGGGTGGTGTAATTTTCGTTTCATAATTTTCTCGTTATCATGATGACTAAGAACTTGAAATTTCTTCTCAGCAGTAAATTGCTTGATTACAATCTATATTTTATCATGTATAGAGTGAAATCAATGGATCATTTCCATGGGCAAGATTTTTGCTTATCCGTAGTTTAAATATAAACTGCATTTGGCTTGAGGGTGTTGAAAATTGATGTAAACCATAAATTGTGTTAATCGTAGAGACACGTCACTATGTGTCGAGGAACGATGACAAGCCGTGTCTCTACAGTATTATAATGTTTATTTCAATTTATATGTAATTTTTGTGTAATAAAACGATATCAAAATTTAATATATCTGTTTTTCAACACTCTCTTTGGCATTACTTTATTCAGGATTTCAAAAGATGTGAAAAATGAGAATAGATAGCATGATATACTGTACAATAACCGTCACTTTGGTCAACCCAAGCAACATAGCAGCGATTATGATTTCGAAGAACTCAACTATATCACCCGATTTTTGATCCGGCTAGAAGCGTTCTTCCCGTAGTTTAACTGACTCATTGTTACGATACTGATTGCTTAATGATCTTACTTATAAATCCGATGAAGAATATTTTTGAACATTAATGAAAATACGTTTAGAAACATTTACTATCAAAAATTAATGAGGGCACACGCATATTAACAATCTTAACCTCTTAGATTAATATTTTTGAGGCAAATTTTGTTTTACTACTGAGCCTTTTAACATCTATTTTTAGTTCTTAATGAAAGCAGATTGCTTCTGAGTAAAAACAAACAGTGGAGAAAAATAAATTTCTTGGGAGGGCTTAAAGGATGATTTGTACGAAATGTGGTCTGGATAACCCAGTTGGCAGTACCTACTGTGAAAACTGTGGGGCAGCCCTTAGCACAGCGCCTGCAAACAAAGAAGTTGATGAAAAAGAAGAATTATTTCAAAGTGAATTGGTGATTGATACAGAACCAAAAGCGCAACCCGTGCATTCAAAGCAATTGCTAAGCCCAGGAATCATACAAGGTGCTGATGGCATTTTGAGATGGGCTTATGAAATGAATATGTGGAAGAACCCAACTCTAGTTATCACCATTTGGAAAGTGCTCCTTTTAGCAGCTATGGTTCCAGCGCTTCTATCATTTTTTCTGTCTCTAGGTGATGGCATCGTTGCTGCGTTATCTGTATTTATCCAGATTGCTGCATTGGTGGTGGGCATCGTAACTGGGCTTATGCTTCTGGCTTATCCTCTGATTGCCTTGATATACGGGGGCAAATACTATGTGGTTTTCGAGATGGACGATAAGAGTGTCAAGCATATACAAATGCAGAAACAATTCAATAAAAGCCAGGTAATTGCAATGATTACTGTCATAGCCGGGTTGATGACCGGTGATAGCCAGACGACGGGGGTGGGGATGCTGGCTGGCTCAAAAAAGAGTATGCTGAGCAGTTTCGCAAAAGTAAAAAAGATCGTGGTTCATGAAAAACGAAATGTTATCTACGTAAACGAACAATTTTCACGAAACCAAATATATGCGGATCCTGCCGATTTTGCATTTGTAATTGAACATATCATTAGCCGCTGCACTAAAGCAAAAGTGACGATTAGGTAAGAAGGAGATTTCAGCCGAATAAACGGGAATATTGAGATTTTTTGAAACAATACAGCTAACTTGCCGCTTTTGCGAAGCCTGCGGCCAATCGAATAGTACTGACAGCCCGACTAGCTCGTTGGAGGTAAATGAGAACTTACGCCGTTTGGCGCGGGCCTGCTCAATTATCTACCCCGTTTGTTTTGGAAATGTCAACACATGATGGAGGAAAAAGTGAAACGGAAGAATATTTGGTTAATTATTTGTTGTTGCTTGGTCCTGCTGGGATGCAATTTCTGGCGGATAGGTGACTGGGATAATCATCCTCCCACGCCAGGGAGCGAAGCCAGTATTACGGTTGAAGTCATAAAATCGCAAATTTCCCCGATTGACGATATGAATCAGGTTTTTGTGCCTGCTGGGGACTTTATAATGGGATCAGATGATGAGACCGAGCGTTCTAGTGAGTTTCTCGACCACCCTGTTTATGTGGATGCCTTCTGGATTGATAAGACAGAGGTCACCAACCTTCAATATCAGCAATGTGTTGCCGCGGGTGTTTGTACACCGCCTGCCGAATATTCAAATAAACGTGGGACTGATTATGAGAAGGAACCTTATTATGATTCTGACGAATATAAAGATTACCCGGTAAATTTTGTTAATTGGTTCCAGGCAGGAGAGTATTGTGCTTGGGCTGGCCGGCGATTGCCGACTGAAGCAGAATGGGAAAAAGCTGCACGCGGGACAGATGGGCGGCTGTATCCATGGGGTAATGAAGAGCCCTCCTTTCGATTACTAAACTTTAAAGGCAAACTCGGTCAGGCAAGCTTAATTCGTGGGACCACCAAAGTTGGCAGTTACAAAAAAGGCGCCAGTCCTTATGGCGCCCTTGATATGGCTGGAAATGTTAGCGAATGGGTTGCGGATATCTATGACAAGTACCCTTATGATAAGCTATCCGAGCAAAGCCAGGGGCTGCAAGATGATAATATTCGGATAGTACGAGGTGGTCATTGGGAAACCTACGATTACCATATTCCAAGTTTTGACAGAAGCATGGAGGAGCCGGGGTTTTCATCCGCGCTCATCGGTTTTCGATGCGCGCAGGATTAAACCCATACCGTTGAGGGATTTGTTAATAAGACCTTCAGTTCGGATAATAACTGTAGTCGAAACTATAAAACGGTGTATGTGGGGATTTCGGTTCACTGATATCCCCTATTAATCGCGCCCCAGTGCGCAGCACCCATTGGGTGTGATCAATTCGAACGCGCAACCAACTCGAACGCGCAACCAACTGTCGTCGCACCCTCATGCTCCCTAACGGGAGTGCTTCGCGAGGTGTTCGAAGTCAGCAATTAAATAAATAGCGCCCCCGGCGCGACTCGAACGCGCAACCAACTGATTCGAAGTCAGGTACTCTGTCCATTGAGCTACGGGGGCGAGCGAAAATTATTATACCGCAGAAACAGTTTGAGTGGTGAAATTATTTCTCTAAAAACTTCTCCGCAAAATGACACGCAACCACGTGGCCAGGTCTCAATTCTCGCAGAATGGGTTCTTCTTTTGAACAAATCTTTTTAGCGTAAGGACATCGTGGGTGGAATCGACAGCCCGATGGCGGGTGGATGGGGTTGGGAATTTCACCCTTCGGCATGGGCTCTTTGCGCCGCTCATGCGGATTGGGTACTGGGACTGCCGCTAAAAGTGCATTGGTATAGGGATGGAGGGGATGGGCATAGACTTCCCGCAAGTCACTCATTTCAACAATTTTTCCCAGGTAAAGGATGGCGATCCGATCGCAAATATATTTCGCGGTGGCAAGATCGTGGGTGATGAATAAATAGGTCAGATTCAATTCATCCTTCAATTTCACCATTAAATCCAGCAGCAAGGCACGCACACTGACATCTGCCATCGCAATCGGCTCATCTGCCAGCACAAGATCTGGGTTGGTGACCAAAGCCCGCGCAATCACAACCCGCTGACGCTGTCCGCCAGAAATTTGATGGGGAAACTTATTGTAATAAAACCTGGCAGGGGTCAACCCCACTTTTTCCATGATTTCCATGACCATCTCGCGATGTTGGTCTGCAGTTTCCGGGTAGTGGATTTCTAATCCCTGTTGAATGGCATCTCCTAAGGACATGCGGGGATTTAATGAGGCGAGGGGGTCTTGAAAGATAACTTGCATTCGCCGGCGCATTTTCCGAAGCTCTTCTGATGAAAGTGTCGACAAGTCAATTCCGTCAAACAAGACTTGTCCATCCGTTTTTTCTTCTAAACCGATGGTGACCCGTCCGATGGTTGTCTTTCCACTGCCACTTTCACCTGCTAACCCCAGCACTTCACCGCGGCGAATGTTGAAACTAACGCCATCAACCGCTCTAACGTACTCCCGGTCTTCATTGAAAATTTGCCCGATGAATGTCGTTGGAACAGGGAACCATTTTTTCAAGTCCTTGACTTCTACCAAGTAATCATTTTGATTAGTGTCATTTTTGGGGTTATTATTTGTCATGCTGACACCTCAAGTGTTTCCTGGTCTTTTTCAGGGTGCTCAAGATAGAGCCAGCACTTCACCAGACGCCCAGGGGAAATTTCTGCCAATTCGGGTTCATATTTTTGACATAATGGCATTGCATAAGGACAGCGAGGATGGAACCGGCAACCACTTGGTGGATGGGTTAGATTTGGGGGTTCTCCGCCCATTTTATAGAGGTCTTCGTTCTCATCAAGCTTGATGTTTGGAATGGACTTCAGCAATCCTTTGGTGTAGGGATGCAGGGGATCGTCGAAGATCGGTTCCACATCCCCAATTTCAACCAGGTGCCCAGCATACATCACAGCCACTCGATCCGACAATTCAGCTACCAGGGCAATATTGTGGGTGATGACCAACAGCGATACGCCAAATTCTTCTCGAATCGCCCGTAATTGATCAGCCAATTTTGCCTCCACAATGACGTCCAATGAGGTTGTAGCCTCATCCGCAACAATCAGGTTTGCATTCAAGACTAAACCCAAACCGACCATCACCCTTTGGCGCATTCCACCGGAAAGTTGATGGGGATAACTGTTCATCCGCCGCTTTTGGATACCCAATTTGCGGACTAATGTTCCAGCTCGTTCAAGGGCTTCTTCAGCCTTTGTCTTTGGTTCATGCACCTGGATGGCTTCAACAATATGTTCATCAACGCGTTGTACCGGGTTGAGGGAGGTCATTGGATCTTGAAAAATCATGCTCACTTTGCGCCCTCGAAAATCCCGCATTTGTTTATCGTCGTAGGCCATAATATCTTCGCCATCGAAGATAATTTGGCCCCCTGTGATCTGGCCGGGGGGCTGGATCATCCGCATCAGCGCTTTGCCCATGGTGCTCTTCCCACAGCCACTTTCGCCGACCAGGCCGAGGATTTCGCCCTTAAAAATATCAAAGGAGACCTTGTCAACAGCACTTACCTCACCAAGTCGGGTGGTATAGGTGACAGATAGATCGCGAATTTGCATCAAGATTTCTTGTTCAGTCATAGGTTACTGCTCCGTGAGACGCGGGTTTAATATTTCCGAAAGGCTTTCCCCAAGCATGCTAAAGGAAAGCGTCACAAGCGTGACCATCAGACCCGGGTAGGTGATGAGCCACCATGCCCGCCGCACGTAATCCTGACCGCGGGCAAGGTCGATGCCCCAATCGGGCGTATCAGGGGGTAAGCCAAAACCCAAGAAGCTTAAACCCGCTTCGGTTAATATCGCATCCCCAACGTTGACCGAAAAGATAATCACAACAGAAGGGATGACGTTTGGCAGAATATACTTAGCCAAAATCTTCAATTTAGGTGTGCCAAGGCTGCGAGCGGCTTCGACGTAAAGTTCCTCTTTGACCGTCAAGGTTTGACCCCTGACGATTCTATAATATGTGGGGATGTATAAGACTGCAATCGATACGATGATATTGCCGATACCCGCGCCTAAGACGGCAGCAATGGCGATGGCAAGGATGAGGCCTGGGAAGGAATAAAGGCTATCCATAATGAGGGTTAGAACACGGTCAAAGGGTCCACCTGTAAAACCGCTAATAAGGCCTAAGGGGACGCCAATGAGTAACGAGACAATTGCCGAGCTCAAGCCAACAATTAGAGCAATTCGAGTACCCCAAATAATCCGACTGAAGACATCCTGGCCGATCTGATTGGTGCCGAAAATAAATCCTTTTTCGCCCTCTTCCCTGAGTGTTCCAGCTAGCTGGAGTTCGGGATAATCCGCAAGCGTTTCGCCAAGTTCATCTGGTGAAGCAATAAACCCATCTATTTCTCCAGCTACTAAAGAATCAAATCCTTCTTCTAAGGTTTCATAGCGTTGTTGGCGTGGCTGATAGCGAACGCCCTCGGGAGCAGTTTCATTCAATGCATCGACCGCTTCCCGGAAGGCTTGGCTGGCAGCACTGCCGATGATAAAGCCGATGTTATTATCTCTAAAGGCAATATCACGCAAACGAATATCGCCCTGGTCAATGGGTGTGATTAATAAATAAGAAGCTGGGGGCTCTCCAGGCTCAAGTAAGGATGGACCTACCTCTGCCCGTGGATCGTAGGGAGCAAACCATTGGGGGAAGATGCCAACAATTATAATAAATATCAACAAAATCGCACTGATGACGACAAACCACCAGTCACCGCCATACCATTTTCGGGCTAAGAATAATTTGCGAACAAATCCAACTTCGTCCAAATCCAAAAGCCACTGGGGTGCTTCTTCTGTGCCGCCGATTGTTTCATCAGTTGTTTTCTTATTTTTCATAAAGGTTCCTCCTATGCGTTCGTTATCTGATTAATAACGAATTCGAGGATCGATAAATGCATAAAGGATGTCCATCAGCAGGCTGATAAGGGCAACGAAAAGGGTAAATACCCCAATCGTTGCTTGAACTGCTGTGTAGTCTCGTAATTGGATGCGTTCCACCAGGTAGCGTCCGACGCCTGGCCATGAAAATGTCGTTTCGGTCAATACCGCACCAGCTAAAAGGATCGCAAATTGCAGACCCAGCAAGGTTAAGATGGGAATGAAAGTATTCCTGAGTGCATGTCGAAAGACCAACTTGTTTTCTGAGATACCCCTGGCACGCCCGGCTGTGATAAAGTCGGATTGGAGCATTTCAATCATGTTGACACGGGTGAGCCGTACAAAGACGCCTGAAAGTGCCAATCCAAGGGTAAGGGAGGGCAGGATGAGGTGCATTATTGTGGACCGTAATGCCGGCCAATTTTGGCTGAGAATGGCATCAATCACATAAAAATTTGTGCGTGATTCAAAATTGGTCAACATCAAGGTGTCCATCCGTCCCGAGAGCGGGAAAATGGGTATTCTTACTGAAAAAATAATTTGAAATAATAAGCCCATAAAAAAGACTGGGATTGAATAAATTGCAATGCTTAATAAACGAATGATGTAATCAACTGGCTTTTTGCGATTTTTTGCTGCGTAGGCACCTGACATGATTCCGATAAGAGCAGTTATTAAAATCGCCGGCACAGTTAATTCGATGGTTGCAGGCAATCGCTCACCAAGCTCATCTTTTATAGGGCGTTCACCTTGGGTAAGTGCGTTACCAAAATCGAGGGTTACCATATCCCATAGGAAATCGAAATACTGAATATAAAGGGGTCTGTTTAAACCCAGTCGTTCTCTGAGTGCATCCGCCTGCTCTTCACTCACCCGCGGTCCAAGTTGAGAACGAATTGGATCACCCGGCAACACCCGCATGATAAAAAAGATCATTGTTATCAGGATGAGCACCATGGGTATTGTCAGCAACAAGCGGGTAATTAAGAATCTTCGCAATGAAGTGGACATAGTCAGGCTCCAAAGGATCGTTTTTGAAAAACTGGGGGCAAGGTTTCCCTCGCCCCCAGTTATTATAGTAGCTTTTTAGGTGCGCAATGATCAAGAAATAGCATTCTCACATCAATTTTCGCAACCTAAAAGTAAAAATTATTGTCCTACAGCAAATGTGTGGTTGAAGACCATGTAACGTAAGGCTGGGGCTTCAACTTTATCGACGGTTACACCTTCCACGTCCTGCAAACGGATGGCCTCAACGGGTCCAAGGGTACGCCATGCAACATCGATCTCGCCTGTTTCAATGGCATTGGACATGGTTGTAGGATCTGCAAAGTATCTCACGATGACATTTGGGATCAGGGGAGCTTCACCAAAATATTCTGGATTGGCTTCTAATACCATTTGTTCACCGACTGTGTGGGAAACCATGCGATAAGCACCAATACCATCAACGACCTCAGGGAACTGAACAATCTCATCCGCAACAAAGGTGGCTGGGTTAGTGACGACGAAGGGGGCTGTGGCAGACAATGCCGGGAAGAAACCAAAGGTATCTTTCAGGTTATAGACCACCGTCAGATCGTCAGGTGCTTCAACGCTCTCGACATAAAGCTGGATTAAACCTGATACCTGGCCTTCAAGGGTATTCAAGCGATTCCAAGAATCAACATAAGTTTGGGCTGTGACGGGAGTACCATCAGCAAATTTCAAGTCTTCTCTTAGTGTGAAGGTGTAAGACAGGCCATCGTCGCTGACAACGGGCATTTCTGCAGCGGCGCCTGGTACTAATTCTGATGTGCCAGGTGTGTAGGAAAGCAAGGCAACACCTGTGTTTTTGATGATTTCCCAGTCATGTGTAGCATAAGCATCACTTGCATCAAGGCTGTTGACCTCATCGGTGGTACCAACAATGATGGTATCCATACTGCCAGATGCGGGGGTGGCATCATCGCTAAAGCTGAGAATATGGTAATTGAACTCGAATGGGGCACCAACAACGACCCCTTCAACACCATCACGATAGGAGACGAACTCAGGTTCCCAGAATAATGGGATGGTGGGGACTTCTTCAGCATACAGGTCGCCAATTTGCTGGTAAAGATCTTCGCGCTCAGCAGGATCTGCAGAAGCTGCTGCTGATTGCAGCAAGGAATCCATTTCCTCATTGCAGTAGTTCACACCGTTGTCAGGTGACTGTAAGCAGGAAGCAAATGGGGAAAGCCAGTTCTCAGGATCAGCGAAGTCCGGGAACCAACCCAGCATAAAGAAGGGCAGGTCACCAGCAACAAAGCCATCCACATACTCGGCCCAGTTCATACTGTTCAGATTGACAGTGATTAAGCCAGTCTCTTCAAGCTGTTCTTTGATGACTTGCATTACATCCGCTGTGGTTGTACCGTAGTGCTCGGGGGGATACCACAAATCAAAAACGAATGGATTGTCCTCCGTGTAACCCTCATCTGTTAGCAGTTGGATGGCTAAGTCGAGGTCGCGAACGCCGTATTTATCAAAGAATGGTTGAGTGGCATATGGGTAGCCTTCTGGCACCATGTGATAGGCAGGAATATTACGGCCTTCAAACACG
The DNA here is from genome assembly GCA_040772425.1 of Candidatus Brevefilum sp. Lineage (GTDB taxonomy): Bacteria > Chloroflexota > Anaerolineae > Anaerolineales > Anaerolineaceae > Brevifilum. The sequence goes on along the minus strand of JAXGYD010000001.1, from coordinate 1,146,351 downwards.
CGGTCAACAATAACTTCTCGGTCAATTGAGGCAGCAATCGCTTGGCGTAAGTTTTTTGTCCACAAATATTCTTCCCCTGAGGGTTCTTCTGTTTCAGCAGTTGGTTCCTCAGTCTCGGTGGGGGGTTCTTCTGTTTCTGTGGGCGTTGTTTGGCATGCTGCTAAAACGAAACTCGCCAGAAGCAGAACAGTTAAAAAAGCAAAAAGTTTAGTTTTCTTCATTTTTTCTCCTTCAAAATTTTAGTTAATCTTTTTTACGTCTGATTTGGAATTCTGTGATATTTTTTTCGGAAGCACCACCTCCTTCGTTGAAAACAATTTAGTAGATTGAAGCTGTTTCTGTGGCTATTTTTTCTTTCAATTCTCAGGATGATAAGAAATATTTTAAATAAACTTGGGTACACAAATGTGCCTATTATAATATGTGTGTGCTAGTCGCAAGTGGTGATCCATTTCATGATATAAGCCAATCTTTCCATTGCTATGCTTCGATCTTTATCTAACTTAACATCCTTAATTTTTTTATCATATCATATTTCCAGTAAATTTGAATTAAGAACTTGTTAACAATATCGACCTATCATTTAATGTGTAAAATCGATTGGCATCATTAATTGTAAAACTTTTCAAACTTATTCATTCTTTATGTTGGGATACCTTTCTATATTAGATTGTTGAAGCATCTTTTAAATTATACTATAAATCAAAGAATTAAATTTTTAATTATTAATTAAATCAATAATTGACTTGACAAAAATTAAAATTATGATAATATTTCTTTAAATAAATTAAGGCATAATATAATATTCTCAATTAGACAGGAGATGCCGATGACTCAAACACTTACCTTATCCCATGATAAACCTATCGTTCATATTAAGGCCTATGGCGGCTTGCAAATCACAGGTATTGATTCCAATGTTGTGACCTGTGAGGCGGATTCTCCTGAATTAGTAACTTTAGTAGCAGAGGAAGATCATGTCTATGTGACTGCCAATGCCTCCTGCCAGTTGACTTTGCCCATATCATCTTCTATTGAAATTGAAAAGGGGATGGGCTCTATTGAAATTGAACAAAATCAAAATCTTATTACGATCGAAAAAGTACTTGGGAATTTAATTTTACAGCACATCAATATCGCAAAAGTTGGAAAGGTTGGTGGTAATTTTTCAGTTCGCCATGCATCTGACATGATTTCCGTTGCTAAAGTCGGCGGAGAATTGGTGGTCGATTCCGTTGGTTCTTTTGATGGCGAAAAAATTGGGGGTGAGTGTTACTGTAAGGATATTCAAGGTGATTTTAAATTAGGAAAAGCTGGTGGTGGTGCCAAATCAGAAAATGTTGCTGGTAAATTGTTGTTGGGCAAATTAGGCGGTTCCCTCGTCGCACAAAATGTGAATATTGCTGAGGACATTTCAGTAGGCGGGGATATTCAAATCAAGATGTTCAGCATTTCTGGCAGTGATATTTCATTAAAAGCTGGTGGAGACGTTCAAGTCAGTTTAGATAAATGGCATGAAGGCAAATACCTTTCATTAAATGCAGGTGGTGATGTTGATTTAAGGCTTGATGAGGGTTTTGAAGGTGCTAGCTTTTCATTGAGTTCTGGCGCTGAGGACATCAGGATTAATTTCAAAGATCAAAACCTCGTCATTAATGAAGGTCATTATGAATATCGGGTCGGAAGTTCAGACCGAAGAGTTAACGTTGCGGCAGGGGGTGATATTGTCGTTTCAGGACTAACGAACGTTGAATTCAAGGTTAATGAAGTTATTGGGGATCTCTCTGATTATTTTGATTACCAAGAATCTCCTTTCAGCGAACTAATTCAAGATCGAGTCCGATATGCAACCCGGAAGGCTGACGCGAAAATTAAGGCTGCGCAGATCCGTCTTGACCAGATGCAAGAACAGGTTGAGAAGTTTAGAGGCTTTGAGATTGGCTTAGGTGGTGAGGAGAACCGTCCCGAAGCAGCGCCCAAGCCGCCAATACCACCTGTATCACGGAAACCAGGTAAAAAAGGTGCAACGGATGAGGAAAGATTGATGATACTCAAGATGTTACAAGAAAAGAAGATCACTGTCGATGAAGCTGAGACTCTTTTCCAAGCGCTGGAAAATTGAGGTGAATGATGGTTGATAAAGCTGAACGAACTATACTGGACATGGTCGAACAAGGGCAGATTTCGGCAGAGGAAGGCCTGCGTCTGATGAATGCCATGGGAAATCAGAAAGAATTACCAGAGGACGAAGAAGATGATTCCTTAGTTGCAGTAGAACCTTTAGAGGCTTTGGAAAACGAATCTGAACCCTCTACAGCAGCGATTTCGCCTGAAGAGCAGCGCCGATTGAATCAGCTCAAACGTTGGTGGATTCTTCCCTTTGGCATTGGTTTGTTGGTTACGATTTTGGGGGCAGTTTGGATGTTTAACGGTTATACAGACAATGGCTTTAGCTGGGGTTTTTGGCTGGCTTGGATTCCGTTTCTTTTGGGGATTTTTATTGTTTCGATAAGTTTTCAGACGAGTCACAGCGTTTGGTTGCATGTGAGAATCAAGCAGAAACCCGGGGAAACCCCACAGCGCATTGCAATCAGTTTACCGATGCCAATGGGACTCATCAGATGGTTTCTGCGCACCTTTGGACACAGAATATCGGGCTTGAAGGACCAACCGATCGATCAATACGCTGATATTTTAGAAAACCTCTCTGTCGAAGAACCGTTTTACGTGCATGTCGATGATGACGATGGAGAACAGGTTGAAGTCTTTATTGGTTAGAAAAATTTTGGAGGTTTTAATTAAACCGGATCTTAATTTGGTCCGGTTTTTTTTATTTGGAGGGTTAATTATTGAAAAAATTATAGGTTGCACGGCTCAGGTCAGCAAAAAGGGCATTAACGGGGTCGAATACTGCCTGAACAGGATCATGGACAAAGATGGATAGCACGTAATTGTTTCTGGGTGTGTAAACAATAGCCACATCACCAATGGTGTGAATCAGACCATCGTTTTCATTTGCCCAACCGTGTTTATGGGCAACCGTCGTGCCTGCTGGAACGCCAGCTTGTATTAAAACCGCTATTTGATTACGGGCAAGATACGTCAGCATCAATTGACACTCTTCCTGCGTAATTTCATTGGGAAAAGCTGCTATGAGGGCACCACCGCCCATTTCGCCACAATGATAAATATCTTCCAGCAGCATGCCCATCTCGGCAGGGGTTGTCTGATTATACGTGTCTGGGTCCGTGTTGATATCTTCCCGTTGATTGGCAGGTGTTTCGAAGGTTTGCAGTTGGGGTGCGCCGAAATAAAAATGCCCAGCCCAGAAAGTATTTTGTAAACCAAGACGCTGCATATCCTCGGTGACAATCAAGGGCGAGAGATTTGCATCAATTACTGACATCGCCAACTCGTCTGTGCTGGAATTTTCTGATTGTTCAATCATCTCTTCCATCAAAGCCAAGTAATCTTTGTTTAAAGGCGCATCCATATTGCGAAAAGCAGTGATCATGACCGGGATTTTTACCGTGCTCCAAGATGAGAAGGCAATATTTGGTGGTAATTCTTCACCATCTTTTTGGTAGGCGAAATGAATGTTTCGGTTGGATTCCAAATCCTGTAAGTAGAGTTCGATAATGCCATTAAAATCAGATTCGTCGATGATTTGTCTTAACATGATGTCCAGGTCGAGCATAGAAGGGTTTGGGATGGTCGCTTGATCCAGGGAAAGCGTCACCCTGCGGCGAGTGGGTGACTCCAACGCATCAAGGATTTGGAGGGTCGCTCTATCGAGATCAAGTTGGGTGCCTGGGATGCCGTCAGAAAACTCCGGAGTTCCGGGGATGGGCTTGGGGGAAATAGCAGGTGTGTCGTAACGCGAGGCAATTTCAAGCCTTAAATATTCTCTGATGCGGTTTTCATCATATTCTGCAACGAGAGGAATGTTGATGATTTCGATGTTCCGACCCCAGAGATAATTCCAGAAGCCTTGCCAGAAGGGTTCACTGACGCGTTGATTGTCAGCGACGGCAAGCATTCTTTCCATTTCAGGTTCAAACCCTAGTACTGCAGGACGAATTTGGATGGGACTGCCGTCGTAAATAACTTCAATGGGCGATCGATAAACGGTAAAGATTCTTTCAGAGGCACTTTCATAATCCAATCCACCAATGGGGACACCACCAATTCGCATGCCCAGGGGGAAATTATTACGCAAACGGCTGTAATTGATCAATTGAATCGTCGTCAGGACGATTGTAATGAACAGAAGGAATATGGCAATCCATCGAAATAAGGGAAATCTTTGTCTTTTCATGCTTAAAAAATTGTTTTCCTCAGCGTTGCATTATCATGCCATAAAATAGAAGGCTTGTCAACGATATCGATTGAAGGTGATGGAAAACAGGTTAGGTATCAAAATCCTTTATATTAATACAATCGTAATTAAAATTAATTGAAATTAATTTTAATAGACTGTAGGGGCTCAGCCTGTCTTCGATCCTCGACACATGGTGCTGAGTCCCTACGGATAGAACAAGAGATTAAATAGAATAATTATCAAAACCCTCTCGAATAATAAGTATTTAATTTACAGTTCATTCGTATAGTTTATGTGTTCACGCTTGGGGTCGTTTGACAGTCACAAGTCGAGGGGATATACTTTCAAACGCAAGTTTGCTAGAAATTTTGGAGGTTTTAATTGAAAACAGCGTTGATTACAGGCATTACCGGTCAGGATGGCTCATACCTGGCAGAATTGCTTTTGCATAAAGGTTACGAAGTGCACGGCATGATCCGCCGGGCGAGTACTTTTAATACCCGTCGCATTGATCATATCTATAAAGATCCCCATGGCAATGGTAACCAGGTCAATTTATACCTTCATTACGGCGATGTTGCTGCCCCTGACAGCCTTTTGGATGTTATTTATAACGTCAAGCCGGATGAAGTCTATCACCTAGCCGCGCAAAGCCATGTGCGAGTCAGTTTTGATATGCCAGAATACACTGGCGATGTAACCGGCTTAGGCACCACCCGGATTCTCGAAGCCATCCGCAAGGCGGGCAATAAATCGCGCTTCTACCAAGCCTCCTCCAGCGAGCTTTTTGGGAGCTCAAAACCACCCCAAAATGAAGATACACCCTTCCTTCCGCGCAGTCCCTATGCTGCAGCGAAATTATATGCCTACTGGATGGTCCATAACTACCGCGAAGGCTATGGGATGTTTGCGGTCAATGGTATCTTATTCAACCATGAATCCCCACGGCGGGGTGAAACCTTCGTGACCCGAAAAATCACCCGCGCCTTAGCCAACATCCGCGCTGGCAACCAGAAGCACCTTTACCTGGGCAACCTCGAATCCCGTCGAGACTGGGGCTATGCACCGGAGTATGTTGAAATGATGCATCTGATGCTCCAGCAGGAAAAACCAGATGATTATGTCGTTGGGACCGGTGAAGCCCACAAAATCAGCGAATTCCTTGATGAAGCCTTTGGGTATGTGAACATGGATTGGCATGATTATGTGCGCATCGACCCGCGTTATTACCGTCCAACAGAGGTGGATTTTCTGGAAGCCGACAACTCTAAGGCGAAGAGACAACTTGGTTGGGAACCCAAGCTCAAATTCCATGAGTTGGTGCGAGTAATGGTGGACGCTGACCTGGAATTGCTGGGTTTGGAAGCACCCGGTGAAGGTAAGAAGATCATTGAAGAAAAATTCTCTGGATGGCATCGCTGGGAAGACCAGATTGTGTCGATGGGGCGATAGTTCCTTTCTCGCACATAGTGAGATCTAAATCTGAATAATTAAAAGCTACACCAACCTCATGTACCATTTATGAGGTTGGTGTTTTCTTAATGATCCCCAAAATTTGGTCTAAATCATTAAGAAGAAATCACATATTCAATCGATCTAGAAAAAGTTATTTCAATCTTCTGGCGACCATGAGCCTATGTAGGTGATTGTATCGCCAAGAACAGCCGGCAATGAAATGCGTGCCGTCAGTGGACCTGAGGGGAGGGTTGGGTACATCACTGATTGCTCAAAGAATATCCTATCTCCTGAGATTCCGTGGCTGTCGCCGTGATAGTTGGAAGGATGGTCCAGAATTTCCACTTCGCACTGGATGACCTTATCTTCAGATCCATCGAAATAGAATGAGTAGCCACCGAAAAAATTGACATAGATCGATCTCAACTTGAACTTAATATCACCAATTTCTAAGTCCTGATTGAAATACACACGTTGATCCGCACTTTGAATAAGATCACCATCGAAGTCAACATCCGCAAAGTCCTCCTTTTCAGGAAATGAACGGTCGATGACATTCCATTTGAGATAAACTGGAAAATCAACACCAGATTTAGGTATTGCCCATGTTTGTATTGAGGCGAAATATTTAATATAATCTTCCTCTGGTAATAGTCTTAGTAAATCTTGCTCAAAATCATGGAATTTTTCAGCTAGCGAATCTTGAAATGGGATCTTCTCGCCTTTGGCATCAAATAATTCTGGGCTATTGGGCATATAGTATAGCATACCATTCATAGACACATCCGGATCATAGCTAGTAGGAAAGCCCCATGTAACCCAGTATGAATCAGGCTTATCGACCACACTTAGCAAGGTCATTTCTTCCTGGCGGTCACCATCAATGATCATTTCAGGCATAGGGTTTGGTTCAGTTTCCAGATTGGCTTGCGTAGGGAAATCCGTTGGAGATGTCTCTGTCTGCTCGACATCAGAAGGCTCAGGAAGATCAAGTGGATACACGACGACATCATCAGGTGCTGGTTCAAGCGCCAATGCAAATTCCCAGTTTTTTGGACCTTTATTCACTGCCGTACCATTCAGGCATGGGAAAATAAGGATAGCATCACGAAAATCTTTGCGTCCCAGATCATAAAAGTGTAGGGTATCTATGAAGGATCCTTTTGATTCTCTCATTGAGCTATGTGAGGAACTAAAAACTTTATTTCCGTCGGGAAATATTAGATAAGCTGGTGTCCTGCATTCCGGTTGCCCAAAACTTTCAGTCCTCATCTCATCGGGGATTTCATCGATTCTAAATTGAATGACTGTTTTGTCATTACTAAAAACTGCCGATTCGATCTCAATTGTGATGCCCTCTTTTGTGTCGCTGATGGGTTCAACGAGTGAATAAAACGAGGAATCGGATTCCACCACACCGAGGTTGTCGACAAAAGCCAAAGCAGCTTGGATCTGAGCGAGGACATTTGAAGGGCCAATTGCAAAGAAAAGGGTTGTTAGCAACAAAAAAATGGTGATGGCAGCAAAAGCCCATCCTCTTGATTTCTGGAAAATGGATCTGGATTGTTTCTCGTCCAGTTGTCGATGGGTTTTGATTTCCAGCTCGACTCGATGAATAAAGGTAGGACTTGGCTGGGGTAATTGATAGGTTTCTTGGATTTCTTTTTCAAATTCGCTAAAGTTATTCATTTTACAACTCCATTTTGGCTTGAAGACGTTTCAAGAGACGGTAATATCTCTTTTTTATGCGGGTTTCTGGCTGATTTAAAATTGATGCGATCTCAGCCCATGGTAGTTCTGCAACGATGCGCAATCGAAGATATTCTTGTTCACGTTGATTAAGATTTTCGATGAGATTTTTAAGGTCGATCAATCGGTCTTTATCTTTGAGTAAAGATTTTCTACGATTAACACTGCCTGGATTAATTTCTTCATCGAACTTCATTGTGGGGTGGCGTTGTGATCTTCTAAAAAAATCGTATGTTTTATTCCGAGCAATGGTGAAAACCCAGGCTGTAAATTTGCTGGGATCTCGAAGCTTTGTCAAATTTTCATAGGCGGTTAAGAAGGTCTGTGATGTTAGATCTTCCGCATCATGGATGTTTTGCACACGACTGAATAGATATCGGAATACGGCGGTTACTGTTTCTCGGTATTGTTCGGTGAAACGAAGGATGTCGTTTTGGTTATCTTGCTCATCCTCATCGGTTTGCGCTTTTGATATCAGATTGAGATGTGTTTCAGCTTTCTCCATTCAATTTCCTTTCGAAATCTCGTTTTACATTGTAGCTACAATAATAGAGACGATGAAGGGGTGCGAAATGTGACAATTTCCCTGCAAATAAGTTTGAATTATGTCCAACAATCATATTTATTGACGAAAATTTCTTAATCAAATTCCAAAAATCGATTGACCTCGATTGATATGCTCGAATTTCTATGGGTGGGTAGTGCGTTACCCTCGGGAGATAGGAAGTGATTTGATTTTTTAATTGCTACTTCATAAAAGATACTGAAATTGACTTGTGTTTTGGTTTGAAAAATCCCATAATGTTGATTATAATTGAGTAGTAAGGTCCTGCGGAAAGAGAATGACAATCCGCTTTACAGAGAATGATGTCGTCGGCTGAGAGCATCAAAAGAAATGGTGTGATTTGAAGTCGCCGCAGGCTGTTGCTGAAGAAAACCTTAAAGGTGATTAGACCAGCACGGGTACGCCCGTTAGCGCGTGACCGAATGTATGTTCGGGATGAGTGCGCTGTGATGAACAGCGAATTGAGGTGGTACCACGGAAGCTGACCCTTTCGTCCTCTGGGATGAAAGGGATTTTGTTTTAATTATTTGGAGGTATTTACTAATGACGAAGGAACTTGCAAAGACGTATGATTTTCACGAAACTGAGGATCGCTTATATCAAATGTGGTGGGAGAATGGGTATTTTAAACCCTGGAACGATCCCAACGAGCCGGATTTTGACCCTAATGTTAAGCCTTTTGTGATTTCGATTCCGCCACCCAATGTAACAGGGCGGTTGCATCTGGGGCATGCGCTGTTTGTTTCTTTGGAAGACTTGATGATCCGCTACCATCGCATGAAGGGGGAACCCACACTATGGGTTCCTGGGACGGATCATGCTGGCATAGCGACTCAATTACAGGTCGAAAACATGCTGCGCGCCAAAGGCACCAGTCGCCAAGAGGTCGGTCGGGAAAAATTCCTGGAATACACCTGGGATTGGAAGAAAGAATACGGTGGCATCATCACACAGCAGATTCGCCGCCTGGGTGCCTCATGTGATTGGAGTCGAGAGCGGTTTACACTGGATGAAGGCTTGTCGAAAGCGGTGCGAGAAGCCTTTGTCTCCTTATATGAAAAAGGTTGGATTTACCGTGGGCCGCGCATGATCAACTGGTCGCCTGGTTTGATGACTGCTGTATCCGACTTAGAGGTGGAGTATTCTCAAGAACAGGGGAAATTGTACTACTTCAAATACATGATTGACGGCAGTGACGAATTCATTCCTGTCGCAACCACCCGCCCTGAGACCATCTTGGGGGACACAGCGGTGGCTGTCCATCCGGAGGATCGACGTTTCACCCACCTGGTGGGCAAGCAAGCAGTCGTACCGATGTTGGGTCGAAAGATCCCTGTGATTGCCGACGCATATGTCGATAGGGAATTTGGTACCGGCGCGTTGAAAATCACACCGGGGCACGACCCGAATGATAATGAGATTGGCGTGCGGCATAACCTCGAGTTGATCAATGTGCTCAATAAAGACGCCTCCATCAATGAAAATGGCGGTCCTTATGAAGGGTTGGATCGTTTTGATTGCCGTCAGAAGCTTTGGGCCGATATGGAAGAAGCAGGTCTCACGATTAAGGTAGAGCCTTATATGATGAAGGTGCCGCGCTCGCAACGAGGCGGTGAGGTCATTGAACCGATGGTCTCCACTCAATGGTTTGTGGATATCCAAGAGATGGCCGATGCCGCGCTGAAAGCGGTGCAAGATGGCAGCGTGGAGATCATCCCTGAGCGCTTCAAAAAGGTCTATTACAATTGGATGGAAAACATCGAAGATTGGTGCATCAGCCGGCAGCTTTGGTGGGGCCATCGTATCCCGGTGTGGTATTGCGATGACTGCCATGAAATGACGGTGAGTAGAGAGGACCCGGATCGATGCCAGCATTGTGGGAGTGAAAATTTGCGCCAGGATCCTGATGTATTGGATACCTGGTTCTCATCTGGTCTGTGGCCGTTTTCCACATTAGGGTGGCCAGATAAAACACCGGATTACGAATACTTCTATCCCACCTCTGTGATGGAAACCGGATATGACATTTTGTTCTTCTGGGTGGCCCGGATGATTATGGACGGCTTGGAATTCACTGGCCAGGTGCCCTTTCACACCGTGTATTTGCATGGGATTATCCGCGATGAACATGGTCAGAAGATGAGTAAGACCAAGCATAATGACATCGATCCCCTTGGCGTGATGGATGAATTGGGGACCGATGCTTTAAGATTTTCCTTGCTGGTGGGGTCAACACCTGGTAATGACACAAATCTTTCCATCAAGAAAGTGGAAGCCAATCGGAATTTTGCCAACAAGTTGTGGAATGCCGGTCGGTATGTGATCCATCAACTGGGTCAAATGCCGTCATTCCCTACACATGACCCGGATTGGACCCTTGCGGACCGTTGGATCTGGGCACGTTTAAAAGAACTCACTGAAACAGTAAATCGTTTGTTTGAAACCTACCAATTTGGTGAAGCCGGCCGTCAGATTTACGATTTCTTTTGGACAGAATTTGCGGATTGGTATGTTGAGATTTCTAAGGATCAAATCGCTGAAGGTGGGGATCGGGCTTTTTATACAATTCAACGCTTGGTGAGGATTTTCGACACGTGTTTACGATTTTTACATCCCTTCACGCCCTTCGTGACAGAAGCGTTGTGGGGGCATCTTAAATCTGCTTGTCAAGAAACCTCAGAACACCTGGCACCAGAAGGCAGTTGGGAAGATGCCCTGATCATCGCCAAGTGGCCGGAAAGGATGACTTTGGAGGGCTGGGAGGAAACGGCTGTCGAAGACTTTACGCTGATGCAGGACATGGTTAGGGCAATCCGCAATATCCGGGCGGAATACAAGGTACAACCTGGTCATAAAATTGCCTGTATAATCAGTGCCGGTGAAAAAATCGCTATGATAGAAGCTAATCGGCAAAACTTGATCTCATTAGCGGGGATCGATCCAGAAGCGTTATCCGTGGTGAAGGCGCCGATTGAAACCTCGAGTGAGCAGGTGACGCTGGTGGTGACACCGGTCGAGATCACTTTGCCCATGTCAGGCTTGGTGGATGTGGCGGCGGAACGCCAACGCTTGGAGAAAGAGCTCCAGGAAGCTGAAGCGCAAATCACGCGCCTGGAGAAATTGCTTGCCAGTCCATTTTCGCAAAAAGCACCAGCAGAGGTTGTTCTAAACGAGCGTGAAAAGCTGCAAATGTATCGAGAAACGGTCACACGCATCACTCAACAGTTGGGATGATCGTTGGTGTAAGGATATTGTTTAATTAGGATAGAACAGACGAAACTGAAAGGCGTCCGTTATTGTATGTAGAGAATCACATAATTAACGGACAGGTAGGGGCGACTCATGAGTCGCCCCTACTTTAAAATTATTAATAATTATGCTTGTTCATAATAATAGAATTCCGAAAGTTTGTAAAAATTTTATTTTTTTAATGATCAACTTTTCCCTTTAACCCTATCATATTCCAACTGCATAATTCGCCTCAGGATCGCCAGTGAACAGGCATAGGTGGAGTCGACGCCGAAATAGGATAAAGCCCCCGCGCCTAAGTTCTCACCCTTGGTGAGTGGAGTGTCAGACGCATAGTGCAGGATTCCCAAATCAAATTGCACGGGGTAGAGATTGACGATTTCGTTGATGGGGTGCCTTTTGGGGCGGAAGAGCTCATACACTGCAGAAAGGTAGGGCCCGGCCTCCATTTCGATATCTGTGTAGCCCTCACGATAAATCACTTCCATAATCCGTGAGTTTTGGAGGTAGGTCCCAAAGACGGAGACCGACTTCTGATTATCGAGGACTGTGCCGTATACCAGGTAGGGGCTGACGTCCCTGGCGGAAAAACAATTATTGTACATAAAGGTATTTTGGGAATGCTCGTCGTAAGTCACATTTGGGATTAATACATCCCCACGTTTTCCGTTGAGGGTGGCTGCCTTCCCCATAGTGTAAATACCGAGCATCGGGCAGGTATGTTCAGCAATTTTCACCAGCAGGGTGTAAGCTGCCAAGCCCAATGGATAATCGATATTGAAAATGAGGGCATCACTCTTTGAAAGGAAGGACCAATCCGCATTTTGCCCTGCAAAGGACTCTGGCGCTAAGCGGGGGTCAATAGTATCCTGGTTGAGGTCGGATAGGCTAATGATCTGTGTTTCAACATCAAAGGCATGTTCACTGAAGATGCGGTGAACCCCATATTTTTTCTCATAAGCTGTCTGTGATTCAATCAAATCCTGACCCTCAGGAGTGGCCTGATATTTCTTCAGGATATAGTAAAGAAAATTTTCTGGGCGAGATGGTACTTCATCATGGCTTATGTCTGACCACTCTGCCAGCAGATCAGCGTCACCTTGCGTGTGGAGATAGTCCGTCAGACGTTCTTTCTGAATAAGGGCATATCCTGTTAGCAAATTTGGAATGCTGTGGGTGTTACTGGAGATGAAGTAAACAGGTCTGTTGGCTATTTCAGGGTAGTTGGCTTCGATATTGTCCCACCAGAACCGTGTGGCGCGGCGGTATTCATTAAGCGATCCGCTGAAAAGTTGGACTTCCAGGTCGCACTTTGACTTTTTCATTCGCAGCAGCATTTGCTTAAAATTCCCCCTCCAAATCGTTTTCAAGCGCATGAGGTCAGGGATGGATATCCGCAGAGATTTCGCTAATTTTTGCATATTTTCTTCGGAATCTTCTGAAATATCTTTTAAAAATTCATCGGATGTGTCTTGCAATAGATAATGGATTTTATTCCACTCGATTTGGTATGCCGTCAACAGAGGAATAACATCATCGATATCGGAACGGGAAGCGATATAACAAGCCAATAAGCTTTTGCCATCAAAGAAACACCGCCGCCGCCGAGCGCGGGCTGAGACCTCAGTCCATTCCTCAATATTTTGGTAACCATATTGCTCGAAGAGGGATTCGCTCTGCCCTAGGAGCACTGATCGCACATCTGGCATACATTCAGGCAGTCGCAGGTAAGAATAAATGAAGGATGAAACATCTAGAAAATCTTCCCGCGCATGGGGGTGCAAGGATGAATTCATGCCAGCATGAACCTCTTCCAATGAACGAATTCTCACGGGTGTTGTTGCCCGGAGCAATGAATACATGGTGCGTATGTAAAGATCGATTTCTTCTGTGGCTCTGGTAGGGACTGTTCTTTCCATGGGGTTCCTTTAAAAAATCAATTGGATTGCTTGATGGGTGTTTATCAGGTTTGTAATGATAATTTTACCTGTTATTGCTGACTATTTTATCTTCAATTTTCCTTTAACGCCTTTTGAAAATAACCGTTTTGACCTTGAGGCAGCTGATATAATAAAACAAGGTCGTGATTCAGGAAAACTTGCTTATTGGATAGGGATTGGTCAGATTGTGATTAGAACGATTATTTTTGATTTTGGTGGCGTTTTGTATAAAACGCCTAACCGCCAGTTGATATCTCGCTGGGGTAAGCTATTGGGGTTTAATGAGAATCCGGAGTTCATCGCGATGATAGAAAATCCGCATGAATCCACATTGGTGAGGGATATTTTTTTGGGTGCCATCTCAGAGCAAGAAATGTGGCGGCAGATGGCAGAAGAGTGGCATATCAAACCAGGGATACTCAATTACCTCCGGCGGCAAATGAATTCAAAGCGCCGCCTCAACAAACCCCTAGTCGACCTGCTTTCAGACTTGCAAATAAATTATCAAACAGCAATTTTGAGCAACGCCGGCGATCAATCTCGGGAATTGATGGTAAACCAACTACACCTGGATCGGTTTGTGGAGGAAATCATCATCTCCGCGGAGGAAGGGCTCATCAAACCTGACCCCAAACTTTATCAACTTGCCTTGGATCGTCTGGGTGCTTCACCGCCAACAACAATATTCATCGATGACTTGCAAGAGAATGTAACGGTTGCAGGTGCTATGGGGATGCATGCGGTGCATCACACCGACAATGAGCAAACAATCCGTGCCATCAATGAAATTTTAGCAACGGAGGCTCATTGATGCTGTACTTGGTGGCGACGCCCATTGGCAATCTCGGGGATATCTCAATCCGTGCCCTTGAGGTGTTAAGAGAGGTTGATTTGATTGCCAGTGAAGATACCCGCAAGACTTCAATATTGCTTCAGCATTATGACATTCACAAACCTCAAAAGAGCTATCACGCTTTCAATGAAAAAAAGGTCGTGCCGAAGTTGGTTGAATTGCTCTTAGCGGGACAATCGATTGCGGTGGTCACCAATGCTGGTACGCCGGCAATATCTGACCCCGGTTATTCTCTGGTCGAAGCAGCAATTGCCAATGATATCCCGGTGACGGCAATTCCTGGCCCTGCTGCAGTTATTATGGCGCTCACCTTATCGGGTTTGCCCTGTCATAGTTTCACTTTTAAGGGATTTTCACCAAGAAAATCCGGTGCAAGAAAGCGTTTTCTCCAAGAGGATGCTAATGCACCGCATACGTTGATTTTTTATGAAAGCCCTTACCGAATTCAAGCTTTTATTGCCGACGCCCTTGAAGTCTTGGGCGATCGGCCTGCTGCTGTTGCTAATGACCTCACAAAAAAATTTGAAAGCGTCAAGCGGGGGATACTTAGTGAGTTGTTGATGTGGATAAATGAAGAAAAGCCCCGTGGTGAATACACGGTGGTTATTCAAGGCAACAGAGATTAATTATTTGAACTTAAAGGGTGAAAAACTGGTTTCACGATCGAAAACATCTAAATTTTCTGCTTGCTTCAATCGATTTACGACCCAGTAGGTCAGGGGGGTAATCAGGGCTTCCATACTGACTTTAAAGATATAATTAGTGATGGTTAGACTCCAAAATAAGCTCCAAGGGAAGACGCCTAGAGCTACCGCGACGAGTATGAAGGTAAAAGTGTCAAAAGCCTGGCCGATGATTGTGCTGCCGATGGTCCGTGTCCAAAGCAATTTGCCTTTGGTTAAGACCTTCATCATTGACATAGTGATGGCATTGGAGAAAGAACCGGCTAAGTAGCCCGCTAAACTTGCCACGATGATCGACCCGGAACTCATGCTGCCAAGAATTTGGTTGTAGGTTTCCAACCCCACCGATTCCTGCCAGGTCGCTTCTCCGGGTAAAATCTTAACCAACCAAAAAACGAATGCGCTGAAGATGAGACTGGCAAAGCCGATCCAAATGACGCGTCGGGAGCGTTTATAACCATACACTTCTGTCAGCACATCCCCGATGATGTAGCTGATTGGGAATAAGATTGTTCCTGCGTCAAAGGCAAGGCGGATGGAGCCCAGGCTGAAACCCCAATCAATAATTTTTGCGGATGAAGCGATGTTACTTAAAACAAGGGCTAAAACAAAAAAGACGGCTAATATATCAAGATACTTGAAGGTTCTTATTTCCGATTGATGATGATCCATATTAATTCCTCTAGATTTATGACGTAAGTATACCTTTTTATGCATCGATTCTTTCTTCAACCACACAAAATTTCTGCGAAAAGGGTCACATTTCCGCCTGACACGACCCATCAAATTTTGCATGTGTTGCGGTTAGCTGAGGGAGATCTGGTTGAGGTTCTTATCAACGATGGGTACGCCTTGCTGACGAAATTGCATACTGACCCGGATAGGAATAGGGTCACAGGAGAGGTATTGGAAAGCAATTTAATCCAGTCTGAACCAAGGGTTCTACTGCATTTGTATTTTGGTTTGTCCAATCGGGAAAAAGTGGAATGGATTCTGCAAAAAGGGACGGAGGTTGGTGTTTCAGTCTTTTCTCCCTTTGTTTCCAGCCGCACAATTGTTCGGGACAAAAAATTGCCTGAAAAGAAACGCCAGCGTTGGGAACGAATCATCTGTGAAGCTGCAGAACAGTCCAATCGAGGGAAATTACCGATCCTCAATGACCCCGTCGAATTAGCGGTAGGTTTTTCTGAAAGCCAAGCCGATGCGACCCAATCTTTAATCGCCTGGGTTCTCGCTGATCCACAAACTGCAAAGCTGTCTGATGTGGTCCAGCCTCAAAAAGAGGGTGCCCTGGCTGTATTTGTTGGGCCAGAAGGTGGATTCTCAGAGGATGAAATTGAGCAGGCTAAGTCATTAGGCATCAAACTAATTTCATTGGGTTCACGTGTTCTAAGGATGGAAACAGCTGCGATTGTTTTTCCTGCATTGGTGCTGTTTGTGCTGGATGAAATGTGATTTAGACCTGTAAATTTGGCTGGAGGTGAAAATTTTGGATGAAATAATCTTGCAATTGATGCGTACAACAATTGATTTGGCTCGCAAAGCTCGAGAAAATGGCAACCACCCATTTGGTGCTGTTTTAGTGGACGACCAAAACACAATTCTTATGACCGCAGAGAATATTGTGATAACTGAAAATGATTGCACCTGTCATGCTGAGACAAACCTGGTCAGTCAGGCTTCAAAGGAATATTCACGCGATTTTCTAGAAAAATGTACCCTCTACGCCAGTACTGAACCATGTCCAATGTGCTCGGGCGCAATCTTTTGGAGCAATATTGGAAGGGTGATATTCGGCTTGAGTCAAAACAGCCTTTATGAGTTAATAGGAGAAGATAACGCCAAGACCTTAAAACTATCCTGTAGAGAAGTTTTTGCTAAAGGAAATAAACCAATCAAAATTATTGGACCTGTGTTGGAAGATGAAGCCCTTATTGTTCATTGGGATTTCTGGTGAGAAAAAATGCTTGATGTTACTACGATTGGCTGTCATTTAGGAAATATGAGGTACTTAGCAAGCTTCTATCACGTAAAAGACATTACGCATGAGGAATTTTAGAATCATTTACGGTAAAACCCATTTATTTCCGAATAAAATTGCCTGATAAGGTATATTGTGATTACAGCAGGAAGATATTGTCATAAGAAAAGTATTGTGAGAACAATCAATGTTAAAATCTCTGATCAACGCTTTTGTTAGAATTTTAAGCAGGATATTCTTAAAACTTGATACATCCGAATTGCATAAGATGCCACAAGAAGGGCCCTTAATTGCCATTGGGAATCATATCAATTTTCTGGAACCACCCATTATGATAGCGCATTTACATCCTCGAAAAACAACTGGATTGGTAAAAAAGGAAAATTGGGATAACCCTTTATATGCTTTGCTATTTAATGTCTGGGGTGCCATCCCGATTGATCGAGAAATTGCCGATTTTAGGGCTTTTCAGGATGCTAAGAAAGCATTGCAGGAAAGAAAGATCCTCGCTGTTGCACCTGAGGGCACACGCTCTCATGATGGAAAAATGATCCAGGGAAAACCCGGGGCCGCCATGCTTGCGCTTCAAACAGAATCCCCCCTTCAAGCTGTCGCTTTTTTTGGCCATGAAGGGTTTTGGGACAACCTAAAGCGATTTAAACGGACTCCGCTAAATATTCGGGTAGGGAAACGTTTTCGGATTAATTTAGGCGATCAGCGGAAGAGCAAAGAAATTCTTCAGTCCGTTGCAGATGAAATGATGTTAGAACTTGCTAAATTACTTCCATCAAGTTACTGGGGGTTTTACGCGGATTGGGACAAAAGCGATCCACAATTTATCGAATACTTAGATTAAATGGCGGGGGAGCATATTTCTAAGGCGTTTTTGAAGTAATTTCCCTAACCCAAGATTTCGACCAGTCGCGTCTTTAACCAAGAGGAATTGTCCTTGGGGGATCAAATCTGTTTGGGGATGACGAATATCTCGCCCCGCGATCCATGGCTCGACGTTACGCTCATCTAATTCAATCACACCCCGTGTGAATTGGTTCCCAAAGCGGCTGATGAAGGTGTGGGAAGGCTCAAAAGACTCCCCTTGCCAGGACCCTAAGGGCATCCCTATGAATGCGTAGGGTAGGTTGACAAAATGATCCAAGTAGCGCTCAGGGATTAAGAATAATTGCTCATAGCGTTGGTACGGTGAGACGGCATAGCTTTCAAATATCTCTTTTAAGTCAACGCCGAATTGAATGGAAAAATGTTGAATGAGGTAAGCTTTCATGTCTGATGGCAAAGGTTCTAAGTGCGTCTTAGTAAATTGCCGAGCGGGTGGATTCTCAGTCTTGATTGGGATCGGTTGTGTTTTTCGAAGTAAACTGCAGAAAAAACCGGAAAATCCCGTTTGGTGGGGCCAAAGACGCAAGGCATAGGTTAAGGAAGGATGAAAAATTTGGCCTTGAAAGGCAGTTATTCCCGGGGCTGTGAAATCCACTTTGTCTGTGACCTTCTCAACTTGGACAGCGTCCTGGAACTGATTCAGTACCGCATCGATAACAGCTTCATCTTCTTCAGGGGCTAACGAGCAGGTGGCATACACAAGCTGCCCACCGACTCTTAGCGCTTGCAAGCCACTTTTGAGTAATTGCACCTGCCGTTCTTGCAATCGCAATCTTTCATCTGCGGTTGTTTCACGCATCGGCTGATCAGATGTCGACCGCAGATTTTCCATACTGCAGGGTGCATCCAAAAGGACGAGGTCAAAGGTCTCAGGGTACCAGGCGCCGAAATTTTCTCCAGGATAGTTGACAATCGCCTGGTTAATCCCACCCCAGTTTGCAAGCACAGCGCGCAGCGCGCTAATCCTTCCTTGGCTGGCATCGTTGGCTAAGATGAAGCCCTGGTCAGTGGTCCGATCGATGAGATGAGTGGTTTTTCCTCCAGGGGACGCCGCCATGTCAAGGATAAGCGGGTGTGGCTGATCGATTGTAAATAAACTCACCGGTACCATGGACGCTGGATCCTGCAGATAGTACTGTCCCATGCGATGTTCGATGGTCGTCCCTGGTGAAATCTCCGAATTCTGAATGAGCCAGGCGTTTTCACAAAAGGTCAAATCTCCAATTTGCCAGCTATAACGGGATGCAAGCTGTTGTATCGCTTCATGCGGGTCTAATTTCAATGGGTTTATGCGAATGCCAATCGGTGAGGGCTGATCTTGCATGCTCAGGATTTTTTGGCGTTCCTCTGAATTGAGAATGTCTGAAAATCGCTGAAGACTTTCATTCAGGTTGGAGGATCCTGTCATTGCCATAGTTTCTTACTTCCCCCGCTTCTCGATGATAAAAATTAGCTCATTTTCAATCAGAATTTCTGAAACCTCTTGGTTTTTTGTTAAGTTTTGGTGAACAAGACTGCGGTGTTGTTCAATCAGAGGATGTGTGCCAGCAAGGTTTTGAGTCGGCAAAGATACGGCCAGAAGATCAACATCAAGGTGCGACCATAATTCTTTGTTGGATCCAGGCTGTCGTTTTTCTAAGCGGTGCGCTTCTTTGAAAAAGAGGGCGAGATCAGCGTGGATTTGTGGTGGTCTCACCAGGATGTCTTGATTGATAGCCAGCGGCATTAAACCAATCTTTTGGAAGAAGGTGTTGATCAGATCAATCCTTGGCTGGATGATGTCATAGGCATAATATTGCGTGCTGGTTGGCAATCCCATCCAAGGAAAGGCAAAGGGATGCAGCCCACATGCCAAATCCAACAAGATATCAGGTTTGCCCGTCACCTTAAATAGCTGTTCATAGAAATTTGCCAGGTGGGGAATTCGCTCGGCTGTGGAGGCGTGCTGCGCCAAAATCTGTCGGCAAAAATCTTGAAGGCTTTTATCTTCTAAGGAAGTGACTTCCATCTGATCAAGCTGGTTGATCAATAGGGGGTAATCTAATTCCCCTAAGTAAGGGGCAACGATGTTGTGCAATTTTCTGCGCACCGTTTTCCTGAGAGCTTTTTGGGGAATGCCGTGGGCCATTTCTTGGCGGATAAGGTCCTGAACCGTCTCAGGATTTAAACCGAGATGACGATATTTTCTGGATTTTAGAATTTTTTCTGAAAGTGTCGAGATATTCGGGTTTTGGTCGCTCATTTTGACACCAGGAAGGCCATTTCAGTAGAAAATAAAAATTCTTGAACGTCCCATTTTTCGCCGGCGATGAGATCGAAAAAATGCTCTCGATAAAATGTCTCCATGCCCTTATCCTGGCCGCCAATGGAGCTCACTGGGAAAGATACGAGGAGGTGTTCGGCATTAATTGTTTTTAAAATCCTGTCCCCGATGGTCTTGTCAACCTGTTCCAAGCAGGGGATCGATTTAAGGATTAACGCCAGTTTCACGGGTTCTTGAGGCATGTTGGTGATCAAGTCACATGGCATCGTCGAAAGATTGAGATTGAAATGTTCAGCAAATACCTCAATTAGTTCCAGCATGTCCGTATAAATATCGCATGCAAGATATCGACAGCCTTTTGATACGGGCATCCAAGGGATTGCAAAGGGATTCAAACCACAAGCTAAATCCAGGACGGTATCAATGGGTGTAAGCGAACCCAAGCAGGTTCGGAAGAAGCTTTCAAGGATGGGTAATCTTTCCGCTGTGGAGACATGGTATTGCAAGGTCTGCTGACAAAATTGTTTAACCTCTGCTGCGTTGAGATCCGTTGGCAAGGCGTGAATGTCTTTTTTGACTTGTGCATAGTTGACCGGTTGTTTAATATACGCCCCACCGACTTGATGGAGTTTATTGCGCACCACTTTGATCGCTTTTTTCCCCTTGTAACCTTTATCGAGAGCTTCTTCGCTAAGGCGCTTGATGAAGTCGCGGTCTATCTGCTGATATTTTTTGTTTTTCTGCACCTGTTCAATCAGGCTATTAATATCACTATTGGCGTGCATAACTGCCAAGGTTTTGGGTCAATTGGGTCATAAAGCGGAGATTATGGAGGGTCGCCAGGCGATGATAGAGCCAATCGCCTGTTTTGAAAAGATGATGTAAATACCCCAAGCTGTAATGGGTACAAACCGGGCAATCGCAATACTCGGAAATCGGTCGGCTATCCTTGATGTGTTTTTTATCGTGAATGTAGAGATATTCGAACCATTTCGCATTGGTTGGAAACGGAGCACTGGGAGGATGCGTCATCCGGAACAAGCGTCCATGGCGAGCATCCCGAGTGGGCAGTGCGCAGTCAAAAAGATCATAACCAAGATGATAGGTCTTTGTCAAATTTTCGGGATGGCCAATCCCAAGGGCATGCATGGGGAATTGACTTGGCACAAGGCTCCTCGTCAGTCCCACCATATCTGTGAGGAGGTTACCCTGGGAATCTAAGGGCCAACCGCCGTAACCGAAGCCGTCAAAACCGATTTCCAACAAGCTATGAGCACATTTTTCTCGCAATTCAGCATATCCGCCGCCCTGGATTACAGCAAAAATAAGGGGTCTCTCTATTTCACTTAAATGACGTTGTTCAATTTGGAGAAGATATTCATTTTTACAACGTTTTGCCCAATCAATGGTGCGATTAACGGAAGTCTCTTGAGCTTCACGGGGCGCGTCCACATGGGTGCAGTCATCCAGGCAAATTACAACATCGCTATCGTAACTCATTTGGAGTTGGATGCTTTTTTCCGGGGTCAATATGAATTTGCGGCTTTTTCCTTCCGGTCGGAAGATGATCCCATCATCGGATAGCGATCCGAATTTATCCGATTGATGAATCAGTGAATAAGCCTGAAAACCGCCTGAGTCGGTGATGATGGTGCCATTCCAATGGGCAAATTGATGCAGGCCATTAAAGGCTTGAATGGTGCTGGAGCCGGGTTTTTGCATCAAATGAAAGGTGTTCATTACGAGGGCTTGGATTTTGACAGATTCCAGATCGATCGAGTCAACCGCCCGCACATAACCCGAAGTGGCATCTGGTAAAAAGACGGGTAGTTTTAGCCGATTCCCCCGAATGTTCAATTCAGCTCGTTCAGACATCTTTCCTCATCATTTCCCTTGCTTCCGGTTAAGGACAAGGATGAATTCACGTTTTTGACCGGTTACTTGCTGCAGTACTTCATCAACGGATCCACGAAAAATGGCTTCTTTTCTAAGGGTTAAATCACAGGCTAAGAGAAGGTCTTGCTTTGACCCAAAACTCTCCTTGATCTCAGATAACAATTTTGTTAAACGGTAAGGGGTGTCCATCAACACAATGGGATCAGTGATGGTTTTTAATTTGGCCAAGAAATTCTCTCTTGCAGGGGATTTGCGCGGTGGGAAACCGGCAAAATAAAATTGGTCAATGGGAAAATCACATAAAGAAAGTGCAGTCATCAGGGAGCTAGGACCAGGGATCGAAGACACTTGAATATTATTTTGATAAATTAATCGCAATAAGTGCCCCCCTGGATCAGCAAAAACAGGGGTGCCTGCATCGGAGATAAGGGCTAATGTCTGCCCTTGTTTGATTCGCTGAAGGATATTTTTTGCTTCTTGAGCTTCGTTGTGCTCATTGAGGGTGATAAGGTCGTTTTCAACGCCTAATTTGTGCAGCAAACGAGAACCCTGTCGATATTCTTCACAAATAATTGCGTCGACCTTTTTGAGGATGTCTAAAGCGCGCAAGGTGACATCCTTGGAATTTCCAATTGGCGTAGCAACGATAAATAATTTTCCAGCCTTGTTTTCGTTTGGCATATCCATAATTGTAACATCAGGCATTAATTCTGGCAGCGGCGCTATACTTTCACTGGTCAGCCTATGGGGATTATGGCATAATCAAAGTGTTATTAGGTTTGCAATGAAAGGCTAAGTTTGAAAAAATTCAGTCAATTAACCCGTATTTCTCTGATGTTAGCGGTTCTGTTTGGTGCTGATAAGTTGTTAGGGGTGCTCAGAACAGTCATCATCGGTCGCCAATTTGGCCTTTCAGAAGAATTGGATGTGTTTAACGCCGCCAATAACTTGCCCGATTTGTTATTTGCGCTGATCTCCGGTGGGGCACTTGCAATTGCATTCATTCCAGTGTTATCTGAGATCCTCACGAAGAAGGGACAAGACTCATCCTGGCGGTTGTTTTCTAACGTGGCGAACTTAGCTTTTATTGTCACTGCTGTGCTGGCAGTTGTTGTTGGCTTTCTGGCTGGCCCACTGGTGCGAGGGGAGTTGGGCATTGCACCCGGTTTTACACCCGAGCAACAAGATTTAGCAATCGACTTGATGCGCTTGAACCTGATTTCCACCTTGATATTTTCGATCAGCGGTTTGGTCATGGCCGGTTTACAAGCCTATCAGCAATTTTTTCTTCCAGCAATTGCGCCCATCGTATACGATCTTGGGCAAATATTTGGGGCATTGATCCTGGCGCCAACGGAAAATTATCAGCTTGCTGGGATCGAAATCCCGACCTTTGGTTTGGGTATTCACGGGTTGGTTTGCGGTGTCATCATCGGTGCTTTTTTACACTTGTTAATCCAGGTTCCTGGATTGATCAAAAATAAATTCAAATGGTTTCCAAAGCTTGATTTCAAAGATCAGGCTTTTAAGAGGGTGCTTCGCTTGATGGGTCCTCGATTAGTCAGCATGGCTTTTATTCAATTGATTTTTTTGGCGCGCGACAATTTAGCCTCAAGGCTTACTGTGGGATCGGTGACAGCGTTAAGTTATGGTTGGTGGATCCAACAAGTGCCGGAAACTCTGATAGGCACTGCAATTGCGACAGCCCTGCTTCCGACATTATCGGAGCAATTGGCAAGCGCTGAAAAATTAGCTTATAAACAAACAATTGAACGGGCGTTAAAGGTGATGATTGCGCTGGCCTTACCGCTAACCGTGTTGATCTCTCTGACAACCTTACCGCTGATTCAAAGGGCGTTTGGCTTTCCTCTGGAAGATGCCCAAATGATTTTAAGGGCAACCCAAGCCTATTTGGTAGGCTTACTAGGGCACAGCATTGTAGAGCTTGGTGTGCGTTCTTTTTATGCACAACAAAACGCTAAGGTGCCAATGCTAATCTCGGGATTAGGCTTGTTAATTTATATCGCCCTGGCGATCCCATTGATGCGGTTGCTTTCCTTTGGTGGCATTGCCTTAGCCAACTCCATTTCGTATAGTATTCAAGCCTTGGGTTTAATCCTGATCTTAAATCGAAAAAATATCGAAAGATTCAGCTTAAAAGGGACTTTTATTCGGTCTCTTCTAAGTGCGATCGTCGTTGCTGTGATTGTAGGTTTGATTTTATATATCCTTCCACTTTCAATTTCCGATTTACTCTTATCGCTGATCGCGATTGGCTCAGGCTTTATTGTTGGGGCAGTGCCGATTTGGCCAGAGATCCGGTTGCTCATTCATCTTTAAATAGAATCAGGTATAATCCTGCCCATGGATGAGAACGAAGCCATCGAACAAGAATCACTCGAAGCAGAAGAAGATCAACAGCAGAAGACGCATTTCTTTGAACGGCGTATTTCGTGGTTGTTGATGGGCGTCATTTTATTTATCATAATTCTCTTTATTGGGGCACTTTTAGGCGTTCCGAAGGGGATCAATGATCGCGTTAATATGGCGGAAACTCAAACTGCGCCAAAGATTCAATCACAATTAGAGAGTGCGAAACTTGACCTTGAAGAGGGGCGATTTCAGGTAGCGTTGGATCGATTGGATTGGATATTGGAGGAGATGTCGGCATATCTTAACGAGGATCAAACTGAAGAGGTGGGTCAGCTTTACAGTCAGGCACTCTTAAAAGTGTCGACCTCAGGTTCACCAACACCGTTTCCCTCTCCAACAGCCACCATTTCAGCGAATACTCCAACCCCAGATTTTCGAGATGAAAACGAGCTTTTTGAGCTTGCTCAGGAACAGATTAAAAACGAATCTTGGGACGAGGCTGTTACCACTTTAGAGGCTTTACGTCAGAAAAGCGTGAGTTATCGTGCGGTTGAAGTGGACGGCATGTTGTACATTGCTTTGCGCAACAGAGGAATGGATAAGATCATCATTGAGGGCAGCCTTGAACCTGGATTATATGACCTAACTCTCGCCGAACAGTTTGCGCCCTTAGATTCAACGGCTGAAGGCGTTCGCACATGGACACGCTATTACATCACAGGCGCTAGCTATTGGGGTGTAGATTGGCAACAAGTCATATTTTATTTTGAACAGGTTTATCCCCATTTTCCGAACCTGAGAGACGGTACAAACTTAACCGCGCAAGAACGGTATCGCATTGCGGCTAACCAATATGCCTTGCAGTTAGCTGCAGCTGAAGAGTATTGCGAAGCTCAGGAGTATTTCGAATTAGCCAACACCATCGGTCCAGACCCAGAAATACAACCGACAGCGCAATGGGTTGGAGAGGAGTGTTGGGCAAAATTGAATCCCACCCAAGAAGTGGTCCCAACAGAAGAAGCACCAGTTGAGCCAACCCCAACAACTTCTCCTGAGGGAAGTGAATCTACACCACCAATTGATACAACTGAAGATGTAACCCCGGAACCTACGGAATCGACTCCGGAAGGTTAGTTTTCCCCAAATCTATTAAATCTTAATTCAGAAAAAATTTTTTTGCCTTTAATCAATCAGCGTGCCGATTAAATCATGTGTAATGACGCTGTTGATTTTTACCGGCACTAATTTCCCAATTTGACCCAGCCCCTCAATGATCATCAAACCATCAACTTCAGGGGCATCCCGGTAAGATCGACCAATGGAGATTTGATTCTCTTCATCGACGCCCTCAACAAGCCCTAACAGTGTTTTGCCAATTAATCTCTGGTTGCGTTCCAGGGATATATCCGCTTGAACCTTCATGATGGTTTCCATTCTTTCCACCTTGACATGCTCTGGAATGGGATCGCCAAGATGTTCCGCGGGCACGCCGTGTTCGAATGAGTAGGCAAACACACCCAGGTGGTCAAACCGAACTTCTTCAACAAAGTTCACCAGGTTCTGAAAGGCTCTTTCATCTTCACCTGGAAAACCCACAATAAACGTGGATCGAAGGGCGACATCTTCCATTGCAGAACGAACTTCATGGAGGGTTGTCCGAACATCATTAATATTGGGCGGCCTGCGCATTGCGCGTAAAATTTCTGGGTCTGCGTGTTGGAGTGGCATATCTAAGTAGGGAAGGATTTGTGCTTCGGAGGCCATCAATTGAATGAGTTCATGACTGACAAATCCAGGGTATGTGTACATCAAACGAAGCCAAGGAAGATCTGGAACTGCGCGTAATATGCTCTCTAAGAGGCGCGTTAGACCTTCCTTCATCCCTAAATCGTGGCCGTAATCAGTGATATCTTGAGCAATCAGGATAATCTCATTGACGCCGTTGTCCCGCAAAGCTTTAGCATCGGCAATGATCTTGTCCATTGGACGACTCACCAAAGTGCCTTTGATCTTAGGGATCAGACAAAACGCGCAGGAACGCCTGCAGCCATCAGCAATCTTTAAATAAGCGCTTCCGCCTTGAATGGCCACCCGATGGGTTCCTTTTTCATCGCTACCTACCGTTGTTGCGTGTGGAAAATGCGTGTAAGGGATGGACTTCTTTTTCTGCCTGGTTTCTTCGATGACATCCATGATATCCATCCATCGCCGGGTTCCAATTAATCCGTCCAGGTTAGGGACGGCATCGATCAATTCCTGACGATGAAGTTCTGTCATACAGCCGGCAGCAATTAATTTCTGCCATGGCATTTTCCCACTAGCCAGATCGGTCATAACCATGATGGCTTCTTCCCTTGCCGATCTGAGAAAACCACAGGTATTAACAATTAAATATTCCGCTTTTTGCGGTTCATCGACGGGCAAGTAGCCCTGTCTGTTGAGGAGCTGTGCAATGGATTGCGAATCCACCAGATTTTTTGCACATCCTAAAGAGGCAAGAAAATAGGTGTCTTTAGTTCGTTTGGTCATCTGAAGGGGTTATTGTTGGTTCTGCCGGCAAAGTATCTGTCGGCGTGGGGGTGTTTTGTGGGGATTCCGTTTCCGTAGGTGCATTGGTTGGTGTTGGACGGACCAGTCCATTCTCTGTAAATGTTAATCTTTCAACCTGTCCAATTAAGCCGGGGGAGCCAATATCCTGATCGTTGAAATATATTTGCAGGGCACCAGCGTTACCCGTCAGGATTTCAACAATGGCATTACCAGAATAATCGTAAGCATTTCCTGGCAGAAGCCTTCCTTCATAAACGAGGCTGTAATCTGAAAAGATTTGCACCCAGGATTGTTGATTGGGAATGATGACAATGTTGATAGGGTTGTCGCTAACTGGTGGTGTGAAAATTGGGGTGCTTTCCTGGTCTTTAGTCTCTGGGGTTGTGGTTGGGACTATCGTTTCTTCTTCGCTGGTGGTTTCAGGTGTAACAGAACTTGTGGCCAGGAGGACATCAGCAACTTCGGGTATTTCTGTGGCCATGGGGTCTGGTGAATCAACGGCAAGAATTCGGTTAACACCCCAAATGATGAAAATTGCAAAGCCAACAAATAAACCAATCATTACCAACAAATCCAGCGAGAAAAAGTTTTTTAACCGGAGTTGGGCGGAAGAAATTTCCTTTGAGGAGGACTTTTGATTGGCGAGGTTTTTTTGTTTCTCCAGCCGCTGTAGCTGCAGAGCATCAGCAAAACTCAACAAAATGGCATCGACATCCAAATTTAGAAACTCTGCATAATTTGCCAGCATACCTTTTGCTTGCACTGGTGAGGGCAATTCATCAAAACGTCCAGCTTCAAGTGCTTCAAGGTATTGCGGGTTGACGTGGATATTTTCATTGATGTCATCGAGGGTTAAACTGATTAAGGTACGGCGGTCGTGTAATTTTTTGCCAATTTCCTCAAAAATTTCATTTGCATTTTTTGAATCTAATTTAGCATTATTTCGAGGTGGTTTGAAGACATCTTCTTCAACAATGGTTTCCATTGGTTCAAAAGCATCTTCAGGTTGCGATACTTCATCTTGTTGGAGGACTGATGTTTGCGTTTGTTCGTCTGGTTGGTTAACTGTCTGCGGGGGTAAGGATTCAGGCTCGTCAATTTGGGCGGGCTTATCCTGGTCCAAGTGATAGCCTTTGACTTTTAACCCATCAAATTCAACCCCCAACTCATTGGTATACAACCTCAGGAAGCCACGCGTCTGAGTTTTTGAAGGCAGTGCTTCAAAATCATCCGCTTCAATGGCTCTTAAATAGGCTAAACGAATGCGCGTTTTTTGTGATATTTCTTGTAAAGAGATCCCCTTAGACTCGCGAATTTGTTTTAGCTGTTTTCCAATGGGTTCATTCATAGGTGTATTATATTCTAAATGCAAACCGGCCTGGAAATTTTTTTCTCACAGGCCGGTCGAACTTGTAGTTTGTTGCTGATGGACTATTCTTCGCTCTCTTCAGCCACTTCCTCTTCGAGGGTCTCTTCTTCTGGCGTTTCAGCGACTTCTTCCGCTTCCTGGGTGATAGTCTCTTCTTCAGCTTCCACAGCGCTTTCTTCCTCTGCTTCCTCTTCAAAAGGTAATTCACCTTCACGATGGACAACAACGGTTATTTCAGGGACCAAGTCCATGGTGAAGTGGATCGGTACCGTATAGGTGCCCAGATCACGAATCGGTTCCAACTCAACCTGACGCTTTTCCAGTTTGATATCGTAGTTTGCTTCAATGGTTTCGATAATGTCTTCATTGCTTACTGAACCATAGAGGTGTCCGGTTTCACCCGCCTTGACGGCGAAGGTCAGCGTCTTACCAGTAAGAACTTCAGCGATATCACTTAATTCTGCGTTCAGCGCTGCTCGACGTTCTGTTGCCTTAACGCTGATGCGATCTGCCTGTTGCATCGAGCCGGGCGTAGCGGGGATTGCAAAGCCTTTGGGGATCAGATAATTACGCCCATATCCTGCGGCGACTTTTTTGATCTCTCCAGCACGTCCTAATTTATAAACATCTTTAATCAATAATACTTTCATTTTTCAAGCCCTTTCTTTCGAATTATGAGTGTCTTGGCCGAAGGGTACTACGGACAAGCTAAGAAATTTTACCATCATAAAGAATGAACGGCAATAATGTTAATCATTATCAACATATCTCTTTTGTAAAATTTTTGGTTTTTCTACGAATTCTGAGCACCTGATATCGGGTATACTTGTGAAAAGATCCTATTTTATCCGTTGAGGTGATGATGAGTTTATCTGACGAGAAAAACAGATGGGAACGAGAGACCTATGATCCTTTGGTCAAGCGATTTCCAGAGCGTAAAGATAGTTTTAAAACCACATCCGGTATCGAATTACCGCCGGTTATGCTGCCTGATGAAAAAAGGGATTATCTCGCTGAATTAGGCTTCCCGGGGGAGTATCCTTTTACCCGGGGCGTACAGCCAAGCATGTATCGCGGGCGCTTATGGACCATGCGTCAATATGCCGGTTATGCTACGGCAGAGGAATCCAATGCCCGTTATCGTTTCCTTCTGGATCAAGGACAGACAGGTCTGTCGGTTGCCTTCGATTTGCCCACCCAAATTGGTTATGATGCTGACGATTCAATGGCGCAAGGTGAGGTCGGAAAAGTGGGGGTGTCGATCTCCTCAGTGGAAGATATGGAGATTTTGTTCAAGGATATTCCCCTCGATAAGGTTTCAACTAGCATGACGATCAATGCTCCGGCATCGATATTGCTGGCATTCTATATCGCTGTGGCAAAAAAACAGGGTGTATCGATTAAGAAATTGCGCGGCACCATTCAGAATGATATTCTCAAAGAATATGTGGCCCGAGGTACCTATATTTTCGCGCCAGAACCGTCCATGCGGTTAATTACCGATGTCTTCAAATTCTGTACCGATGCCATCCCTCGTTGGAATACGATCAGTATTTCCGGGTATCACATTCGTGAGGCTGGTTCTACGGCTGCCCAGGAAATTGCTTTCACCTTAGCCAATGCCATTGCCTATATTCAGGCTGCCATCGAGAGTGGATTGGTCGTTGATGATTTTGCCAATCAACTTTCTTTTTTCTTCAACGCACACAATAATTTCCTTGAGGAAATTGCTAAGTTTAGGGCGGCTCGCCGTCTGTATGCCAAGATCATGAAAGAGCGCTTTAATGCGCAAGATGAAAAGACCTGTCGTCTGCGATTTCACACACAAACCGCCGGATCAACATTAACCGCGCAGCAACCTGAGAATAACGTTGTCCGGGTGACCTTGCAAGCCCTAGCAGCGGTTTTGGGCGGTACCCAATCTCTGCATACGAACAGCATGGACGAAGCATTGTGGCTGCCCACTGAAAAATCTGTGCGAGTTGCACTGCGAACCCAGCAAATCATCGCCCATGAATCGGGCGTAGCCGATACAGTTGATCCATTGGCAGGCTCCTATGTTCTTGAAGCCTTAACCGATGAAATTGAGGCTATTGCGCAGGATTATATTGAAAAAATTGACCTCATGGGTGGGGCATTAAATGCCATCAAGAATGGGTTCATGCAGCGTGAAATCCAAGAGGCCGCGTATGAGGCCATGCGTGCCATCGAAAAGAACGATGAAATTGTGGTTGGTGTCAACGAATTTCAGGTTGAAGAGGATATCGAGCTCGAATCCCTGGTTGTGGATCCAAAAGTGGAAGCCGATCAAAAAGAAAAATTGGCCCGACTGCGCGAAAATCGGGATAATCCAAAAGTCAGTGAGCTACTAACCCGCCTGGAAGCGGCTGCTAAAACCGATGAAGCGTTAATGCCCATATTTATTGAATGTGCAGAAAATAAAGTCACTTTGGGTGAAATCTGCAATGTGTTACGGGATGTGTGGGGTCAATACCGCCCACCAACATTTATCTAACCGGGAGAGATAGTGATGACAAAGGTAAAAAAGATCAATCATGTCGCCATCGTTGTAAATGATATTGAAGAAGCGCTCAGTTTTTGGCGGGATTCATTGGGTCTTGCGTTAGACCATGTTGAATCAGTGCCATCCCAGGCCTCGAAAGTTGCTTTTATCCCTGTGGGTGAGGGAGAAGTTGAACTGGTTGAACCGACGGATCCTGAATCAGGTTTGGCGAAGTATCTTGAGAAGCGCGGGGAAGGCATGCATCATCTATGTGTTGAAGTGGATGACATCGAAGGGATGCTTGCCCATTTAAAGGAAAAAGGTGTTCGATTGATTAATGAAGAACCATTAGATCTGCCTGGGCGCAGGATGGCTTTCATTCATCCTAAATCCACGAATGGCGTTCTTTTGGAATTATATGAAATTGTACCAACCAGCAATTGAAACGACTTATCAAGAAAGGTTTTTATGACGAAGAAAATGAAACAATGGGCAAGCCCACCAGCGATGATGATTGATCCAGAGCTTGATTACAAAGCTATCCTCCACACTGAACTTGGAGACATCAAGGTCAATTTATTTGAGAAGAAAGTGCCAAACACTGTGAATAATTTTGTGTTTCTTTCAAAAGAAGGCTTCTATGATGGCACCATTTTCCATCGGGTCATTCTTAATTTTATGGCTCAGGGTGGGGATCCCACGGCAAAAGGCACTGGCGGTCCGGGGTATAAATTTAAAGATGAATTTGATGAAGACCTCAAGCACAATAAGCCTGGCATACTGTCCATGGCTAATGCCGGGCCTAACACAAATGGCTCTCAATTTTTCATCACCCACGTTCCAACACCCTGGTTGGACGGGAAACACGCTGTCTTTGGAGAAGTGGAAGATGGCATGGATGTGCTTTTTTCCATTCCAGCTCGAGACCCGATCAAACCGGGAAACGCTGGTGTGACGATTGAATCTGTGGAGATCATCGCAAGTTAGCGCATATTATTAGTTCATTGAACCAGGGATACAAACCAAAGTGTCCCTGGTTTTGGATTTAAAGACGGGAAAATATTTTTGTTGATTGTTTATTCAGAGACGATGACATTGTGAGGGGATAAGCGATCCAGTGGCGTTGAGGAATGATAGGAGAACCAGAATCCTAATTCTCATCGAAAAGTGTGTTGATTAGAATATTTGCTGCAAAAATAAATTGCTCCAAGCCAGCAAATGTATTTGAATTCTCTTTAGGCGGGTCTGTTTCACTCGAAGCAGGTAAGTGGATGAAGCCTGCTTTAATTGGCAAATAATTGTGATTAATCTCATGCATCACCGTGTAAAAAACCTGGTTACACAGATAAGCACCCGCACTCAGCGATATCGACGCTGGAATTCCTGAGGCACTCAATGAATTGAGCATTTTTCGAATGGGGAGGGTGGTGAAGTAAGCAGCAGGTCCATTGGGGATGATGGGTTGATCGCTGATTTGAACCCCCGTATTATCCGGAATGCGGTAATCTTTGAGATTAATGGCGATTCGCTCAAGGTTGATCTTTTTGCGATTTGCTGCAATGCCGAAGGAAAGCACAGCATCCGGTTGGTATTGGTAAATGGCTTCGACGATACGCGCGGGCCCCTTAACATTGTCGACGGGTAAAATCGTCTTGGTAAGTGTAATTTGACCCCCGAATTGATCGGGTAGCGCCTGGACGAGATCTTTGCTGATATTTTGAGAAAAATTTCTAAAAGGTTCAAAACCTGAGATCAAGATTTTCATTTTGTCCTCATCATCTTTAATCATAAATGATTGCAGGGGCTGGAATTTGCTTTTGACGATTACTTCCGCTGCCAATCCAAGGTTGATCGCATCAATTAGCTCTTTGACATGGTGTCTGATTGCAACGACATCAAAACCAAGATGATGATTTGGAAATGGTTTCAACCAAACTAATGTTCGACTGAAAAATTTCTTGGCGGCATCCGGTCGATATTGCGTCAGGCGGAAATAACCGGCGCTAATTTGTAGTAAGGCTCGAAAAAACTCACGGGAGTCATCCGGGGTTTGCTGCCAGGCATCCTCAAAGCACTCATGGGCGCGATAAAAATCTTTTTGATTGAATAATCGCAGCCCTTTCCTGACGCTTCTTGGTAAATTTTGAGAAAACACTTTTTAGCAGTCCATGTTCTTATTGCACAATGGATTATAGCATGAGGCAACTGCCCTTTTGAGCATAATTTTAAAGCAGGTGGTGATCTGAAGATTCTGTTGAGGCTTGTGCTATAATTTTTGATACAAATAAACCAATTTTCGCGTGCGTAAAAGAGGTCAACATGTTAATTATCAATGGAAAATTGATAACTTGGGGCAAGACCAATCAAATATTACCTGAGGGTTTTGGATTGCTGATCGAAAATGGCAAGATCGCCAAAATAGAGCAGCAAACCGAATTAATGCGAGATTATCCTGAAGACGATATTTTGGATGCCAATGGTCAGTATGTCATGCCCGGCAATATTTGTGCTCATACGCATTTTTATGGTGCTTTTTCACGGGGTTTGGGCATTCCTGGAGCTCCACCAGTCAACTTCATCCAAATATTGGAAAAATTATGGTGGCGTTTGGACAAAGCTTTGGACGAAGAAGGGGTTCGATATTCCGCTTTAGTGTGTTTGGTTGATGCAATCAAACACGGTACAACGACACTGATAGACCATCATGCGTCGCCCAATGCTATCGAAGGGTCGCTGGATGTGATTGCAGAGGCAGTCAACCAGGCAGGTCTGCGAGCATCGCTATGCTATGAAGTGACAGATCGGGATGGATCTGAAAAATCACAACAGGGGATTGAAGAAAATCTAAGGTTTATTGAGCGCATTCAAGCAAGGGACCCCAAAGACGTCAATTTGAGGGCACATTTTGGTTTACACGCAAGCTTAACCCTCTCCGATATAACCCTTGAGAAAGTCCGTGCTGTTAATCCACCTGGGGTCGGATTTCATATTCACGTTGCAGAGGGTTTGGCTGATGAAGAAGATAGCCTTAGAAAATCAGGCAAACGAGTGGTCCATCGATTGGATCAATTTGGGATAATGCGGCCAGAGTCCGTTTTTGTGCATGGTGTTCATCTGTCAGACGATGAAATCGAGAAATTGGCTGAAGCAGGGACATGGCTTACCCATCAACCACGCTCCAACATGAATAATGCTGTAGGTGTTGCCCCCATTGAAAAAATGTTCAATGCTGGGGTCCGCATAGGCATGGGCAATGATGGCTTTTCCAACGCCATGTGGCAAGAATGGCAGGCAGCCTATTTCTTGCATAAGATCGCTCATCTCGATCCACAGAAAATGAACGGCAATTTGGTTAAGCAAATTGCAGTGGACAATAACGCGGCATTAATCCGTGAGGTCTTTGACGACCTGCCAATCGGAGAAATTGTAGAAGGTGCAGCGGCGGACCTGATTTTTGTAGACTATTGTCCCTTTACACCTTTGACCCCGGGAAATTTACCCTGGCAAATTCTGTTCGGTTTTCGGGATAGTATGGTCACTGCGACCATTGTGGCTGGTAAGCCGTTGATGCTGGATCGAAAATTACTTACCCTCAATGAAGTTGAAATCGCGTCCAAGGCGATGGAAATATCAAAACAAACATGGCGACGCTTTGAAGCCATGGCCAATTAAGAAGGAAAACATGGAGACAGATCATAAAAAACGCTTCACCCTTGGAATTGTTGGTGGGACCGGAAAGGAAGGCAAAGGTCTTGCTTACCGTTGGTTACAAGCAGGGCACAAGGTGATCATTGGCTCACGCCAATTCGAAAAAGCCCAAAAGGCTGTTGAGGACCTTTCAGCCCTTTTTGAAGATCCACCCGAAAATTTGTCCGGGATGGAAAACAGGGATGCTGTTGTGGCCTGTGATATCGCCGTGATAACGGTCCCCTACGGCGGTCACCGACCGACCTTGGAAGACCTCAAAGACGTCTTGGCTGGAAAGATTGTCATCGATGTTGTCGTTCCAATTGTGCCGCCCAAGGTGACCAAGGTGCAGATGCCCCCGGCAGGATCCGTTGCCCAGGAAGCACAGGAAATTTTAGGTGACACCTGCCAGGTTGTGGATGCCTTTCAAAATATATCCCATGAGCGGTTGATGGGTGAAGATGATATTGATTGCGATGTGTTGGTAACAGGGAAAGGAAAAGCAGCTCGCGAAGTTGTTTTAGGTTTGGTAGCTGATGCTGGGCTAAAAGGGTGGGATGCGGGTCCTATCGAAAACGCTGTGGTTGTGGAGGGGCTGACATCCATTCTCATTGGTTTAAACATTCAACATCACGTTCACGCCTCCGGTATACGGATTACAGGCATCCCTGATCAGGAATAGAATGGCGCTCACCTTATTTCCTCTTTTGCATTTTCCCCTGGTTTACCCTGGGGATGATCTTGCGGATTTAATCCACTCGTCTCTAAAAAATAGCGAGCTGAACCTTCAGGATGGGGATATCCTTGTATTAGCCCAGAAGATTGTCTCCAAAGCGGAGAATCGTTTTGTTAATTTAACCACAGTAACCCCCTCTGCTTCTGCGGTTTCTTATGCCGATAAAACCGGTAAAGATCCACGTTTACTGGAATTAATCCTTTCCGAGAGCAACCAGGTGTTAAGGACGCGTGAGAACTTAATCATTGTAGAACATCGCTTGGGTTTTGTGTGTGCAAACGCGGGCATCGACCATTCAAACGTTCAAGGCCCTTGGGGAAATGCTGAAGATTGGGTTCTGCTCTTGCCGAAAGACCCTGACCAGTCGGCTGCAAACTTGCGCCATACTTTGGAAAGCGTCTATAAAACCCGCATTGGGGTCTTAATTATCGATTCCCATGGCAGGGCGTGGCGACTGGGCACCGCTGGCACCACCATTGGTCTTTCCGGATTGCCCGGATTGGTGGACTTGAGAGGAAAACCCGACCTTTTCGAATATCGACTGCGTGTCACAAAAGTGGCCGCAGCAGATGAATTGGCCGCGGCCGCATCCTTAGTTATGGGGCAAGCGAATGAAAGCACACCGGTCGTTTTAGCAAGAGGTTTTCCATATGCGCTCAGAGAAGGAAACTTGAACGAATTAATCAGACCGAAGGATTTAGATCTATTTCGATGAGGCTTCATGCATACCATTATTAGTGAATTGGATCGTGAAACATCCAAAATCGTCAGAGATTTATGGCTTAATTTACATGATCAGTGTGGATTGAAGGGGATTTATTTGACGCCTACGCCGCATTTCACATGGCTTGCAGCCGATGAATTTAATGTTGACCAGGTGAAAATCGTCCTTGATGAATATGTTGAGCAGATTCAAGTGTTTCAATTGCATACTTTTGGCTTAGGAATTTTTTCGGGGGAAGAGCCCGTCCTGTATTTGCCAATGGTCAAGTCTTTGGCGATGATTGACCTTCATTGTCAAATTTGGGAAAGGATTGCACCTTTAAGTCGTGGGTTAAAAATGTATTATTCACCCAAAATATGGGTACCACACATTACTTTAGCCCGTAAGGATCTAACCCAAAAGACTCTATCCTGTGCGGTTAATGCGATCGCCTTTGAGCAAATTGAGTTGTATGTGAAAGTCAATAACCTGGCAGTTGCAGAACTCGATGATGATGAGGTTGGAAAGATCATTCAAAAATACCGGTTTTCAGCTTAAGAGGAGGCTTTTTTGAAGGTTGTTGCTTTGGCTGGTGGCGTGGGGGGTGCAAAATTAGTGGCCGGTTTGGCAAAAATTTTAACGAAGGATCAACTCATTGTGGTGGTTAATACCGGTGATGATTTTGAGTACCTCAATCTCAAAATTAGCCCAGATCTGGACACCGTTTGCTATACCCTGGCTGGGTTAGCGAATCCTGAAACGGGCTGGGGACAGCAGGATGAAACCTGGGTTACGCACCAAACGATTGCCAGCTTGGGCGGATCTGATTGGTTTAAATTGGGGGATCGGGATCTAGCCACACACCTCATCCGCACCCAACAACTGGCTGAAGGAAAGCCTTTGTCGGCAATTACAGCAGAATTTTGTCAAAGATGGGGAATTGACCACCGAATTTATCCAATGAGTGACGATAGGGTTGAGACGATTGTGCACACCCAATCTGGTGAGACCTTGGGTTTTCAAGAATATTTCGTCCACCAGGCGTTTAAACCCGTGGTTAAATCCTTTGAATTTAGGGGATCAGAATCAGCCAGGCCAATAACAGCAGTCTTAAAGGGAATTACAGGGGCTGACATCATCATTTTTGCGCCGTCAAATCCATGGGTGAGTATTGATCCGATTTTGACCATTCCTGGCTATCGGGAAGCGATTGCCAGTAAACCAGTCATAGCGATTTCACCGATCATTGGCGGTAAAGCGGTCAAAGGGCCTGCAGCAAAAATGTATCAGGAACTAGGTTATGAGCCGACAGCCTCGGTTGTTGTAAAGCATTATCGTGATTTGTTGACGGGATTTGTTCTTGACACTGTGGATGAGTCAGAATTGGAAAAAATTGGACGTTGGCGTATAATTCCATTTGTAACAAACATATTAATGAAAAATAATCAGGATCGGATTCGTTTAGCTGAGGAAGTCATCAGTTTTGGGGAAATGATCCTTCATAGGAGCCGATAATCACATGAGCCTTTGGGCAATCGTACCCATCAAACCTTTACGTCGGGGGAAATCGCGACTTTCCGAAATTTTATCTGATGAGCAGCGTTATCAATTAAGTCACCAATTATTTATCAACACAATTCAAGTTTTACAACAAGTCAAAGCCATTTCTGATATCATCGTTGTCAGTAGGGATTCAGATGTGCTCACTGAAGCACGTGACTTAGGGGTAAGAACTGTGACAGAAAATGGCTCACCCGAATTAAATAGTGCTCTCAGACGAGCATCTGTTTTTGCTAAAGCCTTTGCAACAGAAGGTGTGTTAATTATTCCAGCTGATATACCCTTGCTAAGGCCAGAGGATGTGTCCGCTTTTATTGCTGAACGTACAGATTCTCCCATGATGGTGATTTCACCTGATCGACGGCGGCAAGGCACCAATATGCTATTATTAGATCCTTCAGATTTGATCACTTTTTCTTATGGTATTGATTCCTTCAATATCCATTGCGCTTTGGCCCAATCTGTTGGTGCGCAATTAATTGTCCATGAAAATGAACGGATCGCCTTAGATTTAGACATTCCAGAAGATTATGAATTACTAAAAAGCCAAGAAAATACCATTGTTACCCCGCAGTATTAGTAAAAGGACGGAAAATTATGATTGAGCGCGTTGCACTATATTTACAGGATGCCCACGATTTACGGGATGGTTTGGATTATGTTAAATATGCTGAAGATCATGGGTTTGAAGCCGTATGGCAGGCAGAAAGTCGATTGGTTCGTGATGCGATTGTCCCCATGGCAGCCTATGCCGCTGTCACGGAAAAAATCAAAGTCGGCTCTGGGGTCATCAACAACTGGACACGCAACATTGGTTTGCTGGCCGCAACCTTCCTGACCCTGGATGACTTGGCTCAAGATCGAATCATTTGTGGGATTGGGGCTTGGTGGGATCCACTGGCAAAAAACGTGGGCATTGATCGAAAAAGTCCCCTTACTGCCATGGAAGAGACAATTGTTGTCCTTCGAAGGCTGCTCAATATGGAACGTGTGACCTTTGATGGGGATTATGTGCATGTCAATGGGATTGAATTAGACGTTGTCCATGGGCGACGGGAACCCCGCAATGTGCCTATTTACATTGGGGCTACTGGCCCTAAAATGCTTCAGTTAACCGGTCGTATTGCTGACGGGGTAGTTTTGAACTACTGTGTTCCTCCCGAATACAACGAGACAGCTATGGATCAATTGAAAATTGGACTAAAAGAAGCGGGTCGGACATTGGATGACCTGGACAGGCCGCAATTAGTGGTGTGTTCTGTCGACGAGGATGGTGAAAAAGCCATCGATACCAGCCGTGAATTACTGACCCAATATTTGGCGCAGCAACCTCATATCGCCAAAGCATCAGGGGTTTCAATGGATATTGTTGAAAAAATACAATCCATTTTGGGATGGCCGGCGACCCACGAACAAATTCAACAAGCAAAACACCTGGTACCTGATGATTTAGTACATCGTATTACAGCCAGTGGTACACCTGATGAAGCCAGGGCTAAAGTTCAACAATACATTGATAATGGTGCAACCTGTCCAATCCTATATCCGGTTGGTGGCAACGTCAAAGTTCTCATTGATACATTTGCTAGGTAAAAAATGAAGGAAAAACAACCAGGCTCTAAAAATTGTTTTGTTTGTGGCAGAGAAAACCCGGCCGGTTTGAAGCTGGATTTCTACATGGTAAAGCCCGGTCAGACTCGCACATCCTTTTCTTTGCCTTCTAATTACGAAGGGTATCCAGGGATGGTCCATGG
This sequence comes from Candidatus Brevefilum sp., assembly GCA_040772425.1. Lineage (GTDB taxonomy): Bacteria > Chloroflexota > Anaerolineae > Anaerolineales > Anaerolineaceae > Brevifilum. The sequence continues at coordinate 1,107,264 of JAXGYD010000001.1, read as the reverse complement.
GGGCATTATTGCTGCCATTTTGGATGAAACGGGTGGCAGAGCTCTATTAACGAATCCTGACCGCTTTTTTGTAACGGCACAATTGGATGTGCGCTATCGCAAACCCGTGCATACGGAAACACCTTTGATTGCAGAAGGGCATGCAGGGGAGCAACTCGGGAGGGTGGCAAAGGCTCAAAGCGCAATTAAAAATTTGGATGGCGTCGTGTTAGCAGAAGCGGATCTTGTCCTTGTGGAATTAGATCCATTGCAAATATCAGATCAGGACCCTGATAGTTTGGGATGGCGGGTATATCCTGATGAATAGATGTAAGGAGATGTGATGATTAAAACCTACTATCGACCGACATCATTGGATGAGGCATTAAGTTTATTGTCGGACCCAGAGAAAAAAACCAAACCCCTGGGTGGCGGCACAAGCATTAGTCGTCATAAAGGCGCAGAAATTGACGTTGTTGACCTGCAGGGTCTGGGTTTGGACAACATAAAAACAAGTGGTGGAAGGATCACTGCAGAGGCAATGGTGCGATTGGAAGCGCTCTTATCGCATCCAGAGGTCCATGAAGAGCTCAAAAGGGCGATCAGCATTGATGCCAATGAAAACATTCGAAATATGGCAACCCTTGGTGGGTGGCTGGTTAGCAGTCAGGGTCGCTCAATTTTTTCGACCCTCTTAATGGCTTTGGATGCAACATTGACCTGGCAACCTGGTGATAAAAAAATTAGAATGGGCGATTGGTTACCCCTTCGAAAATTTGAGTCACCTGGATTATTAATCACAGAAATTACCTGGTGGTCACAACTCAAGTTGGTTTTCGAATATGTGGCCCGTTCCCCCAAAGATGTGCCGCTTCTCATCGTTGCCATGGCCCAATGGGGCTCTGGAAGAACCAGAATTGCCTTGGGAGGTTTTGGTGAATCGCCAATTCTTGCAATGGATGGGACGGAAGCAGAAGGCGCTGAAGTTGCTTGTCGTAATGCTTATTACGAAGCGGAAGATGAATGGGCATCTGCGGAATATCGGCGTGAAGTAGCTCCAAAGCTTGCAAAAAGATGCTTGGCACGAATCAATGCTCAAGAAGAAAGTGAGGATTAAGGTGGAAATTACCCTTAACATTAACCATCAAGATTATCCTTTGAGAATACCAGCAGGTGAGCGATTGCTGCAGACCTTGCGTTACTTGGGTTTTTTCAGCGTAAAAAGTGGTGAATGCAATCATGGTGAATGCGGCGCTTGTACCATCCTCTTGGATGGCAAGCCGGTGAACAGCTGCTCGATGTTGACGGCGCAGGCTGAAGGTCATTTAATTCAAACTGTTGAATCACTGGGTGAAAATCCCCAACAAGGATGGCGAGGATCACATGGCTTGCATGTTATTCAGCAAGCGTTTGTGGATACTGGGGCAATTCAATGTGGTTATTGTACACCAGCAACAGTCCTTGCCGCTAAAGCATTACTCGAAAACAACCCTTCTCCTAGTGAGGCTGAAGTGCGTGAAGCGCTATCAGGGATACTGTGTCGATGCACAGGTTATATAAAACAAGTTCAGGCAGTACTGCGAGCGGCGGCAATTTTAAGGGGGGAAAGCGTTCCTGTCATTGACAAGCGTTCTAGAATGGATCTTTTGAATAAGGACGAAGAGGCCGATCACCAGATATTCCCGAAGATGAAAAGCATCGATCTTCGCCCTCCCATGGAAACGGTTGGACATGCGGAAATAAAAGTTGACGCTGTCAAATTAGTCCAGGGAAAACCGGCTTTTACCGCTGATTTTGAACGGCGTGATATGTTGATGGCGAAAGTACTCCGCAGCCCACACGCCCATGCTGAAATTAAGCATATCGACACCAGTAAAGCCAAAGCTTTGCCAGGCGTAGCTGCGGTGCTGACGTGGGAAGATATCCCTCGTGTTGTTTACTCAACAGCAGGACAATCACATCCTATCCCAGGTCCATTGGATGATTTTTCTTTGGATCATAAGGTGCGTTTTGTTGGCGACCGGGTTGCATTTGTGGCGGCTGAGACAGCAGAAATTGCTGAGGAAGCTATGTCTTTAATTGATGTCGAATACGAAGTTCTGCCGCCCGTGCTAGATCCAACAAAGGCGATGGATGCTGATGCACCCATCATCCATGATGAACCGGAATATGTGGATTTTGCTGACTCCGATGCCTCAAAAAACCTTGCAGCCAAGATAAGAATTGATATTGGGGATGTTGAACAAGGATTTGAGGAGGCTGATCAAATTTTTATTGAAGATTTTGAAGTCCAAAAACAACACCAGGCTTACATTGAGCCGCATGTGGCGATGAGCTATTGGGATGAAGATGATCGAATGGTCATTGTAACCAGCACTCAGGTGCCATTCCATGCAAGGCGCATTTTAGCGCCAGTTTTGAGGCTACCCGTCAAACGCATCCGGGTGATTAAACCGAGAGTTGGCGGTGCCTTTGGTGGTAAACAAGAGGTCCTAATTGAAGACGTTGCGGCGCATTTGACGATTGCCACAGGGCGTCCGGTTATCTACATGATGACACTTGAAGAGGAATTTCTAGATGCTCGCCCACGCCACCCCATGCGAATGCGCATGAAAACAGGGGTCAAGAAAGATGGAACAATTACAGCCAATGAGATGTATTGTCTTAGTGATACGGGTGCGATGGGCTGTCATGCACTGACCGTTGCCGGAAACACCGGTCATAAAGCGATGGCCTTGTATGTGGGCGATGGGAAATATCGTGAACATCCCAATATTCGATTCTATTCCGATGTGGTGTATACCAACACAATGCCTTCGGGTGCATACCGCGGCTACGGTGTGCCACAAGGCTTCTGGGCAATTGAAAGGCATTTGGAAACCATCGCCAGAGACCTTAAACTGGATCCATTGGAATTCCGATTGAAAAACACCTTGCGACCTGGCGAATTGCATCCTTTCAGTACAGCCTGGAGTGAAGGTCGAGAGCCAAAACCCGAAACAATTGTCACCAATGGATTGGTAGAATGTGTGGCGCAGGGCCGCAAAGCTATTAATTGGGACGAAAAATATGGCAATGAGAAATGGCATACAGTCCCAGGCAAGGAACATCTGAAAAAAGGGATTGGCGTGGCCCTGTTGATGCAAGGGACAGCCATCCCCAACCTTGATATGGGTGGTGCCAGCATTAAAATCAATGATGATGGGTCCTTTAATTTGCTGGTTGGTGCGACTGACCTGGGGACAGGGTCAGACACTGTTCTGGCGCAAATGGCGGCAGAAACCTTGGGTGTTCCCCTTGAGGATATTATTGTCTATTCTTCCGACACCGATTTCACACCCTTTGATAAGGGCGCCTATGCATCCAGTACAACGTATATCTCGGGTGCTGCAACCACCAAAGCTGCAGAAATAGTCGCTGAAAAAATTCGCAAGCGAGCCAGCCGAATATTCCTAGAAAAGGGAATAGAGGTAGACCCAGCCGAAATTAAACTTAAAGATCGCAAGGCGTTTGCCCCCTCAGGAGAATTTATCACACTCAAAGAGATTGCCCTGGATGCCCTCCACAAAACGGATCAGGAGCAAATTATGGGAGTGGCATCCCATGTGTCTCCTGTTTCGCCGCCGCCCTTTGCGGCACAATTTGCCGAAGTGACTGTGGACACCGAAACAGGCATGGTCACTGTTGACAAGTTGGTGATGGCTGTTGATTCCGGCGTGATTATTAACCCGGTGACGGCTTCTGGGCAGGTAGAAGGTGGTATGGCGCAAGCTTTAGGTTACGCCGTTTCGGAAGAAATCGTGGTTGACACAGAAGGTCATCCTCGAGAGAAGAATTATAAGGATTATCACATTTTCCGGGCTAATGAGATGCCAGAGATGGAAACCATCTTTGTGGAAACCAATGAACCTTCGCATCCTTATGGCGTGAAATCGGTTGCAGAAATACCCATGGATGGTGTTGCGCCGGCAGTAGGCAATGCTATTTTTGATGCTTGTGGTGCCTATCTCACGAAGATACCGACAGTGCCAGAAAGCGTTTGGCGATCCCTCAATCATCCTAATGAGGGTAATGCCTAATAATTGCTTGGTTGCTGGGATTGATGATGTAAATAAATAATTAGGAGAAGGCCGATCCGCCCGTTTATTGCTGGTAAACAACTGATGGGTTGTGGTTTTAATTCGATAATTTTTAGTTGCGATGCCGAACATGGGATCAATTCAGATTTACCGTTATTTAATTTTTCGGAACAGTTTTATTCGAGCAATTTCAGCATAAAAAGATAATTACAATTTTGAAGTCCCGAGAAAATGGAGTGAAATAGGCATGTGGCAGAATTACGTTTTAGCAAAATCGATTGATGATGTCATGAATGCACTGGCGGAAAGTGATCAGGATTCAAGGATCATTGCAGGTGGCACTGACTTGATGCTTGAAATCGAACGCGGTGTTCGAAAAGGGATTTCAACGCTGATTGATATCACCCGTGTTCCAGGTTTGGATACGATCCGAGAAGACGACGCTGGGGTGATTCACATTGGGCCTATGGTCACCCATAACCATATCATCAGTTCATCCGTGATCCGAGAGAAAGCCTTTGCCTTGTTGCAAGCTTGTTGGGAAATTGGTTCACCTCAAATTCGCAATCGGGGCACGGTTGCTGGCAACCTGGTGACAGCATCCCCGGCCAACGACACCATTAGTCCCCTGATGGCACTGGATGCAAAGCTTGAATTGACTTCTGCAAGGGGAAAGCGTATCGTTGCACTTGAGGATTTCTACACAGGTGTACGGAAAACAATTTTAGCCCCCGACGAGATGATTACAGACATCTTTTTCAAGGGGACTAAACTTAACGAGGTATCCTATTTCATCAAAACAGCATTGCGGAAAGCACAGGCAATAGCAGTTATCAATATTAGTGTGTGCCTTACCCTCGAAGATGGTAGGGTCAAGGACCCGCATATTACCATGGGGGCTGTAGCGCCCACGATCATACACGCTTCACAAGCGGAAGCATTTTTAAATGAAAAATCATTATTAGAAGAGACGATTCAGCAAGCAGCGGAACTGGTCGCCAAGGAAGCATCACCTATCTCTGATATCCGAGGTTCCTCTGACTATCGAGATTACATGCTTGGTGTTATTGCAAGGCGCGCGCTTACGGCAATCAAAGATGGGGTCGACAAGTCTGTAATTCCAAGCGCCCCCATTCTTTTAATGGATAAAGACAAATCGGTTGAATCTTTAGAGATTCCCTGGGATGGGAAAGAGATCCATACCTGGATTAATGGCAAAGAATATCGAAAAACGACAGGTCTCAACAAAACCTTGTTGGATTTTATTCGAGAAGACATTGGATTGACTGGCACTAAAGAGGGGTGTGGCGAGGGCGAATGTGGGGCTTGCACCATTTATCTGGATGGTCGGGCTGTGATGAGTTGTTTGGTGCCTGCTCCTCGAGCGCACGGTGCCCATATTGTGACCATTGAAGGCTTAAGCGATAACGGACAATTGCATCCTGTTCAGGAATCTTTTGTGAAGTATGGTGCGATTCAATGCGGCTTTTGTACACCGGGTTTTATCATGTCAGCCGCCAAACTTCTTGAAGAATGTGAAACCCCCACACAAAATCAAATTAAGCAAGCAATAACTGGCAATCTATGCCGCTGTACGGGATACTACAAAATCATTGAAGCCATAGAAAAAGCAAGCAAAGCCTCTCAACCACAGCAAGCACATCAATAAACATAAGGAGTAACGATGGCATTTATTGGAGAATCTTATCCAAGAATTGATGTCCGGGATAAAGCAACCGGAAAAGCATTGTACCCCGGTGATTTCAACCTGCTTGGCCAGGTTTATATGAAAATTCTTTTTGCGGGTCGCCCTCATGCGATTGTTGAGGCGATTGATACGACGGAAGCCGAAGCAACAGAAGGTGTACTGGCAGTCTTTACCGCTAAAGATGTGCCAGTGAATGAATATGGTTTAGGAATCCAGGATCAACCGGTGTTGTGCGGACCCGGCTCAGGAAAACCCTACGCCGACCGTGTGCGTTTTGTTGGTGATCAAGTTGCGCTGGTTGTGGCTGAAACGGAAGAAATCGCTGAACAAGCGAAACGGAAAATCAAAGTTGAGTATCGAGATTTGCCTGTCGTGACATCCATTGCTGACTCGATTTCAGAAGATGCCGTATTAATCCATCCGGAACGAACATCAAACAATTTTTGTCATTATCAAATCAGGCATGGCGATGTCGATAAGGCTTTCGAGAATTGTGATGTCATTATTGAAGGGGAATATCGCACACCCACCCAAGAACATGCCTATTTGCAACCTGAAGCAGGCATTGCTTATTTGGATTCTGAAGGGCGAATTACCGTAGTGGTTGCAGGGCAGTGGCCTCATGAAGATCGAGAGCAAATTGCCCATGCCCTCGATTTGCCAGAAGATAAAATTCGCGTCATTTATCCTGCAATTGGGGGCGCTTTTGGCGGACGCGAGGATATGTCTGTGCAAATTGTACTGGCACTTGCAGCGATGCGTTTGCATGAGCGCGGGATTGATCGCCCCGTCAAGATTATCTGGAGTCGAGAGGAATCCATTATAGGTCATCATAAGCGCCACGCTTATGAAATGAAGGCAAAGTGGGGCGCAACCAAAGAAGGGAAGATTTTAGCCGCCGATGTGGAAATCTACGCCGACGGTGGTGCATATGTTTATACATCAACCAAGGTGCTTGGTAATGCAACTCTGATGTGTTCCGGTCCTTATGATATTCCCAACGTTAAGGTGAACGCCAATGTTGTCTACACCAATAATCTGCCGGGGGGGGCATTCCGAGGTTTTGGCGGTCCACAGGGTGCTTTCGTAGCAGAGATGCAGGTCAATCGCTTGGCTGAAGCTTTAAATATCGATCCCGTTGAATTGCGCATGCGAAATTTATTTGATGACGACTCGGTTCTATCGACAAATTCTAAATTACCAAAGGGCGTCACTATCAAACCTGTCACCGCTGCCTGTGCTCAACATGCGGGTTGGCAGATGGGTGAGAATGGTTGGGTAGCTCCACCCCCAATGCAAAACGACGGTGTTATCAAAAGGGGACGAGGATTGGCTGTCGCCTATAAGAATGTTGGTTTTTCCTTTGGAGCACATGAAACAAGCACGGCCATTATCGAAATGTATGGTGACACTTCCGTGGAGCGCGTGGTCTTACATCACGCTGGGGCGGATGTTGGTCAGGGTGCACATACAGTGTTTAAGCAATTTGCGGCAGAAGCTTTGGGTGTGCCTATTGATATCGTAGAAATGGTTGTTTCTGATACCGCCTTAACTGGTAATTCTGGGAGTGCATCCGCGTCAAGAATGACTTTTATGGCAGGAAATTCCATCAAAAGTGCAGCAGAAATTGCCAGAAAAAAATGGGAAGCGGGAGAAAGGCCTGTGATTGTTGAACATACATATGTTGCGCCGCCGACTTCACCCTACGACCCAGAAACTGGCGAGTGTAATCCTAATTTTTCGTATGGGTATACGGCGGAAGCCGCTGAACTGGAAGTCGATACTGAAACTGGCGACATCAAGATTCTGAAGATATATTGCGCTGATGATGTTGGCAAAGCGATCAATCCAATGCAGGTGGTTGGTCAGATTGAGGGCTGTGTTGTGCAAGCCGCTGGGTATGCCATCATGGAAAACTTCATTCAAAAAGACGGCTATGTGCTGACCAATATGCTCTCAAATTATTTAATACCAACGGTTTTAGATATCCCTGAAGAAGTGGAATCGATTATTCTTGAGATGGCTGAGCCTAATGGTCCCTATGGTGCCCGCGGCATGGCAGAAATGCCATATTTGCCTTTAGCATCAGCAATTCTCCATGCTCTCTATGATGCCACTGGCGTTTGGTTCAGTGAATTTCCCCTGACACCTGAAAGAGTCTTGCGGGGTTTAGGCAAGATCAAATAAGACTTGCCTTCTATTATCTGAACGAATATGAATCAAAATCCGAAAATTATTGAGAATGAAAAGGCCCGAGTTGGTGGGGTGATCTTAGCCGCGGGTGGCAGTAAACGCTTAGGACGCCCAAAACAAGGGCTAACATGGCAGGGAAAGCCATTTGTCACGCACATCGCCCTGCAAGCCTTAGCGGCCGGCCTAGCGCCTCTTAAGGTGGTCCTTGGCGCTGATCAGGCTTTGGTAAGGGATGCCATTGGAGAATTGCCGGTGGATTTGATTGAAAACCAGGATTGGGAAGAAGGGCAATCAACATCGATGAAAGCTGGCTTAAAAGCCTTGCCAGCAAATTGTGACGGCGTCGTGTTCTTGCTTGGGGATCAGCCTCAAGTCACAGCTGTTTTGATCAGAAAATTAGTCGAACGGCGAGCACAGAAACGTTCTCCAATTATTGCACCCAGGGTTGGCCATCGTAGAGGCAACCCGGTGTTATTTGGTCAAGAGACTTTTAAGGCATTACTTGAAGTGGAAGGCGATCAGGGCGGCAGGGGAATATTTGACCAGTTCCACGTAGATTATGTGACCTGGATGGATGAGCGCCTTTTATTGGATATCGACGATGAAGACGATATTCGGAGAATGAATCAAATGTTTGGTGATGTCGTTGGGTAACATCATCATTAAAAGCGTATTTGTTCGTACTTCAGACAGAATTTTTAGGGCGGACAGGAATTTTTACCTTACGGAGAAAAGAATCCTCTCAAATCCAAGACGTGTTTTTCGTTATATTCATTTATTGGTTTGATAATATGTCTATCGCTGCTTGAATCCATTCCCCTTCGTCGGTTTGCATCTCTATGGTGACGTCAGGGATCAAAGGGAAATCAACCCCTGGAATCCACCACTTGCTGCTGGTGAGATGAACGCTTGAGCCATCCTGGAGGTCAAAAACGTACTGAATGCTGGTCTTGCCGTAGGTCTCATGACCGATCAGGATTGCTCTCTGGTTAGCTTTCAATGTACCAGCGACAATTTCTGCACTGCTGGCTGTGTTCTCATTGATAAAAACCACCAACGAGAGGTCTGAAAATGGCCCTGGTCGCTCAACTTCAACAATGTTTGTTTGAGCGTCTTTGTCCTGTCGATGGATGATCTTACCATTTTCAAGAAACAATTGTGAAATTTCAATGCCAGTTTTTACCAAGCCACCGCCGTTATCCCTTAAGTCGATGATAAAGCTTGTCGCACCCTTTTCCCGGCTTGCTTCGACTGCTTTTTGAATTTCCTCAGTGAAAGTTTCTGCGATTCGGTTGACGATAATCATCCCGATTTGTGGTGCTTCAGACAGCAAGTGCCATGTCGCTGATGGGATTGGGATGGATTGGCGCTGTATTCTAAATGTTTTCAATACCTCGTCTCTTTGGACGGTGATGACAATAGTTTGATTATTTGGGCCGCGAATGGCTGCAAGGATAGCCATTTCATCTATTTCGGAGGTGATTGGTAAATCTCCAACCTGGATGAGAACATCGCCATCTTGGATGCCGGATTTTATTGCAGGTGACTCAGGTAGTGGGTAGATCCGCCAATTGTTTTGGGTGTCTTTTTGCAACTGAACCCCGATGCCACCAAAATTCCCTTGTAATTGATCCGATTGTATTTCATGCTCATCCGCTTCTACGAAAACAGCATATGGGTCATTGAGTGTCTCTAACATCCCTCGAATCATGGCGTGTTGTAATTGTAGTTCGTCAGGGACCTCGGCGATGGCATTCTCAAGAATGATCTCGCGTGCTTGGCGAACGAGTCCAAAGTCCTTTTGATAACGTAGGAGAAGGCTATGTCCAAGTGCCCCGATGGCAACTGCCATGATGATAATGATGATTTGTAAAAACCAATATGGGTTTCCTTTTATATTTTTGGTGGTTTGGTGATCTTCCATAGCGATCAACTTTCCTAATATGGTGATTAAGGTATAATTGCATCAACTAATTATACTGAAACAGGATTTAGGAGCACGAAATTCAAAAGAGCTTTGGGAAAAAGCGCCTGGCCTATCAAATTTTGCTAAATGCGATTGGTGACGAGGATGGAGGTTCCCTGATGCAGATCAGGGTTAACTGGGATTTCCCAGGAAAATCGAGAGATCGGCGGATGCCTCCCGCTGCTAGCAGCAGATGGATTCCCAAATAAGAAAAATTAATTTAAAAAATAATGACCACTTGGATGGGTTGATTTCTTGACGCATGGATTGACCCCATCATTTTGGAGGTAATCAATTATGTGTGGTATTGTTGGCTATATTGGTGAACGTGACGCAACGCCGATTGTTCTAAGCGGGTTGAAAAAGCTGGAATATCGTGGCTATGATTCTGCCGGAGTAGCTGTTTTGGACAACGGTCATATTGAAATTCGAAGAGATGCTGGTAAATTAAGCCATTTACAGGCATTGGTGAAGGATACCCCACTGCATGGGCGGATTGGTATTGGTCACACACGCTGGGCAACCCATGGAGAGCCTAACGCAAGGAACGCCCATCCCCATATTGGCAATACAGGGGATTTTGTCCTCGTCCACAATGGCATCGTTGAAAATTATTTGTCTTTACGTGAAGAATTGGAGGCGGAAGGGACTCATTTTAAGTCTGAAACAGACACAGAGACCATCGTTCACCTGATTGAAAAATTTTATGCCCTTAATGGTTCCCTTATTGAAGCTGTGAGGGCAACTCTCAAACGCTTGAAAGGTGCCCACGGCATTGTGGTGATGTCTTCAAAGGAACCCGATAAAATCGTCGCCGCCCGAATTGGGAATGCGGGTGGCGTTGTGATTGGGTTGGGCAAGGGAGAAAATTTTATCGCGTCGGATTTACCCGCCATCTTAGAACATACCCGACGGGTCGTTTTCTTGGAATCACACCAAATGGCAGTGGTCACCAGAAATTCTGTTGCAGTTTCTGACCTTGAGGGACGGCAAATTGATCACCAGGTTCACAGTATCGCCTGGGATCCGGTGGCGGCAGAAAAAGGTGAATACCGACATTTTATGCAAAAGGAAATTCATGAGCAAGTGCGCTCGCTGACAGACACACTGGCAGGGCGCATTGATTTTGATGAGGGCAAGGTGATGCTGCATGAATTAAATTTGAACCCAGAGAAAGCAAAGGGAATTCAAAAAATTATTATCACAGCCTGTGGAACAGCAGCGCACGCTGGCATGGTGGGGAAGATCCTAATTGAACGGATCGCGCGTGTGCCCGTGGAGGTTGCAACTGCCTCGGAGTTTCGCTATGCTGATCCCTTGGTGGATAAGCATACGGTGGTTTTGGCAATCAGCCAATCGGGCGAAACAGCGGATACCTTGGCTGCGATGGAAGAAGGTCGGTCCAAGGGTGCTATGTTGTGGTCCAATGTTAACGCGATAGGGTCGCAGGCAATGCGCATTGCTGATGGATGTATTTCCATGCAAGTTGGCCCTGAGATTGGGGTTGCATCCACCAAAGCTTTTACTGCCCCTTTGATTGATATGTATTTGTTGGCGATCTATTTAGCGGACTTACGCGGGGTGATTGACCCGGATGAACGCTATCGATTGGTCAGCGACTTGGTTGGCATCCCCTCTCTGGTCGGTGAATGCTTGGACCGAGAGTCAGAAATTGTCGACCTTGCTCAGAAATTTAAGAACACCCGGCATATGCTTTACCTGGGTCGAGGGATTAATATGCCTATTGCCTACGAAGGGGCATTGAAACTCAAGGAAATTTCCTACATCCATGCTGAGGGCTATCCTGCAGGAGAAATGAAACATGGTCCTATTGCACTGATCGACAAAACGATGCCAGTAGTCGCATTGGCACCTAAAGACCCCTGGTATGACAAGATGATCAGCCAGATTGAACAAGCGATGGCGAGGGGTGGCGAGGTAATTGCCGTGGCTACCGATGGAGACAATCGCATCCCAGACTTGACGGATCATATCATTTGGGTGCCTGAAACGCCATGGATGCTCAGCCCCGTTGTAACCAGCATTCCTTTACAGTTGTTTGCCTATCACATTGCCTCTTTGCTGGGGTTGGATGTTGATCAACCGAGGAATTTAGCCAAATCTGTTACGGTGGAATAGTCTCTCTGTTTGAAATTTGACCCTTTGTGGGTAGAATTGACACTGTGCTTGATGCACTAAGAGTAGTGGTTGGATGTCAATCAATATTCTGCACAATGTACGATCAATAACAATCTACTTCAGAGTCGCTTCAGCAATGAAGCTTGAAAGGGAAAACAATCCATGTCTAGTTTGACGGAAGAAAAAATCCTCGATGCATTACGTCAGGTGCAAGATCCAGAATTACGAAAAGATCTTGTGACACTCAACATGATCAAAAATGTTGTGATCAAAGATAGCAACGTATCATTTACGATTGAACTTACAACACCTGCTTGTCCGTTGAAACAAGAAATTCAACAAGCAGCAAAAAATGCAGTCCTCGCTGTTGAGGGCGTTGAAACAGTCAATGTCACCATGGGTGCCAAGGTTCCAAAAGATACTAAGATCAAAGATTTGGATATCAAAAGTATTATTGCGGTTGGATCGGGCAAGGGTGGCGTTGGTAAATCAACCATTGCTGTCAATTTGGCAGTTGCTTTGTCCCAGTGTGGTGCAAAAGTGGGCTTATTGGATGCAGACATTTATGGGCCGAATGTACCTGTGATGATGGGGCTAGAAGCTTTACCCCCTACAGCTATCAACAGTAAGATTCAGCCAGCAGAAGCTTATGGTGTTAAAGTGATGTCAATTGGATTCTTGGTTCAACCCGGACAGCCATTGATTTGGCGTGGGCCTATGCTCCACTCCGCCATTAAACAGTTCCTTCAGGATGTGGATTGGGGAGAATTGGATTATTTAATCGTGGACCTGCCACCTGGAACAGGCGATGTGCAACTCTCATTGGTACAAAGCGTACCATTGACGGGTGGTGTGATCATCACAATGCCTCAGCAGGTCTCCTTTGACGATGCTGCCAGAGCTGCAGCTATGTTCAAAAAATTAGATGTCCCAGTAATTGGTGTCGTTGAAAACATGAGCTATCTGACTATGCCAGATGGTGAACTGCGACGCATCTTTGGTGAGGGTGGTGGCGAATTATTGGCAAGGTCTGCTGGTGCCCCACTCTTGGGTAGTATTCCCATTGATGAAACCATCCGTGAGGGTGGCGACCTCGGAAAGCCAGTCGTTGTGGTTGACCCTGATTCTGAGGGCGGCAAAGCTTTGGTGACTTTGGCCCAAAATGTTGCTGCGCGAGTTAGCATGGAAGTCTTTGATAAGGAGTAAATCGGTCAGATTTTTGGCCATGATATAATCACGCTATGAATTCTAGCAATATAATCAGCGTTCAATTTGAAGAAGTTGGAAAACAATATTTTTTTGAAGCTTCTCGCTTTCCTGATCTAGATGTCGGGGATCCAGTGGTTGTTGAAACGAGCCGTGGGCTCCAATTGGCAACCATTTCCCAGGTGCACCTTGAAGAAGAGGATCTTGAGTTAAGTTCCTTTAAATCTGTGGAAAGACCCGCAACGCCCAAAGATTTATTGCAGCGTAAAGCAAATTCCTTAAAAGAGACAGAAGTCAAAGAACAAATCCGATCCTACCTTAATGAAAACAACTTGAGTGCCATTAAGGTTATCTCAGCGGAGTATTCTCTTGATGGCAAACGTTTGTTTATTCTGATAAACAGTGAATCCTCTGTGAATTTTAATATCAAACGATTGCATCAAGAGATACAAAAATTGGTAAAGGGCGTTCATTTAGAAATTCGCCAAATAGGTCCCAGAGATGCCGCAAAATTGATTGGCGGGATGGGTGCCTGCGGTCTTGAAACCCGGTGTTGTTCGAAATTTTTGACTGAATTTTCTTCGATATCCATTCGAATGGCAAAAACGCAGGATATTTCATTAACGCCCTCAGAAATTACCGGGATGTGTGGGCGCTTACGCTGTTGTCTGATGTACGAATACGATCAATATGTCGAAGCCATAAAAAACTTGCCGAAACGGAGAAAAAAGGTGATGACACCAATGGGAGAGGGGCGAGTTGTTCAGATCCTTCCATTAAGGCAGTCGGTTATTGTCGATGTGCCCAGTATCGGCCCACGTCAATTCACGAAAGAGGCTTTGGACCGAGCTGAAAAAATCCAAAATGGTGAGGAAGTTCCACCTTTGCCGGTTGAGACTCCCAAACCCGAAGTTATTGTGAGTCGGCCTGAAGATCAAGAAGTATCCCGAGGCAAAACGGAAAATCGCACACGTCCCAGCAGAAGCGATCAATCGAAAAGCAGACGAGGAAGGCGCTCTCGTCGTTCAAATCAAAAAAATAAATAGCCTTGCGGCAGAATTGGTGACTTGTCGAATATGGAAATCAATGAAGGCTGGCAAGGCTATCAAGAAATTTTAATCATTCTGGCGCACCCCGACGACCCGGAATATTTTTTAGGTGGCAGCATCGCGCGCTGGGTTACCGCTGGACACACAGTCAGATATGTGCTTTTGACGAAGGGGGAAAAAGGCGCAATGGATGAAACTATTACCCCAACAGAATTGAGTTCGCTAAGAATCATAGAGCAAAATAACGCTGCCCAAGTATTAGGCGTGAAATCCGTTGAATTTTTAGATTATCAGGACGGCATCATTGTTCCTGATCTTCAGCTGCGTCAGCGCATTGTACGGATGATCAGAAAATATCGCCCCAACATCCTCGTTACCTGTGACCCACAGCTCTTATTCCCCAGTGAGCATTTGATCAACCATCCGGATCACCGGTATACCGGTCAAGTTGTGTTGGATGCGGTTTTCCCGGCTGCTGGGAATCGCTTATTCTTTCCTGAGTTGCTTGAAGAAGGTTATGCGCCTCATGAAGTCGATGAAGTTTGGTTGAGTTTGCCTGCACAACCCAACATAAGCCTAGATGTAACGCAATATTGGCACAAGAAAATTGCAGCGCTCAAATGTCACAAATCTCAAATTGCCGATTTAGAAAATTTTGAACAACACCGAATTGAAAAACTAAGTCTTGCACCAGGGCAAACCTTTAAGGTGGAAGAAAAATTTCACAGGATCCGATTTAGGAGACCCAAATAATGAGTTTTATTGAAAAAGCATTCGAAATCAAGGAAAAGACAATTGAAGTTCGCCGCCGTATTCATCGCTATCCAGAACTTGGATTTGAAGAATACAGAACATCAGCATTGGTCATAGAAAAATTAAAATCTTTAGGTTTGGATGTGGAAACCGGGATTGCTGGAACAGGTGTTGTTGGGTTATTAAAAGGAAAATCCGAATCGCCTGTATTGTTGTTGCGTTTTGATATGGATGCGCTCCCCATACAGGAAGAAACGGGTGCGCCATATGCCTCTGAAATCCCGGGTAAGATGCACGCTTGCGGTCATGACTGCCACGTTGCCGTCGGATTAAGTGTGGCTGAGTTATTGTCTGCCCAGCGAGAATTCCTGCCAGGCAAGATTAAATTTGTGTTTCAACCTGCGGAAGAAGGAGGCGGTGGTGCTGAAAAAATGGTTGCAGCCGGTGTTTTAGAGAATCCAAAGCCAGACTTTTCAATGGGCATGCACGTATGGAACGACAAACCAGTGGGATGGTACGGAGTTACCGACGGGCCGGTTATGGCGGGGGCACAAATATTTGAGGTCAAGCTTACCGGCAAGGGCGGCCACGGTGCTTCTCCGCATTTGAGCGTCGATCCGATTGTCGCCGCCGCTCAAATCATCACCGCGTTGCAAACTATCCCCTCGAGGAATGTCCCACCATTGGAAAGTGCCGTTGTTTCTGTGTGCAAAATAGAGGCTGGTACCGCTTTTAATATCATTCCAAAGGAAGCCGTTTTTTGCGGCACCATTCGCAGTTTCAAACCGGAAGTTTATGAGATTGTAGAAAGACGGTTTAAGGAAATCGTCAACAATCTTGCCCAGGGTATGGGGTGCCGGGCTGAAATTAACATCCAACGCGTCACATATCCTGTCATCAACAACCAAGCGTTAAGCACCTTGATGGGTAAGGTTATTCGTCAGGTAGACCATCATGCCGATGTCGATACCCATCTTCAAACGATGGGGTCTGAGGATTTTTCATTTATGATGAAGGACATCCCCGGTTGTTTCGTCATGGTTGGCTCAGCAAATGATGAAAAAGGGCTTAATTTTGGGCATCATCATCCTAAGTTCAACATCGATGAGGCTTGTTTGCCCTATGCGGTTGCCATCATTGCCCAGGGTGCCTTGGAAATACTCAAAACTTATAACAATATAGCCTAAGAGACGACGAACCTCTCATCGATAACCAGTGGACTTGCCAGTGAACAAAGACAATCACAACACACCGCATCAAAATTCCTTGACCATGACGAAAGTCGTAAAAACATGGCTTCCGCTGTTTGGCAGCTGGTTGATGATGAGCTTGGAACTGCCAGTCATCAACGCCATCATTGCGCGCTTGGTGAATCCAGAGATCAATTTGGCTGCTTATGGTGGAATTGTTTATCCGATTGCTTTGACCATTGAAGCACCCGTGATTATGCTGCTGGCCGCATCAACTGCTTTGAGCAGGGATTGGACATCCTATCAGCGCTTGAAAAAGATTACGTTGATCATGGGGGGTATCTTATCCTTATTGCACTTGGTGATCGCCGTTACACCAATTTTTGACTTTATCGTGACTGTGTTCTTAAATGCCCCTCAGGAGATTATTGAGCCGGCAAGACGCGGGCTGTTGTTACTCAGTCCATGGACATTGGCCATTGCGTTCCGACGTTTTCAGCAAGGTGCGATGATCCGCTTTAATAAAGCGCATATGGTTGGTGAAGTTACCATGGTGCGTCTGATGACGGTGGGGCTTGTATTGATCGTTGGGCTGATGTTAAAATCAATCCCTGGCGCCAGTTTGGCCGGCCTTGCCCAGGGTCTAGCTGTCAGCGCTGAGGCAATTTTTGCCGGTATTCGTGCTCGAAAGATTCGCACCGAGATAAAAAGTGCGCCACCTGCCGATAAGCCATTAACGATTAAGCGATTTATTACATTTTATATTCCCTTAGCTGCCACCTCATCCCTCTGGTTATTATGGCAGCCGCTGATCAGCGCAGCTGTTTCACGCATGCCCAATCCCCTTGAATCCCTGGCGATCTGGTCTGTTTTAACCGGTTTGTTGTTTATTTTTCGAAGCCCTGGTGTGGCTTACAATGAGGCTGTGGTTGCTTTACTTGAAGTTCCCCAGTCCTTTCCAGTCTTGCGAAAATTTGCCAATCTTTCAGCGATCATCATTTTTGCCATCGCGGTTGGTTTTGTCTTCACACCAGCATCCAATTTCTGGTTTTCTGTTATTGCGAATTTATCCGCTGAAAAGGTGACCATCGCTAAAATGGCATTAAGTATGGGTATCCCTTTGACTGTTTTACAGATGTATATCAGCTTTTTCCAGGGCATTATTGTCAACCATGAGAAGACAGGGCCAGTTGCTGAAGCTGTCGTCCTCTTTTTAATTTCACTGTTGGGTGTTCTCATTTCTGGGGTCATAACTGGCAATTATAAAGGGGTATATGTAGCATCAGCAGCCTTTACCGCCGCACATTTGGCACAGGTTTTATGGTTGATATTGCGCAGTCGAAGAAATCGTCAGCAGTTGGGCTCTGCAATTTAAGGAAGTAAGAAGGGGGGTTTAAAAATTTCGGTGGAGCAGAGTTTCCGTTAATTCAAAGAGTGCCTGGGCATATTTATTTTTAACATTAAGAACTTGCTCTAATGCATCAAAGGCTTGTTTCGTATAGTAATTTACTTGCGCTAGGGTGTGGGCTTGAGCACCACAATCTGAAAGAAAATTGGCTAACTGTGTAATTTGTTGACTGGACCTGTCTTCCTTTTGCCACGCTTCTTGAAATTGCGGGCAATTTTCTAATCCATACAAAATGGGTAAGGTTTTTTTCCGTGATTGGATGTCACCGGATGTCGATTTACCGAGGGTTTCTGTATCCCCCCAAATACCTAAATAATCATCTTGAATTTGAAAAGCCAAACCCAGGTTTTTGCCATATTCTGTTAGTAAAGCCAATCGATTCTGTGATTGACGGGCGACCAAACCACCCATGACCGTGGATAATGCCACTAGAGCTGCCGTTTTGCCAGAAATCATTGTTAGGTAGGCTTGTAGCTCAACCTTAGTCTCTGTTTCAAAGGCAATATCCAGATGTTGCCCTTGGGTTAAGTGCAGGCAGACCTGATTTAATTTTTTTGTTGCCTGGTTGGCGATGACCGCATCGGTCGTCTTTACCAGGTCTAATACAGCCATTTGTGCGATGGTGAACAACGCATCACCGGCGTTGATGGCATGCGCAATGCCCCACTTGGTCCAAAGCGTTGGCCTGCCATGACGGATTGGGGATTGGTCTTCGATATCGTCGTGGATCAATGTGAAATTATGCAAAAATTCGATCGCAACCGCACCGGGTAAGGCGTCTTCAATTGGGGCATCCATCGCCCCGGCACACAGTAAAGTTAGCAGGGGGCGAATGCGTTTTCCGTGCTGATTATTCCCCTCATCAACTACCCAACCCATATGATAAGCCAACATTTGTTTCAGGGTAGGGCTGTTGGAGAAATCGTGACCCTCAAAGGACGCTTTCAGTGCGCTTTCAATTTTTGGCAGGAGTGTTTGCTGAATGTCTTGTAATAATGAAGTTTGCATATCTTATTGCACTTTGCTGATCTTATTGACGTTGAGCTCCGCTAAGTTTTTTGCCCCACAAGCGAACATCGCGATGCGCAATTGCTGGAGGATCATTTTCGTCACATCAAGGGCAGTCTCTGCTGATTCGTTAGCAGCTTTTAGGAAGATTCCAGCCATCCCCGCCATGTTTGCGCCTAAAGCAAGGCATTTGGCAATGTCAATCCCAGTTTTTAGCCCTCCAGAGGCAAATAAGGTCGTTTCCGGACTAATTTGGCGCACATTGCGAATGGAATCAGCGGTTGGGATTCCCCAACCAACGAAGATCCCGGCGGTTTGTTTTTGATAAGGATCTTCAATCCGCACCAATTCTACCTGTGACCACGAGGTTCCGCCCGCCCCAGCAACATCAATGGCGTCAACGCCGGCGTCTTTTAGTAGCTGTGCTGTTTGGGTTGAAATTCCCCACCCCACTTCTTTAACAATTAAAGGCACCTCCAACTCCTCTCGGATTTTGGCGATTTTTTCGACGAGATGGCTGAAATTTACATCACCTTCGGGTTGTAGAGCCTCTTGCAGGGGGTTGAGGTGCAAAATTAAGGCATCTGCCTCGATCATATCCACAGCATGCTGACAGTGTTCAATATCATAGCCGTAATTAAGCTGAACGGCACCCAAATTTGCAAAAAGCAAGATATCAGGTGCAAATTGCCGAATTTTAAATGAGCTTGCAAGTTGGGGATCTTCGATCGCAGCACGTTGGGAGCCGACACCCATCGCCAGTCCCAATTCCTGGGCAGCCAGGGCTAAATTGCGGTTTATTTGAGCAGCCTTTGATGTTCCACCAGTCATTGAAGAAATTATTAAAGGCACTGGCTGCGTTTTCCCAAATAAATTTTGGCTGAGGTCCACCTCGGCCAACGACATTTCAGGCAGCGCTTGGTGGATTAGCCGATACTTTTCAAGTCCAGTGGTTAGGGATGATTTGACGTCCTGATTCAGATTAATATCAATATGATCTGATTTTCGATTGGGGATCTGCGCATCTTTTTTCATATTTTGTTGTTTAACCATATAAGTTGCTGTGTTTAGACTTGACAGTTTTTAAAGGCGCGTTAGAATTTGAATAGAAATTTCTAGGTAAGGAGAATTTATGTCAGAAACATTTGAACAAGTTAAAGAAGTCATCGCCGATGTCTTAAAAATTGATGTTGATAATATTACCCCGGAAACCCGTTTCGTTGAAGATTTGAAAGCGGATTCAATGGATCAGTTCTTCCTGATCGACGGTTTTTGTGAAAAATTTGATATTACCATCTCCGATGAGAGCGCTCGAGATATCCAAACTGTCGAGGATGCCGTCGAATTCATCGAGAGTCTCAAATAATTTATTACCCATAACTGCAGGCAGGAGACCATAAGATCATGATCTCCTGTTTTTGCTTTAAAGGCGTCTGACCAGGTTTGGAATTTCTTCAGGGTAGTTGGCGATTTGAACCCCAGCATTTTTGAGGGCTTCAATTTTTGCATCAGCTCCGCCAACACTGCCTTCAATAATGGCACCAGCATGTCCCATACGTTTATTCGCTGGGGCTGCGCGACCAGCAATAATCCCAATCACGGGTTTGGTCATCGAATTTGCGATAAAATCAGCGGCAATTTCCTCATCATTTCCACCAATTTCCCCAATCATAACAACCATTTCCGTTTGCGAATCACCTTCAAAATATGAGAGGATCTCACTGAAATTTGTGCCAATGATGGGATCCCCACCAATGCCGACACAGGTGCTCGTGCCAATGCGGGCTTGCTTAAGAGCATAGACAACCTCGTATGTCAGGGTTCCGGAGCGAGAGACAACCCCAACTGAACCTTTGAAAGTGATGTTATCTGGTACGATCCCAACCTTGCAAAGGGGTGGTGTAATAATGCCGGGCGAATTTGGTCCGATAAGGCGCACATTCTGACTCTTGATGACTTGTTTTACTTTTAGCATCTCTTTGATGGGGACACCTTCTGTAATACACACAATTAAATCAATGCCAGCATCTGCAGCTTCTAATATTGCATCCCCGGCAAATCTTGCAGGGACAAAAATGATGCTTGTGTTGGCGCCTGTGGCTTCTACCGCTGTTTTGACGGAATCGAAGACAGGCACTTTTCCATTTAGGACCCAATCACCGCCCTTACCAGGGGTGACGCCGGCGACGATTCGTGTTCCATAAGATAGCATCTGCTGCGCGTGAAAATCACCTTCGTGACCGGTAATTCCCTGAACTAATAAGCGGGTCTCTCCATTAATCAGGATACTCATGTGTGCTGCTCCTGGGACAATGCTACTGCTTTTTGGGCAGCCTCATCCAAAGTTTTGGCTGTTTCAATGCTTGCCCCTTCAAGAATCAGTCTTCCTTCCGCTTCATTGGTGCCAACTAACCTGACGACAAAGGGGACATTCGTCTCGATATCATTGAGGGCTTGAATAATCCCTTTGGCAACTTCATCACAGCGCGTGATTCCCCCGAAAATATTCACTAAAACAGTGTTGACCTTTGGATTTGCCAAAATAATTCGCAGGGCAGCCAAGACTCTTTCGGAGCTGGCGCCACCGCCAATATCCAGGAAATTTGCTGGCTGTCCGCCTTTGTGTTGAATAATATCCATGGTTGCCATGGCCAAGCCTGCACCGTTGACCATACAGCCAATATTGCCTGATAAATTGATGTACGATAAACAAAATTTTCGAGCTTCAAGCTCTTCTGGGGTTTCGACAGATAGGTCTCGTTTGTCAAGGAATTCCGGATGAAGAAAGAGTGCGTTATCATCAATATTTATTTTGCCATCCAAACCGATCAAGAGATTGTTGTGGGTGATGACCAAGGGATTAATCTCCGCCAAAGTGAGATCGAATTTCTGATAGGCACGATAGAGATTTTGACAGATATTGACGAAACCCCGCCAAAGCGAGCGGGGTATTTCGATTTCAAGGGCTAAGTTCCGAGCTTGATAATCTTGGAGCCCAACAAGGGGATTGACTGAGACGCGGGCGATCTTTTCGGGCGTGTTTTGAGCCACTTCTTCGATATCCACACCCCCTTCAGCGCTGGCTATTACCAATGTTTCCCCGGCAGCACGGTCAACAGTCATCCCTAAATAAATTTCTTGTTGAATGCTGACCGCCTCTTCTACCAGCAATCGGCGGACGGGGAAATCTTTGATTGTTCTGCCAAGCAGTTCAGAGGCTTCGTCTTTAGCTTCCTCAGGTGTATTTACCAGGCGAATGCCACCGGCTTTACCACGCCCACCGACCAGCACCTGGGCTTTTAGCACCACAGGTCCGTTCAGTTCTTCAGCTATGAGTTTGGCTTCTTCAGGTGTAGATGCTAAATGGCCCCTTGGAATTGGGATTAAAAAATCGCGAAAAATTTCTTTTGATTGGTATTCGTGAAGTTTCATGTTTGTTGACCACACTCCATTTCGCTTCAAAAATTATACCATGATTGCTGTGTGGTTCTTATTGTTAAAAAAGGATGCCCAACACAAGTTGGGCATCCAGATTGCCTTAATAAATTTGTGGATTAACCTTTTAGGAACTCATTCAGCGAATCTTTGCTGATTCGATATGCTGAACCAATTTTGCGTGCCTTAAGATCACCAGCTTCGATGGCTGCGACCACATCTTCAGCTGCTACTTTTAGGTATTGTGCGGCTTCAGCGGGGGTCATCACATCGGGCATCGCTGCTGCGCCAGCGGCACCAGCGGTAACGGCTTTTTCAGCACCACTGGTTTGGCCTTGGCTTGCGGCAGAGAGTGCGGCGCTGAGTGCGTTGCCCACACCCATGCCAGCACCAATACCAGCTGTCAGCCCAGCACCACCGCTGGGGTTCTGAGCGGCGTCTCGCATGGCATCTGCAGCTTGGAGTTGGGTGTAGGTCTGCATATCTAGCATACCCATAGCCCTGAGCTCTTCCGCTGATTTGTCAGAGGGTTTCAGGTTGCCAATATAGAATGATTTTAGTTGTAACCCAATGGCCAAGAAATCATCCTGGGCTTTTGCCCTGACACCTGCGGATAGTTCATCGGTCAGTCCGATTAGCTCGAGAACATTGCTCTTCGCTGTGGTTTCACCCAGCAGATCCTGTAATTTTGACAGGAGCATCGTTCGTAAGCGGTTCTCAATATCGCTGGTGCGGTAATACCCTTGTGCGCCAACGATTTGGGTCACAAATTGCTGTGGATCACTGACTTGAAAACTGTAAGTACCAAACCCTTGTAGAAGCGCAACGCCTAATCCGACGCCCGGATTTCTTACAATGATAGGTTGGGGGGTGCCCCATTTCCTGTCAGCAAATTCTTTCATCGATACGTAAAAAACTTCCGCGGTGAAGGGTGTTCGATTATTGAATACTTTGCCAATCAGGTCGACTAATAAGGGGATATTTGCGGTGGTGATGGTATGACGTCCTGGGCCTAGCACGTCAAGAGCGCGTCCGTCTCGCATGAACACCACAGCTTGCGATTCTCGGACGATAACCTGTGAGCCAATTCGCAGATCAGCCACACCGGTTTCAGGAAAACGATGAACGATTTCATCGGTCATCTCTTTTGGATATTCAACGACATCAAAAATTCTAGCCATAGTTATTTACTCCATTTTCTTGTCTGATAATTTTTTGAAAATTTCCATAGTTGATTATTCTTGTGTTTCGGCAGCGATGCCTCGCATAACCTCTGATCGTTTATTGAAGGCTTCGATGCATTGCTGGCTGACGGTTGTCAGGTGTCGAATGGCTGCTTCCAGTCCCTCAGTCCCAATAGAGGTTTCTACATTGTCAATTGCTGAGCGAACCTCGTCTGAAAGGCCAAGCAGAGCAGCATCATACTGATAGACCTGTTCTAATTCTTCTTCTTTAATCTTGATTGCATCAAAGATTCCCGCATAACCGTAGGATGCAGTTTTAACCCGGTCGATAAATTGTCTGAGCTTTAATGCGGGTGCTTCAAGATCGTCAATATAAAAGATTTGGCCAGCGCTGATCAAGTCACGCTGCAGACTGGAAATGCGTTGGTAAAGGGTTTCAAATTCCTTGGCAACACTTTCACGCAGCAGCTTGTCAGACATGCGTCGATCACCGCGATTGATGTATCCTTTGAAACCAGGGATTTTTGCCAGGATTTTCTTGATCGCATCTCGATCGCCCAACACTTTTTCAAATATATCGCTCATTCTTCCTCCATTTTGGATTTTTGTTAAATTTTGGCTTACTTATTCACTTTACACTATGATTATACAGAATAACTATCTTTTTATGCAATATATAATCTATGGTTTAATATGAGATTGTGATGAGTTTATTATAAACTATCTTTAAGTTGATTTATAATAGTTGAAAACAAACATTGGAGGTTAAATGTCGCGTTTACCTGATGATAGGGGCCAAGGCTTAATCGAATGGATTTTAATTGTCATTTTAGTGTTGATGGTCCTATTAACAGTTTTCTTTTTACTCCGACCAGCACTTGCTAATTTGTGGCAAGAAGTTCTCGAATCAATCCAATAAAATCTAGCCTTATTGCGGTGTGAGTTACATCGCCTGATTTGAATATGCAGCTAAAGCAATTCGTTACGAGAGGATTTTTGCAGGTTCTTGATTGGGTCTATCCACCTGTTTGCGCAAGTTGTGGTGAACCAGGGTATCGTTTATGCCCTGATTGTTATGAAAAAATAAATTTCATGCATGGAAATCAGTGCCAAGTCTGTGGTTGTTCGATCAACAAGGCTTCAAGATTATGTGAAGCTTGTCGTGAACATATGCCCCCTTATGACGGTGTCCGCAGTTTGGCGTACTATGAAGGGGTTATCAGAGAGTGTGTGCATGCGCTTAAATATGAAAATAACCAGAGCCTGGGGGATACCTTCTCAGCTTTCTTAGCTGAATTAATCATCAAAGAAAATTGGCAGATAGATATCGTGGTGCCTGTTCCTTTAAGTGTTCAGCGCTACCACGAACGGGGTTACAATCAATCCAGCCTATTAGCAAAACCCTTAGCAGCGCAATTGCGGCTCAAGGTCAATCCCTTTGCGCTGAAACGCATCCGCCACACCGCTTCACAGGTGGGGCTTTCTGCCGATGAAAGGCATCAAAATGTTATCGGTGCTTTTAAAGCTGAGGCTGATTTAGTTCGTGGAAAAAACATTTTATTAGTTGACGATGTGATGACGACTGGTGCTACGATGACGGCATGTGCGCAAGCAGCCAAAGATGGCGGCGCAAAATTTGTTTATGGTGTAACCTTGGCGCGCTTTGCCCCTCGAAAGTCCTTATAAAAAATTTTTAATCATCTAGTATAATCTGAATACATTACTTGAAATGGAGGCAAATATGTCTGTAAAGATTGATATCTTCACTAAGAATCTAGAATTAACCGATCGTCTGAATGATTATGTGGTCAAGAAAGTCGAAAAATTAGAGAAGTTCCTGGATGAAGTCGATGAGTGTCGGGTTGACCTTTCCCATACTAAAACGGCAAGAAACGCAAGTGATCGCCATGTTGCCCAATTAACTTTGCGAGGGAAAGGGTTTATTTTGCGCTCAGAGGAACGATCAGACAGCATTTTTTCCGCTGTTGATGCTGCTTTAGACAAAATGCGGCGACAGATTCGGCGTTACAAGGGTAAAAGGGCTCGGGGTCGCGGTGATGGACAGACCATCGCGGAAGCGGTCACTTTGGCTTATCCAGAGGAAGTTGAAGAAGAAGAAGAACCCATCATTGCCAGACGTAAACGTTTTATGCTTGTCCCAATGAGTGAGCTAGAAGCCATTGAACAAATGAAACTTCTGGGACATGAAAATTTCTTTGTGTTTTATAATGCAAATACCAGTGAATTTAATGTTTTGTACACACGACGCGATGGTACTTACGGGATAATCATCCCAGAGATGGGATAAATCCATCACAAATCAAATAACGGCTTGTTCAAGAAGCTTGTACAAGCCGCTAT
The DNA here is from genome assembly GCA_040772425.1 of Candidatus Brevefilum sp. Classification (GTDB taxonomy): domain Bacteria; phylum Chloroflexota; class Anaerolineae; order Anaerolineales; family Anaerolineaceae; genus Brevifilum. Next base: position 1,081,606 of record JAXGYD010000001.1, on the reverse strand, counting down.
CTGTTTAATTGGATACAGTAATATTAAGGTTGTAAATTTTATTTAGAAAATATGGAGTTAAAAAATGGAAAATATTTGCAATGACCCTATGCAACAAGCTGCTGATTTGTTTTGTGAAGACGAAATGGATTTGAAGACCATAGAAGAATCCGTTGAAAAAATTCTCTTGGCAATCGGTGAGCATCCGGGCCGTGAGGGCTTATTAAAAACACCACATCGGGTAGCAGGCGCTTATAAGGAGCTTTTGGAAGGTTATCGAATGGACCCTAAGGCGTTGATCAATGATGCTGTTTTTGATGTTGCCTATGATGAAATGGTGGTCGTGCGGGATATCGAGTTCTCTAGCATGTGTGAACATCACATGCTGCCATTTATCGGTCGAGCCCACGTGGCTTATATTCCTTCAGATAAAGTGATTGGCCTCTCGAAAATTCCCCGAATTGTTAACCTATTTTCGAGAAGATTACAGGTTCAAGAAAGGATGACAACCCAGATCGCTGAATTTATCGATTTTGTTCTTAAACCACAAGGGGTGGCTGTTGTGGTTGAAGGGCTACACATGTGCATGATGCTGCGCGGCGTTAAAAAGCAAAATGCGCGCATGACTACATCGGCAATGTTGGGAGTTTTTCGTGAGGATATGTCCACGCGCATGGAATTTTTAAACAGCATCTCGCGTGGTGCCGATAAACTGATGTTCTAACTCTGTTTTTTGCGGGTAATCTCAACGCCAACTGATTCAGCTTCAGGGACAGCATTCGGTTTTTCGATGCGCAAAGTTACAGCCTCGACCCGATCAAATTTCAGGATCTCTTGCGCTAAGGCTTCAATCAGGGCTTCGATTGTAAAAAATCGATTGGCTTCCATGAAATGTGTAATGTGTTTGGTCAGCATTGAGTAATCAACGGTTTGCTTAACATCATCCGTTTTGGCAGCCTCAACAATGTCGGTTGTCACTTCTACATTGACTCGTATGCGTTGAGGTTTTCGCTGCTCATAGGGATGAATACCCAAAATACCGATGACTCGCAAATTATTAATAAAAATTTTATCCATACAGCCCTCCTTGGTTAGTTTATTTAATTATAATAAAGATTCTAAGATTTGAGGTGCGATGAACATTGTCATATTCTCAATCAATCCAATTTTCCCAAATCTCGTGACGGGTGGTGCTTCTAAGCATCTCTATCGTATCGCCAGCCATTTAGGGGCGATCGGTCATCACGTGCAATTGCTCTGTGCACAACCACAAGAAGCACATGATCCTTTTTTGTGGTCGGAAAATGTGTGGGTTTCTCCAATCCTGCCTTTTCACTTGCCTTTTCCGCAACCCTATGCAATCAGTGGCGCGGACTTGTCCTTAATCGTCAGGCGTGTTTATGAAGCGTTGCAAACTGCTGACCGTTTTTATATCCACGATGGCGAATTCTTGCTTCCAGATGTGTATGAATCGATACCCACAACGACCTCTTTCAGAGATAATATCTATCCCGAATCGGTATTAGGATCATTTATTGGTAAAGCCGATGACTATATTTGTATCTCAAATTTTTCGTGTCAGGTTATCCAACATAGTGTTGGTCAATTTTATCCAGACTTCAAAGATCGTCTGCATAAAGTCGTCAACGGTATAGATTTGTCTATTTTTAAACCCGTCGATCCTTTACCTTTAGCCAAAGAACTTGGCATTGATCGAGAAAATACCCATATATTGCTTCATCCTCACCGTCCTGAGCCTGGCAAGGGCTTAAGAGAGACGATTTTGGTTCTTGATAAACTAGTCCACAAGCACGGTATTAAGAACATCAAAGTCCTTGTACCGCAGTGGATTGACTCTATGGTGTCGGCTGGAGAATCCTCCTTTGCTCAAAAGATGCGGAAATTGATGGAAGAGAGAGAACTTGAAAAGTTTTTTGTTTCCTTTCCTTGGCTCTCCACCAAGAGGATGGCTGAACTTTACAGTTTGGGTGATATAACCCTCTGCCTGGGCACATTTGTGGAAACCTTTGGCAATGTGGCTTACGAGTCCCTGGCCTGTGGCACGCCCAGCATTGTGGCTAAGGTGGGTGTGCACCGAACGCAAATGCCAGATGATATGATTGACAAAATTGACCCTGGCAATATTGATCAAGCAGCAGAGCGTATTGTAACCATTTTGGAAGGTCGTCCAAGTCGCCATGAGGCGATCCTGGAATTTATCAAATCCAATATGGACGTTGAAAAACAACGAGATGGCTACGCCCAAATTATTACCAATTGTCAAAAACGCACCCCACTCCGTTTTTCACCTGGGAAAGCAGTAGAAAACCAACCCTTTGAATTAGCTCCCTGGTGTTATTTGGATGATGATAAAATTTTCCATGATTTCAAGGGTGTATTTACACGTGATGTGCAGTTTTCCCAGATGCTTTGTGAAGATAATGCAATTAGCTTTTCTGAGGTAAGAAAAGCGGGTATTTCTGAAACCAAATGGCAATATTGGCTGGATCAAACTTGGCTGGTTCCAAAAATGGAAACTATATAAAAGAAAGAGGATAGAAATGGACTCGTTAGAAGGTAAATTAGTGGTCGTAACTGGTGCTGCAGGCAATTTGGGAAAAGCCGTTGTAAAAGAATTTCTCAAGTCTGGTGCGATTGTTTTTGGTGTTGATCATCGTGAAGGCCGCTTAGATGAATTTTCAGAATCATCTGCATTTGCAGATCATTTTTTTGCCATGGAAGGGATCGACGTCACCGATATTGAAGCGGTATTGTCCCTCGCTGATGAAATTCAACAAGATCATGGTGAAATTGATGTTTTGGTCAATACGGTAGGCGGTTTTACAATCGATGCAGGGGTTCATGACCTTGATCGAAAATCTTTCCAAAGGATGATGGGTTTGAATGTTTATTCCTTCTTGAATGTAACCAAAGCTTTTGTCCCCCATTTGCTTAAGAAGGGATACGGCAAAGTTGTCAGCATCGGAGCTAAGGCAGGTTTAAAAAGCGCTGCAAATATGGGTGCCTATGCTGCCTCAAAAGCAGCTCTCCTACGGCTGACTGAAAGTTTAGCTTCTGAACTAAAACCATTTAACATTCAGGTGAATTGTGTCTTGCCCGGCACAATTGATACACCCGAAAATCGGAAAGCAATGCCAAATGCTGATTTTTCATCATGGGTACCGCCCGAGAAAATCGCTGAAGTGATTTTCTTTTTAGCGTCATCAAAATCAGATGCGATCACGGGTGGGTTGATCCCGGTTTATGGCGGTTAACTCAATTTAGAGATATTGTCCGCCGTCCACTCTCAGGAAGGCACCGGTTGTAAAGTCACTCTTAATCAGATGTAGGGCGTGGCGTGCTGCAATTTCAGGGCTGCCTGTCCGCTTGAGGGGGACATACTTATTGGCATAAGCGTCAAGGTCGGCATCCTCTTTGCCTGCTAAAGGCAGCATTATGCCCAAGCCGAGGGCGTTAACAGTTATTTGTGGGGCAAGTTCAAGGGCAAATAAGCGGGTCATATCAGCCAGACCATTTTTCGTGAGTCGGTATGCGAAGTGATCTGGCTTGTGTTCGCGAATTTGGGCATCAGCAATATTCAGAACCCTGCCCGGCATACTTTTAGGTAATTGTAGAGCAAAATTTTTGGTTAAGATAAAGGGGGCTTGCAGATTGATCCGAAATTGTTTTTCCCATGTCTCTCGGTCAGTTTCAAGGCCTGTGCCTTTGAGGTAAATGGCTGCACTGTTAATCAGGATGTCGACATGATCAAAAAATTGGTGTGTTTGAGAGAAAACAGTTTCAACATCGTCAATATTATTAAAATCGGCTCTTATCGTGAAAGACTGAACCCCCTGCTCTCGAACTTGTTTTGCCGTCTCTTCGGCGGGTTCTTGAGAATTATTATAATGAACAAGTATATTTGCGCCTTCTTTTGCCATTGCTAACGCAAATGCTCGTCCAAGGCGAATGCCGCCGCCTGTAACCAGTGCTGTTTTACCCTTTAGTTCCATTTTCCACCTCTTCTAGCTTTACAATTTGTGACTCATCTTTAATTTGATCTAAGATCTTTTGAATAGAGATCCCACTCCCCGGATGTCTGAAATCTGGCGCCATCTCCGCCAGGGGTTGGGCAATATAACGATATTTTACGAGGTCAGGATCAGGGAGTTGTTTTCCTTGATGGGTGAAAACCTCGTCCCCATAGGTGATGATGTCAATGTCGAGGGGGACCACGATCTTATTACCACTTTCACGTCCAAACTCAGCTTCTATGGTCTTTAATTGTTGATATAGCTCTGGGAAAGGCGTCGTGGTTTCAATTGTTAGGGTTTTGTTCAAGAAATCTTGTGTTATTTGTTGATTTTTCACGGCCTCTGTGCGGTAAAGACTCGATGTTTGATGGATTTTGAAATTTTCCTGCAATTTTTTTTGTGCCTTTGAAAAATTATCTTGTGGATTGATATTTGACCCAAGGCTCAGAATAACCTTAATACTTTCGGTAGATTGAAACAACTTGAGATAAATGACAGCAAAATCAATAATGAGGAAAAATAAACCCACTACTTGGATGAGGTCCACACGACCCAGCAACACCTTTTCAGCCAAAAACGCTCGAGTAAAAATGGCGATGATGGCAATCACAGCGATACTGATGGAAAATAGCAAACCACTGTGCATGAATCCGGTTTGTTTAAATCCTTTAGTGAAAAGAAGCATCCAAAGGAAATGCGCTAAGAGGAAAACGAGGGCATATAATTGCACGGGATGGCGTTTTGCCCCCCAAATTTCAAGAGCCCAGGGTAATTCTGTTGGCAAACCAAATGCATCCCCATTGGCAAAGTTGGCAAGGTGACCTCCCATGACGAGGAGGACCAATAAGGGCGTGAGGGCGTCGAGGGTCGGCCAAAGGGGAAGGTGATTTCTTTGTGCTAAAACCACTGCTGTGATAGCGCTCACCAAGATCCCAAAATTGATATTTAAGGTTTTGGGTGATAATGAAATGATTTCACTTATGTTTTCGGTGAAAATTTGAGGGTTTTGGAGGATAAATCCAAGCCGAGCGCTAATGAGGAATACGATTAGAATCAAAAGTGTACCGTTTTCAATGCTCTCAGTGTTCGTTCCTAATGCTTCGGAAAATTTGCCGGTTAACCATATGCCCAAAGCGAAAGATATGAGGAGAAAAAAACCAGCAGCTTGAATTGCAAAAGGCCCAATTTCAATAATCGGAAACATTCTATGTCAATCCTCGCTTGAAAGCATGGTCTCTAATTGTGATGAAAGATAAGCCCCGTTCAATCCGGCGCCAATGATCACATCTGCAATCACGCCATCGGCGGCAACCAGGACCGCTGTTGGAAAAGCGTGTAATTGGTAAACCTTAGCGACCTCTCCCGTGGTGTCTAACAGCATGGTGTAGGTGTAGCCCTGGGTTTCAAAGTAACTTATCGCAGTGTTGACATCATTTTGGTTGGTTGCGTTGACCGCTAAAATTTCAAACCCCTGGGGGTGATAAACCTCGTATACTTGTTGCAATTCTGGCATCGTTCTTTTGCAAATGGAACACCAGGATGCCCAGAAGAAAATTAATACCGGCTGACCTTCATAATCTGAAAGGGCATGCATCGTATTTTGTGGGGATTCTAAAGAGAATTCAGGCGCTTGGAAAGATGGATGGGGAGCCGCGATGGCCGGTTGGGTTTTCATCCCAGGAAAGAAGATGGGGGTCAGGATGATCCAGGCCAAACTAAGGATCAGGGTTAACAAAGCAAGGATGAGAAATACTTTCTTTTTCATAATTAAGATAATTCTAAAGAAAAAAATTGGTACTGTGGATTTTTGTCCAATGTAGGGTTAATTTTAACATGGAAAATCGATATATCCCCATTTTTTGTCATTAGAAAGTTAAGCGGGAAAGATTCTGTGGTGTTTAATAGTTGTTGGATCAATAAAAAAATCTGTCGCAATCAAATGTGACCTAAGAATGGAACCCTGATAGCCTCCTTAAGCGTGTTGATGATCGTACTTTAATTCAGGATTTTATCTGGGCAAAAAACACACCCCAAATATGGGCATGTAGTAGTGGAAAATAAGTGCACTATCGTTGAAGCTCAACGCTCGGAGTGCACTTGTTATCCGACCATTTTTGCCGATCAAACTTTAATTAAATTTATTAGTGCCAGGAAATTAACTCTTGTATCCTGAAGATTAAATCCTGATTTTTTCCTTAATTTCTGATTTTATCCGCGTCAAATGAGAAACTTTGAATCAATAATTACTTTACAGGCTATTGGTTAGGCTTTTTTACCGCCTTGTAATTCGTCCTGCAAGTCTTTGAGTTCCGCCATTTTACCTTCAGCTGCCAATTTCGCCTGCTTTGGCCAGGTGTCGGCGACTGCTAGGCGCACGCCACCGGCATGGAGGACATCCATAATTTCTTCTGGCAGGAGCTCAGCAATTTGTGCGTAGGTTTTTACACCTGCATCCTGCAAGACGGATTGAATTTTTGGGCCAATCCCTTCGATGAGAGTCAGATCATCTTTACGATCAATATCAATGGGTACCGCCATTTTCTGTGGCAAGGACGCCTCAGGTTTTTCATCCTTGGCTAAAAAGAAATTGATGTATAAAACGATCAATAAACAAAGAATGATAATGAGCCATCCCCACCAGGGAATGCCATTTCCCGATTCTTCCTGGGCTGAACAGCTTGCCAGGGTGAAAAGAAGGGGTAATACAATCAAGCTTTTCTTTAACATTTGGGACTCCTTATGATAGATAAATACTCCTTTGTTAAAATTCCATCTTATCGAAAATTTTTTAAATAATTCATAATAATCAAAGCTTGAAAAGAGGCGAAGTTAATATCTTTATTATAATTAAGTTCCTCAATTTTTGGGCAAAAAAAGAAAGCAGGTGGGAAGCAATGAGCTATGCTTAAAATAATAATTTCATTAAGTTTTTTTACTTATTAAGTCATTTTTGTTATTCTGAGTTTGGCTAATATTACATCAAGAAAAAAACTTGCGCTGTAAAATTTAATGATCATCATTGCTAATTGCTTAAACCCTCTTGACAATATGTATAGTATAATATATACTATATATAGTAAAGTATACATTAAGACTGTAAGGTATCCATTGGAACTAAAAAACAATTTACGAAAATTTCGATTTGAACATAATGAATTAACGCAACAAGACCTTGCTAACGCGGTTGATGTGACCAGGTTGACGATCCATTCGATCGAGACAGGCAAATTCAATCCATCAACTTTTTTGGCGTTGAAGATTGCCCGGTTTTTTGAGGTCAACGTTGAGGATATATTTTTCTTGGGTGAGGATGAAAACGAATAAGGAAAACTTTCAATCAGAAACTGCGTATTGCCAATATTGTATTCGGGATAATTTCAATCATTCTGATCATATTTAATTTTGTAGTATTTTTCAGACTTCAGCCGAAAATGGTTGAGTTTGAAGCATTAATTGGATATGAGAATACATTATTAACTATAGTTGGCTTTGGTTTACTCTTAATACTTAGTTTCTTTCTTCTCTCATTGCTGCAAATTGTTAGATATCTGCAACACATTTCGCAAATAGAACCGATACCCTTGGTTTTATTGATTGGTCTTGTCCTCTCACTGTTGTTTGTTTTTAGCGATATTTCATTGTTGAGTGATATCCATAAACAATATTTAAACCAATTGAGCCAACCCGAATGGCTATTGGTGTATCCAATCGTTGTATTTCAATTTTTGACCACCATATCCGTGATCTATTTTCATCTTAATGGAAAATTTATGAAAACATCGACGGAGTTGGTTAAAAAAGATATCAACATTTTTTTGATTGTCCAATATGTGGGATTGATTTGCGGATCCATGGGATTGGCTGCTGGATTTTTGGGTTTTATGTTCCCTAAAGGATGGTCATTATCGATTCATTCAGTCTTGACCAGCATTATTTTTTTATCTCCCTATACTTTATCAGTCATTTACTGGGGAATGACCAAATTACGAGAGAAAAATTGGGAATGGTATGATGAAAAACAACAGCGGGATGTTGGTCGCTCAGCATTTTTGACAATTATTGTGATCTCAATCCTAATGCTCGTGTTGTTTGTCACAAATTATCAAAATTTGGATGGGGTGATCAGCTTTTTGTGGTTACCATTGTATTTATTTGGGACAATTTTTTCCTTCTCCTTGGGTAACTTGGTCTTTTCATCGAGAGCCTGAAAAAATTAATCAAAAGTATTTCTGGGGGAAAAATCAATGCGAATTAAGAATTTTAATTTTCTTATCAATTAACGAGTTGTTTATAACCTTGCAGGGTCTTTTTGACCATGTTTTCCCTCATTGAAATTTTAAAGCTATTAAAATATTAGACATAGGTTTTTTGGGGGAATCTATCAATCGATAAACCACGCAGCTTTTCCATCTTAGGAAGTGGAACAAAAAATGCAACATAGGACTTAAGAAATGATGATTAATGACACTTTTGATACTTAAGAAATAATCGTTTGAACCTCTATTTTTGAGAGGAGGATTTTATGTTTTTACGACGCTTTTTTGAACACCTGATCATGATTTTCATGATGGGCGTCAACATGATATTTGGCACAGAGTTTATAGTGCAAAAAAAGGCTATTTCAGCCACCTTCGCTGACGTTCCCATTACACATTGGGCTTTCACAGCTGTTGAAAGCATGTATGCAGCTGGGATTACCAAAGGTTGTCGTGAAGAGCCGGAAATGGCTTACTGTCCTACGGAGACGGTCACTCGCGCTGAAATGGCAATATTTTTGTTGCGAGGTATGGATGTCACCAAGGTTGATCTAAAACCAGCGACAGGTCGCGTATTTAATGACGTTAAAATCAATCATTTTGCCGCCCCCTGGATCGAAAAGCTAGCAGCAGATGGATATACCAAGGGCTGTCAAACGCTGCCGCCCAATTATTGCCCTGAGGAACCTGTCAGCCGAGCAGAGGCAGCGATATTTTTGTTAAGAGCAAAATATAAAGATCCGAGTTATGAGCCTGATCCGCTTAACCCTGGTGAAAGTACGGGGTTTGTTGATGTGGCCTATGATGATTTTGCGGCGGAATGGATCAAAAAATTGGCTGATGAAGGGATCACCAATGGTTGTGGAAATGGGAAGTATTGTCCCAATGATCCTGTCACCCGAGACCAGATGGCTGTCCTTTTGGTACGAACATTCAAATTGCCAATGACTGAAAACCCTGATGTAGAAATTCTCTCAAATTACACCGATTACCTTGATGAAAATGATTATTTTCACGTTGTAGGTGAGGTGGCTAACCTAACCGGCACACTGTTGGAATCAGTTGAAATCACGCTAAATTTTTACAATGAAAATGATCAGCTACTTGCTGCTTTCGATGGGGGCACTGTCCTTTCCACAATACCAGCCAGCGATAAGGCTTGTTTTGATTTTTCTATCCAGGAGCCCGTTGGTTGGGATTATTATGAATTTGAGACAATTAGCAAATGGGAACAAGGTCAGCCCTTGCCTGATTTATTAGTGAATGATTTGAACCATGAATTGAATGCAACCGATTTGTGGTATGAGATTACAGGGAAGGTGACCAATTATCAGGGTAGTGTCGTCAGGAAGGTCAGACCGGTTGGTACCCTCTACAACGAGGAAGGTGATGTGGTCGGATGCGAATGGACGTATACCGATCCGGTCAATCTTCTTCCTGATGGGGCTGGGACCTTTCAGATGCCGTTTTTGGGACGTGATTTTAGTGATGTGGTGCAGTATCGCATCCAGGTGGAGGGTAACCCTTGATCGTTAGCAAAATTCGAGTTGATATCTGAGGTGCTTTGGCTATCTAAGCCTATATTTGTAGCCCATATCCAGACACAAATAACTTCTCTCTAGAATTCTTTCAACCATGAAGGATCAACTGAAAACGTTGGTCCTTTTTGGTTGAAGTTAAAAGACTGAAGTTTGTTGTTGTAAATCAAATTATTAAATAAAATTTGGATTATACTAGTCTGGTAATAATGAACAGATTGATGCAATACCAGTGCACATTTAGTCCTTGAAATTTAAATTTAAAAAGATTAAGCAAATAACTGCTAAGGGTAATTGGGATGGCCGCCAAATTTTTGTCTAAAAGATTTAGATGGAAGAGGGGCATTGATGGTCTTATCTACCTTATGATCTTAGGGATCGCTTGCACTGCTTGCGGGTTCTCATCTGGTCGCTGGCGCGATTTGTTCCAACCGGCGGATTCATTATCCACAGCAACAGCCATTGCCACAACGTCAGATGTGTGGTCGATCAGTGCAATTAACATGAGCACTGAGGAACCAGTGACAATGACCCCCACGATGACCGAAGCAACAAAGACAAACACACCCAGCATAACAGCAAGCTACACGGCATCTTCGACAGAAACGCCGACCCTAACTCATACATCAAGCCCTACGTTTACGAATACCTATGTGTACTTTCCACCGACCAGCACACAAATTCCACCAACCAATACACGGATTCCACCCTCAAATACGCCAGTTCCATCCAGTGCAACCCCAAGACCCACCGAAACTGTATTTACGGAATCCCCTACGCAAGAAGTTACTACGGAACCGACTAAAGTTCCGACTGAAGAAGCCACTGTCGTACCTGTCTGCTTTACACTGACACTAACGCATACAGGTGAGGGAAGCGATCCGGTTGCTTCGCCAAAAAATTCACACGGCTGTTCGAATAACCAATACATCGCTGGTGAAATAATTACATTAAGCAACGCCATCCCTGCAGCAAAGTGGGAAATTGATGGTTGGATCGGCACCATGAACGATTACAGTGTTTCAGAAATAAATTATGTTAGAATGCCTGCAAGTGACCATTCGGCGGGGGTTATTTATGGATCTGTTGGTTGAAGGCCTTGACGAGTAAGCCCAGGTTGGGCTGTAAAACATATCAAGGACAATCCACTTATTATTTCAACAGCTTGGGTGGTTGATGGGGTTATAATTTAATTGTGATTAAAAAATTCATGATATACATTTCTTTTTGAAGTTGATCACTATGAAAGTTAATCATTATCAATGAAGAGGGTGCATTCATAGGGTGACAAAGGAGATTTTATGAAACGGTTAATGCGGTGTCTATTTTGCGGCCTTTTACAGGATGAACCACAAGGTGTGAAAACATGCCAACGTTGTGGGGGTCAGCTGGAATTTGAGGACCAGCCTACCCGGTACGCACAGGGGTCTTATCTGGATGTACAAATGGAACTGGACCAGGTTAATGCACCAGCAGGGCAAACGGTGGATCGCCACTTGTTGGTTTCAATTCGAACCCCGAAAAAGGTCCCTGAGGCGCATTTAGCGAAGACAGAAAGCGGTCGCCCACCTCTGAGTTTTAATGTGATTTTGGATGTGTCAGGGTCGATGAGTGGGGTCAAAATCGAGCATACGAAGCAAGCCTTAAGGATGGCTGCTCGTATATTGCGAGAAGGTGATCGTTTTGCAATGACCGTGTTTTCGAACGAAGCACGAGTTGTTTTCAAGCCCTCAGCCTATAACAGCAAGATGCGTCAAAAATTTGAAAGCCTTCTTGATGAACTCCGACCTGGCGGAATGACCGCCTTATTTGCTGGTTTGGATTTAGGGCTCAAGCAAGCCCAAGCGATGCAATCTGAAAACAACCTGACCTTGCTGTTGAGCGATGGCGAAGCCAATGTTGGTGAAACGGATTTGGAGATCATTGGGAATTTAGCATGGAAAGCTGCTGGTAGCGGTTTAATTATCTCAACGATGGGTGTTGGCGCTGCTTATAATGAAGCCTTGATGAGTGAAATTTCCACCCAAGGCAAGGGGCGGTTTTACCACATCCAATCAACCGATGAGATTGTTCCACTTATCACCGGCGAACTTGGTGAAGCAGCGGACGTGGCTGTGCGTGATGTAAAAATTCACATTCACTTGCCCAAGGGTGCAGCGCTTATTCCCCTTTCTGCAATGTATCAATGTGAGATTAAAGATGGTGAAGCCATTGTCTCAATCGGTGATATTCCAATCGATCTTGAAGTGGAAATTCCGCTCCGTCTGACTGTTTTCTCTGGGAAAGAAAATGAAAGATTGGCAATTGAGGGTGATGTCACCTATCAGTCGCCGGCTGGGACAGATTTAAAGGCAGTCATAAATCGGGTTACGGTGCGCTTTATCAATCAGAATCAATTTAAGGTTGAGAAAGGTGTTGTCAAACCGGTGGCAACAAAGATTGCAGAGCAAATGCACGCCAAACAAGTGCTTAATTTTTCAAGGGCATTCACGCGGGGTGATCGTGAAGAAATGGAAAAACTCGAGGTGGAACAACAACGATTCCGCGAGTATGTGCAGAATTTAGACGAAGATAAACAAAAAACGCTTTTACATGGGTTGGAAGAAGATCTTAATTTTATGAGAAGCGCTTCACCAATGTCAAAAAATTCGGTCTATCAGGCATATCAGACCCAACGTTCGATGCGGAATCCTAAAAAACATTAGGAATTGGTGTTCCGAGAAGAATTCAAGCTCGACATGGTAGAATGGACGATAATATTATTTTACGAAGAGAAAGAAGTATATTATGAAAATTGCTGTTTCTGCTGACCATGCAGGATTTCCATTGAAAAAAGTGGTCATTGATACCATTGAAGCCATGGGACATGAGGCGATTGATTTGGGGACAGATTCTACAGAAAGCGTAGATTACCCGGATTTTGCAGAAAAAGCTGGCCTGGCAATTGTCAATGGGGAAGTCGATCGGGCTGTCGGAATTTGCGGCTCAGGCGTGGGTGTTGCAATTGCGGCAAATAAAATACCGGGTGTCTACGCCTGCTTATGTCACGATACCTATTCTGCAGCTCAGGGTGTGGAGCATGACAGGATGAATATGCTCTGTCTCGGTGCAAGAATTATTGGGACAGAGCTTGCCAGCCGGATTGTTGAGAATTTTATCAATGCCCAACCCTCTGATGACCCTCGGCACGTCCGCCGAACTTCTAAGATCAAAGCGATTGAAGAAAAACATTTGAATAATTGCTAAAATTTTAAGAATTAATCAATTAATAAAAGAGCAGAACTAAGACAGACCTGCGTTTGTGCCTACTCGTTATATTAATTTAACCCGTTATCCTCTAACATCAGGCTTTACTCCCCATTGGCGAGCAAGCCTGTCTTTAATATTGTATAATTTTAGATGAGATTTCCATCTTTTTAGATTGGTTTAAAAAGAGAAAAGGTTAAGAATAATTGTATGAAGATCTTAGCAGTCGATCCTGGAGACAAGCGACTTGGGATAGCTATAAGCGATCCCTCAGGGACCCTGGCGCGCCCTTACTGTGTGATTAATCATCAGGCGCGAACTGAAGATGCACAAAAAATTGTCGAAATTGCCCAGGAAGAAGATGTGCAATTGATTGTTGTGGGATGGGCTTTAGATTCGGACGGCGGTGTGGGCTATCGAGCAAGAAAATCACAACGCTTGGCGAAAGAAATCGAAAAACACTGCGACCTCCCTGTTTTGATGTGGGATGAAAGCTTTACAACACAAGATGCTATCGAGAGTCGCAAAAAATTAGGTGTAAGTCGGAAAAAGCGCAAGGGGCATCTCGACGACCTGGCTGCTAGTATTTTATTGCAAGATTTTTTGATCAATTACAAAGAGCTGGATGAATCCTTGGAGGTAAAGGGTGAGTCGTAAAGGGAAAAAGCCAGTTTTCTTTGTTCTATTTTTCATTCTTTTTGTACTCCTGATATTAGGGCTTATTGTGGGCTATTTCATCATGAAAGCTCGAGTCAATGAGCAATTTGGTAATCCTTCAGAAACATTAGGACTGAATGCCCGGGTGCTATATCCCATTGAGTTATATATCAACCGTGACAAACTGCTCTCGCCAACAAATCCTAATGGGATTGAGACGGTGTTTGAGATCGCCCAGGGTGAATCGGTTGCGATGGTGTGTTTGCGGCTGGAGCAAGAAGAACTTATCGCTGATTCGGAAGTTTTTCGAGTTTATTTGGTTTATTCAGGTTTGGATCGATATTTGCAGGCTGGTCGTTTTAAATTGAGTCCACAGATGACGCCCTTGGAGATCGCAGACCAACTCTTGGATGCAACGCCAACGGAAGCAGCGTTCACCATCTTGGCCGGATGGCGCATTGAAGAAATTGCAGCTAATATTGCGACAAGCGGTTTGCAAATCAGTGAAGAGGCTTTCATTAATGCAGCTTACAATCCATCCTCTTATCATCTTTCTTTTTTGCCTGTAACTGATGTGGATTCTTTGGAAGGTTTTTTGTTCCCTGGGTCTTACATCATTGTAAGAGATGCTAATTTAGATGCGGTGTTGACGATGGTGTTAACAGCTTTTTCAGCTAATGTTAAAGAGAACTTTGTTGAAGGGTTTAATCGTCAAGGACTCACATTGGTGCAGGCTGTAACGCTAGCATCGATCGTTGAAAAAGAAGCTGTTGTCGACGAAGAAAAACCCTTGATTGCCTCCGTTTTCTACAATCGTCTTGCCCAAGGGATGCGTTTGGAAACAGATCCGACGGTTCAGTATGGGCTTGGTTATGACCCTGCTACACAAAATTGGTGGAAGTCACCGCTTTCTGAAAGCGATCTGTCGGTAAATTCTGCTTATAATACCTATATTATTCATGGATTACCGCCTACCCCTATCTGCAATCCCGATGTGGGATCCTTACAAGCGGTTGCATTCCCGGCGGAAACGCCTTATTTCTATTTCAGAGCCGCTTGTGATGACTCTGGAAGACATAATTTTGCCATTACCTTTGAAGAGCATTTAAATAATCAATGTGAGTAATCATCTTTAGAATAGGAGTTACTATGGCAGTATTAGGCATTGACATTGGCGGATCAGGCATCAAGGGCGCACCTGTTGACCTCGAAACAGGTGAATTCATCGAAGATCGATTTCGGATTCCGACCCCTTCACCGGGCACACCGGAACAAGTTATTGAAGTCATTAAAAGAATTGTTGAGCACTTCAAATGGACTGATAAAATTGGCGCTGGATTTCCGGGGGTCGTTCGGCGGGGTGTGATTGAGACAGCAGCGAATGTGAGTAAAGAATGGATAGGTCAGGATTTGGGGCTGTTGATCAAAGAGGCAACCGGGTGTCCTGTCGTGGTTCTTAATGACGCGGATGCAGCTGGATTGGCTGAAATGCGATTTGGTGTTGGAAAGAAATATGAAGATGATTATGTTTTATTTCTTACCATCGGCACTGGGATCGGTTCAGCACTCTTCGTGCGCCGTGAATTGTGGCCAAATTCTGAGCTTGGACATTTGAAAATCAGAGGAAAAGACGCAGAGAATAAAGCCAGCGATGCGAGACGAAAGCAGAAAGGTTATTCCTGGAAGAAATGGGGCAAAAAGCTCAATAAGGTTCTAAGAATCTATGATTTTCTTCTGAGTCCGGATGCGATTATCTTGGGTGGCGGCGTCAGCAAGAAATTTGATGAATATGGAAAATATCTCCATAAGAAAGTCAAGGCGGATGTTTTGCCAGCGGAATTGCTGAATCAGGCAGGTATCGTCGGTGCTGCGATCGCTGCGCATGAATCGATCATCATCGATTAAATGAAAAAAGGACTGATCTTTTTGACCAGTCCTTGAACTTCAATCCCAGTCTTCAGACAGGGCTGCATATCCGGGTCCGTTTTCAAAATAGTCATAATTACAGCGAATGTCTTCGGTTAGGTCGACTTCCTGATCGGTTTCTAAAGTGCGGGTTGCCTTGAGGTGAACAGGATTTCCTTCGTAGTCGAATCCGTCGAAGGGCTCTTCAAAACCAGGCGTCCCTTCCGGTGCGGTTAGCACTTCACCACCAAAGGCGAGATAAACATCAGGGACTTCGGCTTCAGGAAAAATTGCGCCAAAGGGGCATTCTGCGATACAAGCACCACAATCAATACAAGTATTGGGGTCAATGTAAAACCAAGGCCATTTATCTTGCGGTTCCCCCGGAACAATACATTCCACCGGACACACTGTAACACAACTTCCTTCTCGAACGCATAAACTTGTAATGATATGGGTCATAATTGCTCCTATATGATCGTTTAGCAGATTGTAATATTGGGGTTAATGATTGTCAAGCTGATGAATTGCATTACAATAAGTTTCATGGGTCACAAAGATCGATCAGAACAAGCTTATAAACCAGTTCTTGCGTTAACTTTGGGGATCGTTTTTGTTTCCACGGCTTCAATTCTCATTCGCTTTGCGCAAGCTGATGCTTCATCTATTGTGATTTCGGCTGCCAGATTAATTGTCGCTAGCCTTATTCTTGTCCCCCTTGCTTTATTGCATTTTCGTGATGAATTTCTCACCCTCGAAAAAACCGATTTCTTAAAAGCCGGTTTGGCAGGGTTGTTTTTATCCCTTCATTTTGCTTTGTGGATAAGTTCTCTACAATTTACATCGGTGGCGAGTTCCGTGGTTTTAGTGACAACAACGCCCTTATGGGTGGCAATTTTATCCCCATTGATATTAAAAGAGCCGATCCGCACGCCTGTGATCATTGGTTTGGTCATTTCAATGGTCGGAGGCATGATTGTAGGCTTGGGAAATGGTTGCCAATTTTCAGGGGGAGAATTGCTTTGTAAGGAAGGACTTTTTGGGGGCGAGGGGATGTTTGGAAATTTCTTAGCCCTGTTTGGCGCCTGGATGGCTGCTGGTTATGTGCTTATTGGCCGGCAACTGCGCAAAAAGCTGTCTACCATCCCTTATACGGCGTTAGTGTATGGGGCAGCAGCTCTGATCTTACTGATGATCGTGATACTTCGACGGGAGCCAATATTTTCGTATCGGCTAGAAACCTACGGATGGCTTTTGGCGCTTGGGATTTTGCCACAATTATTGGGTCATTCCTTATTTAACTGGTCGTTGAAATACGTTTCCGCCGCGTATGTTTCGTTATCTTTGCTCGGTGAGCCAATTGGCACCATTATTTTGGCATTTCTTTTTTTAAAAGAAAGCCCCACGAGCCTGGAGGCTGTAGGGGCCGTATTGATTTTGATTGGCATTATTGTGGGTTCTTTTAGACGGGCACAAAAGATCAGTGGGGCATGACCTGTCCTTCGTTTTCCTTTTTTATGGCATCCTGAATTCGTTTTTTCTCCATCTCGGGTAAACGACCATAGAGATAGTTGATTTCGTAAATACGTTGGGCAAGATGACCATCGATGGCATTCGGACGCATGCGCCATCCCCAATTTCCAGAAGGATTTCCTGGATAATTCATCCTTGCCCATGATCCCAAGCTGAGGAAGTCTTGCATTGGCGCAAGGACCCAATCAGCAACGGATTGCCAGAGTGTTCGGATTAATGACCAAGCGATTTCATCACCTGACCTGGCTAAATAACGCCGACAGAAGTCTTTTTCGCGCTCTGAAGCCGATTCGTACCATCCAAGGCTGGTGTCGTTATCATGCGATCCTGTGTATGCAACGCATTTATTGGGATAATTATGGGGGAGGAAGTCATCATCGGGGTCAGAAGCAAAGGAGAATTGAAGAATTTTCATTCCCGGCAAATTAAACGAATCTCGAATGTCAATGACGCCGTCGGTAATGACACCTAAATCCTCTGCAATGATGGGCAATTCCCCTAATTCTTTTTTGATTGTGTGGAAGAAGTCATGCTGCGGGCCTTTAACCCATCGGCCGTGTTCGGCTGTTTCGTTTCCAAAAGGCACTTCCCAGTAAGCTTCAAAGCCTCTGAAATGGTCTAATCGCACGATGTCCACCTGGCTTAGCACCGATTGCATGCGCTTGATCCACCATTCGTACCCATTTCGTTGATGCAATGGCCAGTTGTATAAGGGATTGCCCCAAAGTTGACCTGTTTTCGAAAAATAGTCTGGTGGAACACCAGCCACAACCTTAGGAAGCCCTTTCTCATCCAAGAAAAATAATTCCTTGTTCCCCCAAACGTCCGCACTGTCATAGGCAACAAAGATAGGAATGTCACCGATGATTCGAACGCCTTTTTTACTTGCATAATCCTTTAGTGCTTGCCATTGACGATGGAATATAAATTGTAAGTAAGCTTGATATTCAATTTTTTTGGCATTACCGGCCTTGAAGTCTGCAATTGTTTGAGGGTCTTGCAGGCGGTATTCTTCAGGCCACTCATTCCAAGGAATGCCACCAAAATTATCCTTGATAGCCATAAATAAGACAAATGGCGCTAACCAATCCATCTCTGATTTCTTAAACGCTTCAAAAGCATCGTGAATGGCATCTGGCTTGCTGTTTTTGAAATGGTCAAAGGATTTCTTAAGAATATGGAGTTTCCAGGTGATTACCGGGCCGTAATCAACGCGTTCAATGGGAAAATTAGGACGATCTACCAGGTCAGCTTTTGTTAACAAGCCTTGATCCAGCAGTCTGGTTGCACTGATCAGGTAGGGATTGCCGGCAAAAGCTGAAAAACATTGGTAGGGCGAATCGCCGTAGCCAGTGGGTCCGAGGGGGAGAATTTGCCAAAATTGTGTGCCTGACTGGTTGAGAAAATCAATCCAACGAAAAGCCTCAGGACCCAAGTCGCCGATGCCGTCTGGCCCCGGTAAACTGGTAGGATGTAAAAGAATTCCAGATGCTCTATTTTGCTCCATAAATCTCTCCTTTTAAATACTTTTAAGCATTTGTGTTTACCAATGCTCGATATTCCTGCATATATTGTAACGCTGATTTTTTCCAGGAAAAATCCTTTTGCATGCCACTGTGCTGAATTTGGTGCCATTGCTCTGGTTTTTGATAGTGTTGGATCGCCTTTACCAACGCTTCTGAGAAATGGGCTGAGGACGGCTGTTCAAAAAGAAAGCCTGTTTCCTGATGGGGGTTGTCTCTAACTGGTTGAATGGTATTTTTCAAACCTCCGGTTGCGTGAGCAATGGGGACACATCCGTACCGCATTGCAATCATCTGCGAAAGACCGCAGGGTTCGTAACGGGAGGGCATCAAGAAAATATCAGCCCCAGCGTAAAGTTGATGTGCTAACTGGGTGTTGAATTCGATAAAGGTGCGCACACGTTCGGGATATTTCTTCTCAAATTCACAAGCCAAATTTTCCACAGTCGGATCGCCTGTTCCTAAGAAAATCGCTTGCCATGGATGTCTCAGACATTGTTGTAAGCCTTCCAGAGCAATGTCAACGCCTTTTTGCGGGTCCATGCGACTAATGAAGGTTAACAGCGGTATGCCCTTAAGTACAGGCAAATTGAAGCGCCTTAGCAAGGACAGCTTATTTTTTGACCTTTCCTCTAAATTGTCATATGAAAATTTTTGTGAAATGAGGGGGTCTGTTGCTGGATTCCAGAGGTCAGTGTCTATGCCATTGAGAACACCGCTCAGATCAGCCTGTCTTGATCTAAGAAAGCCTTCAAGCCCGCAACCATAAGCTTCAGTCAGGATCTCTTCTGCATAATTGGGTGAAACCGCAATGATTTTGTCTGCGTATGCCAGACCAAGTGGTAATGGCAGATAGCGAGCCCAATGTGGCAGGTTTGGATGGTCACTGGGCGGTAGGCCATACTCCATCAAGGCTTGTTGATTGTTATTTCCCATAAAGGGCAAGTTATGCAAGGTGTGCAGGCACTTTGTTCTTGAAAACTCTGCTGAAGAATACCCCTGACTCTTTAGGGCAACGATGGCTGGTGCAGTGTGCCAGTCGTTAGTGTGTAAAATATCTACCGGCCATCCCAGAAACTCTGCTAATTTTAAGGCTGCTATTGAAAAAAAGATGAATTTATCGCCATCATGCTCAGGATGAGGGGAATAAACAGATGTCATTCCCATCAATGGTGGTCCATCCAAGAAATAAACGGGCACACCTGCTGTGGATGACTGATAAACCTGGCAGGGTATTTTTTCTTTCCCCTTTTGGACTAAGAATTCTCCTAAATATTTTGGTAAAAAACCGTTGTGTTTGATCGCCGAGTGAAACGGCAGCACCAGTCTTATTTCAACTTTATCTGCATCCTTTGAGGATTGTGAAATGTGATGAATTGCCACCGGTAGGGCACCAGCAACATCAGCAAGACCGCCGATTTTTACAAATGGTTCAGCTTCAGCAGCAAGAAATAAGACATGAATGGACACAAACACGCACCTTTAATGATGATTGCCTAGGTAGCTCTCAACTATCTCAGCGTAATCCTGTGTTTCGGCGATTTCAGATGAAGCCCCTAAATAATCGATGAGCTCCGCAATTTTGCGAGATTTCAACTCAGCGTCCTTGAAGCTCCAAGTCCGGCTCTTGACTTCTAAGAAATGACCCAAGTTGGGTTTGATGATGGTATCCAAATTGATATGGAAGTCGAATCCATCGTATTGAATTTTCCATCTCAAGCGATCTTTTTCAATTTCAATTTCTCGCGCAGGTTCAAAATATTCCCGATAGAAGCGCAGGGAGTGGTTTGCTGGGGCATAATATCGAGTACGTGACAGCATAACGTCCCGTTCGAAGGTCTCTTCTCTGGACTGACCAACCAGAGTAAGGCGGCTGCGGACATTGGAAACATCGCCGTCTTTTTCGATAAATTCATCTTCTCGATAGCGAAGGCGGCCTTCACTTATCTTATCAAAATAGAAGTAGGTGTCATATTCGTGGTAATGGCGAGTGTAAACAATACTGATATCCTCTTGATCCAATGCACGAATGATAGTCTGTGGGTCTTTGATTCGAACTTTTGCCTGGACCTCAAAACTTTCTTGCTGCATTGCACCGCCAATTGCGACGAGTTTTGAAAGCACAGATTGCTCACGTTCGATCAGGAAAGCATCAATTTTTTCAGCATAAACTTGTGCTTCCTTCATGAGCTCTTTTTCATCGAGGGTCAGCAGTTCCCGATTCCGCATCAACCATTGCCCATTGACCATCAGATCGCTGATATCCGTTGATTTAGCAGCATAAATAATCTGGGCATAAACGCCCTCAGGGTCTCGATGGAAATTTGGTGAATTATGAATTTTCTCAAGGGAAATTAAGATCAAATCCGCTCGTTTTCCGGGTTCCAAGGATCCTGTGATGTGGTCCAAGTGGATCGCTCTTGCCCCCATGCTGGTTGCCATGGCCAAGGTTTGTCTAGCGGGAAGGGCAGTAGGATCACCGGATACGCTCTTAGCGACCAACGAAGCTAAACGGATCTCTTCCATCATATCCAAATCGTTATTCGATGCAGGGCCGTCTGTGCCAATACCAACATTAACGCCCAAGGCTAACATGCGGGCAACCTTGGCAAATCCACTGGCAAGTTTCAAATTAGCTGAGGGGTTATGTGAGATTCCAGCGCCATAACGTTGCATGGAACGCATCTCTCCTTCATCAATGTGAACACAGTGGGCGCCAATGACCTTGGCATCAAAAATATCTCGTTTTCGTAAATAGGGGACAACCGGCATTCCCGATTCTTTGCGTAAATCCTCAACCTCACTCTCAGTTTCTGCGATGTGGGTATGAAGCGGGATATCATATTTCACAGCCAATTCCTTGCTGGTTTGCCAAATTTTATCGGTACAGGTGTAGACTGCATGAGGCGCGATGGCTGGCATAATTAATGGGTGATCTTTCCATTTTTGAATGAAAGCCTCAGCATATTCAAGGGCTTCTTCGTAATAGGTAGCGTCTGGCGTCGAAAATTTGAGGATCGATTGCGAACAAATTGCCCTCATTCCGGCTTCAGCGGTAGCCTCGGCGACATCGGATTCAAAATAATACATGTCATTGAAGGTCGTCACACCGCTGCGGATGCATTCGGCGCAGGCTAATTTCGTCCCAAGGCGAACAAATTCTGGTGAGACAAATTCACGCTCCACTGGCATCATGTAGCCCATTAGCCACACATCCAATCGAAGGTCATCGGCTAATCCCCGGAGTAAGGTCATTGGGACGTGGGTATGCGCGTTGATCAAACCCGGCATGAGAACTTTTTGCTCACAATCCATCTCATTATCTGCAGAGTACTTAGATAGGATATCCTGTTGGGGTCCGACAGCGATAATTGAATCCCCACTGATAACCAGTGCACCTGGGTAAAAGATATCAAATGCGTCGTTCATGGTGAGAATTTTTGCATTTTTTAGTATTAAATCTGCCTTTTGCATGTCTCTCCTTTGTTATTTTCCGTCAAACTTGGTGAGTTGACGTCTTAGAAAGTCTAAACTGGTGTTTTGAGCCCATAGGAGGGCATTTTCTTGTGGTCCGCGATAATTTCGAATGAGCTTTTGCTGATTGTGATTATGTTGATAAAAGAAAATTGCAGAAATTTTTGAATTATAGAGCAATGCCGTCCCAAAAAGGACATCACATGGGTTTGATGCCGTCATCCCTTTAAGCGTTGTAATAAAATTCTCTGGGTCTTTAGGCTGTT
The DNA here is from genome assembly GCA_040772425.1 of Candidatus Brevefilum sp. GTDB lineage: Bacteria > Chloroflexota > Anaerolineae > Anaerolineales > Anaerolineaceae > Brevifilum. The sequence goes on along the minus strand of JAXGYD010000001.1, from coordinate 1,059,195 downwards.
CCCTGACAATTACACGCTGTAATTGATCAGGTTGCCCTAGTTCAACGCGGTTGATGAGGGTTTCACCATAACCATATTCACCCACGCAAAGCTTGATCTTATGTTTGTTTACCAACCGACCAATGACAGTTTCTAAAGTATCTTCATCTTGACCGTAAATATTTTCGCCTAGTCTCGATTTAATATCCATAACCAAGGGTTTGAGTAACTCAAGGGCTTCAATTTCCGACTCAGCCTTGACTGTGACGCGAATATCAACCTGGCCAGGATGTGCCAGAAGGCCAACAGTCGGGTTTGGCAATTGTTCCAGGTCGCTGATCATTTCGTCGATAACGGATTCGCCCAGGGTTGCAGCATGAAGAACGGTCGCCTTGATGATTCGGGATTGTAACTGGAATTTATTTTTTAGAAAGGGGATAACGGAATGGTGCAGTAAGTACTTCATCTCTGATGGCACACCCGGTAAGGAAATGACGCAAGAATAGCCATTTTCAACGATGAAACACGGTGCTGTACCAACTGGATTCTTGATTGGAATAGCACCGTGGGGAATATAAGCTTGCCGCCGGTTATTTTCTGTTGGCGTGCGGCCTGATTCTTTAAAGTGAGTAAAAATGTCATCCCATAATTCAGCATGGAATACCAGTTTGCTGAAAGTTGCATCTGCAACAGCCTGACGCGTTGGGTCGTCAATGGTGGGGCCTAAACCGCCTGTTGTGATAATAATCTCCGCTCGTGATAATGCTTCTCGAATGGCGGCAGCAATTCGGTGGGGGTTATCGCCGATGGTGGTTATACGGAAGATGTCGATTCCATGATCCCGCAAGGTGCGGGCAATATAGGTGGAATTTGTATCGGTAATTTCACCTAACAATAATTCAGTTCCAATGGTTATAATTTCTAAATTTGGCATGGTTCCTCTCTCAAATGATTTTAACCGATAATGAAAAATATTTAACCCTAATGTGCTTTTTCTTGACGTGAAGTTCTCTTTAGCGTACGATTAATCCGAACATAAATCAAATAACCATGACCTATCAAAAGAAAATTGGCGATATCGGTGAAAAAATAGCGGAAGAATATCTGGTGGAAAAAGGCTATCAGGTATTAGACCGCAAATATACCACTCGCTTTGGAGAGCTGGATTTAGTCACCATGGAAGCGGGTTGTATTGTTTTTGTAGAGGTTAAAACCAGAACTTCGACGACCTTTGGCACACCTGAAGACAGCATCACGCCCGCAAAAATTGAACGTATTGAAAACGCAGGGCTACTTTGGATGCAGGAACATCCCACAGCGCCGGATGATTGGCGTATTGACGCCATCGCTATCTATGTGAATTCCCAGGGCCAATTAATTGACCTTCGCCATTTTCCAAACATACATCTATGACTTCAGAGCAGAAAAAACCTTTAATTGTCATTGTTGGACCGACAGCCGTTGGGAAGACGTCTATATCTGTTAACCTGGCACAACGTTTTGACGGTGAAATCGTCTCCGCTGATTCGCGTAGTTTTTATCGGGGGATGGACATTGGCACTGCAAAGCCAACTTTGGAAGAAATGCGGGGCATCCCACATCACTTGATAAATGTTGCAGATCCTGATGAGATTTGGAATCTTGCCATTTTTCAGCGGCGGGCCTATCAAGCGATTGACGAAATACATGATCGCGGAAAATTACCATTTTTGGTGGGTGGAACTGGTCAGTATATCCGATCGATTATTGAAGGTTGGCGGATTCCCCCCCAAAAGCCAGATTACAACATAAGAGAAGCCCTGACCCTTTGGGCAGATAGAATCGGCGCAGAAGCCCTCCACGAGCGTCTGGAAGCCATTGACCCGGCTGCTGCTGAAAAGATAGATTATCGCAATCTTCGTCGAACCGTAAGAGCCCTTGAAGTGATTCTTAAAACAGGGACGCGTTTTTCTGAATTGCGTCAAAAACAAACCTGCCCTTACCACCCGATCCTTTTAGGGATTGATCGTCCTCGAGAAGAACTCTACGAAAGGATTGACGAAAGAATTGAGACAATGCTTGCAGAGGGTTTGGTTCAGGAGGTTGAAAGTTTGATTCGAGCAGGCTTTTCACCCGAATTACCAACCTTTTCAGCGATCGGTTATCAAGAAATCCTCCAATATTTACAAGGCAACATATCCTTAGAAGAAGCTACTTTGTTGATTAAACGCAACACGCGTATATTTGTGCGCAGACAAGCAAATTGGTTTAAGCCAGATGATCCACGGATTACCTGGTTTCAGGCTTCAGAAAACCTAGTTGATCAAATGGAAACCACAATACGGAGAAGACTTAATGACCTTAATAAATAGACCCTGGCTGGATCATTACGACGATGGTGTTCCTGCTAAAATCGATATCCCAAAGATAACCCTGATTGAACTTTTTAAGCAATCTGTCGCGATAAATGGAGAATCAACCTGTATCATTTATCAAGGTGAGACATTAACCTACAACGAAGTTGATGTCCTTTCCGATCGGGTGGCAAATTACTTGATCTCAAAAGGGATTCAAATGGGGGATCGTGTGGGCATCATGGAACCCAATACTCCTATCTTCGTGATCAGTTATTATGGAATCCTCAAAGCTGGTAGTGTTGTTATGGCGATAAATCCTGCTTATCGTCCTGAAGAAGTCAAAAATCTGGTGATTGAGGCCGGGGTGAAACTATTGATCCTGCCAGCTGATATGTATCAAGCGGTCAAAACCTTCCAAACCCACACTGAAATTCAGTCGTTTGTGGTCGTCGGCGATAAGTCGCACATAGTGCCTTCTGAAGATATTTATTGGCAGGCGATGCTTGCTGAAGGGGCGTCAGACGAACCCATAAACGTAGAAGTCTATCCGAATGATCCCGCGGTGTTTCAATATACAGGTGGGACAACGGGCGTCCCTAAGTGTGCAATCGGTCGTCATCGCAATTTGGTGGCAAATGTGACGCAGTTCCAACACTGGTTGGTCAACACGTATCCGCAAAAAGAGACGGTTTTAGTGGCCATTCCAATGTATCATGTATATGGCATGGTGCTGGGGATGAACCTGGCTATAAAAATGGGCGCTCGAATGGTCCTCATTCCCGACCCACGGGACTTGGATGGGTTATTGGAAGCGATTCAAAAATATAAAGTGACGGTTTTTCCGGGCGTCCCCACGATTTATGCCGCTATTAATCAATATCCACCTGTTCTAGCAGGAGAATTTGATCTTTCTTCAATTAAAGCTTGCATTTCAGGTTCTGCCACTTTGCCAGCCAAAGTTAAAGAAGGTTTTGAGGACTTAACCAAGGGGCACCTGGTGGAGGGCTATGGCTTATCTGAAGCCCCTACCGCCACACATTGCAATCCAATTTTGGGGATCAATAAAACAGGATCGATTGGTTTGCCACTGCCAAACGTTGATTGCAAAGTGGTCGATCTAGAAACAGGGCAAAACGAGGTCCCGATTGGAGAAATTGGCGAGTTGATTGTCTGTGGGCCCCAGGTGATGGCAGGCTATCATCAGAACCTAGCTGAAACAGATATCGCCCTCAGGGGAGGGTGGCTGTATACTGGGGATGTGGTTTGGATGGATGCGGATGGTTATTTCTATCTGGTCGATCGCAAAAAAGATGTGATTAAAGTAGGTGGATTCCAGGTCTGGCCCAACGAGGTTGAGCAGGTTATTCTGCGGCATCCGAGCGTTAAGGAAGTGGCTGTTGCTGGAGTCATGGATGAAACAAAAGGAGAAGTTGCGAAAGCTTGGGTTGTTCTCAAGGAAAATACCAAGGCTTCTGCAGAAGAAATTCAATTCTTTTGTCAGCAATATCTGGTGAATTACAAAATTCCAAAGCTAATTTCGTTTAGAGAATCGCTGCCAAGAACCATGGTAGGTAAGGTCCTCCGGCGGGTTTTGATCTTTGAAGATATTTAAGAAAAAAAGGCTGCGATACTATCGCAGCCTTTTTAGTATTTCTCTTGATTTTGAATCAGTTAATTTTTTGGGGAATGCCGCCGGTTTTTTCTACAGGCGTAGGAAAGATTTCATAAAACGCGTCAGCGTCGAGGGTTTCGACGACTAAGAGCTTTTCAGCAATTTGATCCAATTCCGATCGATATTTTATGAGAATTGACTTTGCTTGCTGGTATGCATCTTTGACAAGATTTTGAATAGCTGAATCGATTTTTTCGGCAATTCCTTCAGAAAAGTCACGTTGTTCAGACATTTCTCGACCAAGAAATACCAATTCCTCTTGTTTTCCGTAAACCATTGGGCCAAGTTCTTCGCTCATGCCCAATCGCATCACCATCATTCGGGCAAGTTTGGTCACCCGTTCCAGGTCATTGGATGCGCCCGAGGTGATATCGCTGAAGACGATGTCTTCTGCAGCACGCCCTCCAAGCAAGCCGATCATATCACTCATGAGCTGATTGCGGGACTTAAGCACCCGATCTTCTTCGGGAAAAGCCATCGTGTAACCGCCAGCTTCGCCACGTGATATGATGGATACTTTTTGCACGGTATCCGCTTCGGGAAGAGCGTTGATGACTACAGCGTGGCCAGCTTCGTGGTAGGCGATAATTTTCTTTTCATTATCATTGATCAGGCGGCTTTTGCGTTCGGGACCTGCAATCACTCTCTCAATGGCTTCCATAAACTCATCATGTTCAATCACGCGCTTATCACGACGGGCAGCGAGGATGGCAGCTTCATTGACAAGGTTTTCAATATCTGCGCCGACAAACCCTGGGGTTGAGCGGGCAATATCATAAAGGTCAACATCGGGTGAAACCGGTTTTCCTTTGACGTGGACATTCAATATTTCTTCACGGCCCTTGATGTCTGGCCGATCGAGAACAACTCGACGGTCAAATCGGCCGGGTCGTAATAGGGCTGGGTCAAGGATATCCGGTCGGTTGGTGGCTGCAACAATAATCACATTGGTATCCGTGTCAAAGCCATCCATTTCGACCAAAAGCTGGTTAAGTGTTTGTTCGCGTTCATCATGACTGCCGCCTAAGCCCGCACCACGGTGCCGACCGACAGCATCAATTTCGTCCACAAAAACGATAGCTGGTGAGTGTCGTTTTGCCTGCTCAAAAAGGTCTCTCACTCGGCTTGCACCGACACCCACAAACATTTCCACAAATTCTGAACCAGAAATTGAGAAAAATGGCACGCCAGCTTCACCTGAGACGGCTTTTGCCATCAGAGTTTTACCAGTGCCGGGTGCGCCAACCAGCAGGACGCCCTTAGGTATGCGGGCACCCAGCGCAATGAATTTTTGGGGTTCTCTTAAGAATTCCACCACTTCGTACAGCTCTTCCTTAGCCTCATCTACGCCGGCAACATCCTCAAAAGTAACCGTTGGATGATCGCCCGAGAACATGCGTGCCTTGGACTTCCCAAAAGACATCGCAGCGTTATTGCTTCCTTGTGCTTGCCTTAAAATGAACCAAAACAGGCCCATAAAAATGATAAAGGGGAGGATGTAACTGGCGATAGAAACGATTCCAAGCAAGGGGCTGGGCAGCTTAATGTCAACAATTATGTTTTCTGCAGACAGCTCTTCTGGGGTAACTCCCAGGTCAACCAGTTGTTCAACCAGCGATGAGCTCGGATCTTTTGTGGATAATTTGATATCATCGCTGTCTTTGTAAGTGATTTCGAGTTGACTATCGTCTTCAATGATTGAATCGACGCGACCTGCCTTGATATCGGTTGCTAATTGGTTGATTGGAATCCGAGAGTCGCCAGCGGATTGTTGATTAAAAGTGAAAAATACCATCGCAATAATGGCAATAAATAGCATTATGTAGATGATATAGGATTGGTTTCGTTGTTTCAAAGGTTCCTCCAAAGAATGATCTAATTTTCCCATTCTAAAATTGACTTGCGTATTATACCTCTAAGGGGTTGATTTTCTAGTTTTCGGTTAAAAAATTAACAAAACTTATAGATAAATTAATTTTGCCAATACCATTTGCTTACACGATGATGGCAAGGCATAAATATAGTGCTTATGAGGATGAAATTGCATGCATCCTGGGTATTTGAAATTTTATTCAGATATAGCGATGATTATTTTCCTGGGTCAGTAAAAATATCCAGGATGGGGTGGCATTCGCCACACCCAACATAGGGATTTTCGACGTCCCGATGGGTTTTTGTGCAATAAGCTGACACAACAACTTTTTTATTTAAATTCAAGAAGCCAGATTTTATTTCTGCGGAAAGGATCATGTGGGGGCAGGAATTGGCGCGTACAATTTCTGGGACGGGGCAGTTTTGACAATATTTAATCTCCCAGGGTGGGTCGGAATTAACGATAAGCCGGCATTCTTCGTGATGTTTACCGCGGTGGTAATCACCGTAAAAATAGGGACATTCCTTGCCAGTGGTTGGCACTCTCATAATAACCTCAAGATTTTGGCTGAATGCTTCAGGTTCAATCCCGTTGATGTAGTTTTAAGGGTTGTTCCTTTACACACGGGTAATATATTCACCGTTGCGTGTGTCCACGCGGATTGTGTCACCTTGTTCAACAAAGGAAGGGACCTGTACCTCTAAACCAGTCTCAGTGGTGACGCGTTTGGTCACGCCCGTAGCCGTGTCGCCGCGTACAGATGGTTCTGCTTTGGTGACCAACATATCGACGGAAGTTGGCAAATCCAAGTCCAGGGCTTCTGTTTCAAAAAACATCAATTTTACATCCATGTTCGGTTTGAGAAATTCAGCCATCTCCCCGACGATTTCTTTATTGACAGGATACTGTTCGTAAGTTTGGTTATCCATAAAATAAAAGAACCGGTCATCCGCATAAAGAAATTGGGCGTTGTGATAATCCAATCGCACATCCTGCACTCGATTGCCTGAGTTGAAGGTCATATCAAGGGTGTTGCCTTTGCGAAGATCACGGGCTTTGATGCGAATGGTTGCTTGACCGCGTCCCGGTTTGTTGTGGGAATAATCTAATACTTTGTAAAGATCGCCATCTTGTTCGAAGGTGACCCCTTTGCGTAATTCATTGACATCGATCATAAATTCTTGTAAACCTCTATAGCACTAAGAAAATTAACACGTGGATTATAGCCCAGGGAAGGCGATTTTACAAGTAAGGCGGTCTTGTTTTGGTGGTTATTAGCTAAATGGCGAGAGAAAGGTTATCTAATACTAATTAGCAGCAGAACTGTTTGTGAAATCGGTATTAATTATCTAATCTCTTTGGTGACAGTTTTGCGCTTAATTTCTTTTTGAAAGTTTCAATTTCCATAATCGGGAGGTGACAGGTGAAATTTTCACAGAGAAATGCGGTCGGTTTGCCATCAACAGGATAGCGACCCTGGCAAATGGATGGTATCTGATATTTTGATTGGTTTTGATTAGTCTTTGCAGCTACGACGGTATATGGGTTAAAGACGTTGTGAATTTGATATATAAATTGTGATAGGCTTGTGATGTCATTCGGGCTGACTAAAACAATTTGTTGCGCAGGATGGGCAGCGAGGACAGCTATTTGTAACCAGTAGCCAAAACTGTGGGGATGTTGGGTCACCATTTTCTCAAGGTTGTTGAGCATGTCTGTGACTCGGTCAAAATGTGTTATGTCAGCGCCTAATTGATACAAAAGCCAATGGACTTGACATGCCATGACATTGCCACTGGGGGTGACACTATCCTGCAGGTTACTTGGTTTCAAAATCAGATGGGGCACATCGTGGGCTGCATCATTATAATATTCACCATTGTTCGTAAAGGAATCCACCATTCTGTGGTGAATTATCAGCATAGTTTGATAGTAATTGGGTGAAAAATCTATTTCGTATAGCTGATGTAAGGCTAAAATTGTGCCTGCATAGTCGGCAAGGGTGCCCGGTTGACTGGCCACATCCTCATTCCAATTCCGCATAAGATGGCCATCTGCGGTGATGAGATTATTCAAGATGAAATTGCCTGCTGCTCGAGCTGTTTCCAAATATTGTTTATTGCTGAATAATCGTGCAGCTTGGGCAAAAGCAGTGATGGCCAAAGCGTTCCAGGATGCAATTATTTTTGTGTCGGCTTTGGGGGGCGTCCTTTGTAAACGACTTGCATGTAATTTTGATAGGATCAATTCAAGGTGATTGAGGGTTTCTTTTACAGACATCTTATTTTTTTGAGCAATTTCATGAATTGGACGGTTGAGCTGCAGGACATTCAAGCCATCCTCGAAATTGCCAGTATTCATAAGGCTGGTGTTCCGTCTCAACCAGGCGGTTTCTTCGTCGGATAATATTTCCTGGAGGGCTACGATGGTCCAGGAATAGTAACGTCCTTCACCCTCGGGCGTGTCTGCATCCAGGCTGGCAAAAAATCCGCCTTGCAGGTGCCTCAATTCCCTTTGGATAAAGTTGAGGGTTTTTTCAGCAACCCACCGGAAATAGGGATTTTTGGTCAGGGCATAACCGTGGGTGTAGGTGAGGGCTAATTGCGCATTGTCATAGAGCATTTTCTCAAAATGGGGGATCAACCATCGTGAATCGGTACTGTAACGGTGAAATCCGCCACCGACCAGGTCAAACAAGCCGCCCAAGGACATGTTTTCAAGTGCGTGCACAACCAATTTAGAAGCGGTTTGATCACCACTTAAGGCGCGTTGGATGAGGAATTCGATCAACATGGGTTGGGGGAATTTAGGTGGGCCACCCCAACCGCCGTTTTTCCAATCATAAGTGTTGATTAATTGCCTCGTTACATCATCCAGGTTAGGCGGTATAGAACCAGTGATACTTTGGCTTTGTTGGGATTGAATCGCTTCTGTAATGACATTCGCATTTTTATTGATCCCATCCGGGTTAGTATCCCAGGCATTGATGATTCCCTGCAAAACTTGTTTGAAGGATGGCATTCCAAAACGTGGTGACGGTGGAAAATATGTCCCGCCATAGAAAGGTTTCAAATCTGGCTTGAGGAAGACGCTCAGCGGCCAGCCGCCTTGACCGGTGAGCAGAACCACAGCTTGCATGTAAATATCGTCGAGGTCCGGCCGTTCTTCACGGTCGACTTTGATGCAAATGAAATTTTCGTTGAGTATCTGTGCTGTATCAGGGTTCTCAAAGGACTCATGCGCCATCACATGACACCAATGACAGGCCGCATAGCCAATGCTAAGGAATATGGGTTTGTTTTCTTTTTGTGCCCTTTGAATGGCTTCATCTCCCCAGGGGTACCAATCGACAGGATTGTCTTGGTGTTGTTTAAGATAAGGTGACGTTGATGAAACGAGGTGATTTGGCATAACAATTCCTTTTGATCCAAGTATACCTGTGAAGTTTACAAAAATATTTGTTAGTAGAAAGTTAATAAACAGGGTTATAATTTCTTTTTACGAGGTTGGTTAATCGGGTGTTTATGGCAAAAAAGCCAGCATGTTGCTGTTGTAATTATCGATTAACATCAATCTAAAATTTATGGATAATTCATTATTTGTCTTCGCCCGAGTATTACCAGGGATAAGATTTTTATTTTGAGAGGAAATTATGATTGAAATTCAGCCAGTTAATGTTAAAGACAGTACGGCGGTGGATCGTTTTGTAAAGTTCCCCTTTGATTTATATAAAGGACATCCCCAATGGGTACCGCCATTTATCACAGATGTCAAAACAATGTTAAACCCTGAAAAGCATCCCTATTATGAGCATTCAGATGCTGATTTTTTTATTGCGTTGCGGGATGGCAAGGTTGTAGGCCGCATCGCAGCCCTTGAAAACAAACCCTTCAACCACTACCACAACGCCAAGGATGCTGAGTTTTATCTTTTTGAGTGCATTGATGATTTTGAGGTTGCACAGGCGCTTTTTGAAAAGTTATTTGATTGGGCCCGAAAACGGGGATTGACAAAGATGGTTGGTCCCAAGGGGTTTGGCCCTCTGGATGGCTATGGCATCCAAATTGAGGGATTTGAGCATCGGCAAATGATGAATATGATGAACTATAACTACCCTTATTATCGCGATTTGGTCGAGAAAATGGGCTTTGTTAAGGTCGTCGATTTTGTCTCTAGTTATATGAAGCCGCACGCATTTCAACTACCAGAGAAGGTTAAAAAAGCTGCGCAAATTGCTCAAAAACGTGGGTCATTTAAAATTCTAACATTTAAGAATAAACGTGAGCTCGTAAAATGGTCAGGACCTATTGGGAAAGCTTATAACGCGGCTTTTGTTGATAATTGGGAGTATTATCCACTTTCTGAACGAGAGATCGATTTTGTCGTGAGTAATGTCATGACCATCGTTGACCCCCAAATGATCAAAATCATCACTAAGGATGAAAAAGTAGTGGGATTTGTACTGCCTTTCCCCGATGTTTCAGCTGCAATGCAAAAAAATAAGGGGCGGTTGGGACCGATTGCCATCTTAAGGCTGCTGCTGGAGATTAAACGCACTGATTGGATTGCATTTAACGGTGTGGGAATTTTGCCTGAATATCAAGGTTTGGGGGGCAACGCGATCATGTATGCCGAGCTTGAAAAAGCCTTACATCAGAACACGCAATTTATCCATGCCGAGTTGACCCAGGTTGCCGAAACAGCCGAACAGATGCGCAAAGATCTGAAAAACCTGGGCGTGAAATTCTACAAAAACCACAGAGTTTATCAGCGGGAATTAGCGTAGAAAGCAAGGGAAGAGCGATGGAAGAGAAGAAATCCCCCCTCAATTTGGTCACAGCCCTCCTATTAATTTTGTTAATTACGATTATTGGTGCGGTGATTTTGATCACATTTACCATCAAAAATTCCATTGATTTGGCTGTTTCACCTGTGCGCAATGCTAACCAGGCGCTCAGCACCCAGGTATCAAAGTTATTTAACCCCACACCCACAGTGATCCCTGACCCAGTCACGATTATTCGGGAAGTGCAATCCCTGGCACGGCTGGAGACCATCCAGTACTCGGTTGAAAAAGTAATCACCGCTGAAATCAACCAGGGAGTTTTTGGCCCATTATTCGGCGATCGATTGCTGTTTGTAGCCCATGGCTATGTGATTGCGGGGGTTGACCTGGCAGAAATCACCTCAGATGACCTTTGGCTGAAAGATGGGACTTTGTATGCCAAGATCCCAGAGGCTGAAGTGTTTGTTGCCACGTTAAATAATGACCAGTCTTATATTTACGACCGTGAAACTGGTATTTTGCGTAAAAGCGATCCTGACCTGGAAACCGCTGCCCGTCAGGCTGCTGAGGATGAGATCTTAAAAGCTGCCTTAGGAGATGGAATCTTAGAACAAGCGCAACAAAATGCCGAGGTGTATTTGGAAAGATTGTTCAACACCCTTGGCTATTTGAAGGTTGAGTTTGTTGAGTAAAGACTTTTGATTAATGGAAATTGGATGGCGAATGTGAATGACCCATCGCAGCAAGAATAATTCAGACTTTGGGGACGATTTGGGAGTTTATCAATGACAAACCAAGTTAGTGTTAGCATCAACGGGCAAAAAATCATCGTCCCTGGAGCCTTCCTGGACTGGTCCTTATTACGTTTCTTGAGGGAAGAACTGCGCCTCACTGGCACAAAGCAGGCCTGTGATCACCGTGGTACATGTGGATTGTGTAAAGTGATCATTGACGGCAAAGCCAGGATTTCCTGCCGGCGAAAAATGAGCACTTTGGATGGGGCCAGGATTGAAACGATCGAATCTCTTGTGCCAGAAACTGGTAATCCACATCCCTTAATCCAAACCGTCATTCAAGAGGGCATATTCCAATGTGGGTACTGCGCCCCAGGAGCCTTGATGTCTGCCAAGGCTTTATTGGACGAAACCCTTTCGCCAAACCCTGAAGCGATTGAACGAGCACTGTCCGGCACCTACTGTCGCTGTGCAGGTTTGAACCGGATGGATCAAGCTACCCAACGTGCTGCTGCGATATTACGGGGCGATGAACAGAGCACCTGGACTGCACAGGACACTGCCAACAACCTGAAGACGATTGAAAAACTGACAGGACAGCTGCTTTTTACAGATGATCTTAGTTTTCCCAACATGTTGGTGGCCAAAGCCCTTAGGGCCAATGTTCCGCATGGATTGGTTACGAAAGTTGATACCAGCAAAGCAGAAAAGATGCCCGGCATTGTGAAAATTCTTGCCGCCAAGGATATTCCAGGTGAGAACCAGTTTGGTTTAATGATCCAGGATCAGCCTGTGTTTTGCGATCAGGTCGTCCGTTACGTGGGCGACACCTTAGCCCTGGTGATTGGCGAGGAAGAAGGTCAAGTCCAAGCGGCCTTAGAGGCCATCAAGGTAGATATTGAGCCCTTACCGGTTATCAGCTCAGTTCGGGGAGCTATGGGGCAGAATGCACCTGCAATTCACCCCCGCTTAGGAAAAGCAAATCTTGAAAAACCGAACGTTTTTAAACATCTGCATATCACTAAGGGTGATCCGGAAGCAGGCTTTGAACCTGCTGATTTAATTTATGAACAAAGTTATCGGGTGCCCTTTGTGGAACACGCCTATATGGAGACGGAGACCAGCATTGGTCTGATTGAAGATGATGGCACCATCACGGTATATGTGGGCAGCCAGGGTCCGACCAACGACCAGGAACAAGTGGCTCGTGTGCTTGGTGTTGATAAAAACCGAGTTCGGATTGCCCATCGCTATATGGGAGGCGGTTTTGGGGGTAAGGAGGACATTGCTGGACAAATTCATGCGTCATTGGGGGCTTTTTACACCGGCCGATCTGTCAAGGTGCATTGGAGTAGAGCGGAATCGATCCAAGTTAGTTACAAGCGGCATGCGGCAGAGATGCATTACAAAATGGGTATGACCAAAGAAGGGAAATTGGTTGCAGCGGACATCACCATCTACAGTGATACAGGTGCCTATGCCTCTGTAGGGGAGGAGGTGCTGTTCCGCATGCTGGCTTTCGCCTGTGGACCATACGAAGTGCCCAATGTGGAAGTCAATGCCTATGCGGTGCACACCAACAACAACCCTTGTGGTGCTTTTCGCGGCTATGGCAGCCCGCAGGTCACCTTTGCAGCTGAGACTCACATCCAGCATATGTTTAATCAGCTTGGTTTAGACCCACTGGAAGCAAGATTGATGAATGTTCTGGATATTGGCAAGGCAACCATCACCGGGGACGTGCTGACTGAGAGGGTGGGGGCTGGTATGGTGGCGTGTTTAATCGCCCTTGGCAATGCCTTGGATACAGTTGAAATGCCAAAGGTTTCTGAGGATGAAAAATTGGGAATTGGCATTGCTTGCGGCTACAAAAATGTCGGTTTGGGTGCGAATATTCCCGATCAAGCCAGGGCTCAGGTCAGTCTTGAGCCTGATGGGACTTTCCTGGTCAGGCACGGCGCAGCGGATATGGGACAAGGCTCCGACCAAGTGGTGGCGGTGATCGCCGCCAGGGTGTTAGGTGTGCCCTTATCAGCGATTCGCGTGCATACCGGGGACACAAGGGCGGACCCACCCGGTGGGATGACGACTGCCTCTCGAGCGACGTTTATCACAGGAAATGCGGTCAAATTGGCTGCGGAAGGGCTAAAAACGAAGTTGTGGCAGGCGGTATCTGAGGCCTATCGCGTTGACCCGGAAAACCTAAGGATTGCAGATGGGTTCTTTATCGAAATAGCAACCGGGAAAGGGATTTGTTCGTTGAAAGACCTTACGGCAAATCCAACGCGCTTTATTTTTGAGGCGGAATATCATGCCCCCAGGACCCAACCGCCGAATGAAACGATCCCTGCCTATCCGGATGTCCCAGCTGCACCCATGCATTTTGCTTATGATTTTGGCGCCCAAGCTGTTATTCTCTCCGTCAATCCGAAGACAGGGGCGGTCAAGGTGTATAAAGTGATTGCAGCCCATGATTGTGGTGAGCCGCTTATTTACCAGAATGTTGTCGGTCAGATTGAAGGCGCTGTTGTGCAGGGTTTGGGCTATGCGCTCAGCGAATCCTATCAAATTGAAAACGGAATTCCAAAATCAACGCAGTTGAAGGATTTGGGCTTGCTGCGATTTAATCAACTACCGGAGATCATTCCGATTGTGGTGGTCGATCCGCATCCAGAGGGGCCCTTTGGTGCCAAGGGTGTGGGGGAGTTGGCGCTCACACCAACTGCGCCGGCGGTAATCAACGCGATCCATGATGCGGTGGGAGTGTGGATTCACGAGCTGCCGGCGAGGGAAGAGGTGATACTGAGGGCTTTAAGAGTGAAGCAATCTTAAATAAATTGATAAGAGAGAATATTGTGCAAAACAATAATTTTTTATCTACCTTAGAATTCAAAAAATTTACCAAAAATTTTCAAGGGTTTGGTTTGGTAATTAGTGGGATAAAGATAAAGAAATTAAATTCAGGGTCAAAGGGACCAGGTACAGATGGGGGAACATAGATGTTTACTAAGGCATCTATACAAGTTCTGGAATGATAAAGGCGATTATCTCCTTCAGTCCATCCAGGCTGGGCATTGGTCATGATTTCAATTAAGTTGCTTGTTCCATCGCCATCAGAATCAAGGGATTCAACAGCAGCTAATCTGTCTGAGATTTCATCATCATCAATTACACAAATATCGTGGCCATAAGCATTAAGGGTTTCTGTTTTTCCACCGTGGCAAAGTTCGCAGCTGGCATCCTTAGTGCTTGAATTAGGATATCTGGTTTCCCAAGACTCGAAATAATTAACATGTGCTTTGGCAATTGAGAAAACTAAGAATAGACCTAGAGATAAAAATAAAATGGTGAGTAAGCATTTTTGGGAAATAATTTGTATTTTTTTAATCATATCGCCCTTTCATGCATGATAGTGAAAATTTGAGATATCTAAGGTCAATTAAAAAACCAAATGATAAAGTTTTGGGCTTTCCTCCTTATGATTATAAACGAAGTTGTAATCTATACTTATCAAATGATAATATTATTCAATGAATGAGAATTGGATGATTTCTTAGGCTAGTTATCTCCAGGCACTTAAGTGGTAAAAAGTAGTTAATTTATGGCCTGTAATAACCACCCATGATGCTCTGTATATAGGGAACAACAGTGTCAATGGGGATGAGGGCGTTGGCACCGGAAGCGGTTGTATGGCTGCGATACATGGATTTTTCTACCTCAAAGAATGTGACATCGGTGGCCTCAATTGATTGGGCTAGGCAGATTAAAGGATTGATGTCTCTGAGGGTTAAATCAGTTTGAATGGTTTTGTCCATTATAACTTTAAATGCCATTTGGGTTTGTTCAATGGTATTGAGGTCTGTGATAGTCTTTTTAAAAAAAGCTTTGAGTACCATGGTCTGACGACGCACCCGCGCAAAGTCATCATCGAATAATCGCATGCGCATAAAAATGAGGGCGGTTTCCCCGTCAAAATGATGATCACCGCTTGAAAAATTGGACCAACCGTCGGAAACAGCTTGATCGAGGTGAATAACAACCCCACCAATCTTATCAATGTAAGTGGCGATCTCTTTAAGATTCAGTACCAGATAATGATCGAAGGACACGCCAAAATTGTAGGTCAAGTTATCCATCAGGGAGGTGATACCTTTGCCTTTTCCTAGCAACGTTTCACCATAACCGTAGGTCGCGTTGATGCGCCCTTCTGTGATACTATAGGCACCCATATCGATGATTGGTACGTAGAAATCCCTGGGGATGGAGAGAACTTGGACAGAAGAATTTACGAAATTAACGCGCACCAAGCGAATGGCATCGGCCTGGATGCGTTCATCCAAACCGACCACAAGTAAGGTCACCGCTTCTAAACCTTTGCACTCTGATGTTGGCATTGGTTGACTATGTATCCCACGTGGAGGATATGCTTCTAAGGAAAGCTTCTCTTCTAGATCAGCGCTAGGTGTAATGATTTTTTGAGTTGTTAAAAAAGGCGGTTTTGTTTCAATTAACGGAGCTTTGGGCGTCGTTTCTGGTTCAGTTATCGTAATTGATGGTTGAACTGCTTTTGTTTCCAGGGATTCTGGATTGAAGACGATGTTTGAATCCGGGAGAGAACCGCCGAGAATGGGGGAAAACCAGAGGAAGGCAATCCCAGCGGCAACTAGCGACATAAAGAAGATGAAAATGATAAGGCAAGTTCTCAATCCTCTGGACATGAATTAATCATACCTTAATCTTAAATTTCTGATTCGAGTTGACAATAATTTTCTTTGTTAGATAAAAAGAATTTCGTATAGATAAATAAATCTCAAAATATGGATAAGCATATTATAATCAAGACAGATTTAGGCATAATGGAAGAGTAAATTATTCCCTTAGAAGTAGTGTTGATTTTACAAATGGAGGAATCAATGGATTGGCGTGTACCTTTGGCGGACTTAGATTATGGTGATGAAGAGACAGAAGCCGTTATTCAGGTTTTACAGTCAAAATGGTTGACGATGGGGGCAGTCACTCAGCAATTTGAGGCGGAATTTGCTGCTTTTACCAATTGCCAACATGCTATTGCTGTCTCGAACGCGACTCAAGCATTGCATTTAGCCTGTTTAGCTCTAGATATTCAACCTGGGGATGAGGTAATTGTGCCGTCCTTGTCTTTTGTGGCAACAGCTAATGCTGTCTTGTATTGTGGGGCGGATGTGCGTTTTGCTGACATCATCAGCTTTGAAGACCTGACCATTGATCCCCAATCGATTGTAGAGAATATCACCCCAAAAACAAAAGCCATCATTGCGATGCATTATGCCGGTTATCCATGCCAGATGGCTGAGATTATGCAAATCGCGAAAGATCATAACCTGGCTGTGATAGAAGATGCTGCCCATGCACCTGGCGCGGCTCTTGAAGGCAAAGCCTTAGGCACCTGGGGGGATGTAGGCTGCTTTTCGTTCTTTTCAAATAAAAACCTCTCGACGGGGGAAGGCGGGATGATCACCACCGATCGAGAGGATATTGCAGAAAAGGTCAAATTACAGCGGTCTCATGGGATGACTTCTCTTACTTACGACCGTCACAAAGGACATGCCTTCTCCTATGATTTGGTTGATTTGGGCTATAACTACCGAATTGATGAGATTCGTTCTGCGCTTGGGATTGAGCAACTCAAGAAATTGCCTGAGAATAATGCCAAGCGACGTTCCTTAACAAGGAAATATTGGGAAGGATTGGTATCTTCAGGCTTGGGTATACCTTTTTCTGAGTCAAAACAAGGGCAATACTCTCATCATATTTTTCCGGCGGTCTTACCGGAGGGGGTCAACCGGCATGAATTTATGATTGGCTTGAGGGATGCTGGCATTCAGTCCAGTATTCATTACCGCCCAATTCACACCTTTACTTATTATCAGAAAAAATATGGGGAAATTTCCTTGCCCATCACAGAGCAAGTCGGCCAAAGAGAGGTCACCTTACCTTTATATCCCACGATGGGTGAAGAAAAATTGGGAATTGTTATCAAAGAGGTCAACCGTTTATTAAGTTGAATTTAAATGATTTCTATTTATAGGTTTCAAACTATAAGATAAATTAAATTATTGATATCAATCGTGTGCTTATCATTCTCCTACACAGGTGTTTTTCCAGGCCAGTTGGATCAGTTGATTATATCCATCATCAATCAATTTAATGATTTCCATGCCAATTATTTCATGAGGTTCTTTTGATTTATATGGATCGGGAATGTCGTAAGGATATTGTCCAACAGCTTCAGACAGCAAGAAAATCCTATTTTTGACAAAGGGAAACTCTTGTATGATAGCTTCTTTTTGCCCTGCCTCCATAACTAAAATAAGATCAGCAGCCTCTAGAATTTCCTCTGACACCAATCGAGATTTATGAAATCTTAAATCTAACGCAAATTGGTCGGCGAACTCAATCACATCGTTTGTCGCAGGCAGACCATTGCTAGTCCACACACCGGCACTGGCGACCCTGAAGAGTTGATCATCCCCATGGCGAACAACTTCTCGGGCGAGGAAAAGTGCTGCGAGTGGCGATCTGAAGCGATTGGCGGTACAAACAAATAATATTGATGGCATAAAAAAACGATTTTCAATATGACTATGGTTTTGGCGTTTCTCTTGGTATCAGTATCCATTCTCCCGGATTTAGGGCATACCCCGACGGAATACGATTATACAAGCGCAGATTAGTCAAGTCAACCGAAAGAATTTCAGCTAAAGTTTCAACACTTATTGCTTCCTTGACTTCATAGGGTTCAAATGGTGGAATGCCGGTAACATCACTTGTATTTAAGGGAATAATTACAACCCAGTCTAAGGGGAGGAAGGAAGGCAGATCATAGTTTACAGCCCTAATAGCTGGAACAGTTGTATCGTAATTTTTAGCATACAACTCTAGTGATTCGCCAGGAATCACAGCATGAATGATAAATTTTTTATCTCTCCCTATGGGGGTCTCTAGAGCCAGAATGGGGGGCTCAATCGTTGAGGTGGGAGGTAAGGGTGTCTCAGATGGTGGAATAGGGGTTAAGGTCGGTGATGGTGAACTTTCTTGTGTGGCGGTTACGGTGCTGGTAGGCGAAGGTGAGCTCTCGATTGTTGGTGAGGAAGTTTTTGTTATGAACAATGTTTGTGTGCTTGTTTGAGGAAAATTTGATGCGGATTGGTTAATCTGTGTAATTCCAGCAATGATTTGATTCCAAAAAATCCCCCCCAAGATAACCATAATCAGTAATAATCCAATCAGCACTTCAATCCGAATGATTCTTCTTACCGTAGGACGCTTTTCAGATTGAGATCGAATGGCTTTGGGCATACGCTGACCTGGTCCAACCATTATTATTGGGCATTGACTATAGTTGTTCGATAAACAATACTCTCTTTGATGTTCAAATTTGGGTACTGTAAGTGGTTTTACGCGATGACAGTAATTTATTGGTGAGGGAAAACCCATCCAAGTTTTGGAATCAAATTTTAAACCTAAGTAAGGACAAATTTGATTTTCAAATCCCTCAAAATTTGGAGGATTTTCATTTTGGACCTCATTTTTTATAAATTCAGAATTGCTTTGATATGGCATTGTTCTTTGGGAGTGATACGAATGAATTTCCTATCTATTATTTATTTTCTTAAGAACCGGTCCAACAATTTCTTGATTAATGACAATTTATTATTAAGTTTTACTCGATTTTAATTTGCACCTGGATATAAGTATACATGAAAAAACAGCGATTAAAAAATAACCGCTGCAGGTAAAAAATATTTTTCTAATTCTTAACCAAAAAGAAATTACATTAAAAATTTACGAAGCAGTCTTTAGAACATGATTAATTGCTAATTTGAGGAATTAAAATCCAGTCACCCCGATAAAGTGGATATTCTTTATGAGCGTTGTTATATCGTAATAAGCCCTCAAGGGAAACAGATAATTCCTCTGAAATTTGATTGAAGTTTGCGGATTCTTCTTTAACTTCATAGGCAATGAAGGAGGGGATGCCTGAAACGTCCGCCTGATTGAGTGGGATGATGACAATTTGATCGATCCATAGAACACGAGGCAAGTTGTGATTCACATCTCTGATGGCCTTAACGTTTGTTTGATATACATTTGCAAATAGTTCTAAGGATTCGCCGTCGATAGCACGGTGGATGATAAATTGTGGATTAATTCCAATTGGGTTGTCCAATCGAAAGACAAGAATTTCAGTAGAAGTGGGAGAAGGGGAGGGTGACTGAGTCAAAGTTAACAATTGTGGGGATGGGGTGACCTTTGGTTTCGTAAAGGTTGGTGATGCTAAGAGGGGGCTTGAACTTGTTTTTGTGATCTTTTCAGTTGAGGTAACTACATAGTTTTCTATTGTTAGAGTTGGCGATATATTTGATGAAATCGTTGTTTTGTTTTTGCAATAAATTCCAAGGAGAATCAGAAAAATGAGTGCAATACAAATTGCAAGGATTAGGAAAACTCTATTCTTGAAGTTTTTATCTGGCACATGCTGTAGTTCTTGCGGAAATTTGCTTCCTTCAGGTGCAGAATAAAATGGACATTTACTAAAGTTCTTTGTTAAACAAAATTCACGTTGGTGAGAATAGGCGGGGGTTGAAATAGGTTGGGCATGATAACAAACATTATGAATCGATGGGAAGTTAGAATATGTTGCTTGATCGTATCTCAAACCAAGATAAGGGCAACTTTCATGGGGGTTTGGTCTATTTCGCATTGAAATTTTTATTCCCAATGGTTCATAAAAAATTTATCCAATAGGAATTGTTGGAGTAGAAACAGTCAATCAAATCGGATCGAAGGATTAAACGCTGAAAAGAAATTTGATTACCCAAGTGATTGCTTAATATCTTTCCCGGTTTCGTCTATTTGATCATCCGCAACCTCAAAGGTTTTAACTACTTCATCCGAACGGTAGTAACCATTACCCTTTTTTATATCAGGGGAATAATAACCATAGCCGCCATAATAATATTCTCTGTTACGTGGTATTTGATTCATGATCACGCCGATCATTTTTGCTCCGACCCTTTGGAATTCTTCTAGTGGAGTTAGCGCAGTAATAGCGCGGGTTTTCCCGGGTTTGATAACAAACAATACGCCATCCATTTTATTTGAAAGAATTTGGGCGTCCGTTACGATGGCAGGAGGTGTATCAATAAAAATAAGGTCGTAGTTATCAAGTAGTTGTTTGATAATTTTTGACATCCTCTCACTGGCGATGAGTTCGGCAGGATTGGGTGGAAGACTTCCTGATGTAATTACATCCAGATTTTGAATGCCCTGGGGTTGATGATGGAGAGCTTCTGATGGTTCGATCCTCCCCCGGATGATATCTGATAGACCGATGCGATTGGACAAATCCAATTGTATATGAACATTTGGACGGCGCATATCTGCATCAAGCAAGAGTACTTTTTTGTTACTTCTAGCATGGATAATCGCCAGGTTTGTGACCACAGTTGTTTTGCCTTCTTCGGGACCCGCACTGGTAACCAGGAGTGTTCGGAGGGGTTGATCAACACTGTAGAATTCCAAGGCTGTTCTAAGAGCTCGAAACGCTTCTGTGATAGGAGAGCGCGGGTGGTTGGCAACATAGCTTCCTTCTTTCTCTCCATTATTTCCTTTTAAGTTCATGCTTGAAACAAAACCTATTACCGGTAAACCTAGAATCTCTTTGACATCCTCTGGTGTTTTGATTGTGTCGTCCAAATATTCAACTAGAAATGCTATCCCTGCGGTTCCCAGTAAGCCTACAACACCAGCCAAAGCGGCGGTTTGAATTGGTCGAGGCGAAAAGGGTTCATTGGGGACTGATGCAGGTTCAACCTGGACGACATTTGGCGTGCTTTGAACACGAGACATATTCAATGTTTCAAGGCTTGAAATACTGTTGAAGTAAATTTGTTCATAGAGATCATAAGTTCGCTGTAATTGTTCAATCCTTGTTGATGAAATATTTTCATTTTGCAGAGGTTCGCCCATGACCGTCAGTTGGGTATATATATCCTGATAGAGTTCCAAAATGGGTTGAATCTGATTTAATTCAGCTTGATAAGTAATCCTAAGAGAGCTTTGTTCTTCTTCTGAAAGAAAGGGGCTTATGTTAGCAATATTTATTTCTAGATCCGTAACTTGACGTTGAAGCTCATCGATTTGAGTTTCGACTTGAACCAGTTGTTCTTGAACCGTCTGTTCGGATTTTTCATTAATTTGGCTTTGGAGTGCTTCCATTTGAGTCAATGCATCCTCGGCCCTTGATTGATAATTCTTCTCGGTTGTTTCGTAACGAACGGACTGTAATTCTTCATTTTGTTCAATTAATACACTAACTAAAGTGTTGGCGATTATTGCAGCTTTTTGGGGATTTTCGTGGGTGACTGTTAAACGAACAAATTGTGTGTCATCGATTTGTTCTGCAACTGTACCCCGATATTCAGAATCTATGTTGGTATTAACCTCAAATCCCACCTCTTCAGAAACTTGGGTTAAAAGCTTGTTGGTTGTTAGTAATTGCATGTAAGTTGAAATGAGCTGTTGATTATCAAGATAAGAATAGTAATCTTCATTCGTTTTAGCAGCTCGAAAGACAACGAATCGCGTGCTCGCTTGATATAGGGGTGTTTGATTAATACTAAAATAGTATCCTAGACCAGCAGTAACAATAGGAATAATGATAATGAAAAAAATGAATCTCTTTAAGATTGAAACAATTTTTCTTAAGTCCATTAATAAATCTCCATAGTTTTTAAGCATCAATATTTTAGGAAATATCGTAAAACAGATAACATACTCCATTTTTTGATATTAAGCTTAATGATTCTAATATAGATTATTGAATTTTGTTATTTGAGAATAAATTGTGTATTTTAATCCATAGAGAAATTCAATTAGATTTGGCAAATTTCATTGTAGGTATTTGCTTCGTTATTATTTTTATCCGGATTGAAGAAAATGTGAACGCATTTTACTAAAATCTTGATTTGCCTGTTCATAGTCTTCTGGGTTGCCTAAATCCATCCAATAGCCTTCGAAAGGGTATCCGATAATTTTTTCGCCAGCCTTTAGTAATTTTTGCACGAGATCAGGAAAATCCAGATAATTCCCAGGTGGAATGTAAGTAAGGACCTTCGGTTCAAATATATACATTCCCATGCTTACGCTGTAATTAAGGATAGGTTTTTCCATATAACCAGTTACCCGATAATCTTCACGATTTTTTTCAATCACGCCAAGGTCAATTTTGACCTGACGTTCATGCATTGCGATCGTACATATGCCACCGTGTTGATGATGAAAGGCTTTAAAATGATTAATGTCAAGGGTAGTGAGGACATCACCATTACTCACAAGGAAAGTCTCATCCAGCCCCTGTATGAGTGATAATGGGCCAGCAGTGCCCAAAGGTTTTGGTTCGAAGGAATAAGTGATATTCAGGTCGAATTGTTGGCCATCTTGAAAAAAGGCTTGCATCAACCCAGCTAAGTGGCCAACGGTTAGAACCACATCATTTATCCCTGCCCGTTTCATCTGGCGAAGTAGAATCTCCAGGATGGCTTTATCCCCAACGGGCATCATCGGTTTGGGTAAGACATATGTGTAGGGGGCGAGTCGAGTTCCTCGACCACCGGCGAGGATGATAGCTTTCATAAAATACACTCCAAAATAAGTAATGTCTTTAGTTCAAAGTTCAAGGCTGACGATTGAGCTGGTAGCTGGTAGCTAGTGGCTGGTAGCAAAAAAAACAAGCGAAAAAACCTCAAATTGCATACTACTGACCACTTGCTACAGTTCTTATCAATCCATTTAGCATTCTTGCTATTTCAATTGATTGAAGCTCTAATTCGTTAAATTGTTCGCTTGTAATCCATCCCCTAAGTTTGAATATTTCAAGCAAGGTTGTCGTTTCATACATTGATCCTCTTGCATAATAAAGAAATTGTATGAGTTCTTTCTTGGAATTTCTTCCTTTGCCCTCTGCTATATTCATGGGGATTGAGGTTACGGCTGATTCCAGTTGTTCAAAGAGACGATAATGTTTTCGAGAAGACTCAACTTGATCAATAAGGTTTATGACCTCATCAGCAAAATTAAGACTTTTTTGCCAAACCTTTAGATCCTTGTACCTCGATTGCTCGAATTTTATTTCCAAATTTTCTTTGTTCATAAGACCATGTTTCACAGATTACTTGCTACGAGCTACCGGCCACGAGCTGCTGGCTAAACTATCTTTCATACTCACCAACGCGATACCAGTCCAGGTGCTCGCGGATCCACTCGATGGTACGGGTCAGTCCTTCACGTAGCCCGACCTGCGGCTCCCAACCGAGGAGGTTACGGGCTTTGGTATTGTCGGAGAGAAGGCGTGTCACTTCGGATTTCTCGGGGCGCAGGCGTTCCTGGTCCACAACGATCTTGACGGGGCGGCCGATGATCTCGATGATCAAGTGGGCTAGTTCGCCAATCGAAATTTCTTCACCAAAACCGAGGTTGAAAGTCTCACCGACCACGCCTGGGGTCTGAGCCGCTTTGAGGAAACCCATCGCAGTATCCGTCACGTAGGTGAAGTCGCGCTTGGTATCCAAATTACCCAGATGAATTTCGTCTTGCGACAAAGCCTGGGTGATGATGGTGGGGATGACCGCGCGGGCGGATTGCCCCGGGCCATAGGTGTTGAAAGGTCGCACCGTGACAGCTTGGACATCAAAAGAACGGTAGTAACTTTCCACCAGTTTGTCCGCACCGATTTTGCTGGCGGAGTAGGGTGACTGCCCTTGCAGGGGGTGGTCCTCGTTGATGGGGACATATTGGGCAGACCCATACACCTCGCTGGTGGAGGTGTGCACCAGCGCGCAGCCGTGTTGGCGGCAGGCCTGCAGCACATTGAGGGTGCCAATCACATTGGACTGCACTACTTCGACGGGATGAACATAGGAGTATGGGATGGAAATCAGCGCGCCAAGGTGGAAGATGAGCTCAACGCCTTCCGCAGCTTGCTCGACTGCGTTTGGGTCGCGTAAATCACCAAAGGCCAGCTCGATTTTATTACGTATAGATAATGGAAGTGTTTTTAATAACCCTTCGTCTGCACGTGACGTGTAACGCAGGAAGGCGCGCACCTGTGCACCAGCATCCACCAGGGCTTCTATCAAAGTAAAACCTATAAAACCACCCGCGCCGGTAACCAAAATCGATTTATCTTCGAAAAATGAATTCATTGTTTATTTTCAATTGGACGGGTACTCAATGATTGATTTAGCACGCTAACAAGATCAGGTATCTCCAAGATTTGTGCCGATGTTGTCTGGCATAAATCTCGAATTTTTAAGCGTTGTCTTTCTGTCTTATTCGAGATGGCGAAAAGGATTAATCCAATATCATATCTTTCCACCAATTTGGGGATATCCTCAGTCCCTCCCAGCACCAGGTAACCATTCAGGCGCAAACCGTGTTTCTTGACATCGTCATCAACAATGCCGACAATCCCAAAGACGTCACGAAAGGCGCTGCGGTGTAAGAGCCAAACAGCCATTTCCCCTAAATTGCCAGCGCCGACCACCAGTACGCGCTCGCCAATAGCGATCGAACCGCCACGCAAGATCAACCAACGGTTTGCCAGTCCGGTCAGCAAACGTTCTCGATAGCGCACTGCCACTAATCCGATAAAGGTCATTACGCCAATCAACCAGAACATGCTGAAGGGGATCCAGGGTTCGGTAAAGATCAGCCGATTTAGTGCCCATATCATTGTGATGGTGATCGCAATCGAGATGCCAATATCCAAAATATAAGTTGGGCTGGCAGTCGCCCATTTGATGGTATGCAGCCCTAATAAGGTATTAATCAGGCTGATGAGGACTGCCATCATGAGAGCAAGCAAAAGATATGTACCAATCCCCAGGTTGATGACCGAACTGATTCGCCAGACCAACCCTGAAAGCCCCACCATGAAGGTTGTGACGGCTACATCGACCATGAACCAGGAGAAAATCCAATGGTAAAAACGATAGAGAATGCCAGAATACAGCCAACGTTCTTGAAAGTTTTTCTTGCGAAGAACAGGCAGCAATGCGATGAGTGTGATAAAAATAACATCCAGATCAGCCAGAAAGGATTGATTGCGCACATAGAGTTGATCCAAGCGGAGCTTATCTGGCAGGATTTGCGCCATATACTCATCCAAGACGTTGCTTGACCCCAGGCGTTTTTCTTCATCTCGATAAACCACGGAGGCCGGGCTGGTGAGACCGGGCCGAAGGGCTAAAACCTCTTTGCGAACCTCCTCCGGCCATGATTGAGCGATATCAACAACTTCAGGTCGGGGGCCGACCAGGCTCATTTCACCGATCAGCACATTCCATAACTGGGGTAACTCATTGAGTTTGGTTTCTCGCAACCAAGCACCAAAGGGCGTAATGCGGGGGTCCGCGTTGCCAGTGATGCTGGATCCATTGTAAGACTCTGGCTTTTCGTACATCGTCCGGAATTTGATAATTTTGAAAGGTTTCTCATGCCGGCCCATGCGCAGTCCCCGATAAAAGACTGGACCGGGGGTATCGCGCTTGATCAGGATGCCAAGGATGCCAAAGAGGGGGGAGAGCAACACGAGCGCTACAGCGGAAATGAGGATATCAAATGTGCGCTTAAGAAAATCGCGCAAACGGGGCGTTTCTTGCTTTTCTTCTTCTAGGGCATGAGTCGGTTGCGACTCGAGTACGTTGTTCACAGTGATCCTTAAGAAATATTTGCAAATAAAGAATGAATAAGTTAATTACGGGTTAATTTTATCACGAGATTTCAACCCCAGAAAAGGGAAAAATTAATGTCGTTTAATCTTAATAAAATTCTTATTGGTTTACTGCATTTTACCCAAAAATTTATCGAATCGTAGGAGAGTGATCTATGTGTTGTAAATTATGAGATTTCTCTGAGCTTATGAGATTTTAGATTGAGCACACCAGAAAAGATAGCTAACTCATAGCTGGTAGCTCGTAGCTGGTGGCTTGTAGTGAAAAGATGACAGGAGACCTATCCCTTTCGCTGCTCCGTCTCCTTACAGCACGGTTCCCAGTCACTACCGTTGCAGCCCCTTATTCAGGGGTTCCGCTTTGCTTCAGGAGTCTTCGACGCTACAGGACTTCGTCCCTACAGGAGGCTGCGCACTCGCTTTGCTCCTCGTGACGGTGGACGGTATTCGTTTCGCGAAAAAAACGAATGGGAAACGAATCTAATTGATGGTGCCAAGTCGCTTCGCTTCAGCTTGATAAATATCTGATCATGTTAAAGTACAGAGGGTGCGCGATAAGCTGTTTAGAGCTTAGCATATGTGGTTGGTGATTTCAATACGTTAATAGCGGCTAAAATGCGGGTCTTGATTGCCGCAAGCGGCAAACTATGGGGGCGCTCAGGATATCACAGAGTTTCCATAAACTCTGCGTACACCTGATTTGGCATGAGGCCACTCAGGATATCACAGAGTTTCCATAAACTCTGCGTACACCTGATTTGGTATGAGGCCACTCAGGATAAGGTCAAAGGATGACAGGAGGCCGGAGACCGGGGACCGGGTAAAATCCGCTTCGCTGATTGTGACCGAGGACCGAAGACCGGGGACAGGGTCACATCTACTGCGCTACTTGTGACTGAGGGCCGAAGACCGATGACCGGGGATCGAAGACCAAGGACCGGAGACCGGAGACCGATGACCGGAGACCGATGACCGAAGACAGTACAAAATCGGCTTCACTTCTAACCAGGAACCGGGAAACATCTGCTGCGCACCTTGTGACCGAGGATCGAAGACCGGGGAACGGAAAGAATCCCATCCACTGTCTTCCGTCTCCCGTCTATTCCTTCCATCTCTTCCAAAATTTGACCAGTCCAGCCAGGAACCCAGCCCCATAGCTGATGTGCAAGGTTGAGAAGGCCAGGGGTAATAAGGGCAGATAGCGCCATCCAGCATCTTTGGCGACCAACATTGAAGCCAACAAGTTTATTATCAGGTAAATGGACAGGAGCGAGAAGAGGGCAATCCAACCCCAGGGGAAAAACATGCTGATGATAATTAACGACAACACACCAGCAACAAACGCGGGTGGGACGAACTGCCGGGGGCGCATTTGTTTGGGGTGCTTCTGCAGCACGCGTACCTTGTAAAATCCGTACTGGAAGTATTGGCCCCACAACTTCTTGAGGGAACCACGGCTGAAATAGGTTGAGCGAACATCTGCAGCAAGTAGGATTTTTCCGCCTGCTTTACGGATGCGGTAGTTGTATTCATCATCCTGGTTACGGACCAATTCCTCATCGTAGTGGCCCGCCCTTTTGATAATTTCTCGATTATAAGCGGGGAAGGGGACCGTATCAACCAGTTTGGTTCGGCCCGTTTCGGTGCGAAAGGAGGAGCCACCCACACCGAACTTGGAACTCATCGCCAGGGCGATCACTTGGGAAATGTGATCCTCGCCGATGGACTGCATGGGACCACCCACGCCATCGACGCCCTCGTTTTGGATGTGAACCACACAATTGCGGACGTAATCCGGTGCGATGATGCAATGCCCATCCACCCGGATGAGGATGTCCCCCTTTGCCTGGGGAATAAGGATATTCAAGCCTGATGGGACGACCTTACCGGGGTTATCGAAGATTTGGATGTGGGGATGTTTGGCTTGGAGGTTCTGGATGATGGTGCGAGTGCCGTCGGTGGATATGCCGTCGGCGATGAGGATTTCCATCCGGTCGCGGGGGTAGTCCTGGGCAAGGACGGCATCCAGGCAGCGCTTAATGTACTCGGCTTCGTTGCGGATGGGGATGAGGATGGAGATGAGGGGAGCGTCCATAGGCTATTTTAGTTTTGAATTGACTGCTTGAAATTTCCCGGATTTTGTGCGAGGGATTTCTTTTACTTGAATGACTTGAACGGTAATACTTTGCCCAAGTCTGTTTACCATCCGGTGCTTAATATCTTCTATGTCAGCCTGGCTGAAATTATTTTTAGGGACAATTTTTACTGTGAAAGAATTTAATGTTTCTTGAATAATTTGACCTTCGATCACATGGGGTTGATCGACGAAAATACCATGAAATCTCACGAGTTGACGGCCATCCGGCCCGATCACCACATCTTCAATCCGACCGACAACTTCTTTGAGCACGGGCATTTGCCGACCGCACGGACATGTTTCTGCATCCCAGGCTGCCAGGTCACCCAAACGAAAGCGAATGAGTGGTTGATAAGACCGCATCAGGCAGGTTGTGACGACTTCGCCCACCTCACCAGGCTCGCACGCCGTTCCATCTGGCCTGAGAATCTCAACAATGCTGACATCTGGGCTGACGTGTAAGTGCCCCTGCTCGCATTCACTGGCGAATAAGGCATTTTCAACCGTACTGTACTCTTCATAAATGGGGCAGCCGTAAGCTTCTTGCATAACAACTCGCATTGAGGGTGTTAATTTCTCGCTGGTGGTGATGACAGCCTTTAGCTCAGGCACTTTGAGGTTTTGATCCAAAATCATTTTGGCAAGCAAGTAATAGGATGCGGCATAACCTGTTAGCCACATGGTGTGGTGCTTCCATAGGGCAGCCACATATTGGTGGACAGATTCTGGTTTGAGGTGAAATGCAGAAAAATAAACCTGTTTTTCAACCGCATTGTATCTGTAGACTGCCTTGAAGCGATCCGGATCCGGTTCTACCAATCTGCCAGAGAAGGTTGCCCTGGGTTGTGAAAAAGAAACCCCGGCCCAGTTAGCAGACCGGCTTTCCCGCAATGCCAAGGCGTTTCGATATTCAGAAATCTTCCAAATCGATTGAATGGGCGTTCCGGTGGTGCCGCTGGTATGATGGGTTAACTTGAATAATGGATGTTGATCATCTCTGCAGAATCGTTGAGGATCATCTCTGAGAGCCCCTTTTTCTAACAGTGGAAGCCCTTTGAGAACCCCTTCACGCGCTGCTTCTTTCTCAGACTCAGACCAGGCATCCCTATAATAGGGAACAGATTTCAAACAGATTGATAGTAAATTCTTCAATTGGGATTGTTGAAAGGCTTGCCACTCCTTTGCAGAGAAGAATTCTCGTGTTATATAGCCTTGCAAGTGTGATTGATAACTCCCAGTAAATCTGAGCCAACGCCAATAAAACCCATAGACACTAACAAGCATATTTTGTAGCCAAATGGGTGACTTTCCGTAAATTTTGTCAAATTTTGACATAAGTATTTTTAATTATTTCTTTAAGTAATTTGTTCCATTTTGGCAGGACATTTGACCAATCGTAGTTTTCAGCTTTCATACGAGCATTCCTGCTGAGCTTTTCAGCCAGGCCTGGTTCGGTGAGAATGCGATTCACAGCAACAGCCATAGCATTAGCGTCATTTTTGGGAACAATAAGGACATCCATACCATCTTCCCACAGGTAGGGAAGCTCACCTGCATCGGTGGTCACGATACATAAGCCGCAGGCCGCTGCTTCCAGCACGGACACACCAAAACTTTCAATGCGAGTTGTATTGAGGAAAATATCCCCTTGGCTTAACCAAGTTGGTACCTCATTTTTGGGGACACCACCAACGAGTCGGATATTATTTCGCAAGCCTTTTTGAGTGATTGAATTCTGAACTTTTTCAAATGAACCGTCTCCTTTGTCAGGTCCTACCATCGTCAGGGATATATTTGGGTATTGGTCTATTAGAATCTTAATTACTTCAACCGCCATGGTCGGGGTGTAAATTTCATGCAGCGCACGTACCCAAATTAATTTCGGGACTGGTTCCTTTTGTGGTTTGTATTTAAAGCGATCTAGATCTATTCCATTTGGGATAAGAACGATATTTGGAAGGATTTTTGAAAAATATTCCTGTAAATATAAAGATGGGGTACAGACCACCGTCAGACGCCTTAACATTTTACGCACTCGTCTGGGATATTGTGCTTCAAATTTTGCAAGATTACCCCCGTGCAAGGTTCCGATTGTTGGTTTTTTATATATACTAAACAAAAAGGACATAATCTCTGCAAAAATGAATGCTTGACCACTGAATATATCAATACAAGCGACTTGATATTGTGAATTTCTGTATATTGCTGTTAGGATCATATCCAACATGCGAAGGATTTTGTTGCGATACGAGGATGAAAAAAGTGTTTGCCAACCTGACTTATGTAACAAGCTAGAGAGATCTTCAGCTACGCCAGGATTATTACCTTTTTTGGTCAGGAAGTTGCCAATAAAAAGGATTGATTTCTGAGTGTCAGGCAAGTTCCGACTCCAAGGTTTTAATGACATGCGCTGGCACACCACCAACCATACTCCCATCAGGGAAATTTCCATTGACAACAGCGCCAGCAGCCACCAAGCAACCTTTCCCTATGTTGGAACCAGCTGAGATAATCACATGGGCTGCTACCCAGGTGCCAGAGTCGATAAATATTGGTTTGTGTAATGGCATCCCATAACGAAAAGATTGACCTTTGCGTTGATGTTTTGAAGAGACAACCACACAAAATGGGCCGAACATAACTTCATCTTCAATCTTGATCTTATCACCTGCCATCACCCAGCAACCGGAGGCGAAATAAACATCCTTACCGATAAAAATCTGAGAAGGATTATAAAATGTGATATTTCTACCCAATCGAAAATTATCTCCGCATTTGCCAAAAAATGGTTGAACAAGAAAACCGCGAAACCGTAAGAAGACGGTATTATCCGGTAGCCAGTTGGTAAGAACAAGAACGACATGTAATGGCCAATCATATCGAAGCAATCTGAATAATTTAGCCATGTTGACCCTTTAACCAGAGTTGAATGATTTTAGTCATTTCACCTACCTGTACTTCCAGTGTATTCTCACTTGCTAATGAAAAACCTTTCAAGATATGGTTTTTCCTTAACTCAGGATGATTTATTAGGTTTTTTATGCCTTCTGCCAGTGCTTTAGGATTTTTTGGAGGTACCAATACAGCCGCATCTTCGATAAAATCGGGGATGGATCCCACCCGGGTGGCAATCACAGGCAAACTATGCGCCATTGCTTCCCAAATGGTGCGCGGGAAACCTTCCGAAGATTGTGAAGCTATGATGTAAATATCCGCATTTTTATAATATGCAAACAATTCTGGTCCAACCGGTTTGTAACCATGATAGATCACACGGTCTTCAACGCCAATCCGATAGGCAGATTCATTAACTTGTGAAAGGATGTTAGTCCCCTTCTCAGGCCAACCCACCAGGTCCAGAACAATATCCTGCCCCTGCTGGACTAAGAACCCCAGGGCCTCAACCAATTCCAGCAGACCCTTGGCCGGGTCTATGCGCCCGGTGTAAAGCAACCTGATTGGCCTTGTTTGGCAGGTATCTTCCCGGCGAAAAAAATCCTTCTGAAGCAAGGTTGTCGTCCGCGTCTCTTTTAGACTTTTAATTTTCCCTCGATACTTCTGATATAGGCGTTGACTGTTGACAAACACCAGAGATTTTTTCGCTGCCCTAAGTTGTCCTCGTTCGTTGAGCCAAGCCCATAGGCGAATCAATTCCTTTCGCCATGTTGGTTGGGGCAAGGCATTAACACCAGCCCTGTAATCGCCTATAAGCAGCAAAATGGTTGGCGACGAGCTTGCCGCCTTAGCCATTGCCGGCAGCAGGGGTGTTGGCCCTCGGATCAGCAAGGCATCCAGATCGTTTAGATATTGCTTAAGTATGCGAGTATAGTTTTGGGTATGGAGCAGACGGTGTGGTAGGGAGCCGCGCTGGGGTAGGGAGACCAGTTTGACATTAGGAGATCTAATGCAGTAATCTAGGTTGGCATTTTCATCTGGATTTGGAAGATGTTGAAATAGAATTAACTCCTGGCAATATTCCGCCAAAGAATCTAAAAATCGGCCCAGGTAACCGGGCATATTAATCGCGTTTTCTTTCCGGAGGGCGGGGATATGGTAATAGAAACCTAATCTCATTCTACTGAATGCCCTTTTTTATTGATGACAATAACTGCACCAACCAGACCGTAGATAAACCAGGTGGATGTGCCCGTCAAACCTGCAAGCACCCAAAAATGGGCGCTCATTTGGACAAAGGCGATAAAGGGATACAGCGCCCAATAATGATTTTGTTTTATTTGGTTGAATACACTAAGCCCCCCATTAATAGAAAGGATTATCAATAATAATCCTAAGGGAATAGCTCCGACTAGGCCATTCTCTGCCAGGACTCCCAAGTAGGCGTTGTGTGGGGATTTCCGATTTAATGTTTCTAAGGAATTACCTCGAATAAGCTCAGGTAATGGGATAGAAACAGCTATGTCACTATACCTGGATGGGCCAATGCCAAAGACGGGAGATTCTTCAAAAATGAATAAGGACTTCTGATTTAAGAAATTTCGCACCATGTAGGTCTTATCTTCTTCTAAAGTCAAAAGAGTTTCATATCTTTCAGTAAACGTTTGACTATATGCCTGATTTGAAAAAAGGAACATTCCAGTCGTAATAAAGATAAAGAAAATGGCGATCGTTATGGCAGCGAATTTTCTGGGATTCGAAAATAGCAAAAAAATTAACATGACCATTGCACCAAGCAACATTGATATCCAGGAACCCCGGGAACCATTAATGGCAGCAGCACCCCAAATAAGAATGATACTGATTATTCTAATCACTCTGAATTTGCTCCCCTTTTCAAGGAGCCCAGTATAGGCAAAGGGTGAAAATGCAGAAAAAAGAAACCCGTACATGTTTTGAGTAAAGAATTGGGTGCCAGACCAGTAACCAATCCGCTCAAAGACTAGGGCTTCAACCCACCTTAGAATTGCGACAGCCAACACACCCCAACCCAACCACTTGATAGTCCTTGTGAGCATTTTCTCATGACTGCAAATATAAACCGTGACCACAAACACAACCATCCAGAAAGCATAATGAACCAGGATACTCAACCCGCTGAAATTAAAATCCACATGGTTGTTGATGAGCTCATTGACGAAAAATGAGCTGGCAATGCCCGCCCAAATTAATGCGGCTAGGAAGAGCCAATTCTCAAATTTTTTGAACCAGGCTTCTGGCGGTTTTAGTAAGGTATGGATGGCGAGCATAAAGAAAATTGGGGCTGATAAGGACAGCCCTAACAAAGGAACATCCCCAATTGGAACCACCAGGTAAATACAGAACAACATGAATAAAAAGACAAACCAACGGGGGAAGCTACTTGAATTTTCGTCGTTTGATTTCTTTTCGTCAGTATGATAATTTTGAAAAAAATTAGGTTGAAGCTGATTCATGATCACCTTTGATTAAACTGCGGTATAAATTTTCCCATTGGTTGATGTAAGCCTCCCAACCAAATGAATTTACCACTCGCTCTCTGGCAGCGATCCCCATTTGATGTCGTAGAAATTCATCCGTCCCTAACTTAACCATGGCTTCTTTTAATGACGTCAAGTCACCAACCTCACAAAAAAGCCCAGTGACCCCTTCGATATTGGCTAAATCTGTGACACCAGGTATCCTGGCTATGATTGGCGGCACACCGCACGCCATTGCTTCCAATGGTGCATTACCAAAACCTTCTTTTCTGCTTGGAAAGATAAACACATCTGAAGAAGCAATCACTTTAGCTAGGTGATTTCTATTATCTATCCTTCCCCAAAACCTTGTTTTATGGGCAACATTAACAAGATGTGAGGTTAATTCAGTAACCTCAGTTTCGATAATATTTTGATTTTCATCATTAGTTCTTGGACCAATAATCCATAATCGCCAATTAGGGTAATCTGCATTTAGTTCATTAAAGGCTGATGCAAGTAAATCAAAACCCTTTCTAAGGCTGATCGAACCTAAAAAAGAAAAAATGATTGCATGGTCTTTTATATCATGTTCTTGTCTAAAGTTTTTACGATTTGAGCTACTTAAAGGTTGGAAAATATCTGTGTCTACCCCATTCATAATACAATATGTTTTTTCTGCTAGGTACTCTTCAACAGCTTGATGGAGAGCTGGGCTTAAAGAGACAACGGCGTCAAAATTATTCCAGGCAAGTAAACGTAAGCGATATTTTATCCCTTTTACCTGAAATGGATTTTGCTCACTATCGGCCAATGTGTGTTGTTTGATTGTTGCAGCACCAATTTTTTGAGCTAAACAGGTTAACCACAATGAGGTTATATATTCAGACAGAAAATTGATACCCCCCAAACTTCCAACCAGTATTATGTCTGGTTTTATTTCAACCAATTTTTGTTTAACAAAGCGGGGAAAAAGAGACCGATTGACGCCTTTCGCAAATTTTGTGTCGCTCTGGATAATGGAAGATCGAAAAATCAAAATCCCTTCATTAATTTCATGATCAGGGAAACCGGTGACACCAGAGGTGATAACAAAAACATCATGATTTCTATCCTGAATACTTTCCAAATGCTTAATGATCCTTAGAAGTCCTCCCCCAAAATGTGAAGGCCAATATGGATAAGAAACAAAAAGAATTCTCATCTCTTCTTAATAATCCCAATGATTTTTGGCCCAAGAATAGCACCAAGTAACAAATAAAATGATCGAAAATTTATTCCGTAATGCTGAAGTTTTCGGAAAGTTGAGAAAGCTCTTTTTCTATCTCCTTTTAAGGCATATTCACGGATCAAGCCATTGTAAGCATTTTTATAAGATGGAGTAAGGTACTTTTTAAGGTCGTTTCTTCCAAATTTATTCAATAAGTCTGTTCTGATGTCTGCAGATAATAAAATGTTCTCATATGTTTGCACACTTGGTGAGCTTAAGCTGTTTGGGGGTTTTACTCTATTTAAAAGAACCTTCTTGATAAATGCAAACTTAAAACCTTGTAAGCTTAGGGCAGTCCATAAAACAGGATCAGCTGCATTTCTTAACCTTTCATCGAAACCACCAATTTTCTCAATAATACCATTCTTGATAATGACAGAATCAAATGATATAAAATTAGCAATGAAAATACTTTCAGGCAGCCCTTTATCAATTAAATAAAGGGAACCCTCTAGCTTCTTTGTTTTCAATCTATTTAACCCTTTGTAGGTTTGATCAAAACCAATTCCTTTTGTCCCTAACTCTTGATTTATATTAAAAAAATTGGTAAATAATAAATCAATAAAATGGTATCGAACCATAATTTCAACTTGTACTTTTAGTTTATTAGGTAACCACTGGTCATCATCATCCAGAAAGGAAAGGTAATCCCCCATTGCCTTTCCTAATGCGCGATTTAGCGTTGAAGACCTTCCCTGGTTCTGATGAAAAAAATATTTGATCCTTTTATCATCAAAAGAATCGACGACTTGTTTTGTGTTGTCCTTTGAGCCATCATCCCATACAATCAACTCCCAATTATGAAATGTTTGAGAAATGACAGAACTAATCGATTTTATAAGCCAATCAGCTCGATTGTAGGTTGGTAAAATTATCGAAACGAGAGGTTTGTTAGGCATAAGATTTAATGATTATTTCTTGGTTGAGAGGTCAGGCTTTTAAGTAATTAGTTCCAATTAACCTCAAAACTATTCCGAGACGTGTCTGTAAACAATCGCTAGGAAAAAGATTAGAAAAATTAGTACAACTAATTCAACTGCAGCCAAATATGTATTAAAAATTTTTGTAAAAATAGCATAAAATATTTAATAGTAAGTTCTAATCTATTAATGGATAAATAATAGGCTCAATATTTAGAAAAAAAATTCTTTCTAGAAAGACAGCCATTTGTGCTCGTGTAACTGGTTCTTCTGGTCTAAAAGTGCTATCCTCAAAACCTGTTGTAATACCTTCTATAGCTAATTGTTTAATCCAGGCTGCAGCCCAGTGTGCAGCTGGAACGTCATCAAACCCTGTTGAATCCACAACTGTAGGTGGTTTATAATCGATTCCATACTTTGAGCGCAATAATAAAACAGCCATTTCTGCCCTTGTAATGGAAGTATCAGGGCAATACCGTAATGGAGTAATGCTGCATCCAGAGGTGATTTCGTCTTTGTAGAGTTTTTCTATCCAATCAACTGCCCAATGCGTGGAAGGTACGTCACTGAATACAGTCCCCAAGCCTATAGGCGGTTGGTAGTTGGCGTCATTCAGGCTGCGCTCGAGGAAGACGGCCATTTCTGCTCGAGTAACATTTTGGTTGGGGCAGTAGCTCAACGGAACCGTTTCACACCCTTTTGTTATGCCAGAATTAAACAACCCTTCGATGTACTCAAAAGCCCAATGATTCGTTGGGACATCGATAAAAAGAGAGTCCTTATTGATGGTGTAAGCCTCCCCCGTGGTGAAATCACCATTCCCTGGGCCTACGCCGCCCAAGGGATTTCCTGAGCTGTTTTTTACGCTGTCATCATCGATTAATTCGAGTGTTAATGTACCGGAGCCAGTGCCGGTGTTGATTGTGACCGTAAAAGATGCACCAGTACCATTCACCGCTATAATCCTGGTTTCATTGAGCAAAGGGGCTTTGATCGAGAAATCCGTGGAATTGACACCAACCACATCTTCAGAAAAAGTGACATTGAAATTAACGGACGCGGCATTGGTGGGATTGGGATCGAGAATAGTGATTGATTTGACAAAAGGATATGTAAAAGCTTTGCCGAACTCAAATGCCCCTATGTCGCATCCAGCCCCCTGTGGCCGTTGAACGCCACGTTGATCGATTTGTGGGCAATGCTTTTGATTTGCCGCATCAATCGCTGGGCTGCCAGACAACAGGGCGTGGGTCAGCGTAAAATTTCCGTTATCTGCCAGATTATCTAACAGGGGATTTGCATGAATATTGCCAATTCCAGCATACGCGTTTTGAATAATGGTATAAGAGACATTGGCCTGGTTACCACAAATTGAATTCGGTTTATTTGCCCAAAGGATTGAATTTATGATCTGCGCAGTGCTGTAGGAATTATAAATTCCGCCACCATCAACACTGGCAGAATTATGGACAAGGGTCACATTTGTTAATGTTGGATTGCTGTTCTCTGAATTGTAAATCCCGCCCCCAATTTCTGAAGCATTAGCAGATATCGTCACATTCGTCAAATTGGGATCACTCCCGTTGTTGTAGATTGCACCGCCACGTTCTTGGGCTGAATTTTTCGATAAGGTAATGTTTGCTAATATGGCATCGCTGCCACCATTGTAAATACCACCCCCAAAAGATCCAGCATTGTTATCAGAGATTTGGACATTGAATAGATTCGGGGTACTCTCCGAGCTAAACATACCGCCACCTAATTCCCCCGCATAATTTTCTGTTAGGTTAATATTGCTGAGCTTCGGACTGCCTAAATAGTTATAAATTCCACCGCCGCGCTCTTGGGCGGTGTTGTTTGAGAATGTGACGTCTGTTAGTGTGGGGGTGCCATTTCGATTGTTCATGCCGCCACCGTTTACAGCTTTGTTGTCAATAAAAGTTACATTGTTCAATGTTGGACTACCACCGCTGTTGTAAAAGCCACCACCGTGTAAGGCGCTCGTATTTTCTGTGAAAGTAACATGGGTCAGGATAGGGCTGCTACCACCCATAAACATTCCGCCGCCATCTTCCCCAGCAAAATTTTGGGAGAAAGTGACGTCTGTGAGTTTGAAATCGCATTCGTCATCAGCGCTGTACATGCCACCACCACGAGAATCGGCTGTATTCATTGAAAATAAGACATTTTCGAGTATCGGCTTGCTCCTATCAAAATTGTACATTCCTCCCCCTCTTTGTGCTGAATTTCTTGAAAATGAAACATTTGTCAGTTTTGGGATGCCACCAGAGTTGATAATCGCACCGCCATAAAGGTCGGTAGAATTTTCTGTGAAGGAGACATTGGTAAGCTCGGTATTACTGGCAGAGTTGAACATAGCCCCACCACCAAAGTTTAGTGCAGTATTTCCCTTAAAGGTGGTATCAGAAAAAGATGGATCGCTTTTATAATTGTACACAGCACCAGCACGCTCCAAAGCATGATTGTTTTCAAATGTAGCGTGGGTCACTACAGCGTTGCTGTTGGCTGAATTCATCATTCCCCCACCGCTTTCAGCCGTATTTCCGAGAAAATTTGCCCGGTTGATGGTGATATTGGTGGCATAACTATAGACACCACCACCTCTATCTAATGATGAATTTTCTATGAAATCAACATCTGTCAGGGTGATATGACTATCATAATTATTCATGCCACCGCCCAGTTCTTCAGCGTTATTTTTTTTGAAAAGTACTCCACTTAAAGTGGCTCTACTTGAATAATTATATATTCCTCCACCACGTTCACTGGCAGCATTTGAGTCGAAGGTGATATTTTCAAGGATGATATTTTCACTCTTGCGGTTATACATCCCTCCACCATGGATGGCATAGTTTTCCGAGAAAACAATATTCCTGAGTATGGGACTGCCTTCTGTATTGTACATGCCGCCACCTAAATTATCAGGATAATCACTGTTTGCATTTCCAGATGTGATTGTAAAACCATCAAGAATTGATGAATTATCAATGGAAGCATTGCCAGTCACAACGTGATAGCTATTATCGCTAACATTCCCTGTTTGGCCAATATCACCGCTTAAAATAGTGATATTTTGCTGCCAATTACGCGAGTCCCAATCCCCTCCTTCCACAGGAAACCCTCCAAAAATCGAAACGCCATTCTCTAATTCAAAGGATAGGGTTCTATCTCTGGATGTGGTGGGTTTGTACACACCAGCGGCAACCCAAATTTCATCACCCGACTCTGCTTTCTCAAGAGCAGACTGGAGATCGGAAAAAGCATCATTCCAAGATTTGCCATTATTTAGACCTTTTGCATTTAGATTAACGTAAATAATGCTGGTGTATGCATCAAC
Source organism: Candidatus Brevefilum sp. (assembly GCA_040772425.1). GTDB lineage: Bacteria > Chloroflexota > Anaerolineae > Anaerolineales > Anaerolineaceae > Brevifilum. The sequence goes on along the minus strand of JAXGYD010000001.1, from coordinate 1,019,964 downwards.
TTTTAAATAAGATATTCCTGATAAAAAGATCAAGAGCATTGTCAATAGAATAATTTGGTTTTTCTTCATGTTTGTAAACATATCAAATTTGTAACCTTTAGAGAGCTTTTTTTTACTAGAAACTGTAAACTCACTTTTCATTTGATTTCGTTAATGATTTAGCCATTTTCTTAAATGGATAGATTATTGCCATTTAGAGTTTACCCAATAATCTATATAATGGAAATCGATTTTATGAAATAATTTAACTATATAAAATTTATTGTCATTAATAAGAATAATTTTATATTGTTATGATGTACAAATACATAGCAATTGAAATTTAAAGGTGTGATAAAAAATTCCGAAGTTTACTGTTTTACTTCCCAAATTTGTTCCATAAGGAAACTGCTATATTTTTTCCTTGGCAATTGCCCTGTACCAAAGAAATCCCCCCAAATAACTTCAAAACTGCCAGCATCCTTTATATAATCCTGTGTTATGTAGTTATTCTTAAATTTAATATCAAAAGAATAAACACCTTCTGCGAATGAACATCTAGGAATTCGACAAATAATTTTTCCATTTGTTGGGAGACTCTTCCATGAAAATCCTGCGGCTTGATTCCATAATTGACTTATATAGGAGCCATAAGAATTTTTTATCACAATGGAAATCGATGGGTCATCAAAATCTATACCTGAATTAATTGAATATTCAGCGATGATACTAAATGGTTCTCCAATCTCAACACTGTTTACCTCATTCCCCGAATTATCTTCTAGCCATGTGTGTGTGAACCGGAAGGGTCCATTTCCACTCCGATTATTATGATTTGAAGTACCCAGATTGTTTTTCATAGAAGATAGATAAGTATTGATAACTCTATCGCTACTACCTTGGTTTATTATCTTCCCGCTATCTAGAAGAAATGCATTTTGGCACAAATTTTTGATGGCACCCATATTATGGCTGACAAATAAGACTGTCCGCCCTTCATCAGCTACGTCCCCCATCTTTCCCAAACACTTCTTCTGAAACTCCGCATCGCCTACAGCCAGGACCTCATCCACCACCAGGATCTCCGGGTCCAGGTGGGCGGCCACAGCAAAAGCCAGGCGCACATACATGCCTGAAGAATAGCGTTTGACGGGGGTATCGATGAACTTTTCCACCCCTGAGAATTCGATAATTTCATCGAACTTGCTGTCTACTTCGTCCTTGCGCATGCCAAGGATGGCGCCGTTTAGGTAGACGTTCTCCCGCCCGGTCAGCTCAGGGTGGAAGCCGGTCCCTACCTCCAGCAGGCTGCCAATACGCCCTTTAACCTTTACCACGCCGCTGGTGGGGGCCGTCACTCGGGAGAGGATTTTGAGCAATGTGCTCTTTCCAGCACCATTTGCCCCAATGATGCCCAGGGCTTCCCCCTGCGCAACTGTGAAGGAGACATCGTCCAGCGCCAGGATGGATTCACCAAAACGTTCAAAGGGATCAGATTTTCCTATTCTGGTGTAAGGATCGGGTTGGCCGCGCAGGCGCGCCCACCAGCGGTTGATGTCACGGGAGAGGGTGCCGGTGCCGATGACGCCTAGGTCGTAACGTTTGGTTAAGTTTTCAACGGATAATGTAATGTTACTCATAGTAATTAGTTTTTTTGTGAGATCCCCAACGGAGAGCCATTAGCTATTAGCAAATGAAAATTTATTAAACATTATTCATTTTGATATTATCATAGATATTAAATAGATTTATCTATTGTTATTACTGAAATTAATTTATCTTGCACAATATTAAGGTAATCCCAACATTCGAATTTCATTTTCTATCCATTCAGCACGATTTTTAATTGCTTTTGATAATTCAAAATTATCTAAAAAATTTTGTCGAGCGTTTTTACTCATCCTTTCCCTAAGATTGGGGTTATTTAATAATTCTAATATTTTCTCAGCAAGATTTTCTATGTTTTCAGTTGAAACAAGGTAACCATCAATCCCATGTCTAATGATCTCCGGTATGCCGCCAATCTTAGAGGCAATAACAGGAGTACCAACACTCATTGCTTCAATAATAACAAAAGAGAAAGCTTCAAAGCGAGTAGGCAAAATCAGTACATAAGCATTTGAAATGTATCCAAAGATGTCATGATGTGGGACATGACCTAAAAAATGAATATTCCTTTCTAAACCCAGTTTACTAACCAAAGTCTCTAAATCTTCTTTCCAATCGCCACTTCCTAAGAAATTTAGTTGAATATCGGGGTACGATTTTTTTATTATTGGTACAGCATTTATGAGTAAATCCTGACCTTTCCCAAAATTAAGTCTTCCTACACAAATAAGGTTTTTTTGGTTTTGGTTTTTCTTAGCCAAATTAATTGACAGCGGGTCTTCCAATGCATTATGGAAATATTTTATTTTCTTTCTTGGAACTTTAAAAATTTCTTCTAATTCCTTGACCATTGCTTCTGACACAGGGAAAAGCATCGTTGCAAATTTGTAAACGAAAATTTTTCGTAATTTGAAGAATTCTTGTTTGAACTTTTCTCTTCCATTGAGGAAGTCATAATCTGCTGAGGTACGGTAACTTGCATATCTTAATTTAACTTTAAAAAGCCATGAAATTAATAAACTTATGTTGACTGATCCAAAATTACTTAGAATTGCGACTGGTCTATATTCTCGTATTATCCTGGCTAAGAAAATTGCATCCTTTATTTTTGTGGGTCGCTTTGAGGGCCATGTGTAAATAGCAGGATTTGATGTAGGGTTAATTAATTGCTGCTTACAGCCATCAGTTATGAGTATTAGTTTATAGCCTCGAGTGACTAACTCTTCAGCTAAAGCTTCAAAATATTTTGAGACTGCTGTATCAGCGATAGTGAAGGTGAGTATGATTGTGAATTTGTATTTCATTTTTTAAGAAAATTGAAGGAAATAATCAAATAAAAATGTGTTATTGAATTTCTGACTAAAGACCCATTTTATTAATCTAAGGAGGGTATTTCTTCTCCAGCTTGTTACGGGGGGATTAATTTTTCAAGTGAAGTATGTCATTTCTCTAGTAATGACTGGTACATCCAGTCGATGAGATTTTGATCCCAGCGATAGACAAAGCCTTCTTTGTCAATGGTAGGAATGAAAACCCGATCGGCGCTGAGGAGTTCTTTGGGCACGCTGAAGGTTTTCAGGTCCCCGTCATCGAAATTGCGCAAAAAGCAGGTACCAAGGCTGGCGATTTCTCCCAGGGAAAGATCGGTCAAAAAAGTCGTGCTGAATTGATCCAATAAACTCGGTATGCGAACCAGAACGTCGGGTTTGATCAGTTTGTTGAGAACACCCCGTAAAATGAGGGTCTGATTGTCCACCCGGAAGGAATCGCTATAACCCTCACGAATGCGGGCCAAAGCGAGGGCGCGTTCGCCACTGAGGGTTTGGACGCCAGAAGGAAAGCTGCCCAATTTGTCGTCGTAGACCGGGCTGGGCAGATCCACCTGGACGCCACCAATGGCATCGATAAATTTTGCGAAGGTGTCAAAATTAATGACCCCATAATGGTCTACGGTCAGGCCAAAATTATATTGAATGACCTCTGCAAGGGCACCCGCGCCTTCGCCTGTCCCGCGGTAATGGCCCATGCCCGGGGTGCCGAATAAATAAGCCTGGTTGATTTTGTAAGGGTCGGGTGCGGTGAAGCGGCCTGGGGGTGCTTCTACGAGCAGGTCGCGGGGTAAGGCGATCATGTTGACCGTCATATTGACGAAGTCAATCCGCAGAACCCGGATGACATCTGCCAAGCCATACAGGTAGCCATCCCCTCGATAGTCGATGCCAACTGCCAGCACAAGCCATTCCGCTTCCTTCCCACAGACGGGTTCAGCCTCAGGTTGGGGAGTGGGTTGGGCGAAAACGGGGACTTCTGGCAAGTTGGAGGGAGACTGAGGGTCTCGTTCATCCGTCGTTTGGGCTTGAGGATTACCTGCTGTTTCCTGGTTGGGTTGAGTATGGGTAGGTGCCCGTGTTGGCAGGGATAAAGGGCTGGAAATCGGCTCATAAAGCAAGGGTTTGATCCACAGGAAATACAGAAATGTTACTGCAATAATTAGAAGTATGAAAATTAGGATGGTTTTATTTGAGGGGTTCATGGTTGGTTAGCTGGTAGCTGGTAGGTGGTAGGACATTAGCTCATAGCTGAAAGGTGATCCCATTCGCTTCGCTTTTGCCCACTTACACTACGTTTCTGCCCACTTCCACTGTGTTTCAGGGGTTCTGCTACACTCCAGGGTTTCGCTGCGCTTCAGGACTTCGTCCCTACAGGAGGCTGCGCACTCGCTATGCTCCTCGAGGTGAAAGGAAAATATTCACCGGGGACCGATGACCGGGGACGGGAAAAGAATAAATCATGATCCTCCGTCGTCCGTCTCCCGTCTTCCGTCCTCTTTGTAATGAATCTTCTCCACCGGTCTCCTCTTCGGGATCTTCTTGTCGAGGATGTTGGGGGGGTAGTAGAAGGCACGATGGAGTTGCGGGGTGATCTGGCCGGCGTAATGGTAGCCCTGGTAGGTGCCCCAGTACTGCATCAATCGGAAGCGGATGATGTTGAACCAATGGTCCCTGAGGACGCCCTCGTGACGGGCGTGGTTGAGGTCGGAGAGGGATTCGCGGACCCAGGTACGCAGGAAATCGCCCAGGGAGAACTGGCTCTCAGGCAGGATCTGCTTGAGGGCGATCGCTTCCCGTTTGTAGCGGTTGTGAACCTGCTTCCAGGTCTCGTCGTGTTGGTGGATGACCTCCGCTTCGGCCACGTAGGCGATGTCGTAGCCCGCCTCGACAGCCCAACTGCTCCAGGCCAGGTCTTCCAAGCCGGTGAGGGCTTCGTCGTAGGAATGTTCCTCCCACAGGGACTTACGGATGGCGGCGTTGGCGTTGTGGGCATAGGGGTGAGCTTGGGTGGGGACGGAGGTCTCGGGGAAGTATTTGCGGAAGAATTGATGTTCGGCGTAGTGGTTGGTCTCACCGCCGGATTGCTTGCCGTAGCTGAGGGCGATTTGTGGGTTATGGAAGGGTTGAACGAGCTGCTCGAGCCAGTCGGGGTAGATGGGGTAGCAGTGGGCACTGGTGATGACGATCACGTCGCTGGTGGCGGCTGCGATGCCGGTGTTGAGGGAACGTCCGAAGGTGAAGTCCTCCGGGCGGATGTGAACGATTTTGACAGGGAATTGTTCGGCGATGGCGAGGGTGTCATCGGTTGAACCCGAGTCGACGATGATGATTTCAGCGTCGGGAATGGTCTGCTGGGTGATGCCATACAGCAGCCGGCCGATATGTTGTTGTTCGTTGAAGGTTCGAATGACGATGGATATTTTCATAGGATTGAGGTGAAAGCTCAAAGCTCAAAGGTGAAAGGACGTCAGCGGAAAGCTCAAAGCTCATCCCCTTCGCTCTGCTTCGGGGACATCGTCGCTACGCTCCTCGAGGTGAAAGAAAAAAAACTAAAAGCTAAAAGCTCAAAGGCTGAAGCTCAAAGAGTAAAAAGCATAGAGAAATTTAGCTTTGAGCGATGGAATTGATTAATCCTTTCAACATTCTAATTATTTCTATGGCTGAATTTTCAAGGATGTTGTAGGTGTCTTGAGATAGCCAATTTTGGCGAAGAAAAATTTCAAGCAATGTCAGCGTTTCGTAGACTGATCCACGGGCAAAGTAAAGAAAACGGATATATTCCTTTTTCGATTCACGACCTTTTCCTTCGGCAATATTCATTGGAATTGATGTCGATGCTGATTCAAGTTGCTCGATGAGTCTAAAGTGTTTACGATCTGTATCTAAATCATCTATAAGATGAATAATATGGGTGGCAAAATCCATGCTCTTCTGCCACACTTTCAAATCTTTATAGGCAACTTGTTGATTAGTTTCCAGAATTTTTTCCTTTCAGCTTTGAGCTTCTAGCTTTGAGCTTCTAGCTATTACACAGTGTCGATAAAGGTTTTTTCGACTCGATTGAAGATGACCACGCCGATGAACATCACCACGATCATGAAGGCTGCGCTGTAGCCCAGGCGGAGCCAGGAGGCGTCGCCAGCACCGAGGAAGCCGGCGCGGAAGGTCTCGATGAGGGGGGTGATGGGATTGATGTTGGCTACCCAGCGCCACTGCTTGGGGATAGATGAGACAGGGAAGATGACGGGCGTCGCATACATCCACAAGGAGACACCAAAGCTGACAAGGTAGGTCAGGTCGCGGTACTTGGTGGTCATAGATGAGATGATGATGCCAAATCCCAAGCCCAAGCCGGCCATCAGTAAGATCAGCAAGGGCAGGGTTAATGCCCAAGGGGTAAGTTGAATTGGTGACCCTCGAAGGTAGAAAAACAGGAAAAATCCCAGAAAGAAGACAAATTGGATGGCAAAGGTGATCAGGTTGGAGATGACGGTGGAGATGGGCATGACCAGGCGGGGGAAATAGACCTTGCCAAACAGGTGGGCATTAGCAACGAAGGTGTTGGAAGTGCTGGTCAGGCAGCTTGAGAAGTAACCCCACAGCACGTTGCCGGACATATAGAACAGGAGTTGCGGCAGGCCGTCGGTGGGGAGTCGGGCGATATTGCCGAAGATCACCGTGAAGACAATGGAGGTGAGGAGAGGCTGGATGAGGAACCAGAGCGGCCCGAGGATGGTCTGTTTGTACTTTGCGACGAAATCGCGCCGCACAAAGAGGGCGATCAGGTCGCGGTAACGCCAAACGTCCGCAAGCTGCAGGTCGTACCACTTCTTGCGGGGTGTGATGATCAGATCCCAGGTTTCGGTATCGGGGGAGGAGTTGATTGACTTCATAAGTAAATTAGGATTAGATTTGATTTTTGATTAGTTGAATCGCCACTGAGCTATCAGCTTTCACCTTTCAGCTATCTTATTCTTTCCATGCATCCGCCCCTCCGACATTAAGGGATTCCGTCGGCTGGGTGGGTTGGTATGGATGTAAAGGCATGTCTGGCCCCGGTTGGGGGAGATTTGCAATTACGATTTTTTCGGCTTGACCATCTCGTCGGGCACTTGAATGCGCACCTGACGATCACGAACGAGACTGATTAACACGCGGACACGCTCACTGCCGGGCAGGGAGGTATCAAAGATGGCCTGGTAGCCATCAAAGGGTCCGCCTTGGATTATAACAGGATCGCCGTGTTTAAGACCCTTTTTAACTCGTTGATGCTGCTGATTAATGAGATTAACATTTTTCTTGATGCCTTCGATGACCTCATCCGGGATGGTCGCCGGTTGGTAGTCGAAGCTGATTACGCTGTGCGCGCCGGGGATGTAAGCCAGGGTGGAGAGGGGGACTTTCTCCAGGTCGACATGGACGAAGAGATAGCCTGGAAAGAAGGGTTTGACCTTCCGGGAGCGTGGGTTAATTGGCGTGACAGACAGGCGCGGGTAATATACGTCAATATCCCGATGCAATAGTTGTGAATATAGAAATTGTTCTTTATTTGGCTTACTGTGCAGTGCGTACCAGGATTGGTTCATTAGTTGGTATTTCTAAGTTATCAAGGCCTACTAAATGCCCAGCTATTTTTAATGAATACACGGTTATTCTTTAGGTGGTTTTCTATGATGAAATTTATTCTCCCCAAAGAAGAAGAGGTGTATGGGATGATACTTTCTTGTTCTTATACCTTATTTCGTGAGCGATATTATACCATATCAGGTAGAAGCTCAAAGCTGATAGGTGATAGCTCATAGAGTGTAGCTGGTAGTTGGTAGCTAGTAGTTGATGGCTAATCCCCTCCGCTACGCTCCGGGGACTTCGAGGCTCAAAGGTGAAAGGGCACAGAGGGTAGCTGGTAGTTGGTAGCTAGTAGTTGAAAGCTCAAAGCTCAAAGGTGAAAGCCATTAGCTGATAGCTCATAGGTGATAGATGATAGCTCAAAGCTCAATGCTCAAAGGTGAAAGCTATTGGCTGATAGGTCATAGGTGATAGGGAATAGCTGTTAGCTCAAAGCTCAAAGGTGAAAGTTGAAAGGTTGAAGGTAATGAAGCTGGACTTCGGTCCTCGGTCTCCGGTCCCCCATCTTAAATAAAAAAAGCGGGCGACGAGATTCGAACTCGCGAATAGTAGCTTGGGAAGCTACTGCCTTACCACTTGGCGACGCCCGCATGGTTACGATAAAAATTCTACCTTAGATTTTATTTTTCGCAATGGAAAAGGTGACAAAGGCGCAACATTTCAATTAAATTTGTCGTTCATAGAATTAAAGACCATAGAGTGAAAAGAAAATTGAATGGCATGAAAACTTGGAAAATTTGATCGAAAAAGTGTTATGATAGTTAACCATTGGACATTTTTAAGGTTTTTCATGCAATCTTCAAATGTAAACAAACCAAATAGAGACTTGGATATGACTACCGATGAGCCTGAAAGCGTATCGATTGCTCATAACAAACGGCGTGCCATCAAAAATACGCTGAAATTTCTTGCTACAAAAGCTTTATTAATTGGACTTACCATATTTTTGGGGGTGTTTATAACCGTTAGTATCATTGACCAACCCGTCCCAGGTTATTTTGGTGATATTCCATCGCAGCTTGAAATGAAATTAGAGGAAGAAATCGATGCTACGGTAAGGCAAAGAATTCCTGAAATGCGTCAAACGATGCTTAGTGATCAGGACGTGGTTGATGCGATTATTGACTTAAGAGTTGATTTAACGATTGAATCAGGGTTGCACCTGGATAAGTTCCCACGTCGTCTTTTTTGGACGTTTAAGGCATTGTCCTTGAATTGGGGGTCCTTCAACGTTGTCGATATTCCAAGGATGGGGTTGTACGTTTTTTCATCTGAATTGGTGAGTCTGAATAGAATCGTCTTGGAATATTTGCCATTCACATTACTCCTTGCTGGTGCGGCTTATTTATTGGTCTTTCTGCTGGGCATACCGCTAGCTCTGGTTGCTGCCAGAAACTATGGACGTTTCATTGATCGGTTCTTAGCGATTTTAGCACCGATTTCAAGTATTCCAAGTTGGGTGATTGGCTTGTTGCTGATTTGGATTTTTGCTGTGGAATTGAGAGTTTTACCAATCGGAGGCATATTTGATAAATTGCCGCCTGAGAAATCAATCGGATATGTACCCATTGTTCTAAAGCACATGGTTCTCCCTGTGTTGTCTATCTTATTGAGCATATTTTTTCAACTTGTCTACACCTGGCGCACCTATTTTGTGATCAATGCTGAAGAGGATTATGTTGAACTTGGCAAGGCGATGGGATTGCCTGCACGAAAACTCCAAAAGAAATATATTCTTCTACCATCTTTGACGTTTACCATCACAAGTTTTTCCTTGATGCTGGTCAGTTTTTGGCAGATGACAATGGCTTTGGAGGCGGTGTTCAATTGGCCTGGTATTGGTTGGTTATATATCACCTATGCTCTGCCTAATTTTTGGGGTGAAAGTATGTACCCGGGGGAACTGCTGATCGCCTTGACGCTTGTGGTTATCTTTGCTTATTTGTTAGGTATGGTTGTCTTCCTTCTTGATATTATTTACGTCATGGTCGACCCTCGTATTCGCTTTGGTCAGAAAGATTTCTCTCTGAAGTTAAAACACATCCGTCGGAGAAAGCGCAGTGGCAGAAGTGGTATTCAATTTATAAGGCGTAAATCTGCGATTTCAAAAACAAACACCATAAAGCAATCAATTAGGGCAATATTTGAGGCATTCAAGACAAGCATTAAGAAATTATTCAGTTGGTTAAAATGGATTAGCAGAGAAACGCTGCGCTATCCCTCAGCAATTGTTGGGGGTTTGATTATCATACTGCTGATCTTGGGGTCGATTTATGCTGTGGTTTTTCTTCCTTACGAGGAGATTGGTGAAGAGTGGGGCAGCAGCGCCTTTACTGGTCAGCCTACCCGACCGAAATTAGCCCAACCTGCCTGGATTAATGCATTCCGTAAAGATGATTATCTGTCTACAATGAAATTGTCATCCAAAGATGAAGACATTGAGAAAGAAATTACTGTTGTTTCTGAAGATGTCAGCAAGATGAATCTGAGGTTTTCTATCGATTATCTTTATGACGACATCCCCTCAGAAATGCTGATCTATCTTGACAGCACCTACGAGATAAAAAGACCTTATGTATCCTTTAAGTGGATCACACCTGATGGGAGAGAATTTAAACTTCAAGGTGTTTCAATAGAATCAAGAGTATTATATGATTTGGGGAATAAGCTCTCTGTTCGCCGGATTGTTGCCGCCAATGACAATTGGGAGAATTGGTTTGTGATTGATGGCAACTATCCGACGCCTGTCCACTATTTGCTATTTGCAGATCCAAATTCTGATCAACCTGAAATTCTGAAGGGTTCTTATCAGTTGTTGGTTGAGGGGATAACTTTTGAAGAAGGAAGTGACATTGATATTGAAATTTACCTTTTCGGCAAAGTGTATGGATTAGCTGGGACGGATAATTATCGCCGAGATTTGCTTGTGCCTCTATTATGGGGGATGCCCTTTGCGCTATTGATTGGATTAGCCAGTTCTATCATCACCACCTTGATTGCTTTGGTTTTGGCTGGGGTGGGGGTATGGTTCGGGGGTTGGGTCGACAACCTTATTCAAAGGCTTTCGGAGGCGAACCTGATCTTGCCGGTATTAGCTATCAGTGTGTTGGCTTACGCATTTCTTGGCGTGCCAATTTTTACAGTTTTATTTCTTATTATTCTTTCGAATGTATTCGGAACGCCTGTCAAGAATTTTAGGGCTGCATTCTTACAAATAAAAGATGCGCCATATATTGAGGCTGCCCGGTCCTATGGGGCATCAAATATGCGAATTATTTTCAAATATCTCGTGCCGAGAGTTATTTCAATGTTGATCCCGCAAATTATCCTGCTGATCCCTTCATTTGTGTTCCTTGAGGCGACATTGGGATTGTTTAATATCACGTCGAATTATCCTACCTGGGGGAAGGTCATTTACCACGCGCTCACGAAGGGTGCCATCTATGGCTCAAGGTATTGGGTGCTGGAACCATTGGCGCTGTTGATCATCACCGGGTTAGCCTTCGGTCTATTTGGATTTGCCTTAGAAAAAATCCTCAATCCACGTTTATTGAATAAATGATATATGTTTGAGACAATAATTATATTTCGTATAGCTTATATAGAGCCGCACAAGGAGAGAAAATAGCATGACTATGAAAATTGGATACATTGGTTTAGGCCTGATGGGTAAGCCCATGGCAAGGAATATCATGAATGCGGGGTACACGATGGTGGTGCACAACCGCAGCAGGGAGAGTGTTCACGAACTTGTTGCCGAAGGGGCGATCGAGGCATTTTCACCGGCAGAAGTGGCTGGCGAAGTGGATGTTGTGTTTACCAATTTACCCGATTCGCCTGATGTGGAATTGGTGGCATTGGGTGAAGGCGGCATCATTGAGGGGGCACATGAAGGCTTGATCTTTATCGATAATTCAACCATCAAACCGGCTACTGCCAGAAGCATTGGCGCCAAACTGGCGGAAAAAGGAGTGACCATGCTGGATGCCCCTGTTAGCGGGGGGGATATTGGTGCCATCAACGGAACCCTGTCGATTATGGTTGGGGGGCCAAATGAAGCCCTCGATAAGGTCATGCCGATTTTACAGGCGATTGGTAAAACAATCACCCATGTGGGCGGTTTGGGGGATGGACAGATCGCTAAAGCCGCCAATCAGATCATGGTGGCTGCACAAATGGTCGCCTTGGGAGAATTATTGATCCTAGCACAAAAAGCAGGGGCAGACCCGGAGAAAGTTGTTCAAGCAATTCGCGGTGGTGCCGCAGGTTGTTGGACTCTGGATAACAAGCCCCAACGCCTTTTTGCGGGAAATCGCAGCCCAGGCTTCAAAGCCTACATGCAGGCAAAGGACCTTGGCATTGTGATGGACACTGCCCGGGAATATGGCGTCTCCCTACCGACTACGGCTGTGAACACCCAATTATTTAATGCCATGCTTGAAATGGGGTGGCGTGAACTGGACAATTCTGCGATTTTAAGTGTGATTGAAAAACTATCAGGTGTTGAATTAGAGACCAAAGACTAAGCAATGTGTAAAAACTCAAAGTTATTTATGAAAAAGCACAATGAATTAAATTCTAAACTTTGGTGTTAGATTGATAAGGATCTTTCCTTCATCGCCAATGCTAAGATTTGGATTAAATGCCGGGTCGTTTTCAATCCATTCAGACCAGCGTTTTTCGATTAATTGTCTGTCTGTGTTGTCAGAAAAACCGTTGTTTTGTTTATTTTTTTTATTGACATAATCCACTTGAAGATTTAATTCAACAGAGGGGTAAAGGACGTTGCGATAACCCTTTTTTCTCAATTGTAAACACAAATCAAGCACCGCAAATTTTGCAGTTTGATAGCCCTCATCAAACCCACCAACCAGTTGAAATCTTTCTCTTTTAACAAGGAAGCATTTTTCTGATAAAGCTGAGTAACTCCTGCGAAGTTTTGACCAACCAAAATAACCTATATCATCCGTCTCTGACCCTTCTGATAGATTTTGACCAATGACATCGGGCAAAAGGATCACCCCAGTGCTGTAGACAAATCCGTTTTGATAATTCAATTTTGGGGCGACAAGGCCAATGTTGGGTTGAGCTGTTTGGCTCACCAAAGACTGCAACCAACCAGAGGAAAAACCGGTTAGAGGCTCATAAACAATCGCAATATAGTCAGCTTGATTGTTGGAAATGCATTGATTGATGCTATTCAATAAGGAAGAATTATTCTGAATAGTCTCGTATTGGATGTGGACTTTTTCATTCCACGAAGTTGGCGTGTTTATGGGCGACTCTTTCACCTCTTTTGGTAGGACTAAAAGGATTTTGTAATTTGGATAGTCTGTATTTGAAAGTATTTCATCAATGCAGTTGTTAGTTGCGTTGGTCAATGTTCTTGTCGGAATTAGGATACTTACATTTGGTTTGGGATGGCTTAGCTCATAATCGACCCGATAGGCCACTAAGTTGGGGAGGAAAACAACCTTTCCGGGGGTGGAATGACGCGAAAGATGCTCTTGTAAGGCTTTACTGCCCGCTTTTGTGGCATAAGGTTTGATATTGACGTTTTCAGCAACACTCTGATTAGAGACCCGCCAATGATAGAGTGGCCTGGGAATATGCTGTATCTGATCGGGGCTTGCATTTTCTAAAATTCTCAGCAGCAAATCATAATCTTGAGATCCCTCTAAACCCTCGCGAAAACCGTTGATTTTTCGGACGGACTCGGATTTATAAACACCGAGGTGAGAGACCATGTTTTGGCTTAATAGAAGCTCATAGTTAAACTCTGGTTTGAAATAGGGGTCAAAGCGTCGGCCCCACTTTGTGATTTTATCTTCATCAGAGTAAATGATTTCAGAATCGGGATGTGCGTTGACAGTTTTTGCGACGTAGTAAAGCGCTAAAGGATGCAGGATGTCATCATGATCGAGAAGGGCAATATGGTCATGTTTGACCAGTGTTAAAGCTGAATTGCTTGCCGCTGAAATATGTTCGTTGGTTTTTCTAAAGATAGCGTTAATGCGTGAATCTTTTTCACAATAATCTTGAATTAGTTTTATTACATCCTTGTCTGTTGAAGCATCGTCCGCAATGCACAATTGCCAAAACGGATATAGCTGTTTAAGGACGGATTCGATGGCCTCTTCCAGGAATCTAATAGGCGGGTTGTAGACCGGCATGATGATGGAAATAGGGGGCTTTTGTGGCATATTGAAGATTTTTTCTTCAATTTCACGGAAATCCTCATCGGTAAAGGTGTCGTAACGCCGAATCCACTCTTGATAGTAAATATTCAGTAAATACATTTGCTTGAGGAAGGTGCGTAAAAATTCAGGCGTGCGCTCATAGGCCCTACTATTTTTGGGGATGATCGCAAAGTAGAGGGCGCGGAGATTTTTATAAATTGTGATTGGATCCCAGAATTGCTCCCAATTTTGAAGAAATTTGTTTTTACGTTTCATATGTATTGGTTTATCTTCTTATCCCGCATTCATAAAAATCGAAAGTGTAAGTTAAGGATTCTCTAATCACCAGTTGGCAACTTCTTTATAATGATTATAGCTTTAATCTAAAAAATCCTGGATTTGAGGGCATTTAGTTGGGTTAGTGAAACCAACTTGAAAAGACCGTGTCGTATTTCAGGATCAGGGTCAGTGGCCCACCATAAATGAATAGGCCAATGGTGAAGATGAGAATAGCCCAGCGGAGGTATTTTGATGGTGTGGCTTTCAAGATTTTTGTGAAGATGATGTAGATGGGACCGATAACGGGGAAGATGTAGCGGCCTTGGATTGCAATGTGTTTAAATCCATAAACAAGTTCAGATCTATAATTTGTGAAAAGCAAAATAGCCCCGTAAAAAACGATCATAGCTACTAAGCAATTATCTAAATATGAAGATGGTTTCCAGAATAAAATCCCAAATATCATAATCAAGTAAAACAAAAATTGGTATCCATTAATTAGATCAAATGGATAATAAATTTTATGGCCTAATACTCCATAGGTTTTTATAAGCAAGTTTCTTATCCATGTGTTAGAAATATATTCAATAGGATTAGGATATCCTGAATTTATACTGCTCAGCAAAGTGAGTTTGTTCTCCAGAGCGAGTTGCTGATGTCGAGTAACAAATATATTCTGATCACAGTATTTCTCATCCAAAATATCTGAACATTCAGGTCTGATAGACTGATATCGTAATAAATTGACTCCATATATTGCAAAATTCATGGCTATCAGGAAAAGTGCCAAACCCAAAATTATATTTTCTATAATATTAGGAAATTTTAATGGAAGTATTTTATTTTTATTGATAATTAAATAAAACAACCACGAAAAGCTCATAATCAAAGCCAAAGGTAAAATGGTGTATTTTACTATTGTCCCAATAGCAATACAGCAAATCCATGCAATGCTATTCTTGATGAAATCTTTTTTTCTAAACGCCTTAATTAAGTAATAAATTCCTGCAAAACTTAATAAATTTGCTAAATTATCATAGTTTAATCCTCCTGCAAGGAACACAAACATAAGTGTGTTAGTTAATAAAAAAACTGGTAGGAGTTGCCACCATTTATGTTTGATAACCTCAACTGACATTAGGTAACAATAAGTAATGGTACCAATTGAAAAGAACACATTGACGACGCGGAGAAAAATCAAAATTTCTTGATCAGAAATAAGTGGCTCGAATGCTGATATTAAGTTTATTAAACGTCCGTTCAACCAATGATAAAGAAATGGGTTTTGTTGGATGTACCAACCCCAATAGGACGTCTCCATAGTATCTGGAGGGATGCCCCATGTCGTTGAAAAATGTTTTGAGAACACAAAATGGGCAGGTTCATCCGGGATAATTTCGGGTTGAAGGTGTACTGCTAAATAGAATGCATAGATTGAAAATATCACTGCCATCAAAATAAAAACGGCAGTGGATGTATCCTTTTTTCCCATTTTTTTTAAATGTTTTAATGAATGCATTTGAAATGATCTCAGTTACAAGTCTATTTTTTCCACGGCCGAATCACTCTAGGAGGATAAGCAAGTGAAAACATAGGGTAATTTATGGATAAGTTTGGATTATAGGCAGGATCATTTGTAAGAAAATCTCTCCACTTTTCTCTCATGAATCTAGCTTCATCATCCAATCGAATCTTGTTGGTCGGGGAAGTATCATCGTCTCTTGTGGCGGATTCTTGATGATAGAGTTCAGCATGTGGAGTCCATAGATTTCGATAACCTGCTTTCATCAATTTTAAGCATAAATCAATGTCATTATAAGCTATTGGCAGATGCTTCTCGTCAAAGCCACCGATTTCTACAAATTTTTTCTTCTCGATGGCTAAACATGCGCCTGTAACAGCAGAATAGTTTTGGATTAAAGATGCTCTTGTTCTCTGCCCTTTGTAACCTCGGGGTTCATTAACATAAACATGTGCTGCAATATTTTTATTATTCAGAATAATGCCGGCGTGCTGAATATTGTCATTCGGGTAATACAGCATGGCACCAACGGCACCGATTGTCGGACGTAAAGCATGGCTGACAAGCTCATTTATCCAGGATTCGGATATGATCTCAGTATCATCATTCAAAAGTATAAGCACCTCACCGTTTGCATGCTTCGCACCTAAGTTATTGATGGCTGAATAATTAAATTGATAGGGATAGGTTAGAACCATGAATTTGTCGTTTTTTTCTAATGTTGAAAGATAATGAATCGATTGTTGATCATCGGAATTATTGTTGATGATTATGATTTCAAAATTCTGATAAATAGTTTTGTTCAATACACTGTCAATGCATTTTTGTAATAAATGATGACTATTTCTTGTGGGGATGATAATACTAACAAGTGGATTTGGATCTGGAATGTTAAATATTATTTTCGGATGATTTTCTTCGTTGGACTGAAATTGAACATCAACAAAATTTGAATGTTTGAAATTAGACTGGAGCATATGTCGATATTCTTTTCGATCACCAATCGAAAAGGTTTTATTAGTACCATTTTTTCGTTCTATTTTTTGAAATAGAACAAATGGAATATGTTTAATTTGTTTTTCAGACAAAATGAGAGATAACCTCAGGGTGAGATCCCAATATTTTGAGTCATTGAAATCGCCCCTAAAGCCACCAATTTCTTTCACTGTATCTGTATGAAAAAAACTTGTGTTGTGTAAATAATCCTGTGATATGAATAGATCCGGGTTCCAATCTGGTTTGAAATAAGGATTTGTCCTATTGCATGATTGGTCTATTTGGTCTTCATCAGTATAAATTATGTGAAGATCAGGATCATTGTTAATTTCCTTAACAATCATAGAAAGGGTATGCGGGCGCAAAATTACATCTTGGGAAATAAAGCAGACGAACTTCCCTGAACACTTATCGATGGCCTTATTTAATTGTTCAGACTTGGATACTTCGGGAGAAAATGCAAATAATTGGATTTTATTTTGCTGGTCTATTTTGCTTGTTATATTAGAAATAATTCTCTTATCGTGGGGATTAGAGAAAATAATTGCTTCCCAATGATCATACAATTGATTTTTCATTGAGTCGATTAATCTGGAAAACCATTCAATTTGAATTTCTTCACTAATAATAAAGAACGTGATCTTAGGGTGGATTTGGAATTTATTGATTTCAGATTTGATACGTTTAAGATCATTTTTTGTGACGATATCAAAACGCTTAATCCATTCATAATAATTAGGATAATTTTTTGAGATGCTGAATTTGGGCGCTCTGCCTTCTTTTTTTCCAGCCCTGATGTAATGAATTAAGGGATTGAGGCCAGAATTTTTAACATCAGGATTGCGTTCCAGGTAATAATTTGTATCAAATTCGGAAGAGGGATTTTTCCCACGTTTCCATCCATCCTTGAGAAAATGAATAAGTGGATCAATTTTTTGAGAAATGTCATCTGAATATTGACTTAGGTAAAAATTAGCATCAAACATTTTGCTTGTTTTGATAGTTATAATTTCGTATATGAATTTCAGAATATTATACATATGATATATAATCAATTGGTCTGACAGAGATAATTATTTATAATATGTATCATAACATGTGATGGGTAATATTTTAAAGATTTTAAATTAATATTCCACTCCGTATAAATTTTTCTATGGTATTCTTGGGTTTGGAAACGAATAGCTTAAAATTAATATGATCAGATTAAAATTGTGAAAGCATTATCCTTTGAAAAGGATTTGTTCAATAACTACCATTGATATTTGATAATATGGGTTGTTATCAATCATAAAGGTGAGTAAAGGTGAAACATGTCGTCAAGATTAACTGAATTTATGAAGCAATACTGGATAATTTTTTTACTTCTACCGATATCAATTCTTTTCTTCCTATTTGGGCCAAAATTAGTTGCTTCGTTGTTTGTTGATGAAGGGAAACCAGTAAAAGAAGATATTGAAATCCCTGAAATCATTGACGATGGTCAATACAAATTTTCGATTGATTACTTGTCATTATATGAAGAAAACCTAGACCTTTATAATTTAGCCGGGTGGGTTTTTTCTACTAAAGATTCAAATATACCTACGAGTGAAATTGAAGCACAATTTTTTTTATACAATGATTCAAGTAATTATGTCTTTTCAAGTAGGTCATCAGAAAGGGTGGATGTCATAAAGCATTTTGCCGACTTGAATTTGGAAATAGAAATGCCTGGTTTTTCAGTATTAATTAATAAAAATTTAATTAATTCAGGAGATTATTGCATTGGCATATTATTAACTAATAAAAAGACAAATACAGAGCAATTTATCCAGACGAATCAAATAATTCGTCATACACCGAATACTTTTACATTGTTTAATGCAAATGAACTTAAGTGTGAGATATCAAAACCGGAGACTGTTCCTTTGCTTGAAAACATAACTTTTCATGAACCGACCGAAGAAGGCAAGTACTCTATAGATTCAGTTAAAATATTAGAAGAGCAAAGTGATATTTTCTGTCTAAGTGGATGGGCTTTTTTAACTATTGATCCAAGTGAAGCCACTGATATTTATAAAACAGAGGTCATTCTATTTAATTCTAGCAAGAATTATCTCATTGAGACAATAGCAAAGTCAAGACAGGATGTTGTTGACCACTTTAGTGACCTGGACATAGATATTAGCATGCCTGGATTCTATGCTTGTGTGGATAAGACAACATTATCCAATGATAATTTTTGCATTGCTTTGAAACTTACAAACTCAATTGATAATTCTAATTATTTTATTAACACAAATAAGGTTTTACTCATTTCAGAAGAATTTATTCAATTATTCGATGAAAAAAAACCAGAATGTGAGGAAATTTATAACTTACATATGGAACCAAATTCAAAATAAGCATAAGTTACAAACTATTCTTCAACCTTAAGATAGCTTTTGAAAGTTGACTTTTATGACAAAATTATCAAGAATATTTATCGTTATTAATCGGATATTAAAGGATTCTTTATTAGTAATATTGGGAGTCTTTTATTTTTTAGTCTTTCACTATGCTAATAATGTTTCAATTGTAAGTTTATCAAGCAGCTTTTCAATTTTATTGCTAATGGTTGGTTTGGCATTAATAATCTATTTGATCTATTTTGGGTTATTCAGAAATAGACGGTATATAGCTGCACCAGCCGCCTTCATTTTTATTGTATTTTTTCTGACTTATGGGTTAATTTATGATTGGCTAGTAGTAGTTGATATTATAACTGTTAAACATTATTCGGTTTTACCTTTAATCATATTACTTGGATTCTCTGTTAGTCTTTTTTTAAGCTTATTAAAGCAAAAACAGATTTCTCAAATCAATAAAATTGTTTTGATAGTTATTTCATGCTTAGTCGCTTATAATCTTTTCCGGATTGTTCCAGTAGAAATTCAAAAAGCAAAGTTAGATAAAATAACTCAAAACGAATCCAATGAGACATCAGACACTTCTAAAAATTTAAAGGAATATCCTGATATTTACTATATTATTCTAGATGAAGCAGCAGGATTTAATGTAATTAGAAATTATTTTAATTACGGACGAATTAATGATTTTACGACTAGTTTGTTAGAAAAGGGATTTTTTGTTGCAGAGGGGAGTAGAACACATTCTACAAATACCTATGTGGTGATGGCAGAACGGTTCAATTACAAGCGCTATACTGGTGACAATGGGGAATTATTTTACTTTGAAGAGATTATAAATAATAAAACGATGCAATATCTAAAGGACAAAGGATATACAATTGGTGTGCTTAATCAAATGGGGGGACCTCTTGCATACTCATATATGCCATCATTCGATGTGGATTTTTCATTAGAAATTGATGAAAGTATGAAAGCGGATATTTCAAGCTTTTCGGATGGTTTTGTAGAGTTAGTTATCAGTCCAACTATGTTAAGGCCATTTTTTGAGGAAATTAATTTCCCTAGGCCCGTTTTTGAAAATCATGCTTCCCAAATATATTATGTTATGGAAAAGATCGGTCATCTTGATGAGGTAGAATCACCTAGATTTGTTTATGTTCATTTACTTTTACCACATTATCCATTTATGTTTGCAGAGGATGGTTCGATCAACGATAATAAAAACTATAAAGATTGGAGTTATTATCTTGGGAATTATATATTCTCAATGAATGTCGCGGATGTTATGATTTCTAACATATTAGATAGTGCTCCGAAAAACAATCCTCCTGTTATCATTCTTCAATCTGATCATGGTGCTAGAAATGGTGGAGGTAAAGACCCTGATCGCGTTACGCTTAGCAACTATCCTGATGATTATCGGCATCACATCATCAACGCAATATTACTACCCAATTGCGAACATGCGCCTTTAACTCAGGATATGGACCCTATCAATACATTTCCTATTATTTTTAATTGTCTTTTTGACGATAATATTCCCCTTGAATAGCAAAATTCGAAATTGCTAATACTATGATTTTGATGATTGTTAAAATATTATTGAAGATATAATAATATATTCCCTTGAATTGTATTTGTTTGAATAAATCAGATTTTTAGTAAAATTTATGATTCTCTGAAATGAAGTTTTTAATGAAATATATTTAAAATTTTGTGATTGGTATTCGTTTCTAATCTTAATTACAAAATTGAAAATTCTATAATTAAATAAATTCTCCGTTTGTTCTTGGTTTTTGATAATTTTTGTATATGAGGTTATATTTGTACGCTTCTTGCTCTACTTTAGGAATAATCATTTTATTTTGAATGAATTCTTTCATTTGATTAATTATCAAAGGATTATCTATTAGTATTTGAATTTTCTTTTGCAAATCTTCTGAATCCCCAAAATTAAATGTTAATCCATTTTTGCCATACTTAATTTTTTCAGCCATGCCGCCCAAATTAGTTGCAATGACAGGAACCCCGCTTGCCAAAGCTTCATGAAGTACCAAGGGATAGTTTTCGTACCAAATTGATGGTGTTATTAGCACATCAATATTTTCCATTATTTCACCCAATTGTTCCTTCGCGTATTTTCCATGAAAGGTAACTTTATTGTTGTTGGAAATGGATTTTTTAAGATTGTCTTCATAGATTTTTAGACCAGAACCATAAATTTCTAATTTGACATTTTCGCTACAGATTTGATTGAAAGCTTTTAGTAAAATATAAACACCTTTGTGGTGAATCAGAGAACCTGCGTAGCCAAAAACAATTGATGAATTGCCATCGTATATTTTTTGATTTTGTTTTATGTGGTTTTGGT
This sequence comes from Candidatus Brevefilum sp., assembly GCA_040772425.1. Lineage (GTDB taxonomy): Bacteria > Chloroflexota > Anaerolineae > Anaerolineales > Anaerolineaceae > Brevifilum. The sequence continues at coordinate 998,680 of JAXGYD010000001.1, read as the reverse complement.
CAATTCCGTGATTAATGATTTTTATTCCTAAATTCTCGAATTCATTATTAATCATTCTTGCCAAGAATTTTGATGGAGAGATAACTGCTTTTGCATTTGTTAATAATTTTTCAGATTGTGCTAATCGCTTTTTGATAAATGAACCAGAGAATTCTTTGCATAATAATTTGCAAGCATTTCCACCTTGAGGACCTGAGCATAAACTGTGGCCATCAGGCGCTAATATATATTTGGGACAGATCATGAAAAAATCAGTCAATGTTATTACATAGGGGATGCCTAAATTTAGAGCTTCCCAAATGAATTCATGTACTCTCATAGGGTGGCCAACATGGACCAAGTCTGGTGATTCTTCAATTAGAATTTTTGATGCAAATTCTCTTGAGTATTTATTTTCAAGCGTAATATGAATATCATCTGGTTGTTTTTTTAACTTAAATGCTAAAACAGGAATACCTTGATAGCTGTAATTTCTGTACAAAACATTGCCATCATCCTTATCAAAGTTTGAATCATCCAGAAAGCTATAAGTGATTACTTTTACTTTATTGCCTGCTTTTTGCGACATTGAGGCAAGGTTCAAGACAAATTTTTCTGTTCCAGTGTGATATTCTGGATAAAATTGATGAATGATATAAAGAATTTTCATTTTTTAAGGTCTAAAAGACTAGTTTTGATAATCAAACCACGGTAATCAATAAAATTTTTGTGTTGCATACTCTTGAAATGAATTTCTTTTAATTTATTCCAAGCAAGTTGTAGAAAATCACAGCATATTTTTATTATGCATTTGTTTTACACAAATTTTGATATTTTATTTTGTTAGACTTCTTTAGTTAATTTTGAATGGATCTCTGAATAATGTGCCTTTTCTTCATCATCGTGATTAATTTGGCAATATGCTAAATATGAACCAAACAACATTGATAGTTCCTTAAATATGCAGAATTTAATTTCCTCAAATAAATCACTATCGATAATTTCGTAGGTGTTATTCAGATACTCTTGTGTGGTGATTAACAAACCCATGAATGGTTGAATTAAAAGATCTAATGGTCTGTCCGAGATACCTTTTGGACCCACAAAATTCGCTAAAAAATTTAGAAAATCAATAAAATCCTGGTCTACATACATGTTATAATTCTTAGTCAAAATCAATTCAGTTTTAAATTGATTTATAGACTCTGTAGCTTCACTAATGCGACTGATTAAGATATCTGGAGAAATTGGAGGATCAATTTTTTCAATTTTTCTTAATAAAACCTCAGTGAAATAATTGTAGGTAATTATAATTAGAGGAATAAGTTCTTGAAAAGTTATATCTACAATGAGATAATCGGTAAAAATTTCAGACAAATAAAGGTTATCAACATATCCTCGTTTTAGAAAATAAAAAGCCGGTCTATTATGTGAATGTATGACTCTTATAGAACCTAAGAACGCTAAATTATATCCATCAGAAATTAACCTGATACCTAAATCTAAGTCTTCTGCATAATGTATCTTGTACTTATAATCTAAGAATAATTCTCTTTTTATTAGACACGACAGATCAGATAATTGCCCATTTTGACGTAAATTTATATAGTCAGCCTTCTCAGGCATTGTTAGTATTCGATCTTTTTCATTCACACCCAGGAAATTGTAATGATTCCAACTGATGACACGGTAAAATAAATCGGCATTTTGTCGTGGTGTCTCAGCACAAGAAACGGCACTAACGCCCAAATTAATCAATTTACTCAATAATTCAAATAACCATGTTCTAGTAGGTGGCAATGCGTCTTGTACAATAAACAGCAAATAATCGCCAAAAGCATTCTCTGCTCCTAAGTTTCTTGAGTCAGCATGGGAGAATTCTTCGGGTGGTATAGAAATAATTTTTGCACCAAATTCATTTGCAAGATGAGTGGTATTGTCCGTGCTTCCCGAATCAACAATCACAATCTCTATTTTTTTGATTCCCACTTGATTTTTAAGCATTTTTAGAAGAAATTCAAAATCTTCTCCAGCGTTCTTTGTTGGGATAATAACTGAAACTGTGGCATCAATTGCCTCTAATTCATCTATATCGTCAGCGCTTGTTTGTGAGATATCAACGGGATAAACGATCTTATACTCTACGTTCTCATCATATTGCTTTTCTTCGTGTTCGGGTCTTGGCTTTCTTCCCTCATTCAATCCAAATTTTATATAGTGCACAAGGGGATTAATACCATTGATCCTCACATCTGGATTATTTTCTAAGTAAAACTTTGTGTTAAAGAACCCCGTTGGGTTACGCCCTTCTTTCCATCCAATTTTTATAAAATGCCATAAGGGATTGACGTCTGCTGCGCGAACATCCGGATAAGTTAATAGATAATAATTTCGATCAAAGATGCCACTTTTAGAGATTAACCAATATTGATATAGATTTTTAATCATTTTTTCCACCCTTAAATAATTTCTTAAAATTTCTAATCGGCCTTGTGAATCGCCAGCTTTTGCTTAAGGAATAAAATAAAACCTCTTCTTCCATTTTGGAAAGTTTTTCCTTGAATGAATCAACTTCTAATTTTTGATTATTGATTTGTTCTTCTAACTTGGTGACGATTTGGTTCTGTTGATTAATTTGAGAATTTTTGGATGAAAACTTCTCCTGCAAATCATTTATCTGCAGTTCTAAGTTTTCTATTATTTTTATCTTTTCTGTGAGTTGGGAATCATATGTTGTCAGGTCTTTGCTATTGTTCTTAATTTCTGATTTAAGGCTATCAATGGTTTGTTGCTTTTCTGTGAGTTGAGAAGAAAAAGACGATAGTTCCTTTTCCTTACTCGACAACTTTTCGTTAAGGGATTGAATCAACCCTTCCTTCTCAGATAATTTATTGGAAAGGGATTTGTTGGATATTTCTTTCTCAGCAACTTTGTTCTGTAGGTTTTGTGATACCTGTTCCTGTTTTTGAAGTTCATCTGAAATTGATTGGATGAGCCTTTTTTGCTCTGACAATTGTTCATTCTGGGTTTGAATTAAAACCTCTTTCTCTTCCAGAGCTTTGTTCACTAAATTTTTCTTAGCAATGATGTTGTTCTGATGATAATGAAATTCATGAAGTTGCGATGAAATAGAATCAATAATTTCAGCTGCAGCGTTATTGCGTGTTCTTTGAGGCCCCATTTGGATAAATTTGTTGTAGGTATCAGTCCAGAGACGGGCATTTTCTGACATTAACCAATTAGCTCGGACTGTTTCCTGAGCATTTTTTGCTAATTTATAACGCAGATCGGGATTTTGAATGAGGGTCTCCAATTTTTCAAACCATTCATCCTCTGATTTTGCTAGAAAGCCATTTTCGCCATCAATAATGACATTTTTATAAGGCTCGATATCACTAAATACGCCAGGGACTCCCATTGTGCTATATTCGAAGAATTTTAATGGACTTTTACAATGATTAAATAAATTGTCAACTAGCGGGGCAATAACTATATCGACATCTATATGATGAAAGTCGTCAATAAACTCTTTATAGTGGTAAGTCTTAAGTTCTGTATATTTAACATTGTTTAAGTTTAAAAACGCTTTTGGTGGTTGGACACCATAGAAGTGAAAATTTATTTCCCCGTTAAATTTTTGATTAATTTTCTCTAAGATTGGTGTAATCCATTCAATATCTGGTTTGTGGGATTCTCCACCCATATAACCGATAGTAATTGACTTTGTCTTGTTTTGTCGAATAGGCAAGTGAAATGGCCATAAGGAGTCATCCAAATAATTTGGTAAAACGTAGATATTTTCATTGAAACTCTTAAATGTTTGCTTTAATTTTTCAGTGCTAACGGTGACAAAGTCAACTAAGAGCAAGGATTCATAAATTGGAAGTAAAGAGCTTGCAAAATGATGGGATAATCTGTCTGGGTGATTTTCTGGTAAAGCAAGAAGATTGTCATCAAGATCAAAGATGACGGGGATCTCTAATGTCCTGGCAAATTTTAAGATCTTCTTAAAAAAGGCCAAGTCGTCAGGAAAATCGCGCTGAAGAACAATTAAATCAATGTTATTGAATGCATCTTCATTGAGGTCTTCAATTCTCAGGTCGGCTTGAATCTCAATATTTTCAAAATGCAAAGGACCAACGATGCGCAATTGTGTCAAGGGTGTGACGATCTCACCTTTAGTAAAATATGCAATTTTCTCAACTTTAGAATTTTTAATTTTCATATTATTATTTCAAGGTGCAACTGTGCTTGTTTTATTTTTAAATACTCAATAACGCTAATATAAGCGCTACTTGCCATGCCGGCATTTTTATAGTGAACGTTTCTTCTAATTTCTCACAGGTCATTGCTGATTTTTCCGGTCTTTTTGCTGGGCCAGGGAATTCATCCGATTTTGTCTTGAGAATTTCCTCAACTATAAAGTTTTCTTTTTGGGGCGCGATCTCAATGATAAACTTCGCCCATTTATAGCGACTACACTTGCCAGAGTCACTCAAGTGATACAGTCCGCTTTTCTCTCGTAAGTAATTAAGCGGATCATCTTTCCCCTGTGCAATGATTTGGGCCGTGGCTTCAGCCAAGGTGCGGGACCATGTGGGTGTGCTGATTTGATCATCCACGATGCGCAGGGTTTTATTGTTTTGCGCCCAATTGAGCACCTTAGTAACAAAACAAGGGCGGCGCAATGAATAGACCCAACTGGTTCGAAAAATCAGATGAGCGCCATCAACGCGCTGCACCGCTAATTCTCCAGCTAATTTTGTTTCGCCATATTTATTGATGGGGTTTGGCGGATCTGTTTCAACATAGAGGTCACCTTTAGTGCCATCAAAGACGTAATCCGTTGAATAGTGAATCAGGACACTGCCAAGTTTCTCTGATTCCTCCGCTAACACGCCGGGACCAATGCCGTTGACAGCCATCGCCAAGTCTGGTTCGCGTTCAGCTTGATCAACGTTTGTATACGCTGTGGCATTGACGATCAGGTTTGGTTTAATTTCACGAACAATGCTTCGTAAGTCTGCAAAATTTGCCATATCCACTTGGGGATGCTCAAGAGCGATCAAATCACCCAAGGTAAGCATTGTTCGGTTTAGTTCCCATCCTAGCTGACCCGTACTACCCAAAAGTAATATCTTGATCCTCATTTAAGCAACCTGCCTGTTGCTAATTTCATCAGATAATCACCATAACGGTTGCCGTTAAAAGTATTTGCCAATTCTTTAAGTTGATCCTGGTTGATGAATCCCATCCGGAAAGCTATTTCCTCAGGGCAAGAAATCATCATGCCCTGGCGTTCCTCAACTGCTTGAACAAAGTTAGACGCTTGCAGCAGGCTGTGATGCATACCGGCATCCAACCAGGCTACGCCGCGCCCGATTTCCTCCACCTTAAGTTGACCGTGATTCATATACATCTTATTTAAATCTGTAATTTCTATTTCTCCACGTGCAGAGGGGCGTAGATTTTTAGCAAAATCGACAACTTGATCATCGTAGAAATAAATACCCGGGACAGCGTAATTCGATTTTGGTTGGGCAGGCTTTTCTTCAATGCTGAGGGCTTTACCCTGTTGGTCGAATTCGACCACACCGTAACGCTCTGGATCATTGACCGGGTAAGCAAAGATGACTGCCCCTTTCGTCAAACTGGCTGCAGAACGCAGCCTTTCTGGTAGACCATGGCCATAAAAAATATTGTCACCCAATATTAATGCAACTGGTTGTTTGTTGATAAATGATTCACCGACGATGAAGGCGTCTGCCAGGCCCCGTGGCGCAGTTTGAATTTTATAATCAAATTGCAGACCCCACTGGGAGCCATCCCCTAAGAGACGTTTGTATTGGGCTTGATCTTCCGGCGTTGTGATCATAAGAATTTCCCTGATCTTTGCCAACATGAGCATCGATAGGGGGTAATAAACCATTGGTTTGTCATAAATTGGTAGGAGTTGTTTGCTTACTCCCAAGGTTAAAGGATAAAGACGAGATCCCTTACCGCCAGCAAGAATGATACCTTTCATGAATTAGTTATCCCTTTTTTGGTAGTTGATTTGAACCCATTTTTGATAATCTTTTTCTTTAATAATATTGTTGAGCCACTCTGAATTGCCCAAATACCAATCGACCGTCTTTTCAAGACCTTCCTCAAGAGCGTAGGTTGGCCGCCACCCAAGTTCATTTTGGATTTTCGTGATGTTCATCGCATAGCGGCGATCATGACCCGGACGATCTTTTACAAATTGAATTAATTGGCGATGAGGGCTATGATCAGCAAAGGGTTGTTTTTCATCTAACAAACCACAAATTGTCTCAACGATCTCAAGGTTGGCGGGTTGATTGCCGCCACCAATATTGTAACTCTCACCGATTTTTCCGTGCTGAATAATTTTCCATATCGCCTCACAGTGATCTTCGACATAGAGCCAATCCCTGATTTGCTGGCCATCCCCATAGATCGGCAGGGGTTTGCTCGTTAAGGCGTTGAGGATCATCAACGGAATCAATTTTTCAGGGAACTGGTAGGGTCCATAGTTGTTTGAGCAGTTAGAAATGGAAATTGGTAATCCAAAGGAGTGAAAATAGGCTCGAACGAGGTGATCACTGCTTGCTTTGGAGGCTGCATAGGGCGAATTTGGGGCGTAAGGCGTTTTCTCTTCAAAAGGCGGATCCGAAGGGGAAAGAGTTCCGTAGACCTCATCGGTAGAGATATGATGGAAGCGAATTGGTCGATCTGAAATTAGTTTTTCCTTCAGCCATACTTGCCGGGCAGCTTCTAAAAGTGTGTGGGTTCCAACGATATTGGTTTGAATAAATGCCCCCGGCCCTTCCAATGAACGATCGACATGGGATTCAGCGGCAAAATGGACGATGGTATCAATGTTGTGTTCACGCAACAGCGATTCGACCAATTGCTGATTACAAATATCGCCCTCAAAAAATTGATAATTGTCAGGATTTGGGAGATTTTTTAGATTTTCAAGACTGCCCGCGTAGGTAAGCAGGTCTAAATTTACGATTATAATTTCGGGTTCGGTTTTCTGAAGATAGCGAATAAAGTTTGAACCAATAAAACCTGCGCCACCTGTAATGAGGACGTTGCGTTTCATTCAAATACCTCCGCATCAGCAAAGAATGAACCTGCCTGATCTTTAGAGGAAACCAGAGGTTCGGAGCCTTCTGGGATTGGCCAATTAATCGCTAAATCGGGGTCGTTCCAACGGATGCAGCGTTCACCGGCCGGATCGTAGTAATCTGTAGCTTTATAAATTACATCAGCCCTATCAGATAAGGTATAGAAACCGTGTGCAAAACCAGGTGGAACCCATAATTGGGCTTTATTTTCGGCAGAGAGAATCACGCCCACCCATTCACCAAAATTTGGGGAGTTTTTACGGAGGTCCGCAGCCACGTCAAAGATCTCGCCAATTACTGCACGAACCAATTTCCCTTGGGTGTGTGTCACCTGATAGTGCAAGCCCCGCAGGGTGCCCTTTTGTGATGAGGAATGATTGTCCTGTACAAATTCGAAAGGAATCCCTCCCTCAGAAAATTTTTCCTTTTGATAGGATTCTAAAAAGAATCCTCTTTTATCTAAAAATACTTTAGGTTCAACCCGGAGGACATCCGGGATACGGGTTCGAATAAATCTCATATCTCATTTCTTTCGATAATGCATAGCAAATTATAACAGGACATTTCAACAAGAAATGAAAATTATACAATCAAAAAACAATAATTCGTGACAAAATCTTAATTGGCTATCAGTGCGGAATAGTAGGTGTCACATACCTCACCTGCTGACCCAATCATTTGTATTTCTCCATGATCGAGCCACATCGCTCGTTTACAGATTGACCGGATCTGTTCAATTGAATGAGAAACGATTAATACCGTAGACCCACTTTCTCTGAAGTTCTTCATCCTTTGAATGCATTTTTCCTGAAATGCCACATCGCCCACTGAAAGGACCTCATCCAAGATAAGGATATCGGGTTGCCATGCTGTTGCTACTGCAAAACCCAAGCGAGAGATCATGCCTGAGGAGTAAGTTCTCAAAGGAGCTTCTAAGAACATGCCGATGTCAGCAAAATCAGTAATTTCATCGAATTTATCATCGATTTCTTTGCGAGAGTGCCCTAATAAGGTTGCATTGAGATAAATATTTTCTCTGCCGGTTAATTCGATATGAAATCCTGCGCCAAGTTGTAAAAGGGGACTTACGTCTCCCCTGATCCAAACACGACCATTAGTCGGAATGAGCACTTTAGAAATCACTTTGAGCAATGTGGATTTTCCAGCGCCATTCCTGCCTAGGATCCCGAAGACCTCTCCCTTATCAACTTTAAGGTCGACGCTCTTTAGAGCTAGGATTTCTTTATGTTCGATCCGACCTTGAATATAACGGATAACATACTCTTTAAAGTTCTTAATTGGCTCTGTTGGAATCTGATATTTAACTGAAATATCGTTTAAAAAAACAGCTGTTTCTTCAGATGGCTCGTAATAATTATTGTTAGACATGATAGGAAAAAGTATCCGCTTTTTTCGTGAAAAGAACCCAACCAATAATTAGAAAAGTAAAAGAAACCAAGATAGCCAATCCCCAGTCCAGGGTGCTGGGGAATACGCCATCATAGACAATAAGCCTAAAAATATTCACGACATAATAGAATGGATTCAAGGTTAAGACCAAGCCATTTAGCACTTCTTCTAAAATTTCAACAGGGACAATAATCGGCGATAAATACATCCACGCCAGCAAAATAACGGGATACATTTCAGCTACATCCGGGAAGAATACAGCCAAAGTTGAGACAAGTAAAGCTACCCCAAGAGAAAATGTGAAGAGAATCAACATTGAGAATGGCAAAAGTAGTATCGTCAAATGAAACTGTACTTTTAAGAAAGCCATGATTAAGAATAATGGAATCAAAGATAATACAAAATTCACTAAATTTGCTAGCACAGTAGAGAGAACAAAGGAGGTTCTTGGTAAGTAGATCTGCTGAAAAAGCCGACTGCCCCAAACCATGGAACTCATCGCAAAGCTTGTGCTTTGTTGGAACATGGTCCAACAGATAATGCCTGTGAGCACATATGTTGGATAGGATTCGACGGTGTTGAAGACTCTAGAAAACACCAAAACCATAATCAGCATCGTCCCTAAAGGGTTGAGCATTGTCCAGGCTACACCCAGTACGGAACGCTTATAACGTGCGACAATATCCCGCCGCACCAACTGATAGATTAGATCACGATAGCGAAATAAAGCCAAAAATTCTTCAATGGCAGGATGTTTTCTTTTGGCACTGTCGTAAATCATCATTGATTTCAATTCTGGATAAATTTCTCTGCTAGACAGGCAAAAGGTTACCTTAAAATAAAGAATGTGTCAACGAACCTTGCGTCAAACAATGCAATGGGGAATAGAACATGTTCCATTGCGATACTCATTTATATGTCACTTCGTAGTAAGTAGGCTGGATATAGTTTGAAGCATTGCTCCTAACGAAAATTATTACTGGCAGCCATTTTTGAATTTAATCTTTTTGATTGGATGTTATAATAATTTGAGTATTTGGCTACTTGTCGGTGATAAATTTTTTTCCCAATGAAATTCTTATTTATCATCAAATAATTACAATTGGTTAGAGTTGAGGTGTAAATTGGGTCAATCAATATCAAATTTTTTTAAGAAATATTGGCTGCGTTTTGTAATTGTGATTTTGGCAATTATGTTTTTCTTACTTGCACACAGATATTTTATACAAAACCTCGAAAAAGATGGCAGGCCACTTGATAAACAGCTTGAAAATCTACAAGTTACCAATCCAAATGATTATCGATCTAATATTGAAGGATTGTCCAGATATGATGAGCGAAATTATATCCATAGTCTCAACGGATGGGCGTTTTCATTAGAAACGACGAATAAAGCCCCAGAACAAATTGAAACAATTATTGTTTTAGCTTCTAATAAAAATAAGTTTTATTTTGAAACTGCAAGTATTGGAAGGCCAGACGTTGTTGAGGCTTTTCAAGATTTAGAAATCGAAATCGGTGAACCCGGTTTCTCTGCATTAATTAATCAACAACTATTACCTGCAGATGAGTATTGTGTTGGGATATTACTACAACATGCTGCAGATCCTTTTTACCAGCTGATTAATACAAACCAGGTTTTAGTTCGTAAGGGATGGACACTAGAACTCACAAAGGAAAATAGTGTTGATTGTGAAAAAGTTTTTACCGCATATGAACCCATTATTGAAAACATTAGTTTGCCTGCAATTACTAATCAAATCAATTATTTCGTTGATGGACTAGTTCAGGTTGAAGATAGAAAAGGTTCTTATGATCTGAATGGTTGGGCTTTTTCCACACTGGATTTAAATCAGCCTACAAACATTTTTAAGACAAAAATAGTTTTATTTAATGAATCGAAGACATACGTTTATGAAACGACATCCTCTAATAGGGGCGATGTCATTGAAGCGTTCAAAGAATTAAAGATTGAAATTGTAAAGCCTGGATATCAAACGACGATTTCAGCGGAACAATTGCAAGATGTTGGCAATTATTGTATTGGCGTTTTGCTGACAGGCAATCCAAACGTGCCAGATCAATTTATTGTTACTAGCAAAATAATCACAAAAATGGACTCCACGTTAGAACTTTTAGAAGAAAAAGAAGCATATTGTCAAAATGTTTACAATGAAAACATAAATGCTAACAGCAATTAATCCCTGGAGTGTAAAAGACAAATCTTGAAAGGTTATTTCAGAATACACTAGCCTGAAATAAATGCTGGGTGGGGATGTTTGCTGAATTTTTCATCCCCAGACTCGGCAGCTAAAAAGAACTAAGCACAACAAAATCTGCTAAAAAGAAAATATTCTTATATAATACATATTGGCATTAAGAGAATATTGATCAAACAAACCATAGATAGGAGATATGACAATGGATTTTGACGTTATCAAATCACTGTTAAATGAAAAACCCGTCGGGAAGATCGTTCTTTTAGTTATGGATGGTCTGGGCGGCATTCCCATGGAAGAGGGCGGCAAAACAGCACTTGAAGCTGCAGAAACCCCAAACATGGACGCTTTAGCAAAAAAGAGCATGCTGGGGTTACATCAAACCATTCGAACTGGGATTACACCGGGCAGTGGGCCAGCACATTTAGGACTTTTTGGATACGATCCGCTGGAATATAAAGTCGGACGCGGTGTTCTTTCGGGCTTAGGGATTGATTTTGACATTCAGAAAAATGATGTTGCTGCTCGAGGAAACTTTTGTACTGTAGATGAACAAGGGCGCGTGACCGATCGCAGGGCTGGTCGAATCCCAACAGAAATCGCTGTTAGATTGTGTGATTTACTCAACGAGAAGGTGAATATTCCTGGTGTGGAAGTGTTCTTGAGACCGGTTAAGGAATATCGCTTCTTACTGGTCATCCGTGGAGAGGGTCTAAATGCGAATATCGAAGAAACGGACCCTTTGGTTGTGGGTGAAAAACCTTTGTCAGCAAAAGCACTCGATGCTGATTCAGAAAAAGCAGCAGAAATTGTGAGAGAATTTGTCCGCCAAGCTGAAGAGATATTGAAGGATGAACATCCTGCAAATATGGTAATGCTACGGGGTTTTGCAAAATTGCCTGATTGGCCTATGTTCCCAGAAGTTTACGGGTTGAAACCCCTTGCCATTGCGATGTACCCCATGTATCGTGGTGTGGCAAAATTGGTTGGGATGGATGTGATGCCTGCCGCTCAATCTTATGAAGAAGAGTTTGAGATGTTAGAAGACAAATGGGAAGATTATGACTTTTTCTTCGTTCACATCAAGAAAACGGATAGCTACGGCGAGGATGGCAACATGCCAGCCAAGATTCATGAGATTGAGAAAGTGGATGCCTTACTCCCGAGGATATTGGCGCTTGATCCTTCCGTCCTGATCATCACCGGTGATCACAGTACCCCTTGTGCGATGAAATCACACAGTTGGCATCCAGTCCCTGTCTTGTTTTATGCAAAAACCTGTCGCGCCGATGAAATTGCGCAATTTGGCGAAAGAGCGTGTCGAGCAGGAGGGTTGGGTGTGCGTTTCCCAGCTTTTGAACTGATGCCTTTAGCGCTTGCCCATGTTGGTCGCTTCGACAAATTTGGTGCGTAAGTAAATTTACTCTAGAAATTAACAAAGGGACCAGTTGCAAAACAGCTGGTCCCTAAAATATTACATCGATTTTCGCGTAGTTTTACTTCAAATGCGCTAAATTAATATAAAAATCAGGTCTTCTGTCACCAAACATGTCATTTTGCGGTGTAATTTTTTTATCTAAAGCACCTTCGGGGTCAATACTCATGACATGGACGGTGGATTTATTTTTGGGACCACGATATAAAACTTCACCCTTGGGGTCTGTAATTTGCGATTTGCCTGTAAAATTCAGTTTTTGCTCTCCCAATTTTTCTTCCCCAATCCGATTAGCTGTGATTGTAAAAACCTTGTTTTCAATGGAGCGAGTGATCATTGCATTTTGACAGTAAGGGAGGACAAGGTTGGCGGGGTGGGCGATGATTTGTGCGCCAGCCAAAGCTAGTGTGCGGGCTGATTCTGGGAAAATCCAATCGAAACAAACCATCATCCCGATTGTGACGTTTTTCCAGGTGAAGGTCCGAAAACCGCTGTCACCTGGCAGAAATAATGATTTTTCATCGGCGTATAGGTGGGTTTTGCGATAATTCGCTAAAATCCCTTTTGCAGAAATTGCAATGGCCGAATTGTAAAGTTTGGTTTTATCAACTTCTGAATAACCTGAAACAATCACGCCCTTGGTTTTGGCTGCAATTTCTCTAAGCGCTGTCAAGAAGGGTCCTTGCCCATTTGCTGGTTCAGAAAAGGGAATTAAGGTTTGAGAAAAGGCGTATAAGTAACCACTATTTGACAATTCAGGCAAGACAATTAAATCCGCAGATAGACCTTGTAAAAGTGATTGAATTTTTTGAATATTTTTTGTAACATTCTTGCGTTCAGGCTTGAATTGAACTAGGGCAATAGTAAATTCCATAAATTAACCTCGTCATTTGAATTGATGATCAATATCGAATATGATTAAGGTGATGAAGACGATAAAATGGAAAGGTGGTTTTTATGCTTCATGAAGCTTTATTATACGATAAACTAGAGGATAACTCTGTCATCTGCAATTTATGTGCACATCGTTGTCGTATAAAAGAAGGTCATCGGGGAATTTGCAGAGTGAGGGAAAATCGCAATGGGAATTTATACACCTTGGTGTACGGCAACTTGATTTCAAAAGGTGTTGACCCCATTGAAAAAAAGCCCCTCTATCATTTTTATCCAGGCAGTAAGGCTTACTCAATTGCGACACCGGGCTGCAATTTTAGATGTGAATGGTGTCAGAATTGGCAAATATCGCAAATGCCTCGCATCATGGAAATGCCTGAGGGCAAACGCATGATGCCGGAGGAAGTTGTTGAGCAAGCGCTTCGCACAGGTTGCCAATCCATTGCCTATACTTATACTGAGCCCACCATATTTTTCGAATATAGCTACGACGTTGCCAAATTAGCCCATGAAGAAGGTTTGAAAAATATCTACGTCACAAATGGTTTCATGACCCCGGAAATGTTGAAGAAGATTCAACCCTATTTAGATGCGGCTAATGTTGATATTAAAGCATTCCGAGATGAACCATATCGAAAGCTAATGGGCGGACGATTGCAACCTGTTCTAGATAATTGCCGTTTGATCAAAGAATTGGGGATTTGGTTAGAGGTAACCACATTAATTGTTCCTGATATGAATGACGATCCTGATGAACTGCATGCCTTGGCAGAATTTATTCTAAACGAGTTAGGGGCTGAAACACCTTGGCATTTAAGTCGTTTTTATCCGCAATATTGCATGACTGATCGCGGTCCGACAAGTGAATCGATTTTGCAAAAAACGAAGGAAATGGGTGAATCACTCGGTCTAAATTACGTTTATGTTGGCAATGTCTGGGGGCGATATCGTACAAGATGTAAGAAATGTGGCGAGACGCTTATTAAACGCGAAGGCTATTCTGTTGAAGTCGTGGGGTTAGATGAGGAAGGGCGTTGCAAGAACTGTCATACTAAGCTAGATGGGGTGGGCTTTGCGAAAATGAAGCGAAGGAAAAAATAATAATTCTTCTTGTCTATACGGTAGATTTCCGAATCTCTGTCTGCTGAACCCTGGACATTCACCTTGAATAAATAGAATTTTTATGATAATCTTGAAATTAACTAAGTAAAAAAGGCTTTTATTCTTTCATAAGGTGAAAAATTCTATAAAAAAGGTCGAATTTACTAGAAATGTTTATCAATTATTAACATTTAAATGCTAAATTTAACACATAATCGGTTATAATAGAGATGAAAAGAGTGAAGAATCGTTGTTGCTCCAGTTGGAGTTTAGCTTTTTGAATATTGCCCATTGACGCAATAAATAACTGGTCAATGGCTTTTTTATCTTATATTAGAATAAAAAATAAGAAGAGAATAGTAAGAAAATAAAAAAAATTAGGAGTGAGAAAGATAGATGACATCGAATACAACATTTTCTGAAGAAGCCATTTCGGAAGAAAATCTCTCGTCATTGCTTGACGATCCAAAAGATGAATCAGAAGATGACGAAATGGATTACAGAGAACAAATCTCTGACCATACTGGCATCACTTCAGATGACTCAGTTAGTTTATATTTGAATGAAATGAGCCGAGTTCCATTGCTAACAAGGGAAGAAGAAATTTCCCTTGCGAAGAAAATGGAAATCGGTCGCCAAGCGCGTTTGACGATGATCGAGAGCGAAGGCGACATTCAGAATATTGAAGAAATCAAGCGATTAATTAAGGAAGGTAAAGAAGCTCGTGAATATTTGATCAAAGCAAATATTCGTTTGGTGGTAAGTATTGCTAAAAAGTACCGCCGATATGGATCTTCCTTCCTTGACCTGATTCAAGCAGGAAACGTCGGTTTGATCAGAGCGGTTGATAAGTTTGATTACAAACGCGGCAATCGCTTCAGCACCTATGCCACCTGGTGGATCAGGCGTTCTGTATTGAGATTTCTTAATCAAAAAGAACGGACAATTCGTTTGCCCAATTATTTGAGCAACCGTTTACGGAAAGTCAGACATGTGACGCGGGATTTGGCTCAGAACTTGGGCCGACAGCCTACATTGGAAGAAATTTCAGAACATGTCGAGCAAGATCCAGAGGAGTTACGACAGCTGATCCATTATGCTCGTTTACCTATCTCTTTGGATAAACCTGTTGGTGAAGATGGCGAAAGCGAGTTAATCAATTTTATTGAAAACGAAGACGCTGTTGTCCCATTTAATTCTGTTCAACAGCGCTTGTTGGAAGAGGACATCAGCCTGGCTTTAAGCGAACTTTCTGAGCGGGAAGCCAGCATCATTAAATTGCGTTTTGGCCTTGAAGGGAACCGAAGTCACACACTTAAAGAATTGGGTGAGATTTTTGGCGTTACACGAGAACGTATCCGACAAATACAGCAGAAGGCATTGCGGAAACTTCGCAGTCCCCAAAACCAAAACAAACTGCGAAACTACCTCTAATAAAATAAAAATAACGACAAATTCAAAAGGTCATGGTAATTACATGACCTTTTATTAATTTAAAGACATCAGGTATTATTTATTTTGTTTTTAGTAAAATAGTCAAATTAAATGAGTAAAAAGGAGCAATATGGAATTATCAGAAATATTTCAAGATTGGCTTGTTTCTTTCGTTGAATTTTTGCCAAAATTAATTGCCGGTGTCATCATTTTTATTTTAACATTGGTTCTTGCAGGATTTGTAGCAAAGTGGGTCCGGAAAGTTGCCAATAAAAAAATTGAAAGTGTGGAAATTTTGCAATTGCTATCCACAATAGCAAAGTGGTCGGTGATTATTTTGGGAACGATTTTAGCCCTATCTCAAGTTAATTTTGATGTCACCGGTTTTGTTGCCGGGTTAGGCATTGCAGGTATTACGATAGGTTTTGCACTTCAAGATATTGCTAAGAATTTCATATCTGGTTTGTTGTTATTAATCAGACAACCATTCCAATTAGGTGAATTTATTGAAGTTTCTGATTTTTCAGGAACGGTCAAAGAGATTAACATTCGGGACACAGTGATCGAAACGCTGGACGGCGAATTGGTGATCATTCCCAACACCCAGGTTTTTGAAAACCCAATTATCAATAACACGACTTCAAAATTCCGGCGGGCGACCGTATCGATTGGTTTGGGTTATGAAGAAAACACGGAGGATGCCATTAAAGTATTCCTTGAGGCCATTAAGTCCGTACCTGGCGTCGCTATGGAGCCAGCCCCTTCAATTATGGCGGACACTTTGGGCGATTCTGCATTGATGCTTTCTGCAAGATTTTGGGTCGATCAGCATAAAGATAATTTTGTTATTGTTCAGTCCGAGGTTGTGAAAGCGATTAAGGTTGCATCAGAAGAACATAAAATCGATTTACCCTACCCTGTCCAGACAGTATTACTCAAACAGGTTAGCGCCTAGCTCGAAAAATTCAGTTATTTGGCAATTCGATAGTGAAAGTTGTCCCGATTCCCATTTTACTGAGGACAGATATCCTGCCGCCATGTGCTTCGACGAGGGTTTTAACAATGCTCAAGCCTAAACCGGATTCACCGCTGGAAGACTGACGGGAAGGATCAGCTCGGTAGAATCTTTGAAAAATTGATTCTAATTGATCGTCGGGGATGCCTTCACCAGTATCAATCAGGTCAATGATAGTGGTGTCATTCTTTTGACGTGCATTAACTAATATTTTCCCTCCCGGGTTAGTGTGACGAAGGGCATTGGTGATTAAATTTGAAAAAACCTGCAAAATGCGCCCTTCATCTGCGAAGATAGTGTTAAAGCCGTTTGATTTTCGGAATTCAAGTTCAATATTTTTTGATTTAGCCTGTAAATTGTAGGCATCTGTCAAATGCTGGAAAAGCGTATCGATGTTAATATGATCTTTGTTGATACTTAATTGCCCAGAATCAGCTAATGATAGAGTTCTTAAATCCCTCACCAAGCGATTGAGTTGGGAAACTTCTTGCTGGATGATTTCAATTCTTTCGGGTGTAGGCGCCAAGGTTCCATCTTGTAATGCTTCTAGGTAACCATTAATCACCGTTAGTGGACTGCGCAACTCGTGAGCGATGTCCGCTGTCATTTGTTTCCGGTGTTGGTTAGCTTTGGCAAGGGCATTGCTCATGTTGTTAAAACCAGTAATGACTTCTCCCAACTCATCATCGGATGTTTCTTGCACCTGTTGTAGTAATTCTCCTTGTTCCATTTTCCCAAGCGCCTGATTCAAACTTGCCAGTGGCTTTAACAAAGTCCTTGTAAAGAGTAGCCCTAAAATTATGGCCAAGAAAATTGCAGCAAGGCTTGCATAAGATAAGGCTCGATTTGTTTGCTTGATAAATTGAGTCTCTTGGGGACTGGGCTGGAAAGCTGGCGTAATAATGGCGATGTAGGCAATCGTTCGCCCGTTAACTTCAATGGGGTGGGCTTCGGAGATGTCTTTTCTGGCAAGAGAAGTGCCACTGGGATGACTGCTGTCTCCAATGATAATGATTTGATTAGGGGAGATCAAAATAATACCTGGCCTGCCAAGTTCATCAAATTGACCCGCATTGCTCGTAGTTGAATAGCGTAATGCGGATTCAATTCCATTTAAAGTAAAATTGGTTTCGTAATATTCTTGAACGATTGAGGCATAGTCTTCAATAAGATTGTCAATAATGAAGGACTGAAATAAGCGCCTTGAAAACTGGCTTGTAAAAATTCCAACCAATCCTATGGCAACTAAAGATGCGGTTAAGAAAGCTAAGATGAATTTTGTTCTGAGCGATAATGATTTCATCGTGTTGGTTCAACATTAAAACGGTAACCAACCCCAAATACAGTCTGAATGTAGTGAGGATTGGCTGGATCATCCTCGATTTTTACCCTCAAATTACGAATGTGGACATTAATCGTCTTCTCAAGTGAACCATAACTTTCCCCCTGTACTTCTTTAAGCAGTCGTTCTCGGCTGAAGACCCTCTTAGGTTGCTTGCACATAACCAGGAGCAGTTCAAATTCTGTCGGTGTAAGTTTAATTTCCTTATCATTCTTAAAAACCTCGTGTTTATCGGGGTGAATTATTAATTCGTCAAAGGAAAGAATGCCATTTGTAATGGAGGATGGGACTAATCTTCGTAAGACCGCCTGAATACGAGCTACCAGCTCAGCAAGGCTAAAAGGTTTGGTCACATAATCATCCGCGCCAATCCCTAATCCAAAGACTTTATCCGTTTCTTCAATTTTGGCTGTTAGGAGGATGATTGGCGTTGAACTTTCTTTACGAAAAGTCTGGATGAACTGAAAACCATCCATTTGCGGCATCATAATATCCAGCAGAATAAGATCTGGCTTGTGAATGCGTGCTTCTGTTAAGGCCTCAACACCATTATGGGCGACGATTGTTTCATAACCTTTTGAAATCAGATAATCCGAGATCATCCTGGTCACTGAAAACTTGTCATCAACAATTAGAATCTGTTTTTTATCCATTGTTTATTTGATTATAATTCATAGGTTCTGTGTTAATGTTATGATATGCACAGATTGCTTTTAAAATTAATCTTAACTTTGTATGGTTAAGAAATGATAAAGAAAGCATTCTTTACGAATCGCTTATCCTTAATTGTGAATATCTTCAAGATATTTTTGCTGAGGAGAATAAAATGACTGGCATCGCTCTACAAACAAGCATAGTCTATGGACCGATCCTGTCACGCCGCCTGGGTCGATCATTGGGAATTAATTTGATGCCAAGTGATTGTAAAGTTTGTTCTTTTAACTGCATTTACTGTGAATATGGTCGGACTGACATCTTGACCTCTCAACCCAAACGTTCGAGTTTACCATCTGTAGCGGAGGTTCATCGAGAGGTCGAAAAAGCATTAAGAAAACCCCGAACAATTGAAATGATCACGTTTTCTGGCAATGGAGAGCCTACGCTGCATCCGGATTTTCCTGAAATTATAAGCATGGTAAAGGAATTACGAGATCAGCTCAGACCAGCAGCAAAGCTTGGTGTTCTTTCAAACGCTTCAACAGTTTATCAGCCCGAGATTCTAAATGCATTGAAAATGGTCGAAGCGCCAATGATGAAAATTGATGCAGGGGATGATCATACTTTTAAAGCTATCAATCGACCAAAACCTGGTATTGAATTTTCAGAAATTATATTTGGTTTGAAATCACTGCAAAATTTGATACTTCAAACGATGTTCGTTGATGGTGATGTTACTAATGCACGGGGACAGGCCTATGAGGCATGGGTAAATTTGGTAGCAGAACTACAACCTCAAAAAGTTCATATTTATTCGATTGAAAGGCCCACAGCAGAATCGAATGTAGCATGCGTTGAGCCCAAGAAGCTCCAATGGATAGCAGAAGATCTTAATCAGCGGTTTGGAATCATAGCTGAAGCATTTTGGCGTGATTAGGAAATTTGCGGCTTAGGAGTCATGCCGGTATAATGGGTGTGAATTTGATTTGCAGGATGGTCAATAAGATTAGAAAAAATCCTGCTCGGTCAAAAATTTGTCCAGCAAAATGTTTTTAAGTTGACAACGTCCTGATATAAAAAGCAGATTACACCTAGTCGAGAAGTAGCAAGCGCCATCGGATAAGTTGGATATTTATCTACAATTTGGGACTAAACCAAGGAGGTGAAATTGAATTGGTAAAAGTAAAAAAACGAGATAATGAATCATTTAGTCAGTTAATGCGTCGATTCCGCAAAAAAGTGACCCGATCCAAAGTGCTCTCAGAACATCGCAAGCGGAGATTCTTTACATCAAAGAGTGAAGAAAGACGTATTGCAAAAAAGAAAGCCATTCGGAAGCTTCAGCGCAATAATAGAAGTTAAGAAAGTTTAAGATTTGGCTAGGACTTCTTTAGAAAAACCACAAATGAAAAATCAAGGGTTGTCTGCAGAGGCAACCCTTTTTTCTTTTGAATATGAAATTTATCAGGCAAAAAGTTTGATTGCGGAAGAGTAATTCGCTTGAGCTAATTACCCTCAAGCTTTCCCTAAAATTTCTTATCAGAAATGAAATGGGGATGAAGTTCTCTCCGGTAAAGATCCCCTTCAATATGAGTAAAGTCCATTTCAGCGAGGTATTTTTTATGTTCAACCACACTGCCGGTTGTCTCGAGCGTATGAATGCCTAGGTTAATCAAGGTATCTGCGTTGTCATCAAACAAGAATCCGCCAATTTTAAAATCGCGATAATCACTTAGAGCGTAATCCACAAGAATTTTTCCGCAATCCTGATCTTTTCTAATAATAAAAGCGCCAGCAGGAACCGTATCCCTGAGAATGAAAAAGGCTAAATCATCAGGTTGGGGTTCATAGACGAAGCTCGGAAAAAAACGTTGAATATCTGATTTATGGAAATTTAAAAAATATTGTAAATAATTGCTCGATGGGGTGATTTTCATTAGCGTGAAATAATCTTGCCGTTTCAGCATCTTAATTAGGTAATACAAATCTATGATGACAATCAATCCGTTTAAAACCGCAACCGGATAAGCTTTGATCAGGATGCCATACACGACAAATATGAGGCCGCCAAGACCGTTGATTATGCGTAATCGGATGAGAGACTTCATCATTAATGAAATAGCAATTAATAACGATGCTGCATACCCAATTAACTCGTAGATAAGTTGATTGGTCATTTAAAGATTCCTTCCAATTTTCTAAGCGTTATTATACTGTCCAAGGCAGAAAATTTCTGATTTTATTTGAGAGTATTCTAAAATAATTTTTGCTTTAACAGATTAATCAACATATATTGCCTTTATAAATACACACAATGTCAATTGTTAGAAACAACTAAAAACATTGAAAGTGGCAATTTGAGGAAAAATTAATATCTTTTGGCAAAATAGATTTTAAAAGAAAGGATAAATTATTGTATAATAGTTGAAGTTGATCTATACAATCTTTCTCAGAAATCCAAGAAGAATAGGAGGTTTATTGAGAATAAGTGTACGATTTACTTTAATTCACCTAATTGTAGAAGGAGATGGAGCATGAAGAAAAAGTTTTTTGTTTTGTTAAGTTTGTTGATGATCGTGTCAATGCTGCTTGTAGGTTGTGGTCCCACTGATGAGGAACCCACTGAAACAGAAGAACCACCAGCCGGTGAGGAACTTGCAGTAGGTATTGTATTACCCACTAAGGACGAGCCCCGCTGGATCCAGGATCAGACCCGTTTTGAAAGCAAGTTGAATGAAGCTGGCTATGATGTCGAGATCCTGTTCAGCCAGGCAGACCCCTCCATGGAAAAATCTAACGTTGAGGCACTGATCACCAAGGGTGTGAAGGTCATCATCCTGTGCCCGCATGACAGCGCCGCTGCCGCAGCATCCGCTGAAGCAGCACGCGAAGCTGGTGTGACGATCATTTCCTATGATCGTTTGATCACAGACACTGATGCCGTGGATTACTATGTGACCTTTGACAGCGTCGCCGTAGGCGAAGCTCAGGCGCAATATCTGGTTGACAAAGCCGAGGGTGAGGGCAACCCCCTGTACCTGTATGCTGGTGCTGCCACCGACAACAACGCCTTCCTGTTCTTCGAAGGTGCCTGGAACGTATTACAGCCCAAGATCGCTGATGGCACATTCTACATCGTCAACTCCAGTGAAGCTGAAGCCTTACAGGACAAGGCCACACTGACCCGTGACGAAATGGGCACCATCATCGGCCAAATCACCACCAACTGGGATTTTGACGATGCTAAGAGCTTAGCCGATGCCAACCTGACCTCAGCTACAGCTGACGATAAGGGTGATGTGTTCATCCTGGCACCCAATGACGGCACCGCCCGCGCGATCGCAGATGCCTTCGGGGCTGACCCGGCAATCACCAGCTATGTGGTGACCGGACAGGATGCTGAGATTGCCTCTGTGCAGTACATCATCGATGGCAAGCAGTCCATGACGGTTTTGAAGGACGTTCGCAATTTGGTAGACGATGCCATTGAAATGGCAATTTCTGTTGTGGAAGGTGAAACCGTTGAGACCACCGGTGAGTATGACAACGGCGTGATCAATGTTCCCGCCAAGCAATCTGAGGTCATCACAGTTGATCAGAGCAATGTGGTTGCGGCGATCATCGACTCGGGTTATTGGCCTGCTAGCGAATTCACTGGTTTGGAAGATACCGGCGAACCAGAAGCGCCAAGTGAGCTTTCAGTGGGCATTGTATTACCCACCAAGGACGAACCCCGCTGGATCCAGGATCAGACCCGCTTCGAAAGCAAGTTGAATGAAGCTGGCTATGATGTTGAGATCTTGTTCAGCCAGGCAGACCCCTCCATGGAAAAATCTAACGTTGAGGCACTAATCACCAAGGGTGTGCAAGTGATTATTCTGTGCCCGCATGACAGCGCCGCCGCCGCAGCATCCGCTGAAGCAGCACGCGAAGCTGGTGTGACGATCATTTCCTACGACCGTCTGATTACAGACACCGATGCCGTGGATTACTATGTGACCTTTGACAGCGTCGCCGTAGGCGAAGCCCAGGCGCAATATCTGGTTGACAAAGCCGAGGGTGAGGGTAACCCCCTGTACCTGTATGCTGGTGCTGCCACCGACAACAACGCTTTCCTGTTCTTCGAAGGTGCCTGGAACGTATTACAACCGAAGATTGCTGATGGCACATTCTACATCGTAAACTCCAGTGAAGCAGAAGCCTTACAGGACAAGGCCACACTGACCCGTGATGAGATGGGCACCATCATCGGCCAAATCACCACCAACTGGGATTTTGACGATGCTAAGAGCTTAGCCGATGCCAACCTGACCTCAGCTACAGCTGACGACAAGGGTGACGTCTTCATCCTGGCACCTAATGACGGCACAGCACGCGCGATTGCAGATGCCTTCGGGGCTGACCCGGCAATCACCAGCTATGTGGTGACCGGACAGGATGCTGAGATTGCCTCTGTGCAATACATCATCGACGGTAAGCAGTCCATGACGGTTTTGAAGGACGTTCGCAACCTGGTAGATGATGCCATTGAAATGGCGATTTCCGTTGTCACAGGTGCGGATGTTGAGACCACTGGTGCGTACAACAATGGCAAGATCGATGTTCCCGCAAAGCAATCTGAGGTCATTACAGTTGATCGGTCCAATGTGCAAGAAACGATCATCGACTCAGGTTATTGGGATGCCAGCGAATTCACTGGCCTTGATTAAGTACTAAGAGAACGATAACAAACGAATAGTGATGGTGTTTACACCATCACTATTCAAATATAAACTATTAGGAATTCTGGAGAAAATATGAGTGTTCCAATTCTAGAAATGAAGAACATCACCAAAGAATTTCCTGGTGTAAAAGCGCTCGACGATGTCAGTTTCGAAGTACAACGCGGCGATATTCATTGTCTTGTGGGAGAAAATGGCGCTGGTAAATCCACTCTGATGAAAGTGCTCAGTGGTGTTCACCCATATGGCTCTTATGAAGGTGAAATCTACTTTGAAGGTGAACTTCAACAATATAAAGGCGTTAGTGATAGTGAACAAGCAGGCATCGCAGTAATTTACCAGGAACTTGCTTTGGTGCCAGAAATGACAGTTTTTGAAAATGTCTTTCTTGGTAATGAAATTACTAAGGGAATTAATATTGACGTTAATGAAACAATTAATAGGACTGTTCAGGTCCTAAAAAAGGTTAATTTGGATGTTAATCCAACCTTGAAAATTAAAGAATTAGGGATTGGCAAACAGCAACTGGTTGAAATTGCAAAAGCACTAAGCCGGAATGCTAAATTGCTCGTATTGGATGAACCAACTGCAGCACTCAATGAAACTGATAGTGATAATTTATTACACTTATTGAAGGAATTTAAGAAGCAAGGTGTTACTTCAATTTTGATTTCCCATAAATTACGAGAAGTAATCGAAGTTGCAGATAAGATTACAATTTTAAGGGATGGTCAAAGCGTCATAACATTGGATGCAGATCGTGGTGAAATTAATGAAGATGTACTCATTAAGCATATGGTCGGTCGGTCTATTGAAAATATATATCCCAGACGTGAGGAAAAACCAAAAGGCGAAGTGATATTTGAAATTCGTCATTGGAATGCGTATGATCCAAGGCGTGATCGCCAAATCTTGAAGGATGTGAATATCCAGGTCAGAAAAGGTGAAGTGATTGGCATTACAGGTTTGATGGGGGCAGGGAGAACCGAATTTGCGTTGAGCCTGTTTGGAAATACACCTGGTTATCAAGTTGATGGCGAAATATTTCTTCGTGGTAATCCGGTAAAATTTTCCCATCCTGAGCGGGCTATTAAGGATGGCTTAGCCTATGTATCTGAGGATCGTAAGGGAAACGGGTTAATTCTTATCCAAGATGTTAAATCGAACATTACAATTGCGAACTTAAAAAGGATCCTTAAGTATGGCGTGATCAATCAGAATGCTGAGATTAAAGATGCCCGAGAATATACCGATTCATTGAACATCAAAACGCCCAGTATCGAACAGAAAGTCGTTTATTTAAGCGGTGGAAATCAACAAAAGGTTTCCTTGGCTAAGTGGTTATATGTTAGACCAGATGTGATGATATTGGATGAACCCACACGCGGCATTGATGTGGGTGCAAAATTTGAAATTTTTACAATTATGAACAAACTGGTTGAAGATGGGATGAGCATTATAATGATTTCATCTGAATTGCCAGAGATATTAAGTATGACGGATCGGATTTATGTACTTTCCGAGGGTCGGCTAACGGGTGAAATTGAATCTGATAAAGCTGACCAGGAATCAATCATGAGATTAGCTACAAGTTGAGGAACTAATATGTCACTATTTCAAGAACTTGGACAATTACTTAAAAGAAACATCCGTGATTATGGCATGTACATTGCCTTAATTGTTATTATGACATTTTTTGCCGTATCTACGGATGGCATTTTCATTAATTCAAGGAATATCAGCAATCTTGTCAATCAAATGGGCTATATTGCTGTGCTAGCTGTTGGGGTGACTTTAGTCATTGTTATCCGACACATTGACCTTTCAATTGGCTACTTATCAGGTTTTCTGGGCGCCGTTGTGGCGATTGGCCTTACAACCTGGGGCTTACCTTTGTTGGTTGTGATCCCGTTGGTTTTGGGAGTAGGGATTATTGCAGGATTGCTCAACGGTTTTTTTGTTGCGCAATTAGGAATTCCTTCATTTGTGGCAACTTTGGCTGGATGGTTGATCTATCGGGGTGCCCTGCTTCAGGCTACCATCAAAACAGGCACAATCATTATTCCCAATGACACTTTTAATGCCATTGGTAACGGTTATATCCCTGATCTTCCACTGCCCAATTTCCTGCCTGGCTTACATAAACTAACGCTGCTGCTAGGTATTGCTGCCGCAATTGCTATGGTAGTGTCCGAAATTTCAAGCCGCAGAAACAAGATGAAATATGGTTTTGAGGTTCTTTCCCAGAATCTTTTTATTATCAAGACAATCTTTATTGTTTTGGTGTTGGGTGTGATCACCTACGTTTTGGCGGGTTATAATGGTCTTTCTTGGACGGCTGTGATCGTGCTTGCGGTAACTTTTATCTTTCACTTCATCACGACGCAAACGGCCATCGGCCGCCATATTTACGCTGTCGGGGGCAACCCGGAAGCTGCAGAATTGAGCGGTATCAGCGTTAAGAAGATCACTTACATTGTGTTCGGCTCTATGGGGATGCTGACGGCCTTGTCAGGTATGCTATATGCCTCGAGGTTGCAATCTGCGACGACAACCGCCGGTGCTGGGTTTGAGCTAGACGCGATCGCAGCAGCTTATGTGGGAGGTGTTTCCTCCGCTGGTGGCGTTGGTAAGGTCACGGGTTCGTTGATTGGTGCCCTGGTGATGATATCCCTGACCAATGGCATGAACCTGATGGGTATTGATATCTCAACACAATACATTGTCCGAGGTGCAGTCTTGGTCGCAGCAGTGGTCTTTGACGTTGCAACACGACGACGGACTGGCTAAGAGCACGAAAAATCAGACAATATGAAAAGAACCGCCTTTATGCAAGCGCGGTTCTTTTTTTATTTTTTTTTGAAATGTTTAACGAACTTTAAAATCCTTTACTCGTTCTTCTTCAAGACGGGTAATCCGGAGTCCATTTCAACTACATGCTTTCCTTCTGGTACTTCGTCGATGGCAAAATCTGGCCGTAAATCTCCAGCAAAGTAGTACAAGTCACGAATTTTGCCAGTAGAGGTTTTTGATTGCTTTCGATGTAAGAAATAGGTTTTTCCCTTAGAGTTTGTAAAAGTATAAGCCATTTCAGATTTCCTTTCATTTCTAGTCGTTTATAAACTTGAAGTTTAACAAATTAAACTTGTTTGTCAAGTTTATTTTGTAGGCTGATGATTTTGAGCCAGTAAGTTTATTGGTGTTTATTGCCTAAGTTTCGCCTAATATCACTTCAGTTGTTTGTAATTCGCCATCTCTCACATATTGAACTGTGACAGTTTCTCCGGGTTCAAATTTAAAGATCGTATTGAGATAGGAGTGGGTTTCATCCAAGGGGATATCGTTAATTTGGACAATGATGTCATCAGCACGCAAACCAGCAACATCAGCGGGGCTGTTTTCACTGATCTCTGTGATGTAGGCACCATATTCAACAGGCAATCGGTAGCGATTGGCAATGCTGGGGGTGATTGTTTGATATCGGATCCCAATAAATGGTCGCGAAAATCGTCCGGTTTCAATGATCTGACTGGCAATAGCTAGAATAGTGTTCGAAGGAACGGCAAAACCTAAGCCCTCTGCTGTTGTTCCGGACCCGCTCGAGCGGACAATGAGGGTATTTACCCCAATCACTTCCCCTGCCAAATTGACCAAGGGTCCCCCAGAATTGCCTTGATTGATAGCCGCGTCAGTTTGGATAAGATCTTCAATTTTGTAACCTTCACCTGTGTCGATGGCACGGCCGGTTGCGCTAACCACACCCGTTGTGACTGAATTCTTAAAATCGCCAAGGGGAGATCCAATGGCAATAACGGTCTCACCAGGATCAAGGACCTCAGAATTGCCCAGTATTGCTACTGCAGGAACCTTTCCTTCAGATTTAAGCACTGCTAAGTCGGCATAGATGTCATAACCCACAAGGCTTACCGCTGCTTCAGTGCCATCGGAAAGGATAATATATAAATCACTGGCATCTTCAACAACGTGATAATTTGTGATGAGATATCCCTCTTCGGAAATAAACACACCGCTGCCGCTCACATCAGAAGATGAGGTCCAACCGAAAGGACTTGTTTGATAAGTGACTGTGCCAACCACGGTCACAACTGCAGGCCCTACTTGTTGGACAACATTTGTCACAGTTGTTTCAATATCTGTATTTCTGAAAAAGATCGGGTCGGAAGTTGTGGTTTCAATGTTTTCATCAATGGTTGTTTCGTCTGCCGGTTCCACCGCCATGGGTTCGGTGGGAAGGGACGAGTCAAGCGATTGAAAGTTTATTAAACCCATATTTTCAAGTTTATAAACCATCAATCCACCACCAACAGCGCCAAATACCGCGGTCAGACTGGTGATAAAGATTAACAATACGGCTAGTGATTTCTTGTTCATGATATTTTCCTTTTATGTTAAAGATTATTATTTTATTAACTTTCAATTTTCAAGGGTAATTTTATCTTGAAGATATTTAAATTTTATAAATATTTTCCACCGAAATTTGCGAACATCGTTTTTGGAACAGGGGAGGGGGATGGCATTGGAGAAGCACATACTTTGCTCCTATTAAGTTTTAGCGGTCTTTTTATGAAATTTATCATTGTTTTTTTGTTGACAAGAGGATTAAAGCCTGGCTAAACGGAACTGCCTACAGGACGAATTTGCTTATTGTGAGATACCTCGCGAATTTTTTAAAAAAAACTTATTGAATGTTCAATAAAATAGAGAAATTATTGACGCATCTGAGCCGCTAAGAATTAATGGTGAATTGGT
The DNA here is from genome assembly GCA_040772425.1 of Candidatus Brevefilum sp. Taxonomy (GTDB): domain Bacteria; phylum Chloroflexota; class Anaerolineae; order Anaerolineales; family Anaerolineaceae; genus Brevifilum. Next base: position 970,567 of record JAXGYD010000001.1, on the reverse strand, counting down.
TTACCCAGACAAAATTTATGACGAGAGGATATCCGTTTTTTTGAAACGGCTGTTGATGAATACAGATATTAGAATTTTACGATAATTTTTTGAATACTGGGCTATATTATCCTGCCGGACATAAATTCCTCAGCCTTTTCGACCAAGAAACGGTCGCCAATGAAAACTGGTACGCGTTGATGGAGACTGCTCGGTTTAATATCCAGTAAGGACTGTGTGCCGTCAGACCCATAGCCGCCAGCTTGTTCAGCGAGGTAAGCAAGGGGCGCTGCCTCATAGAGCAGGCGGATTTTACCATCGGGTTTGGTCTCTTCGGCGGGATAACCAAAGACACCGCCGTGGATCATGTTGCGATGAAAATCTGCCACCATCGATCCAACATAGCGGTGGGTGAGCTTTGGCTCCTGTAAATTTAGAAGCCATTGAATGTAATCTTTCATGGAATTCGGTAAGCGATTGGTAATGGCGTGATTAAAACTAAAATATTGCGGTGGATCTGGAAAGCGCATATTTTCGTCTGATAAAATGAATTCACCCCAGGAAGGATCCAATGTAAAGCCGTGAACGCCTTCTCCAGCGCTGTATACCAGCATGGTGCTGGTTCCGTATAAAATATAACCTGCAGCGATTAGATTTTTGCCGGGTTGGAGACAATCCTCCAATCTGCCCCGGTTTTCAAAATCAAGGGTTTGATAGACGCCAAATATGGTGCCAATGCTGATGTTGGTATCAATATTGGATGACCCATCAAGGGGATCGTAGACCAAAATATACTTTCCCTTCGCGTGATCGTTGGGGATGGGAATCACATTTTCACGTTCTTCAGAGACCATTGCACATAATCGCCCTGTGTGATTATTTAATTGGTAAATAACATCATCCGCATAAACATCCAATTTACGCTGTTCCTCTCCTTGAACATTGACATTGTCAGCGAAACCCAAAATATCAAGCAAACCTGCTCTTTGCGTTTGTGAGGCAATGATCTTGGCTGCCAACGCAAGATCATAGAGAATGGATGTTAGCTCTCCATGAGCATATGATGGTTGATTTTCGAGTAAAAAACGTTCGATGGTAATAATGTTATTTTTCACGAGAGCAAATCCTTTCTTGATTGTTGCCTGGGTCTTGCGTTATGTATGGTTTCTATCGCGTTTCCTTTACCAGTGTCATGTGGATTCGTACGATATCTTAGACAACTGATATCCAATTACTAAATTTTTCAACAAGAACAGGGCATTAAAGGTAAAAAAAGTGACCGAAAAAAATGTCATATTCTGTTTGATTCAATTTTATCAGGGATCGGTTTTATGTGGAAAATTAATACTCGTGCAGGAAACAGAATATCCTATTAACAACGATGGAAGCGAAATGGCATGGCTTGTCAATAGAGACATGGAAAGAGGGAGTATGTGTGGGAAAAAATACTTTCATTGCGTATAGATATCATTTTTAAATGAAAATATTTATCAAATCGACTTAATTAATTGGAAAATTTTATAAAATTCCTTGGTTAAGGTTACAATAGTATCTGGTTTAAAGTAACCTCTTATATTAACAATTAAATTTTCTAATGGAGTTAAGCAATGACAATAATGCCAAGTGAAGTAATCAAAGCCTGGGAAGATCGGGAAGGACCGATTGTTCTGACCACAGTTAATAACGAAGGTGTGCCAAATGCGATCTATGCCAGTTGTGTGAGCAAGTATGATGATGAGACGGTCATCGTCGCCGATAATTATTTTAAAAAGACCAAGGAAAATATACTTAATCATCCCTATGCCTCAGTTCTTTTTATTACCAAGGACGGAAAATCTTACCAACTAAAAGGGGAGATTGATTATTTTACTGAGGGTAGCTACTTTGAAGACATGAAATGTTGGAATCCCACCAAACATCCTGGACATGCGGCTGCGGTTATCAAAGTTCAGCAGGTATTCTCCGGATCAAAACAATTGGCAGGGAACTGATACTTTGAATGGAATATTCGAAAGAATAGGATTTTCATTGTTCTGGCACTTCAACCAATAAGATTAAATCTTAAAATTATTTCTGAAAAAACAAAAATAAACAGTTCATTATTGATCTTTATGATGTTTTTTAATTGAACCAAAACTAAAAGGAAAATGCCAACATGAGTGAAAATATTGAAAGTTTGATCCAATCGATGTTTGCAGGCATGGCATTAACAAGCGAGGATGTGCTCAACTTCCTCTTTTCAATGCTGTTAGCGCTTTTGATTGGCGTGATTATTTCACAAATTTATAAACGTACGCAACGGGGAATGAGTCATGAGCAAACCTTTGTGATTTCACTAGTATTGCTTGCCCCCGTTGTGACATTAGTAATGCTTTTTATCAGGGGAGATTTGATCCTCTCATTGGGATTAATCGGTTCTCTTTCAATTATCCGCTTTCGTTCACCGATCAAGGACACCCGAGACATGGTCTTCTTGTTCTGGAGCATTGTTGTGGGTTTGGGTATGGGAACCTACAACTGGAGTGTGACAATTTTAGGCTCGATTGTGCTGGTCATCGCTATCTTTATCCTTTATCTCGTGCGTTATGGGAGTTCTCAAAATATGGATTATGTTTTGGTGCTCTCTGGGGTCGGAGGGCCTGATTTTTCTGCCATAAAATCAGTGGTTGACCAATACACTATTTCTGCCATTATTCGATCGCAGGAATTGCATGATGATGGCTGGGAGATTGTTTTTGAATTAGACTTCAAAACCGTTGATGGCTCTCATTTTGAGCGACTGATCAGTGACTTGAAAGAACTGCCACCTGTGCAAAATGTCTCCTTGTTAGCACCCCAGCTTTCTCTGCCGGCGTAACTTTTGAAATGGACGAAAACCTGAACTTCCCAGACCTGGACTTAGATCCGGATTGGCGAATTGAGACCAAGTATCGGGTCAGCCTGCGTCAGTATTACGCGCTAAAAAATGCGCTCACCCCCTTTTTATCACGGGATCATTTTACGAAAAGGGAGCATTCAAAGCGTTATTTGGTGCGCAGTCTGTATTTTGATACCCTAGGTTTTCGTCTGTACAACGAAAAAATATCTGGTAATTGCAACCGCATAAAATTTCGTTTGCGCACCTATGATGATTCCCCTGAGGCAAAGGGACAAATCAGGGTGGAGATGAAGGTTCGCAAGGGAAACATCATGGAAAAATACGGCAATTTTGTGCCTTATGAAACATATCAAAATTTTATAAGCGGTGGAAATTTACCAATGGATGACCATCCTGTGTTAAATGAATTCGAGCGTTATCGACACCGCTGGCGTTTACTGCCCGTCACCATTGTTGAATATCAGCGTGAGGGATATCATTCTCGAACCCATGACGGCATTCGGGTAACCTTTGACCACGGAGTGAAAAGCGCAGCAGCTTGTGAACTTTTTCCCCAAAAAACCTGGTGGCGGCGACATTATGAGCAGCAAGTAGTCCTTGAGATCAAACACCGGCAGCAGATGCCCGATTGGATGGATAAAATCATTCGATATTTCAACCTAAAAGTGGTTGCAAACAGCAAATATGCAATGTCGGTAGAAGTTGGTCGCAATGATATTGTGCTTCCAGCATGGAGACACTTGTGAGCCAACGACATTTGAAAAAAGGCGTATTTTTCCTGGTGTGTGTCGCTGTGTTGGGGGGACTGTTTCTAGCGACGATTATGATGGATGCTCCGGTTCATTTCAATGATCAGAATCTTGAGGCTGCTGTTAGGGCACGTTTAGATCATTATGGAAAACCTATTTTCCAAAGTCAATTACTTAACATTACAGAGCTTGATTTATCCAATCAGCGAATTACCGATCTGGAGGGAATGCAATATTTTCGTAATCTCCGAAATTTGAACTTATCCCATAACACTATTTCTGATCTCACTCCACTTGCTTTAATAAAAAATCTGCACGAACTAGACCTTTCCTATAATGCCATCACAAATCTGGATGAGGCTAATTTAGGTCTATTGAAGGATATTCCACTCACAAATTTGAACATTAGTTACAACGAGCGCTCGTTAGAAGATCGCACCAGGGTCGTTCCATCGGATATCAGCCTGTTGGCATCCTTTAAATCTTTAGAAAACCTGAAGCTTGCTGGAAACCGGGTTGAAAATGTTAGTCCACTGAAAGATTTAAGATCACTTCGCACTCTTGATCTGCAAAACAACCTGATAAGCGATATCACTTCTTTGCAGAATTTGATGCATTTAGATGTATTGACCCTTTCAGGAAATCAGATTCAAGATATCAGTGCGCTTGAAGCTATGCAAACGCTGCGTGAGCTTGATTTGAACAATAACCTCATCGCAGAAATCTCGGCGTTGAGAAATCTGCCTCGCTTGCAAGCGCTCTATCTTGCCCATAATCCGATATCTGACATCAGCGTTTTGGGAAGAATAAGCCATCTGCAGGTGCTGGATGTAAGTGGGATATGTTTACAAGACTTCAGTTTCTTACAAAAATTGGCAGAACTGCAAAACCTCAATTTACGTGAGACTTGTATGACGGACCTGACGCCAATAAGCAATTTGGAAAACCTCAGTCAGCTAAACCTGCGGGGTAATCGATTGACGGACCTTTCGCACTTACTGAATTTGATGGATTTGCGTTACTTAAACCTCCATTCAAACGAGGATATTGAAAGTATCGCTCCAGTTGGGGGGTTGATCAGATTAAAGGAATTAATTTTAAGGAACGTCCCCATTGGTGATCAACTCAATCAGTTGCAGAATTTGAAGCAGCTCAATCGTTTGAATATTCGCAATTGCAACATCAGCAATCTGGCACCGCTGGAAGAATTAATGGCTTATGGTGCGCTTCGTGATGATCCCTCAAATGGCATTTATGCGTCAATTGATATTCGTGATAATCCATTGAAGGAGTCCTCTGCCGTCTATGCCCCAGTGAGGCCATACTGGCATAGGATTCACATTCGCTATCCATTAGAACTACCGGGATACACGTTACAGGCTCCTGATTTCTCCGTGATTGGTGGATTTTTTCAAACGCCAGTTACTTTGTCCCTTTCGACCAGTGCGGCAAATGCCCAAATTTATTACACGACGGATGGTTCAGCACCCACCAAAGATTCGAATCTTTATGCGTCTCCGTTCCTGATCACAAGTCGAGAAGATGATCCGAACAACATATCCATGATCCCGACCAATAATAAGGACTGGGAAGCGCCGGAGGGTGAGGTCTTTAAAGCGACCACCATCCGCGCGAGGGTGATTGCCAATGACGGGCGAGAGGTGAGCCCAATTGTCACCCACACTTATTTTGTCGATGAGAATATATTCTCACGCTATAAAATGCCAATTGTTTCTTTGGTGACCAATGCGGCATTCTTATTTGATCCAATGATTGGGATCTACACCCCTGAAAACGCTGAAAATCGAGGGGAGAAATGGGAAAGGCCAGCACATTTGGCGTATTTTGGGGTGGGAGGGGAGCCTTCTTATGGAAAGGCAGCGGATATTCGCATAAATGGCGAATGGACTCGGCAATACCCCCAGAAATCGTTGCGATTGTATGCGGATGTCGACTATGAAGAAGGCAATTACTTCACCTTTAATTTCTATAACAATGAAAATTCGGAGGAGGGTTTTGATTTCTTGATCCTGCGTAATGCAGGCCAGGATTGGTTTGGGGCATTTATGCGGGACGCAATGGTTCAAAATTTAGCGGCGCAAATTGGATTAGATACCCAAGCGCAACGCCCAGTCCTTGTTTTCATCAATGGGGAGTATTGGGGGATTCATTACCTGGTTGAAAGTTACAATGAGAACTATTTTACGAGGCATTATGGCGTAGACCCTAAGAACCTGGTTGTTTTGGAATATGAAGGCATTCGCCGGATTGGTGAAGAAGAAGACGCAGCGAATTATCAAAATATGATATCTGAGCTTCGGGCTCAGGACCCGAAGGATGAAAAGACCTTTGAAAGTGTTTCAGCGTGGATAGACCTGGCGAATTACATTGATTACATGGCATTGGAGATATATTCCGCTAATTGGGACTGGCCTACGAATAATATTTCCTATTGGCGTGTTAAAGAAACCGAGATGAGTGATGGATCCGGTGAGGTAATGGACGGGCGTTGGCGATGGTTGGTTCAGGACCTTGATGCGTCTTTTTCATTGGTTGAATACAATTCGCTGGATAAAGCGACCTCGGATGCGAATTATTTGTTAAAGTGGTTGCTAGATAATCCGGATTTTCGAGTTCGGTTTATCAATCGATTTGCTGATCAATTGAACAGTGTATTTATGCCAACGCATGTACTCGCTGAGATCAATAATTATGAAGCAACACTTGATCCTGAAATGGAAGAGCACATCCGTCGGTGGCGCTATCCCTTCGGTAATGTGGAAAATTGGTATCCAGAAGTGGATGTCCTGCGCAATTTTGCCCAATCGAGGCCGGTAATCATGCGTCAGATGATTGTAGATCATTTTGATCTGCCAGGTGTTGCCCAGTTACGTTTGCAAGCTGACCAGGCGCAAGGGTATCTGCAGGTAAATACTTTAGCGGTGCGCGATGGAACGATCGGCATTGAATCGCCGGAGGAATGGCAAGGCACTTATTTTATGGACATTCCGGTGACGATTACGGCACATCCAATGGAGGGGTATCAGTTTTCACATTGGGAAGGAGAGGGGTTTACAGGGGAGACTGCATCGACGATTGTATTGAATCTGGATGCGGATCTTGCTCTGCAGGCGGTTTTTTCAAAAGTGAAATAGAGAATCAAAGGGTTAATTCTTTTTTATAGCGGGGCTGAGAAATGTTTGATCTAGAAAAATAGGATAGTTTTGTAATTTGTAAATAAGGATGGGTCAGTATCAGAATAATTTTTTGCAGTCTTTTTTTAGAGCAATAATCTTTAAATGAAAATCTGAGATTGCTTCGGCGTCCCTTCGGGACTTTCTCGCAATGACAAGACGGTTAGTAGCAGGGCTTGGACGTCGTCCCCTCATGGGGATTTGAACCAAGCAAAAAGGCCACTCGTGTGAGTGACCTTTTCTTAGTAGCGGGGCTCTGCGTAGCGTTCGAACCAACCAAAAAGGCCACTCGTGTGAGTGACCTTTATTCTAGTAGCGGGGCTCTGCGAAGCGTTCGAACCAAAAAAGGCCACTCGTGTGAGTGACCTTTTCTTAGTAGCGGGGCTTGGATTCGAACCAAGGACCTCCGGGTTATGAGCCCGACGAGCTACCACTGCTCTACCCCGCATCGGGATAAATATTCTAGAACATTAAATGTGGTTTGTCAAGAAGAATGAAGTTGCGACTCATTAAATGAAAAAACCTCGATTTCACGGGGATAGTATTTGTCATCCTCTCAGTTCAGAAGTAATAATGGCAAAAACGTATCTTAACAATCCTCAGTTATAATCAAACCTATGAACAGCAAACTTCATCCTCTTAAATTAGCTTTGATTGGTGAACGCGGAACTGGAAAAACAAGCCTATTATTGGATTTGATAAAATCCTTTCATAAAAAAGAGGTCGAAGTTGCAGGAATAATTTCTAGGGGAATTTTTAATAATGGTGTGAAAGTTGCCATCGAAGCGGTTGACATTGAAAGCGGCGAGGGGCATGTATTGGCGAGATTGACCACAGATGTTAAAACAGACCTCCAATATGGCGATTGGTCTTTCTATCTCCAGACGATCGATTGGGCAAATCAGCGATTAACGAAAATTACACAGACCGATATTTTAATTGTTGATGAAATAGGACCGATGGAATTGGATCAGGATGGCGGTTTTCAAGCTGGTTTGTCCTTATTTGATCGCTCCAATTTTCGTATAGGTATCCTCACTGCCCGGCCAAAGTGTGTGGATGCATTGAGTAATCGATTTCCGGGCCTGCAGTTTTATTCTGTGACTTTTGGGGATAAGAATCAGCTTTATGAACAAATACTCTCATTATGGTAAAGGATATAATGAAGTTGTTATTTTGCATAAATCTTCAAGCTAAAGGAAATTATGGCAGATAAATTGGGTGAAATGACCCTGTGGGGTCACTTAGAAGAGCTTCGTAAACGGCTATTCTATTCGCTCATCGCGCTGGTCGTGGGGATGGTCGTTGCCGTCATATTTTCTGATTTCTTATTAGCCTTGGTTTCAAGACCAATTGGCGGATTTGAAAATTTACTTTCCATTCAAGTTACAGAAAACTTAAGCGTTTATTTTCGAATCACTATGTTAGGTGGTTTTATATTAGCTTTGCCCTTTGTTTTGATTCAATTAATCCTATTTGTCTCACCGGGTTTGAAGAAAACTGAACGGATTTGGTTGTTTAGAGCGATTCCATTGGCGACCCTGCTTTTCTGTGGAGGTGTTGCATTCGCTTATTTTGTGATGCTTCCCACAGCTCTTCCGTTTTTAGTCGAATTTCCAGGACCTGAAGTCTTGCCAAAATGGCGGGATTATGTGAGTTTTGTAACAAACCTCCTATTTTGGATTGGAATCAGTTTTGAAACGCCCTTGATCATGTTTGTATTAGCAAAATTGGGGATTATCAGTGCTAAAGGATTACTTAAGCAATGGCGTTACGCGGTAATCATCATCGCAGTGCTTGCGGCTGTAGCGACACCAACACCAGATCCTGTCAATATGGCGCTGCTGATGGCGCCGTTGTTCCTATTGTACTTGTTAGGTATACTTTTAGCAGCATTAGCACGTAAGGAAAAAAATTAGGAGCGATCTATGTTCAAAACAATTGGATGGCCGGAATTAATCGTCTTTTTGGTGTTGATCCTACTTATTTTCGGTGTGGGGCGAATCAGTAAAGTTGCCGGAGAAATTGGTGAGGGCATCCGAGCTTTTAAGGATGGTTTATCGGGTGACAAAGAAAAATCAAAGGACGAAGGCGACTTAGAAGACGATCAAGACGATATATTTATTCCAAAACCTTAACAAAATTGAATGAAAATTTTAAATGTCGGCGCGCTTGAAATACTTTTCATCATCTTACTCGCGCTCATTGTTTTAGGCCCTAAAAAAACAGTCAAAGCACTTGGCGATTTAGGAACCTGGCTGAAGAAAATTAAAGAATCGCAGATTTGGCAAGACTTGTTGAACACCTCAAGGGAAATCCAGGAATTGCCAAAGAAGATGATGGATGAAACAGAACTTAAGAAAACCCTTGCAGAGATTGAGGGGGCTACAAGGGTTGAAGATGCAAGCATCAATCGAACAGCGTCGGTCTCTCAAGAGGAACAATTAGACTCTGAAGCAGAGGAAAATCACCAAATTTATTCGGAACCGACGAACAAGTCATAAAATTAAACTTATCAATAATTTTTATAAAAAAGGTCTGGCGTAAAAAACCAGACCTGTTTGTTTTATCAGCTTTTGCCTTTAATCAGTGAAGAGGCCCGTTAATTCTTCCTTCTTATAGGTTTTACCCTCTGTAATGAGCTTGCGACCGTCATCGACCTTTCCCCAAAGATTCCAAAATATGACCCCTCGAATTTTGCCCTCATCGAGATAGTAAATGGTCCCTTTTTTGAAGGGTTCGATCCAATCCGACACAACTTCTAAATCCTTATTCAACTCGCCAACAGCCTCGTAACCGAGATCGAATAGGTCAGAATAAAAGAAGGGCAAGTGATCATATTTTTCATTCAGCCCACACATATTGCGTCCGGCAATGGTGCCGCTTTTGTTGGCGTGGTCTTCGTGTTCGACGCGCGTTCTTGCGTCTAATGGAATACTCACAAAGTTGGCGACATCCCCTGCAGCAAAGATATCCGGGTCGCTCGTTTGGAGGTATTCATTGACGACAATGCCATCACTAACTTTGATGTTTGCATCCTTTGCAAGGGCAATGTTGGGTTTAATGCCAATACCGACAATCACCTTATCAAATAGGGCTTCAGAGATGGTGCCGTTTTCGACATTTTCATAAACAACCTTATATTTTCCATCTTCCATCGAAATTGATTTCACCAAATAACCGTTATAAACCTGGATGCCCTTTTCACGATAATAGTCGTTGAGGAAGAGGGCTAACTCTGTGGGAAACCGCAGTCCGGAGATCCCAACTTCGGGGAAGATCATGGTGACATGGTGATCATTCTGATTGAGTGCAGCTGCAATCTCAGAACCGATGAAACCACCACCGATCACACATAGGTCGCTCTCGGGTGCCAATTGGTCATTTAAGGCTTTGTAATCATCTAAAGTGCGGTAGAAAATTATCCCCTCTGGCACTTCTGGCAATTTTATCGGTTGGCCACCGGTGGCAATTAATAATTTTTGATAGGTATACCCTTGTCCTTTATCATCTGTGACCATCTTTTCTTGCGGATTAATTTTTGTGATTTTTGTGTCTAAATAAAGATCAATGTCACTTTCCGATATTGAATGAAAAATCTTTTCCGTTTCTTGTCCACTCCAAAGGCCTTTTGAAAGCGGAGGACGGTCATAGGGTTCGTATGGCTCATCTGAAAACATGGCAATGCTGGCTTGTGGATCACAATTTCTGAGCGCTTTGACAGCGGCTGATCCAGTCATCCCGCCTCCGATAATAATAAATTTATAATTTTTCATTATTAATTCTCCTTTTTCTAATGTGTAGTGATATTTTATCCTGTAATGAGTTTCAATGAATTTGGAACAACATGGACTTCCATAGGTGTTACTCCGACACAATCTCCATCGGCTTGGATCGGCATAGGTTCCGCTGTTTCAATGCGACAATAATCGCTGAATTGAAAGGATTTGATTTCAGGGTTGTATTTTTCTTTTTTAGTAAAAATTGAAAAGATGAGTTTAACTAAGTCGAAGATGTTTGCAGCACGAATAACAAAAATATTCAAAATGCCATCATCAATAGCAACATCCTCTGACCATTTTAATGACTCAACACAAATTGACCGACTGTTGGAAATGAGAATTTCGGTTGCCATCACGGTGAGCTCATGACCGTCAAAGGACAGCTGAAACTTCTGGAGTTCCAATCCTAAAAGCTGTTTGACAAAATTGATAACGTAAGCAAAGAACCCTAAACGTTTTTTATCTTCAGCATGGGTGTTTTCCATAATTTTCGGTGTAATGCCTGCGCTGATATTGGCAGTAAAATGGCGATCTCTGAACTTGATTGTATCCATCAGGATCGTCTTGTGATTGCCTGAAGTGATTAATTCCAGTGCGTCAGGGAGTCTTTGGGGAATATTAAACTCTTTGGAGATGAGATTGCCAGTCCCTAAGGGCAGAATTCCCAGAGGTTTGTCCTTGCCGATCAAAAAATTACCGATGTATGAGACAGTTCCATCACCGCCGGCGGCGATAAACAAGTCAAATCCTTCGTCGATCGCTTCTGAAACAATCGCCTGCAATTCGGCTTGAGGGAGGGGGACTTCCACAATTTTGTAAATAATTTCGCATTTTGAAAAATGGTCATGAATTAATTGACGCGGATCAAAAAATTTCATGTGCCCCGATAGCTTATTATAAAAGATGATTGCTTTAGAGTATACGGGCATGGTTTTGTTTATGACCAAATCCTTTGTATGATTATAACACTTGAACGTTAGGCTACCCCGCAGTTCAGTGGAGGACCACAAGGATGTGATCGAAAAGTGGAACTTTCGATAGGCTTGGGTGAAAATTACAAGTTTTTGCACTTGTTAATTTCATCGATTTTAAGAAAGGTTTTTTCTAAATCATACAAGGGCCAAAGATAAAAAAATGGGCAGCGATTTTAGGAAAATTAAGGCTAGTAAAACGGCATTTAGACCTTTTCTCTAAAACATATATATTACCGTGTTTAAATATCCAGAAATGAGAAATTGGGGTCATAAATCTAATTTGATAAGCTTTGTTTGAATCGAAACAATACAAAAAATTTTTTATAAAATCCTGTAGTTAATATTATTCTTAAAATATTTATGGATATATAGAATAATGGTATAATTTCTTCCGTTGGGAAAGCAGATGGATTTAGCTAAAAGGTTATATGTTTATTGGAATTTTTTCGGCAAATCGTTATAATAAACATCGTAAAAAATTAAAGCGTTTATAATAAATAAATCCATATTTATAATCGAGAAAGACACTTTCAGAGATAAATTATCCTAAAAATAAGCATGAAGGAGGTGAAACATATCGAATTAAAAGTTAAGGAACAGCTCAATCTGTTAACTGCAGATCAAATTAGTGTAAATCTAGCTAAGCCTATCTCACAAAAAATCGAGATATAGGTATTGAAATATTTAGTCTGATCTGCAAAAATATTTTACAAAATTTAAAAAAACACAAGGAGTTTAGAATGAAGAAAAGTTATCTCTTAATTGCAATGATCCTCATTGCAACCCTTCTGCTCAGCGCTTGTGGGCCTGCGGAAACAGAAGAACCCACGGCAGAGCCAACAGCGGAACCGACTGAGGAACCGACCGAAGAACCAACTGAGGAACCTACTGAAGAGCCTACTGAGGAACCTACGGAAGCAGAGCCTGTAGCCACATTGCGTATTTGGGCAGACGAGCAACGCGCTCCGGTCCTAAGTGAACTTGCAGCAGAGTTCAAGGCTGAATACAACGTGGATTTGGTCGTTGAGAACATCTCTGGTATTCGCGACCAATTCGCTGTGGCAGCCCCAGCTGGTGAGGGTCCGGACATCATCATCTTGGCGCATGACCAGATGCCTGCCCTGGCAGCCAGTGGTTTACTCGCCCCAATGGATTTAGGCGCAAAAGAGTCTGAATTTGTTGAGAGCGCTCTGGATGCCTTCAACTATGAGGGCGAATTGTATGGTATGCCCTACGCAACTGAAAACCTGGGTTTCTTCTATAACACAGATTACATGGAAGAGGCCCCAACCACCTGGCAAGGCGTCTATGACTTAAGTCAGCAATTGATTGCTGATGGTGTTGTTGACTATGGTATGGTTTTGGCTGGCCCCTCCTATGACGCCTACCCATGGATGACCTCTCAGGGTGGCTACATCTTCGGGTTGGATGAAAACGGTGATTATGACCCGACCGACGTCGGTGTTGGCAGTGAGGGCATGATTGCCTTCGGTGAAATGGCCAAAAAATGGGTTGATGATGGTGTCTTATCTGACAACCTGGATAACACAACCGCAAAATCCATGTTCTTGAATGGCGAAGTTGCCTTCTTAATGAACGGTCCATGGGAGCTCACAAACCTGCGTGAAGCAGGCACCCCTTATGCAATTGCTGAATTTCCTGATGGTGGGGAACCCTTCATGGGCGTGCAAGGTTTCCTGGTGAATGCCTTCAGCGATAATATTCTCTTAGCCCAAGCTTTCCTGACAGAATTCGTTGCGACCGAAGAGACCATGCTGAAATTCTATGAAGTAGATCCCCGTGTACCAGCCTATATTCCGGCACTTGAATCCATGGATGACCCTGATTTACAGGTCATCGCTGAAATTGGTAAAGATGCCCAACCCATGCCTGGTATTCCCGAAATGGGCAAGGTTTGGGGTGATTGGGGTAATGCCTTAAGCTTCATCTTCACCGGTGAAAAGACCGCTGAGGAAGCTTATAACGATGCCCAAGCAAATATTGTGGCAGCCATTGCTTCCGATACAACCGGCATGATCAACCTGCCGGGCTCATGGCAATCCACTGTTTCTGATTGTGAGTGGGATCCTGCCTGTGCAGCCACTGCTATGGAATTGGGCGATGACGGCTTGTACAGCGCAACATTCGAAATACCCGCTGGCGATTACGAAGTAAAAGTTGCTCATGATGGTGGTTGGGACACCAACTACGGTGTAGATGGCGTCGCTGGTGGCGACAATATCACATTCTCTGTGGTCGGTGATCCGGGAACAGTCACCTTCCTCTATGATCCCGAGACACACTTGCTTGAGATCATCGAAGAGTAAATCGTCTCATTAGATTTGAGGAGGTCAGCATGTGCTGACCTCCTTTACTTTACATATCGAAGGAGCAGACGATGGATAAAAAAAATAGTTCATTAGGCGCAGTAGCCCAAAAGTCTGTTACTAATCTTTCTTCCATCCTTACCATTGGGGTGGTTTTAGTGGCGGATCTGTTTTTGGGGTATTTTGCTTTTAAATTATTCAGTTTGGGTTATATCCCGCTGACGATTATTTTTCTAATAATCATCTTGATTATTTCGGCATCTTTTCTTATACCGAAACTGCATCATTTTCGCTGGATGTCGGTAGGGCTTTCGGCCTGGTTGTTGTTTTCAATATTCCCCATTTTGTTTACGATTTACAATGGATTTACGAATTATGGTGATGGGCACTTAATCACTAAGGCACAAGCCATTGAGCAGATCCAGAAGCAAACCTATCTCCCTGAAACAGGAAAAGCCTATGAGTGGATTGCATATCGCTCAGAAGACAATGATTACTTGTTATGGCTTAAGGACGATGAAGGAAACACAACTATTGTAAGGATGGTTGACACGCAGGCTGAGGACCATACTTTAGAGGTTGTGCCCGGACAAAATGGAATCGGTGAATTAGATGAGCAGGGTGCACCGGAAACGATTGAGGGATACATCAGGTTAAACCGAATTACAGCATCAACAGATCCGAATTTAACGAATATTAAATTTGGCGATCCGGAAAACACTATTCAAGTACGATCCCCTTCGGAAGCAGCTGAGCTTTTGCCACGTTTTGCGTACAATGAAGAAACAGGCGTGTTTACCGATCTTCAAACTGGCAAGGAATATTTTGATAGGGAAGGCACGTGGACTGCCCGAGACGGTGAAGAATTGATCCCTGGGTATAGTGCTGTGATTGGTTTTGACAATTTCGTTGAGTTTGCAACCAGCCCAGGGCTTAGAGGACCGTTGGTCACAATCGTCATTTGGAACTTCTTATTCGCCACCTTCAGTCTTTTATTGACCTTTGCGGTGGGTTTGTTAATTTCAGTGATTTATAGCGATCCAAATTTCAAAGGTAAGAAGATACTTCGATCCCTTCTACTGATCCCTTACACGATTCCAAGTCTGATTACGATCCTTATTTGGCGAGGTATGTTGAACCCTGACCTTGGCATTGTTAACCGGATTTTGGAAAGCACCTTGGGAATTTCGCCTGAGTGGACAACTGTTCCATCTCTGGCAAGAATTGCAATACTCATTGTCAATTTATGGCTCGGCTATCCCTACTGGATGTTGGTCACCAGTGGTGCTCTACAGTCCATTCCAACGGATATTTATGAGGCTGCAGAAGTAGATGGTGCTACAGGTTGGCAGCGATTCTGGCGGATTACTTTACCCTTGTTGTTGGTCTCTGTTGGCCCCTTGATGATTGCATCATTCATATTCAATTTCAATAACTTCAACTTGATTTATGCCTTTATCAATGGTGGACCGCCTATTCCAACGGCAACGACAGCCGCTGGGTACACGGATATCATCATCAGCTATGTCTATAACCTCGCCTTCGCCAGTGGTCGCGGTGTGCAATATGGTTATGCTTCCGCCATTTCGGTGGTTTTGTTTATGTTGATCGCGGTTATGTCCTTGATACAATTCCGATTTACCAACATGTGGGAGGAGGTAGGAGAAAATGTCTAATCAAAGTAAAGCAAAAAAGACCATGACTATCAGTCAACAACGGCGCGTTGGGTTGATTTTGCGTTGGTTACTAGCGGTTGTTTTAATCCTCTTCAGTGTTTTCCCGGTAATTTGGATTGTCTCAGCTTCTTTGGATCCCGTCAACAACCTGGCAACACAGAAACTCATTCCGGATAATGCTGGGTTTGAAAACTTTAGAGAGTTAATCAATAACCCCATCTTTCCCTTCTTTACCTGGCTCTGGAATTCGATCAAGGTTTCTGTCATCACCACTGTTCTAACCCTTTCGCTAACCACCATGGCGGCTTTTGCTTTCTCCCGTTTTCGATTTGCAGGCCGACAAGGTTTGCTCAAAGCGATATTGTTAATTCAAAGTTTCCCAAACTTGCTCGCAATTGTGGCTTTATTTTCGATTAGCAAGCAAATAGGGGATGTGTTTGCTGCCTTAGGTCTAAACACCCATGCGGGATTGATTTTGGTTTACCTGGGCGGCGCGATGGGGATGAATATCTGGTTGATGAAGGGCTATATGGACACCATCCCCCGTGACATTGACGAATCGGCCCATGTGGATGGTGCAACGGATTGGCAGGTTTTCAGTTTGTTAATTTTGCCACTACTGAGACCTATACTGACGGTTATTGGTATTTTAAGCTTCATTGGCACCTATGGCGAATTTATTATCGCTCGCACACTGCTGACGAAACGAGAATTGCAGACCGTGATGGTTGGACTGCAAATTTACACCGCAGGCCAATACACGCAGAACTGGGGTGTGTTCGCAGCCGGTGCGCTCATTGCTGCCTTGCCCATCATGATCATCTATTTGGCTTTGCAAGATCAAATTGTCGGTGGTTTGACACAGGGCGCGGTAAAAGGTTAATAATCTGAAGACTCATCATCATTTTGCAAGGGTGTTGAGTATTGGTGGAAACCGCAAATTGGCTAAATCGGAGGGGCACAGCATGCTGTGCCCCTCCTTTAATTTATACTAAATATTTGTGTAAAATAATGAAACCTTTATCTAATGTAAATGTTATTCAACCCTCTATAATTTCCATAATTGCTGATGAATTGATTGCATTACAATGTAAAGGTGGTATTTCTTGCTGAAAAGGAAATAACACCTTTTAATTTCTTGGAGACCTCTTATGAACAATGAAAAAAACTTTGATTTCTATGCAGATCATATTTTTGGAGACCTGGAACAACCCAAAAACGCTGCTCAATGGTTGCGGAAGAAACACACTGGTGTGCACCATGGAAATTGGAAGGCACCTCATAACCCCAGACCAGGTGACCAGGTTAAACTGCATGTATTAACAGGAATTCAGCAAGTTTATGATGAGGTTAAACTCAGGTACTCCACGGATGAATGGCAAACCATAAATACGTTGAATTTTTCAAAAGGAGACATTACCTGGGATACAGCAATGTGGTCTTATCTTCAGCATTGGTCAGTCAGCATTCCCCCGCAAGAAGGGGGGATTATGTTACGGTACAAAATCTCTGCTGAAATCGAAGGCTCTAAGAAACTGGTGTTTGCCGATAATCAATCAGAATCATTGGAAGATGCAACAAATTTCTCAATCTGGTATGGTCGTGATTCTCTTCCGGAGTGGGCGAAATCGGCTATTGTCTACCAGATATTTGTGGATCGCTTCAATCCGGGTGATGGAAACGAGTGGCAACAAACCTCAAACTTGAAAAAATCCTTTGGTGGCACATTGAGAGGGGTGACAGAAAAATTGTCCTGGATCAAGTCAATGGGATTCACTGCCATTTGGTTGACTCCCATCTTTGCGAGTCCCACACATCACGGCTATGACACCATCGACTATTTCAAGATCAATCCCAGGGTCGGCGATATTGATGACTTTAAGGAACTTGTTGAATCGGCGCATCAGTTGAATATGAAGGTCATTTTGGATTTTGTAGCCAATCATTGTTCCAATCAGAGCCCTTACTTTATGGATGCCATTCGGGATATCAATAGTCCCTACCATCATTGGTTTGTATGGAAAGAATGGCCAGACTATGAACGGTATGACACCGTAAAGCACATGCCTAAATTGAACCTTAAATATAAAGGACCTGCCCGTGACCATTTACTCAGAGCAGCCCAATATTGGTTAAATATGGGCGTGGATGGATTTCGGTTGGACCATGCCCATGGACCTGAGCAAGATTTTTGGATGGATTTCCGACGGGCTTGTTATCAAATCAGGGACGATGTGTGGACATTTGGCGAGGTTGTTGCGCCTGCTGATGTGCAAGCAACCTATGCCAATGGGATCAATGGCACCCTGGACTTTTTATTGTGCTCCGCTTTACGACACACCTTTGCGCTCGTTGATTGGAAATTATCGACATTCGCGGGATTTCTGGAGGCACATCTTTCATACTTCCCAGAGGAATTCAGCCTTCCAGCGTTTATTGATAACCATGACATGAACCGCTTTTTCTTTAGTGCTAGAGAAAACATAAGAGCCGTTAAGTTAGCACTTTTATTGTTGTATAACTTACCTCATCCACCAATCATCTATTATGGCACTGAGACCCTCCTTTCACAAAGCAAATCCATACATGAACCTGGTTCAATGGGCTTTGACGAAACCCGATGGGCGATGAATTGGGGCTTTTCTGAGGACGAAAATCTCACAGGTTACTTAGCAAAATTAGCTGAAATCCGAATGAAATTCCCGACACTTTCACAAACTCCTTGGCAGGTTCAGCAGATGAATGATCGGAAAGGGGTCCTCGTTTTTGAAAAAGAGGCCTCCATGGATGCGTTACTCATTCTTAATCAATCTCCAAAAGGTTTAGATATTGAGCTAAAACGTAGAAAAAACCAATCTTATATTGAATTATTAAACGATAAGGTTTATCAGACAGATCGCCATCAATGCTTGTATATCGAAATTCCCCCAGAGTCTGCAAAAGTGTTGATGGCAAATTAAAAATCAAACGCTGACGATTGTAACAAGTGCAAAAGGAAGATTAGCTCACTTATATCGATTAATTTACTTGGAAATACGGTTTCTTGTGTTGATCTTACTTTTTAGACTGTGATTTGACAGTTTTCAAAAGGTAGCATTATAATTGAATATATTGTTAACATTGTTAATCAAAATCATAAGGTTTTGATCATTAAATGTGTAAAAAAGACGTTTTGTTAACGTAAAGATTAAGGCTTAACAAACTGAAAACAATTCTACTTGAAAATTTACGTTGGAAAAGCAGAAAAATTCTCGGTTATAATAGATTAAGCGGAAATTAATTTCGCAAAAGTGACAAAATGTCTTTTTGAGCCATCTTAGGAAGTTGCTGAAAAACAAAAAAATTTGAAGCAATTATCTAACGATAAGCAAGAATAAGGAGGTGAAAGACCCATTTACTAAGAAAAGCTACCAAGGAAAAAATCTGTAGAACCCCAATCTATATTTTGAAGGAGAAAAACTCAAAATGAAAAAGAAATACCTATTACTTGCTCTGTTGCTCGTTTTCTCGTTGGTATTGGCCGCTTGCGGTCCTGCCGAAGAGACTGAAGAACCAACTGAAGAGCCAACAGACGAAGTCATTGAGGCACTGCCCCAAGGTCAGGAACTTGCCAATGCTTATGCTGGACTGTATGACGGTACTGTTGTAACCATGGCAGGCCCATTCACCGACCAGGACGAGGTTATTTTCAATGACTCCATCGCCGGCTTCGAAGAGGCAACTGGCATCGATATCCAATACGAAGGCTCAAAGGAATTTGAGGCTAACATCAACATCCGCCTGGATGGTGGTGACCGACCGGATATTGTTGACTATCCACAGCCAGGTTTGCTGCAATATGCTGTCAGCCAAGGCTATGCCCTGGATCTGGAAGAGATTATTGATCCCGACTGGATCAAGGAAAATTACAGTGAAGCATGGCAGAAGCTTGGGACCTTTGAAGGTCCTGATGGCCCAATCGTTGCTGGCATTTGGGCGCGTGCAAACGGTAAATCCTTTGTATTCTATCCCAAGGCCAAATTCGAAGAAGCTGGTTATGAAGTCCCAACCACCTGGGATGAGATGATGACCCTCACCGAACAAATTGCTGCTGATGGTGATACCCCCTGGTGCATCGGTATTGAATCTGGTGCTGCCACAGGCTGGACCATGACAGACTGGATCGAAGATGTGATGCTGCGCGTCGCCCCAGCAGAGAAATATGATGAATGGGTGGCTGGTGAATTGCCCTTTGATTCACCCGAGGTTAACACAGCCCTGGATTACATTGAAGAAATTTGGTTCAATGATGATTATGTCTATGGCGGCCGTGATGCAATCCCAACCATCAACTTCGGTGATGCTCCCAAACCCATGTTCGAAGATCCGCCACAATGCTGGTTCAACCGCCAGGGTAACTTTGTGACCTCCTTCTTCCCTGAAGAGGCTGTGGCAGGCGTTGATTATGACTTCTTCTACTTACCAACCATCGAAGATTTCAACGGTGAACAACCTGTATTGGGCGCTGGTGATGTCTACGCTGCCTTCAACGATCGCCCCGAAGTACGTGCAGTCATGCAATACTTCTCAACAGCCGAATCACTCCGTGTTTGGGTTGAACAGGGTGGCGCTATTGTTCCTCACAAAGATGCTGATTTCAACTGGTATGTTGATCCTGTGACCCGTGGCGTGGCTGAAACCATTGCCAATGCGACCACATTCCGTTTTGATGCTTCAGACTTGATGCCCGGAGAAGTTGGTGGCGGGACATTCTGGAAGTACATGACGGATTACGTCAGCGGCTCTATCACACGTCAAGAGGCATTAGAGCAAATCGATGCCTCATGGCCAGATTAAAGCGTTAGTCCGTAAAGCATAGCTATTGTTTATTCGTTTCGAAAAGACCTTGACTAAGGCATCATTTCTGAGATGAATGTGTTGAGGTATGAACGAAAATAGTTAAACAAAAGTGAGGGCAGGCAGAGATTTTTATGCCTGCCCTTCACATAAATTTTTAGCATTAAGGAGGTGTGTGCATGTTCGATACACGAAACCCCGAGGAACAAAAGGGAATCATAGCCTGGTTTAGCTCAACCTTAGGCCAGATCCTAATTTCACTTTTTGTTCCAGTGGTAACCTTTCTTGTACTATGGCAGGGGTATCTCTTTCTCCAAAGAGCCCAAGCACCACAAGTGATTCAGGTGATAGTTGCCATTGTGTGGGGTGTTGGTGGCGTTGCACTCCTGTATGTAGTTGCCAACTGGCTTGTCTTAAAATTACCCAAACCCTGGTCATCACGATTACAACCCTTTGTTTTCATTGGCCCTGCGGTTGCAATTATGGGTTGGTTTTTGGCAATACCCGTATTTCGTTCATTAATTGCCAGTTTCCAAGACCGGCTTTCACAGGAATGGGTAGGTTTTGATAATTACGTTTTTGCCTTTACTGACCCCCGGATGTTGGAAACTTTTAGAAACAACCTGTTGTGGTTGGTGTTTGGCACCTTCTTCAGCGTTGCATTTGGTTTACTCATCGCAGTTTTAGCGGACCGATCACGAGCTGAAGTTATTTACAAATCCATCATCTTTACCCCTTACGCGATCTCGTTTGTGGGTGCCGGTGTCATTTGGAAGTTTATCTATACCTATAAAGGTATTGGAACCAACATTCAGGAGATTGGTTTATTAAATGCCATTGTCACCGCTGTGGGAGGGACGCCACAACCGTGGCTGAATTTACCACCATGGAACAACTTCTTTTTGATAGTGATTATGATCTGGTTGCAGACTGGTTATGCCATGGTGATTCTTTCTTCAGCAATCAAAGGTGTACCAGCAGAATTATTAGAAGCAGCCCGCATTGACGGTGCAACAGAAGTGCGTGCCTTCTTCAGTATTACCGTTCCCTATATCAAGGGAACGATTATCACTGTGGTGACGACGATCATTATATTCAGCTTGAAAACCTTCGACATCGTCAGGGTGATGACTGGCGGCAATAATGGTACGAACGTAATTGCCAACGAGTTCTATTTACAGCGGTTTACATACACGCATAACGGGCGTGCTTCTGCTATTGCCATCGTGCTCTTAATTCTTGTCTCACCTGTGATTATCAACAATTTGCGTCAGTTTAATAAAGAAAGAAAGGGGTTCTAATGGCTAAGTCAAAAAGTGCAAAATCCCAAAAGAAATCCCAACAATTTTGGACAAATTTTATACTGATTCTGCTGTGTATTGTGTGGATGATCCCTGTCCTAGGTATTTTAATCACCTCTTTCCGACCCAGTCAGGATGTCTTTAGTTCGGGTTGGTGGACTGTCTTTCCCCATCAAGAAGATGTGGAAGTGGACCGAATCAAAATAGAAGATTCTGTTGATGTGGACGGTCCGATCACGATTGAAGGTGTAACAGCAACATTTGAAGAATGGCGCGAAGGCATCACTCTTGAAGACGGACGAAAGATTCAGTGGTATGGGAATAAACGCACCCGTGAATTGATTGTCTACGATACAAAATGGGTTGGTTTTTCAACGGATCTAACCTTGAAGAACTATCGCGACGTTATTGGCGGTAAAACAATTACCTACCAAGATGCCCAAGGGAATACAATCACCCGAGTCGGAAATAACCTGGGTGGCGCATTCCTTAACTCATTGGCAGTGACGATCCCCGGCACGATCATCCCAATCTTAATTGCTGCATTTGCGGCTTATGGGTTTGCCTGGTTGAATTTCCCGGGTCGCAACATCTTATTTACGATTATTGTAGCGTTGTTAGTTGTGCCATTACAGATTGCGCTTGTACCAGTTTTACAAGACTATGTTAAATTAGGTCTCAACGGCACATTTTTAGGAATCTGGTTAGCGCATGCTGGATTTGGCCTTCCATTGGCCACTTACTTGTTGTTCAACTACATCAGCACCCTTCCTCGGGAGCTGCTTGAGTCGGCCTTCATCGATGGGGCGTCAAACTTTACCATTTTCACAAAACTGATTTTGCCCTTGTCGGTTCCTGCTCTGGCTTCTTTTGCTATCTTCCAATTCCTATGGCTTTGGAATGACTATCTGGTTGCCTTGGTCTTCTTAGGTGAAAAGAACAAGACAGTCACGATTGCTGTTGCTGAGTTGGTTGGTGAAAAAGGACAGGACTGGCACCTGATGACCTCGGCTGCCTTCGTCAGCATGATCGTTCCGCTGCTCGTGTTCCTTGGCCTACAACGTTTCTTTGTTCGTGGTTTAATGGCCGGGTCTGTCAAAGGTTAATCAGAACCATAATCGTTGATGCAAAAATAACAGAACCATTTGCACATTTAAAATGGTTCTGTTTTTGTTTGTAAGAAATCAAGAAAATTTAGATAATAAGAAATGTGTTTAACAGTTTTGTAAACGATTTTTATTTGAATGGATATAAGTGTAAGAAAATTAAATAGGATGAAAAAGTGAACTCAAGATATAATTTTCTAGACTTCGATCGATCACCATCATAGGAGAAATATGGAAGCAATAAAAGCAATCCCCTTAGAGACCATTGATAAGAAAAAGCAGCAACGCCGGACGCTTTTTGCCCTTTCTTTTGGATATTTTATCGATCAGGGGGAAGGTCAGGCGATGTCTGTTTTGTTCCCAACCCTGCAAGCCTTATGGGGCCTTTCGTATAGCAATCTTGGTGTCATCAGTACCATCCGCAATTTGTTGCAGTCGCTTTCAGCCCCAATCTGGGGTTACTTGGCAGACAAAATGTCTCGCAAAAAAGTGATTCTCTTTGGGACAGGCATTTGGGGTTTGTGGACCGTCGCTGTTGGATTTACCCAAAATTTTGGACAATTGCTCACAATTCGGGCTATTTCAGGCATCGGCTTGGGATGCTTGATGCCTGCCACTTTTTCCATAATGTCAGACACCTTTCCACCCAAGGATAGGGGGAAAGCTTTAGGAAAAATGGAGGCAATTGGCGTCCTGGGGATCATTATTGCAACCTTGGGACTGGGCTTTCTCGCTACACCGGCATTATGGCGGTGGGGGTATTTTTTATTAGGTGGTTTCAGTGTCATTAGCGGTCTTGTTGTGTGGTTTCTTGTTTCTGAACCAGTGCGAGGTGCAGCAGAGCCGGAGTTGGCTGGCAAAATAACACGCGAAGACGCAAAAAAATTTGGACTTCAGTTCAGGGATTTGCCCAAGGTATTGAAAATACCGACAATTTGGGTGGCCATTGCACAGGGATTGGCGGGTTCAATGCCCTGGGTGGTTATGCAGGCTTTTCTAATCACCTGGTTGGTCAATGAACGCGAAATTCCATCTGAACAAGCAACAATGGTTTTTGCGGGAATTGTGGTGGGGACAGTGTTTTCAAACATCATTGGGGGTTATCTTGGGGATTGGGCTGAGCAGAAGAGCCCAAAGTATGGGCGCACGATCATTGGCCAGATTTCAATTATCAGCGGCATACCCTTGACCTATGTTCTTTTTACACGAACTGAGAATTGGTCCTTATGGGGCATTATTGGATTGGCATTTTTCACGGCGTTGATGATCAGCTGGCCGGGAAAAGGTGCGAAGGAACCGATGATGCAAGGTGTTGTCCCACCAGAATTGCGGGGCACCGCATTTGCCATGACCACTTTTATTGAAAGCGGATTTGCAGCTGTTGCAGGTGTCCTGGCGGGCTCTCTGGCAGATCAAATTGGTTTATCCAATGCCTTGATCTGGACGGTGCCAATTCCGTGGATCCTTTGTGCACTGCTTTTCTCTTTATTTTATATTACGTATCCCAAGGATGCAGAGAAATTACGGCACATGATGTCAAAAAGGGCAATGCTCATCACCAAGGGTCAGGAATAAAACGGCAGATTTTATTCATATTGAAAACAGAGAGAATTAAGCAGAAAGTGCGAGGAGAACCTCGCACTTTTAGCGGGAGCGACGGGATTCGAACCCGCGGTCTCGGCCTTGACAGGGCCGCATGTTGAACCACTACACCACGCCCCCAGCGAAAAGTATCTTATCACATGCGAAATTAAAAGTCAAGTAATTTAACAATCTTGTATAATAAAATTAGATGCTATCAAAGGAAGGTGTATTATGAAGGTTGTCTCTGTTAAAAAGATCCAGGATGTCGAAAAAAATGCAGACGCAGGTGGACTTTCCTACGAGCAAATGATGCAAAATGCTGGTCGTGGGTTGGCTGACTGGTTACTTAAAAACGGTGATATTACACGAGGTGTCATCGGTTTGATAGGCTCGGGAAATAACGGGGGGGATACTATTATTGCGCTCGATACGTTATCCCGGCATGGGGTCCGCACAATTGCTTTTTTGGTTAAGCCAAGACTAGAGGATGAACTTCTCAACGGGTATGAAACAGGTGGAGGGATCGTCGTCGATATTTCTGCTGATCAGTCCCTGGAAGCGCTTGAAGCCGCACTTGATTCAGGCATGATTGTCCTCGATGGGATATTAGGAACGGGGTTGAGGCTGCCGATAAGACGAGATTTAACGGATGTCATGGCTAGGATATCTAAAACGGTGCAAAAGCGCTCTAAGAGCCTTAAAATCGCCATAGATTGCCCTTCTGGTGTTGATTGTAATTCGGGAGAGGTCGCTGATGTAACAATACCAGCTGACCTTACGCTGACAATGGCTGCTGTTAAGCAGGGGCTGCTTAAGCACCCAGGTCGGTTGTTTTGTGGTGAATTTCACGTAATTGATATTGGCCTTTCGGACCAGACAAAGCAATTGATGAATGGCTTACCTGAGATGGTTGAACAGTATTTTGTGGCTGAGAATATGCCTGCCCGACAAGAGACGGGGCACAAGGGAACATTCGGAACCTGCCAGGTAATCGCTGGTTCTCGGGCTTATACTGGCGCTGCTTATCTGACTGGTAAGGCGGCCTATCAGTCAGGATGTGGGTTAGTTGATGTAGCTACGTTAGCGAAAGTACACGAAAATATCTCTGGACAGCTCATTGAAGCTATTTGGACAATTATGCCCGAAGTTGAAGGTGCCTATGCGTTGGGTGGGGTTGTTTCTGTGAAAACAGGTTTAGCTAAAGCTGATGCCTTAGTAGTGGGCCCAGGATTGGGATTTTTTCATGAAAATGCCAAATTCTTATTGGCTTTACTCGATGTCATCCCGGAAAAACTCCCAACGCTAATCGATGCGGATGGGTTAAACCTGCTAAGTGAATTGGATGCTTGGTGGGATTACCTCCCTGGGAATACAATCCTGACCCCGCATCCCGGTGAGATGTCGAAATTGACGGGGTTGGATATTGCAGCGATTCAATCTGACCGTTGGGGGGTTGCTCAGGAATTTGCAGAAAAATGGGGTGTCGTGCTGGTCCTAAAGGGTGCTATGACGGTGGTTGCAACGCCCCAATCGGAGTTGTATATCTTGCCGATCAGTGATTCTGCACTGGCTACTGCTGGGAGTGGTGATGTGCTAGCCGGGCTTATTGGAGGCTTATTGGCGCAGGGATTATCAACTTCCATGGCTGCAGCCTGTGGAGCATGGTTACATGCAAAGGCAGGTTTGGTCGCTCGGGAAATGTTGGGAACAGCAAATTGTGTAACCGCAACTGATATTTTAGATTGTTTACCAGAAGCATTTTATGAAATTGCAAAGTAGATGCCTCTACTGAATTTGGCCTGATTTATTAAGGATATTGCGCTTTGCAATACATTCATTTTAAGGTTTTCCTGGGGGTAAGGTGCCGGGAATGGGTTGACTTGAGGAGGGGACTATTTATTTTCCTAAAATACCAGTATTTAATTTATAGAAAACTTTAAATTTCTATTTAATTGGTATTTAAAAATATCACCTCATCCGTCACGCCTTCGGCATGACACCTTCCCCTCGAGGGGAAGGCTTTTTCTTCGATTGTTTATGGACATGTATTATTATTTTTAGGCTTACCTTGGCGATTGCTGTTAGTCAGTGGCTGATTGAAGAAGGGATAATATATTTTCCTAAAATACTAGTATGTAAGTTACAAGAAAACTTTATATTTCTTCTTATTGAGGATTTCTAAATTACACCCCATCCGTCACACCTTCGGCGAGCCAGCTTTCCCTTGGGAACCTAAAGGTGTTCCGCTACGCTCCAGGTGAAGGCTTTTACTTCGCTTGTTTATGGATATGGGTTTTTATCTTGAGGCTTCCCTTGCAGAAGTTGTTAGCCAATTTCTGATTGATAAGAGGGAAGGCGTTTTGAATTTTTGTGGTTAAATCGTGACTGGATAGGGCCAAAATGCGGCAATGCTTGAGTGCTTGTTATTAACCACTAAATTTTATTCATGCATTTCATAAGTTTTTAAATTCCACTTATCGTTTATTGGAGATTTAATTATGATGATAAAATGCATTATTATAATCCCCCTGTTGAATTGAATTCAGCTTAATAGAATAGGGATGCCTAAAAAATAATAGGCATCCCCTATAAGGTTTCTGATTAAGCTTAAGCTTCGTCGATTTCTTCTTCTAAGACATCCTCGATGTCTTCTAGTTCTTCCCTTGTCTGCTCAATCGCTTCGTCAACTTGTTTTGCTTTGGGTTTGAGTGTATCAACAATTTTTTCTCGACTGTGGGTGAGGGTTGTTTCACCTTTTTGCTTTAAAACTTCAGCTTGCTCTTTTGCGAGCTTGGACCACTCTTCCGTTTTTACCTTTGCCTCTTTTAAGGCTTGTTCTGCTTTTATTCGTGCTTCTTCTGCTGTTGTCGATGCTTTATCACGCAATTCAATGGCTCGATCGTGAATGAGGGTTCGTGTTTCTTCACCGGCCTGGGGAGCAAAAAGAAGTGAAACAGCAGCGCCAGTAAGACCACCGACAAAAAAACCAATTAAAAATGCACCAAAATCTTTGTTATCTGACATACTATTCTCCTTTATACTCTTGTATTGTGATCAGTTTGACAAACATTCGATCATTTTTTCGAAGGTTTTACCAGGGTTCTGATCATGGCTAAAAATTGATTAACTTTAATAACAGGTTCAGACAAATTATTACTCATAAATGTGGCTGTACCCTTTAATGTGTTTACTGTTTCACTGGTTGAATTGATAATTGGACGAATTTCATTCTGTAAAAGGTTGATCAATGAGGACAATTGGATAATGAGGATAACCAACGCAATGCCAATGATAACCGATTCTAAAGCCATAAATATGATGAAAATATCCCGAATTTGTGCTGTTGCCCCCTCGTTGTCTGGGTTGATTAAAAATATTGTTGCCAGAACAAGTAACGCAATTACAACTAAGCTGACAATGATTGAAATAATTAAAATCCGCTTGTCAGAGGATTTTGCTTTCACATTATCTTTTGCGATATTTGTCAGTTCTGTTTTTTCTTGCGTGATGGATTCATTATTCATTGATTTTTGACCTGGTCTGTTTTTATTAACATGAATGAAGTTCAATTCTTATTATAACGGATTTAATCATCCAGCACCAAATTAAATTCCTCTTCTTCAATAGTTTTTTCAGTCGGTGAAACACGAATGTCACCAAAGATGGATGTTTGGCTGACGGTTGCGTAATTTTGCTTGATTAATTCTAATATCGATAGGAAAAGCACAATGGCTTCAATCCGATCAAATTTTTCAGATAATAAGTCTTGATAAGAAATATTGTCGTTCTTTTTTAATCTTTGAATAAGGTCCCGAATTTTTTGCTTAATGGTGAGTTTTGGAATTGTAACCACAGAAGAGACCGAGGCTGCTTCCTCTTCAAACCGATAAAGCGTCTTAAGAATTGACGCTAAATCCCCAGTGCTAACGCCCTCAAGGTCAACTTTGTCATCAATGACGGGAGGTGGGGCTAAACGGATGTAGGATCGATGACCTTTTTCTTCCATCGACTGCAGCCATTGTGCCGATTGTTTTATTGCCCTGTAAATTTTTAGCTGTCTCGCTAGATTCTCGGCAGGATCCTCTTCACCTTCTTGTCTTTCCGGTGGTCGAGGAAGAATGGCTTCTGATTTTATTTGTATAAGTTTGGCAGCTATGACTAAAAATCCAGAAACCTCAACGGCTGATTTATTCTGAATGGTTTTTAAGTGGGTTAAGTATTGGTCTGTTACCTTAGCAAGGGAAAGGCGGGTGATATCTAACTCAGCATCAGAAATGAGTTTGAGTAAGAGGTCCAAAGGTCCATTGTAAACCTCAGTTTGGATATTATAGTCTGTGCCCGCTTTATTGATAATGGTCATAAGTCTATCAAAAATTATACCTTTGAAAATGAAAGGTTGCTTTTGAACGTTTAATTTTGAAAAAATCTGAATATCGGCTAAAATTACAGCTTGTGAATGACAGAATCAATAGTTTGAACTATTGATACGCAAGCTATTTATTGTAAATGGCTGGCGCATCAATAGTTCTGGAGAAAGGATCCAGAACATGTCTGATATATCTCTGACGGAAACCCCTGAGCAATTTGTTAAAAGATTGAATTTACCCATTAAAAATTTATTCCTTGTCTCAAGAGCACTGACCCATCGATCTTATTTGAACGAAAACAAGGATGCTATTGAGGATAATGAGCGATTAGAATACCTGGGCGATGCGGTGCTTGACTTTATCGTTGCAGAATGGCTTTATCATCACTATCCCGAGAAACCGGAAGGAGATCTGACCCGGTTAAGGGCTGCCCTGGTCTATACGGATCAGTTGGCAAATTTTGCAAAGACAATCCAACTGGGTCAAGCGTTGAAGTTGGGCAAAGGTGAGGTGCAAGCTGGTGGGAGAGAGCGGTCGACCTTGTTATGTGATGCTTTTGAAGCGTTGGTTGGTGCAATTTATTTACAGGGCGGCATTCCCGCAGTTAAGAAATTTATTGAGCCCTTACTCTTGGATGTGGTTGAAGAAATCTATCTGAATCATTTAGATGTTGACACGAAAAGTCGACTACAAGAATGGGCACAAGGCAAGGGATTTTCCTCGCCAATTTATGTATTGATATCTGAAGAGGGGCCAGACCATCAAAAAATTTTTACAATGGATGTCATGGTTGGGGATCAACCCTTAGGTAGGGGGAAGGGTTCCAGCAAACAAAGTGCTGAAAAAGCTGCGGCTAGAGAAGCGTTGAAAAATATTGGCATTTTAGAAATGGATTAATCAGTGACGAAAAGATTGAAATCACTTGAATTACAGGGCATCAAAACATTCGCAACGACCACTCAGTTAGAATTTCCAGGTCAGATTACTGCCATCATTGGGCCGAATGGATCGGGTAAATCCAATATTGCAGATAGTGTTCGTTGGGTGCTCGGGGAACAAACCTATTCCACACTGCGGGCAAAACGCACGGAAGATATGATTTTCTCTGGTTCCCAACAAAGATCGCGAGCAGGAATGGCCTCAGCAACAATCACATTTGATAATGAGGATGGATGGCTGCCTATTGATTATTCTGAAGTCTCAATCTCACGCAGGGCCTATCGGGATGGGCAGAATGAGTATTTGCTAAATGGACAAAGGGTTCGCTTAAAAGATATTAGTGAAATCTTGGCGCAAACCGGCTTATCTGAACGAACTTATACCATCATCGGTCAGGGATTGGTCGATGTTGCGCTGGCATTGAAGCCTGATGAACGACGAGAGTTGTTTGAAGAAGCCGCCGGGATTGGCCTATATCGATCGCGGAAGGAGGATGCCGTCCGTCGATTAGAGAGCACTCGCAAGAACATGGAACGGGTCTTGGATATTATGGCAGAAATCAGGCCGCGTTTGAGAAGTTTAGAAAAACAGGCTGGACGATATCTCGAATATGAGGCGCTGCAATCCGAACTTCACACGATGTTACGTGAATGGTATGGGTATCATTGGCATCAAAAACAACAAGACCTGCGGAATGTCCGCTTTGCTTATCAGGATCAGGAGAAACGACTCAATACCCTGAAAGAAAAGCACGAGGAAGCTGTGAAAAGGGTTGAGGAATTCCGAGAAAAATTACATCTTAATCGCAACGAATTGGAAAAAACACATCGAGAATTAGCGAACTTTCATCAGACTTTAGAGCAAGTCAATCGTGAATTGGCGATTATTGACGAGCGACAACGGTCTTATTCACAACAAAAGAGCAACCTGGAGATTGACCTTGCCCATCTTCAAGAAGAGATGAAGGAACTTGAAATTCGAAAAAAATCGCTTAAGGATGAAATTGACCAACAATTATTGGAAGTCAATAGCGCTACGACAGCGGCACAGCAAACTCTGGAACAATTAGCCCTGATAACCGCTCAAAAAAATGCTAAAGAAAAGCAAATTGAAACGGTGCGCGAGACTCGCATTGCCCTTGAAACTGAAAAAGTGCAACTTACGGCAAATATTGGCTCCCTAAGGGATCGGATGCGTTCCCTGAATGTTGAAGGGAACAAAATCAAGGCTTCAATTGATGACCTAGAAAATGAGATAAGACTTTCTGCTGAAAATATTGGCAAATTAGAAAAAATTTCTCTTGAAAAAAAACAAATCTTATTGAATTTTGAAAACAACCTTGAAGCTTTATCTACCCGCCTAAATGAAGTTAGACTAGAAAAAGACGGGATTGATCAGCAGATCGGCCGCCAAGAAACAAATTTGGCAAAATTGCAGGCACGATTAGATGTTCTGGATCAGGCAGAAGCGGCTTTGAGTGGTTATTCTGAAGGTTCAAAAGCCATTGTGGAGGATTCACGAAAAGGCAGGTTACCCTCAGGTATAGAACCCCTCTCAAAACACATCATTGTGGACGCAAAATATGAAAAAGCGATCAGTGCTGCCCTGGGTGAATTAACGGACCTGTTGGTAGTGCCATCAAATGGAAAAAATGCAGTGATTGAATATCTGGTTGCAAAAGAAAACGATCGCGTTGCTTTAATTCCTTTGGAAATGGGAATAAATTCACAAACTGCAAACCGATTTACTCAAGTTGAAGGGTATATTGGACGCGCAAATGCATTGATCAATGCTGACCCCCACGTTAAAAATTTAGTCGATAGGCTTTTTGTGGATATTCATATTGTGCAAGATGAGGGTTGTGCAAGAAGAATCCAAGCGGATTTAGCCCCCACTGAATTGGTGGTCACCTTAAAAGGGCTTGTTTTTCAATCAAACGGCATCATGATTTCAGGTCAGGCGGCATCAGGGAAACGTTTGGGTCGGACAAGGCAGCGCAATGAACTGGATCAGGAAATTAAAAGCATAAAAGATGCACTCAATATCATTCATGACAAAAAAAGTGGCGTAGAGAAATCTTTCACAAATTTAACCGAACAACTTGAAAAGATGGGGCAAGAACATCAGCATGCAAATGACGAAAAAGAAGCTGCTCGAAAAGCAGTTCAAGCTGCTGAAGAAAGACTTGCACGTTTAGAAGAGCAACGGAAATGGCACAAGGAACGACAGTTGGCTGTGCAATCACAAATCGAAGAAAATGATGCGCTTCTGAGCGAAAATGAAACGCAATTGGCCATAGTTGATGAGAAATTGCTGCACCACAAAGCAGAAGAGAAAGAATTTCTCAACTCACTCGCTGAGTTTCCAGTTTTTGAAATGCAAAAGGCCGCTAATCGCCTGAGCACGCAAAAACTTGTGGCAGAAAATGCGCTAAAGGCCTTACAAGAACGTTTTCATGATCACGCGCAGAGAATTCAGGACTCACAAGCGCGAATAAATACCTTGGGGTCGCGCATGAAGGCATTGGAAGATAATTTGCTTTTGATCAAAGAAAAGCAAGTCGAATTAAATCAGAGGGCTAATGAAATTAATAAAACGGTTGAAGGCCTTGAAGCTGAGCAAATAAAACCGCTGACATCTGAAAAAGAACAAATTTCCAAACAGGTTTCCGCCTTAGAAAAATTAGAAGAGCATTCTCATGAACAGGTCATCCTGGCTGAGCGCAAATTCACCCAATTACAGTTGGAATTGAGCCGCAGAAATGACCAGCTGGAGAACCTGCGCGAAAAGGTAGAGGATGACTTTGGTTTGGTCTCCTACGATTATGAAGAATCAATTGAAGGGCCTAATCCGCTGCCATTTGATGAAGAATTCATTCAAAATTTGCCCGCCGTCAAATCGCTCTCCGAGAAAACTGAGGGAGATATCAAGTCGATTAAAAATCGGATTAAACGAATTGGCATTATCAACCCTGAAGCCCAAACAGAATTTATCGCGGTGAAAGAGCGTTACGAATTTCTTACTCAACAGATTGATGATCTGGAAAAAGCGAACATCGATCTTCAAGAAGTGATTGAAACCCTTGATGGATTGATGGAACGTGAATTTCTTCAAACGTTCAGAGCCGTCAATCAGGAATTTTCAGTTTATTTTTCAAGATTATTCAATGGTGGTGAAGCCAAGCTGGTGATCTCCGATGAGGAGAATCCTGTAGAAGGCGGAGTTGATATTGTTGCCCGTCTACCAGGTCGAAGACAACAAGGTTTAGCGCTGCTTTCGGGTGGTGAGCGAAGTTTGACGGCTGTTGCTTTGATTTTTGCTTTGCTCAAGGTGTCGCCAACCCCATTTTGTATCTTGGACGAGGTGGATGCGATGTTGGACGAATCCAACGTCGGGCGATTTACAGACTTGCTTAAGGAATTGGCTGCACAAACCCAATTTGTTCTGATCACCCATAACCGGAACAGCGTCCAAGTAGCGGACGTGATTTATGGCGTTACAATGGGGAGGGACTCCACCAGCCAAATGATCAGTTTGAAATTGGAAGATGTTGATGAGAAGTATCTTGAAGGATAAGTTACTTATTCTCCATTACGGAAAAATTAGCTAAAAACGCGGATAAATTTTTAATACTAACAAAAAAGAAAGCGCTGAAAAGCGCTTTCTTTTTTATGTTCATTGTTTGATTTATTATGGCAGGATTAAGGTGTACCTGTTGTTTGGCTGAACAGCTCTGTAATCAGGTTTTGAGGCACCTCAGGGGTATCGGGGACATAAATTGCCCATTCCTCATTTTTGACGATGTCTTCCCGTTCCTCTCGGCGTTCAGTGAGCCAATCAATGAAAGCTTCTTCCTTGTCCTGGGCAAACTCATCAGGTAATACCTGACTTTCCCGTTTACCTAAAACCTGAACGATGTGATAGCCATAGGTTGTTTCAACCGGATCACTAATTTCGCCTTCATCAAGGCTAAATGCAGCTTCAGTGAATTCCGGTACCATGGTATCCCTATCGAACCAGCCCAGGTCACCACCTTGATCTTTATTGGATTCATCGGTTGAATAAGCAGCGGCCAGATCTTCAAAAGCCTCTCCTTCTTCCAGGAGAGCGAGCACTTCAAGGGCTGTTTCTTCTAAATCCACCAGGATGTGTCGGGCGCGAACTTCCTCTTTCACGGGTTCAAGATCTGCAGTGACTTCCTCAAGAAGTTTCTCACGAAGAAGTTGGACTTCAAAAATTTCGCGCAAGTCTTGAAGATCAAAATTGTACATCTTATAAAGATCATTGAACTCTTTGACATCCTCAGCGAAAAGTTCCGTGGTGTATGGGGTCGGCGTTAATGTGACGGTGGGTGTCTGTGTAGTCGTTGGGGAAGCCTCTGGCGTTGTCGTTTCGGCAGGCGTTTCTTCTGTCACATCTTCAACCGGCGTCTCTTCAACGTCGGTCTCAGAATCATCATCATCAACAGCTGCTTCTGTCTCGGTTGAAGTTGCTTCGGGTGTGTCTGATACCTCTGCAGTAGCCGTTGGTGTACTTGTTGAGGGCAATAATGAAAGCAGGGTTTCAGAATAAGTAGGGGTTGAAGCAATTGTAGCTGTTACGGTCGGCGTCTTGGTGCCATCGGGATAAAAACCGAAGGCATCATACAGGGCTTCGTCAATTTCCTCTTCACTGACTGTGATTCCACGTTCTGCAGCTTCTTCGCGGATAATGATGTCGTTAATCATCTCGTCCAATACATCCCCACCTAATTTTTCAGTTTGCATCAATTCTGAGGCAAGGGACTGCGCATATTCAAGGAAACTCGCGCCAAAATCGGGGAATTGCTGGTAGTAGCTGTAGTAGGTATATACTTGATTGAGCAGTTGAACTCGGGAATATTGAACTTGTTTTTCAAAATCCCTGACTGTGATTGTCTTTTCTCCGACTTCAGCAACAGTGGTTCTGGGGCGAATGATAAATTGGGAGATGGCGCCGTAGAGGACCAATCCCAGAATGACGAGGCCAACAATACTTGCCAGTATGATGACCTGGCGGGTCATTTTCTGTTCCCGTTTCTCACGGGCAATGTGTTTTTTAGTTTTTATATTAGGCATCTTAATAGCCTGTCTTTCTTAACCG
This sequence comes from Candidatus Brevefilum sp., assembly GCA_040772425.1. Lineage (GTDB taxonomy): Bacteria > Chloroflexota > Anaerolineae > Anaerolineales > Anaerolineaceae > Brevifilum. Next base: position 935,754 of record JAXGYD010000001.1, on the reverse strand, counting down.
TGGACGGCAAATCTAGTTGCCTGTGAATGGAAGTAATGCAATGTGGCGTGCGTTTTTAATGGCTTTTGCGATCGCACGTTGATGCTTTGCACAGGTCCCTGTTTGCCTTCGAGGACGGATTTTGCCAGTATCATCGATATATCGCCGAAGTAATTCGACATCTTTATAATCGATTTTGGCATCTTTGTTACTACAAAATTGGCAAACTTTTTCACGTGAATAATAGCGATTACCTCGATAATTACTCATTTTTTTCTCCTATTGTTTGTCTTAATCATTGCGCTCAATGATTACTAATTTTTCTGGTTTAATCTTATTGATTCTCACTCAAGTTTTTAATCTCGTGAGCGATAATTTCAATACTTTTTTGCTGATATCCATTTTCGTCTTCCCAAGATCGAGATTGAATGCGACCTTCCACATAAGCAAGATCACCTTTCCTCAAGGTCTGTTTGACAGTTTCTGCCAAGTTTCCCCAAGCAATCACATTAAACCATTCGGTGTGTGTTTGCGTGGTCCCTTCGGCATTTTCCCAAGTGTGTTTATGCACAAGCGAAAAATAGGAAACTGATTTCCCATTTGGGGTGAAACGCATTTCTGGATCTCGGCCAAGATGACCAATGACCATGATTTTGTTCAAACCACAGTCCATAAGAATCTCACTTTCTTTTGATTTGTGTTCTATTTTTCGATCTTGGTCAGCAAATGGCGGATGACGGGTTCGATGTATCGCAAATTTTGCCTGAGTTCCGTACCTAACTCGGGGGCGAACTCGACTTCCATATAAACGTAATATCCTTCCTTGAAATCATTGATCTCATAGGCAAGCTGTTTGCTGCCCCAAAGATCAGTTTTCAAGATTTGTCCACCATTGTCAACGATGAAGTTTTTAACACGATCGATAACACCATTCGTGGTTTCTTCATCCAGATCTGGCTGGACAATCAATATTAATTCATACTGTCTCATTTGGAATCTCCTTTCCATGGGTCTACTACTCTTTACTATCGAAGATAGCTGGGTAGCGGAAAGAAACCGATATTTAGTTTGGCTTCTTCTGCTATGCTGGAACCAATTTCCAACACAGCGAGTAAATATACTCGTTTTTTTCTAAACTGGCAAGTTAAATCAAAAGCTTATGTTAATCTCTGTTTTTCTCGTCTTTTAGGACTTGAGAGAGAATCAGAGAAACGACGCTCACGATAATTGCACCTAAAATTGCAGACCAGAAGTTGTCGATAAAAAACCCGACATTAAACCAATTTTGGGCAATTTTCGAAGACAACCATAAGGTACCTGCGTTAATAACAAAGGTGAATAATCCTAAGGTTAGGATGATAAAGCCGCAAGAAAGAAATTTGAGAATGGGTCGGATTGTGGCATTAACGAGGGCTAAAATAATCGCCATCACTGAGAAGACGACCCAAGCATCACCGGCGACGGATATGCCGGGTACGATCAAAACGGCTAAATAAAGTGCAATTGCATTGATTATCCAACGGATAATTAATTTCATTTTCGCTTCCTTTCTGCACTACGTGCTTATTATTGAAAAGACCATCTTACAGGAAAAAATCTTATGCTATAAAAATGGGGAGGGTAACGATTGAGGACATATTGAGCGCCCCTGACAGGACTCGAACCTGTAACCGTTGGATTAGAAGTCCAGTGCTCTGTCCAATTGAGCTACAGGGGCATTTATCAGTTCATAATTATAGCACGTTCAATCTTCAAAAACAGGCCTGATCCCTTTATAAACCCTAAAACCAGAAAGGGTGCGTAAGATTGTCGTCGGAGGGCGATTTAGAATCTCGCCCAGTTCTTCTGGTGTCATGGGTGTGTTGCCATTTGATAGCAATACTCTAAAAACCGAATCCACCAAGGTCATTTTATTATTAATAAAGTCATTCTGTTTAGCACAATGGGTGATCAAGATGTGCTGTAAACCATCCACCTGCGTGACCTCAGCTGTCTTGGGGTCTATCCAATCGATGACTTCGTTATTCGCTGTGGTTTCAAACATTTTTTGATGTTCTTCACAAAGCATGCTGCGGAGGTAAACGCGCCAGTTTCTGTCGTGTTTTTGCCACCATTCAAAATCAATTTTGAAGGGGGAATTTAATTTTGGTTTGACAAGGCTTCTTCGTTTTAGATCCATACTTCAGTGTTCCTTATGAATTTTCGCTTAGATGAAAATAAAGGTCACCAACAGCCGTGAACTCGGGATTGGATGTTAGTATGCTGAATATCAAACCCGGTGGGCACCTTTGTATACAGTTAACCGCTGCATATAATTCGACGGCATGAACATTGTTTTGGGGATTTAATTTCCCCAGTTCTCTCATGGTGGTGATGACAACATCTTTGATAACCCATGGATTTTTTGATCGTTTTTCCCATAATTCATCTAGAACTTCTGTTGAAGGCACAGCAATGACCATGCGCTCGTTGAAATCGGCTGTGATAGTTTGTTTGAGTGTTGCAAACACAACGCCGCCGTCAGCACCTATAAGCAAGGTGCGAATCCACTCACGATTGGATCGTTTCTTCTCGGCTTGAATAAAGATTTCGTCGGGTTTCTTGCCTTGTTTGATCCTGATAATGCTTCCAGGGATCAATTCTAATTCCTTGTACCAATCTTTTAGTCCATAAACGTAATTGAATGGCCTGACGACCCAAGCAGAGATTGTTTCTCCGTGTGCGTCAATTAAGTTGACTTTGACACGCGGTGATTCCAGGGCGGTTGGGAAGAAGGGGCGTGTGTAGGATGTTAATGGTATGCTGCCGACCCGCCAATGGGGATAGGTTAGCACCAGTGATACTTCCTTTGAGGGAATTTTTTGCAGATATTCAGGGATTGGTTCTACTAATTCATCATCGATGCGCTGTTCAATTTTGAGCATATCCTCAGAGAGGTTAGAACGGTCGTATTCTACAGGCTCATATTTGAGTTGTAGTGGCTTTTCTCGAACATATTCAGGTTCCAGACGGTTCAAGAACCATTCCACATTGCCGCTGGCACCCACATCGTCAAAGCGAGGATCCTGCTGAAGAGCGTAATTTAGTGAAAAGCGAACTAATTCTTCTGGGTCATCACTCTGAATGTCGATTTGCTCCAATAAAGTATCAACGCCTAGTGGACCACCTTCATTCATGTCCAAAACCGCTTCGGCTAAATTTAAATGTCCAATGTTAAAGTCAATCAATAATGACTTTGGAAACCAGTCCTCACCAATGCGGACCAGATCTTTATTTTCGTCTAATTTCAATTCAAGTTTTCTTGTAATATCTTCGCCAAAGTTTTTGAGGATAGTGTCCAGATCGCTGGCTGAGGAATCTTTGACAGAAGTCATTGCTTGGTTTAGTAAATGATCATCAATATTTGATGCAAATTGCCGTTGTTGTCCGTTTTCAAGATCAACGGTCATAACCTTCAATTGTGGATACTCCGGATTATTTCCCGCTCGGATATCCTGAACCTTTCCGCTGACCCAATTTAGGGCAGGGAATTGGATTTTATCACCAACTGAAAACTCAAGTTTTGGTAAATAGATCTCACCATTTTGCTGTTGTTTTTCTTTTAGTGCTTCATTTTCTACACGCATGCGTTCAATGATCAACGCTTCAGCGAGTTTTTTGGAAGGGCGTGGCGTTTCTTTTTCTAAGAGGTATGAATAAATAAATTCTATATCCTCTTTCTTGATTTCCAGCGATTCCCAATATGAATCTTTAATTTCAACGTCTACAAAAACCATGCTCGTGCCTCTAAATTTGTTTTAAATTTGTTCATACGCTTACCAGTGATAAAAAATTATACCTCAGTTGTAATATTTGATTAAAATAATTTGCCAGTGAATGGCCTATGATTTGAAATCGTCATGAGAATGCCGAAATATTGACTCTCTCAAGCAAATAATTGTAACTTACTTCTTGAGCAGTTTGGACCCTGATTTATGATAAGGTGGATAGCTTCATCAATCAACAATATTACCCGATTATTCAAATTTGCATTCAGAACGTCTCACAATTAGTGGATATTTTGCATAGAATTATATATCCGCGTCTTTATTTAGGTATTTTAATCAATGTATGTTGGAGTCCTTTGAACCAGTAAGAATTCGTTCTCAAATCTATGATACATTGATTATCAGGAATTTAGAAAAACAAATTTTTTGGAAGCAGATGGACTGTTTTAATGTTAGAATTTGAAAGATATTATTATTGTGGAAGGGAAAAATTCGGAAATTGGAATTTATAAGATCAAGAATTAATAGTTTTAAGAATGCGCTTATTGGGTGGTGGCACGTTATTCGGACGCAAAAAAATGCTTGGATTCACGCAATTGCCACTATTCTAACCCTGTTGTTTGCCCTATGGTTGAAATTGCCCCTTCGTGATTGGGCAGTCTTGATATTGACAATTGCAATCGTGTGGACGGCAGAGTTTCTTAATACTGCCCTGGAGGTGGTTGTTGATTTGGCAAGCCCGAGTGTGCATCCATTAGCAAAGGTTGGCAAGGATGTGGGAGCTGCCAGTGTTCTAATCGCTGCGGCATCTGCTGTTGTTGTTGGGATTCTAATTCTCGGGCCGCCACTTGTGTTAAAACTTCGAAGTTTCCTTGAAATTTTCAGCCAATTCTAAATTGTTTATAAAGTTTTTACAATGTCGGCGTATAAATATATGTATTATTAATAATAAAAGGTAATATTACCTTTATAGTGTAAATAGATTTGAACTTAGGAGATTTTCATGATTAAAGAACCGATAAATGTCACTGATGCGGCATTTGAGAAGACTGTTTTAGAAGCTTCCTTGCCAGTTGTTGTCGATTTTTGGGCACCCTGGTGCGGTCCTTGTAAAATGGTTGCACCCACGCTAGAAAAAATCGCAAAGGAACACGCTGGCGAAATACTTGTAGCTAAAGTCAATACAGACCAGCATTCTGAATGGGCTATCAAGTATGGCGTGCAGGGGATTCCCACAATGCTTTTGATTTATAACGGCAAGATTGTCAATCGGCAAGTTGGTGCTTTACCAGAACCCATGTTACGGGACATTATTGATCAATTTTTAGAGGTTGTAAAAACGCAAGTATAGTCCAAGAAGGCATCAATAAAAAAAGAGGTTGTCAGATTGTTAATGGCAACCTCTTTTTGATTCATTTACAGTTCATTTACGTTTTATTGCGGGTTATGTCAGCGCCCAGTTTTCTGAGTTTGATCTCAACATTTTGATAACCTCTGTCAATTTGCCCAACATTGCGGATGACACTTTTACCATCTGCTGACAATGCGGCAAGGACCATAGCCATTCCAGCTCGAATGTCTGGACTTTCTAAATATTCACCATTCAATTTCGTCGGTCCTTGAACAATACAGCGATGGGGGTCACACAGCACAATCTGAGCACCCATGCCTACTAATTTGTCGGTGAAGAACATCCGGGAAGGATACATCCAGTCGTGGAACAAAATACTACCTTTTGATTGAGTTGCAATAACAATCGCAATGCTCATTAAATCTGTGGGGAAAGCTGGCCAGGGCATGACAGAAATTTCAGGGATAGCATTTCCGAGATCAGGCTCAACAGTTAAAGTTTGTTCTGCTGGAACGATAATATCGTTCCCTTGCGTTTGCCAATTCACACCCAAACGGTTCATCACCAAACGAATCATGTCGAGATGTTCAACACCAGCGTTTTTAATCCGAATTGTCCCGCCGGTTACAATTGCGGCACCAACGTAGCTTATGACTTCCAGATAGTCTGGTCCAATTGTAAATTCACCGCCATGCAGACTCTTAACGCCGGTGATGTTGAGTTTATTGGAGCCGATATTTTCGATATGGGCGCCAAGTTTATTTAGAAAATGACATAGTTCCTGGATGTGGGGTTCACTGGCAGCATTCTTTATGGTTGTTTCACCTTCCGCAAGCACACTTGCCATGATCGCATTTTCCGTCGCGGTAACGGAGGCTTCATCTAAGAGTATTTCCCCACCGGTTAAGTGATCAGTTTGAAAGTCAAATAGATGGTTGGCAAAATTTGTTTTCACGCCTAATTGTGAAAAAGCAAGAATATGTGTATCCAAACGACGACGTCCGATGACATCCCCTCCAGGTGGGGGGAGGTGTAATTCTCTAACCCGGCTGATCAGCGGTCCTGCTAATAGAATAGATGCCCGAATGCGACGGCAGGATGCAGGGTCGAGATCTGAGGGATGAATATCGGAGGCATTCAACCGAATTGTGTTCTTATCGAGCATTTCAATTTTGACATTAAGACTTCTGAGAAGTTGAATCATGGTCTTAACATCTAAAATATCCGGCAAATTATGCAGGGTGACGGGTTCTTTTGTGAGTAAACAGGCTGCCAATAAAGGTAAAGCAGCATTTTTATTCCCAGAGGGTATCATTTCGCCACTAAGGGGAATACCACCGTTGATAACAAATTCTTCCATGGATACTCCTTGTTTATTCGTCGATTATAATTTGTTCTATGCTGATCTTGCAGGTTTTGCGATCTTTTTTATTTGGTTTGATTTTCACGCTGATAAGTGTGTCGATAACAGCTGTATTGGCATATCCTATACAGCAAGTTTATCACACGATATCGAATTTGAAGGAAAATTCTGCTCTGATTGCAATTGTTCTCGTCAGTGTCATATCAATTTCTGTTTGGCATCACTTGTCTTGGGGACAACCATATTTCACATTTGAACTGCTTACGCTATTTTTGATGAGCTTGGTGGGAAATTTTGACACTATGACCGGAAGGATCCCAGTCCACTTTTTGATACTTGGTTTGGTGCTCGGGCTATTATTTGGGCTTGAAAAGAAGCAATTTTTTGCACATGTCATCGGCGGGTTGAGTTATTTAGTTTTGAGCATCGTAATTTATCTTACAGGGCAATATTACGCACAGCAAGTTCTAAATTACAAAGAGTCAAAGGTTGTTTTTGGCCTGGGCGATGTTTACGCAAGTGGTGGGGTTGGGTTTATGTTGGGGTTTTCATCTGGCACAATTGTGTTAATATTGACTTTGATCTTGGCAGTTCTTTTCGCCGGGGTTAAATCGATACACACTGGTGAAGAATTTCTTAAGAAAAGCGTGTTACTAGGCCCAAGTTTTTTCCTGGCAACGGCTCTATTATTTGTTGTTAGATAATCTCAAAAGCAGAAAATTTAAATTTTAAATTTTTGATAGTTATCACTAAAATCCTGTTTCAATTTTTGAGCAACTTCTAAAAATTTTTGATGATCTTGCCACGTCTTTTCAGGAAATAAAAGCTCTGTGGGAACACCCTTAATCTGATCGGGCACAGCAATTTCAAAAATTGGATCCTGATGAAAACTAACCGAAGTATGTTCGCCAGACAAAATCCAATTGATCATTCGCCGTGTGTAGGGCAGGGGCATCCGCTTTCCAGAGTTATAATCGCCTCCCGTCCAGCCTGTATTGACCAACCAAATTGAACATTTATGTTTTTCAATTTTTTTCTGCAATAAATTGGCGTAGATAGTTGGTTTCAATGGAAGGAATGGTTCACCAAAGCAAGTTGAAAATGTGGCTTTGGGTTTCATCCCTACACCGCGTTCAGTTCCTGCAACTTTTGAGGTGTAACCCGATAGGAAATAGTAGATGGCTTGTTGAGGATCCAATTTTGCGATGGGCGGCATGACCCCAAAGGCGTCTGCGGTGAGGAAAAATACATTAGATGGATGACCAGCCTGACCTTCCAAGATGACATTTTCAATTTTTGATAGGTCGTATGCTGCCCGAGTGTTTTCTGTGATAGACGTGTCATCAAAATCTGGCTGTCGACTAATAGGATCAATAACCACATTTTCAAATACACTGGCGTATTGATTGGCTGCTTTCCAAATGACAGGTTCGAGATCTGGATCAAGGCGAACCACTTTTGCGTAACAGCCTCCCTCAAAATTAAATACACCGTTATCGCCCCAGCCGTGCTCATCATCACCGATTAATTTTCGATCCGGTGTAGATGAAAGGGTGGTTTTGCCTGTACCAGAGAGGCCAAAATACAGGGCAACATCACCTTTTTCGCCCACGTTTGCTGAGCAGTGCATGGGTAAAACACCCGAACTGGGAAGTGCTGCGTTCATAATCGTGAAAGCCGATTTTTTAACCTCACCAAAATATTTCGACCCAGCAATTAGAACAGTTTTGCGCTCTAAGTCAATGCATATGCCGGCTTTAGATCGCATTTGATCGATCTTTTCATTGGTGTTGAAGTCAGGGGTTGCGAGGATCGTCATATCCGGCTGTGTTTGATGTTGCTTGCCGTTGTAAATAAATAGATGCTGGGAGGCTAAAGCAACCCAGGCGAACTCGGTGACAACTCTTACAGAAAGACGATATTGAATATCTGCACCCACAAAACAGTCCACAACATATATTTTTCGATTGTTTAAGTAGGCTGTAATGCGTTTTTCTAATTGGTTAAAAGCCTCAGGTGAAATTCGGCGATTAACCTCACCCCACCATAGATCTGATCTATTTTGGTAATCTACGATGAACTTGTCATCTGGGGAGCGACCAGTATAGGGCTTTGTGTTTGCACAAATTGCACCATCGTGGGTTAATTCCGCCTCGTTATTTAAGAGAGCCTCAGCCATTAAGATGGATTGGTCCGAGTTATAAAAGATTTCTTTTAGATTCACAACGCCGATGGAATTTAACCAAGTTTGTAAGTCAGCTGTCATTTGGAGTACATCACCTTTCAAATATTTGTTGTTATTCGTATAGAATTATTGGCCATTTGGCCTCAAGCCAGAAAACCAGTAATTGATAACTTGATAGGCCGGCTTCTTCGCAATTGAGGATGATACCTGATCCATTGAGTTGGATGGATTGTAGCCACGAATTGACACGCCGGTGATCCATTCACGGCTGGTGAGAACAGGGAAGATGGCGTTATAGATAAGGCTTTGTTCTTGGAATTCAGGTTCAATTGTGCCAACCTCATTAATTGAAAAAATGCCGTCATTGATGCATTTTGTGCCAAGAAGGTCACAGCCAAGGGCTGCGCCGTCGACGGAGGGATAGCCTAAGCCAATCGTGATGGGTAGACCCGTGCTGCGATAAACCTCGTAAATTAAACTGTCGATTACATTGATAAATTCCCAATTTATTTCATCGAAGCTAGCTGATGCATTTGTTGCCAGGGGGCTGTCCACAAGAAGGTAAATGCCATCAAATTCATTGATGAACTCGGGGAGGGGGTCTCTGGCATGGTGAATATTCGTTGCCCACAGCAATTCGCCAGTAAAGGTTTGACGAATTTCTGCAATTAAGTCTTGCCAAATTTCATCACTATTACTGGGCACATCGCTGATCGTACCATCATAATATGTTCCCCCCTTAAAAGTGGGCAGCATGAATTTCCCGCCGATAATCAAGTGATCTGCGTTAGAAATTTCAGCAATATTCGCATAGTTGAGGACAAAATTTGAGTAAGAATTAAACCAACTATGCCACCAAGAAGCGGGGTGAGCATTAGATTCCCAAAGGGTTGAGGTTGAGTCAACGGGGCCAATCTGTGGGAAAAGTGAGATTGAAAATCCTGCAGATTTCGTCGTGTTCAACAGAGATGTTATTTCGTGAAGGAGCGGGGTTGATCCAAATCTTTGCGTCAAAATAGCGGAATGGTCATCAAAGAACCATTGTGGTGTAAATATTATGGTGGATGCATTTATTTCGCTCAGTTTAGAGATATCCAAGGATGACTCCTCAAAGTTGGTGCTTTTAAGGTGAGGTGTTATCTCTATCATAGTCTGATAGGTGTCCCCTCGATTTGGAACATACGCTTCGATAACTTCCTCTGGGGATGCGTTAACGCTTGGATTGGGCGATAATTCCGGGTTTAATGTGACGGTTTGCGGTTCATCGGTTGGCTGAACCTGATTGATGATGGCAGCATCCTCAAAATCTTCTTCGGTTACGCAGTTCTCTGTACGGCAAATCAAGTAACCAAGTGATTCAAATTCGTCTAAGGGTGAATAAAGAATATATAAATAATTGTTGTTGCCAATTGGCCACAGCGGTATGGGCTCTGTCCATTTCCTACCCTTTAATTGGATAAAATAATTAGCATTTGGCGGATCGTCTTGTGGTCCTTGAATTTGAAAGGTTATTGGAGCCTTTTCTGAGGATCGCCAAGAATCAATGGTCAAATTTATTGTTGTATCTTGTGATGGAACGACCAATTGTCTTAGTTTTGACCCACCTTTGGGCTCTTGCTCGGAATTCCAATAACCATCGCCAAGGGTGAATTTATAGCGGAGATATGTTCCTGTGTACAATGAAAGCTTAATGCTGTAAGTACCATCTTCATTAAGAGTCAGTTGTGGCATTTTGGATTGTCTGACACTCATCGACCCTAATAAATCGCTGAAGGTGTTCCCAAGTTGGAGGATATTGCCTGCAATAAATATTGGCGCACCAAGGGCATCCTCTGGGGGATCCACTTGAAAAGTCAGGTTCACTGTTCGATTTGGGACTAAATTGACATTAGCTGGTGTGATTTGACCTGCCGAAATTTGCGCTTCTTGTTGAAAGGTTTGATATTTCCCGTCCATTGCATAAAAAACGACGTTATGAATGGTTGGTGAAAGATTATCAAGGGTGAATTTACCATTTGTATCGGTAAAAGTTAATTGACCTGCGGCGCTGACTAAAATATCAGGAATCGGATTTTTAGTGTTAGCATTTAGCAAAATACCTGTCAGCCGGCCTGTATTTTCGAAGGATGTGCCTGTAGCCCATGTGTGAATGTGATCATTGACAGAAGATTCGTTGATTGCATGAAATAAACGATATCTAACAGGATTGCCAGCACCATTCGCTTCGGTACTGACCGAATCTCCAATTTTGCTATAGCGATACTTGATCACAGCACCCATGGGAAAGGACATTTCGGTGCTATAAGTTAGATCGTCTTCTTTGGTCAGATCGAAAATATCTTTATAATAGGGCAGGCCACTGACCTCATCCAGTATTTCAATGACAATTCTTTCTTCTTCCAAAATTTCGGACGGCAGGTGAAGATTAAAATTAATTTTTACAGGAAGGGTCTGACCGCTTTCTGACACTTCGAAGGAATTTTGTCCCTGAGGATTCTCCTTTGAAGGAAAGGAACAGCCGACAAGACTGGATATTAGGCTACTAATTATTAAAAGGAAGAAAATATGAAGTGTTTTATCCGGATGCCACTTAATCTGGAAACTCATTGTTTTGGTCGATCTCCAAACTTAATTTAATCTCTTCCAGGTTGTCAATAAAACCGCCCAAAACACCGTTAATAAATCGGGGCGTACCTTCAGAACCATAAATTTTAGCTAATTCAACAGCTTCATTAATGACAACTTTGATTGGCGTTTTTTGATAGATGGCAATCTCCCACAATGCGATACGGAGGAGATTACGATCGATAATCGCAACTTGATCAAGGGGCCAATCAGGGGCAAAGTCGGCAATAAATTCATCCAAAATGGTTCTATTTTTTATGACCCCCGAAACGATTTTGCTGATAAATTCCTTGAAGGAATCATCTGCTTTTAAACGCTCGAATTTATCTGTGAGTATAGTTCCAGGACTATGCCCACAAATATCAAATTCATAAAGAACTTGTAATGCAATACTACGAGCTTTTGTTCGTGATTTCATCGTTTGAAAAGCAAAGCCTTTTGTGGATTAAGCACTAAAATCAATGTCCTTGATGTGGATGGTAACGCCGCCTACTTGCATACCAACCATCTCAGAAATAGCCCTGGAGACTCTTGATTGGATCTCGCGAGATAATTCCCGGACATTGCGGTTGCTCATTAAGACGACAAAAATATCCACATAGACCTTGCCGTCTTTGATTTTTACTTTTGCCCCTTTATATTCTTCTTTCTTTCGAAATAATTGTTCTACGTTTGAATTGGCACTCGCCATTCTGCTGACACCTTCAACACTGAGGGTAGTCAGACTGGCAATTTTATGTAAGACATCGGGCGATATGGTTGTCTTTCCGACGTTTTCTTGTGTTGCATAGGTATCCATAAAGGCTCCAGAATGAAACTGGTTGGTAGAATCTTTATTATTATAGCCTAGTTTATGAGATTGGTAATCGACCCGAAACCCACAACAGCATCAGGGAGAGATCATCCTTTGTTGCTTCTACATCCGGGTATTTTTCTTGAAACTTATCAACGAGTGTGTCGAGTTCCAGGTTTTCTGGCCAATCATTTTTAAAACCAAGGGAGGCATCAAATTCTCGATATAAGGCGAGATCCTCCCATTTTTCAGCTTTTAACCAATCCATGACCTTGTTAGCTAAATCTTCCTGAACCTTAGCCCATGTTGATAAGGTGAAGGGGATGACCTCTTCTTTATCCTCAAAGGCTGTGGCATAAGCTTTAATTTGTAAAGGTTGTGGCGCATGCAATGGATTTCGAAAGCCCAAAACAGTCACGTATTTTCTAAATAACTGGTTGAATTTTTTCTGATCCTCTTTTGAAAGCATTTTTAGGTTGGAAAGGATCTGCTTTACTAACGCCTCCAAAAAATCACGCTCAATAAAAACATTAATTGTCTTAAAGGGTAAGTTTTCAACCTCGTTCATCGGTAAACCTCCTTTTGTTCCATCAAGAATGGACAGTTGTTTAGCAAGCTATAATGGAATTATACTCAAAGATGCTTTCCCCAGTTATTAAGTTAAGAATTGATAAAAAATTAAAAGAGGCCTATGCCTCTTTTAGTTGACTATTTTGGTGGGTCGTTGAATTTGACCCGACTCGATCGGAAATGAGAAAATTATCTGACTTTGTAGGCAGGCTTCTACTTAGAAGTCGTCATCATCGTCGTCTAATTCAAGATCAAGAAGGTCATCATCATCATCGATCCAAAGATCTTCATCTTCATCTTCTTCAATCTCATCCCAATCATCGATATCATCAGCTTCATCCCAATCATCAATTTCGATTTCTTCATTGGGCTTGTAAGTTTTGCACCCTGTATCTGGGTCTAACTCAATGGCTGCTGCGGTGCAATATTTTCCATCTAGGAACACACAATCTAAGTAGTGACAATAAATTCGAGGCATATTTACTCCATAATTCACATAATCTGTAGTTATCTGGAAGCGATTTTACACCATGTATTTTGATTCGTAAAGGTCAAGTAGAAAATCCGAATTTTTAGAAGCCTTTACCCTGGCCGGCTCCGCTTAGCTTCAAATACGTTGGGAAGGCTCTCTAGCCGGGTTAATAACCTGCTCAGCTGAGAAATACCCTTAACACCGACGATTAACTTGATGTTTGCCAGATGTTGATTCATTTTCATGCTCATATCGATCAGGTTAACATTTTCATCTGAAATGATGGTTGAAATATCCGTCATTAATCCTTGTCGATCGTAAGCTTTGATTTGAATGGGCACTGTAAAAGTTCTTCCGGGTTGCCCCCAAGATACCTTGATCAATCGCTCTTTTTCAGTCACCTGGAGGATGTTAGGACAGTCCTGGCGATGGATGGTTACCCCTCGACCACGGGTGATGTATCCAATGATCTCATCACCTGGCATGGGATTGCAACACTTTGCCATCGACGTGGCAATGCCTTTGAGGCCCATCACTCTGACGGAGTCGGAGGGCATAATCGTGGAAGGTGCCTCTACGAGGTCGAAAGAAAAGTCAGTATCGAGCTGCTCATCTTCTTTTTCAGCAAGTTTATTGACAATTCGACCTGTGCCTATGTCACCGCACCCGACTGCAACATACAAATCATCCAGTGATTTGATATTGAATTCAGGCAGAATTTGTTCTAGGTCAACATTTTTTATGCCCAGTCTTTTAAATTCTTTTTCAAGAATATTCTTGCCCTGTTCGAGATTGGACTCGCGATCCTGGCGTTTGAACCACTGTTTGATCTTTGATCTTGCTCTACCCGTGTGGACAAGACCGAGGTTGGGATTCAACCAGTCACGTGAAGGACCGCCGCGTTTTGCGGTAAGGATTTCAACCTGGTTGCCAGTCTCAAGAACATGATCAAGAGAAACAAGCTTTCCGTTGATCTTTGCACCGCGACAGCGGTGACCAATTTCGGTATGCACGTGATAAGCAAAATCGATTGGTGTGGAACCTGCGGGCAAGTCAATGATGTCACCTTGGGGGGTTAATAGGTATACACGATCTTTGAAAACGTCAGATTTCCAACTATCGACTAATTCCTCAGCGTCTTCGTTTTCTTGTTGCCAGTTGAAGAGACTTCTGATCCAACTGATTTTTTGTTGATAGGATTCTTTAATTTTGGCGTCATCTTCTTTATAGCGCCAGTGGGCTGCAATACCGTATTCAGCACTGTCATGCATTTCTTGCGTTCTTATTTGAACTTCAAGGGGCTTTCCATCGTCGAAGATTACAGCGGTATGGAGAGATTGATAGTTATTATCCTTACGAGCCGCAATATAATCGTCAAATTCTCCAGGAATTGGACGCCATTTCATGTGAACAATGCCTAAAGCTTTATAGCAGGTTGCGACATCATCCACAATCAATCGCACCCCTCTTAAGTCCATCAGCATTTCAAAGGGCATTTCTTTGCGGGTCATTTTTTGGTAAATAGAGTAAATGTGTTTAGGGCGGCCTGAAATTTTGGCTGTAATTCCTTCAGCTTGTAGTTCATTGCGCAGTCGTTTGATGATATCTTCAATTTGGTCTTCCCGATCAGCACGGCGATTGGCTAATTTTTCAGCTATCTCTTTGTATTTTTCAGGTGAATCATATCGAAATGCTAAATCTTCCAATTCCCATTTGATTTGCCAAATACCCAAGCGGTTGGCAAGGGGTGCAAAAATGTCCAAGGTCTCTTGGGCAATTTGCTTTTGCATCTCTTCAGAAAAATAGGATAAAGAGCGCATCACGTTCAGCCGATCGGCTAATTTGACAATGACGACTCGAATATCATCACTCATCGCTAAATAAGTCTTACGCAAGGCTTCTGCAATTGTTTCTTCTCGTGTTTTACGATATGTTCCCGATTCTTTTGCCGCAGCTTTTGCTTTCAACTGCTGATCCCCTCTGAGCAAGGTGGGTAGATGGGTCAGCTTGGTAACACCATCCACCAGCCCAGCAATTTCTTGTCCGAACTCCTTTTCAATCTCTTCTAAGGTAATTTCCGTATCTTCAACAACATCATGCAGCAATCCAGCAATGATGAGTTCTGGGGGAACTGAGATTTCGGCTAAAATTGCAGCGACAGCCACACAATGGGATATATAAGGTGAGCCACTGGGTTGAGTTTGCCCTTGGTGGGCTTTTTCAGCCAGGTGGTATGCATTCTCAATGCGTTCAATATCTAAAGCTGTGTAATTTTTAGGTAATTTTTCTAAAAGCTGTTTAAATTGCATCGCGGCTCTACTTTCTGCGCGGATTTCTTATTTCTTTAAAATTGATTTGATTTTGTTGATCAAGTCCATTTCTGGTTGATAGTGAATTGTTTGAATGCCAAGGTCATTCGCGGCTTGTATGTTTTCAACAAAATCATCAATGAATAAAATTTTCTGAAACTCACAATTCAATTTCTCTCTTAGGATACCGTAAATTTTCTCGTCTGGTTTGGCTACACCTTGTTCAGATGAAATAATGATTTGGTCAACTGTTTGACCTTCGATGATATGATACTGCTCTGCCAAGGCTTGGCGTGCGTCCTTCCATGCGTTGGATAATAGGGCTGTTTTGTATTTTGGCCTGCATTCTTTAAGATAGTTGACAAGATCCCAATCCAGTTGATCCCCAGCCCAAAAGTCTTGGATAAAATTTTGGCGCTCTTTTTGATTGAGATCAAGTTTATTCGCAATGTCCTGCCAGATTTCTTGTGGGTCAACTTTTCCGATGGTTGACTCTTGGGCTAATTTAGAATGGAAAACTAATTTCTCAACACTATTTTTCGGCAATCCGTGTTTTTGTTCTAATGCCCGGCGTTTGGATGTGTCTTTCGTGCGCACTATAACGCCGCCGACATCAAAAACAATCGCTGTAATCATTATTTCAGCAATTCCTCTTTAGTAAAATTACGATGATATGAAAGGTTCTTTAAAATAATTCTATCCGTTTTATTAAGGTCATTCAATACAAACCGAGTTAGCAATTCTCCAACCCCTGGTCCAAGCATGAAGCCTTGTCCACACATCCCCACTGCCAGCAAATAGCCTTTAAGACCATCAACCTCTCCAATAATCGGTGAACCATCCGGGGTCATTGGATAGGTGCCACGCCAAACCCGACGCACACGGATATTCTTCAAAACGGGCATGACATCAATGAGGCGTCTTGAAGCTCTGGGCAGGAAATCACTCGAAGCGATGGTGTGGGTGCCCAAAATGGGGGGATCGGGGGTCATACAAAAGATTATTTTTCCGGTCACGTGTTGGTAAAAATAAAAATTCTCTGAACCCGGCCTTGATCGCATGTCAACAATCATGGGGTGGAAAAACCTTTCAACGGGCTCTGTTATTGCTGCCTCATGTGAATCTGGCTCCACTGGAACTTCTAGGCCTAATTTTACTGAAAGTTCTTTTGCCCAACCACCAGCCGCATTGATCACTAAGTCACTATAATATTTTCCAAAATTGGTAATTACACCTTTGACTTGTGAATTATCAAAAATGAGATTGGACACCTGTTCATTAAAATAGAATTCAGCGCCGAGTTGAACCGCTCGATGATGAAAACTAAATGCAGCTTTCAAAGGCGAAGCGCAGCCATCTTCCGGAGAGAAGGTGCCACCCATTAAGTCCTTGGAATTTATTGACGGAATAAGGTCCATTAAGGAACTTCGGTCGAGCCAGGAAATATTGAGATGATGATCAATTTGCCATTGGACTAAGTCTTGTAAGGTTTTAGCGGTTGGTTCATCATAAGCAACAAATGAGTATCCGCCCTGATGCCATTCAATGTCATCACCGGTTTGTTCTTCCCAGGTTGAAAAGATCTCAAGGCTTTGCTGTCCTAGGTGGATCTTTGCGAGGTCGGAGTGCGTCGCACGGATGCCGCCAATGGCATGTTTATTAGAAGCTTGTCCTGCGCTTGGGTACATGTCCAACACTAGCACCCTTAAGCCAGCTTTTGCCATGAAATATGCTGTGGGCGTGCCAACTGACCCTGCGCCAATGATGATGACATCGTATGTGTTGTGATTGTTGTCCATCATGGTTCAGGATTCCTCCTGTTGTTGCTGATTTTTTGCTAAAATCTCTAAGGGTACTTCAACAAAGAGCGGCCTCTGGGTGGGGTCTGTAACTTTTTCAAGCGATACGCCTTCCTCTTGGAAAATCTTTTTTATGAGAGAAAGGCATGTCTTGCCGCCACAAGCGCCCATTGTCGCCTTTGTGACTGCTTTAATTTGATTAATGTCCGTGACACCACTTCGGATTAAAGCACGAATCTCATCAGAGCTGATATGTTCACAGCGACAAACGATTGATTCTTGAGGGAATGGTTGGTTTTCAAGCATGGATGAACCCTCCCATTCAGACCAACCCTTTTCAAGCTGAATCCCCGCTGCTGATTCGGCGAGATCCATTGGCATTTGAACTCGAATAATGGTCGTTCCGGAAAATTTTCTTAAGGTGTTAAAACTTACTATTGGGAACCTTCCTAATACTTTTCCATCCTCGTCAGTGACGTGGATAAAATCGCCAACTTGCAGGTCTTCCCTCAAAAATTCATAAGGAATGGAAACTGTTGGAAATAGGGGATCTTTCCGAGCATCAACAAGGGTAATCGCTAAGCCGGGACAAATGGCAACACAACGCTCACATCCAATACATTTTTTTTCATTGGTGGGGCAAAACTCTGGCAAACTGAGAATGTCCTCACGTTGGAGCGCGATGAGGTTTAGTGGGCAAATATGCGCACAAGGGTCACACGGGATTTCTTGTCGGCAGTGGATCACCGGGAAAACATCCCCTTCAGGGGTTTCTGTTTTTGATTGAACCACATTTCCTGGTTTGGATTTCAATATTGTTTCAAAGGATCGCCATTCTTGTGGAATTTCATCAGAATATTGATTAATAGCATGGGCAATTTCCAGTCCTTTAATCTTGCCAGAAAACATCGCAGCAGATGCCTCTGCAATTTCATGCGCATCACCCGCTGAAAAGACTTTGATACCCACTTCCCGAGCTTTTGTAATAAATTCATCCACAGGATTTAAGCCCACAGCAATCAACACACAGTCGCAGTTGAATTCCTTTTCGGTTCCTTCAATGGATTGAAAATTGGCATCAATTTCAGCGATTCTGACACTTTGCACTCGATCTTTCCCTTTCGCCTCGAGGATCGTATGCGACGTCAGGATAGGAACACCCAAACGGGCTAATTTATCTTCATGGACTTTGTAGCCGCCATATTTTGGTAAGGCTTCGACAAGTCCAACCACATTAATACCAGCTTGCAAGGCATGGTAACCAGCAATTAAGCCGACGTTGCCACCTCCGACGATAAAGAGATTATCTGAGGGCTTGACCAAATCTCGGTTGACAAGGGTTTGAAATGCTCCTGCGCCGATGATGCCCGGTAAGGTGTTTCCTTTAAAGGTTAGATTGCGCTCGCGCGCGCCAGTTGCGACAAGGAGAATTTCTGGCTTGACAAGGACGTATCGTTCATTTTCAACTTGCCAAAGGCCAACAGTTTTTTCCTCAAAGATTCCTACAGCAGTAGTTTCCAGCCATATTTCGACATTATTTAATTCTTTTAATTTTTCTGATAGTTTATTGGCAATATCAATCCCTCGAGTCCCAGCATAGACAGCTTGTGATGAGCCAAAAAAACGATGGGTTTGCAGGACAAGTTTTCCGCCAAGTTCGGATTTGTCATCTACAAGCAGAACCTGCACCCCTAAATTTCCCAATTCAATGGCTGCAGATAATCCTGCTGGACCGCCGCCAATGATTAAAACAGGCACTTCAATAATTTCTTTACCACCGTCTAATTGTTCTAGGATTTGAGGATTTTTAATCTTGCCTATATCTGGTAAACCATCAGCAGGATAAACAGACATGCCTTGTTTGGCCTTTGTCATGCAGGCTTTAAGAGGTTTACCATCAACCAATACCAAGCATTGTGAACATTGACCGTTTGCACAAAACAACCCCAGGGGTGAGCCATCCTTGGGATGATGACCAAAAATGTCAATGTCATTTGCGATCAGGGCTGATGCAATGGTTTCTCCTGCTTTTGCCTGTAAAAGTCTGTCCTTCCAGTAAAATTCAATAATTGGCGATTTTGAAATCTTGATAATAGGGTGGGATTCTATTCGATTTTGCGGCATAATCGCGCAATTTCCTTCATCTAAGGTTTGGTGAGTTTCAACATTTTATCACTAGCAAGGTCAATTATTGTCAACGATCATGTGTCATAATGTTACCATCAATCGATTGAGTCTTGTGAGACATAAATCATTGTTTACTGCTAAACCTATTGGGTTAAGGATTGATATTTTTTATAAGCACCAATCCAAGGTTTTCCCATGCGATGCTTGTCACTGACTTTGATATCACTAAAACGACCCATGATTTGGATCAACACCCCGCTAATTTCTGCCCAGTTCTCACTTGAGAAAGCTTCACGCAATTGATCAGCAACAGCACCCGTCCACAGCCATTCCATCCGATATTTATCTGCTTTCACCCAATATCCTCGCTTTTCCCAAGCTGTGACGGATTTATCAATCCCATCCGATATTTCGCTTAGGGCAAGGATGATAAATGCTACCATGTCTTTTGTTTTGTCATCTGGTTTTTCCTGTCGCATAAAAGCTCGAATAGTGATGACAATCGCTTTGCTTAATCGCGTTCTTTCTTTACCGGGTGTTGATGGGTTGACAATTGGACTCACTGTAGCTCCTGGTTTGATTGGTTGAGCTGGCATATTATACTCAACCATTAACGGATTTCTAATAATATCATTAGATACTCTTATTGACGATAAATTCCCTCTCGCGTATAATTCCTGTGCAATTTTTCAGGGGAAGTGCTGGAATTGGCAGACAGGCGTGACTTAGGATCACGTGCGGCAACGCGTGAGAGTTCGACCCTCTCCTTCCCCATAACCAGAAAAAATTTTTAATTTAAAGGACTTAACATTGAACATAGAAAAAATAATCCAAGATGATCGTCAAGCAAAATTAACTGTTGAATACACCTCAGAAGAATTTGAGGGTTACAAGCGAAAAGCTGCTAAGAAAATTTCAAAAAAATCAAAAATACCCGGATTCAGACTAGGTAAAGCCCCTTATAATGTCATCCTTAATCACCTTGGTGAAGATGCCATCCTACAAGAAGCCATCGATATCATTTTGGATAATGATTATGCTAAGTTTTTAGAAAATGCAGAACTCTCTCCATCCGGGGCAGGCAGCCTTGAATCAATCGAGAGCACTGACCCACCAAAATTCGTGTTTTTGGTTCCCCTTGAACCGGAGGTTGAGCTGGGGGAGTATCGAGAAATTCGCAAAGACTATTCGATGGCGCCATTTGACGTCAAACAAGTGGACGCCTACATCGACAATGCCCGTCGGAATGCGGCATCGATTGTTCCTGCTGATCGCCCTGCAAAAGAAGGGGATCTGGTTTACTTTACGCTAAGCGGCGAGTTTCTAAATCCGGAAGAGGATGAGGATGCCACGATCACCGATAAAACCCCTCAGCAAGCTTTAATACCTGATGAAGATGAAAGTAATCCCAGCGAATGGCCTTTTGAGGGATTTGCTAAGGAATTGATCGGTGTCAAAGCAGGCGACACCAAAGAGATTCAATATACCTATGCCGAAGATTACAGTGACGAAGATTTTAGCGGCAAAACAGCTGTTTTCACCGTTGATGTTCAATCTGTGAAGGCCTTAGAATTGCCAGAATTTGATGAAGATTTTGTTCAATCCCTTGGTGATTTTGAAACCCCTGAGGATTTCCGCAAAGCCGTTGAAGAAGGCCTTGAGAAAGACCATGAGGATAAATACGAGCAAACCTATTTTGACGAGCTTCTAACCGAGATTACAAATCAAACGAAACTGGCTTATCCGCCTCAGATGCTTGAAGAGCAGAAGGATCAATTGTTAAATGACCTCAAATCAAGGATTGAGAGCCAAAATTTAGACTATGAAACTTATCTCAGATTGCGTGGTATCGACGAGACGAAGCTTATTGAGGAAGAAATCCTGCCAACAGCGAAAAAACGATTAGAGCGATCCTTAATTGTGGAATCACTGATCAAGACCGAGGAGATCAAACTCGACCAGGAGAAACTTCAAGAAGAGATTCAAACGGTGATGCGAGAGGTTTTCAGCGGTGGTGATGCCGAGTCCATGCAAAAGCAAATGAAAGATGATAATTTCTCTCGAGCAATTAGTATGGAAGCCGTCAATCGCACCATTACAGGCCAATTATTTGAAAGGCTCAAACTGATTGCTACCGGACAGCCCATTCCAGAAGAAGAGCCGATGGAAGCACTGGATGTCGACGATGCAACTCCCGAGGAAAATTTATCGGAAGAACCTGAAGAATCATCATCTGAAGAAAATATTGAAAATTTCGAAGAAGAAACGGCTGCTGTGGCTGATGATGAATCCAGTGAAGAAACTGAAGAAAATTAAGAAATAAAATACAAAAATTAAAAAAGGTGAAAAAATGATTGACACAAATATTTCATCCGTTATCCCAATGGTTATTGAAACCTCTGGGCGCGGAGAGCGAGCTTACGATATTTATTCATTACTCCTCAAAAACCGAATTGTGTTTTTAGGTTCAGCGATCAATGATCAGGTTGCGAACCTGGTTGTTGCTCAATTGCTTTACCTGAGTCGGGAGGATCCTGAGAGTGGCATTCAAATGTACATTAACTCTCCAGGCGGTCAGGTTTATTCTGGCATGGCAATTTACGACACCATGCGAATGATACCCAATAAAATTAGCACCGTTGCTGTGGGTGTTGCAGCTAGTTTTGGGACAGTTTTACTCGCTGCCGGAACAAAAGGGCAGCGTTATGCCTTGCCCCACGCAACAATTCACATGCATCAACCCCTGGGCGGCGCACAAGGTCAGGCTTCGGACATTGAAATTCAAGCCAAAGAAATCTTAAGGCTGAAAGAACGCATCAATTTCATTCTTTCAGAAGCAACTGGCCAAGATGTTGAAACAATAATCCATGATACGGAACGTGATTTTTACATGAGTGCCGAAGAAGCAGTTGAATATGGTCTTGTGGATAAGGTTTTGGCAGCGCCAGAGAAATAAATCGAAAAATAGTCGACTATTATTACCGGATTGCATTTTGCATTCCGGTATTTGTTAAGAGGAGTAGGGAATGATTTTAGAACACCTTCAAAATATTAAAGGATTGATTATTGATATGGACGGTGTTCTATGGCGAGACTCACAACCTATTGGCGATCTGGAAAAAATCTTTAATCAAATTAAGTCGCTGGGGTTAAAATTTATTTTAGCGACTAACAATGCCTCACGAAACATATCCGAACACCAATTAAAACTAAGCACATTTGGCGTCGATTTGCCGAGGGAACAAATTATAGGGAGCGCGCAAGCAACTGGAATTTACTTACAAAAGAAATTTGGCCTTGGCACACGGGTTTATGTTATTGGAGAGCCCAGTTTGGTCGAATCATTGCGAGAATTTGGCTTGAACGTGGTTGGAGAAGGTGAGGCGGATGTTGCTGTGGTTGTTGTTTCATTTGATTATAATTTTAATTACACAAAGCTAAAGGCTGCATCCTTCTACGTTCAGTCTGGAAGTGTTTTAGTTGGGACGAATTCAGACTTAACCCTTCCATCGCCTGAAGGATTTATACCAGGTGCAGGCATCAACCTGCGCGCTGTTGAACTGGCATCCAATCAATCTGGGATCGTCATTGGAAAACCAGAGCCGATCCTTTATCAGATGGCCCTGGAGCGATTGGGACTTGCACCATCAGAAACATTGGCTATTGGGGATCGAATAGAGACAGATATTGTGGGTGCACAAAAAGCAGGCATTCACACCGCCTTAGTCCTCAGCGGCGTTTCAACATTGGCGCATGTTGAAGATTTTAATCCGAAACCGGAGATCATCGTCGATGATCTTGAAGACTTGGTGTTTAAATGGAAATAAAAAAACCATTATTATACGATCTAGATTATGCGTCCTTGGAATCCTGGATGAAATCCCATGGGCAACCGGCTTTTAGAGCGCGTCAGATTTGGGTTGCAATTTACCAAAATTTTAAAACTTCACCTGACAAAATTACCACATTGCCAAAAGATTTACGCGAGAAATTGAACCAATCCTTTGATTTTCAGGGTCTAACACCTATCCGTTCCATAGAATCTGCTGATGGGCGCACCCTCAAAATATTGTTTGAGTTATGGGATAAAGAAACAATTGAAGTTGTGCTGATGTATTATGAGGATCGAAGAACAGTTTGCATTTCTTCCCAATCCGGATGTGCAATTGGTTGTTCTTTCTGTGCTACTGGTCAGATGGGGTTTAAGCGGAACCTTACCAGTGGAGAAATCGTCGCCCAGGTACTGTATTTTGCAAAATACTTGGCTGAAAACGATGATCGGGTCACAAATGTGGTGATGATGGGGATGGGGGAACCCTTTTTGAATTATGACAACGTGCTAGAAGCTATGGAAAGGCTCAATAATCCGGAAGCTTTTGGCTTAGGCGCTCGCCGCATCACCATCAGCACTGTTGGCATTGTTCCCAAAATAATTGCCTTTGCCAAAGAAGAACTTCAATACAACTTAGCAATAAGTTTGCATACGGTTGATGACAAACTTAGATCTGAATTAATCCCGATCAATAAGAAATACCCAGTTGACGAGGTGATTGATGCTTGTCGATTTTATGTGAAAAAGACCAGTCGCCGGGTGACATTTGAAGTTGCACTCATCAAGGGTGTTAACGATTCGGTTAAGGATGCGGAAGCTTTGGCAAGCAAGATTGGTGGGATGATTTGTCATGTTAACTTAATTCCTCTCAATCCCACCCAGGGTTATGCACATGATGGCTCTGATGCTGAACAAGTCGCGAAATTTTCGCAAGTGTTGACTGATAATAACATAACTTCCACCGTCCGTATGAGACGGGGGATTGAAATAAAAGCTGGTTGTGGACAATTGGCAACTCAACATGAAAGCGACAACCGTTCTGGAAAGTGAGATTTTTGAATAAAAATGAGTGAAAACATATTTGCCAAGTGGCGAAACAGCCTTGAAAAAACCCGAAAAGTTGCCTTTGGTCGGATTGCAAACTTCCTTGGAACGACCGAGTTTACTGAAGAGACCTGGGAGGATTTAGAAGCTTTATTGCTGCAAGCTGATATGGGCATTGAAACAACAGAAGCAGTCATTGAAAGGGCAAGGGAGCGCGTTTTTGATGAAGGTTTAACACAAACCCAAGAATTAAAAAGTGTATTAAAAGATGTCCTTCATCAGCGTTTAGATTCACCCAATTATCCAGAATATGATACGAGCCCTACGATTATCGTTTTGGTGGGGGTTAACGGTTCTGGAAAAACGACCTCGGCGGCGAAACTTGCCTATCGCTTATCAGAACAAGGCAAATCCATCTTGTTAGTCGCTGCAGATACCTACCGGGCAGCAGCAATTGACCAACTTCGTGTTTGGGCTGGGCGAGCAGATGTGCCGATGGTCGCAGGTCAGCCGGGTGGTGACCCAGGTGCAGCAGCTTATGATGGAATTTCTGCTGCCATCTCACGAAATAAAGATGTTGTTATTATTGATACTGCCGGAAGGTTACACACTCGCTACAATCTGATGGAAGAAATTAAAAAGGTTGTGCGGGTATGTGGAAAAGCCTTTCCTGGCGCTCCACATGCTACGTGGCTGGTTTTAGACGCCACAACAGGGCAAAATGCATTACAGCAAGCTAAAGCGTTTCAGGAAGCTGTAAAGGTCGATGGGGTCATTTTAGCAAAGCTAGATTCATCAGCCAAAGGTGGCATGGCATTTGCGATCAAAGAGCAATTGCAAATCCCAATCCTCTATGCTGGATTAGGGGAGGGCATTGAAGATTTGGAATTATTCAACCCCGACGCATTTATTGATGGTATTGTTGAAGCATAATTGGAGGAATCAAGGTGAATGATTTAAAAACTCAATTGCAAGAAATTTATGGGCGACTCCTAAGTTTACAGGAGCATCTTTGACCTTGCCAATAAAAAAGAAGAACTGGCAAAACTTGAAATAGAATCTCAAAATCCTGATCTGTGGGATGATCGAGATTATGCTCAGGGGGTAATGATCAAACAGTCTGATTTACGGAACGAAATTGCGTATTACGAAACCCTGAAGAAACGAATAGAGGATACGCTTGAGCTGATTGAAATTGCCGATGACACTGTCATCGATGAGATTGAACGTGAAATTAAGAAAATTGAATTAGCAGTAGACCGGCTGGAATTACATGTTTTGTTGTCTGGAAAATATGATCGCGGCAATGCACTATTGGCAATTCATGCTGGAGCAGGTGGCACTGATTCACAGGATTGGGCTGCGATGCTTGAAAGAATGTATTTGCGCTGGGCAGAACAGCATAATTATGATGTCGATATCTTAGATCGCACTGAAGGAGAAGAGGCTGGGATAAAGAGTGTGACCATAGGGATCAATGGAAATTTGGCATATGGCTATTTGAGACCCGAAAAAGGTGTCCATCGATTGGTTCGTTTATCACCGTTTGATGCGGCGCACCGCCGACACACATCGTTTGCCCTCGTTGAAGTTTTACCTGAGATGAGTGATTTAGATGAGGTCAAAATTAGTCCCGAGGACATAAAGATTGATGTTTATAAATCCTCTGGGGCCGGTGGCCAAAACGTGCAGAAAAACGCAACGGCTGTTCGGTTGACGCATACCCCTTCGGGTTTGGTGGTAACCTGTCAGAATGAAAGATCACTGGTGCAAAATAAAGAAAACGCGCTTCGGGTGTTAAAAGCGCGTCTTCTAGCGATCAAACAAGAAGAGCAAGATGAAAAGATCTCGGAATTAAGAGGGGAGTACACCAAAGCGGAATGGGGTTCCCAAATTCGATCTTACGTGCTGCATCCCTATCAGATGGTCAAAGACCATAGAACAGATTATGAAACAGGCAATACGCAAGCTGTTCTTGATGGTGACCTTGATCCATTTATCGAAGCTTACTTAAGAAAATTAGATTAAACCCTCAATCCAGCAATTGCGCCAACTTGACAAGTTCCATCGACAATTCTTTTTTGTTGGCAACAACCACTTCAAGGGGTGTTGTTGTGATTTTCCCTTTGTTTAAGCCAACGAGAACGCCATATTCACCACGATCGATAGCTTCAATGGCACCATTACCCAATCGACTGGCAAGCAATCTATCAAAAGCACCCGGTTCACCACCGCGTTGGACATGACCTAAGATAGTCGCTCGAATCTTAAAGCCGAGTCGGTCTTTGTTCTTTTGGAAATAATTGGTAAGCGCTTCAGCATTATACTTTGCGCCTTCTGCCACAACGATAATGGCATGGGCTTTGCCGTGCTCATAGGCCAGGTGCAGGCTTTCTGCCACATCTTCAGGGTCCGTTTCGACTTCTGGTAAAAGAATATATTCAGCGCCACCTGCAATGCCAGAAACAAGGGCAATATAACCACAATTTCTACCCATCACCTCAATGAGAAACGCACGTTGATGAGAAGTAGCAGTTGTCTTCAAACGATCGATGGCTTCAAGGGCGATGTTCAGAGCCGTATCGACGCCAATGGTCATTTCTGAGCCGTAAAGATCGTTATCAATTGTGGAGGCAATCCCAACAACAGGATAATCAAGCTGTGAGAGTTCGTAGGATCCTGTTTGGGAGCCATTTCCACCTATGACAACAAGGGCATCAATCCCCAATTGTCTTAAACCACGAATGGCTTTGAGCCTACCCTCTTTGGTTCTGAATTCCTCACATCGGGCTGAACCAAGGATTGTGCCACCTTTTTGAATAATACCGCCGACATCACGTGTTCCCATCTCTTGAATGTTGCCTGAAATGAGCCCAGCATAGCCATTGCGAACACCAAACATTCCCCAACCTTTTGCCACACCAGTTCTGATGACCGCTCTAATAGCGGCATTCATACCTGGGGCATCCCCACCACTTGTTAGCACTGCAACACGTTTCATCAATACCTCTTTTCACAACTAGGATGTTTAATACTGGTTATCCATAATAGAAAATTATAACTTAACTAAATTATATTATAATCAGCTTGTCTTACATTGATCAAATAAAAGAAAGGATTAATTTACATGAAAAAACTTTTTCAAGAATTCAAAGACTTTGTTATGAGAGGTAATGTGATTGATCTGGCAATTGGCGTGATCATCGGTTCTGCCTTTGGCGCTGTGATCACCTCAGTCGTAAACAACCTGCTGATGCCCCCCCTGGGATTGTTGCTGGGTGGCGCTGATTTCAAGGATCTATTTGTCGTTCTTAAACAGGGAGAGCAGGCATTACCTGATGGTGCTACCTTAACAATGGCACAAGAGGTTGGTGCAGTTACCCTTAATTACGGTCAGTTTATAACCGACCTGATCAATTTTCTTTTGTTAGCCCTTGGTGTCTTTTTGATTATCAAAGCAATTACGTCACTTCAAAAAGCTAAAGAAGAGGAACCCGCAGAACCGACCGAAAAGGATTGCCCGTTCTGTCATAAAGCGATTCCGATCAACGCAACACGCTGTCCCTTCTGCACCTCTAAATTGGAGTAAGGATTAGGTTTATCTTAATGAAGGATATTCTTGTAACAATCTTAGAAGATGATGTCTTCTCAAGAAATTGGATGTCGTTGTTGCTTGTGCGCGATTGGCGAACAAGATTGGTGGGAGAATTTTCCACAAAGACGGATTTGTGTGCCTACCTTGATCAAGACAATCAATTTTTTGACATTTTGATATTAGATGTTGATTTCTTGGGTGACGAGGTGGCTATTGACGCGCTGTGTGACGAGTTGGTTGAAGCCAAGCCAGATGCCAAAATCTTACTAATTGGTGTTCATCCAAACCACCATATCCTTAGAGCCATTTCCCATGATCTTGTCTGTGGATATGTTCTCAAAGAAGAAGTAGGTTACTCGCTGAGTTGGGTGATATCCTTCATTTTTGACGGTCAATTTGTGGTTTCACCCGGTGTTTATTCGATGGCAAATCGGATGAATTTTCAATTACCTGATAATAAAACAATTATTAAGGGTCGGCTGAGTATTCCTGGGTTTACGGATCACGAGTCAGAGGTTGCAAGGATGGCGATCATCTTTAGTCTTGGTCGCAAAGACTTG
This sequence comes from Candidatus Brevefilum sp., assembly GCA_040772425.1. Lineage (GTDB taxonomy): Bacteria > Chloroflexota > Anaerolineae > Anaerolineales > Anaerolineaceae > Brevifilum. The sequence goes on along the minus strand of JAXGYD010000001.1, from coordinate 907,383 downwards.
GCGGATGAACTAAAAATCTCTGAACAATGGAGCTATGGTTTGGTAAGTGAGCTTTACACTAAAATGGGGTTGACAGACATTCTTTCAGGTGAAGAGGATCTATTTTCCTATATAGGAGAAAATAAGATCATTCGCCATCACTTTGATGAGATTTTGACACAGCTGAACACGTCAAAAAAAGCTCGGGATTTGGAAACCTTAGCCTATCACCTTATTACCATGCCGGATATTCTTGATTGAACAAGATTTAAATTGCTTTTAAGGTATGCAATTCCCTAATAAATCAAAAAGAGGCTGATTCATATAATCAGCCTCTTTTTTTGTGAAATATTAATTAGGGTTGGGTTACCCTACCCATAAAAAGGATCGATCCAGTAGGTTGATGTTGAATGAAAAACAGAAAGGGGCGATCGATTTTGAGGGAGATGGGTTCCGGCGGCATAGACTCGAGTCCAACGATAACTGCTGTGGCTGCAGCGGCTTCCGTTCCTTCTTCATCAACGGTAATCGTGGCTTTGTGAAGCACGTCGGTAATCAAGAGTGCCTCTTCTTCTGTAATGCCGGAGAAATCAGCAAGCTCAGCGATAAATGCCTCTTCCATTCCCAAATTCTTCAGTGCTTCTTTGGCATTGATTGTCGTTTCAAAGTCAAATTTTGGCATTTGAAGTTCGACTTGTTCAGATGACATACTCTCTAATAATGAGCTCATGACTTCAGGTGTTAGGGAACTCTCAAAATTGCTGAATGTTGCTAGCTCTGGCATGACGATGGTCATGGCGAAATCAGGGCTCATATAGGGCAAGGAAACGGCCTCAAAATTCTGACCTTGATGATAATAGAGGCGTTCACTGTCTAATTTCATCATATCCACATTGATTTCAGACCCATCGAGAAGGTAGAATGGTGCCTCATAGGTAGCTCTAGCATCAAATTGATAACGCCAAGCGCCCTTGAAATAGATTGCATTGGCAAGCACCAGTCGAGTAAGGTCGGAGATGGCACCTGCTGGGATTAGCTCTTTGATTTTTTCCTGGGTCTCTTCCACCACCCAATTATTGATTGCTTTTCTTGCCGCTTCTGGATCTTGTTTGTAATTTACATTGTAAACGCCTGCCCCAAAATTTTTAGCCAATAAATCTAAAAAGTTTTGTTTATAGTTGTAGCCCGATTGAGCCCAAATCGAATTGGCGATATTCAATTGGAACTTGCTTTCCTCAGCGTTTTCAAGGGACTTTTGTTCTGATTGTTCAATGGCTAAAAGCAGCGCGTTAAAGGCGGGATAGATGTCTTCTTCAGGAAGCGTCAATTGCAGTGCCTCCAGCATGGCTTCTTCTGTGGTGGTTTCAGCGCCAGCCATTGTCATTGCAAGGGCAAGCGATAGGCTTATAGGTGAAAAGATGATATTGCCTTCATTTTGGCGCACATGATTGTAAAATGATAAGGCAAAAGCGGTGTTGTCATCGGCAAGTTGTTCAATATTTTCTGTGGTGACGCTGGGTGAGGTTTCCCTGGAAAGATTACTTTTTGAAAACGGTTCACCTTCTTGAGGTGTTGGTGTCTTCTGAGAGATTGGTATTTCGGGGGTTTCATCGATAGTATTACATGCAGAAAGCATGACAAGGGAACATATTATTAGAACTAAGATTGATCTCATCACTTCTTCTCCTTATTTGGTTCTTGACTATAAATTAGACGTATTAATTAGAGAAAATGTTCCATCAGGTGGGATTGGTTGGGTCTGCGTTCTCATACCAAAATTTGCCAGATTCTTGAAGTCTATCATTCTAACAATCGGCCTGAAATTATTATTGGAAATGTAATTATTGTGATAATTTATCAGGGGTGAATCACATTGCCCATAAACAAAATGGTGTTTGTGGGTTTGTGCATGATGAAAAAATAAAATGGGCGATCGATGACCAGAGAAACAGGTTCTGATGGCATTGACCTTATCCCTACGATTACCGCGGTGGCGGCCGCAGCTTCCGTTCCTTCTTCATCCACGGTGATTGTGGTTTTTTGCAAGACGTCTGTGATCATCAGTTCGTTCATCTTGGTGATCTCTGAAAAATCAGCTTTGTCAACATCAAAAGCCTCTTCCATGCCAAGTGCTTTTAAGGCGTCATTTGCGTTAATTGTTGATTCAAAATCAAATTTGGGCATCGTGAGATTGACGGTTACAAATTCCATTTCATTCATTGTGCTTATCAATGTTTCAGAAGAAAAATCACTCTCAAAATCTCTAAATGATCCCTCATCCGGGACGAAAACCAGCATGTTGAAATCTGAGCTCAGGTAGGGCAGACTTACAACCTGGAACTTTTCACCCTTGAAATACCCCAAGGAATCACCAGAGCGTTTCATCATTTCAGCGGTGATTGTCTCCCCATCAAGCAAGGAGAAGGGCTGTTCAACTGTGTTTGCCCGATCAAAAGGATAGAGCCAAGATCCATTGAAGTAAATTGCATTTGCTAAAACAAGCCTGGTGAGCTCGTTGATGGCACCAGAAGGTATCAGATTTTTAATTTTCTGTTGTGTTTTGTTATCAACCCATCCATTGATGGCATCCCTTGCAACATCCGGATTTCGCTTAAAATCAACCATGTAAACACCTACGCCATAATATCGACCCAATATATCGAGAAAATTCTCTTCAAAAGCATATCCCGATTGCCCCCAGATCGAATTGGCAATGTTCAACTGAAATTGGCTGCCTTCAGATCCTTTTTTGGTCATCATTTGCGATTGTTCAATTTCTAAAAACAAGGCATTGAAGGTTGGATAGATGTCTTCCTCTGGTAATGAGAGGTGAAGCGCTTCAAGCATGCCTTGTTCTGTCGTTGATTCAGCACCCGCCAGGGTCATACTTAAAGCCAAAGATAGACTCAAGGGTGAAAAAATGAAATTCTCATTTCCACTCAAGTTTTGACGGATTAACGTATTAAAAGCAAATGCAAAGGTTGCGTTGTCCTGTGCCAAGGTTAGGATCTGGTTGTGATCGACCTCGGATGATGTTTCCCGAGCTAAATCACTTTTTACAAAGGTCGTATCTTCTGTGTTTGGAGTCAAATCTGGATCCTCGTTGATAGTCTTACATGCTGTCATGGATAAGAGCATGATGATTGTAATTCCAAAGATAAAATTTTTCATTGCACTCCCAAATGGTCGTTTTGATCTATTTATCAGACGGAATAAACATTGAAAATGTTCCCTATTGTTTAGGTATCACCTGGTCAAGATTGCCCTGGCTGGCGCGCCATCACAATCTATAATTTTCAAGGGAAGACAATACAATTGATAAAAACCTTCCTCAATATTCGAGAGGTTTAACCCTTCAAGAAGTACGACCTCGTTTGACAATAATATTTGGTGGGGTTCAAGGGTTTCATCAAAAGGTGCAACTGAAAGATAGTCAATGCCAATTAAAACTACGCCCAACTCGGTAAGATATTTGGCACCGGACGCGTTAATTGCCACAAAGCTTCTGTTGAACTTATTAGATCCAGCTGTCCATTCATTAGAATTGCGGGTGTGAAATAAAATCCTTTTGGTTTTTGTAAAGTCCATATTATTGGGGTGATTTATCAGTACTTCTTCTGAGATAACATCCACATCGGGATTGATATGTACGACAAGTGCCTCACCAATGCATTTTTCCAATGGGATTAAATTTGTTGTCTTACCTTCGTCGATGTAGTGCTTTGGCGCGTCAATGTGGGTTCCCGTATGAACACAAAATTGCAGATAACTGATATTTGCTTCCTCACCTTTAATGATTTCCGATATTTGGGTTAGGTTCACCGGTGGGTCGCCCGGCCAGACAACCATCTCATTTTTGATCGGCAATGAGATATCAAAAATTTCCATTGGTTTCCTCTATTCAATAAAATCGATTGCGGCGTTAAAAATTCGAGAAAGGAACATTTCCCTTTCCGAGGCAGTCATAGGACGCGGCCGAGCATATTCTTCTAGCATGGCTGTAAGCAATTCAACACTGACGAGTTTTCCATCGTAAAAGACCAGACGATCAATAAATTCTTGACGAGTTTCAATCATGTCCATTTGATCAAAAAACAAGTTACCCAGCCCAAAGTGCAGAAAGGCGTCCTGATAAAATGTCATCAACTTGGGTGTGTGCGCCTGGCTACCATTGACAACAATGGCACCAGCATCGGCTAACAATTCGAAATCACGGACCATTTGGGCAGTTGGATAGGCTGTGTAGTCCTCTGCATATTGAAAAGTAGCAATTGGAAGGTACCCCTCCGCTCGTAATTCTTGAATTTCTTGTACCATCCAACTCAAATCTCCGCAGGCGGTGGCGCCTGGTTTTCCTTCACCGGCAAAAGCGCCATAGGGACCAACGTTATTACAGCCAATAAAAGCCAATTTGTTTCCATGATGGGTGATGAGCGCTGCCGAGCGCGCGTCAGCAGTGTCCCAGCCCCCAGCGAAATAAGACCAACCCCGATTTTCATACATTTCAAGGGTCAATTCGATAGCATCCAAGCCATAATCGAGCATATGATTACCGCTTAATTCAATAATATCGGCTCCAACATATTCCAGTAATTCAATGCGATCTGGGGCAGAACAAAATATGAGACTTGGTGCAACAGGGTCGGGGTCTGGGCAGTTTGAGGCAAATGGCACTTCATTGCTGATGTGGGTTATATCAGCTGAGACCATCCAGGATTGAATATCTTTACCAGGATAGGTATTTCCCTGGATCGCCATTTTATATGCCGTTGCCCTCGTCATGGCGGTCACACCTGTCATGATGAGCACTGATCGTAATTCCGGATTGTAATTTCCTGGCGGTAGTTGGCAATTAAAGGCTGGTGATGCCCCTTCGCAACTAATGGTTAAGGTCAGGGGATATGTGGATGGGTTAAATTCAGGATCAATTGGGGATTGGTTATTTACTCGCAGAACTTTCCATTGAGATACAAGCTCTTCAAAGGGTAAGATGGCCAAGAAATTTTCGTCGCTAGTTGCTCTTGAGGTCAAATCCTCAGCGTCGAATACTTTGACGATGGAATCATTGGGTGTTCCCAGCACCAAGGTCAACGCAGATTTTGTCTCAGCAGTTAAATATATTTGGTTAAAGCCTGTGTTTGATGTTTGTCCCTCTCGCCAAAGCAAAGTTAAATCTTCAAGGGATAAATCATCAGAAATATTATAAAAAGGAGATGCCAGGACATAAACCCAAACCATCTACTGCGCTTGTTCCGATCCTGAAGCGCTCATCAGCACCTTGGTCTGCGCTAAATTTTCATCGTCTATGATCTGATCTGAGTTGAGACCCAATTGCGAAATTAGGGAGGGGCTTAAACCAGGATGTAAAAACACTTTTGGTCCCGGGTTTTCTGTAGGCTGAATCAATTCGGGCGTAGGCGTTTGTGTTGAGGGCATTAAGGTTGTTGTGGGGTTTGATGTGCTGGAAATTTCAGTTGAATGAGCGGTAGGGGTCGGCAGCGGAACACTGGTATCGGCAGAGAAAGGTGTGGTTGTAAGTTTCCACTCGTTTATCGTTGAGCTGAAAGGTTGTGAAGAGGGCGTTAAATAGGGTGGATAATTGCATCCGGTCAGCAAAAAGATAGCTAGAAGCAGGATGGTCATTATTCTGTAGATTTTCATAAAGTCTCGATATTTGTCGTTGTTATGTACATAACCTCATTATACAACAGTCGAATATTTGCATTTGATAGTACTTGATAGTTTATTCCGATATAATCAAAGTGATTTATGGTGAAAGGATTTTGAAAATATGCGGGATGTAGCAGTCATTGGCATTGGTCAAACAACAGTTTCTGAGCATTGGGATAAATCCCTGCGAGAATTAGCTGGAGAAGCTGCCTTGGCAGCTATGATGGAAGCCCAGGTTGGGCATGTCGATAGTATTTATGTGGGGAATATGCTTTCCAATGTGGCTAATTTTCAAGCCCAACTGGGCAGTATGGTGGCAGATTGGATCGGTCAACGGTTCACTGAAGCTGTTAAAGTGGAATCGGCGTGCAGCTCGGGAGGGGCTGCGTTTAGAGCTGCATTTCTTTCCGTTGCTTCCGGGGAGTCCGACATGGCTTTGGCAGTTGGAGTCGAAAAAATGACGGATTCACCAACGAATGAAATTACAGCAGCGTTAGCAACTGCAGCAGATGCGGATTATGAGGTAGATCATGGAGTTTCCTTTGTCGCATTAAATGCGTTGATTATGAAACGGTATATGCATGAATACGGCTGGAAGGGCGTCGATTTTGCAGAATTCGCGATAACTGCCCATGAAAACGCCGTTCACAATCCGTACGCCAGATTTCGAAAGCCTATCAGTGTTGAAAGATTCGTCAATTCGCCAATGATCTGTGACCCAATCAATTTATTGGACGCTTCACCTATTGGTGATGGGGCAGCTGCAGCAATTCTTGTTCGAGCAGATGCACTTGCCCCAGGTTCAGAGAAGATCCTTGTGGTTGGTTCATCTGCAGCCACAGATGCTATTGCGATTCATAATCGAAAACAACCCCTGAGATTGATTGCTGCCGAAAAATCTGCAAAAGATGCTTTTCAACAAGCCGGAATAACCCCCCAGGATATAGGCGTTTTTGAGTATCACGATGCCTTTACCATCATGGCAGCCTTGTCCCTGGAAGCGGCGGGGTTTGCAGCGCCAGGAAGTGGACCAGCTTTAGCAAAAGAAGGTGCAATTAAGATTGGTGGAAGAATTCCGGTGGCGACCATGGGAGGCTTGAAAGCTCGTGGCCATCCAGTTGGGGCTACAGGCTTGTACCAAATTGTAGAAATCGTTCAGCAACTTCGTGGGCACGCAGGAAAAACACAGGTTGCAAGGAACATCTTTGGTATGGCGCAGAATATTGGTGGCAGCGGTTCAAATATCGTGACCCATATTCTAAAAAGAGAAAATTAATGATGCCAATTACAGAATAATTGATGAAAGCAGGTTCCTAAAATAAAAAGGAAATGTTTCAATGGAAAATCTCAAAAATTCAATGAATTATGCTCCTCCTGCTATTATGCGATCAAAAAAACGCTACTTGATTTATGCGCTGGTCGGTTTTGTATTTGGTATAATCGATTGGTTTTATCTTAATTGGTTTCCTGAGGCAGTTGGCAACATTTTTGGTGAAACAATTATTGTTGTACCAATTATCATCTTCTTAAATTATAGCATCTGGTTAGTACCAATCATCCCAGTTGTTTATTTTGAGAGCAAATATTTCGAGAAAATCCGCTTTCCCATAATAGCAGGTATTTTTACCTGGTGTTTTGCATTATTAGGATATTATGTTTATTATTTCATTTTATTTTTACTTGGCAAACTGCCACATCTTGAGGGTTTAAGCGTTTTTGCCGAAAAAAATGAATCATTTTGGGTTGACTATTGGCAAATGTTTCGACGAATAATATTAAATCAGTTAATTGAATGGATTCCAATTGCATTTGTTGGGGGTGTATTGATTGCAGTTATCGTGCATTGGTTTGTCAAAAGGCGAAAAAATTCAGTTTTATAAGCATTAAAAAAGGGGGATTATATTAATTTTGCATCTTAAAAACGAATCAACAGGAATTTCTGAATTTATTTCATCTTCAGGTTATAATTTTACGTATCAAAAATAGCATAGGAGAAATTAGATGTTTGAATTCCATGTTTCCCGCTTATCCAGAGAAAAATACGATTTTGACCGCACACTCTTTAGTTTTGACGGCAATGTAATTTTTACGAATTTTCTTGCTGTGCGGAAATTTACGCAGAAAATTAACGACAAAAGGGATTTGGTAAATTTTCCTGAAAAGGCGGTTAAGGCTGGTGATATCAACGCGATTGGCCTGATTGATGAAATTTTGCATTTAATCTTTTCCCTCTACCGACGAAGTATTGACCCCAATGTGGTGACGGAACTCTATCAGAAATTGGAAGACATCCATGGAAAGAAGAAATTCGAAGACACGCTGAAGAAATTTTGTGATGAATTTCCACCCCTTGCCGTCTATCAAGGGGAAACAAGTCTTGAGGACTACTTGGCAGCGGAAACAAAAGGGACACCGAATAAACATATCGCCCTTGAAGAGATGTTGATGTTGTGGATCACCAATAAAAATCCGGCTGTGGAAACATTCTCCGAGCTATTTGATGACACAGTCATGAAACAAACCACCAACTACCGCCAAATCATTGGCACCATGGGGGAATTCTTCAAAGAAAAACCATTTTTTGGCCCTGACAACCAAGATTTGATTACAATGTTGCGTTCTCCAGCGATCGAAGAGCCCCATTCATTGATGGGGCAACTGGAATATATTCGACGAAAATGGGGTTCTCTCATTGGCGATTATTTATATCGTTTGCTTAATTCGATCGATTTGATTCAAGAAGAAAATAAAGTTGTCTTTGGAGGGCCAGGGCCAACCGAGGTGTTAAGTTTTGGTGGGTTGACTGAAGAAGAAAATTTCAGCCCGGATAGTGATTGGATGCCAAAAACTGTCATGCTGGCTAAGAACACCTATGTTTGGCTGTTTCAACTTTCTAAAACTTATCAACGGGAAATTAAACATCTCGATCAGATTCCGGATGAGGAATTGGATAAACTAGCAAGGTGGGGCTTTAATGGTTTGTGGTTAATTGGTTTATGGGAACGAAGCGATGCCTCCAAGCGCATTAAGCAATTATGCGGCAATCCTGAGGCTGTGGCTTCTGCCTATTCGTTAAAAAAATATAACATCGCAGGTGATTTGGGTGGTGAGGAAGCCTACCAACGCTTAAGGGATAAGGCCTGGCAAAGAGGTATCCGATTGGCAAGTGACATGGTGCCAAACCACATGGGTATTGATTCTGATTGGGTGATCTCACATCCAGATTGGTTTATTTCGTTGCCCTACAGCCCCTTTCCTTCCTATTCTTTCTCAGGCACTGATCTAAGCCCAACCGGTGGTGTTACCATCAAAATTGAGGATCATTATTATGACCGCACAGATGCCGCGGTTGTTTTTATGCGAACAGAAAATCAAAACGGTGAAACTCGGTTTATTTATCACGGCAACGATGGCACCAGTATGCCGTGGAATGATACAGCGCAATTAAATTACCTGATTCCAGAGGTGCGTGAAGCGGTCATCCAAACGATATTGCATGTTGCCAGAAAATTCCCTATCATTCGTTTTGACGCTGCGATGACACTTGCAAAAAAGCACTACCGCCGACTGTGGTTCCCAGAACCAGGGAGTGGCGGTGCAATTCCGAGCCGAGCAGAATATGGCCTTAAACAAGAGGATTTTGACAATGCCTTTCCAACAGAATTTTGGCGAGAAGTGGTCGATCGCGTTGCGCAGGAGGTTCCTGACACGCTCTTGCTCGCCGAGGCATTTTGGTTGATGGAAGGTTATTTTGTACGCACACTTGGCATGCACCGAGTTTATAACAGTGCCTTTATGAACATGTTGCGTAACGAAGAGAATTCGAAATATCGTTTGTTGATCAAGAATACTTTAGAATTTGACCCCGAAATCTTAAAGCGATATGTCAATTTTATGAACAATCCCGATGAAAAAACAGCGGTAACTCAATTTGGCAAAGGAGATAAATATTTCGGGATCTGCACTTTGATGGCAACCATGCCGGGTCTGCCAATGTTTGGACATGGGCAAATTGAGGGATTTTCGGAAAAATATGGTATGGAATACTATCGACCTTATTGGGATGAAGACCCCGATTCATACCTGATTCAACGACACCAAAGCGATATTTTCCCCTTACTGAAGCGGCGGGATTTGTTCTCTGGCATTCAACACTTCTTGTTATACGATTTTTATTCCGGTAACTCAGTCAACGAAGATGTCTTCGCTTACTCCAACGGCAACGGTAGAGAGTTCGCGTTGGTTGTTTACAATAACCGCTACAATTCAGCTCAAGGTTGGATTAAAACATCGGCAAGTTTCCTCAATAAAGACTCCGGTAACCTTGAAAATAAGGCTTTGATTGACGGCTTAAAGCTTGGAAGCGATCCTAATCAATACGTTATCTTCAGAGACAGTGCTTCAAATTTGGAATTTATCCGTTCAAGTATGGAAATTAAGTATCAAGGATTGTTTTTTGACCTTGGGGCTTATGAGTGTCACGTCTTTGTGGATTTTCGAGTAGTAAATGAGAATGAATACGGGCAATATGGTCAGTTGGCTTCATATCTGCACGGGAGGGGTGTTCCCAGCATTGATCACGCGCTAAAAGACCTGATGTTAGCTCCCATTCTTAATCCATTAAGAGATGTTATTAATGCCAATAATTTGCGAGAGTTATATCGAAGTCGCATATTTGAATCGGATGAAAAGATTAACCCAGAGATAATCTTGCGTCATGAAGGACAATATCAAAACTTCATCAATGCCCTACGCTCGTTTATGAGCACCGATGTGGATACGCAAAGCATTGTTAACGAGGAACAACGGGGACTAGAAGCGATATTAGCGCTGCAGATTTTTGATGAACGCTATCCATTCCCGGGTTCGAAGAAATACGAAGCGATTATTGACTATGTGCAGGATAATATCGATGATTATGTCTTCAGTTGGTACGTTCTTCTGCTTTGGAATGATCTAAGGTTGATGGGACGAGTGATCACGGACGATCCTCAATATGCAGAAATCAGTCGAAGTTGGATAGATGAATGGGGTGTTACCAGAATTGTACAGCAGAACTTGGAGGAATTGGGTTTGGACAGCAGTCAGAGTTACAGCGCCACCAATATCCTCAAGTTGTTAACTAGTCAACAAAATTGGGCAATGGACATTAAGGAAGATACGCCCAAGAGTTTGATGAAACGCTGGTTGACTCAGGAAGAGATCAGGAATTTCCTGAACATCAACCGTTATCGTGGTAAGTTATGGTTCAACAAGGAAGCTTTTGAATCCATGATGTGGTGGATGGTTGTGGCTGCGTTGCTTCGATTGGTTGCTGATCCTGAAACGAGCCTGAGTGAAAATTTTGAAACCTTATTTGACGCATACGATCTAATTCAATCCTTGCTCGATGGCGAAGAAGAGTCCGAATTTCAGCTTGAAAAGCTCTTGGAGTCGTTGAAGTAGTCGTTGTGATCCGCAGAAAAATGTTGCACGCGTAGATACCGTTCGGAAAAAACGGTATCGCCGCGCAATCCGGTATTTTGATCTCGAACTTTCTTGAGTAGGGCTAAGGCTCTGGGTCTTAAATCGGTGCCGGTGACCTGTTTCGTCAGCCAGATTGCTTGCGCTGCGTAAGCGATATTGTTTTGGGGTTCTATGCGGTGGAAACTGCTAAAAAACCACCCACAAGATGTAAACATTCTCTGCCTTTCATATTGCGCAGCTAAGATTAAGCTGATCTTTTGAAACGCGTCTTTAGAAATAGGGTCGTGAATGTATTTTTGTAATAATTCTTCTAACGGCAATTCGCCAAGATAAACATGAATGTACTCATTTCGAAGGTCCCAAATATCCTGGGTAAACTGACTCATAAATTCTTCATATTCATTGTCAAGGGCGTCTGCAAGGACTTCTAATCCCCACCGCAGGGGTGATTTCCAGCTAGCACCAGGGGAACAATCACATTCGCCCATCCAGCGAATGATGCCGTGGTGACAACTCCATGAGGTATATTCTGAAATCTTAACATATTCTGTTGGTTGATGATTTTTCAGCCATAATCCAGGATACGTGATATTGAAACCACGACTATGCAGTGCACCATTTAACATATAGGAGAGGAAGTACTCACGAAAAGCCTTATGGTGTCCATAGAGTTCTCCATCTGAAGCAATGAGGGTGAGGCGATCTCCAGCGTTAATAATTTTTGCGAATTCAGGCTCCAGCCAACGGTCTATAAAATAATCGGCGTTTCGCGTAGCCTCTGCCTGAAAGCTGACCATTGTGCTTAAATCCCGGTTATAGAAGAAAATGACCATCGGTTCACGATTTCCAGGAAGTTTTACCAAATATGGTTGGTCAGTCGGCAAGTTTTGATCAGACTCAATTTGCCAGGGGGCTAATAAGGTAAATTTGATCCCACAATCCGCCAAAACGGATAAAGTTTCGAGGTCAACTGCCGTTTCTGGTAACCACATTCCCATTGGTTTGTGACCAAAGCGGTAACCGAAATCGGCGATTCCCCACTTGACCTGGGTGACTTTGTCGCGTTTGTTGGCTAAAGGTAAGATCGTGTGATTGTAGGCTTGTGCTAATCCATTGCCAACGCCGTACTTATGGTAATTTTTATTTTCTTGGGCAATAATTGCATGATAGGTGGTGGGATCGAACTTTTCTATCCAAGTGAAAAGGGTTGGCCCAATATTGAAACTGATTTTCTCAAAGTTGCCAAGGGCGGCATTCGGTTGGTAACATTCGTTATGGATCCGTTCATTCCAATTGCTGTAAGGTTCTGCACCAGGCTCTTCGGGTATTAAACCTGATAAAGGATCTTCTCTAGGGGGTTGGTAGAAATGACCATGAACGCAAACAGCATTTAATTCCATTGGATATTTTTTCTCTTTCTTTGTGTGACCATTCGCCACCAATTGCGGCGAAAAGACTGACCCTCAAGGTAGCCCAGACGCTGGCTTATTCGAGCAGGCAGTAAATTGAACTCTGTGGTGAGGGTGTCCAGGGCGGTTATTTGATTTGATGCAAGATTATCCATCCAAAAAACTGAGGTTGGAAAAGAAGGCATGACAATTTCAATAAGCTCTGTGACAATATTTAAGAACACGGGTGGAACGTTGATAAATTGACGTTTGATGTTGATTTTCTTAATGATCAATTCACAAATTTGTTTGAAAGTGAGGTGTTCTGGGCCGCCAATTTCAATCGTTTCATTGATTGTGGTCGGTTTATCCAAAGCCCAGGTCATAGCTGTGACCAGATCCTCAACCCAGATCGGTTGCAAAACAGAGGCCCCCTCATCTGGCAACATCACGAAGTACGGTGAGACCTTCAAAAGAAACGCTAAACCATTCGTAAAATTGTCTCCCTTGCCATAGGCAACTGCTGATTGGAAGATGGTGTAAGGCACCCCTGATGTTTTAATATGGTGTTCGGCAATCGCTTTGGCCTTAAAGAGGGGGTAGGCACTAGCGCGGTCAGCGCCAAGATGACTGAGATAAAAGAACCGTTTCACTTTTGCTTGGGCTGCGGCTTGAGATAGTGCTTGGGTACCTTGAATATCAACCTCAGTGAGATTGGCTTTTCGTCCTGAAGACAGCGCTGACGCCAGATGGTAGATGATATCAACACCTTTCATCGCAGCCTGAAGACCTTTTTGGTCCTTAAAGCTGGCGATTGCAGTTTGAACGGGGATACCTTTTGGGAAATTTGGCGTTTCTTTGGAGGGTCGAATAAGTAGCTTAATCGGATGACCTAAATTTGATAAATGTCTTATCAGGACGTTTCCGATAAAGCCAGTACCACCAGTAATTAATATCATTGCAGGATGATTATAGCAGAAAAAAGTGAATTAGTTGGCATAAGTATTGCACATAAATTAACGCTGCTTCGCGTTGCATGAAAAGGTTAATCATGGAAAAAGTCATGACGAAAATTGGATTTCAATACTTTACATCTCAGGATTATTTTATTACACAACAGATGAATGCTTGGATGCCAACATTGCGGCAAGCAGGGGCATCTGAGCTCATTTTTTCTGCTGGTTTTGATTATGCGGTTCCTGAAGATGTCATCCAATGTGCGATCGATAATGACTTAAAACCAAGTGTGCATTTTACCACGGAGTTAACTTCCCCTCAATATCTTAAGGAAATTTCCTACTTATTTGACATGTACGCAAAGTGGGGAGTAGTGCATGTTATCCTTGGCAACAAACCGAATATTAGAGGATCATGGCAAAGTACAGGCTGGCATCATGAAAATTTGGTTGATCAATTTCTTGACCGATTTATCCCATTAGCAGCGCAAGCCATCAAGGTAGGTTTGAAGCCGGTTTTACCGCCGCTACAGCCAGGTGGTGATTTTTGGGATACTGCCTTTATGGAATTGGCATTAGAGGGTTTGAAGAAGCGGCAGTTGTCGGAACTTGTGAACAACCTCTTTTTGGCAAGTTATGGTTATACCTATAACAAGCCCCTTTCATGGGGGATGGGTGGCCCGGATCGTTGGTCGATCTCAAAACCCTATTCAACGCCTGAGGGCCATGAAGATCAACTTGGCTTCCATAATTTTGAATGGTATCAAGCCATCAGCCAAAAGGTTGGTGATAAGAAATTGCCTGTGATTATCTTGGATGCTGGGTTCCCAGCATCCAGTGACTTGAGCAAATACGGAAAAACGGTGCAAGAAATTCTAAGCGCCTGTGAAAATTTGGGAATCTCCGATACCACGCGGCAGGACATGATCAAATTTGATGGATCTGTTGCGGTTTGCGCTTTTGCTCTTGATTCTTTAGAAAAATATCAAAAAGGAAATTTAAGTCCAGCCATATTCGAAAAAATTTTTCAAAATCCTGCTTCTCATACCAAGACAATATCAACAGCGCCAAAAGAGGAAAAACTATTCCATCATTATTTACTTTTACCGATGCATGAATCTGGTGTCTCCGATGTTGTGTTAAACAAGGTCAGGCCATTTATCAAGAAACATCAACCCACAATAGGATTCTCAATCGAAGAGGCATGCATGGCGGAAAAAGTCAGCATTTTTCCTGACCCAATATTGTTCACCAGCGCAGAAATTAACCATTTGAGATCTGCAGGCTGCGTGGTTGAAATTCTTCCTGAAAGTGGAATAGATATTGCAACAAGTCTTCAAGAATCATAATTAGAAATGTGAGGCCATCATGAAATACACACCAAATCTGGATTTTAATCAATTAGATGATTTTCAAGCGTCACTCCCCAAAATCAAAGTGGTTGGTTTGGGGGGAGGTGGCTGTAACGCCGTTAATCGGATGATTGAGTACGGTATGAAAGGTGTGGATTTTATTGCATGTAACACCGACAAGCAGGCGTTAGATGCCTCATTAGCCGACATCAAGATCCAACTTGGGCCGAAATCCACCCGTGGCTTAGGCGCGGGGGGCATTCCAGCTGTGGGAGAGAAAGCCGCAGAAGAGAGCTTCCAAAAATTGGCGGATGCCCTTTATGGGGCTGAGATGGTCTTTTTGACCGCCGGCATGGGTGGCGGCACGGGGACGGGTTCAATTCCTGTGGCAGCAAGGGTTTCTAAGACCATTGGAGCCGTGACAATTGCCGTGGTGACCACGCCATTTTCGTTTGAAATGGGCCGAAGGCAGATGAATGCTGCTATGGGTCTGCAGAAATTGCGAAAATTCACTGATACGATGATCACAGTGCCGAACGATCGGTTGTTAGAAGTTGCCCCAAAAGATTTGCCATTAGAAATGGCTTTTAAATTAGCTGATGATGTGCTCCGGCAGGGTGTCAGTGGCATTGCTGAATTGCTCACTGAAACCGGTTTAATCAACGTTGATTTTGCTCACATCAGGCACGTGATGGCACTTGGCGGTGGTGCGCTAATGTCGATTGGCACCGGAGAAGGGGAAGGAAAAGCCCTCAAAGCACTTGATCAAGCTTTACATCACCCGATGTTAGATGAAATTTCCCTCGATACAGCATCAGGTATCATTGCAAACTTTAGCGGTAGCGAAGATTTGAAGTTTTCGGAGGTTGCCGAGGCGTTATCCCGGTTAAATCAGGAGTCGGGCAATAAAGCAGAGATCATTCCTGGCTTTATCAACGATCACAATTTGCAGGATCGATGTCAGGTCATCCTCATCGTCACTGGATTAGGCGCCTTGCCTATTGAACAAGCTCTTCCAGGCGCTGAGAAAATCTTTGAGAAAATTTCAGAGAAAGAGCATAGAGAACAACCTCAAAAAGCACCGGAGCCATCGAAATTCAATGAGCCATTCAAAGATGAATTAGAAGACACACAAGAATATTCTTTCTCATTAGAGCAATCTCGAATGCTGGCAAATAACTTAGATGTCCCCGCTTTTCTAAGGAAACGGATCAGAGGCTAATATGGAAAAAAAGGCACTTCAAAAGGTGTGCGGTGAAATTTATCGCAGTTATCCACCGTTACAAGATATGAAGCCAAAAGTATCGAAACAAGGGGAGGATCGATACTTATTGGTATTTTCAAAATCTGATAAAACACCGGATGGGAAAACGATCCAACAAACGATCCGGGTGGTTGCGTCAGAAAACGGGAAAATTCTAAAAACTTCTATGAATAGGTAGGTAAAAAATGTCCATTCACAATTTAACACAAAATTTTGAAATGAGATTTTGGCACTTTGTTATCGACATGCTGGATGAAGATGGTCCGATTATGAAGATCATTCAATTCTTCAAACAAATTGTGGATACAAGGATTGGCTCCTTGGCTTTGCTGATCATTGTGTGGGCATCGGTGGGATTTATTGCCGGCCTCATCATCGGCAAACTCGTTTCTATAATTCAAATTTTTTAAATAAATGGTTTAGCCGATAAATTTGATGACATTGTAGTGGTTGGTTTTATCCTTTACTCGATGATGGTGTTAAAACTAAAACCTCACCTGTGATGGTGAGGTTTATTGTAATCCAATGGGGAAATTAAAGAAGCGCTAAAATGAATTTATTGACATCCGCTTCAGATTTTGGTAGGGGGACGTTTTTGATTAATGTCCAGTGCTCCTGGTGATCAATTTGTCCTTTGGGGGGAATTGATTCAATGGGGCCTAAGCTTTCAAGTTCTAACATCTCTCCATCAGCGAATACTTCAAAATTTACGCCCAGGTCGGGGTAAATACCCTCATATTGGATTGGCACTTGTTTTATAAATAAAACATCATTGTTCGCATAGGCTGCCCAGCCATCCGGTGCAAAAATGCCCAGTTTTTGAGGTTTGCTGATGTTTGGGTCTTGATGCAACAAGATAAATCGTTCGCCAAGTTGCCAACGTGGATCACTCAGATTGGTATACGGCCAAATCGATAAAATGGAGGTTGGTAGCATATATTTGGGATGTGGACCCCGGGGCGGTAGGGGGAGGATGGCGACGCCACCAGCTTCCATAACCGATAGCGCCCAAACGGCAGTCTCAATTGGCCATAAATTGTGGTTGATAAGCTTATGATTGAGGTGAACTTCTGGATCGTTATTAATAAGCCTGATCTCAATTTGCTTTTGGATGCCTGTGGTCGGTTCTGGCTTTTGAGTGATACAAACGCCCCCATCAATTTCTTGTACATGAACTGGTTCGCTGTCGGGATAGTAGGTTCTTGGTTGTGCTTCTGGCGCATGCCAAAGACGATGACCACCAAAAATTAGCCACTCTTTGGCGTTCGTTTTCCCTAATTGATCGGGGTATGTTTTAAACACATTATTGCCATCGACGAATCCAAAATAAATGATTCTTAGCCCAACGTCAGCTGTAATAATTAACTCTACCTGGCCATTTGCCAATCGATAACAATTTTCCCATCCACCATAGCTTATTTTTTCCATTTGGACACCTTCAATCTTTCTGATCTAAAAGTAATTCGTTTAATATTATAATTTGATTTGTCGATACATGAAGGAAGTCCACGAGTTAGCATTTAAAGTGAGGAGAATTTTTGATGCATGAGAAGCGGATGATCAAAGCTGATGATTTATATAATTTTGAGATAATCGAGTCCTGCCAAATATCACCGGATGGTGCGGCGATTATCTATTCAGTTCAAACTGTTGATCGGGAAAGTGAAAAGAAATACAGCCATCTCTGGTGTGTTTCAATAGGAGGAGGTGAACCTGTTCAACTGACATTTGGGAAACAGAATGATAAGAAGCCAAAGTGGTCACCCGATGGAAAGTGGATTGCCTTTCTTTCAAATCGATTGGATAAGGACCAACCCCAAATTTTCCTCCTGCCATTTTCAGGGGGAGAAGCTCGTCCATTGACAGACTTTAAGGGGGATTTTGGCGATTTCAACTGGTCTCCGGATAGCAAGAAGCTTGTCATTCAATTTCGACAATTTGACCCGGAAGACATCGATATAAAAACTGATGAAAAGAAAAAAGAATTGGGCAGGGTTTCCAGAAGGATCACCAACCGTGTTTTTTACAAGTTAGATGGCTATGGTTACCTGCCTCGAGCGCGCTACCACTTGTGGACCCTTGACATTGATACGAAAGAAACCACTTGTTTATTTGAAGATGAAATCCATGATGAGACAGGCCCTGTATGGTCGCCAGATGGAAAGTCTATCGCCTTTTTCTCAAATCGAACAGAACAACCCAACCTCGAACCTGATGTAATCGATCTTTTTGTCTATGATTTAGAGGCGGAGAAATTTCGGAAAATTCAGACGCCAGAAGGTCCTAAACACAAGGCAAGCTTCTCACCTGATGGTAAATTAATCGCCTATCTTGGTAGCGAGGGTCTCAAGGCTGATTATAAAAATAATGAGTTGTGGGTGGTTGATGTTGAAAATCAAAGTCCTGCTGTCTCTCTGACATCAGGATTTGATTTTGATGTTGGCGGTGGGGTGATCAATGACATCGGTTCTGTTGTTACGTCAGCGCCGTTTTGGACACCAGATGGAAAAACCCTGGTGTTTCAAGTGGGGCAACATGGTCGAGTTTCTCTGCACAAAATTGGTGTTGATGGTGAGAATTTTGAAACGCTGATGGAATTTGATGGTGTTGTTAGTGGTTTCAGTATGGATGATTCGGGTGAAAACATCGGTTATATCCATGGTGCTTTTTTTGATCCCTGCCAGATTGCTTGTTTTTCTATGACTGATCTAAACCATCAGGTTTTGACACATCATAACCAATTATTACTCGATTCCTTGGACTTAGGGACCCTCGAAGAAGTATGGTTTGAAGGCAGCGATGGGAATGCCCTGCAGGGTTGGATCCTTAAACCACCAAATTTTGATTTGAACAGCCGGTATCCTTCAATTATGGAAATTCATGGCGGCCCTTTGACCCAATACGGCTATTTATTTATGCATGAATTTTTCTATTTGGCTGCACAGGGTTACGTCGTCTATTTCTGTAATCCTCGCGGGGGTCAGGGCTACGGCGAGGAACATGCTAAAGCAATCTATCACGGTAAATGGGGGACTGTTGATTATGAAGATTTGATGGTTTGGGCAGATAAGGTCGAAGCTTTGCCCTATA
Source organism: Candidatus Brevefilum sp. (assembly GCA_040772425.1). GTDB lineage: Bacteria > Chloroflexota > Anaerolineae > Anaerolineales > Anaerolineaceae > Brevifilum. The sequence goes on along the minus strand of JAXGYD010000001.1, from coordinate 888,218 downwards.
TCGATGCTGATAAGATGGGCGTCACTGGTGGCAGCTATGGCGGTTATATGACGGTTTGGGTCATTGGTCACACAGATCGATTTAAAGCCGCTGTTTCCCAACGTTGTGTGAGCAATTTAATAAGCATGTGGGGTTCGAGCGATTTCAACTGGAGTTTTCAACAAATTTTTGATGACAAAGCGCCTTTTGAAAATTTAGAGGTGCTGTGGCAGTGTTCAACCATTAAACATATCGGAGCAGCCACAACACCCACGCTGATTATTCACAGTCAGCAGGATTTAAGATGCGCGATTGAGCAAAGCGAACAAGTCTATGTCGCGTTGAAGAATTTGGGCGTTGATACTGAATTTCTGATCTTCCCAGATTCCCCCCATGGCGTTTCGAGGGTGGGTCGAACAGATCGCAGAATTGTTCGCTTAAAAGCCATCAGCGATTGGTTCAACCGTTACATGCAAGATTAAAATTTAAGCGCTTAAATCATTTCTGTATGCTTACGAACCTTACAGAAGCATAATTCAGGCAAAGCACAGCTTAGATATTGTACTATTTAACGAGAAAAGCCCGCTGCAACGGGCTTTCCCTGGATTCCCTACAATTTACTAGTGGTTGTAGGAGATATATGAAGTGGTTTCATATAATAAAATTTTACATGACATGATTCCCCTTGTCAAGGGAAAGAGCTCGAAATTTAATTATTGTAAATTTCGTATAGTAACTAATAATTTTTGGGGATGATTTAAGTAAAATTTTTTAATTTTTCAATTAGCGAACAGTAAAATAGGTAAGGGGGTGGATATTGGGATCGTTTTTGGTTTGAGGGGATATGGCAAAGAAGGCCATTTCTGAGGGCTTATGCTTGATTTGGATGAAGTGATATGTTGGTAAAACTATTCTATCTTTATAGGCTATTCCATGATAGAATAGGCATATGACACGACTTGTGCCTGATGCAGTAATTTTAGGTTTACTCAAATACCAACCATCCCATGGGTATGATTTGTTGAAGTGGTTTAATTCACCGAAATACCTCGGACGGATCTGGACGATGAGCACAAGCCAACTATATGCAGTATTAAAAAGGTTGGAAGAAAAGGGTGCAATTGCTGGAAAAGAAATATCGATGCCAAATGCCCCAAGTCGTAATGAATTTCACATTACTGAACTGGGAGAGGCTTGGATACAAGCATGGTTGTTTGATTCGAAACCCTCTGCAAGCATTCACAGGATTCGGGTGGAATTTATCAGCCGACTTTTTATTGCTGAATTGCTGGGCCTTCCCAAGCATAAGATCATCAAACTGCAACAGGAAGAATGCGAAAAAACGAAAGAAAAAATTAAAAAGCAAAAAATTCTCACGACGTCTTTCACTGAGCATTTGACGCTAGAATTCGTTATTGGTCAGCTTGAATCTGCGCTCAGTTGGTTAGTCAGTTGTGAAACTTATTCTTTACATTTGTCGGATGAAGAATAGATTGAAGCTTTGTTATAGGAAGTATAACAAAAAATAAGCGAAGGAAAACAATGAAAAAACATTTCTTACTGATTGTCTTAGTCATTTTAGCCATCAGTTCCCTGATGGGTGGATGTTCGACACTGGCACCTGAAACGCCAATGTTACCCAGCGAGACGACTTATCCGGTATCCGATCCTACATCAACAAGCATGAAGTCGGCTCGTTTTACGATTCAAGCTGAAGACGTGTTTGTCAAACCGATTTCTGTGTTATACCAAGCATTGTATGAAGGTGAATCACCTGTTTTTGTTGATTCCAATGGTGATTTATTGGTTACCAATTTGGAGCTAACTAATGGAGATCACCACCCAAAGGTGCCAGTTACATTTATACCCGGGGCTGGATTGACACCGATCAATGAAAGCAATGATGTGACGGCATTTATCGATTTTGCGGTTTCTTTGGCAGGTCAAAAAGCGTTAATTGCAGCTGGCGAGCTCCCAGATAAGATTGAACTTACCGACCAGGCTGGAAAAAAGATGACAATTAACCAACCTGTGGAAAGGGTGATATCTGCTTACGGTCCCACAACAGCTATTGTGTACGCAGTGCATGGCAAAGATCGTTTGGTTTCTGCCAGCTATTTGGGCGCAAAAGACCCGTTGGGGTCAGGAGCAATGGCGGAAATTGATGCAAGATTTCCCGATATTATGGGGGATGATAAATTCTCGCAACAAGACTTCAATGTTGAAGAAGCAGCCATCCTCGACCCTGATTTAATCCTTACAAGCGCCCGGAGTGCCTGGCTGGATATTGCAGGGGAATTGGAAATCCCATTATTTTTATACGAAGCAGAAACATCTGACCGCCTAAAGGAAGCCATTTTATTGACTGGAAATCTTTTTGGCCCGCAATCATCAGCCACGGCACAGACATTGGTTACCTATTTTGACAACATTATCGCGCAGATCCAAACTCAAACGGAGAATGTCCCTTCGGCGGCATTGCCCCGAGTTTTGTTCACTGGAACCGATCCCTTAAGGGTTGCCAGTGGGGATATGTACCAAACAGAAATTATCGAAGCTGCTGGTGGAATATCCGTCTCAGGAGAATTATCAGGCTATTGGAATGATGTTAATTTGGAGCAGGTTTTGCTTTGGGATCCAGACATTATCATTGTGCCACCTTATGGTGGTGCCAGCGTAGTAGCGATTACTGAAAGTGAGGAATGGCAAATTATTGAAGCCGTTCAAGCTGGCCGGGTTTATCAGATGCCAAAATTGGTAGCACCTTGGGATACACCAGCCCCAGATTCGATTTTAGGCGTCGTATGGATGGCGCAATTACTGCATCCTGAACTGGTGGAATTGGATTGCAGCAAAGAGGCTGTGTATTTCTATAATACTTTTTATCAATATGCGATTCCGATGGAATTAGCCAGTGACATTTGCTCGTATGACTGATCAAAATGCACGGATTAGAAAGACATTTCTATATGTGTTGATTATCTTAGGGCCAATTTTTTTATCGATTGTCGCACTTTCATTAGGACGGTATCGAATTAGGCCTCAAGATGTCATGCGTGTGTTGCTTTCGCCAATCTTTCCAAACTTGGCAGTCAACATTCCAGTCATCGCAAAGCAATTGATCCTGCGGGTCCGTTTGCCGCGTGTTTTAGCAGCCTTGTTTATTGGCGCAAGTTTTGGCACCACTGGAACCGCTTTTCAGGCGATTTTCAAAAATCCACTAGTAGATTCGAACATTTTGGGCGTCACCTCAGGTGCTGGTTTCGGCGCTGCACTGGCTTTGCTGTTTTTATTGGATCAATGGCAGGTGCAATTATTTGCATTCATTTTTGGCCTTCTGGCTGTTTTGTTATCTTTTTTGGGAAGTCGGTTATATAAAACAGCACCCATGCTGGTTTTAACCTTAATGGGGATCTTGGTTGGCACTTTATTTAGCTCACTGACATCTCTGTTGAAATATATTGCCGATCCCCTCGATACCCTTCCAGCGATAACCTTTTGGCTGCTGGGAAGTTTGGCAAGCGTCACTTGGGCTAGGATTGGATTTTTAGCGGTTATCACTCTGATTGGTGTTGTTTTTTTTATTCTAATTCGTTGGCAGTTAAACGTTCTTTCCTTGGGAGATAAAGAAGCACAAAGTTTGGGTTTGGACCCAGTTCGTATTAAATTGGTCTTGATCATTTTTTCCACTTTAATGACGGCAGCAGCGGTTGCCACCAGCGGTGTAATCGGATGGGTGGGTTTGGTTATCCCGCACCTGGGGCGAATGGTCGTTGGTCCAAATCACAGATATCTGATGCCTATATCAATTAGTTTAGGAGGCGCGTTTCTGATCATTTTGGATACCATTGCTCGGACGATTTTACCGGGAGAAATTCCACTTGGCGTTTTAACGGGCATTATTGGGGTGCCTTTACTCATATTATTATTACGTCGTGTGAGGGCTGGATGGTAGCAATGCAGCTAAAAACTGAGCACTTATGTTTTGCCTATCAGCCGGAAAAAACCGTTTTACACGATGTTGATCTGACATTAAATGGAGGAGAGAAGATTTTTGTGTTGGGACCCAATGGGTCTGGGAAAACCACTTTACTATCGTGTTTGTCGGGAATACTGCCGCCGAAGCAAGGTATGATCGAGCTGAATAATCGGAACCTGAATGCTTATAAGTCCGCTGAACGAGCGCAGATCATTGGGTTGATACCCCAAAAGCATGTGCCCACCTTCCCTTATACTGTTGCGGAAATGGTCATGATGGGAAGGGCACCGCATTTACGATGGCTTGATTTGCCATCAGAGGCTGACCAAGCCGTTGTTGAAGAGGTATTGGAACTACTTGGATTATTTGAGCTCAAGGATCAGCCTTACACAGAGATCAGCGGCGGTGAACAACAACTCGCTTTGATTGCACGAGGTTTAGCGCAAAAATGTGAGATTTTGTTAATGGATGAACCTACAGCGCACCTTGATCTCAGCAATCAACATAAAATATTGGAAATCATTGATCAGTTAAGTCAATCTGGGATCTCGTTTATTATTTCCTCTCACCAACCGAATGATGCTCTTAATTACGCCGATAGGGTGTTGGTATTAAATCAGGGCTGGGTCATTGAAGAGGGACGCCCACAAGATGTGTTAACTGAAGAAATGATATCAGCAGTTTTCGGTATCAGCACTGAAATTCTTTACGGTGTAGATGGGGTGGGACAGAAGCCACGCGCTGTTGTTCCACGAAGGCCTTTGTCCGTAAGCCCCCAATCTTTAATGGAGCCTGACGGTTTTCTTCGTAAAGTGATCGACGAAAGTACAAAAACCCCTCAACTACTTCTTTTGACGGGTTTAAAGGGCTTTGGAAAAACAACCTGGTGTCTAAAATTGAAGCAATTGGCTGATGATGAGGGAATTGCAGTTTCAGGGATCATTTCACCGGGCATTTATACTGGTGAAAGAAAAACAGGCATCGAGATCCTAGACTTAAGTAGCGGCAAAAAGCGAGTCTTTGCGGAATTGAACACGGGTAGGGCACAAAGGTTATCGACTCCGCGCTGGTCCTTTGATGCTGATAGTGTAGCATGGGCAAATAAAATTCTCGAAAATAAATCAGAAAGCGATTTATTGATCATTGACGAATTGGGTCCTCTGGAATTATTACGCGGCAAGGGCTTTGTAGCGGGATTGGCGAGGATCGACTCAAAACAATTTCGTGTAGCCATTGTTGTTATTCGATCATCACTTCTTCCAAAAGCACTTCAACGCTGGCCTCACGCTCAAGTGATACGTGGTGTTTTCAAATAATGCGATTTGAATCTAACAAAATCACGCTATGTGGCGTTGGAATTGAAATGGGTAGAGGCTTCAGAGACTAATTTTTTTTGAACAGCAAAAGAATGATATATTAATAACAAGTGATCCCGGGTAGAAAATTGGTGTTTGGGAGAAATAAATTTTGGAAAAAGAATTAAAGGTTGGTGTCATTGGGGTTGGGTTTATCGGACCTGCGCATATTGAGGGCATTCGACGCCAGGGACTGGAAGTTATTGCCCTAGCTGCTTCGTCCCAGGAAAATGCCGATGTGGCAGCAAAAAAATTATTGGTGCCGAAAGCTTATGGCCATTGGGAAGATCTGGTCAACGATCCGGATATCGATGTTGTCCATATAGCGTCCCCCAATTATTTACATTTTCAACAAGCAAAAGCTGTTTTAGACGCGGGAAAACACGTTATTTGTGAAAAACCTTTAGCAATTTCTGTTGAAGAATCGGCAGCATTGGTCGCTCTGGCATCAGAAAAAAAATTGGCGAATGCCGTCAACTATAACCTCAGATTTTATCCCTTGGTTCAGGAATCAAAGGCAAGGATTGAAAATGGGGAATTAGGTGAAAAAATTTATATCATCCAGGGGAGTTACTTACAAGATTGGTTGCTGTTTGATAAGGATTGGAATTGGCGGCTGGACCCTGACCTCGGTGGTGAATTAAGAGCTATTGCGGATATCGGTTCTCATTGGTTAGACTTAGTTACCTTCATCGTAGGTACACGTGTAAGATCCGTTTATGCTGATTTGGCCACATTTTTACCCAAAAGACAAAAGCCTACTCAGGATGTTGCAACTTTTGAGGGAAAGACCACCCAAAAAACAGCTTATCAACCCGTGGAAATCACAACTGAGGACTACGCTTCACTACTGTTGACCTTTGAAAATGGGGCTCGTGGGGTTGTGACAATTTCGCAAGTCTCTAGTGGTCGTAAAAACAGGCTGTTTTATGAAATTAACGGATCTCAATCGTCGTTGATATGGCAATCGGAGTCACCAAACGAGTTGTTAATTGGTCATCGAGATAAGCCCAATCAATTATTGATCAAAGACCCATCCTTAATGAAAGAAGAATCTCGATGGACGGCTGCCTATCCCGGTGGCCATGCGGAGGGTTATCCCGACACCATAAAACAATTGCAAACCGCTTTTTATCGTTATGTCCGTGCGGGAAATTTTGATCGTGAGCCTGATTTCCCAACCTTTAGAGATGGCCATAACATGCTGTTGGTTGAAGAGGCGATCTTAAAAAGTGCAAAAGACAACAGATGGGTCGATGTTGAATATGGATCGCCAAGGAAATTGTAGGGATGTCTGATGAAATTCCGAATAGGATTGAATGTTTAATTGAAACAAAACAAACCGCTATAGCCATTTTGGGAAGAGAAATTAGCTTTGATATTTATTTAGGTTGAATTGAGGTATTTGATGAAGAATGTATATGCCGGGGTTGATTTGGGTGGCACAAATATCAAAGCCGGCCTTGTTGATGTCGATAATGGGGATCTATTAATTTCTGCTTATGTGCCCACACACTCGCATCTGGGTCCTGAGTCTGTTCTTTCTCGCATCGCTGTGCTGATCAAAAAGCTCATTGCAGAAAGTGATTATATTAAAAAAGATATTCGGGGATTGGGAATCAGTGCACCGGGCTTGATTGACCTTGAGACCAATACCACAATATTTATGCCCAATCTACATAGTGGATGGCGGCAAGTGCCTGTCGGTGATTGGATGACTTCTGCCCTTGGGTTTAAAGTCTCGATGCTAAATGATGTGCGAGCCATCACATTTGGCGAATGGAAATTCGGTGCAGGAAAGGGCGTTGACTCTTTGGTTTGTTTTGCGGTTGGAACTGGGGTGGGAGGGGGATTGGTGGTTAACAACCAACTTGTTTTGGGACTGGAGGGATCAGCAGGTGAAGTCGGGCATCAAACGGTGGACCCAAATGGCCCTTTATGCGGTTGTGGAAACCACGGTTGCATTGAGGTCTTTGCTTCAGGTCCAGCGATTGTAGCGGAGGCGGTTCGCGGTATCAGACAGGGGTGGTCAACAAAAATTGCTGATTTAATTGATCATGATTTGAACCAATTAACGCCTAAAATCATCGCTAAAGCCGCACAAATGGGCGACGAATTTGCCATGGAAATTTGGCAGCGCGCAGGTCGATTCCTGGGAATCGGTGTGGCAAATATTTTAACTTCCGTGGGGGTGGAGAAAGTGGTCATTGCTGGTGGAATTGCAAACGCAGGTGATCTGCTGCTAAATCCTATCCGGGCTGAGATCAATAAACGTGTATTTTTAATGCCTGTGGATAAGGTGGAAGTTGTCAAAGGGGCACTAGGCTCTAACGCTGGTATTATTGGCATAGCAGCTTGGCGAGCAAAACAAGAAATGATGGAAAATTCTTGCGGCGTTGATTAACGAGTTGTTTTAATTGTTGAAGAAATGAAATTAATGGATTAGCCTAACGAATTACAATGCGAAGCGGTTGAGAAGAGGTTAAATGCCAGATTTTTATCCAATAATTTTTGAACCTATTTTCAAAGATTACGTATGGGGTGGACGCAATCTTGAAAAATTTGGCCGCGACCTCACGGGTCTGGAAAAGGTGGCTGAAAGTTGGGAAATAGCTGCCCACAGGGATGGTACGACTAGTGTGGCAAATGGCAGCTTCGTTGGAAAATCTTTGCAAATGTTGCTGGACGAATTTGGCGTGTGTCTTGTAGGGACGAAAAACCGCTGGGCATTAGATCGAGGAAAATTTCCCTTCCTTGTGAAATTGATTGACGCTAACCAGGCGCTTTCCGTGCAGGTTCATCCAGACGATTCTTATGCACGTGAAAACGAAAATAACGAACTTGGTAAATCAGAGATGTGGGTTGTTTTGTGGGCAAAACCTGGTGCAGAGATTATTTACGGTTTGGTGGATAAAATAACACCGGATGCACTCCGCAGGGCAATTGAAGCTGGAAACCTAGAGAAACATTTGAACAGAGTGCCGATAAAAACAGGCGATCATGTGTGTGTGCCTGCAGGCACGCTGCACGCAATTATGGACGGGACCGTTCTGGTTGAGATTCAGCAGAATTCGAATACCACTTACCGTGTCTATGATTGGGATCGCGTTGGAAAAGATGGGCAACCTCGCCAGCTGCATATTGAAAAAGCACTGGATGTCATTAATTACGAGCAAGTTGGGGTTTCTTTGAGATCACCAGAAAGATTGGCATCAGGTGCCCTATGGCGATCTGAAGGGCTCTGCCAGAATCCCTATTTTTCAGTTGAAAGGCATTTTCTTCAAAAAGGGGGTAGCTTTGTGGGTGTTTGCGATGGTTCGTCTTTGGAAATTTGGGGCGTGCTCTCTGGGGAGGTTAATATCAACGGCATCGCTATCGAAGGGGTGAAATTTGCACTGTTGCCAGCGGCTTCAGGTCCATTTGAGGTAAATGCCAAGGTAGATTCTGTCCTGTTGCGTGCTTTTGCACCATAAGAGTAAGTCTAAAAAAACGATGAATTTAACCATTTTTTTTAGCAAGGGGCATTGAAGCGAGAATTTTGTTCAAGGTATCAGCGCCAGTGTAATCGATGACCGTTACTTTTTGATTGGTGATGCCATCAACTAATTTTATAGCTTCGATAATCTGCAGGACCAATGTCAGGGCAATCGGGCATAAAGGTGACGAGGGGCGAAAATAATATTCAGCCGTGCCATCATCATGAATTTGGAGATCCAGCACCAAACCCATCCGGACGACATCTGCCCCTGTCTCTGGGTCAATAACCGATCGTAATGACTCGACGACTTCTTCGTAAAGTATTTCAGATTCTGCCTGATTCATTGTGCTCTCCAAATAAGAAATCCTGGACTCGTTGCCAAATTTGCTCTATCTTTTGATATGCGATATTAGCAGGCGCGAATTCTGTAATGGGCAGGCCTTGAACCATCGCTTTTGGGATTGCATCGTCAAAGGGGATTTCGGCTACAAGTTGGTAATTTAAGGATTTTGCTAATTGACGAATTTCTCGGGTGGATTTTGAATCAAGATCCGCTTTATTGATGCAAATCATTGCAGGCACATTAAAATGTTCTAAAGTTTTGATGATGCGCTGCAAATCGTGATATCCCGATACCCCAGGCTCTGCGACCAACAAGGCCAGATCAGCACCGGCACTCGCTGAAATGGCTGGGCAACCAATCCCTGGCGGGCCATCAATGATCATGAGCGGTATGTGGTGATCTTCTGCGAATAATTTGGCGTTTTGTTTAACAGTTGTCACCAATTTGCCGGTGTTTTCAGCAGCTGGGAATAATTCAGCATGGAATAAATTCCCATATGGTGTTTCCGAATGAAACCAGTGACCGTCTTCTTGTTTCACCATGCGGATAGCCGCTTCTGGACATTGATACACACAAGCTGCACAACCATCGCATAATAACTCGTTGACTTGATAGGTATTGTGTTCCTTGTTTGGCAGGATGATGGCCTCATATCGACAAACGTCGTAACAAATGCCACACAAACTGCAACTTTGTTCATCTATTTCAGCTGTATGACTGCCCCAATAGGCATGGGAAGTTATCGGTTTGGCCTGGCAGACTAAAGCCAGGTTCGCTGCATCGACATCCGCGTCAACAAAGACTCCTTGGTACTGGGATGAAGCAGATAAATGCATCAGGCTTGCGCTAAGGCTTGTTTTTCCTGTTCCCCCCTTACCGCTGAGGATGACGAATTGTTTTACGCTTTGTCGGGATGTTAACACTCTTCCTCAACTTTTGAATCAAGGATGGAACGTATATTTTCAAAAAGATCGATAAACTTTTGGCGATATGTGGGGAAAAATTCAATTAAAATGTTCCCGGTCGCCAATCCTGTGGCAATTTCGTTTTGATAAGGTATTTTCATCAATATCGGATAGGGTTTATCTTGTAAATAGGCTTCGATACTATTGTCGCCAATACCATCCCGGTTGATGATGACTCCCGCTGGAGATCCGGTTTGGGAAAGAACGCCAATCATTTGTTTAAGATCGTGCAGTCCAAATGGCGTGGGTTCCGTCACCAGAATGACGTAGTCCGCATCGTGGACTGTGGCAACCACAGAACAGGAAGCCCCAGGCGGTGAATCAAGGATTGTAACCCCCGCAAAATCAGCGGCAAGATGTTTGGTTTGTCGAATAATGGGGGTTGGCATCGGTTCACTGATCGTGAGTTCCCCCATAAAAAAATTAATGGTGGAATTTACTTTTCCTTGACTAATTAACCCGATGGGATTGGGCTTTTCTGTGATGGCATCCACCGGACATACGAGTTTACAACTGCCGCAACCATGACATAATTGGGGAAATACTAAAATTTTGTCCTGCAGCATGGCTAAGGCATTAAACATGCATGCCTCAACACATTTACCACAAGCTATGCACGCCTGTTGATTAATTTCGGGGATTAATGTCACGGCAGCTTGTGTTTGTGAGATATGCGGTTTTAAGAATAAATGCCCATTGGGAGCTTCTACATCACAATCGACAAAATTGACTTCGTAAGTTTGCGCAAGTGCTGCTGCTAAGCTGGTGGCAACCATCGTTTTTCCGGTGCCACCTTTACCGCTTGCTACCGCTATTTTCAACATTTGCATCGTTTTAATTGATCTCAGTAAGAAGGTCGTTTCTAAAAGCCTCGATAACCTCATTCACAGTATTGAATTTTGAATCAAATGTCATCATTTTGATTCCAGCTGCAGAAAGTGCCTGATGAGCGATTGGACCAAAGTGACCAGTTAAGACATGTGTAATATTTTGATCAAGCATAAATTGTGAAGCCATGACTCCGGCGCCTCCCCTTTGCTCGGTTGCCGAATTTTGATAGGCTTCCCAAGTATCTTCCTCGAGATTGTATTTGATGAAATTTGGTGCCCGTCCAAATCGAAGGCTGGGTTGACTTTCAAGGGTTTTCCCTTCGCTAGAAATCATGATTGGCATTTTTTAAACTCCTTGTTTTTTGTTTATTATACGCCCGCAAGTAAAAAAAATTAAAGTTTTTATAAAAACTATGTACAAATAGCATATAGTGTATTATAATGTTGTTTAGGAGATTTGGTGAAAAACGATCAAGAATTTTTACGTAATTCCAATTTTGGATCAGGTTTTCGACGAGGTCATGGACACGGGCGGGGTCGTGGCCGTCATTGGATTGGTGAATATTCGCTAGTTGATGTGCGACTGGTTGAGCCCGCTTTGTTAGCATTTCTCCAAAAAGAAAATCTCCATGGGTATGGTTTACTCGAAAAATTGGAAGCAATTGGTTTAGGAGCGATTAGTCCAAGTGTGGTCTATCGTATTTTACGTGATTACGAAGAAATTGGTTTGGTCGAATCAGATTGGGACGTGGAAGCATCCCAAGGGCCGCCACGACGGGTCTATGCGATTACTGCAGATGGCAATCATGCCCTGAGGCAGGTTTCAAACTCACTGAAAGAGACGCTTGAACGGATTGAAGCCATATTAAGTGAAATAGAACCAGATGTTTGATGCCTTATCTTTAAAAATGATAATAAATTTTACATTAGGAGGTTGGAATGCCTGGATATGATGGAACGGGTCCGTTAGGGCGAGGGCCAAATGGTCGAGGTTTGGGACCATGTGGTCAAGGAAATATTGAACCGCGACGGCGATTCTTTCGCTTTGGACGTGGTGGGGGATGGGGCGGTCGAGGATTTGGATGGTTTAATCGACCCATTGTGGACGAAAAGGAAGATCTAAAGGCCGAAAGAAATTGGTTGAAGCAACAACTAGATGCGATAAACGAACGCCTAACTGAAATCGAAGACTAATAAAATAAGCATTAAAAATTGAATTGAGCGCTTGTATTAATAATTCTCACCAATAATGCTGTCTAATAAGTAACCTTTATCACAAGTGGACGTAAAATAACACCTAGAGCATAAAATAATGCATATCCGAGGAAGCTATTATGGCGCGTTAATTATTTAAAATTTCGTATAGCCATAAATATTATAATATCTCAATCATAATATAATCATCCAATAACCTTATTTACGGTTACTTTAAGCAGGTAAATCGATCGCACGACTTTCCCCATGTTTTGGGTTGATGGGAAACATAAACGGTGTAACTAATGTAATAGGGATTCTCATTGTCGAAAGAATCAACAGCCCAATAATAGACGAGGGATTTTATTGTTATGGCACTTAGAATGATTACTGCAAAACCGATCGCCGGAAATAAGAAAGGTGGCGTTTCTGTAACGCCTTACCCCTCACAAAAGGCTTTCCCCAGCCCCCAATATAACCAGACAGAATTCAGAAAGATGATCCATTCTGTTCCAATCCTACCCAGAAGCTTTTTCAGGCAATTCTTCAAGTCAATCCTCTCAGCCAAATCTGCCACTTTCATTCAAGTATAATCGAAGTAAAAATGAAAGCAGGTATTCAATGAACTATGATTTTGAATTTCGCTCGCGGCGCAGCAACGTATTAGCAACCAATGGGATGGTTGCTGCCAGCCAACCCTTGGCGACCTTAGCAGGGCTGGATATATTACGCCAGGGAGGTACCGCTGCTGATGCAGCCGTTGCAGTAGCAGCCGCGCTCAACGTTGTTGAGCCCTTTTCCACCGGTATTGGCGGGGATTGTTTTGCGCTTTATTGGGATGCTGGAAAGAAAGAAGTCTTTGCACTCAATGGTAGTGGCCCTGCCCCTCAAAAAGCGTCCATTGATGCACTCCGCAAAGCAGGGTATGAAAAATATCCTCATTTTACAGGGCACGCAGTGAGTGTTCCTGGCACAGTTGCAGGTTGGTCGGCGCTTTTGGAGCGTTTCGGGCGAAAGTCAATGGCGGATGTCTTAAAACCTGCCATCCATTACGCCATGGAGGGCTACCCTGTCACAGAATGGATTGGTTCAGGATGGAAAATAATGGAGAAAGTTCTCTTAAGGAATTCAGTTGACGAACATCTGCCAAAGCACCTGCAACGATCCGGACCTCCACAAGAAAGTGGCCATGAATTTCTCCTTGAAGGTCGTTCCCCAGAAGTGGGACAAATCATGCGGTTACCAACACTAGGAGAGACTCTGCAAGCGATTGCTAATTATGGCAAAGACTACATTTACGAAGGTGATTTTGCAGAACGGTTGTGTGAACATGTTCAGCGATATGGGGGCTGGCTCGAACCGTCAGATTTGGCTGGGTTTACAGCGGAATGGGTTACCCCGATTACCGCAGAATATCACGGCGTTCAATTGTATGAATGTCCGCCAAATGGTCAAGGGTTAGCAGCAATTATCGCAGCAAAAATCGTCAATGGATTAGATATTGCAGAAATGGACCATGTTGAACGAACCCATGCCTTAATTGAATGCATGCGTTTAGGATTTGCTGAAGCATTACGCTGGGTCTCAGATCCTAAATTCAGCGATCTTCCCACAGATACTTTATTGTCTGATTCATACATCCAATCCAGGCGCGCGATGATTGACCAGAAAAGCAGCATCAAGCATCTTGACTTGAACAAAGAGACAATGGGAGATGATACGGTCTACCTGAGCGTGATTGATGGTGAGGGGAACGCGTGTTCCTTTATCAACAGCTTGTATATGGGTGGGGGAACTGGACTTGTGGTGCCCGGAACGGGGGTATTTCTGCAAAACCGGGCTGCACTGTTCAGCCTAGACCCTGAACATCCCAATGCCCTCGAAGGCGGCAAACGTCCCTATCATACTATTATTCCAGGGATGTTAACCCGTTCTGACGAGTTATATGCAAGCTTTGGCATTATGGGCGGTTATATGCAACCGCAAGCACATCTACAGGTGCTTTCAAATTTAGTGGATTATGATCACAATCCCCAGCAGGCTTTGGATATGCCCAGGTTTTGCCTCAACATAAACGGGGGTGAGGGCGTCGGATCTGAAGATCCTGGCGGAGAAGTCTATCTAGAAAAGGGATTTAGTTTTGACGAAATGGCGGCTTTACGCCGAAAAGGTCACCACGTCTCACCGATTAGCGGCCGCCAAAGAGGCGTGTTTGGTGGTGGACAAATTATCCTGCGCGACCCAATGACTGGCGTCTTGACCGCCGGGTCAGACCCGCGTAAAGATGGTTGTGCAATGGGTTGGTGAGGATTCAAAATTTGTTGGCAATTAACTAATAATCAGCAAACTCACTGGTTGATAATTTACCATCGCTTTGTTGCGCGCTTCCATGCTGGATCATCCAATAATCGGTTGGATTTTTGATATTCTTCTACTAAGGTTCCCAATTCTGCGCGGTTTTCAGTCAATTTATAAAGCGCTATTATTAAATCATCAATACCTTGTTTACCAGAACGGAAGATGGATTCACCCATCCAGACCGCTTGTTCCTGGCTGGCCTGCATAGTGACGGGCAATGACATTGCTTCAAAATTAAAGTACTCAGGAAATGCTGACGGGACTGGCAATTTTGATAACTGTGGTTGGAAAAGATCGTATTGGTTCATTGGTGGATAACCAACATCGACCGGGATGCCTTCTTTGAGCAGAGCATAGCAAAATATGTCATGTTTACAATTGAAATAATGGGGGTCGATGTTAAAAATATAACGGTAGAAGCTGCGGCTTGTAAGCCGAAGATCTCGAGGAAGAAGGCTGATGCCCGGCACTTCACTGAGGCTTTCTTCCAGATAATCAGCCATCGATTGGCGTTCTGCCAGTTGATCTGGAAATCGCTCCAAGGCGACAAGTCCCAAAGCTGCATGTAATTCAGACCAACGGTAGTTGACACCCATGGTGAATTCTTTATTCTCGGCGTCCTTGGGTCTTCCACAATCGATAATACTGGCGACCCTTTCTGCCATGTGTTTATCTTTACAAAGCAGCACGCCGCCCTCGCCTGTGGTGAGAATTTTTGCCGATTGCAAACTGAAAGAGCCAAAATCACCGATCGTCCCAGCCCCTGCATCATACCATTTTGCGCCGTGAGCATGAGCGCTATCTTCGATGACGATCAGATTGTGTTTTTCTGCGATTTGCATAATGGCATCCATATCCGTCATCTGGGAGGCGATATGAACGACAATGATCGCTCTTGTTTTGCTTGTGATAGCATCCTCAACCTTTTTGGGATCGATGCAGTAGTTATCTGGGCTAATATCTACAATAACCGGGATGGCGCCAGCTGCCATAGGGGCTGCCGCGGTCGCCTGAAAGGTATATGCGGGCACAATCACTTCATCACCCCAGCCGATATCTGCAGCGCGTAACGCAACCTCCATGGTGATGGTGCCATTCATCATTGGAACAGCGTACTGGCCACCTTGCATTGCAGCAAATTTTTCTGCAAATTCTGTCGTATTTGGCCCTGGAAAGGGTGCGCCCCCCCAACGACCCGACTGAACAACGCGTGTTACAGCTTCAATATCACGCTTGTCAAAGACAGGCCAGGCGGGATAAGTTTCTGTTCTGACAGGTTTTCCGCCCAGGGCAGCTAAATTTGGCATTCTAAATCTCCTTATTGCAATTTAATCCATCGGTTACCATCGTTTTGGTAAAAAACCCAAGACAAACCAAATCAATCATTTATCTTTCAAGAGAAAGTATACAGTATTAATGTAATTTATCCAGGTCATGTCGTTTTTATCGTCAGTTCCATAATAAATATCGTAATATTTTTAAAGAATCGCTATAAATTTAAGTTATAATACATTGAAATTATTGAGAAATCCAGATTATCTTAATTGAAAAGAAGAAATGAGGCATACCTGTGTTCAAACGGATAACTGTTATCGTTTTAGATGGCGTAGGAATTGGTGAAGCACCTGATGCAGCTGATTATGGAGATGTCGGTAGCAATTCCATTGGTAATGTCGCCAAAGTTTTGAATGGCATTGATTTACCCAACATGGGCGCCATCGGCTTGGGAAACATCACGGATATCAAAGGTGTCCCTCCTGTTGATAAGCCCGCAGGTGGCTTTGGAAAAATGCAGCCAAAATCTGCTGGGAAGGATACCACCCAGGGCCACTGGGAGATGATGGGAATTTATCTACCAAATCCCTCGCCAACCTATCCTAATGGATTTCCTGAGGAAATTATGCAGGAGTTTGAGACAAAAATTGGACGTAAAACCCTTGCCAACCGTCCCGCCTCTGGGACAGAAATCATCAAGGAGTTGGGCGAGGAACATATCCGAACGGGCAAACCTATTGTTTACACATCTGCAGATAGTGTTTTTCAAGTAGCTGCCCACGAGGATGTCATTCCAGTCCCTGAGTTATATGAAATTTGTCAAATAGCTCGCGATATCTTACAGGGTGATCATGCAGTTGGCAGGGTGATTGCCCGCCCATTCGTCGGGGATACACCAGAAAACTTCACCCGCACCAAGAATCGAAAGGACTTTTCAAGAGAGCCTGAAACCGATACTGTTTTGGATAAATTATACAAAGCGGGTTACGATGTGTGGTCGGTAGGGAAGATAGATGATATTTTTGCCCATCGCGGTATTACCCGAAAAAATCACACCCTAGGAAATCAGCAAAGCACAGAAATTACCATTAACCTGCTGAAAGAACCTTTCAATGGGCTTTTATTCGTCAACCTGATCGAATTTGATATGATTTTTGGTCATCGGAATGATCCACAAGGGTATTATCAAGCACTGAAGAATTTTGATGACGCGATTCCAGAAATTCAAGCCTGTCTATCAGAAGACGACTTAGTGCTTGTCTCTGCAGATCATGGCGTGGACCCTACGACGGAAAGCACTGACCATTCACGAGAATATGTGCCCCTTCTCGCCTTTGGTCCTGCAGTTAAAGGTGTCAATTTGGGCACTCGAGAGACGTTTGCTGATCTCGGTGCGACGATTTGCGAAAACTTTCAATTAGCCCCACCCTTAATTGGTAAAAGCTTCCTGAATAAAATGGTAAAAGGCTAAACAATTACTTATGCAAGTGCGTTGTAATCGGTGTGGCATAGAAACACACTATCAGATTGAAAATTGGCGATGTGAATGTGGGGGTGCGTGGGAACCTGCTGAAATCCCAGCATTTGATGTTGCGAAAATCCACCAAAATGATTATTCCATCTGGCGGTATGGAGCTATGCTTGGGTTGGATATCCAAAAACCTGCTAAAGCCATGGGTGTTGGCTGGACGCCACTGGTCTCAACGCAATTGGAAAACCATAGTGTCCGCTTAAAGCTCGAATTTCTATCTCCATCAGGGTCTTTTAAAGACCGCGGGGTCAACGCTATGGTTGAGCAATTATATTCTATGGGCATTAAAGCGGTTGCAGAGGACTCCTCAGGCAATGCAGGGGCATCTTTGGCTGCCCACGCGGCTCATTTTGGGATTAAAGCTGAAATTTACGTTCCCGCTTATGCATCAGAAGAGAAAAAACGCCAAATTAAGGTTTACGGTGCCAATATTGTTTCTGTTCCAGGATCAAGGAAGGCAACAGAAGAAGCAGCACAGAATTCGGTGAGCCACGGTCAAGCTTATGCATCCTATGCTTATAATCCAGCCTATTTAGCAGGGCAGATCACGGCGGCTTATGAATTATGGGAACAATTAGATCACAAAGCACCTGATTGGATATTCTGTCCGGTCGCCCAAGGTGGATTGTTCTTGGGCTTATGGTTTGGCTTTAAAAATTTATTGAAAGCAGGTTTGATCAGCAAACTACCTCGCTTAGTCGCGGTTCAATCGGCAATGGTTGCTCCGATTTATGCAGCTTGGAGAAAAGGGTTAGAAATAATTCCCGAAGTTGAGCCAAAGGGTGAAACACTGGCTGAAGGTGTGGCAATTGCTAAACCTGTCAGAGAACTCCGTTTGCTGCAAGCTTTGCGAGAAACCAACGGACAGGTGCTCAGCATCAGTGAGAATGAAATTCGATCGGGTCAGGAGATGATGGCTCGCCTTGGATTTTTTATTGAACCCACAAGTGCTTTAGTTGTCTCTGGATTTCATCAACTTATCAATGAAGTTAAACAAGACGAAACAGTTGTTTTGCCATTAACAGGTTCAGGATTAAAAAGTGTGTCTAAGAACATTCCGCATGGCTAACAAGCCTGGGATTGGTTTTTAAATATAAAAATTAGTAAAGCCCTTAATCATATATTAAAACTCATTAACATAAATTGAAACACAAACGGTGAAAAGTAATGTAAAATTGTATTTTAGGCCTATCCTTTACAGCGGAGGTGCTATGGAGAAATGAGCAGTAATCTTGTCAATCCTATTCTTAAGAAAAATGAGAGGAGAAAAATGTCTAAAAAAACAATCTATACAATTTTTGGTTTGTTACTGGCGCTCAGCATTCTGTTAACGGCTTGTGGCCCCCAAGAAACAGAAGCCCCCGAAGAAACGGACGTTCCTGAAGAAACTGATGAGCCTGAAGAGACTCAAGAGCCAGAAGAGCCAACAACATTTATCTTTGGCCGTGGCGCTGACTCTGTTCGACTGGATCCTGCTTTGGTTACTGATAGTGAGTCTTTCCGTGTCACCGGTCAGGTCTTGGAACCCCTATACCAATATGAACAGGGAAGTACGGTTCCTGTACCGGCCTTGGCAGAAGAATGTGTTGCTGATGAATCGGCGATGATTTGGGATTGTAAACTCCGCGAAGGTGTAAAGTTCCATGATGGCACTGACTTCAATGCGGACGCAGTTATTTATAACTACGAACGTTGGCGTTTCACGGATAATCCACAGCATTTTGAAAGCATGGTCTTCGAGTATTACGAATATATGTGGGGCGGTTTCGATGATGACAGTATCATCACTGAAGTTAAGAAGATTGATGATTACAATGTTCAATTCATCCTAAGTGATCCGCTGGCACCCTTCCTGGCTAACTTAGCCATGGATATGTTTGCAATTTCAAGCCCTGCTGCTATTGAAGCTGGTGGTGAAGACTATGGCACACCCTCCAATGGTTGTGTAGGCACGGGTCCCTTTAAATTCGTTTCATGGCAAGAAGGTACTGAAATTATCGTTGAGGCGAATGAGGATTATTGGGGCGGCGCACCTGGCGTTGATCGGATCGTGTTCCGTGTTATCCCAGATGACTCTGCTCGTTTCCTTGCTTTACAAGCCGGCGACATTCATGGGTTAGAGCAAGCTGTTGTTGAAGACTTGCAAACAGCAGAAGCATCTGATGATCTATATATTCTCACCCGCCCAGCTTTGAACACCGGTTACCTGGCCTACAACTACAAAATCGTTGAATTTCAGGACAAGAATTTCCGTCTTGCGGTTTACCACGCTATCGATAGAGAGGGTTTGGTTCAAAACTTCTATGGCGACTATGGTGAAGTTGCAACCAACTTCTTACCACCTTTGATTTGGGGTCATAATGACGCTATAGAAGATTATGAATATGATCCCGAACTCGCCAAATCATATCTTGCGGATGCTGGTTTCCCAGATGGCATTAGTGAAGTGACGGTTGCTGAAGACGTCGTCGATGTTGAAGGTAATGTTCTATTTGCAGAAGGCGATAAGATCCCACTGCGCTTATACTACATGCCTGTAACGCGCTTCTACTATCCTTCTCCTCAGGAAATTGGTACGGCAATGGCGGCAAATCTTAATGCCGTTGGTATTGAAGCTGAACTTTACCTCGAAGGTGACTGGCCGACCTATCTTGACGGTCGCAGCAATGGCACCCTGATGGGCTTGTATATGCTCGGTTGGGGTGGTGATAATGGTGACCCTGATAACTTCCTCGGTTATTTCTTTGGTCAGGCTGACGAACCCCATCAACGAGAGGGTTGGTATCAGAATGTTGAGTTGGCGGAACTTTTACAAGAAGCTGCCATTACACCTGATCGTGAAGAACGTCAAGCGATGTATGAACAGGCAGAAATGATGCTACACGAAGACGTCGCTCGTATTTGGGTTGCCCACAATAACACACCATTGATTTTCTCTACAGATGTCGAAGGTTATATTGCGCAACCTGTCGGTGCAGACTACTTTGAGTTTGTAAAATTTGTCGACTAATGTTGTTTTGATTAAACGAGTCGGTAATTTAAATCCACTATAGTTGAAGTAGGGGGGCGGTTTTAAGCCGCCCCCCTTTATATAAAATTGAACCGAGGTTGTTATGGGTAAATACATCATTCGGCGGTTGTTGTCTGTTATTCCTACCTTAATTGGTGTGACTCTGATCATTTTCTTATTTCAGAGGATTATCCCTGGCGATCCAGCTGTTGCCATGTTGGGTGAGCACGCTACTGAAGAAAACGTTGCCCGCATAAGGGAGCAATTTGGCTTGGATCGTCCACCTTTTTTGGATCGTGAAGCATTGGTGGAAGGTGATTTAGCTGGATTTTTTGATAGTCAATATGTTCGATACTTCAAGCGTTTAATTCAATTGGATCTTGGAGAATCTATTCATCGGCGCATTCCAATTGCAGAAACACTGAAAGAGCGATTTCCAGCCACCCTCGAATTATCTTTGCTTTCTATGGCAATTGCCTTACTGATCGGGATTCCCGTTGGCATTGCTTCTGCTTCACGCAGAAATTCCGCCTTGGATGGCATTACCATGGTTGGTTCGTTAATTGGCGTCTCAATGCCCATTTTCTGGTTGGGTATTATGGAAATTATGTTATTTTCGGTTTTTCTAAACTGGTTACCAGCGGGATCACGTTTAAGTACAGGGATTGACATTAAAACTATCACAGGGTTGTTGCTTGTGGATAGTTTAATCACGGGGAATTTTGTGGGGTTTGTCGATGCATTGAAACATATCATTTTGCCTGCGATTGCTCTAGCAACAATTCCCACAGCCATCATCACCCGGATGACCCGCTCTTCGATGCTGGATGTATTGCAAGAAGACTACATTCGCACAGCTACTGCAAAAGGTTTAGAGGAAAAAGTTGTCCTTTTCAGACATGCCTTGAAGAATGCTTTCTTGCCGGTTATAACCGTCATTGGTATTCAAGCGGGAATATTATTAGCTGGTGCTGTGTTGACAGAAACGATTTTTTCATGGCCCGGTATTGGAAAATGGGTTTATGATGCTATTTTAGGGCGAGATTATCCCATCGTTCAGGGTGTAACCTTGTTAATTGCCCTTATTTTCTTGTTGGTAAATTTACTCGTAGATCTTTCTTATGCGGTTTTGGATCCACGAATTAGTTACGATTGAGGTATGCAAGCATGGCGGAAAAGAATCTTAGTCCAGTTGAAATAGAAGATTTTGCAGTCCGTGAACATCGTTCCTTATGGCTGGATGCATGGCGACGTTTGAAGGCAAATCGTACTGCTATGATTGGCCTTGTGGTTGTTCTTATTTTTATGTTATCCGCTGTTTATGCTCATTTTTTCTGGGAGTATAACCCTAAAATGGATCTTGATTATGGTGCAAAACTATTGCCGCCACAATTACGGGTAACAGAGGAATCCCCAAAAATTCACTTGTTCGGCACAGACAAGTTAGGGCGCGATATTTTTCGAAGAACCGTTCACGGAGGTTGGAACTCACTACGCGTAGGGCTTGTGGCAGTCTCCATATCTCTGACAATCGGCGGTATTCTTGGTTTACTGGCCGGATTTTTTGAAAGTATTGAAATGTATTTCTGGGAATCCCTCGCCTTAATGTCTTTTTTGGGGGTGGCTTTGGGTGCATTACCTGCTTGGATTGCTAATCAACCATTCCAAGTGATTTTATTTGGCGCACTGGGAATTGCATCGGTGATTGTTGACAAAACCAACCTTTCAAAATTGATAAGAAGGTTATTATTTGCCGGTTTGGGTATGCTGATTGGCGGTATCCTTGGTTTTTTAGTAGCACCTCTGGTTGGTTTGGTGTGTGGCATTGTTGGGTTGGGAATTGGTTATCTCTTGGCTATCCCTGTCGGTGGCAGACTTTTCTCAAACATCGTCATGCGCATCATGGATGTAATTTTTTCCTTCCCAAGTTATTTGTTAGCAATTGCCATCGTTGCTTTTTTAGGCCCAGGACTCGAAAAAGGTATGATCGCCATTGGCATTGTCGGTATTCCAGTTTACGCTCGACTGGCACGTTCAGCAGTTTTGTCTGTCAGTCAAAAAGAATATGTCCTTGCATCGCAAGCTGTTGGGGAATCACACGGTAGGATCCTTTTCAGGCATATCGTACCGAATATCCTTTCGCCAATTATTGTGCAAGCGACCATGGGTCTGGCAAATGCGATCCTTTCAGCTGCGGCCTTGGGTTTTCTTGGTTTGGGCGCAATTCCACCTGAGCCCGAATGGGGTGCAATGTTGGGTGACAGCTACAAATATCTTTCCAGTGGCGCCTGGTGGGCTGTTTTATTTCCAGGCTTAGCGATCATGTTGAGCGTTTTAGGTTTCAATTTGCTTGGCGATGGCCTGAGAGATGCGCTAGACCCCAAATTAAGAATTTAGTCATCAGTGATTATTAGTCGTAGTTTAGGTGAATTATGGATACACTGTTAAAAATAAAAAATTTAAAGACAAGGTTTCACACTGAAGATGGCATTGTCAAAGCGGTCAATGGCGTTTCCTACGAAATGGAAAAAGGTGAGGTTTTGGGCGTCGTTGGGGAAAGCGGCTGTGGAAAAAGCGTTCACGCCCTTTCAATCATGCGTTTGATCCAAATTCCACCCGGTGAAATTGCTGATGGTGAAATATGGTTTGAGGGGCGGAATCTGCTTGAACTTGATGAAAGGGAGATTCGAAAAATCAGGGGGCGAGATATCGCCATGGTATTTCAAGATCCGATGACATCTTTGAACCCGGTTTATACGGTTGGTTTTCAAATTGTTGAAGCATTGAAATTACACAAAAATATGAATGACAAAGAGGGAAAAGAACGGGCCGCTGAACTGCTGGCAATGGTTGGTATTCCGGATGCGAAAAAGCGAGTTGACAATTATCCCCATCAATTTTCAGGTGGCATGCGACAAAGAGCCATGATTGCAATGGCGCTTTCTTGTGAACCGAAATTATTGATTGCAGATGAACCGACAACGGCTCTGGATGTCACCATCCAGGCGCAAATCGTCGATTTAGTGATTAAACTTCAGAACGAAATGGGAATGGCAGTCATGTGGATAACCCATGACCTGGGAATCGTTGCGGAAATGGCGCAAAAAATTAACGTCATGTATGCCGGCTTTATTATTGAAAGGGGAGATGCCTACGATATTTTCAAACGGACCTTACACCCCTACACCATGGGCTTATTAGGGTCCTTGCCAAGCATTGACGAAGCACCTGGGACAAAATTAATTTCTATCCCTGGTTTGCCGCCAGATTTAGTGGATTTACCGGAAGGATGTCCATTTTATGCCCGGTGTACTTATCGTGAAGATCGTTGTCGTCTAGAAAACCCAATGTTAGAGGAAGTGGAAGATGGCCACCATGTTGCCTGTTGGCGCTGGAAAGAGATAAAGGCAGAAGGTGCTAAATGAGTGCTGAAAATTCAACCCTTGTAAAAGTAAAAAACTTAAAAAAGTATTTTCCTGTAACCAGCGGGATATTATTTAATCGGCGTGTCAAGTATGTTAAGGCTGTAGACGATGTGAGCTTTGATATTATCAGAGGTGAGACGCTTGGTTTGGTGGGTGAGACGGGATGTGGAAAATCAACAACAGGACGAACAATATTACATCTCTATAAACCTACTGCTGGTGAAATCATATTTGATGACATTAATTTGACTGAATTGTCGGAAAATGAAATGCGCAATATGCGTCAACGGATGCAAATTATCTTTCAGGATCCTTATGCCTCACTCAATCCCAGGATGACGGTTGGGTCGATCATTTCTGCACCATTAGATGTTCAT
The DNA here is from genome assembly GCA_040772425.1 of Candidatus Brevefilum sp. Classification (GTDB taxonomy): domain Bacteria; phylum Chloroflexota; class Anaerolineae; order Anaerolineales; family Anaerolineaceae; genus Brevifilum. Next base: position 864,119 of record JAXGYD010000001.1, on the reverse strand, counting down.
ACGGATGCACCAAGAAAAGAAAAACGAGATCGAGTACAGGAATTATTGAAAATTGTCGGATTAAACCCAGATTTTGTTAATCGATATCCCCATGAATTTTCTGGCGGACAGCGGCAACGCATAGGCATTGCCAGGGCATTAGCGGTCAATCCTGATTTAATTATTTGCGATGAACCCATTTCCTCCCTTGATGTATCCATTCAAGCGCAAGTTGTCAATTTATTGGAGGAATTACAGGAGAAATTGGGATTAACCTATCTGTTCATTGCGCATGACCTGAGCATGGTGCGGCATATCAGCGATAGGATGGCTGTAATGTATCTTGGAAAGATCGTGGAGCTGGCTGATCGCGATGAAATTTATCAGCGGCCGTTGCACCCTTATACCCGGGCACTGATGTCAGCTGTGCCAATTCCGGATCCCGATAAAGCGAACCGAGCAGAACGCATTTTACTCGAAGGGGACATTCCCAGTCCGATTAATCCACCAAAGGGTTGTAATTTTAATACACGGTGTCCGGTTGCCACTGAAATCTGTTTTCAAGAGGACCCTGAATATCGTGAGCTTGCCCCTAACCACTATGTTGCCTGTCACCACGCAAAAATCGCGTAATTTTAACCATGATACGCGATAATTTACTAATTTTTATAAGATGACACAAAACTTCACCTGGCAGAAGATCACCCTGCAACTGCGGAACCCTTTCAAACTATCCTATGGGGTCAGCGAGGTTCGATCAGCTTTTTGGATTCGTCTTAAAAATGACGAGGGTTGGGGCGAAGGAACGATTCCCCCATATTATGGCATTGACGAACAAGAAATGATCGCATTTTGGCAAGTTGCAGCCAATAAAATGGCCGCATTTCCAAACCAAATTGGGGAAATTGATGAATGGGTAGGCGTAGATGGTCCCGCACCAGCAAGAAGCGCTTTGGATTTAGCATTGCATGATCGTCTCGCACGAAGGCTTGGGATCCCCTTATATGAGCTTTTGGGTATTCCAATACCAAAACCCAAACCAAGCGCGTTTACGATTGCTGCAGACACACCTCAAGCTGCTGTGGAATTGGCTGAGCGTGTGAAAAAATTCCCAATCATCAAATTAAAACTTGGGCGTGAGTCAGGAGACATTGAAATACTAGATGCCGTGCGCAAGGCGCGACCAGATGCCCGTATATGGGTGGATGCTAATGCAGGCTGGCACCTTGAAGTTGGGTTAAGATATTTAAATATTCTTGAAAAATTAAATGTAGAATTATTGGAGCAACCTCTCGAAAAATCAGATTTCGATGGCTTGGGGAAATTGCAATCAAAAACATCAATTCCAATCGTGGCAGATGAGTCAGTTGAATCAATTGAGGATATCGATGCCTTAGCTGGGATTGGTGTAGAAGGGATAAATGTAAAACTGATGAAAGTGGGAGGCATCTCACCAGCTTTGAAGATGATAAAACAAGCAAAAAGCCTAGGCTTGAAGGTGATGTTAGGTTGCATGATCGAAACAGCTATTGGAACAACCGCTATGGCTCATCTATCAGGTTTTGCCGATTGGTTGGATTTAGATGCTACACTGCTTATTGCCAATGATCCTTTTAAAGGGATGGTTATTGATGAGAACGCAATAGTTCGTATTACCGAAAGAAACGGGATTGGGATTTTAAAAAAATAACCCCCAAAAAGCTTTGTTTTTGTAATTGGAATAAATAAGAAATTCCTCAGAGTCTGATCTTATGCTTAATGATCGCATATAAATATTGATGAAATAGTCAACCCACCTTGGCGTTAATGAAATTCCAATTTATTTTTAGATATGTATTTAGCTGTTAATTAACAGAGTGTTTTTTTCCTTAAACTCTCAAGATCTTTAATTACGATACAATTTTTCTCAGGGAGGATGATCAGTTCTTCGTCTGCAAATTGCCGGAGTGTTCGTCCAACCACTTCAGCCACCGTACCAATTCTTTTCGCAATATCGTTGTGGGTACATTGCCAATAAATTACCCCTTCTTCATTGGCGTGGTTTATGATGAAATTTGCTAAACGACCAGAAACTGTTAAAAGAGCCAGATCCTCTAATTTGCGTGTCAGGTGTAATGCTCGGTTTGAAATATTTTGCATAACACGTAAGGCAAACAGGGGCTCATTTTCATATAATTTTAAAAAGTCTTGGCAAGACAGGACAAGGATCGTGACAGGTGATTCTGCCCTTACACTTGCGGGGTTATTCTCTTCTTGATTAAGGCAGGTGATTGCATTAAACCAATCACCAGGCTCGAGTTTCGCAAGCACGAAGTGTCTTCCACTGTAGGAAGTTGTGAAAACATTTACAAATCCACGAAGGAGCATGTAGGTTGACTGATATGGCCATCTTTGGTTGATGATGATTTCACCAGGATAGTAATGCTTAATAACCCCGAGTTCATTAATCGCTTGTGTTAATGATTTTGGAATGCTTTGAAAAAACCCCAAATTGTCAAAATCTTTGATACTATTTTTGGATTTTTTATTGTTATTTAGCATTCTCTCAACTAGATTGGTTTTGGTGAGATTTACAGATTGGTTTACCCAACGATTTTCATTATAGCATAAAAACTGTTTAATATCTAATCGATATTTTCTAATCTATTGTCAAAAAAATTGAAAGGAGTATTTCTTTTGGTTTACCGACTTAAGTAGGATTCCCCCTAACTATGTCTTAGATAATTATCATATGTCGTGGCAACTAATAGACGATGTTGCTAATATTTAAGTAGCAGCGTTAGGAAGAAGAACAACACTAAAGTCGTTCAATGCCAAAATTTTACTTAATCCTCGAAGGGAGTGTTTTTTAAGAATTGTTCTTTGATAACGCGAAATTTCATTCAATTCTATAGAATAGGAGAGAACAAATGGCAAAAAAATATATTTTAGTACACGATTTAGGAACGACGGGGGATAAGGCAGTCATTGTTGATGAAAACCTAAATCTACTGGCGAGTGGGTATACGCCTCTAAAGGAGTACTATCCACATACAAACTGGGTTGAGCAAGAACCTGAAGAGTGGTGGACTGCTGTCGTTGAAAGCACCAAGGACGCCATTGCCAATAGCGGAATTGATCCTGCAGATATTGCCGTGGTCAGCTTCAGTGCCCAGATGATGAGTCAAACACCTGTTGATAAGGACGGAAAATTACTGGTCAAGCGTTCAGCTACATGGGCTGACTGCCGCAGTGGTAAACAGGCTGAGCGGATTCATGAAATTTTTGGCGGCCGGGATGAATATTACAAAATTCATGGCGTCGGTTGGCAATCAGAGCTTCATGTGATCAACAAATTACGCTGGATCAAGGATAATCTTCCTGAAGTCTATGAAAAGACTTACAAATTCTTACAACCTAAAGAATTTATTGCACAAAGATTAACCGGCGAATTTGCAACTGAATGGGGTGACGCTTCCATGTGCGCTTACATGGATATTAAGAACCGAAAGCTTTCAGAGGAAATATTCAAAGCGGCAGAAATTGACATGAACAAGATCCCAAAGGTGCTTGAATCGCACGATGTGATGGGTTATATCACAAAAGAAGCAGCAGAGGTAACCGGTCTTAAAGAAGGTACGCCCGTTTGCTTGGGTTCTGGTGATGTGATTTGTTCCAATATGGGTGCTGGTGTGGTCAGCAAGGGTATGGCCTATACCTATATTGGTTCGGCTAACTGGACAGGCGTTTTTAGCCCAGTGCCCAGCACAGATCCAGCCGTAAAAATGAACTGCAGCACTGTCTTGCCAATACCGAACGCATATCACCTTGTGATGATTACTGCCGCTGGCGGTATTGCGCAAGATTGGGCGAAAAACAGTTTGTACGGTGTTGAAAGCCTTAGTGCAGAAAAATATGGCACAACAGTTTATGATGTGATGTCAAAGGATGCTACTGATGTTCCGCCCGGATCAGATGGTTTGATTTTCCTGCCATACCTCCGTGGTGGTGGTGCACCGCACTTTGATATCAACGCTCGTGGTGCTTATGTCGGTGCTTTATTGCCACATACACGCGGACACCTTTTGCGAGCTCTTTACGAAGGTATTTGCTACAATATTCGCTGGTTGTATGATTTGTTTGAATCGGTGGGTGTGCCGATCTTCAGTCTGGATGAGATCCGGGCAATCGGTGGTGGTGTGCTGAACGACCTCTGGATGCAAATTTATGCAGATGTCAATGGTGTTCCTTTCGGCAGAGTCACCAATCCACAGCAATGCACTGCGACTGGTGCAGCAATGATGGGCGGTGTCGGTGTTGGTATTTGGGATAGCTACGAGGAAGCTGCAAAATTAGCGAAAGTCTCAAAACGATTTATCCCCCATACGGAAAACTCAGAACGTTACAATGAGCTTTATCCAATTTACAAGAGTCTCTATCCGACCTTGAAAGATAATTTTGATAAGATTGCCGCTTACCAAGTTAAATACATGCACGAAGCATAAAAACATTGGAGATTAAAATGGACTACTTGAAAGGAAAGGTCTCCCTGGTTACAGGTGGGGCAGGCGGAATAGGAGCAAGTATTTGTGAAAAGCTCTCTGATTTAGGATCTTTCGTTTACGTCTGTGATATCAAAAAAGCGGACGAGATTGTTGATCGAATAAATGAAAAGCATTCTGAACTAAGAGCTGCTTCAGCGGTTTGTGATATTTCAAAAAAGGAATCTGTTGAAGCAACATATCAACAAATAACAGAACAAAGGGGTGGGATAGATATCCTCATCAATAACGCTGCCGTATATGGTCCTATGGAAGCTCATCATTTTCCAGAAATTTCATATGGGGATTTTATTAAGACTATTCAAGTAGATCTCAGTGGCGCCGTCTATTTTGCGATTTTAGCCCTACCACATATGCAAAAAAATGGTTGGGGCAGGATTGTTTTTAGTGCGGCGCCCATGTCTTCTTCAGGAATTCCTTCACCCTATCTTGCAGGCAAAGCAGGTTTTATCGGGCTAACAAAGCACCTTTCTCAGAAATTCAAAAAAGATGGTGTTTGGACTTTCGCATTAGCTCTCAGGCATGTTGATACGCCTATGATTAGAAGAGTCATTGCCAGCAGAGGTAAAGATGTTGAAGAGGGCCTTCAGGCGATGCACAAGAAAGCTTTAACTGGAAAGATGATAACACCCGAAGAAATCGCTGATATTTACGCGCACTTTATATTAGCTCCTTCTCCTGATCTTAGTGGCACAGTTGTTGTCGCAGATGGAGGGATCACATGGCTACGATAAGGAATGAGATCATGCAGAATCTATTTGGTAAGTATAAGGGGAAAAATTGTGTTGTATTCGGTGCAAGTAGCTCTGTGGGTATTGGTATTAGCAGATTTCTCTCTCAAGCAGGCGTTAATCTTGGTCTGATCGATCTTGAATCTTATTTGTCTGACAGAAAAGATGAAGAAGTCAACCTGGATAATTGCTTGGTAGTCAAAAAGACCGTGATGTCTGGTCAAGAGGAAAGCGTTAAAAAAGCGGTAGATGAAATTGTTGACACTCTTGGCAGTATTGATTACTTGATTCTAACTTTTTATCTTGATGCTTTTAGAAAAAAGTTTGATCCTGAAAGCCTATCGTTAGATAAATGGGATGATGCTTTGAAAGATTGGGTGCTGAATTATTTCTTGACTTCACATGCTGTTGTCCCCCACATTATTCAACAATCGTCCGGAAAGCTGGTTTTTCTCAATACAACCTACGGTTACACAGGCGAAGGTGAAGGTGAAGGAGAACTAACACAAGGCGGATCTCTTTATGAAAGTGCATGCTCAAGCGCAATTACGGGAATGATGACATCAATTGCCAGAGATATCATACCAAAAGGCATCTCCGTCAATGGTGTAGCTCTCGGTCCAAATTATGAAACTGATTTAGAAAGAACGATTTGGGCGATTGAATTATGGCTATCCGGCGTTTGTGAATATGCTTGTGGCCAGATCATCAGACTATATTAAGTTAATTAATAGAAAAGGAAAAGCAAAATATGGACGATCAATTACGAAATGAAATCTTTGAAGCATGGAACATCGATGGTTTACCCCTTGACCAACAGATTGTGAAGTTGTTTGAGAAAGTTCGTGACATACCTTTTGGGAGAATGGGCTCAAGAGAACCAAGGGTTGTCTATGAAAAAAATAAAGGAACCTGCTCAGGTAAAAATTTCTTACTCAAAGAGCTGTACGAAGGCATTGGCGTGAAAACGAAAGACATGGTTTGCCTTCAACGTTGGAAGGATTTAACCTGGTTCCCAGATGATACATATGATGTTGTTAATTTGCCGGATGAGTTATATGAGATTCTGATAACAAATGAGATTGTGGACTTTCACAACTACTTGAAAATTCTTGTGGATGAAAAATGGGTTACTGTTGATGTCACGATTGACCTTCCGCTTAAGAAATTGGGGTTTTACACAACTGAAGATTGGGACGGAAAATCCGATATGCCCCTTTGTTTTGTTGGCACGCATAAGGTGTGGGATTGCGGTGATCAAGGCTTAGAGAAGAAATTGGAATTAACTAAAGCTTTACCTGTTGAAGCTGAGGAAGAAAGAATCCGATTTCTCAAAGGGCTTACAAAATGGCTTGATGGTTTAAGAGCAGAAGGAAAGATTTGATCTAAATACTATCTAGAAAGCACGGGTTTGATTAGTTTCTAAAAGATCTATAAAATCTGAATAAATCTATTCACTAGTAATATTCTAATAAGGAGATAAAAATGTTTGATTTTGAAATGTTAATTCTTTCTTTTGCTGGTGGCGTTTTTGGCGCTGCAATTGGTGGTCTTCCATCATTTGTTCTGTGTGGTGTGTGTGCGACCATTGGACTGGCAATATTCTGGGCAACTGGCGAGGATACATTCCTCAACATGACTGCTTGGGGCCCCTTGTTGGGACCTCATATCGCTTTTGCAGGCGGCGTTGCAGCTGCTGCTTATGCTGCTAAAGTTGGTAAGCTGAAGAGCGGTGGAAAAGATATTGTCTCATCGTTGATGGGACTCAATGCACCAGATGTGTTAATTGTGGGTGGTGTTTTTGGTATGTTGGGTTATGTTCTAAATTGGCTTGCCGGATTATTACCTGCCTTAGGTGGTTTTCCCTTCACAAATGGCCCTTCACTCGCAATAATTATCTCTGCATTGATTGTGAGGCTTTTGTTTGGTAATACCGGGTTATTTGGGAAAGTACGAAAAGGTGATAATTGCTGGCGTCCATCAGATGTTGCAGCCTGGCTTCCATGGCAAAGCAAACCCGAGCAACTTATTCTGATTGCAATTGGATGGGGTTTGCCAATCGCCTTCTTCATTCGGATCATGCCTGAGTTATTCACCTTTGGTTTCGCCCTCGCAGCTGTCGCTTTGGTATTTTTAGGGACTGGTTCCAAATTCCCTGTTTTTCACCATATCGGTATCATGGCCGGCATGGCCACGATGGCCAGTGGTGGGAATATCTGGTGGGGTTTGACCTTTGCCTTAGTAGCGGCTTTCTTGGGTGAATTCTTTGCGTCGAGGTTCTTGTGCCATGGTGATACCCACATTGATCCTCCAGCTTTTGCAGTCTGGGTAACATGGATCATTATTGCCCTGCTTTCGACAACTTCTTTGTTCAGTCTTTCGGGTGTCATTCCGATAATCGTTGCCGTTGTAGTGGCAGTTTTGGGTTACTTCCTTTTCAAGACGCTGCAAAAGGCGCCCAACACCTATAAAGAAGAAGCATAAGATATTTGCCTCGTTAGGCTCAAGGTAATTTTTCTTTACTGACTCCCAAAAAAGGGGCGGCTCAATTCTAAAGCCGCCCCTTTTGACTTAATAGTTCATATTTCTGTCTTTTCATTCAGTGTTGGCTTTTTACAGTCAGTATCCCATGACACCTAAGGTGGTTATCTGGCATCAATCTTTTTTGTGAACAAAATGACATCCCCTTATGATTATTTTAATCCAATGTAAAAATAGGGGTATATTTATAATAAATTTCTACCAGGAGCAAGTAACGATGAAAACATTCAAAACTTTACTAATAATTGCCAGGCCTGCAGCTGGTAAAAGTGAAATCATTAATTACTTAAAAAATACACCTAAAGATAAGCGCATTTCACGATTTCATATCGGAGAGTTTGTTGAAATTGATGATTTCCCCATGCTTTGGACCTGGTTTGAGGAAGATGCCCTGCTTGAGAAGATGGGTTATCCACGTTTGCACACGACGCCAGAGGGTTATTTTATATCACAGCATATGTGGGATTTATTGATTGAACGAATTAACCTCGAATATCAAAAATTTATGCGAGATTTTGATAGGGATACAGTGATTATTGAATTTTCTCGTGGCTCTGAGCATGGGGGTTATCGAAGCGCTTTCGACCACTTATCACTTGAAATTCTCAAAACCCTCGCCATATTGTATATTGATGTCCCCTGGGAAGAATCGCTGCGAAAAAATCGGGCTCGATTTAATCCAAATCGACCTGACAGTATATTAGAGCATGGTTTATCCGATGAAAAAATGGAAAAACTTTATCGAGAGACTGACTGGAACGATCTTATGCAATCTAATTCAGAAACACTCACATTGCAAGGCATTAACGTTCCATTTGCCATCTTTGAAAATGCGGATGACGTCACCACAGCACAAGGACAGGCTTTGGGGGAACGTTTGGAGTCAACACTGTCTGAACTTTGGCAGAGGTATCAACCTTTTCAATCGTAATTAAGACAAAAATAGGAAATTTCTTATTTAATCAAATAGCATCGGCAATTAATAGATACCGATAAGCAGCAGTCTCCCAATAATCATAAATTCAGCTATTAATTATTTAGCGGCTATTCGTGTAGCTGTTCACTTAATATAGCAATTTTAGTGGGTTTTCATCATATTATCAAGTTTGATGCCAACTTCTAATTTGATTCTCGGTGTCAATTTCTCATCATTTTTCGCTAAGAAATCAGTTACAGCTGTTTGATCATATCTGAGGGCTTCACGGAGAACCCATGAAATTGCTTTGATGATTGTATCTTCTTGATCATCGACAAGAAGCTGGCAATACTTTAACATGCGATCGATGTCCCCGTGAAGGTAGATGGTGCTAACAAGTGCCGCACGCCGACACCACTGACTGGGTGAGCTTATCCATTTGTCAATTAATTCGTCTGAGATAACATCACTCAGCCAAGCTGGCCCGGAGATGTAATGTGCAAACATATCGGATGAGGACCAATCATTGATGCCTTTACCTAGCGCTTCGACCTTTTTTGGGTCAAGTAGTTCAATTGTGCCAGGATGGTAATAAATAAGTTCATACGGTACCAAGCGATACCCTTGATCAAAGATTAGGTGTTCACCAATGGATAACATAATCTCGGGTGGGGCATTGCGGTAAAGATGAGAATAATACAGCCTAACGTTCCGAACATCCCGCATCCTCGATCCTTCTGGCAAAAGGTCTAAATGTTTAGCAATGGTTGCAGCAAAATGACTTGGCAGAAATCGTTCAGTACTCTCGTAAAGTTTTAAGGTTTTGATATTTTCAATGCTGTCCCTAAAAATCTGCCATTGGGAAATTTTATTCTCCACAACCTTTGCCAACCAAATCACACCCTCGGAATGAAACTCAACTTCATCCGACAATGCCAGATGCGATCCGGTTGTGTGACCGATGATGGCAACGCTGTCTTCGAGCTCAAAAATTTGCCGGATATAGATCCTATAGCTTTTTTGGGTCGTTAAATAATCCCTCCAGCCATTAGCAATGCGCTCATAATCTCTTTTAACCTCACCTTCGCCATCAATAAAGGTGTGATTGATGGACAGCAAAGAGACGACGCCTTCAACATCTTTGTGATTAATCTTATCGATGAAATCTGTAATGATTTTTAACGAATCCATTGGCAAGCTTTCTCCTGTATTTCCGATTAAATAATCATATCATGAGGCCAAAATGTGCGCTAGGTTTTCTTTATTAATCAGGGCCTCTTTGGCAATATGCTATAATTCAGTGGCAATTTACAAGATACTTTGATTAATTAATCCTGAAGCAAATTCTTTAATTAACTTAAGGCTTGTATAATTTGCTGGATAGTATGAGATATTTTACTGAAAATAATTTGGAGACAAGACCAAATTCAAAAAATTAAGGGAGCACTGTGGATTCAACGAAAGCCAATACCAAAACCCCCTTTGAAAAGCCAATTTACTATTTTATTGCCTATGGCGTCTGTTTTGTTTCCCTAGGATTAGGAACAGCATCCTTGGGGCCAATGCTGCCGTTTCTGGCCGATAAGGCCCTGGTCTCATTGGCAAAAATCAGTTTCTTATTTACAACGGATAGTTTGGGTTACATGTTGGGGGCTGTGGGTGGCGGTCGGTTATACGATCGCTTTGACAGTCATAAACTGATGATTTTAGCACTGGTGATGATGGTCGTGATGTGCATCCTGATCCCTCTCACACCGGTATACGCAGTGTGGCTATTTATGATGTTTCTTTTTGGTTTTTCAAGAGGTTTGTTGGACGTCGGTTGCAATGTGAATTTAGTTTGGGTTTACCGGTCGAGGGTTGGCCCCTATTTGAACGGGTTACATTTCTGTTTTGGTGTCGGAGCTTTTTTTGGGCCAATCCTGATTCACTTTGTTATGTCCTTATTTGGTGAAGTGATAACCTGGCCATACTGGACCCTGGCGGTGTTATTTTTGTTTGGTTTAATTGGATTGTGGCGATTAAAATCCCCTGTTGACCCGGATATTGAAAAAACAGACCAAAATAAACAACCTTTGAATGTTCAATTAATTGTCCTAATGATCCTTTTATTTTTCGCGTACGTCAGTGTGGAAGGGGGATTCAGCGGTTGGATCTTCACCTATGCAACCGAAACCGGCATTGCAGATGATGCAGGTGCTTCGTTAATGACCTCGATTTTCTGGGGTTCATTGACCATTGGTCGCTTAATTTCCATGTTAGTTGCGAAAAGGATCAGACCATCCAGATTACTAATTTCAAATTTCGTTTTAGCGATCCTCGTTTTGGGATTGGCTGTGGGATGGCCAACAAATCCCATCATTATGTGGACTGTGTCGGCCGGTTTGGGAATGGCACTCTCTTCCGTTTTTCCGACTTTACTCGCCTTAGGTGAATCGAGGATGAAAATTACCGGGAGAGTAACCGGATTGTTCTTTCTTGGGAGTAGTTTGGGAAGCACACTGTCGCCGATGATCCTTGGTCAAATCTTCGAATATATCGGTAGTTATCAGATAATGTTAACCTTATTTGGATTGGCTTGTGCAGGCTTGGTTATCCTTATTTTTGTTATTTTGGCTTCAAATCGCGTTGCAGAAAAGCCAAGAAACATCTAAATAGTTCATATTAATTATTTAAACTGCAGTTGCGGTCAAGAAAATAATTAAACTGTCAGATAAAGAATGCCAATGGTGTTTGGCCCACAATGACTGGCTATGGTTGCCCCAGCAACGGTTGTGTGGATGTTTTTGATGTCTGCTATTTGGTTCAATTCACGCACTAAGTATTCGGCGTCATCCACACACCCCGAATGAGTGACAAATACGCGAGTAAGATCGATAGTGGGTAAGTCAGCTTTAAATTTATCCAATAGAACATTGAGGGCTTTTTTCCGACTTCCACGGACTTTATCGAGAACTGCCAGGGTTCCATCGGATTGAACATGGATAATTGGTCGAATTTTAAGCATTGTGCCAACAATGGCTTGCATCCCCGTGCAACGACCACCTTTGTGCAGGTATTCCATCGTATCAATCACAAAAGCAGTCCGGACCTTGGAACGCAGTGCTATGATTTTCTGAGCCACGTCAATTACAGATACTCCCTGATCTAATAGTTCTGCAGCTCTGATGGCTAAAAGCCCAATCCCTGTCGATAAATTCAAGGAATCAACCAAGTGGATCGAAGAATTATCGAGCTGTTCCAAGGCAAGTGTTGCATTGTGCAACGTCGCTGATAGTTTCGAGGACAAACCAATGTAAAGCAACTCATCGTTAACATCAAAAAAATTTTCAAATTCCAGGATAGATGGCGCTGCTGTTTTTGGTAATTGACCTGTTTTTGTGACGTTATCAAACAAGTTTTGGATAGAAAGTTCGCCATCCAGGTAGTCATTATTATTGATAAGCACATGCAGTGGAATGACTCGTAAATTGTAGGAACTGATTAAATCCTGGCTTAAATCGGCACAGCTGTCAGTAAGGATAATTGGCATAATGACCTTTTGTAATTGTTAAAATAATTATGATGGATAAACTAAATTTATGAAAAATAAAAAAAGGCTCCTGATTTTTTAGGAGCCTTTTTGTTACTTAGACAAACCGCTCACGAATTTCCGCACTCACAAAGTCGAGAACTGCGACGGTAATGGCAATAAACCAAACTGCAATGCCTGCAGCGCTGTAATCGAGCATGCGGATCCATTGGGTAAGCAGATATCCAATGCCACCACCGCCGACCAAACCGATGACCGTTGACATGCGAATGTTGATATCCCAGCGATAAATCGTAAACGAAACGAAGGGGGGGATAACCTGGGGTACCACGCCATACATCACGATTTGGAACCAATTTGCTCCTGTTGCCTGGATCGCTTCGATGGGGCCTGGATCAATTGACTCGATGGCCTCTGAGTATAGCTTACCCAGTGCAGCAATGCTGTGCACCGTAAGCGCCAGGATGCCTGCAAATGGTCCTAGACCGACGATAATGATCGAGATAATCGCCCAAATTAGGGGCTCGATGGAACGGATGATGTTAAGAACACCACGGACGAGATAATATATGCCGAGGGTAATGGGATTACCACTCATCAGGTTTCTTGCTGCCAAAAAGCTGAAAGGTAGCGAAAGGACAATACCAAAAGCTGTTGCCATCATACCGATGAAAATGGTTTCAATCATTTTTTCGATGGCAAGTTTGAGCTCTTCGCTGAATTGCCAATCACCAACTGAGGTAATCTGTCGACCTTGCAGCGTCCACTCTGAGCCGCCTTCTTTATAAGAATCGGGGATCAGACGATAAGGCCAAGTAATTTCAACTTCAAAGTAGCCATTCTCATCCGGTGTTACCCGTAAGATTTCACCATCTTCCCGGTGTCGAAATTGTGATGTGGCTGGATCGCGCCACCATATCTCAACGGTGTTTTCAGGCACAAAGTTGTAACCTTGAACGAGATGTTTGGTGCCTGGTGTGACGACGACAGTGCCATCATCAGCGCTCTCCTGAGATGTTGGTTCACCACAGGTTGGATCCACAATCAGGTAAGGTTCATCTTCCAAGGGCTCTGTCTGGGGTGGGGGAGTATCATCACACGGGGTTTCTAACCTCGCAATCCCCATCCACTCTTCCTCTGGATAGGTGATTGCTCTTTCCCAAGGCCAAAGCACCCTGGAAAGGGCGGGGAAGGCGTCATCGAATTTCGTAAAAAATGCATACAAGTCGATTTGGCTGATTTGCCATCCAATGAAAAAGAATACAATGATAAGTAGAAAAAAGACCCATATAGTTTTCTTTTTCTCTGGTTTTCCAGCAATTTTTGCGACGTGGTATGCATCAAATATGATCCAAAAATAGAGAAGGGCAACCAGCACCAAAATTAAAATAAATATGGGTTCAAGACGAATAGATTTGCGAACAATATCGATTACGCCAGTGTCTCTTGGTGCAGCATCTCTAAAACGCCAAACCAACAAACCAACAATTGAAATAAAGCTAAAAAATATCACCAATCCACGGTTTAAAGCTCTGGCTAAAGCTTGCCCCAAGCCTGGAATGATAGCGGACGAAATTGCAGCAAGCCAGGGCGGCACGAGGCTTGGTTGGGTAGATTCTTCTCGGTAAACTCTGTTGCTCTTGACTTTCATGATTCAATTACCTCTCCCAAGCTACCTTCGAGGGATGTGTCGCTGATTCGAACAGCTTCTTCCCCGTAAATTGTCTTGAATTGTTCATCGGTCATATTTCGAATGTCTTTTTTGGAGCCTTGATAAACCAACTTGCCATCCTTAAGGCCGATTACCGATGTCGCATAGCGTTGAACTAGGTCTAAATAATGCAAGCTACAGATGATGGTTAATTCATCTTCCTGATTCAAGTCTTCGAGGTGTTGCAGGATTGAATGGGCAAGTACTGGGTCCAAACTAGCAACGGGTTCATCAGCCAGCATAATTTCTGGGTCTTGCATCAGTGCTCGCGCAATGCCCACACGTTGCTGCTGTCCACCAGAAAGTTCTCTCGCTAATTTATGGGCTTGATCTTCGATATCCAGCCGTTCTAGTGTTCTCCATGCTTTTTCGCGATCGTCTTTTGAAAAACGATGTAACATCGTAGGCCAGGTTCTTGAGTATCCCAATCTTCCACTTAAAGTGTTTGTCATAACGGTTGAGCGCTCGACAAGATTAAAATGCTGAAAAACCATCCCAATTTTACGTCTAGCCTTGCGCAATTCTTCCCCTTCCAATTTTGCCAGATCCAAGCCATTCCAAATAATTTCGCCTTCAGTGGGGTCGATTAGGCGATTGATGCAGCGCAAGAGGGTTGATTTGCCAGAGCCGGACAGTCCAATTACAACCAAAAATTCACCATCAGGGACGGTGAAGCTAACATTGTCAACAGCTAAAGTGCCGTCTTCATAGATTTTTGTTAGATTTCGAATTTCAAGCATAGGCTTCTCTTCCTCAGGTGTAAATTATCCCCTGATTGATATTGATAGGGGGCTGGAAAACCAGCCCCCGTAAGGAATTCAAGTATTTAGTGGATTACTCACCCATGAAATCTTCAACATTTACGCCAGCAGCGTCCAAAACTTGGCGGAATGGATCATAGAATTCGTCACCCTTGGGGGTTAATTCAGACCACTCGTAAGCGGTATCTAATGCTTCAGCGCCGCCCTCAATGTTGGCCATGTTCATGAGAACGTCATTGATTTGATCGCGTAATTCTTGTGAAACAGTTGGATGGTATTGAACACCATCGTTGGGGATGTCTACTGAAATGTTGATGACCTTGATCACTTCCATAACATCCGGATAATCTTCTTCTAGGTTTGAACGAGCATCAACAAAGGATGAGCCTGCATCGCAGTCACCATTGTAAACACCTGCCACAGAGGCATCATGAGAGCCGGCATCCACAACTTCAGCTAAATCAGTCTCGGGATCCACACCAGCAGCTTGCATTGTAATGGAGGGGATGATCCAACCAGAGGTGCTGAGTGGGTCAGGGCGGCAGAAGGTCTTGCCAGCAAGATCTTCAACGGTGTTGATGCCACTATCGGCACGGGTGAAAATCTGGCCTGTATAGGATGGGCTGCCATAGCGAACAGCTACCAATTCAGCTTCTGCTACACCACGCTCTGCAGCAACCAGGTAAGCAAAGGTTGCGAGTGAAGCAATGTGTGCTTTGGGTGGGTCGGCAGCTAAAGCTTCGATCACACCAGCGTATTCTGTTGCAACAAAGGGTTCAATGACAATGCCGGTTTCATCAAAGATAATGTCTGTCACTGCGTCAAAACCAGCCAACACTGTGTCGGACTCGCCAGAGGGAACCAGCGCCCAAATGAGGGGATTTTCTTCAGTTCCAAGATCGGCTTCTGCCGGTTGGCACCCTGCTAAGCCTAGGCTAGCAATGATGAAGAGTGCCATCAAGATGTAAGTAATTCGTTTCATGTCTACTCCTTCTAATGATATAGAAATTGAATTTGGTCAATACAGGTATAAGTATAGTCGAAAAAAGGCGATTTAAGCAAATTAAAATCAATGAATTTTGTCAATAATGTTCTTAGTTTTGGAAATTTTAAGGTAAAGAATGCTTATTAGAATTGATTTTTTGGGGTTATTGCTGTCTGACTTATTAATCCAACGCCTAATAGCACCCAGATTGTTGCTAAAAGTACACCTACCAACCACCATCCTTGCAAACCGATAATTGACAACAAGAAAGATAAGATTGTGAAGCCGAACAATAATCGAGAGGAGATCAATTGTTCCCTTGAAAGCAGTTTTTGACTTGTTGAAAACATCCAGAACCCTAATCCGCTTAGAATGGTTCCCAGAACCAAAATTAAGAGCACCAATTGTTTGCCGCTGATGAATGGCATGTCAAAAACAATAACGCCACAGGAGGAATTCCTGTAAGGTAGTGAGCCCCTTCTAGTCTGATGCATCCTGACTAACACAACACGGTCATAGGCAGCATCCTCAACATAAATTGGCACACTGACCGTTTCGGATTCGCCAGGCTTCAGGGTTAGTGTGGTTGAAATCTCCTTCATTAGGATCACGTATCCATCAGTGATATTTGTCCTAATAAGCATTTCAAGCTCTCTATTGCTGCTATTTTCGATCTTCGCGGAAACAACAGCGTCATCTTTGGGGGTAATAATCGCTGGGCACCTCAGAGTCGACAGGGATTTATCAGGCTTAATCGCTGCATTAAAGACAAATGCTTCAATATCTCCCCATATTGAGATGATTCCCAAAAATGCTAAAAGACATGTGCCAATAATTAGAAAAATCAAACCTAGTGTTCGTTTAGTTTTTGGAGACATACGTGTAAGTATAACGTTAATTGATCAAAATTCAATCGTGAAAAATCAGCAGTATAATTGGTGCAGTGTGGAAACTTTGGATAAACATTCTTGAGCAATAAAAATAAAAAGCAAAGGGTTTATGGAAAAATCTATCAAAATTAGAACAGCAGTCATTACCGGTGCAACATCTGGGATTGGTTTTGCACTCACAAAAAGCCTTGTTAAAAATGGCACCTACGTAATTGGTGTAGGTCGTTCAGAACAAAGGAACACCATAGCAAAAGAGAAAATTTTATCAGATTTTCCCTCAGGGCAGGTAGATTATATCAATGCTGATTTAGCAAAACTTGAAATGGTCAGTCATCTTGCCCAGGAGATTAAACAAAGATTAGAAAAAAATAACTTTAAGCATTTAGATGCATTAATCAACAACGCTGGCGTTTACCTTGAGAAAAAACAATTGACGGATGGTGGAATCGAGAAGACTTTTGCCGTCAATCATCTTGCCCAATTCCAATTGACTCATGATTTGTTGTCCCTATTAGCGAGGGCAAAACAGGGGAAAATGATCTCCGTGAGTTCTTATGCACACTTTACAACACCGATGAGCCTCAAACGAATTGTAAATCCATAGCCTTACATTGGTCTTTTAGCTTATAAGCGTTCAAAGCTGTGCAACGTGCTTTTTGTTCGAGAACTCAAGAAAAGGACCGATCAAATAATTGCCTATTCCGCTGATCCGGGTCTTGTAAATACTCAAATAGGTTCCAAAAGTGGGGAAGGTATCTCCAGTTGGGTGTGGTCACACCATAGAAATGACGGCATGGCTCCAGAAACAGCAGCCGAAAATCTATTATATATTTTAACTTCTGAGGGCCTCGATCCACTCGGTTGTCTCTATATTAGAGATCGAAAACAAATCCAACCAAGCAAAAATGCCAGAGACGATGATTTAGCCGAGCGTTTATGGGCCTTATCCTGTGACTTAACGGGCTTGGAATGGTGAGATATTCAATCCATAATGATCATCGAATATCTCAGCGATTATTATTATGACAACAGGGCTGGTATAGAAACCAGCCCTGGTTTTTAACGGGTTACAAAAGATGTTACACTAGCCCTTCTTCGACCAAGGCCTCAAGTCGATTGACATAGCTTTCCATGACCTTAAAGGCATCTTCAACGGGTTGGGGGCTTGTCATGTCCACGCAGGCCAATTTCAAGGCATCAAGGGGGTATAAAGAGCTTCCAGCTTTCAAGAATTCAAGATAACGGTCAACGTCCTCCTGTCCTCCATCCAAAATGCCTTTTGCCAGGGCGTTTGCGGCAGAGATCCCGGTTGCATATTGATAAACATAAAAATTCATGTACATATGTTGAAATTGCGCCCATGTGATGCCAACCTGGTTCCTATCATAATTGACCTCTTCCCCATAACCCTCAGCAAAGAAGCTGCAACATACATCACTCATGATGTCTGCTGTCAGCGGCTTTCCTGCCTCAGCTCTTTCATGCATTTCAAGTTCCCAACGTGCCAAAGTGGGCATGATGAAGAAATAACGATGAAAGTTAGACATCGCTTCTTCTATTAATGCCAATTGAAATTTTGGATCTTTCTGTGAGTTGAATAAGTAATCACGTAACATCGCTTGATGGAAATTACTGGCGACTTCAGCGACAAATAGTGAATAGTGGCTGTAAACAAAAGGCTGCGTATGCCTCGTTAGATAGGAATGCATAGAGTGTCCTAACTCATGGGCTAAAGTGCTCATACTAAACACATCATCCGCATAGCTCATCATAATAAAGGGGTTTGTATCATACACACCACTCGAAAATGCACCTTGGCGCTTTCCTCGATTGCGGGCCCGGTCCACCCATCGGTCCTCTAAGGCTCCTTTTCTAATCGTTTGGGTATATTCCTCGCCGAGAGGTGCTAAGCCTTCACAAATCCATTCTACGGCTTGTGGGAAGGGTATTTCAGGGGTTTCCTGGCTCAGGGGTGCTTTGATATCGTAAACATGCAGTTTCTCATAGCCCAGAGCTTCCTTGCGAACTCGCCAATAACGATGCCAAATGGGGAGATTTTTCTTGAAAGATCCAATTAATGCATAAAATACATCGGTTGGTATGTTGTTCGAGCCCAAAGAAGCTTCCAGTGAGGATCCGTAATTTCTGTTTCTGGCATAGAAAATATCGCGATGAAGCCCACCTAATTGAAGGGCGGCAATCGTGTTTTTATGCGTTATGTAACCTTCTGAATAACTCGCGAAGGATGTTTCTCGGACCTTCCGATCTTTATGGGTGAGCAAGGAACCAATGCTGCTTTGCCCTACCTCATGCCCTTCGCCCTTTGAATCAAGCGCATCCACGAACTTGAGGTCTGCGTTTGTGATTGCTGAATAACCTCGGTAGAAGTCCCCGAGAGGTTCTCCAGCCAGGGCGAGCACTTGTTCAACTTCATGCGTGCGAATATGTTGTTTTTCACGTTCTAACTCATCAAAGAAATGACCCATGTAGGATAAACGATCATCCTTTTTCATCCACTCCCGCAGGGTGTCAAAACCAATCGCCATCAGTTCAGGGTTGATAAAAGCAGTGGCTGCATTTAACTGCACCATCACACTTTGACCCTGGCCAGCCCTTGCTTGAGCTTCCTGGTCCGTGGTGTCAACTGAGCTTCCCAAAGAGCCATAGACCATAACTAATAGAGCTCGCCGCATGGTTTTTTGGTATATGTCAAAAAAGTCACCCAGGATGGTAGGACTTTCATTTAAACGGCCTTTGTATTTAGCCAAATTGGGAATGGTGTCAAGGACTTCTTGTTTTGCTTCTTCCCAAGCATCTTGGGTCGCGAAAATGCTCTCTAGATTCCAGGTTTCTTCAACTGGGATCTCTGAACGGGGAGGTAGGGTTTGTTTATTCATTAAATTCTCCTTTGGTGTATATGCCATTTGAATTATCACGCTAAATCAAAAAGCGTCAGAATGTACAGAAAATTATTGATGGTATGGATGTGTTAACTTAGCCTATCAGAAAGAGCTTCTTTGACATCGTCTGGCGCTTTAAATACCCCTCTGATTGTAACTGATTGGATTGTATCCAACGCGAGTTGCGGGGTTACATCGTCCGTGAGAAGGAATAAGCCAATAACTTTGACATTGATCTTTTCGTTTAACTTTTTCTTTTCTTCAAGGTCTTTTCTAGAATAGGATAAGGTGCCAATGACCATTGATTTGCGCATAGAAATCGAATCCACAGCTGTTTTTTGTTTTTCTAGTTGGTTGCGAATTGCAGTTCGAATGAAATCGGCTCTATTTGCGTAAAAACCCTCCTGAACAAGCAGATCAATGCGACCCAAATCAACACTGCCAATATTGAGTGTTATTTTTTCAGTTTCAGACATTCAACCTCCAAATTAGTTAAATTACCATCTAATTAGATGGTTAGGGGATGGTCTTATAGTACACACAACTTCCTAACCTGTCAAGGATGGGGGAGGGTTCAGGATAATTTTGTTAAGTTGGAATAAATGCAGGGGTGGTCTTAGTATGATAAAGAATAATCAGGTCAGTTTATTTTTTAGGGTAGGGCACATCCAATTTGTTGATGGCTTCTCGCATTACTTTTGAAGACCTGCGGTCATACCGCTTAGTAGTATTGGTGTCTTCATGGCCGGCCATCTTAGAAACGGTCGATAAGTCAACCCCAACCTCAAGCAAATCACTCACAAAAGTTCGCCGCATATCGTGGGGTGTGGTTTTCTTGATCAGGCCGGCTTGGGTTGCTCGATTGCTGATGATATGATAAATCGTCTGATCACTCAATCTTGCAACGATCAATTTGGGGGTAATTCCCAACTTTTTTTCGTGGGCTGACAGGCGTTCTTTCCGTTTGCGTATTATTTTGCCACCTTTATTAACGGCGTAAAATATTGGGCCCGGTGATGTGCCGCGTAAGTCTAGCCAATTCTCAATTGCGAGGATGGCACCCTTAGCGAGGTAAGCTTTTCTTTCCTTATTGCGCTTTCCAATGACTTGTAGTTCACCTTTTTCTAAATCGATGTCCTCAAGATCTAATGAAACCACCTCAGCCCTTCGCAGTCCGGACGAATACATCAGGCTGATAATTGCCGCATCCCGGACGCCCAAAGTGGGGTTGTCCTTGTCGTCAAGACAAACCTGGATCAGGTTTCGTATTTCTTTAAGATCCAATTCTCGTCCCGTTGGCAAACGCTCAGCAGAAACCGACTGCACATCAGTAGCCCGCTGATAATGCTCGGCAGTGACCAGATCGTGTCGCCATGCTTCCTTGATGACCCGTCGCACAGCACAAAGATAGCGGTTGACAGTTGCTGGGGCATAGTAAGTGTTCAACCATGCCTTAATGGCGGTTACGGTCCCATAATCAAGCTTTTCCCAAGGGAACTCAATCGCGTCTCTAATTTTTCCCTGCGACAGGACAGCAGAAATTTTGTCAAGGGCAGCTTTTTGAACCCTACGACTGTCTTTGCTATTCAGGCTGGCAATGTAAGAGATAACAGGATTTTTATTGGCAGGGTGTTTGACTTCAACTTGCAACCCGCGCTGTCCCTTATTTTTATTTGAAATTTCTAAATCGTTGCCCATAAAAGCCTGATCAACTGAAATTACTGAAATTATTTTTTCTAGAACAGACGAATTGTCTCTGATAAGAAATTATAAAGCTCATGAGACAAATGATATGTTTATTAAGCCATTAATTTTCAAATTTTGTGTATTCAACACCATTAATGAACCAAATTTGTTTTGTCTTCAAGCTTTCCATCCAGGAAATCTTGTAAAGCTTCATCGATGCTTATTTTGTCGGTAACAATTGGCTTAATATCAAATGACTGCATACTGCGATAGGCACCCATACCCATACCGCCACAGATGATCACCTCACAGTCGCTGATGGCATTTGCCATTTGGGTGTGTTTCTGATGAGAGCCAGCATCCATACCATGGCCACCATTATCACCATGGTTATGGACGTGTTCGTGATGATCCTCTTCATTTACAAAGTGAAAATGCCCGAGCTTATCACGCATTTCACGATTAATGACTTCACCATCTTCAATTTCTAACACTAAATAATATTGTGCACGACCAAAATGTCGGCTAATTGTTTTTCCATCATCGGTAATAAAAGCAATCTTCATTCTTTTTCTCCTAATTTATTGTTGTTTATGTATGCCTCATTGGCTGAATTATAGCATTTTCATTAAAAACCTCAAAATCAGGGCATCACCAATAGGTGGCTTCGGAAATATTGATTAGACAGTATAATAATTGAACGAAAAAAAATGGAATTGTAATGGAGTAAAATGGTTCAAAATAGAACTCGGAAAATTGTTATTACCGGTGTCCTCAGTGCAGTATCGATATTTTTAGGCATCACAAGGCTTGGTTTTATCCCATGGTTGAGTGGGGCTTCTCTCACCATCATGCAAGTACCCGTCATTCTAGGGGCGGTGCTGGAGGGTCCGATTGTTGGATTAGCTATCGGCTTGGTTTTTGGTATTTTTAGTCTGATCCAAGCCGCTGTTGCGCCAACAGGACCTGCAGATGTGTGGTTTACAAATCCGCTTCTGTCAATTTTGCCACGGTTGTTTATTGGCCCCATTTCCTGGTTGGTTTTTGAAAGTCTAAAGCGCTGGAAAATCCCTGCTTTAATCGTTTCAGGTATTGCCGGAAGTTTATCGAATACGATTCTGGTGCTGGGTATGATCGGTTTGTTGGGATACTTGCCCTGGGTGGCTCTACCGCCCATTTTTGTGGCAAATGGATTGCCAGAAGCAGCTGTGTCTGCTTTTTTAGTCTTCGCTGTCGTAAGCGTTTGGCAGCAAATTGAGCGTAAAGGTAAGAAGCAAGGGTCGCAAATTTAAAACAACAGCCCTGATAAGATCATCAAAGCGCTCATGATTATTGCGATAGCTAGCATCAGGCCATCGATCCAATTAAACTTAAATCGATAAAAACTGCTCCGTTTGTCACTGGCATTAAAACCACGTGATTCCATAGCAATTGCCATGGTTTCTGCGCGTCGAAGGCTGGCAATTAGCAATGGAACAATTAATGGCACAACCCGCTTTGCTTGTCGAATTGGATTGAAACCTTTTTGCTCCCAATCCCCACCACGAGAGGCTTGTGCCTTAGCTGTTTTTTCAGCAATTTGGGCGACCAATGGTAAAAATCGGAGAGTGATCTGGACGACCATGGTGATGTCATTTGATGGAAAGCCAAATCTTTCCAAGGGTTTAAACAAGTGATGTAAGGCAGCGGAAATTTGGGATGTCGAAATGCTCATCACCAGGGCATTTAATAGTGAGATGAGAATCATAAATCTTAATATCAGTAAAATTGCCTGATTCAAATCGGCTTGGGTTACGTCCAATCCCCACAGACTCCATAAAATCCTCTCGCTTCCGCCATGGACTGAAAATAAGATTTGCAATATTGCTAAAATGATGATGAAGGGCAGTGCTCGGATAATGGCTTTGAACGCAGGTTTAAAGGGCAGTTCACCGAGGAAAAAAATCAGACTGATGGCCACGAAGGCGATAGCAAGACCAATGAGATTAGGCGCAAATAACACGCCCACTAATAACACAACAAAGGCAATCAGTCGTGATCGAGGATCGCGTTTGTGAAACCAGGAAGCCCGGGGGATGTATTGACCGAGGGTAAGGCTGCCCAAAAACTCAAATCGGCTGCTCATGGGATTAACCTCTGCAGGGATACCAATAATTGTTTAGCTGTTATTGCCTCCTGTGGGTTAATTGGCCAACCCTTGTTTATCAGCGCTTGGGAAATCTTCGTGATGAGTGGGGGAGATAAACGATAATTTCGGATTGTATCGACATTTGATAGAACCTCTGAGGTTAAACCAGTGCACTTGACCTGACCCTGCAGCATAATTGAAAGTCGATCTGTCATTCTTGCCAGCTCTTCCAATCGATGACTGGTTATAATGAGTGTCTTTCCTTGATGATTTAATTTGTTAAACAAGGTAAGCAAATCATCCCTTGCTTGCGGGTCCATGCCAGCAATTGGTTCATCAAACAACAGTAATTCCTGATCCAAAACAAGGGTTGAGGCGATAGCGACTTTACGTTTCTCACCGCCACTCAAGGTTTGTAGACGACGATCTTTAAAAGTCTCAAAATCCAAGCCAACCATAGCCATGGCTTGCTGTACACGCTCACGAATGCGATCCATCTGAATTTGTTTGGGCCCATAAGCAATTTCATCACCTACATAAACCTCAAAAAATTGTGATTCCGGGTTTTGAAAGACAAGGCCTACCTTTTTGATTACGTCTAGAAGAGATAGGGAAGGGTTTGTCAGGTCTAAACCACAGACTTCGATTTTTCCATCGCTGGGTTGGATTATCCCATTCAGATGCTGCAGAAGCGTGGACTTACCAGATCCGTTTGCACCTGCGATCCCATAGATACTGCCTGTTGAAACCTCCAAATCTACGCCCCGCAAAGCGTGTTTGGCTAAAGGCGTATCAGCGAGATAGGTGTACTGAAGCTCTTGAATATCGATTATTTTTTCGCCACTTTTAAGTTTCTGCTGTTGGGAAAGTGGTTTTGGTCGGGTTTGATCATAATCATATTGCGGCAATTCTGATTTTAGTGCCTCAAAGGTCAGAACATTGGGTGAAATAGACCAACCCAGCGAGCGTAAATCCTCAGAAAGCTTTACAATGTTGGGCTTTTCTACGCCCATTTCGTGTAGGTTTTCACGATGGAGGAAAATTTCACTGGGTGAGCCCACCTCAGCGACCTTGCCCTGGCTCATGATTAAAACTCGATCGGCGTAAACAGCTTCCTCCATGTGGTGAGTCACGTAAATAATGGTCAAGCCCTGCTGGTGAAGCTGGATAATTTTTTCAAGGAAGGCTTCCCGGGTAAGGGAATCGAGCATTGAAGTGGGTTCATCAAGCAAAATAATCTTTGGCCGGCGCGCAAGGACCCCTGCTAAAGCCAACTTTTGAATTTGTCCACCAGAAAGTAGGTGGGGGGGGCGTTTTGCTTCGGATAGCAAATCGGCAAAGGCCAGCTGTTCTGTAACACGCACAATGATTTCATCGGTGGGGAGGTTGAGGTTTTCAAGTCCAAAGGCGACATCTTCTTCGACAGTTGAGGCAACAATTTGCTCTTCTGGATTTTGGAAAACCATGCCGACCAATTGCAGGATATTCTGTCGATTTTCTGGTAAGCCAGAATCTAAACCATCGATAATCACGCGACCTTGGGTTGGGCTTAACAGGCTGTTGATATGTTTGATAAAAGTCGTTTTACCAGAACCATTAGCACCGATGATCGCGATAAATTCCCCCTGATCAATGGTTAGTGAAATCCCTTGTAAGATATCAGGCCTCTCTACAGGGAGGAATTCTGGACGGTAATGAAGATTATCAATCTGAATTAATGCAGTCACGGGTTAATATTATCAGGAATTATAAAAAATTGGGATTGTTACTTTAGGCTTAAAAAAGAGATGCATCCATTGATCAAGTGCGAAAAAAAGGGGAGAAACTCAAGAATTAAGAGAGGCTGAAGCGAAAACACAATCTTCGCATTTAAATACACTTGGACATTAATCTTAGCGCAAGGTTTTAATGTAAAATAATATTATCGCAATGGAGTATGAAAGGTCGGTGAACAATGGCTTTTACCTATACCTATACCGCCAGAAGTGTAAAAGACCCTGAAAAGGTAGCCACATTTACCATTCTTGAGGACAAACTCAAAATTGATGTAGCTGGTTTATTTGAGAAAGCCTTTGAAATTGTCAATGAAGATGACAAAGGGTCTGTGTTGAAAGACATGCTTTCGACACAGTCTAGGGCTGTTTTGTTAAAGATTTTGGAAACCTTATCAGGTCCGGTTCATTTAAATGATATCCAGGCGTCGTATGAAGCGGATGACTTTAACTTAACTGTATGGAAAAGAGCTGCAGGGTTGCGTTTAGCACCTGTCGTCATCGCAATGGGGGAGGTGGATAACCCTAAAGCCGCCAAGGCGTTTATATCCACCTTGGAAGAAAGACAAACCCAATTGCAGAAGCCTGGCGTATTTAAGGGTCCTCTAGATTACTGGTTTACTTGGGTTGCAATTGTTATAGGTGCGATTGTGTTGTTACGTCGGCCGCATAATGATGAAGAAAAAACATCTTAGACAATAATTGGTGCGATTTACGGCATAATGTAGCTATATGTTATTCTTTTTGCGTATAGTATTATATTTTCCAAATATAAATAACTATTATATTCAATTAATGTATTATTTTTTTATTTTTAACTTTAAAGTATAAAAAGACACAAAGCAATTGGCTTATGAAGTCTTCTGCAATTGGGTATCCTAGCTTCTACTATCCAAGCAATTTGGCCAGAAATCCTTAGGGCGAACTGTTCAGATCATAATAGTCAATCAGAGCCATATCATTTCAGTAATAACTTGGCTACTGAGCGCATTGGGTAAAAAAATTTTATTAGCAATCGTACTGGTACCTTATATTATCAATAAGTGACGGCAATTTCGTAATTGTCTGCGCCGAATAATTCTTAGAAGCCTTCTAAGAAAAAATTTGGTTGATTTTCATAAGAGTGCTTTGCTGATTTTAGGTAATGCGTAATAAATCTACATAGTTTTTGAAAATACGCATTCTCATAAACTATTTTTCCTACAAAATACCTGGCGATTTTGGCGCAAATTGGGAGTCCACAACAACTATAATTTATCCAATTATTTATCTCAAAAGGGTTTGAAATTATTGCTGATAATTATTTCTAGAAAATTTGCTATTGAAAGGATCTCCTATTTCTTAGCGACGTTCTAAGATTAGATTTTATTATTTTTGCGGTATTTCTAATAGTGTTTATTTGGAGAGCATTCGTAATCACTGAAATGTATCCAAGGTTTTTTGCGTAGTAATGTCAGGCGTTCTTGGATCCGCTTTTTTGGGCGCAATTGGAATACCTGGATAATAAGATGTTTTTAATATTATTTCATGAATTGACCGTACATATCCTTGTACTTTCCCCCATTGTTCAATTGATGAATGAAAGAATGAGAATGTAAGGAATATCGAAAAGGAGAGACAGCAACCCCATATCACCCTATAATTATCGTCCAATCAATTCTGGTGATTTTACAGTCCGCACACCCATTACACAATCTATACCACCCAAAACCTACGCAATTTTTATAAGCTATACGAAAAACAACATTAAATATTATAATATTAACATAAATAATGTATAATATATCAATTATTTCTATAATATATAATTTATTGAATTTAGCGATTGATAACCTTTTTGAGTTACAACGCCGATGTTAATAATATAATTCTTTCCCCTACCCTCTCATGATCATCCTAGCGTTATGAACTTGATCAAGTAAAATATACGTCTAACTATCACAAATAAAAAGGCGAGGTTTCTCGCCTTTTTTATACATAATAATACGAATAATGATTATGTTTCAGACTCTTGCTTATTTGCAAACATGCTTTTAAAACGATCCCAACCATTTTTTATATCCATTCGTTTTAAACGCCAGGTGCCGACAATCCCATAAGGCAAGAAAATAACGATCGCCATGAACAACAAGCCAAACACGAGTGGCCAGCGTGCGCCAAACCAGGTGTAGAAGAACTGTTGAATAATCTGACTTACGCCTGCGCCAATGATGGGACCAACGAGTGTTCCCATCCCACCAAGAATGGTCATAATCAAGGCGTCGACGGTCATTACCGCAGAGATCATATTTGGTGAGGCGCTGGTATTCCAGATTGAATACAGCATTCCGGCTAAACCAGCAAAGACAGATGAGATAACAAAGGCTACCGTTCTGTAAGCGACTGGGTTGTAGCCAATCATCCGCATGCGATCTTCATTCTCCCGATTAGCAATGATCACTCGCCCGGTGGGAGAATTTGTAATCCGTTTCATGATCAAATAAGATACTGCCAGGAAAACAAGCGCTATCAAATAAACTGTAAGGCGGTTTTGCGTGGGGTTTAACCATAAAGGCACAGGGACACCGTGTAAGCCCTCGTCAGCCCCCGTCCACTTATGCAAATCCGTCGATTTTATCATAATAAAGAAGGCTTGACCAATGGCAAGGGTGAGCATTGCAAAATAAGTGCCCTTCAGGCGGATGGAGGTTGCAGAAAACAACAAGCCAATTAATATCGAGACCAATAACACAGCCAGCGTGACGATAACCAACACAATTATTTCGGAAACATCAAAATTGCCAATCATAATCCGATATTTACTTAGGAAATTCGGCGCCCAGTGTTCCATTAACAACGCAAAAGTGTAAGCCCCTCCCCCAAAAGATGCTGCATGACCAAAAGAAAGAATGCCGCCATATCCAATTAACAGATCATAACTCATCGCAAAGACGGCCATAACAAAAAACGTAATTAATTGCCCTTGCCAGAACTTCGTAATGCCCTCGTTGAGGCCCGTACCCGTAATGAGATTCATCACAAATGGAAATGCAAGCATCAAAAGAATGAAAACAAGGAAAGGTCCTTCCCGCTTAAAATTAAGGGTTCTCGATTTAGGTTCAGTGGTTGTATTTTGTGCCATAACTTACTACTCCTTTTTCCCAAACAGACCTTGCGGCCTTGCGAGGAGGACGATGACCATGATGATTACGGTGGAAGCTTCAGCTACTGCAGTGGAGAGTGAATACTTCAGGGCAAAATAATCGCCAAAAGCACGCGCCATCCCTAACGCCAGCGCACCTATAAACGCACCGACATAGCTTCCCATACCGCCTATTACGACGGTAATTAAACCCTGGGTTTGGTATTGATCCCCCATTAGGGGTTGAATCGGCAAGAACGGTCCTGCACCAATGCCCCCAAGGGCCGCCATTGCCACACCTAATGCAAATACCATTGTGAAAACGGATTTCACATTGATGCCGAGTGCCTCAACCATTTGTGGATCTTGTACACCAGCTCGAATAATCATTCCCAGGCGAGTTCTGGTCATTAATATGGTGATGAAAATAAACATCAGGATGCCCAATAGGATGACAAACAGTCGATATGTCGGGAATGTGACCCCTGCGATATCGATCGTCGCATTGCCATTCTGCAACCAGGACAACAAGCTGGGTGCTTTGCCGGGTTGAGCAAAAAGTGGTGGGCGTGACATTTGGTAAGCTAGAGGATCCCATAGCAATTGAACAAGTTCTCGAATCACATAACTAAGCCCTAATGTCATGATGATGATAAATGTTGGTCTCACATAAAGCGGTCTGATGAGGGTAATCTCTATAACAGCGCCAAAAATAAAGCCGAATAAAACTGAAACGATAATCGCAATCACAAAACGCCAATTACCATCCATCAAGAGGACAGCTTCAGGGGCGCTCTCTCGAATAAACGTTGCAATAACTGCCAGAACAAGTAGACCGGCGGGGATCAGAAGTTTATTTAGAATTTTCTCGTTGGGTGCAAACTGGGATTTATCCCCTGGTTTAGAGGTTGAAAATGCGACTAAAGCACCGCTTATAAAGATTAATATTGGTCTATACCAATATTGTGAAAGGGGTTCCTGCGCACTAATTTCAGCCAAGGGATTTGTAACGGTTGCAGTTGTCATGGCGACCATGGCAGTATCGGCCAATCCAAGAATATCTAAACCGATAAAACTCACCACAGCTGCTACTAAAGCTAATAAAAGACTAATTTTTGGAAGTAATTTGACCCATTTATCCGGCAATTCCCAGCGGATTAAAAATGGTTTGATGGCTGATGTCAGTAAAACGCCACTAGCAAAAGCAAGAATTTGAGGCAAAAGACCAAAAATGAACGTTGGATTGGTATAAAGCTGCCATCCAATATATGCACCAAGCATAAACATAGAACCATGGGCAAAGTTTAACACATCCATGAGACCAAAAATTAAGGTTAACCCGCCGGCAACCAAAAAGAAAAGGGATCCCAAGGTTAAACCAGATAATGCCGTCCGGATAAATGTTTGCTGGCCAGCCACTACATATAGAAATACGAAAACGGCTATGGTTGCCAGGATAATTGAGGCAGTCGTTATGACTCTTTTACGCTTTGGATTCATAGATCTCCTCCAATTCTTCACGAGTTTTAATGCTGGCGCCAAGGTAGTGATGAATTAGCTCTGTATCATTTACTAAATCTTTCATTACGCCCGATTTCACACTCTTACCATCATCGATAATGATATATCTTTCAGCCAATTGGCTCGCCATTATGAAATTTTGTTCCACAAGTAAAACTGTTGTCGTTTTACTCAAAGCTCGGATCGCTTCCATCATTTGTTGAATCAAGATTGGCGCTAAACCCTCGCTAGGTTCATCAATTAGCAAAAGTTTATTGTCTGGCACCAGGGCTCTTGCCACAGCCAACATCTGCTGTTGCCCACCTGATAGGTGATTCCCCGGTAATTTAATCAGCCGCTCCAGGTCTGGAAATAGCCCAAATATGAAATCGGAATGCTTCTCTAAATCTCCTTTTTTGCGCTCTGCCAGTTTGAGGTTTTCTAACACTGAAAGTGAGCGAAAGATCGCCCGATGTTCAGGAACATAACCAATTCCCAGGTTGGCAATATTAAAAGCGCGTTTACCATGAATTTCCATACCGTCAAAAATTACTTTTCCTGTTTGCGGTGGAGTCAATCCAAGGATAGATTTCAATGTCGTTGTTTTTCCAGCGCCATTCCGCCCTAACATGACGGTAATAGACCCCTTAGGAACATTTAGCGATACGCCTTCCAAGATGTGAAATTGACCGATGAAAGTATGAATATTGTCAACAACCAACAAATCATTTTGACGATTATTTTCACTCATGCTAATTCTCCATAGAGGTCACCAAGGTAGGCTGTTTGCACTTGAGGGTTATTGGAAATATCATGTGGACTACCTTCCGCAAGGATCTGCCCCTGATTCATAACGGTGATGACGTCAGAGATAGACATAACCATGTCCATCCGGTGCTCTACCAATATTGCTGTCCTTTCCTTCATCTGGACAACTTTATTGATGATTTCAATTAATTCTGGGACTTGTTCTGAAGACATGCCGGCTGTTGGTTCGTCAAATAATAGCAGTTCAGGGTCACATGCCAGCATTATCCCTAATTCCAATTTGCGTTTTTCACCATGGGGTAAATTCCTGGCTAAAACCATCTCTCTTCCAGTCAACCCCACAATATTAATGATTTCAAAAGCTTTGTCAATATATTCCTGGATTGCGTCTGCCCTTGTAAAAAGCTTAAAATTATCTTTCCCTAAGGCTTGCGCGCCTAAGCGGATGTTTTCCAACACCGTCAGATTTGAAAATATATTCGTGATTTGATAAGAACGGCCGATTCCCAAATGTGCACGTTTTTGTGGAGAAATATGGGTTATGTCTTGCCCCTTATAAATGACTTGACCTGTTGTTGGGGCCATAACGCCGCTTAGCAAGTTAAATAAAGTGGTTTTTCCTGCGCCGTTAGGTCCGATGATGGCATGCATGGTTTGTCTTTTGATCTGGATGCTGACATGGTCAACAGCAACCAAGCCTCCAAATACCTTGCTCAAATCAACTGCTTCTAAAAGCGTTTCATTATTCATAGAGACTCACTTTGTAAATTTTTAATTAGAACCCTTTGATAAAAAAAATAAAATTTGATAAAGTCTTAATAATTCAAAAAAATGTCATTTTGTTTACTTCGTTAATAATTATTACAAATTTGGGGAGGAGCAATATGCTCCTCCCCATAATTCTAAGGTTTAGTTTGTAAATTACTCAGTTGGTAATACTGGGAGATCGCCGCAGCGGTCTGCGTATTCACCAGCCAAGGTGCAAGGAACGCCAAGTTCATCATATTCTGAAACATAGACGGTCTCAAAGAACTCATATTCATTGATACCATCATCATCCAGATCGGGATCGAGGTTCACCAAGCGGAGAATATTCATGGGTTGTTCACAGACATGATCCTCAGGGCGAATGTGATAGGTTCCCTTTGGACCTTCGAACATCAAACCTTCTAAGGCTGGGATCATTGCCTCACCACTTGTGTCACCACCAGTTGCTTCAAGTGCGGTTGCGAGTGCAATCGCTGAAGCCATACCACCTGCAGTGAAGAGATCGGGATAGGCATTGATGGCTGCATCAGCTTCGTCTTTATAGGTTTCGAAGTGATTCTCAACTAACCAATCATTGACCTCATTGTCAGGTACGGTGTAATGGTAAACATTTAGGCCAACTTGACCCAGAACATCTTCACCAAATACCGCGGTAAAGGATGCATTGTCACCGAAGCCGGTACCAACGGTCATGGTTTCGAGGGCACCCATGTCAGCTAAGGCCTGGAATAAGGTCACATAGCCTGTACCTGCCCAGGTCAAGAACAGGTTTTCAGCGCCAGAATCCATTGCCTGTTGAATATAAGGCGTGAAATCAGTGGTTTCGAATGGTGCATAGATATCTGCAACCAATTCACCGCCAAATTTTTCAACAGAATATTTGAGGGCAGCGCCTGAACCCTGACCGAAAGCGTTGTCAACACCGATGTGCGCAAAATTCGGGCCCACATTGTCGATGAGGTACTTCGCAATAATGAGTGTGTCGTCAAAGCTTGTACGAGCTGTGCGGAAGACATATGGGTTGAAATACAAACCGGTTGTGAAGTATGAAGCGGCAGGATCAACCATCAGGATGATCTCGTTTTCCAAAGCTACCGTTGTTAATGCGGCAGCACTCGCTGAGGACACAGGACCTTGAATTAATTCGACGCCATCCTTCTCGATTAATTCAAGAGCAAGGGATACGGCTTTTTCTGGATCACCTTCGTCATCTTTCACAATAACTTCAACTGGTCGATTGGCGATGATATAACGTCCTTGGTCATCCATCTCACCACCGGACATGTACTTGAGACCCATTTCGAAGCCGCGTTGTTGTTGCAACCCGTATAAGGCCATGGAGCCAGACATCATGCCGATCTGACCGATCTTTAAAACTGGACCCAATTCTTCTTCTGTTGGTTCTTCTGATAACTCATCTAAACCAGTGAATTCACTGGCATCCCAATAACCCGAGTCGATGATCGCCGCAACCACATTGCTCTGATCAACTGTGATGACCTCAGATTGCTTGGCGGGGACATTGATCACGCCGTTGTCATACTCACCGGTGGTCTCAACGGTTTCACCTTCCACAACAGAAATTGCCATTTCAATAGCATCGTCCACCAGATTGCGAACATCCTTCAAAACCGTCATGGACTGCTTGCCATCGATGATGTATTGCACAGAGGCAATCTCAGCATCCTGTCCGGTCACCACATAGCTGGTGATTGCTGGGTCAGCCCCGAAGGCATCTGCAATCGCGCGTGCTGTGCCGTCATTGGGTGCAAGGATGAACACATCACCCTTGTCGTCAGCTGTAGCTGAGGTCAGGTTGGCATCGGCCAAGCTCTTAGCATCGTCAAAATCCCAGTTGGTGGTGATTTGGCCGATGATGGTGCCCATTTCGTCACGGGTCAGTGTGGCCTTGTCCTGTAAGGCTTCAGCTTCACTGGAGTTGACGATATAGAATGTGCCATCAGCAATCTTCGGTTGTAATACGTTCCAGGCACCTTCAAAGAACAGGAAGGCGTTGTTGTCGGTGGCTGCACCAGCGTACAGGTACAGGGGGTTGCCCTCTCCCTCGGCTTTGTCAACCAGATATTGCGCCTGGGCTTCGCCTACGGCGACGCTGTCAAAGGTCACATAGTAATCCACGGCATCGGTGTCTGTGATCAAACGGTCGTAGGAAATGATCGTCACACCAGCTTCGCGTGCTGCTTCAGCGGATGCTGCAGCGGCGGCGCTGTCATGCGGGCACAGGATGATGACCTTCACACCCTTGGTGATCAGTGCCTCAACGTTGGATTTTTCCATGGAGGGGTCTGCCTGGCTGAACAGGATCTCGACATCATAGCCAGCATCACTCAACTTACTTTCGAAGCGGGTCTGATCCTGGATCCAGCGGGGCTCGTCCTTGGTGGGTAATACAATACCTACAGCAAGCTCTTCACTCGCTGGTGGCTCGTCAGTCGCTTCTGGTGTTTCGGTCACTTCCTGAACACAGGAACTGAGGAGCATCGAAAACACCACTAATAGACTTACAAAAATTAAACTTACCTTTTTCATCTTTTTTACTCCTTCAAAATTTATATATATTCGTTGATGCTTAACTGCGAAGACTTATCCGCTAAAACCACCTCCTTTAAATTTTATGAGCTATTTTTCAAAACAAAACCGAGAAGTAATGAGTTTAATATTGCCGGCTTCTCGAGACAAAGTGCATGTCCAGAACCTGGAATGAGGGCAAACTCACAATCAGAAATTTGATCGCAAATAATTTTAGCATATTCTCGCCCTTTAATCAGGTCTTGCTCACCTGCAATTACCAGTGTAGGTATTTTTATTTCTTTGAGCTGGTCAGTTATGTTCAACTCAAAGAACGCTTGCATGAGATGCACAAACGCGTCCATATCTAATTGTGCGTAGCGGTTTACCGAAGAATCGATAAATGCTTGGTTTTCTATGATCCATTCCTCCGCGAAATTCATATGGTAAGACGTATTAAGCAGGAGTTCGGGGTCTTTTCGTTCGGCAGCCATTAGCCAAGGCATTGTTTGTGCTCGTAATAATGGGTGAATTTCGCTGACGCCATCTATAACGATCAAAGATAGCGCTTTTTGTGGATACTTAAGGGCAAAAACCATGCTGATCTCAGCGCCATAAGAGATGCCACCAATATGTGCTTTTTCTATTTCAAGGGCTTCCAACAAAGCTGCCACATCATCTGCATGTTGTTCCATTGAGTAAGGCCCTTGTGGATGATCCGATTGCCACATTCCTCTACAATCATATCGTAAAACACGAAGATATTTCTCTAAAACGCTTTTCTGATAGCCCCAGCTACCTGTACTCATCATAATGCCATTAGAAAGCACTAAAACTGTCGCACCTTCAGGACCAGAAAGCTCGTAATAAAGATTAATCCCATTGACCTCTATTTTGGGCATGGCTTCTCTTTCTAAAACTAATCTGGTGTAAATGCAAGGTAGGCCGTTTGATTTTCACCTTCGCCCCGCATAATTGTTTTCATAGTCATCGGTGTGCCAATCTTGATATTTTCCGGGTTCATCAAGTCTACATCCAAGATTTGAGCAGATATTCGTGGTCCTTCAACCAGCTCAATAACACCTGAACAATAGGGATTTTTAGCGTCATAACCAGCTTCAGCCATTTTTACGGGTGGAACAAAGATGACGGTATAAGCTACCAATTCGCCCTTTCCAGAAAAATTGACAATTTCCATGTTTTTGGAATGGCACGTCGGGCAAATCTGTCGCTGTGGAATACAATAACTGCCACAATCCTGGCATTTTGTGCCAATCAATTGTTGGTTTTTTAAGGCATTGAAAAATTCTTTACTATTCAATTCGTATGCCATTCTGTTAGTCCCTTTGCTCAAAGATATTTACTACACAGGTTTGACCTGTCCCACCAACATTATGCGTTAGTCCAATGCGTGGATTACCGCTTAATTGTCGTGCGCCTGCTTTGCCGTG
Source organism: Candidatus Brevefilum sp. (assembly GCA_040772425.1). Lineage (GTDB taxonomy): Bacteria > Chloroflexota > Anaerolineae > Anaerolineales > Anaerolineaceae > Brevifilum. The sequence continues at coordinate 828,909 of JAXGYD010000001.1, read as the reverse complement.
CATCTGCTTCCAAATCTCATTCACTTGGCCAGTGCCACTTGCACCGACCGGATGCCCTTTCGCTTTTAACCCACCGGATGGATTGATTGGCATTTCGCCATTTCTAGCCGTCTTTCCAGACATGGCAGCCTTCCAACCCTCACCACGGGGGAAAAAGCCAAGGTCTTCAATTGCCATGATTTCTGCAATCGTAAAGCAATCATGAACCTCAGCAAAGTCGATATCCTTTGGTGTTAAACCTGCCATTTCATACGCTTGTTGGCCGGCTAAAGTAGCCGCTGGAATACCTGCTAAAGTCTCACGATCCGGTAAAGCGCCGTCGCTGGCTTGTCCACTTCCAATAAGATAGAGAGGTGTATCAGTGAATTCCTTGGCGATATCTTCTGCTACTAATAGTGCCACTGAACCACCATCCGATACAGGCGAGCAATCAAATAAAGCCATTGGCCATGCGATAAATGGGTTGCCTTTTGGGTCACTCAGAAAATCAATTTCTGTTTCCCAGGTTGGAACTGGACGGCCTTTTTGTTCTGCTCGTACTTTCTTGCCTTCCATAATCTCTGCGATGGTTTTATCGAACTGCGCTTTTTCATTTAATGCACCATTGTTGTGATTCTTAATGCTTACGTGATAAAAGGCCTCCCGAGGTGCATTGTATTGATGCATGTATGCGGTAGCCATCGCTGCATAAAAGCCAGGAAATGTAAAACCAGCAGGTATTTCAAATTGTGTATCCGCAGCGGTTGCCAAAGCTTCAGTTACTTGGGCAATGTGCAGATCCGTCATTTTTTCCAGCCCCCCCACCAAGACAACATCATATTGACCAGAAGCAATTGCAAGCGCAGCTTGCCTCAGTGCAACTCCGCTACTGGCACACGCATTTTCAATCCGCAACGATGGAATGGGAGAAATTCCAATCCAACTTGCTAATATGGGTGCCAGATGGGCTTGTTTTTCAAATTGATCGCTGCTGAAATTTCCCAGATAAAAAGCTTCAATCTTTTCAAGCGCAAAATCCTTTTCCATACCATCTTGCATATCCAAGCAAGCTTCAATAAATAAATCGCGCGTTGTTTTTTCGGGAAAGGTCCCAAATTTGCTCATTCCTGCACCTACCAAGGCGACTCCTCTTGCCCATTTTGATCTTTGCATAGTTTTTCCTTTAACTCTATTCTTTTTTGTATTCTCGAGCGCTTTCAAGGGTTTCAGGTCGCTCATGACCTGCGCTGGCGGCAACAGCTAATTTTAAAATATCGCCTTTTATGGCAAAAACACCCTTAAACTCACCAACCAGTCCAAAAGTATGAGCGGTTTGCTGCATATCAATGTTTTCACCATCGATTTCGTATGTGCCGCTGGAAACAATCCCCATAGCATCATACTGCGCCTCAAAGGTGCCATCGGGCTTGAAATCAAACCAAAGCCCTTCATAAGGCTGACCTTCTGTTTGAACCCACTTTCCGATGATGTCACTCATGATTTCCTCCATAACTAAAAAACTAATTTGGGAACAATTCCTAGTCGATGTGCTTCCTCTGTTATCCAGTCTCGGAAGTTTGGATGTGCAATTTTTACCAGGGCTTCCATGCGATCTTTCACACAGAGTCCTCTAAGTTCGGCGACGCCATATTCGGTGATGATCGTATCTACATCCTGACTGGGCACGGTTACACCAGCACCAGGGGCTAAGGTTGGTACGATCGTCGAAATGCTGCCGTTTTTAGCAGAAGATCTCAGCGCAATGATGCCCCTTCCCCCATCAGACATCTGAGCACCACGATGTGTATCCAACTGCCCTCCTGTCCCGCTGAATTGCCGCGTCCCGATGCTTTGCGAACAAACCTGACCAAGAATATCAACCTGTAAAGCGGTGTTAACACTAATCATCTTGTTATTTTTCGATATTACGTAGGGATTATTTGTATATTGCCCGCGATACATCTCGACATTTTTATTGCCATCAAGAAAATCGTAAAGCTTTTTTGTACCTAAGGCAAAAGCACCGATGATCTTCCCGGGATGAAGTGTCTTTTTTCGATTAGTGACAACCCCAGCCTCAACCAAATCAACCATGCCGTCCACAACCATTTCAGTATGAATTCCCAGATCTTGCCGCTCCATGATGAAGGCTGTGATGGCGTTCGGGATCCCACCAATGCCAAGTTGAATGGTTGAGCCGTCTTCAATGAGTTCGGCAATATAGCCACCGATTCGTTGTTCGATCTCAGTTGGCGGAGATGATGGCAATTCAATGACTGGCACATGGTTTTCAACCACGTAATCGACCTCAGAAATATGAACCATTGTGTCCCCATAAGTCCACGGCAAGTTTTCATTAATCTCGAGAATTTTTAAATCAGCCGCCTCAAGAAGGTCCTTTTGAACGATCAAACCAATCGAAAGGGACATGTACCCATCTTCGTTGGGAGGGGTTGCCGTTCCCCAAAAGATATCCAAATGACCATCTGTTGAATAAAGTTTATCTGTGGATGCTCGATTTAAATTGTTTGGGATATAAGAAACACGGCCTTCATTATGGGTTTTTCTGTCCCCATAACTATAAAACCAGTTTTCGTTGAAAATATGCCCTGCCATCTCTGGTTTCATAAAAATGTCATAAGCTCGCATTGGTAAACATGTCCAGAAGTGAACATTTTCAACTTCCAAAGCCACTTCTGCCATCGCGGTCAATAAACCTACGGGTTCAGCGCCTGCAATGCCGACTCCAATGGTTTGGTTTGATTTGACCATCGAAACAGCCTCAGCTGCTGAAATATATTTCTCTTTGTATTGCTGATTTGCTGCCGTCATGAAACCTCCAAATTCTTATTGCATCCGAAAAGCGACACCGGCTTGGTTATAGCCCACACCTGAGCCGACAAACACAACCAGGTCGCCCGATTTGATTTTCCCTAATTTTCGTGCATCATCAAAGGCCATTGGCAAACAAGCAGAGCCAGTGTAACCCCATTTATCCATAATCCAATGGGCTTTTTCAAGTGGTAGACCGACTTCTTCCATCACAAGTTTGATGCTGTTCAAGCGCACCTGCGTGAAAATTACAAAATCGATATCCTCTACTGCAAAATTCCCGTTCTTTGCTACTTCACGAATCCGTTTAGGCCATCCTTCGTTGTTTACCTCAGGGGGAAATGCCGTAACAAGTTTTACTTGTGTTTTGCCGCTTTTCACATTTTCCACCGTAGCAGGTTCTTTGGCACCGCCGGCATAAATACCCCAATGTTCATAGTAAGAGCCATCCGCAAAAAAGGTTGAAGAGATAAAGCCAGGTTTGTCAGAGGGTGCAACCACAGCGGCACCAGCACCATCGCCATAGAAAAAACTGATCACATCATGTTTTACATCGGCAAAACGATGCATCATATAGGCACCTATTACCAAGACGTTTTTAAGATGTGGGTTTGTGCTGATTAAACCGGAAGCTAATGCCAACCCCGTTGGAAAGCTTGCGCATGCACAACCGACGTCAAAAGTGCCAGCCTTTTTAGCCCCTAGTTTCTCCTGCACAACAACCGAAGTTGCTGGTGTGATGTAATCAGGTGAATCAGTACCAAGGATGATCAGATCGACATCATCTGCCGTGATGCCTGCATCTTCCATCGCTTTTTTGCCCGCTTCAACAGCCAAATCGGATGTTGTCATGTCTTCATCGGCATAAAATCTCGTCTTGATATTAGAGCTTGCCTCAAACTTTCCAACAACTTCTGCCAATTTGGGGCTTATTTCACCCATCCACCCGGCAAATATTTCATTTGTTATTTCGTTTTTTGGAACGTAACGCCCCGTTCCAATGATGTTCCCATACCGTTCCATAATTATTCTCGCTTTTCTCTTGTCTTTATTTCGAAGGGATTATGTACCCAAAACCATGCCGCCATCAATGCTGATTGCTGCACCAGAAATCCATGATGCCTCATCACTGGCTAGCCAGGCATATAAATTTGCGATATCTTCTGGTTTGCCCATCCGCCCCAAAGGCGTCTTAGCAGCCAAGCCTTCCAGGATTTTTTCGGGCATTTTTTGAACCATTTCAGTTAGAACAAAACCTGGGCAAATCGCGTTGACACGAATTTGGTATCTTCCAAGTTCACGAGACCAGGTTTTTGTCATGCCAATCACGCCAAATTTAGTGGCGGCATAATTGGTTTGGCCAAAATTTCCATAGAGACCCACGATTGAAGAGGCGTTTAAGACAACACCGCCGCCCTGTTTTATCATTGTCGGTGTGACAGCTTGTGTACAATTGAATGTGCCTTTGAGATTGACGTCAACGACCAGATCAAAATCTTTTTCGGACATTTGACTGACAACTTCGCCATTTTTATATTTTACGAAAAGACCATCGCGTGTAATGCCTGCGTTGTTGATCAACACGTCAACACGGCCATACTTTTCAACAACATCATCAACCCAGGCTTGCACAGCTTCCCAATCCGTAACATTGACTTTATAAAATGAGGTTCCGTGCCCCAATTCTTGTGCTAAGGCATTTCCCGCTTCCTCATCAAGGTCGCATAGTACAACTTGTGCACCTTCAGAAACAAATTTGATGGCAGTTGCTTTGCCAATCCCCGCTGCACCACCCGTGATTAAACAAACCTTGTCTTTTAAACGCATAACATCTCTCCTTTTCTGATCTTTGTAAATGCGCAACTATCTATTCAACTGTGTTTGACTTTGAAATTATAGCAAGGGGGAATTACAAATCGGTTACGAAACTGTTACAAAAAGGTTCTAGATTTCTTTTCCAACAATTGCTTTCAGATGATTGTAGTGGCTGAGGGTTTGAGAAGACAAAGTACTATCTAATTGCTCGCGTAAAATAGCCTGACATTGTAGAAAAGTGTCATCCATTAAAGAGATTTTCCCCATTTTGTAAAAAATTGTCATTTGAAGGCGGTAAGCTGGTTCATATAAATTGTCTTCAAGAAGAATTTTATGGGTGATATCCAAAGCTTGCTCGTAGTCTTTTTCTGCAATCAATTGATCTATTAACTTCTCTGCAGCCAACACAAACTGCTGGTGGTAGTATTGTTCATCAACAGTTAGATACTCCTGGACATAATTCCCTGCAAAATAGCGGCCGCGATACAAATTGATTGCCCTTTGAAGTGAGAATTTTGTTCCTTTTGAAACCTCATCGACAAATATATCTGCGTCGATGATAACCCTTGCAAGGGGGTTTAATCGATAGCGATCTTGTTCACGCTCAACAAAGAAATATGGCTCCCCTTTTTTGCGGTCAGGTTCAAGAACTTGATTTAAAGCGTTAAGAATTACCTTTAAATAATTATCGGCGTTCTCTATGAATTTATCCCCCCACAACACATTGACAATTTGATCTCGATGAAGCCATTGATTACGGTTTGCGACCAGTAATTGGAATAAATGCCTGGCTTTTTCACGTTTCCATGTCGTTGCTTCAATCCGTTGATCACTTCGCCAAAGGCTAAACCCGCCAAGGGTTTTCACCCACAATGAATAACCCGGATGATAAATTTGTTCACTTATGCCTCGATTATTTAATATTCTTTTGATGGCAGTTTTGGAGATATCATTTTTATAGGCTTCAATCAACACAGGATAAATGACTTCGGTATCTCGCAATCCCATGAATGTTTCATTGTAGAGCAAAAATTCATAGCCATTTTCGATGATAGAGGCCAGTGTTTTTTCCAAGTAACCGAACGCTGTGTTTTTAAAGCCTTGCCGCCAAGCCTTTACCGTCAGCCAGAGCCGAACAAAACTAACAACCAAGGGATCCTTAACTCGGATCGCTGTGGCTTCTGCTTCAACAAGAAAATCTTGGGCTGTTTCAAAATCTTGGGCGAGAACCGCACCAGCGCCAATTGAAAGCTTAATGAGCACACCCATCCACAGATCACCTGCATTTTCAACAATTTCAAGGGATTCAGAGGCTAAATGCCTAGCTTCTTCCAGTTGATTGGTATAGCCCAGGGCTCGGCACATGCCCCATAGCGGTTCGGCATGGATCCGAACGATGTTTACTTTTTCAATTGACTCCTGGTATAGCTGCATAGCGGCTTTAAAACCAGTATCTGTAAAGGGATGTTGTGCTTGTAACAAAATGGAATGCCCTAAACGCATGAGACCAACCGATAAAACAAATGTTGACTGGAGTAAGTTACCAATTTCAATACCTATCCGAGCATATTTTTCAGATTCCTCAATTTCCCCTTTAATCGTGTAAAAAAGTGATAGCAAGAGTGTACTTTCACGATGGAATCGCTGGGGTCGAGTTGGTCGAGAGGTTGGTCTTTCATTTTCCAAAGATTGCAAGAGCGCTATCCCATTTTCGATTTGTCCAGTTCGCAAGAATATTCGAGCCTGGATAAGGTCTGCATCCCTATCTGTTCTTTGGCGCAAGGTTTTTGCTTCATTCAACAAGGATTGCGCACTATCAGGATAGCCCAGATTCAACTGGTTTTCAGCTGTCAGGATCAGTAAATCGGCAACCTCCTCAGGCGTTTCTGTTGGATTTAGTAATTTGATAGCTTCCTGCAGCAATTGATCTGCACTGCTGGGACGGATTGTATCTAGAAAAACCTGCGCTTGCCCTCGGATTGTCTTGTAAATTCCAAAAGCAATGTCTTTTTTGCGGTAAAGCCGTTCGGCGATGTGGTAGCACTCCAGTGCCTCATTAAACTTCCCTCGATATCTTTTTACCTCACCCCTTAGAAAAAGCAGATAGGGATATTGCATCCTGTATTCATCAGGTATTTCATTGATCCAATAACTGATCGATTCCTGCCGTCCACTTTGAATTAATTTTTCTCCCACAGATTCAAGAATCTGGTTGATTTGGCCATAATCTTTCGCATTGAGCAAATGATAAATGGCTTCTTCCCAATATTCATGCGCTTGAAAATAGCTGGCTAGTTTCCGATGTAATTGCCTTTCTTGCTGTGGATCAAGCTGAAGGCGGCTCAGCAAAAACTGGCGAAAGATTTGGTGATATCGATAGACGCCAGGTCTGAGCTCCTCAATAAATAAGCCTTTGTTCTCGATATCTCTTAAAATTTCTTCACTATCATCAGTATTTAACAAAAAGTCACAGGTTAGACTATCTAATTTGGATAAAAGGGCTGTTTGTAAGAGGAAATTTTGATAATTATCCGGTAAACGACCTAAAACATCGTCCGCTAAGAACTCAAACAGAGCGATCCTTGATTCTTTTTCGTCTTCTAGAACTTGTTCCATGCTCAATTCAGGATTGCTTTGAAGAGTTTGCCAAACCATCTGCAAACCAATAGCCCATCCTTCTGTCTTATCGAGAATTTGCTGGATTAGGGACTCTTGCAATGCCAATCCATACTGTTCAGTAAATAATTGTTTAGCCTCATCCATGGTGAACATAAGATCACTTTTATCAATTTCAAGCACTTTTCCTTTAACCCGCCATTCATTGATCGTGGGAAATTGAGGTTTATAACGCGTCGCGATCATCAAGTGCAGTTTGTGCGGTAAATTTCCCAACAACCAATTGATTTGTGTCACTATTTCTGGCACATCAGATACACGATGGAAATCATCGACGACGAATAGCGTTTCCTGTTGTAAATTTGCCGCAATTGCATTGATAAAGGCAATCATAGCCTCTCTGGTGGTCCCTTCAGGCGTCTCCAATATTTGCAGCGCAGAGTCTCCGATTTTCGGGTTATGCTGATTGAAAGCTGTGAAAAGTTTAGCCAAGAACAACCTCGGATCACGATCAACACCCGAAACCGTAAACCAGTAGGTTTCTTTGTCCAGATAATCTAAAAATGACAAAATCGTTGTTGTTTTTCCGTAACCCGTCCCAGCCTCTAAAATTGTCAATGGATAGTGGGTTGAATTCTTTAATTTATTAATCAAACGCTCGCGTTGAAGCACCCTAACCTGCTGGCCGGGCGGATTAAGTTGACTTAATATGATGAGGTTACGAATTGACATAGGACATTAGGGGTAAGTAAATTTGACGATATGACCCGTCCTGATTTACGTTTACAGGATTTATTAGGTAATAGGGGACCCATTATACTGCCACCGGGATGGAGATAGTGGGCACATTGACAACATTTCCAAGGTACACATTGCTTGGCGTTGCCAATCCCAATGATAAGTGTGGTCTATCTGTATTATATAAGTCAACCACCTCCTCAACAATGGGTGCAACTTGATTTAGATTGACGAAAGGAGAGCCGAGCCCATATTCGCCTTTCAAGATACCGATCACGCGCTCGGCATAAATGTTGTCATAACAATTGCCCACAGCGCCCATACTGGCTAACAAGTCATTTTCAATCAATGCATTCATGTAAGCACGACTTGTATATTGAACGCCATGATCACTGTGATGGATCAAGCCCATAGATCTATGCGTCCTTTGTGACAGAGCCATTTCAAGGCTAACCAAGGCACCATCAGTTGCTAGAGAATTAGATACATGCCACCCAACAATATATCGAGAGTAAAGATCCATTAACAAGAACAGATAAGCAAAGCGGTTTTCCATCAATTCAAGATAAGTAATGTCGCAAACCCAAACCTGGTCACAATAGGAAATGGATACCCCAGGCAGACGGTTGGGCGCACGCCAAAGTCCTGGGATCGTGGTTCTTCGATACTTTTTCTTGCGTTCTATAAGTAAATCAGCCACTCGAAGCAGCTCAAACAGGCGGTCTCGGCCTATTTCTAACCCTTCTGAGGTTAACATTGGCTGAATCTTGTATAAAACCTTGCGGCATCCCATTCTGGGATGTTTTCGGCGGATCAGGCGAACCATCTCTAATATAATCTCATTCTCCACGCTTCGTACAGCTTCTCTGTGTTGTTTTTGATAATGCGCTTGTCTGGTGATCCCAAATTGGGAACTAATCTGATCCATGTTTATTTGCCATTCAAGTTCGTTGACTTTCTTTGCAAGTCGCTGGATGATGGCGCTTCGTTTTTTTTAATCTCAACATCATAGGATTCTTCCAGTTCCTCCAATATGCTCTCTAATTTCAATTTCTCCAGGGTCACCTTTCCAAGCGCTTTTTCCAATTCCGCATTCTTTTTTTCGAGAATCTTTATTTGCTGGATCTCATCTTTGTTCTGTATTCGCACAAGCTCGTGGCGAAATCCTTCTCTGGCATACTTTTTGATCCATCCATTGATGGTTTCTGAGCCACCTATGTTATATCTTTTCTTCAGTGCAAGTATGCTAATCCCTGCTTCATATTCGGAAACCACATCACGTTTGAAGGCTTCACTGTACCTTTTGTATGTCTTTTTCATCCTGAAAATCCTTTCATTTTTATTGTATACCTGTAAACATATTTCAGGACGACACAATAATATCTTTTATCTTTCTTGGGTTGTTTGACAAACTTATTATAACTGAGACCTTTCAGCTGTAAATTCATTAAGAAATCCCGAGATTTTTATCCATTGGTGCCATTTATATTTTATAGGAAAGCAAAGAAAAACGATTTGATGTTTTGTTATTATTTATGGCTATACGAATTGCTTTGTTGTTTCCAACCAAGACACACAGTTTTTTTGCTCGCGTGACGCCTGTGTAAAGTAAATTTCGTTGTAACATGATGTAATGTTGAGTGATAATTGGCATAATAACCACTGGAAATTCAGACCCTTGTGACTTGTGGACTGAAACCGCATAGGCATGCACCAACTCATCCGCCTCTGAAAAATCATAGATTACCTCGCGAACGCCATCCATCAATACCGTTACAGTTTGTAAAATTCGATTGATGGACGTTATCCTGCCAATATCGCCATTGTAAACGTCCTTATCGTAATTATTCCGAATTTGCATAACTTTGTCGCCCATCCTGAATAACTTACCAAACAATTTTTGTTCCACCTTGTTCTTCCCAGATGGGTTGAGAGCTTTTTGCAGCTTCTCGTTTAACGCGTCAACGCCAGCCTCACCCCGATATAAGGGTGATAAAACCTGAATATCATCAATTGCATGCAAGCCAAAGGTGTCGGGGATCCGCTCAGAAACTAATTCAACGATCCAGTCTGCGGTAGAGGTTGCATCATCATCAGGGAAAAGAAAAAAGTCACCCTCTCTCCGTTTGGAAAATCTTGGCATATGACCATGGTTGATCTGATGTGCGTTATCAACAATCTCGGAATCGATATTTTGCCGATGAATTATTTTCAGTTCTGATACAGACACCTTCCCCGAGTTGATGATATCGCGAAGCACATCCCCTGCGCCAACGGAGGGCAATTGGTCCACATCCCCCACAAATAACACCTGCGTTCCAGGTTTTATCGCTCTCAAGAGCTGATAGGCTAATAATAAATCCAGCATGGAGGCTTCATCAATAATGAGATAGTCAATTCTTAATGGACGTTGCTCATCATATCCAAACCCTTGATGTGGTGAATAACCCAACAATCGATGAATAGTGCTTGCTGGCCGCTCTGTTGCCTCTGAAAGCCGCTTTGCCGCTCTACCTGTAGGGGATGAGAGTGCATATCGAATATTTCGGGTTTCAAGTATCTGTATGAGTGCCTTTAAACAAGTCGTCTTGCCGGTTCCTGGACCCCCAGTGATGACGCTAACAGGATTTGTCAAAGCTAGCCTAACTGCTTCTTTTTGTTCGTCACTTAATTGATTTTCTTTGATGAATAAGGGCGCTTGCCAAGCCTTAATTGGATGATTATTTAATTCCCTAATTTTCTTGGCTAATCCAAGCTCGCTAAAATAAAAAGGGGTCAGATAAATAATCGGCGCATGGATATCTGTGTCGGTCAGTGATAATTCTTGGGAATGGGAATTTTTAAATTCCGGAGGAAAGGTATCCTTCTTGATCCGGTTTTTCGCAGAAAGTCGATCAATGCCTGAATTAATCAACGCCTTTTCGCATTCTAGCAGATCCATCGCACGGTCAATAAGCTTATTCTCCGGGGTAAACACATGGCCATCTTCGACGATTTCATTCATCGCATAAACAATGCCAGCTTCAATTCTGGATGGGTGATCAGGGGGCAAGCCTAAGTTTTTTGCAATCCCATCAGCAGTTTTAAACCCTACGCCATAAATATCTTGCTCCAATTGATATGGATTATTTCTAACAACTTCTAAGGAATTATCCCCATAGGTTCGATAGATTTTAACAGCAAGGTTGGTAGAAACGCGATGCTCCTGCAAGAACAGCATAATATCCTTAACTTGGCGCTGCTCCTCCCAGGCTTGGATGATTTTCTCTGTTCGATCTGGGCCAATCCCAGGCACTTCTTTTAATTTTTGTGGGTCATCATCGATGATGTCGAGGGTCTCTTGTTTAAAATGGCGAACGATCCGTTTTGCAAGCTGCGGTCCAATACCTTTGATCAATCCTGAACCCAGATACCGTTCAATACCCACCAAAGAATAAGGTTTAATTTTTTCGTAAGATGTAGCAGAGAATTGGAGACCATGTTTTGCATGAGTCTTGAACTCTCCCTGAAAACGCACACTCTCCCCGGGTGAAATTTCAGGAAGGATACCGACAACAGTTATCAAACCTTGCAAGTTAACACCGGGTAATTTTTCTCCTGTGTCTTTATCTGGACGCAGTCTAAGAACCGTGTAACCATTCTCCTGATTGTAATAAGTGATTCGTTCTACAAGGCCATCGATAATCATCTTGTCCCCAGTATACTGGATAATTATTCAAGTAGTTTACAAAGGTATTTATTGAAATAAAAGCAGTCAAAATCAACCTACATTTCAATATCCAAGATTATCTTAGAAATTAAACTTTTCTTGAAGCTCAATTCCACAGTCAGTGTATAATAAAAAAACTACACCTTAATAATTTCACTCGAGGAAAAGGAAAGAAATCACCATGTTTTTAGATTTATCAGAGGTTTCTGCTTTCATTAACAAAAAAGCCATCCAAATGGTTGACCTGAAATTTTGTGATCTTTGGGGACGCTGGCACCACGTCACTATTCCTGCTTCTAGCTTGAATGAGTCAGTACTAAAGGAAGGGGTTGGGTTCGACGGCTCAAGCGTTGGATTCAAAAGCGTCCATGCTGGCGACATGGTCCTCATCCCTGATTTAGAGACAGGTTTTATTGACCCATTTTGGGATGTGCCGACTTTGAGTTTTATTTGTAAAACGCACGAAGCAGCCCTAAAAACACTTTTTGCCGGGGACCCCAGAGAGGTTCTAAGACAAGCACAGATATTTCTGGAGAGAAGCGGCGTCGCTGATGACAGCCTTTGGGGGCCAGAATTTGAGTTTTACGTCTTTGACCATTTGACCTTTACCAATGAGATCAACGTTGCCTGCTTCCGTGTCGACTCTTCGGAGGCAAATTGGAATGGCGGTGATGAAGAATATGGTCACACAATCCCCCTGCACGGAGGTTATCATGCCATTCCCCCGAGTGACCAACTTTACAATCTTCGATCCAAAATGAGCTGTTCCTTGATGGATGCTGGTATTCCAATCAAATATCATCATCACGAGGTTGGTGGCCCAGGGCAATGTGAAATCGAGACCGACCTAATGCCCCTGAGAAAAGCCGCTGATGCAGTAATGATGATTAAGTATTTTACAAAAATGACCGGGCGAGCACATCGGCAAATTGTGACCTTCTTACCAAAGCCCTTGTTTGGGGAAGCCGGTAATGGTATGCATTTTCATCAACAGCTGTTACTAAATAACAAAAATGCCTTCTACGATCCCCAAGGGCCAAACTTACTCAGTCAAACTGCTTTGTACTACATTGGCGGTTTATTGCTTCATGCGCCAGCAGTTCTCGCATTTACCAACCCCAGCACAAATTCCTACCGCCGGCTTGTGCCGGGATTTGAAGCCCCTGTTAAGACATTTTTCTCAAGCGGTAATCGGAGTGCTGCAATTAGGATCCCGAAATATGCCTCTGAGCCCGACCAGGTTCGCTTTGAATTCCGCCCTCCAGATGCTACCTGCAATCCCTACCTGGCAATGGCAGCTATGTTGATGGCTGGCTTAGATGGGATAAAGAATAAAATTGACCCAACTGCTGCCGGTTACGGCCCGATCGATGAAGATATTTTTCAATGGTCAGCCGAAAAAAGGAAAACCATTCAAAGCCTACCAACGATCTTGAGCGAAGCTTTAGCCGCCCTGGAAAAAGACAATGACTTCCTCAAGCAGGATGGGGTCTTCCCCGATTCACTGATCGAGCAGTGGCTGAAGAAGAAATATCAAGAGGAACAATCCGTCCGTTCCCGACCGCATCCATACGAAATTGAACTTTATTTTGATCTGTAATTCTTGGAATTGGCTAGGGAGCAAAGCAGCACAAAGCATCGTACCAAATAAGCAAATGTCTCTACATAAGTTCAAAGAAGACCGCAAAAGCAATGTTTTGCGGTCTTCTTTCATTCAATCACACCTTATTAATCAATACCCACCACCAAAATAATTTATCCTCAGCTAAATCACTTTAAATAATTTCACTGATTGGTCAGCGCTTGAAAATCAGAAAACAACGACAATCCAGTCCCAATAAGTGGATGAGTGATCCTTATCATAATGCGGTGCGCTCACTTAACTTTAGACCTTAAATCCGGTAGAATTTTATAGATGAATTTCTAAATCAATGAACAAATCTGGGGGGTTTTAATGTCCTCCCAGGCAAAATTAATCAATACTGTCACAATTTTCACAAGCAACCACTTTATTTTCAACTGAAATTAACTAGTCGATAAGGAGACAATGTGGTGAAAGACAATAATCGATTTGAGATAGGCGATTGGATCGTACATTATTATTATGGGATTGGCAGGGTCAAAGATATCGTTGAAAAAGGCCTTGAAGATAACAAAAACACTTTTTACAAAGTCTCAACAAAAGAAATCGATTATTGGATTCCCATCGATCGCGAAGACTCAGATCACATTGAGCCAATACGTACAAAAAAAGACTTTGAAAACGCCTATGAGATTCTCTCCCAACCGCCCAAACCTATTGGCAAGCATCACAAAACAAGGAAAAAACGAATTCACGACCGATGGCTTGAGGGCAATTTAAACTCGCGGGCTAAATTAATCCGAGACTTGCACGGCAGACTTAAATTAGAAAAACTCAATTTCAGCGAAAAAGAGATGTTTGAAAAGGTCAAACGTTTCTACGTTGCTGAATGGGTAACCGCTGACAGCTCAATGACCCGAAAAGAAGCCCGAAATAAGATGAATATAGCACTAAAAGAAGGCGTAAAAAAAGCAAAATTGTCGCAAAAGGACGAGGAATAACGAATTTTTATGTTCGATTGTCAAAAATTACAAAACAGTTGTTTAGGTCTCCCCTAATTAATTGCTGAATCACATCATCTCATGATTGCTTTATTTTTGTATTAATCATACATTTTTGGGGGTGCCGTCCAGTCAATAATACTTACACAAAATCGGTAGTGTAATCGCGGTAAAACAATTTTGTTCCAGGCAGTATCAAAATACAACAAAGCTTCCCTCCAAGCCTGACTCGTCCCCCAACCATCATGGGTTAGAGCAACCCTGGCGCCATACAAATCATACTCAAACCGAACCACAACATGGGTGAACTGGCCTCGAACTTCTGGCATATTGGGTGGGGCATTCCAGGTAAATGAAAGCATCTCCATGGGTTCCACAGCCAAGATCTGACAACCTTCTCCACCGCGTAATCCCTTTGGTGAGTCAGGAGAAAAATACATCTCATAAGCGCCACCGGGCCTCAAGTCAATTTTGCAATCTGGAGCAAAAAATGTTTTTGCACCGGACTCCGTTGTCCAAGCTTCCCAAACATCACTTAGAAAAGCATCGACTAATATTTCTGCTGAAATTGTATTTTCGATTATCATGATTTTTTCTTTCCTAAAACAATCCGATTAAATAGAGACCACTTAACCTAGATTATTTTAAACTTTTCCATGTTTGGTTTACAATAAATAGAACATTAATATTTATGAATAATATCACAACCGTTTTTACAATAATTGGAGACTTACCATGTCAAAAGAACCCCAAAACAATGAGAAATCATCTGAACAGAAGCAAGAAACACCCAAAGTTGAAGAAACATTATCTGTCACCCAACATACAATCTCATTGAAACAAGAAACCATAAATTACACCGTCACAACTGGCACCATTATTCTCAAAGAAGAAGATGTTGAAGAAGGTGAAAAGGAAAAGGCAAGTATCTTTTATATTGCCTATACGAAAGATGGCGATTTATCCGATCGCCCGGTAACTTTCTCTTTTAATGGTGGTCCAGGGTCGTCATCTGTTTGGCTTCATCTGGGCTTAGCAGGGCCAAAATGTGTCTTGATGGATGATGAAGGCCAACCTATTGGCCCTCCCTACCAACTGGTTGACAACGAATTTTCACTCTTTGACAAGACCGATCTGGTCTTTATCGACCCGGTCAGCACCGGTTATAGCCGTTCAGTGCCCAAAGAAAAACCAGAACAATATCACAATGTTAAAAAAGACATTGAATCTGTTGGCGATTTTATTCGAGTTTGGACAACCAGGAACAAACGTTGGCTCTCCCCAAAATTCCTGATGGGTGAAAGCTACGGCACAACCCGAGCTGCTGGTTTAGCGGGTTATTTGCATGAACGCCACGGTATGTATCTAAATGGAATTATGTTTATTTCATCCATTCTTAACTTCATCACAGCAAGATTTGACGAAGGCAACGATTTGCCATTCATCCTTTTCCTGCCTACATACACAGCAACGGCATGGTATCACCAGAAACTCTCAAAGGAATTACAAGAAGACTTGGATAAGGCTGTAGAAGAAGCCCGGCACTTTGCTCAAGGCGATTACGCACTGGCATTGATGAAGGGCAATGAAATTTCTGACAACGAGAGAGAAAAAATCAGTAGGAAACTGACACGATTGACAGGTCTTTCAAAACAATACATTGAGGGCACGAATTTGCGCATCAACATTTATCGCTTTTGTAAGGAGCTGCTTCGAGACAAAGGCGTAACCATTGGCCGGCTTGATAGCCGCTATACTGGCTTTGATAGCGATAATGTGGGCGAAGTCCATGAAATTGATCCCAGTTATGCCGCTATCCTTGGGCCATATACGGCAACTATGTATGACTATTTACGTCGGGATTTAGCCTATGAGACAGATTTGCCCTACGAAATTCTCAAATCCCTACACCAAACATGGAACTTCGAAAACTACCAGAATCACTATGTCAACACAGCAAAAGATCTGCGAAGCGGTTTTCAGCATCATCCCGGGCTCAAAGTAATTGTTTGTAATGGTTATTTTGACCTGGCAACACCTTTCTTGGCCACAGAATATACTTTTCAACACATACCACTGCCAAAAACACAGCAATCGCAAATCAAAATGACCTATTACAAAGCCGGGCACATGATGTACTTACACGGACCGTCCCTACAAGAACTTTCTGATGATTTGCATCAATTCATTGAAAACGCCCGTTGAAAATAATTGAAATTAATCCTAACCAGTTATGTGGAATCATGTGATTTAGAACTAAGGATCCGAAAAATAGATATATGTAAAACATCACTGCAATTCCTTTTTCGTCCATAAGGAAAATTTTTACGCTTTAACATGGATTCTCATATTGATGGAAAATAATTTTCTGGATAACTTGATCAAAACCTATCAAAAACGTTATCGCTCTGCGCCCACAACCCTAATCTCAGCACCTGGCAGGGTTAATCTGATCGGTGAGCACACGGATTACTCAGGCGGATTTGTTTTACCCCTGGCAATTGATTTGAAAATTTACATTGCTTTGGGAGAACGCAACGACCAAAATGTGGAACTGTATTCGATCGATTTTGATGAGGCGATCAACTTCGACCTGAAAAATTTTGAGGTGCATCATCAGGAGTGGAAAGCTTATATCACCGCTGTAACCAAAACAATGGTGGATGAGGGATATGCTCTTAAAGGATGGCAAGGAGTCGTGGCTGGTTCAATCCCGATCGGTGCAGGTTTATCTTCCTCTGCAGCATTTGAAGTAGCCTGTATCTTGGCATTTTGCCAAGCCAGTCGTTTAAAACTACCGACAAAAACCATTGCATTAATGGCGCAAAAGGCAGAAACCACCTGGGTGGGCGTCAATGTGGGAATAATGGATCAATTGATCAGCGCAGCGGGTAAAGCCAAGCATGCCATGCTCTTGGATTGTGACTCCTTCGATTACGAGTACATCCCCTTTCCTAGTGGAATTAATTTGATTATCCTCGACACAATGACCCGCCGGAAGCTATCAGCATCTGAATACAATAAACGCCACGAGGAAGTAAATAGCGCAGCACAAGTTATTGGCGTTTCCAAATTACGCTTGGCGACAATGAATCAAATTAATCATCTGCATCAAGAGGGTGCGTTGTCCCAAAACTTGTATCGGCGTGCAAAACATATTATTACCGAAAACAATCGCGTCTTAAATTTTGCAGAAGCGATGCGGCACGAAGATCTTGACACCATGGGGATATTAATCAATCAGAGTCATCAAAGTTTACGAGATGATTTCGAGGTTTCAAGCTTTGAGCTCAACACGATCGTGGATGCAGCGCAAAGCCAATCTAATTGCCTGGGAGCGCGGATGATAGGCGCTGGCTTCGGCGGTTGTGCCTTGGCGCTGGTTAAAAACCGTGGTCTCGAAAATTTCATCATCCAGGTCAGTCGTACCTATCAAGAAAAAACACACCTACTGCCACAAATTTATCGAGTTAATAGCTCTGATGGCGGCAAGCTAGAAAATATTATTTCAACCGCCAATAATTAACATGATAATTTAATTTAAATTTTAAAGAATTGACGCGACTTTCTGCCTGTGGACACGTATATGTTATTAGAGAATAAGGAGATATTATGAGCCAAACAACAAATAAATTGCGTAGATCAAGACGAAATCGTGTTATCGCCGGCGTGTGTGGCGGATTAGGGGAATTTTTTAGGATTAGCGCCTTTTGGTTTCGATTACTTTTCCTAATTTTACTTTTACCAGGTGGTTTGCCTGGGATAATACCTTACATTATTATGTGGATTATCATCCCAAAATCACCCTAATCAAAACAATATCGCCTTAGAATTGATCCTAACTTCATCGAGTAAAAAAAGAATGCGGATAATGCCGCATTCTTTTAATTTGAAAATTAATTCTTTGTGTTTGGATTAATATATGATATTTCTCTAATCCACTGAGAAATAAGTAAATCTTAAAATGATATACAGGAAATACAATCCAATCAAATAATAAGCGGACCACTTTCCCAATTTCCCCTTATTGAACCATAAAACGATCCACAAAATTGCACCCGTAATTGTCTCCCAGGGCAAATCCCAAAGCACAAGTGGTCCTGGCACCCAATAAGTGCTGATCAAAGCACCGCCACCAATGGCAACTAAGGGATTGGTTATGTTACTTCCCACAAGCGTGCCTAATGGTATACCGCTATCACCATGCCGCACACCTGAAACAGATGTAATTAATTCTGGCAATGCAGAAGCCACGCCGAGAGTGACAACGCCAATTAATGAACCACCAATTCCTGTCCGTCGAACAACAATTTCAGTGGCTTGTAAAGCGAGCATCGCGCTGCCAACAGTAAACAAGAGCGCAAACAAAGCGATAAAAGCATCTCGCCAAGCTTCCTTTGCGTTTTGTGGCACACCTTCTGGGGTTTCTCCTTCTTCAGTAAAACCGTGGTCCTCTTCCTTGTAGTGCTTTCGCTCGTCTCGATAAAGATAATACATGTAACCAATAAAGCTGGAAAATAGGATGGCACCATCCAATCTTGAATAAATACCATCAACGCCAAGCACGATACACATGATCGTCGTTGCGATCATTGGGATCATACTTTTCCAAAGAAAATATCTTTTAAAATGCAGTCCGCCTGCCATGAGGATAACAATTGCCATGATCAAGGTTTGTTGCACAACATCAGAACCGATATTAGCGCCCAGCACCACGGCAGAACTGACCTCAAAGTCAAGTGCACCGCTTAATATCCCAAAAGACGCTGTATAATGTGCGGCAATTTCAGGAATACTCGTGGCCACTGAGACAACAGTTACCCCCATAAATGTCGTTGATAATCGAAAATAACCTGCCAGACCGGTTAATTTTTTCACAGCAACATTTGAAGATAAGACCAATACGGTAATACTGACTAACCCAAAAATGATTAATAAAAATAGATTTTGAGAAATAATATCGATCATATTAAGACGCACCTTTCAGCTACTACAATTACACGCCTATTAAAAAACAACCAGGGTCACAGAACTGTGACCCTGACAAAATAATTTTTAATAATTTCAAGGAAAGTTCTGCGCGTTTAACTGGTCCTAAGATATACCTTCAGGATCATCTTGAATAGGCGCTTGAAATTCTTGAAATTTATCCATATAAAATTTTATGCTTTTATTTTGTTCGATAATTACAATCAACAAACGACTAAGGATTATACAGAACTTCTCAATTGATGTCAATCACCAAATTGATAACAACATGTTAAAGTTTCATTATAAATAAAACCATCGGGGCCTTAATTTTATTTTTTTAGAAAATCTATTAGATAAAGCACCATAGTATAATTGGCTATACGAATATGCTCATAATTATCGACTTATAGCTATTCTTCTAATAAAACTATCAATGATTAATTAAATCATTAATAATATGCCAGAAAAAAACACGGCCACTTAAGGCAAAAGATCTGCAGCTTTTGCCAGAGTGTAAACCTGGGCTTCATGTTCCATCTGATCAAGCTGGGCAAAAACATCATCCAACGAACGCCCAACAATCAAAACACCATCCTTAGGCAGCAAAACAACATTTCCATTAGTAAGTGCATTTAGCAGACTGACGGATGTCTCCCCTATCCCGGGATCAAGGTTATCTACTTTCAACTTGGATCCTAAGACTTGCAGGGATTCGGGTAATTGCGTTGAGTCCAACTTATCTACAGCCAAACCCAAAGCGGAGAGATATGGTGGGTGCGCGTGAATGATACTGTTCACGTCACCTCGCGCTTGATAAACAGCCAAGTGTAATGGCAGGTCCTTGGATGGACGCCAGCCATAACGCTGATAGATGAGATTGCCCGCGCTATCGACCGTCACAACCATCTTTTTCTTTGTTTTTCGAAGGTAAATGCCTTGGGGTGTAATTTGGTATCGGTCTGGATCTAACCGCTGAGAAACGCTACTGCGGATGCCGCTGGTCAATCCACGTTTTCCTAAATTTTTTGCAACTTTTTTAAGTTGTTTTCGCATTTTCTTTTCATATTTAGGGATTTTCATTGAGCCTCCTTATAATATTTATTAAATTATACCTGGATTGCCCTTGAATTTAATAACATTTTTGTGGCAATACGCTATTAAAATAAAATTCTTATCGCACAATTTACGATGCAGTCATTTTATTCTCTTGAAGGTGCTGAGACTTAATAACCGAAATTGTGAATTTTTTCTCTCTTCTACCGGTACAATAAACTCATAACTTTACAAAATTAAAGGAGTTCTATGTCACTTCGCGTTCACTTTTACCGGATTAGCTTTGAAGAACATTGTGATCAGTTTAAATCGCTTCTCGATCCCGACATCAAAATCACCGAAGGCGAAAAGATCCCCCAACCCGCAAATTTTGAGGTTCTCGTTTACCCAACACCGAGCGATGAATGGATAAAAGCCAGCCCCAATCTACAGGCAGTTGTTGTGCCCTGGGCAGGGATCCCGACAAAAACACGTGAAGTGATGGCCAAATTTCCCGATGTTAGCCTGCACAACTTACATCACAATAATTTCAACACAGCTGAGTTGGGGTTGACCTTGTTATTAGCTGCAGCGAAACAACTGATACCAATGGACCAAGCTTTGCGTAAAAATGATTGGTCGCCACGCTATCAACCCACCAAAGCTATCCTCCTGCGAGAAAAAAGGGCAGTAATCCTTGGTTTTGGTGAAATTGGTCAAGCATTTAGCGAATATTGCCTGGCACTGGGTATGAAAGTAAAAGCTATAAAAAAGCATCCTGCGAACTACGAAGGGGATCTTCCGGTCGAAATTTTTTCCATGGACAAGCTGCATGATTTATTACCAAATACAGATGCGCTGTTCATTGCCTTACCATTGACGGATGAAACCGAGAACCTGATTGACGAAGCTGAGCTCAATCAAATGCCAAAAGGCAGCATCTTAGTCAATATTGGACGTGGACCCATTGTAAATCAACATGCTTTGTATGCCGCCTTGAAAAACGGACACCTGCGTGCTGCTGGCAGTGATGTGTGGTACAACTATCCGCCTTCAAAAGATGAGGTCTCGAATACAGCACCAGCGGATGTCCCTTTGGGTGACCTTGAAAACTTCGTGCTAAGCCCACACCGTGGTGGCATGGTCGAAGAAGTTGAAATGCAACGTATCCAAGCCCTCGCAAAACTACTCAACGCAGCAAGTCATGGATTGCCAATTCCAAATAAGGTAAATCTTGAAGCGGGTTATTAATTACTCAAATAGGTACTTTTCCACACAATAACCTACATGACAATAACCTACATGTGTGGGTTGATTCGTAAATATTCATCAAAAAAAGTTGGGATGAAATAATGACCAAAAAGAATGTCTATCAAGATTCCATGCAACCCTGGCCAGAACTAAACCCCTTCAGCAAGAGGATAACCTTATCCTCCTTGGGGGTAGATTTATTTTATTATGAAGCTGGTTTGGAAAACCCTAACAAAATTGTTCTGATCCATGGCTTAGGTGATGAAGCGGATACCTGGCGCCATGCCTTCTTACCCCTGGCTAAAGCCTATCATATTTTTTCCCTTGACTTACCTGGTTTTGGTCGCTCCCAAAAGGCGAAACGTGATTATTCGATTGAGTTTTTAGAGGCCGCAACCTTAGAGGTGCTGGATGATCTTGAAATTAAGAACCCAATATTAATAGGAAGCTCTTTAGGGGCAATTATTGCCCATCATCTTGCACTTTTACACTCAGATCGCGTGCGGGGCTTAATACTTGTGGGGGGTGCTTTAATGCAAACGGAAAATAAATTGAATTTATCGATGCGTTTAATGCAAATTCCACACTTGGGCGAATGGTTATACACGCGATTGCGCAAAGATCCACAAGCAGCTTTTGATACTTTAAAGGGCTTCTACTATGACATCAACGGCTTACCTCTTGAAGACCGTGATTTTCTTTTCACAAGGGTTAATAAACGGGTTTGGGATGACGGCCAAAAATATGCTTATTTCTCAATTCTCAGAAATTTAACACAATGGGTTAAGAGCAAACAACCAAATCTCACCAACAAATTAGCAGCCTTAAACCTACCAACGCTAGTGGTTCGCGGCGAACATGATCAATTATTTTCCCAGGAAAGCGGAATGGAGGTGGCTCAAATCCAACCACACGCGCAATTTCACCAAATTGAAGATGCGGGGCACCTACCCCACCAAGAAAAGCCATCCGACTTCTTGATGGTTGTAAACAACTGGCTTAAGATTTTTCAATAACTTAAGAAATACTATTCAAAGGTCAGCGCATCTTGTAAAATAGCCTGGATGGCTGGGACATTTGGAAGCAAAACCATAGCCCCAGAAGCTGTAATCCAACCAGTCGCCTCGTTCGGACCAAGTGCAAACCGCCTGACATCTTCGTTGAAATCAAACCCCAATCCAAGCTTCGCAAAAGACAAAAGCTGGGTGGAGCTGATATTCGTTTCTACGTTTGTTTCATAAATCTTCATCAATGCTGGCATTTTTAGTAATCCAGTCGGGCTGATAATTTTCTTTACAACAGCCCCCACAACTTCCTGTGTGCGGCGCATGCGCTCAAAGTCACTCGAGTTGTACCTGGCTCTGACATACCACAAAGCCCAATCACTATCCAGTGAAACTAACCCGGGACCCACCTCACACCATCCATCGGGATCTAAGGATCCATCACAACCATCGGCGGTGACATATTCAGTTTCAAATTCAATGCCCCCCAATTCGTCAATAATTTGCAAAAAACCTTCCATGTCAATCATTGCGTATTGTGTGGGATAAACACCAAAATTCGTTTGCATCATTTGAGCAAATAAGGGAAATCCGCCCAATTGCATCACGGTGTTGATCCTTCCCTCACCGTAACCTGGAATAGTCACCCACAGATCCCTTGGAAAGGAAACAATACTGGCTTTTCCAGATGGGCGATGGAGGGCAATTAACATCAACGTATCGGTGCGAAATCCAGATTCTGGACGATAATCGGACCCCATGACCATATACAATTGAACATCCGAATCCTCATTTTCATCGGGCAGAAGTGGTTCTTCAGTTGGCAAAGGTTCTACAACCGTGCCGCCATCTTCCTTGCTGTCAATTAATTGAAAAAATGGGAGTTGCATGCGAAATACGGTCGCGCCGAGGTAGATCATACCGCTCGAAACGATGCACACAATAAAAAGGAGTGTAAGTAAGACAAGTTGCCTAAGCAACCGTGATTGTTTATTCTTCATAGTTTTTCCTCCGGGATACCGCAAAAGATGATGTACCTCAGTTCGCTGATAGTTATACCTTAGAAAAATTAATCTGCACAGAACAACAGGAGGTGTGCAAGATTCTTGCTAACTAATGAATAAATCCTTTTTAATTACTTTTTAAATCTCCTTGAACTAAAATTTTCGTTATAATTTCAAGATTAGGCTATAAAAACCTATCCGTATAGTACGTATCCTTTAAAACTATTATGTTCTTTCAAAGCCCTTAGAATTAATCAGGAGGTTCGACATGCAAGGCAATAATTCCATCCTAAGAAACCTCGTTTTATATGAAATATACGTTCGAAATCATGGTCCAAATGGCACATTCTCAGACGTTTTAAAGGATCTTGACCGAATTAAATCCATGGGGGTCGATATCATTTGGCTGATGCCAATCCACCCCATTGGTAAGAACAATAAAAAGGGCAGCCTGGGATGTCCCTATTCCATTCAAAATTACAGGGAAATAAACCCGGAATATGGCACTTTGCAGGATTTTCAAAATTTAATCGCAACCGCACACCAAAAAGGTCTCAAAGTCATGATCGATGTGGTGTTCAATCACACTTCGCATGATTCGATCTTGGTAAATAATCATCCTGAATATTTTCACCAAGACAAAGATGGCAACCCCGTCACCACAGTGCCAGCATGGTCAGATGTCATCGATCTAAAATTCCCGAACGATTCTTTAGAAAAATATCTGATCGAGACCCTGTGCTATTGGGTGGAAATGGGTGTGGATGGTTTCCGATGCGATGTGGCGTCGATTGTTCCGCTCTCCTTATGGTTACAAGCAAAATCCCAGGTGGAAGCCATCAATCCTAACTTCATTTGGTTAGCAGAGTCAGTTGAAACCGGATGGATCATTGACCGCCGCCGGCAAGGACTGACAGCCCATGCCGATGCTGAGCTCTATCGTGCCTTTGATCTAACTTACAATTATGATGTATGGTCTGCCTGGAAAGCTGCAGTTTCAGGAAAATTTCCCGTCGAACGCTATCTTGAAATGATTGAATTTCAAAAAGGCATGTATCCCCAAGATTACATTAAAATGCGGTTCGTTGAAAATCACGACAATGCCAGGATTATGACATTTGCAGCAAATGAGACAGCGGCAAAAGCTTGGACTGCCTTTGAAGTATTTCTACCCGGTGCTTTTCTGATTTATAGTGGTCAAGAATCCGCATCCAAGAAAACACCATCACTTTTTGATATTGACAAAATCAACTGGCAAGATTACCCACTGCAAGATTGGCTGACCCGATTGATCAAGATCAAAAAGACTGACATCTTCAAAGTCGGAAAACATTATTTTCTTTCAGCAACACCTGCAATCCAGTCCGTTTGGATCGGTGAAGATACTGGGCTATACGGCCTATTCAACGTCAAAAATGCAAATGAACCCATCACTTGTCAACTTCCAGATGGCAATTACAAAGATTTAATCTCTTTGGATACTTTTAATGTCATTAATCACACAATAGACCTAAAAGGCTCCAGCGGGCTCATTTTTTCAATACCCCCCAATTTCGACTTTCACCGTATGCATTTTAGGTTGCTTGAACATTTCGACGAATAAGGCTTTCTCCTTACTGTCTTGGTCGATTGCAATTACCTTTTCGATGCAATATTAGGAAATAATCCTACCTGAGCCTATTGGTTTTCCATCATAATCAAAATGATGTCATTGACATTGGTGCCTGTTGACCCCGTTTTGATTAAACTGTCAATTTTTTGGTGAAAATGATAGGAATCATTGTCTGTGATGTAGGCTTGAACATCAATTTGATAGACTTGTTCAGCATCATCGTAAACGAAACTATCACAAACCGCACCAGCCGCATCTGTTGGTCCATCATCCCCGTCGGTTGCAAAAGAAACAAAAAGCAATCCCTTTCGATCCCTGATTCGTTCAACCATCTTTAAAACCAAATCCTGATTCCTCCCACCAAGACCTTCTCCAGTGACATTAACTGTCGTTTCACCGCCTAACAACAAACACAAGGGTCTGCTAATGGGATGGTCATAATTCAGTTCCGTTTGGATTATCCCATTCAGAAATTCAGCAACCTCATCAGTTCTCCCTGTCAAATGTGAAGATATGATCAGGCTGTTGTAACCCAGATCTTGCGCAAATTTTCTACCCGACTCAAGGGCTTTGAAATTTGTTCCTACCAGGTAGTTTTGAACGCGATCAGGCGAAATGCTCCCTTCTTTGAGGGTTTCTGGTTCCTGACCCTGTAACCCATTGGACAAAAAGTTCAGGATGGATTCGGGAATCTGTGATTTAACATCATATTTTTTAATGATCCCTATTGCATCTTCATAAGTCGTTGGGTCTGGAACAGTTGGCCCCGAAGCAATCATATCAAGGGGATCCCCAATGACATCAGACAAAATAAAGCTTCTTACCATTGCCGGTTGCAATCGATTCGCCAACCTACCCCCCTTAACCTGATCCAAGTGTTTCCGCAAAGTGTTTATCTCATTAATATCTGCGCCGCACTTCAACAATACTTCGGTTAATTTTTGCATGTCCTCAAGGGTCACCCCCTCAACTGGTTGAGTGAATAACGCGGAACCGCCGCCTGAAATCAAAACAAACACAAGATCATTTGCGTTTAAAGAAGGTAAGCTGTTAGAAACGGATTTTGTTGCGTTGATTGAATCTTCTGATGGGACAGGATGACCGCCCAAATGAACTTCCAAACGACCCTTATAGCCTTCGGCTTCTAAAAAGTTTTTGTCCTTTGTTATGACGACTGCTTTAGAAATTTTTTCCGCCATTAAATCAAGGATTGCTTTTGCCATAGGCACAGCGCTTTTTCCAAATCCAATCACAAAAATGCGCCCGATGTCCTCTAGAGCTAAGTCATTCCCATCTAAAACGACCACCTCGTCTCTTAATTTGATGGTATTGAGGACACATTGATAAGGATCAACAGCATAAATCGCTGAATCCAATATTTTTCGAGCGTCTTCCCCCAATTTTCCATTTCTCCTAAAGACAACATTGTCCATCTTATTAGCTAAAGCCCAATTTTTTGGTTGATCCATGGCATTTTCCCTTTTAAATCATCAGATTGATAGGATTAATGTATAATTGCCTTTTAGAATTATAAGGTAAAATCACACACAGTGATTTTATTAAATTGTATGAGCATCTGATTCAGTTAGAAAATACTATTTTAGGAGGAACTTGTGAACGATTTATTGACCGGACTTTTTAGGCCTAAGAGCATAGCCATCATTGGCGCTTCTACGACCCCAGGGAAAATTGGACACACTGTCGTCAAAAACCTTGTCGATAGTGAATATGAAGGTGGAATCTTCCCTGTTAATCCTTCTGCTGATGAAATTTTGGGTTTCAAGGTATACAAATCTGTGCTGGATATTCCAGAGCCTGTTGAGGCGGCGGTGATCACCATTCCAGCAAAATATGTTTTGGATATTGTCAAAGAATGCGGTCAGAAGGGTGTCAAAGGGTTAATTGTCATTACTTCTGGCTTTAGCGAGGTCGGTGATGTTGAGCTTGAAAAAGAAATGGTAAAAACTGCCCATGAATACAACATGCGGGTTTTAGGACCAAACGTTGTTGGGACGCTTTCCAACTCAGACAAACTCAATGCTTCATTTGCCCCCTTCCTGCCACTCAATGGCGAAGCCTCTTTGGTGACCCAAAGCGGTGCGCTTCTAATCGCCATGGATGCCATTACCTATTCCCGTCGAATTGGCTTTGATAAAATGATTTCCATTGGCAATATGTCAGATGTCAACTTTAGCGACACAGTGGCATGGTTAAATCAAGACGAAAATACCAAGTGCATCACATTATATGTTGAGGGTTTGAAGGATGGCAGCCGATTTATCAAAGAAAGCGCAAAAGCGACAAAACCGATTGTTGTGTTGAAGGCAGGTGTTTCTGAGCATGGTGCAGCAGCAGCTGCTTCTCATACAGGATCTTTAGCTGGTGCATCAAAAATTTATACAGCAGCCTTCAAACAAGCCGGGGCTATTCAAGCCACTGACCTGAATGACTTATTTGATTGTACACTTGCCCTCTCCTTACAACCTCCGATGGTGGGTGAAAATGTGCTCATCCTTACAAATGGTGGCGGTGTTGGCGTTCTGGGGACGGATTCCGCTGAGAGCGCTGGTATTCCTCTAAAATTTGCACCCGAAGCAGTCCAAGAAGAACTTAAAAAACATATGCCTTCCTTTGGCTCCGCCAAGAATCCGGTTGATTTAACAGGCATGGCTGGCAATGATTGGTACTATAAATCAACTAAATTTGCATTTGCTCACAACTGGGTCGATGGTTTAGTTGTTCTTTATTGCGAAACTGCTATTACAAACCCCATGGAAATCGCCCAATCTATCCATAAAGCGGTCAGCGAAACTGGCATCAAGGACAAGCCCATCACGGTATCATTCGTCGGCGGCGAACGATCCGCTGAAGCCATGCAATGGCTCGTTGAACATGGCATTCCAGCCTACGACGCACCTGATCTTGCTGTCCATGCCATGGGAACGCTCCATGAGTATGCACAACTAAAAGATATTAATCGTGACCCCCTCGATGAAAGTGTTGTTGTTGATGGTGATGCTGCTCGCCAAATTATCAAGAAAGTCCGGGAAGATGGCCGAACAAGTCTGACTGAGATAGAATCGAAACAAATTTTCAGTGCATACAAGCTGCCTACAGTTCAAACAAAGTTATCCGACAGCGAAGATGAAGCTGTAAAATTTGCTAATGAAATCGGCTATCCCGTCGTCTGCAAGATTGTTTCACCCGATATATTGCACAAATCTGATGCCGGTGGTGTCAAAGTGAACCTCAAAAGTGACGCCGAAGTCCGTGAAGCCTATCAGACGATCCTCAAGAATGCAAAAAATTACAAAGCTGATGCAGATATCCATGGCATTTTAGTTCAAGAGATGGCACCCTGGGCCACAGAGACCATTATCGGCTCAGTCAATGACCCCACCTTCGGCGCGACAGTTATGTTCGGTCTGGGTGGCATTTTTGTCGAAGTTTTGAAGGACGTCACATTTAGAGTAGCGCCAATCTCCAATCGAGAAGCCCGATTGATGCTCGATGAAATTCGCGGGGGTCCAATCTTAGATGGCACCCGTGGCGAAGCTCCTCGTGACAAACAAGCGCTCGCTCGTGTGCTTGAGTTATATGCATTGATGGTTAAGGACCTGGATGACGAAATTAAAGAATCAGATGCAAACCCAGTGTTGGTTTACGAAGAAGGTCAAGGCGTCAAAGTCGTCGATGCACGCATTATCCTCAAAAGTAAATAAAATCTAACTGCTCTGTTTTACAATTAAGAGACCATTTTGAAAACATTCAAAATGGTCTCTTTTATTAACAATGTTTAATATTTTATATATTATAATAATATATTCTATATTTTCGTATTTTTAAAAATATTAAGTTAACTTTTCCCCTCATTTTGGTCAATCTTGAAGAGTATTTATATGATTCTTACAAATCTCGTTCATCATTACAAGCATTCCATTTCCTCGTAGCATGCATTAATAACAAAGAATTAACGATCGCAATCGACAAAATTCAACAAATTATGGTAAGCTTGATCTTAATTAAAATTTGTATTAATGATTGCAATTATTGTTATCTTCTTATAAAAGAACCAGGAAATTATAAATCGTAAAGGAAATAAAAATGAAGAATTTTTTAATTGATATGGATGGCGTTTTGGTTGAAGGTAAAACCATCATTCCAGGCGCTGACAAATTCATCGAAAGACTCAAAAAGCAGAATCGGAAATTTCTCGTTCTGACAAATAATCCCGTCTATACACCCAGGGACCTCGCTCACCGCCTTCAAGAGGCTGGTATCGCTATTGAAGAGACTCAGATTTTCACATCAGCCTTGGCAACGGCAGCCTTTTTGCACAACCAACGCCCTGATGGAAAAGCCTTCGTCTTAGGAGAGAGCGGTTTAACTGAGGCAATTCATAACATTGGTTACATCATCACTGACATTAACCCAGATTATGTCGTCCTTGGTGAAACCATGGCATATGACTTCCAGGGCATTAAAAAAGCGATTCGCCTGATTCATGATCACGGCGCGCGCTTTATTGCCACCAATCCAGATCCTTCAGGCCCCAGCGAAGGTGGCATTGTGCCAGCTTGCGGTGCCATGGCAGCCCTCATTGAATCAGCCAGTGGCGTTTCACCCCTCTTTATGGGGAAACCAAATGCGCTGATGATGAGAACGGCCTTAAATTACTTAAACGTCCACTCAGAAGAGACGATCATGATCGGTGACAGAATGGATACCGACATTGTTGCAGGTGTCACAAGCGGCATGGAAACCGTATTGGTGCTCAGCGGTGTTACCAAAAAAGAAGATATTGATCGATATCCCTATGTGCCCACTTATATCAAGAAATCTGTTGCGCTGATCGAACCAAAAGAATTAGACTAAAATAAATTTATGTCAAATTATTATGGTTATGAAACCTGATAAAATTTCACGGCGAAATTTCTTAAAATTAGCTGCATTAAGTCTGGGTTCATTAGCGCTTGATCCCTTTAGGCATCAACCTCAAAACAATGAATCCAGATTTATTCAGCGCCGGCTCATGCGAGTGGCGAAAATAAGCCACGCAGGGGAACGCGCTTCAGTTAGCATTCACAAAGAACCCAACGAGGAAAGTGTCATCCTTTATCAACGATACAAGGATGATTTGATTAATGTTTACGACGAAATTAATTCTGACTACGGACCAGCTTACAACCCTATTTGGTATCGTGTTTGGGGGGGCTACGTACATCGAGCATACTTGCAAGAAGTTGAAGAGGTCTTTAATCCTGTTGTAGACTCAATTAAAGGAGATTATCAACTTGGTGAAATAACCATCCCCTACACCAATTCCTTGCTGGTTTCACCTAATTCCAACTGGGACCCAGTTTATCGGCTATATTACCAATCGACACACTGGATCAAGGATATCATCCAAGGTCCAGATAAAAGCCCTTGGTACCTCATTGAGGATGAACTGGATCGCCTGGAATATGCCATTCCAGCTACACACATGCGCATTCTTGATAATTCTGAATTTGAACCCCTTTCTCCCGATGTACCACCGGGAGAGAAAAGGGTTGAAATCTCAATCGCTCATCAAACGTTAACAGCTTTTGAGGGAGACAATATCGTTTTCCAAACAGACATAGCCAGTGGTGCCCTCACCCGACTCAAAGAAACGCCCACTGGCAACTTCCACATCCAATCCAAGTACCCCTCAAAACATATGGGGGGAACCACCCGTGATGATATCAACGCCTATGTCTTACCAGGTGTACCGTGGTCTTGTTTCTTTGTAGAAGGAATTGCGACACACGGTACCTATTGGCATAATAACTACGGTGTTCCCCAAAGTAGCGGATGTATCAACATGCGCAATCATGAAGCAAAATGGTTGTTTCGCTGGGTAACCCCCATCAGTAATCCCCATGAAATTTACCGAACAGGCTATGGCACTAGGGTCTTGGTTTATTAATTAGACAAAGGCCATAAAAACCTGATTTCCTAACAGTATTCCACGCTTTGTCAGTCTTAAAGTTGAATTATTTTTTCCTGACCAGCTGAGCAAACCCCTGGAAATCAACCTAGTAATTTCATCCCCAAAAATAGCCATCATTGAAGTTCCAAATAAGGAATAAAATTTTTCAGCAGAGACGCCGTCTTCAACGAGACGCAACCCAAGCATCATGAACTCTTTCATCTGTGACAGAGGCTCCAGCTTGATTGATGTTACATTCGCGGGCGATCGTGGAAAATCAATCTCTAAGTCTTTTCCTATCTTTATCCGATCACAATATTCTGGGATACTGGTAACGTTTGCCGTCCTGGTCTCAAAAACAAAACCATGGGCACCTACGCCGAAGCCCAAATAGGGTTGGTACAACCAATATTGTAAATTGTGGCGGGATCGAAAGTCTCTCGTGGAATCAATTTTTGACCAATTAGAGATCTCATAATGCTGATAATCTGCTTCTTTTAGAAAGTTTATCGCAAATTCATACATATCCCCCTCCTGATCCTGGTCCTGGCACACAATAAGCCCCTTTTGGTACCAATTAAATAATTTTGTACCGGGCTCGATAAGCAAAGAATAAAGAGAAAAGTGCTCGGGTTGCAGTTCATTTGCTTTTTTCAGAGTGTTTTCCCAATCCATTTGAGTTTGCCAGGGTAAGCCAAATATCAAATCTAAGTTGATATTCTCAAATCCGGCCCGCCTTGCGTCAGACACACTCTGGTAAATATCAGCAATGGAATGGATCCTTTCAAGTCGTTTCAAATCAGAAGCTTGCATCGATTGAACCCCAATGCTTAGCCGATTGAAGCCCAATTCTTTCAATCCGGCTAAGTACCCATAACTTAACGTTCCTGGATTGGCTTCAAGGCTCAATTCACAATCAGGTGAAAAATGGAAAAATTTCGATAGTTCTTTAAGAACTTGACGATAATACTTTATCGGCACCAAAGAAGGTGTGCCACCCCCAAAATAAATGGTATGAACAAAAGGCTTGAAGATATTCTTTGTTACTATACGAAATTCTTCAATTAACGAGCCGAAATAAGCCGGCATTGTATGCGTCATGCCAGCATAAGTCACGAAATCACAATAATTACATCGTCGTTGACAAAATGGGATATGAATGTATATACTATAAACCATCACTTTAGTTATACCATTCCTTACTGATCCATTTTGATTTGTTTTTGGCAAGTTGCAAATAAATTAATCAATGGGTATACTAGGCCAGAAAATTATGAGTCCAGAAAAAAACACCCCCAAAACAAAATTATGTCCGGTTTGCGGGACAAGATTGAATGAATCGGCAACGAAATGTTTGGTATGTGGTACCGAATTAGAGGTTACTGCAAACACGAAAAAAAACGCTGAAGTCCGTGCAAAACGTTTGCCAGAAATTACCCTTAGTCTGCCTGCAGCCTTAGGATTATTGGCTTTGTTCCTAACCCTTGCCGCCGTGGTTGTATTTTTAGTGCTGCAAGGTGGCCCACCTGCTGAAGCTGGTGAAGTCACACCATCGACAGCCACAATTACAACAAGCCCCACGATTACCCTCACCCCATCTCCGACAAGCACAACCACATTAGCGCCAACCTGGACGCCATTGCCAAACCTAGAATATGTTGTTCAAGCTGGCGATTCGTGTGTGGATGTGGCTGCAATTTTTGGCGTGTCTGTTCAAAGCATTATCCTTGAAAATAACTTATCTGCAAGTTGTAATCTTTTTGAAGGGCAAGTTCTAAGCGTGCCTCAACCAACCCCAACCGCATCCCCCCAACCCACCGCTACATTGAGTGACGCTGAAAAGACCGATATTGCTTGTGAGACCATTAATTACACAGTCCAGGAATTTGACACACTGAGTTCCATTGCAGACACCTACAACGTAAGTATGGAGACCATCAGGGATTATAACGGCATGGTCAACGACACGGTATTCGAGGGACAACCATTGCAGATCCCCTTGTGCATGCGAGAGCCAACCGCTGGTCCAACCCCAACCCCCACCGAGTTACCGCCGTATGCCGGTCCGAATTTGTTACTCCCGGCTGATGGGGCGACATTTAATGCACAAACAGATACCATCACCTTGCAATGGGCGGCTGTAGGCGAATTAAAACAAGATGAAGCCTACGCAGTTACAATTACTGACCTAACCTCTGAAAACAAGGAAACGATGACGGAATTTGTCACCGACACATCCTTCATCGTCCCGGAGACTTTTATTCCAGAAGATGGCACACCTCACATATTCCGCTGGTCAGTGTATATCGCTCGACAAATCGGAACCGATCAAGAGAATGGTGAAGGTGAAGAAGAAATTACAAATTGGGAACCCGCAGGTAACATGAGCGAGTCACGCGTTTTTGGCTGGTTTGTAACGAACCCCGAACCCGAGTCACCCTAATACCAAATTAAAAACATCATTATAAGCAAAAACCGGAGAAATGATCCTCCGGTTTTTTTCTTGCCATTATAATTTTTAGAATTTAAAATTAAGCCTCATCTAAAGCTTCAAGGTAACGAGTGGCTTGAATTGCAGCAGCTGCCCCCATACCCGCAGAAGTAATGACCTGTCTAAAAGACGGGTCAGCAACCTCACCAGCGGCAAACACACCAGGAACGGATGTTTCCATGACCTTGTTGATCACGATATATCCTTCATCATCTAGCTCCAATTGACCTTTAAATAATTCTGTGTTGGGTGTATGTCCGACAAAAATAAACACGCCATCCGTTGGAAAAAACTTTTCCGCATTCGTCTTAACGTTGTGTAAAGTCACGCCGTTCACGCCAGTTTCACCGTGGATTTCTGTAACGATCGTGTCCCAAATAAATTTAATCTTTGGATGGTTAAATGCTCGATTCTGTAATATCGCACCTGCGCGCAATTCATCTCTTCGATGAACAATTGTTACGGAATTCGCAAATCGCGTTAAGAACAAACCTTCCTCAAGCGCGCTGTCACCACCACCTACAACAACAATATCCTTACCTTTGAAAAACCACCCATCGCAGGTCCCGCAATAAGAAACACCCCTGCCCACAAACTCTTTTTCACCTGGCACTCGCAATCTTCGGTTCGTCGCTCCTGTTGCAACAATAAGCGCCTTTGCTTCATAATGCTTGCCATAGGTTTCAATGCAATATGCTGGTTGGCTTAAGTCGATCGACATAGCCTGATCCATCACAATCTCAGCACCAAATCGCTCTGCTTGTTTCTGGAATAATAATCCTAATTCCATCCCACCAACGCCGTCTGGAAAACCGGGATAATTTTCAATTAAATCTGTCGTTGAAGCCTGACCGTGAAGGGTTGACCCAGTTAGAACCATTGGATTGAGGTCAGCCCGTGCGGCATAAAGTGCTGCAGAAAGCCCAGCTGGCCCAGATCCAACAATAATTAAATCGCGATAAATACATTCCTTGTCTTTGTTATCCGTCATTGTATTTTTTTCTCTCTATCTAATTTCTCAGATCATTAATTATAGCGAATATATTATCTTCGATCGATAATACTTCGTCAATAAAATTTTTCATTTCTAATTATGTCCAACAATGGACAAATTTCCAAATAAATATCAAAATTTTGATAAAATTTTTACGATTAATGATGAAATAGCATATAATCTAAGGGGATTATTCAAAAGAAAGGAAGGCAATGAGCACTCAAAAAATCGAAAACACAATCACCCATTTTCATAAAATCTATAAAGGGCAACTCAACAAATTTCTGGAGTTACTAAAAGTTCCCTCCATTTCAACTTCAGAGAATAATAAAGATGATGTATTAAAAGCTGCTGATTTCCTTGTGGAAGAATTGGAAAAATTAACGTTTAAAAATGTAAAAGCCTATCCTACCCAATGTCACCCCATTATTTATGGGGAACACATGGGGTCTCCTGATAAGCCTACACTTTTAATTTATGGTCATTATGACGTGCAACCACCTGACCCCTTAGCCCAATGGCATTCACAGCCATTTGAGCCGCAAATTCGCGACGAGTACTTATATGCGAGGGGATCTTCAGACATGAAGGGGCAAATTTGGGCGGTATTAACCGCTCTCCGTGCTATTTTTGAATCTGGAGAGTTACCCATCAACATCAAAGTTCTTTTTGAAGGCGAAGAGGAGATTGGTTCACCGAGTTTAGATGAATTCCTCGAAACCCACAAATCAATGTTGAAATGTGATCTTATCTTAAACCCGGATGCCGGCATGCTAGCACCGAACAAACCCACCGTCACTTATGCCTTACGGGGAATGGCTTATTTTGAATTACAAATCTCAGGTCCAAAGGCAGACCTCCATTCTGGTCTCTTTGGCGGTACCATTGGTAACCCCGCGAATATCCTCTGTGAATTGATATCAAAAATGCATGATGACCAGGGAAAAATCACACTCTCCGGCTTCTACGATGATGTTCGCTGCATTTCGGATCAAGAAAAAATTGACCTAGCGAAATTAGGGGTAGACAAGCAATTCTATATGAAAACAACCGGCGTCCCTGAATTAGCCGGCGAAGCTGGTTTTTCACCTGTCGAGCGCGTTTACACACGTCCCACATTGGATGTTAATGGGTTATACGCAGGTTACATTCAAGAAGGCGCCAAAACGATCATCCCTGCTTACGCGATGGCAAAAATTTCCTGCCGACTTGTACCTGATCAGGACCCAGAAAAAATCCATCAGTCATTGAAAAGTTTCCTTGAAGATACCGTCCCTGAAGCTGTAAAATGGGAGCTCAAGTACCTCTCTGGCGCACCGGCGTATTTGAGTGAACCAAAGGGAACATGGTTTGAGGCTTATTTAAAAGCTTTAGAAGAAACCTGGGGAGTGACGCCAATCAAAAAACGGGATGGAGGATCTATCCCCGTTGCGACATCTATGAAGCAAATCTTAGGTGTTGATTCTATACTTACAGGTTTTGGACTGCCTGATGATCAGATTCATTCTCCCAACGAAAGACTGCATCTACCAACACATAAAAAGGGCATTGAGGCCTTAATTCGCTTCTTTTTGAGTATCTAAACACAATAGAGGTTTCAGGATGAATAAAAAATTACCATCTTATGGTGGTCAAGCAGTTATCGAAGGTGTGCTCATGCGTGGCAAATCATCTGTAGCAATGGCAAATAGAGCACCCAACGATGAGATTGTCTTATACAAAGAAAAATTAACAGGGATTTACACGAGTAATCTATCAAAAATCCCTTTCCTTCGAGGCTTGATAGTTCTTTGGGATTCATTGGGCCTTGGCATGCGTTTCCTCACCCTATCAGCAAACATTCAAACAGGTGAAGAAGAAAAACTGGAAGGACCAATGCTTTACATCACCCTCGCGATATCCCTAAGTTTTGGCCTTGGTTTGTTCTTTCTGGCACCAGCCTTAGTCGCGGGTCTGCTTGCCCGATACATACCGATGAGCGCTTGGATGAGTAACGTTATTGAAGGTGTTTTTAGGCTGATAATTTTACTGATCTACATGTGGTCCATCGGAAGAATACCGGATATCAAGCGGGTTTTTATGTATCATGGTGCTGAGCATAAGACCATTAATGCCTTTGAAGATGGCGTTGAATTAACGCCCGAAAATGTAAGCCCCTATTCGGTAGAGCACCCACGTTGTGGCACATCTTTCATTCTAACGCTCGTGATTCTATCAATTTTCATCTTTACTTTAATAGGTCCTATGCCTTTGCATTGGCGGTTAATCTCTAGAATTTTACTCATTCCAGTTTTGGCCGGCATTTCGTATGAATATATTCGATTGCTGTCAAAATATCTGGAGTCGCCCATCGTAAGGGCTTTGATTAAACCCAATTTGCTTCTTCAAAGGCTCTCAACAAAAGAACCAACCAAAGAAATGCTTGAAGTATCGATTAAAGCACTTAAAACCCTGATCATAATGGAACAGGAAGAGCAGCAAACGACCCCTGCATAACGAATTGGAGGTTTCCAGGCATGAAACCTTGGCAATTGATGTCATTTGGGATATTGATAGGCTTACTGGCTGCCGGTTTGATTTTATTGATTGCTCAACCAAAGCAAGGCGAACCAATTGCCTTGTCGCCACCGCCAACGCCGACAAATACCCAACCGCCCAAACCAACCCAAACACCATCACCGGTCACCGTCCAAATTAGCGGTGAGATCAATAATCCCGGTGTTTATACTTTGACTGGCGAAAGCCGGCTCAGTGACCTGGTTGATGCAGCTGGCGGATTGACCGAAAATGCCGATACTACCCGGATCAATTTCGCGGCGATCATCCATGATGGCGACTTTATTTACATCGCTGCATATGATGAAATGTTGCCCTCAACCTCTCGTGATACGACAATCAATTTGCCCACCGAAGACCCCAAAACCTTTGTTTATCCATTGAACTTAAACGAAGCTACCCAAGAAGCATTGGAATCGCTTCCTGGCATTGGTGAGGTCAAAGCATCTGCCATCATAGCTTACAGAGACTTAATCGGTGGATTTACATCAATTGATGAACTCATCTACGTCAATGGGATTGGACCTGCCACCCTTGAGTCGATCCGTGACTACTTAATTATCGAGCCTCAGGGGTAAATCCATATAACTAAAGGTATAATCAATCCTATGAACAAGAAACAAGAATTACAACAGGCATTAACAACCGCGATGAAATCAAAAGATGAGGCTACAAAACGGACGTTGCGTTTGGTTCTTTCATCAATCAAGTTGGCTGAGGTGGAATCTGGTAAGGAAATCGACGACGAAATAATTCTTGGCATCCTTCAAAAAGAAATCAAGACCAGAGACGATTCGATCATCGAAGCACAACATGCCAATCGAGAAGATCTTGTCAAACAAGCACAAGTTGAAAAAGAAGTCCTGAAACGATTTCTTCCAGAACAAATGGATACTGACGAATTGAAAAGTCTCGCAGAACAAATCATCCAAGAGACGGGCGCTAACAGCATGGCCGATATGGGAAAAATCATGAAAGAGCTGATGCAGAGACTTCAAGGCCGTGCATCAGGGCAAGAAACAAGTAAAGTCGTACGCGAATTACTTCAGAAAAACTAATTTGCATGACAAAAATAACTCGTAAGACAAAGCAAATTATTCACCCTACGATTATAATATTTTTGCTTTTAATTCTCTCGGGGGCAATAATTTTTCTGTCCCTTGTGCTACCATCGTATTTTAGCCAGTCATCCTTTCCAATGGAGATCGGGGATGTCGCTTCTCAAGATATTCTCGCGCCTTATTCTCTAACCTTTGAAAGTGAAATCCTCACCCAGAGAGCTGTTGATGAAGCTGAAAAATCCGTTGAACCGATCTACTTACCAGCAGATCCCAGTATCGGCCGGCAACAAGTTGAAAAACTTCGTTCAGCCTTATATTTCATTACAACAGTTCGCCAAGATAGTTTTGCAACACAAGAAGAAAAAATCACTGATATCCAATCGATTGAAAATTTTACACTCTCTGAAGACACCATAAAACGCATTTTACAGATCAACGATAGTAGATGGGAAGCAATTCAAAGTGAGGCAACCAATGTTTTAGAGCAAATTATGCGCAACACCATGCGCGAATCAGACATTTATGCTGCTAAACGAAATATCCCTTCCCTCATTGACTTTTCATTTCCCCAAGATCAAGCAAATATTGTCGTAAACTTGGTCGAGCCCTATACGGTTCCCAATAGCCTTTATAGTGAAGAACAAACTCAGACTGCTATCGATGAAGCTCGGACTTCAGTGGAACCTGTCATTAGATCCTTCATTTCAGGTGAGACCCTGGTTCGCCGGGGAGAAATCATTAGAGAAGAAGATTGGGAAGCCTTGACTCGTTACGGCCTCATTCAGGCAAGCGATCAAACGAAAGAAAATATCAGTGCAGCGGTTTTGACCATTTTAGTACTCATATTAATTTCGTTATATTTCACAGTGCAAAAAGAACATGATAAATTTTCCCTTAAGGCAATTGGGCTAATCACGATTACTTTTTTGGTTTTCCTTATCATCGGCAGATTTGTGATCAATGAACGCACCGTCGTCCCTTATGTTCTTCCAATTGCAGCCTTTGGGATGACTCTGGCTGTTGTCTTTAATTTTGAGGTCGCTGGTTTCTTGTCAGTTATTTTAGGCATCCTTACTGCCTATAGTATGGGCAACAGCCTTAACCTAACACTCTTCTATATCCTGCCGACCATTATTGGCATGTTAACCCTTGGCAAAGCAAGAAGAATTGCCTCTTTTTTCTTAGCTGGGATCAGCATTGGACTGGTGGGCATTGGGGTGATTCTGGTATATCGACTTTCCGATTCTGTGACAGACTGGATTGGCATTGCAACCTTGTCGGGTGTTTCTCTGATCAACGGCATCGGGGCGGCTGGCCTCACACTGCTCTTACAATACATTTTCTCACAAATCCTTGGACTGACCACAGCTCTTCAATTGCTCGACACTTCTCGACCCGATCATCCACTTTTACAAAAAATTCTAAGAAATGCACCGGGAAGTTATCAACATTCGCTACAGGTTGCCAATCTTGCTGAGCAAGCCGCAGAAGCGATCGGCGCGGATGGATTACTTGTCAGAGTAGGTGCAATCTATCACGATTGCGGTAAATCACTCAATCCGCAATTCTTTATTGAAAATCAAGTCAAAGAAAACCTCAACCCACACGATGACATTGACCCTGCAGTAAGCGCTCAAACGATCATCAACCACGTTACCGAAGGTGTTGAATTAGCGAAAAAGCATCACTTACCGGATCGGATCATCGATTTTATTCGTGAACATCATGGCACCATGCACACCCATTACCAATACTCCCAAGCGCTAAAGGCAGCTGATGACCCCGAGGATGTCGATAAATCCCTATTTACCTATCCCGGACCAAGACCGCAATCTCGGGAGACCGCATTATTGATGCTGGCTGACGGGACAGAAGCCCGTGCTCGATCAATAGTTCCGAAAAATGAAGAGGAATTACAAAAACTATTAGATGATGTGTTTGATTTTTATGAAAAGAACAATCAGTTAGATGACACTAATCTGACATTGAAGGATTTACAAAAAGTAAAAGAATCCTTCTATTATACGCTTAAGGGGACTTACCACCCCCGCATCAAGTACCCATCCTTACAACAAACAAAACCGCAGCAAGGTCCTGAATTGGCTAAAACAACGCAACAAATTGTGAAATAATGATTTACATTCAAATAGAGATTAACCTTTCATCTGAAATCAACCCCAAATTGCTGCGTGAAGCCATTCTGTTGACCTTGTCTCTTCACGACAAATCAGATCTTGATATCACCCTGAGATTGACAAACGATGAAGAACTACGCCAATTAAATCGGGATTTCCGCAGCCAGGATAAGCCTACAGACGTTCTCTCCTTCAATTATAATTTTGTGGACCCTGAAACAAAGCGTCAATACTTGGGCGATGTCGTCATTTCTGTCGAAACAGCGCTTTTACAAGCACCGAAATATCATCTAACGCTTAATCAAGAATTGGTATTTTTAGCAATTCATGGCACCCTTCATTTGCTGGGTTATGACCATCACCAACCCGATCAAAAAGAAAAAATGTGGAAGATGCAAGCAGAGATATTTAACAAATTTCAATCTTCAGTTGAGGAAAATTTGTAATGAAAAAACATAATTTCAAACGCACACCAAGCACAGTTTTGATCATTCTATCGGCCATTGGCCTGCTCTTTTCCCTTGCTGGGATTATTTTAATCTGGGCTCTAAAGCCCACTCTTGTAAACGGCGCATTCTCAATCACAGACATCTTTCTAAATGTCTTAACAACGACCGATGATGGGCTCATCATTTTGGATAGCACTTTGGAGAATGCCACAGACGACCTTTCCATTATTCAGACGTCCTTTGTAACCTTGGACAGCACTTTTGAAAATATCGCCACATCTTTGGATAATTCTTCAAACTTGATTGGGGATGATTTACGTCTTACTGTGGTAGATTCTCAGATCGCCTTGTCATCAGCTGCCAGCAGCGCAGAGATAATTGATAAAACACTATCCTTTATTGCTGCAATTCCCTTTCTAGGGGCAGATTATCAGCCTGAAGTCCCCCTTCACACCAGCCTGACACAAGTCGCTGGCACACTTAGTACAGTTCCAGCTTCACTCGATGAAATTGAGACGAGTTTGGATGAAACAGCTAGCAGCTTGCTCCTGACAAAATCTAATCTATCTGATCTTGCTGATAATATTAACGATCTTGAAAAAGATCTGGGAAATGCGCAGGTCGTTTTATCAAATTATCGCCAGATTGTGGCGAAGGCATTGGAAAAAACCACGTCCTTTTCCAATAATTTTTCCATTTATCTGACAGTTCTCTTTCTTATCTTTTCTGGAATTTTATTTTGGCTTGGCGTAGCCCAAGCAAACGTTTTATTACAAGCATATTATGATGTTAAAAGTGAAGAAAAAATTGTCAATTTGGCTGATATCCAACGTGACAAATAATTCATCAGGAGTCTAACCAATATTTTGGAGGTTCAATGAAACATTTTTTAGATATTGCAGATTACACCAAAGAGGAAATTGAAAATTTACTAAAATTAGCAAAAAAGACAAAACAGGAATACAAAAACGGCGCAATCAACCCAATCCTTCAGGGCAAGGTCCTTGCTATGGTATTTCAGAAACCAAGTTTACGAACGAGGGTCAGTTTTGACATGGCAATGAGAACTTTGGGTGGTGATGCCCTTTACCTCTCCCCCCAGGAAATTGGCTTAGGAAAGCGCGAATCGATTGCCGATATTGCTCGGGTGCTTTCAGGTTATGTGCATATTATTATGGCTCGGGTCTTTGCTCACGACCACATCCTGCAACTGGCAAAATGGTCATCCGTCCCGATTATCAACGGCCTCAGCGACTACAATCACCCCTGCCAAGCATTAGCCGACGCGCTGACGATTTATGAGGAATTTGGTGACCTTGCGGGAAAAACTATTTCATATATTGGCGACGGCAATAATGTCGCTCTTTCGCTCATGAAAATCGTAACAAAGCTGGGTGCCCACTTCCGAATTGCTAGCCCAGAAGGTTACGACTTACCACATCAAGAAGTAGTAAATTACACAACCATTGCAGAAGCGGCTGGCGGTTCAGTAAAAGAATACCGAATGCCTCAAGATGCAGCAGATGATGCCAACGTTATTTACACCGACACCTGGACCAGCATGGGTCAAGAGGAAGAAGCTCGTCAACGAGAAAAGGTCTTCCCACCCTACCAGGTTAATGCTGAGCTTCTAAAATTAGCAAACCCCAATGCCATTGTTTTGCATTGTTTACCAGCGCATCGTGGTCAAGAAATCACAGATGCTATTGCAGATGGTCCACAATCAAGATTGTTCCCGCAAGCCGAGAACCGAATGCATGCACAGAAAGCAATCCTCATCGAACTGTTAACAAATGGAGAAACTCGTGACAAATAGTGAATATTTTATCAACCTAGAAGAAGAATATGGTGCCCACAACTACCACCCACTGGATGTTGTTATCTCCCGTGGGGAAGGAGTTTGGGTCTATGACGTCGATGGAAAAAAATATTTAGACTGTCTAAGTGCCTATTCCGCATTAAATCAGGGCCATAATCATCCCAAAATCAGGCAGGCGATGATTGACCAACTGGATCGTCTTACACTCACCTCCCGAGCCTTCAGAAACGACAAATTAGGTTTGCTTTACAAAAAGCTTTCAGACATGACGGGTTATGAGATGTCACTGCCCATGAACAGCGGCGCGGAAGCTGTGGAAACAGCGATTAAAGTGGCGCGAAAATGGGCTTATGTTGTCAAAGGCATTCCTCGCTATAAGGCTGAAATCATCGTTGCGGAAGGCAATTTCCACGGCAGAACAACCACCATTATTTCGTTTTCCACAACGGAAGAATATCGACGGGACTTTGGACCTTTCACAGAGGGTTTTGTCACAGTTGAATACGGAAGCATCGAAGCCATCAAGGCGGCTATCACAGAGAATACAGCGGCTATTTTGTTAGAGCCCCTTCAAGGTGAAAATGGGATTGTTATGCCCCCCGAGGGCTACATTAGAGATGTTCAAGCCCTCTGCGAAGAGAAAAATATTCTTTTTATTGCAGACGAAATCCAGACGGGATTGGGCCGCACAGGCGCCTTTTTTGCGTGTCAGCATGAAGGCGTTCGACCCGATATGACAGTGATCGGTAAAGCTCTTTCGGGTGGTTTTTATCCAGTTTCGGCAGTTTTAGCGGACAAGGATGTCTTGGGGCTGATAAATCCTGGTGAACATGGTTCCACTTTTGGTGGAAATCCTTTAGGAGCCGCCGTCGCAATTGCAGCCCTTGAAGTCATTGAAGAGGAACATCTCATTGAAAATGCAG
This sequence comes from Candidatus Brevefilum sp., assembly GCA_040772425.1. GTDB lineage: Bacteria > Chloroflexota > Anaerolineae > Anaerolineales > Anaerolineaceae > Brevifilum. The sequence goes on along the minus strand of JAXGYD010000001.1, from coordinate 785,382 downwards.
TAGAGATGGGTAAATACATCATGGATTACCTGGAAGAAATCCCCTCAAAGAATATTAAGGATATTCGCGGCAAAGGTCTTCTGATCGGCGTAGAGCTCAAACACGAATTAGGAGGCGCCCGACGATTTGCCGAGATTCTTCGTGATCGCGGCATTCTTATTAAAGAAACACATACACACATACTAAGGTTAGCGCCACCCTTAATTATTGATAAATTCACCGTAGATTGGATGCTTCCCATCATTCGAGATGTTCTCTTGATGGACTAGAACCAGTTTGGAGGTAATAATGGATCGTTTTGCTAAAATCGTTTGTACTTTAGGGCCAAGCAGTAATTCTTACGACACCATCAAAGCCCTAATTAAAGCAGGCATGAATGTTGCCCGGTTGAATTTTTCTCATGGCACCCATAAAGACCACGAGAAAATGATCGATCTTATCCGACAACTCTCGGAAGAGACAGGGACCCCAATAACGATCCTCCAGGATTTACAAGGACCAAAACTGCGTATTGGAAAATTGCCCAACGACAGTATGGAATTGGCGGCGGGAGATCATGTAACGCTGAGTTCATCAGAGGAATTCGTTGTGGACGAATCCGATAAATTTATCCCATTTGAAATACCTGACCTCCATAAAGCCTTATCCCCCGGGAATCACATCCTTTTGGATGATGGCCATCTTGAAATGGAAGTTGAATCAGTTAATGGCGAAAGAATTGAAGCAGTTGTGACCTTGGGAGGGACGCTTAAATCACACAAAGGGGTGAATCTTCCTGGTGCCAATCTGACAATACCCATTTTTACGAAGAAAGATCGGGAAGATCTTAAGTTCGGACTTGCCAAAGACGTCGATATGGTAGCTATTTCCTTTATCAAAACAGCCCAGGATGTTGAGGTTGTTCGAAGGGCGATTGAAGAACTTGCACCAACAAAAGAAGGCGCTAGGACGCCGATCATTGCAAAACTAGAAAGGCCTGAAGCCCTTGATGAACTTGCAGATATTATGAAGGTCACAGACGGTGTTATGGTTGCCCGTGGCGATCTTGGAGTCGAAATGTCGCCTGCAGCGGTTCCAATTGCACAAAAAGAGATTATCGCTTGCGCAAATACCCACGGTAAGATCGTCATCACCGCCACCCAAATGCTCGACTCGATGATCAACAATCCCCGCCCAACCCGTGCAGAGGCAACGGATGTCGCGAATGCAATTTTCGATGGCACTGACGCTGTTATGCTATCAGGTGAAACTGCAGCTGGAAAATACCCCGTCGATAGTGTTCAGATGATGGATTCTATCATCCTGCGAGCAGAGGTCCATCTGGATAAATGGGGCAAGACTTTCCAAATGGAGGATATTTCCGCTAAAAGCGATTCTGTTTCCATCACCAGAGCAGCAAAAGAATTAGCGAATGATCGTAATGTTGTGGCAATAGTCGTTTTCACACAATCAGGCAAGACTGCAAGAATGATGTCAAAGGCAAGGCCACACGTCCCTATTCTCGCTTTTACACCAAATCAAAACACTTATCAGATGATGAATATGTATTGGGGTGTAAAACCCTTATTGGTGCCTTACGCGGACACCTTAGAAACGATGATTAAGCATGTAGAAACAGCGATTGCAACCACCACAGATCTGCAACCTGGGCAGCAGATCATCCTAATCTCAGGTTTTCCAGTCGGCGCCTACAAGCAGCCAAACTTGGCTTTGTTATATACCCTTGGGGATATATGTTAAAAAGAAAACCGGTGCCTTCAAAAAGCACCGGTTTTTTCTTGTATATATGCTTACTGCATCCGCAAATTGATTTGTTCTAAGGTCGATTTTGCCGGCCGAAGTTTTTCAACCGACATACGGTTTAAAGGTTCGTCAGTTAAATTTTGATAATCGTATAATGTGGGTTGTTCAGGATCAACGTAAATCAAACCCGTCAACAGCCATTTATTTTTCTCAGCTTCTTCAATCATGTTGATGGCATGCCATTTATTTGTGGGGTCATAATCCTTTTCTAATTTTTTTAATATAACAACAGACCCATCATGCAGGGTTACCTCTCGTGCCTCACCCTCAACAAAATCATCAAGGATGATGGATCTCCTCGTCGGAACATATGCCACATCATGCAAAGGAGCTTCGTGTTGACGCCCCCAGTTGTACGAGTGCAATGTATCTTCTCGATTGTTAAAGCTTACACATGGGCTGATAATATCCAACACAGAAGTTCCCCTGTGACTCATCGCTGCCTTAATCAATTCTTTCATCTGCTTTGGGTCCCCTGCAAAGGATCGCGCGATGAAGCTTGCATTACCAATTAATGCCTCCTTGACAATATCAATGGGTAAGAAGGGGTTTGTTCCTTGATACTTCAATTGCAATCCTCTTTCAGAGGTTGCTGAAAACTGTCCTTTAGTAAGACCATATACCCCATTATTTTCAACAATATAAACCATCGGCAAATTTCGGCGAACCAAGTGCTTAAATTGCCCTAGTCCAATGCTGGCTGTATCCCCATCACCGGATATGCCCAGAATTTTCATTTGGGTATCTGCAAAGGCAGCACCCAAGGCCATCGATGGCATTCGACCATGTAATCCGTTGAACCCAAATGATTTATTTAAGAAGTAATTTGCACTCTTGCTTGAGCACCCAATCCCACTGAATTTTGCGATCTTTGCTGGGTGGATACCCATCTCATAACACGCCATAATGATCTGTGTAGCGATCGTGTTATGACCACATCCGGGACATAAGGTAGATCGTTCCCCTTTGTAATCAGATCGAGACAAACCGATAACATTGGTGTCAGTGTTTGTTTCTGCCATCATCTTATTGCTCCTTTTCTGTCACAGACTTGATGATCCACTCAGCCGTCATTGGTAATCCATCGATGTGAGAAACCGATATCAAGCGGTCAGTCATATCACAATGTTCAAGGGTTAATATTTGATGTAATTGGCCATCCAAATTCAACTCAAGAACATAATTCCGTTGATGAGATTGAATAAATTCCCTCACTTCTTCTGAAAAAGGTAGAGACCGCACCCGCATACTGTTTGTCTTGATTCCCCGAGCCTCCAATTTGTCCTGGGCTTCAAGGACTGCGGGTTCTGTGGAGCCCATAAAAATGAGCCCAATTTCTGCGCCGTCTATTCTTTGATAAACCGGTTTGGGTAGTTTCTCCCGAGCCAAATCAAATTTCATTCGAATGCGATTCGTGATCCGCTCCCACACATCAGGTTCCTCACTATAGTGACCATATTCATCATGACCGGTTCCTCTTGTGAAATATGCGGCTCTTTCATGCTGATTACCCATCACGGTTCTATAAGGAATCCCATCCCCATCAACATCAAGATACCTGCCCCAGTCTCCAGCAAACTTTTCTAAATCTTCTTCCCAGAGGATTTTTCCTCTTTGAATTGGCTGATCTGGATAGTCAAATTTCTTTGTCATCCATTGATTCATGCCTAAATCAAGGTCACTCAAAATGATCACTGGAGTCTGAAATTCTTCAGCGAAATCAAATGCTTTCCAGCCAAACTCAAAACATTCATTCACAGAGGATGGAATTAAAATAATATGCCGGGTATCGCCGTGTCCAAGATAATAATTCTGAATCAAGTCCCCTTGGCCAGTGCGTGTTGGCAAACCCGTACTTGGTCCTACTCGCTGAACATCCCACATAACCAATGGAACCTCAGCAAAGTACGCCAAACTCATATATTCTGTCATCAAGCTGACGCCAGGCCCCGAGGTGGATGTCATTGATCTAAGACCTGCCCATCCCGCGCCCACAGCCATACCAATGGATGCCAATTCATCTTCCGCCTGAACAATAGCAAAAGTATTCTTTCCATTTTCTGGATCTTGCCTTAATTGCGGAGCGAATATGCCCAAGGATTCAGCCAAACTTGTGGCTGGCGTGATGGGATACCATCCACAAAATTGAAAACCACCGTAAATCGCGCCCAAAGCCCCTGCTGTGTTGCCATCACTCATGATGTAATCATCCAGAGACGGCATGGGCTTAACATAATATCGATCTTTCTTCTCGAGATTTTCCGCCGCCCAATCTGCAGCCAATTTAACCACAGCAAAATTCGACTCTGCCACCGAAGGTTTTTCTTTGAATTGAGTCTGAAGTGATTGTTCAATTTTATCCAGATCAATACCCAATATTTGAGATACAACACCCACATAAACCATGTTTTCCATATAGTCTCTCAAATTACGAGGGACCTCCGCTTCTTCGATCAAATCTTTAACTGGCATTGGATATGTGATCACATCATCCCGTGTAATTGGCAGATTAATGTGATCCGCATAAAATACAACCCCTCCTGGCACATCATAGGTAAGATCCGACTCAAAGGTTGAGGGATTCATTTGGACGATGATATCGTCATGTTCAACGCGTGCCAAATATCCCTCTTTTGACACGCGAATTGAAAACCATGTTGGAAGCCCTTTGATATTTGAAGGAAATATATTTTTCCCTGAAACAGGGATTCCCATGTGAAACAAGGCACGCAACAAAGTTGTATTTGCGGTTGCACTGCCAGATCCATTAACCGTACAAATAGTCAAGCAAAAATCATTGACCAATGCACCCGCATCTGTATGAATATCCTGCTCTGTGATTTTTTCCTGCGCCATTTAGGCTCCTTCCAAAAAGTTTATTCGAAATGGATTGTTGTATTTTTCTGTTCTCGATGAAACAAAAGGTCCATATGAGCGACTAAAGCTTGATAGCCGGACAAAAAATCGCTTTGCGCGATTGAATCCACCATCTGCTGGTGATAATCCCACACTCTATGCAAATATTTCCTGTCTTCATAAACATTTAATCCAACAGCTTCGTAGATATCCCAATAAGACTCCAAAATACCCTGCACAAAGACATTTTCAAGCCGATTAAATATCGTCAAGTGTAATTGACGATGTTCTTGATGGGGAATTTGGATGGGGTCTGAATTCAATTTTTTGAATGCCGTTTTAATGATTAATTTGAGGGCTTGTACGTCGTCTACTGTCAAGTTATTGACAGCTTGATACCAATAAGAGGCTTCAATATGATTGCGCATATCTGAAAACTGATTGAATAAATCTTTATCGATGCTGACAGCAATGGCTAAACTTTTCGACACTGCTGGTTTAAAATCAAAGTCTAGAATCTTTATACCTATTCGGGGTTTAACTTCGACCAACCCAAGAGCCCTTGCTACTAACAACTCCTCACGCAGTGTTGAAACGCTCATCCCTAATTCTTCACTCAACATGCTTAAACTAGGCAAAGACTCCTCACCTTGAGCCGCTTTTTCAGTTATATAAAGCAATAGATTAGATAGATAATTCATCATGCCATTCTGCGTCACCTTTATCCACCTCATTCATAGGATTAATAGGATTTTATTTCAAGCCCAGTATATCATTATGTCATGATTTAATCAACAAATCGATCAAATTCCTGTATTTTTTGTCAAAATTATTATGATTAATACGATAATAACCACCTCGAATCTCCCACAATGTGATAAAGATGCAAGAATCTCTCAGAAAATGTAGGTGGGGATTATTTATTCCGCCATTCGATAGACCACCTGATTGAGAAAGGGTAATCTCTTTTTCATAAGCTGAAAATTAATCCTTGTAATAGAAAGGAGGCCAAACGTGAAATCATTGACAATACTGACCACAAAACCTTACACATTTAAGTCATCTCAAAGCCGAAATTCAATAAGTGAAAAATTTTTGGCAAGGATTCTAATTCAAGGGTACAATACGAGATGTTGTGTTAAAAGTCTACTTGCACTATTTCAACCGAATAACAATTGACTTTGTCAACAATTATTTTTTGAAATCTTTACAAATCTGAAAATCGAGAAAATTTGATCTAAATTATTATTTTTGGCTTAAAAGATCACACCAAGTCAACTTTCTCATGAAAGAAAACGCATTAATGACAATCCAATCCAATGAAGCCATTTCTGAGTTTAGCTTCGAAGCAAAATACCAAACCAATCGAAAATCACCAATCCGTTGGATTTTATCCCATGTCATCCATCAATGGCCGTGGATCATCATGGCATTACTGGGGGCAATTGGCAATGCGGCATTGGCGAGTGCCGTACCGATTTATATTGGACGAGCCTTCAATGAAATCTTGACACCTTCGCCCGCTCTATCCTTAATTGCACGATTTGCCATTATCATCGGTCTTTCACAAATTCTTCGTGGATTTCTTCAATTTTCTCGAAATTTTGGCTTCGAAGTCATTGCCCAAAATATGGAAAAATACGTCCGGCAAGAATTATATGTGAACCTCCTTGGGAAAAGTATGACCTTTCACAACCTGCAATCCGTGGGCGACCTAATGGCCAGGGCTACCAATGATGTCCGTGAAGTGAACTACATGTTTAGTCCTGGGTTTAACCTTGTTATTGGATCTTTAAACTTCCTTCTTATTCCGTTAATTGTCGGTCCTACATACCACCCTGCATTGATTGCCACACCCTTGGGCTTTATCATCCTCTATTTCTTTGCTCTTTGGCATTATTTGAGGGTTTTAAATCCAATCACCCGCCAAGTGCGGCAAGATTTTGGGGATCTCAACAGCAGGTTGGCAGAGGCTATTGACGGCGTTGAGGTTGTCAAGGGTTCAGCCAATGAAGAAATGGAAATTTCTTTATTTGAAAACAATGCCATTGATTATCGCGATTCTTCGATAAAACAAGGAGACGTAGAAAGCCGGTTTTTACCATTATTATTATTGGGGATTACAACAGCCTTAGGTTTGGCGCACGCGCTTTTTCTCTTCCAGCAAGGGCAAATCAATATTGGCGACGTGATTGCTTATTACGGCACCCTTTCATTATTGGGGTTTCCCACATTTGTTTCATTGTTCGCTTATTCACAAATCTCACTTGGTTTTGCTGGTGCTAGAAGGATTTTAGAATTAATCAATACCGAAAATAAATTAGACCAGAACCTTGAAGGTTATGATCAGATCATCCAAGGAAATATTGAGTTTAATCAAGTGACTTTTGGTTACATCAGTGAAGACCCCGTCTTAAAGGATATTGATCTCAAAATCAAACCGGGGCAAACCGTTGCAATTGTCGGCCAAACCGGTTCGGGAAAAACCTCACTGGTAAAACTCATCAATCGCACCTTCGATCCCCAATCAGGCACTATAAAGGTCGATGGTGTGGATGTAAAAGATTGGTTTCTTGAGTCTTTGCGCAATCAAATTTCGATCATTGAACAGGACGTTTTCCTCTTTTCTCGATCCATCGCTGATAATATCGCCTTTGGGAAACAACACGCCTCGAGAGAAGAAGTCATCAACGCAGCAAAGGAAGCACAAGCCCACGAATTTATTATGGAATTTGAAGACGGTTATGAAACCGTCATCGGGGAAAGGGGTGCAACCTTATCTGGCGGCCAGAGACAGCGGCTCGCGCTGGCTAGAGCTTTTCTTACGGCTCCAAAAATCTTGATCCTGGACGATTCAACCAGTGCAATTGACAGTGAAACTGAAGACCGTATTCAGCAAGCCATTTTTCGAGCTGCCAAAGGTCGCACGACCCTCATTATCACACATCGATTATCGCAGATCCGTTGGGCTGACCTCATCGTCGTGATGCGCAAAGGAAAAATTGCCGCCGTCGGCACGCACGAATCCTTAATGAAAACATCGAAATCATATCAAAGAATTTTTAGAGAGTAGCCATGGGTTTCTTTTCAGGTTTAGCTGCAGAAAAATACGATCGCCAATATTCCGATAAAAAACTATTTCAAAGAATTGTGGATTATTTTAAAAAGCAATCAAATCGTTTATTGATTGTTGCCATCACAGTCATTGTTCGCTCACTCATTGAAGCTGTTTCACCAGTTATCGTTGCAAGGGGCTTGGAACAAGTTACCCAAGAGACAATCACGACAAGATTTATTCTGATCTTATCCGGCATCATCCTGGTTATCGGTATCCTCAGCTGGATTGCCAATGTTTTGCGGCGCCGTTACACGACCAGGACTATAGCCCATCTCATTAGACAGCTCTCAACAGATGCTTTTTCGGCGTCGATGCGACAAGACCTATCCTTTCATGATAATTTTGAATCAGGCAAAATTGTGTCCCGCATTACTTCAGAAGATACACGTGAATTCGGTCAGCTGGTCAATATCTCCACCGATGTATTAACCCAACTCATTTCCTCCACTATCTTGGCAATTGTGCTAATCCAAACCGAATGGCGTTTAGCTTTAGCAGTCCTTTTACTTGTGCCGATAATTTTCTTCCTCGTCATGCGCTACCGACATATTGCCAGGAAGATTACTCGCGAAGGCATGCGGGCCATGGCAAATGTTAACTCAACCATCAAAGAAACCGTTAGTGGCATTGCCATTGCCAAAAATTTTCGCCAGGAAGATTCCATTTATCAGGAATTTGAAAATGCCAACCAAACATCCTTCGAAGTGAATATCAAGAGAGGGCTGACATTATCCATTGTCTTTCCAGTCCTCAGAACCATTGGCGGCATCGCAACTGCGCTGATGGTGTACTTTGGCGCTATAACGGTTCTTGAAGGCCTCGTCTCAGCAGGCGCATGGTATTTATTCCTATCCACCTTGGATCGCTTTCTAATGCCTGTGATGAGTCTCTCATCTTATTGGACGCAACTTCAATCTGGCCTTTCAGCAGCGGAACGCATTTTTGCATTAATTGATGCAGAGCACTCCGTAAAACAAAGTGCTGCGATTGTTCCAAGCGATCTACAAGGCCGCATTGAAATGATCGATGTAGATTTTAGTTACACGCCCGACGAACCGGTGTTATCGAACTTTTCTTTGCACATCCAACCCGGTGAAACTTTAGCACTGGTAGGGCACACAGGTGCAGGAAAAACATCCATCGGACGTTTAATCGCCCGATTTTATGAGTTTCAAGGGGGAAAAATCCTTATTGACGGCGTCGATATCCGAGATTACGACCTGGTAGCCCTCAGAAAACAGATGGGGATTGTTTCGCAGGTGCCATTCTTATTTTCTGGATCTATTTTGGAAAATATTCAATATGGTTGTTCTTACTGCGATATTAATACAATTCTCAACATCTCTAACAAAATAGGCGAGGGGGAGTGGCTTGAAACCTTGCCCAATGGACTGAACACAGAGGTCGGCGAACGTGGGTCACAATTATCAATGGGGCAAAGGCAATTGGTGGCTTTGATGCGCGTCCTGATCCAAAAGCCATCCATTTTTATTTTAGACGAAGCAACAGCAAGCATTGATCCCTTTACAGAAACCCAAATCCAATCGGCTTTAGATTTGATCCTCTCAGAAACAACGAGCATCCTGATTGCCCATCGGCTTTCAACAGTGCGCTCTGCAGACCGCATCTTGGTAATGCAACAAGGGGATATTATCGAAGAGGGGAATCATCAAGCCCTGATGGAAAAGGGTGATCATTACGCCGAATTGTATAACACCTATTTCCGCCACCAATCCTTGGAGTATGTCGAACAAGTTGGGCAATTTATTAATAAATAGATTCCCATAAACTTGATCTGCACAAGTTTTCCAACTAGTTGATTTTTACCTTGACATTCCGCTGAGGTGCTTATAAAATCAGAAGAGAAGACGTCAAATGTTAATGGGAAGAGTCCGCTCTATGGCAAGTCACGGCGCCGAAGGGGCAAGGCAGTTAACCCGAAACTCTCAGGCAAAAAGGACCCATTAAACAGACACCTCTGAAAAAAGGTTGATTTGGATCACAAGTTTAACAGAGGATCTAAAAATATATAATTTATTAAATTCAACCAAAAGGAGCAAAAATATGGAAACACCCGCCGAATTAAAATATGCTAAGACTGATGAATGGATCAAACTTGAGGGAGATGAAGCAACTCTTGGCATCTCAGACTATGCCCAAGATCAATTATCAGATGTCGTTTATGTCGAATTTATGGTCGATGTCGATGACCACGTCAGCAAGGGCGATGCCGTTGCCACTGTTGAATCTGTTAAAGCTGCCTCAGATGTAAATTTCCCCGCTTCAGGCACAATTGTCGCCATCAATGAAGAACTCGTTGATACACCTGAATTACTCAACAGCGATCCTTATAAAGGTGGCTGGATGATTAAAATGGTGCTTGATGATCCTTCAGAATTGGAAGATATGCTTGAAGCTGAGGAATACGAAGCTTATAACGAAGAACGTGAGGGATGATGTTCACCCCTCACACACCCCAAGAAATTGAGGAAATGCTCAAGGTTGTTGGGGTTGACAAAATTGAGGACCTCTTTGACACTGTTCCTGAAAAGCATCGCTTTCCAAAACTCGATATCGCTGCCGCACTTACAGAAATGGAAGTTGCAGCAGAATTAAATGAAATTGCTTCAGCAAATGCTTCCACAGATGATTTCATTTCATTTCTAGGGGCAGGCGCTTACAATCATTATATCCCAGCAGCGGTTGATATGCTATTACGACGCGGTGAATTTTACACCGCCTACACACCCTATCAACCTGAGATTTCTCAAGGAACGCTCCAGGCAATTTTTGAATTTCAGTCCTTGATGACCGAACTGACTGGGATGGATGTGTCAAATGCATCCCATTACGATGGCGCAACGGCTGTCGCTGAAGCAGCCAATATGGCTTATCATATTTTTCGTGGGAAGCGAAAAAAAGTACTGGTCTCAAGGGCTGTCAACCCACAATACCGTGAGACGATCCGCGCTTACATGCAAGGCCAAGAAGAAGTTCTCGTCCTTGGCGATGAAGATGACGCTGAATTAATCGAAGACACGCAGAAACTTATTGACAAAATTGATAACGACACTGCCGTAGTAATTGTCCAATATCCAGATTTCTTCGGCCGTATAATTGACTATACGAAATTAGTAAAATCTGCTCATGAAGTCGGCGCTTTAGTGACATTTGTTTTCAATCCAACCGCATTAGGCTTATTAAAACCACCAGGGGCATTTGATGCTGATATCGCTGTCGGCGATGGACAACCTTTGGGCATCCCCCTTTCCTATGGTGGACCGTACCTTGGCATTTTTACAACCAAGGAAAAATACATCCGAAAATTAGCCGGGCGTTTGGTGGGTGAAACCGTTGACGACTCGGGCAACAGGGCTTATGTCCTTACGCTCACTGCCCGGGAACAACATATCCGCCGAGAAAAATCGACCTCAAATATTTGCACAAACCAGGGTTTAATGGCATTAGCTGCGACAATCTATTTAAGCCTTTTAGGTAAAAAGGGATTCCAACAAGTGGCAAATTTGTGTTATCAAAAAGCTCATTATGCTGCTGAACAGATTGCAAAGCTAGATGGTTATAGTTTAGCATTTGAAGACACACCCTTTTTCCATGAATTTGTCATCAAAACACCTAAACCAGTCAGCGAAATTAATTTGCATCTCCAAAATCATTGGATCCTTGGTGGCTATGACTTGAGTCAGGATTTTCCTGAGTTGGAAAACCACATGTTGATTGCTGTGACGGAAAAAATCTCAAAAGAAGATATCGATGAATTCGTTGCAGTCTTAGAGGAGGTGGCTCATGACTGAGGCGACCATCTATGAACTATCCCAACCGGGACGATCAGGGTTTAAATTTGCTGAGCCCGATGTGCCCCTTTCACCCCTACCGAAAGCCTTCGAACGCGAGAAAATCAATCTTCCTGAACTCTCTGAGCAGGACGTCATTCGGCATTTCACGAATATTTCAAAGTTAAACTATGCCATCGATTCTGGGTTTTATCCCTTGGGATCCTGCACGATGAAATACAACCCAAAAATCAATGAGGTCCTTGCAAGGTTGCCGGGGTTTGCCAATACACATCCCTTACAACCCATTGTGAGTGTGCAGGGGAATCTCTATCTGATGTATCAGCTTCAAGAATGGCTACAAGAGATCAGTGGATTTTATAAGGTCAGCCTTTCTCCTGCTGCGGGTGCGCAAGGGGAGTTTGTTGGTGCCCTCATTATCAAAAAATATCATGAGGTAAACAATGACCCAAAGCGAGTAAAAATTTTAATTCCAGACTCCGCTCATGGGACAAATCCTGCTACCTCTTCTATGAGTGGCTTCGAAGTCATTGCCTTGTCATCCGATGATCGTGGCAATGTCGATTTAGATGCCTTAAGAGCCGAATGTGACGACACACTAGCCGGACTGATGCTCACAAACCCCAATACCCTCGGTTTATTTGAGGAAAACGTTGAAGAAGTCATCCAAATGGTCCATAATGCAGGCGGTTTAGTATACGGTGACGGCGCAAACCTCAATGCATTGCTGGGCGTTTTACGTCCTGGTGATGTTGGTTTTGACATCATGCACTTCAATCTCCACAAAACATTTTCAACGCCCCATGGCGGTGGTGGCCCTGGATCAGGTCCTGTCGGCGTTTCAAAAGCTCTGGCTGAGTTTTTGCCGAGCCCTGTTGTCACTGTTATTGAAGAGGGCGACGACGAATTGCCACCCTTCTTTGGGTTTTACAACCCAAAACATTCTATTGGACGGATGAAAGCTTTCTACGGCCATTTTGGCGTCCATGTTCGCGCTTATACGTACATTGCGATGCTCGGCCCAGAGGGATTACGCGATATTGCTGAAAAGGCTGTTTTAAATGCCAATTATCTGATGACGATGGTTAAGCAAGATTACCATCTCCCATACAATCGTTCTTGCATGCATGAATTCGTTGTTGAGGGCTGCTGGGATGAGATCCCCGATGTCCATGCCTTGGATGTCAGCAAAAGGCTCATGGATTACGGTTTCCATCCACCGACGAACTATTTCCCCCTCATCGTGCATGAAGCCCTGATGATTGAACCAACCGAAACAGAATCCAAACAAACCCTTGATGCCTTTGCAAAGGCAATGGCTGCCATAGCGAAGGAAGCACGCGAAGATCCAAGCTTATTGACCAAAGCCCCATTTACAACTCCGATTGGACGTTGTGACGAGGTCAAAGCTGCACGTGATTTAGTGTTGTGCTGTTATATCCCGGAAGACTAAACAAAACAAAAAGCGTTGCCAAAGTATAGCGCAACGCTTTTTTGATTTGTTATATTAAGTTCAATCTTTTAATATCAGGCTGACCGGACAATGGTCAGATCCCATGATGTCGCTGTGAATAACCACATCTTCGACTTTTTCCATCAGTGTCTCAGAAACAAGGAAATAATCCAAACGCCAACCCACATTATTCTCACGTGCGTTATAGCGGTATGTCCACCATGTATATTCAACCCGTTCAGGATACAAAGCCCGATAAGCGTCAACAAATTGGTGTTCAAGATAGGTATCAATCCACTTGCGCTCTTCTGGTAAAAAGCCCGTATTCTTTTCGTTAGATTTCGGATTAGCGAGATCGATTTCATTATGAGCGGTGTTGAAATCCCCTGTAATGATAATATTTTTACCCGCCTGGTGAAGATCGTCACAAATATCTAATAGTTTTTCGTAAAATTCAAGTTTGTAGGGAACGCGATTATTCCCGGATCCACCATTTGGGAAATAAATGTTATACAGATAAAAATCCTCAAATTTTGATCGAATCACTCGACCCTCGACATCAAACTTTTCATATCCAATCCCCTTTTCAATCGAGAGCGGTTCTACTTTGTGAAAAGATGCCACGCCGCTGTACCCTTTTCGCTCCGCCGAATTCCAGATGGATTGATAACCATCAATAGACGCCTCATCATCATCAATTTGATGTAATTGTAGTTTGGTCTCTTGCAAACAAAGGACATCCGGCTTAACATCTGAGACCCATTCCAATGCTTTTTTTCTTAAGATTGCTCGATAGCCATTTACATTCCAAGTCGTTATTCTCATACCCTTACCTTTCACTATTGTTCGTCACTATGGTAAACTTCTTACTTGAGATTATAAAATAAGATTGTTTTTATTTTACTCAAAGGAACCTAATTCACAAAACAAAGATTTCTTATTAATGATAAACCTTCGAAATTTTACGAAATATCTCAAAATAATATGTTACCTCATGATGATTGCGCTTCCGACCAACTTGGGTTCTGTTTTCGCATCGTCTCTACAACAAGAGGGCCCTACTTACATCGTTCAATCTGGGGACACTTTAAGTTCTATTGCCGTTCAATTTGGAGTTGATGCCGATGAGCTCCAATCCATCAATCAAATGTCGGATCCCAATGCCTTGGATATAGGACAACAACTTATTATTCCAGGTCTAGAGGGAATCGACGGTGTGCTGACATCACAAACGATTGCCTTTGGCGATTCTTTACGGACTCTCACACGAACATATCAGATTAATCAAGTGGACCTGATGACATTAAATCGACTTAGCAGCCCTTCTGAGGTCATAGCAGGCGCAAAATTTATCATCCCGATCAATGAAATGCAGGACCCTCTAGCACCAGCAGTAGGAATGCCACAAGATTTGACATTGATCGAGACTGCTATTCATCTTGGCACTTCTCCTTGGACTTTACAAAAAGATAATCAACTCAGTGGCTCATGGGACACCATTCCTGGTGAAATTCTTTTCACAAAATTAGAGTTCGAGTTAATTACAGATAAATTAGCCACAATAGACCAACCAAACGTATTTCCCTTGCCACTTATCCAGGGTGAAACAACAGAAATCAGCGTATCGACAAATGGTGATAAGCAGATTACTGGAAAATTAGGGGAAGAAGAATTAGAGTTCTTCACCGAAGACGATATAACTTATACCAGTTATTACGGCGTTCATGCCCTCGCCGAAGTTGGGCTTCTCACTTTGCAAGTCACTACGACCGATACAAATGGCAACACAATCACATATGCTCAGCTTGTACGCATTACATCAGGTGGTTATGGCAATGAATGGGTTACTGTAGAAGATGAATATCTTGATCGGGACGCCATTGCTGCGGAGGATGCGTATGTGGTGGAAATTTTCGAAAACACATCTTCCACAAAATATTGGGACGGTCCTTTTCTATACCCCGTGGATCAATATTGTGTCAACAGTACATTCGGTCAACGCCGTGATTATAATAATGGAGCATACTTTTTCTATCACACCGGCATGGATTTTGGTGTCTGTGCGCCCAACTTAAATATTTATGCCCCAGCAGCAGGCAGAGTGGTAATGGCAGAGCCCCTTACAATCAAAGGCAATGCCATCCTCATTGACCATGGCTGGGGTGTATTTTCTGGTTATTGGCATCTTTCAGAATTTAAAGTTGAGCTTGGTGATTTTGTAGAACCTGGACAATTAATCGGCTTAATTGGGAACACTGGGCGTTCTGCAGGTCCGCATCTGCATTTCGAGATCGATATCCACGGCACACCTGTGAACCCACAAACCTGGCTAACTCAGGATTTCCCGATTTTTGAACCTTAAAATAAAATAGCAAGCCAATTAAAGCTTGCTTTTTGTGCTTAATCAATGCGCTGGGAGGGAGTCGAACCCTCACGCCTCAGCGGCACGTGGCCCTCAACCACGCCTGTCTGCCAGTTCCAGCACCAGCGCCTGAGCAGAAGTAATTATAACCTTCTTGTTTTTGTTGTCAAGCAAATACGCATTTATGAAAAATGAGGAGTAAGTCATGACAATCATTTTAGACGCAATGGGCAGTGACAACCGACCTGATCCTGAAATCCAGGCAGCCGTCACGGCATCCAATCAATTGAATGAAAAAATTATTCTCGTCGGGGATGAAGAAACACTTCACCAGAAATTATCCGATATTCCTGGAGACCATTCTTTAGTTCAAATTGCCCATGCGCCACAAGCCTTGGACATGAGTGACCACATTGTTGAGGCTCGAACAAAAAAACTGAATACCATGCGGGTTGGCATGGAACTTGTCAAATCGGGAGAGGGTGACGCTTTTGTCACAGCGGGTAACACTGGCATGGCGATGTATTTTGCGAAGAAAATCTTTGGCGATATCAAAGGGGTCATTAGACCTTGCCTTGGCGCAGTGTTCCCGGTTCGCAATGGACGCGCAGTCGTCTTAGATATCGGCGCAAATGCGGAATGTCGGCCAGAGTTTCTTGTCCAATTTGCAATTATGGGAAAAATTTATTCGCAAACGATCTTTGGCATTCAAAACCCCACCGTTGGTCTTCTTTCAAACGGTGAAGAAGAAGGCAAAGGCAATGACCTTGTTCGTGAAACCTTTCCGCTATTACAAGAAAGCAATTTAAACTTCATCGGGAATGTGGAGGGGAAAGAAGTGTTCGGTGGGCAAGTTGATGTTGTGGTTACCGATGGCTTCACCGGGAATGTGGTATTAAAATCGACAGAGGCTGTTGCCAAATTAATTATGGAGACCCTCAAAGAAGAATTAATGGCCAGCTTCCGCACAAAACTTGGGGCATTGCTAGCAAAACCAGCATTTGGAGGTATCAGAAAAATGCTTGATCCTTCAGAAATAGGCGCTGCCCCATTATTGGGAATCGATGCCCTGGTTTACGTTGGACATGGTCGTTCGGACTCCAAAGCTATCATCAGCGCTGTTCGAGCAGCAAAGGAAGCTGCTGAAAAACAACTTCTACTTAAGTTGCGCCAGGCAATTACAGAAAACATAGCAGAATAACAAGGAAATTTAATGAACAAAATTATCAATGAAAAATTAATCGAGAGAAATAAAAAAATTGGCAAAATCAGTTCCTTTGCGGGGATTGCAATTTTAGCGGTTGGCTTAATCTTAAACTTTAATCCCACCCCAACCAAGATGATCATCTCATTGGGCGCGTTGGTGCTTGGGTTCATCATCTCTCAAATTAGCACTTATTATGTCACCCGCTTCAGTAGAAATCCCCGATTTGATGAAGTCATTGCGGATAATCTCTCAAAATTAAACAACGATTACACCCTCTACGTCTACAAAAGCCCGGTTCCAATACTGCTTGTGGGTCCTGTGCATTTTTGGCTGCCAGTGCCAATAACGGTGGGTGGTGAGATTTATTACGATAACAAATGGAAACAACGTGGCGGCTCAACCTTTTTGAAATTACTCGGGCAAGAAAACATTGGACAACCAGTGAGGGAAGCAAAGGATTATCAAGAACAAATAGAAAAATTTTTACAAGAAACATTGAGCCGAGAGGAAACGCCCCCAGTATTGCCGATTTTTGTGGTTTTAAATCCGAAAGTCACTATTGGTGATGTCGAAAACGCCCCCCTTCCCATTGTGCACATCGATGCATTGCGCCGGAAAATTCGGAAATTTGACCGTGATTCAGAAGAGCAAATCCCCCCAGATGTTATCCAAAAGGTCAAGGACCGATTAAGGCCAGAAGAAAAATAGAGGTGAGGCAATCACGCTAAATCAGCGTATTTTCGTAGCGCTGCAATTTCGTCGTCTCGTAGATATCTGAAATGCCCTGGTTGGAGCTTTCCTAATTCAATCGGGCCGATTCTTGTCCGCACAATTTGACGCACAGGCAGTCCAATCCGTGAACCTGTTCGTCGAATTTGACGGTTTTTCCCCTCACGAAGGATTATTTGCAACCAAGCGCCAGATTTTGTGTATGATTTAACCTCTACTTCTGCCGGCAGTGTCCGATAGCCATCCTCAAGCACCACCCCTCGACGCCAAATTGCCAATTGCTCATCATCAGGTCTGCGTGTCACCCGAACCTCATAAGCCTTGTCATGTTCGTAGCGAGGATGGGTCAAACGATTCGCCAGTTCACCATCGTTGGTCAACAGGACCAGCCCAGAGCTATCGTAGTCTAAACGCCCAACAGGGTATAAATGCTTTGGGTCATCGATTAAATCAAATACAGACGGTCTGGGATCTTCTGGAGCGTCTAAGGACAGCATATTTTTAGGTTTATTCAAGGCAATATAAACCTTTTTTTCAGCTTTACCGATAGGTGCACCATCCAGACAGATTTCATCTTTTTTAGGATCGGCTTTCGCACCTAGGGTAACTATTTTACCGTTCACAGTTACGCGGCCTTCTTCAATGAATTTTTCACAACCACGGCGCGAACCATATCCTGCTCGTGATAATAGTTTTTGAACGCGATCTTCAGCCATTATGTTTTCAACAATTCCTTTTCACCATTTTCCTGGTTATCTTCTTCCAACGCATTAAAGTCAATAAAGGGTAGGGCATCTAATGTTTCTAAACCAAAGTATTGTAAAAATTCAGCTGATGTCCCGTAATAAATCGGCCGTCCCGGTGTTTCAGCGCGTCCAAGTTCCTCAATTAATCCTTTTGACAATAATGTTCGAAGAACACCATCACTGTTGACGCCGCGGATCACATCCACTTCTGGACGAGTGACAGGTTGTTTATATGCAACAATTGCTAGCGCTTCTAGTGCGGCTTGAGATAAGGTACTTGTTGTTTCCAAACCCAAAAACAACTCCACAATCTCGGTTAATGCCGGTGCTGTGATCAATTGAACCTTGTTCTTAAGACGCATCAATCGCAACCCGCGAAAGTTTTCTTTGTAAAAACCTTCCAATTCATTTAACGCGGCTTCGGTTTCTCCATCGGTTAAGTCTAAGGCTTTTCCTAATTGATTGATACTGACAAGTCCCGACGAGACAAACAAAAGCGCTTCAATTTTTGCTGAAGTTGGATAATTTTCGTTATTTTGATCCATAAAATTTTTATTTTCCTGCTATTTATTTCAAACTAAATGATTATACTCCATATCAGACGTGTCATTATGTTCGCTTTACTGGTAAAATTGCCAGAAGAAAGATAATGAACAGCAAAAATCAATGATTTCTTGTTTGTCGGAGCTATAAAATGCGGATATTACTAACCGGGGCAGCTGGGTTCTTAGGATCACATCTAACCGATCGTCTTCTCTATGAAGGACACACTGTCATCGGTTTGGACAATTTTATCACTGGAAAAGAAGAAAATTTAGCACATTTAAAAGACAATGCTAATTTCATTTTCATTCGCCATGATGTGTCAAATTTCATTTCAGTCCCAGTTGAAATCGATTATGTCCTTCATTTTGCATCGCCAGCCAGCCCCAATCCGGCATCTCCCCTTGGATACCCAAATCTACCCATTCAAACGATGAAGGCCGGCGCCTTGGGAACCCATAATTCTCTGGGGGTTGCCCGTGCTTATCATGCCAAGTTTTTATTAGCATCAACCAGCGAAATTTACGGCGATCCCCTTGAACATCCACAAAAAGAAACCTATCGAGGCAATGTCGACCCCATTGGCCCAAGATCCGTCTATGATGAAGCAAAACGGTTTGCAGAAGCCCTAACGATGGCTTATCACCGCTTTCATGCTATCGATACCCACATTGTTAGAATATTTAACACCTACGGCCCACGAATGCGCTTGGATGACGGCAGGGTTGTGCCCAACTTCCTGCAACAAGGGTTGAAGGGCATCCCACTCACAATTTATGGCGACGGCACACAAACACGCAGTTTTTGCTATGTGGACGACTTAATTGAAGGGATATATCAACTGATGATGAGTGATTACCATGAACCCGTCAATATCGGCAATCCAAATGAAAACAGTATCCTTGAATTGGCAGATCTCATCAACGAAATCACCAATAATGAAGCGGACACAATCATCAAAATATCAAAACGGCTGGATAGTGACCCACAAAGAAGACAACCCGATATCACTCGAGCCAAGCAAATACTCAACTGGGAGCCAAAAATCAGTTTACGGGAAGGGCTGAACAAAACCATTCCTTACTTCAAGAAGACGATGAACCGATGAGGTTAAAAAATTACAGCTACAGCGATAACAAAACATCATCACCAAATACACCCTTCATCGCTATCCATACGCATCAATTTGGTGATTTATGCGCGTAATTTCTGGCAGTGCAAAAGGCATCAAATTGGCAAGTGTGCCAGGAAAATCCACTCGACCGATAACCGACCAGGTCAAAGAAGCACTTTTTAACATCTTGGGGCCAACAATTGTCGGGAAGACGATGCTGGATCTGTTTGGTGGGACTGGTGCAGTGGGCATTGAAGCCCTTTCTCGAGGCGCAGAACACGTTGTTTTCTTGGAAATCAATTATCGGGCATACAAGATAATTCAAGAGAATTTAAGAGCCACTGATCTAGACCCCTATGCATCTGTATTGAAAAAAGATGCCTTTGTTTTTTTGCGTGAAAACCCAGAACAAACCTTTAATTTTATTTACGTAGCCCCTCCCCAATACCGAAATTTATGGCAAAAGACAATGGAAATCCTTGATGAAAATCCGGAATGGGTCAACCCCTGGGACACCGTTATTGTCCAAATTCACCCCAAAGAACTAGACATAGAATATGGCTATACGAATTTCAAGGAATATGATCGGCGCGATTATGGCGACACCCTGCTCATTTTTTTTGAACGAATATCAACTGTGGTTTCAAACTTTTAGTGCAACAACATTATTGAAGACCTCGTTAGGTTTATTGTAGTTCAATGCTTTACGAGGTCGATCATTTAGTTTTCTTTGAACTTTATAGATCTCATCTTCTGATACTTGGGTGAAATCTGTTCCTTTCGGGAAATACTGTCTAATCAATCCGTTGGTATTTTCATTTGTTCCTCGTTCCCATGGTGAACCAGGATGAGCAAAGTAAACTTTTATTCCTGTGTCGATAGTAAAATTTTCGTGTTGGCTCATCTCTTTGCCTTGATCATAAGTCAGTGTTTTTCTCAGTTCATTGGGGACTGTTTTGAATGCCTCTGCATAGGCTTCCCTTACATTGAGAGCATCTTTCTTGTCACCTAATGGAACCAGTATTGTGTAGCGGGTAGTGCGTTCCACCAGCGTTCCCAGTGCACTACGCTTATACTTTCCCAAAATCAGGTCGCCTTCCCAATGTCCAGGGACGGTTCGATCGGCCACTTCTGCTGGACGCTCTTCGATTGACAACATATTGGCAATTTTTCCTCGATTTTCTTCCGCTTTTTGCGCTTTTTGGGTCCTTCGATACTTATGTTCTTGTCGTAAAGCCTTTATCAGCATTTGTTTCAGCTCTCCCCTTGGGAGAACATAGATATATTGATAGATCGCTTCATGTGATATTTGCATAGTCATATCCCAAGAATACCCCTTTTTGAGCCGTTCAGATATTTCTTGTGGAGACCATTCTTCTTTCAGCTTTTCTAGAACATATTGTCGTAAGACGCTTTGTTTTGCTACTTTACTTTTTCCTTTTCTCCGCGATCCGGCCGTTGTTATTGCTCGACGACTCGCAGAAAATGCTCGATAGCCTGTCTTTCCACTGTTCCGTTTGATTTCTCGGGACACCGTACTTGGTGATCGACCAATTTCCTTGGCAATTTCTCGAACAGATTTCTTTTGTGCTAGTCCTCTACTTATACTTTCTCGTTCTTTATTTCCTAGTCTTTTGTATTTTAGATTTTGCATACGAATGATTTTATCACCTCATCCGTTGCACTAAATCCTTGAATCCAAGACTGAAAGACGTGATTAATTTTCCTTTTGGATCAAAGGTATATTTCCCAATTATCAACCCATCCCCCTGCTTGTAATCAGCAACCCTTGGCAATAATTCAAATAAATCTTCCATGATGTGGTATTTTTCGATACCGTCTAAAGAAACCCAAATCAATTCACCTTCGTTTGAGTGCAATTCTTTGGTGAAGTTATAGTTCCCTTTAAAAACGAACATGGCGACGCCAGCATGATCGTTGACATCAACCATAATTTGCGCACAACAATCCAAAGCAACCTCAGTAATACCGGTTTCTTCAGCCAGCTCTCTTAAAGCTGCTTCCATCACATCTTCTCGGGCTTCTATATGACCGCCAATACCGTTCAATATCCCTGCCCATAGCCTTTTTTTAGAAGATTTTTTAAGTAAAAGAACCCGGTCTTGCTCGTCAAACAAAAAGATGAGGGTGCGTGGGACAACTTTATAATCGATTTCTCGAAGGCCCTGGTCATCAATTCCCATGGCATAATTCCTAAAAAAGTAGCCTGTGATATTTTCGGATCTTAGACTTCTAAAATGACTTAGGTCAAGAACATTGGCACACCTAAGAAGTCTTTCACCCTTGGTTTGTACTGCTCTTTATCATAATAAGCTTCAACATCAACTTGCTTTTTCCCCGTAAGCACCATTTCGATGGGAATGGTCGTATAGCGACCGCCTTGCAATGCGACCATCTTGCCGTACTCCTTACGGTTGACCAATTGCATTGCCAGGTTGCCATAGGACATTGCTACCATGCGATCCAAGGAATCGGGGGCGCCAGCGCGCATCACATAGGAAAACTTTTGGTACATGATATGCTGGTGTGTTAATTTCTTAATTTCCTGTGCCACTAATTCGCCAATTCCACCTAATTTACGGTGGCCGTAGGCATCTTTAGGACCGGATTCAATGATCTCGCCACCTTGCATGATAGCGCCTTCAGAAATCGTCATGACAGCATAATTCGATGGATTCTTTCGCTTATCCTCAAGAAGGAAATAGGCTAATTTTTCAACATCAAATGGGACTTCCGAAATAATCGCTCGATCAACATAAGATAGATATGCACTGATGAGGCTTGTTTCACCAGAGTTTCTGCCAAATAATTCAAAAACACCAATCCGTTCGTGAGAACCAACAGAGGTTCTTAATTGGGTGATTAACTCTACGGACCGCGTTACAGCCGTTGAAAATCCAATACAATAATCTGTCCCAAAGACGTCATTATCCATTGTCTTTGGAATTGCGACCACTGGAAAGCCTTCTCGGCTTAGCCTAACGCCATAACTCAAGGTGTCATCGCCGCCTATAGGGATTAAGACATCAATGCCTAAGTGGTCCAACACTCTCAATACATGATCGGTGTAATCCATCGTCCCTTTGTCATCGACGGGTTCTCCAAATTCGGAGTTCTTAAGAAAACCAGGGATATCCCCTTGTCTGACCCTTTGTGGATTTGTGCGGGAGGTATGTAAAAATGTGCCGCCAGTGCGATCGATGGTTCTGACATCATTCAAATTAAGTTTTTTAATGTAATAATCTCGGGTTGAGGGTTCATCAAAATCATACCAGAGCAATCCACCCCATCCACGCCGAATGCCAAAAATCTCATAATCATTACTCAAAGCATTTAACACGACTTCCTTCATGGCGGGGTTTAAACCGGGTACGTCACCGCCCCCAGTCAGTAATCCAATTCTCTTTTTCATCAATATCTCCTCATTCTCAATAATGACTTTTTTAAAAATACTAAGAATAAACTCAAATTAACAATAAAAAAATCAAAGCGCAAAATCTTTCAAAGTATAGCACACAAAAAGCACATCCAAAAGGTTTTTAAAGACTTATCGATTTTCAAATGGCAGTTTTGGGACTTTAACCGCCCACCATTTCACTGAAATCAACCCAATTAAGACCAGGATCGGAAAACCGATCAATAAAAAGGGTAGTGTGATCTCCTTTGAAAAATCAATTGCATTTACAACCTCTAACCATGGGGTTACAACAATCAGCAATAGCAACAGCCAAGAAACAATTCGTCCCAAAAGCCCCCATCTTTCTGTCCAAAAGCGAAAAACAAAAAACAGTGCTGGTACAGTTAATAACAAATGCGTCAAATTCGCTTCTATGTGCAATAAATACGCTGCAACAAATGTAAATAATAGCCGCCAAATCAAATCTTTGTTAGGTTTTTCTTTTCGTCTTATCCAAATAAGCAATAAGTAAAGGATAACCCCAGCATGAAGGAATATCATCAAATAGGATGCAATCCCAGGCAGGGCATTCGCAAAATTCATGAGTGGGGTCTGTAAAGATTCCAAGCCCTCAAATTTTTGGAGCAAAATACCCAACCAATCCAAAGGCCAGGAGGGCATTAAAATAACTGAGATAGCAATCAGAAATGCAATCCCTGCAAAGTATGCACCCAAAAATGACCAATGATGCTGCATAATGCTCCAAATCACAAGGAATAAGAGGATGAAGAATGTGGTAGGAAAAGAACCAAAAGTCAGCGCCAGGAAGAAACCAGCGGTTGTCGCTTGTCCATTGAGCAGTAGATAAATTCCTGCAAATACGAGCAAGATGATTAATGGTGATAATTGACCATTCACAATCCCATTTACGCTGGGGAGCCAGGCTAATAGCAAAATAATTGCGAGTAAAACTTCACCGTTAGAGAGCTTCCACGCCGATAATTTCAGGCTGACAAAACCAATTAACAAAACAGATATAACCTGTACAGACATCCATATGGCACGACTGATCTGATAAGGGATCAGGCTGAAGGGCAAGTATAGAAATAGTGTCACCAAGGGGAGATCGAATTGTTCAGTCCTGGGTAATTCGCCTAAAAAACTCGTTTCAGCGATAGCGCTGCTTGCCAAATCAATGATGGCAGAATCGTAGGGGTTCTGTCCCTCTAAAAGCCATCCCCGACCTGCCGCCCACGGGATAACAAAGTGATCCTCAAATGGAATCGTTTCCATGATCATCGTGCTGCCTAAACCAATGCCAATAGCGATCAGGATTAAGGTGCCGGCAATTAGGTATTGTGGTAATGCGGTTCTTTGATATCTTTTCTTCATCATTGGGACCTTCTGAGATTTTACCAGTCCAACAAGTTCTGGTCAATTAACGACGTTTTCGGCAGTTCTATTTCATATTAGGCACATCTTTGCTGTTGATTTTTTTGAAAAATAAGAGTATTCTCTAATCTACGATTTTTAACAAGTCTTTTGATCGAAAGCATAGCACGATTAAGGCAGGTTTTTTATTAAAATTAAACCCAATTGTCGATTCAAAAGGATCCTTAGGGTAAATAGACTATGGTGAATGATAAATCAAATGGTGGTCACAATTTCTCTCCCATTGCAAAATTAATCCAAATCGGAAGAAAAAAATCCTACGTAAGCATTAATGATATTCTAAAATTTTTCCCTGACGCAGAACAAGATGTTGAACAATTAGAAAAAGCCTTTGCAGCGCTGATAAGTGCTGGGATTCCCTATATCGAAGAAAGTGAACTTTTACGGGAGCCTTCTGAGGAAGACCTGGACAAGGAAGAAAGTGGAGACGCCCAATCAGAAGACGAAGAAGAACAAAAATCACCGGACGACTTAGCAAATATTGATACAGACGATACAATCGGATTGTATTTGAAAGAGGTTAGTCGGGTTCCCCTCCTGACAGCAACAGAAGAAGTGGAGCTTGCCCAGCGCATTGAAAGTGGTCGTATGGCCAGGGAGGAACTCGCTCGGGGTAATGTCTCATCTCGCCGAAGAATTGAACTGCGCCGTCTGATTGAGGACGGTTGGGGCGCTCGCGAGCACCTCATTACCGCAAACTCGCGCTTGGTCATCAGTGTGGCAAAAAAATATATGGGGAGAGGTGTCCCCTTTCTCGACTTAATTCAAGAGGGCAATATTGGATTGATCCGCGCGACCAAGAAATTTGAATATCGACGAGGCCACAAATTTAGCACATACGCAACCTGGTGGATTCGCCAAGCTGTCACCCGTGCCATTGCAGACCAGGGGCGAACCATCCGTGTGCCAGTCCATATGGGTGATCAAATCAATCGATTATTGCGCATGCAGCATCAATTAACCCAACGATTAGGCAGGGACCCATCCGTTGAAGAATTGGCTGAAACGCTTGAAGTGACGCCTAAAAAAGTTGAGAATATGATTCAGGTAGCTCGCAGGCCACTTTCCCTAGAAACGCCGACGGATGACGAAGAAGATTCGATGCTGGGTGATTTTATCGAAGATGATGAAGCCCCACCACCGGATGACTCGGCAACCTACAACTTACTCAAAGAACATCTTGGATTGGTTTTAGATTCCCTGCCCCCTCGGGAGGTTCGGATCCTTCAACTGCGATATGGTCTGCTGGATGGACAATCCTACACCCTTGAAGAAGTCGGACGTAAGATGGGCGTGACTCGAGAACGCGTTCGTCAAATTGAAGCACAAGCCCTCAGCCGGCTGAGGCACCCTTCTGTGAAACGCCGCCTCCGCGATTACTTAAGCGGATAAAGTGCTTTGTATTTTAAATTTACTTATCAACCCGTCTCAAATTTTGGGACGGGTTTTTCTTGACCATCGATTGAAACAAGCGTATGATTGGATATAGAATTAGCTTTCTCGCTGCAAATCAGTCTAACAAGGATAAGACCATGAATGATGATAAAGACTTAACCAATGGTAACCAGCAATCAGAGGATGAAAACCCCAAGGACAAAATTCCTTTGTGGCTTCAAGGTCTTGAAGAACCAGAAGATGACCGCACCAATGAGACAGAGGAGCGGGAAATCAATGCTGACTCCTGGGTGAATGAAATTGAAAATGAAGATGAAATGATTGAGAGCGACGAAGATTTGCAAGCAAATGCTAACAAGGGAATCCAATTACCAGAATGGATACGGGAAAATCCAGAATTCGAAAATAACGAACAGGTCTCAAATGATTTATCAGAAGAAGCTCCCATAAAAATTCGAGACGATTTCGATATCGAAATGGAACCCGACGATAAAATCGGATTGGAGGAGGATTTTTCGGAAAATGAACCAACGGAAGACGGTTTCATAGACATTTCCGAACTTGATACGGAAAGCCCCCGCGAGCCTGTGCAATTCATTCCTATCGAGGAGGATGATGTCAGTGAAGAGTTGCCTGTCTGGTTGCATGATATGATCACAGATCAACCCGAAGAGCCACAGATTTACAATGAACCTATGCTCGGTGAAGAAATTAAAGACGAAGAAGTCGTGTTAGAAGAACAGGAAAAAGTCGAACTCGAGTCAAAAGAAGGAAATTGGCAAGAGATCACAACCGCAGAAGACCAGGTTCAAAGTGCAAGTCAACTAGCAAGCGATGAAGAGCAATTTTTAGAAATACTTGACGAAGAAATTACAAAACCGGTCATGATCGATGCCGTTATCTCTGATGAGCTCCATCAGGAAGATGTTGAAATACCCCCTGCCGAAGAAGGAAAAGATGCCCTTGAACGTGCTAAAACAATGATGGCGCAGGGTGAAATACCCTCAGCGATAGATTTTATCAGGCAGCATCTTGACAAGCAACCATCACAAGGTGAATTGGATGAAATTCAAAACTGGATTGGTGATGCTATTGGAAGCAATCCCGATAAAAAATGTGACTTGCTGGAACTACAGGGTGATGTAGCCTTAAGAAACAACGAACCCGACCAAGCTTTCTATGCTTATTCACAAGCGCTAAAAACGCTTCTTTCGAATAAAGAGGTAAACAATGGAATTGGTTAGCATCTATAATGCTGCTGGTGTTTTGGAAGCAGAGATGATCAAGACATTTCTTGAGTCATATGGCATTACAGTCTATATAAATCAGGAAAGTCTGGGGCGAACATTGGGCTTATCTGCCGGACCTTTGGGGCTTGTAGAAGTCCTGGTGTCAGAATCCGAAGCGGTCGAGGCTGAATCGATCCTAAATGAAATGTGGCAGGATGAAAATTGGCAGGTTGACGATCTTGATCAATATGATGACCAAACTACTGATGAACCTACGAACCCAGAGTCAAATAATTACGAATAGAAAATTCTCTTATTTTTCTATATCAAATAACCAACGCTGAAATTCCTTGTTTTTATCCAAACCAAATTCGCGCCAGCTCTTGACGTGACCCAAACAATGTGGGTATAATCCTTTGGTTGTATGGCTATTATCAAGAAAATTTTAAGGAGTGTAAGATGACCCCTCTTCCAAAACGTAGAGTTTCCTCAGGTCGAAGAGACCGACGCCGAGCTCATGATGCGCTCAAAGCGCGCAATGTTGTCATTTGCCCAAATTGTGGTGAAACACGTTTACCCCATCGCGTTTGCACAAACTGTGGCTACTATCAGGGACGAGAAATTCTGGACGTCACTGAACGAGAGTAAAAATTAAATTAGTAAATACAAAAACCGGGCTTATAAGCCCGGTTTTTTCGTTAATTTCATTCGTCTTCTTCTAATTCTTCCACATCTTCCAATAAAAATGGCTCAAATTGATATAAGTGCCTTCTTGGAATCAAACCTTTGAGAATTGTTCCTGTTTCACTGTTCTTTACTTCTAAAACCTGACCATTTTCATGCAATAACGAGATAAGCTGCCCCTCTTGATAGGGAATATTAACTTCAATTTCCACGTAGGTTTCAAACAGTTCTGATTCTATTGCTGTCAGCAATTTCTCAAGTCCCTGACCCGTCATAGCTGATATTGGATAGGTGTTTGAAAAACCTTCCAGCGTGTTAATTGCGCTTGCAGTATCCTTCAATAAGTCGATCTTATTAAAGGCCGTGATCATCGGGATATCTCCTGCTCCGATTTCAACCAGGGTTTCTTGAACGGATTTCGCCTGGGCACTCGCATTAATGTGGGTGATATCCACAACATGCACCAACACATCTGCATCCGTAATTTCTTCCAATGTAGCACGAAATGCTGCCACAATTTCAGTGGGCAGTTTTTGAATAAATCCAACGGTGTCAGTGAACAAAATCATTTGTCCACCTGGCAGTTCAACCCGTCTTGTGGTTGGGTCAAGGGTCGCAAATAGCTGATCTGCAATATAAACATCTGCATTCGACAGCTTATTTAGTAGCGTTGACTTCCCTGCGTTTGTGTAACCAACGAGGGCTACCACAGGAATTCTGGTTTTTCGTCGTCTTTCTCGATGCCGATGCCGATGAGCCCTTACTTTTTCTAGTTCATTTTTGAGATATTCGATCCGGTTCGAAATTGTCCGGCGATCAACCTCCAACTGAGTCTCACCAGGGCCCCTCAAACCAACGCCACCAACGCCTCCTGCCCTGCCACCGCCACCACCCGCCTGTCTGGCTAAGTGAGTCCATGCTCTCGTCAACCTCGGCAACCGATATTCATATTGTGCAAGCTCAACTTGCAAACGCCCCTCGCTTGTCTGAGCGTGCTGGGCAAAGATATCCAAAATCAAAGCTGTTCGATCGATAACTCGCGTTGATTCTCCAACAATTTTCTCAAGTTCCCGTTGGTGCCGAGGTGAAAGTTCATTGTCGAAAATGATCATATCAGCTTCCAATTCACTTGCTAATATTTTCACCTCCTCAACCTTGCCAGAACCGATGAATGTCTTTGGATTTGGTGCGTTAAGATTTTGAGTGATGTATCCCACAACTTCAACCCCAGCCGTATCAGCTAAGAGTTCTAACTCTTGCATTGAATCTTCCAGGGGCAGCAGCTCATTTTCATTATAGAGCTCTACACCCACCAGGATTGCTTTCTCTTGTGGTCGTTTGGTGTCAATCAGTTTAATACTGGACATAAATTAATCTTTCTTTCTATGACATTTCTTTAATTCGGGTCATTGCTTCTTTTAATCGTTCAGCAGGTGTGACCAGTGAAATCCGCACATAACACTTTCCGGATGGACCATAAACACTACCAGGTGTCATACTTACCCCCGTCTGATGTAACAAAGTATCACAATAGATGACAGCATCATCCCATTGTTCTGGAATTTTCGCCCAAACGTACAAAGAAGCTTTTGGATTCTCAATTGAAAAACCTAATGGTTTAAGTGTACTCACAACGATATCTCTTCGATTCTGATAGACCAAATTCCGCTCTTTCACCCAGTTCTGGTCACCTAGCAAAGCCGCCTCAGCAGCTTTCATGATCGGCTTAAAATGGGAAGAGTCCATTTGGCTCTTGAGCACCCGCAGCAAACTTATGGCTTGGGAATTTCCCAATGCCATCCCAACCCGCCATCCAGCCATATTATAGGTTTTGGAAAGGGAGTTAAATTCAACGGCTACCTCCTTGGCACCGGGGACCTGTAACAAGCTCGGCGCTTGATAACCATCAAAACAGACGTCCAAATAGGGTGCGTCATGGGCAATGAGAATTTCAAATTCCTTAGCGACCGCAACAACTTCCTTAAAGAACGACAGAGGTGCAATCGCACCCGTTGGATTGTTTGGATAGTTTAGCCACATTAATTTTGCTTCCTTCAAAACCGCCTCAGGAATATCGCTAAAATTAGGCAGAAAGCCATTCTTTGCCAATAAAGGCATATAAAAAGTCTTGGATTGGGTTACCTTAGGACCGACAGAATAAACTGGATATCCTGGATCGGGAAGTAAAATCAAATCTCCAGGATTGATTAATACTTGAGTAAGGTTAAAAATCCCTTCCTTAGATCCGATCAAACTTAACACTTCCGATTCTGGGTCCAAATCGACGTCAAACCTGGTTCGATAATAGTTCGCCATCGCCGTTCGCAGAGGCATAGACCCTCCCGCTTCACCGTAGCCATGCATGTCGGGTCGCCTGACTGCATCGACCAGGGTTTCGATGATATGACTTGCAGGCGGTAGGTCTGGTGATCCCATATCCAAACGGATAATATCCATCCCTTCTTTCTTCAACTTTTCAATAACATTCCCTAATTTTGCGAAAAAATACGGCTTGATCTCTGAGACTCGTTTTGCTGGTACGATTTCCATTTGGTGCGATTTCCCTTTCTATTGGTGAGTTTGAACCTATTATAAATCATCCCATCAAATAGAACACCCCTGATTGAGGGAGACCTTATCACGAGAATATTTTATCCTTGAGGTTCGAAATATGATAAATCCAATCTGTTTAAATGAGCATCCAGAGCTTCCTCAGCGCGCTTGACGTAAGCAGCATAGCGCACTTTTTTGGATAATCTTTTTTCCGATACTATTGTAGGAAGAATCCCAAACATAGCTTTCATCGGTTGGAAATCCTCCACTTCTGCATGGGTGATGTAATGCAGTAAAGCGCCAATCATCGTTGTTTGAGGCAATACCATTGGTGGTTCCTCATGAATGAATCTGGCGGCGTTAATCCCTGCAACCAAACCGGATGCGATATTCCCGGCATAGCCTTCAATGCCGGCAAGTTGTCCTGCGATGAATAAACCTGGACGACCTTTCAAAGAAAGATCATCCTTCAATAGTTGCGGTCCAGCGATATAGAGATTGCAATGCATTTGACCAAACCGCTCAAATGTCGCATTTTCAAGGCCAGGTATCAATCGAAAAACCCGTTTTTGCTCTTCAAAACGCAAGTTTGTTTGAAAGCCAACCAGGTTATACAAATCGCCAGCCAAGTTGTCCTGTCTCAGTTGCACAACCGCAAAAGGCCAGCGGCCTGTTTTTGGATCAGGCAATCCAGCAGGGCGCATTGGCCCGAATGCAAGCGCTTTTTCACCTCGGCTGGCAATAATTTCAATTGGCTGACACCCTTGAAAAAATTTTCCAGCCCCAGCCTTGACTCCGGCATCAATTTCCGCCTCAAATTCTTTTAATGGAATGCGTTTTGCGGCCAACAATTCATCCCTGAAGTGATAATATTGTTTTTCGGAAAATGGACAATTTAGGTAGTCCCCTCGCCCATCATCCCCTTGGCCATATCGGTTGGCTCGATAGGCAATATCCATATTGATTGAATCGACATGGACGATGGGTGCAATGGCGTCAAAAAAGAATAAGTGCTCCGATCCTGTGATATTTTCCAAAGTCTTCGATAAAGCCGGTGAAGTTAAAGGGCCTGAAGCGATAATTGTGGGAAGCTTTGGAATCTCGGTAATTTCTTGTCTGATGACCTTAATTTTGGGATGGCCTTCAATCTTTGATTGAACGCAACTCGAAAAACTTTCTCGATCAACAGCCAAGGCACCGCCAGCTGGCAATGAACTTGCATCAGCACAGGCAATCAAGAGTGATCCTAATCTTCGGAGCTCGTTCTTTAACAATCCAGCAGCGCGATCCGGTAAATTTGAACCAAGGGAATTAGAACACACTAATTCAGCCAAATGATCGGTGCGATGGGCTCCAGTTGATTTAAACGGGCGCATCTCAAACAACCTGACATCAATCCCGAGCTCCGCTGCTTGCCAGGCTGCCTCACAACCAGCCAAGCCCCCACCTACAATTGATAATTCTGAAGGATCATTTCTTGACATCATGCCAGCATTTTACCACCTCATGCCTAAAATCATACCCTGCCGATGCCTTGTCCTGGTACACATCTTGCAACTAGACCCGTATCCATGTATAATAGCGTCAGGAGAGAGATCATGAGACTCAGTCATCAACAAGGTCAAGTCCAATCCCAAAGCCCATTAACTTCAGCCCACATTGCTCAAACAATGACCTTGCTATCAATGACCTCTACAGAGCTACTTCAGACGATCGATCTTGAACTTTCTAAAAATCCAGCTTTAGAATTAATAAACGAGCGCCGCTGTCCGATGTGCGGCAGGAAGTTGCCACCAACAGGGCCCTGCCCTGTTTGCAGCCAGCCCAAGACTTTGGATCCTCAAGAAACTATTGTTTTTGTTTCACCTCGTGATGATTTTTATTCCTACACGGGTCATAGCGGGTTTAATAGCAGCGACATCCCCGAAGATCCTTTTGCCTCTATAAACCTCGATTTGCCGAGTTATGTGATTCAGCAGGTCGCACCAGAACTAGACGCCCAAGAACAAAAAATCGCTGCAATGATCCTATCGAACCTTGATGAAGATGGCTTACTGTCAATTGAAGTCAGGGATATCTGTCGCTTTCATCACACAACACCCTCTACCGTTGAAAATGTGTTAGCGAAAATTCTCCACTGTGACCCCCTTGGTGTTGGAGCAAGGTCAATCGAAGAAGCTTTGCTGGCACAAGTGGATGTCCTCGCAGAGACTTCTACGTTGCCAAAATTTATCCGTGAAGCAATTACGAATCATTTTGATTTGCTTTCGAAACATCAATTTGCTGAAATCGCGAAAAAGCTAAATGTGACGGTTGCTGAGGCAAAATCCCTTTGCCATTTTATTAGTGATAATCTGAACCCCTTCCCTGCTCGCTCAAACTGGGGAAATTTCCGCCAGCCAAATGACAACACACCGGATGTCTTTCATCAACCCGATATCTTAATTTACTATTTGAACAACAACCCCAAAAATCCCTTAATCATTGAAATTATTACGCCCTCGCGGGGCACTTTAAGAATTAATCCCCTATTTCGGAAAGCGCTCAATACAAGCTCCGAAGAGAAAAAGGACGAATGGAAAAAGGACTTAGAAAAAGCCTCCCTTTTGATTAAGTGCATTCAACAACGCAGCAACACCATGCGCCAATTGATGGAGCAATTAGTCAACATCCAAAAATCATTTATAATTCAAGGTGACATATACTTAGAGCCATTAACGCGCGCACAAATTGCAGAAGCGTTGGATGTCCATGAGTCAACCATATCGAGGGCAGTAGCTAATAAAACGGTTCAATTGCCAAATAGAAAAATAATCCCTTTATCGACTTTCTTTGATCGGAGTTTGGCAGTTAGGGCGATTATGCGCAATATCATTGAGAATGAAAACCACGCACTCAATGATACGGAGATAAAGAATCGTTTGGAGAAGCAAGGCATATCCATTGCCAGGCGGACTGTCGCAAAATATCGTTCCATGGAGGGCATCTTACCGGCTCACCTACGACGAATTGAGAAATTTGCAACCGCATAATTAAACCGTGACCCAATTGATACCTGAAAATCTTTCTGAATTTGATTTAACGCATGCTGAGAGCGTAAAAAGCATTCTCATCTTAATGGATTTAATTTCTGATCCTGCGTTTATTTATCAACGCGAGAAAGATCAAATAATTGCCGCAAACAATACCCTATTTCAAATTACAAATCTTGGTGAAGTTGATTTTATCGGTCAATCCATTAAAACCTTGCTGCCGAATATCACGAAAACTGATCCCATTAATGGTCACGGTCAAGACACACTTCTCCGGCAAAAAATACCATCCCTCATCAAAGTTAAAACGCGCATTTTCACCTTGGCCAGCAAGCAAGAGACCTTGTTGTTTGTCCTTGAACCACAGGAACTACTTCCAGACAATAAATTTTTCGAATTAGGCAAAGAAAAGCTGATTAATGAGCTGCAAACCCTGATTGAAACCAAACGTGGAGGAAATGTTAAAACATCCCTCGAGCAAGTGCTTCACAAAGCGGATGCAGTCCTCAATACCGACCTGTGCTGCTTGTATAAAGCCGACGGAAAAGCCCCCCACTTGGTCAAGTATCTTGCCAGTAATAAGACAATTAGCGCACAATTCCCGCAGATTCTCACAAACAAAGATTTAATTAACAACCAATACCCTGCATTATGGACCAGTGACAGACCAGCCTTGACAATCTTGCACAAGGCAGCCTTTACTTTAAATTTTAAGTACTTGGTAGTGGTCCCCTTGAGCGTGGATTTTGTGAAATTTGGCCTTTTTATAGCCGGCAGTAAAAAATCTGAACCGGACAGCAATACTTTAGCTATGGCAAAATTAATAGCCACATACCTTGCAGGGTTGATGGAAGATCAGATCGCGCTCCACAACACGCGTAACATCTCTCAAAAAATTAAACAAGTTGTCCGAATTCAAAATGAAATCATCAATAATCTTGATGAAGGCGCCATTATTCTTGCACCCGATTTGACGATTGCAGAAATCAATCCTGCAGCAGAGGCCATCTTGGGTTATGCCAATGTTGAAGCCCTGCGCCAGGACATCAGTTCAATCCTCATTGGCTCAGAATCCCTTGGCTCAGCGTTTTCTTCTGCCCAGCAAGGGATCCCCACCCTGACAAGTGGCGATTTAACTTTAAATCATCGCAACGGGAAATCTTTTCCCGCCCAGGTGATGATGACCCCAGTCATGAGCAATGGACAACTGCTTTCCATCATTCTTTTAATTCGAGATCTCAGTCAACAAGAAAAAAGTCAAGCGGTCAACAAACAACTTGAACAACGTGCCCTGCTCGGAGAAGTAATGGCAATATTTGCCCACGAAGTGCGCAATCCCATTAATGCCATCATGCTTTCTCTTCAGGTCATTGAAGATAACCTGGCTGAAGATGATGAAAATCACAAATGGATCCTCAATATACGGGATGAATGCAATAAATTATTGTATTTGATGGAGAGCGTCCTTTCCTTTGCAAAACCCATTGAATATAAAATGTCGGGTGTTGATCTGGACTTTCTTATCCCTCGCATATTGGAGAGGTGGCGTCCAAGATTATTACGTCTGAACATTACCCCTTACTATCGCAATGAAATCACCACCCCCATCATTGAAGGCGATCTGAGAGCCATCGAACAAGTGTTTACCAATATCATCAGCAACGCAGTCAATGCAATGAGTGATAAAGGTGGGTCTCTGGGCATAAAAATCTCGGAAGCCGATCGGGTTGAAGACCGTGGTTTTTACCAAATCACTTTCACCGACTCCGGTCATGGTATCCCTGATGAAATAAAATCCCACATGTTTACACCCTTTGTGACGGGCTCAGAGCACGGCACGGGACTGGGATTAGCTATTACACAGCGGATTATCAATGCACACAAAGGTAAAATTGAGATTGACAGCTTTGCTGGTGGGACGATTATTAAGATCTTCCTTGTCAAAAAGAAAGAGGATTAATTATTAATGAGTGCAACCATTTTAGTCATTGACGATGTTAAAACAGCTCGTGAAGCCATTGCAGACCAATTAAGAAAAGATGGCAAAGAAGTCTTAGAAGCAGGCACTTTACAAGAAGCCCGAGGCTACCTTGAGGAAAACAAAGCAGACATTTGCATCTTAGATATCCTATTACCGGATGGTAATGGCTTATCTCTTTTAGATGAGGTTGTCCATATGAGCTGGCAGCCCAAGTTCATTGTTATTACCGCTCATGGTCAAATCGACTACGCGGTAGAGGCGATGAAAAAAGGTGCCTTGGATTTCATCACAAAGCCCATTGACATGAAAACACTCAAAAACTCTATTGAAAGAGCTGAGGTAAATGTCGCAATGCGGCGAGAATTAGAACACTTGCGAAATACCCAACTCTCTCAATCGAAGTTTATCGTTGGACAACATCCACGGATGAAACTTCTGGTTGATCTTGCTCACCGAGCTGCAGAAGCATCTGTTTCAGTGCTCATCACAGGTGAATCCGGCACGGGCAAGGAAGTAATGGCAACTTTTATTCACCAGGTAGGCCCACGACAGAGCAAGCCATTTATTGCCATTAACTGCGCAGCGATTGCCAACACATTGCTCGAATCAGAGTTATTTGGACACGAAGCCAACGCTTTTACCGGCGCCTCCAACAAGCGCAAAAATGGCCTCATGGAGGTTGCCGATGGCGGCATCCTTTTCTTGGATGAGATTTCTTCGATGCCCCTCGATATGCAAGCCAAACTACTGCGCGCCATCGAAGAACATGCCTTTCGCAGGGTCGGCGGCACTACGCTGATTCGGGTCGATGTTCAAATTATCGCGGCTTCAAACCAGGATTTAAAAGAAATGATCAAAAAAGGGGATTTTCGTGAAGACCTTTACTATCGTTTAAAGGTCGTTGACCTGGACATCCCTCCCCTTCGCAAACGGCGAAATGACATTCCCGAATTGGTTGGCCTGTTATTAAGACAGAGCAATATGTCTATGGGCACAAATATCCAAGACGTCACACCCCGTGCGATGGAAGCCTTAATGGCTTATGATTGGCCGGGTAATATTCGTGAGCTCCGTAATGCACTCGAAAGAGCGATCATCTTTTGTGATGACCCGGCAATTGATATCCATCATTTGCCGATGGACATAACCGAGGCTGTTAAATAACCCCCGTTCAAACTCAGCATTTGGCACATAACTTGCATTAAAACCTCCAGAGACTTATATCAGGAGGTTTTGTATGTTCAACACAGCTTTGGAATTCCAATTTTCCTTGGTGACAATTCTGTTCTTCATGGGGCTATTTGTGATGGTCATCAGCATTTATATTCTCACCCGCCAAGCGATTGGCCGTGAAGTCCAGACGATCGCCAAACAAACAGCAAAATTAGCTGAAAAAGGAATTACAGAAAATATCGCTGGATTGGTTGGGAATGCATCAGCTCTCATCAATGCTTTACATGATCTTTCAAAATCAAAATCAGGCATTGGTGTATTTCTGGTCTTTCTTGGGATCGCGCTTTTGGCGACGGCGTACTTTATCTCACGGGACCTTGGCATCACACCTTAAATCCCGTCACCTGGAGAATTGGAATTTAACATGTCTATTGAGATTTTGCTCGATTTAATTAGGCACAAATTTTCACCTGCAGAGGGGCAAATTCTGGTTAGAAGTTTGCAGCAGGACCCCTTGGTTTGGCAATTTTTTCAAGACCCGGAAAAATGCCCGCCGTATCTTGATTCTATATCAGGAGAGCTAAGGGATTTTCAGCCAGGCACAATTGCTACCTGGCTCATTGAAAAAAACAAAAACACCTCTCTTCAGGGCATCGAAGAGGAAGATTTTACTTTACCGGACCCCTTGAAACAAGATACGCTTCACGCTTTCGAAACGATCTTAAATTCTGGCTTGCCCCCAACCGACCTGATGACAGCCGGCTTGGTTGCACTATTTATCAGAGAAAAACGGATCGAAAAGGGAAACTGGCAGAGCTCCTCAAAAGAAATTTTTAAGGCATCGCACCAATCTGTAGATCACAAGAATTATTTAATATGGCGAACGCCTTTCGCTTGCCTTTACCAGTTTTGCCCAGATTTTGATGACCTGACTCTGGATTTTTTGAAACAAAAAATAACAACGTCCATTTCATCTGGCATTCCGATTTTTGTTCACACTTACTTAGCCAATCCAATGGATGATGATGTTTTGCATAACAAACTCTATGTCTTGGCCAGTAACTTACCGATCGATTGGCAATTAGAAGTCCTCAAGTGGTTGGAGGCTTTTGGTAAAGGTGAATTAAGAGAAAAACTTGCTAAAAATCTCATTCAATCGAAATCAAACGTCGATGCCTTTGCAAAAGTTTTCTCAGAATTAGAAGCTTTTGAATCCATTGAAGGTGAAGTTGACCCCTTAGCAAAGCAAATCCGTTATACCTTGCCAGAAGATGTCAATCGATTGGCCGCCTTTTATTATTATTGTGGAAATAAAGAAAAATCATCAGAAACCTATCAAAGATCATCAGAATTGCTTGAATACATTCAAGCCCAGACGTCTTTTCAATCCCTTGCAAGCAATCCTCAAAAAGCGACCAATCTGAATTGGATGAATATCATTAAGTCTGTTCCAAATTCCAAGAAGGCTCGCCTATTTTATATCCATTCATTAATTGAAGAGAATAAATTAACTGAGGCAAAAGAGCATTTACAAGAACTTCCCCCTTCCCCAGAAAAAGAATTATTACAAACTCAAGCAGATCTTTTGAGTGCAACAGACAATAATGTGGAACCAAAAACCTTCAGGACATTTAAACTTAATGCGGGGGGTAAGTTCCCTCCAGAAACAGATTACTATATTGGTAATACAACCCTCGCATTACCGAAGGAAATTATTAAAATCTGTAACCAGCTTGAAGAGTGCCAAAGCTGCCTTCCCCTGATTGATAAAATCCTGGATGACAATCTTCAGGACTTAGAATTCGTGACGGCTGCTCAGAATCTATACGAAAGAGGGCGAAATACAAGTAAAGCGATTGAGATCACATCCTATCTTGAACGGCTTGAACCTGAAAACAAACATCACAAACGTACATTATCCCGTCTTTACAGCAAAATGGAGCGTTGGCAAGAAGCCTTCAGTACCCTTCAGGAATTGGTCAAGTCAGACTCCTCCCCTAAACTGGAAGACATGGAAAGATTTGGCGAATCAGCCCTGAAAACTGATCGCGTCGATATGGCCGTTTCCGTTTGCCAGAATATTCTCAAACAAGACTCAAAAAATACAAAAGCCCTGGTTTTATTGGGTGAAAGCTACATGGCTAAAGGGGATGCGGTAAAAGCGATTCAACATATGGAACAAGTTGTTGAAATGATCCCCAAAGAAGCTGAAACCTGGCTGACCTTAGCAAAACTTTGGCGAAAGTCTGGGCATTCAGACCGGGCGCATGAAATTCTGAAAAAAGGTGTCTTTGAACTGCCTAACAATGCCGAATTATTAAGATCCCTTGGCAGCGCATGCATTGATAAACAAGCACCATCAGATGCTCTGGCCTATCTTAGAAAAGCGAATGAAATTGAGCCTCAAAATCCAGAAGGCAAATTCTACTTAGCCCAAGCTGAACACTTACTTGGTCAGCATGATCAAGCTTTCCAGCATCTTGACTTTTTATTGAAGAATTACGAAGAAAATCCTAAAGGTGCCAAGCTCTTGGGTCAGGTCCTCCTTGCTTTAGACCGAAAACAAGAAGCTGAGCCCGTTTTGATGACAGTGGCTACGCAGGATCCTAATGATATAGAATCGGTCTTGTCTGTATCACGATTAATCATTGATCGGATTGATGCACCAAATGACGAGAAAAGCGAAGAGGAATTAACAACTTTAGATGTCCTCGAAACAATTCTCCAAAATGCTATATCGGGTGATGGCGATTCAGAGTTTCTCAATTTACACTTAGCAGATATTGACCGCCTGAAAGGTTTGACAGAAAAAGCTTTTGAAAGTTACACCAAACTTTCAAAAGAAGGCAACCCTGAGACCATCCTAAAAGATTGGCGCCTTCATTATGGTTTGGGTAAATCGGCTACTGACCTCGGAAATCTTGAGATTGGATTAGCTGCCCTTCAAGAAGCCGCTTCAAGGCAATCTGAAAATCTGCTGATCATACACGCTTTGGCAGAGACCTATCAAAAGGCAGATCTGAACGGAAAAGCGCAAGAGATGGCTAAAACCGCCTTGAAATTAGCGCCTCAGGACATGGATAATATCCTTTGGTACGCCAACTTCAAGACCAGCAACAACGAACCCGAACAAGCCGTTAAAGCCATTCACGAAGCGCTCCAAATCAACCCTGATCGAGCAGAACTGAAATTATGGCTTTCAAAAGCCCTCCTATCCGCTGGATCTGTCGAAGAATCACAAAGGACAATCGCTGATCTCATCGAAAATTCAAACGCAAGCTCAGAAATTTTGCACCAAGCGGCTTATACCTGTGTGCAATTGAATGATCTCAATCTTGCGGTTGAGGCTTTGGAGTCGGCCAATCAGAAACAACAAAAGGCAGACCCTGTGCTCATCATGGATTTGGCAGAGATTTATGTCCGCCAAAACCAACTCAAGAAAGCACTCGAAGGTCTGAATTGTGAGCAAGCCACCATTATTGAATACCCACATATAGGACTCCTCAAAGCAGAAGTCTTAATTAATCTGGGTCAATATGAAGCTGCCTATGTGACTTTGAAGACAATTGAAGAAATCACCAAAGACGATCTTGATGAGAAGCTCGAAAAACATAACTTGAAGGACCAATCACCCTTGCTTTACACTTACGATTTCTCCAATCAAGGATTTTTATATCAACTTGGACAAGTTGCCCTGGCAATCGGGAATTTTGAAGAGAGTCAACAAAATCTCGTAAAATCCCTTGAGTTTGCGCCTGAAAGCTTAAAAATTCGAAATGCAGCGGTCCAATCCTTCTTATTGACAGTCAACCTCCAAAAGGCATTAAAACTTGCTGAAGACTGCGATTTAAATCAAGGCAGTTATCAAAAAACAGGGCATGACTGGCTAGACCTTCTTTGTGCTAAGTCAGAAATCTGCCTGATGCAGGGCAAGCTCGATGAAGCCAGTGAGTGCATTCATCGACCTTCCCTGTCAAATAAATCTTATCCAAGATTATTAGCTAATCAAAGCCGTATTGCCGCCCAATTAGGCGATTATGACAAGGCAGAGCGCTTCCTCAATCAATCAATCGAGAAATATCAACAAGATATTGACGTCCTTGATTCACTATCCCTTGAGACGACCTTTAGAAAACTTCTTTCCTTAACTGCAATTGCAGAGGCAGCCCGAGCCCTTGATGATTATCCTTTGGCACAAAAAGTTCACCAATCTGCTTGGGACACCCTTCCCGATCAACCGCTCCAAAATATTCTTTTTGCAAAAGCTTTAGTAAAGGGTGCTGAGTTGCAGGGGTTGGCGGCAACCCTTTCCATTCAAAATCATTCACCAGGTAAGGAATTTCTCTCTGAGCACAACCAACAGGTTTTTCATAGCCTGATTGAAGCCTTACCTGAAAGCTTAGGACAAGATCAAATTATGTGTCTGAAAGCTCGGGGAACAGCAGCTTTCACAGGTAAATGGCCGCTAAGCTTGAATGCAGAATCTTGCCTGACAGGGCCTGCTGAGGCTGCTGCGATTTTATTAAGCAGTCAAGACGAGCAACTTATCAGCAATATTCTCGAGGCTTATCCGGATAATTTATACGTTCTGCAAGCCTACGGTGTTCATACCCTGCGGTTCAACAAAAAAGATGAACACAAGTGGGTTGAAAAAGCCCTCACCATCGACACCGCCAACCCAATCAATCACGCACTGTTGGCGATGGTAAACATCAATGAACCTGAACAAGCCATAAAATCCCTTGAAACTGCCATGGAATTTTGGCCTGATGAGCCTGCCTGGCATGCCTTGGCTGCAGACCTCTATGCTCAAATTGGAAATACATTTGCAGCGTCCCATCATATCGACATAGCCTTGGAAGCCAAACCGGATGACGCCAAATTCTGGCAAAAAAGCGCTGAGATCAAAATCCAGCAGAATGAATTGCGAAGGGCTAAAGAGGATCTTGAAAGAAGTGCAACCTACGAATCTGAAGATCCAAGGGTTTACTTAAGAATGGCTGATATCAACCGCCGAATGGGAAGCGTCAATGAGGCAATTCAAAATATTCGCAAAGCAAGCCAATTGGACCCCCAAAATAATGATATTGCCATGGAAGAACTTCAATATCTTTTTGACACAAATAATTTCGATGAGGCTGAAACAAAAGCTGCAGAAATTCTTCAAAACAATAATAAAAAAGACAATGTGAGAATTATCCTTGCCCAAGCGAAAGCCAAACAAGGCAAATTTGATGCTGCACTTGAAGTTCTAAATTCTGCCTTAGAGTCAGACCCATCCAATATCTCACTCAAACTGGAAGTTCTCAAGATACGAAAGGATCAGGAGGGCATCCAAGCAGTCCTTTCTGAGGTGACTGCACTAGCGCAAGATCATCCAGACAATACCAAAGTTTTGACAACCTTGACAGATTGGTTAATCCAAACCAATCAATTGGATCAGGCAGAAGACACTGCTCAAAAAATATTAAAGATCACCCCAAAGCAGGCAGATGTACACCTGATGCTGGGACGGTTGCAGCGCAAAATTGGCCAATTAGATCAAGCCATTTCCCACCTTTCTGATGCCATCAACTTTGACCCCAATATGGTCGATGCATACATCGAGTTAGGGAAAACCTATCAAGATCGCCGTGATCTCGAACAAGCGATTAAGACCTTCCAAAAGGGCACACAGGTCAACGCATCTGACCCTCGCCCTTATTATTTTGCAGGAATGGCTTTAAAGGAATGCAAAGATTACAAAAACGCAGAGATGATGTTGAAGCAAGCAAAAAAATACGCCCCTGAGGACGCTAACATCATCCGACAATTAGGGGTTGTCACAGCACTGAACCTGATCAACAACCTGCGAGAGACGAGATAATCATGTCAACTTTTTCCGATGCAAAAGACACCTTACAGATGATCGACCGAAATCAGTTCATTACTACCCTGAGAGCTGCCAGAGCTTGTGAAGAATTCCAATTCATGAAGCAAGCGACGGTTTTCTGGCTTGCTAATTTTCCCGGCGATCTCTATATTCAATATCTACAGGCATTAGCCTACGCCGGCCTTGATAATCCAGACCAAGCAATCTCCTTGCTAGAAGGGATCATTGAATTTGACCCCTATTTCATCGATGCGATTAAGGCATTAAGCAAACTGCCAGAAAATATCCAATTACAAAAATACTATCAATCCATCACGGAATTTTTACAAGGACAAAACCCTAACAGAAGGCTGGAGACAGAATGGCTCAACATCCTCTACAATGCTCGACAAGCCT
This sequence comes from Candidatus Brevefilum sp., assembly GCA_040772425.1. GTDB lineage: Bacteria > Chloroflexota > Anaerolineae > Anaerolineales > Anaerolineaceae > Brevifilum. The sequence goes on along the minus strand of JAXGYD010000001.1, from coordinate 742,454 downwards.
TCTATCAATCTGATTTCGACAAAGCTTTAGCCTATGTTCATCAGTCGCTTGTCTTGGAACCCCCTTCAGCCATCCCGAATATTTTCCATCTGCAAATTGTTCAAAAAATGGAAAATCTTGAAATTCTCAATAACATCAGTGATATTCATCATGCCATTTGGCCCAAGTGTCTACAGGTGAACATTATTAAGGCCATAGCAGATATCGACATCGGACAAACAGCAACTGGGGTTGAAAGATTACATTGGGTCGCCGCCTACGACAGTGCCGGCCAAGCTATTGAAAGACTGCTAGGAGGAGAACACCGTTTTAAGGACCTCTGGCCCGAAAATTTTGAGGTTTATTTTGATCTTCCAATACCTGCATCGGTCAATGGCTATCTGGGTTGGAATCAACTTTATTCAGGACTGGCCAATGAACTTCGTGAAAAACAGCCGCAAAAATCAATGAAATTTATGTCCTCAAGTTCTGATGAAGTTACCCGAAAACTCCGCGTTTCAAGCACAACTCCCAAAAATAACAGGGCAGTGGAACCGCCAAAGAAAACCGATAAGGAAATTGAAGAGGTTCAAAAAGCCTTTTCAAAACTAGCAAAACGAGTAAAAGCGCCAGAACTCGTCCGTGCGGACAATCGCTTCCCCACCTATGTGATCATGTCGGCAAAGAGGCAACTTGAAAAAGTTTATGGACCTAAAACAGCTGGTGTTATTGATGACCTCTTACATCGATTTGCTAACCTGGTTCAAAATTTGGAGGATTGGAGTAGTGTCGTCTTCTACCCGGATGATGTCACTGAACTGTCAGATTTAGCGCTAAAACCCGTTCTTGCCACAGACGCTTGGCAGGTTAAACTAGCGCTCAATGATCTCGATAAAGGCTTAGCAAAACGTGGTGAAATGATTGGCGCCCTTCTCATCATTGGTGGCCCTGAAATTATTCCCTATCATAATTTACCCAATCCGACAGATGATAATGATCGGGAAGTGCCATCTGACAATCCCTATAGCACTATTGATGAAAATTATTTCATCCCCCAATGGCCTGTTGGCCGCTTACCTGGTGAAACCGGACCCGATTCGGGATTGTTATTAAGTCAGTTAAGACAGTTAATCCAGCGTTACGAAACTGGTGTTTACAAATCGAAGAAATCAATCGCAAACCTGCATTCAATCATTGATATTATCGTCAATTTTTTATTGAATCTTGGGCGCACATCGAATAATAGCCTTGGACTGGGTTATGCAGCTGAAATTTGGCGAAAATCGTCTGCCTTAGTCTATAAAAATGCAGGCAATTCCAGAGACCTTCAATTGTCTCCGCCCATCAATTCAAGCTCCTTGAGTATCAAGAAAAAACCGGGGCACAATATCGGTTATTTCAACCTGCATGGCGTCAAAGATGGACCAAATTGGTACGGCCAAAAAGATTTCTCTTCCACATCTTCAGGGCCTGATTATCCGATCGCTCTAACCCCCGGGATGTTCAATGAACAAACGCCCGCCCCTCAACTCACCTTTACTGAGGCCTGTTATGGTGCAAACATCCTTGATAAACATCACGAAGAAGCCTTAGCCTTAAAATTCTTGGATACAGGGGCGCAAACATTTGTCGGTTCAACCTGTATTTCCTATGGTTCCGTCACGCCACCCCTTGTTTCTGCAGATTACCTGGCAGAAAAATTCTGGCAAAATGTATTTTCAGGTGAAGCCGTTGGCTATGCTTTGATGAAAGCCAAATTAAGCCTGGTAGAAGAAATGGCCAAAATTCAGGGCTATCTAGATGGTGAAGATCAGAAAACTGTTCTATCCTTTGTCCTTTTTGGTGATCCATTGCAAGTTTATGATGATATGAACACAGCCCCCAAACCGAAATTTAGGATCAACCGAACAAAGCAACTCAAAACCATTAGTGACTCCCAGATGAAACAAGACGTTGAAATTGAAGCCGTTCCAGACAAAGTTAATCTAAAAGCCAAGAAAATGGTTGAAAAATATTTACCTGGGCTTCAAAATGTTGAAATGCAGTATACAAAATCATATTCTACAAGAGAATTAAACCAGGATAAATCCTTCTTTACAAGGTTTTCAACCCCCTCCGAACATTACCTGGTGACGCTTCAAAAATCTTTTGAGCCAAATCATAATACGAAACACACCCATTTTGCCCGCATGACATTCAACAAGAAAGGGAAATTAGTTAAATTCACAACATCACGCTAATTGGCTTGTGGTTGTCTCTTGAAAACTCCTGATAATTCTTAACCACATGCACTCGGATGCCCCCATCTCCTCTTGGGGGCATCCCGTTTAATTTAAGTTGTATTTATTTTCAATATTTTCAATCGTTTACTTCACCTTGACGTATCAAAAGGCTATGCTAAAATAAATCTAACTAAATAATTGATACGAACATCTTCGAGTCTTCACACCTAAAGCATTGCCAAGGTGCGGAGACCGATAGGGTAAGAAGGGAAACGTTCTTGCCTCCCGTATTTGGAAAGGAGATGGTTGTTATTGAAACGATTACATAAATAATTCGTCAAATTAACAGCGCGCTCCTTCCCACAAGAGGAGCGTGATTTGGTTAACGAAGGAAATTCCAATAAGAAATTTTATTTTTCAACCCGTGATTTACTGATCATGGCTGTTTTAGCGGCCTTGGGGGGCGTCACCAGCACCTATATAAACGCAGTCAGCGACGCTGTTCATGCGATCCTGGGCTTCCCTGGTGCATCACAATGGGCTGCTGGATTGCATGTCATCTGGATTGTCTTAGCCATGGGGATTACCGGCAAACCCGGCACAGGAATTATTACAGGATCTCTAAAAGGCGGCGTTGAATTAATGAGCGGCAACAGCCATGGTGTGATCATCCTGTTAGTGGATTTAGTCGCTGGATTATTGGTCGATTTTGGATTCCTGCTCTTTCGAAATAAACGGTCTCTCTGGCCATATTTAATTGCCGGGGCCTTAGCGTCAGGATCAAACGTATTCGTCTTTCAAATATTCGCCACCCTGCCTCAAAACATTGTCGCTGCAGGTGCTATATTAATCTTGTTCATGATTGCGGCTGCTTCAGGTGTCATTTTCGCGGGATTAATACCCAAACTGCTGATCGACTCCCTTGCTAAAGCAGGCGTCGTGAAGGTGCCCAAACAAACTGAGAGCCATCGTAAACCTGCGCTAATTGCCATTCTTGTCGTTGCGGTTTTAGCCGGCTTGTTGGCTGTCTTCATGAGATTAAATTTAGCGGGTGGAGAAACCATTGAAATCAACGGAGCTGTTAAAAACCCCTTTGCTTTCCCGGACCAGGATTACGATTTGGAGCCAGTCACACGAGAAATGGATTACAGAGGTGTATTGACTGAATATCGCGGTTATCCAATCCTTGATATGATGGACTTTGCCCAGCCCGTTGATAATGCAGATACACTCTTAATCGAAGCATCTGATGGTTATGCTTTTTTGCTTAGTTTTGAAGAGCTCCAACAAAATAATAATATCTTAATCGTTCAGCAAGGCCATGGTAAAAACGCATCTTTCGATGTTGTGGGTCCTGAAAGCAGTAAAGCTTGGGTCAGAAACACTGTCAAACTCACAGTGATAGCTTCTGATGGATTATCAATCACAACCCCCGCTGGTATTGAGGTGGAATTCAATCCGGATGAATGGGTCGCTTACATGGATAGCACCCAAATTTCTCTTCCTGAAGGAACGAAAAAATTACAAGGTGTTCCAGTGTGGATGGTAATCGAGTCTTTATTGCAAAACCAAATCCCCCAGGAAGTCATTTTCAGTTCGACGGAAGAAACAAATGGCATCCCATGGTCAGAGATCAGCGACAATGACGATTTACGCCTTTTCACTGTCATTGACGAAGAGCAAATTTCCTTTGCCCTTGCAAGAATGTCGGGAGAAGTAATCCTTTTCCCAGTTAGAGAGATCAGGGTTAATTAAAGCATGGCGCTGATTGAAGTTCAAAACTTCACCTATACATATCCTGGTGAAACATCACCAACCCTAAAAAACATTTCCTTATCATTAGAAAGTGGTTCATTCGCTGTCCTTACCGGAAAATCGGGCAGCGGTAAATCAACTTTGGGTAAAGCTTTAGCGGGTTTCATTTTTCAGGACGAACCCCCTTCTTATACAGGAAAAATCATTGTCAATGGGACCGATATGGCAGCCATCCCACTCTATTCAGCGAGCGAGCGCGTCGCTTACGTGCAACAGAATCCTGATGATCAATTCTGTACGCTCACTGTTGCTGATGAAATAGCCTTTGGGTTGGAAAACAAAAATATCGATCCTATTGAAATCGAACGGCGCATAGACCTTGCTTTAGAAATTGTACAAGGTGAAGAACTGAAAGATCGGGATTTGGCCAATCTCTCCGGGGGTGAAAAACAAAAAATTGCCATTGCCTCATTACTTGCGCTTTTCCCGGATGTGCTCATTTTAGACGAGCCGACGTCGAATTTGGACCCTGGTGCCACTCAAAATATATTTGACGCCCTGCATCACTTGCAAGAAACGCGGGACTTAACTGTGATTATCATCGAGCACAAATTAGCACAATTGGCAGATTTTCATCCTGATTTAATCGTCCTGGAAAAAGGTGGAATTTCACCGATTACAACCATCAAGGATTTTCAAGCACTTCTTGAAAAAGAACAAAGTTCCCTCCCAGTGAGTTCTTCACACTCTTTAAATAATAAAGATTTCACTATTCAAATTGATCATCTCAATGTCAGTCTAAATGGTAATAAGATCCTGGACAATATCAATCTCAATTTACATAATGGGGAATTTGTTGCCTTGATGGGTCCTAATGGGAGCGGTAAATCAACCCTTTTGCAGACCATCATGGGATTAATTAAGCCAACTATTGGCAAGATTTTTGGGTTTGGAAGAGATTTATCGAAAGAAAAAACGTCATCTTTGGTGAAAGAGATCGGCTTTATTTTTCAGAACCCCGATCATCAGTTATTTACAAATTCCGTTTTCGATGAAGCTACCCTCACATTAAAAAACCTTGATTTACTGACATCAGAAGCAATCTACAAAACAAATCTCCTTCTTTGGCAAATGCACCTCGGAGGGAGAAGTGACGATCATCCACAACGGCTAAGTTATGGTGAAAAACGCCGACTCAACCTTCTCGCGATCATCCTTCACCAGCCAAAATTACTTCTGACTGATGAATTTCTGATTGGCCAGGATAGACTCAATGCTCTCCGTTGGATGCAATTTTTTCGAAGCTATGCAGATCAAGGTCATTGCGTCTTGTTCGTCAATCATCATATAGAACTCACCCAAAATTTTTGCGATAGGATCATCTTCTTGGATGATGGACAGATCATCACTGACAAACCTACTAAGCAGGCAATTGCTTCATTAGAAAAACTCGGTTATCAGGCTTTTCTACCAAAAACAACAATGGAATTTGCACATGCGTAAACTGAGTTTTCAACCGGGAACAAGTTTTCTTCATCGACTATACCCATCAACCAAATTTTTCTGGTTGATTCTGGCATCAATCATCATATTTATCATCAACGATGCGTATATTTTATTGGGAACTGCAGGATTGAGCTTAATTTTATTATTCTTGATTTTTCCACACATTTGGTCAGTGCGTGGTTTTCGTTTAGCTATGGTGACAAGTTTAATCCTCCTGAACCTTTATTTGCTATTTGAAAAATCTGGCATAGCGTTGATTTCAACAGGCTCTCCAATTTTTAATGTAACCTCTGGAGGATTAGAGACAGGGATCATCGTCAGCAGCCGTTATCTATCCATAATTTTGTTTTCATATTTTTTTATTTTATCGACAGAGCCCAACCATCTCGCTTACGCATTGATGGAAATGGGTTTGCCATACCGATTTGGATTCATGCTCGTCACTGCCTTACGCTTGGCGCCGATTTTGGAACAAGAAGGAATAACAATTTATCGCGCTCAACTTGTCCGTGGGGTTGAGTACGACCGCAAGGGCTTAGGAAAAATCTTCCTTCTCATGCGACAATTTCTCACACCCCTCTTATTTGTGGCGCTCAAACGCGCAGACAGTTTAGTGTTCAGTATGGAAGGGCGCGGATTTGGACAATACCGAAGCCGATCATTTCGCTCTCGAACCAAACCAACCCATCTTGACACGCTGGTAAACATTGGTAATTTCATATATTTCTCAATTGCTTTATTGCTTAACTATGGAGGTAATTATTGAAAAGCGAAAAAAATAAACGTTCAATATTCATACTGTTTATTATCATTTTTCTTGCCCTAGGGGCGATCCTCACCATCCTCATCGCAACCCGTCCCATGCCTGTGGCCTTGCTTAGCGAATACAAGCTCAGTACGATTTGGCAAGAGGGAAAGATGATGAACGATTGTGCAGAGTGTCATGATTCGCAAGACTTTCACACTTGTGACACATGTCACGATGATCATGGCGCAGTAGAACTCGCTGATGTTACCTTTTTTGAGGTTATTGATTTTACCGGTGATGTCCCAGACCCGTCGTTTATCCGCATCAATGCCATCTTGCCTGACCAAAAAAATCTTGGTACCCACATTACCTTGTTTGAATTCTTAGCACAAAATGGTGTAGAAGACTTTGAATCCATTAGCTTTTTTACAAATGATGGCGGCATAGCAACGATTGAAAAACAATACCTTGATGAAACCGCTATGCTTGTCCCATACGTCGACGGCGTTCGTTTCATTACAGAATCCGTTCATTCCTCCACCTGGTTAAAAGGCATCACGCGCATCCATGTCGTCAGTAAAGAAAAACCTCTCTCTATCGATGGTGAGGAGACTTCAATCGGGCGCTTGCTTTTAGGTGATACGACGCGCTTAATTGTCGAAGGCTCCGATGTAATGTTGACAAATGAGGCTGGAGACATGAGCCATGCCTTTGTTGCAAATTGGGTTGAAGGTGCGCTATTAGAACCACTGCTTAAAAATCAAAAAACCGATGGTATTACCCTAACAACCCTTAACGGTGAGCAAATTAAATTAAGTGCCGATGAAATCGAGGGTTCCGTCCTTGCAATTGTGCGTGATAAAGTAACTTTAATTTTAACAAACCGTGGACGAAGCGCCTGGCCTACTGAGATTGTAGCCATAGAATCGAATTAATGATGAAAACAAAAAAACCTTACCTCGCAATAATTTTCATTATCCTTGCTTTTGCTCTTTCTGCCTGTGGAGAATCTTGGCAGATTGGTTTAACGACGGATGATCAGAAAGTTGGTGAAATCAACCAGGATGACGTCACCTTTTATATTGAAAAAGCGCTTGAAGAAGTGGAAGTAGTGTCTCTGGGTCAATTGTTTTATCACAACAATTTCACCTTGATCGATCAAATAGAGCTAACTTCTAAATCCGGCCAATCACAGACATTTATCTGGGATGAAATTGCAGAAAACACAACCATCTCACAGACTGGCGAAATCTTTATTGATGATCAGCTGTATGAGGCTGAATCCATTGCAATCTCACCCTCGTCACAATTGAGAGAAATCAGCTTAAGCATAATGGATATTGCACCAACTGTTGCGAACGCCTTAGGTTTACCAGATATCCCTAATGCCGATGGCCAAGTTAAATGGACGCCCCAGGGATCCATCGATCATGCCGTCATGATCTTGTTAGATGGGCTGCAATTCCAAAAATTACAATCGCTCATTGATCAAGGCACATTATCATTTTTTCAGCAACTAAACACCATTTATGCTGGATTAACGGTTTATCCTCCTATCACAACTTCTTCGACGGCTGCACTTCTGACCAGCAACCCACCCCAAGAAAATGGCGTTTTTGGCTATGGTTATCGAACGACAGAATTATCGACGTTATTTGATCTTGCTGTGGATAATGGTAAGAATGTAATCGCAGTTGAAGGAAATAGCCTGCCATTCACGCTTCGCAATGCCGAAACAATCTTAAGTGGGGATCGTGACGGCAATGGCTTTTCTGACGATAATGTTTTTAGCAATAGTATTGAAGTAATCGAATCCAATATGCCAGATATTTTATATGTTCATTTCCACGAAATTGATGACATGGGTCATACACATGGACCCAATTCGGACGAATATAAATCTGCAATAACACGTGTCGATCAATATCTATACGAAATTTATAATGCCTTACCCGAGAATACAGTTATCGCAATTTTTGCCGATCATGGTATGCATGAGACTCCAGATGGTGGTAATCATGGAACGCTTACGGCCATTGACCTGGTAATCCCAATCATTTTTCTAGAAAAATAAGGAGATTCAATGTACAAAAGTTCAAAAATATCGTTTATGAAATTAGGTTGGTTACTTGCGCTTGTTCTACCAATCATTTTAACCGCATGCGGCGGCCCACCCAATGTGGATTGGGAGCTCTCAATTACAGGTGACGTAGCGACCCCGGTAACCTACAGCTTTGATGAAATTGCTGAAATGGAAATGGTGGATTTAGATGATGTACTCATGGAAAAATCCCGCGGTGAAGATGAGGTTCGTTCTTTTTCAGGAGTGCTTTTAGACACTATTTTACAAAATGCCGGCGCAACAGAGGATTACAGCACCATTACTGCCAAGGCTGCCGATGGTTACGCGATTGAAATCTCGCGTGATGAAATGGTCAATGGGATTGTTGCGCTTAAACAAAGCGATAAGTGGATTGTGGATGAAGATCCTGACGCGGGTCCAATTCGTTTGGTTTTCCCCGAAACGCCCGCCAATCGCTGGGTTTTCCAAGTGACTGAGATTATTGTCAACCCTTAAAATATATTAAAAAGAAAGAGGAAAAAATGAAAAATTTGCGTTTGTTGGTTGTTTTTATGGTTTTAGTGGCAGTCATCACGGCTTGTGCACCTGCTGAAGAAGCCATCCTGACCGTTGAAGGTGAAGCATATTCACAAACGGATTTAGAAGCTCTTGGTTTGACATCTGCTGACTACACAAATAAGGATGGAGAGAGCACTACCTATGAAGGTGTTTCCTTAGCAGAATTGCTTGAAGATGCTAACGCTACAAATGGAGAAACCCTTAGTTTCACTGCATCGGATGGCTATACCGTGGATATGGCTTTGGAAGAAGCCCTTGCTTGTGAAAATTGCATCGTCGCCTTTGACGATGAGGGTTTGCGCATGGTATTACCTGATTTTTCAAGTAAACTCCAAGTTAAAGATCTAACCGAAATTAACGTAGATTAATATTTTAAATCTGCATTACGCCAAGGCTGTCCATAAGGTCAGCCTTGGCTATATTTACAATCGCAAAATAAATAGATTTCATTTCATAATAAATCTTGTTTTTTCCCCCATCAGGATATTTCATTTGCCTCCGGAGAATCCTTGTTTCTCTAAAGCACTCAAGGCGTAGTATTCACTTAGACAATGCAAAAATGGTGCTTTGGCTAAAATATCAACAACATAAAAAAAATCCAAATCCAGCAGGCTTTTGAAAATCAAATAATAAATTGGAATTTCATTCATTTATTCAATTTTCAATATTAATTATTTAAAAAATTTACGTATTCTTAGGGGAAAGTCTCCGTGCCTCCCCTCCTTGATGAGGGCAACCACAGAGAGTAGCCCCTACCAAAGACAAATATCCTAGGAAATAAGTTAATTTTCTAATCTGTTTACAATTTTTTTCAACGCTCTCCAGTTTGATTGACTCCTTGTCAATAATCAATTAAAATTAGGTTTAACATAATAATTCACAAAAGGTGCACCCACTGCCCGGATGCAAGGTGCACAATGGGGGAAGCTGGTGAAAGTCCAGCACTGTCCCGCAACGGTAACACCCCTGGTGAAGTCCGATAACCCGCCTTTTGTGACCCAAAAACTTCGTGGAAAGGCAGTTTGGGTACCAGTCATAGAAAAATTACTGGTTTCCTACTGCCGCCCATCAGGGCGGTTGTTTTTAACGACCTTTTCGCAAAATCGGTCGTTTTTGTTTATATTAGGAAAAACACGATGAAAAACTGGAATCTTTATCTTCAAATTGCTATGGTTGTTTCGCTTCTGGTTTCAATGATGCCTGTTGAGATGGCATTTGCTAGTCCCATACGTACGATCAACGAGCAGGATAATATTGATTCAGCCATCAGCAGTGGATTTGAGTATCTTTCCAACCAAATCAACGACGATGGCGGCATCCGTTGGTTCGATGAAAGTTCTAGTGTAGCAGCCACCATTCGAGTCGTCCAAGCATTGGCAGCTGAAGGTTATTCTCAGCACTTCCTGGTCAGCGATTCCGGCAATCGTCCGATCGATTTTTTAGAACAGCAAGGCAAAGATTGGGTATTCCAGGCTGAAAGTGACAATCCCGGCTTTAATGTCGCCCGAGCTGGACAGTTACTAACCGCGATCGCCGCAGCTAATGAAAATCCGCACAATTTTGGTGAAGCGGCATCCGATTTAATCTATGAGATAAATGCTCAATACGATCCTAACATAGGCGTATATGGCGCGGCAACCTCAGACAGCGTGCTGGACCAGGTCTGGGCAATGATTGGTCTTTCTGCCAACAACGCCAGCATTCCATTAGATGCTGCCATTTGGTTAGAAACAGCCCAGCGTGAAGATGGAACTTGGGACGACGGTTTTGGCAGTTACTTAGACACAACGCCCCTGGCAATTTTAGCGTTGCTGGGATCAGGCCACACTGAGCCTCAATCCCCAAGCATCCAATCCGCAATAAACTTTATTCAGCAAAATCAGCAAGAAAATGGGGGGTGGCAATCTGAATGGGATTCCTATACAAATCCAAACATCACGGGAGGCATTCTGCAAGTGATCTCAATACTGGGTCAAAAACCCACAGATGAAACCTGGCAGAAACCAAACGGGAATCCATTATCAGCCCTCTTAGCCACTCGACAAGAAAATGGTGTATTCGGCAGTGAATTTGGCAACGCTTATTCAACAGCTGATGCGATCACCGGGCTGAGTGGAAAAGAGATCACTTCCCTCGGTTTTCTCAAAGCATCTTCAAAAGCTTTTGATTTTTTGATCGCTAAGCAGAACCCTGACGGTGGCTGGGGCAGCCCAGGTCAAACCCTCGATGTCCTATTAGCCTTGCAGGCAGCCGGTTGGCAGCCTAACTCATTTGAAACTGAAGGTGCAACACCCCTCGCTTATCTGGCTGCTAACATTGAGGCATACATTGACTCAGGTCCTGACGCAATCGGAAAATCAATTTTAGGGATCTCCGCAACTGGCGTTGATCCAACATCTTTCAGTAACATTGACCTTAGCCAAAGGTTGATGGATACCTTCAGCGAGACAGATCAGGTCTTTGGCAACCCAAAAAATACCTGGCATCAAGCATTTGCTATTCTTGGATTGAATAATGCAGGGTTGAATATCCCGCGAGGTGTTATTGATACATTGATTGGCTTACAACAAGAAGACGGTGGTTGGGAATATACAACCGGTTTAGGCACCTCACCCGACAACACCGCCCTAGCAATTCAGGCGTTATTGGCTGCGGGAATTCCAAAAGAAGAAGAATCAATTGTAAAAGCAATTAACTTTCTCCATTCAAAGCAAACACCTGATGGCGGTTGGGGTGACTCGAGCACAACAGCCTTTACCTTAATGGCGCTCAATGCCCTTGACGAGCCCCTTGAAATTTGGAAAACCCCAACCAAGAGAGATCCGCTTCATGCCCTATTTTCCTTTCAAAAACCCAACGGTGCTTTTGTTTACAACTGGGAAATGCCTGATGACAATCTGATGTCGACGACCGCCGCTTTGTTAGCAATTTATGATGGGTATTATGACCTCCCAGCCAGAGACGTGACTCCCAACAACAAGGCAGCTATTGTCATCGTCCCAGGCATTGAGAAAGTTTATGTGGATTGCGTTGAGTTTGAAAATAGTTCAATCAGTGGCTTAGAGTTATTGCAGTTGTCAAATTTTGATTACGACAATTCAGAGGGATATATTAGCAGCATCATGGGATTTGCTAACGACGATGGTGAGACCAATTATTGGTCTTACTGGACCTGGAATGGTCGTGAGTGGATTTTCAACAACGTTGGGGCAAATGACACAATTGTCAATTCGGGGACGATACAAGCCTGGCATTTCACAAGCTGGCAACAATTTCCCAGTTTGCCGCCCCGCTTTGTGCCTGACATTGACCAAATCTGCAAGGACCATATTTTAAAGAATGCCGTTGAACAACCCTTCCTTGATTACAATGACCTTATTGACTCGCCGATCGAACCAGTAGAGCAACCTGATCAGTCTCAGGAAAGCCCTGGCAGTACCCGTACGGTTGAAGTTGAAGAAATGCCGGTTCAAGAAACAAAAGTGGTTGGTGAAAAAACCCCTGAAAATCACACCAATAGCAATTTAGAAAATCCCCAATCTAACATTGCCTTGATTTTAATCGCCAGCGTTGGTGGGATTGCTCTGATCCTTATTTTGATCATTATCATTCAAAAACGGCAATGAAACTTCAATTTTTTAGTATTTTTCTTGATCTGATTGTCTTCTCATTAGGGGGACTGAGCCTGCTTGCACCTTTTGTATTTCATCAGGTCACTTCCCCGTTGATATCCCAATCTTCATTCCCGATCATGGCCAGCCTAATTATCATCCTGTGCCTGCTCATTATCTTTACAGAAATCCAGACTTCAGTCATAGACAGCAAAACGATTGCCTTTTTAGGAATATTAATTGCCATCAACGCCAGCTTGCGCTTTCTTGAGAACGCCATTCCAGGCCCCGGGGCGATCAGCCCAATATTCTTCCTGATCATCATCACCGGGTATTTTTTCGGCGGCCGCATTGGCTTTTTGATGGGAGTGATGACAATGTTTATTTCAGGATTAATAACAGGTGGCGTTGGCCCTTGGCTGCCAGGTCAGATGATTTCGGCAGGTTGGGTAGGTCAATTTAGTGCATGGCTAAAACCAGTCATCAAAAAGCTAAAATGGGAGGGCAAATTTGGGGAAATATTCATTTTAAGCATTCACGGCGCATTTTGGGGAATTCTCTACGGTGCTATCATGAACTTATGGTATTGGCCCTTTGTCGGCGCACTGCCTGGCCAGACCTGGTTAAACAACGCTGAATTGGGAACCAATCTTCAACGCTATGCTGCCTATTACGTCGCGACATCTTTCTTATGGGACATCACCCGCGCAATTGGCAATGTTCTCATATTAGCAGCGATCACTAAACCCGTATTGAGAATCTTTGAGCGCTTCAGTCAACGTTTTTCTTTCGAGTATAAGTATGAAAGCGGACGATGAAAAGTACAGTCGCTTGGATCCTTTGGCTCTTAGCAATCTTAATTTTCCTTTTAACAACTCGAAATCCTTTTTATCTTAGCTTTATTTTATTGGGTTTGTTGTTCACAGGCTATCAACTTTCAAAGCAACGCGGAAAAACCAATTGGGTCAGGCAAAATTTGCTATTTCTTTTAACCATCCTCCTGATTTCATCCCTCATCAACGCTGCATTCACTCACACTGGTAGAACAATATTGTTTAAATTCCCCGATTTTTGGCCGCTAATTGGTGGGATTGTCACTGCTGAAAGCCTCGTCTATGGTGCGATTAATGGGTTGGTAATTGGTGCTTTATTCCTTTTATTTCAAGTCTTAAATTTAGCCCTGAGCATCAAACAACTTACACACCTTATTCCACGCGCCTTCTATCCCATTGCAATGATTGTGACAATATCCCTAACTTTTTTTCCTTCCATTCAAGAGCGGATTCGGGAAATAAAAGAAGCACAAATGATTCGTGGCAATCCGATGAAAAAAATTTCCGATTGGCTTCCCATCCTGGCACCACTGCTTGTTTCCAGCCTTGAAAATGGATTAATTCTCTCTGAATCGATGACGTCCCGTGGTTTTTACACTTCAAAACCCAAAAACAACGCTAATATTCCTGTAATTTTGATGATTATCGGGACCTTTTCAATCTTTTCAGGATGGATTTTATCGATTTACGGCTATTCAGCCTATCTGTTTATGCCACTCTATATTTTTGGCTTCTTGATTATTTTCCTCACCCTTTGGCAATTAAGGCATGCTGTAAAAACAACACGATATCACAAAGAAGTCTTTTATAAACAAGACCTTTTTGCCATAGGGACAAACCTTTTGGTGTTTATACTCCTCGGTTTTTTCTCGATAACTGGTAATTTAAAATCACTAACCTATACCCCATACCCCGCCCTCTCATTTCCTGCTATCGAATTTATACCTATTCTCATACCGCTCCTCACCCTCTTGCCGTTGGTGTTTAAACACGATGATAAAAATTGAAGCCTTAACCTTCCAATATCCAGGTACAAAACAGTCGATCTTAAGAGATATCAACCTGCAAATCCCTCCTGGCAGCTTAACCTTGGTAACTGGCGCATCTGGCTCTGGAAAATCGACACTTTTACGATGTATTAATGGGTTAATTCCCCATTTTTCGGGCGGTGTTATCACAGGGCAGATCAGCGTTTTTGGGTTGGATCCTATCAAAGATGGACCTCAGAAATTGGCGGCAGAGGTTGGTTTCGTTTTTCAAGAGCCTGAAGCGCAGTTTGTTTACGATATCGTCGAGGATGAAATCGCCTTTGCCTTGGAAAATGCAGGCACGCCTTACAAATTGATACACGAAAAAGTTGAAGAAATAATACAAAAATTATCCCTTGAAGATATTCGACATGAGACAATCAAGCAGATTTCAGGCGGTGAAAAGCAACTGGTCGCAATCGCCAGCGCACTGGTCGGTGGGAAAAGCTTGTTAATCTTAGATGAACCAACCTCCCAGCTTGATCCGCAAACAGCGGATAAACTCTTAACTTACATTACAAAGCTAAAGGAAGACCTTGGGTTAACAATCATCATCGCTGAACATCGATTGGAACGTCTCTTGCCGTATACCGACAATTTTTTATTTATGCAGCAAATGGAATCACCCTTATTTGGATCACCAAGAGAAATATTAACTAAAATCGACCCTGTTCCGCCTTTGATCGAGATTGCAAAAAAGCTAAAAATTTCACCCCTGCCCGTCAAAGTCGAAGATTTCCCAATAATGGAAACTGAATTCCCAAGCTTGGGAAGTGTTTCTCACTTTGATGAAACAACTAATGCACAACCACCGATTTTATCAATCCGGGATTTATCGGTAACAATCAATCGACAAGAAATTCTCAAATCCATAAACTTGCAGCTCAACAAAGGTGAGATTTTAAACTTGATTGGACCGAATGGGGCTGGGAAAACGACCTTACTTCGCTCAATATTAGGATTAACACCTAAAACGGGTCAAATCACGCTCAACGGTCAAAATACCGAGGCGATGGATTTTCAAAACATCATTCAACAAATCGCCTACTTACCCCAGAATCCCAATGATTTATTATTTGCTGAAACTGTCTTTGAAGAATTATTAATCACCTTAAAGAATCATGGGATGCAAAAATCCCCCTCTGAATTAATTGGTTTTCTTACGCGTTTTGGATTAGAAGGGAAACAAGATGCGTATCCACGCGATCTTTCAATCGGAGAGCGTCAACGAATTGCCTTAGCAGCCATTATAGTCGTCAAACCAAAAATTATATTATTGGATGAGCCCACGCGAGGCTTGGATTACGGTGCCAAAAAAGCATTGCAGACTCTTATAGAGGATTGGGCAAACCAAGGTATGGCTATTTTACTGGTAACCCACGACATTGAGTTTGCTGCCACTGTAGCAGATCGTGTGGTGATTTTGGAAGAAGGAAAATTGGTTTTCACAGGAAAGCCAAAATTAGCTTTTACCAATTTTTATCCTTATCAAACCCAAACCGCCCGCCTATTTCCTAATACGGGTTGGATAATTCCCCAAGATGTTACTTTTGAAAAATAATTGGTTCATAATTAATCCTATGGTAAAATAGTTGAGGTTGCTTTGAAGTGTCGGTAATATCATCCTCATAGATAGCTTCTATGGCGTTGATAGATCCTTCACGGCTTGACCGCGTAAATTAGGTAAATAAAAGATAAATTTTGTTTACAGAATATCTTGATAATTTTTATAGAAACCGATCATGGACCAAATAATTAGAAACTCACCAAAATATCCTAAATTGAATTACAGGAGAATATGATTATGTATGGTTATCACGGGAGAATACTCCACATTGATCTGGCTGATCACAAAACCTGGGTCGAAGAAAAACCGGAGGATTGGTATAAGCTTTACATTGGTGGTGTGGCCATGGCTACTCGCCTTTGTTGGGAAAACATTGAAGTGGGCTGTGACCCCTATTCCCCAGGAAATCCGATCTGCTTCGCCAATGGCATTTTTGCGGGAACACCTGTGCCCGTTGGTGGTAAATATGGACTTGCCTCAAAATCACCTTTGACTGGGTTCATTGGTGACAGCCTTTCCGGAAGCTGGTTTTCGATTGCCCTTAAACGAGCCCAATGGGACGGCATTGTAATCCACAATTCGAGTAAAGAATGGCTTCACCTTTTTATCGATGATGATCGAGTGGAATTTTTACCGGCAAAAGACCTGATGGGCTTGGGCACTTACGAAACTGAAGAAGCCATCAGAGAGAAATTTGGCGACGATCAAATCCGTTCTGCTACCATCGGTCCGAGTGGCGAAAATATGGTTCGGATTGCCAACGTCACCAATGATGGAAGACAGGCTGGTCGCACAGGTCATGGCGCGGTTTGGGGAAGCAAAAAACTAAAAGCTGTTTCCGTACGCGGCACTTCTGGTGTGACAGTTTACGATCCTGAAACCTTATTGCAAATGTCCTTTGACATCACTGAAGCCTCACAAGGGCCATATACGGAAAAATACCGAATATACGGCACTTCCGCTAACATGCTCAATATGAACAAGCTGGGATTATTGCCGACACGCAATTATCAAGAGGGTGTTTTTGAGGGTGTCGAGACCGTTAGTGGTGAATTCATGGATGAACACCACAAAGTCAAAGTTATTGCCTGTGCACAATGCCCCATCGCTTGTGAACAGATGTCTATGGTCAAGAAAGGTCCTTTTGCTGGCGCAATGACGGGTATTGATTATGAATGCCTGCAAGCCCTGAGTTCCAACTGCGGCATTTCAGATATCGCTGCTTCAATCAAATTAATCGATATTGCAGATAGAAGCGGTATGGACGCCATGTCACTCGGTGTGACGATCTCCTTCGCTATGGAATGCTATGAACGTGGTGTACTTTCAAAAGAAGATTTCAAATGTAAAAAATCACCTGAAGGGCTGGAGCTCAATTTCGGTAACGGCCCTGCAGCAGTCATATTTGCTGAAATGATCCGTGACAAAGAAGGAATCGCCGAAATCTTCGCTGAAGGAACTAAACGAGCTGCAGCGTACTTAGACAAAGAGAGAGGATCAGAAACATACAAATGGGCAATGAACGTTAAGGGCTTGGAGACCCCAGGTTATGACGCCAGGGCGTTGAAAACCTTTGCTGTTGGTCTTGCTGTCGGTACACGTGGATCTTGCCATAATCGGACAGCCGCATATGATCCTGATATCAAGGGAGAAACAAACCGTTTCACAGTAGATGAAACTCGTGGCGAAGTAGCAGGTCGATCTGAGGAATATGCAGCCGTTTATGATACCTTGCCAATGTGCAAATTTATTCGTCGTTGTTTCACAGGGAAGGCAGATCGTGCTGGGGCTTGGCCAACGATCGCTAAATTGATCAACGCAACAACAGGCTGGCATTTTGACTATGATGACGTCGATCAAATTGGCGTTCGAGCCCATACTATGAAAAAAGCCTTCAATATACGAGAGGGTTGGACAGAAAAAGACGACGATCTACCCTATCGCTGGAAGCATGACCCAATGACAATCGGTCCATCTGCTGGACATGTGGTCACTGACGAAGAGCTTCAATATTTGAAAAAGATTTACTATGAATACAAGGGATGGACTAAAGAGGGTTTCATTCCTAAGAAAGTTTTAATTGACCTCGGAATGGAAGACGTCGCCGAAGAAATCGGTGTCTAAGGAGAATAATAATGGTTGCTTCAACATCAAAATATAAGTATATCGTTTGTGATCCCGAATTATGTATTGGGTGCCAGTTATGTGAATATATCTGCTCCTATACCAAAACGGGGGAATTTAACTCCTATCGCAGTCGCATCCGGACTATCAGAGTTGATGAAGTCTTAATTACGGCTGTTGCATGTCGTACCTGCGAAAACGCACCCTGCGTTATTGCTTGTCCTCGAGATGCCTTATCACAAGATTCTGAAACGGGCGTAATTCGCATTGACCCCAATAAATGTGATGGATGCGCCTGGTGCGTCGAAGCTTGTGATTTTGGCGCGATTTCAATTAATCCCATAACGAAATTAGCGGAAATATGCGACCAGTGTGAAGATGAGGAAGATGGTCCTCAATGTGTAAAAATCTGTCCCAAAAACGCGCTTGAATATACCACGCCCGATCAACGCTCACAGAGGACACGCCGTAAACTTGTAGAATCAAGTCTTGAGTTTCCTCAAAAAGCAAAGGATCCTCGATGAGCCCTCAAGACAATTCGGATAATAACGAAGAACTCCGGATTGGTGTTTACATTTGCCATTGTGGCACCAACATTGCCGGAGTTATTAATCCTGAAAGTGTCGTCGAGTTTGCAGAAAAATTACCAGGGGTTGTTAGAGCAACCGACACATTATATGCCTGTGCAGATTCAGGCCAGAGGCTAATTAAAGAAGAGATTAAAAAATACAATCTTAATCGGGTAGTGGTTTCTGCTTGTTCTGTCAGAATGCACGAACCCACCTTTCGCGCAGCGGTTGCTGAAGCTGGTTTGAACCCCTTCCTAATGGAAATGGCGAATATTCGTGAACAATGCACTTGGGCACATGGGCATGATCGGCAAGGGGCGTTGGAGAAAGCGAAAGATCTTACAGCGGCAGCTGTTGCAAAAGCACGTTTTTTAACAGCTTTAGACATGATTGAAGTACCGGTGACTCAAAAAGCCATGGTTGTTGGCGGCGGGGTAGCTGGTATTAGCGCTTCCCTCGATCTTGCGGAACAGGGAATTGAAACAATCTTGGTTGAGAAGGAGGCGACCATCGGTGGGGTTATGGCACAGCTTAACAAGACCTTCCCCACCATGGACTGTAGTATATGAATACTCGCACCAAAAATGGTTGACGCGGCGCGTCAACCCCGAATTGATGTGCGAACTTCTACCGTAGTTGAAAAAGTTGAAGGCTTTGTCGGTAATTTCAAAGTAACCTTACGAGAAAAAGCCAAATATGTTCGAGCTGACCGTTGCAATGGCTGCGGAGAGTGTACCCGCGCTTGCCCGATTGAAGTTCCAAATATTTTTGAAATGAATCTGGCACCTCGTAAAGCAATCTATGTCCCAATGAGCCAATCGGTTCCTCTTATTTACAGCATTGACATGGACGCATGCATCCATTGCTATAAATGCGTTGAAGCTTGTGGTGCTTTGGAAGCCATTGATTTCAGCCAAGAAGACAAATTAGTTAAAGAAGACATTGGCTCGATTATTGTTTCAACCGGGTTTAGTCATTTTGACCCAAGTGTTATGACTGAATACGGATATGGCCGCTTCCCCAACGTCATAACTTCCATGGAAATGGAGCGATTGAATAACTCTGCTGGGCCAACAGCGGGCAACCTTGTTCGACCCAGTGACCACAAAAATCCACTAAGATTGGCATTCATTAACTGCGTAGGATCACGAGACAAGCGTTACAATCCCTCGTGTTCAAATTTCTGTTGTATGTATTCGATCAAGAATGCCATTTTATTGAAACAAATGAATCCTGAAGTGGATATCACGATTTATTATATTGATATCCGAACCCCTTCAAAAGGCTATGAGGAATTCTATGATCGAGCTCGAGAAATGGGTATTCATTTCACGCAAGGACGACCGAGCCTGATTACAGAAGATCCTGAGACACACAATCTATTTGTTCACTCAGAGGACATTGCACTTGGACATGTCATCGAAAAAGAATATGACATGGTGATGCTTAATCAAGCAGCTATACCACAACCTGATCAAGACCATATGAGTTCTGTGCTTAATGTCGCTCAAAGTCCAGGCGGTTGGTTTATGGAATACCATCCTAAATTACGCCCCATGGACAGTCCCACAGACGGCATTTTCTTCGCTGGTGCTTGCCAAGGGCCGAAGGATATCCCAGGCAGTGTAGCTCAAGGATCAGCAGCTGCTTCTCGAGCTGGGCGGGTGCTTCATTCAGATCATTGGGAAATCGAACCTACCGTTGCTGTCGTTTGGCCAGATCGTTGTTCGGCGACCACTCGTGGGAAGGCATGCGGTATTTGTGCGAAAGCTTGTCCCTACGGCGCAATTGACATCAAGAGTGAAGAATTCCCTGCAGAGGTCATCACCGCTAAATGTCATGGTTGCGGTGCCTGTGTTGCGGAATGTCCTGAGGATGCAATCACCCAATTACACTTCACAGATGCTCAAATTTTAGCGCAAATGCGCGCCTTGCTTACAGATAAACCTGAGGAGAAGATTTTAGCCTTCCGATGTCATTGGTGCTCCTATGGGGGTGCTGATTTAGCGGGTACCAGCCATTTCGAATACACGGCAAACGAGCGTGGTTTGCGAGTGATGTGCTCTGCACGAATGGATACAGATTTTATTTACGAAGCATTCCGATTAGGCGCAGGGGCAGTACTCTACTCCGGGTGCCATCCCCAGGATTGTCACTATATTACTGGTCAATTAATTGGTGCTAAACGTGCGGATCGGCTATCGAAAATCTTCGAACGGATGGAGATGACAGACGGCCGTTTTCGTGTTGCTTGGATTAGCGCTGCTGAGGGTGACAAATATGCCCGGACACTAAACGAAATGCAAGCCGCTCTGGACAAGATGCCCAAAGAAGATCTATTAGAAGAAATAGAGCGATTAAAACCACAGATGGAAAAACGATTGAAAAAATTTCCAGGTGTGCCCGGTGTGATTGAAGCAATGGATTATTCAGACGACCTTTGGAAAGCTGTCCGACAACAAAAGGAGGCTTCATGAACGATACAACGGTTAATAAGAAATTCGTTGATGAAGTAAAAGGCATCCCTGGTGGAGAATTTGTCGAATTATGCTATTCCTGCGGCACCTGTGTTAGCAAATGTATGATCCAAGACAAGCTCGAACCAGAATTCAATCCTCGCCGTCTTTTGCGTTTGGTAATGATGGAGTCAAAAGAAGAGGCTTTTACGAGCCCAACCACATGGCTTTGTACCGAGTGTGATTTATGTTATGCAGCTTGCCCTCAAAAGATCCATATCTCCGGAGTCATTAAGGCTGTTAAAACCATAGCAATCAAAAACGGTGATGAAACGCCGCAGAGAACGGCTGTGGTCGATCAACAAACATGTGTGGGTTGCGGTTTGTGTGCAGAAGCATGCCCTTATCAAGCCATTGAAATCATCCAAACAAAGGTTCCATATCGAGGTGAGGTTCAAATCGCCAAGGTTGATCCTGGTCTGTGTATGGCTTGCGGACTCTGTTCTGCTGTTTGCCGTTCAACATCTATTGCTGTGCCAGAAGATTACACGGACAATGCCCTTATGGATGGTTTGTGGAACTGGCTGCAACGGACGGGAGTGGAAAACTAATGCAAACAAGACCCAAAATTGCTTTGTTTCAATGCCAATGGTGTTTATACTCAAAACCCGACCAACAGTGGGTGGACAATGAACTTCCTCCCTCAATGCATTTAATAAAACTTCAATGCACAGGTCGGATAAATCCTTTACACATTTTAAACGCGATCCAAGGTGGGGCGGACGGCATCATGATCAGCGGTTGTTTGCCCGAAAAATGTCATTTCAAAGAAGGAAACTTAAGCGCTTTAAGACAGCATGAGGAGTTTTTAAATTTCCTTGATTACATTGGTTATGAAAGAGAAAGAATACGCTTTGTATGGTTGGATTTACAAGATCGAGGTCGTATTCAGCGTGAATTAGCCAATTTTGAAACTGAAATATCAAAACTTGAGAAAGCTAAAAATTTGGCGACAAGATTGATCACCCCGGTTGGAGGTGAAAATGTCTGAAATCAAGGAAACCTTAAGAACGGAAATTGCGCGGCTCTTAAATGAGAATGTCGTCGATTTGTTTATTGCTTTCAAAAAGCAAGATTCACCCCTTCGCCCACAACCAGCCTTTTTCAGAAAGGCAGATGAATTAGAAGATCTGGAATATAACAGTTTATGCCAAAATAACCTGGCAAATTACTTGACCCGATATCCTAAAGACATGAAAATAGGCTTGGTTGTACGGGGATGTGAAAATCGCTCAGTCAATGCATTAATTGTTGAAAAACAGCATGTGCGTGAAAATTTATATTTGATTGGCATACCCTGTCAGGGCATTGTTGATATTCGAAAGATTATCGAAAAAACCGGTGAAGAGGTTTCTGATTATTCAGAAAATAACGATGAGGTCTCAGTTCGATACAAAGGACAGGAAATAAAATTTTCACGGGATGAACTTCTTCATGACTCTTGCCTCAGATGTGTTCACCCCAACCCCATCAACCCCGATCTTCTTTTGGGCGAACCCTTGCTAGAAGGGGACCCAAATATTGTTCGTAAGGCTGTTGAATCGTTCGAAGCAATGGATAAAAACCAACGTCATGATTGGTTTCGCCAAGAAGCTGAACGCTGTATTCGATGCTATGCTTGTAGAGAAGCCTGCCCCATGTGTTACTGCACGGAATGCTTTGTCGACCACGCCACAACACGATGGTCTGAAAGCACCACGTCTACAGCAGGGACGCATGCCTGGCACATTATCCGCGCCTTTCATTTGGCGGGTCGGTGCACAAGTTGTGGCGCGTGCGAACGGGCTTGTCCAATGGATATCAAGATGACCTACCTTACCGATAAACTCAATGAGGACATGCTTCAATTGTATGATTTTGAAGCTGGCATGGATGATACAACACAACCACCATTTGCATCGTTCAACATGGACGATAAAAAGCGCTTTGTTATTTGAGGGATGATCTTATGATGTATATTCTCGAAAAGAAAAATCTGGATCAAACCTTAAAGGCTTGGTCTATAAATTATGACGTTTTCGCCCCTCAAAAGGTGGAGAATTTTTCTCAATTCCTTCCAGTTACAGCTTCCAGTCAGTTGGTGATTAACGATCCGCATAACACTCGCTATCCCCCAAAATCGTTCTTTTTACCGCAATCTGAGGTCGTTCTGAAGTACAATCGCCGACTTAATCGCTTGGAAAAAGTCGAAACCAAACCCAAACAGCGGATCTTATTTTGTATCCGTCCTTGTGATGCGAAAGCGGTTTCGCTACTGGATACCGTTTTCAACACAGAAGAATACCCAGATCCCTACTGGCAGGAAAAGCGCGAGGCTACACTACTTATTGGCATGGGTTGCAGCGAACCTTGCCAAACTTGTTTTTGCACAACAGTTGGGTCAGGTCCATTTGACCATGATCGGTTGGATGCGTTGCTAACAGAGCTCGATGACCAAAACTATTTTGTTGAAGTTCTTTCGGAAAGAGGGAAATCCTTATTTGTTGATCTTCCTCTCGCATCGAAAGATCAACAACTGAAAGCAAAACTGATTCAATCAAATGCTGAATTAAGTATGAAACCAGCCTTTGATACATCAAATCTTAAACAAAATTTAGACGAACTTTTCGAAAGTGATTATTGGTCGACTGTCTCTGAGTCATGTTTAGGCTGTGGTGTCTGCACCTTCCTGTGTCCAACATGCTTCTGCTTCGACATCGTTGACGAAGTGCAAAGGAGCGAAAGAGTTCGTAATTGGGATACGTGTATGTTCCGAATTTACTCCCAAGAAGCTTCTGGACATAATCCCCGCCCAACCCGTAAAGAACGGACGCGCCAGCGAGTGATGCATAAATTCAGTTATTGGCTCGACCATATCAGCGAGATTGGCTGTACTGGTTGTGGACGCTGTGTGCGATACTGCCCGGTCGGGTTGGATATTCGTGCTATGTTGAGAACCGCCAATGCCTACAAAAGGGAGGTCATCAATGCATAATAATGGTCATAACCCATACAAACCGATACCAATGCACATTGCTCGAGCTTATTATGAATCCAATGACCATTCTTTAAAAACATTTGAGTTGGTTTTTGATAATAATACAGATTGCCAAGAATTTTTCAACAAGTACAACCCAGGACAGTTTTGCCAGTTATCCATCTTTGGAAAAGGAGAAGCACCCTTTGGCGTCGCTTCAGCAGCTTGGGAAGGCGAATTTGTCCGCTTTACCGTTCAAAAAATGGGCTCTTTTACCCAGTATATTCACACTCTAAAAGCAGGTGAACCCATAGGCATGCGTGGACCCTTAGGAAATGGCTTTCCCCTTGAAGATTGGAAAGGCAAGAATATTGTGATTATTGGCGGTGGCTGTGCATTTTCGACACTTTATGCTTTGACCAAGCATGTTCATCATCCAAAACATCGCCCTGATTTTGAACAATTAATCGTGATTTATGGTGCCCGTACGTCCGGCTTGTGTATGTATAAACATGATATTGAGACCTGGTATCTAAGAAGTGACATGGAAATACATCAAGCCATCGATGTTTCTGAAGAAGATTGGGCTCATCATGTCGGCTATGTTCCTGATGTCGTTAAAGAAGTTGCCCCTTCACCAAATAATGCCGTTGCAGTCGTCTGTGGTCCACCTATCATGACCAAGTACACACTGCCTGTGTTGGTTGATTTGGGTTTTGCACCAGAAACAATTTTCACATCACTGGAAAAGCGAATGAAATGTGGTATTGGAAAATGTGGTCGCTGCAACATCGGACCCAAATACATTTGTAAAGATGGTCCCGTGTTCAGTCTCGCTGAATTACAAGCACTTCCTGCAGATATCTAATCGGAGAAATTATGAGTCACCGTGGAATTACCCAAAAAACCAAAAACGATAAAGAGATCACACTGAGGCGTGCTATGATCACCCGAGATTATGAAATGATCTGGGATCTTGACAAGTGTGTTGGCTGTCAGATCGGCCCTGAGGTGTGCCCTAAAGAAGCTTTGACTCATGTTGATGCTGAAATTGTTGATGGTCGTATGGTTACAAAACAATCCGTGGATGTTGACCCGGAAAAATGCGTCTTTTGTGGCATTTGTGTCGAAATGTGCCCAATGCAAGCAATCGACATGCAAATCAATGGAAAGCGGGAAATTCCTGTATTAGAATATGAAACATTTCCTGAAGTACGTGGCAGCATTACCTTCACAAAATCTGAGTTTGACTTTTCACTAAAAGATTTTGTCATTGACAATTGCCCGACCAATGTCATCGGTTATGATGAAGAAAAAGACACCATGACTATTGATTACGCCCATTGTATCCGCTGCCGACAATGTGAAGTTGCCAGTGATGGTGCTTTCAAGGTCGTCCAACGATGGGAAGGAAGCGTAGAGTTAATTCGCGAAAAATGCGTTGAGGGCTGTTTTGCTTGCGCAGACATCTGCCCAACAAGAGCCTTACATATCAACGATGATGGCGAGCTGGTCTTGGCGGACTACTATTGCATCAAGTGTGGGGCTTGCATGCAGGTTTGCCCGGTGAAATCCGAATTTAAAGATGAGGAATTCACCTTTGAATCCCAGGGATTAACACTCACCAGAACACGTCAAGTTCTGGTCAATAAAGATGAGTTACCGATCAAAGTTGAACGTTGGCGGGCAATCCATGAACCTGTACAAAGCGCTTCATGGATTGAAGCCCTCCGGAAATTGGCTGATGACAAAATCAGTGCCGTTGAAATCGACAGAAAACGAGCCCTAAAACGCAAAGATCTACTTCTTGCTCTGCGCGGCCACACATTGCCAAATTTCCCAGAAAAACAAGATTAATTAACACCAATTTACAGGGTGCGTTGAAATTTTCGCGCGCCCTTTTTTCTTACCCTAACAATTTGATAAAACCAATAACATTGCAATCCACGCCACCCTCACCGCCCCGTAGATTGCGCATAGGTGCTTGCCTTGAGGCTGTAACGCCCCCCAGCGGCAGCGAGACGGCGAGAAAGCCGTGAGGGTTCTGCGTACCATTGCGTATGCACAATTTTGAGTCCCGTAGCGTGCGCTCCGCATTTGAGCGCACAATATTAGCCAAAATAAAATTTCATATTCTTTACCGCGTTCTTCTAAACCCCTTACCCGCTTGCCATCAACAATCATCAACCCCCACAACCAAAACTCGCCTAAATAGGCTTAGAAACCTTTTGGTGCATCTTAGAGACATTACTAAACGCTCCGAGCGTTATGCTTCTAGCCAGTATAATTAACCTATCATATTCAATGATAATTAAAAACCTATACGAATAATATATTTTCTTCCTTTTGGATTTCAATCATACACATTAAAGCTATTAATTATTAAACCGTAATAATAACAACACTCAAATTCGGGAATAAACCATGTCAAAAATCCAAATTATCTTTGTTTGCTTAGGCAATTACTGTCGATCACCCATGGCAGAAGCCATCTTTAAAGAGCTGGCGAGATCTGATGGTCTTCTGAACCACTTTGAGGTGTTGTCAAGAGGGACTAAAAATTGGGATGTCGGTTTTCGTCCCGATCATCGAGCTTTACAAATCCTAAAAAATCACCACTACCCTTTAGAAAAAACAAAACGAGCACAACAAATCACGCCACAAGAGATTCATCAAGCCGATTATTTGATCGCTATGTCTCAACGCGTCGCTGACGAATTAGGGCATCCCGAAAATACCCACCTTCTGATGGCATTCGTCGAAGATGCTGAATCCTTGGACATCCCCGATCCTTACCCCACTGATACATTTCTCGAGTCCTTCTTATTAATTGAACAAGGTGTCAAAGACTTTTATAAAACCCTCAAACAAGTTTATTCCCTGCAGTAATCCCCCTATAACATGGTTTTATTTCGCTTTTATCAGATATTATCCGCCAAATCATAACCATATTAATCTTCACCAGACTCAGGTTTAACCTTTATCGCATTTCGTTCTTCTAAACTCGGAATAATTTTATAAGACTCCCGCATAGGTTTAAGAAACTTAATTTTGATAATCCGATATTTAATCAGGATCAGCAAAATGCCGGCAATAACCATCAAAATTGCCACCAGGCGAGAATAACTAAATGCTGTGCCCGGAAAGGCAGGCTGATCTGGTCTGAAAAATTCAATGATATTTCTTCCAATACCCGCCAGGATCAACCAGCCCCCAAAAATAACGCCAGGCTTGAGTTTTTCTTCGTATTTTCTCGATAGGATCAATAACACACCCATTGCAAAAAAATTCCACAAAATTTCATAGGCAAAAGTGGGATGAAAACGTGTCGTTGCCTCAGGAAAGTTTGATAAATCGTTCCAGGGTGGCATCCGATGTTCGGCATCGATCTTGATGCCCCAAGGTAATTTTGTGGGCTGCCCGTAAAGTTCTTGATTGATAAAATTCGCGGGTCTTGCGACCGCTTGACCCAACAACAAGCCAGGTGCCACAGCATCCAAAGCTAACCACATATCTAAGCCCATTTTCTTGGCGTAGATATAAAAAGCAATCGCACCAAATAAAATCGCCCCATAATAATGTAATCCACCTTGTTTAATATTCAGGATGGAAATGGGATTTTCGATGTAACGCAGATCGCCACCTAAGCTTGTGTTGACGACATACCATAACCGCGCACCAATAATGCCTGCCGGCAATACATACAATAAACTATCCCAAATATAATCTGAGGCTTGCCCTCGCCGTTTAAATTCCACAGTGGACAATAAAGTTGCTGCAACCACACCCAACATCACCAAAAACCCATACCAATATAATGAAAAAGTAAGATTACCTATTGTGAATGAAAAAATAACCGGATCAATCATGTTTTTTCTCCTGATTATTCATCGTATTTAACAAACTAAAACGGCTTCATTGCCATTAGAGCGCCAGATATAATAATTTATGGTCCCTAAAAAAAATATCACAATAAAAATTGTACCAATAATTGCTTGTATTATCCCCTTATTGACCTCATATTATTCTTGATGGGCTTGATTTTGGAAAAGTTTTTTATAAAACAGCCTAAGACAATAGCATTTTCTAAATTAACCGACGCTCACCATAGCTAACACCACTCAAGGTATGAAAAGCCCAATTTTCGGATTGCAACTCACCATCTCTTTCCCTTGGATAAAAAACAATCAGTTTGGTTAATCCTTTCAAACGTCCAAAATCAGAAAGGTTGTTGGTCGCTGGAATCACATTCCGCCACGTACCGGTATTAATATAATAGCGTTGGGTGGTTTTACTGGCTGATATCAAGGAAACTTCAGCAAAATGCGTGTGACCGCTGATCACACATTGACAACCTGAGGTTTTATCTTGGATGAGCGCTTCTTTTTTCACCCACTTTACCTGAGATTCAAATTTAGCCGATGAGACACTATCCATCATCGTGTTGACCAACCAGAATGGAATCCCCTTCTTAAAAACACCTAACTTCAGTAATGACATCAGAGCAATTCGTGCAAATGCACTAACAGCTTCCGAATCTCGAAGTGTTTTTGTAAATTGATCAATATCACGAAGATTATTAATAATCTCGATAAAACACGGTTCCAACAACTCCCAGGCTTTTTCACGGCTAATACCTGGTGTGGAAAACAAATAGGCTGACCACGCAGAAGTTGGACGGACATCGTCAAATTCGTTCAATCGCTGCCACATTGCCAACAAGCTATCCTCATTGCGAATCGCTTCCCGCCCATAAATTTGCTCAAATAACCAGGGAAGTGCGGCACCATATTCACTGGTGATAATATCACCTAAAGAAGCTTTTCCATAGAATGATGGGGATATTTCAGTGGGAATTTGGTCAAGTTCCTGCATATTCAAGGCAAAATTTGAAGGGTCATATTCATGCCCGTGTCTAACAAGGCAAAAAGGTTGCCCAAGATAGTCTTCTAAAACAAGGTGATACGGGATCAGTGTGGGTGATAGGTCCAGCCCTAAAAGTTCTCGAACCCTGGTCCGAATTTCAGGCGTCGCATTAGCAAGGCGATCATGATTACCAAGGATATAATGCAAATCTACTTCGACATCAAAATAATCTTGAATTTGCTTGAATAATTTTAAAGTTCCACTCACACGTTCTTCCTGTGCAATGTTATCAACAATCTCCAAAATGATCTTTTCAACTTCAGAACCTGGAAGGACATCGTCATTGTCGATGTATGGACGTTTTTCCCCTTTTAGCCAATGAGATGAACGAGATATTTCAAGAATATCCCCCGCAAGGACAAAATCAAGATGTTCAACATCATTGGCTAATACAATCTGGTTTAACTCTCGAAAATATGAATGATAAATATCAGGTGGAAGATTCCGATAGAATTGTCGGGGACCAATTTGTGTTGTTCTCACATCAGAAAGATGCAAATCGGATAACACAACCAGCATAGCCACTCCCTTGCTTTTATAACTTCAGTTTTCGCTTATAACATCTCGAAATGCTTTGGCGACCTTATTGATATCATCATTTTTTATCCAATAATGGCAAACCAGTCTGAATTGGCGTGGGCCTGTAATCCCGACTAAAACGCCTTGTTTTTTCAATCCTTCAGAGAGCATTTTGGCGTCCAGCTTCTGTTCTGGGTCGATACCGATGTAGACCATATTTGTGTTTGGTGATGATTTTTCCAAGCTTATTCCAGGTATTTCTGCAAGGGCCTTTCCCAAGTCTTTTGCTTTTTGGTGATCTTCAACCAAGCGATCGACCATTTCTTCCATCGCAACGATGCCTGCTGCTGCCAAAACACCGACTTGCCGCATCCCACCGCCCAATTGCTTTCGAATTCGGAGGGCTTCATGGATAAAACCCTTTGACCCACACAGAACGGAGCCTACAGGGGCGCATAGCCCTTTGCTGAGACAAAATGTGACAGAGTCAACCATATCAACCAGCTTAATTGCGGGTAAATTTTGGTCGACTGCGGCGTCAAATATTCTGGCCCCATCCAAATGAATTGCCAATCCCTTGTCACGTGCGACCTGCGCAGCTTCAAGCATGTAAGCCCGTGAAAGTGAAACGCCTCCGCATCGATTATGGGTGTTTTCCAAGATGAGTAATTTTGATTTTGGAAAGTGAATATTATCATCACGAACAGCGCCTTTAATATCTTCTAGCAAGATCGTACCATTCGATTGGTTTGGAACGATATGAGGATGCACACCACCCAACGCTGAAATGCCACCTGCTTCATACAGAAAAGTATGCGCACAGTCCCCCATAATCACCTCATCACCCCGGCCGCAGTGGGCCAATATTGCCGCTAAATTTCCCATGGTGCCCGAGGGAACAAATATACCGGCTTCTTTTCCTAAACGCTCTGCTGCCATCTCCTGCAGGCGATTGACGGTGGGGTCTTCACCATAGACATCATCACCCAACTCGGCATTCGCCATCGTCTGTCGCATTTTCGGTGTTGGGAGGGTAACAGTATCCGATCGCAAATCAATCCACGTCATTTTGCCCCTTTCAGTTTATAGGGAATTCAATAGTGTTTTTAAATCTTCCGGTAGAGGTGCAGTAAAAGTCATAGGTGTTCGGTCACCAGGGAGTTTGATAGTTAAAGAAGACGCATGCAAAAAGAATCGGTCAATATCAATGCTGGGTTTTCGATGGCCATAGAGCGTATCGCCTGTCACAGGAACGCCGATATAGCTGAGATGAACCCTGATCTGATGCGTGCGTCCAGTGAGCAGATGGACTTCCAAATAACTGTGATGCTCAAATCTTTGTAATTCAAAATACTCACTGGAAGCCGGCTTGCCCTGACCTCGCAATCCAACAGCCATTCGCATTCGATTATAGATGTCTCGGGTGATGGGGGCTTCTATCCTGCCCGTCGGTGTTGGTGGATGACCGTCTACCAATGCCAGATATTTCTTTTGTAGATCTCGCGATTTAAATTGCTGTACCAACCACTTATATGCCTTGTTCGTTTTTGCAAAGATCAATACTCCTGAGGTCTCTTTGTCCAATCGGTGAACGACGCCTGGCCTTTCGGGGTCACCCACCTCGCGAATCGGTGCATAGTGCGCCAAAAGGGCGTTGACTACCGTCCCTGAATAATTACCAGCCCCAGGATGCACAACCATACCGGATTCTTTGTTGATTACAATGACGTTTTCATCCTCATAAAGGATATCAAGGGGGATTCCCTCAGGAATTATTCTTTCTGGTTTATCCTCAATCAGCAATATTTTTAAAGAATCGCCAGGGGTCACAATGGTGCTTGTCTTCTCGATGATCATGCCATTTAATGACACATTGCCAGCTTCTATCAAGCGCTGGATTTGAGAACGGGAGATATCCTCAAATTGATCCGAAAGATATCTATCAATACGAATGGACTCCCCAGGTTCAACTTCAAAAAAAAATTCATTTCGTGTCATGATTGCTGATCTTGTCCCTCAATATCATTCTGTGTTAGGCTCACAACAGGGGATGGCTCAGCCTTTTTTTCATTCTTTTCGTCAAGCCATAATGCAAGAATCAATAAACCTACACCCACTGTAATACTTGAGTCAGCAATGTTAAATACTGCAAAATTACCAACGGAAATAAAATCTGTGACCGGACCGAAAACAATCCGATCAATTAAGTTCCCAAGCGCGCCGCCTAATTGCATAGCTATTGCGATGCGCATTAATATTTTATCCTTTGGAATCTGAGGGAAATAGAGGATGATCATAACTGCCACAATCACCGCCATAATTCCAAACAGCCATCCACCATTTTGAAAAAATCCAAAAGCGGCGCCGGTATTTTCCCAGTGGACAAACCGAAAATAGGGTTCCAGCCACGTCAGAGGCATCCATCGCCCACCAAAGGGAATATTAGCCCTGACCAACACTTTACTAACCTGGTCTAAAATCACAATAAAGCTGGCAATGACAAAAAGGAGCCAGTAGTCTCTAACAATTTTTTTCAAGCGTGTCTCCAATTTTTACACTTTTTCGATGGCAATTCGAACGGTCTCATCGTCAAATTCATCCTGAAGTAAGGGCAGGCCCTCTGGAATGCTCCCGCTCGTGATTTCTCTTGTAAGGGTTTCTTCTCTGATGTAGCCAGCATGGGCTTCGATCGCTTCTTTCAATCCTTCAGAGGCAGTGTAATACAAATTGATCCGATCAGCAATATCAAGCTCTGCATCTTTCCGCAGCGATTGTACCCGTCTTACGAATTCTCTCACAAGACCCTCTTTGATAAGATCCGTTGTCAGATCTGTCACCAAGGCTGCTAAATAAGCGCCTTCTGATGCTACTGCAAAGCCCTCTTTCGCTTCAGCTCGGACCTCAACTTCATCTGGGGAGATTTCAAATGTTTCGCCATCAACGGCAATTGATAAAGTTTCGCCATCCAGTAATTTCCGGGCAGATTGATCTGCCGGTAGTTCAAGTAAGGCTTTCCGCACCTTCGGAAATTGTGCTTTAAATCTTTGGCCCAATTGCTTCGGAAGCGGATTCAAACTAAAAGTAACCGCGTCAGAGGCACTATCTAATAAGCTGACGGATTTCACATTGAGTTCATCCATCAATAAATCTGCATAGGCATCAACCACACTCTGTTCGTCTAAATTCCCGACCACAAAAGCGGCTTCACCCAAGGGCTGTCGTACCTTTAGATTTTGCGAGTTACGAGCCGCATGACCAAGTGAAGCCAATTTCATCACAGCCGCCATATCCCGGTTTAAGTTATCATCAATGAGGGTTGCATCAAAGCTTGGCCAATCGGCAAGGTGTACAGATAAAGGTACCTCTGGATCGTTTTCTCTTACCAAGTTCTGATACATCTCTTCTGCAATAAAGGGCATTGTCGGTGCCAAAAGAAAAGAGAGCGTTTTGAGGGCTTCATACAGGGTCGCATAAGCTGCTGATTTATCCGAATCCGATTCAGTCTTCCAATAGCGCCGTCTTGAACGCCGCAAGTACCAATTTGAAAGCTGATCGACAAATTTTTCAATGGGGCGAGTGGCAGCAGGCACATTGTAATTTTCGTAAGCGTCGGTCACATCCCGCACAAGGGTGTGTAATGAGGACAGTAACCACCGGTCAAGATCGCTGTATTCAGGTTCAACACCTTCTTGCGGTGACCATTCATCCAAGTTGGCGTAGGTCACAAAGAAGGAGTAAGTGTTCCATAAGGTTAGGGTGAAATTGCGGACGACTTCACCGACGAGATCTTCCGAAAAACGACGTTCCTGACCAGGTGCGCCAGCCGTGTATAAATACCAGCGTAATGCATCCGCGCCGTGTTGTTTGATCACATCCCAAGGATCAACCACATTCCCTCGAGATTTGGACATCTTATATCCGTCCTTGTCGAGGATCAGTCCCAAACTGATTACATTATCAAAGCAATGACTGTCAAACACAAGCGTGCTGATCGCGTGTAAAGTGTAGAACCATCCCCGCGTCTGGTCAACAGCCTCACAAATGAAATCAGCCGGGAATTGTTCCTTAAATTTTTCTACGTTTTCAAAGGGGTAATGCCACTGGGCAACTGGCATCGAACCCGAATCAAACCATACATCGATCAATTCCTCTACTCGACTCATCTTACCCTGGCATTTTGGACAGACGAAGTGAACGTTATCAACATAGGGGCGATGGAGGTCTAAATCGCTCAGATCACGCCCAGCATATTTACTCAATTCACTCACAGAACCAACACACAATTGGTGATGGCAGCTATCGCATTCCCATACCGGCAGGGGCGTGCCCCAATAACGTTCGCGCCCTAAAGCCCAGTCGATGTTGTTTTCTAACCAATTACCAAAACGCCCGTGTTTAATATACTCCGGGTACCAATTGATATTTTCATTTAATGCCACCAAGCGATCTTTCAATTCACTCGTACGGATATACCAGGTTGTACGCGCGTAATAAAGCAAGGGGGTGTCACAACGCCAACAGAAGGGATAGGTATGTTCATAGGTGCCAACATTAAACAATAGGCCACGATTTTGAAGATCCTGGATGATTAATGGATCAGCATCCTTCACCCACATACCAGCCCAAGGGCGAACATTATTGATAAATTTGCCACTTTCGTTGACCGTCATCAAGATGGGTAGATCATACTCAACCGACATTTGCATATCATCTTGGCCAAAGGCGGGAGCTATATGCACCAACCCGGTCCCGTCTTCAGTGGTGACGAAGTCTGCTAAGACCACATAATGGGCGTCTTTCTCCGTTGGCATAAAGGTGAACAAGGGCTGGTAATGCACACCTCGAAGTTGTTTGCCTTTGAAAAAATCTACCACCTCATACGCTCGGTCGCCCATAACTTTTTCAAGCAGGGTCTTGGCGAGGATTAAATTTTCCCGATCATGACCTTCACCGATCGCCACTTTAACATAATCAATATCCGGGTGGGCGGCGACGGCGACATTTCCTGGCAACGTCCATGGCGTGGTAGTCCAAACCAACAGGGATGTGTTAGCCTCATCTGCCAAGGGCATCCGCACAAATACGGATGGATCGGTGGCTTGGGCATATCCTTGCGCGACCTCATGGTCCGAGAGGGGTGTGCCACACCTTGGACAATAGGGCACAACTTTAAAGCCTTGATACAGCAACCCTTTGTCCCAAATGGATTTCAATAACCACCACACAGATTCAATATAAGAGTTTCTGTAGGTGACATAAGCCTGATCCAGATCCACCCAAAAACCTATCCGATCGGTGAGTTTTTCCCAATCCTTGATATAGGTGAAGACAGATTCGCGACAAAGCTCGTTGAATTTCGCAATCCCATAATCTTCAATGTCTTGTTTGTTGGTAAAACCGAGCCTTTTTTCCACTTCAATTTCTACCGGCAAACCATGGGTATCCCACCCCCCTCGGCGGAGGACATGATACCCCTGCATGGATTTATAGCGGGGGAACATGTCTTTAAACACACGCGATAACACGTGATGGACACCTGGCTTACCATTCGCGGACGGTGGACCTTCATAAAATACATATTCAGGACCACCCTCACGTAAATCCATCGATTGATGAAAAATATCATGATTTTTCCAAAATCGTAAAATTTCGGATTCCATCAAGGTAAGATTTAGTCGTGATGATACAGGTTCAAACATCGCTCCTCCATTATGGCTAACATTAAAAAAAAACTCGTCCCACACAGGGACGAGTAAACTACCCGCGGTACCACCCTGGTTTCTGTACAACAAAACAGACACCTCAGTCGGATACATCACTTCTTTGTGATATAACCGCATTTTTGTAACAGAGTTTGACTCCGGCGCACTTAGTGTTCCTTTAAGGAAGTTCAGATTGCCGCTCCGGAAGGATTTTCAGCGTCCTTGTTTTTCGGCTCTCACCCATTCCGAAATCGCTTTAAAACATTGGGGCGCGTACTCGTTTCCATCAACGCGTTTGTATATTTACTTTTGCTTGTATATTATGCCACAAGTGGTTAATTCGGTCAATAAATCGATCAACCCTTAGATGTTAGCTTTGTTTGCACGCGATTCAGAAGCTGTGCATTAACTGCCACGATGACTGTGCTGAGGGACATAACCAAAGCACCAAGTGCTGGAGGCAGTAAAAAACCAAAAGGTGCCAAAGCACCTGCCGCCAATGGTAGGGCAATAATATTGTAACCCGTTGCCCAGACTAAGTTCTGAACCATTTTTCGATACGTTGCCCGACTCAGTTCAATAATTTTGAGGATATCTCGAGGATCATTCTCAACTAAAATAATCCCGGCTGATTCAATGGCGACGTCCGTTCCACTGCCAATGGCAATGCCCACATCAGCCCTCGCCAGTGCGGGTGCATCATTGACGCCATCGCCAACCATTGCCACTAATTTTCCTTGGTCTTGAAGGTTTCTAATTTCCTGGTCTTTATTTTCGGGTAAAACTTCCGCAAAATAGCTTTTTATGCCCAATTCCTTCGCCACAGCTTTGGCAACCGCTTGATGATCACCTGTTATCATCGCCACTTCGTAACCTTGTTTTTGTAATTTATCCACAGCTTCATAAGCCGCATCGCGAATCTGATCTGCCAAAGCAAAGGCTGCAACAGCTTCTTCTTCAGTCATCAGGAACACTATCGTTTGCCCCTTTTCACTGGCAGTATCTAAGAATTTGCGTAAAGCACCACTTAGCTTGATGTCTTTTTCCTCAAGTAACCTTGGACTGCCTACAAACCAAAGTTGATCGTCAATCTTAGCTTTAACGCCTTTTCCTTTAATCGCTTCAAACTCAGATTTATCCGGGATATTCAACGCTTGTTCTTTAGCCTTTTCCACGATTGCTTTCGCAATTGGGTGCTCTGAATCACGCTCCAAAGCAGCTGCAAAGGCTAAGGACTGATCCAGTTCATCATTTTCCTGAGATACCATGTCGATTACGGCAAATACGCCTTTAGTTAAAGTGCCAGTTTTGTCAAAAACGACCGTGTTCAAATTGCGAGACATTTCTAAAGCCACCCGATCTCGAATTAATATCCCATTTTTCGCACCGATTGACGTCGAGATCGCAACCACAAGGGGTATGGCCAATCCTAAAGCATGGGGACAGGCTATCACCAGCACTGACGTCACTCGATTGAGCACGGCCACATCCCACCCGATGGCAATTATCCAGGCAATCGCTGTGACGAGTGCGACGCCTAAGGCAACATAAAATAGCCATCCGGCAGCTTTATCAGCTAATATTTGCGTCTTTGATTTCGATTCTCTAGCTTCTTCAACTAACCGCATAATGCCAGCCAATACCGTCTGTTCCCCAACAGCCTGAATTTTCACTGTTAAGCTCCCATCGCCATTGATGGTGCCGCTCACAATCTTATCCCCTTCTTCTTTGGGTACAGGTTTCGATTCCCCGGTAATCATTGATTCGTTCATTGTTGACTGACCTTTGACAACCTCACCGTCAGCAGGTGCGCTCGCCCCAGGCCGAATGAGCACAATATCACCCTGGTTGAGCGCTGAAACTTCCACCGTCTCAACCTCCCCGTTTTCTTTCACCCTTTCAGCAGTGTCTGGTAATAATTTTGACAATTCTTGCAAGGCTCCCGATGCTTGGCGGACGCTGCGCATTTCGATCCAATGCCCCAGCAGCATCACATCAATCAAGGTCACAAGTTCCCAGTAAAAGGATTGTCCCAAATTGACAAAAGTTGAGGCGATACTATAGACAAAGGCGACAGACAACGCCATTGCAATCAATGTCATCATCCCGGGCTGCTTACGCTTCCACTCCCCCCTCGCCATCCGGAAGAAAGGTAAGCCGCCAATGAAGAAGACTATGATCGAAAAGACAGGCACAATCCATTCTGAAAGTGGGAAAGTAGGTGTCGAATAATTAAGCCAATTTTGCACAGTTTCGCTAAAAACCAGGACTGGCACACTTAAAATTAACGAAAGCCAAAATTTCCTCCGAAACATATCTTCATGCCCTGAATGCGCCCCATTTTTGTTGTGTTTATTTCTCTTGTCATCAATTTCGTCATTGCTTGTTTTCTGATGTTCTTGTTTCATTTTTTTTATCCTTATTATTTTTTACCGCTATACAATTTATTATGGCTTAAAAGTGTATTATCCTTATTAACATAGAAATCTATAGATCAGATCGGCAATAGTTATGACAAAAGAAATGACCTTAGGATTAGGAAAAATACATGCAGAACCGGGAGAAATACGCGCTTTTCTGCCAGATTTTGTATTAAAAATGAGTCGATTCTTCTCCGATGTCCTTTTGGAAAAAGATTATGGCCATGAATTAGGCTTCAAGGCTTTAGACTATGCGAAATCGCCAAATATTCGCTTCGGCGCAATTGACGAGGTGTACCGACAAGATGTGGTACTGGTGCTCAGATACCCCCCGCAAGAATTTCTGGAAATGATGCAACCCGGGAGTTGTCTGATTTCCATGTGCCATTTTCCCACCCGTCCGCTGAGGCGCGAGTTTCTTCTTGATCACAATATCAATGCAATCTCCCTTGAGTCCATTGTGGATGATAACGGCCAACGTCTCGTTGAGAACCTAAAATCAGTCGCCTGGAATGGTTGTGAAATTGCATTCCAAGTGCTTGATAAACTATTAGAGGGTCAAGGGCTTGCGTCCCCGAACAGAAGCCCGATCAATGTGACGCTGTTAGGATCAGGCGGGGTCGGTTCCCACGCAGTACAAGCAGCCATACGTTATGGTGATGTAGACCTGTGGCAAACCTATGCGGCGCAAAAAATCCCCGGCAATATCGTCCATGTCATCGATTACGACCTTACCTCGCACTTAAACATCGTCCGTAATTTATTGCAAAATTCACACTTACTCATTGACGCAACCCAACGAAACGACCCCAGTGCAACGGTTATTCCGAATGATTTCCTTGAATTTTTGCCAAAAAACGCTGTAATCTTAGATTTATCGGTTGATCCATATGACTTCTTAATCACACCGAATGAGGTCAAAGCGATTGAGGGCATTCCCCAGGGCAACCTCGACCAATATATTTTTCCACCTGATGATCCTGCCTGGGACGCACTCCCCAAAACAATCCAGACGAGCAAACGCCGTTGGGTTGTCTCGTGCTATTCTTGGCCAGGGATTCACCCCAAATCGTGTATGCATCGGTATGGCAATCAACTTTCACCCTTGCTGCGCCGTTTTGTTGGTATAGGCGGTTACGATGCCATCACCCCCCACGGCAGGTATCACGATCGAGCTTTGGCACGGGGTACCTTGAAAAATTGGGCTCAATAATATATCGGATAAATGCTGGTGACATATAAAACAAGACATTTAAACCAAAATTTTACGGAGAGGAATTTATATTATGTCTGAATTTAAGCCCGAAAAATTACATGTTGACTATAGGCAAGCCATTAAGGATCATCCGTCACCACTGCTAAGACGTTACACCCTCACCCACTCAGACAGGACAGGCGATTTGTTTCTTACCATCGATAGGGACTTCGATCACCAACAAATCTCTGGTTGGTATACGAAATTAATGCGGGACGAGGTATTGGGGGAATGGAAGAATGAAAATGGGTTAAACCTGCACATTCATGTGCACGTGAGTGGTGGCCTTGTTTTAGGACCAGCCAAATGGCGGGATTCAATCTTCAAACAACATCTGCCCATGACCTTAAAAGCCATTTGCTATGGGGATCATGCTTTTATCTCGCAACATCCACATGCCCCTATCATGATTCATTTTCAAGCCAGGCAGAAAGAACTAAACCGCGTTGAAACTTGGGGTACTGTCGAGGATTATTTGAATAAAAGGGATTAACAAAAAAAGCCCTCTAAGGGCTTCTCAAGGGGTGCCTGAAGGGGGTCGAACCCTCAACCTCATCATCCACAGTGACGCGCTCTAACCATTGAGCTACAGGCACCATAATCAGACCATGATTTTATCACATCAACGACCCATTGGCAAGAATTCGCCAATTTGCTCAAGCAGGTCTTCTCGCTTGATGGTAACTTGTTCTCGGGTCTTTAGGTTCTTAACCGCCACCTGACCAGACGAAATTTCATCCGGTCCCAGGATAACAGCGACTGATATATCCAAGCGGTCTGCATACTTAAATTGTTTACCAAGTTTATCCGGCTCGGGATAAACGACTGTCTTGAAACCAGATTCCCGAAGGAAAAGCGCTAGTTTAAGGGATTCCACCAGCGTCTCTTCATCAAATACAGTCACAACCACCTCAGGCGTGTTCCCCAGTTTCTCTGGGATGACGCCAGCATCACGCAGAACCAATTCCATTACAACATCGCCCATGGCAAAACCCACACCGGTTAATCGATTGCCCCCCACATCGGCCACCAGGTTATCATAACGACCTCCGCCCAGGATAGCCCGTGACTGTCCACCTTGCTCAAAGGCTTCAAACACTGTGCCTGTGTAGTAATCAAGGCCGCGAATAACCCTAGGATTATATTGGACGTAATCAGCGACTTCAAAAACTTTCAAAAGTTCAAATAATTCACATAAATCTTCAGATTCCTGCCACAAATCTTCATTTTTGACCAAATCCATCAACCCTGCAACCTGAATTTCAGAAAGCCCCGTATCCAAGGCATAAGCTTGCCATTCTTTTACGGAAAGCTTATCCAACTTATCAACCACACGAAAAACCTTCGGCCGTAAAGCTTGGCTAATTTCAAGTTTAGCAAATGCCTGATCCATTAAGCGGCGATTGTTAACGAAGATTTTAACTTGTTGTGGGGATAATCCAATTTTCTTGAAAAAATTTGCCGCGACGGCAATAATTTCGGCATCAGCGGTGATGGATTCCGTACCGACCAGGTCGATGTTCCATTGGAAAAATTCCCGGGTTCTTCCCCGCTGCGGATTTTCATACCGCCAGAATGGCCCAATGGACCACCACCGTAACGGAAATGCAATTTCATATTGCTGTTGTGCGACCATCCTTGCCAGTGTTGGAGTCAACTCAGGACGCAGTGTGAGCATGTCATCACCGGGCGACGAAAACACAAAGGCCTGCTCTTTGACCAACTCCTCACCAGATTTGGCAGCGTATAAGTCAATAAATTCCAAGCAGGGACCATCATATTCCTGATAGCCAAATTGCGCTGAAACTTCTCGAATGATATCAAACATCCAGCGGCGAATAGCCATATCTTGGGGATAGAAATCCCTCGTTCCCTTGACACTTCTAATAATTTCTGCCATAAAATACCTCAAAAACAAATTTTTTTAGAACCACGCTTCATTATTTTACCCGCACTTTGTTATTTTCCCACTTAAGTGATTATTTGGTATGATTATTGACGGCAAACGATGAATTAATTAAATATTGATTAAAGGAATAGGATGAAGTTATCTGAAGTAATATCGCTGATCGATGGTGAACTTCTTACACCAATCGAAACAGACGAAATCGAAATTGGCGGGGCAATGGGTGCAGATCTCATGAGTGATGTGCTCACATCCATTCAACCCGAATCTGTTTTACTGACCGGTTTATGCAACCCACAAGTTCTACGCACGGCGCAAATAGCAGATATCCGAGCAATTGTCTTTGTTCGCTGTAAAAATCCAACACTAGAAATGCTTGAAATTGCAGAAATGGAAAACATTCCGCTAATTAAGACAAAAATGGGGCTCTATACAGCAAGTGGCAAATTGTTTCAAGCTGGTTTGCCAAATTACGAGTTAGAAGCAGAGGGCGATTGCCCTTTTTAAAGTGAAAGAATAGGACCCATGCCCGATAATAAACCAATACCGTCTGAGGAAGATGTCTTAGAAATCTCCCGAACAGAAGAATTAGCTTACGAGCTAAAAATTTCTGAGGTGATGTCAAAAAAAGTAAAAAGTTTACCACCAACAATGAGGATGGAAACCGCTTTGGATGTATTTCAAAAACAGCGTTTCTCTGGTGCGCCAGTTGTAGAAAGCCATCAACTTATCGGGATATTAAGCATTGAAGATCTGATTAGGTACCTTCGTGAAAACAAATACGATGCCAAAGTCTCCGATTATATGACCCCAGATCCAGTAACAGTGCGTCATAGCGATTCTGTGATTGAAGCGTTGAAGATTTTTGCCCAAACCCGTTTTGGACGTCTACCCGTGCTGAATGAACGCGGTGACCTGGTCGGCATCCTCACCAAGGGCGATATTTCAACAGGTTTACTTAACGCACTTCAAAAAGATTATCAAGCTGAAGAAATTATTCGTTATCGAGCCAGCCACCTTTTCGAAGATATCGTCTCTGACCGCACAAGCCTCATTTTACGATACAACATTCGTAAAAATGATTTTTCCCGCGGCGGCAACGCTTCAAATAACATCAAAAAAGCCCTTTTACGGATGGGGGCTTCAAAGCAGACTGCTAGACGCTGTGGCATAGCAACATACGAAGCTGAGATGAACTTGATCATTCACACAAACAATGGCGGAACCTTACGAGTGGAGATTGAACCGCACAAAATCACGGTAGAAGCCTACGATGATGGTCCAGGGATTGAAGATGTTGAACAAGCCATGCAACCCGGCTTTTCCACTGCCACGCCCGAAGTCCGATCTATGGGCTTCGGTGCCGGGATGGGGCTTTACAATATCAACCGATGTGCAGACGAAATGCGCCTTGTATCCTCAAAAGATCGAGGAACCAATCTTTATATCATTATGTACTTGAATAAAGATACGGTGAATTCTTAGAAGACAACCAAAGCATTTGGAAATTGATGAATTGAGATAACTATGGATCTTAAGAAAATCATTGAAGAACTTGAACTCAAAATATTAACAAAAGTTCAAGACTTATCCAACGTAAAAGTTAAGAGCGGTTACTGCTCTGACCTCTTGTCTTGTGTCATGACAGGGGCAGCGCCTGAGGGCATCTGGATAACACTAATGGCGCATAGCAATATCATTGCTGTGGCTGCTTTGCTGGATATCCCTGCCATTATTATCACGGAGGATGCTCAACCCGATCAACAAACCATATCCAAGGCAAATGAAAAGAATATCATTCTGCTTTCATCGCCAGAGCCAAATTTTTACATTTGTGGCAAACTTTGGGAAATGGGATTGAGAGCAAAGGAAAGTTAACGGTCAACAAGGCAATCTTTGAAAAAATATAGGTCTGAGTTACACATCCATACCGTATTATCTCCCGATGCCGGTGTTGAGATGATCCCACCGCTCATCGTCCGTAAAGCACTTGAACTTAATCTTGACCTTATTGCCATTACGGATCACAATGCCAGTGAAAATGCCGCAGCTGTCATTCGTGCAGCACAAGGCACGCCGCTGACGGTTTTACCAGGCATGGAATTACAAACCAGAGAAGAAGTTCATTGCTTGTGCTTATTTGATACATTGGAGCAACTCAGGGAACTCCAAAGACTAGTCGACAAATCACTTCCAGACGTACCTAACAATATCGAATTTTTCGGCGAACAATTTATCGTAGATCACACTGGTGCATTCATCAAACGAAAAGAGAGGCTCTTGCTGAACTCCACCCAACTTAGTTTTGAGGAAGCTTATCAGGCAGTCACAAATATTGACGGCTTGTTCATCCCTGCTCACGTTACTCGCCAGGCATTTGGATTGTTACCTCACCTGGGATTCGTTCCAAAAACCATTACACTGGATGCCCTCGAGATTTCACGCCATATTTCTCCTCAAAAAGCTGTTGATCTGTATCCGGAATTACAAAATTATTCGTTAATCCAGAATGGGGACGTGCATTTCATCGATGATTTTCTTGGTGTAACGACATTTTCCGTTCAAAGCCCAACCATTGCAGAATTGAAATTAGCTTTAAGTCAGAAAAAAGGACGCAATTTTGAAATCACCCCTTAAAATGAGCTTTGTCTGTATGAATGCGAAAAAGATAATGTATAATTGTGAAAGTGTGTTTTTAAGCTATACTTATTGCGATTTATCATCAAGGTTACTAAATACTAACAATAACAATTGGAGTAGAAATCGATGCTAAAGACTTCTGAGATCATCCCAGTTGAAGATCCCATCAATAACGACGATCAACGTGCCGTTATTGACCGCATTATCGACGAAAACAAGCACATATCAGGTTCAACCATGGTTGTGCTTAACAATTTGCAAGAAGCGATTGGGCATATTTCTCCAGCCATGCAAGTTTATGTTGCACATCGGCTTGGTCAACCTGTCAGCCATATTCATGGTGTCGTTTCTTTCTACTCCTTTTTCACCACAAAACCACGTGGCAAGCACACCATCAAATTTTGTGTCGGCACAGCTTGTTATGTGAGTGGTATTGATCAAATTATCGAAAAAGCAAAGCAAGTTCTGGGTATCCAACCTGGTGAAACGACTGAAGATGGATTGATTACCCTGGAATTATGCCGCTGTGTCGGTGCTTGCAGCCAAGCACCGGTCATTATAGTCGATGAAGAGGTCAAAGGTCGCGTAAAACCCAATCGATTCCCACAAACAATTCAAAAGTTTAAATCGGCGGAGGAATAACTTGAGAGAAATTGCCCTCCACATCTTGGACATCGCTGAAAATAGTATCTCAGCAGGGGCGGATCAAGTAAAAATCCAAATCAATGAAGACTTCTTCA
Source organism: Candidatus Brevefilum sp. (assembly GCA_040772425.1). Taxonomy (GTDB): domain Bacteria; phylum Chloroflexota; class Anaerolineae; order Anaerolineales; family Anaerolineaceae; genus Brevifilum. The sequence goes on along the minus strand of JAXGYD010000001.1, from coordinate 698,291 downwards.
AGGATCTTTTACAGATCAGTATTCATGACAACGGTAAAGGAATGGATGCTGAAACGGTTGAAAAGATCACTGATCCCTTCATCACATCCAGAACAACGCGGAGTGTTGGCTTAGGTATACCGTTTTTCAAAGCGGCTGCGGAAGCCTGCGATGGCTGCTTCACGATTCAATCCCAACCGGGTGTGGGCACCAATGTTACAGTGACATTTAAGCACAGCCATATCGACCGCATGCCTTTAGGCGATATCAGCGGCACTTTCTTATCACTACTAATCGGCACACCTGAAATCCACTGGATTTTCGAACACAAAGTGAACGAGAAAACTTTTGTTTTTGATGATCAGCTGCTTAAAGAAACCTTGGACGGCCTTCCTCTATGTGAACCAGTGGTAATGAAATATATCCGAGAGACTCTTGAACAAGGCATCGGCAAGCTTTACGAGATAGATCCAATCCCCTTAGAATCAACAAATTGAAACAATCGGAGGTAATTATGCCAACCATTAAATCTTTAGAAGACCTTAAGCGAATTCGAGAAGAAGCCTTGAGAAAACAGCAGTTAAAGGAAAATTCCGGAAAGAAGGAAGTCATTGTCGGCATGGGTACTGTTGGCATTGCTGCAGGGGCGCGTGAGACTCTCAAGGCAATCCTTGACATGATCGAACGCGAAAATTTGAGTGATATCATCGTTCGCCAGACGGGGAACATCGGCTTAGACTCCTTTGAACCGATCCTGCAGGTTGTTTTGCCTGGTGAGGAAAAAGTGACTTATGGCAATGTCAAACCTGACATGGCGCGACGGATTATGAAAGAACATGTCGTTGGTGGCGAGATTATCAAAGAATATCAAATCGAAAAATAAATATTTCCTTTATTAACCCTGGAAGGTAATTATGGCCTATTTCCGTTCTCATATCCTTGTATCTGTTGACCCGCAATGCGTTGAAAAAGGTGCGCATGCCATTATGGATGCCTTACAAGATGAATTGGTTAAACAAGGCTTGGTTGATGAAGTACAAGTTTTAGAGACTTCCCGCATTGGCGATCCAGAGGTGGTCGGACCAGATTTAATGGTTTATCCGGAATCCGTTCATTATGTCAACCTCTCCCTTGAAGATATCCCCTTCTTGGTGGAAGAACACTTCCTGAAAGGAAGGGTTGCTAAGCAATTTGTATTGGAAGAGGAAGAATTTGTTGACGAAGAACTCTCAGCACCGCAGAAAAAAGAAATTCGAATCGTCTTAAAAAACATCGGCGAAATTGACCCCCTCAATATTGAAGATTACATCGCTCGAGATGGGTATATGGCGTTAGGAAAAGTCCTGACCGAGATGACCCCTGAAGATACAATTCAAACAGTGCTTGATTCCGGCCTGCGTGGTCGTGGTGGCGCTGGTTTTCCCACTGGTTTGAAATGGAAATTCATCCGCAACGCTGAAGGGGACCAAAAATATATGATCTGTAACGCCGATGAGGGAGATCCTGGCGCATTTGCCAATCGACGTGTGTTGGAAGGTGATCCACACTCTGTCATCGAAGGCATGATCATCGGCGCTTATGCGGCAGGATCTAATCAGGGCTACATTTATTGCCGTGCAGAATATCCCATTGCTGTTCGCACACTAAATACAGCTATTGAACAAGCGCGAAATTTTGGTTTACTAGGTGAAAATATTCTTGGTTCTGATTTCTCTTTTGACCTGGAAGTGCGAATGGGCGCTGGCGCCTTTGTTTGCGGCGAAGAGACAGCCCTGATGGCTTCAATCGAAGGCAAACGCGGCGAACCACGTCCAAGGCCACCCTTCCCAGCCCAAAAAGGCTTATGGGAGCAGCCCTCAAACATCAACAATGTTGAAACCTATGCGAATGTGCCCCAAATTATCCTCAATGGTGCTGATTGGTTTGCGAGCATGGGCTACAAAAAAAGCAAGGGGACCAAGACATTTTCAATGGCAGGAGATGTAAAAAATACAGGCCTTATTGAAGTGCCCTTTGGTATCACCCTCCGTGAAATCATTTATGATGTCGGCGGCGGCATAAAAGATGATAAAAAATTCAAAGCTGTCCAAACCGGTGGTCCTATGGGGGGGTGTTTGCCCGAAAAATATTTGGATCTTCCGATGGACTATGAAGCCCTTGCGGATGCAGGCTCTATTTTGGGCTCCGGTGGTCTCGTTGTAATGGATGAGGACACCTGCATGGTTGATATTGCCAGATTCTTTATGGAATTCACCCAAGATGAGAGTTGTGGCAAATGTACACCCTGCCGTGTGGGGACTCGAAGGATTTTAGAGATTCTCACCCGCATTTGTAACGGCAAAGGTAAACCAGAAGATATCCCCTTATTACGGCACCTTTGTGATCAAATCAACGAAAATAGTCTTTGCGGACTGGGAAAAGGCGCCCCAAATCCTGTAAAAAGCACCTTGGAACATTTTCTTGATGAATATGAAGCGCATATTTATGATAAAACTTGCCCGGCCAAGGTATGCCGTGCCTTGATCCGTTTCGAGATTATCGATGGAATTTGCACAGGTTGTACCCTATGCGCTCGGAACTGCCCCGTTAATGCAATTTCAGGTGAGCGCCGGCAAACCCACGTCATCGACCCTGATGTTTGCATTAAATGCGGTATTTGCGAACAACTCTGTCCCTATGATGCTATTGTGATCAAGTGACCTCACGTAAATCTCTTTATGATAGGACAAAAATATGGATGAAAATGTATTGCTAAAAGACCGCCCTCACAGCGATATTGCGCGCACAATTATCGAACAACATGGCACAGAGGAGGAAGAACTCATACCCATTTTGCATGATATTAACGATAAGATCGGATATATTTCTGGTGAAGCCATCGAAGAAATCAATCAATTGATGAAAATCCCAAAAAGCCAAATCTATTCCGTCGCGACTTTTTACAAAATGTTTACCACCAAACCCAGGGGGAGACACGTCATCCATTTTTGTGCAAGTGCCCCATGTCATGTAAATGGTGCGAAAGCAGTCTGGGAAAAATTAAAAGAATTGTTGGACTTGGGTGAAGATGAAACCAGTGACGATGGCAAATGGACCTTGGTCACAACCAGCTGTCTCGGTTTATGTGGCGTAGGACCAGTTCTCTTGATTGATAGTGATGTTCACGGAAATGTCAAACCAGAAGACTTAGAAAGAATACTCAGCAGGTATTCATAGGGACCATATTATGAAAAAAATTCGATCATTAGTATTAATTTCAGGGGATCCCGAAAGCCTTAACTGCGGTGCCTTGGACGTGTTCACTGAGATGAACAAGTACATCAGCGAATTTGGACTGGATGATGAAGTCATCGTATCAATGGTTAACGAAATTAGCAAACCTGGCCTCAACCCGCTTGTAATGGTTTATCCTGAGGCTGTTATTTATGGGTCAGTAAAATCTGACGAAGTCAAAAAAATCGTTGAAGAGCATCTCTACAAAGGTAGAATTATTCAGGAAAAACAGGTTTCACCTTATGATCTTTCAGGAAGGATTGCCTGGCTTTCTGCTCGAAAAGGGACATTACCAGCTGAAAACCGGATTGTATTAAAAAATGTGGGGCTAATAGACCCAGAAAAAATTGACGAGTACATCGTTCAGGACGGCTATGTTGCTCTGGGAACTGTCCTGAAGGAAATGACACCGACTGAAGTGATTGAGACGATCAAAAAATCCGGTCTAAGGGGCAGGGGTGGCGCCGGTTTTCCAGCGGGATTAAAGTGGCAATTTGTCCAAGGTGCAAAGGGTGACAAAAAATATGTCATTTGCAACGCCGATGAAAGTGAACCGGGGACGTTCAAAGATCGGATCATTCTAGAGGGTGATCCACACGCCATTATTGAAGCGATGGCGATAGCTGGTTACGCTATTGGCTCCAATGAGGGGTACATCTACATCCGGGGCGAATACTTCCTTGCTATCCATCGCATGAAAAAAGCCATTCAACAAGCCCGTGACTATGGTTTGCTGGGTGAGAATATTTTCAATTCGGGCTTTAATTTCGATATCAAAATTCACATAGGTGCTGGTGCTTATATTTGTGGTGAAGAAACAGCACTCATCGAATCAATTGAAGGCACACGCGGCGAACCGCGTTTCAAACCCCCTTATCCAACAACCCATGGGCTCTGGAAAAAACCGACTTTGGTCAATAATGTTGAAACCCTGGCAAATATTCCCGCCATTATTCTAAATGGATCGGAATGGTTCCAATCTATCGGGACACCTTCAAGCCCTGGCACCAAAGTTTACACTGTCCTTGGTAATGTTAATGTGACTGGCGTGATTGAAGTTCCCATGGGCATCACTTTGCGGGAGGTCATCGCCATTTATGCAAAGGGCATGAAAAACAATGCTCGGTTGAAATTAGCTCAAACAGGTGGCTCAAGTGGATCAATTATTCCAGCCAGTTTGCAAGACACCCCGATGGATTTTGATTCCTACCAAAATGTTGGGGTGGCTTTGGGCTCAGGCGCTTTGCTGATCTGTGACGAAAACACTTGTCCAGTGGACCTTGCGAAAGTCCTGATGCACTTTTTCCGGTATGAAAGTTGTGGCAAATGTATTCCATGTCGGATTGGGAACAACCGTGCCTACGAAATTCTTTCAAACATCACTGAAGGTCTGGGTACGATGAAAGACCTTGAACATCTACAAAAATTGAGCGATCAGCTCAACGAGCTTTCTAACTGCGGTCTTGGACAGACAGCGGCTGCACCCTTGCGCGACATTTTAGCCCACTTTAGAGCAGAACTTGAAGCACATATCAAGTTAAAAGTCTGTCCTGCAGGCGTTTGTTCAATGACGGGGCACTATGCCTACCAGATACAATAGATTGGATTATGGAGTGTTATGACGATGATTAAACTCACAATTGATGGAAAAACAGTCGAAGTAAAAGAAGGGACAACTGTCCTTGAAGCTGCAGAACAGGCAGATGTTTACATACCTACACTTTGTCATCATCCACAACTTACCCCCTATGGTGGTTGTCGCCTATGCATGGTTGATATTGAAGGTGCAAGAACCCTGCAACCATCCTGCACCTTGCCGGCTACGGATGGTATGGTCATTAAAACAAATACAGAAAAGGTTCTTGCTGCACGCAAGTTTGTTCTGACCTTGATCTTTAGTGAACGCAACCATTTCTGTATGTACTGTCCAGTCAGTGATGGCGATTGCGAGCTCCAAAATCGCGCTTACGACGAAGACATGACCCACTGGGATCTACAGCCGAATTGGCTGCCCTTTGAAGTCGATGCGTCACATCCGTACATCGTGCTTGATAACAACCGCTGTATTCTTTGCAGACGCTGTGTGCGTGCCTGTGGCGAATTGGTCGGTAATTACACCCTCGGTTTTGAAGAGCGCGGGGCTGATAGCTTGCTCGTTGCGGACTACAATGTGCCCCTTGGTGAAAGCACATGTATTTCCTGTGGCACCTGTGTCCAAATTTGCCCAACGGGAGCCCTTATCGATCGCCAAAGCGCCTACCAAGGCAAAGAGACGGAAGTTGACCATCATCTCGGTGTTTGTGTAGAGTGTTCAGTTGGCTGTCAACGGGATGTTCTGACCAGAAATAATCGACTGGTGAGAATAGAAGGCGATTGGGAATCGCCGCTCAATCACGGGCTCTTATGCGAAAAAGGCCGCTTCACACCCCTCGAAGAGGATCGTTTAAGACTATTGACACCTATGATTCGAAAAGATGGGCAATTAAAAGCGGCGACCTGGGAACAAGCATTAGAAGCTGTCGTGGAAGGTCTATCCCAGCCTGGCAAACTGGCTGCCTTAACTTCTACACGAGTACCTGCTGAAGATTTATCTCTCTTCAAAGATATCTTCACCAATGGTAAACAAGCAGCGCTTGTCACGACTTTAGATGACAACATCCCAATCACCTCATTAGCAAAGATTGCTGAAAAAATTGGCAAACAAATTGATAACAACCTGGATAATCTTAAAGACACGGACGCTGTGCTTTCATTGGGATCAGACTTAGTAAGCGACCATCAAGTTGCAGGTTTCTTTGTAAAACGGCAATTATTGGATGGCACAAAACTGATTGTTGTCGATAGTCATGAAAATGCCCTATCAGAATTTGCGACCCACGCCCTGCCCCTTGAGTCCGGTAATGAAACGCAATTTTTGAAGAAATTCCTTGCCGCCCTTGAAAAAGAATCGGGTGATAAAGCATTAGATGAAGTCGTTAGGGTACTCAAAGATGCCCAGAAACCCTCGATCGTCTACGGCGCAGCATTTACCAAGAGCAGCGATGTGGCCACCCTCAGGCTGTTAATTGAGATTGCAGACAAACTCAATGCAGCCCTAATTGGCATCCAGGGAAAAGCCAACAGCTTTGCGGCGGTGAGACTAGGCCTCACCCAACCGATTGATCTGAAAAACTATCAATCAGCATTTGTTTTGCTGAGCGACGAAGAACCGACCCAAAAATTTGCGAAATCCTTGGAACAGGTCCCCTTTGTTGTCATGCAAGCCGCTTACAGCTCCCAGTCCACTGCCAACGCTGATGTGGTCTTGCCAGTGACCATGTGGGCAGAACAATCCGGTGCTTATGTGAACCTTGATGGTCGTGTGCAAAAAGCAGTGAAAGCCCTTGATGCACCTGATGGTGTTTTGACTTCTTTCGAAGCCCTACTGAGAATTGCTGAAGCATTAAAATTTGAGCCGAATTTGGATTGGGAAGCCAACCTTTTGAGCTAACCCAATCAAGATTTACAAGACTTGACGAGATTAATGGTTAATACAAGAAAATGAGAGGATACCCATCATGACAAAACCAACGGTAGCATCAGATTGGTTATGCGGCTGTGCAGGATGCCACATGTCTATACTTGATATCGATGAAAGAATATTACAAATTGTGGAATTGGTGGATTTAAGGGCGACACCTATCACCGACCTCAAGGAACCCGATGAAAAGGGCGTAACGGTTGGCATTCTCGAAGGCGGCATCAATAACACTTACAATGAGGAAGTCGCCATCCGAATGCGAGAGCGCTGTAAAATTTTAGTGGCTCTAGGCGATTGTGCCGTTTTCGGCGGTGTTCCAGCGATGCGAAATTTTTTCGGCGAGAAAGCTGCTCTTCAACGCGCTTATGTTGATGCCGAAAGCAACGATTCTAAAGGCTTCATCCCAGCAAGCCCGGAATTGGCAAAAATGACCCATGTACGAGCTGTCCATGAAGTTGTCCCTGTGGATCTTCATATTCCAGGCTGTCCACCCGATCCAGATGTCATCTTTTACGCCCTGTCTGAGCTTGCCCAAGGTAGGATGCCCGAAATAAAAGATGAAAAATTACATTGGCATTAGGAGAAAATAAAATGGCAACACAAAAAATAACAATTGAACCAGTGACCCGCATTGAAGGTCATGCAAAGGTAACCATCCATATGAAGGATGATGGTCAGGTTGACCATGCGTATTTTCATGTCAATGAATTTCGTGGCTTTGAAAAATTTTGTGAAGGACGCATGTTTTATGAAATGCCGCAAATCACCCCGCGCATTTGTGGTATCTGTCCAGTAAGCCACCATCTTGCTGCTGCAAAAGCAGGCGATATCATTATGGGTGTCACCCCACCACGCCCAGCTTCCCTCTTACGAGAGTTGATGCACATGGGCCAAATCATTCAAAGCCATGGCATGCACTTCTTTGAGCTGGCAGGCCCCGATCTCATCCTTGGGTTTGACGCTGACCCTGCCATTCGTAATGTGGTTGGCCTAATTGAGGCCGACCCAGAATTAACGGTGCGGGCCGTTCAATTGCGCAAATTCGGTCAGGACATCATTTTCCAGGTTGGCGGCCGGCGGATTCACCCTAACTTTGCAGTTCCTGGCGGTGTTAACAATGCACTAACAGCTGAAAAGCGGGACCACATGCGTGCAGGCATAGATAAAGCCTTAGAGACAACCCAAATTGGCCTTAAATTATTCAAAGATTGGGCAGATGCTAACATCGAAGATATTGAGAAATTTGCAGTTTTCCACACAGGGTACTTCGGGCTTGTTACGCCAGAAAATGGTTTAGAGCTCTATGACGGTCATATCCGCCTAGTTGACAGAGATGGCGGTGAGCTTGAACACTTTAGCGCTCAAAATTACCTGGACATTATCTCTGAACACGTCGAAGATTGGTCCTATTTAAAATTCCCTTACTACAAAAAAATGGGTTGGCCGCAAGGCGTTTATCGAGTTGGCCCCTTAGGCCGCTTGAATATTGTTGAGAAGATCGACACACCCTTGGCGCAGAAAGAATTTGAAATCTATCGCCAAATCAACGATGGAAAACCAATCCAACACACATTGTATTACCACTACGCTCGATTGATTGAAGTTCTCTTTGCGATTGAAAGGGCGCAAATGTTGCTAGACGATCCAGATATCTTAAGCAATGACATTCTCAACAAAAGAGGTTATTTCCAGGGTGAGGGTGTTGGCGTCATAGAAGCCCCTCGGGGCACCTTGTTCCACCACTACTGGGTTAAGCCCAACGGCCAACTTGAACGCGTCAATCTAATCGTCTCAACAGGCCACAATAACTGGGCAATGAGTGAAGCCGTCGATTCTGTGGCCAAAACCTATATCAAGGGCCCAGACATCCAGGAAGGCATGCTCAATCGAGTTGAAGCTGCCATTCGAGCATATGATCCTTGTCTTTCATGCTCCACCCACGCCATTGGCCAAATGCCCATCAAACTTGATGTGGTTAATTCAACTGGTGAAGTCATCAAGACTCTCCAAAGAGATTAAGCATAGGTTTTGTGATATTTCAACATCCCCTTTTGTGATCAAATAGCCGACAGAAGGGGATGCTTTTTGTCCGTAGGATTGGAGTTTTATGAGTGCTGACACGCTGATTATAGGCTATGGCAATCCCGACCGAGGGGATGATGGGGTTGGTTGGCATATTTTAAAGAATTTAGCGGAACGATTAGGCTACCAAATTCCTGAAGACCCGGGAGCAGCAATAGAAATATTTGACTCAATAGTAGATTTGAATTATAACCTGCAGATTTATCCCGAATTAGCAGAGACGATCTCCCATTATCAGAGGGTTTGCTTTGTCGATGCCCACACTTCCGACATTCCAGACGAGATTTCTTGGATAAAATTGTCCCCTGAATATGAGAAGTCGCCCCTCACCCATCACATGTCTCCAAAGACAGTCCTATCCATTGCAGCCACAATTTATCATACACAACCTGAAGCCATTTTAGTTTCTGTGCGCGGTTACCTTTTTGGCTTTATGCGTTCGCTTAGCCCCCAAACAGCAAAATTAGCAGAAGAAGTCACTCAGCGGATTTGGGCATGGGTCCATGAGGGAGTCGATCGGAATCCAAATTAAGGATTAATAAAACACCCTCCATGGTTCATTTTTTCCATGGCTACAAACCAAAATTCAACCAAATTACCTTGATGTACTGACCTCATCGGATCAAAAAAACTAAAATTTTTCCTCCAAAAGTACTATAATAATGCGATGCATGAACTTTCTGTAACTGAAAGTGTGTTAAAAATTGCTTGTGAACATGCAAAAAAAGCACACGCAACGGCAGTCACCGACATTTACCTGGTCATTGGACGTTTATCCAGTATTGTGGATGAGTCTGTTCAGTTTTATTGGGATTTTATTAGTAAAGATACCCTTTGTGAGCACGCGAAATTACATTTTAGAAGGGAACCAGCCATCCTCCTTTGTATGGCTTGTCAAAACCAATATGAACTGGCAGAAGAACTCACGCCTTGCCCTAAATGCGGCAGCGCCCAGGTGCAGGTTGTGTCTGGTGATGAATTCAACCTCGAAAGTATTGAAATAGAAAGGGAATAGATGTCAGAAAAGCGAATCAAAATTGTAGAAAATATCTTAAACGCCAACGATCAGTTAGCCCATGAAAATAGAGCACGGCTAAATGCGGCCGATGTTTATTCCATCAATTTAATGGCCTCACCAGGGGCTGGAAAAACTAGTTTCATCTTGGCCACAATCAATGCATTGCTGGATCAAGAAATCAAGTTAGGGGTGATTGAAGGCGACACGGCGCCAGTGACCATTGACTCAGACAAAATTACAGCTGCTGGAATGCCTGCTATTCAAATCAACACAGGTGGGCAATGCCACCTTGATGCAGTGATGATCAATAAAGCCTTAGACGAGTTCCCTTTAGAGACAATCAATTTATTGATCGTTGAAAATGTGGGCAATCTGATCTGCCCCGCAGCTTTCAGTCTTGGCACCCACAGTAACATTCTTATTTCAAGCATTCCGGAAGGGGATGACAAACCTTACAAGTATCCCAATATTTATCGTGGACTGGATGTCCTCATCATCAACAAAATAGATCTTTTACCCTATCTTGATTTTGACATGGATTACTTTCGACAAGGGGTGGAAATGCTCAATCCCGGCCTGACAACCTTTGCTGTATCGTGCAAAACAGGTGAAGGCATCGACGCCTGGCTTGCGTGGTTGAAGAAAAAAATCCACTAAACCTTCTATCTCAAACAATGTCACAAACCAGCAAACACGTCCACATCAATGGGATCGTCCAGGGTGTTGGTTTTCGCCCGTTTATTTATAATTTAGCCCTCAGGCATCAGTTGCATGGATGGGTCAGAAATTCTGCCAGTGGGGTTGATATTGAAATCACGGGTAATGCAACTGCAGTTGACGGATTCATCGCTCAAATACTTAAAATCGCGCCCCCTTTAGCAGTGATCGACTCCCTTGAGGCCGTCGAAATTTCCCAGACCTATAGCGACGGGTTTAAAATTGTGCCTTCTAAAAATAAAAGCACTGATTTTATCCCTATTTCTCCGGATATTGCCACTTGTGACCAATGCAAAGCAGAACTATTTGACCCCAAAGATCGACGCTATCACTATCCCTTTATCAACTGCACAAATTGTGGCCCTCGCTTTACGATCATCAAAGAAATCCCCTACGATCGGCCAAAAACGACCATGGCAGACTTTAAAATGTGCCCTGATTGTCAGCAGGAATACGAGGATCCCCTCGACCGCCGCTTCCATGCCCAACCTATCGCTTGTCCAGTCTGCGGTCCGCAGGTTTGGTTGGAGAACCCATCCGGCGTCAAAGTAGGCAAAGAAGCGGATGCCATAAATCAAGCCCGGGAGATGCTCAAAGCGGGCAAAATTTTAGCGATAAAAGGTTTGGGTGGTTTTCACCTTGCATGTGATGCCACCAGTCCAAGCGCGGTTGAAAGAATGCGTAAACACAAATCACGCATGCATAAACCTTTTGCGTTGATGGCTTTCAATCTGGATAAAATCGATAAGTTTGTTGTGTTAACCGAAGAAGCTGCAAATTTGTTGACCCAACCCCAAGCGCCCATTGTTTTGATGCCCAGGAAGCACCCATCAATAATTGCGGAAAACGTCGCACCTAGCCAAAGTACTCTCGGCTTTATGCTGCCATATACCCCTCTGCACTTGCTTCTCTTAGAACCCGGTGATGATTTCCCTGAAGCTTTAGTGATGACCAGCGGTAATTTGTCTGACGAACCTATCGCTTATCAATTACAAGTCGCACGCGAGAAGCTTTCTGATATCGCAGATGCCTTCTTGATGCACAATCGACCAATCGAGACCAGAATCGATGACTCCGTTTTTACAGTCATCAAAGATCAACCCTACCCCTTCCGGCGCGCCCGTGGCTATGCGCCTGATCCCATCCGCTTACCTGACACTCTCCCTCAAGTGTTGGCTGTAGGTCCTCAGATGAAAAATTCCTTTTGTCTAACACGAGACAAGTACGCTTTTCTCAGCCATTACATTGGTGAAATGGATAATTGGGAGACGGTTCAGGATTATCATAAATCCGTCAAGCATTATGAATCCTTGTTCCGCATAACACCAAAAGCCATTGGGTATGATCAGCACCCGGATTACATCACAACCAAGATTGCTCTTGAAAGAGCTGCGACAGAAAACCTGCCCACCTACGCAGTTCAACACCATCACGCCCACCTGGTTGCCTGCCTGTTTGAAAATAATATTCCCCCAGGCCAAAATATTGCTGGGCTCATCTTTGATGGTACGGGTTATGGTACGGATGGCACGATTTGGGGCGGTGAAATTTTGATAGGAAACGTGACCTCATTTCAGCGGCCCTATCATCTTGAACCTGTACCGCTTCCCGGGGGCGAGGCAAGCATTCGCAAGCCGGCCAGAATGGCTTTAAGCACCCTCTGGGCTTATGGTTTACCCTGGGAACCTCATTTAGCTCCCGTGAAACACCTCCCAAGCATCGAGCTACAAGCGCTTAGCAATCAACTTGAGAAAGGGGTCAACACACCCCTAACCTCCAGCATGGGGCGATTGTTTGATGCTGTTGCCGCGCTCATCGGCGTTAAGCAAACCATCACGTATGAAGCACAAGCAGCAATGGAGCTCGAATCCTTAGTCGATCCAGCGGAATTGGGGTATTATCCAGTGCAAGTCAATGATGAAAACATCGATGTCAAGTTAATGTTGCAATCAATGATGCAAGACATAACAAACAAAATTGCGCCATCAATCATCGCCGCACGGTTTCATAATACAATTGCGCTACTGTCATTAGAACTAGCCATCAAAATTCGTCAGTCCTTTGCGATTGATCAGATTGCGCTTTCAGGTGGTGTTTGGCAAAATATGGTCCTACTACAGAAAACAATTAAATTATTAGAAAATGATGGATTTAAGGTGTTGCTTCACAAACACACACCCCCCAACGATGGTTGTGTTGCTTTCGGACAAGCAATGATCACGGCATATAGGTTCATGCAGGACAAGGAGTAAATTATGTGTCTGGGAATTCCCGGAAAAATTCTCTCAATTTATGAAGAGCAAGGTACAAAAATGGCCAAGGTTGATTTTGGGGGCGTCACACGGGAAGTGTGTGTAGAGGTCATTCCAGAAGCAAAACCCGATGATTGGACCATCGTCCATGCAGGGTTTGCGTTGAATATTTTGAATGAAGATGAAGCTCTTGAAACCCTCGCCATGTTGCAGGAAATGAGCAGATTAGCCGACGAGGAGGGATAGCAATTGGTGACTGAGATAAAATCCAATGCTTTTCTCAAAGGTTACCGTGATGCAAACTTGGTCAAGGCAGTCGCTGAAGAGATTCATCGGCGGGTTACCCAACCATGGTCGATTATGGAAATATGCGGGGGACAGACCCACGCCATTATGCAATATGGCTTAGACCAACTTTTACCAGAGGAGATCGAACTCGTTCATGGGCCTGGTTGTCCAGTTTGTGTAACAGCCTTAGAGCTTATCGACCAGGCACTTTGGATTGCCAGCCAACCTGATGTCATTTTCACCTCCTTTGGCGATATGTTACGGGTGCCAGGTTCAAAAAATGACCTCTTTTCCATTCGTGCGCAGGGTGGGCAAGTTCGTGTGGTTTACTCGCCATTGGATGCTGTCAAAATTGCCAAGGAAAATCCACACAAAAACGTGGTCTTTTTTGCCATTGGCTTCGAAACCACCGCCCCTGCCAATGCAATGGCGGTAATTCATGCCCAAAAATTAGGTTTAGAAAATTTTTCAATTTTACCTGCCAATGTTTTAGTACCACCAGCCATGCATACCATCCTAGGGAGCCCAAACAACCGCATTCAAGGTTTTTTAGCTGCCGGACATGTTTGTGCAGTGATGGGGTACTGGGAATATCCCCCCATCGCTGATCAATATCAAACACCCATTGTTGTGACCGGTTTTGAGCCTCTCGATTTGTTGCGAGGAATTTATGCAACGGTGGTTATGTTAGAGGATGGCCAAATTGGCGTTGAAAACGCTTACAGCAGGGCTGTCAGTTTCGAGGGTAATCAAGCTGCCCAAGCGCTTATCAACAAGGTCTTCAAGCCTGTAGATCGCAATTGGCGGGGGATCGGTAAAATTCCCCAATCTGGGCTGGGCTTGAGAAATTCATACAAAATGTTTGATGCGACCGAAAGATTTTCCGCAGGTGACATTCAAACCAAGGAATCAGAAATTTGTATTGCAGGTCAAGTTCTCCAAGGTCTGAAGAAACCCGCTGATTGCCCAGCCTTTGGCACATTGTGCACGCCGAATTCGCCTTTAGGCGCCCCCATGGTCTCTTCAGAAGGCGCCTGTGCTGCCTATTACCGCTATGGTAGGAAGAATCAATGACGACTGAAAACACATCCAGGCCTCAAATGCAAGGACCCATTTGTCCTTTACCCCATACCCATACAGAAACCGTTGTCATTGGCCATGGCAGTGGCGGAAAAATGACCCAGGACCTCATTCGTCACAGTTTCCAATCACGCATTGGAAATGCTTTTTTAGAAGAAGCCAATGATGCCGCAAGAATTAATCTCCCATCTGATTGTGGGCAAATTGCGATCTCAACAGATTCACATGTGGTCTCACCGATCTTCTACCCTGGCGGGGATATCGGACGACTTGCCGTTTGCGGAACGGTCAACGATGTGGCCATGCTTGGCGCCCATCCCCTATACTTAACCGCGGGGTTCATTTTAGAAGAAGGCCTTCCCATTGCCTCATTGGAGGCAATCATTGATTCAATGGCAAAGGCTTGTATTGAAGCGGATGTACAAATCGTTGCTGGCGATACAAAAGTGGTCGAGAAAAACAGCGTTGATCAGATTTTCATCAACACAGCAGGCTTCGGCCTGATCAAAAACAATCGCAAAATTGGCGGGCAATTTGCTCGCCCCGGCGACGCCGTGCTGATTTCTGGCACCCTTGGTGACCACGGTATCGCAATATTGGAAGCCCGAGGCGATCTGGGCTTCGAATCACAAATCCAATCCGATGTCGCACCACTAAATCACATGATAGAAGAATTACTCGAGAAGGTTCCAGAAGTTCATGTGCTGCGTGATCCGACCAGGGGTGGCTTAGCGACGACTTTAAACGAAATTGCATGTCAAAGTAAAGTAAGCATCCTGATTGAGGAAGAGGCTGTCCCCGTCAAACCCAACGTGCAAATCGCTTGTGAAATGCTCGGGTTTGACCCGCTCTATTTAGCTAACGAAGGTAAAGTCATCGTGATTTGCCCTGCTCATTACGCTGAAAAAGCCCTCAAAAGCCTGCAATCCTTTCCTTATGGCGGTCAGGCTATGCGAATTGGGGAGGTTTTTTCTGATAATCCTGGGCAAGTGCTGCTTAAAACCCAATACGGTTCCACGCGAATTTTAGACTTACTCTCCAACGAAATCCTCCCACGCATTTGTTAAATTCCCTCTTGTATTTTTACAATTTTGATTATACTTAATCGAAATCATTCCTTTCACCCAAGGATATTTATGGCCATAAATTATCAAGAAACCGCCGACGATTTACAAACACGCATTAACATTCATGATGCCTATGGTGCCCATGATATTGACAAATGGATGTTAAGTGCGCTGCCTTTACTACCCAACATGGCTATTCTGGATGTGGGTTGTGGTGCCGGCAAGCAATGTTTTTCCTATCTTGCAAACCTCAACGGCAAAGCAAATATCACGGGGGGCGATGTTTCAGAAACATTGCTTCAAAAAGCAGAAGAGGAAAATCAAAAACTGGGGGATCGCATCACCTTCAAAAAACTTGATTTCAATCAACCCTTCCCCTTTACCTCGGATTCATTTGATTTGGTTTCGTGTTCCTTCGCCATCTATTATGCTGAAGACATCCCATTCACGATCTCCGAAATGCATCGGGTTTTAAAAAAAGACGGTTACCTTTTTACCACAGGTCCCATGCCTGACAATAAAAAGATGTTTTACGACCTTATTAGAGAGGCAACCGGTAAAGAAATCCCACCCATGCCTGGGAGCTCGCGCTATGCCTATGAGATTTTACGAACGATTGAAAACAAGTTTTCATCGGTATCATTACACATCTTTGAGAACCCTTTGACCTTCCCGGATATTGAGCCATTCTTGGCATACACGCGCGCCTCCCTTTCTGAGGACCGCCTGCTCTGGAATTCATTTTTTACAACAGAATCCGACTTTGAAACCATAATGGAGAAGATTGCTGCAACAGCAAAGGGTTGGTTGTTACGCGACAACCAATTGGTGATGACAAAAATTGTCGGTGGCTTCTTAGCAAAGAAGTAGGGCTAAATGAATCATAATATGACTTTTTACGGAGAGACTGTGTGCTTTATTGGTGCCCATCCAGATGACATTGAATTAGGCTGTGGGGCATTAATTTCTGATATTGTGGATCAGGCCAATGTTGTCTGTGTCACATTTTCGGATAACCAACAGAATCCTGCTTTAAACAATTTAATTGAAGAATATTATGCCAGTTTGGAAATACTGGGAGTAAAGCGAGATAATGTGTATTTATACGATTTTATTACCAGAAGATT
Organism: Candidatus Brevefilum sp.; assembly: GCA_040772425.1. Lineage (GTDB taxonomy): Bacteria > Chloroflexota > Anaerolineae > Anaerolineales > Anaerolineaceae > Brevifilum. The sequence goes on along the minus strand of JAXGYD010000001.1, from coordinate 681,888 downwards.
CCAGGCAGCGCGCCAGGAAATCTTAGAGGTGATGATTAGTATTAAGCGGCTTTTCCACCCTGAAGTGGTCTTTGTCCATACCAAACATGATATTCACCAAGACCATCAAACTGTTACCGAAGAAGCGCTAAGAGCTTTCAGAGGCACAACCCTCCTTGGTTTTGATGTTTTACGGTCAAGTTATGGATTTTTCCCTGATTTATTGGTCCAGGTGTCAGAAGCAGGTGTCATGAAAAAAATTCAGGCCCTAAGTGCTTACAAAACGTATACAGACCGCTATTATATGGAAGAAAATATCATTTATTCCACCGCCAGACGACATGGCGCCTTGGCAGAAAGACCATTCGCCGAAGGGTTCGATATCTTAAGGATTGTCGGTCAATTTGGAAATAAGGTTTACTGAGATACGCCAAATAACCAATTTTGCCGATAAACTAAAAAACAGTCATCTTTTTGATGACCGTTTTTTTATTATAAGTGTGAAGTGTCTCAATTAACTGGATTGATACCCAGTCGGTTGAGGAGAATCCTTTTTTGCTTGTCGGATCAAACTTGAATCATAAGGAAACCACAGAATATGATCTGGAACCATCCACCCATCCGTTAAATAAACATTCGTCCGGAATTGTACCGCGACCATTTTCTCGTCTACTTGCACCACGATCCCCTTCACCCAATCCCGAATGCGATCACCGTTCTTCTCGTGATCACAAAAAACTTCCACGGGATCCCCAACCTGGTAAATACTATCCTCGTCTGGGGGTCTCATAAATGGTGATCTTGCCATCAATCCTCCTGAAAAAAATTTTGATTAATAATCACTATTAACATTCAACTTCTCTATTTTAGCAGAAATTAGCAATTTTTACTATAAGCAAAATCGCGAATTTGCCCATATTTGGATTATCGAGATGCCATTTTTTCTTTAATAGCAGATTCAAAGCGGTTTCTAACGCCTGGAAATGGAATTCGCTCCATAATAGGTGCAAAAAACCCCGTCACAATGAGCTCCTCTGCTTCTTCTCTTGGAATGCCGCGGCTTAATAAGTAAAATAATTCGGTTTCATCAATCTTGCCAACTGTGGCACCATGGGTACATCGAACATCGTCTGCTAATATTTCGAGCCCAGGTATTGAATCAGCCCTGGCTTCCTTACTCAGAATAAGATTTCTGTTTGCTTGATATCCATCGGTCCCAATAGCGCCAGGTGCGACATAAATCATACCTTGCCAAACCGATCGACTTTCGTCCATCAGGGCACCCTTATAGAGCAAGTCGCTGGTTGTGTTCGGTGCCAAGTGATTCTGTTGCGTGTCGTGATCCAAATGCTGGTTGCCGTCAGCAAAGTAAAATCCTGACATTCTGGCGTTGGCACCAGGTGCATCTAAATTAATATCAGAAAAATTCTTGGTCAAGTGGGAACCCATCGCCCCAAAAATCCAATCCAGGTTGCCATCTTGCATCACCAAAGCACGTTCTCTGGTGAACGACCAAACGTTATCGCCCCAAGACTGCAGTTCAACAAAGTGTAAGTGTGCATTGCGACCGACATAAATCTCAACGATCCCATCATGCAATAATTGAGATGCCCCCCCACCGTTTGGAGAAGCCGATTCATGCACAAAAGTTGCTTGTGCGCCATCCTCAAGCCAGATAAGCAGGTGATTGAGAAATGCCTTGTCCTCGCCTGCGCCCCAATACAAACTATGCAAAGGTTGCTCGATGCTTACATTTTTAGGCACGTACAAAAAGACGCCATCGGTAGCTAAAGCGGCGGCTAAAGCTGTAAACTTATCTTCATCCTTTACGACGACCTTGCCTAAAAGGTCAGCTACAAGATCAGGATTTTCTTGCTCGGCTGTTATAAAATCTTTAAAAATGACGCCTTGTTCTTTTAATTCTTCAGACAATTCGTAAGCTGCAAAGACTGCACCTGTCACAATATGGCCAGCAGGTTCGTGACCGTCAATGACCGGCGTAAGATACTGAGATGGCGGCTCTCCGTAAGCTTCTCTTTCATCAGAGATTGTAAAATTAGTCGTTCTTAATTCACGAATATCCGTCCGCCGCCAAGGTTCTTGTTTTAACGTCGGAAAAGGTAAATCACGATAAGCCTGCCAGGCTTCTCGATGATATTGATTGATCTTCGAATTTTGTAAACGCGGTAAATCTTCTTCCCGAAAATTAAAATCTTTCAGTGTCTTTGCTGATCGTCTGGATTTCATCTGGGAGGATTGTTTCGATGTACTTGTCATAGAATAATTATTTTCCTTCATGTTTATCCGACAGAACCAATCATTTGCAATTGGATTAAGCGATTCAATTCAACAGCGTACTCCATCGGTAATTCTTTCACCAGTGGCTCAATAAAACCAGATACGACCATTGTTGTGGCTTCTTCATGACTTAAACCACGGCTCATCAAATAAAATAATTGCTCTTCGCCAACCCTTGAAACAGTCGCTTCATGGCCTAAAGTCACATCTTGCGCATCCACCTCAATGTAGGGATACGTATCAGACCGCGATTCGGGGTCCAATAACAGGGCGTCACAGACCACGTTCGACTTTGAACCCTCTGCCTTTGGCATAACTTTTAGTAAGCCGCGATAGGACGAACGACCGTTGCCCCTGCTGATTGATTTTGATGTAATCTTACTGCTGGTATTAGGCGCAAAATGAATCATTTTACCACCAGCATCCTGATGCTGCCCAGGACCTGCAAAAGCGACAGATAAAATTTCACCGTGGGCGCCTTGTTCCATCAAATAACAAGAGGGGTATTTCATCGTGGTTTTTGAACCCAAGTTGGCATCCACCCATTCCATGGTGGCATTCTCAAACACTTTTGCGCGTTGAGTCACAAGATTGTAAACATTATTTGACCAATTCTGAATCGTCGTATATCGCACCCGAGCATTTTTCTTGACGACAATTTCTATCACACCACTATGAAAAGAGTTGGTTGAATATAAGGGGGCGGTACATCCCTCCACATAGTGCACCTGTGAGCCCTCATCAGCAATGATCAAGGAGCGTTCAAATTGACCGATATTGGCAACGTTTAGCCGGAAATAAGCTTGCAAGGGGAGATCAACCTTCACCCCTGGTGGCACATAAACAAAGGATCCTCCCGACCAAACCGCGCTATTTAAGGCTGAAAATTTGTTATCTTGAATAGGTATAACGCTTGAGAAATATTCCTTAAATAATTCCGGATATTGCCGTAAGCCATCCTCAATTGATACAAATACAACACCTTTTTTCTGCAATTCTTCATGAATGTTATGGTAGATCATTTCAGAATCATACTGAGCCCCCAATCCAGCCAGATATTTTTGTTCTGCCTCAGGGATGCCCAGTTTAGAAAAAGTGTTTTTGATGGTCTCCGGCACATCGTCCCATGTGCGCCCTTCGGTTTCTGTTGGTTTAACGTAGTAATAAATATCATCCAAATCCAAATCAGAAAGGTCAGCGCCCCAGGTGGGAATTTCACGTTCTAAGAAATATCTTAAGGCTTTGAGCCGGAATTTTAACATCCATTCCGGTTCACCTTTTATCGCTGAAATTTGCCTAACGACTTTCTCATCTAAGCCTTTTCGGCTTTTAAAGACATAGGATTCAGGATCCTTAAATCCAAATTGATATTCATCTAAACCATCTAAAAAATCAGTCTCAGGGTCTTTACCCATAGAAGACCTCCAATAATTGTTCTGCCTTAATCAGTGACGAGATGTGCATATTTTTCTCGAATCCAGTCATATCCTTGCTCTTCAAGCAGGAGAGAAAGTTCCTCACTACCGGATTCTACAATCTGACCGCCAAACATAATATGCACAAAATCAGGTCTGATGTAGTTTAATATTCTTTGATAATGTGTAATAACAACTACCCCCATCTCCGGACCTTTCAGGGCATTCACGCCATCTGAAACAATCCGAATTGCGTCAATATCCAAGCCTGAGTCAGTTTCGTCAAGAATTGCAAAAGCTGGTTCCAAAACAGCTAATTGCAGGACCTCGGTCCGTTTCTTTTCGCCGCCAGAAAAACCTTCGTTGAGGTAGCGACCCCCGAAGGAATAATCCATTTCAAGCAGATCCATTTTTGATTTCAACATTCGCCGAAAATCTAAAACTGAGATATCTTCCTGCGCTGGGCTGCTATGGCGCCGTTTCGCGTTAAGTGCCGTCCGCAAAAAATTCGCTACGGTCACACCAGGGATAGAAACTGGATATTGAAATGCCAGAAAAACACCTTTGCGAGACCGCTCATCAGGGGCCATTTCAAGGATGCTTTCACCATCGAATAAAATATCACCTTCGGTGACCTCATAATTGGGATGCCCCATGACTGCATAGGCTAAAGTCGATTTTCCTGTGCCATTGGGCCCCATTATTGCATGTATCTCACCTTGCTTAATGGTTAAATTTAATCCTCGAATAACCTGATTTCCATCCACCGATACATGCAGATTCTTAATCGTCAGTTCTGACATTCATACTCCTTCAAATGGACATAAATAGTCCAATATTACCGTAATTATCATATTTTCAAACAATAAAAGAATTATAGCATGCGCTTAAATCAGAGTCAATATTTAGGATAAATATGAAATAAATTATTTCTTTTCGTTTAGATCTGATTTACAAGACACAATTGCTCAAGCAATTGAGCTAAAATATTTGAATTGAGCGAAAATTGTCCGCCTGTGGTAGAATCCAATCACAAATTAAATATTCCAAAAGGAAAGGATAAATATGGCTAAAAAAGATGACAAAAAGGGATTATTTGGTAAAGCAGTAGACGCATTATCATCCCGTGATGAGAAAGATAAAATCGCAGCCCTGGAGGCAGAATTAGAAAAAGCAAAGAAAGAAGCTGCCGCCGCTAAGGAATCCATCAAAGATCTTCTAGATCAAAACGTAGAAGCCAAAGAAGAAAAATCGGTAGTCAAACAAGCAGCAGAAAAAGCTGAAGAGAAGATCAAAGAATTAGAAGCAAAACTCAAAGAGCAACAAAAAGAAGAATTTCAACGCAAAGTTCAGGCGCGTCGAGATGCCATTGAGGAAAGAAAAGAAAAGGCTGAAGAGCTTAAGAAATCAACATTGATCGGGACCCATACTGTCGCGCCCGGTGAAACCCTAAGCCACATCGCACTGAAATACTACAAACATGCAACCCCACCCTACTGGAAATACCTTCTTGAGCACAACAATGAATTACTCAAAGGTAACGAGAGATCACTCCAGGCTGGGATGGACATAGAAATCCCAGAATTACCAGAGGACCTGAAGGATTAATATGGCCAGTAAGCTGGAATTAGGAAGTATATTTCAAAGCGTTACTGAGCAATTAGCCCAAAATAAAGATTCCCTCAATGCTGCAGATAGTTACAATCACAATCATGGGGATCATATGGTCCAGATTTTTAATTTGGTCCAGAACGCGAGCCAAGTAGTCGGTCAAAACGCTGATAGTGGCTCAGCCACATTGTATGCCCAAGGTTTTGCAAAAGCCGCTGAAAATATGCGAGGTAAGGAATTAAGTCCTTCAGCGATGAGTGCCCTCTTAACTGGTCTGTTGGGTGCAGATAAACCCACGCCAACAACACAAACCAGCCAAAAGAAAAGCCTCTTTGGAACATTACTTTCAAGCTTGTTTGGAAGACAAACATCCTCCCAAGCCGATCAAGGATTTGGGCTTGATGACTTATTACAAGCAGGCATGGCGATCTACCAATCCCAACAGGATAGTGGAAATTCGACCCAGTCCGCCTTGGAAGCTTTGCTATCCGCAAGTCCGATGGGACAGTCAGATCATCGTAAGGAATCAGGGTCAATTGTTGCATCAACAATTATGAATTTTGTAAAATCTCTCAACAAATAAACCCCCTCTAGTTTGTGACAAGATGCCCTTTCTGGGCATCTTGTCGTTTAAGCAATCTTTGATGTAAGTTTCAGTTGAATTTTTAGGATAAATATCAAACATATTGACATATTAACCACTCAAGTGCTAAAATGACATTATTAATTGGATAAATTATGTCTTTTTAAAGGTTAAACGAATGACAAGTTCACGTGACAAAATTCTATATATCCTGCTAACTTACCCTGGCTCAACAATCAACGATTTGGCTGAGGCTGTTGGCATCAATGGCATTTCAATACGCCACCACCTCACCGTCATGGAAGCAGAAGATCTGGTCACCGCCACTGAAGAGCGTCACGGCGTCGGCAGACCAAGGTTGACCTATACCCTGACAGAAAAAGGGGTTGAAGAATTTCCCACAAGATACTACAAGTTAACAAAGCGGCTTATCAACGCATTGAAAGAAAAATTAAGTCCAGAAGAAATTACTGACTTGTTCAAGGTTATTGGTGCCGACATCACACGAGATTATCAATCAAAACTTAAAAACGGCACAATTCAACAAAATATTGCGCTACTCCAAAAAGTGCTTACCGAAGAAGGTTTTGTTGTCAATATTGAGGAAGATGAAGAGGCATACGCCCTTTCTTTGCTCTCCTGCCCCTATAATCGGGTAGGATTAAACCATCCGGAAATTTGTGCCATTGATTACGAGATTGTTTCAAGTTTCTTCCCAAATTCGACAAGAATTGAATCCTGCATCCTAAACGGCGACAACCGTTGCATATATCACATACCACTAGAATAATAATAGGGTAAGTCATGAACGATATGAACATTGAAAATTCACCCATTTGGGATATCGAAAGCACCCATCCGGATTTTGTTCCCGCCCTAGAAGATAGCCTCAGTCAGGTGATGGACCCGGAATTAGGTCTCAATATCCTTCAGCTTGGCTTGGTTCGGGAGATAAAAATCGAAGATGGAGATGCCATTGTCACAATGATCCTCACAACCCCTTACTGCCCTTATGGCCCCGCCCTAATGGAAAGTGCACGCAACAAAGTCGAGAAAGTCCTTGAGATGCCCACTACTATCATATATGGCACAGAAACCTGGGACCCTTCCATGATGGAAGATGGCTTGAACGATGACTGGGGGCTTTATTAAGCTTGGTTACCCCTCTGTCCCGGTTTTGATATCAAAATTTGAAGTTAAATGCATTGCCCCCAACAACACCATGCCGGGGGCATTTTTTTTATTTTTTAACAACATTTACTTGCTGAACTTTAAGGTTTAAATGCCTCTGAAATTATTGCCGCGTGATTATAATCCAGGATATCCCTTTCCCGTGGACAAGATCCACCTGTGCCTGTGGATCGAATCGACACATAGCGACGATTTCTTCCGGTGGAATAAAATGGCTACGCATCAAGAGCAACTTCTCACCCAATGCAATCAATTTGACTGCAAAATTATGAATGTTGGGTTCTTCTATGACAATTTTCCCGCCATTGGCGAGTATGCGCCACATTTCATTCAAGGTCACTTGCTGATTCTCGACGTGATGTAAAGCATCCACCATGACGATCCGATCAAAATGCTTTGCGCCAAATGGTAATTGTTCAGAGGCAGCGTTGACAGCGTCAATCCCTTTGTTTTGCGCCTGCTTGATCATTCTTATGGCCGCATCAGCAACAATAACTTTAGTCGTCTTTTCCTTTAACAAAACTGAAATGCGGCCTGTCCCCCCACCCACATCCAAAACCAGTTGACCATCATCAATGTCCGTTATTTTGACGATATTTTGGTTTTTACTGCGACCAAAAATTAGATCATAAAATGGACCGAGAAGGTTAAAATGGTCAAATCCTGCCATCAGTCCTCCTAAAATATCAACTCTGAAAAACCTCGGGCAAACAAAGCGGCTAACGCGGCAATCAGAGTGGTTAAGCCTGCAATATTCCACATCGCTTTTCGCCCTAATTCTTTGCGGATCGCGACCATCGTTGCCATACAAGGCATGTAAAAAACAACAAAAACTGAATATGTGATCATTTGAACCGGCGACAACACTTGGGAAAATTCCATTGAGCCCAACGCTTGTCCTAACATGACCAAGGATAATTCCTTCCGTAATACCCCAAAAATCAAGGGAACACCCACTTCTTTTGGCAATCCCAAAGCCCATGACAGCGGACTTACCAGTGTATTCAGATAAATGGCGATGTTGAGGTAATTAAATATCGCCAAAATGACACTTCCAACAATCAACAATGGCCACGCTTCTACAATAAACTCTCTAATTCGCCACCAAGCCTTGTTGGAGACCGTTCTCAGTGTCGGTATTCGATAGACAGGCATTTCTAAAATGAGACCAGGCGAAGTTTCAGGGACTAATTTAGAAAGCAGCATCGCTGTCAACGCAATGACAAATAGATTGAACAAGTAAATCCCTAATGCTACAACTGGGCCTAGATAGAATGCAACCAACCCAAAAACGACAGCCAACCTGGCTGCACAAGGCACCATCGTCGATAAGGCTGCGGAAATATACCGTTCACGTTTATCTTCCAATATCCGTGTTGCCATAATGGCCGGCACATTACATCCAAAACCAAGAATAAAGGGCACGATCGATTTGCCATGTAATCCCAATTTATGCATCAATGAATCCATTAAGAACGCAACTCTGGGAAGGTAGCCGATATCTTCAAGGACCCCCAATCCAATCAGGAACGGGACCAAATAAGGTAAAACAATGGCGACGCCGCCAGAAACACCTTGGATAAGTCCAATCAGGACCTGAACAATGAGACCTTGCGATCCGCCGAAAGCCGTCGTTAGCCAAGCCTCAAACCCATTGAATAAGTCCATCAGCGGTGTTTCGATCAACCCGCCAACACTATACACAAGCTGAAAGAAAAAATACAAGATTGCGATTAGTAAAATATAACCCCAGAAAGGGTGCAGCAAAACATCATCCAGGCGATCTCTGACGGAGATCCTTCTCCTCCCTTGTTGAACCACCCGCTCAACAATTGAATGCGCTTTATTGCTGCGTTCCTCCTCAATAACCCAATCAGCAGATTGTCCATATTGATGTTTTAGCGCCTTTTGAAGCAGATTCAGGTCAGATTCAATCTCTGGTGCTTGAGAAAAAACATCATCCTTAATTGCCCTGTCGCCTTCCAAAAGCTTGATGGCTAAAGCTCGTCCTCGCAGATGGTTCTGGACCTCTTTCAACTTTGGTGATAAAAGCGCCAATATTCGCTCGATCTCGTCACTATATACAGGTTGTTTTGGGATCCTATTCTTCTGTCCAACTTGATAAGCCTTCACAAACAGAGGTTGAATCCCTCGCCCTTTTGAGGCGATCATTGGCACTACCGGCACATCCAATATTTGTTCCAGCTGCTTGACATCGATCAAGAGACCAAGGCGATCTGCCTCATCCATCATGTTTAAAGCAATCACCAAAGGCACTTCTAACTCAAGCAACTCAATCGTAAGGGAAAGCCCATGGGATAAATGGGAAGCATCCAAAACATTAACAACAACATCCACATTATTAGATGTTAGGTAATTAATTACTTCTTTTTCAGCCGGATTGGAACCCACAAGCGTATAAGTGCCAGGCAAGTCCACCACATCGACAACTTCCCCTAAAAGACGGACTTTACTCTCAGTGAAAGTAACCGTTGTGCCAACAAAATTGCCAGTTTCAGCTTTATAACCAGCTACCTGATTAAAAAGCGTGCTCTTTCCACAATTTGGTTGTCCAATCAGCCCAATGCGCATTAATCCATCTCAACTTGGACTCTCGCTGCAATTCCCCGACCTAGAGCGATTGATCGTCCTTCAATATCTATCATCAATGGGCCACCCATTGGGGCACGTCGCAGTACTTTAACTTCTTTTCCAGGTGTGAGGCCAAGTTGGCGCAATTTAAAATCAACACCCTTTCCCCCTTGATATTCAACAACGCGAACTGTTTTTCCTTTAGGTGTTTCCAGTAATCTCATAATACCTTTCAATAAATTAGTGCTTATTTTATCGTTTGCAGATGCTCCAGTCAAGACAGGCCAAATTATGCTAAGATATCTCATACATTTTTTTAAGATGTAATTGTTTTCCTTCTAAATTCCTGCACTATAATACAGAGGAATTCTTTTAAAGCAACACAAAGCTGTTTGGAAAAAACCCAGGAGTATTTTATGAGTTCTTTACCACCATTCATCACGACATCAGAAAAGGGATCTTTCCCACGACAGGCCTTTGAAGAACGTAGTCCAATTGTCATTGATTTGATCCTTTCCAATTTTCACGATGCACCCATTATTCGCCAAGAATTATTAGCATTTAAAGACGAAGTAATGGCTCAAGCTATTAAACCATTAAACGAAAATGCCAGCGATCGAGAGGTTTGGGATGAGGTGCTGCAGCCATGGCAAGGAAAAACATGGTTTGAAATTCCCTTTTTCTTAGCCGAGACCTATTATTACCGAAGACTTTTAGAAATCGTCAAATACTTTCAACCTGGGCCTTATTACAATAACGATCCCTTCCTTCCAATGAAAGAACAGGAAATAACAGCCCATTTCCCCAAATTTGAGACCTCCTATCAAACGACAAATAATACAAACAACCTGGAAAATTTTCAAAATCATTTATACCAAGCACTTTGGGCAAACCGCGGGGATTTAAATATCAAGTTTAAAAATGCTAACATCGATAATCAACACGACGAATTCATCGTTGATCACTCGCCAGAAGCCTATGCTTTTTTGAAAAAAGGAAATCAAAATATTGCTTTTCTTTTAGATAACGCCACCATGGAAATTTTCTACGATTTGACCTTAATGGATTTTTTATTGGAAACAAATCTTGCAACGTCCATCACCTGTTATGCAAAAAATCAACCCTATTTTCTGTCTGACGCGATGCCAGAGGATGTCTTTAGAACCATTGATTTGTTGGCCACCTCCTCATCAGAAAAAGTGCAATCCTTAGCGAACAGGCTCAAAAAAGCACTGTCTGATGGGGGATTAACCCTCAAGGCACCCCCATTTTTTTCGACAAGCAGCATGTTTCGAGAGTTACCAGCCAGCTTAAAAATCGAATTGGCGTCCTATGATCTTTGCCTCATGAAAGGAGATGCCAATTATCGGCGATTGATGGGTGATCGTTACTGGGAGCCAACCACACCACTAGAATCGGTTGTTAATTACTTCCCCACCAACTTTTTAAGCCTCCGCACGCCAAAATCAGAAGTGATGGTTGGACTGCCAGAGTCAACCTACCATAATTTAATTCACAACGCAGAACCAGATTGGCAAACGAATGGAAAAAGAGGTATGATCACCTTTTGGAAAAAACAAGCCTCATAATTAAATGATAAAATAAGCATTCGATAGATTATCAAAGAAGAAAAGGATTTGGAAAATGGAAAAGGATCAAAAAGTTCGGGTTGCCATCATCGGTGTCGGCAATTGTGCGTCAGCCTTAGTTCAGGGCATAGAATTCTATAAAAATGCAAAAGCGGATGACCGGGTTCCAGGCCTAATGCACGTCAATTTAGGCGGGTATCATATCTCCGACATTGAATTCACAGCCGCCTTCGATGTTGTTGACACAAAAGTTGGCAAAGACCTTTCTGAAGCCATTTTTTCCTTTCCAAACAACACCTACCATTTTGCTGATGTCCCCCACATGGACATCCCGGTTTACCGGGGGATGACCCATGATGGCTTGGGTAAATACCTTAAGCAAGTTCTTCAAAAAGCACCTGGGCCAACTGATGATATTGTCAAAATCTTGAAGGAAACTGGCACGGACGTTGTGGTAAATTTCCTCCCTGTTGGCTCCGAAATGGCGACCAAGTGGTATGTTGAACAAGTCTTAGAGGCAGGCTGTGGGCTTGTAAATGCCATCCCAGTTTTTATCGCAAGTTCTCAATACTGGCAAAAACGGTTTGAAGAAAGGGGCCTGCCCATCATTGGTGATGATATCAAAAGCCAATTAGGCGCCACCATTTTACATCGGGTTTTAGCCAGTTTATTTGTTGACCGAGGTGTCCAACTCGATCATACTTATCAACTTAATTTTGGCGGCAACACCGATTTCTTAAACATGTTAGAGCGTGAACGCCTTGAGTCAAAGAAAATCAGCAAAACCGGCGCTGTCACCAGTATGCTGCCCTATGACCTCGATCCTAATGATATCCATGTTGGCCCCAGTGATTATGTCCCCTGGTTGACCGATCGAAAATTCTGCCACATCAAAATGGAGGGGACGACTTTTGGAAATGTACCCTTAAACCTGGAGGCAAAATTAGAGGTTTGGGATTCACCCAACTCTGCCGGAGTCATTATTGATGCTGTGCGCTGCTGCAAGTTAGGTCTTGATCGTGGTTTATCTGGGGCACTCCTTGAACCCTCCTCCTATTTTATGAAGACGCCGCCAGTTCAATACCACGACACCATTGCTCGGGACAAAACAGAAGCCTTCATTAAGGGGTAATTAGCGGAAACCCTTCAAAAACAATAATTTAAAACGGCAAGCTCTCATGGAGCAGTTTTACGTGTATATTCTATACGAAATAGGCTTTAATTTAGCGCAAATTTTCTATGCAAGTCCTTGCACAATAAACAAATTATCCTTTATAATTCTCAAATAGAATAATTGTTCTGATTTTACTCGGAGGCCAACGTCCGTGGATCCATGCCCTATTATCCGCGCGCATTCCAATTACAGTTTGCTCGAATCCTTAATTTCAGCTGAGGATTTGGCTGCGCTGGCGGTTAGCAAAGGCATCATAACCTTGGGGATGACAGATCACCTTTATCTCTCAGGCGCTATCGAATTTTCAGAAGCCTGTGCCAAGGTGGGCGTCAAACCGATCATTGGCCTTGAAATTAATCTCTCTTACCAGGGACTTATCGGTTTTCTAACTTTGGTCGCTAAGGATCAGACAGGTTGGAAAAACCTTTCCCATCTCAGTTCCCACGTGCTCATCAGCGAAACCAACCTCGATCTAAAAGACCTCGAAGCCCACCAGGAGGGATTGGTTTGCATCAGTGGTGATCCTCGCGGTGTGCTCCACGCCTTATTGGAAAGGGGATTTTCTCGACAAGACTTAGCGGATGAGTTTCTTGATGATTTACACAATATTTTTCAACAAGACCTGTTTATCGAAATTCAACGTTATTCAAATGGTCCCCTCAAAAACGAACAAACCTTGTTGAATCTTGCAAAAAACCATCAAGTGCCAATACTTGCCACACAGAACATCTTCTACGCTGAACCTTCGCAAGAACAAACTTTTCAGACTTTGGTGGCGATCAAAAACAATTGCTCAATCCATGGGCTATCAAAGAAGTTTTTGCCGCCCGGCAACGCACATTTTCCAAATTTAGAAGCTTTTATCCACCGTTTTGAAGACCTCCCCCAAGCTTTGGAAAACCTGGCTCAAGTTGAAGAACGCTGCCAACTCAAACTGCCGATCGGGCAAATGCACTACCCAAAATTCCCCACACCTCGAGACCAATCACAAGCTGACTTTCTAAGAACAAAAGCTTATCAAGGTGCGAAAAAGATTTACAAGAACTTAACATCAGAGATTACCGATCGTTTAGAATACGAACTAAAAATCATCACTGATTTAGGTTACGAGCCAATCTTTCTGATTGTAGAAGACGTCCTCAACCATGCCCGAAAACTTGGCATTCCTACTTCGTCAAGGGGCTCTGCGGCTTCTTCATTGGTCGCCCATTGCCTTAATATCACCTCCCCCGATCCCATCGACCTTAATCTTTACTTTGAACGATTTCTGAACCCAGCTCGAAAAAAGCCCCCAGATATTGACACCGATATCGCATCCCATCGTCGGAGCGAGGTCATCCAATATGTATTTGACACCTATGGCATAGATCATGTAGCGATGGTGGGCACCATCAATCGCTATCGGCCAAAATCAGCCCTTGGCGATGTCGCAAAAGCTTATGGGCTCACTCCAGAGACCATCCGTCAACTTTCAAAGCGGCTGCCACCCTCCTACCGACCCCAATTCAATATCGAAGAGGAAAACCCTTTTGCAGTTTTACAACAATCCAACGCACTGCCCATCATGAAAAACGTTTTAGCTGATGCGAGTGTTTTACTTGATATGCCGCGGCATTTGTCCGTTCATCCTGGCGGCATCGTCATTGCCCCTTTTCCAATTTCAGACCTTATTCCCATCATACATTCGCCAAGCCTGGGTGTTAACCACACCCAGTTTGACCTGGAAGGAATCGAAAAATTAGGGATGGTCAAGATTGATCTATTGGGCATTCGCGGGCTGACAGTGCTTGGTGAGGTTGCCGAAAAAATCCAATCATGGCGGAGCCTGGAATTTGAAAATGGCTTAGCGGTATTATCCAACATTCCCAATGACGACTCTCTAACGGCCTCAACCGTTCAAGAAGCGCGTACCATTGGTTGTTTTCAGATCGAAAGCCCAGGCATGCGCGCCACTCTTAGAGAAATCGAAGCTAAGCACGTTGAGGATATCATGGCCGCCCTGGCCCTCTATCGTCCTGGGCCCCTAAGGGGCGGACTGCGGGATGCCTTTGTGCGCCGGTTCAAGGGGGAAGAATCGATGACACACATCCACCCATCGGTGGCAAATATCCTCGACGACACCTTAGGCGTCATCCTTTATCAGGAACAAGTCTTACGGATTGCCCACGAACTTGGCGGTTTAACGATCGCCCAAGCGGACATTCTACGGCGGGCTATGAGTCACTTCGACCCTGGCAAGGTCATGGATACGCTAAGAAAATCATTCATCGAAGGTGCATATCAGCGGAGAAATGTACCTTATGAGGTTGGTGAGCGAATCTGGGAAATGATGGCAGCCTTTGCAGGCTATGGCTTTCCCAAAGCCCATGCGGCGTCCTATGCGCAGTTAGCTTGGAATTCCGCCTGGTGCAAATCCCATTACCCAGCAGAATTTATGACAGCTGTTCTGAGCTTTGGCGGAGGTTACTATTCTCAAAGAGTTTATCTCATGGAATCCCGTCGATTAGGCTTAGCAGTGCTTCCCCCACATATCAATGCTTCAGACCGCCTCTTTCGAGTCTTATACCCAGAGGGAAAACCAAAAATTTACATGGGATTGAGCCAAGTCAAAGACCTGACGCAAAAAACGACCAAAAAAATCCTTGAAAATCGACCCTTTTCGTCTCTTGAGGATTTTCTTGTAAAGGTGGACCCTCAAACAAAAGAAATACAAAATTTATTGATGGTTGGTGCTTTTTCAGGGTTAACCACCATTCCGGAAGGTTTAAGCCACATTAAACAACAACATCCACCCGGGCAGATGCAGCTTTTCCCATCGGAAGAAGTGTCCGAAGATTGGAGTCAGGATGCTATCGCCAATTCGCAAACGGAGATCCTGGGTGTATCTTTGTCCATCACACCCCTTGAGAAAATTGCCGATCAAATTGAAGCTATCGGTGCCATTTCGACTTTAGAAGCACAGAATTATATCGGCGAAAAAGTAAAAATTGTTGGCATGCGACAAACCTGGCGGCGCTTCAAGACTCAATCCAACAACATAATGTGTTACTTAAATATTGAGGATTTAGAGGGTTCCTTACAGGTGATCATTCCTTCCCAGCTATATCGGCGGACTCGGGAAATTTTGGTCGAAAATGGTCCGTTTTTAGTAGAAGGGGTCATTGAGCATGATGCGGATCGCAACAGGACTCAGATGCAAGCCGCACAAATTTCTCTTATCCACCCAACAAGCACTTCGCATAAGTGATACTAGCCTTGTCGAGAAAATGATCTCCAACTATACTTTTAATCACAACTCACTGGTTATCCACTTCGGAGGTATCGATGACGGCAAAAAACGATCTCTGGTATATGAACGCCCTTTTTTATGAAGTTCATATAAGAGCGTATTGCGATTCAACAGGGGATGGGAAAGGCGATCTGAGGGGATTGATCAGTAAACTGGATTATATCAAAAGTCTCGGCGTCGATTGTATTTGGATTCTTCCCATTTATCCTTCACCCCTCAAAGACGATGGATACGACATTGCCGATTTTTACGGTATTCATTCCGATTATGGAACCCTTGACGACTTCAAAGCATTGGTGAAAGAAGCTCACCAACGGGGCTTAAAAATTATTGCGGACCTCGTCCTAAATCATACTTCTGACCAACACCATTGGTTCCAAGAATCAAGGTCTTCAAAGACCTCACCCTATCGGGATTATTATGTATGGTCTGAAACTGACGAAAAATACCAGGACGCCCGCATTATTTTTCTCGACACCGAAGACTCCAATTGGACTTATGATGAAAAAACCGGCATGTATTATTGGCATCGCTTCTATGCTTCTCAACCAGACTTAAATTATGACAATCCCAAGGTTCGAGAAGAGATGAAAAACGTGATAAAATTCTGGTTGGATATGGGCATTGATGGATTTCGCGCCGATGCTGTCCCTTATCTCATCGAAAGAGAGGGGACAAACTGCGAGAACCTTCCCGAAACCCATCAAATCCTTAAAGAATTTCGTGCCTTCCTGGACCAAAATTACGAAGGAAAAGTTCTTCTTGCAGAAGCCAATCAATGGCCAGAAGACGTGCGTCCTTACTTTGGCGATGGCGATGAATTCCACATGGGCTTTCATTTTCCCCTCATGCCGCGTGTATACATGGCACTGCGCAAAGGTGATGCCAGTTCAATTCACTGGATTATGGACAAAACCCCTGCAATTCCAGAGAACACGCAATGGTGCACATTCCTGCGCAACCATGACGAATTAACCCTCGAGATGGTCACCGAAGAAGAACGTCAATGGATGTGGGCTGAATATGCACCCATCCCCCGCATGCGGCTTAATCTCGGCATTCGGCGCCGGCTAGCCCCCCTCCTTGACAATGACCATCGGAAAATCCTGTTAGCAAATGCCATCATTTATGCATTACCAGGTGCGCCAATTATTTATTACGGCGATGAGATTGGCATGGGTGATAATATTTGGCTGTTTGATCGCAATGGCGTTAGAACCCCAATGCAATGGAACGACGAGGAGAACGCAGGTTTTTCTAGTGCAAAACCAGATGACCTTTATGCACCCGTAATTGACTCTGAGGAATATGGATATAAGAAGGTGAATGTAAATGCAGAGTCAGAAAATCCTGATTCACTCCTTAACAAGATGCGAAACCTGGTAAATCTCCGTAAATCACATGAGACTTTTGCCCTTGGAACCTATGAATTTTTAGCACAAAATCAAACCGAATGCCTAGCCATTCTGCGTTCCTACCAAAACAAAAATTATTTGTGCGTCTTTAATTTAACAGATTCTGTCACTATTATCAACCTTGACCTCTCAGAATTTGCTGGGAAAAATCTGCAAGCGATAACTAAAAACACAATTAACAATATCAAAGCCCAACCAACAACAGAACTTCACCTTAAACCATACGAATTCATCTGGTTCAAGTTAGGCGATTGAGTCTTCTATCTTTTAAGGACAAATTTCTAAAATATTTCGAGTAAAATTTATCTCATGCCAAAGAACAACCGCATCAAATCGTGGATTACCCACTATCTAAAACCGATTACCGACGAAAGGCGAGCGAAAATAATTGAGAATATTCGCACTGCTGCTACGCCTGGTTTTGATTATTTTTTCCTGGTGGTGCTCTCTGGCGCCATTGCCACCTTGGGGTTAATTAATGACTCTCCAGCAGTGATTATTGGTGCGATGTTGGTCGCACCGCTTATGTCCCCAATTCTGGGAATTGGTTTAGGATCAATCACAGCCGATCCAAAATTAGCTCAGAATTCATTAACAGCTTTAATCCGTGGTGCAATTTTATCCATCCTTTTGGCAGCATTACTGACACTTAGTAATGTTTACTTGCCGTTTGCTCCATCTCTATTAGAAATTCCTAAAGAGGTGCTTGGAAGAACGCAACCAACTCCCAATGACCTAATGATCGCATTAGCAGGTGGTTTGGCTGCTGCTTATTCCTTATCACAACCTCAACTTTCAGCAGCGTTACCTGGTGTCGCCATCGCTACAGCACTCATGCCACCTTTGGCAACGATTGGCATTGGGATCGCACTTGGTCGGTGGGATATCGCTGGTGGTGCTTCGCTTTTATTTCTGACAAATGCTGTCACGATTGCTTTTGCTGCGACCTTGGTATTCTTTCTAGAGGGTTTCGGCCCAAAGTTTAGCCGGCAAAATGGCGTGCCAAGAACAATCTTGGTGGCGGGGTTGCTCACTGCCTTACTTTTAATTCCCCTTACAATTTTAGGCGCACGTTTTGTTGCTCAGACCCAAGAAGATCGGTTAATCAACACAATTATTGAAACTGAAATTGCAGAAATTTCCAATGCCGAATTGGTTGACATGACAATCAATCGGACAGAACAAGAATTGATACTTGAGATCACCATCCGATCCAATCGCCCACCAACCCATTCGCAAGTTGTTGAATTACAAGAAGCCTTGGTTGCACAATTAAATAAGTCAGTTGCATTAAATGTTGATCATATACGCTCAGAAACGCTCGACCCTTTGATTCCACCCACGCTGACGCCCACAATGACCACAACTTACACCTATACACCGGGTCCAAGCCCAACAGCAACGAGCACACCCACATCAACCCCAACCCAGACACCCACGAGTACTTCAACCCCGACCGAAATGCCGACACCAACTGAGACACTCATTCCGCCAACACCCACACCCCGTCCTGCTGTCGTCGTCAATTATGGTGTACCACCATATTATTCTCTTTATCAAGAACCAGGTGGGCCTGTAATTGCATCCCTAAAGTTGAATTCAAGTATCTTGGACCTAAACGAAACACAAGCCTATGAAGGTATTATTTATGTTCTAGTAGCAGATGATGAAGGACGGATCGGGTGGTTACCACAAATGTACATCCAATATCCAACTTCTATTCCATCAGCTAATGAGAATTCGTCAAATTAAACCAGAAAAAGGAGTTACGAATGTCAAAATATGAATGTGTTGTATGTGGGTATATTTATGACCCAGAATTAGGGGATCCCGATTCAGGAATAGAACCTGGAACAGCGTTCGAAGACATCCCGGATGATTGGGTTTGTCCTGAATGTGGTGTTGGCAAAGAAGACTTCGTAAAAATTGACTGAAGAAAAAAAGACGCAATTTTTTCAAGTCTTTTTTGCTGGTATGATTATTCATGCCGTTAATTCAAAATTTATAAGGAGATGAAATGTCAATTGGGGAATATTATCAAACAGCTGACTGGAAAAAAGAGAAACATGCGCCAGTCATAGAATGTCCTGATGTGGTAATGGCGGGTGAAGAATTTGTGGTCTCTTTAACCATTGGTAAAGAAATTGCCCATCCAAATACAACCGAACACCACATCAATTGGATTGAATTGTATTTCAAACCTAAATCCGAAAAATTTCCGGTAATGGTCGGGCGATATGACTTTTTAGGCCATGGTGCTTCAGCAAAAGGAGCCAATGAAGGTTCTTTGTACACAGAACCAAAGGTCCAGACAACGATAAAAATTAAAGACTCTGGCACTTTAATGGCAACCTCTTATTGCAATATACACGGTTTATGGGAAAGCAGTAAAGATATCAAGGTTGCATAGACAAGCATCTTTGAAGGCAAAAAACAGGCACGGAAAATTCCTAAGCCTGTTTTTTGATATTGAATAATAGATAGAACAACGCCAAAATTTGGTTGACAAAGGTCAGTAGAATACAGATAATTACAGAGACTATTATCTATAAATGTAGAATTTTTAAATTCGCTAGCACAATATAGTATCTAAGGAACGAGTATTGAAAACCACGATCTTAGAATCTAAAAACAATGGCATTATTGTCCGGGCTGTTGGAGTTGTCATAGACGTTGAATTTGAAACAGGAGATTTGCCAAGTATTCATAATGCCCTCAGATTGCAAAGAGAAAACCGTGAACCTTTAATCTTGGAAGTTCAGGAGCACATTGACTCTAATGTGGTTCGAACCATCGCTATGGGCCCAACAGCGGGTTTGAGACGTGGCTTGGTGGTTGAAGACACTGGAAAACCGATCATGGTTCCAGTCGGCAAACAAACCTTAGGTCGCATGTTCAATGTTTTAGGAAAACCCATTGATAATCAAGGCCCGATTTCAGATGATGTTGATCTCCACCCTATACATGCAAGTTCGCCATTGCTCAAAAACCAACGAATTGTCACAAATCCCTTTATCACCGGGATCAAAGCTATTGATTTATTAACCCCATATCCCCTCGGGGGCAAAATTGGCCTCTTTGGTGGGGCTGGTGTTGGAAAAACAATTCTCATCATCGAGCTGATGCGAAATGTTACCAAAAAATATTCGGGAACAGTCGTCTTTGCTGGCGTCGGTGAACGCAGTCGAGAGGGCAATGATTTGTACCTGGATTTAAACCACCGCGACGTAATGAAATCCACTGTTCTTGTTTTTGGACAAATGAATGAACCACCTGGCGCTCGCTTGCGGACTCCCTTGACTGCATTAACCATGGCAGAATATTTCCGTGATTACGAACAAAGACCTGTCCTGGTGTTCATTGACAACATATTCCGATACATTCAAGCAGGCTCAGAGGTTTCCGCACTGCTTGGAAGGTTACCCAGTGAAGTTGGATACCAACCTACGCTAGAATCTGAGATGGGCGCACTCCAGGAGCGAATTACAACAACTTCTGCAGGCAGTGTCACATCAATCCAGGCTGTTTATGTTCCTGCTGATGATATGACAGACCCCGCTGTGACGGCAACCTTTGCCCATCTTGATGCCTCAACAGTGCTCTCCCGCCGACTAGTCGACCTGGGCATCTACCCTTCTATTGATCCTTTGAACTCCTCATCTTCCTTGCTGGCACCTCATATCGTTGGTCAAGAGCATTATGATGTTGCTATGGAAGTGAAATCAACACTGGCACGTTATGAGGATTTACAGGATGTCATCGCCATCCTGGGAATGGAAGAATTGAGCCAAGAGGATCAAAAAACAGTCATCAGAGCTCGAAGAATCCAGCGATTTTTATCGCAACCTTTCTTCGCTGCAGAAGAATTTACAGGTAATCTGGGCAAATTTGTCCCGATAAAAGAAACAATTAAAGGTTTTAATCAGATCTTAGAAGGCAGACACGACTCAATTCCCGAACAGGCATTTTATATGGTTGGTTCGATCGGTGATGCCATGGAAAAAGCTCAAAAATTGCGTGAAGAAAATACAGCATGAACCAATCTAAAACGCTCACCTTAAAGGTTTTTACGCCAAATGGGCTTATCTATGAGTTCACAGAACTCTCTACTATCAATATCCCTTTGGCAAACGGGTATCCTCTTGGGGTTTTACCAGGGCATGCCCCTCTGATTGCAGGAACGGCACAAGGCAAGGTTCGATTTTCCGGCAATAACAAAGATGAGGCGTTAAGCTTTCATGCAGGGATTTTAAGCATCCGGGACAATGTTATTATAATTTTTACTGCTGGTGAACTGGGCGAAACTGACCAGAGTCAAGCCAAAGAAGAAGATATAAAATATAACCGACTGATGGAAACCTTGGTCAACACACTACAAAAGCAAAAAGGGTAATCTATCAATTGAAATACGCTATGAGCAATAGAGAGAAAATTAAGAAAAAATCTAATTGGCACCACGATATTCCATTGACCTCATTGGGATGGCAGCTTGCTATTCCGATTGTCGGGGGAGCATTTTTGGGTTACCAATTGGATCAAAGTTTTCCAAATCAATTTGCATTCACACTCATTTTCACAGTTTTGGGAATTTTTGTCGGTTATTATAACATTTATAAAATCATCGAATTAGAAACGCTTAGAGCCGATTTAGCAAGAAGACGCAGTAACAATGAGGATTTTCTGCAATGAGCATATTTCACCAATTCTTTTGGGTCGTTCTAGGGATCGGTTTAGCTGTTATATTCATTAAGACCCAACAATGGTCTGTCTCGGTCATCACACCTGCACGTCCAAACTTAAGTAAGGGATTAATTATTGGAGGTGCAATAATTCGATGGCTTATCATCACTATTTCTTTATTGATCACATTAAATAACTCATTGTTATCAATGCTTATCCTATTTGTCTCATTCATGCTTGCCAGAATGGTGATCATCTTTCGTCAACAAAGGCTACTTGCATGAATTATTCAATGACTTCTCGTTAAAGGAACCGTTATGGATGCAGTCATTCCAAAAACAGTTTTTTATCTATTTGGCATACCCATCTCTGAAACACTCGTTTCCACCTGGGTCATGATGGCGATCATTATCCTCATCGCTTTTCTTATCAGAAAATTCAAGCCCGCCATGGGCGAGATGATTGTGGAAATGATTAATAATATCGTCAGCGATGTAATGCCTGAGAATATTGACTTAACAAAATTTTTGCCATTTTTAGGGACATTAGCGTTTTTCTTGATCTTTGGCAATATTTTTAGCAATGTTCCATTAATGGTCTCCCCAACAGCAGATCTTAGCACAACAGCTGCCCTGGCCATCCTCGTTTTCTTGGCTGTACATTTTTATGGCATCCGTGAAAAAGGCTTTTTAGGCTATATCAAAGATTTTGCCGACCCTATTTTTATGCTTCCTATGGAAATCGTCGGGCAGCTCTCTCGTACGTTATCCCTTGCTGTCAGGTTGTTTGGCAATGTCCTCAGCACGGATTTAATTGTGGCCATTGTTTATTCGCTGATCCCAATTCTTGTTCCCCTGCCTTTTATTGCACTAGGCATTTTAACTGGCGTTTTACAGGGTTACATTTTTCTGGTCCTTGCTGCTCTATTTGTTGGTTCGGCAGTGGAAATTGAAGAAATGGAACAAGAACGGCGAAATTTAAAAAAAGAAATATCTGCAAGTACTTAATCAATTGGAAAGGAGTAATTCAACATGTGGCAACTCGATTCTTCAACCTTAGTTACGGTCATTACCATCCTAGCGTCCAGCATTGGCATCGTCCTGGGGGCGATCGTGCCAGCGGTCATGGAAGGTATCGCCGTTCAAAAAGCGCTGGATGGTATTACCCGACAGCCTGAAGCAGCCAATGATCTGAGATCGACATTATTAATCTCCATGGCTTTATTAGAATCAACTGCAATTTACGTGCTTCTTGTTATCTTAGTTTTGTTATTTGCCAATCCGTTATTAGAACGATTCTTTTAATCTCAACAAGGAGGTTTAAATGCTCAATATTGATCCGATCACGATCGTGGGCGAAATAATTAGCTTCCTTGTTTTAGCTGTTGCGCTCTATTACTTGTTATTTAAACCAACTGTCAAACGAATAGAGGCACGGGCTAAAGAAAAAGAAACGTTACTTGAACAAGCCCGCCTGAAGGATCAAGAAGCTGAACAAAAATTACAAGAAATCGAAAACAGACTGACAAATATTGACACTGAATTGGAAGAACGGATTCAGGAAGCCTATCAACAAGCAAAAATTGAGAGTGAATCCCTCATTCAAGCTACCCAAGTTGAAGCAGAAAAAATTCTCGCTGACGCAGAAAAAGAAGCAGAAAAACGGCAACAACATGAGATTGAAGAATTACAAGGACAACTAGTCGATAAAATTCTCAAAATAAGCGGTCAGATTCTTCATAAAACATCACCAGAGAGCGTTCATGAGAATTTGATTGAAGCGCTCAATAAAGAAATCTGGGACCTCGGTAAACGGGATATGCGGCAAGTAAGAACAATTCGTGATTCCCTCGTTGAAAGAACGCCCACTGTTTTCGTGACTTCAGCCAAAGAACTCAGCCCGGAACAGCAAAGGTCCCTAATTAGAACATTTAGTGCTCTTGCTGACAGCAATGTCAACATGGAAATCAATATCGACCCTGAAATAATTGCAGGTGTGCGGGTAAGAATCGGCGATCTTGTCGTTGAAAACAATCTTGCGGTGGAATTGGAAGAACTCAAATCTGATGTTGAAAAATCCTTGGGAGATCACATTGATGTTGAAGAATGATGACACAAAAATCCCACAAGAAGAACAGCTTTTAGATTCGTTTTCTAAAAAATTAAAAGCTAATTTACAGGAAATAACTTCAGAAGATGCCTTCCTCGCTCGCGCCAAGCATCAAGTTGAAAGCAACCGAAAAAGCCAATCAGAGCAAAAAATTGTCGGGCTGGTAAATACATTGGTTGAATCTTCAAAACAACGCTCGAGTGGAGTCAGGTTCCGGGATGTTGGCACTGTTCAGCACATTGGGAATGGGGTCGCAACTGTCTCCGGATTACCAAATGTCAGTATGGATGAAATTGTGGTTTTCCCCACTGGCGTTGAAGGGATGGCATTAAATTTAGAGAAAAAACGGGTTGATCTGATTTTGCTTGGCAGTGAAACTGGCATTCGGGGTGGCGACCTTGTAAAAGCCACCGGTGCTCGTTTGCGTGTTCCAGTTGGGTCACAACTCCTTGGAAGGATCATTGACCCTCTAGGCAACCCTCTTGATCGGAATGAACCCATTGAACCGAGTGAAATGCGGTTCTTCTCTAGGATGGCACCAAGTGTGATTGACCGTTCTCCTGTTAACCAATCCTTGTTGACAGGGACAAAAACAATAGACACCCTTTTCCCCATCGGCCGTGGCCAGCGTGAATTAATCATCGGAGACCGCCAAACCGGAAAAACGACCTTAGCCGTCGATGCGATTCTAAGCCAAAAGAATTCTGATATCCGCTGTATTTATGTGGCAATTGGACAGAAGAAATCTTCGACACTTGCTGTTATTGAAAAAATCCGAGAGCATGGCGTCTTAAATAATACATCAGTGATTCTCAGCAGTCCGGATGACCAACCAGCCTTGCGTTATCTTGCACCTTACACCGGGATGACTCTAGCCGAATATTTTCTTGATCAGGGTTTGGATGTCTTGATTATCTTCGATGATTTGAGTAAACATGCCAATGCCTACCGCGAATTAAGCTTGCTCCTTAGGCGGCCACCTGGCCGTGAAGCATACCCTGGGGACATTTTCTATATCCATTCCAGGCTGCTTGAGCGAGCTTGCAAATTAGCACCGGAAAATGGTGGTGGGTCAATTACTGCTGTGCCGATTGCAACGACACAAAGTGGCAACATATCCGCATATATCCCAACTAATCTCATCTCAATTACGGATGGTCAGATCGTTTTGGATACCGATCTTTTCAATCAAGGGCAAAAACCAGCCATTGACATCGGAAAGTCTGTTTCTCGTGTAGGCGGTGCTGCTCAAAGGCCAGCAATGCGAAATTTAGTTGGGAACTTGAAACTAGAATTATCACAATATCAAGAAGTAGAACACTTTACTCGCTTTGGTACTGAAGTTGATGAGTCGACACGAAGGCAAATTGAAAAGGGACAACGCATTTTAAGTGTTCTCAAACAGAAACCTAACACACCTTACCCATTCCCGGTTACTATCTTAGTGCTGTATGTATTAAATACAGGCGCGATGGATCAAATCCCCTTGTGGCAAATTTCGGATTACGAACAAGAACTCATTGACTATGTGAAGATTCATCAAAGTAAATTGTTAAATGAAATTGATAAAGAGGGTCAATTAACGGATGCCATCATAGATGAATTAGAACAAGTTATTTCAAATTTTAATCAGAAGTTTCTATCGAAAGGTGACATCTAATGAAAATGGTAATGGCTGTTGTCCCAGCAAATGTTGCCGAACAATTACTGGATGCCCTTGTCAACCATGGTCACACCGCAACATATGCTGAAACCCACGGTGGGATGCTTCGCCAAAGTCAGAAATCCTTATTTATCGCCGTAAAAAAGGATTTACTTGAAGAGGTGTTAGCCATCATTCAAGATAATTGCCACACTCGCGTGGAAATGAGTACACGCGGTTTAAACGAAACAAGTTTCGATGGGAAGCCACCTGTAACAGCGAACTTAGGTGGTGCAGTGGTCTTCATTTGGGACATTCAACAAGTCGAGATTTACTAATTATATATATGAGCCAAGATTTTGAACGGGTAAAGTCCCGATTAGACAATATCAAAGCTATTGAGCCGCTTCTAGGTGCACTCAGAACAATGTCGATGGGCACCTGGCAATTGGCTCTCAAGAAACTTGAGTCAATGGCCCAATATGAGCAATATTTGGATGAAATTTTGCTTGAAATCCTCCCGCAGTTCCTCAATAAACGACCCCCAAAAAATAAGAAATTGCCAAAAGAAACTCAAACAACGGACGCCATCATTCTCGTCATTGGCACTGAACGTGGATTATGTGGAAAATTCAACGAAAACCTAGCCACCATTGCCATTGATTGGATTAATGAGCAAAATTTCCGAAATTATCAACTTTGGGCAATGGGTTCAAAGCTCATTAAAGAATTGTTGCATCGTGAGATAGATCTTTCTAAGCGCTTTTCGTCCCAGACAAGTGCCTTGCCATCCTTTGAGGAGACATTTCTCACAACGCAAAATTGGTTAAGAGATTACGAACAGAATGCTTTTAGCCAGTTTTTTCTTCTTTATAACCAACCAATGAAGGGTGTTAATTATCAATTTACCAGTTTACAACTCCTCCCTTACGAAATCAGAGAAATCAACTCTTTTACCAGAACCAAAACCCAGAAGTGGCCACCGCCCATTATTGAAACCGATCCACAAAGAATTTATCAACAAATCATTCACTATTTGGTAACATCAAATTATCACAAGGCATTATTAAAATCCACAATTTCGGAACATGCTGCCCGTTACCATCTGATGCAGGAGGCAAAAAACAACGCTGAAGATATTATCGAAGATTTAAACCGAGTGATTAATAACGAAAGAAAACGGCAGATCACACAAGAAATGCAAGAACTTGCATCTGGCGCTGGCTTATTAGATAATAAATAGTTGTTTGTTTATGATCATTGTTAGCAATTTCAAGGAGCGAGAATTTTGAGCGCAAATAGCCACTATACAATCGGAATCGATTTTGATACTGAAATAGCAAGGGCCGTCCTGGTCGATGTCAGTAATGGGAATTTTGCTGCAAACGCTGATTATAAATATCCTCACGGTGTGATAAGTGATAAATTACCAGACTCCGATGTGCCGCTTAATCCTGGGTGGGCTTTGTTTCATCCTAATGATTACAAAAATGCCTTAAAAGTCTTGGTCTCTCAACTGATGCGGCAAAGTCAAATTGAGGTTGATCAAATTATCGGCATCGCCATTGACGCCACTGGATCAACTATACTACCGACCACAAAAGATGGCACTCCGCTTTGCCTCCTTGAAGATTACAAAGACCAACCACATGCTTGGCCAAAGTTATGGAACCACACTGCTGCCAATGATAAAGCGAAACAGCTTTCCCAACTCGCTACAGATCGGTTTGAAACTTTTATGGACCGTTATGGCGGAAAGATTGACCCGGAATGGTTCTTCCCCAAAGTATGGGAACTATACGACGATGCCTCATCCATTTACAACGCTTCCGATCGGATCATCGAAGCATCTGATTGGATTGTGTGGCAACTAACCGGTGTTGAGACGCGCAATTTATGTGCTGCCGGTTATAAGGCATTATGGTCAAAGAACGAAGGGTTTCCCCTTGAAACCTTCTTTTCGGCAATGGACCCGCATTTAGCCAATGTTGTGGACAAAAAAATGAAACGGGCCATCACACCTTTGGGGGAACAAATTGGGGAGCTCACAGAAGAAGCCGCTGAGTGGATGGGTATCAAACCGGGTATTCCTGTGGCAACAGGTCTTTTACACACCCATGCAAGAGTGCCTGCTGCAACGGTTGCGCAACCCGGAAAAATGGCTTTGATCCTTGGGTCAAATTTTAGTCACATGATCCTTTCAAACAAGGAGTTTCGTGTCCCTGGAATGAGTGGGATGGTCGAAGATGGAATCGTACCCGGTCTGATTGGATACGAAGCGACCCAATCCGGGGGTGGCGATCATTTTTCTTGGTTTATGAAGAACGCCGTACCAGCAAACTACCTAGAAACTGCCAAAGAAAGAAATATCAGCATTTATCAACTGATGGAAAAAAAAGCAGCGCTGCTCCAACCAGCCGAATCGGGCATGGTTGCCTTGGATTGGTGGAGCGCTAATCGCAGTAT
This sequence comes from Candidatus Brevefilum sp., assembly GCA_040772425.1. Classification (GTDB taxonomy): domain Bacteria; phylum Chloroflexota; class Anaerolineae; order Anaerolineales; family Anaerolineaceae; genus Brevifilum. Next base: position 653,855 of record JAXGYD010000001.1, on the reverse strand, counting down.
TTTAGCAGATGACGATCTAACAGGTCTGATCCTCGGTTATTCCCTAGAAACAACACCTGAGGAAATCTATCGAACCTTGCTTGAAGCAACAACTTTTGGCACTCGGAAAATCTTTGAAACCTTTATTGCAAGCGGTATTCCAATCAATGAAATCATCGTATCCGGTGACAGTTTAGCACATAACAGTTTATTGTTGACCATTCTTGCCAATGTGACTCGGATGGAGATCAAAATGGTGGCTTCCCCCTACACAGCTGCGCTGGGTTCATCCATGTATGCGGCTGTTGCTGCAGGAGTGCAAGCTGGTGGTTACGCAACCATTCAAGACGCAAGCAAAAAAATGGCGCATTTAGACGAGAAAACTTTCTTACCAAACAACACCGATAAGAAAACTTACAACCGACTGTATTCGGAATATACCTTATTGCATGACTATTTTGGCTACGGCCATAATAACGCTATGAAACGGTTAAAGAACCTGCGCACAACGATCCTGGAAAAGAAGCAAAGACAATAAAAAATCAACATAATTTCACACCGATTGAGACCTCAATCGGTGTTTTTTATTTCTGGTTTAATCTCGAATAAATTCACAATATTTTCCTTGTTTTTTCCTTCCAATTTGCGGATTTGACAAAAAAACTATGGTATACTTGCCCTAACATACTTTATAGAAACGGAGGAACACAGATTATGGCAAGTATTACGTACGATCATGTTTGGAAGAAGTTTGGTGATTTTGTCGCGCTTAGGGATCTCAATATCGACATTGAGGATAAAGAATTCCTTGTCCTCGTTGGCCCTTCCGGTTGTGGTAAATCCACAGCTTTGCGCTGCCTTGCAGGTTTGGAAGAAATCACCGATGGTGAAGTAAAGATTGGCGACAGGGTCGTCAACGACGTGGCACCGAAGGACCGCGATATCGCAATGGTCTTCCAGAGCTACGCCCTCTACCCCCACATGTCAGTTTATGACAATATGGCATTTGGGCTCAAATTGCGAAAAACTCCAAAAGAAGAAATTGAAAAACGGGTTAATGATGCAGCCGAGATCTTAGGCTTAGAGGCATTATTACAACGGAAACCAAAGGAACTCTCCGGTGGTCAGCGACAGCGCGTTGCTTTAGGTCGTGCGATCGTTCGTGAACCCAGTGTGTTCCTCTTTGATGAACCGCTCTCAAACCTGGATGCAAAATTACGCGTCCAAACTCGTGCTCAAATCAGCAAGCTGCACCAGCGTCTACAAACCACCTTTATTTACGTGACCCACGACCAGGTCGAAGCCATGACCATGGCGAGCAGGATTGCGGTTATGAACAAAGGTGTCTTGCAGCAATTGGATACACCACAGCAACTCTATGACTATCCAGACAATCTCTTTGTTGCCGGATTTATTGGCTCGCCCTCAATGAACTTCTTTGAAGGGAAAATCCTCAAAGAAGGCGATGATTTGGTAGTGGATCTTGGTTCCTTCAAGGTTAAAGTGCCAGAGAAACGCAGAAATGTCTACGAAGGACTGGTCAATCAGGATATCATCTTTGGTATCAGGCCTGAAGATATTCACAACCCAGCCTATGCACCGCCTTCCATCATTGCTGAACCCGTGGAAGTAAAAGTTGATGTTACTGAGTTGATGGGTAATGAGATTTTCTTGTATCTTGTGAATGGCGATCATAATTTTGTCGCCCGCGTTGATCCTCGTACTCGTGTCGAAATGGGTGATTCACTGACGGTCTCCTTTAACATGGACAACATGCATATCTTTGACCCCAATACTGATCCCGACAATCCAATAGCTGTTCGCTAAAATTAGTTCAAAGTAAAAAGGCGGTCCGAAAAGACCGCCTTTTTTATTTAATCAATATTTTAGGTTAAGATTTGCGAATTAATTTCCTTTGACTGATCACAATCGTCAAAACCCCCAGCAGCAACGACATCAAACCAACAAAAATGAAAGCATCTCTCCAAAATCGCATTGGAAACAATCGAATCAAGGTATCGGATGTGTAAAATTGCCATGTTCCACTTTCAAAAAATATTTGATGGAACCATGTAAATAAATTGTTAAAACTAATGGCAACCAAGAATAAGATACTCAAAATGAAACCAACCAAAGCCCAACCACCGTGATGATAAGCCCGGATAAGACGATCTTTCCACCCATTTCGAACCGCAACATAGCTTAATATGGCCAAAAGAATCATGACAATTGCTAAAGCCACCCGCATAGCAAACACCAATTCTTTTACATCCACCATATGGCTTAATTCCTCAGCGTTAAATAGTGGGGATCCATCTTCAAATTTCAGTTTCTCCAAAGCAGAAATGTCCTGATTGTTCACTAGATAAAAAATTGTCGGTTCTGACCACTTCAACCGATCGGATTGCGAAAATCCGTAAGGGTCTTCTGGAAAACCAGGCAGTCGGTAAGCAACCTGGGCAAACATTGGGGTAATCAAGAAACGAATTGTTAACATAAATAATGCCAAGGGCCATAAAATCGAGACGGGTGTCGTGATTAAGTTTGCAAAATTTTGCTTTTTGCTCATGGGAAATCCTCCACACCACCAGAAAAAATGAAATCAACAACAATCTTGTTTGTTACCCACTCAATGGGGGATTTGTCATCCGTATAAATCCTGGTCGTTTTAGGTGGCGGTTGTTGATAATTAATGGTCATTGTCATCGCTTCCAATAAAAGCGGATGTGGGGAATTTTGGACCAATCGGCTGTAATTTTCCGTAAAATTATCCCAACTTCCAGCTTGTTTTGTGGCAAAAAGAATACTATTAAAAGAACCTGGGATATCCATTACAAAGATTGAGGGAAAAATTTGCCCAATCGTTGTTCCCAAGTCGTTGACCAGGGTTCGGTCTAAGGGAACCTGTCCGATGTTGATCACCAACACACCGTCATCCGATAAATGATCATAGGTCAGCTTAAAAAATTCCACTGTGGTTAGATGCCAGGGGATGTAGGGCGCCCGATAAGCATCCACGCTGATAACATCGTATTGCCTATTGCTTTGCGTTAATCCCAGCCGGCCGTCTTGTGCGAAAATATGCAACTGGGGATGATCCATCTCAAAAAATTCTTGACCGACGGCAATGATTTTTGGGTCAATTTCAAAACCATCAACTTCACAATCCGGATAGACTTCCAAAGCTTGCCTGGCGGTAGTGCCCGCTGCTAATCCGATAATCGCCATCCGATTGACTGATTCAAACCCAGCTAGTGAGGGGGTAAAAAGCGGCGCCACCAACACTTGCGACCAGGGACCAAAATAATTCAGCTGGGTAGGATGATAGATAGAATGGATACCCTGGCCTTCATTTAGTCGTAGATATCGGTAATCGTCTTGCTCAAGGACTTGGATGTAATTGTAAGCAGATTCCGTTTCAAACACTAAATTCTTCGTCGCCTTATCGGCTCCCTGTGTACCGAATAACCACAATAAAACAAGAACGATAGGCATCCAACTATTGCGTAGCCATGATATAAAATCAACATATACTAAAAAACCAAGGGTAGCAACCAGCATCAACAAACTGCTGAAGAATAAAAATGTCCGGTAGGTACCGATCAAAGGGATTAAGACCATAACTGGTAAAAACGTGCCAATAAATGAGCCCAAAGTTGAAATAGCTGATAACAATCCACTCATTTTCCCTGCGCTTTGGGTATCCTTCAACACCAATTTCAAAGCAAAGGGAGAAACCATCCCAATCAATGTTACCGGAACAAGGAATAAAATCATCACAGTGACAAAGGTGCCGACAAGAGCTGGGACCATTAACTCGTCGAAAGCATTTGCTGTCAATCGAAGAATGGGACGGGAGATCATCGGTACTAAGCCAACTGAAAAACTCCCCCACATCAAAAGCCGATAGAAAACACGAAAATCTGGATACTTGTCTGCTAGTTTTCCCCCCAGCCAATACCCTAAGGTCAAATAAACCAGAATCAGGCCAATAATGCTTGCCCAAACCAGATTACTACTGCCATAAACATTACCCAATAAACGCGAAGCAGCCATCTCCACTGCCAGTGCAGTCATTCCAGAGAAAAACACAGTGATGTATAAGTAATTCTTTTTCAAGAGGAAACTCCTAGAAGCCAAATAAAAGGTCGATTTTCCCATTGTCTTGCCATAACGAAAGCCTTGAATGATTTCATTTATACCCCAAATGCCGCCTGAAATGAGCGAGGATGTTGAAAATCTAATATTATTTTGGGATTTTTCTAATACTTTATTCTCAATGAATAAAAAGAATAAAATTATTTTTCTCTGCCCTTTTAAGGCGGGTAACGCTCTTCCGATAATCTTCTTTTTGAACACGCTCATAAGGAACAAAAAGAATAGAAATAAAAAGGATTTTCACTAATTCAAGCTGTTACCCAACACGGAAATGCAGTCTCTTTGCCCTTCTAAGCCATCCAGACGCCTTCTAAGCCGTCGTAACCCAATATCTATACTCTTTTATCGGTAAATTATCTTAAAACGGTCTATGCGAACCTCATGACGAATGAACATAAGTCGTCAATCCCTACCATCATTGATGGATACTTCTAAATTATTTTGCAGATCTGCCGGCAATTATTAATGATTAGAACCAAATATAAATTCACCCACTAATAAAAGAATGTTTACCCATTAAAACAAAAACCCAGAGTTTTCTGGGTTTTTTAGGCTGGGGGTGAAGGATTCGAACCTCCATATACAGATTCAGAGTCTGCTGTCCTGCCGTTAGACGAACCCCCAATCTCTTACGGGAGTTATTTTACCAAATACCCACACAACTATCAAGTACATAACCACCCCCAAAAAATGTCCCTCAGCTGACAAGCTTTGGTTTAATTTTCCGCTGTGACAAGGTAAACTTATAAATGCAAACAAGTTTTATAGGAGGTTCAAATTGCCAAAATTCCATGAACTTAAACCGGAAGAGCTGCATCGTGATTGTGACCCAGATATTTTGGGCTTCAAATCAACTGCGGAAATCGAAGAAGAAATTAAAATATTCGGCCAGGATCGTGCGTCTGATGCTATCGATTTCGGGATAAACATTTCCCATCCAGGTTACAACATTTTCGTTTTAGGTCCAACGGGGACTGGAAAACGGGAGATTATACAAGAATACTTCGAAGAAAAGGCAAAATCTGTTCCCACGCCTTCCGATTATGTTTATGTGCACAATTTTGACAACCCCGATCAACCTGATGCTATTGAATTACAAGCGGGAATGGGCGTTGAATTCCAAAACGACATCGACAATTTAATTGAAGAAATGCAAACAGCCTTGTCAGCTGCGTTTGAAAGTGAAGAATATCAAAACAGGCGTCAAGCCATTTTTGAGACATTTAAAGAAAAACAGGCCACCCTATTCAGCGAATTACAGGACCAAGCCGAAGAAAAAAACCTGGCAATGATCAAAACGCCTTCCGGCATAGCCTTTGCGCCTCGCAATGAAGAAGGTGTCCTCTCTGCAGAAGAAGTCAACCAACTCACAGATGACCAACGTCAAGAAATAAAAGACAAAATCGAGACTCTTCAGGAAGACTTGCAAAAAATCCTCCAACAGGTGCCAAATTGGCAACGTGAAGCGAAGGAGAAAATCAAAGCGTTAAACAAAGAAATGGCAAATTTTGCCATTGGTGGGTTGATTAACGAACTGGCAGAAAAATATCAATCCCACGAGGAAATTGTCCGCCATGTAAATAAAATCAAGGAACGCATCGTTGAAAATGCCAACGCATTTATGCCCAACGACGGACAAGAACCGACCAGCTTCATCGAGGTCATTTCTCAACAACGGGATAGTCAATCCGCCTTGATGGAAAAATTCAAAGTAAATGTGATTATCGATAATAAAGACTGCAAAGGAGCTCCCGTCATTTATGAGAACAATCCCACATACCCCAACCTTATTGGCCGAGTTGAACACTACGCTCAAATGGGCGCCCTGATGACGGACTTCCGAATGATCAAACCTGGTGCACTGCACAAAGCCAATGGTGGCTATCTTATTCTGAATGCCCGCAAGGTCCTTAACCAACCCTACGCCTGGGAAGGATTAAAGCGAGCGTTGCAATCAAAGGAAATCGAAATCGAATCCATTGGACAAGCGCTCAGTCTCATCAGCACGGTCTCCCTAAAACCAGAACCAATTCCCCTTAATTTAAAAATTGCATTGGTCGGGGACAGAATGTTGTACTATTTACTGGTCCAATATGACCCAGATTTTACAGAATTGTTCAAAGTGCAGGCTGATTTTGAAACGGAAGTTGAGTGGGATGAAGCGAACCAAATCCTTTTTGCGAAAATGTTTGCCACGATGGCAAGGAAAAAAGGAAAAAAACCCTTCAGCAATGCGGCTGTTGCTCGGGTGATTGAAATGAGTGCCCGTGAAGCGAGTGACAGTGAACGTCTCAACACGCGGTTACAAGATTTAAATGAGCTCATTATTGAATCAAACTACTGGTCAGAAAAATCTGGCCACGAAATTGTGACCGCTGAAGATGTCCAAGCAGCCATTGATGCAAAAATCAAACGCGCTGACCGACTCCGGGAAAAACAGCAAGAATCCATAATGCGCAATATCAGCCTCATTAGTACTGAAGGGGAAATGATTGGGCAAATCAATGGCCTTTCCGTGTATTCCCTCGGTTCATTCATGTTTGGTAGACCAACAAGAATAACCGCACAGACCAGCCTGGGAAAGGGTCAGGTGATTGACATCGAACGTGAGGTTGAAATGGGCGGACCGATTCATTCTAAAGGTGTCATGATTTTATCTGGCCTACTAAAAGGTCGCTATGCCCAAGATGTGCCCCTCAGCTTATCAGCAAGCTTGGTTTTTGAACAATCCTATGGTGGTGTTGACGGAGACAGTGCCTCTTCAGCAGAATTTTATACGCTGTTAAGCAGCATTGCCCAAGTTCCCTTGAAGCAAAACCTGGCAGTTACGGGCTCCGTCAATCAACATGGTCAAGTTCAAGCCATAGGTGGCGTTAATCAGAAAATTGAAGGGTTTTATGATATTTGCAAAATGCGCGGGCTTACCGGCGACCAAGGTGTCCTCATCCCTAGTGCAAATATTAAACACTTGATGCTTCGCAAAGATGTTGTTAAATCGGTTGAAGCAGGCGAATTTCATATCTATCCTGTTGCACATGTCGATGAAGGTATTCAAATTTTGACCGGAATTCCCGCAGGGGAAAAACTCAAGGACGGCAGCTATCCTGAGGGGAGCATCAACGCCATGGTGAAAGGACGGCTTGAAAAAATGGCCAACAAGTTATCAGATTTTGCGAAAGATGGTGGTAATAGCAGTGAGTGAAGGACGAAAACCCCTATGTGTTAATCGCATATTAGTCCCTATTGATAGTTCATCACACAGTTTTGCTGCTCTTCAGGCTGCGGTTACACTGGCTGATCATTACGAAGCGGAAATTAAAGGGGTCTTTATTGAGGATATCGCCTTGCTTAGCTTGGCAGATATGCCATTTCGACAGGAAGTTGGGGAATATTCTGCCATTTTGAGAGAAATCTCAGGAGATGACCTCTCAAGAGGGATCTCAGTGCAATCAAAATGGGTTGTTACCACCTTCCATAAGCTCGTCAACCGATCCCAAATCAACGGAGAGATCACTATTCTCAGAGGAAAGGTCTTTGAAATCATTGTAGAAGAATCAAAGAATTGCGATCTTTTGATTATTGGAAAATCAGGAAAAAACATCCTCGGTAAACGCCGCCTTGGCTCAACAGCCAAAGCCTTGATTCGAAAACATCAAAAATCTTTATTGCTCGTAGAAGAAGGCAATCAAATTGGGTATCCACTGATTACATTATTTGACCCTTCTCCACTTGGGGAAATTTGCTTAGAGACAGCTCGAGATTTGCTTGGTTCAGGGGAAAACCTGGTGGTCTTGCTTGACGAAGATGACCCAAACCAATACAAAAATAATCGAACCGCCCTTTCAAAATGGGCTTTCACCAACAAAATCAATATTTCTGTACAAAACTATACGAAAAATAACTTTAAACAATTTTTAGGAATGGTCAACGGTTTGAAAAACGGGCTTGTGATTCTTCCAGATCTTATTCAAGCACCGAATAACGAAATTGTAGCGCTATGTTTAGAAAAGGTCAGCTTGCCAATATTTTTGATCAAGGCACCAGAATTAAACACTGATTCTCTGCATTAGCCTTCAGCATTGCTTGCGGTACGCATCGCAACGCTTTCAACCATCCCGATACCCAACATCAAAGATAATAAAGAACTGCCCCCATAACTTACAAAGGGTAATGTCAACCCAGTCACGGGTAAAACATTCAAATTAACCCCAATATTCACAATTGATTGGAAGAAAATTAAAATCCCAAAACCATACGCGATGATGGCGCCGAATGGATCAACAGCATTCCTCGAGATGCGCATACACCGGATGATGACGACAACCAGCAATAATAGAACTACAACCGTACCCAGGAAGCCAAAATCAGCCGCCAGAACTGAAAAAATGAAGTCCGTGTGACGCACTTTTAAGAACCGAAGTTGTACCTGGGTGGATTGGGTGTATCCCTGTCCAAACCACCCACCGGTGCCAATTGTAATCAATGCTTGATCAACGTTGTACCTTTCGCCATAACGAGCATCCGTCTCAGGAAAAAGAAAATCTGTGATCCGCTTAAGCTGATAATCTTCAAGAAAGGCAAAGCCGGTTGCTGCACCAATTAAGATCACCAAAATCAGTAAACCTAAGGCAATTAGAATGAACCGAATTTTGATCCCCGTGATCCATACAATCGAAAACCAGATCACCAAGAGGACTATGGTGGTACTGAGGTTCGGTTGCAGAAAAACCCATATTACCAACCCACCAACAAGCAAGGCACTACGAAGGATTGTGGAAATTTTTTGAGCTTTTTTTTCATTGTTGGCAAAGAAATTTGCCAATGTAAGGATGACCACAATTTTTGCCAATTCAGCCGGTTGAATCAGGATTTGACCCACTTCCAACCATCTAACAGAACCAAACCTTGCTTCAGCCGTGCGAACAAATAGCAGAAAGCCCAATGTCACCAAATACATTGGATGGATTAAGGTGATCCAATACCGATAATCGATGGCCGCGACGGCAAATAACACGCCTAAACTAATCAAAAGGAAGATCGTTTGACGCTGTGGATGGTCGACCAATTCAATATTGCCAGCGATTGAACTCCGAATCAATGCAATTCCAATAATGGAAAGCAGCAAAGTTGCCCCAAATAGGACAAAATCGAAGTTTTGCCAGGTGTTCCGTTCGTATCTCATGTTTTAACCATATCGAGCCAGAAATTTAATGTTTCTTCTTGAGACTGTTTATTGACCATCCACAATTAAGGGGTCTCGGCTGTATCAATCGCTTTGAGCTCAAAATAAGCGTCAATAACCTGTCGTACCACGGGTGCCGCAAGTGTAGCGCCTTCTTTGCCATTATAAACAAAAGCAACCACGGCAATTTCAGCATCATCCCAGGGTGCATATCCCACATACCAGGCGTGTGAAGGCCATGAACCTCTTTGGCACAATCCTTGTGCCTGTGCAACATCATCACAATACTCCGCCGTCCCTGTTTTGCCTGCAGATTGACTGGAGTCATTTCTAAATAATTCTGCATGACGGGCAATCTCGTATCTTGAAGCAGTACCAGATGTCACGACTAATCGCATACCTTGATTAGCCAGCTCAAGCACCCAGGGTTCGACCGTTTTAAATTCACCAGTTGGCACATTCCCGTCATAAGTTTCAATCAGAGGTTCCTTCGTAATATCCCACTTATAACTTGGCTCTAATTGCTGCAAAATTTTGCCATCTTTGGAAATGATTTGGTTCACTACCGTTACATCCATCAATTTTCCGCCGTTAGCAATGGTCGAAATTGAATTCAAAACCTGCAGTGGCGTTGACAAAACATACCCCTGTCCGATTGCTGCCGTGTAAGTATCACCAGTTGACCAGTTTTCACCCAAATTCGTGCGTTTCCAGGTCGGATTTGGCACAAGCCCATCCTGTTCACCAGGTAATTCGATTCCTGTAGTCTGCCCATAACCTAAGGCTTGGGCATATTCACTCATTGCCCAAATGCCTAATCCACCATCAGGTACCTCATCCTGATAGCCACCTGCGACCTTATGCCAATAAACATTGCAAGAATAGGCGACAGCCCACTTAAAATTCACCATGCCATGCCCATTCCGATCCCAACAAAAGAATTCTTTGAGTTGTCCCGGGTCATTTTCAAAGTATTTCTCAACCACAGTGATAGAACCTGGGTCCTCCAGTTCATATTCTGGTGTAACAACACCGTCGTTTAAGACACCTAAGGCTGAGACCATCTTATAAACAGATCCAGGGGGGTGTTCTGCAGATATTGCATGGTTAAACAACGGCCGTTGTGGATCGTTGCTGAGTTGTTCATAGTAATAACCTGGGATAATTTGCTCCATCCTGTTGTTTTCGAAGTTGGGATAGGAGACCAATGCTAAAATCTCACCAGTTTTGGGACTCATCGCAATTACAACGCCATTATTTGATATTGTCGTACCTGATTGAAAATTCCAAAACTCAATCTCGTTAATCAACGCCTCACGGGCAATTGATTGTAAGCGCGTATCAATAGTCAAATAAACATCATTACCGGGGACTGGTTCAACAGGCTCTGTAATATTGCGGGTGATTTCACCGGCAACATTGACTTCAACTGTCTGGACGCCATTCTTTCCTGCAAGGGTGTCATTTAGAGTCTGTTCCACACCTGCATAACCGACTTTATCGCGATTGGCGACGAAACCCAAATCAACATAAAAATATTCCAATACCGCTGGAATAGGGCCTAAAAAGCCGATGATCTCCGCAGTTAATTCACCGGTGGGGTAATGTCTCACCGGAGAAATTTGCACGTCAATGCCAGGCCAATCCTCCCGATTCTCCATGACTGTCATTGCAACTTCCTGAGAGACATTGCATTTAAGCGCAGTTTGATCGTATGGCCAGTTTGTATTAGCAATAAAAACGATCTCAGATATGCCCAAATCATTGTAACATGGCGTAAAATTCCGGGCTGTCTCCTCATCAGTATCCCCCTGGCTGACTGGTAAATTAATTAGCTCTGCTAATTCACGGAATATTCTCTGGGTATCAGCCTCATCCTCAGGAAGATAGCCAGGGACAACCACAACGTTGTAGGAAGCGACATTTTCCGCCAGGACAATACCATTGCGATCGTAAATCGTTCCTCGAACCGCCGGTTCCCTGATAATCTCTGTTCGATTTTCATTCGCTTGGGCATTAAAAACATTCCCTTGGAGTATTTGTATATCAAATAACCTTAGAATGTAAAAGCCAAATACGGTGGCGATCAGGATAAGCAGCACTAGATAGCGCCAAGGTTCAAAAATATCTTTATTTTGAGTGTTCTCACTCATGACTCAACCTCTAATGGGTAAATTCTATCTACCAGATCGTTGACAATTGCATACATCGGTAGAGAGAAAATTTGATTCAACAGCACACTTGGCAAGATAATTAAATCAAAACTATCTTGCCATGAAACAGGTGCCCCTTCAATTTGTAAAGCGAGCACATAAACAAAACCCTGAAATAATGTGCCAATCAAAGTAACAATAAACATGGCCAAAATCGGAATGCGCCACACCCGACTTTGAATGAGTTTTGAAATCGCTACCACACCTAAATAGGCGATGAGTGGCGCATAAAACGGCATAGCAGACACATTGCTAATTAAAAAGCCAGCGATCACGGTCCAAACCCAGGTGTTCTTCACCCGTTCCTGAAGCGACCAGGCGACCAGGAAAAGCAAAATAAGGTCAACTGCACCAGAAATCAGGACAATTCGGGAAAAAACTGCTGATTGCAAAATATAAAATACCACAAGTAATAGGGCACATACAAGATGAGCAATCAAAATTATTGCTCCGGAATTAATGGGGTGATATCCACCGCTTCAAAATTATTGACCACAAGCACAGCATTGATATTTGCAAAATCAACAATCGGTTGAACCGATGCTGTTTGAAAAAGAGCGTTATCTCGGCGTTGAGTTGATAAGACCTGCCCAACAAAAATATTCGGGGGATAATTCCCCCCCAAACCAGAAGTTAAAACGACATCCCCGGGTTCAATGTTTTCCTCCAGGGGTATCATATCCAGCGAAAGATCCCCTGTCAGAGAGCCAAGCAGTTGGGCTTCAATATCGGCAGATTGCAAGCGCACATTTACTAAAGATGTAGAATCCGTGATCAATTTAACCCTTGCTGCGTTGGCAATTACAGCATCAATTCGCCCCACCAAACCCTGTTGTGTTACCACAGGCATGCCATAGCGGATTCCATCCTGGGTGCCCTTATCAATAATGATGTATTGTAGGAAAGGGCTGATCTCACGTCCAATCACGGTCGCTGCAGTGTAATCGTATTGCGGATTTGTCCGGCCGAATTCAAGCAAGGCAAAACAAACCTGGGCTTCCCCTAAGCGTTCTTCCATCTCGATTAATTGCGTTTGTAATTGAGTCACCTGAGATTCCAATGAAGCGTTTTGTTCTCGCAATTGCGTGACTTCCCTTGGTGTCGTTAAGAAATCGCGCGCCGATAAATAACGCACGGATAGCCAACTTTGTAAAGAAATTAATGGATTTAATGACAAATTGAAAATTGGTGTCAGATACCCACTTAACGCAAGAAATAACAGCCCACTCACAACGACGACAATGACGATTGTCTGAATATTTTTAGAATTAAGGAATTTCATCAGATTAACATCCTTAAATCAAAAATTGCGTTAAAATCATTTCTTTTTGGCATGAGGTATGAACAAAATAAAAACTAAGCTAAGGTTCGGCTGACAGGTTCTCGTTCTAAACCCACAAGAAAACTTTGATAAGCATCCTTATCCTCCAAAATTATGCCACACCCCCTGGCGACACAGGTCATGGGATCTTCAGCCACCCAGGCTCTAACCTTCAAATCATTGGATAAACGCTCAGTTAGATTTCTTAATTGTGACCCGCCGCCAGCCAAACAAATCCCGCTATCTAAAAGGTCGGCGTGAATCTCGGGTGGGGCTTCGTCCAGAGCATCTTTAATTGTTTTAACAATAACCTCGATAGAGCTGGAGATCGCTTCACGAATTTCAACCGATGACACTTCCACAGCTTCGGGTAGCCCGGTCACCAAATTCCTGCCACGAATATCCATGGTGAGCTCTTCTTTCATTGGATACGCAGATCCAATGGTTGTTTTCACTTTTTCTGCCATCCGCTGGCCAATAAATAAATTGTATTTATTGCGGATGTAATTGATGATATCCTGATCAAGTTCATCGCCAGCGACACGCAAGGATCTTGAAACCACAATGCCGCCCATGGCAATCGCAGCCACCTCTGTTGTACCACCGCCAATATCGACAATCATATTGGCTTGCATTTCATTGACCGCCAACCCTGCCCCAATTGCCGCCGCTGATGGCTCAGGAACCATATACAACTGCCTGGCACCGGCAGCCATGCCGGCATCGTAAACCGCTCGTTTTTCAACTTCCGTTGCGCCTGAAGGAATGCCAACCACAACTCGGGGTTTAGGTAATGGCACAATGCTCTGTTGGTGCGCTTTACCGATGAAGTATTCTAACATTGCCTGGGTGATATCATAATCTGAGATCACCCCATCGCTCAGAGGCCGAATTGCAATCACATTCGCAGGGGTTCTACCGACCATTGCCTTTGCCTGGGTGCCAATGGCAATAGGCTCTCGCGTTCGGCGGTCAATAGCCACCCAGGATGGCTCATTGATAACAATGCCCTTACCGCGAATATTAATGATGGTATTTGCCGTGCCAAGATCGATGCCGATATCGAGGGAAAATAATCCCCAGAACCAATTTAGTGGGGAAAACGCCAATGTAAATCTCCTTAATACGCAAGATTGGTAATGTAACCATTACCAACGTACCGCAAAAATTATACCATAGGAACGGTTTTTGCTAATATTTTTATCCTGACCAGTGTACCCAGATGGATGTTACCTGTCAATTGATCGCTTCCACAAGGTTTAGATGTATGCATTGAAAATTTCGCAAAGCTTTTATATTAAATGTGAATAGATAAATTTTAAAGACATAAAAATCGGTATTAAAATCTAACCGTTCACATTGAATTGTTCAACATTTACCCAATGTTGTCTGCTATAAAGCATACGTTCATTGTGGGTGATTTTGGGCGATTCAAGACTTGCCCCTAAATCTTCCCCATACTTGATCACAAAAGTTAATATCCCATACCGTACCAAATTGGCTTCTAAAGAAGCATAATCGCCCTCTCCACCAAAGCTTGCCTGATCAATGAGGATGACAACGGGCACCAAGCCACGCTCCAACAATGCAACAACCAGCTTTACAATATCATCATTCGATGGTGTGATGAGGATAATCGTACTTCCCCGCGTTAAATTATTAATTTGTGAGCTCACCAAACCTAAGAGGGACATATCCCCCGCCGGTTCAAGAATTGCCAACATCTCGAGGATTTTCCCTAATTGCCTTTCACCTCTTTCTGGCGGCAAAATTGAGTAGTTTTGCCCAGCAGCAGCAATCCCCACCTCCCTTTTTTGATCAATGTAGTATTTTGCAATTGAGGCAGCAATGGTTACAGCGTATTCCTCCGTTGAGGGAGGTAACTGAAATCGGCGTTGTTGTTTTAGCCACAAGATCTCACTCAGCTTAATTTTTTGGCTAAACGCACCCTCAAAGTGAACGGACTGATCAGCATCAACAAAAATCCAGACCGTCTCCATCGGGTCTTTCTCAAATTCCTTAACAATCAGCTTTTGCTTCCGTGCAGAAGTCGGCCAATGAATCCTTCTGAGTGGATCGCCCGGTACGTATTCGCGGACGCCGGCAGCATAGGGCGTCACCTCCAATGTTTTCTGACGCAAAGCCCGACCACCTGGCAAGGTTCCAAATGGCGCTGGAAACCGAGGGATATCGACCATGTAAGGGATCACCAATAATTTATCCTTTGAGGGAATGATTCTTTGGTGACGGAATAGCCCAAAAATATCACCGGTCTCAATCAGGGTTGGCCCCAATTCAAGCCAACCACTTCTTTCTAATCGCGTGTAGGCATCATAAGTTTTTGATCGGTAAGCACCAATCCAGGTCAACAAACAGGAACTTGAGTCCCCGGGTAATTCAGACTGGTCAGAAATTTTTACCCAAATCTTGGGGATGGCGGATTGATTTCGTAATTCATAATATTCAATAAATAAGTTCCCGACTTGTTTTCGATGCTCCTGGGTTGTTCGCGTAAAGGTGACCCCAATCATTGAAACAGCAACCCAAATGCCATTAAAAACCAAAACAACCAACAACGCAACCGCCAACCGCAGATAAATCGGATTTTCACCCAAGCGCGGCAGACGTGAAACAGAAAAACTGATCACGGTAAGGGCTAAAAACCACCAAAATGACCTGCCAAGCTTGATCACTGCGTTTCACCACCCACTTCTGCGCCAGGAACAGGCAGAGAAACTAAAATTTCGTTGACAATCTTGGTTTGGGTAATTTCAGTCAAGCGCGCTGCCGGGTTAATCACAATTCTGTGAGGTAAAATCTTTGGGGCGAGGAACTTTATATCATCAGGAATGACATAATCCCTACCCTCAATAGCAGCACAAGCCTGACCCGCCCGGAATAGCCCCAAACTACCCCGTGGGCTGGAACCCAGATAAACATCAGGATGTCTTCGCGTTTCCCGGACTAATTCAACAATGTATTTTTTAATGGACTGTGAGACGTGCACATATTTGATCGTTTCTTGAGCAAGAAGAATTTCATCGACATCCACAACGGATTCTAAACTAAGAATGGGATGCAGGATTTTCTGCTGTTCAAGGATTTTTATTTCATTACTGAGAGATGTATACCCCAACTCAATCCGCATTAAAAATCGATCGAGTTGCGCTTCAGGCAAAGGGAAAGTGCCCTCATACTCAATGGGATTTTGTGTCGCTAAAACCATAAACGGGACGGGCAAAGCGTGGGTTGTGCCGTCCACAGTGATCTGCCTTTCTTCCATCGCCTCAAGCAATGCCGATTGGGTTTTCGGTGTTGCCCGATTAATTTCATCAGCCAGAACGATTTGTGCCATCAAAGGACCCGGTCGATATTCAAATTCTCGTGTATTCTGATTGTAGATTGAAACACCAGTGACGTCACTCGGCAACATATCCGGTGTGAATTGAATGCGTTTAAACCGACACCCTAACGACTTGGCTAAACTACGAGCCAACATCGTCTTTCCAACACCCGGCACATCTTCGATAAGAAGATGACCCTGACTCAACAAAGCAATCACAATCAGTCGAAGTGTTTCACTTTTACCAATAATGACTTCACTGAGGTTCTCTTCTAACTTCTGACTCAGGTTTTTTACAATTGAAATATCAAAATCCATAGGGGCACTCCTGAATTTGAAAATTAGTGTCTTAAGAAATATTTAGTTTATTCTATCTTAATCATGAATTAAAGGCATCATAATTTTCAGACCTTAAATAGCCTCATCAAAATTAGGTGATAGAATTAGAGCAAGAAACAACACGGCATTTGTTCAAATTATTCAAGCTTGGTTAGTTCTACCATTGAAAGGCTTTTTTATGAGTGATTCTCTTAATCTTTATCGCCTGCAAAAACTCGACACTGTCATAGATAATAAGGAATCACGCCTTGAGGAAATTGAAGCCATCCTAAAAGATGATCAACAATTAAAAGACGCCGAAAAGCAACTGGAAAAGGCAAAGGCAACCGAAAAAGAGATTCGCATTCAATTAAACCAAATTGTTGATAAGGTGGAAGCTCAAAGAATAAAACGGAAGACAACCCAAGCCTCCCTTTTCAGTGGCAACATCAAAAATCCGAAAGCATTGCAAGACTTACAAATGGAATCCGAAGCTTTGGCACGTTATATTGCCCAACTTGAGGACGAACAACTGGAAAAAATGATTGCCTTTGAAGACGCAGAAAGGATTGTTAAGCAATCTACAAAGCAGGTTGAGCAGGTGAGAGCCGCTTCTATTGAAAATAATGCCGCTTTGTTAGGAGAACGTTCAAAACTTCAGGAAGACTTATCCAGATTAGGTAAAGAGAAACAAGCGGTCATCGCTTCCATTCCTCAAAAAACGCTCAATCTATATAATCAACTCAGAAAAACAAAGTGGGGTGTGGCAGTGGCTAGCATGACGGATGGTGGATGTAGTATCTGCGGCCAAGCTTTAACACCGGCTGACTTGCAATCTCTCCGCGCAGGCAACAGACTGGTCTACTGTCCTTCTTGTGGAAGAATTCTTTACGATGGTTAACTGAACTAGCTTAGAGCCCTTAGTATTGCCACAATAATCATATTAAGAAATTGTAATAAAAGCATCAATGCAAGAGGGGAAAAATCAAGGCCACCTATCGATGGCATAATTTTCCGGATGGGCATGAGCATGGGTTCAACAATCTGACCGATCGTTTGATAAATTGCATTCTGTCGATCCAAAAAATAACCCAATAGAATGTAAATAAATATGGTGAAAACAAGCACCCTGAATATTGAATTTATAATTGTAATTAATAAGTTCATATCGTTTTTCCCATTCTAAGTATGTAAATAAATTCCTGTTTATTATTCCAATATGTATTTCACAAAATTATATGGCAGATCAAATTTCCCGATGATTGTCCAACCGCATCAAGACGCCAAATCGACCGGTTTTACCACGCTCAATCCGGTGAGAATACCACAGATTCAAATCACAGCCCGTACAGATACCCGATACTTCAATCTGCCACACACCTGCCTTCATAAGATTGTAACGGTTTGCTTCCCAAAGGTTAAGATGCGGGGCATGATCTCTCCAAGTAAAAAACGACTCTGCATCCTTACCAAAACTTTCTATAAAAGTCTCATAAACCTCAATCCCAACCTCATAACAACGGTGACAAATGGATGGCCCTATGCCAGCCATTATATTATTTGGGTCTGACCCATAGCGTTCAGCCATTTTTTCAATAGCGATCCCTGCAATATTTTTATAGGTTCCTTGCCAGCCGGCGTGGACGATGCCAATCACATTTTTTACAGGATCGAATAACAAAATCGGAACGCAATCAGCAAAACGCATCAATAGGGTTACGGCAGGGTTATCCGTTAAGATCCCATCTGCTTTCTGATGCGGTTTATCCAACTCTCGAGGGGCATCCGCACAAATAATCTTCGATCCATGTACCTGCCACACATCAAAGCGCGAATTGAAGTCGTAACCGAAGGCCTGAAAGATCCTCTGGTGATTTGCCAGAACATTTTCAGGTTTATCCCCGACTGTTCCTCCTAAATTCAATGATTCGTAAGGGGCTTTACTGACACCACCCTGACGGGTAAGAACTGCGTGGAAAATCGGTTGCCCCTTAAATAAGTCAAACTGGTAGTAGTTAAAGCCTTCAAGCGTCGAGAATCCCATGGTTACAGGGTTTCCTTTTCTGCGTTAATTTGACGAATTATGGCATGTTTAAGGTGCAATGCTTTACGAGTTTCTTGCACCGATTCTGCCACATAGGGATAACCGAACCAGGCAGTGGCAAACCCAAACAAGGCACCGGTTAAGACGCGCAACAATGGCGTGCTTTCACGGACGGGAATCCAATCCAAAATGCCTAAACCGGACTCGCCCAGCAGTTGGGAAAATCCATCCAGCCCGATGGGGACCAAACCCAACAACAACCATAAATACCACGGTAAAGGTTTGATCTTATACCCAGTCAAGGGAAAAATTAGGCCAAACAATAAAATTGCCCCATAAATCGCAACATCACGCTGACAGAGTGCAATTTTGTATCCCATAGCTTCATTCCCTATAAATTGCCTGGCAGTGACCATATCCTCCCCATCATAACCGGTTGCTTCCTCGTAGGTGATCAATCCGTCTACACCTGCTAATTCCCTTGGATAAACAACCTGTTCACCAAATAAATAAAATGACCGATAGGCAAGCTGATGACACAGCACGCTATAGGTCTTATAAATCACCTTTGCTGGGCGTTCCCATCCAATTTTCATAAAAGACGGGGCTAAGATTGCAAAAAACAAGTACATAAACACAAAGGAATTTAATAAGAACATGAAGTGATTTGAAAACCAATAAGAAAATCGATCGGAACTGGTCAGTTTTGGTGCTTCGGTCAAACGATTCAGCAAAGCTTCATTGCCCTTAACTTTGGCTTGCTGGTAACGTTCAGTGGCTTTCTTAAAACCATACCGGATTTCTGCACTATCCATGGGTTTGATGATTCGATACACACCAATATCCAACACCGGTGCTTTATGTTGGTACTCCTGTGCTAAAGCACGGTCCTGCGTGATATCGATGACGTGCAACACATGCGGATATTCACTTCTAAGCGCTGCCAGCGACCGTATGATCGCATCATTTTCTGAGGATTCTTTTTCAATGAAAAGGGTGACTTGCATCATATATTTTGCCAATCATAAATCGATTTTTTTATCTATCAACATTTCAAAACAATCGAAGGAACTTATCCTGCTAATCTTCGATTTTGATTATCTTTTTAATCCTCGTGGAAAGATGACGTTTTTTACATCACCCATGATAATCAACGACCAAAAATCCTAAAGCCCAAAATCAATCAAAGTGTCGAAGCTAACTAACCGCTGATAAATGCCCAAAAATAACAACACGCCTACAACGATCATTAAAATGCCCATCCCAACTTGCACAATATGCATTGCCCGACTGTGTTTTCGGAGGGTTTGTGTTACCCAACCCACGCCAAGCGCTGCAGCAAGAAACGGGATGGCCATTCCCAAAGAATAAGCACTCAATAGGAAAATGCCCTGGCCAATGTTGGCTCTTTCGATCGCTAAAGTCAAAATCAAACCCAAAGTTGGCCCTACACAAGGGGACCAGCCTGCTGAAAATAGCACCCCCATCAATAATGAGGACAAAAGGTTGCCGCCTTGCCGGATGTTGGCTTGTGCTCGTAATTCATAATCTAAAAATGGGATATGCAGCAATCCGGTCATATGCAGGCCAAATAAGATCATGACCACGCCCCCTGCTTTTGCTAAAATATCACGGGTTTGATAAAAAAACTGACCCAGAGCAGAAGCAGCAATACCCAGGGAAATAAAAACAAAACTGAAACCGACAACAAAAGCCAGTCCATTAAGAAAGGTCACCCAACGGATTTTCTTGGCATCAGATTGATTTTGCGTGAGGGACTGCCCACTCAGATAACCGACGTAAGCTGGCACAAGGGAAAAAACACAGGGAGAAAAAAATGAAGCTAATCCAGCTAAAATCGACAAACCAAAGGAAACATCAAATGATCCCATACAAACTATTTACCCTTCGATGACTTCCACGGTAGTCGATTGATTGAGGCCTTGGATTATCAAATCTCCAGGATCATAAGCAACAGCTGGTTCCACCCAGCGCCAAACCCATTTTGCATCTTCTGGGCGCATATTGACGCATCCATGGGAGCCGTAAATGCCAAAATGATTATGCCAATGAGTTGAGTGGATGGCTTCACCATTTGGGGAAAAATACGTTGTCCAACCTATCCCAGGTATATCAAAATTCCCACCGGTATCATCTGCACTCATGTGAGTGGAGATCGATTTCCGCCAAATGGTATGTTTGCCAAGTGGTGTTAGCCATTTTTCTTCTTCATAATCAGGTCCGCCTGTTGTCACCCGGGCAAAAAACACCTCTTCATTTCCTTCAAAACATGATAATGTTTGGTAATTTAATTTCACAATAATGTGCTTATCAGCCGCATCGGGATGAATGGGCGCGACTTCTTCAGGTGTTATCTGCCGGCAAACAGATGCATCCGCCCAATATTCATCTGGATTTGCACCAGAACGTTGCATCAGGCAATATTGAGTTTTTCCTGTTGTCGGATCTAGGCGTACGTCAAAAGCCCAAAATACCTGGGAATAATAAATACGAGGGCGAATTGTCTCTTTCAACCAATATTGTGAAGGAGCTCGATTTAAGGTTAACCCTGTGTAAGGTGTAACAACTTCCACCCACATACCGCGATCTCCGGTTGAAGTCTCAGGAAGTATTTCTAAAGGTTCCTGCGGAATATGCTGGGTCTTTTGCACATTATCAGCATAAATGTATCCCTCAGGCATTTCAACCCATCTTTGGTTGATGCGATTTTGATCGATCTGAGAAGCGACCACTTCTCGCTTCCAAGGAAAGACATCGTCGAACCAGGCTGTCCCCACAGCCGGCGCATCCCAATAGGGTTCACTTTTGATGTCAACCCTTGAGCCAGGTGCCCCAACGCAAATTCGCCCTAAGATTTGATTTTCAGGAAACACCCCTTCTGGCAAGGTCTCTTGATTGGAGACTGCATTGTTGATGCTGAAAAACTTGCCGACACCACGGTTAAACGTTAATCCAGCCAAGGCTGTGGCAGAGTACTTTAGAAAATCTCGTCTTGATAAGCTCTTTTTTGACTTCATAATACGATTAAAATAATCCAATTAGTCTTGTTTGTCAATCTTTTCAGGTGATGATCAATTCTCCAGATAAGATCATACCTGAAACCTTGTCAATTTCTGGTCCCCACCAAGCATCGCCAGCTTGGTACGGTAATTTCTCACGGACCTTCTGATAGGCTTGGGTTGTCCCTTCTCCAAACTCCAAGGCCGGGTCCTCTCTCAATCGAAAATACAACGCTCTGGCGGCAGTATACACTTCAATTGCCAAAATATACGCCGTATTAAATATGATCTCTCGTGTATGGCGTGCGGCTGTCATTGCGTTGGCATTGTGATCTTCTTGTTCGGCTGATGTTGGCAAGGAATGTACGGAATCGGGTGCCGCGAGCCCCTGATTTTCAAGGACTAAGGAAGCCGCCGTATATTGCGGCATCATCAACCCAGAATTTAATCCGGCCGCTTCTGGGCTATCCACCAACATCGGCGGCAAATCCGCATTCAAATGACCGTCTAATAATCGAAACGTCCGGCGTTCAGAAATCGATCCAATTTCTGCTAAGGCAATGCCTAAAAAGTCCATTACTAACCCCACAGGTTCTCCGTGGAAATTCCCACCTGATAGCGCCTGCCCAGTTTCAAAAATAAGTGGATTATCAGTCGCAGCGTTGACTTCCTGTTCAACAATATCACGAGCAAAGGCTAAAGTATCCCAAGCGACGCCCTGCACCTGGGGAGCACAACGCAGCGAATATGCGTCTTGAACCCTCCTGCGACAATCAATCAAGGCACTGTGCTTGGTCAGTTCACGCACAGCCTCTGCCACTTTAATCTGGCCTTTATGCCCTCTGGCAAAATGTAAGCGTTCATCATAAGCCGCAGAACACCCCATCACAGCTTCTAAGGTCATCGCCAGGGAGACATTGGCGGTGTTCAGCAATATTTCAGCATCATAAATCGCAAGGGCAGCGATTGCCGCAGAAAAGGTAGCGCCATTATTAAGTGCTAAGCCCTCCTTTGCTTCCAAGATGATCCTGGGGATCCCTGCCCTTGCCATTGCTTCACGCCCTGATAGCGTTTCACCCTGAAAATTTGCATAGCCTGATTCTTCATCCAGATCCTGGGAATCAGTCGTAAACACCAGGGCAAGATGAGAAAGCGGCGCTAGATCGCCTGAGGAACCTAAAGAGCCTTGAGAAGGCACAACTGGTGTAACATTTTTATTCAATAAAGCCAGTAGGGTTTCCACCACAATTAATCGAACGCCAGAAAAACCCTTGGCTAAGGTATTTGCGCGCACAAGAATGGCAGCTCTGACGACTTCCTTATCCAAAGGCCGACCAGTTCCTACCGAATGGCTCAAAATTAAATTCCGGCTGAGTTGGGCAGCATCTTCACAGGGTATTTTTTGCTCGGAAAAGATGCCAAATCCCGTATTGATGCCATAAACAGGATCTTTTTGTTCAATAATTTTTTCAACGCGTTTTCGAGAGTCATTGATGGCTTTAATAGCGGTTTGCGCCAACGCAACGTGTGCACCATGCCTGGCAACCGCAACAATCGATTCAATTGTTAAGTTATTTCCGTCAATGCTAATCGTTTCCAAAGCACACTCCTCACTTAAAAGACAAATAGTCCAATTAATACCGCTGTGGCGGGAACTGTAAGATTATCAATATCATTAAAAGGCAAAGATTCAACCATAGTTGCCAATAATGAAATTATGGCTATCGGTAAGAAATAATTCGAAATTGGGGGTGTGAAATAACCGTTTGATAGATAAATCCACAATATCCCTAACGAAAATAAAAAACTGCCAAAAAACATGGTCAGCGAGCCAAATACGGTCTTTCGTTTGGACCAAGGCAAGCTAATCCTGCCCAAACGCTTGCCAACGATATCTGCCAGACCGTCACCGCCGCAAAGTGTCATCAATGCCACTATGCCAATCGGTGTCTCTCTCCAAAAAACAATTGTGAGAATGACAAATACTAATCCATAGTAGAGCGGACCCCTTAAGATTTCACTTCTTTGACCAGATCGTGACATGGCTTTAACAGCAGCTGGATCTTTGATAACACCAAAGCCCACTAAGGCAAACTGCAGGGTAATGATTAATGGCACAATGGCTGCCAAATAAGGCGACCATTTCATCTCAGGGAATAATAACCAGCACACAATAAAAATCGGACCTGTGCCAATGTGGATTATTTTCCGGCTAAGCTCACTTGACACCCATCCTTTATGAGCTATAAAATCGTTGATACGCAACCACAGAAAGGCAATCCCCAGAGTGATACTCAGCGCGATGATAGGGTTGGTTAACATTTAGCAGTCAATTCCAAAATAATTTGCGCTTTTTTTAATCATCCCGCCTGCCACGCCGATCCATCTCCCGATTTACATCACGTTCCATATCTCGCTTCTTAATGGATTGGCGCTTGTCATATTGCCTTTTACCCTTAGCAAGGGCAATTTCAACTTTAGCGAGCCCATCTCGCAAGTATAAAATGGTGGGAACAATCGTCATCCCTTTCAAGCGAACGCCATCCCAAAGTTCTTTAATTTCGCGTTTATGCAAGAGTAAACGCCGATCCCTTTCAGGGTCATGATTAAAAAGACTGGCCTGATCATAAGGCGCAATATGTGCACCCACCAACCACGCTTGTTTGCCATTCGTCCGCACATAAGCTTCAGACAAAGAGACCTGACCTGCACGAATTGACTTTATTTCGGTGCCCTGCAGTTCCAAGCCAGCTTCAAAGGTTTCGAATAATTGATATTCAAATTTTGCTTTTCTATTACGTGAAACTATTTTTATACCATTCATAGAAATCATTTTAACACACACAGCACGAATATATTAGGTTTTATCCAAAAATCTTTCTTGCCGAGGTCTGCGAATGGGCGCAGAGCTGGGTATAATCACAGTTGAAAGTTTGATTATGAAAGTGTACATGGGAGAGAGTAAATGGAAATCACTTTAGCATTGGGCGGTGGTGGCGTTCGAGGTGTCGCCCATATAGGTGTTATCAGAACCCTGGAAAAACATGATTTTAAAATCAAAGCAATCGCAGGGACAAGTGCTGGTGGGATGGTAGGCGCTGTCTATGCAGCGGGTTTCAGCACAGATGATATCGAAGCAGCTTTCAATGAAATGAAACATGATTGGTCCTTCACTCGAAATTCCAATGACAATCCATCCCTACTAGGCTTATCCAGCATCGCCACAAAACTCAAAAATTTATTAGGAGACAGAACCTTCGACGACTTACTAATTCCCTTTGCTGCGACTGCCGTTAGTCTGAATACTGGCAATGAAATCATTTTGAGGAAAGGCAAGGTCATTGATGCTGTCATGGCGACGATTGCCATCCCCGGCGTCTTCCCATGTCAAGAGATTGGTGGACGGGTTCTGATGGATGGCGGTGTCTTAGATCCAGTCCCGGTTGAGGTCGCCAGATGGATGCGGCCCGAGTTGCCCGTTGTCGCTGTGACCCTCCATCAAATGCCTGAGGACTGGAAGCCAAGTGAAATGTCCATGCCCCTCCCCGTTCCAGGACCACAACAAATTATTGACCGCATATCCAAGCTAAGGCCAGTTCAAGCCTTTAAGATCTTTACACGAGCCATGGATGTGACCAGTCATCAATTATCAGAATTGGCAATGCAGCTTTACCAACCAGAAATTGTCATCAGCCCTCGAGTTGGCCACATTGGGGTTCTCCAAAAAATTGACACCGCTGAAATTATCAGCATTGGCAGCCAAGCAACAGAAAGAGCCATCCAGGATATTAAATCCGAGACCAATTGGATCAGAAAAATCCAACGTAAAGTTAAAAATCGAATTATTCCCACAAGTATTCCAGAGTATTGGGAAAATATCGGGGATTAAGTCTTTGCGGGCTTTGATATTAACGATTATTGAAAAACCTATTCTTATTTAATTACAGAGTCCACTTTACAGCAATATGAGGAAAAATTACATGAACAAAAATCATTCTCCTGAGCTAATCAACCTGGAAGGGTGGCCTTTTCGCGTTAGCAAAGCCTCTCAACGTTCCACCCCATCAAAGGTTTTAATACTCCTGCACGGCCACTTAGGGAATGAGAATGTGATGTGGATCTTTACCAAACCCTTACCGGATGATTACACCATTCTTTCACCGCGCGCACCCCAAAAGATGGGCCCTGATCAATTCAGTTGGCACAAAATTGGACTTCGCTGGCCTGATCTGAATGAATATCAGGATCTCTTCAATCAGCTTCTAAAAAGGATTGAAGTCTGGCTTGAGGAAAATGAAATCCAAGCAAAACAATTTGACCTGATGGGGTTTAGCCAGGGCGCCGTGATGGCTTATGCCATGGCCATCTCCCATCCAGAAATTATTCGGCGTGTGGCAGTAATTGCAGGATTTATCCCAAATACATGGGGCGAGCAAATAGAGGATTCAAATCTAAAAGGAAAACAATTTTTTATCGCCCATGGCACAAAGGACGATATTATCCCTATCCGCAAAGCTTATCGGGCACAAAAATGGTTAGAAAATCATGGCGCACAAGTCAATTTTTGTGAGGCAGAGATTGGTCACAAATTAAGTGCTGGCTGTTTCAATGGTTTGGAAGATTTTTTCACATAGAGAGCGTTTTAGCGACCGCTAATAATCGCAATGATCATTAAAAAGACGCCCAGAGACGCTAAACCAACAATGATCAACCCCATGGGCAGCCCCCCTGCTTCAGCCCCTAGGTCTTCAACTTCATAGGTGGGTATTTGCAGTGGTGCTGGTTCCGTAAATGTAGGCAATCGGGTTTCAACTGGTGTAATAAGAAATTGTGCGGCAAGAGTCGGATCGATCGTTTGGGTAACCTTGGGCGTTGATGTTGGCGGCGGTTCCAACAAAGGCAACGAACCCCCGTAGACCGTCACATAATTACCAAAAATCCAAGCTTTGCCACCTGGCGTGCCAGGGTATTCAATTTGAATCCATTCACCGTAACGACCAATCGCATTAGCGTCCTGACCGACCAATAATACACCCACTTTTTCAGTCAAAGCGTTAGGACCTGCCCGAACGTTGATTTGGGTTTCGCTGGTAGTGAGGGCATTAACAATCACGTAAGTGCCGCGGGGGGTACTGGTGACCGTTGGGATCGTCCCTGTGGGTTGTTGGGCAAGGGGAAGCGCTCTTACCGACCCAATCACGATAAAAGCTGCTAAAATTATCAGAAACGCAATCGAAATTATCGGTCGAATCCACCGATATTTCATAAATACTCCATATTTTCTAGTTAAACTTAATGGCAATCGGATTATAATCCAAGGTGAAAAAATAGCAAAGTTGAGAAAATTAACAAGTTTCCAACGGTAGGAAGGCAAACCTATGGCAGAAACACGCATATATCACGGCGAAATTAATCCCAGTGATATCGCTCGAGATATCATTGCTCATTTCAATCGCGGCAGTTACCGGGTGCAACAGATCGGACGCGACCCCAAAATTGCTATTCAGATCGCGACGCATCAATACGCCCGTTCTGGCGGTCAAACGGCATTGACTATTGCTATTCACAAAGTCGAGGATGGTATATCCATTCAAATTGGCAAACAAGCCTGGTTGGGCGTTGCTGCCAGCCTGGGTGTCACCGCCCTCAGCGCCCTGCGAAACCCCCTCACACTTCTTAACCGGATTGACGATATTGCAAAGGATATTGAATCCCTCCAGCTGGCGGATGAAGTTTTTGAAGTTATTGAGAATACTCTCCGACAGCACGGCGCAAGTACAGCCCTCTCCGATCGATTAAAACGCTATGTCTGCCCTTATTGCAACACAGCCAATCCACCAGGTGAAAGCCGTTGTATTGCTTGCGGGGCGCCCCTGGGCGATATTCAACCCCAAACTTGCCCAAAATGCGGCTTTGTCGTACGAAATTTTGAAGACGTCTGTCCTAACTGCCACGCAAAATTGCCTGCACGACGCTAGAAAAATCTTTGCAGTTATGAATTTTTTATTCTTAAATCGAATAATTTGGATTAAAACGCAATCTGACTTAAATTTCTCGCCACTTCCGACCGTCATCTTGAATAAAATCTTCAACGCCGTGGGGACCTTGTGTCCCTGCCTCATAAACTGGCAAATTCTTTAATTCTTGTGACTCCCAGGCTTCAATAATGCTGTTTGTTAAGCGCCAGGCCTCCTCAACCTCATCACTTCGGGTGAACAATGTCGCATCCCCCATCAAGGAATCCAGCAATAAACGCTCATAGGCTTCAGGCGGTTCTCCGCCAAATGCTTCAGCATAACTAAAGGTCATTTTGACCGGTTCAATCCGCATCGCACTGCCGGGCACCTTTGCTCCCAAATAAAGGATAATCCCCTCATCCGGTTGGATTCGCAGGACAAGAACATTGGGTGCCTCGCCAGCCAAATTGCGCTGTCCAAATAGGGACAGTGGAATTTGTGTAAATTGAATTGCAATTTCGGTCAATCGCTTTGGCAGTCGCTTGCCCGAACGCAGGTAAAAAGGCACACCTGCCCAGCGCCAATTATTGACAAATAAGCGCGTGACCATGTAGGTTTCGGTCAAGGAATCTGGATCGACATCCGGTTCATCGCGATAACTGGGAACACGTTGTCCATCAATCGTGCCTGAAACATATTGTCCACGAAAGGTACTTGCTAAAGCATTTTCTTTTGTCAGGTCGTTGATAGATTTCAGCACCTTCACTTTTTCATCTCGCACCATTTTAGCGTTAAAAACAGCCGGCGCCTCCATCGCTGTCAGCGTAAGTAATTGCAAGAGATGATTTTGAAACACATCCCTGACGACCCCCGCCTTATCATAATACCCAGCCCTTGTTCCGACGCCTTCATCCTCAGCCATGGTGATTTGAATGTGATCAATGTATTTTCGGTTCCACAAGGGTTCAAAAATGCCGTTGCCAAACCGGAAGGCCATGATATTTTGAACGGTTTCCTTGCCAAGGTAATGGTCCATCCGATAAATCTGATCTTCCGAGAAGACTGAATGCAATTTCTTGTCTAGGTGAATTGCCGTGTCAAGGTCGCGGCCGAAGGGTTTCTCCACCACGATTCTGCGCCAACCTTCAGGACAAGTTTCCAACTGCGATTTGCCAATATTTTCGACAATCACATCATACCAAGAAGGAGGTGTCGAAAGATAAAACAGCGTATTTTTCACGCCGATCTTTTCTAACGCGTCATCAATTTTTTGATATCCATCAAGGTCTTGAAAAGTTGATTCAATATAGAAGGCATTTTCCAACATCTCATCCAGGACGTCCTCTTTGATGGGTTTTGTTCGCCCATACTTTAACACACCGTCCTTCAATACTTCTCGCATCTTCTCATGGCTCCATTCTCTGCGAGCAAATCCAAGAATATAGAAGGGTTTGGGCAATCGATCCGCTTTAGCATTTTCATATAAAGCTGGCATCAATTTTCGTCGAGCTAGGTCGCCTGTGACACCAAAAATCTCAATGGCGACGCCGCCTGAACAGGGTTGTTTATCTAAGTTGATTTCTGGCATTCTATTCTCCAATACTTGTCCGTGTTGATTGAGATTGCAGACTATTCAATTTTACCTGAATAATTTCGTTATAATTAACAGCATCGCAGCTAAAGAGGATGGGTTCATGATGAATCTGAGTGATTTTGTCAAAGTTGTTAAGGAAAATATTGCCAGCGTAATAGTTGGGAAAGATGAAACGACAGAACTTCTGATGGTGGCTTTGTTGTGCGAAGGGCATGTACTCATTGAGGATGTGCCTGGTTTGGGGAAAACCATGTTAGCTCGCTCCCTTGCTGTCAGTTTAGGTGGGCAATTTAAGCGATTGCAATGCACACCTGATTTGTTACCCAACGACATCACTGGCGTCTCAATTTTTAATCAAACCACAAGCGCATTTGAATTTCGTCCAGGGCCAGTGTTTGTAAACGTGCTCTTGGCGGATGAGATTAATCGTGCTACCCCCCGCACACAATCTGCTTTGTTGGAAGCCATGCAAGAACGGCAAGTCACCATTGATGGCATAACCCATCCACTGCCTAAACCCTTTATCGTCATGGCGACCCAAAATCCAATTGAATATGAGGGCACCTTCCCGCTGCCAGAAGCTCAGTTGGACCGTTTTATCATGAAAATTGACATGGGTACCCTGATCATGATGAGGAAAAAGAAATCCTTCACCGCTTGAAACACCATCATCCCATTGATACATTGGAACCCGTTGTCAATCCTGAACAAATTTTGGACCTACGATCCGAGATTTGGGATATCAACGTAGACCAAACTGTAGAAGATTTTCTGATCAGGCTGGTCGATGCAACCCGGAACCACCGCGAAATCTCCCTTGGGGCAAGCCCCAGGGCAACTCTGGCCCTATACAAAACCAGCCAGGCATTGGCAGCCATCCAAAATCGGGATCATGTACTACCTGACGATATCAAATATCTGGCAATCCCTGTGTTGTCACATCGCTTAAAACTCAAACCTGAGGCTGAATTGCGTGGTCGCACAAGCATCGACATCATCAAACAAATCCTTTCAGAAACACCGCTTAAATTATCCGATCAGGACCGCAAAGGTGATTGATTATCTGCCTTTTGTTGTTTTTTTAATGCTCCTGGCTGTCTTTTTCCAGGCAGAATCAGCCCTGACAATACTTTATATGATAATTGGGATTTTCTTGCTCAGTTTCTGGTGGAATAAACGCGCTGTTCGCCACGTTGGCATAACCCGTAACTTCAACCCGCATGCATTTTGGGGTGAAGAAATTGATGTCTCCTTACAAATCAACAATCAAAGTTTGTTACCTATTCTTTGGTTAGAGGTGCACGAGAGCTTACCGGTCAATCTGCGCGCTGGCCGTAGCGTAAAATGCGTTTTCAGTTTGGGGCCACGCGGCAGTAAAACAATTGACTACAAGCTAAATGCTTTCAAACGTGGTAATTATCCCTTAGGACCGCTCCTCCTAAAATCTGGTGATCCCCTTGGTTTGCTGGAGCCGTCTCAAAAGACTTTTTACGAAGATTTTATAACCGTTTACCCCCAAATCATCCATTTAGCCTATCTCAAACTTCCCTCAAGATCACCCTTTGGGACAATCAAGCACAGCAACCCCATTTTTGAAGACCCTAGTCGCTTGTTGGGTAAAAGGGATTATCAGGTCGGCGATTCCCTCCAAAAAATCGATTGGAAATCGACTGCATCGACGGGTCGAATGCTTGTGAAGCAGTACGAAGCCTCGATTGCGCTGGAGGTGGTCATTCTTTTGGATCTTTATCGGGAGAATTACCCCATCAAAACCCGCTTTGATGCCACTGAAATGGCCATCACAACGGCAGCATCCATTGCTGCTTGGGGCAAGTTCCATGGTGAAAGCATCGGATTAAGCACTAATGGCTTTGATCCTCTTTATGAAAATGCCGACCCCCAACTCATTCCACCCAACAAGGGGTCCAGTCATTTTGTTAATATCCTTGAGGTACTTGCAAGGATTCATCCCGGCGATGAGTTCAGCCATGATACCCTTATTAAAAATTCTATTATGAAGCTCAGCTGGGGTGTAACGGTTGTTTTAATTACTTGCTGTATAGAGAAGCAATCTTTAGAAACCTTTATTCACGCGAAGAAAAGAGGATTAAATCCAATTGTCATTCTTGCCAGTCAATCAAAAAATTTTTCCACGTTAAAAAAATACAGTGATTATTACAAAATTCCATGTTATTTGGCTAATAATCTGACCAAACTAAAGCGTTTAGGGTTGTGAGCTGTTATGAACAGATCACGAAAAAATACCTTAATTTCTGAGCATCCAATCATCTTTCTGCTGATCAACTTCACGCTGGTAGCCATTCTTCTCAGTTGCTTTGCGCTTGTGATCGATAAATTTATTAACGAATTTTATTCGGAATGGCGTGGAAATATTCTCCCAGTGATGGCCTTTTTTGTGGCGTTAGAATGTCTCATTACCCAGTATTTACAACGAAATGCCTCAAGTGGATACGGACAACGCATCATACCAACCCTGGTGGAAATCATCCTCCTGCTATTGATAATAAAACTTATCTCTATGTTCACGGTCCATTTTTTTGATTTTTGGCGTGAAATTATTTCTTGGGGTCAGGATTTTTTCCTAAATTTCTTTGATCTGGACTATTTATTATTATCTTCCGGGCTCATAGGTGTCTGGATGCTAGCCTATTTCTTTAGTCAGGATCTGATAAAACTTGACATTGACAAGGATCTTTTGGATCAGGAAAAACAGATCGTTCATGCCAATTCACGTCAAGTTGCACGGCAAGATCTCATC
The DNA here is from genome assembly GCA_040772425.1 of Candidatus Brevefilum sp. Classification (GTDB taxonomy): domain Bacteria; phylum Chloroflexota; class Anaerolineae; order Anaerolineales; family Anaerolineaceae; genus Brevifilum. Next base: position 621,947 of record JAXGYD010000001.1, on the reverse strand, counting down.
CGGATGATTTTTATTCTGGGATTTATCATGATTTTCCTGATGGCAGTCTTGGAGAGTAATTTGATTTATTTATCCATGGACCAAAATAATACCGGGTTCCTTGTTCCAATCTTGATAATCTATTTTTTCGTGGCGTTTATTTTTTTTGCGCTTAACCAATACGCCATTTTACAAGCGCACTGGTATTTCGAAGATATCCAAGCAAATTCAAACTTGATCAACCATTGGTTATTGTTTTCGTTATTGCTGTGTCTCGGCGTTATCCTTCTCATCATCTTTTTACCCACAAATTTCACCCTCAACTTTAAACCCTTAGCCCAAGCGCTGATCCAGGCTATCCTCTATGTCATCTATATTCTACATTTCATTATTCTGATAGCCTATACTTTCATATTCACATTGATTGATACCCTATTAAAAGATATCCCCTTCCAGGAAGAGCTCGAAAAAGGGATATCTGAAATCCAAGCTTTACCCCCCACTGTAACCGCACCCCTTCCTTGGCTGGAAGCCCTTAGAACAATAGTTTTCTGGCTGATTTTCTTGTCAGTGATTATTTTTTCGATCGTTTTCTATGTAAGTAACCGAAAAAAACACATAAAAGGCCTGAAATTTTCCCAACTTTTTGATTGGGTCAAGGAATTTTGGAAGTTTATCAAAGAAATTTTTGGAAATTTTTCCCGAGGGACGGTGCAGACGATCAATACCAGTTTAAAAAAGATTAAGACCATTTTTAATAACCAACCGATCCAATTACCTTCTCTTCAAATCCTCTCCCAAGGTGAAAGCCCGCGACAAAAGGTAATCACCGCTTACGCAAATTGGATTAAGTGGAATCAGATTCATGGTTTTGCAAGGTCGATCTCTCAGACGCCATTTGAATATGCAAACGAAATTACAAATTCTCTACCAGAAGCAGCAGTTAAGATTGATCAATTAACGTATATTTTTATTTTGGCAAGATATTCAAAGCACGCCATAACAAAGGCTGAAGTGCAGGAGATGGATAATTTACGGCGATTATTACAAAAAAACTTTCTAGAAAGACAAAACTCAGAAAATCAGGAAAAAACTGAATAAAACTTGGATACCTGAAGGGATAATCCTTACGTTATAATTACAACATTATTCATTTCATTCAGGAGAATTTATCATGACAAAAATCATTGCTGACACAACATGTGGTTTGCCAATAAGTGAATTGGCTGAACTGGATATCCCAGTGATCCCTCAAATTATCATCTTTGATAACAAAGCCTATCGGGATGATCACGAAATTGACACACCAACCTTTCTTTCAAAATTAAAAAAGGCGAAAGAATTACCCAAAACCGCTGCACCGCCGCCAGCACTCTACGAACCAATTTACGAGGAATGTGCCAAAAACGGTGAGAGTATCGTGGTTGTTGCGCCATCCACAGATCTCAGTGGGACTTACCGCTCTGCTGAAGTGGCCGCTGAGATGGTCCCATCGGCTGATGTGCACGTTGTTGATACACGCACGGTTGCTGGCGGTTTGGGCACCTTGGTGAAAAAAGCAAAAGAATGGGCAGATGAAGGGAAAAGTCCAGAAGAGATTATTGAGGAGATTGAAAAATTATCGCAACGTGAGGTTGTTTATTTTCTCGTTGATACCTTGGATTACCTGCATAAAGGCGGCAGAATTGGCAACGCTTCCTACTTAATTGGCAGTGTTTTACAGATGAAACCAATTCTGGGGCTGATTAACGGAAAAGTTGATGCCATCGAAAAACAACGCACCTATTCTAAAGCTTTTGCACGGCTAAAAGAATTGGTTTTGGAAAAATGCCCCCACGGCGCGGGATCGTATATCACGGTAAGCCATTGCGGTGGTGAAGGTCGCGCTAAAAAACTAGCCAAGGAACTGCAAAAAGCCCTAGAAGTCGAAAATATCCCGATTTATGAAGTCCCCCCTGCCATCGTTGTCCATGCCGGACCTGGCGTTATTGTGGTGAGTTTCTTTAAGGAAGAATAGCTTAAATCAAATCTCCACCAAATCGAAATTTTAGACCTCACAAAATTTTTTCTAATAAGCTTCGCTCAAAATGGCATGCAGCGTTGATTCATCCAAGTTAACAGGGTTTTTCTGCATACTCGAAGAAACAATCGATTTTTCGATTATGCGAGGAAAATCCTCTTTTTGAATGCCCATATCACGTAAACCTGGGATTTTGAGCTTATCCGCCAAATTAGCAATCCAAGCCACACCATCCTGGATGGTCGCCCGAGGGTCACCTGTCACAAGGCATGCAATTTGCTGATAACGGTCAATTAGCGCGTCCATATCTTCCAACTGAGAGATTTTCTCCACATTGGCTTTAATGACATAAGGCAGTAAACTAGCGCAAACTTCTCCATGCGGTGCATCAAACATCCCACCAATTGGCCCCGCAAAACCATGCACGGCACCCAGTCCCGCATTGGCTAGCGCCAATCCCCCAAACAGACTGGTTAACACCATATCCTCACGAGCATTGATATTTTCACCATCCTGGTAAGCAGCATAGAGGGATCTAGCGCCTCTAATAATCCCTTCCTTGGCAATTACATCCGTTAAGGGATTTGCCTTACGAGTTGTGTAGGCTTCAATTACCTGGGTAAGGGCATCCATACCGGTGCTAGCTGTCACAGAGGGCGGCATGGTTATGGTTAGTTCCGGATCGACGATTGCCACAGTGGGGATCATTTTTGGACTGCGCATGCTGACTTTGACGTGTTGTTCCGGCACAGAAATCACAGCATTGCGGGTGACCTCTGCACCCGTCCCTGCTGTAGTTGGCAGTGCGATGATCGGTGCAGCTTGATTGGGTATCTTTTGACCCCGACCGATGACTTCCAGGTAATCCATCAAGCTCCCAGGATTGGTCATCAAGGCTGCAATCGCTTTTGCCGAGTCAATGACAGAACCGCCCCCATAAGCAACCACAAATTCACACCGGGAGGATCGGGCTAATTCAAGACCTGCCAAGATTGTAGGCACATCCGGCTCTTTTCCTACACGAAATAACTCATATTTTATGCCTGCGAGTTTTAGGATTCCCAGCAGCCCATCCATTGGGACGGAGCCACTGCCCGCGACAACCAACGCCTTTTGCCCAAAACTGGGCGCGATTTCGCCAACCTTGTTTACGGCACCCTTGCCAAAAATGATCCGATTCGCAGTTGCAAATTCAAACATCATGGTTACTCACGCTCCCCATCATTATCAGGAAAAACATTATTATAAATTTTCTTAGTTCTAGGAACAGCCATTAAATCTTCAACTTGGGTTTGCCAGCGTTGATAATGCTCTGTATCCTTATGTTTTGCAGGAGCATCTTGATTGCGGTAAACTTCAACCAGTAAAAATCGTTTCGGATCTTCCGGATCCTGCAAGACATCAAAGTGTTCAATGCCAGGTTCTTTAATACTTTTGCTGGCATTCAAACGTGTCTCGTAGATAAATTTTTCAATACAATCGGGTTTAACTTCAACAAAAACAAGCACTGTATGCATCGTGTATTCCTCCAAAATGTGAAAAAGCGGTGTCACCTTTTCAAAAATTATACTACGCCTATTTTCAGCGAAATTATGGATGGTGAAATTGAAAACTTATACTAATGAAAAAATACCAGAAATTATTTACGAGGATGATGATCTGATTCTGGTCAATAAACCAGCGGGACTGCTTTCCATCCAGGATGGCTATGACCCAGACCTCCCCCACCTGCGAACTGTCCTCGAGCCAGATCATGGCATTTTGTGGATTGTCCACCGACTGGACAAAGACACCAGCGGCCTCATCTTACTCGCAAAAAATGCAGAAGCCCATCGCAAGCTCAATGAATCCTTCCGCGAACACCAAATTCAAAAGATTTATCACGGTTTAGTCTCCCCAGCACCTGACTGGCAAGAACAGGTTGTCAATTTGCCCTTACGCACAGACGCTGACCGCAAACACCGCACCCGGGTGGATGAAATTGAAGGTAAACCCGCTGTCTCGACATTCAGAGTTGAAAAACGGTTTCCCCTTGGCGTTTTGATGTCAATTCAAATTACAAGTGGAATCACGCATCAAATTCGTGCGCATTTGCGAGCGTTGAATTTATCGCTTTTAGGAGACAGACTCTATCGCGTTGGTCTGCCAGAACAGCCTTTAATGGTTGAACGAACCATGCTTCATGCCCGGGAAATTGGATTTATTCACCCTGTAACACAAGTTCAAATGCAATTCACTGCAAATTACCCTGAAGATTTCCGGGCTGCCTACACCAATTTACGGCTCACCACAGAGATGGATTTACTGATTTAATCGATGCAATTCCATTAGCCCCGACAATGATGTGATCTAAAACCTGCAATTCTAGCATCTTTCCTGCTTCAATCAAGACTCTTGTCAGATGAATATCCTCCGGGCTCGGAGAGGGGTCTCCACTGGGGTGATTGTGCACCACAATGATATTCGCGGCATTATGGCGGATTGCATCTCTAAAAATTTCTGCCGGCCTCACTGAAGATGAATTCAACGAACCTTTATAAAGTTGGACCGTTCGCATGTGATGATTGCGGCTGTCTAACAACAACACCCACAATTCTTCTTGTTCGAGGTTAGCCATTTTATATTGCACCTGGTCAGCCACATCCTGGGGACTGGAAATGATGACCCGTTCTTGCGGTTGTATCATCGACAATCGCCGTCCAAGTTCAATTGCCGCCTTCAATTGCGCTGCTTTCGCCGGCCCAACACCGCTCACTTTGCACAATTCAGGAAATGATACGCGTTGTAAACCACCCAAGCCTTCAAATTTATTGAGTAAATTTTGGCCGATTTGAACCGCGCTGGACCCTTTTGTCCCCACTCGCAGTAAAATCGCAATTAATTCTGCATTATTAAGTGCTTCCGCACCTTGTTTCTCTAAACGCTCACGTGGTCGCTGTGATTCTTCTATATCTTTGATGCGATAACCGGTTGTAGGATCAGGCATGGCATTTTCCTCCTGAAGGGCTTAATGTTTTTTAAAATAATTGTGCGGCTTTGATTCGTCATGCTTTTATACACAAAATTGCTTCACAAACTCACCATGTTATAATATCATTAATCTTCACTTGAAATTGGATGACCAATGGAATTTTCTATCAACCCATTATCATATTGCGAAGTTATCAAAATCAACGGCCGAATTGATAGCTATTCCGCGCCAATAATCCAACATGAACTTGAATCGCTGATGCTTAGCGGCCAGCACAATATTGTGGTCGATATGACGGACGTTTCATATCTCTCAAGTTCGGGGATTTTGGTGTTCTTAGAGACACACAGGAAATTAATGCAACAAGGTGAAGGCGCTCTGGTTTTCTCCAACTTGCCAGCAACCATCTTATCGGTTTTACAGGTTACTGGCTTGGAAAATGTTTTTAATTATTGTCCAGATGTGCAATCAGCTGAAAGAAGGTTTCAAAAATAACGGTGAAAACAATAACGAAAACATTTGTAGGGAATTATCAAAACCTTGCAACAATCGGTGAATTTGTAGTCAATATCGCAACAGAAGAGGGTTTTTCTCCCAAAGAAATCTATGCGATCCAAACGGCGGTTGATGAGGCATGCGCGAATATCATCGATCATGCCTATAAAGGCGAGAATATTGGTGAAATAAAAATCACCATCACACCTTTTCCTGACCACATCGAAATTTTTATCGAGGATACTGGTGAGTCCTTTGACCCTGACGAGGTGCCTGCACCAGATATAGCCGCCCTATTAGAAGTTCGTAAAGAGCGGGGATTAGGTGTTTTTTTCATTAGAAGATTGATGGACGAAGCCACATTTGATTGTTCATCGGCGGACTGTAATACATTAACACTGATTAAGTACAAACGGAGTTAATGTTGTCTCCACAAAGCACAAAAAGTAAAACCCCAACAATTTCATCGGGAGAAATTTTCGAATTAGGGGAAAATTTATCGCGGCTTAAGATTTTCAAGGAACAAAGCCAATATCTTGCAGATTTTTTCAAACGCTACATTGAAGGCCAGGCATTTCTGTGGGTAAAATCACCACCGAAATCCATGCAGATAAACATCCCTGCGGTTAATTTCCCATTCAATGTCGAATATTTATCAAGCGCTGAAAACGATTGTCAAATAAAAACTTCAGAAATCGATCATCGTTATTGGTACCAATGCCCCTTGCATTTCGGTGAAGATACCTTTGCGCAATTACTCATCGAACGGCAGCGACCCCTTGAAGAGCAATCCATTCACACCCTAAAAGAACTCACAACTGTCGCTAGCCCCGCCATTTATGCAACCTTACAGTCCCATCATAAAGAATGGCGTCAACAGCAACTAGCTTTGGTGCGTTCAGTCTCAGCTAAAATTTCACAAATTACAGACCTGGATGAGCTAACCCATCAGGTGACACAACTGACCCAGGAAACTTTCAATTTTTACTATGTTGCGGTTTTTCTGATCGACGAACAGAGAAATCGCCTTCATTTCAAAGCAAGCGCCAGCGTTGACGGCAGCGACTCACCCGAGTTTGAAAATCCAAGCCATCCTGGGTTTGCAATGGGCGAACACATGATTGGTCACGTTGCAAAAACAGGGAACGAACTAATTTCCAACGATGTCAGCCAAGAACCTCGATACAGACAAGTGGATTCCCTCAAAGACACAAAATCCGAAGTGGTCATTCCCTTAAAAGTTGAAAATAGAATTTTTGGTGTTTTTGATGTGCAATCCGACCAGATTAATGGCTTCAAAGATGACGATCTCCTGGTGTTAAGGTCCTTAGCGGACAACATCGCCATCGCCGTTGAAAGCATTTATCTTTATCAAAACGTGCAAAAACGGGCGGATCAACTTTCCATTGTCTCAGAGGTCAGCCGTGCCATCACTGTAATTCTTGATACGGACAAGTTATTGGAACAAATTGTAAAGCTGATCCACGATGATTTCGGATTTCCTTTCGTCCATCTTTATATTGTTGATCTCGTTCAACAAAAAGTTGCCTTCAAAGCTGGCAGCGGGGAAAGGACGCAAGCTTACGCTAAAGCTGGTGTTTCATATAACTTGGACGCAGATTCAGGCATCATCACGGAAGCGATTCAACAAGGTAAGACCCTGAGAATTAACAATGTCCAAAGTGACCCCCGCTATATTGAATCACCTTTTGCTGAGCAAGCATCCGGATCTGAAATGGCTATCCCCCTCATATTCGGTAGTGATATCCTTGGTGTTTTAGACATTCAGAGCCAATCTATCAACGCATTTACACTTGAAGATCAACAATTGATGGAAACTTTGGCAGATAATATCGCCATTGCTATCCGAAATGCAAAACTCTTTCGTTCAGAGCGCTGGCGGCGGCAAGTCACGGAAAGCTTGCGCGATATTGCTGGATTAATTTCTGAAAACACGCGTCTTGAAACTGTCCTTGATGAGATTTTATCCCAACTCCTGGAACGTTTACCCTGTGATTTTGCGGGTTTTTGGCTTTATGATCCAGATTCTTCCCTGGATGCCCCAATCAATAATCGAGAACTGCATCTCATGGCATTCCAGACTAGCCAAGACTATGTTGATTTTGATCCTCAACATATGACATCATTTCCAGATGAATGGGTTCAAATTGCCATAACAACAAAACAACCCGCCATTCGCAAACCTGAGGATGCGCTGGGACCTGTTGCGAGTCTACTAAACTTACCAAAGGATTATGCCGCCATTGCTGCGCCCCTCCACATTGGCAACACAGTTTTGGGTGTACTTACCCTTCTGCATCACACACCAAGGCGTTACGGCGAAGAATCAAAGATGATTACATCGACCTTTGCCAGTTACGGCGCAATCGCGATCAATAACAACCAGCTCTATAATACTTCACAGGAACAGGCATGGATTGCCACGATCCTCTTGCAAGTTGCCAACGCGACCCAATCGCTGACGAATTTGGACGAACTACTGCAAACCATTGTCCGGTTAACCCCCATGATGATTGGTGTTAAAGGATGCGCAATTTTTCTAAAAGATCCCGAAACCCCCGTTTTTACACTTCAGGCGGTTTACAATATTGGCGAATTTTTCGAAAATGCTGAGAAGCCCCTCCTCTTCAGGAATGCGCCTATTCTAAACGATTTGATCAACACCCACGAACCAATACGAGCAAATAATCTAGAGGCTGATTTCAACCTCCCCGAAAATACCAATCAGGAACTTATCCAGGATGACTTGGTCATCCTGCCCATCTTATCCCGCAATGAATTATTAGGGGCTTTTCTTCTCGCATACGATCCGGAAAACAACCAAAAAATGGATCAATCGAGAGCCATTAGTTCAGAACGGTATAAAATTATCCAGGGCATTATTCAACAAACAGCCATTGGCATTGAAAACATTCGCTTGCTTGAAGCAAAACAAGAAGAGGCTTACATATCCACAGTCTTGTTACAGGCAGCGCAAGCCGTGGTCAATAATGTTGAATTAGGCGATACCCTAGATGCGCTTATTCATCTCATGCCGATTCTTGTGGGCATCGAATCCAGTGTTATCTACCTCTGGGACAAGGAAGCGAAAATTTTCCTTACAGCCCATGCATCCCTAAAAAGCACTGCCGATGAAAAAGAACTGATCGGCACAACCTATGAACTTGGTGACTTACCCATCCTCGACCTGATTTTAGGTCAGAACAGACCTTATGTGCACCCATTTATTGACAATATTCTTCCGCCAGAAGACTGGGATCTTTTAGTACCCGATGAGGGGCAAATTGATCCAATGCCTATTCTACAAAGCATGTATCCGCTCCTAATTGGATTTCCTCTTTCAGCAAAAGATGAAATGTTTGGCATTTTATTAGCCCAAGACAACAATATCTCGACCAATCGAGAACGGCGCTTTGAGCTGCTCTGGGGGATCAGCCAACAAGCATCCTTGGCAATTCAAAATGATATCATCAACAAGGAAATTTCAGAACGACAGCGTCTCGAGAGGGAATTTCACCTTGCCAGACAAATCCAACAAACATTTTTACCCAACGAAGTGCCAGAAACCCCGGGTTGGCAATTGGATGTAAAATGGGAAACTGCCAGGCAGGTCGGGGGTGACTTTTATGATTATTTTTTCCTTCCAGATGGTCGCTTAGCCTTTGTCATTGCTGACGTCTCCGATAAGGGTTTAGCAGCCTCGCTCTATATGACTGTGACCCGCACACTTATTCGAGCGACAGCCATGGAAAACCTTCCACCAGATGAGACCTTAGAGCATGTTAATGACTTATTATTAGTCAACTCACAAAACGGTCTTTTTATTACAACTTTTTATGGCATTCTATCAATTGAGGATGGCAAACTCCAATACACCATTGCTGGTCATAATCCGCCCCTTTTAATTTCTCAGAACACACATGAGGTTGTTGAATTTAAGCGCGGCGGCACTGCCTTAGGGGCTTTACCAAATATTTCCTTATCTCAAAATGAAATCATCCTTACCCCAGGGGATTGCCTCGTACTCTATACCGACGGTGTCACCGAAGCCTTTAATGCCCAAAACCAGATGTATGGACAAGACCGTTTCATGAATTTACTTCACACGTTAATTGGGGAATCTGCAACAAAGGTCATTGAAGCGGTGGAAACTGACCTTGAGAGCTTTCGGCAGGGGGCTGCCCTGAGTGATGACACGACCCTGCTGGCAATTTACAGGCAACCTTTACAAGCAAACGAACACGGGGATGGCGGTTCCTCGCAAAACGCCGTTAACGGTGCTGCCAAACAGAGCTTCTAACAAGGCTGGACGGCCATATCCACCCATCAAGATCATATCCACTGATAAATTACGAGCAACCTGTAGAATTATTCTGCTGGCATCCCCAGACGTTCGCCGATGAATAAAATTGATACAACAGTCCCCCAAATAATCCTCAACTTCATTCAAGCGTTCTCTGGCGATTTCCTCATCACGATCCACCACAAGCACCGATAATTTCTTATGATAGCGGCTCGCTAGATAAGCCGAAATATAAAGCGCCTCTTTGCCTTTCTGACTGCCATCATACGCTAACAGGAAATTATTTAGAGGACTGATCTGATCAGGAACCACCAAAACAGGTTGGGAGCTCTTTGCGAGTATTTTTCGCATCCCTGAACTGATCTTCTTAAAAATATTGGCCGACGGGGGATGCATTAATTTTAATACAATCAGGTCGTTGACATCAGCCCGCGCTAAAATCGTGTCTGCAATTTTCCCACTTGCTTCAACCAGGTTACCACTGACATTAGCTTGGCTAAGTCTTTCATCAAATGCCTGCATAAAATCTTCCGTGCTAAATAGGGGCTCCTGTGATCCATCTCTTACCACTAAACCATTCAAATCTGCGTTTTCTAACTCCGCTATCACAATGGCTTGTTCGAGAGCAAACCAGCTCTCTGGTTCGCCACTCATCGCCACCAATATATCGGAAAAAAGCGTTTCGCCTGAAACCCGTCTTTCAGTGATTTGTTCGGATTGTGGCATTTGCTTTTCTCCCGCTTGGGGAAAAACTTTTCGAAAGAACTTTTTAATTTTATTAAGGATCGATTTAAAAACCCCTCGACTCTTTCGATTAACAAGATCGATAGCCGCTTTCTCAGGGCGGATTGACCAACCAAATTCCTCCTCCATGATCGATTGATGGTCCAAAACCCAAAGGTATAAGTCGGTTTCTGTAAGTTTCGGAAATTCCTGCAAAATGTTCTGTTCGCGAATGGTTTCCACAACGGGCTTGTAGACATGGGTATACCAATGTTGAACAGCCTCTTCTGGTGGGATTTCCCGATATTGTTCTAAACCCATGTAGTGGCGATGCACACGAATATGCTCGCGCAAAGTGTCATACTGCCCTGGAAAGGTCAGTTCCAGAGATACGCCAGGGATGATCTTATCAAATTGCGTTTCTTCCAGGAAATCAACGTACTCAGATTTTAAGATGATGTCCTCAGGAGAATCCTCAGGGGATAATGGCACCCGCGTCTGAATCTCTGTGACGTATCCTTCTAAGAACTCCAACCCCATTTGACGCGCAATCGAGACGCGATGATTGCCATCCAGTACAAAGTAGGCATCACCAATTTTATAAACCCGGATAGGCGGCAACCCGATGCTTCCAGGAGAAGTCATGACCGCTTTGACATTCGCCCAACGTTGCATATCACTATCGCGCATGGGAAGAAAATTCTTATCGAAATCTTGATAGCGATTGACACTGCCCACAACTGCTTCAACCGGAATTTCTTGCAACCCCTTCGAGGAACTGCTCACAGCATGCATTTTGCGAGTGATTTCATCATAACGCAATAATTCTTTTGACTCACCTGTAATCGACGCCCACAAATGCTGTAAACGGGCTTTAGCACGCGCTTGACGGAAATCTTCGAGTGCTTTAGTGTATTCAATTTTGCTTTTTTCCTGTGCCATCAAGAGCTCCTAAAGACCAGCATTGGATGTAAAGGGAGACCCAAGGGTCAATCATACTTATCTTGCTGATTGTAGACAAGACGATCCGTGTTAAGAGTTATTAACATTTTAATAGATAATTTACTCTTTATTCAAGTTCAACTTCTCAACGTCAAATTTGTCTTCAACACTACTAAGGTAAATAATACAGCAAGATATCCCGTGTTGCACGATGATGATGTCGGAAAAACGTCTGTATTTCAATCATGCTATAATTTCTGTGAGAAGAAAACAAGTTTTTTAAACAAATTTTTAAAAATTTTAAGCACTTAATATGGCTCATAACCAAAACAATAATGAACTCATAAGTCAAACCCCTCTTGATTATCTGATCATTGGTCATGTGACCGCGGATTTAGTCGATTCCAAAGTATTTCTTGGCGGCACAGCAACATTTTCTGCATTAACCAGTCTCGCGTTAGGAATGCGGCCGGGAATCATCACCTCCTGCGCAAAAGATTTGGATCTCTCGCCCCTCGAGCATATCTGGCTAAATAACAATCCGAGCCCACACTCAACAACCTTTGAAAATCACTCCAATGGGGTTAAGCGTTTACAATATCTCTATCACAGGGCGCATCCTTTAGGGGTTGAAAATCTTCCCTCCTTTATCACACCGCCCAAAATTGTGCATTTAGGGCCAGTATCAAACGAGGTCGATCCTACCATCCTGGATCAATTTGAAAGCAGCTTAAAATGTCTGACCCCTCAAGGTTGGTTTCGAACGGTCGATAAATCCCATCGTGTCCACTTAAAAGCGTGGGAAGATGCTGAAACCTATCTCGGAAGGGCTGACGTTGCTGTGATCAGTGAGGAAGATGTTCAATACGATGAAAAAGTTATTTCGAAATTAGCCAGCGCTATTCCAATTTTAGTGGTCACCGAGAATGTCAAAGGCGCTCGTGTTTATTGGCATAATGATGCTCGTTTCATCAAAGCGCCTGAGGTAAAATATGTTGACGACACAGGCGCTGGTGACATTTTTGCGACAGCATTTTTTTACCGCTATTTGACCACAAAAGATCCCTGGGAAGCAGGGCGTTTTGCCACCTTATTAGCCTCTTGGTCAGTAAAACGAATTTATTTGGATAGCATACCGTTGCCCGAGGAAATTATTAGGGCAAAAATGGAGTTTTTAAGCGCATAAGGGATCAGTTTATGGGATTGGGCATCATCTACACCATTGTTAATCAAAAAGGCGGTGTTGGAAAAACAACCACAGCTATCAATTTGGGTGCATATTTATCCCAATTTGGACAGCGCGTGTTAATCGTCGACATTGACCCCCAATCAAATGCCACGTCCAGTTTGGGCGCTGACAAAAACGCTGTCAACAGCGGCACCTATGATGTGCTTATTGGTTCACAACCCATTTTGTCACAAATACTTTATAACCCAAAATTCAAAATTTCTTTACTGCCATCCTCGCCATCCCTGGCTGGTGGCGAAATCGAATTTGTGGCATTGAGCAATCGTGAGAGCCGTCTTAAAGAAGTCTTGGAGCCAATCAGATCTCGATACGACTATATCCTGATTGATTGTCCCCCATCCCTTGGCCTTCTAACCCTGAATGGCTTGGTGGCCGCAAAAAACGGCCTCCTGATCCCAGTCCAATGTGAATATCTGGCCTTGGAAGGACTGGGGCAGTTATTAAAAACCATTGATCGGGTCAAACAATCCTTATTTGCAGAATTAGAGATCCGAGGGGTAATTTTAACCATGTTTGATAGTCGAACCAATCTTTCTGCAGATGTATTAAGAGAGGTTCAAAGATATTTCGGATCAAAAGTATTTCAAGCCGTAATTCCCAGGTCCATCAGATTGGCGGAAGCACCTTCTTATGGTATGCCGATTTCCGTTTTTTCACCTGATTCGACCGGGGCACAAGCATATGCCGCTTTAGCACAAGAATTATTACGTCAGGATAATCACAACCAAAATTCGGTTGAGGAGGAAAATAATGGCTCGTAGACCTGGTTTAGGACAAGGATTAGGCGCGTTAATCCCTGGTGATGAGTCTCAGGATCAAAATCTGCAAACATCCTCAGGAATCACACAAATACCAATTGACGATATTCAACCCAATCCACATCAGCCGCGCGTTGAAATGAATGAGGATGCCATTCAAGAGTTAGCTGATTCAATTCGAGAATATGGCATCATCCAGCCTTTAATCGTCTCAGAAGAAAGAGAGCAAGGGCGATTTATCTTGATTGCAGGCGAACGGCGTTGGAAGGCGGCCAAGGCTGCCGGGTTGAGCATGGTACCCGTTATCGTTCGTGAAGTTTCAGAACAAGGCCAACTCGAAATCGCGCTCATTGAAAATCTGCAGCGGGAAGACCTCACACCCCTGGAAACCGCCGGTGCCTATCAGCAATTAGTGGATTCCTTTGCCTTAACCCATGAACAAATCGCTGATCGGGTCGGAAAGAGCCGCACGAGCATCACCAACACATTGCGTTTGCTCAACCTGCCGGATCAGGTCAAAAAATCTCTGGCTGAGGGCTTCATTACGGAGGGTCACGCAAGGGCACTCTTGGGATTAAATTCCGCCCAAGCTCAACGGGCTGCGCTGAGCACTGTCCTCAACCTCGGATTGAATGTACGTCAAACGGAATCACTGGTCAAAAAGTTAAACGGTGACCGCCTTCCGCCCACACCCAAGCCTGAACCGGCGCCAGAAATCAAAGCCCTGGAAGATCGGTTGCGGCAACATTTCGGCACCAAAGTAAATTTACAAGATCGTAAAAATGGTGGCAGTCTGGTCATCTATTACTACTCCGACGAGGAGTTGAACGCGATCTTGGATAAAATATTCCTCGAATCATCCTTATGAAAATTTTCCACAACGCTATTATTTTCTCGCCTGATCATCCTGGCGCGACAGCGCTCGTCGTTGATCATGGACACTTCATTGCTCTGGGTGAGGATAAAGATATCCTCTCTGGGTTTTCTAAAGCAGATCAAATTATCGATCTCCAAGGCCGAACCATCTGGCCAGGTCTGACGGATGCCCATCTCCATTTGCTTCAGCTTTCCGAAACGATGTCAATGATCGATTGCGAGACAGACACCCTTGACCAATGTCTAGACCGTATTCGTGAAACCGCCCAGTCCTTAGCCCCAAATGCCTGGGTTCGCGGTCATGGTTGGAATCAAAATCAGTGGCAAACGGGCTTCGGGAATGCTGAAATGCTTGACGCAATCACTGGGGGCAAACCCGCCTACCTTACGGCAAAATCTCTCCATGCTGCCTGGGCAAATAGCAGTGCGCTTTCACTTGCAGGCATTGAAGACGACACCCCTGATCCGCCGGGCGGCATCATCCAACGCGACCCATCAGGCAAAGCAACGGGGATTCTCTTTGAAGCCGAAGCAATGGCTTTGGTGGAATCCATCATTGATCCACCATCGTTATCTGAAAATTGTCAGAAATTACGCGCTTTAATCCAAAAATTATGGGCGTTTGGTTTGGTCGGTGGGCATGACTTTGATGGCTTTGGATGTTGGAAAGCCCTTCAAGTGATCAATCAGGACGGCGACCTTCCCTTCAGGGTGCGTAAACATATTCCCTTTGACAACATGGCAGAGTTTATTGGCGCTGGGTTGCGTACAGATTTTGGTTCAGATTTTCTTCACATCGGTGGGGTTAAACTTTTTGCAGATGGCGCGTTAGGGCCACAAACTGCGGCTATGCGGCAACCATACGAGAATAGTTCAGAATACGGGAAACTGCTGCTGACAAGTGATGAGATTTTTGAAATTGGTCAATTCGCCGTGAACAACGGTATAGCCCTTGCCATCCATGCCATCGGTGACCAAGCAAACCACCAAGTCTTGAATGCCTATCAACAATTGAGAGCGTATGAAACGAAGCACCAGTTACCCCATCTCAAACATCGCATCGAACACGTTCAAATCATCGATCCAATAGATATGCCGCGTCTCGCCCAGCTCGAAATCATCGCCTCTGTTCAGCCTGTGCACGCACCATCCGATATGAAAATGGCAGATAAATACCTCGGGGACAGGGCAAAGTATGCATACGCCTATCGCGACATCACGGATAGCGGTGCCACAGTTATTCTTGGCTCTGACGCACCTGTAGAACCAGTCAATCCTTTTCAAGGAATCCACGCTGCGGTCACCCGCCAAAAATTAGATGGCTCCCCTGGACCCGAAGGCTGGCAGCCCCAACAACGTCTGACACTAACGGAAGCCCTGATGGGTTTTAGCCAGACACCAGCTCAAACGACCGGGCGTGGCGTTAAAATGGGGAAAATTGCGACCGGTGCTTATGCAGATTTCATCATTCTAGATGAAGACCCTTTTACAATTAACCCAAACGAATTAGCCCACGTCAAACCTGCTGCCACATTCATCAATGGACAATGTGTTTTTCAGTCTTCACAATTTCCATATGATCTCGTTAGAGCTCAGGGATAATTAATAAGCTATAATTTATTACAGACAAGAATGACTATTTCGGCTTTCAATCAAAGGGGTTCTATGCCCGCAAATTTGAATAATTTCATTGAGCAAGTCATCAAAATTAGAACAATTAAGCAACTCAGCCATAAAAAACTTGCTAAGGTGCTTGGTATATCCACGCAAGATTACGTCAATTTTGAGCAGGGCGAAAATCATCTTGCCGTACCTGATTTAGAAATAATTGCACAATATTTAGGCATCTCCCTCCAGGTTTTAATCGCAAGTGAGGATGATGGCGATTTTTCGGAAATTAATAAACTCAAAGATTCCGTTCGCCCCCAGTATCAATCATTGCGCCAAAAAATGATTCTCGCAAAATTAGAGAGCAAAAGACAAGAAAAAGATATCTCATTGGATGAGCTTCACTTTGCCACCGAAATACCACTTGAGAAGCTCATCGCTTATCAACAAGACGCTTTACCCATACCAATAAATCATCTGATCAAAATAGCTGATGCACTGGAACTGCCCTTAGAAGCGCTTATCAATCAGCAAGACCACGATCCAAATGAGGTTGAAGCCATAAGCAGTGATGAGGATTGGCAGCCAGAAAATCAAGAAAAAAGATCAGATAGCGATCAAGAACAGGCTTATCAAGACCTCATCGAAGCCATCAAGTCCATGCCAATGGATGAGCAAGCCCAAATTGCAAAGAAGGTATTGAACGTTCTCAAAAATCAATGAGGTGCGTTTTATGAGTGAAAATTTTCCAGCGGGTCAACCCAAAAGCCAAATTGTCCAGGCTGCCCCAGAAGATTTTGACCGCCTTGCCAACTTCCTCAACGTAAACAACCAAATATATCGACATCTGGACTGGTTTGGGGTCCTTGATTGGCTTGGGCAACAAGCATTTTTGATTGAACAAATCGAAGATGAAATTCGGGCGTTTATCTGTGCGACTCCAGAAAACAAGGAATCCGCTTGGTTACGAGCATTTGGCGTCAAAAAAGACTTGGATCCAAAGCCCTACTGGCAAAGGTTATTGGATAAGAGCATTAATATTCTCAGAGAAAAAAACATCACTCGCTTAGCGGGTTTAGGTTTACATCCCTGGTTTTCAACCTTATTAGAAAAATCTAATTTTATCAATCGGCAAAATATTGTGGTCCTTGAATGGCAAAACAAATTCCCACCCAAAGACCCTCGTACAGAAAATTTTAAGATTCGATCAATGAAGTCGAACGATTTGCCAACTGTGGCACAAGTTGACAGATCAGCCTTTCCGTCGATATGGCAAAATTCGCTGGATGGAATAAGAAAAGCCTTCAACCTCATGGGAGTGAGCACAGTTGCTCTTCACAATGGCAACATCATCGGGTACCAGATTAGCACAACCATGACGATCTATGGTCACCTTGCTCGTTTAGCGGTCCTCCCTGAATATCAGCATCAAGGAGTCGCCTTTTCCTTAGTCTATGACTTGCTCCAAAAATTTGACGAAAGAGGTTTGTGGCGGGTCACCGTAAACACACAATCCGACAACTTCGCTTCCCTAAATCTTTATAAAAAATTTAGCTTCAGAAAAACGAGGGAAGAAATTCCAGCTTACGAATTCAATTTGTAAGCTGCATTTAGGGCATAACATACAGGGAAAATCAAATACCACTTGATAAATTTTCTTGAATATGGCAAAATCATTCCCGTTATCCTAACGCGGAGGCAAATTTGAGTTCACAGACATCTAAACGAGAACAATTACGCAGAAAACGACAAGAGGAAAAGCGCAAAAAGCTGATCACCTTTTCTATCATTGTCGTTGCGGTTATTGCCCTGATTGGGCTAGCAGCCTTTTTGCCGAGATTATTCAATCGCAATACCAGTTATGACGCAGTTGAGGGTTTTTATCTGGGGGGCCCCGATGCACCAGTAACCGTTGTCGAATTTTCGCGTTATACCTGCAGCCATTGCAAAACCTTTGCTGAAACAATGGAAGAAGATTTCATTGCGGATTATGTGAACACAGGAAAAGTTTATTTCCGCTACGTCAACCTTGCCTCAGGTACCGAAGGCTTGCAGAATGCCGGCGAAGCATCCTACTGTGCTGCGGAACAAAACAAATTTTTTGAGTATAAACCTTATCTCTTCACTTATGCTTATGAAGAAGGTAGTTTCACCACTGAAAAATTAATTAATTACGCTAAAAGTGCAAATTTGGATGTTGACGCCTTTTCAGCATGTCTTGAAGCAGACACTTTTAAAGATGCCTATTTGGGCGATCAAAATTATGCCCAATCGGTCGGAATTCCTGGAACCCCCTCTTTCCTGGTCAATGATGAGATTGTATTTGCCAGTGAGTTAATCCAAAAAGTAGAGGAATACTTGCAACAGGATTCTTAAAAACCTGACAGGAATTTTCTATCCTTTTTAAGACGATTATTTGTTAAAATCCCCCGAAAAATCGCTCTAAAATAAAAGCAATCAGCGGTGTGATTAATAAAGCTGGCAAAAAACTGCCAGTGCGGATTTTCTTGATGGAAAGCAAGCTGCTGATGGCAATGGCCATAAGAATCAATCCGCCCACAGCTGTCATCTCTGTCATCATTGCTGCAGAAAAAAATTGACTAAAAAACCCCGAGAGCAAGGTTATCGACCCCTGGTAGAGGAAAATTGAAAGCGCTGAAAATGCCACACCAATCCCCAGGCTGGAGGCAAATGCGATCGATGCAAATCCATCTAAAATTGCTTTAATGGCGAGCATTTCGTAATTCCCGGTTAATCCATCCTGGATCGATCCTAATATCGCGATTGGGCCAATCACAAAAACCAACGAGGAGGTTACAAACCCATCCACAAATTTTGCGTGATGCTCATCCAATTTAGATTTTCGCAGCACGGCGCTTTTCAACATCGTGCCAATTTTATTTAATCCTTCTTCAATTTTCCACAACTCCCCCAGTAAAGCACCGATAAGTAAACCACCCAACGGAACGAGGGGGTTGGCTGTGTCAATAAAAGATAACAACCCATAACCAAAAGTAAATAACCCCAAACCACTGACAATTGTGCTCCGTAATTTTTCAGATAATCGATTGCCTATTGATACTCCTAACAATGAACCAGCAACGATGGTGACGACATTGATCAAAGTTCCAATCATGGATTAGTTCTCTTTGGCCAAGGTTAAATTTCCGCCATCGTGTGTGATTTCGTAAATTTCCAAAAT
The DNA here is from genome assembly GCA_040772425.1 of Candidatus Brevefilum sp. Lineage (GTDB taxonomy): Bacteria > Chloroflexota > Anaerolineae > Anaerolineales > Anaerolineaceae > Brevifilum. Next base: position 602,800 of record JAXGYD010000001.1, on the reverse strand, counting down.
AAAAATTAACGAGGATAGCCGGTTAAGATAAGCGATCAGTAAAGGTTTTTCAATTTCCCCTGCTTCCAACAAAGCAATGGCACGCCTCTCTGCTCGACGGATTATCGTTCGCCCTAGGTCGAGCGCGGCACTGGCTGTACTTTCTCCAGGAATGATAAATTCCCTCGGCACATCGACAATACCCTCTAAATAGGCAATTTCATTTTCAAGCCAATTGATATCGTTTTCATTCATTTTGTCAAATTGTTGTGCTACATTTGGGTCTGCGGACAATTCGGACATCAACAAATACAGCTGTTTTTGGATATACCGCAAGATGTTTTGTGTTTTTTCATTTCTTGTGAGGGAACGTGCTAAACCCAATGCTGCAGACGCCTCATCAACACTGCCGACCGCTTCAATTCGAAGAGATGCTTTTGAAATCCTACCAGGTCCTAAATAACCTGTGTCACCTGAATCGCCAGTTGCAGTGTAGAATGGTGCCATTTTTCTCGTTTTCTATTTATTACGGTGTGGCTTCAGGAGTGACGGTTGATTGCGTTTCCAAGCTTTGGAGAATATACCAATTGTGGACATTCTTGAATCGATCGCTGGGATCAAAAATAGGCCCAAAGTTGATCCCTTTAATATCCTCCGTCACTGCATAGGTATAAACTGGGTAGAAGAGCGGTAAGGATGGCAATTCACGCATAAAAAGAACTTGAAAATTCCGATAAAGCCGACCACGCTCAGCAAGATCCACCGTCATTCGAGCTTGTTCCAACAATTCACTTGCGGAACGATTGTCCCACTCAGCATAGTTTTGACCCGATTTTATTTGGGCTTGACCCCAAAATGGGTAAGGATCTGGGTCAGGCGAGCTGGTAAGGTTGATATCCACTAAACAGGTTTGATAGTTCCTCGCAGCGAGGTCACTTAGGACCTCTTCGTAGGGTTTTGAAACCAAGGTGACATCAATCCCAAGGACTTCCCAATCTGCTTCAATTTGTTCAGCAATTGCCTGGTGTACATCCGTTTCAGGGTAAAGTAGTGATAATTGAATCGGTAAACCGGTTTCACTTACAAAAACTGACTCTGCTTCATCAAAAGTCACGCCAGTTGATTCAAAAAGATTCTTTGCCCTATTGGGATCATAAGCCACGGTTTCCAAATCAGAATAATGCGCCCAGATTCCTGGCATGATTGGACCCTGAGCTGGGATCGCCTGTCCGTTGTAAATGTTGGCGATAATTCGATCGCCGTTAATGGAAGCCATGAGGGCAATTCGAAAATCAGGCGTTTGCAAAAAATCGACTTGAGGGTTGTCTAAGTTCAAATAAACCATGGTTAATAATGGTTTGCGAGCGGTGTAAATGGAAAGCCCAGGTTGACCCAACACATCCGCAAGGATGGCGCTCTTCACATCACCAAAACCTTCGACCTCACCTCTTTCATAAGCGGCCAAAGCCTCCTCCGAAGTCGGATAATATCGGAAATTGATCTCGTCCAGATAAGGTCTTTCTAAATAGTAATCCTCAAATGCTTCAAGGACCACACCAACGATTTGATCGTTCTCAACCAAGAAGCGGTTAAATTTGAACGGTCCCGTTCCAATTGGCGCCAAATTAAAAGGATGATCTACAATCTCGTCCAAACCAAGTCCAGCAAAAATATGTTCAGGTAATATGCCGAATGTTAGATAATCAAGAAATGGTGCAAAGGGTTCAGGCAACAAGAACTGAAGTTGACTGTCGGAAAGTACGACAACCTCAACTTCTTCCCAAAAATTTTGTAAGTCCTCTGGGATCAATTGGTGCTGGCTCTTCAAAAGGTCAATGGTGACCATAACATCACTTGCATCAAAAATTTCACCGTCGTGCCATTCGATGTCTGTCCGCAAGCTGAAGTTGTATATGGTTCCATCTCTTGAAACGCCCCAGGATTCCGCCAATTCTGCCTGGGGGATCCCTCTTGAATCAAATTGAACCAAACTACTGAAAATTAATTGATCCACATCATGGTCAGGTTGATTGTAAATATCCAAAAATGGATTAAGTCGCATAAATTCGCCAACTAGCGCTTCGGTATAAACACCCCCAGCAATTGGCGATGGCGTAGCTTCAATCTCTTCATTCTCATCTAATTGTTGAATGATGAGCAGAACACCCACCACGATGCCTGTGACTAAAATGATTAACAACTGCCATCGAAATTTTTTCATATCATTAAGTTAAACGGGGCAACCCTATTGGCGAGTTGCCCTGATCGATCAAAGTTGAATGAATATCGCCAGGAAATTGCGTTGAATTCCTGGATTAATTTCCGGTAATAATCGTCAATAGTGTAAGAATAAAAAAGACAATGCTGAGTCCAATTGTGATCCAGAACAAAATCTTTTCAACACCACGCCGTTGGGTGTATACACCCCCGGTTGAACCGCCACCAGTTAATCCACCTAAACCGACGCCTTTACTTTGGATGATAACACTCGCAATTAGGGCAATTGACGTTATAATCAGTGCAATACTAAAATAATTTACCACTCGTACCTCCTTTAACAGAGATGATTATACCCATATCTTGAAAAAATCGTCAACCCAATGAATGAACTCAAATTTGCTATCCATATTCATACAACTTACTCCGATGGCAATGCTACGCACCAGGAACTGATTAACGCTGCCCAATTAGCAGGACTAGATGGCATCATCATTACCGATCATAACATTTGGTTGGATGGCTTAGATGGCTATTACGGTGAGGAAAAACAAAGAGTCATGCTTCTGGTTGGCGAAGAAGTCCATGATCGATCCCTGGACCCGCCCGGTAATCATATGCTTGTTATCGGGGCGAATAGAGAAATGTCCCCCTTCGGTGCAGACCCACAACGAATGATCAACCAAATTGATAAGAGTGGCGGCCTTTCTTTTCTCGCACACCCGATTGAAGATCCGCTCAAAATGTTTCATGAACGTGCTTTTTCCTGGCGAAATTGGCAAATCGAAAATTTTACAGGGATTGAATTATGGAATCAGTTGAGTGAATTCAAAAGTGTCAGCCCTAATTTATTTGCTGCTGCTATCAACGCATTATTTCCTAAACGCATGTCACAAGGACCCCTCGAAAGAACATTAAAACTTTGGGACGATCTTATTTTGACTCGCAAAAGGCCAATTATTGCCATTGGGGGCGTGGACGCCCATCAATTGGTAAAAAGATTTGGGCCGCTAAAAATCGTCCTTTACCCTTATTTACATCATTTCAGAAGCGTTCGCACCCACATCCTCACCCCAGAGCCGCTCAGTGGGCAGTTCCTGGAAGATCGTAAGATGGTTTTGCAGGGATTAAAAACTGGGCATTGCTTCGTTGCCTATGACCTTCCAGCAGCATCCGATGGTTTCCGGTTCACCTTAAACAACGATGATGGACAATTTATGATGGGAGATGAGGTCACTTTAAACGGTGGGATGACCATTCAAATTCGCCTACCCCAAAAGGCACTGTGCCAATTATTTCAAAATGGAAAAATGATCAAGGAATGGCCAGATCGGCAAGTCTGTACCCACATCACCAAGGAACCGGGTGTTTACCGAGTTGAAGCCTTCCTCCCTTACAAGGGAAAAATTCGAGGTTGGATTTTCAGCAACCCAATTTATGTTTGGGACTAACCCTTTATAACGATGAGAGGCTGCAATCTGGCAACCTTTTTAGCGATCCCCGCCCCAACAACACTTTCCACCACCTGGTCCACATCCTTATAAGCCTCTGGTGCTTCCTCAGCCAAGCCGGGCATAGAGCCTGCACGGATATCAATGCCTGATTTTTCAAGCCGTTTCAGCAAATCTTCTCCCCACACCTCACGTTTCGCTTGTGATCGACTCATCACACGCCCCGCCCCGTGACAAGAGGATCCAAAGGAGCGTTCCATACTTGTCTTAGTTCCAGTGAGGACCCAAGATGAAGTCCCCATCGAGCCAGGGACCAGCACAGGCTGACCAATTTCCGCATATTCTGCTGGAATGCCTTCGGTGTGCGGTCCAAAAGCCCGCGTAGCCCCCTTGCGGTGGATGCAGACTTCTCGCAATTCCCCAGCAACAAGATGCTTTTCGAATTTTCCAATGTTATGCGCCAAATCGTACACCAGCTTTAGATGCCAGTTATCTACTTTACCTGCCAAAACCTGCTCAAAGCTTATTCGGACTTTATTTGCAAGTAGCTGGCGGTTGATAAAAGCAAAATTTGCCCCACAACGCATCGCACCAAGGTAATCCTGCCCTTCTGGCGATTCAATCGGTGCGCACACCAGTTGTTTATCAGGCAGTTGAATGCCATATTTTCTTACAGCGGACTGGAAAAGTCTGACGTAGTCCGTGCAAATCTGGTGACCAAAACCGCGTGAACCTGTGTGAATCTGAACTGCAATATCATTTTCATACAATCCCATGGTCTGTGCTGCTTTGGCGTCAAATATTTCCGTTATCAGGTCAACCTCAATAAAATGGTTGCCAGCCCCAAGGGTTCCTAACTGTGAACGCCCCCTGCTGAGGGCTCGCTTGCTCAATTTTTCTGGGTTTGCACCCTTCAAACATCCATTTTCCTCAGTGTGTTGCAGGTCGTCTTCCGTCGCATAACCTTTCTTTTTAGCCCATTGGGAACCAAGCACGCAAGCCTCAGCAAGCTGATCCTCAGATAAATGTAATTCACTCCCAACACCAACCCCACTTGGGCAGTTTTGGTTAAGCAGGGTTGCTAAGTCCCTTAACCATGGTTCAATTTCGGTCAAGGAAATCCTTGATGCTAAGAGCCGCACGCCACAGTTGATGTCATAACCGATGCCACCAGGTGAAATGACGCCCCCGATGGGATCAGTCGCAGCCACACCGCCAATGGGGAAACCATAACCCTGATGCATGTCTGGCATAACCATCACGGCTCCCACCAACCCTGGCAGCGTGCTCGCGTTGATACCTTGTTCGATTGATTTATCCTTGAGGGCTTCTTCAATTAACTTGCGCGACGCAAATAATCGAACTGGCACCCGCATATCTGAACGGAAATCTGGGGGGATTTCCCATTCAAAGTCACTAATTCTGCGTAGGTCATTGAGTGAAATTATCGACATAACGCCACCTTTCTATATATCAAAGGTAATTGTCGTTTCAAATCCCTTCGAACCTTCTTTGATTTCCAAATTATGAAATGTCACAGCTTTAATTTGCCGATGATATGAACTAACCTGGTATCCTTTCATTTCTATGCTCAAATTTGCATCATCTTCAAGAAAACAAAATTGGTCAAATGCCTGGTTTGACTCTTCTAATAAAAACACCAACTCATTGAGAAAATCGACGAGGATTTCCTCTGGGGAACCATTTGGGAGTTCAAGCGAATGGGCAACAGGTTTTTCACGTTGATGAAGGATGCCAATCAAATCATACATCCCAGATGCGGATTGGATAAGAAGGGCATGAAAATCAGGCGCCCAAACCCTCAAAGCCAGATCAGCGTTGTGCTTTACCTCTTCATAACCGTGATATTTCATACTTGAGTATAATTATACTGGAATGAAACCCATGAATAATAATCTTGATAAGATTGAAGCGCATCTGCGCTATTTATTTGAAGAGAGACTTTTCAAAATTCTGAAAAGCGAAGGCTACCCCAGATCACTGATTGAAGATCTGATTGATGTCATGGAAAAAAATATCCTAACAGCTGAAAATGGGCAATCCTTCGCACCTGATCGTTTTATCCTTTCTGTGCCAGCCAAAGATTTTATCAAGTGGCAGGTTCACCAAGACATTTTGGATGAAATGGCAGCTGTCATTTACACCACCGGGCAAGCAGAAGGTTTCACATTTCGCCATATGCCCATTATTCAATTACGTGCAGACCAAAACAGTCAAACAATTTCAATCGCAGCGCAAATATCCCCTGAAAATAGCCTCTTGCCTGATACGGATGCTATGACTCAGTCTGAACACGAGGAAATAAAAAATTCGCTGCCCGAAGATGCTTTTTTTATCGTTGGTGGAACAAGAAATTACCCGCTCACTGAGCCAGTTATCAACATTGGACGCCATTCCAACAACGATCTCGTCTTAAACGATCCCCATGTATCTCGTCATCATGCACAATTGAGGGCGATCAATAAGCGTTATGTTATTTTTGATATCGGTTCAATTGGCGGCACATTAATCAACGACAAACCAATCACGCAAGCAACGCTTTTCAATGGCGATGTGGTCCGACTGGGAATGACAAATCTTATCTACGTCCAGGCGAACATTTCAACCAGTCCAACAACCGCCCTTGCAACGGATGACGATCCGATCACTGATGAAGGGTTGATCCAATGAACGCAGTTTTCGTATTGATCTTGCGGATTATCTTCGTCGCTCTTGCTTATGGTTTTGTGGGCGGTATCGGTTATCTCATTTTCAAAGATCTAAAAAACAACCTTCAACGTAGTGAGTACATCGCCATCCCACCGATTACATTGGAATTCAATATCAATCAAGATATAAACATGAAGAAATTCTCTCAGCGAGAAATCATTCTCGGCCGCGATCCATCCTGCGATTTACCACTTGACAACAGCACAATTTCCCTCCGGCATAGTCGCATCACTTACCACGACAAACAATGGTGGGTCGAGGATCTTGATTCGACCAATGGCTCGTTTCTTAACAATGTTTTGATAGAAACACCAACGATCCTGACCAGTGGCGATGAATTAAAACTGGGACGCGTTCAAATAAAAATCACTGAAAATCAAACCTAAGCAATGGAGTAATGTCATGCATGAAGAACCAATATTAGCAGTTATTGGCGGATCTGGATTGTACAAATTTAAAGATTTGGCGCAAGTTGAAACAATTGAGGTGGATACCCCTTTTGGAAAGCCAAGCTCCCCCATCACAATCGGCACGATTGCCGGCAAACCAGTTGCATTCCTTGCCAGGCATGGCATTGGCCATGTCTTGCCCCCCAGCCGAGTGCCGTACCGTGCAAACATCTATGCGCTTAAGTCTTTGGGTGTCAAACGCATTGTGAGTGTAAGCGCTTGTGGATCCTTACGAGAAGCTTATGCTCCGGGCACGATTATTATTCCTCATCAAATTTTTGATTTCACCCACAATCGGGCGCGCAGCTTCTTTGGTGAAGGCTTGGTCGTGCATCTCAGTGCGGCAGAGCCCTTCTGCAAGTCATTATCCGATATTCTTGAACAAGGTATACAGGAAATCGGCGCAAAATACCATCGTGGGGGCATTTACATCACCATTGAAGGCCCAAGGTTCTCTACCAAAGGGGAATCAAATCTTTACCGACAATGGGGCATGGACATCATCGGGATGACGTCTTCACCCGAAGTTTTTTTGGCAAAAGAAGCTGAAATGTGCTATACGACCATGGCGCATGTGACTGATTACGATGTGTGGCACACGGATGAAGCACCCGTCACGGTTGAAATGGTTGTGCAAACCTTAATGAAAAATGTCGACGTTGCACAAAAGGCAATCGTGAAAATGGTTGAATTGATCGATCCATCAATGCATTGCGATTGTGAAAATGCATTAAAAGATGCATTAATTACAGATCCGAAATATATTGATCCCATAAAGAGAGAACAAGTAGACCTCTTGATTCATAAATATTTGGAATAGTCGTGAAACAAATTGCTGCAAAGCTTCAAGGATCTCAAAAAAACCAGCTCCAAAACCGGTTCTTTATCCTTGCGTGCTTGATACCCCTGGCCTATGCCGCCATCCTTACCTTTGCACCTGCCATCAGAAATCATACAGGCTTGGAAGCTTTTCAGTTCGGACATTGGATCTATACAATCATTTGGCTGGTGAGTTTCATAATTCTGCATTACCTTACAATCAGCCGTGCTCCTCAACGAGACCCATATCTCTTGCCCGTTACTGCTGCACTGAGCGGTATCGGTCTGTTGACAATCTGGCGGTTATTCCCAAATTTTGGCTTTAGACAGTCCATTTGGCTGGTTTTAGGCAGCATTGTTGTCGCTGTTGGCATCCTCTTCCCAGCTTATCTCGATTATCTCCGCCGCTATAAATATATTTTGTTAATTTTGGGATTGATCCTAACCGTCTTGACGATTTTTTGGGGATACAATCCAAACGGAACCGGCCCTACACTTTGGCTGCAAATTTTTGGATTAAATATTCAACCTTCAGAACCGCTGAAATTACTATTGATCACTTTTCTAGCGGGATATTTCTCAGATCGGCTTACAGCTGTTGATAAAAAAATATTGGGAATTTTTCCAACTCTCATCTTAACTGGCGTCGCGTTGTTGTTGCTGTTTTTTCAGCGTGATTTGGGAACTGCCAGCATCTTTTTATTTATCTACCTTGCCTTCCTTTTTACCATCCGGGGTAATAAGCTTTTCCTTTGGATGACACCAGTGCTCATGCTGATCATCGGCGGCATTGGTTATTTCTTTATTGACATTATTCGGGTCCGCATTGACACTTGGTTGAGCCCCTTTAGCGATCCAACAGCCACATCCTATCAAATTGTCCAATCGATTATTGGCATTGCAGAGGGCGGAATATTTGGCACAGGCCCCGGGCTAGGATCTCCAAGGCTGATCCCCGTTGCAGTCTCAGATTTCATTTATGCAGCAATTGCTGAAGAAACGGGGCTTCTCGGCGTTGGATTTATCATTGTATTATTCATATTACTGATTTACAGGGGCACTAAAATTGCCCTATCAACAAAAAATTCATTTCATCGCTATTTAGCCCTTGGTCTCACCTTCTATATTGGCATCCAGAGCATTTTAATTATTGGCGGTAATATTGGACTTCTGCCCCTAACTGGCGTCACACTGCCTTTTGTCTCCTATGGTGGATCGTCTTTAATGGTCTCATTCAGCGCAATCCTAATGCTGCTCACTATTAGCGCCCAAGGGGAAAAACAAGTGTCAATCAAAAATCCCCCCCGTTTCGCAGTTTTCAGCATCATCATGATGGCACTGTTAATCATTGAAATGATTGCCACCAGTTTGCTATCATTCTGGTTTGAGCCCAGTCTTGTGGTCAGGGCAGAGAACCCCCGCCCCTTTATTGAAGATTTATATGTCGAGCGCGGCGATATTTTGGATCGGAATAACCAAACGATTATTACCAACAGTGGCGATGTAGGAAGTTTTCAACGCGTCAATTATCACATCCCACTCACACCAATAATTGGCTATACGAATGCCATTTACGGCCGAACAGGTATTGAAGCCTCTATGCTTTCGATATTGCGAGGATATGACATCTATTCTGATAATTATCTGTTTTGGCGTGAAGCTCTCTACAACCAACCCCCCGAAGGATTGGATGTCCGGTTAACTATTGACCTCGATCTTCAGCAAGTTATCGATGAACGTTTAGGTGATAAAGTCGGGTCAGTTTTGTTGATGAATGCAGAATCGGGTGAAATTTTAGCAGCCGCTTCTCATCCCTATTTTGATGCCGCTAACCTTGAAGAACAATGGGAAGATTTGCTCTTGGATGAAAACGGCCCATTGTTAAACCGTGGGATGCAAGGTTTGTATCCCCCCGGAGCCACGCTCTTACCCCTTCTTGCCACATCTCAAATTAACTTATTGGAGATCACAAATGACCCAACCAGCTTAATCTCGGAAAGTGAAATGGGGTTTGCCTGTGCACTGTCATTAGGCGAGGAGATCAATTGGCAAAAGTTGATTGCCAATGGCTGTTTGACGGTTCAAAACGACCTTTCCAACATCACTGGTGAAGCGAATCTTTTGGCATTATACGAGGCCTTCGGCTTGTTTTCTGAACCGCAGTTAAGGCTTCTTGTTGCAGACGCTACCACACCTGAAGAAATCACCGATGATGAAATGCTGTTTCAAGGTCAAGCACCATTTCAAGTGACCCCCTTACAGATGGGAATCGCCGCCAGCGCGCTCACAAACGGGGGTACCCTCCCGAGCCCAAGAATCGTGAGTGCCTACAGAAATCCTCAGGGGGAATGGGTCACACTTCCCAAACTTTCAACCAATGTGGCGATCCTACCCTCTGGAGTTGCAGACAGAGTGACATCACTGATCAAAAATGCCGATTCTCCAACTTGGCAGGTGACAGCCAAAGCGTTAACCGAAGACAAGGATACTATCTCATGGTTTATTGCAGGCACAACTTCAGAGTGGCGGGGGCAGCCAACAATTCTAATTGTTGTTCTTGAAAACGAGCCTGCGCCAAGGGCACAACAAATCGGTGCTGACCTTATCGAGCAGGTAATCCTTGCTGGGGGAAATAATCCATAAAAAAAGAGCTCTTGCGAGCTCTCTTTATAAATATTAGGAGACAATTTTTATAAATCGCCGTTTGCCGACCTGCACAATTACAGGTGGTTCAAGAACTTGATAGGGATCAGCCGCTGGCTCACCTTCAATCTTGACGCCATTTTGTTGAATCAAGCGTCGAGCCTGACTCTTACTTTCCACCAGACCACTCTCAACAAGGACGTCTAATAAAACTGGTTCACCTTGCGGTTTAAATTCTGGGATATCTTCAGGCGTTTCACCTTTTTGGAATAAATTAATAAAGTGATCTTTTGCCATTTTCGCTTTTTCCTCATCGAAAAATGCACCTGTGATCTCTTCTGCTAAAGCCATCTTGGCATCCTTGGGATGAATCTCACCTTTTTCGACTGCCCTTTCGAAACCTTCAATTTTTTCAACTGTCCATCGAGTCACCAAACGGGCGTAACCTGCCATTGCCTTATCAGGAATGCTCATGACCTTACCGAACATATCCTCAGGGGTGGTATTCAAGGGAATGTGATTGCCAAGAGATTTACTCATCTTGACTTCCCCATCCGTGCCTGGCAAGATGCCAAGAATAATACCGATATTGGGTTTCTTGCCGTAATAGGTCATGATCTTCCTGGCTGCTGTCATAATATTGAACATCTGATCAGTCCCCCCAACCTGTACATCAGCATCCAACATATAGGCATCATACCCTTGCATGATCGCATAAAATAATTCGTGAAAATAAACCGCTTCTTCATTATCCCAGCGATTACGGAAATTTTCCCGGGTCAGAAATTGCTGAATGGTGAAATTTGAAGCCAGGTGGATCATATCCCTAAGGGTCAACTTTGAAAGCCATTCTGCGTTGTAGCGCACCTCTGTCTTTTCACGATCCAAAATGCGGAATGCTTGCTCTGCATAGGATTCAGCATGCAGTCTTGCCTCCTCAGTGGATAGTTGCTGGCGCAATTTATCCTTGTCCGAGGGATCGCCAATTAACGCGGTATATGTGCCAATAACAAAAATCACATGGTGCCCTAATTCCTGAAATTGGCGCAATTTGCGCATGGTAACCGTGTGACCAATGTGCAAATCAGATGTTCTGGGGTCGTAACCACAATAAACACGTAAAGGTTTGCCGTATTTTTCTGACTCAAGCAAACGCTCGCGTAACTCATTTGCCATTGCCTCATGCATCGCAGGATCGCCATAAGCGGTTCCACGCATCAAGTAGCTGACTTGTTGATCAATGTTCATATCTTTCTCCTTCGCAATTCACAAAAATAAAACACGCCCGTCGAACAAGGCGCGTTTTAGGCCCTGGACGGGTATGCTTCTAATCCATACAATAATAGTAATAATTCATCACGATTTTAAACATAGACCAATTATATCGGAAAAAACAGATTACATCTAATAATTCTCGGTTTCAGGATGAGTGCATTATAGTGATGTGTTTTTATGCCAATATTTCACGAAATCTGGGTTTAACTGTCTTCCAAATAGGAGATCGTCTCTGTCCAACACCTTGAAATATTCGCAATTATGCAATATATATAAACAGGTGTGAAATGATAAATCAAGCCAGCAGAAAATAAGTTATGTTGGCTACAGACAAAGGAGTTTTACAATGAATAAAAAATTAATCGGTATTATCCTCGTAACCGTCGGGGCTTTAGGACAGATTTTCTCACTCTCAGCAGATTTCTTAGGAATTGGGAATGACCCCGCCACAGTTGGATGGAAACAATTACTAGGTGCTGCTGTGGGATTAATCGTTATTTTGGTGGGCGTGTATTTCTTGGCAACAAGCACAGAGAAATTGTCTCCTCCGGAAGTTGTTAATGAGATCGAAGAAGAAATCGAAGAAATGATGTAATATTCCTATACAGGAATTATTTCTGCATTGTTTACCCCAATGGTAAATTAAATAATTCCTGAAAGTAAACGTTAAAACACCATATTATTGCGAAAATTTTAAATACCACCTTCTTTCACTCATTTCGATGACCAAAGAAGGTGGTTATTTGTTAATTGCTTCTGTTCTTCCTTATCAATGAAAATTTCTTTGATTTAAAAACTTTATCTTTTTGTTTGTTAATAAATCGGCGCTTTGACCTTCATTTCACTTACAAAACCCATTGTCTGAAGGATAACACGCTTTTCTTTTTCTGAAAAATTAGGGGACTGATAGCTCAATCTCGATAGGAACCGCTCTTGTTTGCCTTCAGACAACTTTAATTCCGACACAAAAGCATCCATATCAATCTGCAAGCCCACATCTTCTGGCAGGATGATTTCGATTTCGTTAATAAATCCAATGATTTTAATTACCCCTTCACCCGACGGGAAAATCGCTGTTCTGAAATCGAAATGATTATCGCCAATTAATGACCAGATTTCATGCTTAGTTACTTCCCAATTGCCTGTCTTTCGAATGTCACCCAATATTGGCATTTGAACTTGCACACCGGGTTTAGCACGGCGCGGTCGAAGGATCAACAGCAATCCGATGCCAATAAGGATTAATGGCCCAACGAACCTCCCTAGATTTAGGTTGAACAACGCCTCAACCAATGCAAACAAGCCCATAACAATTAATCCGATTCCTAATACAATCTGCCATTTCTTCATTGGAAAATCCTTCTCTAATATTTACTTAATTTTATCCGAGATTAATAGCGTGAATCCCGTTTAATTTAAAATCACCCATCAAAAACTGCAAAAAAACGACTTTTCAACAGATCCAAATTTGTTATAATCAGTAATGATGTGAAATGAACGAACCTGTCTTAGTCTTGAATGCAAATTTTCAGCCGATCAATATCACGTCGACCTATCGCGCCATTAACATGGTTTTGGCTGAAAAGGCAACCCTGATCATGAATGGTCGTGGGGTAATTCATTCAGTTTCACGAACGTTCCCACTACCCTCAATCATTCGCCTCAATCACATGATCAAGGGCCCTCGTCCGAGTGTTAAACTGACCCGGAAGGAAATTTTTCGGCGTGATAATTACACCTGTCAGTATTGCGGGCGACAAACAAGCAATTTAACTATTGACCATGTTATCCCACGCCGCCTCGGTGGCAGAACTGATTGGGACAATGTCGTTGCTGCTTGCCCCCGCTGTAATCATCTCAAAGGCGGCATGACACCTGACCAATCAGGCATGTATCCCATAAAAAAACCGAAACACCCTCCCCACACTGCCACGTATTTATTTGGGCAACATCTGAATAATAATCAGGAATGGGAAGATTTCTTGATAGGTTGGTAGTTTAGATAATTCTTCTAGAGGGAAATTAAGAGAAGTTCACCGTCATAAAATCAAGCGCGGCGACAACTTTACCGTCATAGGTCTTCTCCGCTCGTTCTTTTAGCGCATCCAGGTCACATTCCGGATCATAGTGGATCAAAAAGAGTGATTGAACCCCAGCGCTACTTGCGATTTGCCCAGCTTGTTCCGGCGTGGAATGGCCGTGCCCGTCCTCATCTGTTGCTTCATGAATTAAAACATCAACATCCTTTGCTAACCGTTCGATTGTGTCACATGGCGATGTATCGGAAGAATAACACAACGATCCTTCATGAAAATCCATTCTAATGCCAATTGACGGGACGGAATGACGGGTAGGCGAAGTCCACATTTTGACCTGCTCGGTGTCAAGGCATAACACCCCTTCTTCCGCTGGTAATCCGTGAAAATTAACTGGGTAAAAACCATCCCAGCCCTCCCAATCATATAACGCCAACATGGCTTTCAAATGGTCGATTACATCCTGCAAAGCGTAAATTTCAATTGGCAATTCACGCCCTAATAACCAAAGATTCATTAAGAATAAAGCAAACCCCGAGACATGATCGGGATGGAAATGAGTCACCACAAGGTCAGTGACACTAAAAGGGTCAATCCCAACTTGACGCAGCCTCACAAGCGGGTTGACACCACAATCTACCAGTAATATACGCTCACCAGATTTCACCACAAAATGCGAATTTTGATGTTCCAAATTGGGTACAGCTTTGGACGTGCCCAAAAAAATAATTTCGGTCATATGATACTTTCTTCTTATGTGTAATTTTTATCGATTTTGATTTAGTTAATCTTCCTCGATTGGTGTTTCATCACTTACAGAAACTTCAGCGTTCACTAATCGCGGCTTTCGATGGCGCCAAATGATAAACCCAGCCGCAAGTGCAGCGATCACAATCATCAAAGTTTGGTTGGCGTTGATACCACCCACAAAGCTATTATCCAATCTCAAATATTCCATGAAAAACCGAAAGATTGGATAGGTGATGAGGTAAGACAAAAACACATCCCCCGGGTATAGTTTGTCACGAAATTTCCGACTGAGCCAAAGCAGAAAACCCATGTTTGCCAGGTTAAACAGCGATTCGTATAAAAACAAGGGGTGATAGGTTGAATATTCCATAAACTCTGGCAAACGATGTTGTTCGTCAATGGTGATTGCCCATGGAAGATCTGTTGGGCTGCCGTAAACCTCTTGATTGATAAAATTGCCCCAGCGACCGATGGCTTGCCCTAAAGCCACACCCGGTGCAAAGATATCCGCCCAGGCACCAAAGCCGATGTTTCTCTTCTTTGCATAAATATAAAATGCTAAAGCACCGCCTGCCACTGCGCCCGGGATTCCCAACCCACCTCGCCATACGGCAATGGCGGCAAAGGGGTGCGTCAGATAATATTGTGTTGTAATGCCTTGGGCAACCATCGAAGCCGGCGGGGTTAAAATATGCCAAATTCGGGCACCAATCACACCGCCAATCACAATCCATGTCAGGCTGTCCATAATCACTTCTGTATCTCGGTTTTGCCGCTTGGCTTCAAAATAAGCCAGGACAGCTGCTGCCACCACACCAATCATAATCAGCAAACCATAAAAATTGAGTGTCAGGGGTCCGATATTGATACCAGTAGCCATTAAAATTTTCCTTTTCTGATTATTCGGTTCTCCGAGACTGCTTGCGGACGTACCAAATCCGCTGAAAAGCAGTTAAGTTGGTCAAAATTGCAAGTATCCACAACGCTATCCTTGGATAACCAATAATAATACCCGGAATTAAGATTAAATAGCGCTCCACACGGGTCAGAAGACCAATTTTTGCGGAGTATCCAAGGGCTTCAGCCCTCGCACGGGTATAAGAAACCATAATTGAGCCCACCACTGAGAAAAATACCAGTAGCGCATCCCCCCAGGTTCCTGTCTGATTAAAATAGACCAGCAATCCGCCATAGAGGGCAATTTCTGAATAACGATCGGTCACAGAATCGACAAAAGCCCCATAAGAGCCATCCTCACCCCGCAATCGAGCGATGGCGCCATCAAGGGCATCAAATGGTCCCGCGATCAAGGCTATCAGACCGCCCCACAATAACATCCCCCTGGCGATGAGGATACCGGCGATCAAATTCCCAATCAATCCTGCTATGGTTATGTAATTTGGCTTGATCCCAATTTTGTTTAGAAATCCTGCAAGTCGATTCAGGAGATTCTTAAAAATTCGACGTAAAAAGTCAGTAAATGTTTTTGGTTCTTCAATATGGTTAGAATTCATGAGAGTAAGTTTATCACACGGTGGAACTTATTGATGGAGATGCTTTTCATCATCCGTTAATCATCCTCATCGCTATCAATTAATATCTCCCGCTCTCTTCCTCCGCCTTGAGAAGGTCCAATAACACCCATTTCTTCAAGTTGATCCACCAATCGAGCTGCCCTTGGATAGCCGATGCGCAATTGACGCTGGAAGTAAGAAGCACTCGCATGCCCTTCAGATTTTATCAAGGCAACAGCTTCTTGAATCAGTTCTTCATCCTCATCGTCATCCTCGTCTATGCCAATGCGCTCTTCCCAAGGCGGCGCATCAGAGTCGTCATATCTCGGACGAGGAGCTTTATCCACCTCGTCAGATTTCTTCTGCCACCACTTGATCACCCGTTTTAATTCTTTGTCAGAGACAATTACACCTTGCGCACGCATCGGCAAGCCAACTTCTGGATGAAGGAAGAGCATATCCCCGCGTCCTAACAATGTTTCCGCGCCATTTGTGTCCAAAATGACCCTCGAATCGATCGAGCTGGCAACTGTGAATGAAATTCGAGTGGGGAAATTTGCTTTAATCAAGCCAGTCACAACATCGGTGCTGGGACGCTGTGTCGCCAAGATCAAATGGATCCCAATCGCGCGGGCTTTTTGGGCTAACCGAATCACAGCATGCTCTGTTTGGTCAGGTGCGGAAATCATCAAGTCCGCCAATTCATCAATCAGAATCACAATTTTGGGCAGTTTTGGTTTATTGCGCCTTTCCATTTTCAAATTATAAGAATCAATATTACGAGCGCCGGCTTTTTCCAGCAACTTGTAACGAAAATCCATTTCCGTCGTTGCCCATCTGAGCACACCTAAAATGCGTTCGATCTCAGTTTCCACATTGCCCATCAAATGTGGTAAGCCGTTAAACCGCATCAATTCCACCCGCTTGGGGTCGATCATCGCCAGTTTGAGATCCTCGGGTTTGTTATTCATTACCAAACATGTCGTCAGCGCCGTAATACAAACGCTTTTGCCGGAGCCCGTTGTTCCTGCAATTAGAAGATGTGGCATGGTCGCCAAATCTGCGACCACAGGTCTGCCTGACACGTCACGTCCAAGTGTGAGGGCTAAGGGCGAATTGACCCTGAAAAAAGCTTCCGATTCAATCAGAGGGCGCAATTGCACCTCTGCGCTATTCGGGTTTGGGATTTCAATACCTACATAGGATTTCCCTGGAACTGGCGCTTCAATGCGAAGCCTGTCAGCGGATAAGGCCAAAGTGAGATCGCGCTGCAATGACATAATCTGGGAAACCCGTATTTTTTGACGATCCTCATCCGACTTATCAATATAACCGGGCTCAACCGCGAATTGCGTCACCGTTGGTCCTGTCCTAAAGCCAACGACTTTTGCGGGGATGCCGAATTCGTCAAGTGTTTTCTCTATCAACCCGGCAGTCATATTAATCGTGCGTTTGTCAGGTTTATAGGTTTCGCCCACATCCAATAAGGTCATTGGGGGAAGGTCATCATCACGTTTCAAAGGTTGATCTGGCTTTTCGTCCGCAATTTCGTGTGTTTCAAAGCTTTTTCGAAACTCAGGTGGCAACCAGGGCGATGGTTGCGATTTACGCTTTTCTTTATCAGATTCTTTGCTTGGCGAATTCACAACAGCAGGCTTTGTTATAGTTCCCACCTGTTTATCTTCAGCAGCTTGGTAAGCGCGTTTTTGAAGTTGAAGTTGGACAAATTTGTCTAATTTGGGCAATAATTCCAACGCGATGAAAAATGATATGATAAAAAACAGCACAATCAGAACTTTTGCAGCTGTCGCACCTATCACTGCTCTAAAAATTTCAGCAAAGCCCCATCCAATGATCCCACCATAATTTTGACCCACAGCTGATTCAAGGTTGGCATCACCGTTAAAAAATGAAAAGATGGCTAACAACAAGAAAAATGAAAATTCATACGCTAGGACACGCCATAACTTAAAATCTTCAGGTGGTCTTTCACGCCAGCGAATTAATTTTATGCCAATCACAATCAGAATGATGACAATTATGAATCGACCCAATCCAAACCATCGCACCAGAAAATTGGTAAGGGGTGTAACAAGAACCCCACTTGTTACACCAAAGAAACCCAACAATAAAATAACTGCCAGGCTGATGAGGACTATACCCAAAAAATCCAAACCGTAGGGTAAAAATTTTTGAAATTTGCCCATGTTTGTCTTGAGGCTCAATTGTTTGCCATCAAACATACCAGATGACTCGGATTGTCCTTTTGAAGAGGAGGTAGGTTTTGGTTTTGATGCCATTATTCTTCTAAACACGCCTCCAGTTTCAAACCTAATCGTCGCTTTTCAGGATCAATATTTAATACACTCGCTCTTACTTGTTGCCCTTTAAAGAGGAAATCTTCAATGCAAGAACATCCTTCAGGGATGGTCATTGTTGATATATGAATTAAACCTTCAATCCCCTCCTCTAACCTAACAAAGGCGCCGTATTTTTCAATACAGGAGATTTTTGCTTCAATCACCGTACCGGGTAATAGTATTTTTGAGAGACTTTCCCAGGGGTTTTCTTGCAATCGCTTCAAACTAAGAGCTACCTTTCCCTCTTCTTCTGAAACTTCAAGCACTTCAGCGGTTATCTCCTGATCGATATGCAGTATTTCAGAAGGATCCTTGACCCTTCCCCAAGAGAGTTCTGATACATGAATTAAGCCTTCAAGACCACCCAAATCCACAAATGCGCCGAAGGAGGTTAGATTCGTCACAACACCATTAATAACATCGCCTTCTTTAATCTCATGAAGCAAATGTTTGCGTTGACCTGCTTTGGCAAGTGCCGCTCGCTCTGAAAACACAACACGCTCTTTTTCCGAATCGCACTCAATGACCTTAACAGAAATTTTTCTATCCAGATACTTGATGAAGTAGTGTTCTCGCTCACCTGTTGTAATATTTGGCGGAAGATCAATTAAATGTGAGGCTGGTACAAACCCGGAAATGTCGTCCTTCTCTAATAGGAGCCCGCCGCGGTTATAACCGATCACCTTCATGGAAATAATTTCATCCTTGGCAAAGATCTGTTGAACTTTTTGCCAATTGATATCCACGTCTCGGCATTTATTCTCCTCATCAAAGACCATCAATATTTGCTCTGATTCTTCTGGTGAGGAATAATCTTCGATTGAGGGCTCATCTGCTAGGAGAGCCTTCCACCAAGCTTCATCAGGTTCAAAGAAATCATTTTTAGAATTATTGTATAAATCCGTCACGGCTAATATTTACCTCACTAAGGCTATTTCTCAATAAATCCTATAAAGTTTGATGTCATTCTTGCTCTTCCTCACGCTCTGCCAATTCCATATTGATGATTGCTTTTGAAATTGCCTCCAAGGCAATTTTTTGCTTTCTGTAAAGATCGGCTTCCGACATTGCCAGGCGTGACGCCACTTCCCTCACTTTTTTCCCTTCGATAAATTTCAATTCTAATATATTATATAACAACCATTCACCGGTAAAACGCCTATCGCCCTCTGGCTTAATTTGTTCTATTGCTGATTTCAAAATACCGCGTAAGGCGTTTGTTGGATTGCCATCATATTCCTGCAACGCTGATTGAACGATACTTAGATTTAGCAAAGGGCTCTCCGAAAGTTTTGGCCCACCCCAATAGTGTGATAAGGCATCTTTCACCCAGGTGACGAAATCCTCTTCAGGAAGATCAGCCTCATCCAGTAAAACGCTGGTTTTGTTATAACTGGAGGCAGCGCGTAACTGCTGAATCAAAGCCACTTGCGGTTGCAGGTTTTCCATTGACTGAATGACCTGTTGTTGCATCCGCCAATTTTTCAAGGCGATGCTTGTGCGATAGGTCAGTAGTTTTAGGACGTTTAGATGTTCCTCTTCCATTTCTGCATCCGCTTCCCATGGGAATCCACATAAACCCAGCAATAATTTTCCGTTTTGTGGGTCCTTATAAACCAATGGGACAATTAAATGTCCATGCCACCAGAAAAATTCATCGTTATCGCTTGTTTCGTCGTTTAATGAAATTTCCAGCAATTCATCAGAGGATTCAATTTTTCGAAAAGCCTCATCATCACCAGCGGTTGTCAACATTTCAAGGCCCGAACCATCCATCATTGCCACAAATGCGCCTTCTACTTGCAGCAAATCACAAATCGTAGCCGTGACAATTTCTAAAAATTGCGATAAATCAGACCTTGTCAATAAGTGATCTTCAAGGGATTGGATCCTGGCGATATCCTTTCGATCACTGCCGTAGAAAAGCAATCTTTCCCACACTGGGGCTAACAAGGTGATTAAATATTCCATCAAAAGTGTCATCACGACCATAAAAATCGGCACAAAAGCATTATAGGGGTTTCCCCAATTCAGTCCGATTCGCCGAATGATGGTCATCCCGCCTAAAACCACAGAGGCAGTGAACGGTCCACGCATGAACCACTTAAAGAGCCGGCTTTTTACCACGCGATCAGGCCAAGTCACCCCGAAAAAGGCGACCACATAACCCATAATGACTAAGAAAGCACCCACACTTAAGGAACTGAAACTCACCAGAATCCAGTAAATAATTGGATATTTCGCAAAAATACCAGAACCGTAAAGCAAAAACGAGAAAATCCCAATTGCTGAAGCCGTTGCGCCCGCCATAAGATAGATCATGCGCCTTCGACTGGTCTTGGTCACAGTCCGTTGAAAAGCTCGAAATATAATTGAACCAGCAATAACCATCACCACGACATAATACAAAGCAACCAAGTAGGTATATTGCGTTCTTGCAAGTTGCGGCGCCGGCAGGCTGGTCTCTACGTAGGGTCCCACAATGATGTTGAGTGGAATGAAAACCAAGGCGAGTATGGAAAAAGCATAGGTTAATCGAACAGCCCACCGTCTGCGCCCACGGCTGGGAAGCCCAGTTAAGGACAGTAAGGAATTAGCAAAATGCAAATAAGTCCCCGGCAATAAAATGATGCCAGCCCACTTTAAGCGCAACATGATCTCTACAAAGGACTGCTGATCACTGGCACCTGCAATGGATTCACCTGTGTAAACAAACAAAACACTCATCAAGATCAAGATGAATGCCCTCACAACCCCCTCACGCAGATTATAAACAAAAGCAAAAAGCAAGAGTGAAAAGGCAGTAATCGCAACACCAGCCGTTAATATTTGGCTGAATGTATGAAAAACACCTTCCCAAGTAATTTCAAGTAACATTTTTGTTAACGAAAAACCTAACGGGCGAATCGACTGTAAAACAAGGCTAATTCCTGATTTGGAAAATAATTGTCGCGATAACCGCAAAAATTAAACCCAAGTTTGCTGGCCATACAGATTGCCGGGTCGTTTTTGGATTGCATCTCCAATAAAAGGATCCGAAAATCACGCTTGATGATAATATCCATCACAGCTAACAATAATCCACTGGCAATTCCCTGCCGGCGATTGGCAGCAGACACAACCAGATCTGAAACACGTGCAACTTGAGCCTCTTTTTCAGCCATAACTTTGATATAGCCGACAGGCGTGTTGTTGAGCTTGGCAACAAGAAATTGGTCCACCCGCTCTAGATCAGCAAAAATTTCTTCGCGGTCGCGTGGATAAGGAACAAATATCCTTCGGGGTAAGCGAACACGTTGAAAATCAACATGCGCTTTTTCATAACTCCGCTGCAAGTTCATCTGCCAGGCGTAATCTGTGTAATAGCCATGTTCAAATGCTGTCAGGTTCTCAATTTCATGTAAACTTGCTGATCGAATTTCAATTTCAGGCATAAGGCGGTTTACTCCTCTGGAACAACTTCCACACTAATAATACACGGTGTCATCTCTTCACCCATGTTATTTAAGGGAACTAATTGTAACAAATATCGGCCTGGTGGCAGTTCGCTCGTGTACCAAAATCCCAATCCTTCATCTAACCGGAGCTGGTTACCCGCAGCAATTGTAACCCAATCAATCGCGCCAGCAGAAGAATATTCGTATTTATAAGAGCCGAAATCCTCCACGTTGACTGAACCAATGATTTCAACAGTGCCACTGACAGACTCCCCATCACTCGGATAAGTGATTTCAAGAACGCCCTCCTCACAATTCGAGACCAAGGAGTCTTGTCCAATGGTAGGTGTTGGCACAGCCGTTTCATCCAAATCGGAGGGCGGAAGCGTCGCTGTTTGCGTAGCCAACGGATTGATCCCTGATGTTTCCTCAAGTGCGATGGAAGGCATTTGAGGTTTGATGACGACAACTAACAAAAATTCACCCAGGATTAAGAGAAATAAGAGCACCAAACCGGTCAATGCAGAAAACAATTGGCGTTGCGCAAGATTGCGTTCAAGCCCAAAAACCGATTGGCGCCATGCACCTAACGCTTTGAGAAATTGCCTTAAATACAGAATAAATCCCAAACCAAGGATGATAAAAATACCAGCTTGATAGGTGATCAATCCACGCAGAATACTATTAAGGAACGCATCCACAATTTATGTTCCCAATTTTTGGACGATGTAATTCATTAATCCTTAAGATTTGCCAAAAAACCACGGATGAGCTTCGTTAGCTTTGGAACGAGCACACGGCCTGCTTCCAAGACCTCCTCATGGGTTGTGATTGTGCTGCCATCCAAATTTGCTTTATTGCTGATACCTGACACACCCAAAACGCGCATGCCACCGTGGCGGGCGATAATTACTTCCGGAACTGTGGACATCCCAACAGCATCCGCCCCAATGGTCTGTAAGAAACGTAATTCTGCTGGGGTTTCAAAAGACGGCCCTGCAAGGGCAACGTAAACACCTTCTTGAAATGCCATATCCGCTTCCTGGCAAGCCTTTCGCGCTTTTGCAAGCAGTTCCCAATCATAGGGTTGGCTCATATCTGGGAAGCGCACCCCAAATTCTTCAAGGTTAGGCCCACGAAGGGGATTAGCACCGCCCATACCAATAAGATTGAGATGATCGTTGATGAGCATTAAATCACCGGGCTCAAATTTCGGATTGATTGCGCCAGCAGCGTTGGTCACCACCATTTTGTCGCACCCAAGTTGCTGCATCACCCTGACAGGCAAAGTGATTTGGCCCATTCTGTAACCTTCGTAGTAATGCGTACGACCCTGCAAAACCAGTACCTTCACGCCTTCCAGTGTTCCGATTACAAGACGACCACTGTGACCTTGAACGGTAGAAAGTGGCCAACGAGGGATCTCCCGATTAGGGATAATCACAGCATCGGATACACTATTAGCCAACTCACCCAAACCGGTCCCCAAAATCATGCCGACTTCAGGTTTAATGTCAATTCGAGCACGGATCGCATCAGCAGCTTGGTTAATATCATTGATCGTAATAAATTTTGTCATGGAACCTCTTAATCTCTGATGATTATTACATTTTATTATAACACTCGCCTACTTTAATGGGGTTTTCATAAAACAGAGGTGATGCTGATGAGTTTTATCATGTTGATCTAGCTATCAAGAATGCCAACACCAACTTCACAAGTTATAATGGATGTCAATAAAAGCAAATATTCTTGGAGACGGTATGATGGCGGATGAAAATCAAAAAGAAAAGCATGAGCAGGATAGTCGGAAGTCACGCTTTAGTTTTTTATCATGGAAGAATAAATTCGATAAAACATATGTGTCAGATCTCAGACAACAATGGGAAAATATGGATAAAATTGAGCGTCAAAAATTCATCCTTGGTGCTTTCATCGGACTGATCATTTTTATTGGAGGTATAACCCTGCTTTTTATCCTCATGAATGGTCTGATCCAGCATTGATCAACCTGGAAATGTTGGGGACACTGATTTCCATCAGCAATGTTAAGCAAATGTCTTCCTTCTAATCCCCGAGTTAAAATCCACGGCAACTAAATTACAGAGATCCATCAAAGCCATATCGCCCATAAATCTACGCTTTCGCCTTGACGATCGACCGTCGAGCGGATAAAATTCAGGGTTGCTGGGTGAACCCGGCATAATCAATCAACTAAGTGAGTGAGCGAGGGTAACCCATTTTTTCAGGGTGAGAGGCGCTCGAAGGATGGAATAATGAGTGAAAAAATTGTATTAGAAGCCCAAAAACGTACCATCAAAGGCAAGCAAGTTAAAGCCCTCAGACGGCAAGGGCTGCTCCCCGGCGTCATTTATGGACGTATTGGTAAAGAACAAATCGAACCGCTAAAAATCCAGCTTGATTTACGCGAAACATCCAAAATCATCAACAAATTGACGGGCTCTAGCCTAGTTAATTTAAACCTGGAAGGGAAAACATACCCCGCCATCTTGCGTGAAGCGCAACGGGATGTAATCCTTGGTACGCTAAAGCATGTTGATTTCATGGCAGTATCCCTGACTGATAAACTCCAGACAGCTGTTCCAATCGAACTTATTGGACAGGCACCAGCGGAGATCACTATGGCTGCCGTGGTTGTGACAGGTATTTCAGAATTAGAGATTGAATGTCTACCACAAGACATGCCCGAAAGGATCGAGGTTGATGCGACTGTACTTGTTGACATTGACAGCGCAATCTATGTCAAAGACCTTGACCTGCCATCAAGCTACGATGTCCTCACAGATCCTGAAGAATTGATCGCCGGTGTGACCTATGTGACGATCGAAGAGGAAGAAGAAGAGGAAGAAGAAGGTGAATTGGCTGAATTACTTGAGGAAGATGTTGAGCCGGAAGTCATCGAGAAGGGCAAGAAAGAAGACGAGTTTGAATCAGAGGATAAAGAGTAAAATCTAAAACCCAACTGATCATTATAAAAAAAGAGAGGATCGTTGATCCTCTCTTTTTCTTTTAATAATATATTCCCCTGAGTTTATCAAACTAGTGTCCTGAAGAAAGGCGAATTAGTAATTCTCTAACTGATTCTGGAACTTCAGGTTCAGCCAATATCTCTTTTCCATTGATGGTTATTATCCCAGATCGGATTGGACGAAGATTTTTTACGAACTGCTTGATACTGATGCCGGTCTGATGCTCAATTCTTCTGCTGATTGCCAAAGCTGCCAAAACAATTGTCAGATGCACCTCAATAGAATCTCGCTTTCGATGATAGATTGGCCTAGCTCTCAGATCTGATTTGGCCATGCGGAAAGTCGCTTCGATCTGAAATAGTTGATGGTAGTAAGCAATCACTTCCTCATCTGGGATATCCAGATTAGTGACATACCCCTTGATACCCGCGAGAGCCTTAGCCTTGTCGATCAATTTCTGGTTGAGTTGTTTACTCTTTTGGCTTACGCTCACAAATTTCAGTCTGCTGGCCGGTATTTGACCATTAATGGCTTTCATCGCTTTTGAAACTTGCTTCTCTATGTTGCGGAGATCCAATGATGCTCGTTTGGCCCGATACTGATAGATTACCCGGTAATCATCCTGATGCATTGTAACAATCTGCTGATCGCTCAATTCACCATTCTTCTGATATTCGGCAATAGCATAAGGAACTTTATGAAGTCTGGACCCAACAATGAAAGTGTAGCCAGCTTTTGTTAGGGCTTCGAGGTTGGTTGCGCTAAGCATGGCTGCATCAGCCACAATAGTAACATTGGAGAGCTTATGTTGAGCCTGAAAAGCTTCTATAACCGGTAACAGGGTCTTGGTTTCGGCTTTATTGCCCTCAAAGCTATGTAATCCCAATGGAAAACCATTTTTATCGACTAATAGACCAATTATGATCTGGGGCTCCAATCGGCGTTCCTTACTCAGCCCTGGCTTTCGATATTCATCTGCTTCATCAACCTGAAAAAACAATGTCGTGACATCGTACAACAGGAGGGAAAGGCCATGTTTTTTGACATGATCAAAACAAGCTTGGCTGATCTGCTTCCGATAATTTAGGGTTGAAGCTTTCGCCAAACAACGGTACAGCTTGTTCTGATTTATTTGACCTACTCCCAAATCCGCCAATACCCTCAGGCTATCGAGTTTTGATGTGGGTTCTACTATCCGGGCAATACATAGAAGTTCAAATATCTCATCTTCCAGTTTTGAAAATCCAAGTCTGTCATATTGCTGTTTGAGAGTTTCAAATAATAGCATTGAAAAGGAACTTTTGATCCCTACTCGAAGCGAGGAAAGCGGTTCTGGGAATAACTCCAATTGATTTTCTTGTAATTGTTTATGAGCTAAGTCTAGAAGAATGTGTAGTTCTTCCTCAGTATGAGCGCTGCCAATGTGAATAATTTTGACAATCTTTCCTTTTTGTTTATGGGCGATCTGAACTGCTGTTGCCCCACTTGTAGTTTTAACTTTCCGGATGAACGCCATACATCAATTATAGCTCACCCAAGATGACCGGCTAGTGTCCCGAAAAACGTAAATTTACCCGTAAAAATGGCCAAAATTTGGTCAAATGATAAACTCGGGTTTTAATAATATATTCCTATAAAACTGGCTGTAAAGCCGAAAGAAGCGCTAAAGTCATCTCTGCACTGGCACCCCATAATTGATGATCATCAAAAGGTTCAAAGTAGATAACAGGAAATTCTCTTCCCGCAATGCTGTGGTATTTGATGGTGCGATGCCGTTCATCAGTCAGCCACTTTATGGGAATGATAAACGCACTTTCAACTTCATCTTGTGAAATTTCCAAAGGATAGGGCCAAGGGATTTGCCCTACAAACATGCGCACCATGTAGTTGGTAATGATGGGCATATCCCCAAGTTGACCTAAGATTTGAACTTCTTCTGGTTTAACTCCAATTTCCTCATGCATCTCTCGCAAGGCTGTCCATTCCAGGTTTTCATCCAATGCTTCCATCGCACCACCCGGGAATGCCACCTGCCCGCGATGTTCGTCCAGCGCATTGGATCGTTGTGTAAGTAACACATGCCAATCCTCTTCATACTTAATCAAAGGGATCAAGATCGCTGCGGGTCGAAATCTTTTTAGATCCGTTGATGAATACAACACTGCATAATGACTGCGATTGTCGTATTCATAAACCTCTATGGCTTTTTTTATCGATTGAGGCGTTAATAGAGTCATATTTTTCTGCGACACAAATTTCTGTTTTCACCCTTCATCCGGTTTTTCCATAACCGAACGAGCAAATATCAAATAACCCGTATGAGCAACCATTCGATCGGTTGGGCGAAGACGTTCCCAGTCAGGTTTATAAAATCGCAACATGATTTCACATACTTCCACGAATGCAAAATTATTGACCTGCAGGGCTGGCAAAACGTCACAAACCTGATTGGCAGTTGGAACAATCATGCCTAAAAAGCCACCAAGCTTCAAGGAAACCTTGACTTGTGGAATATAGTCGTAAGGGTTGGGTAAGTCAAGAAAAATTGCGTCCACATCACGTTCTTCAAAACCATCTCTGACATCACCCAATTTGAGGTTTACACGATCCAATAGGCCTAATTGATTTAAATTTTTTCTCGCCAGGTTTTGCATCTGTTCACGATTGTCATAAGAAGTCACTTTTCCCTGATTACCGACTAAAAACGCAAAGGCGGAGGTTAGAGCGCCAGACCCAGTGCCGGCTTCCAGAACATGCACACCCGATCCAATCCCCATGACCATCACGATGTAACCTATGTCTTTCGGGTAGATGATTTGAGTGTTTCTTTTGATATCTTTAATCAAATCTGCCAGCCCAGGCCTCATTAAGAAAAAAGGATGACCTGTGTGACTATAGAGCCGCGTTCCCCAAGGCTTACCAATCATTTCATCGTGATTGAGCTCACCGCGATGGGTCTGAAAGACAGCCCCCGCCTGGAGATGAATAAAATGACTTTTATGCCCCCGTCCTAAAAGCTGAACCAGGTCGCCATCTCTTGAAACGGCTTCATATTGATTCCAAGTCAATTTTTTACTCCTTACAATAACAACTGATCAATAATCATCATATGCAGTAAACATTCCTTTTCCAAATTTTGTGGTTTCCCAAAAATTTTCTCTTCTCAGGGGCGCAAGGTTTTCTTGAAAAAATCCGTGATGGCATTGTAACAAGTCACTTTGTTCTCGTATTTTTCAACACCATGACCTTCATTTTCAAAGAGCAACAATTCCACATCTTTTCCAATATCTTGCAGATGCTGCACAAGATCCTCTGATTCTTCAGCCACAACACGTGGGTCGTTCCGACCCTGAATGACCAATAACGGGAATGTGATGTTTTCAATCCGTGTCTTCGGTGATCTTTCCTTAAGGAATTCAAGATCATCAGGATTTTCTGGGTTACCTAAGGCAACATTGAAATAGGGTTTCCAAGTTGGTGGAATGCGCTCAAGGAATGTGACCAGGTCATAAGGCCCAAACATGTCAACGGCGGCAGACCACAAATTCGGATGTCTGCCCGCTAAGGTCAGGGTCATATAGCCGCCGTATGAACGGCCAACAACACCAGCCCGATTGACATCCACCCGATCGTCTTTTGGTAAGATGTTTTCCATGGCGTAAACGTGATCTAAGCGGTCTTTGCCACCCCAGTCACGGTCAACATGCTTCGTAAAATTCAGCCCATATCCTGTGCTGCCCCGTACATTGGGGACAAAAACGGCAAACCCGTTGAGCGTGAGAAATTGGATCAGGGGCATTGAGAACCAAGAGAAATCTGGCCGCTCCTGCCCTTGTGGACCACCATGAAGGTAGTAAACCAGCGGCCGCTTCCCTTCAAAGCCCAAGCTGGGTGACGGCAAATACATTCGTGCGGATACGCGTAAGCCATCAAATGTGGTATAGGCGTAATCCTCACCAGGAGAAAGCATCTTTTCAGGAATGCCAAGGATAGATTCATTGGTATGGCGCATCAATTGATCCCTTTTTTCACCCTCGATGGTGTAAATTTGGGTAGGGGAAATTACTGTCGAAAACGCAATAGCAAATTTATCACTGTTCTGATCATAGCTAAGTGCTTCCAAAACACCATTCGCAACCTCACCCTCGCCCACCAAAACATGGACCGCATGCATAGTGTTCGTCTCAGGTTGATATTCAGCTTCATATGCCCAGCTGACCCCGTCAATATTAAAATTGAGGATAAAACAACCATTTTCTAAGATGTCGAAGCCTTCAAATTCACCTGCGCCGGTATGGTGTAAACCTGAAAAAGTGATCTCCGTCGCCTTCTCGGGATTTTCGAAATTTATCTTCGCCAACCCATAGGTATCCTGGAATATGGCATTCTCAAACACAAGGCCATTATCACTGGTAAAAAAGCTCCTCCCAAAGGCTGTCAAAGGCACTTTTTCGCCCTTTTTCCTTTGATCCAAGGGTTTGCCATATAAAAGGTTTGTCCCCTTTCCCTTCTGCCATAAAAATGCAACCGTATCACCGACTATATAGCCTTCAACCAACACAATCTTGGAGAAATCCTCACTAACAGCCGAAGGAAATCCACCATAAGGGCTGGCATAAATCTCCACCACGGTCTCATTTCGAAGGTCACAGAGATAAGTGCGCTCGATGCCCTCTTGGCGTGACTCTGCAAGGATAATGCATCGGCCTTGATCCGCTTTGACATAGGTTAAATGGCAGCGGGTGTTTTCAAAAAAATTATTGAAGGCTGGTTCAGGAAATCCACCCGTCATTGGGATGATCATCGGTAAGTAGTTCTCATCCCCATCCTGATCGATCATCACAAGGATTTTATCAAGATCCTGAAAGACCGCAAAAGATTTTCCCCCAATCAAATGAGGGTTTTGTAAGACAATATTAGGCGGTAATAATGGCTCAGGAACGCTGCCACCCAACACCATCTTATAAAGGCTGTTATGACCGCTGAGATTTGAGAGAAAAATTATTTCTTCACCTGATATCTCAGGGCGTAAAAATAACCTTGCTGATAGTAAAGCTTCAATGCGATACATTAACGCTCCTTTTCTACGGATTCTGAAAATCGACTAGGCTCAACCAATAACCCAGTGCCAACAAGGCAATGGAACCTAAGATCCCCATGCCTAAATGAATGGTACCGAGATCAAAAAAATTTATGGAAAATGACTCAGCTAATAAATGACCGCCAAAAAAACCAATCAGACTCAAAACAAGATAAAGGATCAATTTAAACAAACCACCCCCTCGCCATAGATGTAATAAACTGCCGAGCATTGTCGCAATAAAAAAGGAAAAAATTATCGCCGGAAAGGTCATCCATTCCTCCTAAAGTAGTTCACATCTCCCTTAGTGTGCCATTTTGATGATACCACCGCCCAGACATTCATCCTGACGGTAGAGAACAGCAACCTGACCTGGAGTGATACCACGGATTTCTTGATTGAATTCTAATCGAAATTCATTGTCTGTAACAGAAGTTAAGACGCCAGGCACAGGTTTTGATCGGTATCTGACCATAATATCATAAACATCACCAGCCCTCGGCGCTCGACCGGAAATCCAATTTGGATGTTCTGCCAGTAATTCCTTTTGAACAGCCTGGTTGCAAAATCCAACTTCCAATTGATTCTTGGATTGATCTTTTCCAATGACATAGTAAGGCGCCTCTGCGGCTATTCGGATGCCCTTTCTTTGCCCGATCGTGTAAAATGCAAGACCCTGATGTTGACCCAAGACTTTTCCATCTTGGTCCACTATATCCCCTGGTTGAATCGGCTTAGAAGCATACCGCTGTAGAAATTCCCGATAATCCCCTTGTGGGAGAAAACACAAATCCTGGCTTTCTTCTTGCTCAACGGATGCCAAACCTAAGTCCCGCGCCTTATCTCGGACTTCATCCTTAGTTAATATTCCAAGTGGGAACAAACTTTTCCGGAGTTGATCTTGGGTGAGCATTGAAAGGACATACGATTGGTCTTTGGCCTTATCCACCCCTCTTAAAAGCCGCACTTCATCATCATCTTGGTTTTCAATTCGGGCATAATGGCCAGTCGCGAAATAATCGGCACCATGGGTCAAAGCATAGGTTTGTAATATGCCCCATTTGATTTGAGGATTACAAAACAAACATGGGTTTGGCGTTAATCCAGCCAAATATTTGCTGATAAAGGGTTGTACGACGTCCTGATAAAATTTTTCTTGAAGATCAAGTGAAATAAAGGGAATGTTGAGGGATTGGGCAGAAGCTTGTGCTGGAGATATTGCAGCATGGCTGTGGGGCGAAACCTTTTCCGAGCGAGGATCTTGCCAGGTTTTCATATGAATGCCTGTAACCTGATGTCCTTGCTCAAGAAGAATCGCAGCTGCCACAGCGCTATCTACACCCCCGCTTATTGCGACAAATACATGATTGTTTGATTTCATCCTTCTAATTTTACCTTATCGATTATCCTATGCCTGCTATAATTAAACCCAAGACAAAGGATTAGGAGAAAAATATAAAGTGATACCTTATACAGACACCCATTGCCATTTGGATTTTGAACGCTTTAACGAGGACCGCGAAGATGTCCTTCAGCGGGCTTGGGAAGCAGGTTTGGTGTGGATTCTCAACCCAGGCATCGATCTGCAAACAAACCAGGCAGCTATCGAACTGGCGAACAAACATCCACAAAAAATTAGTGCTGCTGTCGGCATCCATCCCAATTTTGGCCAGCCTTGGACGGCTGACATCCTCCCAACCCTGCGAGAGCAAGCGCAAAACCCCTGTGTTATGGCAATTGGTGAAATCGGTTTAGATTATTACCGAGATCATACAGCGAAAGATCAGCAAAAAATGATGCTTGAAGACCAACTAGATTTGGCAGCAGCGCTTAACCTGCCAGTCATCCTACATAATCGTGACTCAACGGCTGATTTATTAGCCATCCTCAAAGATTGGCAGAAGGGATTAGAAAGGTCCAACCATCCCCTTACGCAACGACCGGGTGTGCTGCATAGTTACGATGCTGATCTTGAGTCTGCACTGGATGCCATCAAAATGAATTTTTATATTGGAATTAGTGGCCCCGTGACCTTTAAAAATGCCCCCGAACGCAAAGCGATCACCCAACAACTTCCCCTTGATCACCTGCTTTTAGAGACCGACGCCCCTTTTCTAGCCCCCCACCCGCACCGAGGGAAGCGCAATGAATCCTCGTTCATTCCATTCATTGCTGAAGAAATTGCCAGACTGCATGGCATAACAAAAGCGGAGGTTGGTGAACAAACCACCCAAAATGCCAAAAATTTATTCCGTTTTACCAATTAAGTGATATTATCTATACGAAATATACAAAAATACCAGATGAATTGGGCGGCTGAATCCCCACCATACCTAATCAGAACCAGTGAATGCATCTTAGCAAAACCCCTAACAATTGAACAAATATGGTTGGTAATTTGACTTTAAAAAAACTAGGGGCTCGGCAAAAAGCCGCAGCCCCGAATTTATTATTTTTCCAGGTTGCTGTCCAGAACCTAAAGAGAATCGTCCCGTCGATAGTCCACAAATCGATAGCCAACGCCCCGCTCTGTGAGGATGTACTTGGGGTCAGAAGGGTTTTCTTCGATCTTTTTCCGCAGGTAATTGATATACAAGCGCACGTAATGGGGTTCATCCCGATACTCATATCCCCAGACCTTCGTCAAAATCTGGTCGTGGGTCAACACCCACCCAGCGTTTTGTACCAGGTGATAGAGCAATCGGTATTCCGTTGGTCTCAACTTCACCAACTCGTCCTCCACCCAAACTTCTCGCCGACTGAAATCAATTTTCAATCGATCGTCAACCTCAATCACGCCCTCTTCATCCTCTTCAAAAGTTCCTCCGCGCCGAAGGACAGCTTTTACACGACTCACAAGCTCCCTAGGGCTGAAGGGCTTTGTGACGTAGTCATCTGCGCCCAATTCAAGGCCTTTAACCTTATCGTCCTCTTCACCTTTTGCAGTCAGCATGATCACAGGCACCTGGCTGATCTCACGGATCATCCTGAGCACATCAAAACCGTCAATATCGGGCATCATCACATCTAACAAAATTAGGTCAGGTAGGGAATCGCGCAAGCGTTCGAGCGCTTCACTGCCATTGAAAGCTTCGATAACTTCAAAACCGTCTTGCTCCAAGTTTAATCGGATAAATCCGACCATCCGCCGTTCATCATCAACGACTAAAATCCGATATTTACGCGAAGATGTATCTAACATTTATGTGCCTCCTAAAAATAAATATTTCAACCTATCTTTTCCACCAGAATAACACTGATATTATCCGGTCCCCCTGCATGATTGGCTTCCTGCACCAAATTGCAGGCAATTTCATCCAAATTAGCGCCCTGTCTTATGATATCTGCCATAATCTCTTCGGTTAAAATCCCCCATAACCCGTCTGAGCAAATCATAAACCGATTAGAATCAACAAGTTCAAATGGACGGATATCGGGTTCAAACGGGTCTGTCTGCCCCAATGCACGATAAAGGACATTCCTTTGGGGATGTGTTCGGGCTTCATTCTCTGTGATTTCACCCAGGTCAATTAAACGTTTCGTCAAGGAGTGATCCTTGGTTTGCAAATGCAAGGTTCCATTGTTTTCAATGGTATACAAGCGACTGTCCCCGACATGGCCAAAAAACAACCGTTCTCCCAGGGCTAAAACCAAAGTTAAGGTGGTTCCACCACCAGGGACACGGGTAGAAATCAGCTTTTGGGCTTGGTTGATAGCATCCTTGATAAATCCAATCACAAAATCATCAGCATAGGATTCACCTTCAAACAAAAATTCATCGTAAACCTTGCTCATCAAGGATTGACTGACGGCTTTCGATGCTAAATTGCTGGCAACCTCCCCACTTTGGTGTCCACCCATCCCATCGGCGACCAAAAATATACCAAAGGCTAAGGGTTGGTCTAATCCCTCAAGAAGCGCATTCAAGGTGAAAATTGTATCCTCATTGTGCGACCGTTCCCGCCCCGTCGACTGAGCACTCACAACCTGATAGCGTGTTTGATTGATCTGATCTTGCTCAGGTTGGGCTTGGGAGTCATCTAATACCGCTATTCGTTGGGATATTCCTTGGCGCCCCTCCTTGTTTTTAGTAAATAATCTTCTCAATACATTACACACTTCAGTTCTCCTCTTCAATGGGAGTCAGAAAATCCCCAGCCGACCATCCACTGCGAGTTTGGTCATAGGGCGCTTCAAGATGCCACCATGTATAACCATCAATTTCAACCGGTCCATCAATCACCAAAAAAACTTCTGCATCCATAGCAGTAAACTTGATGGCCGTATCTAATCCCGGATCAGCTCGCATCCTCAACCCTGCACCTTCTGTACCAATGACCTGCACATAAGCGCCTACACCGATTACACCTTCAGGCAGGAAAAAAATCGAGGTTGGTGTCGGTGATGGCGTGATCGTCGGCGTAATACTTTTCAACGTCGGCGTAAAAGCGGATACTTTTGTCAATTCCAGGGGCATACTGGGCTGTAATTGCGGATCACTAGCGAGGAATATGATTGCCAACCCCATTAAGACCATCCCGATGAGGATAATTAAACTCGTGATCAGCGTAATAGGGTTGAAAATTGTTTTTGAATCAGATTTCGTAGATTTCTCCGCCATAAGCCTCGTCAATTCAAAATAGCAAAGGTCAATTGTTGTAATTATAGCCTATTCAGCCTAAAATTAGGCGGCTTTTTCCCGGAGAGATCATGACGGCGGTCGAAGATCGACACGACCTGTGTATGATATAATGACTTAGGATATTTGAAAATGATAGAGGAAACAATTTTATTAAATAACCGATATCAATTATTGCAGCCAATCGGCTCTGGGGGCATGTCTGTGGTGTATAAAGCCATGGACGAAATGTTGGAACGCATTGTCACCGTTAAAATTCTGCGTGAAAATTATTCTTCAGACGCTAAATTTCGTGAACGCTTCAAACAAGAAGCGAAGGCTGCAGCCAATTTATCGCATCCAAACATTGTAACCGTTTACGATTTTGGATTCGATAATGACAAGGTTTTTATCGTATTTGAATATATTGATGGGACAGATCTCAAAACCCTCATTCGGAAAAGAGGACCCTTTGAGACCAAAGAAGCCCTTAGTTTGATCACCCAAGCCTGTGCCGGCGTGGGTTACGCACACCGAGCAGGATTGGTACATTGCGATATAAAACCCCACAACATGCTGGTCTCCCACGATATGCGTTTGAAAGTGACCGATTTTGGGATCGCTCGGGCGCTGGCAACCATCCATCCAGATGAAAAAAGTGATGTGATATGGGGATCACCCCATTATTTTTCACCGGAGCAAGCAACCGGGAATGCCCCATCGCCAGCATCGGATGTTTACTCACTCGGGGTCATACTATATGAGGTTCTCACAGGTAAATTACCCTTTGAGGCAAGCGAGGCCTCTGAATTAGCTCGGATGCATCGCCAGGAGTCGCCCGCCCCACTCAGGCAGGTCAACCCTGATGTTCCAGAAACCCTAGAGGAAATCACCCTTAAAGTTCTCTCAAAAGAACCCTCTGCCCGCTACCGAACAGCGGATCAACTAGGTCGCGTGTTGTTGTCGTTTGGCAATCTCAACCAGGAACCCACAGGGCCCATCATCCTGCCTAACAATCATCTACCCATCATAGAAGAAGCTCCCCAGTCAGAGGTTACACCGCCGCAGATTGAACCAACTTCATCAGGCCAGGCTGTGCCCTATTTTCCCATTGATGCCGTGGAAGTGGAGGAAGACCAACCGACTGTGGTCAATGAAAGTATCGATTGGACCACATGGCTGCTTGCGCTGCTTGCATTTACGACAATTCTTGGCCTGATCCCATTTTGGTTATATATTTATTTTTCAATCAATCCATAAAATTAAGGTAAATTTATTATGTCCATCGTTATTGCCCCTTCAATTCTTTCAGCAGATTTGAATCACCTTGCTGACCAAATTACAGAAGCTGTCGACGCTGGCGCCGATTGGATTCATGTTGATGTGATGGATGGCAGTTACGTGCCCAATATCACCTTTGGTCCAAACATCGTCAAAGCCGTGCGAAAGATCACGGATCTTCCCATTGACGTTCATTTGATGATTGTTGAGCCTGAACGACATTTTCAAGCCTTTGCAGATGCAGGGACAGACCATTTAACGATTCATTACGAAACATGTCCGCACATTCACCGCTCACTTCAACAAATTCGTGATTTAGGCATGTCCCCAGCCATTGTGATCAATCCCGGTACCCCTGTAAACTTTTTGCGTGAAATCACCGATGTCATTGACTCTGTCCTCATTATGTCGGTCAATCCTGGCTTTGGAGGGCAATCATTTATTCCTGGCAGCTTTGACAAAATTCGACGGACCAAAGCCCTACTCGAAGAAATCCGGGCCAAAGCCACGATCCAAATTGATGGTGGGATCAGTTCTGAGAATATCAGGGCTTGCTATGATGCCGGCGCATCAATTTTCATTGCCGGATCTTCCATATTCAGACACCCGGGTGGCATTCGTGCTGGGATCAAAGATTTAAGAGATGCGGTTAAAACTGCCGATTAAAGCAAAAATCGCGGCAAAAACCGCGACGATTGCTGATGGTTGGTGTTAAACCTATTTGGAAGATTTAACGAGAGTGCGGATACAGCGGGTGCATAAGGTTTTGCGAACCATACGCCCGTTCTCGTATACGGAAACTTTTTGGAGATTTGGTTTAAATTGTCGTTTTGTCGCTCGCATTGAGTGACTTCGATTATGACCAAAGGTGGTCTTTTTTCCACATATTTCGCAGACAGCCATGATTTCGTCCTTTCACAACATTAAGTTATAATTACTAGGTTTGAGGTTCAATCCCTCAACCAGCGAATGATTTTACCATAGTCTAAGTAAACCTTCAAGCAAGTTAGGTGAATAAAATGCCAGAATCAATACCAAAACACAACGAATTAGGAAGTATCCTGATCCAAAAGGATGCAATTGCGTCGATTGCCCGCCAATCGACCCTACAATCCTATGGCGTAGTTGGGCTTGCGCCGAAAAATATTATTGAAAATATTCGACAATTTATCAAGAAGGATGCACGTTACGGGATTGAAATCGAATATGATCACGATGGCTTAGTCATTGACATTTACATCGTCGTCGAATACGGTACCAATATTAAATCGATCACTAATAGTGTCATTAACAGCGTTAAGTACAACGTTGAGAAGACGGTTGGTTTGCCGGTTCGAAATATCAACGTCCATGTGCGCGGCTTACGCATTAGCGATATGGATTGATGATTTCAACTTGATTATCTGTAATTATCTTTTTTATTCTTTGGAGAATTATGAGTGTAGCTGAATTAATTAAATTAGACCCGGAGGAAAGGCACAAACTCGTCACCGTGCCCATTTCAGGCCGCGGATTAAAAACGTTGATTGAAGCGGGGATGATTTGGCTCAAGACCAATCAACAAGTTGTCAACAGTCTGAATGTGTTTCCCGTCCCCGATGGCGACACAGGCACAAATATGTTACTGACGATGCAAGCCGCATTTGACGAGGTCGAGGCTGCACCCAGTGACAACATCGGTCAAATCGCCCACGCTGTTGCGAGAGGTGCCTTGATGGGGGCTCGTGGCAACTCTGGGGTTATTCTTTCACAAATTTGGCGTGGATTTGCACGTGCTTTGGATGAAAACCCCACAATGGATGTTAAACTCCTGGCAGCGGCTTTACAAGAAGCCAGAGATACAGCTTACAAAGGGGTTGTTCGCCCCGTAGAAGGTACCATTTTAACGGTTATCAACGACATTGCCAAGCAAGCTGAGGTTTCCGTCCAACGTACCGACAGCTTCACAGAGGTTTTAGCAGATGTTGTTGAGGCTGCTAACGCATCCGTCGAACGAACACCGGAATTGCTGCCAATCCTGAAACAGGCTGGTGTGGTCGACTCGGGTGGAAAAGGGCTTTTATGCATTTTTGAAGGGATGTGGCGTTTCATCAATGGGGACCCCCTCGACAAAACGCTAACAGAGGTGGTCTCTCTTTCTGAAATGAACATGGAAAACGCCATGGAAACCGTTGAGCCCGGGCAAGATTACGAGGTCGTGATCGACTTTAAACCCACTTCCGTCTTTAATTTAGAGGATTATTACGAGGAACTCACAAAGATTGGCACATCCATCCAGGTTGGTGAAGGGGATGGCATGTACCGCATGCATATCCACGTACCCCTCGAGAGTCGATACCAACCCATTGATCACACCATGACCCAGGGGACCATCCAAAAAGTCATGATGGAAAACCTTGTCGCACAAATGGAAGAAAAGCGCAGCAATCATAATCCTAAATTGAAATTCGCCCAGATACAGCCAGATGAGACTGCGGTTGTCGCCGTTTCGCCGGGTGTTGGACTCTCCCGCATTTTTGCCAGCCTCGGTGTAGCGGCTATCGTCCAGGGTGGTCAGTCCATGAATCCATCGATAAAAGAAATTCTGGCATCTTTCGAGAACTTGCCGACTGATAAGATTATTATTTTGCCAAATAATAAAAACATCATCATGGCAGCAAAAGAAGCAGCTTCAATGACTGTCAAAAGAGTGGCGGTGATTCCTACCATCACAGTACCCCAAGGGCTTTCAGCGCTGTTTCGCTTAATCCCTGACGCTGCGTTTGAAGAAAATGTCAGCGCGATGAAGGAAGCCATCAACGATGTGCAGACAGGCGAAATTACCACTGCCACCAGAACTGTAGATATCGACGATGTGCAAGTTGAAAAGGGGCAAGTCATCGCCTTACTTAATGGAAAACTGATCGCTTCAACCTCTTCTATTGACGAAGCCTGCGAGAAATTCCTGATCGCGGCCGAAACAAGTGATTATGAAAGGATTACACTCTTTTACGGTCAGGATATTAATCGGAATAAAGTGGATCAACTGGCAGATGTGATCCGTTCGATTTATCCGGACCATGAAATTGAAGTTCATAACGGCGATCAACCGCATTATCAATTAATTATTGCTGTTGAATAGTTAGTCCTTTTTCCTGCCCTTATCAAAAACCCCTTTTCCGGGGTTTTTTATTTCAAGGGAACGGTAATCACAGCAAACGAATAAAAAAGTATTAAAGGCATCATCTGTCGTCGCAGTTATTTGGTAACATACGTTATGATTAAAGGATGATTCCGGTTAAAATAATTAGAAAACAAAGGCAATGACTTAGAAAATGCATTATTCAACAGAAAAACTTTATAAAATTTTAAAACTTGAATCCGAGTTTGATTATTCAAATAAAGCGGTGGTTGGCGGGCTGGAGAAATCAATTGATACCTGGATTGGTGAAGCCAGGGCTGATGGTCTGCCGGAGCAAAAAATCACCCAGGTTGCTGACATACTTCAAAAATATCCCCAATTAGAAATCCCCCATAGGGCACAATCCATTCGCGAAATTGGAGCTATCTTAGATATTCCAGGTTTAAAATACCTAAATCAACCTGAGATTCAGCAAAACCTTCCTTCTGAACCAGCAAAAGAGGTTCACTCCAAAGCGCCAATTCAGCATCAAACAAGTCAGGAGAGAAAAACAAGGGCATCAACCAGGAAGCGGACAAATGAACCCGCCCCCATACCGATGTCTGCCGCGCCCGAGGGCATCAACGCGCCTACCACAGCTTTACGAGGAATTGGCAATAAGCAATCGGAGTTATTAGCCAAACTTGGTCTTTACACCATTGAAGATATGATTTACTTCTTCCCCCGGCGTTATGATGATTACTCCGAGCTCAAGCTGATCAAAGATTTGACCTATGGCGAGGAAGTTACAATTATCGCTTACGTTAAGAGCGTCAGTAGTTTTACAACTCGGAATAAAAATCGAAAAATAATCCAAGCCGTTGTCTCAGACGACACCGGCAGCATTCAATTGATGTGGTTCAACCAAACCTATCACTTACGGTATTTGCGCAAAAATATGTTCTTGTCCATCTCAGGAAAAATTGAACAGTATATGGGACGTCTGGTGATGTATCACCCAGATTACGAACAAATCGACAAGCAGCTGCTAAATACGAAACGCATCGTACCGGTTTATTCTTTGACGGCAAAATTAAGTCAGCGATGGCTACGTCGATCCATGCATAATGTTGTTTCGTTTTGGGCACCAAAGATTCCTGAATTTCTAACGGAATATATTTTGGAAGATGCTGACCTGATGGCTTTATCAACGGCACTCAAGGAAATTCATTTCCCTGAGAATATGTCAAATTTAAAGAATGCCCGGTATCGCCTTTCATTTGATGAGATATTCCTATTGCAATTGGGCGTTTTACGGCAAAAATTCGAATGGTCTCAACAAGAAGGCCGTATTTTCACGATCCCTGACGAATGGCTTGCTGAACAGGTCAACAGCTTAGATTTTGAACTAACAGGTGCTCAGCAACGGGTTCTGATTGAACTACGGAAAGATCTTTCCTCAGGGCGGCCTATGAATCGCTTATTGCAAGGGGATGTTGGCTCGGGAAAAACAGTTGTTGCTGCCCTGGCCATCAGCATCATCAACAAAAATGGTGCTCAAGCTGCCTTTATGGCGCCCACCAGCATCTTGGCAGAGCAGCATTATGCAACCCTCAAACGTTTGCTGGCAGATCCAAATGATCCAAATGCCTTATTGAGGGAAGATCAAGTGCGGCTCTTAATCGGTGATACCCCTTCCAGCGAACGCGAACAGATCCTGTCTGGTTTAGCCAGTGGTGAGATAAAATTGGTCATTGGCACCCATGCCTTAATTGAGGACCCTGTCGAGTTTAAAGACCTCCAGATGGCTGTTGTAGACGAACAACATCGCTTTGGGGTGTCGCAACGGGCAGCTCTCCGTGAAAAAGGGAACAACCCTCACCTGCTCGTGATGACAGCCACACCCATCCCGCGCTCCCTCGCGCTGACAATCTACGGCGATTTAGATGTCAGTGTGATGGATGAAATGCCTGCAGAACGCCAAACCATTGATACCCACATCATCTATCCTACAGAACGAGAACGGATCTATACACTGATCCGCTCACAAGTTGCAGAAGGACATCAAGCCTTCATCATCTATCCCCTGGTAGAACAAGGCGATGATGAAGACAGCTTAGCTGCCGTAGAGGAACAACAACGATTGCAACAGGAAATCTTCCCAGACTTGAGGGTTGGATTGCTGCATGGCCGCATGCGGCCGGACGAAAAAGAGCGTGTTATGCGGAAATTGCGCGACCATGAATTTGACATTCTCGTTGCCACTTCCGTTGTAGAGGTTGGATTGGACATCCCCAACGCTACAGTTATGGTTATTGAAAGCGCTAACCGGTTTGGTCTGGCTCAACTCCATCAATTCCGCGGCCGAGTTGGCCGGGGATCGGATAAGTCTTACTGCATCTTAATCCCTGAAACCAGTGATGCAGCTGAAAACGAGCGTTTATTGGCAATGGAAAGCACCAACGATGGCTTTGTATTAGCTGAGCATGACCTCCAACAGCGAGGTCCGGGTGAATTTTTAGGGACAAGACAATCCGGTTTTACCACGCTGAGACTTGCAAATATTACCAATGTAAAATTAATCGAAAGAGCGCAGATCTATGCGCAACAAGTGTTGGAAAATGACCCAACACTGTCAGCACCGGAACACCAATTAATGCGAGCTGCCTTGGAACATTTTTGGCCAGCAGAATAAGGAGATGTAAGTTAAAATGACAACCGTAATTTTTCCCGGAACCTTTGATCCTATCCATTATGGGCATATCAACATCGCTAAACGAGCTGCAAACCTTTTTGACAAGGTTATTGTGGCTGTTTATGCCAGGGAGCAGCACAATATCTTATTCTCCCCTGAAGAGCGCTTGGCGCTTGTCCAGGAAGCCTTAGAAGAGATCGACAATATCCATGTCACATCTTACACAGGCTTGACCGTCAAATTCGCCAAAAAAATGGGTGCACAAGGCATGATCCGAGGCTTACGCGTTTTCTCTGATTTTGAATATGAATTTCGGATGGCATTAGCCAATAATCGCCTTGAGCCAGAGATCGACGTGATTGCCCTCATCACAAGTGAGGAGCACACATTTCTTTCATCAACCACGGTTAGGGAAATTGCCGCTTTAGGTGGGGATGTCTCCAGCATGGTGCCAAAACACGTGAACGAAGCCCTTAAAAAACGATTCAATGTCTTAGGAGATGGTCAGGACATTGTCCCCTTGACATCTTTGCGAGATTGAACCCCAGAAAAACAGGAAATATGTTAAGATTGGTATAGTGCTTGCAACGTTTATGATGGACTAATTAGCGGAGGACCGAATGGACATTCTACATCTTGTTGATCGACTCGAGGAACTATTTAATGAAAGTCGACCCATTTGGCTGACACATAGTGTCATCGTCGATGAAGATCGCATGTTAGATTTAATTGATCAAATGCGGGTTGCCATCCCTGAAGAGATCAAAAAAGCGCAGCAAATCATCACACAACGCGATCGGATTATGGCACAAGCCAAAGAGGAAGCAAATCGAACCCTTGCCCTTGCGCGTGAAAAAGCTGAAAAACAACTGCAAGATGATGAGATTATCGAATCCGCTAAGAAACGAGCCGCAGAAATCGTTGAAGAAGCACACAAAGAAGCTGCAATCACCCGCGGAGAAGCAGATAAGTATATTCTTGACACATTAACGGGCTTAGAAATTCACATGGACCGATTGATCAACCAGGTACGCAATGGGATTAAAGCGGTGAAAACCGATGGCTTAACCCCACCTGAGGAATAATTTGCCCAAAAGTTCAGGGAAATGAATCACGAGCCTTGGATTTTTCTGATTTTATCCACCATTATCAGCATCTGAATTTTCAGATGCTGTTTTTTTACGGGATTTCTGTTTGTGTTTTCTTGTGGTTGTTTTTATATCATGCAAGGCAAGGGGCAAAACCTCATCCATATGCTTTACCGGAATAACCTCGATATCTTTCAGCACAGGCTTGGGTAACTCTTCTAAATCTTTTTCATTTCGAACTGGGATCAACACTTTTTTCAATCCTGCCCGATGCGCCGCTAAGATTTTCTCTCGGACGCCACCCACAGGTAAAACGCGACCGCGCAGCGTAATTTCACCCGTCATGCCAACCAGGTGGTAACTTGGACGACTGGTCAAGGCTGAAATCATCGCCGTCGTCATCGTAATACCCGCACTGGGGCCATCTTTGGGGATCGCGCCCTCAGGAACGTGCAAGTGGACGTCAATTTCCTCAAATAAATCGGCATCGATGTTCAGTAAATCAGCTCGGGATTTGATATAGGATAAGGCTGCTTGCGCTGATTCCTGCATAATATCGCCAATTTGTCCGGTAATCTGCAGATTCCCCTTTCCTTCCAAGATCAGAACCTCCACGGGCATGATTTCGCCCCCATTTTCCGTCCAAGCCAGGGCGGTTGCCACACCAACTTCGTCATCACCTTCAGCTTCCGTTTCAAAGAATTGCTGGGGTCCCAAAAACCTGCGAATCGCCTGCGGAGTCACATGTTTTGGATAGTTTTTCCCTTCCGTCTTCAATCGGGCAATCTTGCGCAAAACACTGCTGATCTCCCGCTCAAGGTTGCGCACACCAGCCTCATAAGTGTATTCTCGAATAATTCTCATCAAGGCTTGCGTTTGAAAAACAATATTTTCTTCATCCAATCCGGTTTCTTCTAACTGGCGTGGGATCAGAAAACGCTTGGCAATCTCAATTTTTTCCTCTTCTATATAACCCGGGAATTCGATCACCTCCATCCGGTCAAGCAACGCGGAGGGAATGCTGTTGAGTGTATTCGCTGTGGTAATAAAGATCACCTTGGAAAGGTCATAATCCACCTCCAGATAGTGATCAGAAAAAGCCTTGTTTTGCTCTGGGTCTAAAACTTCCAACAATGCTGAGGAGGGGTCGCCCCTAAAATCTGCACCTAACTTATCAATCTCGTCAAGCATAAAGAGGGGATTTGTCGTCTCAGCCCGTCGCATGGTTTGGATAATTCGTCCCGGCATAGCCCCAATGTAGGTTCGGCGATGTCCTCGAATTTCAGCTTCATCTCTGACACCCCCTAAAGACAACCGTACAAATTGGCGCCCGAGCGCTTTGGCGATTGATTTACCGAGGGAAGTCTTTCCCGTACCCGGCGGGCCCACAAAGCAAAGAATCGGCTGCCGTAATTTCTTGGGCTTTAAACTTCTGATGGCGATGTATTCAATAATCCGGTCCTTTGCCTTATCCAGACCGTAATGATTTTCCTCCAGAATATTTTTGGCGTGGGTGACGTCAAGATTATCCGGATCAACCTTTGCCCAAGGCAGTTCTACAAGCCAGACCAAATAAGTGCGAATAATCGCTACCTCTGGAGAGATCGATGGCATTTGCTGAAGTCGCTGCAGTTCTTTCATCGCTTGCAGCTTGACAGAATCAGGCATGGGTTTTTCTGTAATTTGGTCTTTGAGATCTTTAATTTCCTGGTTCCAAATATCGTCTTCACCCAATTCTGTTTGAATAGCCCTCATTTTTTCCCGCAAATAAAATTCGCGTTGAGACCGGTCCACCTCAGTTTGGACTTGAGCGTTGATTTCATCCTCAAGTTCCAACACTTCAAGCTCTTCAGCTAAAATATGATTTAATTTCTTCAAGCGATCAGCCGGGTGAACCAATGTCAATAATTCTTTGCGGATTTCACTTGAAATGGATAGCGTGC
Source organism: Candidatus Brevefilum sp. (assembly GCA_040772425.1). Classification (GTDB taxonomy): domain Bacteria; phylum Chloroflexota; class Anaerolineae; order Anaerolineales; family Anaerolineaceae; genus Brevifilum. The sequence continues at coordinate 558,345 of JAXGYD010000001.1, read as the reverse complement.
TGGCGACCATATCAGCCAACCAACTGGGGTCTTCGATGTTGATGGAATACAAATGTGCTTCTTCTGGCAAGCTGTCATTTAATTCCACGCATTGTTCAAACAAACGCCGTGTTGTGCGCATGGTTGCCAGTAGGGTTCGGGTTTTTCGAAAATTATCGTAAAGCGGGCGTACCTTAACCATCAAGTAAGGCTCTTTTTGAACAATCTCGAGAATTTCAACCCGCCGGCGACCTTGAACTAAGGCAGAATGATTCCCGCCTTGCATACTCAACATCCGACCTACTGCCATTTCCACGCCAATTGATAGGAATTGCCCAAAATTTTTGTTAGATCCCTCATCGTCAGAAAGGAAAAGGGCAACGAGGGTTTTATTATGCGCTTGCGAAGCTTCAATCGCTCGTGGGCTGATTTCATCACTGAGGAAGATTGGTGAAATCATCTTCGGAAATACAACCAAATCTCTCAATATAAACGCAGGACTTATATAAATTTCATTTTCATCGGGATCCTGATCAGAGATACGATAAAGCTCTTCTGTTCTTTGATGAATGTTGCCAAAAAATTCGTTGTCGTCATCCTGAAGAGGAAGCCATTGTTCATCGTTCATAAAGTCACCAAATTTTTGAAATAGAGATCAAAATCGCGGCTATTCGCGTTATTATAGATTGTTCGCATTGCCATTTTTCAATCCTGCTAATATATCACTGGCTGCTGCAGCCACAAAAATACTACCTGTAATTAAGATAATGCAGTCCTCACCAGCTTCATCAAGCGCTTTCTTAAAAGCATCTTCAATAGGTACGATGGCTTCCGCTGATCGCCCTGATCGATGTGCTAATTCCACCAGGAGATTTGCATCGATCGCGCGCGGATGGATCGATTGTGTGGTGATTACCCTTCTTACCCTGGGTAATAACTCCTGAAACATTCCTTCAATATCCTTATCCTCTGAAGCACCAAAGACGAGCAATACTGGCAAACCAGGAAAATAGTCATCCATAGCTTGCCGCAATCTTAAGGCAGAGTAGCGGTTATGCGCCGAGTCAATCACTATAGGGGGATGCCGCCTTAATAACTCCAACCTTCCAGGCCAATCGACCTCTGAAAATCCTTGCAAATATGCGGATTGTGATAATTCGACGCCAAATTTTTCCGCTGTTTTCAATGCGGCATAAGCCGTCGCTGCATTCTCAACTTGATGAAATCCCAACAAAGGAATTTTTAACCGAATCGGGCTCCAAATATTGCGGCCTGCAGTTTCTATGAATTCGTCAACGAGGGGTTGCTCTTCAGGTGTCCATACTAAAAAGTGCTGACCGTCCAGACTATGAGAATCAGCTGCATATAAATAATCACGACCAACTTGAATTACAGGGGCGTTGCGTTCCTTGGCGATGCTTTCCAATTTCAATCGCGCTTCTTCCTTTTGGGGAGCCACAACCACCGGTGTATCTTGTTTAATGATCCCGCCTTTTTCCCCTGCAATTTCACTGAGGGTGTCTCCAAGAATTTTTACATGGTCATACGAAATCGAAGTGATCACTGATACGATTGGGTCCACAATATTGGTCGCATCCAATCGACCGCCCAATCCAACTTCAAACAAGGCGTAATCGACCTTTTCGACTGAAAAATAAAGGAATGCCAGAGCTGTGGTCAATTCAAAGGTTGTAATATCTGGAACGATTTCCGCTACAGGTTTAATTTTTTCGACCATCTCAACCAAATCCGCCTTGGGAATCATTTCCCCATCAATTCGGATTCTTTCAGTAAATTCAACCATATGGGGAGAGGTATACAAACCGGCCCTATATCCCTGAGCAGTAAGAACGGAAGCGCACATCGAAGAAACGGAGCCCTTACCCTTTGTGCCAGCCACATGAATAATTCCGTAATCCTGATGGGGATTCCCTAAGTGCGCCATAAACTGACGCATCCGATCCAAATCAAATTTTTCAGCTGCGTTTCTGAAATTCCGTTTTATACTGTAATCAATAAAGCTGTATATGTAGTCAAGGGCATCGTTGTAGGCTTTTTCAAGATCTTGCATGTCATTTTTCCAGTCGTTTTCTATTTGAAACATTTACCATGTGATATTTAGTTGAAAGAAAAAAATCATCTTTCTAATCCTATTATCAAACACGATGTAATTATATCCCCTCTGAAATAAACCCCTCAATTGTTTTGTTTCTGCTTGTTTTAAGATTAAACAATTGGCAAAATTATTGACTCAAAGTAGATCGAGCAGCTTGAATATTGTCTTGGATTTGATTGATGTGTTCGTGAATATGTTTGGTAGAACCCAACAATTCCATGGCAAGGCGTCGATAACTTGCTTTTCTACGCGTGAAACTTTGATCCAAGAAAGCAACAGAGGCAATTGTCTCTTTTAAGCTGCGTCGTAATTCTGCCATCAAGGAGTCAATATTTGGATAGCTGGTTAAAGTTGCCCGAATTCGGAACAAACGGTCCCCTGGCCATGAACCGTAAAAACGCTCTTGATCTGAGACAAGATCATTAATCCAGCGATGATATTCGCGTTCATCGTGAATCAGGTGCACAAGGACTTCCTTTGTTGACCATTCTTCAGGACCTGGGGAAAAAGATGCTTCCATCTCTGTCACATCTTTTAATGCCGCCTCAAGGGACTCAAGCGCGGTAAAGTTTTGTGATTCTAGTTCCTTGGCCAGTCCTTCCGGTGAATTGGGGATTTCCATTAACCCCTGCATCATCGTTTCAACTGTAAAAAGCAAAGTTTCACCATCACGGTAAACCTCAACCTCGAGGTTATCGCCTGGTTTGTAATCGTTGACGAGCGTCGTAAGCAATCGGATATTCTCAACTTTTTTACCATCAATCTTAAATAGGACGTCGTTTTTCTGAATGCCTGCTTTTGCTGCACCGAAATCGGGCAAAACTTCAGTCACTAATACACCATACTTAATCGGAATATTTAATGATTTCGCCGTTAGGTCATTGAGGTTTGAGACGTCCTCAGGATAAATCCCAATCACCGGACGATTCGCAATGCGCAAATCGATACCTTCTTCAAGCGTCGATTTTAAATTATTGAGCCCCATCTCCCATCCAACGGCAATCCTCTTGCGAGCAGCAACCCATGCCTCACTTACGCCGATGCCTTTTTGAAACAATTTGACAAGGTAAGTGTCAGCACTGTCAGTCGGGTTGATCGTAACCTCAAGTACAGTCCAATTGGGTTCGTTTTTCCCTATCCAAGCCATTGATATAGCCTGATTGGGAATCAGATTGATAAAATGACCACCAGCGTAATAGCCATTATTCCAGGCAAGATTGAACCATCCTCCCTCTTCGGGACTGCAAGTGCTAATATGGCAAAGCCATTCCCGTAATGCCGTCGCCGATGTAAAAGCACGATAGATCAAATCCGCTGGGGCTTGAATTAGCTTGTCGAAGACAAGGTCATTTGAATCAGTCATAATGGCTCCTAAATTGCTTTTCTCTATTCAGGCTCAACCATAAGTATACCTTGCTCCAAATCAGCAAACAATTAGATTCGTATACAGTACATAAAAACAGCAGGTTTATAGCGATAAATCTTTCAAAACTGACAATGTGGGAAGATGATAAAATAGAACCATCAAACCTATCAAAAAAGACCATCAAATAGACAAAATCTTTTCAGATGTTCATTTTTGTGCTAAAAACATAGAGATAACAATTATCGAACTTGCATTTTCTCAACCTTTTTGACAAGATTTACCTATTTTCAAGGACAAACTTATGGCAGGACTTTCACGAGAACTGGGCATTGACTTAGGAACGTTGAACACCCGCATTGCTGAAGGAAAAAATATCCTCATTCAAGAGCCAACGATCGTAGCAATTTTATTAGATGAGTTAAAAATTGTTGAAATTGGAAAATCAGCCCTTGATATGTTAGGGCGTGTACCAGAAAATATCGAAGTTAACCGCCCAATGCGCTTTGGCGTCATTGCTGAATATGAAATCACAGAAAATTTTCTAAGAGAACTGGTCCGTCAGGTCACTGGTCGTATGCTTCTGTTTCGCCCCAAACTGATGATCACCATCCCGTATGGCGTTACCAGTGTGGAAAGACGTGCTGTGTATGAAGCAGGTCTTGGCGCTGGCAGCCGAGATATTAATCTCATTCAGCAACCCTTAGCAAGTGCCTTGGGGGTGGATTTGCCCATTGGCACCCCAATCGGGAATATGATCATTTGCTTAGGAGGCGGCACGACCCAGGCGGCTGTCCTTGCCATGCATGGAATCGTATCAGCAGAAACAACGCGGGTGGCCGGGTTAAAAATGGATGATGCGATTGCGGATTACGTTAGAAAGAAATATGGCTTGCTTATCGGTCAACCAACAGCTGAACAGTTAAAGATCAACATAGGGGCTGCAATACCTCAGTCTGAACAAAAAACAATGGAGATCCAGGGACAAGACCAGGTCTCAGGATTGCCCAGGCCAGCCACACTGACAACAGATGACATCGTAGAGGCTTTACAAGACCCCCTAAAAGACATCGCTAATACAACACGGCAAGTACTTGAAAAAACACCCCCTGAATTGATCTCGGACATCATCGACAGGGGTGTAGCTCTGTGCGGCGGCTCTGCCCTTCTGCGCGGGATCGACCGCTATCTCACGAAATCGCTGGGGATTCCTGCCTTCCTGGTGGATAACCCCACCACCTGCGCTGTGGAAGGTGCTGCCATGGCTTTTTCAATGCTTGAAATTCTCAGTCGCAACCTGCCACCAAGAATGTAAGATATAGTTTTAATAAATGAGCAAGATTAACTCATCACCCCCTCATCCGAGCTCGGAAAGAGACGAGAGTCTGGGAAAAGTCCTCAGCCAATTTCCCATTCGACATCGCCATTTAAAACGGTGGCTGTGGTTGACCGTAGGAATTTTGCTAGCGCTGATCGGCTTTTTGGGCGCTTCTTATTTATTAATAACCGCTTGGCACAGCGTTCAATTTCACGGTTGGGCAGTGTTAATCGCGCAGTTACCTTGGGTGCTCCTTCTGGCACTCGTCATCCTGCCGTTGGGCATTGGGCTGTTTCTGTTTGCTGTCAGGCATTGGGAAGATGGGATCATAGTCCACGAGCAGGGTTTTATAAAAAACCATAAAAAGCGAAGGAAATTATGGTTGTGGTCTGAAATTGAACAACTGGATACCCGAATAATCAATAGCGTTTTCGGCGGAAGTGAGATCAATTCCCGAATAATGATTACCATCGAAGCCCAAAACCATCCGCCCTTAAAAATTGTCCACAAATACAAAAATATGAGCGAATTAGCCCAAGAAATCCGAAAAAATTCACTACCGATTCTATACGAAAAATTCTTAACAGAATGGAATTCAAAAGGTGAAACCCAATTTCATAAAAACCTCACGTTGGACAGAGCGGGGATAAATTTTAATGGGCAAGAACTTAAATGGGATGAATTTGATGCGGTTGAGACCCAAAAAGGACACCTTACCATCCAAACAAGGAATGAAGAAAAAAACATCATAAAAATCCCCCTCAATCAAATCCAAAATCTTGATTTACTTCTTTTCATTCTGCAAAATCAAAGATTAAGAGAAAATTTCGCGTCTTTAATCCTCTAATTATCATTGTTTAGTAAAAAACTGTATCGCACACAGCGTTTTTCCGCAAACCACAGCAACAGAATCATCAAAAATTTTATGCTTTAGAAGATGCGTAAAAAATAATAAACGTTCTTGATAACGATGGATTTTTGAGCGCTCAACCCTAACGAACTTCGTGCTCAGGGCAGACCCCAGAACACACCCCACAAGCAATATTCATAATATAATTATTATTAACCAATCGTAGGCTACTGTGAATAACATTCCAAAGAAAATATCAGGTTAAAAGCAAAAAATTAAGCTAGAATAATTATGACAACAAGCGTTAATCATTGGAGGAACTATGCGTGCAGGTAGAATCATTGCGTTCATTGCTGCAGGGATTTTCATCATCTTTGCATTCTTATTTATCCTGGGGGCTTTCAGCCCTGAAGGGTCTCCAAGCTGGATCATCGTCGGCATCATCGGTCTGGTGATTGGTTTTGTGTTGATTTTTATTGGCACAAAACTCAGCCCCCCTGTGAAAGCCGGTGATCAAGTTGTCAATTTAAATCTTGATCTACCAGGTGAAGTGGGCATGGACACCATCAAGTGCAAATCATGTGGGGGTCCTTTATCTTCTGAGGATGTCAAAATGGTCGCTGGTGCACCTGTTGTTACCTGCCCTCACTGCGGCACAACCTACCAACTTACAGAAGAACCTAAATGGTGACCTATGAAGAAAATTAGATTTTTACTGTTATCCCTATTATTTCTTTTCCTATTAACAATTCCGCAGGTGGCTTCTGCCCAGGACCTTCGATTTGAGGTCCCTGCTGCTGAAGTGGAAGTCTATCTTGAAGCGGATGGCACTGCGACCTTCTGGTACTACACCGAATTCCAAAACAGCACCAGTGGCGCACCCATCGATTTCATCGATGTAGGCATGCCTTCCGCTGACTATAGCTTGAGTAACATTGATGCAACCGTTGATGGGGTTACCATCAACACCATTGAGACTTCGCCTTATGTCAGCAATGGATTTGCCCTCGGTCTAGATGATAATGCCATCCAACCCGGTCAAAGTGGAATCGTAGAAGCCTGGATATATGGCGTTGAAAGCATCCTGACACCATTTGACGAGGGTGACCGTGAAAATTATGTCGATTTTCAATTCAGCCCCAACTATGTTGACTCACAATTCGATCGCAGCACCAACACGGAGTACCGCGTCACAATCATCTTGCCACCCGGTGTCGGCGATGAAGACGGGGTTTACTTCTTGCCTCAAAACTGGCCTGGAACAGACGAACCCAGTGAGATTGGTCGCACTGCAACTGATGATCGCGTTTATTATTCATGGTTCACAGACAATGCTGATTTTCATACACAATATAATTTCGGCGCTGCATTTCCTAAGGATATTGTTCCTGAGGACGCTATCGTCACGAAACCTACTGAAATTTCACCTCCTGGGGGGCCAACTGGTGGAACATCTTTCATTTCAACCATACTCAATATCATCGGTGGAAATATTTGCTGCGCTGGATTTGGCTTGGTGTTTTTACTCATCTTTGGGTTCAGCATTTATCAAGGCACAGTCGGGGCCCAAAAGCGGAAATTAGAATACTTGCCTCCTAAAATGAAAATTGAAGGCAATGGCATCAAACGGGGCTTAACCGCTGTGGAAGCAGCCATCCTGATGGAACAACCCATGGATAAAGTCATGACCATGATCCTTTTTGGGACATTAAAAAAAGAGGCAGCTTTGGTGGTCAAAGAGGAACCCCTCACTTTGGAAGTGACAGAACCTCTGCCTGAAGGCTTACACCCATATGAAGTCGCCTTCCTTGAAGCATTCAAAATGCCTGACAAAGAGCGATGGGCAGCACTGCAAAAGATGATGGTGGATCTTGTCAATAGTGTCTCCAATAAAATTAAAGGATTTTCTCGCAAAGAAACTGTCGCTTATTATGAAGACATCATGCAGCGTGCATGGAAGATGGTTGAGGAAGCCAACACGCCAGAAGTAAAAAGCGAATATTACAATCAGACCATGGAATGGACGATGCTTGACGATAACTATGAGGATCGGACACGTCGCACCTTCACCGGTGGTCCTGTTTATGTACCCATGTGGTGGCCGCGCTACTCGCCCACCTACCGCCGAACCATCGGTGGTGGGACAGGACAACCAATTCCAGTGAGCGCCAAACCAACCGGCATTGGTGGTGGAACAAGTGCCGGCGGCAAAGTCTCCTTACCCAATATCCCGGGCTCTGATTTTGCTGCCAGTGTGATCAATGGGTCTGCAGGTTTAGCCTCAGGCGTGATTGGAAACCTAACCACATTTACCAACGGAATCACCAACCGAACCAATCCTGTGCCAGTAACCCGATCAAGCAGCATTGGTGGCGGTAAAAGTGGCGGCGGCGGGTTCCGAGGCGGCGGTGGCAGTTCATGTGCCTGCGCCTGTGCCTGTGCTGGCTGCGCCTGTGCTTGTGCAGGAGGTGGACGCTAGTTGTTGCTTAACACAAGAACATTTTGTTACGCATAAGCAGCAGACAAAGCATATGAACTTAGCGAATTCTTTTATCGGTAAAGTTTTCAAGCACTCTGACCCCCCTCAAACGGGGATATATCACTATCGCCAGGAAGATGAGTCGTATAAAACCCGTATTCACCTGCGTATAGATCCGGATGGACGTGGGTTGTTGATCATCAACGCCAATCGCGTCATCCACTTAAATCCATCCGCAGCCTCGATGGCTTACTTCCATTTGGAAGGGAGATCCACCCGAGAGGCTTTACGAGCACTCAAAAGCCAATACGCTGTTAATCCTTCGACAGCCCAACGGGATTACGAGGAGTTTATCCAAAAACTTGAAGCCCTCCTGGAACCCAATGGCGCCTGCCCGATCTGTGAATTGCAGATTGAAACCACGGCGCCTTTCAGTGCCAAACCCAGTGCGCCTTATCGAATGGATTTAGCAATTACTTACCGCTGTAATAATAATTGCTCTCATTGTTATAATGCACGCCCAAGAAGTTTTCCAGAGATGTCCATTTCAAATTGGAAAAAAGTTCTTGATAAGGTTTGGGATTTGCGGATTCCCCATGTGGTATTCACAGGCGGCGAACCCACCCTCTTTAAGGGCTTACCAGAATTAGTAGCCTATGCCGAAGAAAAAGGTCTCATTACCGGTTTAAACACCAATGGTCGAAGATTATCAGACCAGAGCTTTCTAAATGAGTTATTGGCTGCTGGGCTTGACCATGTCCAAATTACCCTCGAGTCCCACGACCCAGAAATACATGATCAGATGGTAGCCGCAAAGGGTGCTTGGGAGGAAACGGTCAAAGGATTAAAAAATGTCCTTGACTCCCGACTTTACGTCATGACGAACACCACCTTACTCCTTCAAAACAGCCCTTTCATCGAAGAGACTCTTGATTTCCTGGCAGAAATAGGGGTGCCCACAGTAGGTCTGAACGCATTGATCTATTCAGGCAAAGGGGCAACGGTTCAAACTGGCATCGATGAAAAAGATTTGCCGCCAATGCTCGAAAAAGCACGTGAGATGACACAAGCCAACAATCAACGCCTCATTTGGTACACGCCCACACAATATTGTCACTTTAACCCTATCCAGCTCGATTTAGGTGTTAAAGGTTGCACAGCCGCACTTTATAACATGTGTGTGGAACCCAATGGTGACGTGATCCCTTGTCAGTCCTATTATCACGCACTGGGCAATTTATTAACTGACTCATGGCAATCAATTTGGGAACATCCTCTCGCTTTACAACTTCGCAATCGAAGTGACGTTCCAGAGGGTTGTAAAACCTGTGATTACTTCATGGAATGCGGCGGCGGATGCCCCCTAGCACGAGAACACCAAACGATCAAACCTATCCACAAAACATTTCCTTTTGACTGAACCAGCAACCATCAAGTGGAGGACGTATGACCCAATTTTTTCAATCCATTAAAGATTTCTTTTCACAAAAAGAGCCCTTACCCGCTGGGTTTTACACCTATCAAACGCCACCAGAGACAGACGAACAATATAAACTCCACCTTCGGATTGAATCAGATGGAACCGGGATTCTTATCATCAACGCCTCAACGGTATTCCATTTGAACCGCACCGCGGTGGAGTATGCCTATCACTTTATGCATGGATTAAACGAAAGTCGGGTTGTTGAACTTGTCTCCAACCGTTATAACGTCCATCCGCAACAAGCCCAGCAGGATTATGAGGATTTTCTCGATAAGATTCTCACCCTCATCTATACGCCGGATCTGGATCCGGTCACTTACCTAGATCTGGAACGGCAAGAACCCTACTCAACAGATATTTCTGCCCCTTACCGATTAGATTGTGCCTTAACCTATCGCATCGATGAAAAAGGCGCATCACCCGATACGCCAACTGACAGAGTCGATCGCGAACTATCAACAAACGAGTGGAAGAAAATTATTGAAAAAGCATTCAATCAGGGTATTCCCCATGTGCTTTTTACCGGTGGCGAACCAACACTGCGAGAAGATTTACCCGCATTGATTGAAAAAGCTGAAGGTTTGGGGCTTGTAACTGGTCTGCTTACGGACGGGTTCAATTTAGAGGATGATGCCTATCGTGATCTTTTACTCCGCAATGGGTTGGATCATCTCATGATCCCTATTGACCCGGAAAACGCTAAACAATGGCAAATCCTGGAAAAAATCTTAGCGGAGGATTGTTACACGACAGTCCACCTGACCCTCAGAAAAGGTGAAAATTTACATCCATATATCCTGCGGTTGGCGGAAATGGGCGCAAATTCGCTCTCGCTAAGTGCTGCTGACGATGATTTAGCGGAGGAATTACAACGATTACGTGGCACTGCCGCCGTGCAGCAATTGGAATTGGTTTGGGATATACCTGTGCCATATTCCAACAATAATCCCGTCACCCTTGAGTTAGAGCAAAACTCAAATCAGCCCGTCCCACAAGGAGCAGGCATAGCTTGGTTATACATTGAGCCAGATGGCGATGTTTTACCCGCACAGGGCATGTACGAACACATCCTAGGGAACATTCTCAGAGATCCATGGGAAAAGATCTGGTCAAAAGGATAACCGATGGGCATGGAGCTGCAGGGTCTTAGCTTGGATGAATGGCACATACGCTACCGTCAGCAGGGAGAATGGTCAGGTAATATCCAAGATTACCTTTTCAACCAAGCCCAATTAAACTATGGGGACAAGATTTTAGAGGTCGGTTCGGGGACAGGTGCCATCCTCGAAATCCTGTCAGAAAAGGGCTATCAATCCTTGACTGGGATTGATATCAATTTTGCCAGCCTGGCTTATGCAAAACAAAGTAATGTTCCTCATCAATTGATCCATGGGGATGGCTATCACCTACCTTTTCCAGCACACACCTTCAAAGTCAGTTTTTGTCACTATTTTCTCCTGTGGCTTGATGACCCTGACCACATTCTGATGGAGATGCGCAGAGTAACTAAACCGGGCGGCTGCGTGATTGCTTTGGCAGAACCCGATCACCAAGCGCGGATTGACTATCCAGCACCTTTAGCGCGTTTAGGGGAATTGCAGACCCAATCGCTGCAAGAACAAGGCGTCGATATTCAAATAGGGCGTAAATTACGAAGTCTTTTCCATGCTATTGGCCTAATCGACATCCAATCCGGCATTTTAGGTGCACAGTGGTCTGCTGAGCACACAGGAGATCCAACAGAATGGTCAATGCTCGAGGCAGACCTGGAAAGTGTGATCGATAAGCATTCCTTAGTGGAATTTCAACAAATTGATCAAAAAGCCTGGATGGAAGGAAAGCGGGTGCTCTTCGTACCCACATTCTACGCCATGGGAAAAGTTCCCTAAAAACGAACTCAAACCTGAGACCGTTGAATAAAAACAAAAAAATAGAATAAATAACTTAACCAATTAAAAAAAAGGTAAAAAAGAGACATTAATATCTACAAATGAGGCACTTTTTTACACTAAAATTCTGTTCATATACCTCCTTTTAGGGGTATTTCAACGATTATAGACACTTCACCCTAGGTCAATATGTAAGAGCACCACGTGTCTTTAGACCAACACCTGTCAACAACTTGACCATCCGCTTGAGGTTCAACACGATTGCCGTAAAGAAAGCTTGGACCCCAAATTTCAGCAAACCAAGGTAACGACATCTCCCCAAACCATGCCCTTGTTTGGCTTCACCAAACTTGCGCTCAATCTTATAGCGCTCTTTGCGACCCAATTTGTAGGCTGGTGTTTGGATCATCTCTATCCACACTTCTTTGTTCGCATCCTTCTTTTTCGTACGAATGTCTTTGAGACATATGGCAGATTGAAGGTCTAGATGCTGTAAATAGAAATGATTGTTTCCGTCATCGTAACCTTTATCTGCAGAATAAATGTCAGCAGGTATGTTCTGTGCCATATCCTGATCAACCAGTGAACAAAAATGATGGCCATCATACACCTCGCCAGACGTCACTTTCAAGCTAGTGATGAGATTACTCTCTGCATTCATGCTCACGTGCCCCTTATAGCCAAAGAAGTACTTGACTTGATCAACATCATGACCGTTTTGATCTTTCACCTTTTGTTTTCCCTTAACACCCCATTTGGCATCCGGATCATGTGGACCCTTGCCATCATCTATTCGCCCCTTATCTTTTGATGTGTTGACATTGGCTTCACTATGGACACTATCAATAACCTGGATACTCCCAAATTGAATACCGGATGTCAACGCTAATTGAACAATTTCCTTCAATAAGATCTCAAACACACGTAGATCCCCTTGTCGGATGAGCCTATTCCGAAAGACGGTCAGGGTTGAATGATCTGGTGCTTTTTGATCTAAACCTAAACCCACAAAATACTTTGCAGGAAGATTTTCATTGACGTAAACCTCAACCTGACGATCGGAGAGATTGTAAAAGTAAGCCAAGAGGCACATCTTCAAGACTTGCGTCGGGTTGAAAGGCGGCCTGCCATACTCTCCACCACCATGGTACAACTCAATTAGCCGCTTTGTAAATTGATCCCACTTGATCAGTTGATTTAGCAATCGAAGAAAATGATCCTCTGGTACTACTTGATCATAGATATAATTGCCAAAGAAAGATTGCTCTCGGGTGTTGATGTATCTTTTTTTCGCCATTTTGACCTCGCTATTCTCAGATGAACTTAATTGAATCATAAATGGCGATTTCCGTCAATTAATGACTTGTTTTTCAACACTCTCAAACCTAATTCTTGCAAAATCTAACAAAGGCGGCTATAATGTAATCCTCAAAACGGGGCGTGGCGCAGTCCGGCTAGCGCGCTTGCATGGGGTGTAAGAGGCCCTGGGTTCGAATCCCAGCGCCCCGACTGAAGACCGCTTACCAATTGGTAGGCGGTTTTTTTTGTTTAAAAGACATTATTCCATTTTTTAGAAATTAAAATAGCATTTATAGGGCGGGACTGGTACTTCATCCCGCCGTTCTTCCTCATCTAAAATCAAGAAATGCCACATTACCCTAGCAGATGACTAACAAATATTTTCAAGGTGTAACACAGCCGCACATCCGATATAATTGATATTGTCTGCCGTCCTTAAAAGAATTGTTGGAGCTTTGCCATGGAAAATTCTGTTCGTGTTGGCTTTTTAGGCGCTGGAAAAATTGCCCAATCTCACAGTTATGCGTTGGATGTGCTTAAGTACTATTATCCAGATTCACCAACCATCACCAAGGTTGTGGTTTCTTCACCCACATCGGCAAGTCGGGAATCATTTGCTGAATGCTTTGGTTTTCAGGAGGCAGTACCGCCAGAATCTTTCTGGGAAAAATCCATGGATACCCTCTTTATCCTCGGTCCGAATCAAGTCCATACGCCACAATTGCTCCAGGCTGCCAAACAAGAAGAGATCCATCGCATTTATGTCGAGAAACCTATCGCGACCAACCAAGACGAGATGGAAACCCTGCAAGCGCTTGAAAAAAGCCATCCTGAAAAATTCATCATGGTTGGATTTCAATATTTACAAAAATCAGCCATCCGCCAAGCCCTCCATCATTGGCGCACTGGTGACTTTGGAGATCCAATTCATTTTCGGGCTGAATATCTGCACAGCAGCTACCTCGACCGCGGCTATCGGCAATCCCATGCCAATCGATTTAAACCCATGCCAATTGACGGCGCTGCTGTTGACTTGGGAAGCCATCCTTTGAGCCTTCTAACCGCCTTTCTGGGTGACAATTTACAGGTGAAATCCGCTGCAGTGAGCGGCTCCTTCGAAGATGTTCCCCCTCACACAGACCTGTGCACAACTATTCTCCTTGAAGAAATAAACTCCAGCGCCATTGGAACTTTGGTGGCCAGTCGCATCACGTCCGGTGCTGGTGATCATTTGTCCTTAGAGCTTCGTGCCTCTCTAGGATCCTTAGTTTTTAGCACCGACCGCCCAGATTCTTACGACACCTACTTGCCTGGAGAGGGATGGCGCACCCACCATGTTTTAAGTGATTATCAACTTTCATCTCAGTTTCCTGGAATACACGCCCCTTCTGGTTGGTTAAGGGCATTAGTGCACAATCATTATCTTTTCCTGGGCGGCAAACCAGGCATTAGTTTCATCCCTGATTTAGCGCACGGGATCCAGGTACAGCGGCTTCTACAACAAACCGCCAATTATATTTTTAAATAATCATAAACTTCCATAGAAATAAAAAATTGCACTTGTATTAAATACAAGGCTTATTCTATTGATCATTAAGCTCGAAAAGAATTAACGTTCAACTTATTTGATGTTAACGCCATTAAGTCAGTCTAAAATCACCCAGAATGGTTAAAAATGGATTTTTTCCTATGCTATAATTAATTTCAAATTAAATATTCCCTGTGCAATAGAGTTACATTTCTAGCGAAAGGTGTCAAAATGCAAACAAAAAACGGTTTCCTCGTGATTGTTATACTTGGGATCTGTTTCTCTCTGATTGGGTGTAATTCCCTGATCAATCAAGTAAATAGTTTAATAGCCTCTGAAACACCAACCAGTACGGCAACACCGAGCAGTACCCCAACCCCCACCTATACACCAACACATACCTTTACACCAACCCATACCAGCACGTCAACCCCCACACCAACACCTGAGCTTCAACTCAACTTGAGCTCCTGCGCCAATACATCGGCTTGTGACGGAATCATAGAAGTCAGGGATTACATAGACACTGAAGCCATCTATTACGGCAGAAAATATGCCGCCGAGGTGCCCTACAATCAAACCGTTAGCTTCTACACATCTTGGGTCGCAAAAGATGAGACCTTACTGGATATTGGTAAAGAACACATCCAGTTTTTCCTTGAAATTGACGATAATTCCTACCTAAAAGAATCATTTATCAACACTGCACCCTACACCTCCGACGAAGACAACGAAAGTTATCCTTCTTATTTTCTCTGGGTGAAGATCAACGGTTGGAAAGTCGGAGAGGACCATGATATCCGTTTGGGTTTCTTAGTAGATAAAGTTATCTCAGATGGATGGGAGGACTACTATCCAGGGACAACTTACGACCTTAATTACAGGATCTCACCAGTTTTACCGCCCACTGCGACACCAACCAGCACACCCACTTCAACGCCTACGCAAACAGCCACCTTCAGACCTTTACCGACCAACACCCCTGTACCATCCTGCCTTGCAAACTCATCAATAACAATCATAAATAATACAGGCGGGTACATAACTCTCTACCTTAGTGGTCCAGGGAGTTTTAGTTTCGAACTTCCTGCTGGCACACACACCATTAGTGTCTGCCCTGGCGCTTACAGCTATACAGTTTATGGTTGTGGTGGTGCCTATCTCAATGGCTCAATGACCAGTGGTGAAGAGCATACCTTCTTTTGTGAGTAAATGAATTTAGTGATGACAGTCCAATTTTTCCATGCTAAAATAAGGGTTGAAGGAACAAATTCGTAAATACTGACGTCGATAATTAAATAACTTTGTTACAGATATAGAAATGGATAGTACAAAATGAGAAAAATAACTTTGATTTCATTTATTGCGCTAATTTTCGTTTTGTCGAGCTGTAATTTACCGGGATTTGATGGCAAAACCCAGGAACCCGATGATGACAGCATGGCAACAGAGATATCGAAAATTCTAACAGGGACACCCATCGAAATTAAAGATACACCCACGTCGACAGCGGTTCCGGAAATCACTGAAACTGAAGCAGAGCAGCCCAGTGTAACCCCACAAGAAGAAACTGAAGCACCGGAAGACACAGATGAGCCAACTGCAGCGCCTACAGACACCAGCGAGCCTGAGGAACCAACGCCAACCCCTACAGCCACCAATACGCCTCAACCCACGCCTACAGCGACGCTGGCGGATACAGACCCTGCTGCAAACTTGGGGTCTCCTGACTGGGTCGATCCAATGGACGATGGTGACAATTGGCCAACAGGTCTCAATGAATACACCAGCATTGAATTTGAAGATGGCTTCTTGAAACTGACAGAAAAAACAGAAACATACGATGGTTGGCGGCTGACCTGGCCTTATTTGGAAGATTTCTATCTCGAAATAATCTTAAGAACAGAAGAATGCAACGTCAACGATCACTTTGGTTTGATATTCAGAGTCCCCGAGAGTGCCAATGCTAATAAAGGTTATCTATATGGCATCAATTGTGTTGGTCAATATAGCCTCCGTCTTTGGGATGGCGAAGTGATGACTTCCCTCGTCAGCTGGAGGGAAAGTGATGCCATAAACACCGGTGCAAATGAAGTCAACAGACTGGGTGTAATGGCTAAAGGTGAAAACTTGACGCTGTATATCAACGGTGAGAAAATCAATGAGGTATCGAATTCAGCCTATCTTGAAGGTGGATTTGGTGTCTTTGTCGGTAGCGGCGGCGTCACTGAGGACCTCACCGTGTGGGTTGATGAGATCAAGTACTGGGATAATCCCTAAAAATTTCTGAACGATTTACATAAAAACCTAAAGACAAAACAAAGCACCGCATGTAGAAATAAATGCGGTGCTTAATTATTTAATTATCCGGATTTATTAAAAATTCGATCGTCGTATTGCATCAATCGCAATGCGCTTAGATCAATTTCAATTCCTTGCCAACTTTTTGGAAGACTTCTAAGACTTTCTCAAGTTGTTCATCGGTGTGGGTAGCCATATAACTGGTTCGCAATAATTGCCGGCCAGGGGAAACTGCAGGGGAGATAACCGGGTTCACAAAAACGCCGTTATCAAAGAGCATTCGCCAGGTTAGGAAAGTGCGTTCATCATCGCCAATAATGATGGGGATCACAGGGGTAACAGAGTCACCGGTATCAAAGCCCATTAATTGATATTCTTTCCGCATCTTCTCACCAATTTTATTGACCCGTTCAACCCGTTCAGGCTCATCTCGCATTACTTGCAAGGCGGCCATGGCTGTGGCGGTATTCGCCGGTGGGATGCTGGCGCTAAAGATCAGGCTGCGAGCGTGATGTTTAATATAGTCCACAACATCCGTTTCCCCAGCGATAAAACCACCGAGTGAGGCAAAGGATTTGCTAAAGGTCGACATGATTAAATCCACATCATCTGTCATCCCAAAATGAGCGCCGGTGCCTCGTCCACCCCCCAGAACACCCATCGCATGGGCATCATCGACCATCAGGCGCACACCAAATTCTTTACAAAGCGGCACAATTTCTGGTAGGGGTGCAATATCACCCTCCATGCTGAATAAGCCATCCACAATCAGTAATTTCCCTTTATCTTTCGGAAGGCTTTCCAGCACTCGCCTCAAATGATCCATATCATTGTGACGATAGCGTTCAATTTTTCCACCGCTCAAAAAAGCGCCGTCGACAATGCTGGCATGGTCTTCTTTATCCAGGATGACGTAATCACCTCGGCTGACTAAAGAACTGATGGTCCCTAAATTGACTTGCATACCGGTTGAGAAAACCAGCGCGGCTTCCTTGCCAACCCAATCTGCCAATTCAGCTTCAAGCTCTTCATGCAGTGACATATTCCCGTTCAGAAAACGAGATCCGGTACAACTGGTGCCATAGCGCTTAATGGCATCTAAAGCGGCCGCTTTAACCTTGGGATGTGTTGTTAAACCCAGATAGTTATTAGATCCGCACATGATGATGTGGCGTCCCTGATAGATGACTTCTGTACCTTCATTTTCATCCAAGGGAATGAAATAAGGGTAAACACCCGAGGCTTTTGCATCCTTTACTGTCGAATATTGATAACTTTTCTCAAAAATGTCCATAAAAATTCCTTACACAAAATCAAAACAACGGTCTGATTATACTTGATAATCACATCTTCGCTCACAGACTTAAGACAACCAATCTATTATGCTTAACACTTGAACAAGTTAAAGGATATTGTCACTGGTCGGTGATCGAGATGAGAACGAAATAAAACGCCCATAGCTTGATTAATAGGTTAAAATATAAACCTTGTGCATGTTCAATGGATTCATTACTTATTAATCAGCCTGAATGAGGGTCCTCGTGCAAATTATTCAATTCAAACCTGAAGACAAGAAAAACCGCCGTGCTTTTATTCAATTCCCATTTTCTCTATACAAAGATAATCCATATTGGGTACCACCCATCAGAATGGCGATGCGTCAAATCTTTAAACCCAATTACCCTTTTTATGCTTATGGGGACGCCGCATTTTTCCTGGCAAAAATCGACAATGGCGAGGTCATCGGTCGATTAGCCGTCGCCAATAACCATCGTTATAATGCGTTTCACAACACAAAAACTGCATTCTTCTATTATTTTGAAGTTGAAAAAGACGAAAAAATTGCTGAAGCCCTCTTTGCAAAAGGTTTTGAATGGGCACAACAACAAGGCCTCAATCGAATCATAGGCCCTAAAGGGTTTATGGTTCTGGATGGTTTTGGGATGCTGATTGAAGGCTATGAATATCAACCTGCCTTCAACCAATCTTATAATCCCCCATACTATCAGGATTTCGTGGAGTCCTTGGGATTTGAAAAAGTCACCGATGTCTTTACCGGGAAAATAGAACCGCCCTTTATATTGCCTGAAAAGGTCTCAAAAGCAGCAAAACTAGTAAAAAAACGACTCGGATTGCATGCACCTTTATTGACCTCCAAAAATGACCTGCGGGAGAGCATGTTGAAATTAAAAAAGCTCTATAATGAATCTTTGGCAGGTCCAGCCGGCAACCCACCCATTACAGACGAAGACTTAGATTCAATGGCTTCACAATTGATGTGGATTGCTGATCCAGGATTGTTAAAATTGCTTTATAAAGATAATGATCCCATCGGTTGGCTGATGGCTTACCCGGATATTGGCTCAGCAATCCAACGCACACAGGGACGTTTATTTCCCTTTGGATGGTTGCAAATTTTGTTGGAAAGTAAACGCTCCACCTGGATTGATTTGAATGGTTATGGCATTATTGAAGATTATCAAAGACTGGGTGGCACAGCGATTTTATTCAATGAATTATACAAAAGTGTGATCGACAGCGATCACTATAAATATGTCGAAGCACTTCAATTTCGCGAGGAAAATATAAAATCCTTACTGGAAGTCGCAAATTTTACCATCGAGTTCCATAAAACACATAGGCTATACGAAAAGTATATTTAATTAGCGCAATTTCAACAAATTTTGCTCGCATTTTCAACAAAACAGACCAACTAGAAAAATAATTTCTGATTTTTCTGAATTTTCACAATAGAATATTTAATTTCATGGGCATTATCCAAAATTTAAGCACAGTTCTCTTGTATTTATAAGCGAATTTTGGGACTTTTCAGCTCGACCCCCTTGTAATACATACTGATTTCGTTTATTATACTGGTATGACCACTTACCAGCCAGACCTCTTTTCTTCTGTTTCTTGGCGCCCCATTCAAAAACCGACAGAAATTGCGGAGTATCGCCTTGTTTCAGGCATCCTTGATGGCACCTTCCCTGTCGACAGTACCCTACCAGCGGAACGGGAACTTTCTGAAATCCTCGGCATCACCCGACCAACCTTACGAGAGGTACTCCAACGTCTGGCTCGCGATGGCTGGGTTGAAATTCACCAGGGAAAGCCAACCCGAGTATGTGATTATTGGACGGAAGGACGGCTTGGCGTACTGGATGTATTGGCGGAACACCTAACACAACTGCCTGCCGATCTCGTCCCCAATCTGCTCAAAGTCCGCGTGGCGATTGCACCAAGTTTCACCAAAGCCGCCGTTGAACGGTCCCCTGAGGAAGTTCTCAACTTATTAAAACATCGCGATCAATTGAAGTCTCTTCCCCAGAATTTCACTGAATTTGATTGGCAGTTACAACATGCTTTATCCGTCTTAGGCAATAATCCAATCTTCGTCATGATCCTGAACAGTTTTCGAGAGCTCTTTTTTCAATTAGCGCCCTATTATTTCTCAATGCTCGATGCACAACATCACTCGCTGCGATACTATCAAGCTTTAGCGGAGGCTGCTCGGGAAAAAGACAGCGACAAAGCAGCCAGTCTCACAGAGACGGTCATGCAAGAAAGTCTCGACTTTTGGGAAAAAATTAGAATTGATTAACGCCATTGGAGGAAAATATGAAACGTATCCAGGGTTGGGGAAATAGTGAAACCGATTATCCAGTCCCAGAGCCAGCGCAGGAATATCTGGCACAAACGGTCGGCCAGCCCCATAACCTCACCAATATCACCCTCGAAGAATTATTAAAAAAAGTTCCACAATCGATGCTACCTTCCCACCCGGGTATCCTCGTGGATGCTGAAACCCGACTTCGACACGCTCGCGGGCAGTCACTTAATGACTGGATCGACATATGCGACGGCTTGGTGGACACCTTCCCCGACGGGGTTATTTTTCCAAAAACCGAAGAAGAAGTTAGAAATTTAATCCGATACGCAGAAACCCACGGTATCAACTTAATCCCTTATGGGGGCGGGTCCAGTGTTGTCGGCCATCTGACACCACCTGATGAAGGGCCACCCACCCTCAGCGTTGACCTTGGGCAAATGAATCAGTTCTTGGATTTAAATGAGCAAAACCTGGAAGCTACCTTCGAAGCCGGCGTCTCTGGTCCACAACTTGAAGCGCAGCTCAAAAAACAAGGTTATGTCTTGGGGCACTTTCCCCAATCTTGGGAGTACTCGACCTTGGGCGGGTGGATTGTGACTCGTTCTGTTGGCCAGCAGTCCTATCACTACGGCCGAATTGAACCATTGTTTGTGACCGGCCACCTGGAAACCCCCAGCGGTCCTTTGGAATGTCCCCATGTGCCAAAATCTGCTGCTGGTCCTGACCTTCGGCATATTGTTTTGGGATCAGAAGCACGCTTAGGGATTCTGACCAAAGCCACCATGCGTATTCGCCACCTGCCCGAGCAAGAGAATTTTTATGCCGCATTTTTTCCGAATTTTTCCATTGGGGCAGCAGCGTTGCGCGAAATTGCCCAAGCAGAACTAAACCTTTCAATGCTGCGATTAAGCGATGCCATGGAAACAGAGACGACCTTTCAGCTGTCTGGTGAAGAAAAACTGGTCAGCATTGCAAAGAAAGGGTTGAACCTTTTTGGCCAGGGTGAGGACCGCTGCATGTTGATTTATGGACTAACAGGCAATCAAGCATCAAATAAAATGGCTGACCGTCAACTGGCGCATCTGGTCAGAAAACATCAAGGGATAATGGTCAAATTCTATCTTGGTAAAGCTTGGATTGAAAAACGCTTCCTGACGCCCTATCTCCGAAATACCTTATGGGATCTCGGCTACGCACTTGACACCTTGGAAACCGCCCTCCCTTGGCACAAGATCATCGAAGGCCGGCAAAGGATTGTTAAGGCCATCCAGAAAGGCTTAGAGGCTGAAAGCGAAAAGGTGCTTGTTTTCAGTCATATTTCCCATGTTTACACCAACGGTGCCTCCTTATACATCACCTATCTCTACAGGCGTGCACAAGACCCACAACAAACCCTTGAACATTGGCAACGCCTTAAAGGGGCTGCCAGTCAGGAAATCGTCGCCCTAGGCGGGACGATCACCCATCAACACGGTATCGGCGTAGACCATTTGACCTACCTCGGAGCTGAAAAAGGACCTCTCGGGATGCATATTATCGAAAATATCATCAAGGACGTTGACCCACACCAGGTGATGAACCGCCATAAATTATTTGAAAACGGAAAATAATGGGAGTTTTGACATGCTGAATAAATCCTGGCGAACACAAACATGGTCAGACCTCGACCAAGATTGGGATATCATCGTCATTGGCGGTGGCATCACAGGGGCTGGCATCTTCAATATGGCTGCCCAAAAGGGTTTAAAGGTTCTGTTGGTCGAAGCCCGTGATTTTGCCTTTGGGACCTCCAGCCGATCCTCAAAATTGGTTCACGGCGGCATTCGCTATCTGCGCAACAAGCAATACGAGGTGGTCCGAGAATCTGTCAGGGAAAGAGAGCGATTGATTAGAGAATCCGATGGGCTGGTCGAACCGCTCCCATTTATCTTTCCTTCCTTCGAAGACAACACCAGAGATATTAAGAAGATGAAGCTGGGAGTCATTTTTTATGATTTAATGGCGATGAAGTGGCAGCATCAGACCCTGGGAAAAGAAAAAACCATTTCAATTCTTCCAGCACTAAAATCAAACGGTGTCATCGGTGGTATTAAATACATGGATTCACGTGTGGATGATTCCCAACTTGTTTTACGGGTTATCATGGACGGAATCCAGTTCGGTGGATGTGCCATTAATTATGCCAAGGTAATCAACATATGCATAACGCAACAGGGCATAGTCGATGGGGTTATTGTACAAGATCAATCCAGCACCCTGAGCCCCACAGAAAAAGAAATTCGAGCCAAGGTGACAATCAACGCAACAGGGCCATGGTCCGATCAAATCCGAGGGGAGCTTTCTGGAAAACCAAAATTACGCCCACTTAGAGGCAGTCATTTAATCTTTTCTCAGGAAAAAATTCCCCTCAAAGCAGCTGTCACCATGTTGCACCCCCGGGATAATCGGGCTTTATTTGCGATCCCCTGGGAAAATCGCATCATTATTGGCACAACCGATCTTGACCATCACCCGGTGGAAGACGAAACCCGTATTACGCAGCAGGAAACCGATTATTTGCTTGAGGCTGCCCAATATGCCTTCCCCTGTTTTCCCGTCACAGAAGATGACATCATCTCAACCTTTGCAGGCTTACGACCGATCATCAACACTAATGCTTCCACGCCTTCGAAGGAATCCCGAGCCCACGAAGTTTGGGACGAAAATGGCTTGGTGTCCGTAGCCGGCGGCAAGTTGACCATTTTTCGCATTATGGCGGCTGATGTGCTAAATTATTGCGCACCCCGTCTGCCCAATTCCCCCCAATTCGACCACCGATCACCATGTTTCATCCATCCCACACCCCCTAAATCTGATATCCTTTCCAATCCGGATTGGGTCATGATGGCTGGGCGTCTAGGGGTAGCTGTCGACAACTTCTTCAAAGACGCCAATCCAAAATATTTGCAGTCTATCGACCCGATTCCTGAATTATGGGCTGAGTTAACCTGGGCAGCCAAAAACGAAGGCGTTGTGCACCTGGATGACCTGCTCCTGCGCCGGGTGCGCCTTGGGCTGCTTTTTCCAAACGCTGGCATGACACATATGCCCCGCATCCGATCCCTTGTTCAAGCCCCCTTGGGATGGTCCGATGAAACCTGGGAGGGAGAATTAATCCGATATCAACAAATTTGGCGTGAAAATTATTATTTACCCAAACAAGCAAAAAGTTGACACTCAAGATTATTTTCTACCACTATAATTAAGAAGACACCGCATCAATTTAATAAAGACAGAGGAACCTATGGCAGAAAAGCAAATTTTAGCCATCGACAACGGAACCCAGAGTGTTCGCGCCCTCCTTTTCGATTTACAGGGTCATTTAATCGCGAAACAATGGGTTCCCATTCAACCCTATTATTCACAAAAACCGGGGTGGGCCGAACAAGACCCCTCGGTTTTTTGGAATGCAGTGTGTGAGGCTTGCCTGGGTCTCTGGCAAAAGGATGGGGTTGATAAATCGGCGATTGTGGGAGTCGGCCTAACCACACAGCGCTCTACGGTTCTCAATCTCGATAAAGATAAAAATCCTTTACGCCCAGCGATTGTCTGGTTAGATTCACGCCGAACTGAGTCCCTTGATCCAGTCGGTGGCTTATGGGGGATTCTTTTCAAACTCCTCGGCATGACCGATACCATCCAGTACTTTCAAGCTGAAGCTGAGATCAATTGGATTAAAAAACACCAACCAGAAATATGGGAAAAAACTGATAAATACGTCCTTCTTTCTGGTTTTCTCACATATAAATTGACTGGGAAACTAATTGACTCAACAGGCTGCCAGGTTGCCTATATTCCCTTTGACTATAAAAACCAGGATTGGGCCAAACCTTCGGATTGGAAGTGGGACGCAGTAGCCGTTAAGCCGGAGATGCTCCCGGAGCTCGTACCCCTCACCCAAGTGCTCGGCACGATCACCAAAGCAGCATCGCAAGCCACCGGCATCCCCGAAGGCTTGCCACTGATTGCCACAGCCAGTGACAAAGCCACCGAGGTCATCGGCGCGGGTTGTTTAGAACCCAATATCGGTTGTTTGAGCTTTGGCACTACTGCAACGATCAACACAACCCACAAGAAATACATTGAGGTTATCCCCCTAATTCCACCC
This sequence comes from Candidatus Brevefilum sp., assembly GCA_040772425.1. GTDB lineage: Bacteria > Chloroflexota > Anaerolineae > Anaerolineales > Anaerolineaceae > Brevifilum. The sequence continues at coordinate 533,980 of JAXGYD010000001.1, read as the reverse complement.
TACCCTGCCGCTGTACCAGGTTCTTATTCCTTGGAAGTTCAAATCTATCGCGGTTTTTGGATGGTGAATTGGTTCAAAGAAGAGTTTGGGCTGGAAGAACAACAGGAATCATCACAGCTTGAAATTGAACCCGAGTCCCTTTTTGATAAGCTTTTGAAACAAGCCCCACCGGGATCGGATGGATTGATCTTACAACCTTATTGGTCACCCGGTTTGCGAGTCCCCGGCCCTGAAGCAAAGGGGGCTGTGATTGGTTTTAGCGATGCTCATCACCGGCCACATCTCTATCGAGCCATCATTGAGGGCTTGGGTTACAGCCTTTTGGAAGGTGCCCAAAGGACTGAAAAACGGTCTCACATCCCCATTAAAGAACTTAGAGCTGTCGGTGGTGGCAGCCAAAGTGATGGCGTGATGCAGATCATGGCAGATATTTTTGGCTTACCGGTTTCACGGCCGCATATTTACGAAGCTTCAGGCTTGGGGGCAGCGATTGATGTTGCTGTTGGCCTTGGATTGCATCCGGACTTCCCCACCGCCGTCAACGAAATGACACACCAGGGGATCCAGTTCGAACCAAACCCCAAGAACTATGATTTATATAGTGAGCTCTTTGAACGAGTATATAAAAAAATGTATCCAAGTTTGAAGCCGCTTTACCATGACATCAAGGACATCATTGGATAAACCCAAATTTCTCTTCCGAAGTTAAAAACCAGGACTGAATTCACGATGAAACCCACCATCCGTCAACAGATCACCTTTTTACATGCTGAAAACCTCGATGAGACAAAAACGTTTTACACAGAAACCTTGGGCCTGCCTTTAGTGCGAGACCAGGGGACCTGTCTCATATTTGGCGTGAACCAGGATGCATTTCTTGGGTTTTGCTCCCACATTGAAAAAATGCCAGTCGGTCGAAACATTATTTTAACCCTGGTGACGGATGACGTTGACCAGTGGTACGAGTTACTCAAAACGAAAAATTTAGATCATTTAGAACCACCCCAATCCAATCAAAAATTCCAAATTTATCATTTCTTTCTGAAAGATCCCGATGGATATTGGATCGAGATTCAAAGATTTGATCATCCGTTGGAATACAAGTAGCACATCAAAATATTTCCAATCACTGCAGTAAGTCAATATATTGGTTTACAGGTAGTTAAATCATTATTATCTTAGGAGGTTGAAACGATGAAAAATTGGCGTCGTATTTTGCATTGGTTAATTATTTTAAATTTTCTTGCTGAAATAATTTACGGGATGTATATGGTCTTTTTTGTCGTTGGAGGCAGCAGATGGCCGTTAATGGCAACGGAAGTTGATATTCCCATAGATGTAATATTGAGGCGTCGTCTGTATGCCATTGAAGCTTGGGTCGCCATCGCTGGATTATCCATTTATCTTGGAATCACTGAGATGATCCCCTGGAAATTTAAGAAGTCTAATGATTGCTTAAGCAACCAAGAAAATGACTGAAACCCTGCCACATATCTTCTCTTTATAAATAAGCAATACCCCAACCAGCAGTATAATAGATGATAATTGCATCAAATTTATAATCGAAAATTCTTCAATGAAAACCTTTACTCTCCCTTATGGAAAATCAGATATTCAATTTCCATTGCCATCCAATCTCGATATTGACATTCTCGAACCCAACCCAACCTCGCCGCTGAGTGATCCGATATCAGCCATCGAAGCTGCTTTAGCCCACCCTCTGGGAAGGCAAAGGCTGGCAAATTTTCCCCGAGAATCAACAATTGGCATCGCCATCAACGATAAAACCCGTCCCTTGCCCGATCCCAATCCCCTTGATATTTTGCTAAATACTTTACAAGAAGCGGGGTTTGAAAAAGATAATATCAAGCTCTTTATTGGGTCTGGAACCCACACACCAATGCCGAGAGAAGACTTTGGGCTGATATTGCGGGAAGATTTTATCGACAATTACGCCATTTTCGCCCATGACTGTGACAATTCCCTCCTGGTTTCCCTTGGCAAAACAAGCTATAACACGCCTGTCCTCATCAACGAAGATTATTGTAATTGTGACCTAAAAATTTGTGTGGGCAATATTGAACCCCATCACTTTATGGGTTTTTCAGGCGGCGTTAAAACAGCGACCATTGGTTTGGCAGGACGAGAAACCATCAATATCAATCATGGGATGCTCAGCCACCCACAAGCGCGATCAGGTGTCTATCACCTCAACCCCATGCGCCAGGATATTGAGCAAATTGGACAGAAAATTCCAATCCACTTCTGCCTGGGAAGTGTGATCAATGAGCAAAAAAAGATCACTCAAATTTATTGGGGCGAACCGATGGCAGTCATGAAAGCTGCTGTTCCCCACATCAGGGAAACCTTCGGCAAAATAGTTTCTCGACCTTACGACATTGTAATCGCCTCACCAGGCGGTCACCCAAAGGACATCAACATGTATCAAGCCCAAAAAGGTTTGACCCATGCTGCCCGAATAACTAAAAACAAGGGCTGGGTGATCCTTCTGGCCGCTTGCCCTGAAGGCTCTGGCAGTCAGCGCTATGAAGATTACGTCAAAAAAGCAAAGTCACACCAATCGATACTCAAATATTTCAAGAAAGGTTTTTTTGAAGTTGGCCCTCATAAAGCCTTCCAGATTGCCAGGGAAGCGGTCAGAGTTAATATCATCCTGGTCTCAGACCTCCCACCAAAACAAGTAAAAAGGTGGAAGCTGACCCCCAGTAAACCGGAATTACTCGAACCGCTCCTTCAATGGCTCATCGAAAAACATCCACCCAATCCCCGCATCGCTTTATTGCCTGCGGCAACACGCACAATGACTGAGGTTATGTATGGAAGCAAATAAATATATGGATAAACCCCATTTAGATGGTGATAATATCTTTTGGCAAGGTAACCAGATTGGTGTTCTTCTCATCCACGGTTTCACCGCCACCACAGCGGAAGTGCGTTTGATGGCTGAAAAACTTCACGCGGCTGGATTAACCGTCGCGGCCCCGCTCTTACCAGGGCACGGCACCCACCCCGATGACCTCAACCGCGCCACCTGGCCTATGTGGCTCCAAAAAGTAAAGGAAACCTACGAGAGGTTACTCGAAAGCTGCCAGGATATTTTTGTGTTAGGCACATCCATGGGCGCTTTATTATCCCTCGAATTAGCAGTGCAGCATCCAGAAATTGCCGGGTTGCTTTTATTTTCTCCCGCCTTAAAAGTGGATTCGCTCTGGTTAGCCCCCCTCATTGCGCCTTTCAAAGCTTACCTAAAAAAACAGCCAAAAGATGAAAGCCTAGCTTGGAAGGGTTACACTGTTTATCCTTTAAAAGCTGCGGTGCAATTACTGAAATTACAAAAGCATGTCAAGGATATTCTGCCGAAAATTCAGCAGCCGATGATTATTTTCACCGGTGAAAAGGATGATACGGTCTCCAATGAAGCTGTCAGCGCCCTCATTGGCAGCGTTAATAGCGATGAAAAACATTACTTTAGTTTTAAAAACAGTGCGCATTTTGTCATGCTCGAAGATGATCTGGATGAGGCATTTGAAGTGGCGCTAAATTTCATCGAAAGTCATTTGTCATAGGACGAAAAAATTTACTGTACTTTTTTAACCCGATCAGGGATCGCGGCAATAATTTTATTTAAATATTAAAATTGAAAGGGCAAACCATTGCATCTCTAGCTGAATGCTTTGATTGACAGAGATAGTACTTGAAGGTAAACTTTTTTCTCGGGAACAAACTTAAGCGCAAACCTCACTGACGTGGTAATTATGGATATCTTAATGATCCCAAATCGACATACGTCACTAACAGGGATCAGTTCGACAATGAAAATTGTCGTTTATTAGAGCTGTGTCGAAATAACTTCTAACATCGAAGAGGAAGCTGAATGTCTGAAAATAAATTTTATGATATTGACCTCAGCGAAACAATTTCTAAAAACCGCTTGCTCGGCTTGTGGCGGATGATGCGCGGATATCGCTTATTGTACATTGGCGCAACGCTCACCTTGGCAGTAGCTACCATTTCACGCACCGGGGTAAACCTGGTGTTACGGCGCTTTATCGACAATGTTATCATTGCCGGAAATTACGGGACGGAATTGGTCACCGTCATTGGCTTGTTTATTGCCCTGGCATTAACCCAAGGTGGATTTACCTTCATCTCCGGTTGGATGACCTCTAAAGCTTCAGAAAGTATCACTAGGCGCTTGCGCAACTACCTTTTCGATCACCTTCAGCGCCTGCCCTACGCTTATCATGCAGAAGCCAAAACCGGGGATTTGATTTCACGATCAACCTCCGATGTTGATGCGATCAATCGTTTTTTTAGCGAACAAGCCATTGGCATTGGGCGCATTGTCTTGATGTTTATCGTCAATTTCATCGCCATTTTACAATTAAACACCCGTTTAGCACTCATCTCCATTATCGCTGTGCCTTTTATTATCGGTGTATCCATTTTCTTCTTTTCCCGGGTTTCCCAAGCCTATGAAGCTTATCAAGAACAGGAAGCGCTTTTAAGCAGCCGTCTGCAAGAAAATATCACCGGCGTAAGGGTGGTTAAAGCCTTTGCACGCCAGGGGCATGAAATCTATAAATTTGATCGGGAAAATTGGAAAAAGTTTAAGCTGGGCAAAAAATTACTCATGATCCATTCCCTATTTTGGCCTATATCTGACCTGATCTGCGGGGCGCAAATGCTCTCCGCCTTCTTCATCGGCGCAATTATGGCAGCAAATGGGGAAATCAGCGTAGGCACTTACATCGCCTTCTCATCCATGGTTATTTTAATCATCTGGCCCTTGCGAGGCTTAGGACGGCTGATCGTACAAACCTCAACAGGGTTGGTCTCTTACGATCGGGTCTCAGAAATTCTCAAACAAGACCAAGAACCCTTATCCACAGGCGACTATCTTCCTGACGGCGATGTGAATGGCGAAATAATTTTCAAAAATGTCAGCTTCGAATATGAAAAAGACTACCCCGTCCTCGAGGACATTAATTTCACCTGCAATCCAGGCGATGTGATCGCCTTACTGGGGTCTACTGGCTCGGGAAAAACCTCCCTGGTCAACCTCCTGCCCCGTTTTTATGACCCCACAGAGGGTGTCATCACTTTGGATGGGGTTGACATCACCCGGTATCCACGCAAGTATCTGCGCTCACAAATTGGTATCGTCGAGCAAGAGCCCTTCCTTTTTTCACGGTCAATTCGCGAAAACATCACCTATGGCGTTCACCGTAAAGTGACCGAGGAAGAAGTTTACCAAGCTGCTGAATTTGCTGCCATCCACGATGTGATTCAAACCTTCCCCAAGGCTTACGACACCCTGGTAGGCGAAAGAGGGGTCACCCTTTCCGGCGGTCAGAAGCAGCGTGTGGCAATTGCCCGAGCTTTACTTAAAAATCCTCGCATCCTAATTTTAGATGATTCGACCTCCAGCGTGGATACGGAAACTGAAGTGCAGATTCGATCTGCCCTCAATCGATTGATGGAAAATCGAACCACATTTATCATCGCCCATCGCATCCAAAGTGTGATGGCAGCAGACCTCATCCTTGTTTTTGATAAAGGCAAAATTGTTCAACAGGGGACCCATCAGGAATTAATCCGGTCCAGTGGGATGTATCGAAAGATTTTCGATATTCAAACCCGCATCGAAGTTGAATTGGAAAAGGAACTGTCCAGTGTCAATGTATGAAGAACTTGAAGAAAAAGACTATGGGAAGCTGACCAAGAATATTTTCACGAGGCTGCTTTCCCTTCTAAAACCTCATTGGAAGTGGGCGGTTGGTTTTATCCTGTGCATTGCAATCGTCTCCTTTATTGATTCCTACACCACTTTCCTCAGCAAACGGATTATTGATGAGGGCATCATTGCAGGCAGTCGGCAAGCGATTGTGCGCATTATCACCATTTATGCCGGGGTGGTCCTCTTCCAAGCAGCCGGCGCTTTTGGATTTATTTACCTGGTCGGGATTTTAGCAGAGCGTGTGCGGTACGACTTGCGCAAGCAGATGTTTAACCATCTTCAAAACCTGTCACTTTCCTACTTCAGCCAAACCCCTGTTGGCTGGATTATGGCACGCTTGACCTCAGACACTGAAAGACTCTCCGATTTGATGACCTGGGGCATCTTGGATGTAACCTGGGCTGTCATCAATATTGCCACTGCCGCCATCTTCATGTTCACAATCAATGCAAGATTAGCCTGGATTGTCCTGATCATGCTGCCCATTTTGATCCTTGTCGCCATTCGATTTCGCGCTCGGATCCTGCATCATTACCGCCAATCCCGCAAGATGAATTCGAAAATTACCGGTGCATTTAACGAGAGCATAACCGGCGTGCGGGTGATTAAAGCCCTCTCTCGGGAAAACGATAACTTAGAAGAGTTCGGTGAGTTGACGGAAGGCATGTACACTGCCAGCTTCAAGGCAGCCTGGTTATCAGCCCTCTTTCTACCAACGGTTCAGATTATCAGCGCCATCGGACTGGGGATCGTTTTATGGCGGGCCGGCTTACAGGTGCGAATTGGTGGCATGACCATCGGCGGTATCCAGGCTTTTATTTCCTATATCACCTTCATTATGTGGCCAATTCAAGATATCGCCCGGGTTTACGCCCAAATGCAAAACGCCGTCGCCTCAGCCGAGCGCATCTTCAACCTGATTGATACCCCACCTGAAGTTAAGAACCTTGCTAATCCGGTTAAAGTTGATTCAATTGAAGGCGAAATCCGATTTGACAACGTTCATTTTCAATACGAAAAAGACGATCCCGTCATCAAAGGCTTTGATCTACAGGTCAAACCAGGTGAAATGGTCGCGCTGGTCGGCCCCACTGGCGGTGGAAAGACCACCATCGTCAATTTGCTGTGCCGCTTCTATGAACCCACCCAGGGCAAAATATATATCAACGGCATTGATTATGAAACGATGAAGCTGGAAGATATCCAATCACGGATTGGCATCGTGCTGCAGACGCCGCACCTATTCTCAGGGTCGGTTTTTGAAAATATCCGCTACGGCAAACTTGCTGCCACAGACGAAGAGATCATTGAGGCAGCCAAACTTGCCGGCGCTCATGAGTTTATCATAAAATTTGAACACGGCTATGAACAGGATGTCGGCGAAGGGGGCAACCTCTTATCCGTGGGGCAAAAACAATTGATTAGCATCGCACGTGCGATCCTGGCCAAACCGGAGCTCTTCATCATGGATGAAGCCACCAGCTCTGTCGATACCCTCACAGAAGCTCTCATTCAGCGCGGCATTGACCGGCTGATGCAGGACCGCACCAGCTTCATCATCGCCCACCGTCTTTCAACCATCAAACGCGCCGATAAAATTGTCGTCATCGAAGATGGCCAAATCGAGGAAATGGGCACCCACAGCGAATTGATCCGCAATAAGGGCAAGTACTATAGCTTGTATACACAGCAGTTCCGCCGTGAACTCGAAGCCCAATACGATGTGCTCAATCAACCAGAACCAGCGGACGCAAGCTAAATTCAAGCCCTAAAGTTCATTGACGACTATCCCATCAATTTAAAGCAATTCAGCCACCTAAAGTTGACCAGGTTGATAATTTTCGAGTAATTAAACCTGAAAATAGATTAATGACCTTAGTTTGAGCCTTCTTACTTCCCTTCAAATTTATCTGTTTATAAATCATTCAATTAAATGCCTCCCTTTTATGCCCGTGACCTGGATTCATAAATCCAATTTACGAACTTTTATAAAAAACATAAAAGATATTCAAATTTTTCAATAATTGCGGTAAAATTAAATAAATTATTAGAAAGGAGCGAATGATGGCAACTTTAGGTCAAAAATTACGTGAATTACGACATCAGAAGGGTTATAAACTGAACGAGGTAGCAAAAGGCGCAGATCTCTCAATTTCATTTATTTCTTTAATCGAACGCGATAAGGCATCAATCTCTGTCGAAAATCTTCAAAAGCTGGCAAACTTCTATAACGTTCGTCTCTTCCAAATCTTCCAGGATATCGAAGAGGAAGACGCTTTCGTTATTCGAGCCTCACAAATGCCCGCAGAAGATGCGATGTTGGACAACAAACCGACCTTATTTCTCCTCTCACCCGGGAATAACCTCTCCTTCCAGACAATCCTTGCCTACATTCCCAGTGCCCCCTATGAGAATGAATTCATTATTAAGAAAGGCGAGAATTTCCTCAGTGTGAGAGAAGGGTATATTGAGATCAGCTTATCGAATAAGTCAACCCTGACCTTGGATGAAGGCGATTGTGCTTATCTGACCAGCTTCAAAAACACCCACATCAGGAACATTGGCATGGATCAGGCGGCTAAAGTATTCATCATGACGTCTGCAACAACGAAACTATTGGATGAAAACGGCAATTTGCTTTCTCTCCATCAACTTTATCAATAACGCTAAGCTGACGTCGCCAATTCCCAATCGCATAGGTTCCCCATCAGGTCTATCTGAATTGGTTTAATATTACTGTTGACAAATGTAAGTATTTATTGTACAATTCAGATAATAAAAGTATTATTAATAACAAAAACGACAATTACTGCATTACAAGCATCCAAATTTCTCTCTCCCTCTGAAAAAACCGCTCAAATTAGGGCGGTTTTTTCTATAGAGTGGATGAATAATGATTACTCCTATGTTTTTTAGGTTCGCTGAAAAAAAAGACAGTAGATCTTCAAACTTAAAATCTTTTCACCCCAGCTAAAATAAGGATAGATTTATGGACATCCCAGCAATAACGACTAAACAAATGGCAGAAGTTGACCGTCTGATGATCGAAGTGTTTCACATTGAATTGGTCCAAATGATGGAGAACGCCGGGCGCAATTTGGCAGATCTTGGGCAAACCCTCATCGCAGAGGCAGCGAACCCGAAAATATTAATCCTGTGTGGATCAGGGAATAACGGCGGGGGTGGATTGGTCGCTGCACGGCACCTGATCAACCGCGGTTTTCAAGTCGAGGTTGTTCTGATCAATGATCAGAAGTCCTTAAAAGAAATTCCCAAGCATCAATGGTCAATCTTAGAAATTATGGGGGTTGAGACGCTTTCAAATCTTTCCCTTGCTGAATTTAACATCATTATTGACGCGATGATCGGCTATGGCCTCACAGGTAACCCGCGCGGAAACGCAGCCGAGTGGATTCGAAAAATCAATACGGGAAAAATTCCCATCCTCTCTTTAGATGTACCCTCTGGGCTAGATGCTACCTTGGGAAGCCCCCTGGATCCATGCACCCGCGCCAATGCGACCCTCACCCTGGCTTTACCAAAAACCGGCTTGATGACAGCTGAAGCACGGTCCTATGTTGGCGATTTATATTTGGCGGATATCAGCGTGCCACAGCAACTCTACAAAATGATGAAAATTGATACACCACCCGATTTTTTAAGATCCCCAATTATTAAAATACTATAAAACTACGTGTTTTTATAGTTAATTTTGAAATCTTTAGGGAATGGTGTATAATTCGCAGGTTATGAAACTATTACTTCGCTTCGCAAAAAAATACACTTGGGCACTAATTATCACGATCTTCAGCATGCTGATTCTGGTCGGTGCCCAGCTTCTGATCCCCTGGTTGGTGCGTTCCCTGATTGCCCTGGTCACCGAGGGTCAATACACTTCTGAAACCATTGACACCGTCACTCGGTTGACCCTCATCGCCCTGGCGACTTTTTTAGCCCGCGGCGTGGTTCAATTTTTGCGCAGCTATATGGCCCATATTGCTGGTTGGGGCGTTGTCTCAGATGCGCGCAAATACGTTTATGAGCACCTGCAAAGGCTTTCCCTGCGCTTTTACGAGGACAAACAAACCGGTCAATTGATGTCCCGGGTTGTAAATGACACCGACCTCTTTGAACGCATGATCGCCCACGCCATCCCGGATGTATTGGTCAATATTCTCACCTTTGTCGCTATTACCATCGTCCTGGCAAGCTTGAACTGGCGTCTGACACTTTACAGCATGGCACCCATCCCCCTGGTGATCCTTGCCCTGATGGGCTTTTCAAAATATGTGCGCCCTGCCTTTAGAAAGCGCCAACACGAAGTTGGTGAATTGAACGCTGTTCTTAATGACAGCATTGCAGGGATTCGAGAAATTAAAGCTTTCAACCGGGAGAGCGAACAACTTGAGCGCGTTGAACTTGGCATTGAACGCTACCGCATTTCTCTGCTAAATGCACTCAAATTAATGGCGATTTTTCAACCCTTTATCGATTTCTCCACGTCCATTGGGCAACTGGTGGTAATTTTTTTCGGCGGTCAAATGGCCCTACAAGGGACACTGCCTATCGCCGATCTGGTTGCTTTCTTCCTCTATCTTGAAATGTTCTACCAACCCATTCGTGCCCTGGGTATGTCCTGGGAACACGTACAGGAGTCTTTGGCCGGCTTTGATCGTGTCTCAGAGCTGCTTTCAGAAGAACCTGATGTTCAGGATCCCGAGAATCCGACACCTTTACCAGAAAAATTACAGGGCGCCTTAGCATTTGACCAGGTCAGTTTCAGCTACAGCAATGGCGACTTGGTTCTTGACGATATCAATCTTGAAATCCCTGCTTGCAAGGTTGTAGCCCTGGTCGGCCCCACAGGCGTAGGAAAATCCACCCTGGTCAGTTTGATCCCACGGTTCTATGATGCGATTTCAGGCAGCATCAAACTAGATGGCATCGACATCCGTCAATTAGCAGTGGATGACTTGCGAAAAAATGTCAGCATTGTCCTTCAGGACGTCTTCCTATTCCATGGCTCTGTAAAAGAAAATATCAAATTCGGGAATACAAAAGCCTCCGACGAAGAAATCATTGAAGCCGCGAAGATCGCCAATGCCCATGAGTTTATCGCCTCCCTGCCTGAAGGCTATGATACGCTTATCGGTGAGCGAGGTGTCAAATTATCCGGCGGTCAGAGACAGCGCATCTCTATTGCACGGGCAGTCCTGAAGAACACGCCTATTCTCATCCTCGATGAGGCGACTTCTTCCGTCGATACGGAAACGGAATTGCTGATCCAACAAGCCTTAGAGCGCTTGATGGAAGGCCGCACAACGGTCATCATCGCCCATCGCCTCTCCACGGTGCGCAATGCCGATAAAATTGTCGTCCTTGAGGGCAAAGAGATCATCGAACAAGGCACACACGATGAATTAATTGCCTTGGACGGCCTTTACAAACGCCTTTACACCGTCCAAAAAAGGCTATAGTCGCGCTTTTTTACACGCTTTCGATCAACTGACCAATCCCAAACAGGACATCATTCAGCTAAAGGGCTATTTGCGACCTATCTGATGATGGTTGTGATATTGCGTTATTACCTAGAAATGGGAAGAATTGTGTTTTCGCGTTTTTCAAGGGTAATAAATGTGATATTGCCCCGAGTCAAGCTCGTCATTTTTTCTTGAAATAAATCCACATAGGCATCTGCCAAACGGACTGTCATGGTCACATCCGCCCCAAATGCCGTCTCTTTCACGACCCCATAATGATTTTTCACCAAGAGCTGTGTTTGTTCAAAATGGGCATAGTCGATAACAAACATGAGGGTTGTTGTGGCGACTTTTCTAGCCAGGGGCAGCGCTTCCAGCAACAACCGGACGCTATCGCTATACGCTCGCACCAGCCCGCCGGTGCCTAATTTGGTTCCCCCAAAATACCGCGTAATCACCATCACAACATCCCCCAATCCGCTGCCTTGCAAAACGGCTAAGGCGGGTCGCCCTGCTGTGCCAGAGGGTTCACCGTCATCGGAACTGTGTGCAATCGTGCTTTGCCCATGACCAATCAAATAAATCGGCACGTGATGGGTTGCATCTGGATATCTCTTTTTTATTTCAGCGATAAACTCCTTTGCCTCTTCGACAGAAAAGGCAGGGCTGGCACTCGCGATGAAACGTGAATTTAGTTCCGTAAATTCAGTTTCGGTACGCCTGGCGGGAATTAATTGCATTTCTGACATAAATCTGTTTTCGATGATGGATTGACGCCCCTCATTTTACCCCATGATGGTCAGCGACCATAATCGCAAAAATTATTTTCATTTTCTGCGGGTGTTCAGGAACAGAAAATCAAAGAAGGTTCTATCTTGATCCCCTCTCTTTTTTCTATAGTAATCAAATATTTACAATTCATTCGTAGGGGCAAAGCCTGTCTTCGTTCCTCGACACATGGTGCTTCGCCCCTACCTCCCAAAAAATAATCGTTTCACAAGGTTGTTTAGCACCCTCTTTTCTCATAGTTGAATAACTTAAAAAGGGCATTAAAACTGACAACCCACCATCGGACAAGGCACGAGCGCTGCTAGCTGATGCTTGTGTATGGGAGGGAGGAGCATAACGCCGGGAGAAATTGGTTGGGCTTTTTTGGCCGCTCTGCAAGCCCCACAACCTCCCCTCTCACCGAACGCACTGTATCTTGATGAGTGCGTTTAGGGCTTTTCCCTTCCTTATGGCGCCACCTTTGAGGAATCGCTGCTGCTCCACCCAGAACGCTTCGGGAGGTTAGCCCTTTTAAGCCTCACACCAACTGGCTAAGGGCACCACAATGTTGAATGCGTGCCAGGCCGCGCTGGTATTTCACCAAGGCCGTGGCTCATCAGGATACACACCCTTAGCAATTGATCAATCCTGCAGACTGGCATGATCATTAATTGCATCTAACAGGTGCGTATCCTGGAGTAGGTCTTATTGTGCATCCTTCAATATCTTTTATTTGGACGGAAATTCTTGCTGTTACTTGGGACCAAACCAGGTCAGTGTAAGCGAACCACGCCGACCTTCACAAAAATCTTCAACTAATTCAAAATTCAACTTGCCATCATCATATTGCCAATTATAGATGCCTGGATTGGCATACTCTTCAGCGCAATAGCTATCTGTGAATTGAATTTCATCATCCTGAATGACATAGGTTCCTTCAGTGATGATCTCATTACCACCCATGAGGGTGTAGGATCCGTCATCTCTATATTCCACTGTCAAAGCCTGACGTGTGTAAGTCCCGGTGGGGAACTCTTTATTGCTGCATCCGCTTAAAGTCACTGCAACCAACAAAATACATGTAATCATCCACAATATTTTCTTCATCCTAAACTCCTTTTCAAAACATAAACGGTTTTTCAATTACCTTCAAACAACATTTATCAAACACTTTTTCAAAAATTTCGATAATCTAAAGTTTTTTACGCTTGATTTTCATAAACACCTCCGAATCCCTGCTGCTTTATTGAGAATGCTCGTTTCTGATTGGTTGTTCTATTCATTGATTTCTCTCTGACTCATCAGAACTTTCATTACTCAGTTCAAATTGATCTTGCAAAAAAATTAACATTTCTTCCAAGCTGGCAAAATTGACTCGATTCCTTGTTAGAGTGCTTTCAAGGGACACCCGCCAGATACTTTCTTGTGAAGATGCGGTTTTCTCACTTTTTTCGAGCTGCCAGATCCGCAGCAAGTAAGAAAAATATCCATTTTTGATTTTCAAATCCCGATGCATGTCCATATTTACTTCTTAGTTCATTTCTAAAGGCTCCCAATCAAACCCAGAGATTTATCAATGGGACACTAATCCACAATAAGACAAACGCTATTTCAGTTCGATGGTAGAGATCTCCTTTTCTGGCGGAACGAGTATCTTAATTCTGGATTTCTTGTAGTATCACCATAACAAAAAAGCATATTGAGAACGTATTTAAATCGCATAGTGGTTCTCAAATTTAACCCTCTTCCTGTATAATGGTAGTTAGGATCTGACATTTTTTTACAAATTTTAGGGAGGAGCATTGGCACATTTATTTATCCGACTGCTGAGTCCCTTCGAAGTCACCCTCAATGGCGAACTGGGCACGGCGTTTCGTTCGGACAAGGAACGCGCCTTACTGGCCTATCTATGTCTTGAGAGCCAAGATCCACAACCCCGCGAAAAATTAGCCGGTTTATTGTGGCCGGATTCGCCTGAAAGCGCTGCCCGTACGAACCTGCGGAACGCGCTGGCAAATCTCCGCAAGGTGATTGGCGATCGCCCACAAAACCACAAGGCAGAAACTACTCCCACCTTTCTTCTTATCACCCGCAAGACAATTCAATTCAACTCTGAAAGTGATGTATGGGTTGATGCTCTGGCTTTCCTGTCAACCCTTGAAAAGTCACACGCCACAGTGGGGGAACTTGAAAATGCTGTTGCCTGTTATCGCGATGGGTTTATGGCAAGTTTTTCTCTCGCTGACAGTGACCTGTTTGAGGAGTGGCTGGTCATTCAGCGGGAACGATTTAGAAGGCTGGCTTTTGATGCGCTCTATCGGTTGGTTGAGGCTTACACAACCCAGGGAGAAACTAAACAAGCCCTGGCGCATGCAAGGCGCCTGGTCGCGCTGGATCCTTTCCGCGAGAGCGCACAACAGATACTAATGCGCCTGCTGACATACAATGGCCAATCCAACCAGGCCCTTATCCAATATGAAAAATATGCACGTTTGCTTGTGGATGAAATCGGCGTTGAACCCCTCGATGAAACCACCCGGTTGTATTTGCAAATCAGGGATGGAAGGCTGACAATCCCCAAGCCAAATACGATCCACACGCCAGCCTTTCTAAAAAATGGGGATGCCGCCCCAGCCAATGAACCCATTTTCGTCGGTCGCGAGAATGAAATGGCTCAACTGAATCATTCACTAGACCAGGCACTGGAAGGTCAGGGGCAAGTTGTTTTCATTGTCGGTGCGCCAGGAAGTGGAAAGAGCTTTCTTGCCAATGAATTCATCAGGCAAGCGATGGCATCAAATGCCGATTTACTGGCTGTCAAAGGTCGATGCAATGCCTATACAGGCTTCGGTGATCCCTATCTACCATTCTTGGAAATGATGGAGATGTTGACCGGTGAGGTCGAAGCTAAATGGGCTGGCGGTGAGATTACTGGGCAACACGCGCAGCGCCTATGGCGATGGTTGCCTGATGTCTTGCAGGAACTTCTGGAAAATGGTCCTATCCTTATTGATCGGTTACTCTCAGGACCGTCTTTGCTGGCTCGCGCTCAAGTGGGTGCACCTGACCAGGCCGCCCGTTTAGTTGAGATTCTGGATCAAAAAAAGGGCTTTAAATTTGGGACTGATAAACTGCAGCAGTCTGATTTATTTGAGCAATTAACAAAAACATTACAAAAATTATCCTATCAAAAGCCCTTAATCCTCATGGTGGACGACCTGCAGTGGGCAGATCCCGGTTCCATTGGCTTACTCTTTCATCTTGGGCGCAGGTTGCACTACAGCAGAATTCTGCTGATAGGCGCTTATCGCCCAGAGGAGGTTGCCATGGGACGACCTTCGGCTGACTCAGGCATTAAACGGCATCCCCTCGAGCCCATAATCCATGAATTGCAGCTTGAATTTGGGGATATATTCATTGATCTGGATAAAACCGAGGGTCGAAAATTTGTGAATGCATTTATTGATTCGGAGCTTAATTGTCTGTCCGAGGATTTTCGGGAGGTTCTTTTTCAGCACACAGGCGGGCATCCCATGTTTACCGTTGAACTGCTGCGCGGATTGCAGAGTCGTGGTGAACTGATCAAGGACGAATCAGGACGCTGGAGAGCACAACATTCCCTCAATTGGAAATTCTTTCCGCCCAGGGTAAATGCGGTTATCGCTGAGCAAATGAGTAGACTTCCTAAGGAATGGCAGTCTCTACTGGCAGCAGCCAGCATCCAAGGTGAAGAATTCACGGCTGAAGCCATTGCCCGCGTTATGGACATCGATGAAAACCAGGTCTTGGGATGTTTAAGCGGTCCTCTGACACACAAGCACCACCTGGTCCAGGCGCAAGACCTGGAGTGGTAGGGTGATCAACGTTTGTCACATTATCGCTTTCGTCACTTCCTCTTTCAAAAATATCTGTATGATCAACTTGACCCGGTACAACGGGCGCATTTACATCTGGCAGTGGGAACCGCGCTGGAGACTCTATATGGCGATCAGACAGGTGAATTGGCTGTTCCTTTAGCCTGGCATTTTGAGACTGCCGGGATGAAATTAAAGGCGGCTGAATATTTGTGCCAGGCAGGGGACCGGGCATTTAAGATGTTTGCTTATGAGGAAACTGTTGCGCACTTCAGGCATGGCCTTGATTTGATTAAGACCCTGCCCGAAACGCCGCAGCGTGATCAGGTGGAGATTTCCCTTCTTTTAGGATTAGGCTTATTGCATAGAGTTGTCAAGGGTCCTACGGATGCTGAGACCAAGCAAGTCTATGGGCAAGTTAGACAATTGACCCAAAACATCGAACCTTCATATGAATTGTTCCAAGCTTTGTTAGGATTAAAGGACTATTACGATCAACGCCTGGAGCTCCAAATGGCACTCAAATTGGGTCATGAGATGAGAAAGCTTGCTGAATTTCTTGCCATGCCAGAGTTATTACTGTTAGCCCATCACGAAATTGGTTCCACGCTTTTGTACTTGGGTCAAGCAGAAGAATTTCTTAAACAGCAGCAGCAGATGTTAGCCCTCTACAATGCTGAATATGATCGTGCTTTCAATGAGAAGCTAGGACAAAACAATTTACCAGAAACACTTACAAACGCAGGGTGGGCTTTAAAGTTTTTAGGCTACGCAGACCAATCTGAAGAGTGTTTCAAAAAGGTATTCAAGCTGCTCAGCGAATCGGAGCAATCCTACGTTAAACCTTATGCTTTGATGGATACCTCCTACCATTATGTAAGCTTGAGGGATGTGGCCCGTACCCGTGAAATAGCAGAAAAGACAATTGCCCTCTCCAGGGAACATGGCTATTCGTTCTGTTTGGGGGGTGCTTTAGGCGCCATGGGTTGGGTGTTGGGCGAGGAGGGACAACTGGAGGAAGGGATCAATATGATCCATCAAGGGTTGGCAATTCTAAAAGAATCCGGTTCATGGCTGCTTTATCAACAAGAGCTCTCGATGCTTGCCGATACCTATTGTAAAGCAGGGAAAATCTCAGAGGGATTGGCTGTTATTGAAGAGGCACTGGTGATGGTGCGCGAAAAGGGTTTTTTGCTTGAAGAACCGGAATTTCACCGAATAAAAGGGGAGCTACTGCTTTTGGAAAGGGGCGCAGCCGAAGAAGCACAGGTCTGCTTCCAGCGTGCCATTGAGATCGCTCGTCGGCTTAAGGCAAAATTTTGGGAGCTGCGTGCCACCATGAGCCTATGCCGGTTGCTGCAGAAACAGGGCAAACGGGCACAGGCGCGAAACATGCTGGCGGAGATTTATAATTGGTTCACCGAAGGCTTCGAAACGCCTGACTTGCAAGAGGCGAAATCACTTCTCGAAGCGTTGGTCTAAACTTTTGCGCCTGAACTTGGTGCAGATAGGTTGTGAGAATGCAGGAGCCTATGATTGATGCCAGTCTCCTGCATTTAACACGCCGCAGACTCTAACTGCGTCTTATTTTCCACCCGGTTCCATGATCACACCGCTGATCTGATATGTGCTCGAGAGGCTGTCTTTGAAATAGTTTGCCCGGGCTTGCAATCCCTCATAATCCCCAAACCCGCGCATTACAGCATGGATATAACTGTATCCTTCAAGTTCAGTTATCTCTCCCACCCAGATCCCCTCCCAATAACCGCCCTCACTTTCTAGGTGGATTTTGCCCCACATCGGCCCGAAAGGGTGTGTCATGGTAAACTGAAAGTTCCAGTTTACTGTCAGAGACACATCGCCGCTAACACGTGTTTCACTGGGCACTGTATCAGTGCATTCAAGCCATCCATCACGCACATGATAAACACCATCTTCAGAGAACCACTCTCGCGCATCCAACGTAATTACATCTCCGCACTCCTCAGAACCTTCATAAGGTGTTTTGATTGTTTTTGCAGAGACGGGAGTAACCAGGAAGGCCAATGCGATTAAACTTACCAAAAATAGGAACGTCATTTTCTTCATTTTTTGTTCCTCCTTTAGAGAATAAAACTTACGGCTCGGTCAAAAAACCTTTCATTTAACATTTCCTTTCCAGGTAATCAGCCTACGATTTATGAATTTACCAATTAAAACCAGAGCTATTACTTGCTAATAGCGTGGTTTACTGTTGTCACAAATTCAGCATAGCAAAGGTGCGTAACGAGAACGTATCCAAATCGCATCCACAAAAGTGTCTTTATCATAGCGTCTACTTTACAAATGTCCCCCACTTTCTCATGATTTTTCCCTATGAAAATATAAAACAATTCCATTCTGCATCATGTTTGATATGCCCCCACGTGGACCATAGCCCCTATCTTACGCAAAATTTTCTAGGTGTATATGCCTAGAATAGAAATCAGGTTTGACCAAACGTAGGGGCACGGCGTGCCGTGCCCCAACCTAGAAATCTACAAATAATTTAAGGTATTGATAAAATTGCGAAATATTCGATCTTTATTTGTATCCCCGCTAAAGTGCTTACCACCTTCGCGTGTACCTGTGCTCATATGGGTATTGAAAGAACTTTATTGATAAAATAGAAAACGACTCAATTTATAAGAGTCGTTTCTGTGCCCCCACGGGGACCATGGCCCCAGTCTTACCAAATATTTACATCAGGATATTGAAAGAGTAATTTAAGTTAAAGAGAAAACGACTCTATTTTGTTAGAGTCGTTCTGTGCCCCCACGGGGATTCGAACCCCGGTTTTAGCCTTGAAAGGGCTGCGTCCTGGTCCCCTAGACGATGGGGGCGCGCATTTAAGCGAATGAAATTCTACCATTCAATCCATAGTAGGTCAAGATTGTTTTTAATCAATATCAAAGCAAATTCCATATCAATTGTTAAAGAGCAAACCAAATTTATGCCTCAACCGGTTCCAAGATCTCAGGTCGATCATTTTGGGGTGAATTGACCTCGCGAGAGACGGCGAAACACTTCATTTCATCTGCTGGATAGGGAATTAAAAGATCCAACAAATCGGATTGTTTCGCCTCTGGATCAAGCCATTCCCAGCGTGTATCCTCCCCAAGCATCACTGGCATCCGGTTATGATAATCGCTGACCAATTCATTGGGTGGACAGGTTAAAATCGTGCAAGTATGTAACTCACCACCCGACGGGATCGGCCAATGTTCGTATAAGCCCGCAAATGTGAAGGGGTGATCATTTTTTAATTTAAATAGATAGGGAGTCTTTGCTTCACCCTTATCAGCCGCATGCCACTCAAAAAACCCATCCGCAATGATCAGGCAGCGCCGATACTTGAACGCTGCTCGGAAGGATGGCTTTTCATGGGCTGTTTCCGATCGGGCATTGATCATCTTGAAACCAATATTGGGATCGTCCGCCCAAAATGGTACCAACCCCCACTTATATAATTCAATCGATTTCGTTTCAAGATCCTTCACAATTGGAACGGGTTGCGAGGGTGCCACATTGTAACGGGGCTGTTGAATATGCACAAAAGGCCCTAAATTTAACAATTCTTGGATCTCACCAGGGTCCAGCGTTATGGTAAAGCGACCGCACATAATCTCCTCCTTTGTAAGATACTTGCTTTTATTCCAATTTCAATCAAGAAACGATCACTTATATGGCCAGTGAGACCAAAAGCCAGCTGCCCAGCGCAATAAAGACAATGCCCATCGCAAATTTAACGGTTGCTGCCTTTTCCTGTAAAAATTGCGTTAATTGGTTAGATGTTGTCCCAAAATAAACCAAAATAAAGATGGCTACCAAAGGAACAATAAACAGCAAATTGTACAAGGCCAAATACAAGAGCGCCTGGATCCGCAACCCGGGAATACTGCTCACGAAGATGATCGTTGGCAAATAGACTTGACCTGTGCAAGCAAGCTCAAGGAAGGAGATCAACACCCCTGCGGTAAAAGCACCGACAACATAATTATTCGTGTTGCGGCCTTTACGGATGGTCGCATTAATGCGCTTGCGGAGTGGTTTTGGCAAACTGAGCAGCATGTCCCCAACTTCACCTTTTTTAGCTTTTCTGTAATCCAAAAAACTAAACACAGCTAACACAAGGCAAAATACGCCCGTTGTAATGTACACAATTCTACTGATTACATTCAGGGTGGAACCTAAGTATTCCAAAACCTGGTACAAACCCAATCCAACGATAAAATAAGCTAAAAATACGCCCAAGGCAAATGCGCCACCCACATGTAACACTTCCTTGCCCGTTCTACCGCTCAAGGTCAGGTAGGACACGAAGAAAATTAAGGTGGCAAAGGCACAGGGATTGATCCCATCGATTAATCCTGCCGCAACAACAGCCAACCAGCCCATATTCTCAAAGCGTTCAATGATGGACCGACGCCCCTCCTCTTCAGAATAATCCAACCAGGTCGCATCAGCGCCTGTCACTTTATATTCCTCCAGGATGGGAACGATATTCTCAGGCAAGATTTCTTCAGCCACCAAAACGCGATCTCCAATGAATAATGCGGGGGATTGGAAATCACCTTCGTAATTGATCCGTTCCACCATCCAATTGGCCAGGTCTGCATGGTCATAAATGTTGAATTCGACCACCTGGATTTGCGGATAGCGGGAATTAAGATAATTCAAGTCCGCATCCACTCGGCTGCATTCCTGGCATCCCGTCTGGTAAAAATAACCAATGTAAATCGGCGCAGCGACCACGCAGCTTTCATCTTCATCGCAAAGTTCATCATTTTCATCCACCGGTTGTGGGTCCACACTGATCAACTTGCTGGGGTCGAGCCCCTCAATATCCGGGAAAGGTATCCCGCCTTGGGCAACGCCATCTTCAACAAGTGCCGGAAATTCTTCCCGAATCTCTGTTTCCCCAATCAGTATTTGACTATCAATAACCAGGGAAGGGATGCTCCTTTCGGAAGGATCCACTTCACAACAGGATTCAATCAATAACATCGCTTCGTAATATTCAGGGATGCCAATTTCCAATAAGCGAATATCCAACAAGTCCCCATATTCTGCTTCCATCGGTCGTATAAGTGTCTCTAAAACGTCGATACAATGGGGGCAGTCATTTGCGTAAAAATACAGGGCATGCACAGCCCCTTCGACATCTGGTTCATTTTGCGCCGGTAATTGAGGGCCGGCTGGGGTTAATTGTTGAACTGGCATTGTGGTTGAATCTGCCTGGGCCGATTGGACAGAAAATAATCCAAACCCAGCCACAAGGCTCAATGCAATCGCTAACATTAATGTCAGTGAACGTTTCATCATAGTCTAAATTCCTGTAATTATGGATGTCTGTTTAAGCTGGTTTGTTCCCAGATTTCATCCTCATAAGCAATTTTTGTTTTTTTCATCGAGGCGATAATACACCTCACGTAACAGTTAATATTTTACCTCTCACGCCATAACCTTCAAGTATACCGCATGAATTTCAGATCGGTTTTCATGGTAATTAAACAAATTTACAATAAATATCAATCAGTCGCCATCGTTTATGTTAGGTTCCAAATGAAAAATGATAATAAAGAAATGCAAACACAAAACATATTCCAGTATTTATACTTGTAAAAGTAAAACATTTGTTCTATAATATCCTTATGGATACCTTGGCAAAACTAAAAGCGCTCTCCATAAACAATGCCTTTGAGTCTGCGGAAGACTTACCATCTAACTGGGGAAAATCCCAGCCCGATGAACCAATCTCCCAATTACAAGAGCGTTTTCACGTCACCCAAGCCCATCTGCCAAATGGTAAAACAGTCCCACTGTTAAAAACCATGCAAACCTCCGTTTGTGAACGGGATTGTAATTATTGCTGCTTCCGCTCAGGTCGAGACACCCAACGGGTTAGCCTCACCCCTGATGAATTAGCAAAAGCGGTTGTTAAGCTTTCCCAAGCAAAAATCGCCCAAGGGGTCTTCCTCAGTTCCGGTATTGCTGGTGGGGGCATTAAAACCCAAGATCGAATTATTGCCACGGCGGAGATCCTGCGTCATAAGTATCATTATCCCAACTATATACATCTCAAAATCATGCCTGGCGCGGAGAAAGATCAAATTTTGAGAGCAATGCAACTTGCAGATCGGGTCTCCATCAATCTTGAAGCACCTAATGAGGCTTGTCTCCAAAAACTAGCGCCCCACAAGGTCTTTTTTCAGGAACTTCTCGAACCCATCAAGACCATCGATAAGATTCGCCGGAATTTTTCTCCGAGATTAGCGTGGAAAGGGATCTGGCCGAGCAGTTGTACCCAATTTGTGGTTGGGGCTGTAGGTGAATCTGATTTGGACCTGCTCCAAATTACCGCACGACTTCATGCAAGTTACAACCTGACCCGCGCTTATTATTCGGGGTTTTCCCCCGTGCTTAACACGCCCTTTGAGAATCTGCCCCGCTTAAATAACTGGCGTCAACATCGACTGTATCAAGCTTTTTATTTATTAAGGGATTACCAATTTTCAGTTGAAGACATCCAATTTGACACAATAGGGAATTTGGACATGGAGAAAGACCCTAAAATTGCCTGGGCCGAAGCCAATCTAATACATCAACCGGTTGAAATCAACACAGCTGGCTATCAAGATCTCATAAAAATTCCTGGCATTGGCTCCATAACTGCTAAGAATATCCTGGCAAAGCGCACTTATCACAAAATAAGGGATTTACAAGCCCTTCAGAAACTTGGAGCTTCCGTGAAAAGGGCATCACGGTTTATCTTATTGGATGGACATCATCCGACCTTCCAGTTAGAATTATTCAAATGAAATTGAAAAAGCTGCCACAAAAGCGCTTTATCTCGGAGCCAATTACTGTTAGCTTCACCAATGAACCACAATTTTCCAAGCGACCGCCCTGTCCTGATAGTTTTACATGGAGAAATGAAGTTTTAAATGTCAAAACTTGTTTGGCTGAGTGGAAAGATTTCTCGCGCAAGGACCGAATGGAAAAGAATATGCAACCCCAACATGCCATATCTGCCAGCCAAAAAGGGTCATGGGGGGTAGGTAAGTTTTATTTTGACGTCCAGGTTCAGGATGGACGCCTTTTCCGGATTTATTATGACCGAGCACCGAAGGACGCTCTGGACCGCAAAGGACTTTGGATGCTCCTGGCAGAATTAGACACACCTGGAAACCAGTTTTAATATTCAACTTGATAATTAATATTCTGGATTTTTAAACAACGAGATCCGTTTAACACTTTTCGTCTCAATGCCCCACCCCAAGATAATTTAGACTTTACACAATCTGCACATCTGTCAGTGGGATGGCACAGTGTAAAAATTCATGTAAAATATCGTCCTTTTTATCAAGATCCAATCCATGGATGACCATGCGCAGGGTGAATGAACCATCGCTAAAGGTGTTATTGACCGTGCGCAGGATGTTTCCCCCGAACCGTGAAACCAATCCCGCTAAATAAGCGAGAACGCCCGGTTTATTCGTGTCCGCAGGGCCAATAATGCTGACTGTCATCCAACCCAAGTCCTCACGGGATAGACCGACCTCATCCATAGCTTCCCTAACATCACCAACCCGGATTGCCCCACCACCCAGGGCAGAATAGAGATCATCCAAACTCGATGCAGCTAAGGAGCTCAGTAAATTTTCAAATTTGACCCGTTCTTGAATTTGCACATCCTCTAAATCAATAATGCCGCGCGCATTCAGCAGAGGTGCCATCATTTTTCTTCCCGCCTCAGCGGTTCGTTTCAATGCCACGGTGAATAACACAGATTGCAATAATCGCTTGGTAGAAAGGTTACTGAACTGCAACCAGGTTTCATCCGGCACCATCCGCTCTCCCTGGGTGATCACCTCCACAACATCACCCGGCAAGATTGGATCGCCCAACTGTCGAACCTCCCCATTAACCTCAACACGATTGATTTTATCTAAAAGGAAATCCTGGATTGAAGCAACCGCATCTAAAACAGTTGACCCATCGGGCAGAAACCGAGTCCCTCCGGAAGGCGTAAATATTTGAATCGGTTTATAGGGGGTGATCTCTTTTCCATGTTTCAAGGCGTGCACCACGCCCCACAGGTTTTCCCCTTCCATCTCCTCGGTGGTGATGGCAACCTCTACAGCACCATAATCCGGTAACCACCCTGTTACTTGTAGGGCTTGATAACCATGTTGTGGACTGGCAATATAATCGTCAAACCGATTATGATCCAAATTGCGGCCAAAATAGCGATTCACCCTCGCTAATAACTGATAGCATTTGGACACATCGTTACCACTGACCAACATTCTAAAACTGACAATATCATTGACCGCTGAGAAATTATCCAGTGAAGTCCGTCTATCGCGCGCCATTTGACGTAGTTTTTGCCAGGCTTGCCAGTAACCGTTGACGATGATGCGCACTTTACCGGGGACCTCTTCGTCTTCCATCAAATCGCGCAGTTGCGCCAACATGTTGTTGATGAAACCGATATCTAACCTTGGATCTTGATCAATTTCACTCCTAACAAAATCATAAACCCCCGGCTCCGCATAAGGAAAAGCCATATCCTCCAGCCACCTGCGCCAGCGATAACAATTTAAGATGCCCGCCAGTTTTCCATAAGACCTGATTGCTTCAGTCGCTTTTTGGTGTTGTTTTTCGGGGGACATGTACCCCAAAGTCATGATGTTATGGCTTTTATCAGCCAGCTTGATAAGAAAAACCCCCGGATCGCGAAATCGTGCAATCTTCCGGAGGGTTTCAAGTTCTCGTGAGCGGCCGTCTCGAGGGTTACTCATCTTAGTCACGCCGTCAACCAGATACGCAACATGCTTGCCTAAAAGACCTGGAAAATACTGCTGCAGCTGATCGAGGCTCTCGCCCTGGTCTTCGACGGCATCGTGCAGTAAGGCTGCGATTGTCCAGGCTTCATTCTGCACAAGCCGATCAATAAACTCCGCAATCCATACGCAGTGGGTCTCAAAATAGGGTTCACCACTAAGTCGCATTTGCCCTTTATGAAGCTCTTTCCCCAACTCATATGCCCTGGCGATGGCAGGTGTTCGCGGCGTAATCTTCCCCTGAATTTTAAATTCATCCGCTATTTTAGGGCGAATCTGATTTACGAATTCAACTTCTACCATCATTTAGACCTTAAATTAAGGATGTGAACCTTGTTTACAATTATTAGAATACAAGCTTTGTCCCTAACAAGTTGTCAGTCGTGCTTTTAATTTCGGCGTTTATGAACTGTTTAAACCTTAAAAATTCAAGGCAAAACAATTCCTCAATTTAGTATTATATCCTTTTTTAATATTTTTTGGTGAATTTTTCTAAGACCCATCTTATTTTGATTCATTACACCCAAGAGTCTATCTTTTTAATAAGTGGATTAGACCAACGTATACCTCAAGAATCTCCTCCTAAAAGAAACAGCCTATAAACATCACAGGGCACAAGTATGGCACATAAATTTCCAAGTAGAAAATTGTATTTTTACCTTGAAAATAAACTAACGCCCTATCGCAAATGAGCCATGAACAATGATAATATTATTGAGTGTGATCGAGCAAAAACAACACCAAAATGTGACCTGCCGTTACGCTATTGCTTCAAGACTACTTTTCCTTGTTCTGATGGTTTATATGATTGACATGCCTTGTTTCAATTTTCTGGCAACCAATGTTTCCCATTCCAGTAATATATTTTGTCTTCTAACTCAGAATCATACCTATTTCCAAGAACAATTAATTCATACACCCCATCCCCATCCGTATCTTCAACTTTAAAATTGCCGGGATCTACAAGGAAAGAAACGTGCCAAGAGCCAAAATTGTCAAAATCGGGATATGAAATTAAACTTTTAAATCCTCCACCATCCCAAGTTCCGATGAAGTATTCGGCATACCATGGATAATTCACCGAAAACAAGATTTCAATATTACCCGATTTGTTCAAATCATCGAGGCGTTCGATGCGAGCGCCCCCACCAGCATATAAGCCCTCCGCCTTTATACCAGCGCCAGCATGGCGGAATAATAAATAGCTTTCATAATGTCCATACTGACACAAAAAGGCGTACACATGCGATTCCCCTAATCCATTTCCATACGGTAACGTGACGGTTACTATCACATCTGGGATCTGATCGGAATTAAAATCCGGTTGGTAAACGGCAATTAAGTATGGTTCTTGAGCAGCTGCGTCTGAGGCAAGCTGCTGGGGAAGTTCTAAGGGATCGCCACCAGCGTTTAAATAATTTAAAATATCGTATTGAAATTCAATGTTTGCAAATATCTGCGATCCAATAGCAATATTAGGATCAATCAAAACACAAACAGGATTACCTTCCGCATCAGTTTCAGGAGTAAAAATTGTGGGGCTAGGTGTAATAGTAGAAGTTGCTGTTATTGAAATTGTTACATCTTTTTCATCGAGGACACAGCGAAATCCTATTTTGTCATCTGTAAAAATTGGATCAATAGCAAAGCGAGAAAAAGTACGCAGAGACTCTTTATCGCTGACCCAGGATCCACCGCGATAGCTCTTTTCACTACCAAAAGATGGACCTTGAGGATTGATGGCGTAGGTCGCCTGGCTGTAATATTCTTTATCGTACCAATCCGCCACCCATTCAAATACATTGCCTGCCATGTCTAATGCACCGGAGGGGCTAGCCCCATTAGGATAACTTCCGACTGGTGCTGAATAAGAAAAGCCGTCATCATGAGCAACATCTGCCTTATCGCTAGCGCAGTTCTTGTCACAATAATTTGCTTTCTCACCGGTTACACCATCATTTTTCCAAGGATAAGTAATCCCATCCGTACCTCTGGCTGCTTTTTCCCACTCTGCTTCTGTTGGTAAGCGACCGCCAGCCCAATGGCAATAAGCATCCGCATCACTCCAACTGACATGGATGACTGGATAATTTCCCAATCCGTTCACATTACTATCTTGACCTTGCGGCACTGCCCAATATGCACCTGGCACAAACCAATTTTCTCCTTGGTTAACCCGACTCCAACCATTTTCCTCAGCATATGTCTCATAATTAGTTTCCTTCACAAATTCAGCAAACTGACTATTTGTCACCTCATGTTTATAAATCCTGTACGAATCCAAATAAACCATGTGCTCTGGGGCTTCATCTTCCCAAGCATCTGAATCCTCACTGCCCATAAGAAATTCACCCTTAGGTACATACACTAACTCAGCGCCATCCATTTCATTCCTGGATGTTGTTGATGTTGGTTTTTGTGTCTGGGTTGATGAAGCTTGTTCTGTGGAAGTAGGTTTATCCGTCTTTGTTTGCGTTAATGAAGGCATTGCTGATTTGGTTTCCTCCAATGCTTCTTGAATTTTTGCAACGGATGGTTGACAGGCAACTATAAGAATTAAGGATAGAAAAATTATAAAATACAGACGATGTCTTTTCATCGAACAAGCTCCTTTTGTAAAAATTTTCGGTTATAATTTTTTCTTTTTCCGACAGCTCAGCCTTTGATCGTGCCAGTTTCTATTATGATCAACTGAATGTCTTTTCACTCATCGAGTAGGCTTTATTTCAATTATTTTGATCGAGTACACAGCGAAAACCAGTGTTAAAATATGTGCCATCTGGACTGCCCACGCCGCGATACGAGGAGCGTAGGAGATTTTCTTCACGATCCCAGGAGCCACCGCGCATAATTTTATAATCACCATCAGGCGGACCTTGGGGGTTGTCTGTATTACCTGGCTGACTGTAATAAGATCCATCATACCAATCAGCTACCCACTCCCACACATTGCCAGCCATATCTTGTGCACCGTAATGACTGGCCCCCTTGGGAAATCTTCCAACGGGGGCTGTACGCGCATAACCATCATCATGGTTGCTATCAGCCGTATCCTTTGGACAATTCTTATCACAATAATTTGCTTTCGAACCGGTCACACCATTATTCCCCCAGGGATAAGTACGCCCATCTGCACCCCGGGCAGTCTTCTCCCACTCCGCCTCTGTTGGAAGACGGCCGCCAGCCCACTGGCAGTAGGCCACTGCGCCATACCAGCTGACTTGCACTACCGGGTGGTCTTCGTAGGTCTCATCGGGAACCCACCGCCCTCCTAATTGGTGAATATGCACATCCACATCAGCCTCATCTAACCAGGTCACACCACCTTCTGATTGATTGCCCTCAGCATTTAGAAAAGCTGCAAACTGGGCGTTGGTTACCTCATACTTGTATATCCAGAACGAATCTAAATAAACCATGTGCTCTGGGGCTTCATGAGGTTTTGCGACTGGATCCTCGCTGCCCATCAAGAACTCGCCCCTAGGCACAAGCACAATCTCAGCGCCATCCACTTCATTCTTGGACGGTTGGGAATTCATTTCTTCAGCAATAGCTTTTATATCAATTTCCCCATCCGGAGGTGTCCAACTTTCAAATGAATACACTAAGAGATTATCATAGGTTACTTCAGCAGTTTCATCACTCGAACTTACCCCTAAACAAATATCACCTGTATCTAAAGAATCATCCATCAATTGTGTAATAAAGTGATCATTTATGTAGATAAATGATGTGTTTCCATAGTTCGCAATTGTAATATTATTAACCTGTCCTTTTGCCCTTATGAATTTACTTTGATCCCATTCACGTAAATTTTGTAATTCAAAATCAATTCTTTTATCAAGAATATAATCATCCTCCCCATTAACGAAAAGCGTATACTCAGAATTATCACTACTGTCATGGCGCCATTTGATTGTTATATAGGAAGATCTGGAATCATCAGAAATAATTTTTGCATCAACAGAAATAACCACATCATCGAAATTGCGTTTAGCACAAGCGCTATACACATAATTTCCTTTTATACTGCTCATAAGATATTTGCCATCCGAATATTGAAAAACATATCTCTCGTTCTCAATTTCAGGGAAACCACTTAGTTTTTCTGAAAAATCATTGTGATAAAGAATAAACGGTGCAATTGTGGGTTCAGGCGTGTCTGTTGGCTCTACTGTATCTATTGATGCTGGTTTTTGTGTCTGGATCGATGAAGCTTGTTCTGTGGAAGTGGGTTTATCCGTCTTTGTTTGTGTTAATGAAGAAATTACTGATTGGGTTTCCTCCAATGCTTCTTGAATTTTTTTGACGGATGGTTGACAGGCAACCATAAGAAATAAGGTTAGAAAAATTATTAAATACGGATGACGTCTTTTCATCGGGAATACTCCTTTTGTAAAAAATTGAATTTATAAATTCTTTGTTTCTTCCTATAGATCAGCCTATAATCTAGTTAGTTTCTAATGTGGTCAGCAACACATCTTTTCACATAACTAATAGACTTTATTTCAATTATTTTGATCGAGTACACAGCGAAACCCGGTGTTAAAGTACGAGCCATCTGGACTGCCCACGCCGCGATACGAGGAGCGTAGGAGATTTTCTTCACGATCCCAAGAGCCACCGCGCATAATTTTGTAATCACCATCAGGCGGACCTTGGGGGTTGTCTGTATTACCTGGCTGACTGTAATAATCACCATCGTACCAATCCGCCACCCACTCCCACACATTGCCAGCCAAATCCAGTGCACCGTAGTGACTAGCACCATCTGGAAAACTTCCAACTGGTGCTGTAAGTGAATAGCCATCATCCTGGTTCATATCAGCCCTATCCTTTGGACAGTTTTTATCACAATAATTTGCTTTCGCACCTGTTATAGCATCATACCCCCAGGGATAGGTGCGCCCATCCGCACCCCGGGCAGCCTTCTCCCACTCCGCCTCCGTTGGTAAGTGGCCACCAGCCCATTGGCAGTAGGCAGCTGCCCCAAACCAACTGACATGCACTACAGGGTGTTCTTCGTAGCTCGCATCGGGAACCCACTGCTCTTCAGATTGGTGAATATGAACATCCACACCATCCACATCCAGCCAGGTCACATCACCTTCCATCTCATTTCCCTCAGCGCTTAAAAAAGCTGCAAATTGGGCGTTCGTCACTTCATGCTTGTAAACCCAGAATGAATCCATAAAAACCATATGTTGTGGGGCTTCATTAAGTTTTGCATCTGAATCCTCGCTCCCCATCAGGAACATGCCCCTAGGCACAAGCACAAGCTCAGCACCATCCACTTCATTCTTCAATGACTCAGTGATTGTTTCTTCCGGTTGTGTTTCTTCATCGAAGACACAGCGAAAACCGATGTTGAATTGTGCGCTGTCAGGATAGTACCTGTTGCGAGTCGATGTCCGCAATAACCTCACACCATTGAACCAATTGCCCCCGCGCAGGACACGAAGATTGCCACTGGTAGGTCCTTGAGGATTGTCTATGTTACTGGACTGGCTGTAATAATTTTCATCATACCAATCCACAACCCACTCTTCCACATTGCCAGCCATATCCAGTACGCCATGGGGGCTGACACCGTCCGGGAAACTCCCAACTGGTGCTGTACCCGAATAGCCATCATCCTGATGGCTATCAGCCCAATCCCCCGGACAATTCTTATCACAATAATTTGCTTTCGTACAGGTCACATCATCATTCCCCCAGGGGTAAGTGCGCCCATCCGCACCCCGGGCTGCTTTCTCCCACTCTGCTTCCGTTGGCAAGCGCCCCCCCACCCACTGACAATAGGCGGCTGCACCGTACCATGACACTTCCACCACCGGGTGGTTTGCAAAGCCCACATCTGGGATCCACGCCCCTTCTGATTGGTGAATACGCGCGTCTGAATCCCATTCATTCAACCAGTTCATTCCACTCTCCACCTGGTTTCCCTCAGAGTTTAGAAAATCCGCAAATTGGGCGTTGGTGACCTCATGCTTATACATCCAGAAAGCATCCACATTAACTTTGTGTGCTGGAGATTCATCAGCACCTGCGTCTGAATCATCACTGCCCATCATGAACTCACCCGCAGGTACATACACCATCTCCGCATTGTCCTTTGGGTTTATCATTTCTGAACCAATCCCTAACTCTTGGGTGGGTTGTTGCATTTGAGCGGGGGTTGAGCTTAAAGTTGGTGTCTTGGTTTGGTCTTGAGAGGCTGTTTGGGTATTTTCTGGGGTATTCTTCGCGATAGTAATTGGATGTCTTCTACTTTCACAGCCTGTCAACCCCACAACTAACGCTATAACAAACAGCATAATAACCCCCATTTGAAATAAATTTCTCGAGTTTTTCATGATTTTATTTTGATTTAAATCAAGGACTCTCTTCGTAGTTTTATTCTTCATTTCAGTATCCTCTTCATCGTATAGGCCCAAACCCCAATTTGCTTGGTTAAATAATTTAATCTTTTCATAAATCAAAATCTCAGAAATTTTACAAAAGAACGTCTAAGACCGCCAATAAAATAAAATATAGTTTGATTAAATCATCTTTTTACCTTCAACTCTCATCTAAGTAGTTAAGCTTGAAAGAAAAAAAGAGAGTTTTTATTTTTCATAAAATGAAGAATATGATGATAAGACTATGATACAAAATTTTATCGTTAATTTCAAGTATTATTATCATATTAATATAGGATATTGATATATAATAGTAATTAGAAGGAATTTATTTAAGGAGGATAATATGAAAAACAGTAAACAAACCTTATTGTTTATCATCCTTATAACCATTACGTTAATTTTCGCTGCTCTAGGTTGTTCGTTAAACCTATCGAAATTTTATAACTCTGATGATATAGGCGAACAAGAAACGCGCTCAGCTTTAAAGGAATCTCAAGTTGCATTGGAAAGCCAACCACAAGATGAGTCCGAAACAACAAAGCCACCGATCGAAGCACAAACAGTGATCGCGACCCGAATAAAAGAGAGCGTCACAATACCCACAGATATCACGGATCAAATGGGGCAAACACAACGATTTGATGTAAGTTATGAGGGTGTCAATTTCTCCTTTGACCAAAGTATCGCTCAAGTAATTTTCCCTGCAACGATACCTGGAAATAATAGTGGTGAAGATGCCTCTCCAGGAGAAAACTATCCCACCTATTTTGAGTTCACTTTTGACACCTACACCATCAGAGACCACTTTCATTCACCTATCATACGAGTATATCCTGTGGATGAACTGCGTATGATCGACCCACAAGCTGCAGAAACCATCGACAACTTACAGCAGACGCTCAAAGCCCAGCCTGTTGGTGGTCATCTAAGTAATTTTCCGTTTCTACCCTTGTGGCCTGCAGCACAAATGTTTGCAGCTAAAGTCAATTATTTTGATTTTGAAAACGGCTCTGGCGTCAGTTTTCTGACGATGTATTCTCAGGACATATATCCAATTGACAATCAACATTTATTTTATACGTATCAGGGTCTAACTTCAGATGGGGATTTCTACATCAGTGCAATTTTACCGATCACCAATGCAGGTCTTCCAAATGATGGTGATACCATCATTTCAGAATACCAACCATTCGAAGAGAATTTTGAGGCTTATCTTGCTAAAACCCTTACATGGTTAGAAGCACAAGGTCCATCCACATTCATTCCTCATCTAAATGAACTTGATGAAATGATGGCTTCCTTTCAAATCGATCGCTGATAAGAGCATTAGTGGCATGCTTTAAAAACAATCAACCAATAAAACTAGAGTTCAACCTCATCTTAATCTTATCCAAATTAAATACAATTTTCGCACAATACGACTCACCCACTAAAATTTCAGAAATGGGTTCTAGACCTTTTATATTCACTTAAACTATTTAGGGCGGTAAAGAAGCGTAACAAAACCTAATCCAATTACTAAAATTATCGGAATTACTTTCTAAAAGTAAATGTTTACAAGAAATCCTTATAACGAATACCAGATATTGCTAGGTTGTTAATTATATGATCCAGTTGAATTCTCATAAGGAGAAACATAGTAAATAATTCCCATGAAATTTTGATCGGTTTGGATAAAAGCAACCCAAAAAGATATGACCTATTGCCACTCTATTGATGTTGCGCTGGCTGTCCTTCTGCCTGTTGCTTGTAAGATCAGAGGTACATTATTTCACTCATCTGGCAACTGATATTGTTCCCCATCCCAATACCACGTCTCGATTTCCATCGTTTGAGAATTTGTGGGAATAACAAGCAGTTCAATGATACCATCCCCATCCACATCCTCGATATTAAAATTTCCATGATTGACTTCAAAGTAAGAACGCTGAAAGCCAAGCTCGTCCACATACGATATCAAACTATGAAACTGGTCATTCTCCCACGTTATTAGGAAGTAATCTGCATACCACGGCCAATTCACAGAAAATAAAATTTCGATATTCCCCGATTTGTTCAAATCATCGAGGCGTTCAATCTGCGCGCCTCCCCCCTCATACAAACCTTCAGCCTGGATACCGGCGCCCATTCTGCGAAATAATGTGTGAGTCTCATATTGTCCATTCCGGCATATAAACATATAAACATGCGATTCCCCAGATCCACCACCATAGGGCAAAGTGATGGTCATCAACACGTCCGGGATCTGATCCGAATTAAAATCCGGTTGGTACACAGTTATTAAGTTTGGTTCTTGAGCAGCTGCATCTGAGGAAAGCCGTTGGGGAAGTTCTAAGGGATTGCCGCCTGCGTTTAAATAGTCTAAAATATCGTTTTGAAATTCTGTGTTTTCAAATATCTCAGGTCCAATCGATGTTTCCGGATCAATCACAACACAGACAGGATAACCTTCTATATCAGTTTCAGGTGTAAAAGATGTGGGATTAAGTGTAAGGGTAGAAGTCGGTGTTATTGAAGTTGTTTCTTTTGTTTCATCGAGGATACATCTAAACCCGGTAGTATCTCCCGTATTGTTCGGGTTTGTACTGAGACGATTTGATACTCGTAAATCACCCCATTCTGCCCCTGGCATCCAATAACTGCTCCAGGATCCGCCACGTAAGACTCTAAAAGTTCCATGAGAAGGCCCCTCGGGATTATCCAAGCTGACTGATTGGCTGTAATAATTTGAGGTATACCAATCATTGACCCATTCATCAACATTGCCAGCCATATCCATCGCACCATAAGGACTAGCACCATCCGGATGACTGTCCACCTTTGTGGTTTTACCGTCACAATCCCAGTATTGTGCCAAACTACAATTAGCAAGCGTATCTCCCCATGGATATGTACGCCCATCTGTACCTCGCGCTGCCTTTTCCCACTCCGCTTCCTTCGGAAGGCGCCCTCCCGCCCACTTACAATAAGCATCTGCGTCATTCCAGCTGACATGAACCACTGGATAATCATCCATATCATTAACTTCACTGCCCGGACCTTCCCGCCTTGCCCAATAAGCACCTGATAAATCAGTCCAAGATCCATCTTTGTAGACGCTGTTCCAGCCTTTTTTCTCAGCATCAGTTTCATAAGAAGTTTCGGTCACGAATTCAGCAAACTGAGCGTTAGTCACCTCATGTTTGTAAATCCAAAAGGCATCCATATAAACCGTGTGTTCTGGGGCTTCATCAGAATCTGCAACTGAATCTTCGCTACCCATTAGGAACTCACCCGCGGGCACATATACAATCTTCGCATTATCCTTAGGGTTTATGATTTTAGAACCGATCTCTAATTTCTCGATAGGGGTTTGCGTCTGTGTAGGAGTCCGGCTCGGTTGTGCTGTCGTTGTGTCTTTAAAATTTAGAGAAACTGCCTGAGTATAAGTTTGTGTTTTTTCCACGATAGGCGTCGGGTCAACCTTCCCACCCCCACAACTTGATAAACCAATTAACAGCACAATGCCTCCCAGAACTCCAACCATCAGCCTTGTCAGACAGTAAGGCAATCGCTTTGGTACAAGACTATCATGTTCTTTTAAATCTTTGATTTTTATTGCTTTCTCAATTGGAGATATATTTGAACCGCAATTGTTGAAGGGATCTCTGGCTAATAAAAGCATTAAATCCCTTACTAACCAAATCCTTTTTTGATTTTTAACAATTCCATAATATACATTTACGATCTCGTTTATCATTTCTTTGTCCTCCTACGCATTTCCAATCTCTTTAAGTTTGCATCGTACTAATTCATAAAAAAACCATTATGCCAAAGAGTAAATTGTTTTTTGTAGTCATCATTAAATAATATGATATTAATCATATAATACAAAAAAATTCTTAATATTTCAAGTATCACATATTTCTCTTTTCTGCCGAGATTTTCTATATGAATAAACGAATCATTGAAATACATTTCTATTCTATTAAGAAAACCACACCTTAAGTATCATCACGTGTACCCATATTCTTGTTTCTATATCAGTTAATTGTTCTTTATCGCAATAAAAAAAATCTTGTTGGCACGGCTAAAGCCTCACAAGAAACCACATCACATAAATTAATTAGTAATTAATATAATTTTCCACCTTGAAATAGAACAAACATTCTATTATAATAAGGCTATGAAATTAGTAAAACATTTGTTCTACTTAAGGAATAATAACAATCCTGGATAGTATGACCTGTTATGCCGCATAAGCCCTGGGAAAGGAAGCCAACATGAACCGACAAATAACCACATTGCCCATCCCCAAAACTGGCAAAATATCTCTGGTGGTGGCACCAAAAGCGGTCGTCCACAGCCTGATGTCGATGTTAGCAGCACTGGCACTGCGCGGTCGGGTGATCGTCGTCGATGGCGGCAATCGCTTTGACGGCTATGCCCTGGCGCGCATCCTGCGCCAACAAACCCACCACTTCCAGGCTGCGCTGAAGCAGGTGTGGCTCTCACGAGCCTTTACCAGCTACCAGATGGTGGCTATGCTGGCGGAGCTGCCCCTTGACGGCACACCGGTGGTTGTTCTGGATATGCTGGCAACTTTTTTGGATGAAAATGTCAATTTTTCCAAACGCAAACACCTCTTAGATAACAGCTTAAACCTACTCAGGCACATCAGCCAAAGGGCGCCAGTGGCCGTATGGGCACGAACACGGTCCTCTGCTACCGATGAAGACGACCAGCTGCTCACAGCCCTTCTAGAGACCGCTCAGGACATCTGGGAGCTGCAGCCCTCGGAAATGCCTGTCCACCAATTACCCTTATTCTAATCAACCACCCTTATTGACTAAAAGGAGCACCTTATGGGACGCACACTCCCTTCCGCAACCCAAGTAATGTTACAAGAAGAAGCCGCACTAGCGCGCTTTCGCCGAGCTCTACGCCGGGGCGACCAACTTGCCTTCGACGACTTGTTTACCGCAGCACAAAAACATATTTCAGCAGCTGCCTACGCTGCGCATGCCCTGCCCTTTGAGACCTTCCTGATGTCGATGCTCCTCGAAGAGCACAAAGAGGTCATCCGACTGCGCAAGATTGTTGAAGAACTTCAGGAGATGCATGCCTGAATTTACCGGCTGGCTGCTGGATCTTTTTGAGGATCCCCGCGAGGGCCTGGTCCTGTATTTCATCGACGAAAACGGTCAGCGGCGGCGCCTTACCCGGCCTTTTCCGGTCACTTTTTATGCCCTAGGAAGTGATGGGAAATTGCGCACCCTTTGGCAGCACCTCAGCAACCGCCCCCATGAAATCAGCCTGAGCCGA
Source organism: Candidatus Brevefilum sp. (assembly GCA_040772425.1). Classification (GTDB taxonomy): domain Bacteria; phylum Chloroflexota; class Anaerolineae; order Anaerolineales; family Anaerolineaceae; genus Brevifilum. The sequence continues at coordinate 497,542 of JAXGYD010000001.1, read as the reverse complement.
ACACAAAAGATGGATGTTTTCAAACGTCAACCGGTCACAGCCCTGGGCATCACTGTTAATAACCCTTACGAAGTCAGTAAAATTTTCCATCAAACCGCGGAGCGCTTTCCTCATCTGGAATATGCCGATGCAGACCTGCAAATTTCTCTGCGGTTTGCAGCCGAAACTGGTGCTTTTCCCCTTTCCCGCTGCCGCGTGCTGATGGATGAAGCGCAGCAGCTCAAAGACATTGAGGTCACTGAAGGCGCCTGGGAGCTTAAGACCCTGCCCATCCCCTTACGCACCCTCTCAATAGAGCCCAATGTGGCCCCGCATCATGCACGCCCTCAATTTTTACGGGTTGAGGTCAATCACGAGAGATTTCAGTTTGACCTGCAATCCTGGCGACCGCTGTTGATCAACCTGCGTGCCCTCATTCAACGTCATGACCCAGACTTGATCCTCACAGACTGGGGGGACACCTGGCTGCTTCCCAAGTTGCTCCAGCAGTCCGAAAAATACCACATCCCCCTGGGCCTTAACCGCGAACCTGGGCGAGGGGTTGCTTGGCATGAGGAGCGCACCTATTTTTCCTATGGACGCATCGTCCACCGCGGTCAACAAATTCACTTTTTTGGTCGCTGCCACATCGACCGGCGCAATGCCGTATTGTGGAGCGATTACCAGCTGGACGGCACCATCGAGGTCAGTCGGATCACCGCCTTGCCGCTGCAAACTGCGGCGCGTGTGTCACCGGGCACAGGCATCTCATCCATTGAAATGTTGACCGCCCTGCGCGAGGGCATCTTGGTGCCCTGGCAAAAACAACAAGCGGAAATGCTCAAACCCGCTGCCGACCTCTTCACGGCTGATCAAGGGGGGCTGGTGTATCAACCCAAGATCGGCGTACATAAAAATGTGGCGCAGATCGACTTCGTCTCCCTCTATCCGGCCATCATGGTGCACTTCAACATCTCCCCAGAAACAATCCTCACTGACCCAAACGCTGAAAATATCGTGCCCGCCCTCGGGATCGCCATCGACAACAGCCAGGATGGGCTGATCCCCAAAGCGCTGCGCCCCTTATTAGAAAAACGCATCGAGATGAAAAAACACCTCGCCAGCACACCGGCGTGGGACCCCTTCCGCAAGAACTTCGTGCGGCGAGCTTCAGCCTTGAAATGGCTGTTGGTGACGTGTTTTGGTTACCTTGGCTACAAAAATGCTCGCTTCGGGCGCATCGAAGCCCACCAGGCGGTCACCGCTTATGGGCGTGAAGCCTTGCTGCGCGCCAAGGAAGCTGCAGAGGAGATGGGCTTTGAAGTGCTTCAATTGTATGTGGATGGCTTATGGGTGCAGAACCCCGAAAAAACGCACCCGGAGGATATCAACCCCTTACTGTTGGAAATTCAGGAACGCACAGGCTTGCCGATTGCCCTGGATGGCATCTACCGTTGGGTGGTTTTCGTTGGTTCCCGACAAAACAAAAAACGCGCGGTCGCCAATCGCTATTTTGGCGTCTTCCAGGATGGCTCTATGAAGGTACGGGGTATTGATGCCCGCCGGCACGACAGCACCCCCTTTGTAGCAAATGCCCAACTGCACTTGCTGGAGCTGTTGGCCAGTAAAGAACAACCGGAGGAGGCATTGCCCGAAGCAATCAGCTATCTACAAGGACGACTCAGGGCTTTACGCAATGGACGGGTAAGCCTGCCTGACCTGCTCGTCAAGCAGCGCTTGGGGCGCAAACTGGAAGCTTATCGAACCCTCTCCCCCGCTGCAGAAGCCGTTCTCCAGCTTCAAGCAGTCGGTAAAGAGATGCGCCCTGGGCAGCGGGTGTCCTTCATCTACACCTTGGGCAAGCCCAGGATCTTCGCCTGGGATTTACCCCAAAAGCTCAACCCCCGCAAGGTGGATGTGGCTCGTTATCAACGCTTGTTGTTACGGGCAGCAGGTATTGTTTTAGAATCATGGGGATTAGATGAGGAAAAACTTACAAAAATTATCACTTCCGGCGCCACGCAGCCACCTTTGCCCGTGCCACCCAGAAAACATCCACATCGCCACCGCCAAATAGAACCCGGCAAGCCCCCCCTTCACCTCAGACCACCAGCTCTGGCTGCACCTGAACGGCAGGAGCCAATTTAATCTCCAAATTTTCGCCTTACTTTGCTTTTAATTTGGCTCTTTCCGCCCGGGTCATCCCCCGCACAACCAGCGTATAGGAATCATCAATCATCTGCCGTACCTCATCGTCTGGCAAGCTACCATCCAAGGTAACGGTGATCCAGTGATTTTTGTTCAAATGGTATCCCGGCTTGACCGCCTCGTATTGCTTCCGCAAAATGATGGCATCAATGGGATCAGCTTTTAGGGAAATTTTGAGCGGTTCAGCCTGCCAGGCAAGCAACGCAAACATTTTATCCAGCACCTTGAACACCAAAGCATCTGAACCAAAGGGCATATCACGTCGTGCCCCTGGTTTGCTTTCTAAATAGCGGCATAAGGCATCGTAATCCATCGGAATTCCCCTTAGTTGGTGGGTATTTTAAAAAATTCGACGCTGCCAGCCGCCAAATCGACCACACAAAATGACCTTGGCTCCCGCCCTAAGCCACCCAGCGCACCCGGGTTGACAATATGAACCCCCCGTATCATTTCATCCCGTTTTCTGTGCGTGTGACCGTGAAAAATCCATTGATAGGTGCCTTGCAGTACCAGATCCATCACTTTTCCATCAATATGACCATGAGTCGCCGCAACTGGCACACCGCCCAGGTTCCCCCTGAATACAGGTCCTACAAAATTCTCCGAATTTAGTTTCATAAAGCGCTTATTGATGGCACCGGTGACAAAGTCCATGTTACCGATGAGGTAGATGACCCGAAATCCGCTAAAATGTGACACCATTTCAAGGCTGGTTAGGTCCCCACAATGGATAATCGTGGAAATTTGTCGCTCTCGAAAGGCATTTAGGACATAGAGTGTATTGCTCAGGTTGTCGTGGGTGTCGGACATAACGCCAATCATCATTTACGGGCTCCTTTTTGGTAATGCCATAATTATACGCTAATCCCATTAGAGCCTAATCGCAATTAAGTTGATGATAAGCCTCAAATTGATCACCCTTGCCTGTGGTAAAATTATTAAAATGAAAACATTTTGGGTCGTTTGATAAAAATAAAATTAATTCTTAATTTTTGACCAAAAAATGACTTCGATTTTAAGGACTTAGAGAGAGTATGGCATCCTCCCTTCAACAAGGAATCAGCGCTGCCAAAACTGGCCAAATGCAACAAGCGCTCGAATTCCTCAAAGATGCAATTATTGAAGAACCACAAAATGCCGATGTGTGGGTCTGGATTGCTGCCATTATTGATGACCTCGATAAGCAAGAAATTTTCCTCGAGAAAGCCTTGGTACTTGATCCCAATAATGTTCCGGCGCAACGTGGATTAGCTTATCTTAAAGACCGCAAGCGTAACAAGGCAAACCACCAGGGCGATCACCTCTCCGATTACACCCATCCAATTTCTCCCTTCCCCAAGTCAGACGCCAGCGAACAGCCTCGAAAAACCGCAAGCCTGTCAAAAACGGACTCCGCAGATTTGGATGCCGCATCTTCAGACACAGACAAACCGCCGCGAAAAGGCTTCAACCTCGCTGTTTTTAGCAATACGCCAAAACTATCCGCCTTAGAAATAGCATTGTTGGCAGTGGTTATGCTCGTATTTTGCGTAATTGGTTTATTAGCAGCCAGCGCGTTATTTGAGTTTGATTTGCCCTTGGAATTTCTAAAAATGGACCAACCCAAACTGACTGCTACGCCACCCTACCCAGGTGTCTTTCTGTATGCGGATGATATCTTTTTTGACATTCAAGCCACCGAAGCGATACCAACGCTGGAGGATGCCATCCCTGCCAGCGATGCTGATCAACCCTTGCTCGTTTTATGGCAAACAGACGTCAACCCATTCCAAATGAGTCTGATCCATGAAAACGGTGATCTCATCCCCTTCCAGGTTTTCCAAGGCAAAGTCAACACGGACCTCATCCAACCCGAGAACCCAATCGAACCCGGTTTATGTTGTTTGACAAAACTTGGCCAGGGTGGATCATCCCAAAATAGCTCGTTTTGGTGTTTCCAAATTCTGCCGAGCAGCCCTTAAAGAGAATCTAAGGCGAAATAATATTTTTAGAGACTTAATGACTTTTTTCCCCTCTTCTACTCAATTGAATTTGTGCTGTCAATCTTGTGATGGCAACTTGGTTGATGAATTTAGCGATGCAAAATAACCTGATCTTAGAAGCAACCCACATTGCCCCCGATACAAAGCGCTTCATTGTGAATGCCCCCATCATCGCACGCAAGCACCGACCCGGGCAGTTCGTTATCCTGCGCATTTCAAATACTGGTGAACGCATCCCTCTGAGCATCGTCGATTCAGATCCCATTCACGGCACAATCACGCTGATTGTGAAGGAAATCGGCAAAACCACGCGCTGCATTAATCAACTCTCAGCTGGCGAATCAATTCTCGACCTGGTTGGCCCCCTCGGTAGACCGACAAAAATCAAAAATTTCGGTCAAGCCGTCCTGATCGGCGGCGGCGTAGGCATCGCCGTGGGTTATTCTCAGGCAAAAGCCCTTAAACTGATTGGGAATCATTTAACCATCATCATCGGTGCGCGCAACAAATCACTGCTTATATTAGAAGAGGAGATGGGAAAGATCGCTGATCGTTTGCTGATCTGTACGGATGATGGCTCTTACGGCACCAAAGGCTTTGTCACCCATCACCTTAAAGCCCTTATCGATGAGCAGCAACCCATCGATTATGTTCAAGCATCCGGACCTATCCCCATGATGCATGCAGTGGCAGACCTCACTCGACCGCATCACATCCACACAGTCGTCAGCCTGAACCCCATCATGGTGGACGCAACTGGCATGTGCGGCGGCTGCCGAGTGACCATTGGGGACGAAGTCAAATTTGCTTGTGTGGATGGACCGGACTTCGATGCCCACTTGGTGGACTTCGACGCCCTCTGCACCCGCAATTTAACGTATGTTCATGAAGAAAAATGCGCCCTTAAAGCTGCTGAACAAGAATTGAGGAAAGAAAACCAAACAGAAACAACAAAAATTTTCCACACCCAAATTCACGAACGGGATCCATTGGAACGGATCAAGGATTTTGACGAGGTTAACCTGGGCTTTTCAGAAGAAATGGCACTATTAGAAGCAGAACGTTGCCTGCAATGCCCACGACCGACTTGTGTAGAAGGTTGCCCGATTGGGGTGCAAATTCCTCAATTTATCCAATTGCTCACGGACAAAGAATACGTTCAATCATCCAGGCTGATCAAACAAGACAACGTTTTAGCAGCTGTTTGTAGCCGTGTTTGCCCCCAATCGGATCAGTGTGAGGGTTCATGCATTTTAACAAGGCTTGGGGAGCCACCGGTTAAAATCGGAGAGCTTGCCCGCTTTGTAACAGACTTTGAGCGCCAAGCTGGATCTAAAACCGTGGAAAGCCCCCGCAAAAACACCGCTCCTAAAAAGAAAGTTGCCATCGTCGGATCAGGCCCTGCGGGGCTTGCCTGCGCGGGTGACCTGGCAAAAATGGGTTACAATGTGACCGTCTTTGAGGCTTTTCACCAATATGGTGGGGTTTTGGTTTACGGCATCCCGGCTTTCCGCTTACCCAAAGGGATTGTGGCTGAGGAGATACAGCGCTTGGCCGAACTCGGCGTTGAATTCCGATCAAATTGCGTCATCGGGATGACCTATTCCATCAACGAATTGATGACGGAAATGAATTACGAGGCCGTTTTCATCGCCGTTGGTGCGGGTTTGCCTTACTTTATGAACATCCCTGGGGAAAACCTGATTGGCGTTTATTCAGCCAACGAATTCCTCACCCGAGTCAATTTGATGAAGGCTTACCAATTTCCCAAGTACGATACACCGATACTCAATTGCCAGGATAAGCATGTGGCTGTAATTGGCGGCGGCAACACCGCCCTTGATTCTGCCCGGGTCGCTTTACGGCTGGGAGCCAAGAAGAGCAGCATCATTTATCGTCGCACCCAATCTGAAATGCCAGCACGACTTGAAGAGATCACCCATGCCCAGGAAGAAGGAATTGACTTTAATTTCTTGACTAACCCTGTTGCGTTTATCGGTGATGAAAGCGGACATATAAAATCTATACGAAACATTCGTATGCGACTGGGTGATCTCGACTCATCCGGTCGCCCTCGCCCTGTTCCCATCGAAGGCTCAGAATACAAAGTCCCCATCGATGTTGTCGTGGTTGCGATTGGTAATGGCGCTAATAAGGTGCTGCCTCGCACCATGCCTGACCTGAGCTTTAACAAATGGGGCAACATCCTCATCGACCAAGACACGATGGCCACCAATAAACCCGGCGTATTTGCAGGGGGCGACATCGTCACCGGCAGTGCAACCGTTATCCTTGCGATGGGTGCAGGCAGAAAAGCTGCCCAAGGGATTCATCAATACCTGGAGTCTGTATAAATTTAACATTCTGAGGTCAAGTGTTCATTTGATTAGAAAACTTGTAGCCAAATCGCACCACTAAAGTACGCCTCACCTTTGAAGATTTGTGGTTAGAATAAGGATAGTAAAATGGATGATTGGAGATAAACAATGACGAATGATCTTGTTCCACAAAATGAAGATATAAATGAGCCCTCTGGGTTTGTAAAATCGATCAGCGAGCCCCTCTCACAACGCGGCTGGCCTGTCTGGTTGGTATATCTGATGGGAATTGTTGGTTTTATTTATCTACTAAATCCCACCGCTGGGATTTTTGAACTTCTACCAGACACCCTGCCCATCGTTGGCAACCTGGATGAAAGCGCCTCCGTCTTGATGATTATTGCCGGCATTGTTGAAGCACTTGAAGGAAAAAAACAACGAAAAGTTGAGAAAGAGCATAAATCGGCAACAAAAGACCAGTAAACTGATAAAATATTTGGAAATTCCTGACGAATTTCACAACTGATACACTTTTAAGGTGATATTGACGATTTTTCGAATGCATAGTATAAATGAAATCGATGGTTAACGGGAGTTCAGGAAGGAGCAGTGCGTTTTGTTCTTGTTTGGAATGATCGTTAGCAGGTTTAGTAGGAATATTGTATAAAGGAGGTTTCCAAGCATGGCAGAACGAGAACTAGGTGTTGTCAAATGGTTCAATGGCGAAAAAGGCTATGGCTTTATCGCTCGTGACAACGAAGAAAAGGACGTATTTGTGCACTTCTCTGCGATCAATGCTGAGGGTTTTCGAACCCTTCGCGAAGGTCAACGGGTCGAATTTGAAGTTGTCCAAGGTGAAAAAGGGCCCCAAGCTCAGAACGTAGAACTCATCGACTGAACTGAGAAATTATTCGAACTAGAAAAATGCGATGCTCTAAGGCATCGCATTTTGTTTTTTTAGAATATATTACAAGTTTCAATACCAATTAAACTTGCTAAATCTAATCTTCTTCATCAACAGGTGTTTCTTTATCCAATAAATCTTGCAACTGATCTTTATGAGTTTCTAAAGACTGCCGAACGCCCAATATGCCCTGCCAAGGGTCATCTTTTTGACCCAATCTTCTGAAAATGTTTTTAATCGTCCAGTCTCGCGGATTAGCACCCGTTTCAATCTCCTCCCAATCGATGGGCGTGGCAATCGAGGCTTCTGATCTCGCACGCACCGCATAAGGGGCAACCGAAGTGGCGCCATAAGCATTTCGATAGGTATCCACATACACCCGCCCTTTGCGATCCTTTTTACGCTGTTCAAGGGTGAACTTATCTGCATCGCGCCGCACTAAAACCAGGGCCACATCATTGGCAAAATCCCTGACGTCATCAAACCCCCATTGTGGTTTTATGGGCACAATCACGTGAAAACCCATTGACCCAGTGGTCAACACCCATGATTTTAAATCCAATTCTTGCAATATTGCTCGCAGGCCTAAGGCAGCATCTCTGACGACCTTGAAATCTTCCATATTCTCTGGTGGGTCCAGATCAAAAGCCATTTTATTGGGATGCTCCAAATCCTCAGCATGAGCTAAGTAAGCGTGCAGTGTGATGACAGCCTGGTCCGCCAAATACATCAAACTGGCTCGATCTGCCACAATCGGCGCGTTGAAACTGCCGCCCTCTTTTTTGGGAAACGTTACGGTCTTCATCCAATCTGGAAAATATTCCGGGACATCCTTCATATACCACCCTCCCCCTTTCATCCCATCCGGAAAACGTTGCATACTGATGGGATAACCCTCAATCAGCGGAAGCATGACGTCTGAAATTTTGTCGTAATAATCAATTAAGTCCCCCTTTGTGAGAGCCACCTCAGGAAAGAAGACTTTGTTACGATCGGAAATTGAAATTTCAGGCCCATTGATCTTCATTTTTCATCCTTTTGCCACCGGATTTTGATAGAAATATATGCGTTATAAATCCCTATTTTTTTAAATCTCAAATACAACCTTTAAAGCTTAATCCACGATAAACCTCGATGAAATCAGACGCAGAAAGACGCCCTATTAGCCATCTTTGTTGACTTCTGCCGCCTTAATTTCTTCAAGGGTGCGCCCTGATTTGACGGATTTCTGCTCGGTTGACGTCGGATTGCGGCGGGCATCTGCTTCTTCGTCATCCATTTTAATCAACAGCCAGCGAGGTTTTTCACCGCCCCCAGTGCGGATCAAGGCATAGCCACCGCTGATTTTCTGCCCCTCCAACCAGATGGTGACATGCCCATCGGCAATTTGTTCAGGCAAAGAAGGCGCGTCTGCTCCTTCTTCATCCTCCTTCATGTTGCGATAGTTGCCCCGGTCCCAAACCATCACCGTCCCCCCGCCATATTCATCCTCGGGGATCACCCCTTCAAAATCGGCATACCCCAGGGGGTGATCTTCGGTCGGTACCGCTAACCTTTTGACGCTGGGATCGGTGGAAGGACCTTTAGGCACCGCCCAGGATACGAGTACGCCATCTACTTCAATCCGAAAATCATAATGCAGGCTGGAAGCCTGGTGTTTTTGGATTACAAAAATCGGACGCCCCTCTGCCCAGTCAAAGGTGGCCTCTTCATCACCCGGTTCGGTTGTTTTATTGAAATCCCGCTTCTTTTTATATTCCTCAAGTTTATCTTTAGCCATATGCCTGTTTCCCTTTCATGATAAATTGATCCAATATCGATGTTGTTGGGACGCGATATTTAACTCCCAACTCCAATTGAGTTTATTATTCCCCTCCTTCAATAGTTTATCAGTGCTTCAAAATTTACACCTTGAGATTGCCTCTAAAACCGCGCGCAGCATAAGATGATTCACCGCCGTTGTGATAATTGAAGACCGTATCATAGCGGCGATCGCCAAAGATGGCTCAACCGAGGTCGCGAATTTTTGCAGGGGTTACTAGCCAGCTTGAAGTCGTTGTGTCAAACACACCTAGTTTCTGCAACTCTCGATAGTCTGATTCTGTCAGCAGGTTAATACCCATTTCCTCTGCCATTTCAAGCGCGCCGCCCTCCGGCTTATTGGCTTCTCTGGACTCCCATGCTTCCTCGTCATAACACAGCCTTCGATGCCCTTGAGGGCTTTGCTTGGCACAATCAACAAAAACAAATTCGCCTGTCGACTCGGCATACCTGACAACATCCGGCTCACCGCCTGTTCTTTCCATTTCATTCAGTGACCATAATTTTTTAGGGTTTTCTTCCAGCTTTGCTTGCACTGCAGCCCAATCAAGACCTTCATGGCGATCCATATAAGCCTCAAAACGTGTTTTCAAAGTTTTCATGAGCTCATCACCTTGTTTTGGGGATAAATTTGTCGGATCTTTTCTTTTGTTTTCCATCATTTTTTCGCTATTCTCTGTTCATTAAGTTTACAATATGAAACTCGGTGGGACTTACTGAAAATAATGGTTTAAAATCATTCAAAATCCGATTCTTATCACTTGTGCTATTGGTTCATCCTTAATTTTACCTGCTAAAGTAATGCACTTTCCCCGATCTAAAGACAATCACCCAGGTAAATTACCACACCTCACTAATCACAAAGAGTTGATATTAATCGCTTATCGCGCTTATTCTGAAAATACTATATGCGGCCTAAGCTGTCTCCAGCACCAATCCGTGTGGCTCAGGTTGCCCCTCATCGTTGACATGGATGAAAGTGATCATCCCGCTGACAATTGGTGTTGACTGCCCTTGGAGGGATAACTCCACCAAGACTTTGAGTGAGGTCCTGCCAGTTTCAATAATTTTGCTGGTGAAACTCACAATATCCCCCGAGTAAATCGGGCGTGTGAAGGTCAGGCCGTGGATTTTGAGACATACGACGTGATCAGCGGGTAGCACGCTCGCCGCAGCAATAAAGCCCGCTTCCACAAACCATTCGGCACAGCGACCAGCATACAAAGTGCGGTGGTGATTTAAATCCTCGCTTTTGACCAATCGATCGTATTGAAACACTTGGGATTTCATCTAATTGCTCCCTTTTTGTCTTTGATTACCATCATTCTATCAGAAAATTTACAAGCGAAAATAAAGCGGCTCATTGATCTTGTTAGTAGAAAGTTCAATTCCAAAAAAAAAATTGGTTTTTCACGAATAATTATCAAAAAAATATGAAAAAAAGTGAGAGTAAATCGATCAATTCTGCCTATCCATGATACAAAAGCTCAAAAAAATTATTTAACTTTTACTCAGGATCAATAATATTCACATTATTAATTGATAAGCAGCTTTAAAAATTGCCCTGGGAACTGCACACTTTTTATTGACAACGAGTTATTCAGTATGCTAAACTGGAATTAATCCCCGCCCTTCACAGTTGCATCGTTCCATTATCATCACCGCTATCCGATCTTTTTCGCGCACGTAGAAATTAAGGAGGTGATATTATCGATCAGACCACAACCTTTCTGTAATAGCCCTATTGTTTAGGAACAAAATAAAAAGGAGACTAAATTGAAAATATATAGATTCTTTTCGATATTGTCAGTGATGCTCGTCAGCCTTTTCCTTGTTAGCAGCGTGCTAGCAGCTACCTTTGATCCCATCAATCGGACGGCAGCCTCGACCAACCTCTTTGTCGATTGGGATGAGACTAACCCAGAGATGATCGTTGACATACACTGGAAGGGATCACCCAACCTTACCAATTCTGCTGTCGTTGGTGGCTGTCCCGATCCACTAGAATTTTTTGGTAACAGCTGGGTGTCTATAGGTGAAGGTACATTAAACTTTATCTTTTACTCCCTGGTAGGTTGGGGGACGACAGGCACGTGGAATGACCTAGGCGCTAGCCAGATACGCATACAGAGCATCTCGGAGGGTTGCCCTGGCTCAGCGAGTATACCTGTTGTGACCCAGTACCATATTTTTGACAATGGGCCTCGAGCCGACACAATGACAGTACTACGCCGCTTTCGTTTTGGCCGTGATCCATTCCCATACGACCTGCGGCCGTACATCCCGCGCCTTCATCCCAGCAGCAGCTTCAGCCAGGTATTGCATCCTGATGCCACCGGAACAGTCTTGATAACTGAGAACCCAAGCCTCTGTCCCTTTGGTTGTGAGGTGGTGGATTGGAACGGGACTTGGTATGCCATCCATGATCCTACGAGCGGTTTAGGTCTGATCGTAGTGCGGCAACCATCGGGCTATAATGCATCACTGTGGGTCGATCAGGACGCGGCGTCAGACACGACAGCACCATCAATTCTGCTCCATGCGCCTACAAAGGGCTTTCGCGGCAATGTCACCGAACAAGAAACGCTGTGTTTCTACGATGAGACAACATGGACCCCATCACTAACTCTGCCGGAGGGCTGCCACTAGCGCTGTCGACATATTCGCCGCAACAGAATGAATCACAAAGGCCATCAGGTAAAAAACTTGTGGCCTTTGTTTTACGTGAGGGCTCAGCCTATCAGCATCTATACTGAATCCTCTTCGCCGAACTTATCCTGGACATTACACTCATTTTTATTGACAACGAGTTGTTTATTATGCTAAACTGGAATTAATCCCCGCCCTTCACAGTTACATTGTTCCATTATCATCACCGCCATCCGTTTTTTTCGCGCATGTATATAAAAAGGAGGTGATACTATCGAGCAAAGACACAATATTTCCATAAAACCCTTATTGCTGACTTTCAAGTTAATAAAGGAGACCAAATATGGTTGAGATTTCTGAAATTTATCGACACATCAACCCAGATATACTCCGAGGCCCTGTTGCTGATCCACTTATCGAGATGTTATTGCCAAGAGAACTTCTAGCCCAGATCAAGGTTCGGGCAATAGATATGCAAATCCAACAACTCGAGATGCAAATGGATATGCTCAAACTGCAGAAAGATTTGTTAGCCAAGGAATATAAAATCGGTTAAGGACGTTCACTACGAAAAAATAAAAGGAGGTTCCGAACTATTCTCGGAGCCTCCCTACTTAATAAGGGCTCAGATATGAAATTACAATCATTTGATCAGACCTGTGACGTATTGCTGCTCGGCTTTGAAGAATGGGAAAACCTGGGTCTACGTTACATCGCTGCCTACCTTAACCAACATGGCATCCAAACAAAAGTACATCCATTAGGTGGTTCTAAAAAGGAGATATTAGCACTTATCCAGGATGAAAAGCCAGACATCGTTGGATTCTCACTGATATTTCAACGTATCCTATTCGATTTTGCTGAGCTTATTGAATATTTACGCGCCAATGGTATTAAAGCTCATTTCACAATGGGAGGACATTTTCCAAGCGTTGAACCGAATGCCGCGATGGCAACGATCCCTGGTCTCGATTCTATTGTCAGAGGTGAAGGTGAAGAGACATTGCTAGAACTTTTCAAACATCGCCATCAACCCGAAAGTTGGGGGCAAATCCAAGGGCTTGTTTTTAGAGATAGCCAAAACGGCGGGATTCACATCAATCCACCGCGTCCCGAGATCCAACCGCTGGATTCCCTCCCCTTTCCCATCCGTAGTGATAATCTTCCAATAATCCGCGGGCTGGGGCTCTGTTCGATCCTCGCCAGCCGGGGATGTTATTATGACTGCAGCTTCTGCTCCATTCATACATTCTACGGTGAAATGCCTGGGCCACGCCGGCGTGCCCGTTCCCCGGAAAATGTCGCCGCTGAAATAGAAGGACTTTTTCACCAACGGGGCATGCGTATATTTATCTTTGAAGATGATGATTTATTTATGCGTGGCCGAGTCCAACGCGAGTGGATTGATGGCCTTGTCCAGGAATTACAACAACGTAACCTGGCGGATCAGATTGTTTGGCGCGTATCATGCCGCGTTGACGATATCGATTCTGAGCCTATTTCCAAAATGATGGGGGTAGGGCTAACAAGCATTTACATTGGGATTGAGTCAGGTAATAACCAGGGACTGAAGACATTCAATAAACACTACACAGTGAACGACATTCACCAAGCTCTAGCAAAGCTGCGCGATCTCGACATCCCATACGAATATGGTTTTATGCTGCTCCATCCCGATGCAACCTTTGCTACCGTTCAGGAGGACATTGAATTTCTGAAAAAGATCAGTGCCAATGGTGATGCAGTGGTCCAATTCACTAAAATGCTCCCTTATTCAGGCACACCTATCAATCAACGCTTACAGCAGGAGGGCCGACTGGTTGGTCCATTAGACGCTCCCGACTACAGTTTTCTGGACCCCCGTTTAAACCTCTTCCAACTTTTTCTCAGTGAAGCTTTTCACGTACGCAATTTCGATCCCAAAGGATTAGGCGAACGATTGCGCTTTGCAAAGCTAGATGTCAGCCTAGTGAAAAAATTTTTTTCTAATAAATACGATGCTGAAGCGTATGCAACAGCTATCCGTGAGTTGATCCGCCGTAGCAACGAAGAGGCCTTAGAAAAAATGAGCATGGCCCTTCATTTCATGGCTGATCGGAGTCAGGAAGAGATCATCAACGATTGGTGGATACTTGAACAATTGGTTTATGAGGAAAAAACTGTAGAAGCGCAACTCACCGCCACCCTCGACTGGCTTATGAATCAATTCGAGTTTGAAGCTGAGTTAGAATTTGAATCCTTATCCACAGTGTAGTAATGAAGAAACACCGATATTTAGAAAGTTTTCAGTCTATACCCCCTCACTTTGTTCGGGGGTTCCACTCTGTTCCAGGTGGACGGATTTGCCTGTCCTGTAGCGCGAGCGTTAGGAAACCGGCGACCTTGCGAAGCACCCCTGGAACAAAGTGAAACGCCTGAAGCGTAAGCTAAGAGGCGCTGAAGCAAAGCATAGGTGGGAACAAATCTGTATTCAATTAGGGAAATTCCTTAAAGAAAAACACTCCTTAGATATGGAGTGTTATCTGTCGGGGCGGACGGATTTGAACCGTCGACCTTCGCGAAGCACCCCTCTGGGGCACCAAATAAAAACACCTCTATTTCTAGAAGTGTTTTAGTCGGGGCGATCGGATTTGAACCGATGACCTCACGGACCCGAACCGTGCGCACTACCGGGCTGTGCCACGCCCCGCAGATCACCATTATACCACCAGACTTAAGATTAACAAATTTTCTAAAAAAACACCATGATGGTTATTTTTGCTTCTCTTCGGAAATATCCAAACTCCACGTACTTGAATTTTTTTCAGATTTGGTCTTACTATTTTGATTTTTTGCCCCCCAATATTGTTTGAAAATAATATATCCAAAAATTAAACTGCCTAAAAGGAGACCGATATCCTCCCAGATTCCGATTGATACCCAGATCACACCTGAAAGCCCATAGAATAACGGGATGAAGATCAGGGTCAGGGGAACTTTCGATTCAGTCATAAGGAAAATGCCCAATGTAAAGAGCACCAACGGGCAGGGCGTTAGGGCAAAGGGGGGCGTTTGGGGAAGGTCTCGCCCAATCAGGAGTCCTAATAAGGGGTAACCAATCATGGCATAGCCAACCAAGATCAAACCGATTGTTGTAGAGGCCTTATTACTGCTGCCAAAGGATACGCTAGGCCTAAATACCTGAATCAACAACAAAATGCCCTCCATCAGGAAAAGGAAAATAAAGGCATAAGCCATTGCAAAACCCTGCATTGCACTCGGAAGCCAGAACATCAATGCAATCCAAATCCAGAATAAAGCTAAGATGGATGAGATGGCCCGGGTCCCCCACTTGTATTTTCGATATATCAGCAACAGCGCAACCAAGCCAAGGACATAGGCCAGGATTTGCATTGGCCAAATCTGTGAATTGTAATCCGCAAAAACCTCAAGCAGTTGTTCAGCTGTGATATTCATTGGTCACCTTACCTTTCGAGTTTAGACGATAGTTGCAAGGTCTGGATTAAGAAAAGGCAATGGGTCAAGAGGAATGTTACGATGACCCATTGCCAAATCCCTTTGCTGTTCAATTTTCTCTACTCTTATGGTTCTGGTCCATCATAGGAGGGTAGCGTTGTGATGGTCACTGTTTCTTCACCACCAATGCCATGAGTGATGCTATCAAGTTGTAAACCATCTAGCGTGCCGTAACCCTTTCCTCGAATATTTACCGTCATATAGCCAGACTCATCGATATTTGCTGTGTAGGTCCCCGCCCAATAACCGTCTTCGACCAATGCGGCTTCAAGCATCCAGGCACCATGACCAACCGCAGGAAAACCATAACCAAATATATTTTGGTTCATCGTCAGTGTGTTAATTCCCACAAGCCTAAAATCGTCTTCGGAAGAATAAGCCATCTGGAAAACACAATCTCGAATATGCATTACGCTCCCCGAAATCCAAGTTCTTTCGCAAACTGGGGGTCCAAGAAGTACTGCTGAAACTTCCGGATAGGTTACAATGACTTTTGCAGATACATTCTGATCTGGCACCAGCAGAAACGATGTCAGAATCATCAAAACTGAGAGTAGTACAATTAACTTTTTCATTTTAGACTCCTTTTTTAAAATTGAATACACATACGATAAGCTTGCAAATTCACTTTACATTTATTCAATGTCGAAAGTATGGAGTAAATATGGATTCATCTTATTTTAAGATTTGAACCCTTTATTTGTTTTGACAATAATTGAATTATGTTAGCTCTTAGGCTGATGGGGCCCTCTCAAGCTGTGTTGGATGGGGTTATTTTGACAGATTTTCAAACAGACCATTATTACCTGATCAATTTTATTTATGATCAGTTCCAAGCAATGATTTACACTTTGGTTTCCTAACTTAACCGGATCTAATTAGCTAGCTCACCATACTATTGCAAGATGACAGCAAAACGTCAAACGCCCAAATCAGCTTAAATGTTATTTTCTGTCCAGTTTTACAAAAATCGCATTTAGCTATATTCTTACTTTATTCCTCACAGCAAGAAATGCACGGACACCAGCACATCCATTTATCCTGATTGGGGCAATTCAAAACGACCGGTGGATCAGCTTGCTTTGTTCCTGATTTATAACTTTCGATTTCTGCCACAGGACTTTCCACTTTTTTTACATCTGCTGCAGAGGCTTCTTGCGTGAAACCCACACTAAAAGCTATGACGAAAAACAGTACTAAAAGAATACAAATTTGCAGGTGCTTTTTCATTTTTATCTCCTTTTTCTAAAATTGAATATATATGCAATAGTCCTGCATCTACACCTTACAATTATTCAATGTCGAAATTATGGAGTAAATATGGATTCATCTAATTTTAAGATTTTAACCCTTTATTTTTAGTATATAATTGAAATAAGTTAGGTGTACTCCAGGGTTAGGTATCCATGGCAAAATTATCTCTCAAGTTGATAAGGCCTTTCCAGGCTGTGTTAGACGGGGTTATTTTGACCGATTTTCGCTCCAATAAAGTGAGCGGTTTGTTGGCTTATTTGGTTATAGAATCCCAGCGTCCCTGGACCCGTTCGTTTTTGGCAGATTTGTTTTGGCCTGAATTTCCAGAGGACAAAGCGCAATCCAATTTAAGCAATGCACTGTGGAATTTGCGACATTTACTGGGGGACAGTGACAATAATTCAAGCTTTATCATCGTCCAGAAATCGACCATTCAATTCAATGAAAAAGCAGATTCTTGGGTGGATGTCAAAGCCTTCTTCGAACTTGTTGAAAAGATATGCACAATATCCACTGGATCATCGGACTTGTCAGAATTATCAAACCTGGAAGAAACCTTATCCAAATTTGAGGGCGGTTTCATGGAGGGTTTCTTCATCGACAGTCCTGTCTTTGAAACCTGGATTGGAAAAACACGCCAGGGGATTCGCCAGGAATGGGTCAATGTGTTTCGCTGCTTATCCCAAATTCATTTACAAATCGGCCACTTACAACCAGCTCAAAATTTTACAAAAAAATGGATCGAAATTGAACCCTGGGATGAGGAGGCTTATCGCCAGGGGATGAGAATTTATAATAGTCTGGGGCAACGGAATAAAGCCCTGGACTTATATCATCAGTTACAAACTTGTCTTGCGGATAATTTAGGAATTGAACCACAGCATGAAACAAATCAACTGTATCAGAAAATTCTTCAAGGGGTTGAAGGACAAATCTCTCAAGTTGAACAGGTATCAACCCAAACAATTAGGGAGAAAAGGTCTGATTCGGGTCCAATGCCTTTATCCTTTTCCCATGCCTTATTAGAAGATTTTAATCGCAGACCTTTTTTTGGCCACAAAGAAGAACTCGAACAGCTCGAGAGTTGGTTAGGGGACGCTTTAACCGGACATGGAAAAGCATCTTTTATCCTTGGCGAACCTGGGAGCGGTAAAACCTATCTATTGACAGAATTTGCCAACCACGCTTTTAAAGATCATCCCAACTTATTGCTCTTGTGGGGGCAGTGCAATGCCTATACAGGACAGGGAGACCCTTATTTTCCCTTCATGACGATCATTAAAATGTTGGTGGGTGATTTCGAGTCGCTCATCCCCGGCCCGATCATCAGCCAGGAACACTTAGATCGATTGTGGCATGATCTCCCTGAGATGCTCGAAGCTCTGATTAACCTCAGCCCAGATTTGATCAAACGTTTCATGATTGATTTTCATCAATTCTCATTGGCAAAAAAACATCCTGGTGTGACCTCAGCCTGCCTGGATGCATTAGAAGCGCTATTCAAGGAACCGCCCAACAAAGCTGGAAGACGGGTTGCTTTGAATGACCAGTTTACCCGATTGCTGAGCGCTCTTTCGGAAAACCATCCCATCCTTCTTATTTTGGATGATCTGCAGTGGATCGACGAAGGATCAGCTGACCTTTTGTTTCATCTTGGACGGCAATTGACCAGTAAGAATATCCTGCTATTGGGCGCCTTTCGTCCAGCAGAGATCATCATCAAAAAAGATGAAAAAAAACATTCTATCAGTGGCATGTTACAAGAATTACAAGCCATTTACGGGGATAACCTGATTAACCTTTCCCATAGCCAGGGAAAATCATTCATCAAAGAACTTTTGGCCAGTGAACCCAACGCCTTCACACCCAGCTTTCATCACATGTTGTACGATCACACCTCTGGGCACCCCCTCTTCAGTATTGAATTATTACGTGGAATGCAGCTCAGAAATGAAATATATAAAGACAAGCATGGAAAATGGGTTGAGAGTGATCATTTAGATTGGGGAAAATTGCCTGCCAGGGTTGAAGCTGTGATCGCCCGGCGTTTTAGCTTGCTGCCTTCTGAGTGCCAATCATTAATGCACCCTGCATGCATCCAAGGGGATGTCTTCAGTGTCGAAGTCATCGCACATATCCTAAAGAAACCTGAAAAGGAAGTTTTTGATCTCCTTAACACAGAGGTGTGTAAGCGGCACCGCTTGATCTTGCCGCATGGGTTTCACAAAGTGGGGGAAGAAAGCCTGACTCAGTTTAGATTCAGGCATGATTTATTCCAAATCTACTTATACAACCAACTTAACAATGTTGAGAAGGTTTACCTACATTATTTGGTAGCAGAGGAACTTGAAAAACGATACAAGGAACATTTATCGGAACATCCACAAATGGCGCATACCATTGCGAGGCATTTTGAACTGGCCCAACATTCTGAAAAAGCCGTTCAATATTTCAAATTAGCGGGTGATTATGCCAAGGGATTAACTGCGTACCAGGAAACTATTCACCATTATTATCATGCACTAGCACTCCTGGAAGAATTACCCCCATCATCCAAAAGAGATTCCATAGAACTTGATTTACAACTTAGCCTGGGGCCGCCCCTCACCGCCCTTAAGGGTTGGGGATCCCCAGAACTGGAAAAAGCTTACGACCGTGCCCAAATCTTATGTGAAGGCATTGATGATTCTACAAAATTAGTCCCAACCTTGTGGCTTCTGGCGACATTTCGACTTGGAAGGGCTGAACATGCTGAGGTGGACCGCCTGGTTTCTAGAATGTATAGGCTTGCTCAAAAAACAAATGATCCGGCATTAATCACACTCGCTAATATTCAGGTCAGTCCCCTCTACCAGGGACGGTTTATTGAAGCTCGCCACCTCCTTGAACGGGCCATCGCTGAGGTTGATATTGACCTGCAAAGCCGTGTCGCACAACGTTTTGGGATGGCACCGGCTATTGTTTCAGCCAGCTACCTCTACAATTGCCTGTGGATAATGGGATTCCCCGAACAAGCTGACCAGGTCAATCAGCAAGCCATTCAGATGGCAAAAAAAATCAACCATCCGATGACAACCTGTTATGTGACCAGCCGAGCCTGTTGGTTTGCCATGCTAAGAGACGACCTTGCACAGCTCAGATTTTTTTCTAACCAACTCTTGGATTTGTCAAACAAACACGGATTTAAAAATTTTGAACTTGCAGCCTTGTTTTTCAAACACTGGCTAAATCTTCAAGAGCATCAATCTGTGCTTGAAACAATAGAAGGAATGGAAAAAATTCTTGATGATTATTCTTTAACAAAAACCATCCTCAATCGCACCGTATTTCTGGTTTTCTTTGCAAAAGCATGTGGGATTGCCGGCCAACAGAAAAAGGGGCTTAAAACCATCAATGAATGTATCGCATTAGGAGAAAAAACAGGTGAGCTCTGGTTTCAGGCAGAAGCCTGGCGGACCAAAGGAGAATTATTATTCTCTCAATCTGATCAATCAAAAGATAAAGAAAATAGATCCGACGCACTTGATTGCTTCAAACACGCTTACCAGATCGCACAGGAAATGGGGGCAAAAATGTGGGAATTAAGGGCAGCGATGAGCATAGCAAAATTCTATGCAGCAAAAGGTCAGCCGGAGGTGGGGCGGAAAATATTACAAGAGACTTACGACTGGTTTACAGAGGGTCTCGAAACCAATGAACTGCAACAGGCAAAATTGCTATTAGAATCCCTGGTTTAATAAGATAAGAAACTCAGATCTACCCTTTCTTAGAAAATTTAAATGAAGCCTTGATATCTTAATAATTTAAAATTTCGTGCGGCTTGAGTTGTTGATACCAAGCCGCACGTTTTTTTTATTTAATTTTTACTCAAGGATGTCTTGTCTTACTTAAAGATCACCGTAAACCCAGCTTGGTTATCGTAGTAAGTACCCGTAAAATCATTCACAGCCAGAGAAAGGAGTCCACCACTTGCAAAGACAAAGTCTGTTCCAATCAAAAATGGATCGCCGCCGTCCAACTTTCCAATTAATGCGCCGAATGGGACACCTTCTAAAACACAATAATAGTCCACATAATCGATAGTTTTATCATAACAATTGGTTCCTTGCCCTCCCGGTCCACTGATGGCACCCGGCCACTCACTCAAATGCCCAGTGATCGCTTTGCCCTTTGCCTTCAAAGTATCTCCAGCTACAACATAAATCCCGGTATCAACCCACTCCACATCAGCCGGCACCCGCACGGGAATGGCCTTAGCTTCTACGGGTTTAACGAAAAAACTGCTCAACAGTAGTGCCAACACAAAAATCAAAGATATTTTCTTAAACATTTTTTACTCCTTTGGTTGAGTAGAGTTTGATTTTCTTAATACCTTGATGTGACGTCGATGGTTGGTGAAAAATACCAGGCGATAACTAGGCTCAAATTGTAAAAAAATCTTGAGATACTAATTTTGAGTAACTATATCCACTTTATCATATTACAGATCAAAAAGCAAGCGTTTTTTTACTGATTTTATTCTTTTTTAATGTTAACGCTTGAAAATGGGCACCCTCACCTCACTCCTCTCCCTCACGTCTGAGGGAGAGGAGGCACTAGGCCATTGTAGTGCAGGTGTGGGAATTGACCAACGGAAGCAGGTAAAAAACCCTCTCCCTACCCAGGTGTAATGTATAGACCCGGGATAGGGCAGGGTGAGGGTTCCACACAGTTTCTTTTTGTGTCAAATTAAAAAGCAGAGGTATTATAGAAATTTCAGTTTCTCGTTTATTTATGTTTTAGCCAATGTTTCGGGCAAAAACGCGAATTTAAGGATACTGAAATGAAAAACTCGATTGTTAATGATCTTAAAAAATTTATGAGTCTGAGGTCGCAACACTCTCTTTTAAATTTGATCCTATAATTATCCAAAGATCATAACCAGGAATTGAAAATGACAAGTCTTGAAATTATTCTCACAATCGTTTTTACAGTTTTTGCCCTTGGCTTTTTTATTTTTGCCCTCGTCTCATGGAAAGAAAAACACCATCGAGCTGCCCTAATAGGAGCGCTTTTCAACCTTCTCACCTTGATGCTCTTGGCTTTTGCCTTGGTAACCCCACTGTGGCTCCAAATCATGCTTATTGTTCTGATCGGCGTTGGTCTGCTAGCCGCTGCCATCTTGTTTTTTCAACCAGCCAGACACGTCCCAATCCCCTCCCCGCCGCCAGAAACGCGTGTGGATGAACGCACGATCATGTTTGCCAGGGCTCGGTTGCAACCAGGAACCCATGACTATGACAACTATTACAAAGATCATCCCGAACACCTTGAGCCAGATCAAGCATTTCGCAAAAATCCCGGTTTACTGGCACCCGGCAGCGTCTTTTATGAGGAGAGCTTAGCTTCGATAGCCTCTGGGGCATTCGCAATCCCTGAGGCCTTACGTGATGCTGTTGACGGGTCCATAGCGGATACCGTCGTTACCAAAACACCAGATGCGTTTGCTGCCACTATCAAGTCCCTCGCGAAGTATCTGGGCGCTGTTGATGTTGGTATCTGCAAATTGGAACCTTATCACGTTTATTCTCACATTGGGCGGGGTACAGGCACTTATGGTGACCCCATCACCCTTGATCATCGATTCGCCATCGCTTTCACCGTCGAGATGACGCACGAAATGATCATGGCTGCACCCAAGATGCCGGCAGTGATGGAATCAGCGCGGCAATACGCCGAAGCCGGGAAAATTGCGGTGAGTCTGGCCTCTGCTATCCGAGAGCTGGGTTATTCCGCTCGCGCCCACATCGACGGCAATTACCGCGTGATTGCACCCCTGGTTGCTAAGGATGCCGGTTTGGGGGAAATTGGCCGCATGGGGCTCTTGATGACGCCTAACCTAGGTCCTCGCATCCGACTAGGTGTGGTCACCACCGACCTGCCGCTGGTGACTGACCAGCAGACCTGGAACCCCGCTGTAATCGATTTTTGCGAGCAATGCCAGAAATGCGCCCTGGCTTGCCCCGTCCAGGCGATCTCCCTTGATGATCGATATCAATATGAAGATGGCACCTTGCGCTGGAAAATCGACCCCGAACGTTGTTACACCTATTGGACGAAAATTGGTACCGACTGTGGTCGATGCATGGCAGTTTGTCCCTACAGCCACGCCGATAACCTTTTGCATAATCTCATCCGCTATGGGGTAGAGCGCTCCGCCAACTTCCGGAAGGCAGCCATCAAGTTGGATGATTTGTTTTACTGCAAAAAGCCCAAACCCCACGCACCCCCAAAATGGGTCAGAGAAATTCAAGAAGAAAAGTAGGGTGCGCAGGGGGGTTCTGCGCACCAAAACATCACGATAAAAGGTTAATCACACTTTCAATAACTAATTTATAATTTCCATATGCCTGAATATAGACGCGTAAAACTTAAGGGAGGAACCTATTTCTTTACCCTTGTTACATATAAAAGACAAAGTATATTCTTATTTCATGAAGCCATAGTTTTATTAAAGAAATCCATCGACCATGTAAAGGACTATTACCCTTTTTCCCTTGAAGCTTATTGTATTTTGCCAGACCACATTCATTTAATTTTTTCTCTACCTGAGGATGACAACAATTATTCTGTGCGCATCAGCCAAATTAAGCGGCGATTTTCAAAACAATATAATAAGAAAATAGGTGTTTTGGACCTGGGAAATAAATCACGGCAAAATAGGAGAGAATTACCAATATGGCAACGTCGGTTTTGGGACCATTTAATTCGTGATGAAAATGATCTCGAACATCATATTGATTACATACATTACAATCCAGTAAAACATGGATTGGTCAACAGGGTTCATGATTGGAAATATTCAAGTTTTCATGATTTTGTTGAACAAGGGTATTATGACCTTTCTTGGGGTGAAGATAACAAAATCGATGTGGAAAAGGAAGGTTTTGGCGAATAAGAAATTAAGAAAAATTGGTGCGCAGAAAACCCCTGCGCACCCTACGTTTAATTCAATCAATTTCCTTAACCCAATCCTCCAATTCCACCTGACGCAAAAACTCCTCTGCTGCATCTTTCTACCCGATCATATACGATGCAAACAGCATTGCCCTTCGCAGCGCGTAGGGTGGGTTGAGATAGTAATTAACCTTATAAAACAATGGATTTCCCTACGCAACCAGATTTACAAGACAATCAAACAACCCACCACCCCAGAAATTTTCTTATTTATATGGTGGGTTGCAGCAGTATGCATGAAGGTATTTTTATTCGTAAATTGGAATTCAAATTGATTTTCAATTTTAGGTGATCAACCTACCCTACTCTCGATTCTCCACTTTTCTAACCCACTCATCCAATTCCCCTATGCTCAAAAACCCCTCGGCAGCACCCTTTTCCCCGATCTTATACGATGCAAACACCATCGCTCTTCGCAAGGCTTTGCAAGGATCCTTTGTGCTTAAAAACCCATCAACAAATGATGAGAACAAAGCATCCCCTGCGCCAATGGTATTGACCACCGGACGCGTGTACACCGGCTCAAATCGACCTATAAAATCATCCTTGCGGACAGCCATTAACGCTCCTTCGCCCCCTAAACCGATCACGATAATCTCATTTTGATAGCGGCCCATCAGGTCCTGCGCCACACGCTCCGGTGAATCCGGCAACCTCTCATCACTGAGGAACAGGATTTCGGCATACGCCATGTAATCCCGATTGTAATCATCATCGATATCCGAAATCGCATGCACATCGGTGGCAATCCATTTCCCCGCATCGCGAGTGCATTTTAAGAATGGCCTTGCAAAATTGATGTTGCAGATCACCGCTAAATCACAATTCTGGATCGGTTCTTCCACCAAAGCTAATGGATAACTTTGTTCTTGAATGTTTTTCAAGTCCACATGGATCTGCCGATGTCCATCGGGGGCATACAAAATCACCGATTGGGCCGTCGCATCCAATTGATTCAGCACCAACTCATCCGAAATGCCTTCATCAGATAAGGCTTTTCTTGCTAAAATCCCATTGCCATCTTCAGCAATCAAGGAGGCAAAATTAACCCGGTTATCCAAGGTGTTGAGCGCCTTGGTTATATTCCATCCTACGCCGGAAGCAGCTGTATAGAGCCCATAAAACGGATAATAGGCTGGGGCGTAATCCAATGGAAACCCCTGGATGGCAACAGTGGTTTCAATATTGATTAAACCAGCGACGAAAATTTTCCCCACAGCAGCCTACCTGGGGCCACGCCGGCCAAACTGCCGTTCTAATAGATCTGCGGACAGGTGAATCATTGTCGGTCGCCCGTGTGGACAGGTGCGCGGGGACTGACAACTTTCTAAACTGCGCAGCAGTGCCCTTTGCTCCTCCGGGGACAGAATTTGGCCCCCCTTTACCGCCATCCGTTTGCAAATGCGTGCAGTGATTTTGGCTTCTTTGGCCGATTGTAAAGGCGTTTCATCCTCTTCAAAATCCTCCACAAGTACGTTCAGGGCAGCTTCGGGGTCTCCCCCCACCACCAGAGCAGGGATGGCTCTGACCGAAAAAGTATTCGGGCCAAAGGGCTCCACATCAAAGCCCAATTTATCCAAAATGGGCAGTTGATCCTCCAATAAGCGCGCTTTATCGGGGGGAAGGGTTACAGTTACCGGTTCTAGAAGTGCCTGAGCTGGCACCTGGTCTTTGCTTTGTTGTGCCATCAATTGTTCAAATAACACCCGCTCGTGGGCAGCGTGTTGATCAATTAGATACAATCCATCCGGACCTTCCGCCACCAGATAGGTCGAGGCGACCTGACCAATTAATCGCAAGATGGGCAAATGATCTAGGTTTAAAGTGCCGGTGTGGACGCTAATTTTCGAGTGATCTGACAATTCGGCCCCTGCATCCAGCCCTCGGATGTCCGCTGCCATGTCCCATGCGGGGTCAACAACTTGCGGTTCCGCCTCACGGCGTGCGCCCCAAAATTGGGTTGGTCGCAAATCTGGTATGGGCGAATAAGCCAAAAGGGCACGCCGAACTGCCCTTTGTGTGCGCGTAAATACCAGATCTCCTTGTCTGAATCGGACCTCAGCCTTTGCTGGATGGACGTTCACATCGACGGTTTCCGGCGGCATTTCAAGGAATAAGACCACGATTGGGTAACGTCCCACCATTAATAAGGTGTGGTAAGCCTTGAGAATGGCTGCCGTCACCGACGCATCTCTCACCCAGCGACCGTTGACAAAAACCGTGATTTCACGCCGGTTTGAGCGTGTAAGGGAAACAGGGCTGATGAACCCGTGAATTCGGCTATCTTCCTCCTGAAATGAAACCGCCAAGAGCTCTTTGGCAATGTCCACCCCGTACAGATTTGACAGCACTTCCCGCTGATCACCATTGCCGCTGGTTTGCATCGAGGCTTTCCCATCCACAAAGAGTTCCCAACGCACATTGGGATAAGCAAGGGCATAGCGTGTCACCAAGGCTTCGATATGGCGGCGTTCGGTGTTGTCTGTTTTGAGGAATTTCAGCCGCGCCGGCACATTGTAAAACAAATCCTGAACAGTGACCTGGGTGCCCTGAGGGATGCCGACTGAGGTCATTGGGGACATTTTCCCGCCTTCAACCCGCACCTGACCGCCCGTTTCAGCGTCTTTCATCCGTGATTTAACCGTCATCCTTGAAACAGACCCGATGGATGCCAAGGCTTCCCCACGGAAACCCAATGTTTCGATTCGGAACAAGTCTTCTGCCCTGGCAAGTTTACTGGTCGCATGGCGAGAAACTGCTAAGCCTAATTCCGATTTGGGCATGCCATAGCCGTTATCCGTCACGGTAATGAGACGCCTGCCAGCTTCAAGGATTTCAATGCTGATCTGGTTGCTGTCAGCATCCAGAGCATTTTCAATGAGCTCCTTAACGACTGATGCAGGCCGTTCAATCACCTCTCCAGCGGCTATTTGGGATGCAACATGATCTGGTAATATTCGAATAGGCATAAATCCTCCGAATGAATTATAACCGACAGACAAAAGAAAATCGTCTTAACGAAGATGACCGTGTGGTAAATTCGTTAATTGTTTGTATAACTTGTCAAATCAACGGTGAGTGTCCATCATGCGGGGAGCGGACAGGCATTTGAAAATGTGACAATCATCACAACCTCGCCATTTTCTGCTGCTTTTGTAAAAACCTCCCTCAATGCAGTCCATAAAGCCCCTTCTCCCCCGATGACCAAAGTGCTCATAGACCCAGGCATGCACTGCAGATTATGACTTTCTAAGGTTGACAAAGCTTGATTGATTGTGGGAGACAGTTTAGGCTGGCGCAAAGGATAAATGCTGAATTGAGCAGAAATTTTCTTCTCTTCAACCGCATCACATCCAGAAAGGTAAATTTCCAATTCCTTAATTTGATCAAGGATTTTTTCGGAAACTTGACCTTCTTCGCAAAGATGGCGTAATTGCTCAATTTTTGCTATTAAAATCTCATTCTGATCTTGGTTTTTGTCAGTTTTATCCATCATTTACCTACAATCTATTGAAAATTACCGCCATGACGATAAATCCGCCCCACGGCAAGGTGGAAGATCCTGAAAATAAAGGCCAAAGGGTCGTTTTATAAACCAGTCGATATTCTTTGGTGAGCTTCTTTGACAGCATTCGCTGAAGTTCGCGAGGGGTAAAAAATCGAGCTGCACGCCAAATTGATCCGCCCTTTTTTCGATATTGCCATCCTAAAAGACTATTTTTGTTAATCGCACCCAATAATATGCCTTGTCGCGCAACCCGTGCAGCTTCCACCAAGGCCTGATCCGGATTCTCCAGAAATGCTACTGTCGTGATCATGGCAACCAGGTCAAAAGAATTGCGAGAAAAGGGCAAGACGACTGCATCGCCTTGCACACAGCTCACTTGGTGAGCTTCAGAAGCTTGGTAGATCATAGACTGGGAGCGATCCAATCCCCATGCTCGAACGCCCAGCGTATTGAGCCATTCCGTGAAGTAACCAGTGCCACAGCCAATTTCTAAGAGCGTCTGTGCCTGAGGAAAAAATCCTAAAAAATCTTTAATCAGACTTTTTTCTTGGGCAGCAGCTTTTTTACCCCTCGAATAATACCAAGAATCATAATTTGACGCGATTTTTGGATCAGTAAATGGATTGCCAAGGGGCATTTTGATCAGCGTTTTCTCACGACATTTTTATTAGGCGATGTCTAAGTTGAAGAATTCGATCGTTCAAGGTTTTTATGATGTGTTGTTGAAGTTTCATTCCAATTTGAGGATCATCTTCAATTAAGTCTCGATAGGCTTCGATGTCGATCTCTAGAACCTCAACTTCAGACAGACATTTTTCAGTTGCGGTATAGATATATGGTGGGACCATAGCAGAACATCCGACAACTTCTTTACTTGAGACGATGTCCACGCTTTGTAAGTTTTCTTCGGGGCTTTTATAAAAGACTTCAACATTTCCCTCGATGAGAAAATATAAGTTTTTAGCCTTTTCGCCTTCCTTAAAAAGCGTAAAACCCGGTGAATAGCAAATCGAATTACTGATGCTAGCGATCGCCTGCAATTGTTCAACAGAAAGATTGTGAAAACAAGGAATTTTTTGGACAACTTCGAGATCAACAGCCATCGTATACCTCCATGAGATAATTATTAGATTCTGAAATCAATTAGTGGATTAATTTTGCAAACCATCATTAATCATATAAACAGCCTTTCACAACTTCGAAACAAGTGGGATAACACGTTTCCGGCTTTTATCAGCGATCTCTTTTAATAATTTTATATCCTTTTTGGAAATAGGCATTTCTATTTCTTTCTCCAAAAAGGGGACTTCTTTCATTCGAATTGCCTGCAAAAAAATCGAGTTTGTTTCAGAATCCATCCGCACCATCATCAAATTGTCAACGATTGACTCCAACGTAGCAATTTGCTTGCCCTTTGCTGATGTGCTCACAGAAAACAAATAGGACCTTCCCGACTCATCACGAATGGTCGATTTTATTTTCTGCAAAATCTGATCGCCGTAGGTCGGTGAAAAAAGCAGCAAATTGAGTGCTGATGCAAAGATCAAAATCCCCGGGCCATTATTCGGTAAATTTGTGCAGGCTTGCTCTAAAGCAGCATCCCATATATCGGGCAAAACCACATTAGCCTTGAAGTGACGATCCTTCATTTTTTCCATGCCATCAAGAGTCGCATCAAGTTCAATAAAAATTGTATTTGCTGTAAAATCTTCAATGTTCAATTTTGTAATCGTTTTTAGACTTTCGATGATAAAACTGTGATCTGGATATTGAAGCGACATAAAAATTACACTGCCACCTTGTTTTAACCATTCTGCAGCCATGAAATTTCCAATAAGAGGTTTTCCAGAACCACCAGGGCCAGAAAGCATCGTTGAGCTGGGAATGTAAATGCCTTCAGGGAATAATTCTTCATACCAAGTCGTTTGTATCTTTAGCTTAGACATATTTACTATGCTCCTTCTTCTTTTAAGTCTTGTAAAAACTTGATCAATAATTACTAATGTTTCCTCGTCTCACCTTTTTATCTTGTGAAAAGCAATAATCCATTGCACGAAAAATTTCCGACTTGTATTTAGCAGGTCAAACACCCCAACCAAATAACCGCGCCGCCTGATATACACCTACACCGACTGATAAAGAAATAACGACCAAAAGGAATACGCTCAAAAGTGTAATTTTCCAGGATTTTGTTTCTTGTTTGATAACTGCCAAGGTTGCAACACATGGAATAAACAACATTTGAACCAATAAAAATGACAGGCCACCAGCCGGGCTGATGGCTGAAGCAATTCGCGCTGATAAAATTTGTGACTGTTCTCTTGCACTAAACAGGATCCCCAATGTTGCAATGGTGTTTTCTTTTGCAATAAAGCTCGTAATCAGAGAGACAATCAGACGCCAATCAGTTATTCCCATCAAACGACCAAAGGGCTCTAAGTAACGACCAGTTTGAGCCAATAGACTTGTGGACAAATTACCATTTGGAAACCAGGATAATGCCCAAACAATCACAGCAAAGATGACGATTAATCCACCAGCTTTTTTGATGAATGCAAGGGTATTATTCCAAACATAAAGCCCAATCGTCCTTAAATTGGGTAAATGATAAAGTGGAATTTCCATAATAAAAGGGCTGTACTGACCTTTATACACAAAGCGGTTGATACTTATTCCCACAAGCATGAGAATGACTAAATTGACCACAACCAGTAACCATGTGACCAATGTTGCTTGTCTTCCAAAAAATGCAGGGGCGAGAAAAGTAACCACTGCCAACCTTGCCGTGCATGGAACGAGAGGAATTAGTAAAATGGTCAAAATTCTTGCGCGCTTATCTTCAATAATGCGAGTGCCCATTACCGCAGGAACGTTACACCCAAAGCCCAAAAATAGAGACAAAAAAGAACGCCCATGCAAGCCCATCAAATGCATAAATCGGTCCATCACAAAGGCTGCCCGGGCAAGATATCCCACATCCTCTAAAGCCCCTAAAACTGTGAAAAACAAAATTAATATGGGCAAAAAGGTCAACACCATGCCCACGCCCCCAATAATTCCATCAACGATCAATCCGGTAAACCATGCTGGTGCATTTGTTAAAGCCTCAGCCATAAAATTTGCTGCGGGTAAAACCAATTGAAGTTGCATCCATTCGACAATAGGTGTTGCAATTTTAAATGTCGTAAAAAATACCAATCCGAACACTGCGAAAAGAAGGATAATCCCCCAGAATGGATGAGTAGCAAACCGATCGATACGGTCTGTCAGAACGATTCTACCAACGCGAGGACGGACAATTGCTGCATGCTCCATCCTTGCAATCCATTCATATCTTGCGCTGGTAATTTCAAGAATAGCATCTTCATGGTGTTTTAAGATCTCCTCAATTTCAGGCCATTTCTGGGGACAAGCCTCTCTCACCTTCTCGAAAGCTTCCTGATCACCCTCCAACAGCTTGAGAGCGACCCAATCTACAGGGAAGGAAGGCTCGATGCAATCCTTTATCAAATGACTGAGATCTAACACCACTTGTCCATAGCGCGAGTCAATTTCAGGTCGGTTTGGTGCATAGGATGATGGGTCTTGGGCTAAATCCTTCGCAACGTTGATTAATTCCCTTATGCCTTGATTTCTTGAAGCGATGAGGGGGACAACAGGGATATTTAAAGCAGCCTGTAAAACCTTTACATCAATTTTAAAACCCTGCCTGCCAGCAACATCTAACATGTTCAAGCCAATTACAATAGGGACATCAAGCGCAATTAACTCTGTCACAATGTAGAGGTTTCGTTCTAAGTTTGCCGCATTAACAATCACAATCACCAAATCGGGTTTTTCCTGGATAATAAAATTGCGAGCCACTCGTTCTTCTTCTGAATTTGCTGTTAAGCTGTAAATACCCGGTAAGTCAATCAATTCAATTTGGCTATTCTCATAATCCAAATGGCCAATCTTAAATTCAACTGTTTTCCCTGGCCAATTTCCGACGTGTTGATTTAACCCCGTCAACATGTTGAACACCGTTGATTTCCCCACATTTGGTTGACCAACTAAGGCGATTCGAATTTTTTGGCTTGAGTCCATCTCAACCTTCTTAGACCCTTTTATGCTGCTGAGCTTGGCTTTTCAACTTCAACCAGTATTTTTGCTGCTTCACCCCTCCCTAGAGCAATCCGAGAATCCCGAATTAAGACGATCAAAGGGCCAAACTTGGGCTTTTGTTTAACTAAAACCTCTGATCCTACTGTAAAACCCAAAACAAGCAATCGATTATTAAACGTCCTTCCACCCACGATACGCTGAACGATCCCTTTTTCACCCTCAGATATGTCGCTTAAACTTTGTAATTTACCTACCATAAATCAAATCCATTTGAATAAAAACGGTTAATATTATGAGTCTCATTGAGAAACATCATCGGTGGTATAAAGTGTCCACATACGAGCCAATTCATCTTCCTCAGGATGAATTTCATCGTAAAGGAAGATCTCAGAATCCCTTGTTATCCTGACGCCTTTTTCACTCGTAACCCTACCAATATCCGCAAAGACAATGCCTTCTTCATCCAGCCCATGCTTCACGGCTATTAAACTTTCTTCAGGAATGCTAGCAACTAAGGTTCCTGAGGAGATCATTTTTAGTGGGTCAAATTTAAAAGCATTCGCAAAGCGCTCAGCAACAGCTGGTTGAGGAATACGATTGTAATCCACATCCAAACCTACATCCGCAAGGCTGGCCATTTCCAACAAAGTCTCTAAAATGCCTCCTCGAGTGACATCATGCATGGCGGTAGCGCCACGCTTAGCAAAGATCATCGCCTCTGGAATGACGCTAACCTGCTTCATTAATTTTTTGGCTTCTGTAATATCTTTTTCTGACAAACCAAGGTCGAGGGCTGTATGAGAAAAATCATAGGCTAAAATAGCGGTGCCTTCCAGCGCAATTCCTTTACTCAATAAAATATGATCCCCTGGTTGTGATCCCTTCGTCAGAACCGGTTGACAGCCCTGAAGCGTTCCCAGGGCGGTTACAGCGACTAATGGTCTGGAAAGCGCAGCGGAATAACCGGTATGACCACCGATAATCGATGTTCCCGTCTCTTCCGCTGCCTGGGCGACATCTCGCATGATTTCTTCCAGCAAGACTTCATCGTCCTGGTGTGGCACCAAAACCAATAACTGGATCCATTGCGGTGGCGCCCCACTGGTCGCCACATCATTACAAGCCACATGCACTGCTAACCAGCCAATATTTTGGACTGCACCAACAATTGGATCGACATGAGACACAAGCACATCCCCACCCACCCGGGTTAAGGCGACATCTTCTCCAAAAACAGCGCCTTGAATGATATCCGGGCTTTCTGATCGAAAATATGGAAAAACAATGCGATTGAGAACTTCTAAAGAAAATTTTGACACCTAACTACCTCTGATTCTGGTCATGGTTATTTTGTTGATGATTGGGATAATAAGCACTCGAGGCGCTCCAGAACCGTTCTTCATAACGATTGATAACCTGCGCTTGGCCACTATCTTCAAGTTTCTGCAGGGTTGATTGTACGGCTTCAGGCGACCAATGCTCAAGGGCACTTACAAGCTCAGATTCACGCATCGGATGACGGGTGATGATACCCACAATAGCCTCAATAAGATCTGAGCCACTCCCTAAATCAAATTTCCCAACGGCTGGCATGACCAAACTTGCCACCTCACCAAGGATTGCCTGTGCTCGTATTAATCCTTCGTCATCAGGTGGCTTGACCCATTTTTCTACTGGTGGTCGGGTTGGTTGCACGATGTGAACTTCATCTGGTTTGATTTTCTCTATCCAATAAGCAATTTCCGCAAGTGATTCCTCACTGTCATTAAGACCTTGAACCAGCATCACCTCTAACCACAGAAAATTATCATATTCTTTTCGCAGTGCAATCATCCCTTGAACCAAGCGCTCAAAAGTAAACTGGGGATGTGGGCGGTTTATTTTGCGATATAATTCCGCATTGCCGGCGTCCAAAGTTGGCAAAACAGCATTCGTTAATTTCAATTCATTGCGTAAATCAGCTTGATATAAAAGGGAGCCGTTGGTGATGACCGCCACAGGTAAATCGGTTATCGCTTTCACACCTTGAATCAATTGGCCCAAACCGGAATGCAAGGTGGTTTCACCCGAACCGACAAAAGTTATCCAGTCAATCTCGCCTGGTTTGTGGGCATCTAAGGCTTCTTGCACTTGGTCAAGGATCTCTTGTGGTTCATAAAAATTTTCACGTTCTACTGCAAAATGTCGTGTTCGGCCCAATTGGCAGTACACACAATTCCAATTACACGTTTTCAGAGGAACCGGGTCAATGCCCAAAGATTGCCCCAAACGTCTTGAGGGGACTGGTCCATAAACATGTTTCATGCTGTATACTCCCTTTCTCCGAAAAGTTTGGTGCCGATTCGGACGATATTGGCACCTTCCTCAATCGCAATTTGATAACTATTGCTCATACCCATGGAGAGGTATTTCATTTCAACATTAGGGAAATTTTTTGATTTTATTCTATCAAAAATACCTTTGGTCAGCTGAAAATACGGCCGGCTGTTTTCCGGATCGCCAAAACGTGGTCCCATGGTCATCAAACCCTGAAGTTGCAAATTCTCTAAACCACTGATTTTTTCGACCAGTGCTTCAACATCCTTTGGTAATACGCCGGTTTTGTTAGATTCCTTACCACTGTTGATTTCAACCAGCACAGGCATTACCTTATCAACCATTCGGCACCGTTTGTCCAGGTACTTTGCCAGGTGCCAGGAATCGACCGTTTGACACATATCGAAAAATTCTGCGACATATTTCGCTTTATTGGTTTGTAGATGACCGATCATATGCCAGGTTGCTCGGTCACCAATTTCATTCATAATTGGCAAAGCTTCCTGAATGTAATTGTAGCCAATATGTGTCACACCAACTTCAATGATGGCTTTTACTTCCATCAATGAGCGGGTTTTGGCTGCAGCAACCAATAATATACCTTCGGGAATATTTGATCTAATTTTCTCGACAGAGTCAGCAATTTTTTGCATTTGATTATCCATTTAATTAACCTTTCGATATCACAATAATGACCGCTACCACGATGCCAATGACAAGGGATATTAATGTATATTTTTTTTGTTCATTTTGAACTAATGGCAATAAGTGCGTTGCCCCTACGTATAATAAAGCACCTGCCGAAAGCGATAAGAGCATACCAAGAACGTTTTTGTCTAAATCCGCAATAAAAGGATAGGATAGAAGTGTGCCCATTGGCGTAGAAATGGCAGCGGCTAAGAAAGACCAGATAATTGCTTTCCGCTTAGAAAACCCACCTTTCTCAAGCAGAAGAAAGGTCACAATGCCTTCAGGAAATTCATGCAATACCATGCCGATGGCAGCCAAAGTACCGGTAAAAATGCTCACATTGAAGGTGACTGAATAAATGACACCATCGATGAAAGAGTGAATCCCAATTCCTATCATTGGGATGACCCCAATCGAGAGATTTTCTGCCGCTTGAGAATGGTGGCCATCAGCAAGGGTTAAGAATCGATTGATAATATACAAGCCCATAAACCCTGTCAAAATGAAAATTGGGGCTTGCGCGTTCATCCCATAAGCTTCAGGCATCACATGTAACAAGGTCACAGAGATCAACACACCCGCAGCAAAGCTCATAAAATAAGCCGCGTTGCGATGTCCCCATTCGGATTTTCGATTGATCACATAAATTCCAATCGCCGTGACCAAACAAGCAAGGCTGCTTGCTAAAAAAACAGCGGGGAATGTTCCCATAAACATACAGCCTCCTTTATAGCTTTCTTAAAATAAACAATACTAAAACTGATCAATTCAAAAAATCGTTTAATCATTCATCATGATGACGCTTGATCAGGCTTCATCTGAAGTGTCTTCTGTAAGGTTTTTACAGCCAAGCCAGCACAATGGAGATGTCCCTTCGGTAAACCACCTAAAGCTTCGATAATATCCTCCGCAGACAAATTTTGCGCTTGATCCAAGGTTTTATTTTTAATGAGGCGGGTTAACATTCCACCAACGGCGACCGTTGCGGAACAACCATCCGTTGTAAATCTTGCTTGTTTAATAACATCACCATCCAAGCGTAACTCTATCTGAATACTATCACCACACCATCCCCGAACTTTGCCGCATAAATCTGGCTCAGCCAAGGAACCCATGTTTTCTCTATTCCTGATAATCTCTTGAGCAATTGGCGAGTATTCGCTGATATCCGTCTCAAGATCATATTCGGGTATCGTCTTTTCACGATCTTCTTGGTTATTTTGTGTCATCATTTTCTTTCCATTTTTATGCTTTAATCATGGGTGTGCCACACTTTGGACAATTGATATCCATGCAGCGTTGCCCGACCTTGTGTTTGCTTGAGTATCCACAATTAGGACAAACACATCGTCCGCTTGGACCTGACCCCGGCTTATTTCCACCACCACGTCCTCTAGAGAGTGCGTTACTACGGCCTAAACCCCGTCCTCTTCTTGATAAAAAGTCATTCATCATAACCTCCGTTTGTCCTACTGCTTTCATAATTATCATAAATTGCAATCTTTTATTAAATTCTCATTCCAGCTCAAGGATCTCTTTATCTTCATTCTTTGGATGGATTCGGTAAGTGCCGGATCACGGAGCGGTCGTTTACATCCGAAGGACAAATAACTAAGATTGCCCGGGTTATCTCATCACTCTGATTCTCCCAGCGATGCGGAATATGCGCATCAAAGATCAAACTATCGCCTTCTTCAAGATGATGCCGCTCATCCCCTACAGTAAATATGAGATCTCCTTCTAAACAGTAAATAAATTCTTGGCCACTATGACTGATCGGGTCGAGGTCACTAACTTCTTGTGGATTAAGAACTAAAAGCAGTGGCGTGGCTTCCCCTAAGGCCATCCCACCGCCTAAATCCTCAATTTGTCCCTGGGAAAAGATCGTTTTTTGCCGCTCTCCGGCTTTTTGAAAGACAATCTCCTTTCTTTCTTTGACCGATTCGAAAAAAGTTGTAATCGGGACATTTAGGGCATCCGCTAATTGTTGCAAAGTGCTCACATTGGGAGAAGTTTTTTCATTTTCAATCAGGCTTAATGTGTTGAAGTTTAAGCCACTCATTTCAGCTAGCGCGCGTTGTGAGAGCCCCATTTCCAACCGCAAGGCTTGGAGTCGTTTCCCAACACTGACCTCTGTAGGCACACCCTCGTTTTTATCTCTGTACATTAGCTGTGCCAAACGCTTTCGCCAATGACTTTTCAATTGATAGGCTGGACTATTATTTTTATCGACCATTAGATTAACCCTGTCACTTTATACTATTATTATAATATATTTTTGGCAATTTTCAACTAATTTATTAGGATATGTATGAAAAAACATTAAAAATAGAAATATAAGTCACTTGACATCAAAAGATAGCACAAAAAACCAAGACACGTTCTAAGCTCTGGGTACAGAAATCCCCAACAATATCCTTTTTCCCCCTGGCTAAATGCGCTATACTGGTATTTAAGATGCGGTACCAACCACAAGGTCGCATACAAATGAACAAAGCAAAACATTTCTCTTGGCACAGCGTGGGTTTGTTCTTAATCTCTGCAGCCTCTTTATGCTTTGAAATTAACCTTACACGCCTGTTCTCGGTGGGTCAGTTTTACCACTTCGCCTTTATGGTAGTCAGCATCGCTTTACTGGGTTATAGCGCTAGCGGCACCTTCCTTGCTTTAAAAAGAAAACCACGGACTAAATCACTCTTAAGAGACCTACCTTGGTTGGCTGGTGCTGCTAGTTTATGCATGCTAGGGGCTTTTTTCCTCATCAATCAATTGCCCTTTGACTCCTTCAGCATGGTGGTCGATCCCACTCAGGCGGTGATCCTACTGCTCCATTATGCGGCCCTGGCTTCCCCTTTCTTTTTCGTCGGAATGATCATCAGCCTGATCCTTGGAAAATCACGAAGTGCCAGTGGCGAGACTTACGCAGTTAACCTGGTGGGGTCGGCGGTGGGATGTCTGGTTGCTGTGCTCATCCCGAGTTGGGTCGGCGGAGAAGGTGTGGTGGCATTCAGCGCCATGCTCGCCGCGTTAGCAGGGTGGTTTTTCACAATAGAAACAAAAGAATCCAGCCCATTGCCAAAATCAACTAATATCCTTAGGGGATTCTTGAGGATTATTCTGATCACGACAAGTGCTCTGATAGGGTTTAGCTGCGTAACAGGGAACCAGCCAGCATTCTTTGAGTTGACGATTTCACCCTATAAAAGCATTTCATACGCCTTACAAAACCCCCAGGCTGAACTGCTTTCCAGCCAATGGAATGGGTATTCAAGGGTGGACGTGGTCAGCAGCCCCAGCCTACACAGCGTGCCGGGGTTGAGTTATCGATACTTGGAATCCATTCCCCAAATAAACGCCCTCTTTATTGACGGTGATAACCAGAACGCCATTCTTGATGCTGATGCAGATATGAGCTTTGCATCTTTTCTGCCTTCAGCGATTGTCTACCAACTCAGACCAGAAGCACAAGCATTGATTTTGGAGCCGAATGGCGGCATGGATGTGCTGGTCGCCCTGGCATTGGGCGCTCGTGAGGTGACTGTCGTCGAAGCCAATCCCCTGATCATGCAGGCTGTTCAAGACGCCTATTCCGGAGAAAAGGTTCAACGTGTGAATGCAAGTGGACGCAGCTTCCTGCTTTCATCGAGAGAATCCTACGAGATCATTCAGCTCCCGCTTACTGACAGCTACCATCCCGTCAGTTCCGGTGCGTATGCCTTAGGAGAAGACTACCGTTACACCTTGGAAGCCTTCACAGACATGATTGACAGTCTCAGTGCCGATGGGATTCTGGTCATCACCCGTTGGCTCCAGGAGCAACCCAGCGAATGGTTACGGACCTTCACCCTCACAGTCACGGCTTTAGATAATCACAATCTTTCTCCCCATGATCGAATCATCGCTTTGCGTGGTTACAACACAGGCACCTTGTTGGTTAAAAAGAGCCCCTTCACAGCAGCAGAGATGGATAAAATCAAAATGTTCACGGATGAAAAAGCCTTCGATTTGGTCTTCGCCCCGGATTCGATGGCATTTCAAGTTAATCGATTCAATATCCTGCCGGAACCGATTTATTTTAATACATTTCAAAATTTCCTCACTTCTACTCCCAGAGAATCCTTTTATAAGACCTATCCCTACGATGTTTCACCCCCTACAGACGATCACCCCTTTTTTGGGCATTATTTCAAATGGTTGCAGTTCGGTGAGATTATCCGCACCCTGGGTATCACCTGGCAACCCTTTGGCGGTGCAGGTTATCTTGTAGTCCTTTTGATTTTTTTCATCGCATTAATTCTAGCGGGGATATTGATCTTCCTGCCAGTACTCGCCATAAGAAATCGTGGGGTCAAACAAGAAAAAAAACATCCGATCCTGTATTTTGGGCTGATTGGTTTGGCCTTTATGTTGGTTGAGGTTCCACTGATGCAGCAATTTATCCTTTATCTAGATCAACCTGCATACGCCTTTGCGGCTGTATTATTCTGTATCCTGTTATTTTCAGGCCTTGGCAGTGTCTATGGGAGCCGAAAGCTGCGCCTATACCAAGCTCTGACAGCTTTAGTAGGGATTCTCTCAATTTATTCATTTTTATTGAGCAAACTCATCCACGCGACCCTTGGATTGCCGCTTTTTGACCGTTTAGCCCTGACCATTTTGTTGATTGCGCCGGTGGGTTTTCTGATGGGAATTCCATTTCCAGGGGGTTTAAGGTCACTGAAACCTGCACATAGTGGACAATTGACGGATGGACAAAGTCAATTTCCATTGATATGGGCGGTCAACGGTGCGGCATCGGTGGTCGCCTCCATCCTCGCCTCGCTCTTAGCCCTCAGCTTTGGATTTAACCTGACAGCGGTCGTTGGCACAGGGTTTTACTTATTGGCATTACTCGTTGTGCTCAGGCAAAAAATGCTTTAATTCGGATTGGGTGTAGGTGTTCGCCCCAGGTCGCCAGTAAAGGGCACAAAAACGACACTGCCCATGTTGGTGGCCGTTAATTCCCCATCCATTTTGACAAATTTCCACAAAGTCTGGTAAAAGCCCTGCGGACCAATCGGAATCACCATCACGCCCCCTTCAGCAAGCTGCGCTGCCAAGGGTGGGGGCATGTGATCAGGGGCAGCCGTGACAATAATAGCATCAAAGGGCGCATATTCCTCCCAGCCATAATACCCATCCCCTTGTTTCGTCACAACCTGATCGTAACCTAATGCTTTCAGAGTTTCTATCGCTCGTTCGTACAGTTCTGGCACAATTTCGATTGAATATACCTCCACAAAACCCAATTCCCCCAGGATGGCTGCCTAGTATCCTGAACCAGTCCCTATTTCAAGCACCTTTTCACCAGGTTCAAGCTCTAATAACTCCGTCATATACGCCACCAGGGAAGGCTGCGAGATGGTCTGACCATAGCCAATCGGCA
Source organism: Candidatus Brevefilum sp. (assembly GCA_040772425.1). GTDB lineage: Bacteria > Chloroflexota > Anaerolineae > Anaerolineales > Anaerolineaceae > Brevifilum. Next base: position 457,872 of record JAXGYD010000001.1, on the reverse strand, counting down.
GCGCCGTGTCGTGATAGGCTTTATCAAGATACTCTTCCGGCACAAATCGATGACGTGGCACGGTCCGCAAGGCTTCGATGACATCTTCATCCGTCAATCCTTGAACAGCAATGGCATGCTCGGTGAGCCTCTCCCGAGCTTGCTTGAATTGAGCGTCTTCTTTGAAAAAGGTCAACGGGGTGGTGGTCTGCGTGGGCTCAGAGAGTGGCGTTTTTTCATGCTGACATCCTCCCACGAGCAGGGAAAATGCAAGAAATAACATAAGAAAGATGCATTTGGGGAATATTGCTTTCACATTGGTTCGATTCGGGTGCCCAACCATCTTGAACCTCAGTCAGTGTCCGTAAATAAATTCGTAAAACAATTGTCTTACTTGTATTTTAGCATAACCAATCCTTTAGATGAATCGCTCAAATGCCAGAAATCTACAATTTATCCTTGATCAAATTATTGTTTGAATTAAAGAGAATAGAGGCCTCCCCTGAGGAAGACCTCTTCTAAATTTAAATCTTATTAAATATTAACTCAGCAATCTGTGGTTACTTTTTCACCTTTTTCAAGATAACAACCACATCCTCCCCGACGATCGGGGTTCCGCCAAATTCCTCCTTAAGGAATCCAGTCAATGGGATAACGATCACATCGCCATCCGCAACCTCACCTAAAGCTTCAATCAATTCCTGTGAGTCAAAATGGAAGACCAGGTCAAGGTACCCATCAGGACCTTCCGTCGTGCAAGCGAAGGCACCCTCCTTGCCAATATAGGGCTCATAAGGTGTGGCCACATCTTCGTAGGCCCACCTAAGCGGTGCGACACCCAGCAAGAGTACGGATTCGGGGTCAACCTGCGTAACATCGAAATCCTCAGTACCCAAAATAGCCACTGGTAGTACGCCTTTATCCTTCGTGTTGATTGGATTACGGCAGGAAGTCGGTTTGATATCCACTGGCACCTTGATTTCAAATTCAGGCACACTCTTTTCGAGTGTCAGTAATGCCCACGCAGTTGAAAGAATCTTATCTCCCCAGCAATCCGATGGCCAGGAACCATCTTCTTGTTGAGTATCAATTAGGTGCTGGGCAACCTCAGCAAACCAATCATGCTCTGCGATACCATCGTCATCAAGGTCAAGGAATTCTATACCAAGACTTTCTAAACCCTTCATCAAAGTAAACATGGCCTGCCGATGATCTTGCCACCCAGTATCACAACCTCCTGGGTCTGACCAGTGTCGCTCAATGTAATCAATTGCATCTTGTACACGTGGAATGTCAGTATCATCGCCAACCAAACCCATTTCATAAAGCAGGTTTCCAGTTTTGAGAATGTTCACCCATGGATTATATGGATCGTACCATGATCCACCATCATCAGGATCACCACTCACATCATCCTGGATCATATCAATCCAAATGGTATGCTCATCCTTCACCCATTGTGGGATGGTCAACCCAAATCCAAATGGGGGTGGTGCCTGCGCATATCCAAGGCCAAGGGTAACATAACCCGAATTTGAGTTGTCAGAACTGCATTCATTTGGATTATAGCGCCAACCTCCCCGATGTATACCACACTCTAGGTCAGCCTGAGCCCAAGCCATAAAATCGACAGCATCCTGCAATGCAATCCCGTAGGTAACTGGATCACCACTTGAAGCTAATGCCATCATTGCTATGCCGGTGTTGTACATAATATGACCTCCACAATCAGTGAAGTACCTACCAATCTCATTTGCGTTACCATCAGGGTCACCTGCAGGTTCCATACTAATTATCTGGGTATAGCTGTTTGCCATAATGAAATCCAGACCTTCTTGAATTTCAGTTGCATATGGCCCAGCAAGCGGCTCCAATCCCATTTCAATTGTATAGGTGTTCAGTTTCAATACAACAAGGGCGGTTTCTGCAATACTATCGCAAAATGTTCCCCAGCTTCCATCTACATTTTGTTGTGATACCAAATAATCCAATCCTGCTGTGATTGCCGCTTCAATCGGATCAGGTTCATCAGCCTGAGCTGGCATGGCTTGAACGCTCAACATCAACACTACCACAGCAATCATACTAAATAATTTACGTAACATCTTCTGCATCCTTTCTTAATTAAGTTAGAGTTGATCTATTTACCGGACTTAACCAGTAACTAACCCAATTGTCCTCCTTTCTCGTAAAGATGAACTATCACCATCCACTCTGTTCTCTGTTTTAATTTGAACCTTTTCAACAAAAAATGCGCGTGCAAAGGTCACTGAGAGAGATGGATTTTTGGGGCGAGACATTGCTAATTGCCAAAAAACAAAGTAATTAGCAATACTCACATCACCGTCATATGGGGTTGACAGCAGTGAAGAGAATTGAAACTTGGATAAACTATAATTTCAAAGTCCGCAGTGAAATTGTAGATGTTTAACTTAGTGGGGTGAAAATTTGTCTGTGTATTACTGTTATATAATTTTTTTGATCTAATTTCAAGTAATTCACCTTAAAATATCTGATTCTTTAAGGTCATTAATGTTTTTTTCATAAAATATGGATTTATTTAAGCTATTTTTGTAATTATCCATGATTTCTAAAAAAATATTCTCTATAACCAGTCAAGATTTTGATACATTATTTGTTAAATCAATGATGCTGGACAATCTCATACTGATGTTTTGACAACGATTAATGTTCATTTACAAAAATCAAGATTGAAGTGGAAATAATTACTTTCTCCACACCCCCTGGTATTAATTTATCAATCGATTAAGAGTATACTTTACACATCATGGACAATATCAAACCATCGAGACAAATCTCACAAGAAAATCACAAAAAGACTTCCCCTTGTGCCCGTCTGATTCAGCTTGGAAGAGAACAGTCCTTCATTACGCCTGAAGATATTTTACGGGAATTTCCTGAGCCCGAGAAAGATGTTGAAGCCTTGGATCGGATTTTTGCTGCACTAACCGCTGCCAACATCCCCTATATTGATGAGGATGATGAAGAAGAGGATTTGGGGATTTAGCAATCCGCAGTCAATTCTGCTTGAAAATATACCTTTCTAACAGATGTATTTCTTGCTTCACCAGTATTTTGTCGGTTATAAACACGCATCAATTCTCGGTTTTCGAGAAATAAACGCACAAATCCTACATTTTCTCCATTAGATCCACTAACTTCTGTAATTGCCCAACCGATTCAACAAAAGAGTCTCGGGTAATTTGCCGTAGGGCTGCCACACCGCCCGGCATATCCCCGCTGGGCAAAACAAACTTCGCCTGCGACCACATGTGCTGCAGTTGGGATTCCTTCTGTTTGACATCCGCAATCCGGTAGCACTCCTGATATGATTCAAAGTTGAATTCCTGACACTCATCTAAAAACTTGATGGCTTTTTCGATGTTGACTATTTTTTGTTTTGTCGACTCAATCACTTCTTTCATTCAATTCTCCTTGTGAATTACTAGTTAGCATGATTATTGAATAATAGCTTATTATGATGACATATAACCTAAATATTTTTATCATGAATCAAGCGCCTGCACAAATATCACCTTGTTTTGATCTCAAATCTTTTCCAAATTTCATAAAGAGTTAGCAATACATCTTGTCTTAGACAACCGTTGCCTTCAAGCTAAAGGTGCAGGGAAAGTGCTCAACCTTGTCATCCGCCACATCATAAGCTGTGTAGCCACTATAAAAATATTGTGGGAACTCATGCAAGAATTCAATCCGCATGCCAGCATCACAAAAAGCCGTGACCACTTCCCCCAAGGTCCAGTCCCACTCAAAGGATGGTATGGGTACCAGCAGATCAGGATCTGTGTAATCCCCCATCTGATCATATGCCCAAACTTTCTTGCGAAAATAATCCCCCTGGATTCGATCTGGGCTCACAGAACCGGATTCGTCGATCAGCACATTCCGATAGGGATGACCATCAAAGATATAGAAGAATCCATCTTCCTTGAGCAAATGCCGGACAGTATTTGCATACACCTGGATGTCAGGCAGCCAGCACAAAACCCCAGTGGACGAAAAAACAATATCATATTTTTGGTTCACCTTCTCCATTACATCCAGAATATCGAATTCAATAAATTGAGCATCAATTCCCATTTTTTCTGCGATTTGGCGTGCATATTTCAGAGATTGGGGTGAAATATCAATGCCTGTTACCTTTGCACCCAACAACGACCAGGACAAAGTATCCGTCCCGATATGACACAATAAATGCACCAGGGATTTGCCTTTTACATTACCGACTTCATCCATAATGACATGATTGAGTAAGGGTTGTCCAGACAACAACTTTTGTATGTCGTAGTTCCTGTAATGGGTTTTAGCTAATTCATCCCAACCCTTTTTATTAGATTGTGTTTTACGGCGCACATTATCAGGTTTCATATTCTTGCTTTTAAGATTTTTCCCTAAGACTTTTCATACGCTCGTTGACGAGCTTCCATCGCAATGTGATTGCTAAACCCATCTCCCCTAGCCACACTTACCCCTACTCGCCCACCCAATATCTCAAAAATTTCAGCAACATCACAGTGGGTAAAACCTGGGCACAACAAAATTGAGTCCAGCTCATGGGCTGCCGTCATCCCCATAGCAACTTCCAACGCTTGCGCCTGGTCCTTGACCACAACTGTGAAAAGTTTGAATTTTCCTGTATCAATTTGGTTTCGGTGTTGGTTTGGATCTGCATCCGGTGAATGAGCCATAAACAATACGTTGAAGGACATTTTTCTCCTTTTCGTCTAATTGTTTTGATTGATGAAATGACCTTCTGAAAAATTAAAGACTTCAAGAGAGCACAAATGACTATGAAATCGACTTAGGACTACCAGCTTTCGATTTCCGTCCGCAGATCAGCGATCTCCATTTGTTTTGTTTTCAAAGTGGTCAGGATTGCTTCCGTTTGAGCCGTCTCAGCCCTGACAAAGCGAGAATAGGGTGCAATAGCTTCATCAATGCGTTCAACGCTGCGGGAGAGCTCCTTTGTAAATTCTCGACGCAATGTGTCTACCAAGTTGGTGCGCAATTCTGCCAGGCGATCGTGCAGATCCTTTTTAGCTTTACGTCGACTGGCTGGAATAATGAAAAATCCCAACACAGCTATCAGGCTGGCTGTTATAATGCCGGTCAAATCAGCAGCCATGGTGCTGGCTAAGGCTGTGATCAAAGTTCCCAAACCTACAGCACCAATTTCAAGTGCAAGGGAAGTTGCCACCGCATTTTGTGCATCCAGGGCAATCTTCTCAGTCTCATATCGTTTGTCATACGTATTGACCACTCGTTCTGCTTCCCGCCCAATGGCATCCAGCAAACGCTCTCGGTCAATCATAAATTCAGCGCCAAAGCCCTCCCCCACAATGCGATCTTTATGCTCTCTCTGGCGATCTGCAAGGTAACCCGTGACCGCTTTCCACTGGCGGAAATCGGATTCCACCAGCCAATCAATCAATTCGTCAACCTTGTGTTCGACCTGTTCTGGCACGTCCGCAACTACTTCCCGCTCAAAATCGGCTTGCAAACGATCTCTTTTGAATAAATCAATCACCCTGGCAAGTCGAAAACGTTCTTCAAAAAATTCATCTCCCCGTTGTTCCATCTCAAAAAATATATTCTCAACCTCTGCTATGCGGAGATTAAATTCTTTTTCTTTATCATCCTGATAAATTTCAAGTTGCTGATCGACGTTCCGTAATAAAACCAGATCCTCTGCCAAAATCTCTTGTTGTTCTTGTGCAACTTGAATAGTTTTATCAACTAAATGTTCACATACACCCAGAGGGTTTTGGAACTTTAATTTGATATGGCTGCTTTTATCAAGGGTATTTTTAATATACGCCTCAAGCGCCCCAAAGCGGCTCTTTTCCCATAACTCAGGCTCGCCGATCTTCGCTTTCAACGCCATCCGAGCGCTTACCGGAAAAATTTCAGGGGTTACACCTAATAGCGAATGAGCATTTTTCCGAACAAAGTCCTCGACCTGTGATAATTCCTCTTCATCTTGCAATAAATCGATCTTATTGATCACGATGACCACTTTTTTACCCCAATCTCTAATTTCTCCCATAAAGCGTCTTTCGCTTTCCGTGAAGGGACGATCAACAGAAGTGATAAAAAGCACCAGGTCTGCACGCGGGACAAAATGACGAGTTAATTCCTCATGATACCGGATGATGGCATTCGTGCCGGGCGTATCAACAATGCTGACCTCAGAAAGCAGGTTCACGGGCAGCAAACGTACGGTATGATTTTCCTTTACAGATGTATTTTCGAATTCTTCACCAAAACGAAGAATATTAACCTGAAAAGTGGTCGGTGTAACACCCTCTTTAAGCAGTTTTTGCCCCAGGAGCGCATTGATGACCGCACTCTTGCCTGAATTGAACTCACCGACAACAACTAGTAAGAATAAATCATCTAACTGGGCGATGGATTGCCCCAGGGTGTCCAGATCAGTTTTTGAGGCACCAAATTCAACTAGTTGGACCCTTAGATCATTAAGAAAGGAACGTTCTCGTTTGAGAATTTGCTCTTGTCGCTCAGAAAGAATCTTCATGTCTTATCTCCTTATGGTGTGAATTATAACACCTGACAAAATAGATTGAATATTACACATTTCACCTCTCAATAACAACCATCTTGGGGTAAACTATTTACTCATGAATTAACCAAATCAACAGACTACAAAGAGGAAATCTATGTGCGGCATTTTTGGCATCGTTACATCCTACGAAAAAAATCTGGGGCCTATCCTGATTGAAGCAGCCCAACGTCTAACCTATCGAGGCTATGATTCAGTTGGTACGGCCACAATTAGCGGGGGCAAAATTGATTTACGCAAGGACGCTGGAAAAGTAGATGAGGTTGCCCAAAAATACAACTTCGCTGAGATGACCGGATCGCGCGGCATCACCCAATTGCGATGGGCAACTTTTGGCACACCCTCCCAGGTCAACGCACAACCCCATCTTGACTCCGATGGCGACCTGGTTGGCGCTCATAATGGCAACGTGGTGAACAATGTGCAATTGCGAGAAGCCTTCATGGCTGAAGGTATGACCGTCAGATCGCAGAACGACGGTGAATCCTGCGTACACGCAGTTGAACGGTACATCGATCAGGGGCTGGATTTCATCGAATCCATCCGACACGCCTACCATGATCTGCATGGTGATTATGCCTTTGTGATCGGCCAAATCAACGACGATCGGCTATTTGCGATCAAAAAAGGTTCTGGGCTCGTTGTAGGTATCGGAGAGGACTTTACCTGTATCTCCTCTGACTTACCCTCTATCCTGCCGCTCACACGGGAAGTCATTCGCCTGGAAGATGGTGAAATTGTGACCCTCTGGGCAGACCGGGTTGAGTTGCATTCGGTAAAAGACGGTAGTCTGATCGAACGAAAGCCTGAGAGAATCACAGAATCGATGAGCGCTGTTCAAAAAGAGGGTTACGATCACTTTATGCTGAAAGAAATTCATGAGCAGCCCATCGTAGCCAGCGAATTAATCCACCGGATGGATGAGGATGAAGACCTCATCGAAGATGTCCTCAACAAAATTAAAAATGCGCGCAATCTGTTCTTTATCGGTTGCGGTACAAGCTATCATGCCTGCCTGGCAGGATCTGTCTATTTTTCACAACTCGCTCAGCGGGTCGCAATCCCCGTTTTGGCACCTCAATTTACACCGCAATACCTTGACGGGATTAACGCCCAGGATGTAGGCATTTTTGTCAGCCAATCCGGTGAAACCAAGGATGTCCTAAATGCCCTCGAATCTGCCAAAAGCAAGGGGATGACAACGCTAAGCATCGCTAATGTAATTGGATCCACCCTGACCTTGAAGACCGAAGCCTGGTTACCGCTGGTGTGTGGGTATGAGATCAGCGTGCCGGCCACGAAAACCTTCACCAACCAGGTGATCGCCTTTTTATACCTGGCAGCTCGCCTGGGTGAATTTGATATGTCAGAGTTTGCCAAGCTGCCTGCTCTGATGGATGCGACCATCAAAACCACCGACCCGATTGTGAAGGTTTTAGCTGATAAGATCAATGCCTGGAACGACCTTTATTGCCTGGGATATGGGGCTACCTACCCAATGGCCTTAGAAGGGGCACTCAAACTGAAGGAAATCACCTACGCACACTGTGAAGGGATGCTCTCCACGGAATTCAAACACGGCCCACTATCCGCCGTAACGGATGGCTTTCCGGTGCTATTTGCAGCTGGCCCTGAAGATATCCCGCTCATCATCAGCGGGATCAACGAGGTCACTTGCAGAGGCGGTGAAGCCATCGCCATCGGCCAGGCTGATGCCCGGCTTGAATCTAACGCCAGTGATACCGTCATTATCCCGGACTCAAATCCACTATTTTCATCCTTATTGACGGTCATCCCTCTGCAGCTGCTCTCTTATTATTTGGCTGTGGGACGCGGTTACGATCCTGACTTTCCGCGCAATCTGAGTAAGACCCTCACCGTCGATTGATGTAATATCTGCAGAAATCACCGCTTTTTTGGACTTCACGGAAATACTTGATACCTATACGAAAGAATAAAAAGCCCAAAATATTTCCCTCAACAATAGGATGAGCGATTTCCAAATACTAAAAATAGGCTGCCGCATTGGCAGCCTATTGACATTTAAGATTTACTTCAATATTTTCGTTACTTCTTCATCATCATAAAGTCAAAATCTTCTTCAAGCGCTTGGAGTTCTTCCTCGTGATCGACCTCGTCTTTTAATATTTGTAAAGCCATAAAGTAAGTAATGGGGTCTTTGTCGCGGGTCAATTCAGCCAATTTTTGATAAACCTCTATGGCGCATTGCTCTGCCTCGATATTTTGCACCAATAAATCTTTAACAAATTCGCTGGTCGGTTCTTCGTATCCGCAGGTGGTCTTTTCCATCCAATATTCTGGTTTGGTTAATGGGATTCCACCCAATGCAACAATACGATCAGCGATCATATCCGCATGACCTAATTCTTCTTCTGCATGCTCGAGCATTTCCGCTTCAACAGCTTCCTTCATTGGGCCTTTAATGATCTTTGCGCCGATCCAATATTGATAGTAAGCCAGCCACTCATCGGCAAAGGCCTTATTGAGAACTTTCAAAAGTTCATCAATATCCATTCCAACAATTTCTCTACCTTTGGTTCCCATATTTAGACTCCTTTTTCTATTGATTTATTGCAATTTTATCATAATTAAGAAGATCTGAAATTCATCAACATGACCTAGAAAACAAAGCCAGTGAGAACAATTGCAATAAATAATAAAAATGTGTTTGACCCACCCCGTAATTGGATTTATAATAAATTAAGTATTTCCTGCTTGGTTATTTAGGTGTTCGTCTATGTAAACCTTAAAAGACAACGGAAAAACACACCGAGTCGAATGCTAGAGATGCCTGTAAACCGAGTAACTAGAAAACGGCACACATTATGTCCCAACCATGTCCATACCTTGGATTACTTGAAGACGCTAAAACCAGCGCCAACTTTCCTTCATCAGCAAATGCGTGCCATGCTGTTGATCCACCATTTGTGGTTACTTTGGATTACCAGCGGAGTCGCTGTTTACGAGAGACACACACAGACTGCCCTGGTTTTGTCACAGGATGGGAAGGCGGTGTTCCAAAATCCATCCGTTATTCAGCCGCAACACCCTCAACAAAAAAGGTCATAACAAGTAAGTGGGTTTGGTTTGCGCTTGCTGGCATTCTTGCGTTGGTGTTAGTCATTGGTTTTTCTGGTTGGATACCTGGTTTTAGTTTTCCATTTAGAACAACACCAGAACACGGCGCCTCTGTATCACTCTCAAAGACCACTTATACACCAACTGCAGAAAACACAATCACATCCACCCCACTCCCAACACAAACTACAACCAAAGAAAAAACAAAAACCTCTACGTCATCTGATAGAACGAGCAGATCAACAAGAACCTCTACGCAGACTGAAACATCTACATCAACCAACACCACCACGCTCACACCATCGCAGACACGTGTCTCGTGGATTCGTCCAACCAATACCCTTCAGCCAACATCAATCAATCCACCAGTTATTTCATCCCCAAAACCAAGTTCAACAAATACAAATACAGCCACAGTAACATCTACTTTAACAACCACAACTAATCCGGTCACGACTACACCCACAGCTACATGGGTTACACCAATGCCAACAAATACTTGGGCCACACTGCCAGTAATTTCTACCGCCAAACCAACTTCAACATACACAATCACAGCCACAGCTACATTTACTTCCACAGCCACAGCAACATCTACTTTCACAGCCACACCTACTTGGGTCAAACCAACAGCCACAAATACATTCGTCTTTCCTAATCCATAGATTCACCGGTCACATCATCAGAATCGTATAACTAATAATCCATAATCAATTATCTATCAACAAATAACTACAAAATCAACACAATATCACTTTTTGAGATAGCTTGTCCCAATAAATTTTCCATTTAGTTATAGATAACTGCAATTGAGGACTACAGAGTAAGTTTGTTAAGAGTTTGAAAAATCATTCGCTTTCCCAGCAGAAAACAAGTCAAATAATAAATAGTTATAAATTTGATCATAAAAGTCTTTTTTTAACCAATAAATTACTACAACTTCTTCCATTTTATATGCTATTGAAGATGATTTATTCATAACCCTTAGAATCAAGTATCAAGTGCAACAGTGACTTTTTAAGAATACCATAGGCTGTGTAAATGCCAGACATTTTCTTGGTCGGAAATTCAATTGGTTTTCAGCAAGTTGGACATCAAAATTGGATAACTCCCTAAAGTTGGTATCCTTAGGAAAGTATTGGCGGATTAACTTATTCGTGTTCTCGTTTGTTCCTCTTTCCCAGGAAGAATAGGGATGGGTAAAGTAGATGTCTGCTTCTAATGCTTGAGCGATTTCTTCATGTTCGGTAAATTCCTTACCATTATCGAAGGTGATGGTATGTACAGGATAACCCTTCAATAAATCAATCACCATGTCTTTAACAGCGTCTTTTGTTCGTTGTGCGACCAATCCCATTTTCAGCAATCGGCTCTTTCTATCCACCAGGGTTACAATCGCACCTTGTTTCCCTTTGCCAACAATCGTATCGCCTTCCCAATCACCGAGGCGTTCTCGAGTATCTACAATCGCTGGGCGCTCCTCTATGCTCGTCTGATTCGGTATTTTGCCTCGATTTTCGCCCGTTTGACTGCGTTTTCGGTACTTTTTCTGGCAGCGCAAATGCTCATAGAGCTCACCGCCTTGCCTTTTATCCTTCCAGATATATTGGTAAATCCATTCATGGCTAATGTGGATCTTAAAATATTTTTGGAGCCAGCCCGATATTTCCTCCGGACTCCATTTTAGATTCACCAGTCCTTCCACAAGAGTCCATTGTCCGTGAGTGATCCTACAATGTGCTTTGTTGCGACGTGCTTCTGCTTTTCTTTGAGCTTGTTTTGGTCGATAACCTCTCTGCCCTTTGTTTCGTCGCAATTCTCGGCTGATTGTGGATTTATCAACTCCTACGTTTTCTGCTATTTGAGTTTGATTACATCCCGTTTTCTTAAGCACATAAATCTGGTATCTTTGTATTTGGGTAAGCTGTGAGTAACTCATAAATGCTCCTTCAACTCTGATGGTGAAAAGGGGCCTTATTTTACTCTAGCTTACCCTTTCTACCACCAGCTTTGTTGCACTTATGAGTTGAATCTAAGACCTCATATTTCCCCCCAAATTAATTAAAATATTACTTTAATTGAATCTGTGTATCAAAAAGACAATTAAACACAATTGGAAAAGTATTGATAGGATCCATATCTTGGCTCACAGGTGCATCATCGCAGAAAGGCAAGTAGATCGCATTAATGATCAGAGATTTGTAAATGCCCGGATAATTTTCTAAGTTTGAATCGTCCGGATTGCCCGACAACGAATTACGGGCACCATGATCCGATTGGAGAATAATGACGGGTTGATCTTCAGGGCCATAATTTGCAAGGATGTTTTCGACCACTCTCTCCAAAATTTTCATTGAAAAATTGTAATTCCCCAAGTAATAGTCCCAGTTCGTGTGGAATTCTTGTTCAATATAATGACCATTTTCGTCAAACATAAAGGGTGCGTGGGGGAAAAGAAGATGCGCGTAAACAAAAATCGGGACTTCACTTTCGATATTCCCTATTTCGTTGACTGTAAAAAAAATCATATTTTTATGTTGTTCAAGTCCAGCATAAGCAATTTTATCAAAATTAGAGATAGCTGACAGGATCGAATTATCCGTAACAAGTTTTCCAAAGGCGTCAAAAATGATCGCTTTGTCGTAGATGTCAATCGCTGGATCATCCTCGTAATTGATGTCTGCATGAATTGGTCCTCGTGCTGGATATCCAAATTGGCCACTGGTCTCATCAAAGGTGATCGTTTGATAGCCATTTTCTTTCAAAAATCGCATGACTTGATTATTCACAATCGCTTCGAAATAAACTTCTTTATTGCTATTAGCTAGATAGTGCTCATAATTCAATCGCGTCGCCATTTGGTGTAAAGTACCTATAGAATTATTGGTTGAATAACTCTCCTCAGCGATATAAAAACCTTTTTCTGCCAGGTACGTCACAAAATTATCCACATCTTGATTATGCCAATAATCTCGCATGGCTTCAAAACCCGCAAATTCATCGAAGATTATATAATAAATGTCAGGACGAACCGGTTTAATATTTTCCTCGATGTTAACCGGCCTGTTTAACTTTTTCCTTCGGTTAAATTTTGTAATTTCTATAGGGATAATTCGGATGACATTGAGAAGCACTAAGAAAATGCTGATGATGGATAAAATTCGCCAGATATTGTGCGCATTTTCTTCATTAAGTCGGAATAGCTGGTAAATCGTGAAAATCCCAATCAACAGAAATATTGGCAAAAAGAAAAAATGTCTGACTTCAATAATATTTTTAAGATTAAGCAGTTTGAAAAATATCCCATAGGTATTGAAAAATATGAGTACCACAAATGCTGCTAAAGAAATCTTGGAGGATTGTTTCTTTACAAAAAATAATACAACAAGATAGGATCCAATTGCTAAGAGGATGGAGGGACCAAGTAATGGAAATAAACTGCTGATATTAATGATTTCAGCATTATTGGCATAGTTTAACAAGGGAAAATATAACGCAATCGAAATTGGTAGAGTAATAAATTTGATCGACTTATAAAGAATTTCTTTCAAAAGCCCATATCCTTTTCTTTGAATGGTTCTTCTAAATTTTACCGGAAGTTTCTTTTTCGATTATTAGCAATCCCTTTGCCATCGAAATCTTTCCGTTCTTTTTTGATAGAAGAATCATTTATTTATTCAATTGTACTACAATCATTTTGTAAGGCTTTGATTCAAAAATTATAATAACCCTACCTGTTTATTTCAATCTTTAAAAAATCGCTCTAATATACTAAGAATTCTCTACGGGTCTTTATAAGCAGTTATTATAACCCAGTAATAACCATAAGTACTTCCGGGGATATAAGCATACCCAATCCCATAATCTGTTTGTGCTCCATAGAATGGGTCTAATCCGAGCAAATGGGCGCGATGATTGTCAGAGCCCATCATCAAATTCCAGGCATCAGAAGCTGTTTATGAACCACCACAGATCGATTCAATATTATTTCCAGTCGATGTTTGATTGTAATAACTTGGCAAAATGTAACCCGCTTTTTGAACAAGGTAATTGGGTTCGTAACCATCCGGATTGGTATGACTGAAGTAATCACGCGTACCCATGTCCACCGCTCTTTCCCGTGCAACTTGCGCCAAAATTGGATCACATTACATAAAAGCCCTTTGTTGCTCAGGGTCGTTCATCATGAGATCTGCGAATGCTTGTTCCTCTGCATTGCGGCCACAATCATCGTTTATTGAAACTAAAGGCAGATAAAGAAAGTGATTCTGAGATTGAGCCCAGGCATGAATATCGATAAACTTATTCACTGCTAGAATGCATAAAACCAATAATAAAATTTTTTTAAGAATTGACGTTGATGTTTCATCAGTATTCCTTTTAGACAATAAAAATGCCAAAATTAATTGGCATATGTCAGTTTTACTCTATATTGGGCGTTTTTACCAAGTTCTTATCTTGTTAACATCCAGTCAATCCACCTAGATGCTGAGGTTCTTAACTCGGTTACTCCTGAAAATATTTATCGATATATTATTTATTTTCTAAATAAAAGGCTTTTCTGGATTCAATTTGTTTTTTCCGAAATTCTTTTAAATTTGGGCTTAAATCACATTTTGGAATCCGGGTCAGGGTTAAATGCGGTGAATAGTAGGGATCACCATCAACCAGGACTTGTTCCATATCTTTCAGTCCTTTTAGAATGTCACTGGTTGGTGTCGTGTATCCCCTGGTCTGACCCTCGTAATGAAAGATGCTGGCAAATGGTGTAACCATATTGCGGTAACCTAATTTGTGTACCCGCAAACAAAAATCGATATCCCCAAAGGCCAATCGATAGCCTTCATCATAACCACCCACAGCCTCGAATAGTTCTCGCCGAACCATCTGGCAGGCACCCGTCACTGCCAAAAGGTTGCGGTACCAGTCAACAGACCCCAACAAACCATGATAATTTTCTGGTGCATTCAAGTAGAGATGCCCAGCAAAACCATTCAAGCCCATGATGATCCCTGCATGCTGGATGGTGTGGTTTGAGCGCAGCAACTTGGCCCCTACCACCCCAATCTCAGGCCTGAGAGCCCATTGGCTTAGCTCCTCAAGCCAGCAATCATTCTGAACCACCATGTCATCGTTCAATAATAAAACAAATTCTGATTCCGAGGACCGAACGCCCAGGTTAATCGCCTCTGAATAGTTGAAGGGTTTGTCATAGGGAACAATTGTGATGTTCTGCTGCTGAGAAATTTTTTCATAATAAGCCAGTGTCGCCTGATCATCGCTGCCATTATCCACAATGACAATCGAATAATTGGACGTTTGGGTGTGTTCAGAAATAGACTTGAGTAAATTTTTCAAGTACTGTTGATGATTCTTCGTCAGGATAATGATCGCAACGGACGGATTTCCTGTTTGCCAAAAAAACCGTGTCTCCCCAAACCATTCCTCTAAACCTACATCCTTCAAACCATATTGAGTTAGGTGTGCTGCAATCACTCCCCTGTATACGTCATCCTTGGGTATCACCAGGCTGGTTTGCTCAGCTAATAAGGCCGGTAAATGAGAAATAGAATCGGATTGCTCAGAAATTTCAAGCATCAAAGCATATTCAAAAGCAAAAAAATCTTCTTGATACGCCAAACTCGGCAGCACTTTTCGGGCAGTTTCTGTTCGTATAAATCCTCGGGACAAATAGTTAACAGACAAAAGCAGTTCTGGAGAAAGTTTTTCAGGCTTAAAGTGAGTCATCATCTGATCATGTGCAGCATCGAAATATTCGCTATCGTAATACAAAAGCGTATCTGAGGGATTCTCATCAAGGAATTTATAAAATTGCATCAATAAATAATCATAAAATCGATCGCCAGCAGCACAGAATAGGGCATATTCCCCACGTACCAAATTTAAGGCATTTTCAATCTGACCAACAGCCACTTGGACTTGTTTATTTGCATGAATTTCGGAAAAAGCACCCTGATCCAAAGCGCCATTGGCTACAAATAGGATCACCTCCCAGGAAGACCCTCGCAAATTCCGGATCGATTGGATTGTCTTCAAGTAATCCTGTTCCAAGCCTTTAGGACAATAGAGGATAAAGGATACCAGAGGTGTTTTATCGAAATTGTCCACCACCTTTGATAACGCAGCACTGTGAAATTTTCGCCATTTTCGGAAGGAACGCTTTGCAAGCCAGTCCTGGATGAGAAAGGCCATGCGCGTGGCAAGGATTTTATGATAAAGCGTCCGCAATCTCAATTCCAGCTTAGAATCTGGCGATAGGAACCAGGTCCGCAGTTTATTCAGTAGTGTAATCATCCAAAATCAAATCCTAAGCAAGTAAAATCCGGGGAAAATACAACCAGACAAGAATTCTTCATCACCAAAATAACAGTAATCAATATCACTGATACACATTATCGACCCACCCTTTTAATCATCTGCGGCGGCTTGACGATTGGCTTTCCCTTGTGTAAGGTCAAATTTGGGTTAAAGGCAGGGTCATGGGCGATCCAATCACCCCAATGACGCATCAGGGTGGTTCGATCAGACTCATTTTGAATGAGAACCTCCCCACCAAGATCATCCTTTGAACTATTGGATGAATCGAGGGTTACCTCAACATCCGGTACGACCACATTTCGAAGTCCTATTTCTTTAAATTTCAGACACAGATCAAACATCTGTGTGGCAGGTTCAGCAAGTGATGTTGAGAATCCTTCCACATCCATAAAAGAACGACGCTTCATCAACACACACTCACCAGGAATAACGGAATAACCTTTGACCAGACTTGCCCAACCAAAATAGGCATTCCACTCCTCGTTTGCCAGGCCATTGAATTGACGTTGTGCAAGTCCATCGACGCCTAATACCAAACCACAACTATAAATATCGCCATTTTTGTATAGCAACTTTGGACCCACAGCGCCAATCCCTTCCTGGATCGCAAAAGAGACCAGTTCCTCCAGCCAATTTATAGAAAACTTAAGGCAGTTTCCGCGGATAAAGCCAATTACTTCAGCGTCAGTCTTTTCAATCAATTGATTGATGCTCGACCTGCTGTTTAAATTGTCCAATCCTTGGATGACATCAAGCCGCGGGTCGGCATTTCTTTTCAATTTCCTTAGGGCTTTTTTTGAATGGCTTTTTCCTTCCAGGCATAAGGAAAATCTTAGGGGCTGATAATCTGTGGAAGCCAAGAGCGTTTTTAAACTTTCCAAAAGGGGTTTCGTCAATTTTGGTACACGAACAAATAAATGCACCGATGGGTTCGGATCCGGAAGGGGATAATGAACTCGGTATCCAAAATTACGGACCGTTTCTACCTCACCTTTGATACCTTGGTTTAATAAATACTCTCTTAAGGCTCTCTCACCTGCTTCTAAAGCGTAGGGTTTAACGTCCACACTGGTCGCTACACTCTTTTGCGTTATCCGCCAGTGATACAACACCCAAGGGATGTGCCAAACCTGGTTCGGTTCGATTTTTTCGATCACTCGCAGCAGCAAATCATAATCCTGGGACCCCTCCAACCCCAGTCGAAAGCCTCCCACGTCTCGTACGCGAGCTGTTTTATAAACCCCCAAGTGCGAAACCATATTCTGACTTCGCAAAAGATCCAAATCGAAATCCGACTTGAAGTAGGGTTCAACTCTTTTTCCGCTTGGGGTCAATTTGTCCTCATCCGAATATATCACTTCACAATCAGGATGCTGGTTGATGGAGTGGGCAACATAATATAGTGCCAAGGGATGCAAAGTGTCATCATGGTCGAGTAAGGCAACAAAGTCTCCCTTTGCTAATGCCAACGCAGAATTACTGGCTGCGGAAATGTGCCCGTTTTCTTCTCTAAAAACCACACGAATGCGTTGATCTTCGGCCAAATGCTTTAAAAGACAATCCCTCAAACCCGTTATGGTTGAGGCATCATCCGCCAGGCACAATTCCCAATTCGGATAAACTTGATCGCGCACAGATTGAATGGCTGCATCCAGGTGGGCAAGGTTCGGATTATAAATTGGCATAAGGATGGAAATTAAGGGTTTTACCGCCATTTGGTCCACTTGCTCAAGGAAAATTTGACGATTTATTTTGCCTAATCGATCATATTGCTTAATCCAGGCACGATAATTTCTCTCCGAAACTCGGAAATTATTTGCCAGCCGGCGCACCAATTGATACGTCGCGTCACGCCGTTTGCTCCCCTCAGGCGCTAGCTTTGAGTATAGACGCTTAAGAAAAGTTGCCATGTTTTACAACCTTTGCGTGTATTCTTGCAAATGATCTGCGTGTATAACCCATTTTTTTGCCATCAGTTTTTTTGAGTGTATTGAATAATATATAAAAATATTTCTTTTTTGTAGGGTAGACCTCTGTGTCCACCCTTCATTAAGTGGGCAACCACAGCTCAAAAAGTGCTTCTCGAAGGGTTGCCCTTACTTCTCAGTTGTGATCTGCTTTTCTAGTGTAACATTCTTTACACAATTATGCACGGAACGCAAATTTCAAGGTCCTTTACAGTCCTTTTCTAGCGAATTATAATCAACAACTGTGGTTATCCTAAACCATGGCAAACCAAAAGGATTTCAGCTGTTCGTTTTGAACCAATTTCATCCTTTTCGGTCAAAAACTATGCAAAATAATCGTTCCAATTGGAATCTCATGTTCAGGACCGCGATCCTGACAAGTTTGCTCACAATTTTTCTATCAGGGTGTCTGTTCAACATGTCACCGCAAGTCGCCACGGAAATTCCCCAATCTGGTTGGACGTCAACCGCCACAGCAGAATTAACAGCCTCAATTGCAACTGAAAATATCGAACAACCTCACCAATCGCACACCCCCACCAACACTAGCATTCCTACGCAAACTGCCACACCCACACCACCAGCCTGGGCTGGGTTCCCGGGACCCACCCAAGCTGCCGATACGCAGATCCCACCACCCTTTACGGACATTGCCTTACCATCGGAAGTGAAAGTGAGCCTGTTGTTGGGGACAGACACCTTTAACCCTATCATCGGGCGTACTGATACTATCATCTTGCTTTTTTACAACCCACAGCTGGCTAAGGCGAGTTTTCTTTCCATCCCAAGGGACTTGTATGTATATGTGCCCGGTTTTGGCATGAACCGCATCAATCAAGCTTATCCGCTGGGAGGGATCGATACACTCCTCCTGACCCTGGAATACAATTTCAACGTCCACGTCGATAATTGGATGCTGATTCACATCAACGACTTCGTCGCTTTTGTAGACGACTTGGGCGGGGTCGATGTTTATGATCCCCAATACAACATCGACGAATATGATGGCAATCCCCCTGAATATCATCATATGCAGGGTCATGAAGCCTTATGGTACGT
This sequence comes from Candidatus Brevefilum sp., assembly GCA_040772425.1. Taxonomy (GTDB): domain Bacteria; phylum Chloroflexota; class Anaerolineae; order Anaerolineales; family Anaerolineaceae; genus Brevifilum. The sequence continues at coordinate 438,807 of JAXGYD010000001.1, read as the reverse complement.
CCGCAAACGGGAAGGCACCAGTGATATTGATCGCAATCGGCGTCAGCAAGAAATGATCCGCGCCTTAATGCGCAAGATCCTCTGGGGCGGCAATTTGGTGCATTTGCCGGCTTGGTATGCCAAATACAATGAAAGCTTTCGCAGCAACCTCAACTTAATTGACCTGTTCAACTTCATCCCTCTGGCATTGAATTTTGGAGATACCGAAAGATTGCAATTTGACCAAATTAGCTGGGACGAGGTTACCTCCTGGCGCACACCCAGTGGTGCAGCTGTCCTGTTGCCAGAGCGTGAAGCCATTTTGTGGAAACTTCAAAAAGCTATGTCCTTTGTGTTAGCCCCACAACCCTACAAAGACTTAGTAAACACCCTCGAAGCCCAATTGACCTCATCGCCGATCCCGACTGGTACGCCCACCAGCACACCCACACTCTCACCCACGCCTACCCCAACGCCCACCCCAAGCGACACTTTGTCAGAAGGACGACCAACCATTATTACATCAACTGCTTCACCTAATCCATCTCGCACGGACATTCATCCGGAAATTACGCAAACAAGTACCTCTACCTCAGAATCCGAGACCCAAGAACCATAATCCTGATTTTTTGGTTAATTCTAAATAACGAAGCATAATATTCTCATAATACTGACTCAATCTCCATATTGAGAAGACAAAAAGAGAAAACTCCCTGAAACCAGGATAAAACCCAGACTCGAAAGGAGATCTCATATGAAGGCTGAACCTATCAAAAAATTTTATCCACAGAAATAGCTTAGCGTAAGGTTGAGTATTTTGAATTGGCTGTAATGATTAACGAGAAGTTATATGAAAGTATTTACCAAGCGATGCGATCTGTTGGGCGGACTGTATATCGAGAAATACTACAAGGACTTGATGATTTTAATCAAGAATCGGCACCAGATACATCCAAGCCACAGGTCGTAAAAAGCGACAGACAAGGTGTTGTTTGTGTACGATCCAATACAAGGGAAGGGTAAACCAGGATGAGAACGGAAAACGCCGAAAGCTTCTTGACACGATGAGCGTCCTTAATAAACATAGTTGATATAGTTTGAGTATCATGAAAAAAGGGGGGTAATTAGCCAGAAAATGCCTTGTCAAGAAGCCAGGCGAACTTATGGATTTTCTGCCTTTAAAAATAGCTGGATCAAACAAATCTGTAAGGAAGGAATGAATGCCGTGATGCCAGAAATTTTCCAAAACTTTCTCAAGCATCACCAAAGGAAGCTCAAAAGATGCGAAAATTACTTCTATACTTGATCAAGAATCGGAATAGTCTTTTAGATCCAGATTGTCCTTCACATCTTACAACCAAAGTAAGTATTTTAAGCACTATTGAAGAGTTTTTGACAAACTGGTTGTAAGGTGCGTTAAGGGGCAGGAACACTGTTAGTTTATGGATAGCGCTAAGCCCATGTTGGTCGTTTTTCGGGATAAAGCTGAGTTGAAACAAAATGCATTCAAGACTTTCCTGAAACCCAAAGAGAATGATAATAGGAAATATCGGACAATACATGGGCGGAATGATAGTAAGTTTTTGCGGGTAGTTGTACCTTCTTTACACTTGTGTCATCAAATCATCCTAGGACGAAAATATTGAAGACTATCATTCATCGACAAGGAATTCTCTGATTTGCTAAAATATTGTGGAAAATATCGACAGTAACAAACTAACGCGAAATCTTAACAATAACCAACTAAATTGTTAAGCTTGAATTTATTAATAATGGATGGTGTGATTAATAAAAAGGGGTATATTAATGTAAATTATACTTCTTAATTATCTTTGTTTATTATCTATAACAACACAGGAGAACTAAATTATGGAAGGTAATTCTGGAATCCAATAGAAATTCTTTGTTTTAGATTATTGACTTGAAATTTCCAAAATGTTCTTCAGGTGATGTTAATGTCAAGAAAACATATGATTTCTTACCAGTCTCCAAAAAGGGTGATAATAAAACCATTTTCTTGATTGGCTTGAAGGAATTTTAGGTCTCGACATAGTAATCGGATTTTATATATGTTCATTGCTCCTGCATTCAATAAATAAGAACCAAATTGGGGTTTATTGATTTTGATTCACTAGAGATTATTAATGCTGTTAGATTACCTACTTAAGATATCATTTTTTTCCAAGACATAAGGAAAATCTTAACAAAAAAGACAGTAACCTCTCATATTTTTTGAAAATTATTAGTATATAATTATTATTGATACAAGAATAATGATTTTACAAGAGCGGCATATATTAAACTCAGGCTATGACCATAATCTGATTTTTGGAGATAACATGAAAAAAATTGTGTTTTTTTTACTACTCGTATTGGTTTTAAGTAGCTGCTCCTTGATTGATTCATCGAATATCGCCAATCCAACAACTACCAACACAAATGAAGTTGTTCCGTTAACCTCAGGTGTTCAAACCATCAGCGGAATTGTGCTAGGTGGTGGTGACCAAACGCCAGAAGGGCTACTAGATTCTCCTCGCAAATATATTTATGAAGTAAGGATTGAATCCGGGGAGGAAATCAACATCACTTATACAGCATTCCCTCCCTCGCCTGCTACAGATGACCAACCTAGCCCTCAACTGAATTTTCACTCTGGAACTATCAACGTGGGTGATCACATTAATGCCAGAGGAACGTACGACTCAGCTTCTAAAACGCTCACGATTGCAGAAGAAAATGATTTTATCGAAACGACACCTAATTAAATGGAAGAGATATCATGAAAATTCGATTTTCAATTTTTATTTTTGGCATAATTTTTGCGCTTCTACTCTCAGTAGGGTTAATAACATCTGTATACGCTGCGCCAGCAGCACCAATTGATCTTTCATTGACACAACCTGATGGCTCAATGTTTCATGCTCGCCAGTGGGGTGATGAGTGGTTAAATGGATTTGAGACCTTGAACGGGTATACAATTATCCAAGATTCGAGCAGTTGGTGGGTTTTTGCAAAAAAAACAACTGATGGCAGCCTGGTACCTTTTCTACAAGGCAATAAATCTATTCGAGTTGGTACTTCTGAACCTAAAGATTTATCAAAACATTTGCGCCCTGAAAGTTCAGTTTCAGACGATTTATCAATTTCATTACCAATTCAAAAAGCCCATAGCCTCGGCAGTCGACCTATTTTAGCATTATTAGTTAGTTTTTCCAACCAAGCCCCTACATATCCAGTATCACATTATCAAAATATAATTTTTGGAAATACTAACAGCGTTACACACTATTACAAGACAGCATCTTTTAATCAGTTTAACTTCACACAAGCATCCGAATCATATGGCACTACCAATGATGGTGTAATTGGATGGCTTAACTTGGGTTATAGTCACCCTAACACAGGAAACGACACTGACACGCCAAACCAACAAATTGTCAAAGATGCTTTAATTGTTGCAAATCCTTACATTGATTATGCCTCCTTTGACACAAATTTTGATGGATATGTCTCCAGTAATGAATTACAAATATTGGTTATCGTTGCAGGTTATGAACAGGGATACAATTCAAACTCCCCGAGTATCTGGGCACACCGCTGGAATTTAAACCGGGTTGGGCCACCAACTTTAGATGGGGTTGTTCTTGGGGATTTCCATCACAATGCTGGTTATTCACAAATCGGAGAGATACATGGAGACCATCCCGCAACATTTGGTGTTATTGCGCATGAATTAGGGCATGATATCGGATGGCCTGACCTTTATGATATTTCTGGAGACTCAGAAGGCGTTGGACGCTGGGATATTATGGGATCAGGCAACTGGAATTATGTCGGCAGCAATTACCATGGCAGCTCACCCGCATTACCAAATGCCTGGTTAAAGTGGTATCAAGGGTGGTTGACTCCCAACATGATTAATGGGATTCAGAGTGGGGTGTCTATCCCGCAGGCAGAAACAAATAGCGCCACCTTCTTATTGGGTTCAAACCCAAACGGTGTTGATTGGGAATTCAACCAGAGTTCTGGTACCGGTGAATTTTTCCTGGTTGAAAACCGGCAACTTACTGGATATGACGCTGCTCTCCCAGGATGTGGGTTGTTAATCTGGCACATAGACGAAAGCCGCACCTCTTCAAACGAAGCCAATGCCAATTATAATCGTCCGCTAGTGAAATTGATGCAAGCAGATGGGCTTGATCATTTAAGATTTGAGGGAAATAATAGAGGGGACACTGGTGACCCGTTCCCTGGATCTACTAATAACCGTACTTTCAACGACAATTCTAATCCAAACAGTAGACTCTATAATGGAACAGATAGCAAGGTAGCTGTCACAAATATCAGCAATTGTGGATCGACCATGATTGCTGACTTAAAATTTGGCGAAACTACCACCAATTACCTATTGAGCGTTTCACTCAGTGGCAATGGTAGCGGATTGGTAACGAGTAATCCGGCTGGCATCAATTGCGGAAGCACCTGCAGTGCCTCCTTTACCAGCGGGACTTCGGTCACCCTGGCCGCTTCTCCCAACGCTGATTCAAGCTTTTCCGGTTGGAGTGGTGCCTGTACCGGCACCAGCACCACCTGCACCGTCTCTATGACACAGAACCTATCGGTTACAGCAACATTTGATTCGTCCACCCCACCAACAACCTTCTGGGACGTCCCCACGTCGCATTGGGCTTATTCATGGATCATGCAACTGTTTAACGCTGGGATCACCACCGGTTGTGGCGGAAATTATTACTGCCCAGAGCAAAGCGTGTCCCGGGACCAGATGGCAGTCTTTATACTTAGAAGTATTTATGGCAGAAACTATCAGCCACCTCTGGTTGGCACCAACACAGGATTCTATGATGTCCCCACCTCTCATTGGGCCGCGCCCTGGATCAAACAACTGGCAGCCGAAGGGATCACAACCGGGTGTGGGGGCGGCAACTACTGTCCAAGCCAGTCTGTCTCACGCGATCAGATGGCGATCTTTATTCTGCGCGGCATGTATGGTGCAACTTACCAACCCCCCGCGATCGGTGACAGCACGGGCTTTTATGATGTCCCCACCTCTCATTGGGCTGCCGCTTGGATCAAACAACTATCTGCAGAAGGCGTCACCACCGGCTGTGGCGGCGGCAATTACTGCCCATCAGACCCGGTCTCCCGAGCCCAGATGGCCGTCTTCCTGGTACGGGCTTTCATTGAAAATCCCCCACCGCCCCCACCTATCAACAATTACCAGTTATCGGTCAGCAAAGTTGGCAGCGGCAGCGGTACGGTCACCAGCTCGCCCACAGGGATCAACTGCGGAAGCACCTGCAGTGCCTACTTTACTAATGGGACTTCAGTCACCCTGACCGCTTCTCCCAGTGATGAATCAAACTTTTCCGGTTGGAGTGGTGCTTGTACCGGCACCAGCACCACCTGCACTGTCTTTATGACACAGAACCTGTCGGTCACAGCAACATTTGTTCCGTCAGGCCCACCACCACCACCAACTACCGGCTTTAATTCTCAATTTAATGGCGATGCGGATGGCTGGTTAGCCCACTCAGGGGATTGGTTATACGATGATAATTACTTGTTTACATCTGGTATTAAGGGGTCAACTTCCTCTATCAGCTATGATGATAAATTTGCCAATTTTGATTACCAGGTCAAAATGAAGCGCTTTGGTGAAGATACAGTTGCCAACCGACTTATCATACGAGGCAAACCTAATCCCTTATTCTCTGATAACAACTGGTCAAGCGGTTATTACTTCCAATATACCACTGGTGGAAGTTACTCCGTGTTTAAAATCAACCCCAATGGCACTTTGGCTGCGCTACAAGGTTGGACCTACGCCTCGGCCATTGTTCAAGGTAGCGAGTGGAATATTTTGCGCGTGGTTGCCAACAGCAATAACTTATCCTTCTATATCAACGACAAGCTGGTATGGAAGGGGATGGACCTCTCTTTTTCAACCGGACAAGTGGGCATTGGTATGTATATCAATCCGAGCTCAATATTACAGGAAGAGCTGCTCGTGGACTGGGCTGTTCTCAGCGAGGGCGGATCAGCCAGTGGAATTGAACCCGGGATAAAGGAGATGGTCAGCCCTGAACAGCAGGCACTGAATGAAGCGGCTAACCTACTAGGTCGCGGCACAATCGACAGTTTAGATTAGGCATCAATAAACTTATCGTTAACATCCAACACAAACATCACCCGTTTTTGCGGTAAACGGGTGATGTTTCGTTGTTAAGTAGAATAACTTATTCTAATGCTGCCTATGCTCTTTTACTTTGAATGCTTTGAAACATTTAGCCGGGGTCACCAATTATTCAAACATTTCACAATATGATTGTACTTGTATTAATTAAGCTTCTTACAATGTTGTGATCGTATCTGAATACCTCATTGAACGCGCCTTTCCATTTGAATACGAAAATAAATTTAATTTGGGGCAAACAAAATCCTGTTCATAAGCGAGAAAACAGATAGCCATCAACCCTACGAAGAATCACACAAGCATCCCATAACTGTTGAAGAGTCATCCATTTAGCAAGCTCTACCCACCTTGGTCTCCGCTCAAGCAAAAGCCTTACTTTTTCCTTCTTGCGGGTCTTAAGTTTGTGATAACCAGACATAATCATGATTTGGGAAACGATCTCTTAACTGACTTTTGTCTCCTCCCTCTCTAGGAGTTTCTCATTGGCCGGTATCAATCGTAACCCTTGATTTTTTCTTTTTTTTTTAGATCTTTTCTTATTTTCCTTTTGACAATCGATTAGCAATGATTCTTGCCCTGTGCCCAGAGATGCTTTCATTTGTGCATTGTTTTTCGATAGTTATACAACAACCTTTGAAAGTACTGATCATTCACACCAATTTGTTTGGCATCCTCTGGTTGTGTGATTTTTTTCATTGGTCATTATGATTTCTGAACAGTTTTTGATACCCGTTATGATTGTTGTAAGGGATCTACCTTATAGCAAGCTCTATTCACCGTCATTGAGACATTGTTTTTTTTGCACAAATAGAACGACTCGGTCACTTGAAGACAGGATATTTTTATGTTATGATGTTATTAAGGGTCATCAAATTATCAAAGAATAAAGTATCAACACATAAATTTTCATATTTGTACCAGTTGTCCAATTAAAATAACCATAGGACTTAAAGGATAACAATCTATAGAAACAAGTCTAAGATGGCAGTTCCATTCAAACAGGGATTTAATCAAGGAATCTACCAATGTTAAAAAAGTACTGCATAATCGTTTTTTCTTTTCTTGTCTTAATGAGCGCATGTAATTTAACTAAAATCGAAACAGACTATCCAAAAGACGGCTGGGTAATAACACCAATCATGGAATCTCAAGAAAATAATAATAAATGTAGAATAAGAACAGATTTCGAGTTTGACTCACTTAAAACAATAGATGTACCTCTATTAGAGGAACATACCATAACAGATGAGGATATCATACCTCCAAAAGATGAACCTCCTCGTTTCGCTTATTCAATTCCTGTAACAATTTCTCCTTATTCTCACGGATCATGGCAACAAATAATAGATGAATCGACTCAAATTTGGAGGGTCAGAATTGTATCACAGGGCGCTGTAAATCTAAATTTGGGCTTTACAAAGTACAATATGCCCTCGGGGGGGTGTTTGTTTCTTTATTCTCCAGATCAAAGGACCATTGTCGGTCCTTATTCAGAGAAAGATAATGAGGCGCATGGCCAACTCTGGACACCGATTATCAATGGTGAAGTGATTATTATCGAAGTAACAATTCCAATCCAAGCAATCTCTGAATTAGAATTGGAAATTGGTTTTGTAAACCATGGATATAAATAACCATCATTCGATTTAGAAAGGTTTAATGAAACTACAATGAAGGAAAAATCATTCATAATATATTTTTTGCTTTTTACAACGTTAATTATTTCAACTATCCAACAACCCACAATCGGTGCATATGCACAAGTTGATAAACTCCCAATAAAAACTTTGAGCATGCCTTTAAATAAAGAAAAGCCCTTGGGTCCACATGGTCAAACTTTGGACATTGTAGAAACCCTGTTAATGCCACCAGTTGATGTTGAAAAATATCTAGAAGAAGACCAGCAACGCACCATTGATGACCCTCCCCGTTTTGCTATCACGATTCCTCAGATGGTTGATCCACATACGAAAGGAACTTGGGAAACGCTCACAGAAGGTCTGATGCTATGGCGGGTGCGACTCATTTCTCCAGACGCAAAATCGCTGAACTTGGGCTTCGAGAACTTCCATATTCCACCAGGTGGAAAGTTATTCATTTATGATCCTGATTTAAACCATGTTCTTGGCCCTTACACTGAAAAAGACAACAAGGCCCACGGACAACTATGGACACCGATCTTGGAATCAGATGAGATTATCATCGAGCTTTCCCTGCCCAGTACGGTAGTATCAGACTTAAGCATCTTATTAACATCAGTGAATCATGGATATAAAGATTTCCTTAAGGCAGAAAAATCGGGTTCTTGCAATGTCGACGTAATCTGTCCCCAAGGGGATGCGTGGCGTAACGAAATTCGATCAGTAGGTCGTTACATTTTTAGTGGGACACATTTATGTACAGGGGCATTAATCAATAATACTGCTGAAGACTTCACGCCATATTTTCTCACAGCCAACCACTGTGTTAGTACCAGCAGTGAGGCGAATAGTATGGTTGTGTACTGGAACTATGAAAGTAACACTTGCCGACCTATTGGTAGCGCCCAGAATGGGTACCCAATCTCGGCTACAGGATATCCAACGCAATCAGGAGCTTACCTTAGAGCGACTAACGCCTTTACAGATTTCACGCTCGTTGAGTTAGATGACCCTGTTGCTGATCATATTAATGCTTTTTGGAGCGGTTGGGATAGAAGTGATGGGAATGCTACCAGATCAGTAACGATTCATCATCCTCAAGGAGATGAAAAGCGCATAAGTTTTGATAATGACCCAACCACAATTACCTCATACATAGAATACAGCATTCCTGGAAATAGCAGCCATTTTAGGATTGGCAGTTGGGATGTAGGAACAACAGAAGGAGGGTCTTCAGGCGCCCCTCTTTACAACCAAAATCATCACATTATCGGCCAACTTCACGGGGGATACGCGGCATGTGGTAACAATAAATCAGATTGGTATGGACGTCTGCACAAATCTTGGACTGGGCAAGGCACCAACACGTCGAGGTTGAGCAATTGGCTGGACCCAATCAACTCTGGTGCCATGTTTCTTAATGGCCTGGATCCTTCTCAACCACCCTTCGCCAATTACCAGTTGTCGGTCAGCAAAGCTGGCAGCGGCAGCGGGACGGTCGCCAGCTCACCGAGCGGGATCAATTGCGGAAGCACCTGCAGTGCCTCCTTTACCAGCGGGACTTCGGTCACCCTGACCGCTTCTCCCAGCGCTGATTCAAGCTTTTCCGGTTGGAGTGGTGCCTGTACCGGCACCAGCACCACCTGCACCGTCTCTATGACACAGAACCTATCGGTTACAGCAACATTTGATTCGTCCACCCCACCAACAACCTTCTGGGACGTCCCCACGTCGCATTGGGCTTATTCATGGATCATGCAACTGTTTAACGCTGGGATCACCACCGGTTGTGGCGGAAATTATTACTGCCCAGAGCAAAGCGTGTCCCGGGACCAGATGGCAGTCTTTATACTTAGAAGTATTTATGGCAGAAACTATCAGCCACCTCTGGTTGGCACCAACACAGGATTCTATGATGTCCCCACCTCTCATTGGGCCGCGCCCTGGATCAAACAACTGGCAGCCGAAGGGATCACAACCGGGTGTGGGGGCGGCAACTACTGTCCAAGCCAGTCTGTCTCACGCGATCAGATGGCGATCTTTATTCTGCGCGGCATGTATGGTGCAACTTACCAACCCCCCGCGATCGGTGACAGCACGGGCTTTTATGATGTCCCCACCTCTCATTGGGCTGCCGCTTGGATCAAACAACTATCTGCAGAAGGCGTCACCACCGGCTGTGGCGGCGGCAATTACTGCCCATCAGACCCGGTCTCCCGAGCCCAGATGGCCGTCTTCCTGGTACGGGCTTTCATTGAAAATCCCCCACCGCCCCCACCTATCAACAATTACCAGTTATCGGTCAGCAAAGTTGGCAGCGGCAGCGGTACGGTCACCAGCTCGCCCACAGGGATCAACTGCGGAAGCACCTGCAGTGCCTACTTTACTAATGGGACTTCAGTCACCCTGACTGCTTCTCCCAGTGATGAATCAAACTTTTCCGGTTGGAGTGGTGCTTGTACCGGCACCAGCACCACCTGCACTGTCTTTATGACACAGAATCTGTCGGTCACAGCAACATTTGATTCGTCAGGCCCACCACCACCACCAACTACCGGCTTTAATTCTCAATTTAATGGCGATGCGGATGGCTGGTTAGCCCACTCAGGGGATTGGTTATACGATGATAATTACTTGTTTACATATGGTATTAAGGGATCAACTTCCTCTATCAGCTACGATGATAAATTTGCCAATTTTGATTACCAGGTCAAAATGAAGCGCTTTGGTGAAGATACAGTTGCCAACCGACTTATCATACGAGGCAAACCTAATCCCTTATTCTCTGATAACAACTGGTCAAGCGGTTATTACTTCCAATATACCACTGGTGGAAGCTACTCCGTGTTTAAAATCAACCCCAATGGCACTTTGGCTGCCCTACAAGGTTGGACCTACGCCTCGGCCATTGTTCAAGGTAGCGAGTGGAATATTTTGCGCGTGGTTGCCAACAGCAATAACTTATCCTTCTATATCAACGACAAGCTGGTATGGAAGGGGATGGACCTCTCTTTTTCAACCGGACAAGTGGGCATTGGTATGTATATCAATCCGAGCTCAATATTACAGGAAGAGCTGCTCGTGGACTGGGCTGTTCTCAGCGAGGGCGGATCAGCCAGTGGAATTGAACACGGGATAAAGGAGATGGTCAGCCCTGAACAGCAGGCCCTCAATGAATCGGCTAACTTACTGGGTCGCGGCACAATCGACAGCTCGGAGTAAAATTTAATATTGACTGATCTTACTACTTATAAACATCACCCGTTTTTGGGGTAAACGGGTGATGTTTCGTTTAAAAATATAATGACTTGTGTCAAAGCTTCCTGAATAAAAATACACCTTTCACCATATTTTTATTCTTTGAATATTTTGAGTATTATGTTGATTTCATCAATTGTTTAAAAACCCAAAAATATAAATAGATTAGAATCAAGGATGCTTAAAATGATGGTGTGATTGAGCCTGAAATCTTCACTTTACACACCTTTATATCAGAATACAAAATAGAATTATAGGTCACGAAATGAAACAAAGTCGATAATCATTCTGACACTAGTATTTTCTCTCATTAAAGATGATATATCACTTATATGATTCATATGTTGATTTAAATGCAATTTATTGATTTCCAATAAAATGCGAATATGCAACTCTCTCAGCTAAAGAGCTACTCCCTTGCATAAATTGCTGATCAAACTTTCCAAGATAATAGAGTAGTTCCTATGCTGGCTGCTCTTTTAGCTCTGCCCTTGTTCTGAGAAACTTTGTTTAGGGTACTCCGCCTCAACTTATGATGGGATTTACAATACAGAACTTGATTAACTTCCACAACTCATTGTCCAGTAAGAAAATATTTTTTTAATGTAACTAAATAAAAGAGCACCAATGTTGTCTTTAAACAGCAGCAATACTATGATTCTTTTACAAATTTTCTTAATTCCACTGTCAAAACTTTTAATTGATCTTATGCTTTTTCTAATTCATGATTTTCGGAAGTGTCTTTGGAATCATTTTTATCTTCAATTTTCCGGACTAAGATATAAGCGATGACCGTAAAAGCAATTGAATAGACGATAGCCCTAAGCATATAAGGTGACCGCCAGTTTTGAAAGTACTCAAGCATAGATATTTTGAATGTGTTGAATGTAGACCCAATATCATAAAGTAAATACCAGATCAAATTCGTTAAGTAGGGGAAAAGCACAATCAATAGGACAACATAGATGATCAGTTTAAGCGGAGTTTCCCATTTCCGCGTCCGATAAAGCATTTCAAAAACTAAAAGACTGAAGAAAATCGCAGTATAGTCAATAACATATGAACCCCCAAAAAGCAACTCAAATATGATGCTGATCAGCCAGACGAAACCCATCAAAATGAAACGCATTTTCCACACAACCATTTTCATTGTGGTATCCGGTTCATTCAACTTCGGATTGGGTCCATACTGATTATCCATAGGATCAGAATCTGTTAGTGCAAATATGATATTGGCAATTGGCACAAGTAACCACCAACCACTTCTGCCAACATCATGCATACGTCTCACTGCTACGGCTAATCCTGGAAGGAGCATACCTAAAATAAATATGGTGGGGAGAAATGAAGCTAATCCAAATCCAGGTGCTTTAAAGGGATCCGTTAACATATATCCAAAAAGAAAACTGAGAATATTGTTAAACAGGATAAAAAACCAGTACGCCTTTCTTCTTGCCCGTCCATCAAACACAGCATATTTTTTTATTCCTCTGAAATACCAAAGCATGTTTCTCTCTACCTTTCTCCAATAATTATTAAGGATAGTGATATAGGCGTATGAAGCAACCTTTTTCTGGCCCACTGATTCCACATTAATTTCTTAATGACAATATTTTTGGATGCATCCATATATAGCTACGTTTTCCATCCAAATGATTGGTTTCTGAGGGCTGCGTTGAAAAAGAAAACGCAGCCGTCAGAAAAGGTGAAATCCAATAGCCCCTACGGCAATTTAAATGTCCGCACCAGAAACACCGCCATCTGAGCTCGGGTCACAAATCCTTCGGGATCAAATGCCGTCGGTGTAACACCGGTGGTAATCCCTTCTGCTGCCAGCTCTGCAATCCAATCAGCCGCCCAATGTGTGATCGGCACATCATCAAAGCTGGTCTCATCCACAGCCGGTGGAATATGACCAGACCCATATTTTGACCGCAGCAGCAAGACAGCCATCTCTGCACGCGTTACGGGTAGGTTCGGACAATAGCGCAGAGGATCCACAGCACACCCGGTTGTAATACCATCTGAATATAACTGCTCAATCCAATTCACCGCCCAATACGTAATCGGAACATCCGCGAACAGGGTTCCCGTCCCTTGCGGCGGTTGATAACCTGGCGTATTTATGCCCCGTTCCAGGAACACAGCCATCTCCGCCCGATTTGCTTCCTGTTCAGGACAATACAGCAATGGATCCTGACTGCAGCCGGTGGTGATCCCAGACGCATACAGCCGATAAATCTCATCCTCTGCCCAGTAGCCATCCGGGACATCCTCAAACTGGAACGGTCCATGATCTTTTACGAATGTCGCTATTACCGTCCTGCGTTGATCCATCGTCACTTCGCAGGTTGTGCCCGAACAATCGCCGCTCCATGTTGAAAATTTCCATCCTGGGTCGGCTGTAGCGGTTAAAGTAACAAGACTGTCAATTTCAAATAAAGCGGAACACGTCTCACCGCAATCGATCCCTTCCGGGTCACTGATGACCGTTCCCTGTCCTTCTTTATCAACAAACAGTGGGGCTTGGTCAAACACAAATACCGCGAGAACAGTTTTTGCCTCATCCATCTCCACCTGGCAGGTCTCACCGATGCACGCGCCAATCCATCCATAAAACTTCCACCCGCTCTTTGGCATGGCTTTTAATGTGACAACCGTACCTTGCTTAAAATGCGCTGAACATGTCTCCCCACACTGGATCCCTGCCGGTGTGCTGGTGACGATTCCCTCCCCACTCTTATTAACCGTGAGTAAGTGGTTTACCTTTGGGCTATCGTCAGGGTTGAATTTGTGGAACCCATCCAAGAATCCAAGGGATTGACTGTTCCCTGAACCATCCTTGGGCGATAAGGCGCTGTCAGGCGTGGCTGATTCTGTTGTTGCTGAATGGATGGTTTGTACGCCCATCAACGATAAAACGAATCCCAGAGCAAATAGAATTCTCATGATCTTAGCCATTTTTTGATAAAAGCTATCGAAAAAATTAGTCTGTTTAATCATGTTAACCTCCAATTTTTATTGAGAATTACCCGATCGATAATACCCCTTGAGCTGTGTTGAAAGGTGGGATGTAAATAATAACCCATACAAACTGCTTGAAGTATCAAGCCTGTGATTTGCTTAATAATTATAAACGAAAAATATTTTTTAAGGCAAGAGGAAGCATTTCTCATAAAATGGTTAAGTTAGGTTAAAGACAAAGCGATATTAAACAGCGACAATATTTTCAAAAAACATCAAACGAGCTGAAAAGATGCTTAGCAAGAATATCACAACGCGAGAAATCCCCAGGTATTTAATATTGCAGGTTGATTAATATTTTTGTAATCATACAGAGCAAAATTTCCCGCATCCATATATCAGCTTAGAAGTTCAGGAGGTGATAATCAAAAAATTATATCTGTGGATGCTTACGCCCATAAACCCAGATATTTAAACGGTCAGCGAATGAAAACCCCCCGCTAATGGAATTTGCTGACGACATCAATCCTATAGAAAGGTGGGGGCTTTTCCAACAATTTAATGAGACAAACCACAACCACAACAACTACGGTGGCCATAGGAAAAAAACCTATCGCCAGGATTGGCATGCATGGAATGAGATTTTCCTCAAAAGTGCGCTTTGTTAAAATTTTAAATTTCTGGCTTATAACACTTAGAAATATTAAATTGCAGACTGCCGCATGCACTTTGTACATGCGGCAGTCTGCGTAGTTTCTGGTCAAACACCCTTACGGTAATTCAAAAGTGCGTACCAAAAACGCGGCCATTTCAGCCCGGGTCACAGGCAAAAGGGGACAATAATTAAGAGGAACTTGCGTGCATCCAGTTGTGATGCCTTCTCGATAAAGTTGCTCGATCTCCTGAATTGCCCAATAGTTTCTTGGCACATCCCTGAAGATACCGGTGGCTGCCGGCAGGATTAAATCTGAGCCATGTTTAGCACGCAGCAAAAATGCAGCCATTTCTGCCCGGGTAACCGATTGTTCTGGGCAGTATCGGTCTGGCGCACAGCCCGTCGTGATGCCTTCAAAGGCTAGTTGTTTGATCCAGTCTGCTGCCCAGTGCGTATTAGGAACATCAACAAAACCCGTACTCAACCCGACAGCTGGGGGCTCATAACCTTCGCCATGAATGGCGGATAACAAGAACTTCGCCATTTCTGCCCGTGTGACATTTAATTCTGGACAGTATCGTAAAGGTACCGTGCTGCAACCTGTCGTCACACCTGCATTATAAAGTCGCTCAATCCAATTCCATGCCCAATGCGTGATCGGGACATCGCCAAAGGATTGAATCCGAATTTGATACACTTGACCATCAACAAATGGTAAATCGACGATCAAACTGCTATCTTCATTGATTATGACCGCACCAGCAGCAACATCTAAACGCAGGATACCTGTCCCTAATCCCGTTGAAACGGTGACAATGCGGGTGAGGCCAGATCCACTGACGGACATTACTGAGGCATCTTTCAAGTTTTCAGAAATTGTTAATGCAAAATCGGATACATCAACCTCAAAAACAGGCTCTGAAAATGTTACCAGGAACCGGACCTGCGGATCTTTAGAGGGATTAACATCTAAGCGTTCAATGGAAATCACAGATGGATTACCCAGATTGAATTCAATCGTAAATATGTTTGATGCGGTGTTGGTATTCCCTGCTGAATCCTGAGCCACCCCTTCAGGCACAGACACGCTGACATTACCTGAACCGCTGGGTGTGATTGTAACATTGTATTCCGCATCGGTGACAGCAACGAGGTTTGAAGCTTTACAATTGCTGACCGCGATCTCCCCAACCTCAAAACCCGTCACAGGTTCGCTGAATGTGATCGTCAACGGGAAGGGGTTCAATACGCTTGTGTTAATCGTTTCTTCATTCTCGATAGTCACAGCAGGTCGGACGTTATCGTAGCTCACGCTGGCGGTGCCACTGGCCAGGTTTAACTTTTCACCGTCTGCTGATTCAACAACATCGGCGGGGATGGCAACCGTCACGGTGCCGACTGTGGTCATGCCACTGACGGCGATATTAAAGGTCGTCCCGCCCGTACCAACCTCACTGATTGCAAGCGTGGTTGCCCCAGCTGTGCCGCCCAGGGTAATATCTTCCGCTTCAAATGTTTCGGTGTCAATCGCTGCGCTGAAAGTGGCCGTGAAGTCAATCGTGGCGTTATTGGTGGGATTCCCCTGTCCGGCGGCAGGTGCTAAAGAAACCGTCAGCGCATCAGGATCATAGGTGACTGCGTATACGTTTGAATCATTCTCTAGTTTATTGCCAGCGAAATCCTCTATAGATCCACTCTTAGGAACTTGAACCTCCACTTCTCCTTCATTTTCTGGTGTGACTTCAATCTCATAAACCTCAGGCCCACCGGTAAACGAGGTCACAGCGCCATTTTTTAGTACAGTAACACTGCCAGGCACAAACCCGTACACTGGCTCATCAAAAGTAATCGTAAACGGTATCGGCGAGGTGGCGGTCGTGCCTTCGTTGGCTGCCGCGCTACTGGAGATTATAACAGTGGGCGGCGTGGAATCATACTCAATTTCGAATACTTCAGAAGCCAGATTGCCGTTTCCTGCTGGATCCTCAACCACATCCGCGGGCACACTTACTGAGAAGATACCATCATTATTAGGTGTAATCTTAAGTTCATATTCTTCTTTTTCAATTGATTTTGTAAGATTCAAGCCCGAATAGGGTCCAGTAACATTGATATCTCCGAGGATTAATTCTTCAGACAAATCCTCATTGAATACAATTTCAACAACTGGATTTACTTTGGTCGGATTTTTTAGACTTGAAAGGGTAATTTCTGGTGGATCAATGTCATAATGAACAGTGGGACTATCAGTAGAACGCCATTCACGACTTGGATTACCCGCCAAATCTTCAGCAGCACCTTCAGGGATTCCAAACACTATTTCACCTGAAGCCGTCATCCCACTCACGCTGACGGTGTAATCGGTGCCTTCAGGCCCATCGCTCGAAATGGTTGCGGCCGCACCTGGGGCGGTGCTGTCCGACAAATCGATATCGGTGGGGTCTTCAAAACCCACAACCGCTTCATTAAAGACAACCTCAAATAATATCGGCATCTGATTGGTTGGGTCATCCCCATCATAAGTAACACTGGTAATTCTTGGGACGCGGAAATCATAGGCCACTATGTTGTCCGTGCTGGTGCTGGCTTGATTCCCGTCGCCAGCTTCATTTCTGGCAATGTCTTCAGGGATGGCTACCATCACGCTACCTGTTCCCGCCATGCCAGACACGCTGACTGTGTAAGTATCCTCATAAGTGGAACCTGAATAGGGGGGTTCAACCGTATATGTTAAATCGGCTGGTCTTGTGCTCCCGGTAAAATCAATATCCCCTGCATCGCCAAAATAACGTACCGGCTCGCTGAACACCACCTCAAAGACGATTGGTGTTTCGTTGGTTGGGTCTGCCTGGGCTGCAGCCTGGTTGATGGTGACCGTAGGGCCACCCTCCTCTGCCGCAGCACTGGTTAACGGCAACACGCTCATAAACAATAAACCCATCGCCATCAAAATATGGATTGCCCTGTGCAGTTTTGTTTTCATACATCCTCCTCTGGTTGTTGATTTAAATAAACTCTTCTTAATTATAAATGGTCTATCCAAAGTTGACAAGCAATATTGGGCAGGATCTGTAACCAGCTTAGCATCAAGCGATCTCTACATTAGTGCGCAAAAGCGAAGTGAATAAATAAAATCGATATCCACGCCACTCCCCCTTTGTTGTTAGGGCTGATTAGTAAACATGGGTTGATCAAGAGCGATAATAATGGCACCCGCCAGCAGGGTGAGCCAAGTGGCAAAGTGGATAAAAAATCCCCTGCACCTTGTGATGCAGGGGATCTGTTTTACATTTGTGTTTCAGCAGTTAATACTTGCAAACCGCTTTCACACTTGTTCTAACGCCTGTTATGTCTATCGCTCAGGTGAGAGAACGGGCCAATCCCATTGTGTTACAGCATCGGGTTGCAATGCCGTATTCAGGAACTTGGCCATCTGGCCGCGGGTTACTAGGCCATCAGGGCAATAGTAGTGAATAAATGCTAGGCCTGACATCTCAGTCCGACAACCATCTGTCAAACCATCAAACCACATTTCTTCGATCCACAGGTTAGCCCAGTGATTAGCGGGGACATCAACAAAGTGCGTCCCGGGTGCCAGCACGTTCTGGCCGGTATCCCAATGGGCAATCCCAGCACCGTTCAAATCAGCCGAACGGAAGGTGAGCTGCAGGAACTTGGACATCTCATCACGTTTAACCATGTCGCCAACACCATATGAGCCATCACCATAACCGTTGGTAATACCCAGATCTGCTAAGAACTCAATATCGTCAGCTGCCCAGAAATCGGCAGGAACATCAGAGAAGACAGTACCGGTAGCGGTGCCAGCCGCAGGAAGGGTTGAAATATCAGATACGATCCTGGAGAGGAAGGCTGCCATTTCTTCACGGGACATTTCCATGTCAGGACCGTAATTATTGGCATCGATACCATTCGTGTAATCCATTTCATACAGTGCCATCACCCATGACCAGGCCCAATGGCCGCGCATGCGTGTGTCGGTCGGGCTGACTGCGTATAGAACCCTAGCCCTAGCGGCAAGAACGCCACTGCCACCTGTCGGAAGCACACCGTCAAAGGCGTAACGACCGATGGGAGGTATAGCTGCAAAGGGTGTCAGTTCCCAATCTTGGGCAAGATTTAAGAGCACGCCACCAAGACCGCGGGTCAGGGTGTAAATCGGGAATTCATCCACACCATCAATGATCATCCTGAATAACTGGTTCCCAGAGCCGTCCGTCCAAATATCACGTGTGTGCACAATGTCTTCAGTGACCGGCATCACAAATTCGGACCCTAATGGCATGTTTTCAATCCCAACATCACTCATAAAGGTGATAGCAGGAATTGTGTTATAGTAATTCGCAAAAATGGTTCCCCACTGGGTCGCGTTCACACCAGCCGTCGTAATGGGGAAGGGATAGGGTAGTGGGTTAAGGAAGTACTGATCAAGTTGTCCAGTAACCGGATGGATTTCATGAACCTCAGCATAGAGGTTGTAATCAATACCGGTGGTCAGGTACATATAGCCACCTTGTGTGAAAGTAACGCCATCTCCCGCTAAGGGGCAGATCGGGAAGCCAAGGCCGCCATTAAAGAAGCTGAACACCTTGGGTTCAAAATCACCCACCTGGGTGTGGACAACAGCGTTTTCACGGTCTACTGGCACACACATCTGAACACGTGCAGCGTTGACACCGCCAACAACATGCAGTCGGAAATCAACCATCGTGTACATGAATGAATCAACCATCTTGCTGGCAAACAGGTTATAGTCTGGTTGTCCAACTTGCTCAAGGTAGCCGTTCACCGTCCATGGACCAGGGGTAACAAAGATGAGGGTGTCATCAGGGATTAAGATACCCCGAGCGCCCAGGTCAAAGTCCCAGGCAAATTCTGTGTCATCGGGCCGGAACCGATATTGTAAGGTGATCGGTGCGCCAGCTGGTGTTGCAGAGCGGACGCGGATACCGGTGGCTGTCACATAGGTATCAAACAATGGTTGTCTCGCGTACCAGCCGCCTGCTACAAGATCGCTGTAACGTGCAGCAAAGGGAACAATCTGATCCCAGAAGCCAACGTTATAGATACCTGCAGGAACATCAAACCAAGCAATACCGTTCGCATCAACGATGGATCGTTTGGCTAAGCCTGTGGCTTTGTTGTAGACCTGAACATCGACATTGAGCAAAGGTGCCCAAGGACCTAATGGCAGGTTCGTATCGGTTTGAATGATCAAGCCACCGCTTGGGTCCATTGTGCGTTGGATGTAAACATCAACATCGGCCGTGGGTGCTCCATAGCCGAACTGACGGCCAACAATCACATACACGGGGGTGTTCGCCGGGATCTTTACGACCATGTCAATCGGCGCACCAGCGGCAACATTTTTACTGCAAGCAATTGTGTTCGCATCCCAATCTGTGCCGAGTGGGTTGAGTGGCCATTGTGGATCTTGGGCAACCACAGCAACAGCTAATCCATCAGCGCCCTGTGGGTTGACGCGAATGCGGAAGTAAGACACACTTGTGTCGCCAGCAAAGCCAGCCCAGACCTGGGCGTTTTGCCGAAGGTCATAATTGACGCCATTATCACAAAAGTTAATGCCACTAGCCGAAAAGTTACCAACAGGGACACTTTCGAAGTAAGGCAGGGGTGTGTTATTCGCAGCGCCATGAGCAGCTAACGGGCTGGCAGCACCAGGGTTAAATCCGGCAGCAGCCTGTACAGGCGTCACGCCGCCTTGCCCCATCAACCCAAACGCGCCAAAGAGCATCGCCAGGATGATAAAGGTATAAAATAGTTTCTTTTGCATTTTTTATTTTCTCCTAATATCTAAAAAATTTTTACTTAGTAACGACAAATCTCTACTGCATGTTTTTATCTTTGTTATCCGTTCACCTCCTCATATTTTTTCGTCAGTCTACATTGATATATGGGGCCTGCCAATGGCAATTTGTAACACGCCTTGATAGCAGGCCACTCACCCATTATAACGTTAAAGGGTCCATTTGGATACGGGCTGTTGAAAATTGCTTGTTTGCCAGCCTGTACAGAAGACCATTATTCCTAATTACAAAGCGATAATTTCCATGCCTATCAATTCAATCTAATTTTCCCCACCGTGGTTTTGGATCAGCGTCGGTGTGGGGATAATAGGCGGTCCTTCAGGTGTTTGCGCTGTTGAGGTGGGGCTGGGTGCAAGCTGGGTGGGGCTGGGCGCAACCTGGGTGGGACCCACAATCGGCGTGGGTGTTGGCATGGTGGGGGGGGGGGTGGTGCGCGTCGGGTTGATCGGTGATACCTGTGTCGACGTTGGGCTGGGTTGTGCAGGAATTTGTGTAGGCAGGTTGGTGGGCCAGGTTGCTGGCGGCAGCATCACCCCCAATGTTGCCGTGGGCATCATCACCACTGGTGTAGGCGAGATTTGCGGAATTAGTATCCTGGCTGTTGTTGTGGGTGTTGGTTGCTTTAGCGACGTCGGCCCACTCATATAGTTTCGAAACTGTTGAGGATCATTCATACCCAAAGAAGCTAAATTACTGGCGTTGAAAGCAGTCATCGCCGCCTGATTGAGGGATGATCGCGAGGAGTCATCCGGCACCCAAGTACTGGCCATGGCCAAATGATCCCCTGCACTTGATGACACCTCCTGGATTTGAAACAACCCGTTTTGCAACTCAAGGTCCGACAACTGAGAGGCTTTTAAAAGGGCTTCAGTGAGATTGTGTTCAAAAGCGTTAATGGTGTCCAGCGGTACCGACCGGCCTTCTTGAGCAAGTTTTGAAATTTCCTGGTTGCGAACCTGCGCTAATTCAAGATTCAAAAGAACTTGTCGATAAGTGTCAACCGTAAAATTTTCACGCAAGTCCTCTCCCACAAGTTTATAAGCATATAATCGATCACCCGGCAGGCTGGACTGAACAACCCTATTAAGTTTATTAACACCCAGCCCTAGGGAAAATACGACCAGGATTACTATCAGTGCCATGAGTGTGGCAAATACCGGCTGTTTTGACGGTGTCAACATCTGTTTAATTCGGGAGAGCCAGTTATGCCTGTCTTCCAATTTGGGAGCTGACGTAGACGCGCTCCGAAATTCCAAAGCCTGGCTCAAAAATACCTGACGCGCTTGATTGAGTTCGGATTCAGATAATGGCGGAACTGGTTTTAAACTCTCCAGCTGGCGTGCAACATTGACCATCTCCAAGAGTTCTGGGTTGGCTTCCTGTGCGCCTCGCAGCGCAGCATCCAATCGTTCAGCCTCGTTAATTCTTTTCACTTTATACCACTATCCCAGACAGGGGGAAGATCACCCAAATCTTGCTTTTGACGGGCTTGTTCCAAGAATCTTTCCATGCTGGCCAGGCCACGGTGTTGAAGTGACTTAACCGAACCAATCGTCTTTTGCATAATTGCAGCTACCTGTCCGTTATCCATTCCTTCAAAAAATTTTAATGCAAGCACCTGTTGTTGATCTTCAGTGAGCTGAGCAAGCGCCCAGCGCACATGTTCATTGGTCTGCTGCTGTAAAACCGCTTTTTCGGGCTCAGGGCCCTTATCACTCAGCACCTCCTCGTATAACGGGAGGGGCTGGCGGTCCGATTGGCGGTAGACATCCACCACCAGGTTATGTGCCACACGGTACATCCAATACAGCACACCGTCCGCAGGCCCTTTGCCTTTATGATACGATTCCAGCAATCGACAGAATGTCTCTGATGCGATATTTTGGGCTAAATCTTTCTTCCCAATTCGTCGCAAGACATAGCTGTAAATTTGCTCGTAATGCTTATCAAAGATCTGACCCAAGGCATCAGGATCTAAATCCTGAGCCTTTTGGAGCAGGGAATTATGCTTGCTAATGGTGCT
The DNA here is from genome assembly GCA_040772425.1 of Candidatus Brevefilum sp. Lineage (GTDB taxonomy): Bacteria > Chloroflexota > Anaerolineae > Anaerolineales > Anaerolineaceae > Brevifilum. The sequence continues at coordinate 416,225 of JAXGYD010000001.1, read as the reverse complement.
TTCTCCTTGCTCTTTCATTCATAATAACGGAAAGAGCGCTTTTTAGATACGGGTTGCGGGAGATTCTACTTAGACAAATCAAAGGTACGCCCCAAAAAGACGGCAATTTCAGCTCTGGTTGTACTATTACCAGGACAAAAGAGCAGAGGAGCGGTTGAACAACCAGTTGTGATGCCATCCTGATAAAGTTGTTCAATCCAGGGGGCCGCCCAATGCGTCTCTGGAATATCAGCAAACACACCAGTGGGGGTTGGTGGGTTGTAATCATAGCCATACATCACACGTACAAGAAATACAGCCATCTCGTCGCGGCTGATATTTTTTTCAGGGCAATATCGAAGCGGCTCCTGATCACAACCCCTGGTGAGCCCATCGTGATAAAGCTGCTCAATCCAGGGAGCTGCCCAGTGAGTTGCAGGAACATCAGCAAAAACGGGGTCATCAACCGCTGGCGGAATAAAATTTCTCCCATAAATCGCCCGGCCCAATAGAACTGCCATTTGCGCACGCGTCGTTGTTTCTTCAGGACAGAAAAATGGTGGTTCGGCTGTACAGCCCCGTGTAATACCAGTGTCATACAACCGCTCGATCCAGCCAGCTGCCCAATAAGTCAACGGAACATCCATAAACTGGCGGTTAGCTGTAATACTGTTGCCAGAAAATCCGGTTTCAATATGCAATTCACCATTCATGCCGGCCTTTGCCTTATGAAAAACCATCGGTGGGGTAAGGAAAGTCCCTGTTTCATCGAGTAATACGTAATAAAGATGACGACGATTATTGGCGTTGAAATCCATCCAGGTTAAAATGGCACGACCGTTTGAATCTGAAGCCAGAGAAGCGTAATCTCCACCGGTTAAGGCTGCTGGATTGATGAGAATATCAGGACCCGAGACTCTTTCATAAGTACTGTCATCCAACACAAGCACATGAATTTGCGGATTATTAGCCGTCCAAGCTGTCCAAGCAATCACAATAGAATCGCTGTTTACCAGTTGTTTCGCGACAGGTGACCAACCGAGTTTACCTATAAAGGACCTGCCAAGGATAAGATTTCCCTGACTATCCAGCACAGAAATAGCCAAGCCACCGGGATTATGATTATAAACCGTCAGCCAACGCCCCCCAGATAGTGCGGTCACGTTTGGAGAAGAATATCCTTCATTCATTCCCAGTGTGTCTGTGGTCACACGAGTAGGGGCAATGAGTGGCGTACCTAGGCTAGTTTGAACAGCAACATAAATATCGTCCAGTTTACATTCACTTCCACATGTTTGAGAGGGCTTTTCCTGGACTTCTCTGCGCCAGGCCAAGGCAAAATTGTTTTCGTCATTGACCGCTAAATGAACATCCCAATACCGGGGAACGTCGTAGGTAATTGGGTTTGTTTGATGCCAGCCGGTATTTTGTGTCAGGTTAATGGGCCCAGAAACGATTTGACCTTCACTACTGAGGATCGCAAAATAAACATTCCAATTCTCTTGTATCCCATCCATGGTTTGACGCAAGATTCGCCGACGCCAAGCAACACCGATGGCACCATTTGGTGCAACAGCCACAACCGGTTCTTCATCAAATGTGACAAGGGTTGCCGAATTATGATCCGTTAGTTTTGTTGTTGATGCCAGTGAATTACCAGCATAATCTAAAAGGATAAATTCCAACTCAGCATTGAAATTCTGGCTATTGTCAGAATAGCGCCAGCGTTGCCATAGATAAATAAATCCACCGAACTCTGTTTCAGCAATGACGGGATTATAACCCCACCAAGCATCATTCGTAGTCTGCCTTACACTAATATTGTCGGGTTGAGCTAAAAGCAAACCCATGGCACCATTTTCATCATCACGGAACACCTGGGCAAAACGCCCAGGGACAGCCACCTGCAAGGTAACCGTTCTCGATATACTAGGATCAATGGAAGAAGTCAGCGTTATTTTAGGTTGATCACTATCGCCAATTAATACATCACTAGGCGCTGTAATTTTGGCAATAATTTGACGTGTTTCTGCCATCTTCAGTTCAGCAGTGTCAATATCTCCATCCTCATTTGTATCAACCAGCGGTGTGACACCATCTGAATCAAAAAAACTTAATGCCCAACTGGAAGTTGTTGAAAGTTCAAAAGTGTCATCGCCAAGTTCTCCTATGTTAGAAATCAAAAATTGAAAAGCTATGGTTTCTCCGCGAGTAACAAAGCTGCTATGGTAAGGCGGTGAAACCCGAACCCGGGCAGCAGGTGCGGGACGCGAAAACAACACAGCTCGATTTGAAGGCGCAGGTTCGCAGAAAGGCAGGTAATTAATGCCATCCTCACCAATCGAATCCTCAATCCCCGCAGTACCGCAGTAGCTTTCACCGGAATAATTCATCTGTTCATATTGAATGCGAACATCACCATTCTCATAAAGGATAACTTGGAAATGGTACGAGTCATCTAAACCAACTTGATCATCCGGCCCACCGCCAGCAACACCAGCCCACTCAACAACAAAATAACGTTCAGGGTCTTGACCCCCTTGAAGATAGTAGACTTGGCCTGATGGTCCTTCTTCCGAAAGATACAATGGGGCCCAGTAAGGCGCTATGACACTGTTGGGTTCCCCAGAAGCCGGGATTTGAGATTGGTTTGGCCAATTATTTGAATTAGAAAAGGTAAGAAAACCAGAGGCAGCAATGTAAACCTCAGTATGTATATTCTCGTAATATGGAAATGAAAAACCTAGGTCAATCGGTCCAACATATTGCCCGGAGCTGGAACCGCTCATACCGGTATTGTCAGCAAATGTAGCATCAACCCAATCTACAGGAATTGTATCGTCCCATGAATATCCAAAATCATCCTCCTTGCTCTTGTCCATCACATTTTCAGAGGATGCTTGTTTGAAGGAATCCCAATCTTCTGGAATCACCCAAAGTTGATTTTGATCGATGAAAGGTATTTGATGATTGTTTGGCTCAACTTCACTATTTGATAAAGAATCCAACCCGTTTTGCTCAATTTGATCCGCTTGGGCTGGATATCCAGTCAGCAAAATAAAAATTAATAGTGAGAAAATGGTATATTTGGATAATTTCTTAATCATTCGAACCTCCTGAATGCTGATAATGGTGTTTATATTGCCGTGACACGATAACATGGCCACATGTGTTATGGATGTGGTAGGTTATACGTTCGCATCAAGAATACAGCAATTTCAGCCCGAGTAACAATCTCTTCAGGACAATACTGGAGTGGATCAAGAGCACAGCCATTTGTTATTCCTTCTAGATACAATTGTTCGATCCAATCCGCAGCCCAGTAATTGATATCAAAATCTGCAAAAATTCCTTGTGCCCCAGGAGGTGAATACAAAGATCCAAATTTACTGCGCATCAGGAACACAGCCATTTCTGCCCTCGTCACCGTTTCCTCAGGACAATAACGCAATGGGTCTTCACTACAACCCACAGTGATACCCTCTGCATAAAGAGCCTCGATCCAATCAGCAGCCCAATAACTTGAAGGGACATCACTGAAAATTCCAGATCCAGAAGGAGGGGTATAAGTATCACCTTTTTCAGCACGCATTAATAAAACCGCCATCTGTGCCCGCGTGGCAGGTTGTTCCGGACAATACCCCCCTTCACCACAACCTTTGGTGACACCAGAAGCTGCCAAAGCTTCAGTGGCTTCCCAAAACCAATCTGTTACCAAAATATCGTTGAAGGAAGGAACAAAGAAATTTGCGGTCATAATTGGTCCGCTGTCAGAAATTGTGGTGACGCTGACGCCAGTAGGCAATCCATTAAGATTGCTGCTGGGAATTGAGCTAGAATTAAAGGTCCTGTTTTGAGTCGTCCCTGGATATGGATCACCTGGATCACCGCGTTCATCATTTCCAATATTTAGTTGGCGCAATCCATCCGCCTGGACCAGGTCCACCAAACGTCGATTTGGGTCAGCGTTGGCATAGTTATCGTAAGGTCTGTTTTCATTAATGTGCCATATCAACAAACCCGACCCTGGCAACCCAACGTCGTAACCGGATTGTTGGCGGTTCTCAACCAAATAAAATTCACCAATCCCAGAACGCCAATTAAACTCCCAATCAACACCATTGGGGTTTTCTAAGAGCTGATAGACAGTGCTGCTTTTTTGAATAGCTGGGACAGAAATATTCAACTGTGAGTTCGTTATTTTCTCAGGTTCAAGCCAACCCTGGTGCCAGCGGCTCCAAGGGTTAGGCAAAGCAGGTGAGCTACCATCTGGGGTATTTGAACCACTGTTATTCCAAAGGCCGTTGGACATCACATCCCAATAACCAAGGCCCGTAGATTGTCCGCTGATATCATAAAGGTCAGGCCAGCCAAGTTCATGACCGAACTCATGGGCTAGGATGCCGATCGTCGCTGGCTGACCAGGCGGGTCAGAAATTTCACAATGCCTCTCACCAACCTGAGAATAGCCCCCATCCCCGATTGAAAAGGCTACTCGCACACCATCGAAAATCGGTGCATCCCAAACAAATGACCAGGCATGTCCCCAAATGTTAGGAGTGCAGCTACCAGAACTGCCACCATAGGCTGTTTCATAACCAGCCACAACAATCATGATGTGCAGTTCGTCATATGAGATCATGCCATCCCAATTTTTATCAAAAGTAGCAAAATTTATATAAGGGTCCACCAGTTGGAGCGCGTCAAGTGCAATTTGTTGGCTGGAAGCTGAAATATTACCACCGCTGTTAGGATGATTATATGGCAAAGTCAACCATCCTATTACCCCATCATTACTGGTGCTAAAGGATTCCGACGCGGGTGACAATTTCATCTGACCAAAGGAAGCTTCTGAATAAAAATGATTGACACTATTGGTCCCACCAAAAATCAGATTATGCCAATGTTCTGGCATTGTTGTTGCTTTCGTATCTAAAAAGTCCACCAATAAAACCACTACTTTATGCGTGTCAATATTTGATTTTTGAAAAGACGTTGCGTTAGAATTAGCTTCTGACCGGTTTATTATAGATTTCTCTGGACGAATATGTTTAGCTAAACCGCTGGGGTCATCTTTGCCAACCACCAACTCGGATCCTCTAATCATTGTGGGTGACAAGTTTTTATCTGTTGACAATTCAGCATAGACCCAATAATTGCTTTCCTTGCTGAGTACGATTGTGTATCCTTCGCTGGTCTCGATCCCATTTACCCATTCATCTCCCCAGGGAACAGCTTGGAATTCACGGCCATCCGGTTGGGTCAGAGTCAGCTCTATGGGCGCAGCTGGAGCTGCCTGAGCATCATTGTATGCAAATATCACCAGGTAAAAGGAGATTAATAAACCGAAGCCAAATATGATTAAATAATTTTTGAAACAATCTTTCATGATCATCACCTTTTAGTTCTTCATTATAACATTAAGGACTTCATGGTTTGAGCGCACTATATTACCCGTAGAATCGAACCCCTATAACATTATCGCAAAGCAGTAAATTAATCAACCCTAAGCTGATTAAAGCAAGCCTGTTATTTTATCGCAAGTTGTTCCAATGGAAGCTTAAAACAAATGGTTGCTAATAATTGACTTTGTGGTTTTGAATCAGGATTTTTATAAAGAGGATAGACTCTGCCAGGCTTCAATGAATCGTCGGTCCCTAAATTTATTAGCATAATTGCAGACGTTATCAGTCATCTCGTCCCAACTCCTGAGGATAAGATCGAGTTTATCCTGCGCAGACTGAAGATCACCTAAAGCATATAAAAAGCGTTTATCGTTTTCTACAAGTTCTTGATGGGCTGGTATATCTGACAATAAGACAGGCACGCCCCCACTCATAAATTCGGCAACACTTAACCCAAAAGACTCCCCTTTGGATGGAGATAGATAAATCCCACGGTGCTGTTTTACCAATTTAATTAAGTAGGGAACATCATCAAATCCGATATTCTCACGAATTAATGTTTTCCTTAACAACTTTTTACCCGCTAACCTTTGGAGGGTGTCCTTTTGGGTTGCGCCAGTGCCAACCACAGCATACATCAGTGCTTTGTTATCAACAAAGCGTTCAAAAATCTTGACGGCTTCATCAAAATTTTTCAATTCATCCAGACGCCCAAAATAGGTTAATAACCGCTTGTCAAAGGTCGACTCGATGTGAATGGAATCGACATCAAAGAACGCCATTGGGACGGGATTAGGCAGAACAAAAATGGGGGGTAAGTTGCTAAATTCGTTTTCAATTAATTTCCCAAATGATTTCGAGGGTACGATAATGCCTTGTATGTTGGCTGGAATGCTCCGCAGATATTGACGGTTTTGAGTGTAATGGGTGTGACATTCAATGAAGACTTTTTTCTCGGTTTTCATTTGATCCAATACTTGCGGTGTGTCAATCACAAATATGCAATCATACTTTTCTAATTTTGGAAAAGAATTCTGATCAAGGATGACTGCTGTGATAAAATCATCAAGACCATGATTAGTAATATAAGTCTTAAATGAATCTAAAGCCCCACTATCAAATAAATAACCCACCGTGATTTTTACATCTAGATTATTTTCTTTAAACGCTTTAGCTCTGTTCAACAGTACTCTTTCAACCCCACCAAAAGTACAAAATTGATAAATTATAAAGACATCCACGATTCATCCTCCAAAATCTCAATAAAAAATTTAAATCTGCTTTCCCATAAGAATTGATCCATGTCAATTGGTTGTTTAATTTTTTCACGGTTATCTCTCAGATGGGTAATCTGATCAGAAAATTCAGAAGCATTTCTACAAACATAAACATTTGGAAGTGTCTGGAGATGGTTAATTCCCTTTACCAGTACAGGCAACCCAAAATAAATATATTCATAAATCTTAATTGGATCTACAGCTTTACTTAATTCCCCAAATTTGAATGGAATCATCGCACAATCCCAGTCTTTGACAAATTTATGCAAATCACCTGGATGGATCCTGCCATGAAAAACCACATTTTTATAGTGCTTACCCAAAATTTTATTAATATTGGGTTCACCATAGCCGATCAGATGAAACCGTAAATTAAGATCTTTCTCAGTGGCGCAAACAAGAATCTCCTTCAGAAAATTCCAATCAAACCAAGCAGGGGTCAAATGACCAAAATACCCGATATTGATTATGGATTCAGAAAAATTCCTTTGGGCAACGGTTTTATAATCACCAATAAAGGATGGGTCAAATCCATTTGGGACAAGTTGGATGTCTTTGCGAAGGTAAGAAAATTTATCTATCAGCGGTTTTGAAACAGCTGTCAAATAATTTGCATTAATAATGATTGATTCTTCGTAGGATTTCTCATACCATATTGCCTGACCAACATCATGAAAAGCCTCCCATTCATCAATAATATCATAAACAAGCTTGAACTGTTGATTTTTCAATTTGAGTGCCGTCATTAAGAAATCGGGGTGTGGAAATTCAAGGACGAAATATTTTTCTTCGTATTTGAGGTCTTTAAGGATGGGATAACTTTCCAGAAAAATATTCATTGGAATCTGAAAAATATTCTTCTTGACTTCTTTTGTAGGTGCTTCACTTTCATGGTGCCAAACCCAAGCAACATAAATAACGCCCCAGCCATTTTTTGCTAAATATTTAGATAAATTAATCACCCTCTGGTTATAAAATTCATCAAATTCAAACGCACTGGTGAGGATAAAGACACCTTTCAACAATCGACCATTCAATTCATTGATTATTGATTGAGTTTTATGTTGGAATTCAACATTGATTTGTTTTTCATTTATCCCATCTTCTTTGCTAGGGGTTTTAAAGTGATCCGTTGATTTACGCAAAGCCGCGCGAAGGCCTTCTTTTCTGATGGTCTTAACGAAACGATATGGATATTTTAGAGCTGTCGTGTCCCTGAACTGATAATATTTCTGACCAAGTTTCCAGACTCGCGTATTCTTAATAGCGTTTATTTCTTCCCTTGCAGCTGATAACAGGTTTTGCAGATCTTGTTTTTCTTCAAGTTGATTTGTCAATTGCGATTGAAGCTCCCAGACACGATTTTGAAGTGTGTTTTTTATGTTTGTTTTTTCTTCAAGCATAACTGCCAATTGAGAATGCAAATCCTGATTTTTACTTTGTAAATCACTTTCAATCCGATTCAATTTTTTGATTTGTTCAATTGCAAAAGTTTGTTGAAAATTTAGATCTTCTCTCTCATAGTTTGATATCAAACGCAATGCAAGTTTTGCATTTTCTTTTGCGCCTGTCCTTAATTCTTCGCTTTGAGTAAGCAATTTTTTCCGAATTACCTCCCTGTGTTCCCAGGCTTTTTGAACAATACCAACGAAAGCATCTGGTTCGGGAGTCATTGTGTTAACACAATATTCATCAATTCCTAATAATTTCATAGCAGATAAGACTTTTGGCCTGCTTGCAATAGCAACGACAGGAGTTCCCGAATTTAGTGCCATAATAGCCAAGTGCAAACGCATCCCAACAACAATATCACATTGCTCAATTAAGCTTTGAACAAACATAGGAGATAAGGGCTCTTCAATCGTATGAATGCGTTCTGGTAGATTAATGAGGTTTGCCATTTCATTTAGAACCAAAGCGTCATTGGTAAAAGGCGTTACAGGATTGACCTGAAAAGGTATCGTAACACAATGAATATCTTCATTCTGCTTTAGGAAAGCTTGAATCCCCTTAGAAATGATGGGCAACCATACATCTAACGGACTACCTAAATCCCAATAGTGCAATACAACACCCAATATTGGCACTTCATCGGGAATATTATGCTGTCGTAAATAATCAATTACTTTGGAACTATCCTCAGAAGAAGTTCTGAGGGTAAATGTAGGGTCTGGAAGAACTTTTATTATAGGGCCATTAGGATCATTGATATTTAATCCTGTTTGAATCAGGTATTCAAGAGATTCATTATCCCTTACAGTTGCTACCTGACAGCGCTCAAAGGCTAAACGGGTATGGTATTTAGCCAGGTCCGATTGAAAAGGACCTACACCCACTGCATAAATCATACATGGGATATCCAATAACTTTGCCAATATGGGCAAGCTTCCAAATGCAGTGATATCCCAAGACGACCTGCGAAGGTAGGTCTCAGGGTCTATGCCCCAATAATCATGGAAAATGCCACCACCACCGACAATGATTAAGTCAGCTCGTGAGGCAGAATCAACCAATGCATCCATATCTTTCCAATGGATAGACTCAACATCTAGTTCCTTACTCGTCTTTTCTGGATCCCAAGAAAGAACAATGAAAGAAATATCTAGATTATTAGGACGTTGTAATCGCAATTCTTTAACAATGCTGGCAAGAATGGCTTCATCGCCAACATTACCTGCACCATAATAACCACCAATCATTATTGTCGCCATTGCACACTCCAAAAAATATAATTCTTATTTTTTATTGAATCAAGAGCAAATTGGATTATAACATGAGAATACTCACCCAAAAACAATCCTTTGGATTACATGTCAGCTTGTAGAAGCTTCTTGATTTCATTTTCCACCACCTGGGCGCGATTTTCCCACGTATTCTTCTTTGCAAACTCAAACCGCTTCTCAAGCAAACCTTCCGTTTTCTCCTCCGCCAGACTTTCCAATATGGCTGCCTCCCACTCATCCCGTGTTTCAGCCAGGCGCACATATTCGTTATAATGCGAAATCTCATCCAAACGAGTAGCCACAATTGGTTTCCCCGCTGACAAATACTCATACATCTTAACCGGGTTGGTCGCATGCGTCAGGGGGGTTTGTTTAAAAGGAATGATGGCCACATCAAAATGACTCAAGTAACCAGGGATCTCTTTATAGGGCTTTTCTCCTAATAAATGAATGTTCTCAACACCTAACAAAGGTTTCAAGTCTGAAAAAAGGGTGCTCCCGATAAGCAGTAATGTCCATTCAGGATGACGGTGAGCCAAATCATGCACTAATTCAGAATCAAACCAATCGGCAATCGCCCCATAATAGCCGATCATTGGATGGGGATAATCCTGGATTCCTTCAAGCGGCATGGGTTTTGCAGCCCGATGAAAAAATTCAAACTCCGCCCCATTGGGCACTAAAAGGGCATTGGCGTTGACCTGTTTGACGTGATCCAGCAAAAAATGGGAGGTCGCCAGGACTAAATCACAAGTCTTCAATAATAATTCTTCGTCCTTAGCTGTTGCGTCTGTGCTGATGGAGAATCCCGTGTGCAGGTCCATACAGTCGTAAATGCATGGCCATTCCATATTCTCTCGCAAGTGCAAGGCTAAATTACGCCAGAAGGGCAAATCCACCAGCATCACCGCTTGGTCAATGCCACAGGCTTCCTTGAGTACCTGGATGGACTTCTCCAAAACAGCCACATCGGCATCCGTCAGAGTGGTATTGAAGGTGATCATCCCTTCATCACGTGCCAATTTGACCGAGAAAATGTTTTCTATAATTTTTCTGATTTGCGGCAATTCAGCCTCATAAAAACCGGTACGGATGTAGAACACCCGGTGCCCTAATTTTGCCAGCTGGTCAGCCAGTTGCTGCGGCCGCTGATAGCGATAATGCCAATCAATAATGGGAAATAATATGATATCGACTGCATCGCGTTTTTGTACCGCTTCATTCGGGAATGCCTTTTCAAATGCACCCTTTGATGTCAATTTGAGATAATCGGTCTGGATTTCCTCAACGCTGCCGTCTAAAACGGTGCGGCTCTCCTTTTGACCATGCCTGAGGTAATGTACTAGGGGGTTAATTCCAGCATTTTCAACGTCCGGATGTAGCTCAAGATACAGACGTGTATTAAACGCCTTACTGGGGTTTTTCCCGTCGCGCCACCCCTTTTTGATGAAGTGCATCAGTGGGTTTAGTCCCATTTCTCGCACTTCAGGATATTGTCCCAGGTAATATTCTCGGTCAAACAACCCGCTTAAAGTGATCAAAAAGAAATAGTAGAGGTTCTTCAGCATGTCTTTGCCCTGCAAAAAAATCAAAATAATCTTAAGAAACTATACGTATTAATTACGGGTCAAAAATCAACAATAAATTCTTTTGAACAATTTGAATTCTTTCGTAATTATCAGCCTAACTATACCAGAAATTTTACCCCCAACTCGTCCTTCAATCTATGCGCCCTTCCTGTTTGGCGATCATTCTTTGCCCCATGTGCTAAAATGAAGGCGTTATGGAATGGAACGACCACATCTCCCAAATCTTGGAAACCCTGCCCGATAAACCCGGTTGCTACCTAATGAAGGACAATCGCGGCAAAATCATCTATGTCGGTAAGGCGATCAATTTACGTGCTCGGGTGCGTTCCTACTTTCACGCCACCGCTCAAGAGGATCTCAAGACGCGCCGATTGGTGCACGAAATCGCGGATATCGAGTGGATCGTGGTGGGCTCTGAATTGGAAGCCTTGATTTTGGAAATGACTCTCATCAAGCGCCACAAACCCCGCTACAACGTGCGCTTGAAGGATGACAAACGTTACCCTTATATCAAAGTCCACTGGCAAGACCCTTTCCCCAAAGTGACCGTCACCCGCTTGATGCAAAACGATGGGGCGCGCTATTTTGGGCCTTACACCAGTGTGTGGGCAGTCCACCAAACCCTCGATCTTTTGCGCAAAATCTTCCCTTACCTCACCTGCAATCGTGAGATCACCGGTCATGACAGCCGTGCCTGCTTATATTACGACATCAAACTATGCACTGCCCCCTGCATCGGCGCCATCAATCAAGAAGACTATCGTCAGATCATCGACGACCTGTGCAAATTCCTGGAAGGACGCACCCACCCGGTCGTCAATCGCCTGACCAAGGCGATGGAAAAGGCAGCGAAAGACTTACAATATGAAAAAGCTGCTGCGATTCGCGATCAACTGCGCGCAATTGAAAAAGTGATCGAACGCCAAAAGGTCGTCAGCACTGACCAAACCGATTCCGATGTGATCGCCATGGCTCGTGCGGACAACGAAGCTTGTGTGCAGGTGTTTTTCATTCGAAGCGGAAAGCTCATCGGTCGGGAGTATTTTATCCTTGAGGGTACTGAAGAAGAGGAAGATGCTGAAATCCTGAGCGAATTTGTCAAACAATTCTACTCCCAAGCTGCTTTTGTACCCGAAAAAGTCCTTCTGCCGCAAGAACTCGAGGAAGCACAAATCATCAACACCTGGCTTAACAGCCGAAAATCTGGTGAAAAAGTAGAAATCAATGTGCCTCATCACGATTTAAACCGGGAACTGGTTGTAATGGCAACGGAAAACGCGGTTGAGACCCTCAATGCCTTACGCACCCGTTGGGAAGCGGATAAAAACCGGCAAACCGGTGCTCTAACCGAATTACAAGAAGCGCTGGACCTCCCAGAACCACCTAATCGGATTGAGTGCTACGACATCTCCACCACTCAGGGCGTCGCCAGTGTGGGTAGTATGGTCGTTTTTGAACAGGGTACGCCTAATAAGAAACTTTATCGACGCTTCAACATCAAAACCGTATTGGGGCAAGACGATTTTGCCAGCATGGAAGAGGTGCTCACCCGCCGATTTAGACGTTGGCAGGCTTACCAGGAAGGTGATTATAAAGTTGGGAAAAAGCCTGATGTAGCCTTTTCAATTCTTCCCGACCTGTTATTGGTCGATGGGGGAAAAGGGCAACTTAGCCGTGCCGTTAAGGTGCTTGAGCAGTATAATTTACTGGATCGAGTCCCGGTGGCTGGTCTGGCAAAACAAGAAGAGGAATTATTTGTGCCCGGGCAGCATGAATCAATCTATCTGGAGCGCCATTCCCAGGGGCTCTATCTTGTGCAGCGTTTACGGGATGAAGCCCATCGTTTTGCGATCACTGCTCACCGCAAAAGACGACGCAAAGCAGGCTTAGCTTCCCGCCTTGATGTCATCCCAGGCATCGGCCCTGTACGCCGCCGTGATCTACTACAAAAATTTGGGTCCATTGAGGGTATCAAGAATGCCCCAGCGGAAGACATCGCTGAGATTAAAGGCATCACCCTCGAAATGGCACAATCAATCAAAGTTCAATTAGAATAAGGAAATCATATGAGTAAAAACAACAAAAATAAATCCAATCGACTGTATCAAGTTCTCATGGCAATCATCGCCATTGCGATGATTCTCTCATTAATTGCAGTCGCCCTTCGTTTTTAATTTAATTCATGGCAGATCTTGGCTGGCTTGATGTCACTGACATCAATTTCAATGCCCTCCTGTTGCTGGAACCGTTACATGTTTGCTATTTAGCGAGTCAAAAACCCAGTCAAGCAATGGGGACAGCGCTGGGCAGTCATCCAGCTGTGCGTTGGTATCTTAAGCAGATTTACCCGCCCATCGCTGATTTCATCGACCAAAGCCGTGCTCTAGGCAATCCAAGGCCATTAGCAGAAGAATTGCGTCAGGCAGAACTCAAAGTACTCGCGGGCATGCAAGATTGGTTAATTTACCTGCTTGCACCCCAACTTTATGATGACTTGGCATTTTTAGCTTGGGATGATCGTTCACTGCTTAACATGACAGATTTCAAGAATAAAATTGTTCTGGATATCGGCTCGAGAACGGGTCGATTGGCTTTCACGGTTGCACCTTATGCTAAGGTTGTTTATGCCGTTGAGCCCGTCGCTAATTTGCGGCGGTACCAGTGGAAAAAACGGACCCAACAAAATATCAGCAACCTGTACCCCATCGATGGCACCATTTTGCAAATTCCCTTCCCGGATAATTTTGCTGATATCCTCATGGCTGGGCATGTTTTCGGAGAACATCCCGAACGAGAGTACCAGGAAATGCAGCGTGTCGTGCGCCATGGCGGCCTGATCTTATTACATCCTGGGACCAATGCCGCATCAGAAGATGAAGCGCACCGTTATCTGGTCCATCAAGGTTTTGATTTTGATTTGTTTGAAGAACCTATGGAAGGCATGAAACGAAAATATTGGAAAACAGTAAAGAAATAAAAACATCAAAGGAGCATAACCTATGTTAGAACAGAATGGGTATCAATTCATTGAAGAAACAAAATATCCGAACATCAGCGAATCGGACCAGCGCCTTGGTAAACCTCAACCGCCTTATGAAATTCCATTGGAAAAGGATGCACCGCTCATCGATCTGCCCGACCCGGCTTCGATCGATTTTGGTCAATATGACTGCCGCAAAGCGATAGAGGAACGCCGATCTTTGCGCCGATATCAAGATGATCAGCTTTCTTTGGAAGAACTTTCCTACCTTCTGTGGTTGACCCAGGGCGTCAAAAAAGAGGATGAAAAGAGACATGTGGTGTGGCGTACTGTCCCTTCCGCTGGCTGCCGGCACCCCTTTGAGACCTATTTATCCATCAACCGTGTGGAAGGTTTGCAACCCGGTGTATATCGCTTTGTAGCCACGCAACACAAACTCGTCACCCTTGATATTTCAGACACCTTTAACGAACAACTGACCGATGTTTGCTTGGGGCAGCGCCAGGTGGCCACCAGCGCCGTCACCTTCATATGGGCTGCTGTGCCCTACCGTACAATTTGGCGCTATTCAGAGCGCAGCTATCGTTATCTCTACCTGGATGCCGGGCATGTGTGTCAGAACCTTCACCTGGCGGCTGAAACCATCAACTGCGGCATTTGTGCGATCGGTGCCTACGATGATGATGCAGCAGACCAATTATTAGGCTTCAATCCGCCTGAAATGTTTGTGATTTACATGGCGTCTTTGGGACGTAGAAATTTATTCGCATTGAAATAAGGTTCTAAACAAATAAAACAATCAAAAAGGTAACAGTTTCAATGTGTCCAAAAACATAAAAAAGGGCTTCCTGCATGAGGAAGCCCTAAATCTTAACACATTCTAGTTAGTTGTTCACTGTGAAGGGTAAGAAAATTTTAACCGCAGGTTTAACCTCTATATAAACAGTGGCGGTGTCTACAAATTGACTTGTTCGTAAGCCCTGTGGTATGGCTCTTAGATAATAAGTAAAACTATCCACACCAAAGAATCCTTCATCAGGTGTGTAAGTAAATGATCCATCTTCATTTAATGAGACATCACCATTGCATGGGCCTGTGTTCAAAGTGACAGATAATGCATCATTTTCATTTGGATCACTATCGTTATCTAAAACGCCATCATCAGCAGTAACACTTAATGGTGTGTCCTGATTAGTCTGATAATAGTCGTCTACAGCATTAGGAGCTTCATTTAGATTGAGTGAAATTATCACAGGATCATGATCACTGGAGCGATACTTATCTGGTGCATAGAGGGCATCCTGATTCGGCTTTTTAAAACTCATATCATAATCAATTAGGTCTGGTTCATCAGCGTTAATATGCCAAATAGCTACATCGAGGATATTATCCCTTATTGACGTGCTTGCCATTGCATAATCGAGGTAACCGACCGTGCCATCAAAGACATACCCATAGGCATACTCCCCCAGAATTTCATAGATCATATCGAAATAATCATCCCCGGTATAAGGTGTATCGTCTGCGCCAAGTTTGATCGCATCGATGGGAGCTTCCTTGTCATACGAATTCAAGTCGCCGACGATTAAAACATTGTCAACCTCGCTGAAGATCGAGTCATCCGACAGCCAGTCCACCATGGCTTCTGCAGCTGTGAGCCTGGTCAGGTTACAATTTCCGGAACCGTCACCTAAATCAGGATCTCCCAGATCATCACAAGGAGATCCCTTCGACTTTAGATGATTAACGGCCACCGTAAAGGTTTCACCGGTCAATTTATCCTCAAAAACCTGTGCTAAGGTGGGTCGGTTCTTCGTATCAATGAAGCGGGAATCAACGGTTGAATCGAGGATTTCATAATGCCCAATAGGTGTGACCGAAGCAGGTTTATAAAGCAGGGCAACCTTGATCGCATCCTCACCAATGGCACCGGTGTCAATATAATCATAGGTTCCAAAGCCAAGGACGTCATTCAATCCTGCCACTAAATCAGCTACCGCATCGCCAGCGCCTGAAGGCGAGTCGTTTTCAATTTCCATCAAACCAAAGACATCCGCATTGATTTCAGTCATTGCTGCAATTATCTTAGCTTTCTGACGTCCGAACTCCGCAGCTGAATCCGCACCACGGCATTCCATATCCCCTGAGGGACCACAAATATCAGGACCATCATCAATGGTGATGAAGTAATTCAACACATTGAAACTGGCGACCTTGAGAGAACCTTCTTCAAGATCCAATGTTACTGGTCGATCGTTAACCGGTGTGTAATCCGCGCCTTGTGTCGGTTGAATGCGGTAGAGGTCATAATAATAATCAATCACCCCGGTTACATTAGCCACCAAATCCCCACCTCGGAAGAGATTGTCCATTGTAAATACTTCTCCGTTGGGATGTATGGCAGGGTCAGGATTTTGGTTTGTGCGTCCGTCATCTAGTGTGATTGTTGAAAGGAAATATTCTTCTTCCGACGCTGTAAAACCAGCTACATCTGGTTCATTCGCGGCTGTGAAGGTCATGAAACGCTCAGTGGCTAACATAATCTCACCGTAGCGGTCAAAATTGAAGTATTCAGCGATGACCAAATATTGCGGGATCGTCACATACATACCCTCATGGCGTTCAAAATCTAATTCATCTTCCACAGGTAAAGCAAACACGGTTGGTTCGGGTAGAGTCACGCCACTTTTACAGGTCCAAACCTGGCTTACAGAACCAATTTGAGTCATCTCAGAGTATTCAGTTGCAGTTCCACGCACGCGGACATGATCGCCTACTTGCACGTCTAAACCATAGTAATATACGAATATCCCATCTGACGTAGCCGGATTACCGTCAGGAGAAAGTGCTTGGATATAAAAGCCATTCTTTGTACCAGAAACATATCCTTCAGTTTGGAAATCACCGACCACAATACCTTCAGTTGCAAGGTCAATTCCGGATAGAGGTGTACTGAGACCACTTCCCTGAATCTCATAAATTGGAATATAGGCATCACCACAAGCTTCAGGGGGTGGCATGTAAACCATATTTGGGGCACCAGGGGTGTTAAAGGCTTCACCTTCAATAAGAGAACCTGAGTAACCTTCAATGCCGCCCAAGTCAAAGTCGTTTCGCACCCAGTCTGTGGCAGCATCAGTATCGTAGCCATCGGGAATACGGGAAGCACCACCTGGTGCAAAAGATAATCCATCATAAAATTCATATAGCTCTGTAGTTCCATAGGTAATGTCACCCATATCGCCATCGTTGACAGCCACTGTGTCAATAATCGCAGACCAGGGTTCCACATCAATTGTTCCATCATCATTAGAGTCAATATCATCGTCTAATGCACCACTGAAGTCCTTCACCAATAATAAAGAAACTGTCCCGTTCTCGAGAGTATTGGCAGCAAGGTCTGCTAAATATAGGCCATTTGTATCTGTTGTATCAATTGCAATGACTTCATCAATAGTCCCAATTGAACTATCACTATCTCCTTCAATTTCTAACACAGTGTACGCCGAATAATCTGTCTCTGGATCACCATAAATCTCAACATACTCCACATTCATCCCAGTCGTACTTATTGAAAATTCGTTGATCAAAGGTTCAGATATATCTTCGGTTACAGTAAAACTACAATTTGGATCCAAACTTTGGAAATTAGTATTATCTCCAACCCAATTGTTATTATCACTTATATATTCGAGTAACTCTTGCTTTGTACCGGTATGATTTTCAGAACAATTTAGCTTAATATTATCTAGCTCATTTACGGCTACAGCTGTTTCTCCATTAACTAAACCTGTTGGCAAGGCAGATGAATTTGAACTTGTTGCATCCGTTTGCCATACTGCAGCACCTTCACCATTAAGGGCATATATTAAGGAATAAGATGTAGTATCCCCTTGAAATGCAATCACTTGATCTCCACTCGCACTAAGAGAAAAATCATTAGAGAAACCTAGTCCAGAAGGCACATCCCAATTGTTAGTGTTAAAAGGAGTATCTCGATACACAATTGTTCCACTTGGTAAACCGCCTGTTGGTACAGTATATCTAACAGCTCCTTCAGTGTATCTAAAACCACCAGAAGCATACCAACCACTATCAGTGAATATTATTGACTCACCTTCTTGCAAATCCACCAAAGCCACAAATGCAATGGCATCCGGATCATCAGTATTCATTAATATAACTGCAATATCTCCAGGTTGTATTAATCCTGTTGCAGCATTCACAGGATGGGGGAAAAACCCCATTGCACCAAACAACATCGCTAAAACCAGCGCCAAATTTATAAATCTTGGCCTGTACTTCATAAAAAACCTCCTTAAATAAGTAAATTGTGGTAAATTTGCATCATTTCAATCATATCATAATTTACGCGTTGAAAATGAAATTATCACCTTTTTTCATTGTTTTCTAAAGGTCTAACAATAGAACTTCGGAATGTTTCGCAAGAAAATTAGTTATTTCTCTCGATGCAGTTACTCTTACCCCTCAACATACCCACATAAAGCTAACGCACCTGGACCCGTGTTAATACCCAAAACTGGTCCTGTCATATTGATAATCAACTCAGTCGGGCTATACGCCTTTTCTATCCGCTCAGCTAGTTTTTGCGCTTCTTCCAGGGCATCTCCATGCAGCACAGCAACCCGCAGCTCTTTCCCCTCACCAACCCCCTTAAAAAACTTACTGTAAAGCATCCTCACCATTGACTTATGGGTGCGCGCCAAACCCACCGGTTCCACCTTCCCCGTCTGGTGGTTGATCGCCACCACCGGTTTCACATTCAGTAAAGTGCCCACCCATTTGGCCGCATCGCCAATGCGACCGCCGGTTTGCAAATAGTCCAGACTTTCCATGGCCACAATCTGCACCAATCGACTCCGCACCTCGGCGGCCCTTGTCACGATCTCTTCCCGGGTCGCCCCTTCATCCCGTGCCCGCGCGGCTGCCAGCACCTGCCATCCCAGGGTCATTGTGGGACCCTTGGAGTCGATCACCGATGCCGGGATATCAGCTCTCTCCGCTGCCTGACAGGCCATTTGATAGGCCCCGCTCATTGCACTGGAAACGGTCAAAATCACCGCTTCAGTGGCACCTTCGTCTTGGGCTGTGTTTACAGCGCTTAAAAAATCCGCCACACTGGCTTGGGAGGTCGTTGGTCGCTGTGGATCCACCATCAACCGCTGATAAAACTCCTGCGGGGTCAAATCCACCCGGTCTCGAAATTCTTCCTCCCCCCAGATGATCACATGGGGAACAATCCTGATCTGATACTTTTCAATCAAGTCCTCAGGGACGTCACAGGTGCTGTCGGTAATGATGGCGATCAAATTCCACTCCTTTTTTCATCATTTGCTTTTTCCTCAGGTTCCAGCTCAAAGCAGCTTTATTTTAACACCGTTAAGGTGACGACTCCGAATTTTATTAAATTTTCTTAGTTAATCTTCACAAAACAGGGACTTATGCGGTGATTAACACAAATGCAATTACGCCAGATCCGGTATGTACCGACAAGCCTGGGGTAAACTCGGTCACCAGCGGCTCAAGGGAGATATTCAATGCCATCCGGATCTCCTCCCACAAAGCCATCACCCCAGCTTCATTATTGACGTGAACCAGGCCCACGCGATCAATCTGCTGATTTGCACCACTCGCCACTGCCAGTTCAACCAGGCGCCCTTTAGCTTTTCGCCACGTCCGAATTTTCTCTAAAAGCTCAAGCTTGCCATCGATGGCGGTTAGGATGGGTTTGACCTCCAGGGTGTCAGCAAAGCCAGCCGTCAACTTGCCCATCCGTCCGCCCATTGCCAAATATTTCAGGGTCGGCAATGCGCCATAAACATGAGCGTGTGTCCGGATATGTTCGATTTCCTTCAAAATCTCCTCTTTGCCAGCCCCACGAGCAGCCGCCTCTACAGCAGCAATCACTTGAAAGCCCTCAGCCAGGCTTAACTGCAAGGAATCGACAACGATAATATCCTGATCAGGGAAATCTTGCTTGGCCATTTCTGCGGCTTGATGGGTTGCGCTCACCTTGCTGGAGCAGCAGATACAAATAATTTGTTCGGCTCCTTCACCGATTGCTTTTTGGTAAGCTTTTCCAAAAGCAGCAGGTGATGGCGCCGCGGTCGTCGGTAATTGGTTGCGCGCATCGATCAACTCAAATAGTTTTTCATCATCTATATCCACCCCTGTAACGTAGCTCTCATCCCCAAACTGAATCTGAATAGGCACCTCAATGATGCCAAATTTATCAACAACATCCCCCGGCAGGCTTGCATTGGTATCTGTAACTATGACTGTTTTTGCCATGGTTCATCCTTTACTGGGTGGGTACTAAAGGCGAGGCCCCTCGTTCAGACCTCGCCTCTAGTTTTAATCCTTGAATATTTTATCGAACCGCGTTTCAACTCACCCTGATTGCGTGATATTGAAGCGCATTAAGTGTGGTAAATCTCTCTGACAATTGACCATCTTCATCATTATAACCAGTTATTCAACGCTCACCTGGGTGAAGGCTTGGGTCATATTGCCATCCAGGTCGCTCACCAGGAACCCCACCAGGTAATCACCATCGGGGGCATAAACTTGTTCCCATTCAAAGGCACGTGTGCCAAAAACAAGGGTATCACCTTCCTCATACACAATTTCGGAGACACTGCCCGAGGAATCCAGATCCATCCATTTATACAAAATGGTGAAACTGTCACCGACGCTGGTCGAAATCTCGGTTGGTGCACCAGCGGTCTCATCACCCTTGAAGCCAAACACCTGGAATAACTTGCCATCTTTGAAATACATCTCCGCTTTTCGGGTCTCACCCGCAGATGCAAAGGTATAAATACCTTCAACAGCATAAACAGCTGTTTCTGCGCTGGCACCATACGAAACGGGGTTGAATAAGGCAACTGCCGATTGCGATCCGTCCGTAATAGAAAACAAAACAGGATCCCAATCAAAATTCATCCTGAAGGAGCCGCCCTCCGGCCAAACAGGGTAGTACACATTATTCATGGATTGGGTTTCGGGGCTTTCCAGATAGTCAGTATCCGCGACCCAAATGCTGTTTGAACCCGAATCGTATAGACCGGTGAAGAAATAGACATACCCGACATTTTCGCCGTCGATATCGGCGCTGAGTTGGATGGTATCCCCAGGGGATACCGTTTGTGATGAAGCGCTAATGTTGGTGATGGCGATGTTGCCACTGCCGGGTGCCCTGGTGATTGATCCCGTTGATGGGGTCACGGATTCGTAAGCATCCGCTGCAAAGGAGCGATTGGCATAGTGGAAGCCCATGAAGTCATCCCAAAGGGAGACCTGGGTGAAGCGTTCTGCCAGTTGTGCATAAGATTGAATGCCCGTCACCGGGGATTTATACAAACTTGAATTGGGGAAGTACAGGGCAATGCCGGTAGAGCCCGATTTACCACTGCCATGCCGTTCTGCAATAACCACGTCGTTTAGCGCGTCCATCACGTCGTTAGCCGCCCGTTGCACAGACGCATTATTGCTATATTTGGCCGCCAATTGCACAAAATGACCCAGGTCAATATAGGAGGCAGGCACTTGCCGACCAAAAATGCTCGTATAGGATTGGGTGTAACTGCGGGCGCTGGCCACAGCCTTTTGATCAATCGATTGCAGGGCATAAGCAAAGGCATTGAAGCTTTCGTTCAAAGCTGGAAGCTGTGCCAAATCCACCGCCGTCAGGGTAATATTTTGCTCCAACTGGCTCGCCAGTTGGCTGGCGCTCACCCGTGAAAACCCGAAGAATCCGCCTGTACTCGAATTTTGTTGGAGAAACTCATTGCGAGCCTGTTCGTCAACAATGCGTTCGTCCTGGTCAATATAGGTCTCAACAATGTTCGTCGCTAATTGTGCTGTTTGAATACCGGGGTCATAAACCAGCAAACTCAAGAACGCCGAATATGCCCAACCGAGGCCGGGTTCCGTCTCTTCTGAGGCAACAGCATAACGAGCATAGGGTTCTAACATCGAATAAACTTCTAACTGGCTCATCAAGCATGCATCCATCCCAATCAGGTCAAATTTATCGATGCCGGTATTTCTTTGGATCTGTGCCAGGGCATCGTCCAACTCAGCCAGGTAGATTGAATCCTCCCGCAGTTGCTGGATGAGTGGCGCTGACCCACTATCCCTGCCGCCTGGGCTGGGGTCACTCCACCCACCCGGCCAGCCCATGCCATGATCTGACATAATGAGCACATAATGATCTGAAGGGTAAGATTCGACAGCCCAGGTGACAAAATCCACCAAGGTATCCCCGTCTGCCATGTTGACCTCTCCAACATCCTGCAGCAATTCTGAGCCCACACGGTTGAGATCATCATCATACAGCACTAGGTAACGCCGAGCTGAGGTCCAATCGCCCGCGTTCGAATACCCACCGCGGAAACGATCGATCTGGCTGACAATGCGAACCTGATTCGTCGAGCCAATCCGTTCCATCTCATTGAGATCAATGAAGATATCCTGCTCTAACGCCTGGTCATCCGCATCCTGGTAAGCCATCACCAACCAGGTCTCATCACTGTCATTTTCACCTGGACGTGCGGTCGGCCAAGGCGTCCGTGTGGGTGCAGACACTTGAGGCTGATCATAATCGCTGGGTTGATTGTAATCAGGAGGTGGTTCTTGATCGTCAAGCCCTCCCCCCAAATTACCTCCAGAGAGTAAATAAATTGCTGCCACAACGATGAGGAGTACAACGCCCCCGCAACCAAGTTTACCCGTCCCACCCTGGAGTAATGATCCACCAAGAGACCCACCTGGTGCGCCACCTGTTGGGATCCCGCCTGAACTCGGCCGCTGACCTGTCTCACGACGGCGCGGTGCTTCAGCTTGCTTGGTCGGTTTCTCGCCTTTTCGGCGGCGCTTGACATCAATTTCTGGTCTGTCTGACATATCTTCCCTCACTTTTAGAATTTCTTTTCGATGCTGTTATTATATGCCAAAACCTAATTTCGTGACTTAATCCCACCACCTGTGCCGAGAAAAAAGCTTGGTGATCTCCTGAAAACCCACTTAATAGAATGTCTTATGCTATTATATAAATAAGCATGATCTGTCAATCACTTATCTTTACTTAGCTGCTATTTTACAGTTTATGACGCTCATCACTATCATGCACCAAAAATTCTAAAGTCCTTTCACCTTTTTTATTTAGAAGAAAGTTGAGGTTCTGAAAAATGAAAATAACCATCCTATTTGATAATTCACCCCCAAAAATTGAAAGCCTTCAAGCGGATTGGGGATTTTCAGCCCTCATTGAAGCCCCACCTGATCACAGGATTTTATTCGACACCGGTTGTGATGGCGAAATTCTGCTTGAAAATATGAGACAGTTAGGGGTAGACCCAAAATCCATTAAAGATCTTTTCATCTCACACCTGCATTCGGATCACACAGGCGGATTGAATGCTTTTTTGCAAGTGAACAAGGCTGTAAAAATTTGGCTCCCATCCTCCCAGATGGGACATCTGCCAGCACAAGAGATCGCCATCGTTTCCAAACCCCAAAAATTATACGAAGGAATTTACTCAACCGGGATATTGGAAGCTATTGAACAAAGCATGGCAGTAAAGACCTCTAAAGGTCTGGTATTGATCGCTGGTTGTTCACATCCGAAGATGGAAACAATTCTGAATACGGCTTCCCAATTTGGGAAAATATATGGGATTGTGGGCGGTCTGCATGGCACCCATCCAAGATCACTAAAGGGTTTAGGTCTGATCTGCGCGACCCATTGCACCCAAAGTAAAGCAGAAATCAAACGCTTATACCCTGAAGCCACCATCGATGGCGGTGCGGGCACTGTGATTGAAGTCATATGAGCAATAACACCTGTTCAATAACATCTATATGCTTTTATAAGAACTGATGAAAATTAAGATCATCGGAACAGAATCTCTGGGTGTGCGGGGGTTATGTTGCTCGGTGACGCTCAAGGATCGAAAGGTGCTCATTGACCCGGGGATTGCCCTCGGGTACCAGCGACACGGCCATTTGCCTCATCCTTTTCAAATTGCCATCGGGGCACAAATAAGGCAAACCATCATCAACGAACTTGCTGACTCTACAGATGTCGTCTTCAGTCATTTTGACGGCGACCACGTCCCTTTAGCCAACGCCAACCCCTTTCAATTAAGCTTAGATTCAGTGAGCCAACTCCTCTCAAAGAAACGAATTTGGGCAAAAAGCGCTTTGCAAACCTCGAATCTTGAGCAAACTCGCAGAACAGCGCTTGAAAACTCGATTCGCAGGGCCTTACCGGGTGTAGAACACCAAATAACAGGGGCAATTTCATTTTCTTCACCAGTTCGACACGGTTTACGCCCAGAAAATGCGGTTTCGGTGATGATGACTCGATTTGAAGAAGACGGCCTTGTTTTTTTGCATGCCTCCGACGTCCAATTGATCCACGAGGATACAATTGAGAAGATCATCGAAATGACGCCTGATATCGTGCTTTCCTCAGGTCCGCCTCTATATTTATCTCTTCTATCTGAAACCCAACGCAAGCAGGTCACCATTAATGCACTGCAATTAGCCAAACAAGTTGACACATTAATCATTGACCACCACCTGATGCGCTCAGAAGCGGGATACACGTGGCTAAAGGACATTGCATCACAATCCGGTAGAAAAGTGATTTGCGCCGCTGAATTTATGCACAAAGATCCGCTATTTCTTGAAGCCTGGCGCGAAGAATTTTATCAGTCATTGCCCGTCCCGGAAAATTGGCATAAAAATTACAAAAAAGGGGTGACGGACTTGCGCACCACCTTAGAAGAAGGTTGGCAATTCTTACTGAGTCACAAGAAAATAAACCATAAACATTAAGGCTCATATCCTCTGTGACAAAATTAGCGCCACTTTTACATTGGTCAAAAATCAATCTTCGATCGGAGTTGAGGGCTTTAGGGTTCACTTTATTTCAAAAATACAGCATAATAGGATTAATAGCCGGGTAAAGGGCATTCAATTTGTGCGTTATTTAGACAATTCAAACAAGAACATGATAAAATCAGGCAGGAAGTTGACCATCTTGTCTGATCAAAGTATTAGGGCTTCAGGAAATATTATTTAGAAGGTTCATCCTACAATAAGGGCAATGATATGGACCCCATTGAAGAAACAGCGCTTTCTCAACCCAAAAAACGCTCCAAAACCATCTTAACGATCAGCATCGTCCTGCTGACGCTGGCAGTAAGTGCAGTGGGGGCTTATTTCCTATGGTTTAGGCCGATGATGGCAAAACCTTTATCAGCGACCCTTGATCTTGAAGAAATTAAACCCGCTGAGATTCCTACCTTACCCCAATCTTCAAACCCAGAAGATCCATCAGAGGATCAGGGTGAACAAAATAATGATTCAGAACAGACCGAAAATCCAGAACAAAACCCAAAACCTGCCCCAACCCTGAATCTAAATACCCTGCAAGAAGAGAAGGAAGCGGCGGTATTGGACAATCCCAACCCACCCATCTGCGGTGAGGATCAAGAGTTGCTTATTCTTGCTGTGGGGATCGATTATCGCGGTGAAGACTACCTCTATGGTTTGGGTGATGTCATTCGGGTGATCCATGTGGATTACACCCTGCCGCAGGTCAACGTTGTCGCGCTGCCCCGCACCCTGCTCATTAGCAATCTCGGAGAGCGTATCGATGTCGAAGGGCCCATTTTGCTCAACCAGGGCTATTTGTTTGGCACCCCTGGCATGGGCCACTATGCTGGCACGGGCTATGGTGGCGGGTCTTTGGCAGAATTAATCAAAATCAACTTTGGATTAAATGTTGATCACTATGTGGTTTTCAATTTCAATGCCTTCATCGATTTTATCGACGAAATTGGCGGGATCGAGGTAGATCTGCCTGAAGTTGTTGATGATCGCCCTTATGCCTATTTCCCAGCCGGGAACCAAACCCTGAACGGAAAAGAGGCTCTTGATCTTGCCCGTGTGCGGCGTAAATACTCCGATGGATACCGCATCGACACCCAGACAATGATCATCAGATCCGTGCTCAGGAAAATAACCCAACCTCAAACGCTGATTAAACTCCCCCAACTAGCCTTGGAAATGCGAGAATCGGTCCTAACCGATGTCTCCCCCATTCAAATTCAAGATGCCATCTGCCTCTTGCGAAATATGGGGACTAAAAATCTTGATTTTTTCAATCCGGGAGAGGACTTAATCGTGGCAGACAGGGAATTCATTCCCACAACCAATTCCAATATGTATATTCACCGTTGGGATAGCAATTTTGTGCAATGGTTGTACGATTCGCTGTGGGCTACCAAATAATACAATGAATTGTAATTAAACCCATAATTCACTTCAATTAATCGCATCACAACCAGCATAATCCACCCCCCTTGCATGGTAAATACCCCCAGAAAAACTGAGAGCCTTCAAATAAATTTAATCGTCAACCCAGGCTAAATCTGCCATAAAGTGGCGCAACAATTCTGGCGCCCAGGTAATTTTCAACCCGCGCATTGATGCCTTATCCGCCATTACTTTTTCAGCCACCTTGCCCACATAATCCAGGTGACTGCGGGTGTACACCCGCCTCGGGATCGCAAACCGCACCAGTTCATTGGGTGCATAAACACTTTCACCCGTCGTTGGGTCTTGATGTTCAAACATTAAGCTGCCAATTTCCACCGTGCGTACACCACCTTCGATGTAAAACATGTTGGCCAGTGCCACCGCGGGGAATTGCGATGGCGGGATGTGCGGCAGCGCCTGGCTGGCGTCCACATAGACCGCATGCCCGCCTGTAGGTTGATAAACAGGCAACCCCGCTTCTTGTAGCACTTGCCCCAGGTAGCGTGTGTGACTTTCACGATAGTTAAGATAGGCCTCATCCACGCCCTCATACAAACCCTGGGCGACGGCTTCCAGGTCTCGCCCTGAAAGCCCCCCATAGGTTAGAAAACCTTCGTGGAGGATCAATTGTTGGGCAATTTTTTGCTTTAGTTCAGGGTCACGCAGCCCCAAAAAGCCGCCCATATTGACGATGGCATCTTTTTTGGCGCTCATCGTGCAGCCATCGGCATAGGAAAACATTTCTAAAACGATTTCCCGGATGGATGCATCAGCATATTGTGGATCGCGTTTTTTGACAAACCAGGCGTTCTCTGCAAAACGACAGGCATCAATAAAGAAAGGAATGCCATAGAGATGATAAATCTCAGCAGTTCCCCGGATATTCGCCATCGAGACCGGCTGACCCGCTGCAGAATTATTCGTGATGGTCAGCATGCCTATGGGGATATTTTCAGAACCGACCTCATTGATAAAAGCTTCGAGCTTTTCAAGGTCCATATTGCCTTTAAAGGGTGCATCCAAGCTTGGGTCTTCTGCTTCTGCCACCACCAGGTCAATGGGATTAGCGCCAATGGCTAAGAGGTTCGCCTGGGTTGTGTCAAAATGGCGATTATTCGGCACAAATTGACCCGGTGAGACCAGCGTGCCAAACAAGACCGTTTCTGCAGCACGCCCTTGATGGGTGGGTAACACATGGGGAAAACCAAGGATGTCTTGAATAGCGTGCTCGAACTTGTAGTAACTTTTTGCGCCTGCGTAGGATTCATCCCCCACCATCATAGCAGACCATTGTTGATCGCTCATGGCATTGGTGCCGCTATCGGTCAAAAAATCTATCAGGACGTCTTCTGCGGGCACCTTGAAGAGGTTATTTTTCGCATTGGCTAAGATCTCCTCCCTTTGCAATCGTGTGGTCATGCGAATGGGCTCAACAACTTTGATCCTGAAAGGTTCCATAAAAGGAATGCTCATCTATGCCTCTTCTTCGTGATGCTGGCTTTTGTCATCCATAATTGTAATGTAATTTTATGTGGTGATAAGTGAAATCCAGCAGATCCCAGTGTGGGATTCTCAGATTTTAATCTTGTCCTTGCAAACGCAATGCGGCAATCTGAGACTTTTTTTCTTGTCATTGCAAATGCAGCACGGCAATCTTAAAAATTTTTTCGTAGGGTGGGTTGACCCTTAATGTCGTATATCCGCAAGAATTTCAATTGCAGAAGACCATAACCTTACTGGATATCTATGCAACCCACCAAACTTAGCAGATTTATCATTCACTCGTACCTGAATCGCCATACGCCAATGGTGAAAAATAACAAAGCAAACCCAAGCAAGACACCGCATTCCAAAAGCACACCCGATAAATCCTGCCCCCGCACGGCAATATCCAAAAAGCCTTGCATCGACCAGAACGTGGGCAAAATTCTCGCAGCTGATCGGATCGCTTGCGGAAAGAGCTCAATGGGATACCAGCAGCCCCCCATCATCGCCATCACCATGCCGATCATAATCGAGAGCCCATTGGCTTGCCCCTCCGTTTTGACGAAGGTCCCCAACATGGTACCCAGCGCCGCTGCTGCCAATGTCGATGAAAGGATCACCAGGGCAACAGCCAGGGGTGCATCCCCCCAATTGACGTTCATCACCATAGCTCCAAAGGTGATCAAGATCGCCATTTGTAAAACTGCGGTCAACACCTGCCCAATCACCGTGCTGCCAAGAAACAAGGGCTTTGTGGTGGGTGTCACCAACAACCGACTCAAGGTACCCCGCTGCCTTTCTTGCGCAAACATCGCTGAAAGGCCGATCAAAGGGATGAAGACCCAGGTGATCATCTGCCCTACGGTGCTGTTTGCCCGTGGATCATAATTAACTGAATCTTGTGTTTGTCCTTCCTCATTTTGTACCAGGTTTGGTGTTTCCACCATGATTTCCTGTGCGGATGAAAATGCAGAATTGAAGTAGGCTTGCTTTTCTGCCTCCGACGCAAAGGGCTGGATAGTTTCTGCTTCTGCAACACTCAACTTAGCAATGTCCACTAGGCTGGCAAGGCGCTGAACCGCC
The DNA here is from genome assembly GCA_040772425.1 of Candidatus Brevefilum sp. GTDB lineage: Bacteria > Chloroflexota > Anaerolineae > Anaerolineales > Anaerolineaceae > Brevifilum. The sequence goes on along the minus strand of JAXGYD010000001.1, from coordinate 387,350 downwards.
CTTTCAACTGCTTGCTGATCAATCAGGGCATTTAAATTGTTCTGCTGTTGACGCAATTCCACGCTTGTTCCCCCAGTTTGGGCTTGCTGGACCGTGAAATTTTCCGGGATGATCAAAATGGCTGATACCTGGCGAGATTCAAAATCGGAAAGGGCATTTTCTAATGATGTCGGAAGGGGTTTAACCGATGTGGATGTCTCTAATTCTTCGATTAAAGCTTGAGAGAGTTCTGAACCCGCTTGATCCACCACCTGCAAATGAATGCGTTGATCCGGTGCAGGTCCGGTGCCACCACTTAGAATTAGGATGAAGACCACGGGCAGGATCAAGAAAAATAACCACTCGATTGGGCTCGAGAAGCGGATCAGCGTGTCTTTGAAGATAATTGTGAACATCTTTCTCATGATCGCCTCATTTTCTCGCCAAGCCATATTTACGAATCCACAGGGTGGCGACTGTAAACAGGATAGCACCCATCATCAACAGCGCCAGGATATTGGGAAGAATATCCTTTAAAACACCACCCACTGATAGAATGAAAAATCCATCGATTGCCCAGGCATTGGGGGTGATTTTATTGATCACCTGGATCCAATCCGGCAGCATACTGAGATCAAAGAAACTGCCGCCCAAAACGCCAAATAACAAGGTGACAGCAGAGCCGGTGATGCCAATCTGACCTGGTGTTTTTAAAAATGCGGCAAACAGCATCCCCCAGCCAGATGCCCCCCAAGCGGCTGCAAAAATCAAAAGGATCAAACCCAGGAAATCCCCCCACTGCAAGCGGAATAATAAGGATGTGCCCACAATTAGAATTAATAATTGGGCAACCGCTGTCAGCAGGATCCCAACGGCCTTACCCACCAGCACATAGGCTGGAAAGGTCGGTGCGACCAATAATCTTGGCAATGTGCCTCTCTGGTTTTCAATCAATAAGGAGGCAGCCCCAAAGGTGACGGTATACATCAGAAACATCACCGCCATGCCGGGTGCCATATACGCCAGAATATTAAATTCGATCGCCTTACCACCGGATGTCTTGTTATCAATGGTAATTGACGGTGATTTTGAGGAAGTGCTTGCCATTTCCTGCCCGATGCGCATGCCGATAGCAGGTGCCTGTTCGGGCGATACCAATCCATTTTCCAGCAATTGCCCCACGATCACCTCAGCGGATATGCGCCCAATCTGCACCTGGTTGACGAATTGATCCAGGATGGAACGCAGCACACCCGCACTGGTTGGGCTTGTTGGGTTCGAATAAAAAGCAATTTGTAGGGGATCAGCTGTAGATGATCCATCAGGTGCAGGGATAAGGCTGGCTGTAAACCCTGCTGGCACAAAAATCGCCCCTGTAATCTGATCCTGATCGACCAAATCCTTAGCTTCATCAAAATCATCCATGATCGTGGGATCTACCAGGTCATCCAGTTCAGAGGACTGAAAAACATCCACCAGGGCTTCCCCCAATTCCCCCTCATCCTGGTTGACAAGGACTACCGGGATATGGCTGATACCAGTATCACCGCCACCCGAAAATGCCCCGGTCAGCGCTCCCATCCCCAATGTAAGCACAAAGGGTGCCAACAGTGAAAGCACCAGCGCAGACTTATCACGAAAGATCAAGCGCAGGTCTTTTAATGCAATCAGGAAAAGTTTTTTGATCTGCATGGCATCAATCTCTCAAGGCTCGGCCAGTGAGGTGGAGAAACACAGCTTCTAAGTTGGGTTCCCGCATATCGACGGAATAAATCGAATAGCCCAATTCGTTGACCCGAGAGACCACAGGCGCTAACAATTCCTCCGCTGATGGGGTCACAATGGCCACCTCATGATCCGTAGGATTGGCTTGTAACACCCCATCCATCCCGGATAAGGACTCAGCCAGGTAAACCGGGTCTTCTTGTTCGCCGAGGTGCAAAATCAAGGTATCCGTTTCTCCCACCTGAGCTGTTAGCTCGGCTTGTGTCCCGAGGGCAATCAACTCGCCGTAATCGATGATCCCCACCCGGTCGGAGAGCTCCTGGGCTTCTTCCATATAATGGGTGGTATAGAGGATGGTCATCCCGGATTGATTAAGGTCTTTAACCGATTCAAGGATCGCCCGGCGCGATTGGGGATCGATGCCGACGGTCGGTTCATCCATAAACAGCAATCGGGGTTTGTGCAGCAACCCCACCGCGATGTTGACCCGCCGCTTCATCCCCCCCGAATAGGTCTTAATGCGCTCCTTGGCACGATCTTTAAGTCCGATTTGTTCCAGGACCTCGTCCACCCGCATGGATAAGGCTTTCCCGGAGAGATTGTACATTTGCCCCCAGAATTTCAGGTTTTCCAAGGCACTCATTTCGTCATAAAGTGCAATTTCTTGGGGCACGACTCCGATAGATTTTTTGACAGCCATCGGCTCTTTCGTGACCGAATACCCACAAACGCTGGCATCGCCAGACGTGGGGGTCAGCAGGGTCGAAAGAATGGAGATCGTGGTGGTCTTCCCCGCCCCATTCGGCCCCAGCAAACTGAAGATCTCCCCCTCTTGGATGTCAAATGAGATCCCCTTGACTGCCACCAGGTCCCCATATTTTTTAACCAAATCGCGAACTTCTAAAATGGGCGCCATACATCCTCCAGGTTCGATAAGTTAATGCCAAGTAAAATAAATATTAAAATAAAGACCAACTGACAAATAATTCTACCAAATATTTAGGGGTAATCAGGTAAACAGGCCGTTAAATCCAATACCATCAAAACAGTGAGGTTAACTGACGATCGGACGGGGTATTAATGTCGGGGGAGGAGAAAATTGTAGAATTTTGTCATTGCGAAGAATGAAGCAATCTCTCGTGAAGAAATCATCTCCTTAATTCCAGCCCCAAACGCCAGTCATTGATAAAATAAAGAAAACAACACAACCATGCCCACCACGAATCAATAAGGAAATCGGAGGATGTCCATGAAAGGTTTTAAGCCCACATTTCTCTTCCTCAGCATCTGCTGTTTTCTTTTTCTGACCAGCTGTGTCGTCAAAGACAGCCCTGCGCCTGGTTGTGTAGATTTTTTACTCTTTGCCCCCATGGGTGGCTGTAATGGTAAAACCATCCTAACTGACCTGACCCTGGAAGGCTTTCCAGAGTGCATCCAAGTGACCGTCAATAACTGCAATGGTGGTATTTTGGAGGTGCAAAATAATTGTTCGGAGACCCTCATCCTGGGTAATCTAGAAATCCCACCTGGGGAGTCATTCAATCTAGACATTCAACCTGGAACAGATGGAGGCTTTGACTTGGTCAGAACACCTTCAAATTTCTCTGACTACAGCCCCTCAAAAGACCAGACCATCAATATCGTTGGCCACATCGGCAACCAGGCTATTTCGATAACATTAATAAAAACCGCACCGCTATGTAAATAAAAGCGAAGGAGATAAATTCCTTTGATGTTATGGTTGGTTGTGGCATGTTTTCCACAAAACATGTGGTTGAATTTGTTTATCACGTATGGTTACAAAGCAACCTACGTGACTTTTTTAATTTTGTCACTGTGTTTACTTCATTTGTTTTCATGATATAAATACATCGTTTATTGGATGAATTTTTAGATTTTTAGATTTCTTTCTCCTCATACACCCCAAATATCTGCTCCCCATAATCCACCACACTCAGTCTAAGAGCTTCCGGGGGCAGCACCTCTACCCCACGCTCAAAACTTAAAATCATTGCACGTGCATCTTCAAAGGACTCAAACGCCAGTTTCAATCGCAACCATCGGTTTTCATCTGGCGGATCAGCCTGTGCGATTTCTGCATGAACGCTGTTACCAAAATATCTTGGAAGTTCGGGAAAAATATTGGACGCTACCCTTGCATAGACAGTAAAAATCCTCAGCAGATTTTCATAATTAAGACACCAATCCCCCCAAAAAGCTGCCAAATCAAAATTCGAGTCACGGTCAAAGGATTCCTCTAAAAGGCGTACATTTGTAAGATTCGAAACTTGCTGCACATCCAACGCACCGTTGCTTCTAGCGAAGACCAGATACCAAGCACCTGCCTTTACCACTAGCCCACAAGGGGCCACCAGGTGAGTGAGCTTATCAGTGAAGGGTGGATGATACGAGATTTGCCGCTTGCGGCAAAAAACGTCCCTCCTTTGGCCGCTTTTGCCGGCTTGAAAACTCGCTCGTTCTATGCTATCCTCTCATTAGATCAGAACATCCGTTCGATTTTCGCGCGCACACACACAACGAAAGGACTTTTGAACATGGCCATAAGCCCAAAAGATGATATCCTAGCCAAAGAACTGAAAAAAAGAAAGCGCGGTGGCAAGCTGAGCGGCAACAGGTCGCATCAGGGCACAAAGTCCCCGTCAAGTGGAAGCGTCGCACACATCGGTTTGCAGCCATCACCTGGCTGTGGTCAGTGAGGCTATGCTGCGCACCGACCAAGTTCTGGGAGGGCTTACTCAAAAAGTGCTCTTCGAGCAAAGCAACACCCTCTTCAAAAGTTTGCACCTCGTCCTCGAGGAACTTTCCGATGAAAGGAAACACAATGAAGGCTGACGCTTGCTTCTATTCGTTTCCGGTTCGTTTTTTTTTGAAACGAATATGCAAAGGTGCGCTGGAGCGAAGCGGTTTCCCCCTATCCTCGGTCTCCGGTCAAATCAGTGAGATTGTTTTGCTTCAACATCTTAATGACAAAGAAAAAGCGCTGTACGCAGTCCTTTTTAGGTATAATTTCCCCAGACCTTTAAACACAAAATGGGCGGAACAGGGCTCGAACCTGCGACCTCATCTGTGTAAGAGATGCGCTCTGACCAACTGAGCTATCCGCCCGAACGCACCTATTATACCGCATATAAGCATCACAGGAATAGTCCTTAATGAAAATTCTGCGTTTCCAAACCCCGGATCTCTCCCCCCGCTTTGGCTGGCTTTTTGAAGACCAGGTCGGCCAAATCGATGGCGACCCCTTTAGAGCTTACCGCCGCCTCGAGCCTGAAATTCCTGTGGATAAAGTCCACATTCTAGCCCCCGTCCTCCCTCAAAAAATTATTTGTGTCGGGCGTAATTACGAAGCACACGCCAAGGAGCACGGTGTTGAGATGGGAGAGATCCCGACCTTATTCCTGAAACCTACTAGCAGTGTCATTGGTCCAGGTGACTCCATCATCTTACCGCCCCAATCGAAGCAAGTGCAGCATGAAGCAGAGCTTGCTGTGGTGATCGGCAAGCGTGGCCGTTGGATCCCCCCGGATAAGGCTTTTGACTATGTATATGGTTACACCATCGCCAACGACGTCACAGCCCGAGACCTGCAGCGCAGCGATGTGCAGTGGACCCGGGGTAAAGGCTTCGACACATTCTGCCCCCTCGGACCCTGGATTGACACAGAATTTGACCCCGTGGATGCCCTGATCACCTGCCACGTGGATGAGGAGATGCGGCAAATGGCCTCCACTCGGGATATGTTCTTCACCGTCCCACAACTGGTGGTGTTCATTTCCTCCGTGATGACACTGGAACCAGGTGATGTCATTCTCACGGGCACCCCATCCGGTGTGGGTGATTTAATCGATGGCAACAAGGTGCGCATCACCATCGAAGGCTTGGGTACCCTGGCCAATCCGGTCGTTACTGAACGACTGCAGGTTCGATCGGTTTAAATTGACTTTTATTCAGGGGCTGGTTTAATTAAGTCCATGAGCGTCGGAATTCTTACCCTCACATTTTATTTACCGGATTGCCATTCCCTCAAGGAGAAGCGCCGGCACATCAAACCAATCCTGGCGCGGTTGCATAAAGAATTCAACATCTCCGTGATCGAGTATGATCATCAGGATGTGTGGCAGACCTGCCAATTGTTGATCACCTGCGCGGCCAGAGAAAACGCCAGTGCCCAAAACACACTCTCCAAAGTGATCCAATTTTACGAGAGTCATTGGCCTGATCTGCCCCTCACAGATGAAAAGATCGAAATCTTATTTTAGGAAAAGATATTATGGATTTAGGACTCAAAGGAAAAATTGCCCTGCTCACTGGTGCCAGTAGCGGGCTGGGATTTGCTACTGCAAAGGCATTGGCGCAAGAAGGGGTTCGCATTGCGATCAATGCCCGCGATGAAGAACGTCTATCAAAGGCTGGGGATGAGCTGGCCAAATTTAAGACCGATGTTATCTCTCTGCCCGGTGACATCACCGATCCTGAGGTGGGTTCTAAACTCATAGGATCCACCTTTGCAGTTCTGGGCGGGCTGGATTTGCTGTTTATCAACGCTGGTGGTCCCCCACCCGGTGCTTTCGAATCCTTCGACGAACAAGATTGGCAGCATGCTATTGACCTCTCCTTTATGAGCCATGTCCGGCTGATCAAAGCCGCCCTGCCCTTTCTCAGAAAATCAACATCACCCTCGGTCTTGTCCTCAACATCGATATCTGTCAAACAACCGATCCCCAACCTGGTGCTTTCCAACAGCATCCGGGCAGCCACGGTTGGGCTAATCAAAACCCTCGCCCTTGAATTAGGCGCAGAGGGCATCCGCTTCAACGCCATCCTACCCTCCTGGACGCAGACCGAACGTGTCAAGCAATTGATGGCTGACCGAGCGGATCGCAACGGCACATCGATTGATGATGAAATCGCCGCCCAAAATGCTGAAAGTCCCCTCGGGCGCATGGCCACACCAGAGGAATTCGCCAAAGCCGCTGTTTTTCTGCTCTCACCGGCAGCTTCCTATCTCACCGGGCTGATGCTGCCCGTTGATGGGGGCACTTACAAAGGTTTATTATAAATATGCCAATAACCAACAAAGAAACCCTCTGGCGGCGTGTGGAACGCATCCTGCCCACCGTCGTTAAACCCGGCCGCTATGTCGGTGGGGAACTCAACCAGACCGTCAAACCCTGGGACTCCGTCCGCACCCATTTTGCCCTGGTTTTCCCTGAAATTTACGATCTGGGACAATCCAATCTGGGCGTTGCGCTGTTGTATGATATCCTCAATCAAAGGGATGACATTGCTGCGGAACGGGTTTTTAACCCCTGGATTGACATGGAAGACGCCATGCGTGCAGCGGGTATCCCTTTATTCAGCCTAGAATCCAAACGCCCGTTATCCGACTTCGATATTGTTGGTGTGAGCCTACCCTACGAAACGCTGTATACCAATTTTCTGAATGCGCTTGACCTGGGCGAAATCCCACTTTACACGCACCAGCGTAGGGATAACGATCCATTGGTCATCGCTGGTGGACAATCGGTCTTCAATCCCGAACCTGTGGCACCCTTTGTAGATGCCTTCCTGATCGGTGAAGGTGAAGAAGGAATACTGGACATCGTCGGTGCCTACCAGGCATGGACTGAAAGTGGTAGTGGACGGGAAGATCTGTTGATCCGATTAGCGGCTATCCCTGGCGTCTACGTACCTTCGCTGTATGAGGTCAGCTACCATCCGGATGGCACCGTGAAACAAATTGACCCCAGCCATCCAACCGCTAGCCTGCCCGTTGTCAAACGCATCAATGCTGAGCTGCCGTCGCCCCTGACGAAAATTTTGGTCCCCAATGTGGAGATTGTGCAGGAGCGTATCAGTGTTGAAATTATGCGGGGTTGCACCCGCGGCTGCCGATTTTGTCATGCTGGCATGGTCAATCGCCCCATCCGCGAACGACCAGTAGAAGAAATCCTGCAGGCTTTGCATGAAGGTTTAGATCAGACCGGTTACGGTGAAATCAGCTTGCTGTCCTTATCCTCCTCCGATTATTCCCAAATCGTGCCCCTGATTGAGGCGCTGCGCTCTTTGCTGACTGAACGCCAGGTTGATATCTCCCTGCCTTCATTGCGCATCGAATCCTTCTCCGATGAAATCATGGATGCCATCCAAACGCTATCTCCTGGTGGCGGGTTCACCCTTGCACCGGAGGCCGGCACGGAGAGACTGCGCAATATCATCAACAAACCCCTGAGTGATGCGGATTTTCTAAGCACCGTCCTATCGATTTATGAACATGGTTGGGGTTCCATCAAGTTATATTTTATGATCGGGCACCCAGGTGAGACCATGGAGGATATCGACGCCATCGTCGAACTCAGTCGGCAAGCCCTGACCATCGGCCGCAAGGCGATCGGCGGACGCGCCCGCTTGCATGTGGGGGTCAGCACCTTCATCCCCAAACCCCAGACCCCCTTCCAATGGGCGGCTTTTGACAGCTTGGAAAATATCAACGCCAAACTTACCCGCCTGCGGGAAGGCTTCCACGGTGGTAAAATCAAGATGTCCTGGAACAACCCCAAAGCCTCCTTATTGGAAGCCTGGCTTTCTCGGGGTGACCGGCGCCTGGCAGATGTTATCCTGCAAGCCTGGCAAAACGGTGCAAAGTTCGACGCATGGTCAGAAATGTTCAACCTGGAGCACTGGCAATCAGCCTTTGAATCAGTTGGTTTGGACCCGGATTTTTACACCAAACGGACCCGCACCATCGACGAGACACTCCCTTGGGATCACATCAGTGCTGGCCTGCACAAGAAATTTTTACAGCAGGACTACCAGTGGAGCTTAGCAGGCAAAGTACGGCCCGACTGTCGAAGTCAATGCTATGCCTGCGGTATCCTTTCAGCATTCAACGACCTGCGTATTGCCGCCCCAAACGGTGGATGGAAGTGCCCCTGAGATGAGTCAAAACGAACAAATCACCCGCATTCGTGTTATGTACACGAAAGGTCCCAGCTTGCGCTTCACTGGTCACCTGGACCTGCAGCGCTTATGGGAACGCCTCTTACGCCGCAGCCGTTTACCCGTCCGGTATTCGGAAGGATACCATCCCCGAGCGCGTTTGAACCTGGCTTCCGCATTGCCACTGGGATTTATCAGCGAGGCAGAACTACTCGATTTTTGGATGGATATGCCCTTACCAAGCGCAGAAATCCAGGAAAAATTAACCAAAGTAGCCCCACCAGGGTTAGACATCAAAACCGTTCAAACTGTAGACCTGAGCGAGGATGCCCTGCAGACCCAGATGCACGCCAGTGATTACGAAGTTATTTTTTTTGACCACCAGGATTTCGAGGAGCTCAAAGAGAAAATCCAAACGGTATTAGGCCAGGAAGAAATCATCCGACGGCGGCGCAAAAAGACCTATGACCTGCGTCCCTTGATTTTGAAGCTTGAAGTGAAAGAGCTACCAGATGACGAACCAGGGCTTGCCATGTGCTTGTTAGCCGAGCCCGGTGCCACCGGCCGCCCAGACGAAGTCCTCGATGAACTGGGGTACCCCAACACCGCCTATCTCGTCACCCGCACAAAATTAATTCTTAGTAAATAATTGTCAATACCAATTCAATAGAATTTTAAGAATCGATTAATCAAGACACCCAAAAGATCTTGTTAATCGAAAAAATTCACCAATGTCGCAAATCCTAAGGGCGATGCATGCATCGCCCCTACATTATTTTATAATTTTTTGTGATTAATTAGAAATAATAGCATAATATTTACGAGAGATAATTTAATTCATCAGACCTTAAACGATCTTATCCTCCCTCTTCATTCTATCGAGAAGTTGTGTGCTACCAGCTACCGACTACTAGCTATTACCTATCACCTATCAGCTATTAGCTTTCACCTATCACCTATCGCCTATCACCTATCACCTATCAGCTATTAGCTTTCACCTCGTGGAGCGTAGCGACGAAGTCCCCGAAGCGCAGCAAAGTGGATCAGCTACTCACTACCAACTACCAACTACCAGCTAACAGAATTGGGTATAATATATCAGCGAAGGGACACCAATCCCTGCAAATCTGTTCCCGTGGCCTAATGGATAAGGCGACGGCCTCCGGAGCCGTACATGTGAGTTCGAATCTCACCGGGAATATTTCTATTTAAAGCCGGCATCGTGTAAAATTTAAGCACACACCACACACAAAAGGGACGAATCATGCCTGAAGAAAATCTCAAACAAGAATACGAAGCTCTTAAAGATGAAATTCGCCACCATAACTACCGTTACTATGTGTTAACTGACCCCGTTATCAGCGATTATGAATACGACCAAAAACTCAAGCGCCTAAACGAGATTGAAAGTGCGCATCCAGATTGGGTCACCCCCGATTCCCCCACTCAACGCGCGGGTACTGAACCAATTGACAAATTCAAGAAGGTTGAACATCCAGCACCCATCCTCAGCCTTGCTAATTCTTACGATGCCCAGGATATTCGTGATTGGTATGAACGCATTGCTCGTTTGGATAAGAGGGTTAGAGAGGAGGATTTCACGATTGAACCTAAATTGGATGGGCTAACGGTGGTCCTCCATTATCAGAATGGCATATTCACTCTGGGGGCTACCCGAGGCAATGGCGAAGTTGGTGAGGACATCACTGAGAACCTGCGCACGATTAAAGCCTTGCCATTGCGCATTCCTGTCTCTGAAGACGGTCCTGAAATCCCAGAAAGACTGGTTGTGCGCGGTGAAGCGCTGATTTATAAAGCGGATTTCCAAAAACTCAACCAAAAGCTGGAAGAAGAAGGCCAAAAGACCTATCTTAACCCCCGCAACACGGCCGCGGGTTCCCTGCGCCAGTTGGATTCCAAAATTACTGCCCAACGCCCCCTCACCTTGCTGGTGTACGCCGTTGTCGACTATGAAAACGGAGAGCTGCCAAAATCGCAATGGGATCAATTGAACTACCTTAAAGCTATAGGATTTCCGGTGGCTGAAGCCTCCCAATATTGCCAGACTTTAGAGGAAGCGATTGAAATTTGCTTAAACACCGACCCCGATGCTTTTCCTTTTGAAATCGATGGGATGGTGATCAAGCTCAATGATCTAGAATTAGCCAATGACCTGGGTGTAGTCGGCAAAGACCCGCGCGGTGCCATTGCCTACAAATTCCCGGCGTTGGAGGTCACCACGACCCTCAATGATATCGGCGTCAATATCGGACGCACTGGTGTGCTCACCCCCTATGCCATCCTCGAACCGGTCGAAATCGGCGGGGTGATCGTCAAGCAGGCCACCCTGCACAATTTTGACTTCATCCAGGACAAGGACATCCGCATTGGGGACCGGGTGCTTGTCAAACGCGCTGGCGAGGTCATCCCCTACGTGATTGGCCCCATTGAAGATGTCCGGGACGGCAGTGAACAGGAATACGAACCGCCCAAAGTATGCCCTTCCTGTGGCGAGCCGGTGGTCAATCCTGAAGGTGAAGTCGCCTATTACTGCACCAACAGCGCTTGCCCAGCGCAATTGGTCCGCAATTTAGAGCATTTTGTCTCCCGCGGGGCTATGGATATCGTCGGCTTGGGCATCAACACGGTAGAATTATTGGCCATTGAAGGACTGGTCGCAGATATCGCCGATTTGTATCTACTATCCAGAGAGGAACTTCTCAAGTTGGAAGGCTTTGGCGAGAAAAAAGTCGATAATTTGCTTTCAGCCATTGAAGCTTCCAAATCGCAACCCCTTTATCGCCTGATCACCGGCCTGGGTATTCACGGGGTTGGTGAGGTGGCAGCCCAGGACCTGGCAGACCATTATCGAGATTTGGATGCGTTGAGCAATGCCAGCAAAGAAGAGCTTGAATCCATCGCAGGGTTTGGCCCCAATATGGCCGAATCCATCGTCGAATGGTTTAACAATGAAGAAAATCAACATGTCCTCGAGAAATTGAAGGGGATTGGCGTCTGGCCGACATCAGAAAGGGCAACTGAGGTTGGTCCCCAGCCTTTGGAAGGCTTAACCTTCGTAGTCACGGGCACCTTACCCACTCTTTCGCGCACAGAAGTGAAAGACCTGATTGAAAGCAACGGCGGCAAGGTCACCGGCAGTGTCAGCGGAAACACGGACTACCTGGTTCTTGGTGAAGATCCCGGCTCAAAATACGACCAGGCTAAAAAGCGCAATGTCCCAATTCTCTCTGAAGAGCAATTGCAGCAATTGATCAAAGAAAGATCCGCATGAACAAACTCATTCTCAAAAAAGGGCGCGAAAAAGCCATCCTACGACATCACCCCTGGATTTTTTCAGGCGCTATCAAAACAATTGAGGGGAATCCAGGCTTGGGCGAGACCATCGCAGTGCACGACGTCCAAGGCCAGTTTCTGGCATGGGCAGCTTACAGTCCCAATTCGCAAATCAGGTCTCGCATCTGGACCTGGGATGAAAACCAGGCTATCGATCAAAGTTTTTTCAGAGAGCGGATTTCCGCTGCCATCAAATTGCGGGAAACCCAGATCAACTCGTCAAAAACAAATGCCTACCGCCTGATCCACGCCGAATCGGACAACTTACCCGGCTTGATTGTGGATCGCTATGACAACGCCCTGGTGATGCAGATCCTCTCTGCTGGCATCGAGCGCTGGCGTGAAAACATCGTAGAGATCCTGGTGGATCTAATCCACCCAGATTGTATCTATGAACGATCTGACGTGGCCGTGCGTGAATTGGAAGGTTTAAATGAAAGAACAGGCATTCTTTTTGGAGAACTCCCCCAGCAGCCGATGATGATCAAAGAAAACGACCTTAAATTTTGGGTGGACCTGGCAACCGGGCAAAAGACTGGTTTCTACCTGGACCAACGGGATAACCGTCAATTTTGCCGTGGAATTGCTCACGACAAATCGGTTTTAAATTGCTTTGCCTTCACCGGCGGTTTCAGTGTCTATGCCCTGGCTGGCGGCGCGGAATCCGTCCTCTCGATTGATTCATCGGAAGAAGCCCTGGCGTTTGCCAGGGAAAATATCGCACTCAATAATTTATCACAAGAAAAATGCGATTGGATCGTCGGGGACGTCTTTGAAGAATTGCGGTTACTGCGTGACCAGGGCCGGCAATTTGACCTGATAATCCTAGATCCACCCAAGTTCGCCCCGACGGCCTCCCAAGCGCAGAAAGCTGCCCGAGGCTATAAGGACATCAACTTGTACGGCTTCAAACTCCTCAAACCCGGGGGGATTCTGATGACCTTCTCCTGTTCCGGTGGCATCGATGCAGCCTTTTTCCAGAAAATCGTCGCCGATGCTGCCCTGGATGCTGAAGTGGATGCCAAAATTCTGTATCGGCTGGGGCAATCCCCCGATCACCCCACCCATCTGGCATTTCCGGAGGGGACGTATTTGAAGGGACTGGTGATTAGAGGAGGGGAATAGGTATTAGGCGCTTAGGTATTAGGTATAAGTTGATTAGGTATTGGGCAGTTAGCAATGGGAATTAAACAATTAGGAAATTTGTGACTTAAGCGACAAAATGAAAATTTCTACAGCATTATGCGTCCATTTATCAACCTCACTAAATAATTACCTAGGACCCAGTACCTAGTAACTATCATCTCATTCCTGCTCTTCTTCTAATCACGATTCACTAACAACTATTTACTAACAAAGAATGCCCATTTCTGGGCATTTTTTGTTTCAGTGGAGATGGCGGGAATCGAACCCGCGTCCGAAAGAATCGACCCTCGAATATCTACGAGTGTAGTCAGCTTATTCAGTCTCGCTTGAGGTTAGCCAGCCAACGGGGCGACCCTCTTGCCAGCCGTTAGGACCCGAAAGTCCTTCTTTCATGCATTAAACGGCATCCTGCATGGCATCCTGACTTTATGACGCCACACCCACCCCCGGCCAGGCGTACGGAAAGTGGGGGGCGAGGTCTCTTTTAGAGACCGTAGCTCTTAGCCTAACAGCTTACGCTGCGAGGGGGAGAGCTGCATATTGAGTGCTATCGGCACTTAATTGTTTGTACTGATTTTACGAGGTCGGTACCTCTCGACTCGCAATCCGGGACCAGCCTCTCCCGTCGAAGCCGATCATCCCCGATTGGATAGTCATTATACAATTAAATTATTAACAATGCATAATAGTTCATAGATGCTATAGGCCAGGCTTCCTTACCTGATAGAATCAATCATCCCTTCCGTAGATACCGTCTTGAAAGTCAAGCAGAAAAATCAAATTGTTTGCCATATTCAGGATCAAAAGGTATTTGATTCTTCAAAACGCCATAGGCAATATGCAACAATTTGCGCATAGAAGCTGCCACAATCGCCATATTGGGTAGCCTGCGTTCATAGAGACGATCTCTTAAGTCACGAATAACTGGGTTATGTTTCATGGCAACAACTGCTGACATGTATAGGCAGGATCGTAATTCACTGCGCCCCTGTTTTGATATCCGGGTTTTCTTGTGCACGGATGAACCTGATGATGCCCCTTTAGGATTTAGCCCAGCATAAGCAGCCAATTGTGGTGCATCTTCGAAGGTAGTGATATCCCCGATCTCGGCCAACAACTTGGCAGAAGTCTTTTTCGCAATTCCGGGAATGGAAACCAAGAGATCCTGTTGTGACTTCAAGCTAGGTGTTTGGTTAATAAAACTTTGGATCTCTTCTTGGGTAGCTTTAATCCGTTCTTTCAAGTATGCCACATGAGTTGATAAATCACTGATGACCCAGGCGTCCTTCTCGCCACTCTTCAATCGGTTGTTTTCCTGTTGAAAATTAGTCTGAAGGTCGCTTAAACGCCTCACAAGAGCCCGTAAATGCTTTAATTCAGGGCTAAGGGGCGCCCAAAGCGCTGGTTTTTCCTTCAAACAGAACTCTGCAATCAGGTCTGCATCTGCTTTGTCAGTTTTATTGCGGTGCAACTTACTTTCACCATAACGCTTGATCCGAGCTGGATTTACCACACTCACGTCATTGTCTCGCATATACAGATACTCTGCCACCTCATCACCATATTGCCCTGTTGCCTCTAAGCAAGCATGAATCCGATTGACATGCTGGGATCTCAACCATTTGTCCAGTCTCTTAAACCCTTCCACATTGTTGCTGATCATCTTGTGGAATTTGCCTCGTTCAGTCCTCAACACTAAGTCAAGTTTATCCTTGGAAACGTCAATACCTAATATGTTTTGCATTTCTCACCTCTTTTTTGTTACACTTAAGTTGGCATCAGTCAGGCGCATGAATTGGATCATCCTTGTGAATGCAAGCTCATCTCTATTCTGTAGAGAGGCTTCAGATACCGTCCGATCTCTGTGTAAAAATGGTGAGGGGATCATATCTACGACACAGGCTTTTTGCCTAAAGGTCAGGTTCAGATTCACCCTCACCGTCCTGACTGGTGTCTTTCACATTTCTAGCATACACTATTTTAAAGATACAAGGTCAGGTTTCCATACCTGACACCGTTGAACATCCCTTCCGTAGGTCTTTTCCCATACCTAATTATTTTTATAAATAACGATTTCAACAATCGGTTCGAGACCTGAAGAATATTTGCTAATAATCATTACAACAGTCGGGTAAGAAACCCGACCTACATGAATTTTTTCACAGATTAAGTTTCTATACCTGACGCCACATAATCTTTAGTGAAGGTTATTGATTAATATTTTCCACAAACGCCAGCAGTGTGGTGGGGAATTTATCCGTCACCATTAGAAAGCCATCCTCAAAACGAACAATCCCCTCCCAATTTCGAGACTCTTCCCCATCCAATTCCAGATAAAGGGGCGGCTCATCAGCAATAATTACCTCATCATCTGTGATTTGCAGAGCAATAATTCGTTCAACACCTTCTGCTTTAAGATGGGATGCCCCCACACCAAATTTTTCAGCAATTCGATCATCTGCAGGTCTTAAATCAGTATCACCAGGGAAGAAATAGTTCATCGCCCAAAATTTTCCTGATTCATCCGGTTCTGTAGCATCCGTGATGCGGTACTCTATCCTATCCAAGCTGATTTCTTCTGGTCGTGGTCCCAGATCCCAAGCAAACACACGAGCAATTGGAGAGGGGTTGACATTGACACCATTGGCTTCATAAATAGCATAGATGTGATCTTGATAAAATACCAATGTTTCATGAGACATGTTATCCATATCTGCCTGTGGTTCAAGTTGCCACAAACCCATAGGTTGAAGAACCAGGCTTTCACAAGCGCCAAAAACCTGTCCAATGACGATATAGCCCATCATTTCACCCTCCGATCGAGCTTCGATCGTAACATAGAACATTTCACCATTGAAGGCAATCGCCTCAAAGCCCTCAAAACCCGGTACTAAGGTTTCTACACCCGAGCCGTCAAAAGGAATAGCCTTTGGTTCAATCCCATCTAAATTTTCACCTGACAAATAAGTCGCGATTTCCGCTTCTGGTATCGAAAAAACATGTTGAGACCCATCTTCAATAAAGCGATCGGGATACTGCGGTAACAAAATCAAATCTGTCCCGCACCATGCCATGCCAGATACCTCACTGCGCGCTTCACTCACTGGACCGAGCATTGGAATTTCTCGGATTGTTGATTCTTTTACCTTCTCAACACGATCATACCAGGCATTGTCCACATGGCGACATCCACTAATCGAAAGGAATAGGATAATAATGATCGGAAAACAAATGCGCCTCTTTCCCATCACAACGTCCTAAGGAAGTTCAAAACTTACGATCAGAGGGTCATGATCACTAAAATGCGTTGAATAATCAAATTCGCTGTTGATGTGCAGGATGTCAAAGGACTCCAAATTGTCCTGCAAACCCCGGGTAATCAGAATATGATCCAAGGTCTGGCTGTTGCCTTCATAATTATAGGAATATCGCTCTTCAACGGGCAGGGTCTCCACCAAATTTTGTAAGATAGTCCCTTCCAATGTATTAATCGGGTTTGAAAATTGGAAGTCGTTTAAATCTCCCAGCACAATCACCTTGCTGTCTGGTTCAACTGCTAGAAGTGAGGCGACAAAATCATGCACAACCTGCGCTTGTTGAACCCGTTGAAATTCAGAATCCAGCATTGGTGGTTGAAACTCACCAAACAAGTCACGATCTTCTCCCTTTGAGTTGAAATGATTATTAATCACAAATAGGCGTTCGCCCTGATATTCAAAGGTCACCACCAACGGCCTCCGGCTGGAATAGAACGCTGGGTTGGTCGGTTCAATGCGCCCAGGGTTCAGGGTTAAGGTTGGTTGATCCTGGTCCGTTATGATTTCTACCGCCGTCCTGGCATCACCAGCTGGGGCATCCACCAAGGATAAGCCTCGATCCAAACGGTAGATAAAACCCTGGCGGATGTTGCCCAAGTTGATCCCACCCTCAGCGCCTGGGATCGGGTCAATATCCACATAAGCATATGGCGGTCCTCCCAATTTAGCAATGGCATCAATAATGGCCTGGTAAGTCTGGTCAGCAGATACCGCTTTCTGCCCTTCACTGCCATCGTTATCTTGAATTTCCTGAAAACCAATGATATCAGGTGAGGCCATCTGATTAACAATCTGGTCCGAAAGATACGCCATTCTGCGCGTTTCGCCAGCTGATAGGTTGAACACGTTATAACTGGCCACCCGCAGTTGACCCTCTACCTCACCCTCAGTGACAATTTCTGGTGATAGGCCTCTATCGGTAAACCTTAGCCGGTCGGTCACCTGGATGCGGAAATTTCCAAAATCATAATCCACCACACCAACAATAGGCTGCTCAGCGGTATCACCAACATTCACAAATGGCGTCTCTTGAAGTTTGTCATCCAGCAAAATGCGTTCAGGGTTAAAATCATTTGGTCGAATTATGATGCCACCACGGGGCGTCCGAACGCTGGCATATTTTCCTAAGTCACCCAGGACAAAAATTTCCTTGTAGGTATTCGTAGGGCCAACCACCACAGCATTATTGATTTGAACCAGCATACCCTCAAAACTCTCATAAAAATCAATGCCATCAAATTGTGGATCAAATAAGACGTTTTCGTTGATATAACCGTTGGTGTCGTCATCGATGATCTCAGTTGGTGGAATACGTCCCCCTTCCCCAATGATGGCAGGGCCTGGAAGTGCGTTTCCGGTGCTTATGACGGTCATTTCAGGATCAACGATCGTGGTGATCGATAGATTCCCATAGCCAGCACCGGGGGTGATCTCAGTTGCAACACCATTGAGCCCAATTTCATCGCCAACCTTCACTGTGGGAACAAGTTCTGTGAAAACAAAGATGCCTTCCGAGGTCGCAGGATCATCATCGGGATTTGTAGATTGCAAATAGAAACCATCAAACATGACCACCGTCACAATCCCTTCCACATTGGTCACTGGTTTATTCCTGTAAGGAGTAATATGCCCGGCGCCTTGGATCATAGCGATGGTTTCACCTTTGGGCGCTGCTGTGGTTTCTGTGGGTGTAAGTGCAGGGTTCTCAAGGCTTGGTTGGGCTGATGGCGTTGGCGGTTCTTGGGTTTCAGTCTGACAACCAGCCGAAGAAAGTAATAAAAATAAACCAATAAAAACCATGCATGCTTGTTTTAATGGGAATCCTTTAAAAATTGTTAGCATAATTTGGCAAATCTCCTTATTCGTTATTAAAGCCTTTCGGCAGCATAAGAATTATAAACCATTGGCAGGTTATAAAAATTTTGCAGACCTTATGTTAACCTAAATATTAACAATATCAGCCAAAATAAGTGGTTTTTTGCAGTAAAATGTGAGTATGGAACTGAGAATAGCCGTTGCAAAAACGGATCGATATGGAACAAGTACCACTGGCGACACCGTTGAAATGGCGGAACGCCCAAACGGGGGTATTTCAATCGTCCTGGCTGATGGTCAGGAGGATGGACAAGATAGTAAGTCCATCTCGACGATGGTCAGTCACAGAGTCATAGAATACATTACTCAAGGCTGCAGGGATAGCACCGCCATCAGGGCAGCCTCCAACAGTATTTTTGTGGAATACAAAGGCAACGTCAAAGCAAATTTAAATGTCCTTAGTGCGGATCTCCAAACCAACACCATCGTCATTTCGCGTAACAATCCCGTACCTGTTTTTCTCATCACTGAAGATAAAGTCGATATTCTCAATGAGGAATCCATTCCCATTTGCGATCAAATGGATATCTGCCCTTCAATTGTTGAATTAGCGATTATTCCCGAAATGGTGATCGTGATGATATCAGATGGGGTTTACTACGCCGGCGACCCTGAATCCAACGAAACCAACATCATTACTGTCCTGGAATCTTTGGTGGAAGACCAGGAACCCAGCGCCAAGGAAATCGCTGACACCTTGCTCAGTCGGGCAATTCGCTTGGATGATGACCGTCC
The DNA here is from genome assembly GCA_040772425.1 of Candidatus Brevefilum sp. Classification (GTDB taxonomy): domain Bacteria; phylum Chloroflexota; class Anaerolineae; order Anaerolineales; family Anaerolineaceae; genus Brevifilum. Next base: position 368,259 of record JAXGYD010000001.1, on the reverse strand, counting down.
AAAGGACGACCTCAGCGTTGTGGTGATGCTCATTTCTCCTCGATCCACAGATCACATCCGTCGCATAAGCGCATCAATGGACCTTGATTAGTAACCAAATCAACCCATTTCAACATCATTTATAAAATTTCCCCCTCAAAAATTTAATTGTTGCGTTACAATTTAATCACAAAAAATTGAGAGACTTACCATCATCAAAGGAGATTTAAATGCGACAAAAAGTCGTTTTGGTTACCGGCGCCAATGGGGAAATTGGTCACGGTTTGATAAAACACTTAGCAAAATTAGAAAAGAACATTGTGGCCTTAGATGTCGTACCCTTGGACAAGGCGTTAAGGCCGCTGTGCACCACCTACATCGTTGGGGATATCCTGGACCAAATGCTTCTTGGCAGGTTGGTTGTTGAACATGAAATATCCACAATTTACCACCTGGCATCCATCCTATCCACAAAAGCGGAATACAACCCCGAAACAGCCCATCGCATCAACGTTGAGGGCACCTTGAACCTGCTCCGTCTTGCGGTGGAACAATCCCAATGGCAGGGCAGTTCGGTCAAGTTTATTTATCCGAGTTCCATCGCTGCATACGGCATCCCAAGTGCAAAAGAAAAAGCCCTGGCAGGTGCTGCCAAAGAATGCGAATGGTCTAACCCAACAACCATGTATGGTTGTAATAAACTTTACTGCGAACACTTAGGTCGTTATTACAGTTCTTATTATCGCCAATTGGCAGCCGATTGTGGCGGCTCAGAGACAGTGGATTTTCGAGCCATTCGCTTTCCGGGTTTAATCAGCGCAGAAACAACCCCGACGGGCGGTACCAGCGATTACGGTCCCGAGATGATCCACGCTGCGGCAAAGGGAGAAGAATACAGTTGCTTTGTGCGCCCAGACACCATCATCCCCTTCATGGTGATGCCCGATGCCGTCAAAGCCTTAATTTCTCTGGAAGCGGCTTCTAAAAATCGGTTGTCACAATTTGTTTACAATGTCACCAGTTTTAGTGTTTCCGCTCAAGAAATTCATGATATCGTCCTGAAAGCTTTTCCCGATGCAAAGATTCATTTTGCTGTTGATGAATGCCGGCAAAAAATCGTGGATACCTGGCCTGAGCGGGTGGATGATTCAGCGGCACGCCAAGATTGGGATTGGGAACCTGATTACGACTGCGAACGCTCTTTTTACGAGTACTTAATCCCAGCCATTCGAAATCGATATCAGGAATCTGTGAAATAGATACTTTCAATCTTCAGAAGCAAATAGCCTGCCCAAAAGAAAATACGAGTAACCCTCACCCATCCTCTACCTTGAAAAAAGGGAGAAGGGTTTTTTAATTGGCTCCTTTTATCTAGTATTCCTGAAAACGTAAATCAGAACAGGTCAGGCAAATAAGTTCCCTATTCACTAATATTTCCTGTAAACGTAAATCAGGACGGGTCACGGGTCACTATTCCCTGTTCGCTACTAACCATTCACCATCCTCCCCGTCTCTTTTAAATTGACCTTATGAATACAATACGATAAAATTTACTCGGTTGCGGCATTTTTCCACCACAGAGGTTTTCAGTGCCAATTTATGAATACGAATGTCAGGACTGCCATTTTCAATTTGAACAAATTCGCAGCATCAAAGAAGCCGATGCTGATCTTAATTGCGTCCGTTGTGAGAGCCACAACGTCGAACGAGTGATCTCACTGTTCAACACATCTATCGGTGGTCAGCCCCTGGCAGGGTCCAACGGCTGCAGCACCTGTTCCAGCCATTCATGCAGTTCATGCGAGTCAAAATAAATGAATCACAAAAAAATCAAATTAGCATTAATTACTGGGGGCTCAAGTGGCATTGGGCTTGCATTGGCAAAATTCCTTGCACAAGATGGGGTCAACCTGTGCATATTGGCGAGGAATGAAACTAAATTAGACCAGGCAAAAACCGAACTCCAAGCCCTCACCACCCACAAAGATCAGCAAATAACAACCATTTCCTGCGATATCAGGGATTTTGATGCACTCAATCAACATTTGGAGACCTGGACAGAAAAAGCTGGGATTCCTGACCTGATCATCAATTCCGCTGGTGTAACCTTCCCGGGTTACTTTCAGGACATTGAAATTGAAACCTTTCACTGGTTGATGGATGTGAATTATTTTGGCACAGTCCACATTCTCAAGAGTCTCTTACCGAAAATGATCGAACGGGGCTCTGGATCCGTAGTGAATATTTCATCACAAGCAGCGTTCACTGGATTGTTTGGCTATTCGGGTTATAGCGCATCAAAATTCGCAGTGCGTGGTTTCACCGACGTCCTGCGGGCTGAAATGAAACCCCACGGTATTATCTTCCATCTTGTTTACCCACCAGATACGCAAACGCCACAGTTTGAATTTGATGAAAAACTGAAACCTGAAGAAACAAAAGCCCTGAACGAGGTAAGCAGTTTGCTGACCGCAGACCAGGTTGCCCAGGATATTCTCAAGGGAGTTGAGACAGGCCGATACGTGATCATCCCGGGGTTTGAAGGGAAAATCCTTTATCGATTGATAAACTTATTAGGAAACCTGACTTACCCCATTGTGGATTGGCTGATCCGCAGAGTGCAAAAAGGAAAATAGCACTATTCTGATGAATTAATATCAGTAAATAAAAATATTTACGAGACCCATCCGCAAGAAAAAGAAAACAATTTTCAAAAAACCTCACATTTCGGTTTGCGCTGTCCCTTGAAACGTACTATAATTTTTCCATAGAACAAATTTTCGAAGGTAAGCATGGGCGATAAGATTAAAACCATCCTCAGCCGCTGGCGCAGCCATCCAACTATTGCAAGCAATGTTGTAGATTGGCGTATCATTGCGCAAAAACGCGCTGACACGGCAGATTATCCGCCGTCAATTTCACCCAAGCTGGTTCAAAGCTTAGAGAACTTAGGTTTTAAAAATCTTTACAACCATCAAGCACTGAGTTATCAAGCCATTCGGCAAGGGCATAATGTTGCTGTGGTCTCTGGGACAGCCAGCGGAAAAACCTTATGTTACAATCTGCCTGTCATTGATAGCTTGATCAAAATCCCTGATGGGACTGCCCTATATCTGTTTCCAACCAAGGCATTGGCGCAAGATCAACTAACCAACCTACGTGCCTTAATCAATCAACTGAACATCGGCGATAGCATTCAAGCAAATATTTACGATGGCGACACACCCCAACATCTGCGCTCGCACCTCCGGCAGAAGTCATCGATAATTCTCAGCAATCCCGATATGCTCCACACGGGCATTCTGCCGCATCACACCGCTTGGAAAGATTTTTTCACCGCACTACGATTTATCGTCATCGATGAGATGCACGCCTATCGGGGCGTCTTTGGTTCACATGTCGCCAATGTCATCCGCCGCCTAAAACGGATCAGTCGATTTTATGGCAGCCAACCACAATTCATCCTCACATCTGCAACTATTGCCAATCCCCAGGGATTAGCCGAAGGCCTCATTGAAAAACCGGTGCAGGTTATCGATCAGGATGGCTCCCCCCACGGCGAACGGCACTTCATCATTTACAATCCACCCCTCGTCGATAAAAAGATGGGCATCCGCCAGAGTTCTCTGCTGGAAGGATCCTATTTAGCCGGTGAGCTCCTGGATGAGAACATTCAAACCATCATCTTCGGCCGCACACGCCGCAGCATTGAATTAATCCTCACTTACTTACGCCAACGAGACCCTCATGGTAACCCTAACCTTGTGCGCGGCTACCGCAGTGGATACTTATCCAGGGAAAGACGGGCGATTGAGGAAGGGCTCCGCAGCGGTGAAATACAGGGTGTGGTAGCCACATCGGCCCTTGAGCTGGGTATCGATATTGGTGATTTAGACGCAGCCGTGATGATCGGCTACCCTGGCAGCATCGCGGCCACGCGCCAGCAAGCCGGTCGAGCTGGACGCAAGCTCGCCCCTTCTCTCTCGATTCTTGTGACAGCGCCCAATGCCATGGATCAATACCTGGCGCGCCATCCGGAATATTTCTTTGAACGCTCACCCGAACATGCCCTGATTGCGCCTAATAACCTGCTGATTTTGCTACATCATATCCGCTGCGCAGCCTTTGAGCTCCCCTTTCATCAAGGTGAAGGATTTGGTGCCATCGAAGCACAAAGATTGCAGGCATTCCTTGAATTATTAGCCCAAAATGGGGAGTTATTCCAGCAAGATGAGCGTTTTTACTGGATGGCAGATCAATACCCTGCCGCGCAGATTTCCTTGCGGAATGTCACCCCAGACAACATTACTCTGATCGTCAAAGGGCCGTATCAACAGGATACCATTGGACAGGTCGACCTCATCAGCGCTTATTGGATGGTGCATCCGGAGGCAATTTACCTCCACGAAGGCACATCTTACCTGGTCGAAAATTTGGACCTGCAAGCTGGGGTCGCTTACCTGCGACCAACCACAGTCGATTATTACACCCAAGCACGTCAAACGGTGGAAATCGAGGAAAAAGCAATTATAAAAACAGAATCCATCCAGGGAGCATCCAAATCATTGGGTGAGATCCTCGTCACGACCCAGGTGACGGATTATCGAAAGGTGCGCTGGTTCACCCATGAGCATCTCGGCGGGGGCACAGTCGATCTTCCTCCAACCCTCTTGAACACGGTCGGTTTTTGGATTTCTCTGAAAGATGAGACGGTCTCAAAGCTCAAAGACCAGATGCTCTGGAATGCAGATAAAAATGATTACGGTCCAGAATGGGATGCCATCCGGCAGCGCGTCTTAAATCGCGATGGTAACCACTGCCAGGTGTGTGGCACACCCGCAACCGTTGCCCCGCTCCACATTCATCACATTCAACCCTTTCGTAGTTTCACGGATCGCGATGCAGCCAATCAACTTCAGAACTTAATTGCCCTATGCCCAACCTGTCATCGCAAGGCAGAAACAAATGTCCGCATTCGTAGCGGTATGGCGGGTTTTAGTTACGTTTTACACAACCTGGCTCCACTGCTGATCATGTGCGATTCAGAGGACATTGGCGTTCACTACGATCCAAATTCGACCCTTGGGAACGGCCAACCCACCGTCGTCATTTACGATAACATCCCCGGTGGATTGGGACTGTCCCAAAACCTATATGAATTGCATGCCGCCCTGCTCCAACAAGGATACGAGACCATTGCCCATTGCGAATGTGAAGATGGTTGCCCTTCTTGTGTTGGTCCCATCGGCGAAGAGGGTTCTGGCGGCAAAGCTGAAGCCCTCGCGATCTTCAAGGCAATAATTAATCATGACTGACTGGGAATCGCTCTCAAAACAGCTTAAAAATTTAGGCATGGAGCTGGGAAAATCGAAATCCTTGTCCAAACGCCCTCGAGATCAGCATCCTATTGAAGAAGTTGTTCAGGGACGCTTCTGGGATGTAATCTATGGGCAGGTCTTTTGTCACGAGGAATTTTACAAAGGCCAATATTTTCATGGGAAAAAGCCTTTGTTGCCATCCGTACCCATCACAACCCTCTGCCAATGGGCCAACGCAGATCAATTAACCCGAGCTGATTTAATGGATTTCATTTTTCTGGATACAGAAACGAGCGGCTTGGCAGGCGGCACTGGCACCTACGCCTTTGAGGTCGGTGTAGGCCGCTTTACTGAGGATGGGTTTCAGTTGGCACAATTCTTTATGCGCCATCCTGGTGAAGAGCCTGCCCTTTTGGCGGGTTTGACCGAGTTCATGCACGATATGAAGGCGGTTGTGACCTATAATGGCAAGTCCTTTGACATCCCCCTGCTCAATACCCGTTACACCCTGATGGGCATGAGCAGCCCATTCGAAAATATTGCCCATTTTGACCTCTTACCCCTAGCCCGTAGATTATGGCGCATTAGGCTGGAGAGTCGGACCCTCAGCAACGTGGAAGGCAAAATTTTAGGCGTACAGCGTGGTGATGAAGAAGTTCCTGGCTATCTCATCCCAGACATGTACTTCGACTATCTCAAAACCCAGGATGCGCGGCCCCTGGCAGGCATTTTCTATCACAATGCAATTGATATCCTCAGCCTGGCTGCGCTCTACAGCCATATGGCTTTTTTGCTGCATGATCCCCATTCTGATCAAATTCATCATGGCGAGGACGTGGTCGCCTTGGCGCGTTTCTTTGAATCGATGGAAGATATCGATCAAGCACAAGGGCTTTATGAAAGAGCCCTCTCATCCGACCTTCAAGAGGATTTATATTGGGACACGATTGAACGCTATTCTTTCTTGTTAAAACGCAAAGGGGAATGGAAGGGCGCCATAACCCTTTGGGAACAGGCAGCACAAAATAATGGATTGTATGCCTATGAAGAACTCGCAAAATATTACGAACATCAGGTCAAAGACCTTCAAACAGCCTTGGGGTGGACCCAACAAGCGTTGGAAATTTTAAAACATCAGCATATTCCCGCTTACGAATATCATCAATGGCAAGAAAAACTCGATCATCGCATTAACCGATTGTTGCGGCGATTAGGCCAATAATAACCGCTCTGCCAACATCTTGTATAACCCACACTGTGTAACAATAAGTGTAAAATGGTATAATCGGAATGAAAATCAAACCTGATCTTCACTCAATCTTTTTCAAGGAGAACCTAAATGTCAGGACATTCACATTGGGCAACTATTAAGCGTAAAAAAGGTGCAGCCGATGCTAAAAAGGGTAAGATCTTCACCCGCATAGCTCGTGAAATCGTCATCGCTGCCCGTGAAGGCGGCGGTGATCCCTCAATGAACGTTCGGTTAGAGCTGGCTATTGATAAAGCGAAAGCTGCCAATATGCCCAAGGACAGCATTGATCGAGCCATCAAACGCGGCACAGGCGAAGACAAAGAAGGCGTAGAATTTGAAGAAATTCTCTATGAGGGTTATGCACCTCATGGCGTCGCTTTGATGATCGAATGTGTCACCGAAAACCGCAATCGCACGGTGGCAGAACTGCGGCACATTCTCAGTAAAGGCGGAGGCAGCATGGGCGATCCAGGCTCTGTTGGCTGGCAATTTGAGCGTATGACCTACTTCGCCATACCCGATGATCATGATTTTGACACAATCTTCGAAATTGCCGTTGAAGCCGGCGCGGATGACATCAAACAAGATGATGATGTAATCGAGATTTTTGGAAGACCCAATACTTATCAATCCATCGCTGACCATCTCACCAAAGCACATATCAAACCAGAGGACTCCGGTATCCGTTTCTTACCAAAACAAGAAATCACCTTGGATACTGAGAAGACCCTCAAGGTGATGAAAACCATTGAGAATCTCGAAGAATTGGATGATGTTCAAAATATCTATTCAAATCTGAACATCACGGAAGACGCCATCCAAGCTATGGAAAACAGCTAATCGGGCATGCTCGTACTTGGCATTGACCCTGGCCTGGCCATCACCGGCTATGGGTTTATCAAAACAGATCAGCGTAATCAATATACCTGCATTGATTATGGTGTCATTCGAACGGACGCAGGTTTAGCTGATCCTGACCGCCTTATCGTTATTTTTGACGCGCTAACGGACTTAATCCAACGCTACGGACCGGAAACCAGCTCTGTCGAAAAATTATTTTTCCAAAAAAACGTCAAAACAGCGTTATCCGTTGGTCAAGCGCGCGGGGTCGTCATGTTAGCTTTGGCCCAAGCTAACTTACCGATCCACGAATATACACCGAATGAAATTAAACAAACAATTTGCGGCTATGGCAACGCGGGCAAACGTCAGATTCAACGGATGGTTCAAACTTTGCTCAACCTCGTCGACCTTCCCAAACCGGATGATGCAGCAGACGCCTTAGCTGTTGGCATTTGTCATATCCATCATCAATCATTTACCAACCTGATTCCGAAAAATTGATCCCTATGATCATTACCAGCTTTTCCAACCCAAAAGTTAAATTTATTCGTAAACTCGAGCAGAAAAAATATCGCCAGGAGAGCGGTTTGTTTTTTATCGAGGGTTTGCGCGCGGTTGGTGAAGCGATCCAAACCAAAGCACCGATTGAAACCCTGGTCCTTGCTCCCAATTTATTAGAAAGCGACTTTGGCCAATCCTTATTGGATGATCTCTGGGTTAAAACCCTGGATAAACTAGAGGTCAGCGCAGAAGTTTACGAAAAAATTGCTCACAAAGACGGCCCCCAAGGACTGGGAGCAATCGTCCAGCAGAGATGGAAAAAGCTGCCTGAAATAAAAGTCAATAAGAACGATTTATGGGTTGCTTTGGACGCAATCGCTGACCCAGGCAATCTGGGGACTATTCTCCGGACCGCAGAAGCCGTGGGATGCCAGGGTGTGATCCTCCTTGGCCACAGCACCGATCCCTACGACCCTACCGCCGTAAAAGCCAGTATGGGCGCGATCTTTTCAATTAACCTGGTTCAAACCGGTTGGGAAGATTTTCACCCTTGGGTGAAAGCTGGATCGTTGTTTTTAGTCGGAACCTCTGACCATGCTGAAACGGACTATCAAGCCCAGCATTACAAACGGCCAATGGTCCTTCTGATGGGTTCAGAACGCCATGGATTGTCGGATACAATGATGGCAGGCTGCGACGCTATGGTGCGCATCCCTATGCTAGGCCGTAGTGATTCCCTCAATTTAGCAGTCTCAACAGGTATCATGCTCTATGAAATTTTCAACCAATCAAGGAATTTGGATATAATTACCTCATGATTGCCACCATTAGCGGTGAAGTGAGCCAAATATTTGAAGATCAAATTGTGATCAACATCGGAGCCATCGGTTTATTTGTTTATATCCCCGAAGAGCTTCGTATGGGGTGTCGTGTGGGCATGCGTAAAACCTACTACACCCACCTGGTGGTCCGGGAGGACAATTTATCCCTGTATGGCTTTGAGACCGTTGAATCCCGTGATCTATTCATTCGCCTCATCAGTGTGCCTGGGATTGGCCCCAAAACTGGCTTGGCCGTCATATCCACCCTCAGCACCGAGAATATTCGCCGTGCAATCACAGCTGAGCAGCCTGAAATGTTCAGCCGGGTGCCAGGCATTGGCAAAAAAACCGCTCAGAAAATTATCTTACACCTGCAAGGTTTAATTAAACCCCTTGAACCACTGGAAGCCGCGGCCTCCTTGGATGAGGTTGACACCGAAGTGATCGAAGCGCTCACCGCTTTGGGCTACTCCATCGTTGAGGCGCAAACCGCTGTCCAATCCCTCGATAAAGACGAGGAAATGGATGCTGAAACACGACTGCGAAAAGCTTTACAATATTTCAGCTAAATTCACACTTTTATTCAGAAAAACTATTTTCTTCTTTTTAGTAGACAAACTTTCATCATTTACCGGAAATCTGCTCTTAAATCCTGACTGGGCATTTTGGCATTTTATGCGTCATTGGTAAAATTAGGCCAAGTTATTCAATAAACACTGGGAGGCTGTTTGGCAAAATCAGTTCAAGGGGAAAAATACACCTGGCACATGGGTGATGATCCCATCGGCAGCGGTGATGCGGGTGAGGTATATACAGCCACCTGCGTTCAAGAACCCGAAATTACTGGCGTATTGAAAAAACCTGCCCGAATTGCCACTGGGGGCACTATTCAACGGCAAGCCAAGCAGATAGCCCAGGAGAGCCTCGCGTTGCAACGTTTAGATGGACTTCCGCGGGGAAAAGCCCATCCGCCACGTCTGATTGACCAGGCGCCAGATTTCACCCAGGGTACAGCGAATTTTTTCATCATTAGTGAAACTGCCGCCGGCAAGACTATGGCTGACTTAATGGCGGAATCCCGTCAAACCGGAAAACCTTTTCCCAGACGGGTCATCATCACGGTGCTGGACGCCCTCTTTGATCTTTTTTCAAGAGCGCACAAAGCTGGCGTGCTGTGGAATGACGTCAAGCTGGAACATATTTACTGGCACAACCCCACTGGGCAAATCGGCGTCATCGACTGGGGTAATGCCCTTTTTCTTGATACGGATGGTATAGGGTCCCGCCCCGCCCTCCCTCGCTGGGAAGACTATCAACAAATGGTCGACACCCTGGGCGGTTTTCTAAAACAAACTGCCCCTGACTTATTTGCCGAATTAGGATGGGATGAGTTTCAAAATCAAACCCTCAACTCACCCAGTGTCTCCATCCTAGCTCGTCGAATTGCCTTTCAACAGCAAGTTGTCACTCTCAGGGTGATGGAATATCAATCTCTCATCAGGGTAATCTTGACGACGGATCCATCCATTGAGGGTTTGCTGAAAATTCAAGAATATCAACAAAAGCTCTTGCAAATCGGCGCGCCCTGGGAAAGTGAACGTGTGCTTAAATATGCCGATCAATTGATCAGGCTTGCTGTAAAGGGCCATGACCCTCAGACTGCAGTCAGGGCAACCTCAATTGTTTGGAGCCTTTTTGATGAGTCATTGGCGCTGCCATGGCACTTATTGCGTGCATATTTTCGCGAAATTGACCTCCTCTCCCATCAAGATTTAGGACCCTTGATCGAAGCGACCCTCGAGGAGCAATGGGAGAATGTCTTGTGGCAGCTCATCAAAATTGCTCGTGAAAGCCAGGGGCCATCCTGGTGGGAAAAACTGGTCCCGGTTATCCGCCAACAAGCAACGGGATTAATCCAGGCAAGGCCAATGCAGATTTGTCAGTCCTTAAGGACCTGGATGCGCACGCAAAACCCTCAGGATGATCAACATTCAGCGCATTTAGACCACATCGTGAATAATTGGCGTTTTAAGGGGAATAACCTTGCAGAGAGCCCCTTTGATTACAAAATTTTAAACCTCATGCGGAACGATTCGTTGGAACTACCTTTAACCTATCGCGCCGATTTGAGGAAAAGCTTTGCCGTCGGTGAGGAATCCATCCGTGAGTTAATCAAGTTTTGGGAAAAAGAAAATTGGGAAGCCATTGATCAGGTCCTAAAACGCATCGCCGCATGGGACCCAGATCGCTGGGGCATTCTCAACCTTGCTGAGGGGGTGAAGACTTTCAAATTATGGCTGCAAACCCTCTCTGAGGGACCACATACAGACCGCACAGCACACCAATTTCTCGATAATTTATTGGCGGCACGCCCTGTCGTTGATCGCTCCCTTGGGACCCCACCCTGGCTCGTCGGTCTGCTGCCGATGTTGCAAGCCATCCTTCAAGGTGCCACCGTGGCAAATTATCAAGCGCAAATCAAACATTGGTGCCCCTGGTTGTTAACCTATCAGGATATCAACACCCCGCTGCCTGAATCGCCAGCCATAGATGAAACTGAGTTAACATCCACACTGACGAATTTTTTTGATCGTTTAAAGAATTGGAATGATGTGAACGTTGGTTTAGCTCACGTCAAGAGCCATTCTGTGTATCACTATCGATTTTGCAAGCAATTACACCAGTGTTTTAAAGAAGTTTTCGCCCTGAGCGCCGATTTAAATCACTGCCAGAATATCATCGAAGCCAATTGTCACCCTTTATTAACGATGGGGTGTGAAGTACTGCAAGCACTCGTTGATTGGCGAGAAGATGTCCTAAAAGATGACCTTAACACAGCCAGTGCGCACCTTCGTCAACCCCAATTTGAGGATTGGGCCATCATCAATCAAGCCCTACAGGATACCCTCCAGTGGCAAAAGACCGTTCTTCCTGCTTTGAAGACCCTTTCCGACCAACCCCATCCATTTGAGTTTGAAACCAGGTCTGAGCTGCAGTTACCAGAAGCAATGAACAATGTTTTCATTCATACCCTCGACATCCATCAAACTTGGGACCGCATTTACCAGGTCGGTTTGCAGCCCGATGTGATCGAAAGACTGCTAACTCAAATCGAACAAGCCCGTCTTGGCTTTTTTAGATGGCGGCACTCGATTGAAGGTTCAGAGGACCTCATTGCAGTCTTTCTCTATCACCATTTCTTAAGTCCCGTCCGGGAAGTGATGAATTTGTTCTCCATGCTTTCTCAACATATCCATCAAGTAAATCCTAGTTTACACGCATTGGAAAACGCCAAAAAATTTGCCACATCGGTAAAATTTGATGCTTGTGAGAATCTCTTAGGCCATCTCAAAGCCATCGAAGCGCTTCTTCTACCAAATTCTGAAGACGCACGAAAATTCCCTGCCTGGCAAAGGGCGTTTCAACAAATTATGGCAGCAGAATCACCCGAAAACCGTCAAAAAATGGTATTATCCCTGCCTGATGATCACCCTTTAACCACCTGGTTGTTACAATCAACCTTTGAAAATACCCCTTGACCCCTGAGGATATTGGAAAAACTATGCAAACCATTAAATTTGGACCCAATAAAAAAATGAAATTAAGCCAGCCACTCGACACTTGGTTAAGTGCAGGATTGCGAGATTTTGCAGTGCCAGAAGCAGTGGGCTCATCCGCCCGCGTGTTCGAGTTGGATTACAAACCTTTGAACGGCGAATTTAACAATTATCCTGCCATTAAGGTTATGCGGCCGGATAAAATTGATTACGCCCTGCCGCTATTTAGGAATGAAATCCAGATTCTGGATCAAATGCAAGATGTCGAAGGAGTCACACCCCTGCTGGGTGTGGGATATCTAAAAGTTGAAGAAGGCGTGTGGCCCAAGGAGATCGCCCCACTTTCAATTTCCCTTGAAAACGAGGCTTCTGCTGCCAACCTGGCTGGGATCGCCGACCTTTATAACCCACAAGATGTTGATTCCTTTTTAGGCGAGTTGGAAGAAAGGGTTGCAGATGAGTGGTTGGCTTTTCTCATCCTGCCTCGCAGATGGGAAGATAATCTCTATCTGCGGTGTGACGCAGGCTACACTCGGGGTGAATTTCACCTCTCCTACCCAATGGCAGAGGGATTGAAAGCCGCTGTTCAGATGGCAAACATCCTTCAAGCAGCCCACGATAAGCACATTGTTTACCTGGATCACAAAATTCTCCATTATTACTGGAACGAACCCCGCCAGAAAGTCTTTGTATTGGATTGGAATATTGGACGCCAAGTCAAAAATGGCGATGCGAGAGAGGTATTTGAATTTGATATCCTCCAATTCAGTGCCCGCGCCCTCCATCACTTGATGACGGGTCGTCAAGCACCTGGTTCTGTGAAGGTTGGCCCAAATAAACCGGAAGATATCCAAAACGCACCGCACAAATATGATCCCATTTGGACATTTGATGACCAAAAAAGACTCACAGAAGACGAAATGAAGGTCCTCGGAGACGCGCTGCAAGGCGTTTACAAGACAGCAGGGGATTTGGCAGAAGACCTTCAAAGGCTGTATAATCAACGTCAATCGCTGTCCTGACCTGCCCAACTGAGAAAGGGATGAAATGCTGAAGGATCTAATCTACCGGGCAAAAACAATCCTAGACCAATCACAGCCATCAGACCAAGACTTGATGGAAGCTGAAAACGCGCTGAGCGCTTACCTAGAAGCGCTGGCGACGGAACGCATTTCTGAATCCGTAGATTTCATTGAGCTTGAGCATGCCAATCGCCTTTTGCGAGAGGTGCGCCGTGAGCGTTCTAGACGCATTGCTGAAGAACAAAGCCAGGGCACCCCACCAACGCCGCCAACCGAAGAGGAAACGCAAAGCGCACAGCCCCAGCCGATTAACGTCTCCCCTACCTTTGATGAAGATGATACTTACGATCCGTTAAAGAAATTCCTGACCTCCAGCCATGACCCCCAGGCTGAGGAATTGATGAATACAGCTGAGGAAGCTTTTTACGCCGGCAACTACCAAAAAGCTATCCCCCTTTTCGAAAACGTCTTAAAAATTGAACCCGGATGGTCCCGCGCCCAGGAACATCGTGATGAGGCTGAAGAATTCCTACGCACCGGGAACATTCCATCCGTCGCGCTACCCCCGGAAGCCGGTAAGGCTTATGGAAAAGCCCAATCCGCTGCCCGTGTGTTTCGCTATCAAACCGCCCTGGATTACTTAGAAGAAGCCTTTGCGAGCCTGGAAGAGGCCGGCATCAAGCGTTGGCGAGAGGGTGAAACACTGCGGCAGGACCTTGAAAATCAGATGCAAGCACACGCTGTGTATGAAGAAGGCTTGTCGCTCCTGAGCCAAGGTGACCTGCAAGGCGCGTTGGGGAAGATTCAAACCGCAGCCAGCGCAGTCGCCTTGCCTGAGTATGTGGACAAGGTGAGCGAAATCAAAGGGGATCTTTCAGCGCTGGACGAGATTGCGGATGTGATCAACCTGAGCGGCAATATTCCGCCCGCGAAACTTTCCGAAGCACGGGCAACAATAGACCGGCTCTCCGTGAAATATGGCGAAACTCCTCAAATTACACGCCTGCGGAACCGCATGGACATCATTTTGCCCAGTGTCGCGGCCAACCTGGTGGACGACATCGAACGGCTCAAACGCCAGGGCGATTCTGCCAACACATTGAAATCAGCCAAGGAAGCCTACGCTGAAGCCAATGAGCTCATGGAAACCTTGCGCACCCTGCAACCTGAAAACCAAGCTGGACGTGCGCTGCAAGCTGAACTTCAAGGGTCACAACAGGACATCGAAGATCTTAAGGATAGCATCCAAAGGGCTAACCAATCCTTGAACGCAGAAAATCGATACTTTCCTCGCAACGCCTTTACAATCAGCAAGCCGGTGCGCACCCGCTTCCCCCAGGATCCTGAAGTGCTTGACCTCAAACATCGAATGCGCTGGTATCACGTCACCCTGTATGGGGGTGGCATTATTGCCGGCATTCTGCTGATTCTGGCGTTGTGGTTTGGCGGCCGTGGAATAGCCAATGCGGTAGAAAATCGTCAGCTCTCCCTTACACCCTCCGCGACTGCGACAGCCACCATCACACCAACGCCCACCATCACACCGACCCCAACGATCACACCCACAGCCACGCCCCTGCGCTCGCCGACGCCGGTTTATTCACCGACAGCGACCCCCGTCATCACCGGCACGGTGCTGCGGAACCTGTTCGCTCGGAATGGTTGCTATGAGAGCTTCACGGCGACCGGGAGGATCCCGGAAGGAGCTGTGGTGAGCCTGATCGCCCAATCGGAGCGCACCTTCGATAACCTCAATCGGGAATGCGTGCTGATCGAGTACCGCACCGACCAGGGTAATGTGATCGGCTACGTTTTGTTAGCGGATATGACCATCCCTTAGGGACTGTATTACAAATTAGACAATTTTTTTGAATTGCCCCACTTGAAAATTCAAAACTTTTCAATTTCACCTGAGTTTTTCATTTTAGTGTCCTTAAAACCGCGATTTTACTCGAAATATTAACAAAGATAAATTTAAAAAAGAAACTTAGGTTGCATGATGCCTCACCCTCTTCTAATTTGACACAAAAAGTAACTGTGTGGAACTCTCAACCTGCCAGGGAGAGGGTTTTTTTACCTGCCTCCGTTGGTCATTCGCACACCTGATATACAATGGCCTAGTACCTCCTCTCCCTCAGACGTGAGGGAGAGGATTGAGGTGAGGGTGCCCATATTCAAAGGCTTTCGACAACATCCCCATCTGCAATCAATATACTGATGCCAATTATCCTATCTCTTAAACCTGAGTGAAACATATTAGAATCCTGAAAATCACGTCTTTATTCGAAAAAATCAGTAAAACTCAGATGGACGTTAAACTCAGGTATTATAAATTAGACAATTTTTTTGAGTTGTCCCGCTTGAAAATTCAATATATTGCAATCTCCGGTAAGGGCGAGGCACCATGTGTCGAGGTACCAAGACAGGCTGAGCCCCTACAAATTCAATTAATGCTTATTCCTCTCCAATCTCAAAACAGACAATTTATCTTGTATTCCATCCTTAAATTGCCCAATCTATGCGGATTAAAAAGTGTCCGCCTAAAACCCCCGTGTTTGACCCTTCCAGGGCGGCTCCTTACCTGCCTGGTATTCCTCCACGCCTGGACCGCCCAACTTACGCAACCGCCAGATGCCATAAATGTAACTCACCACCAGCACGACGATCGTCACCGGCCACCCCAGCAAGGTGTTCGCCCAGGCTAATTGTCCCGTCTGACCTTGTTGGAACAACCAAATTTGAATAACTAGCCGACCCGCAATGAAAACCAACCACATCCAGGTCACCTCGCGGTAGGCTGGCTTCACATTGGACCGCCAAAACCAATCCAAGGGCCACCCCCGGGTCAGATGGCTAGCCCAGGCTGCCAGGGGTTTGCCAATGAAAAGACTGCCAATTGCCAGCAATAATAGCAAACCACTGCTGATTAAAGCTGGGATGAAATAATTGGCGGCGTTGCGGGTTAATAATGCCAGACCAGCCGCAACCCCCACCGCTAACAACCCACCAAATGCATATTGCCAGGCTTGTTTCCGCATTAGGCGGATTATGCCCAGTAATAAGGCAAAACCCATAGCAGCAATTACCGCGGGGGTCAACCCAAAAATGGCATTCACAACCGCATAAATGATCGGCGGCAAGAGCGCGTCAAATGTTTTCCCCGAGAGGACAGATTTTAACTCTTCCCAAATTTCCTGGCCTTTATTGCTCATTTATCCTGTCAATCTCTTTCGATAAAAATTTTAACTGGGCAGAACCAGGATAACACCCAGTACAATTTCAGTAATCAGGCTAATGATATTCGATTGTTCCACGGACTTATCCACAAACATGGAAATTAGGCGCACCAGAGCAATGAAGAGGTACATAATACCCAACATGGCGTAGGTCTCCTGCATTTGGAAATAAAGCACCGCGCCGCCCAGTGCAATGAACAAAGCTCCTAATATGGCGCGGATCTCCGTGATCCCGCGGCCACCTTCAGCCCTTAAGCCGGTAAACCCATAAACAGCTTTTGGTTTCAACAGGGAGAGCAACCCCGTCCCAATTGTAATCACAGCGGCAACAATCTTTAAAATATTGATAATCATTTAATTAATCTCCTAAAACTATGAGAATTATTATTGTTAAATAATTTTGTTCTTTCGTAGGGGCAGCCCTCTGTGGCTGCCCAGCTCGAAGAGGGCACTAGATAAACACCGCTCCCCGCGGGAGGCATATACAGGTTTACCCCTACGAAAGAAGAAATAACTAGAAAATTTCCTAATAATATCGTTTTCAAACAAATATTTGTTTTACCTCAGCTCTAAATAACTTGTTCCTTGCGGTCACCAAAGAAAAAGGCCTTCCAATCACCCTTGCTGCGATGCAAGGCAATCAACACATACAAACTGGCGGTAAAAAATCCCAAAACCATCATCAAGAGGATCCAAATGATGGCAACCGGTAAATTTTTCTCCCTAAAGGCAATCCACATCGAAAACAAAATAAATCCGACGTACAGATCTACCAAAGATACGATGCCCCATGGGTTCGCCAATATCTTTGCCCCATCTTCCCCAAAATTACCGTTGATAAACCCGTTCAGAAGGGCAACTGTCATCGCAATCAAGCCCAACCAGGCAATGATTTTTGCAATTTTCATAAATTCACTCTTTCTCTCACAAGTCAGGTAACCACTTCCTGAGGCCTTTCCTCTCCTCCTCATGGTGGGCTTCGCTTTCAATCCAATTGACACACAAGGCGCCTGGTCCAACGTGGGTGCCCAAGGTAGGCGTGACCTCGGTAATCATCGGTTCTGGCATCCCCGGCATAATCTCGCGCAACCGACGGACAAGTTCATCGACTTGGCCTGCCACATTCGCATGGGTGATGCCGTACATCTCAGCGTAGGGGAAGTTCTCCAGGGCGGTGCTCAAAACCCGTTCAAAAGCTTTACTCTTTGTACGGGCAATTTCCATCTTCGAGACGTGGTTGTTCATTTTCAGGATCGGCTTGATGCCCAGAATGCTGACCACGCTGTGCTGGATAGAACTCATCCGTCCGCCGCGCTTGAGGTAGTCGATGGTATCCAATTTGGCATAGGCATGGGTGCGAGGGATAACGCTGTCGATGACAGCCTGAATCTCTTCCACGGACTTGCCCTCTTTCGCGGCTTGAGCGGCTTTCATCACAATCAAGCCCTCTGCCATGCTGAGGTTGCCCGAATCAACTGCATAAACTGGCACGCGCGTAAATTGCTTGGCGGCTGTTCTGGCTGAATCCACCGTAGCTGATAGGGTTTCTGAGATATGAATGGAAAAAATGGCTTCTGCGCCCTGCTCAACAGCTTTTTCATAGGCTTCGATAAACTGATTAGGTGAGGGCGTGGCAGTCGTTGGATGGGGGTCTGATGTGGGCAGCATACGATAAAATTCTTCCCGGGTGAGATCAATCTTATCCTGATAACTATGCCCATTTACGGTGACGTACAAGGGAACAACAATGATGGGAAATTCGGCTAGGCGGTCTTCCGGGATGTCGCTGGTACTGTCGGTGACGATGTAGATGTTCATGGTTTTTTTCCTGTTTGGTAGACTTAACAAATCTGTTTATAGAAATACTATTAACAATTATATTATATGAATGAAAAATGCAATATTTACGTAGAAGCTTTATCAGCAAGTATTTTAATTGGCCTTTTACAGACAATTCTATTTTGTATTTCCCGCTATCTTAGCAAATCAAAGAAGGGGGCCAATATTGTACATTATCAATCCTTAGCTTAATCCCTAATACCTGCTTCCTACTTCTCAAGTGCCTATATTACAATCATCCCCGAATGAACCCGCCCCAGGTTAAGCCCCAATTTTTCCCAATGATCCCCATAATCCCCGGTATACCACACCTCACCATTTGCCAATCCAGCATATAAGGCACCAGGTTCATCCGGCATGGTCACAAGCTCATACGCAAAGTAATCCATTGGATCTGGCAGTCCACCAGATAGTTGTTCCCAGGGCGCATCACCGATCTTGCGGTAGATATGGGCGCGCGCCTTCCCATCCTGATGCGCTGGCGGTGCAAACTCAGCCTTCAGCAGTTTGGGTTGTTCAGAAGCTGAAAGATACCAGACCTCCGGTCGTATTGGATCAGCCACCACCATCCAACCATATTTTTTGCCCAGACCTTCTATTGGTTTTCGCCAGGTTCTGCCCCCATCCTGGCTGAAGGACACACCATGCACCCCACCACCCTCATATGCCCAATCCCCATCCGTTGGGTGGAATTTGAGGGAATGACAGTCACGGTCCGCACCCCGCAGATGCTTTGACCAGGTCAGGCCGCCATCCGCTGATCGGAGCACAGCCCCCGTCTCCATCCCAGCCAGGATCACCCGCGGAATGTCGGGTGAAACTGCCAACCCATTCACATAGGGTGTTATGCCCGGGGCGTCAGCGGGAGAGAACCACCACCAGCGCCGGGTTTTGCGCAGCGCTGGTAACTCCTTCCAAGAATCCCCCCCATCATGGGTCACATATAGGGAGACTGGTTTTCCGCCAGCATACAGGGTTTGTGGATCTTGCGGGTCCATCGCCAGGGCTTTGATGGGAATCGCTTCCAAGCCCGTTTTCTGCCAAGTTTTGCCAGCATCAAAGGTTTTGAGCACACCCTGGTGTTGGGTTGCTAAATAGATCGTTTCCATTTGTTTAGGATGGTTAATAATGCGATTGATTTTGATGTTTTTCAGGGGATGTGTCACCTCCCAGTCCTGCTCGTTTAGTACAGCCCGGGCTAAGGATGTTCCTGTCCCTGCAAAAATTGTTTTTAATTTACTCATATTACACCTCCAAAATCAGATAAATGTTTTTTAGAAGATGCGACGTATTGCATTGATGCAGTCTAATGGTGTTAATTCTAATTAAGATAATTATACTCTGAATTATCCAGTACACAACACAATTATTTTCTGGATTTTTCTTTTTCATTAACTAAAACGAAGCTGTCCAAATTGGACAGCCTCGTTGTTTATATAGTCTATCAATCAGTGGGCTTTAATCACCGATTTTGTGTCGTTAGAAACCTAATCAAGCGTCAGATATAGATCAAAATTATCCGACTTAAAAACCTCATAACCATCAATCAGGATATACCAGGTGCCTGGTGTAGGATCGACCAGGATGGCACGTTCAGGGGCATTAGCGGTAGCACCGTCAACTGAATACAAATTTCTATCTGGATCATAGATGATCATATCGATGTCGCTGGTGGGGAAGCTCGCCCAATCACGACCCCAAACCAGATCAAAGGTCGCCATGGTGGTGCCTTCAGGAATTTCGACAGGAATGACATAAGAGTCAGCCATCTTGATTACACCGTTAGCAATTCGATCTTTCTTGCTCAGTAGCTCACGGAAGTTCTCTCGAATAATGCGCACCTTGAAGCTGACTGGGGACTCGTTGGAGTAATCAGGAACCAACGAAAGTTTCATCAATCCAGGCTCCATAGGAATGTAATCCCAGCCCATATCCCAAAAAGTCCAGGGGCCATCTTCGACGACGATGTCGACAGCATCCCCATAATAATTGGGATACCACAAAACGTTGACTGGATGATCAAATGCAGTGCGTTTGGCACTCTGCAAGTGGATTTCTATAGCATTTTCCCAGTAGGCATATGTATAGTTATCTGGTGTGAAAAAATCAAATATCTCTACAGTGACTTTACTGGTTCGATCACTGACCGCAAACACGGCATCATAGGGTTCACCTGGAACCAATTCAATCGTATCACTTTCCCAGGTCTCAACCTTGCCGGGGACAGGGTTGCCGAGGACTTCAGCCGTCAGAACGCCGGTATCCTTAGCGGGTTTGAATTTCCATTTACCAGACATCAGCAGTTCGAGTGAGGCAGGAATATCCATTGTGCCGTAACCCTGGTCATTAATGTCCTGCCAAGGCTCACCCACAACTTCGGGATCAGCCCCCATTTTAAGCACTTCTTCCAATGCTTCAGGATCTGTCTCATTGCCTTCGCCTTCCCACCATGCATTGAGCAATGCAGCGCCACCAGCAACCATCGGGGATGAGAAGGATGTGCCGGATGCCCAGCGCAGTTCGTTAACAGGTCCAGCAAAGAAAGTCCAGTGACCGAGGGCAGCAATCTCGGGTCCAAAGCGACCATCGCTCAGTGGGCCGCGGCTGGAGAAGTTCGCCACACGGGTTTCGGCGGTGGGTCGCATGATCATACCCTGGCCAAACTCACCCCAATCGGCTAAGCCAAGATATTCATAGAATACGCGCGAGGTCAGTGCATAATCCAGGGCACCAACTGAAAGGGCGCCAAAGGAAGTGCCGGGAGAACCGACGCTGTTGGGGGTCGGGCCGTCATTGCCGGCGGAGGTAACCACCAGAATGTCTTCTTCGACCAGTTCTTCAATGAAGCGGTCATAATCGTCCCGGCCATCCCACAGGGTGCCGCCGCCCAGGCTCATGTTAACAATATCGACATCCAGCAGACCTTCTTTCTTGAGGGTCAAGACATGATCCAAACCATCTAAAATAACGGATGTGGGGACACCCGCACCGCTTTGTGGGAAAACCTTAACCGGGTAGAGCTGCGCCATTGGAGCTTGACCAAAAACGGGCACTTCGGTCAGATCCCTGGGCAGGTATTCTGCAATTGCTGCTCCAAGTGCACTGGCAGGATTGATATTCAATGAGCATGCGGAAGCAATCGCGCCGCCCACATGGGTGCCGTGATAATAGTTGGTTGTGCTGTTGGCGGGAACACCATCACCGGTTGCATTGTAACCATCTGGGAAACCCGGGGCACCAATCACGGCATGGCTAAGGCACACATTGGGGGCTGTGCCGGTATCGACAACAGCAACAATTGTGCCTTCGCCCATGGTTGTATCCCAGACATCCATTGCGCCATTGTATAAGAAGCTGGCATAACCCTCAGGCATTTCACCCGCTTTTAAGTCAACTGCCTGGACTTCTACGCCTTCCATGTCTTCTATAAGGAAGGACATGGGATGCAATTGATCATCGGTCTCCTCTGGCAAGTACACCATCTCATCCTTTTGGACACTGGTGACGCCACTTAAGGTGGCAACCAGGCCCAATTTGTCTGCTGGGATGGTTGCTGCCACAGCTGTGACATTTTTATACTGCTGATTAACACTGCCACCCAATGATTTAATTTGCTTCACCAGCGTCTTGGTGGAACGGTCTGCCAGGATGATCACGTCAATCGTCTCACCTTTGACAGGTTGGGCTGCAACAGCAGAGACCATAACCATTGATAAAATGATCAACAACATCAAAGACTTCATGAATTTATTTTTCATTATTTTTGCTCCTTTGAACATAATAGGGGAAAAATTTGCCATTAAATATCGTGCAAATGTCTTTCAACAAACCGATAGAAACCTCCTTTTCGACTTGACAAACATGAAGTTCATTTTATCATGCTCTTATTCACAAATCAATTCTTTTAACTTGATAACTTACATACAATTATAAATCGAAATCTTGGAATAGCTATCGTAAAAACCAGAAACCAATTGTGCATATTGCAGTCTATAATAATATTTATAAAATTTTTTGCCTTAATCAAGATTATTTCGTTACTTATCCCAAGAAATCCCCAAAGTACGCCCCCGATTCCCGATACACTTTTCTGGCTCGCGCAATCACAGCCGCGTACACGCTCTCAGCCCCAACTTCCCTCCTCAAATCGCCCTTTGTGAAGGGCTCGCCAATAGTAATCCTGGGGCGCATCATCAACTTGCCCGGTTTGCGCAATTGGTAAATCACCTGCCCAAATTCTGCCAAGCGCTGTTTGTCGATTTGCTTTCTTCGCAGCCAAGTAATGGGGTGCCTGGCCCATTTAGGTGAAATGACGCCGCTGACAATCGTTGGTAAGACCTTCAAATCCTTGACATATCGAAAGAAAACATCAAAGACATCCAGCCAATGGCTAAATGCTTCTTCTGCGCCGGGATAAATAACTGGGTCGGGATCTCGGTGTCCAGAACCAAAATAATTCAAGGTTCCGCCTGCTTGCAAATGGCGGATCGCTTTCCTTAATATCAACATTCGTCCAGTCGATTCATCCCGTGGCGTAAACAGAAAATGTTGGTGGATATGTGGTAGAAGTTCCAGGAAGGGAATTTCACTCGACACACTTCGTATTTGATGCCCTTGTAGCGTTGAAAAAATCACCAGTGCATCATAGGTCCCCGGGTGATTGGACAACACCAGCAAAGGGCCCCTATCAGGGATGTTGTCCGCGCCGTGTACTTGCACATCCGAACAAAAATGGGTCAGTAACCATTGGCAGGCTGCAGGAAATCCCTGTGATTTTGTGATCGCATCACTGGTAGCACCTAAAGTCGCCATGCTTTCTGTTATCCTGCGGAAAGCACGCCAAAAGAGCCTGTGGTTGACCCGGTTTGGGGTTAAACCAACCGCTGTCACAAGTTCATTGACTAAAGACTCACTCAGCGTAGTCGCCAGGGTTTCCATGATTCATATTCCATAATAGTAGTTACTCTTATTTCTTCTTTACTGATGAGGGTGTCGAATATCGGTGAAAACCGCCAAATAGGTAAATCGTAGGGTATTATATTGAAATCTTTACTTTATACGAAATATTTGTGTAAAAAAATGAAACCATTATCTAATATATATGATAATCAACACTATCCTCATAAAGACTTACTTGGGGATGAAAAAGGGTTAGGTTAAATGAATTATACAAGAAAAGCTTGGTGAATGCCATAAAAAATCAATCTATCATCACAAAGGTCGTGGAAACCTTTAAAGTTCTCAAAATTACACATGGAGTGACCAAAATTTTATGCACCCCAAAAAATAAGATAAAATAAATACCAACAAAATTAGATAAATAACAAATTACATCAAATAATAATGATTGAAGGTACCGTATTGATAAAAAATCGATCATCGGGGATGTGCAAAAAACATTTCCAACAGCACAATGAGCCCCTGAAGCTTCTAGTGAATAAAGAGGTTAACCTTGAATTCATTCATCCAAAATTTGCCTAAAATTGAACTCCATATCCATATCGAAGGAACCCTGGAGCCTGAATTGATGTTCAAATTGGCGTCCCGAAATAGCATTCTACTCCCTTACAAAACCGTCCAGGAGATTCATAACGCTTATCAATTTACCAACTTGCAATCATTTTTGGATATTTACTACCAGGGGGCGCGGGTTTTGCAGCATGAACAGGATTTTTACGACTTGATGTTTGCCTATCTCAAGAAGGCCCACCAACAAAACGTCCGTCATGCGGAAATCTTCTTCGACCCTCAAACCCATACCCATCGTGGCATTCCCTTTGAAGTATTTATTAACGGGCTGGAGCGTGCAAAAGAGGATGCTCAGAACCAATGGGGCATCAGCGCTGAATTAATATTATGCTTTTTACGCCATCTTTCCCCGGAAGACGCCCTTAAAACCCTTGATCAGGCCTATCCCTTCAAAGATAAGATCCTGGGGGTTGGGTTAGATTCTTCAGAGGTCGGCAATCCACCTTCCTTATTTAAAGAAGTTTTTCTGCGAGCAAAGGAAGAAGGCTATCACCTGGTTGCCCATGCTGGTGAGGAAGGTCCCCCTGAGTATGTTTGGGAAGCGATCAATCTACTGGGGGTCAAGCGCATCGACCATGGCGTGCGCTCCATCGAAGACAAAAAGCTTATTGAATTCTTAGTTAAAGAGAGTATTCCCCTCACCGTTTGTCCTTTATCCAACATCAAGCTCTGTGTGTTTGACGACATGACCCATCACAATATCAAACAACTCTTGGATTTGGGCGTACGGGTCACCATCAACTCCGACGACCCCGCCTATTTTGGCGGCTATATGAATGAGAATTTCCTGGCCACCCAGGCAGGGTTGGGTTTAACAAAAAAGGAGCTCTATCAGATTAGTCTTAATGCCATCGAGGCATCTTTTCTAAATGCAACTCAAAAAGATACCCTCAAAAATGAGCTGGATCATTTTTATGCTGCCCAACAATATTAAATGACAACAATCTAGATACCGTGCCCCCCAGTAATTTGCCTCCAGAAATGACCGGTGACGACCTTAACTAATGGTCTCCTACCATTATCTAAAAATTAATTGGAGGCCAAAAGTTAAAGGCTCACGCTCGGTTAGAATACCTACGTGAAGGATAGGTATTGCAGTTAAAGACAAGTCCGGAGTTTAATATTCAGCGTTTACTTTATGCTATAATATTTTCAACAACACCCATTTTGCACCGATAAGCTGCTGTTGAGTAGCCCTATAACCGCCACAAGAGCACGCCCTTTTTCGGATTCCAATTGAGTTGAAGGAGAGGACCATGAAGCCCATCAAGCTGGTCTTTTTTGTATTTTTACTGGTGCTCCTTACTTCATCTTTTCTAAGTAGCTGCATCTATCCGAAACCAACCGGTACCGAAGACCAACGTATCCCTACGGAAACCGCAACTAGCGTTTACGCCAAGTCCCCTACTCATACGGCAACCACCTCCAGCGCGGACAGCGTCCCCAGTAAAACCCCTACACCTACAACCACCTCTGCTCACAGACCCAGCAAAACCCCAACCCCCTCTACCACTGTCGGCGATAGACCCAGTCAAACCCCAACCAACACCCACAGCGTCGATAACCAACCCAGTAACACCCCTACCCCAACCGCCACTGTCGATGGTTCTTCCAGTGATTCATCGACCACCCAAACGACAGCCCCAAGCTGGTTGACGCGCCAAGGCGATCCAGCGCACACCGGCAAGGTGGACCAGGCTTTTCCCATTGCCCTGGAACCCAAGTGGGTGGCTCAGCCCTCACAACCCTGGAGCAGCCAAAGATCCGCTGTCGTTGCGGACCACGAAATGGTGGTGGTTGCGGATATCCCGCATTACCGGCGTACTTACCCTACCGATGAAAACCAGGATGATGGCACTTACTCACCATGGACGGATGTAAAACCTTACGAAAATAAGTGGGAATTAAACACCATTGAAAATGCCATCTATGCTTTCCATCTGTCTGACGGCTCACAAAAATGGCGCATTACAACAGAAGGTTCCGTTTTGGGTTATCCCCAGATTGAGGCTGGAAGAGTTTACGCTGCAACCTGGCAAACGCCCACCTCTAGCGAGTCACCTAAGGTCTCCATCATATACTGCCTGGATGGGCAGGATGGCAGCCTGCTCTGGCAATACAACATCCAGGACGTGTACGTTGATGAATTAATTGTTGATCAAGGCGTGGTGATAATTCCTAAATTCCAGTACTGGGATAATGAAATTATCGGCCTGAACGCGGTAACTGGTGAATTGCTGTGGACTTGGAGTTCTTCTGAATATCTATCATCTTCTAGTCGTTCTCCTGTAGCTATTAGCGAAAATCGGATAAACGTGGTATTTGATTCTGATAAAATTCTTGCCCTGGACCTCCGCACAGGGAATTTACTCTGGCAGACGACAGATGACGTAGGAAATTTTACGGGTGCAACCCCCGTTGCGGCAGGTGGGAGACTGTTTTTGCATGGGACATACCTATACGACGGCTTTTTCGTATTTGCTTTCGATGCCACCTCTGGAAAATTTTTGTGGAAAACCCCTGTTGAACACAGTGGTGAGTTAACCCTAGACCCCCTTCTGAACACCCTATATGTATCCGATAGCAATGAAACAACAGCTTTATCAGCAATCGATGGCACACAACTATGGAAGGTAAAGGATTATATTGATATTAATCATCTTGATTGTAGAGACTTCAATTGCCTTTGTGTTGGAGAATATTTCCAGGGTTGTTATCATGACTCTGTAACTCGTACCATTGATCACCCGGTCATCATCGGCAATAATCATCGCCTGCTCTCTTCCTTGGGATTACTGGATCAATCAAGCGGCGAATTGATTTGGAGGACTTCGCCTCGAGAGTTCGACAATTTTAACCCTTTTCTCCATGCAGCCTTACCTTGGCACAAGATCGATTATAGGGTTAACCCACCAAAATTTGAAGAATGGCTGCCAAATGATTATGTGGTTAATGCTGATGGAAATGAAGTGCTCCTTTCCGGGTTTGGAACCTGGATAGGGCCTCCAGCTGTATCGGGTGATCTCGTGATCGGATGGGCTCAATCTAGGGGCTGGTGGGATACACCAACGCCCTCCACCAGCAAGGACTTGGTTGCATTTGGGCCGGACACAACCCCACCTCTTGTTCGAATTAATCAGGGTCCAAAAGATAATTATCTACATAATGTTGAAATCACTGTATATGACTACAATCTCAAAGAGTGGACCCTCGAGATCTGCAATGATCAATCCCAAGCCGCATGGCAAGTGGTGGCAGCGGGATTACAGAATTTACAATACGTAAAATTATTACCAATGACTGGGTTCTGGGAAATTGAAGAGCAAGAGCTTTGGAAAAAGTTAACTGACGGCACTTGGACACTACGGCTAACCGCCACTGATTCCGCCGGATTAACCAGCAGCGTTGAGCTGGTCCACATTGTCGACACGACCGGACCAATGGTGGAGATTATGTCGCCCGAAGATGGCACCATCTACATCGGCAATGCCCATATTCGTCTGGACGGTATCGCTTCGGATATCAGCGACGTCACCCAGGTGCGGGTCACCTCCGATGGGGGACGAACTTATACGACAGCCACTGGAACCAACGGCTGGATGGTCACCCTCCCGATAACAGAAAAGATGGAGGGCAAGGCGGTGGTCTTCCATGCCGTCGCCACAGACAGCTTTGGCAACGAAACCCGCAGCGAACCGGTAACAATTACTTTCCCGAAATTTGACGTGGAATTGCAATCCGGCGGCAGGACCCTATCCGGCAGCAGGTCCTTGTTCATTACCAAGGATGATGACATTGATGGGGATGGCATCGAACAACGTTGGGAGAATGAAATCATCAACCTGACCATGCCCGTCTTGGAACTGGACGAGGAGGAAGCCTGGCTGGATCAATTTAAGCTCGAGCAAAAATTATTGGGCACAAAATACCCGATGGCTTTTTTCGTGCGGGTCACCGGATATACACCCCAGTACTATCAGCAAAATAATCCTTCTCACCCCCCTTACATCCTGGTCTATATCGCATTTGGCTGGCATAAAGACTGGGGGGCAGCTAGTTCACCATTTACAAAGACTTTTTCCACCACAGATATACTTGAAGCCCACCGCGGCGATGTTGAGAGCGTGGTCATGGCATGGCGGGTCATGGATGAGACAAGCCTGATGCTGGAATGGGTACGCACATCCTCTCACAGAGATCCCACCGCACACCACAGCGTGTGGAGCCCATGGCACCGCTCATGCAATCTGGGTAATATTGCCATTACTTTTACTGATGTCGGCGAAACCCAAATCCTGTGCAGCGAACTGGAGTTTGACCCCAGCGGGCACTTGGTGTTGTATCCCGGGGAAGATAAACATGCGCTTTATCCCAGCTCTAATGTGTGTAAAGAGGTGAATCTACACATCATCGGTTACGGCGAGGACTGCAGTTGGAACCCATATAGCGGAATTTTGGATGTCTTCCAATGGAAGGATAGCGACTTTTCGTCTGATCGCCGCTACCGGGGGGGTGGTCGTTGGCTTTTTGATGGCTACAACGTTGGAGAGCCTGATCCAAACAATCTCTACCAGCTGATTGATTTTCTTGACCAGCCAGACACCTGGCGTGGGTTAACCGAAACGCAGAAAAGCAGGTTGACCGGGCTCTACCCCAATGAAGCGGTGTGGAGCGGTACCCTTGGCAAACGCGCTGAATGGAATTGCAACAATCAAGGATTATATGAATTGGCGCCTGACAATGACGGCGGGTCTGACTTTTGTGGAGGTTTGGAGGATTTCTTTCAGCCAGAAAAATGCTCCAGAAAGCTGGGCAGCTCCCTCGGTCAGGCCGGCGACTGGACAGACGAAGGCCCACCAGACCTGATGCGTACCGTTTTGAACGCCCAATTCCGCGTCGCCTTTACCACGGATTCACAGCTCTTCGCTGGCACGGATGCGACCTTGTTCTTCGACTTGGTCCACGCTGGTGATGGCAATTCCTTACCAAATAGAGTCAGTACAACAATCCTGACTAAAGCTAATTACTTGGGAGATTATTACAGCTTTCCTCACCTGCCGGTTGGAACCTTCGAAATGGGTGATGTCGATACGGTCTATGTTAATGATTATCAAACGGGGCCCATCGTAGCCATCGAGGTGCATCATAACATCCCTGGTTATGCTTCAGCCTTTGTCATAGATTGGTTGCTGAAACGAGTCGTCGTGACCGCCCAGTTGACGGGGGAGACCTGGATTGCTGAACCCAATCAGTGGATCACAAACACAGCTAGCCGCATCCCCCTCGAGCCCTACCAGCCCAATGCGTCGCGTCAAATCGAATACCGAGTGACAGTCCAAACGGGAGACATTGGCGGAGCTGGCACAGACGGGGAAATATTCATCCAGCTTTTCGGTGTTGACGGAGTGAGCTCATCCATCCTGAAGCTTGACGACCCAAACGCCAACGATTTCGAACAGGATACCGTCGCGACCTACACGGTGACCAGTAAAGATGTGGGCGTGTTGGACCGGATTTTGCTATTTTTGGTGCCTGATGAATCCAGCCCAGACTGGTACTGCGAAGAGGTAGTCGTGCGCAACACACTGACCGGTCAGGTGTGGACCTTCCCGGTCGAAAACTGGCTGGGAAGAGGCGCAGATGGCCCGTTATCAGTTGAAGTCCATGTTAGTAAGTAAGCTTTTTTTGCTGTCACATGGCGTGGAGATGTTATACAGGGTCTGAGGGCTGATTAATGCTCGGGTTGGTTTAGATTGAAAGGAAGATAAGATGAGTATACTTGGTGGTACAACGTTAGCGTATATTTGTGGCGGAATAATTGCCCTCTTCATCGGCGGCTTGGGCATATTTTTGATCATCCATTCACAACGCAGCAAGCGCAAAGCAATGCAAAGTCAATCCTGGCCGGTCGTGAAGGGCATTATTACCGAAACGAACGTCCGCTCACATGAGCATGACGAGACTGTTCGTTACGTTCCGGTCGTGCGCTACGCTTATGAAGTCAATGGGCAGAGGTATGAAGGCAAGAAGATTGCCTTCGGCAGTGAAATGGAGTTTCCATCACGACATAAGGCAGAAGATTACCTTGCTGAGTATCCTGTTGATGCGGAAGTCAGTGTTTTTTACAACCCTGATGCACCCAGTGAAGCGGTATTGAAGCAGGTTGCTCTCAAAACGACTGTTGGCCTGGTGATCGGGATTATCCTGTTGGCAGCGATGTTGTGCTTGGTTAGTTTAATGGCAACAGGGATTTTCAGATTAATCACAGACGCAGGATAAAGCACCTGACAGGGTCAAAAAACACAGGCGAAGGCCGATGTAAAGTTGAAATCCCATCTGGGATTAGTTTTTATTAATTAAAACGTCAACTTGCCAAACCTTCACCTTGCCCGTTGTAAATCCTGCAGCAAGCCACTGACCGTCAGGAGAAAAAGCAAGCTGCTGTAAGGTGCCCCCATCTGTGATCCACTGGCGGGTTAAAGTCTTGCCACTCTGACTATCAAACACGATCAGCGTGCCATTATGCATACCCACAGCAGCTGACCTGCCATCCTCAGAAAATGAACCGGCGTTGATCAACCAGCCATGCGGCACGGGCAACACCAATTCCCAGGCCAGTTCACCCGTTGAAATATGCCATGCATTCAGTCGTCCGTCTCGCAATAGAGCCAGCAATACACCTTCTGATGAATCATAACCCATTGAGATTACATTGCGATAGAGGCTTTTCTGTTCATTTATGTCGTCGTCATTTTGCAGTAAAAAAAAGGTCCCTACTGGATCAAAATTCCACAATTCTACCCCACCTTCAGTGCGGCCTATCGCCAATAAATTTGTCTCTGGAATAAAGAACAAATCGGAAATAATGCTATAGTTCAGATGGCTGTCAATGAGGCCAACTTCTTCACCCTCAGGTAAGTGAAAGATTTTCGCCTGTGACCCCAATCGAACCGCAAAAAACTGCTCATCAGCATAGTTTCCTGTATCCAGTGCACTGGTCTGATAGCCCTCATAGTGGTTGATCAATTCCCAGCTTTCAATGTCCCAAAAACGCAATGTCTGATCCACATTGGTGCCACAGGTGCATAAGGTTTTTCCATCACGAGAAAAAACTGCGCCGTAAAGTCGATCATAACGGTCTCCCGTCCCCCACCCCAGCCAATCTTGCAGCTCACCTTCCGGAAAATTGAATAGCTTGATCCCGCCTTCAAACCCACTGATGGCCAATTGGGTTCCATCAGGAGAGAACGCCATTACGTCCACATAATTATTTTCCGTATCGATCTCAATTATTGGTTTGAGTTGTTCAAAATTTTGCAGGATCATTTCTTCGCATTGCAATTCTTCGCTCATCGAAGTTTGTGTTGGCTGACTCTCAGTGCTGGCATAGGGACCCACAGCAACCCAGTACCATTCACCGGAACACAGCCTTGCTAGAACGCCTGCATGACCCATCGCCAGAAGCAGATTCCCACTCTTAGGGTCAATCATTGCATCTAACGGACCGGACTGAACAATCACTTGGTGATCAGGTTCAGGATTGTGTGCTGATTCCCATACCACCTTTGAAAGATCATAGACCAGTTGCCAGCTCTGCCCTTGGTCATAAGAGACTTCAATGGATTGTCCCACCTCAAATCGATATCGGACCGACCCATCAGGGGTCGCCCATAACTCATTTTCAAGGACTTTGCCCAGGGTGCAATCCGATCCAGAAATATCCAATGTACCGCTATCCGCTTGCTGCCAAGTCAGTCCACCATCCTGACTGGTAAAGGTATTAACATTCGGGGCACTGGCAACAATTTCATCTTCAAATTCAACAAAACACATTACCCCATAATCTTCATTCGGTGGCAAAGGCACGTCACCATCATTAAAGATGTTTCCATCTGAGCTTACCCGACAAGCCAATGTTAATAATATAACCATCACCAGCAAGACACTCTTTTTTATTTTCATTTTGATCCTCAAAAATTTCTTTGCAAGTATTGATGTGGTTGTAAAATTTAATCAAGTGATTTTCACAAAAAAAGACAACTGCTCAAATTTTCAACGACCGATGCGATGACACTGTCTTTATTGAGTGATGCTTCTTCATAACTTTTGGTCCTATAAACCAATCAAAGCGCTTGGTCGGTCACACAAACCCAGGCTGGTGGGGATAGCCTATACTAAACAAAGATCTATACCAATCGCTCAACCCATAATGATCGAACCTTTATGATAAACATGGATTTTCCAACTATTCACACAGCGGGGCTGTTTTGACAAACGAAATCCGCACAATTTTATCTCCCAAATAGCCGACCATCTCAATCAATTGGTCAGATTCAGGGGTAAACTCAGAAAAATTTGAAGGGTTGCGCACGAAAGCAAATTGACCTTCCGGCGTTGGGCGCACATCCACCGTCCAGCTCTCACCGGGTGGAATTTCTAACTCACCAATAATGAGTGTTTCAGTACAAGCGTTGGTTATATCGATCACACCCCCATTGCAGTTATTGACATCTACCCTCAAACATCCCCCATCACCTGTGACCACGACATCCTGGATCACCGTTTTCCCAAAACACCCTCCCATGACAGGAAAGCAACCCCCGCCGGTGTTACACCCTGGTGCTGGGCTTTCCGGCTCTTGGCTGCCACCACAACTGATTGAAATCAGCAGTACCGTTACGATGAAAACTGCAATTTGCCATTTTTTCTTTTTCATTTTTACTCCAAAACACTTTTCAAAACAACTCGACTGACGATAATAATAGTGGTGAATATCGGCAAGGCAAATAAATAAACTGGACCTGTATTTAAATCATACGAGGAAGAGATTAATTTTCACAGGGGCATATACCAGGATCAAAACAAAATAGACATGAGTTTTATAATCAATTTTCACCATAAATTTAAGTAAGAGGATCATTGCAACGATGCTCGCAAATAGAAATCCAAATATTTGTCGGTCCAAACCTGTAATTGTTACAAAGGAAGTTAAGACTTCTACAAAAATAACAACAGCGGTTAAACTTAACAGAAGGACATCTAGCATCTCAGACGTAAATCTCTCAGTTCATTTAGAAATCACACCTCCATTTCTATATCCGAAACGCCAAATACCATATAACTTTGCCGATTATGCAGTGACTGATATCAAATATGCGGGAATTATTGATATTATTATAAGCTTATTTACAGATGATGAACGCCTACCTAAAAGCTTTTTTCTTTTTGATGCTTACAGAGCAAGTGAGAAAAATACTATCAGGACTCAATGAGTTCGATCAGGATATAATGAAAATACATCACGAATGGAGGTTTTTTTATGTCTGAAAACCAGGTCGCTGGCGTGGCGTACGGTGCAGGTGATTCCCAGACCCCCACTTTCTCCGCCCATCCAAGCCGTGAAACCCAATTAGGCGATTTATCCATCGCCAGAGCGCTCCCCATCCGGGAACGCCGCATGGTGGGTCCCTGGTGCTTTCTTGATCGCTTTGGTCCCCTGTCATTCAAAAATGCAAAACCGATGGAGATCCCACCCCATCCCCACATCGGTTTGCAGACAGTCTCCTGGTTGTTGGAAGGAGAAGTGCAACACACTGACAGTTTGGGGCGAGAAGCAACCATCTCCCCCGGTGGGGTCAACGTGATGACCGCCGGCAGGGGCATCGCCCACGCTGAAGAAACCCCCACAACCAATAGCGGCAGACTGAGCGGGGTGCAATTATGGGTTGCGTTACCGGATGCACACCGGCACACAGACCCATCCTTTACCAGTGTTGAACAGGTCCCTATCCTGGAGATGAAAGGCGGGATCATCCAACTCTTCGCCGGGGGCTTCCTGGGGATGACATCGCCAATACCGTATTTTTCAGATATTTTAGGGATGGCGTTGCAGGCTCATCCCCATCAAACCATCCAAATACCACTAAATATGCAATTTGAGCATGCCGTTCTGCTCCTTGAAGGCGACCTCACCATCGAGAATCAGCCTATCGAAAATAAGCTGCTTTATTACCTTGGCACCTGCCGGGAAGACCTCACAATCGCCAGCAAAATAGGTGGCAGGGTCCTGCTGATCGGTGGCACACCCTTCCCCGAAAAAATTCTCATGTGGTGGAATTTTGTCGCCCGCACCCCAGAGGAAATCCGCCAAGCCCGTGACGATTGGGAAGCCCAACGCCGCTTTGGTGATGTCCATGGAACCCAATTAGGCAGGTTGTCAGCCCCAGATCTCTCCCGCTTTGCCCAGGCCAATCCCATCAGTTGAGCAAAGCGCAAATATACTAATATCATTTTGCACGACCTATTGGAGGCAATTCTCATGACAAAGATCCGAAAAATCCAACAGACCATCCGCAGCAAACCCACCCTTGAAGGTGCCGGCGTTCATTTGCACCGCGCTTTTGGAGGCGCCCGAGATGCGCGCCTTTTTGACCCATTTCTGCTCCTGGATGATTTCCGGGGTGATTCTCCCGAAGATTACGCGGCCGGTTTCCCCTGGCATCCGCATCGGGGCATTGAAACGATCACCTATGTCCTGAAGGGCATCGTGTGGCATGGGGACAGCATAGGTAATAGCGGTGAGATCACAGCCGGCGACGTGCAATGGATGACCGCTGGCAGCGGCATCCGCCATCAGGAAATGCCCAGGGGGGATGAGGACGGCAGTATGTATGGTTTTCAACTGTGGGCAAACCTCCCCAAATCCCACAAAATGATGGACCCACGCTACCAGGAAATCAAAGACTCGCAAATTCCCTCTGTTACACTTGATAATGATGTGCTTGTGCACGTGATCTGTGGAGAGTTTGCTGATGTAAAAGGACCCGTTGAGAACGTTGTCATCGACCCTCAATATCTGGACATCACCGTTCCCGCCCACACGCGCTTTGATTTTCCCACATCTCCCGGGTACACGGTACTAGCCTACATTATTCATGGCAAAGGTGTATTTGGTGAAGAAACAGATCCCTTTGCTTATCGCCGCGAAGGGAGCAATTATTTTGATATGGGGCGTGATCGCTGGTTGGGAAACCGTAATCTGATCCTGTTTGACGACGGTGAATCTATCCGGGTCACTACGGAAGCGAAGTCCGTGCGATTCTTGCTTGTTTCAGGTCGCCCCCTTCGGGAACCAATCGCCTGGTATGGCCCAATTGTGATGAATACGGAAGATGAACTGCGGCAAGCCTTCAGCGATCTGCAAAATGGGTCTTTTATCAAATTAAAAGCATAGATTTTGCTATCAAATTAATAAGATTGGTTAGAGCCCACTTGATGACTAGAATCTATTAGATAAGCCTTCTAATCTTCATATCAGCTAATAAAACCTATATAATTGTCAATCGCACAGAGACTTTCCTCACATGCATGTCTTAAATGGATGTAATCCCAGATTCGGACGGTACTGAAGCGCCTTCGGCAGGGGCAGTTCAAATCCCCACTCAGACTTGCGACACCTGCTCGTGAATATCAATCCAGATCATTAAGGACCTTGAAATGTGTTTTTGGTAGCGGGTCACCATCGTCGAATACAGTGAATTCTTAATGTTATGATCTAAAAAAAAATTGTATATTATGTTGTATAATATGGAAAAGTGGGGTGAAAACAAAGAATCTTTGGAATCAGTCTAAAGATTAGGAGGTATGTGATGACCGTTGAGAGCACGAAAGAAATAGTGTTACGTTTCTTAAATTCTGAACATAGTGATACTTCGATGATGACCAAGGATGTCATTTTCAGGGTTATGGGAACGGGTGAAGCATACCATGGACCACAGGCAGTTCTTGCGATGATGGACCATTTATACAACACCGCGTTCAAGGCGACTGCTGTAAAAAAGGTGACACTATTCGGTGAGAAAAATGCTGTCCTTGAAGCCGAATTTGTGGGTCAGCATGTTGGCGAGTTTGCAGGCATTCAAGCAACAGGAAAAGATGTGCGTGTGCCAATGTGCGTGGTTTATGACATCGAAGACGGTAAGATTAAACAAGGGCGTGTCTATTTTGAGATGCCGGTTCTTTTAGAACAACTAGGCGCCGCAAGATAATATAGGCTTTGGAACCTGCCTCAGTCGTTGGTGCAATGCTCCTTGCGATGACAGAAACAGCTAGCTCTGTTCTCGCCGGCATTTTTTACCCCCGAAGCGAGGTGGAGAGGGGCCTGACCGAGCGAGAATAGAGTTATAAATATTCAAAAGTCATAATATGGCTTAAAACTGGAAAATTTTTATTTCTAAACTTAATTGAAAAATAACTTAGTATAATGTGGTTTGTCGGTCTGATTTTCCAGGA
The DNA here is from genome assembly GCA_040772425.1 of Candidatus Brevefilum sp. GTDB lineage: Bacteria > Chloroflexota > Anaerolineae > Anaerolineales > Anaerolineaceae > Brevifilum. The sequence continues at coordinate 332,071 of JAXGYD010000001.1, read as the reverse complement.
GGAATGCCATTGTTAAAACGCACTTTAATTGGAGATATCCTTTGGGGGCTATGTTTATTACTTATCACTTCTCTTTTCGTATTACCTCAGACACGCGAAGTATTCATGCAGTTGACCTCTAGTTACCCTTACATCATGGGTTTAATAAAATTCGCAATCCTGGCAACCATGGGTGAATTATTAGCTTTAAGATTGGCAAAGGGAAGCTGGATATGTCCAAACGGAATGATTTTTAAGATTGCAGTTTGGGGATTTATCGGTGTTTTGATTACCTGCATGTTTTCATTTTATTCAAAAGGTGTCTCCGCGATGATGGAACAGGTGACAGTTTCCCCTGGAAATAGCTTTCTATCCACTATCTACCACGCTTTTCTGACTAGTGTCATCATGAACTTAACCTTCGGGATTGTATTCATGGCAATGCACAGAATGAGTGACACTTATATCGAGATGCTGTTCAACCAGAAGAAACCATCATTGAGGGAACTGATTCAAGCCATCCACTGGGATGCTTTTATCACATTTGTGGTGTTTAAGACCATCCCAATCTTTTGGATCCCTGCACACACCATTACTTTTACCTTACCCTCACAATATCGTGTGGTGGTTGCTGCATATCTTTCCATCATCCTTGGGGTTATTCTGGTTTATTCAAATAAGAAAGAAAAGAAAACAAACTAAAACGATTAAGGGTTAACCTGAGCGTATTTCCAGGTCATCATAGAGTCTGATTTAGGATTATTTCGTTTATCCAAAAACGAAAAACAATCCCAAAACCTGCAAGGGAATAAACCCACCAGCAAAAGTGTTCGAATAGAAATTTTCTTGCCGGTGAATGATTGCCAGTAAAAATAAGATTAACGAGGATTGCGCCAGGATGACTTTGAATTATCCAGGTGAGACCTCGAGCAAGCGCCAATAGAACGATATGGCACTCAATCCATACTGCAGCACTTCAGCTATGAATGCCACAAATAAAGACCTCCCTTTGGCATATCTAATCTCATAGCAAAAAGGATGATGAAGAGAAAAATCGAGGCACTCCCAAATCGCAGCGCGCCACCAAGAAAAGGCGGAATTTCGGCATTACTGTATCGAACGGCGACAGCATTATTACCAGCCAGGATCGTAGAAATAACAAAGGCAAGAATAACAAGCCATTTAGGCCAATTTTTCTTCATACAACTACCTCCGATTCCAAAGAAATCCTTCCGGATTCTCCAGAATGGCTGACCCTGCTTATGTTGTCTTCGTGATATTGTGATGAAAATTCTAGAAAAATGTGGGCCTTTTATTTTTATTAAGGTAAACGAATCCTTTTATTAATTTTGAAAAACACTCATTTTACTGAGACAGTAAGAAATTTGATCAGGCCTTGATTTTTCTCACGGATTTTTTTGACCGGAATGGGTGCAATATTGATAAGGTAAGCCATTTATTATTTAATTAAGGTAATTATACTCTTATTTATCCAAATTTGTCAAATGTAAAATTTCCATGTGCCGATAAATTGAATCTTAAAAACACCTTATTAACTTAAATATGATGATATGGTATGCTTTCATAGTCAAAGTTGAACCATATAAGATTTCAACAGGCTGGGATTTTGTCCCGGTTTTATTTTTTAAACGCCGCTCCTGCTCACTTAATGGTGTTACCGCAATGTCGGGTGAGGGAGCGGACACGGATGTGAAATCACAACCGTGCACCCAATCACACCCATTAAGGAAAATTTTGTGAGTTTTAATACTTTTTCATTCCACCCGCAGATCAACGCGGGAATATCCAGGGTTGGATATGATACCCCAACCCAAATTCAATCCAGGGCTATTCCGCCAATGTTGGCGGGTTCTGATGTCCTGGGCCTGGCCCAAACTGGCACAGGTAAGACAGCCGCGTTTGTGCTGCCAATGTTACAGCACCTGATGAAAGGCCAACGTGGAAAACTACGCGCATTGATCCTGGCGCCTACCCGAGAATTGGCCGAACAAACCCACGTTGCCATCAAAGAACTGGGAGGGAAAACAGGTTTACGCAGTATTTCAGTTTATGGCGGCGTAAGTGCTAAGCCGCAGATAAACCGTTTGCGAAACGGGGTTGATATTGTTGTTGCATGTCCAGGGCGGCTGCTTGACCTGAAAAACCAGGGTTTCGTCGATTTACGCAACATTGAAATCCTGATTCTGGATGAAGCAGACCATATGTTTGATATGGGTTTCCTTCCGGACATTACGCGGATTATCAGTGCCCTGCCCCAAAAACGGCAAACACTTCTATTTTCAGCCACTATGCCTGAAAAGATCCATGATCTCGCAAAAAAAATAATGGATCATCCAGTTACGATTGAAATCGATATCGCCAAACCCATTGACGCGATTGACCATGCGATCTATCCCGTGAACCAGGTCCAAAAACTTGATATGCTGTTATATCTATTGGAAAAACACAAAAGCAACCAGGTGCTCGTTTTTACTCGCACCAAGCGCCGGGCCGCAAAGCTCGCTGTGCAATTGAGTGAGGCAGGCGTATCCTCAACGGCAATTCAAGGCAATCTGTCGCAATCCAAACGAGAGGCAGCCATGAACGCCTTCCGGAAAGGGAAGGTCAAAGTTCTGGTGGCGACAGATATCGCTGCTCGGGGTATTGACGTGATGGAAGTTTCACATGTGATCAACTATGACGTCCCCGATACAGCTGATGCCTATACCCACCGGACAGGCCGCACCGGACGCATGAGACAAACCGGTACAGCATTTTCACTGGTGACCCAGGAAGATTTAGCCGTTGTTCACGCGATTGAACGAAGCCTGGGAAAAGGTCTGGAACGCCGCCGGGTTAATGGCTTTGAGACAATCTTGAAGGAAAATAAGAAGAATAAGATCGTGAATAAAAACAGCAGAATGTCCCGATCGAGAAATCAAAACCGCTACCGGCAATCCGCAAAGCAGAGTTAATCGCCTGGAAGTGCCCTTTCAAACGGAAGGGTACTTTTTCATTTGGTGAATTGCGTTTCTGTTCTCCCCGGTCTAAATGACTCCTGAAGTGAAGCGGAACCCCCAGAGCAAAGTGGAGGGGGATGAAGCGAAGCGAAGAGGGGTCAGACCGGCGAGAACTAAGCATCTCAGTATATAATGGTCACTAGGACCATATTTTGCATACGATACTGACAAGTAGTGTGTTATAAACGAATTAGGCAGATGCTCTCGATTCGATAAAATAGCAAAATGAGAGCATATGATGCACTTGGCACACGGAAATAAATTTGAGTTATTGATGCGTGTCGCTAATAACCGATCAAAGAAATGGAAATGAATATGGAAAATCAACTGAGAGATCAATTAATTTCCACCACTAAAGATTTTTTCGTTTTACTTGAAGATTTAGATATTGGCAAATGGATTGATTTGTGGGCAGAAAATGGCATTGATAAAAAGCCATATGCTTCAGGCATGTTCCCAGAAGAGGTGACGGGCAAAAAAAGTATTTATGAACTTTGGATGGGTATTACCATGGTATTTGATAGTGTAAGTTTTCCTATACAAGAGGTTATTGTGGATGAAGAAAAAAGAACGGTCGTTGTTAGAGCAGATGGTAAAGGGTTTATGAAAAATGGGAATCTTTATCAAAATACCTACATCTTTCTATTCCATTATGATCAGAATAATAAAATTAAAGAATGTTACGAATATTTTAATCCTTATATTGCAGGTAAAAATTTTGGGGTATTGGACAAATTGAAATATTAAAATTTTTAAAAGCGACTTTTTAATGCAAAACCCCGTCAATTTTCAATTAAATTCTATCTAATCCAGTTTAAATTGAGCCTTAATTTCTTGATATCCAATTAATTTTTAGGGGAAACAGCGAATTTTCTCCACACAAGTAGTGAGTGGTGCAGGCAAACAGAACCCGCACCACATTCTTAATATACCTACTCACATCAACTTTAGCTTCGGTCGGTACTGCAGCGTCTCTGCCAGGTCCACCTGGGCGATCACCTCCGACCCCGCCAGGTCAACAATCGTGCGGCTCAACTTCAGCGCCTGGTGATACGCCCTTGCATTCAGCTGCAGCTAGCATCTGACGGTCTTCATCAGCAGTTGTAGGATGCGGTCTGGTTGCATGCCTAGAGCGAAGCGGAACCCCCGAAGCGAAACGGAGGTGGGCAGAGAGCCTAGCTTGTGAGGGTGACCGTACCGACTCAACAATGACGGCGGGGTGAAAATCGCACCCCGCCCTACGATAGACTATATCTCATGTTGAATAGCCTTAACCCTGCTCTCATGCGTTGGCCACCCGAAAGCCAGCTCCCGAAAACCAGCTCAGTGGAAGCCGACCCGCACCTGATCCAGGTCCGGGTCGGCAGTGTTCCTTATCCCATCCTAGATTCTGTGATGAACAGCTGCGCTAGTTGCCCGTTTCGAGTATATAGCCGTGATAGATCTCTGGGACCGATGGGTCCGGGTCCAGTCGTTCACCTCGGATGCGAAGCTGTAAGCCCTCGTATCCGCCGCCACCCTTGCCCACAAAGTGGAAGTAGGAGAAACCATTCTTTTCCCTGACCCCAGTCCAGGTGCCTTCCCACCAGCCACCATCATTGGACAGGACAAACTTGCCCCACATATTACCGGCTGCATAAATCGGCGGAGGCAGCAAGACAAAGTTTGCATTGAGGGTGATTCGATTAGTGGCATTATCGAGGTGGGGATCATCGGACCAAAAAATAAAAGATGAGATGGCGTCTCTGATGTGATACCTGCCATCAGGAAAGAACTCCTTGCCAGGATATTCCCCGACCTCGCAGCATTCGTAGGCGGTAATAGGGGTCTTGGTTCCTGCAGCCACCGGTCCTGCGGTCACACTTAGCAGAACCAGTAGAATAAAAACAGTCATAATCGAACGTACTCGCGTGCTCATTTATTGACTCCTTTCATGCTTTCTTAAGATTGTGCTTGGTAACGATTGGTAAAAGTATGACACAAATTTCTAATTATGATCACCTCCTTTTATGCTTAGCCATGGTTTTAATTCAGATGTATTTCAACTTTTATAGGCAGTCGGTAAAAATTCAACGGTCTTTTGCAGGGCATGGGAAACGTTTGATACCAAGTGGTGCAAAATGAGTTTTTCATGATCAGTCTCCTTTTCAACAGAAAAGGGTTTTCGAATAACTGCATACCTTGAACTAGTTTCAATTTAACTACAGCTTAGCACTTAATCTGTTGCCTATTTTGACATTTCTTGACAAAATTTGACAAATTTATAAATTGGCCATCGAAAAGGTATATAATATGATTAACTTTTATTAAAATTACATTGAGAATGAGTGGGTTTTATAATAGCTGAGCATTGAGATCGTTATTCAGGTGCTGCCAGAAATGGATTGACAAGTCAGAGCTAAACGCAGTTTGATCATCTGAAAAATTGAGATCAGTAAAGTCCGTTTCATCGACCGTGATATCTTTGTGAGCTGGCTGGATGCAATAAATAGAAAAGACATTGACACCAATTCTGAGCAAGGCTTTGAGTCTAAGAATCTAGCATTGAAAGCAAGTGTAGATCAAGATAAATTTTTCACTAACAATTTTGTGAAACTTCAAACCAGATTGCTGACTAGGAAAGGAGGTCGTATGCCAGTTACCAGCGCTTCGATTGCTCTCGATCAATTCACGACATTTGGTGATTTACTAAAGTACTTGCGCCGTCGAGCCGGGCTAACCCAACGTGAGTTGTCCATTGCTGTCGGTTATAGTGATGCTCAGATCTCCCGTCTTGAACAAAATGAAAGGCTGCCAGACTTAGCCACACTGACGGCACGCTTTATCCCAGCTTTACATGCGGAAGATCAGCCAGAGATCGCCGCCAGGTTACTAGAACTTGCAGTAGCTGTTCGCCGTGAAGATGCGCCTGCTGCTGGGTTGTCCCCTTACAAAGGCCTTTATTACTTTGAAGAATCTGACGCTGAAATATTTTTCGGTCGGGAGGAATTAACCCAAACACTTGTAGATCATGTAAATCACGCAGTAAAAACCGACCAGCGTTTTTTGGCTGTTGTCGGTGCATCCGGCAGCGGAAAATCCTCAGTCATCCGTGCTGGGGTGATTCCTGCCTTGCGATGGCAGCAAGCCTCCTCAGGGTGGCCAGTTTTTGTAATGACCCCCACAGCCCATCCACTAGAAACGCTGGCCAACAGCCTCCAAAGCTTTACCAGCCAAGCTTATTCTTCCCAAAATTGGATTGATCATCTGATCTATCAATCCAAAACACTGAGTAAGACTCTTACGGATATTGCTGAGGAAACAAGTACTAGTCATGCACTCTTAGTCGTAGATCAGTTTGAGGAATTGTTCACCCTTTGCCGAAGTGAGGCGGAACAAACAGCTTTTGTTGATAACTTGCTGACCGCTGCTTTTAATCAGGATGGGAAGGCAATCATTATGATTGTTTTACGGGCTGATTTTTATGCACATTGTGCCCGATTTAAGTTCCTGCGGCAGGCACTTGCTAAGCACCAGGAATATATCGGCACGATGACTGCCCAGGAGCTGCGCTGTGCTATTGAGAAACCCGCGCAGCTAGGCCATTGGGAACTGGAACCAGGACTGGTTGATCTTCTTCTTCACGATGTGGGCGCTGATTCCGATGAGGTCCCAGAACCAGGGGCATTGCCCCTACTTTCGCATGCTTTGCTGACAACATGGAACCGCCGGCGAGGACGCAAACTCACTATCAGTGGTTATATTGCTTCAGGTGGTATTCGTGGTGCCATCGCGGAAACTGCTGAAACTGTGTTTCAAGACCAGCTGTTACCTGAGCAGCGTGTGATCGCTCGGCAGATATTCTTGCGCCTGACTGAACTTGGTGACGAAACGACGTCCGCGGACACCCGGCGCCGAGTCAGCTTTGAAGAATTGACCACCAAACCGGAAGATAGAGAACAGATTCACGAAGTATTGATGACCCTTGCTGATGCACGACTGATCACAACCAATCAGAACTTTGTTGAAGTTGCCCACGAAGCCCTGATCCGTGAGTGGCCGACACTACGTAACTGGATCATTGAAAATCGGGAGAGCCTGCGCTTGCACCGTCACTTAACAGAAACTGCTCAGGAATGGGAAACGCTAGGCCGCGATCCCGGTGGAACATATCGCGGCGCGCGGCTCGCCCAAGCACTGGAATGGGCTGAAATTCATCGCGAAGATCTGAACCCATTAGAAAGCGGTTTCCTGGAAGCATCACGAAGGTTAGCAAATCAAGAATTAGCAGAGCGCGAAGCGCAACGGCAAAAAGCCCTGGAAGCTGCGCAGAAATTGGCTGAGGCTGAACGTGCGCGCACCAATGAGCAAATTCATTCCAACCGCCGATTGCGTCAGCGCGCTGTGATTTTGTTTATTGCTTTTCTCATCGTTGGCATTTTAGCCCTGGTGGCTTTTACTTATGGTCAGCGAACCGCTCGGGCTGAAAACCTTGCCACTTCGCGGGAATTAGCAGCAGCTGCAGGTAATAACCTGCAAATTGATCCAGAACGCAGTGTGCTGTTAGCCCTGCATGCCATTGAAATAATGGATACACTGGAAGCCCGTAATGCCCTGCACCAGGCTTTACCTGCATTGCATTCCGTTTTCACTGTCCCAGCGCATACCAGAGGGGCTGTCGATGTGGTCTTCAGCCCAGATGGAACCCGCATAGCGAGCATCGGCGAAGATGGAACGGCTAAAATCTGGGATGCGGCATCAGGTCAACAACTTCTGGTTTTGGTTAACGATTCGGGTGAATTTTCTTCGAGTATTGCTTTTAGCCCGGATGGAACAATCTTAGCAACGTCTTGGGTCACACAAGTTATATTATGGGATGCCACCAGCGGAGATAAACTCTACACAATCTCCGGGGGTTCTTATACAACAGAAACAGGACACATCCAGGGTATAGGACAAATCTGTTTTAGCCCCAATGGAAAATTTTTGGCCGTTTCAAATATGGGAGGGATGACTAAAATCTGGGAGGTTAAAACCCAAACCGAAGTTTTATCCATCAATCACAGCGATCTGCCACCCAACACCATTACCTATAATCTGGATGGCCGCCTGCTCGCCATTGGCGGTGATGATGGCATCGTCAAAGTTTTAGATGCTGTTTCCGGGGATGTGATACACAATTTTCATCTTGGAGGGGTGATCCACGGTGTTGCCTTTAGCCCAAACGATCCTAGGCTTGCTGCCGCTAGCGAAGATGGCAGTGTTAAAATCTGGAATTCGGATTCCGGTGAGGAATTACTGAGCCTGCCACGTTCTTCGGGCTTTTGGGATATCGCCTTCCTATCAAATGGCAGGATTGTCACAGCCGGGCAAGACGGGGTTGCCAGGGTTTGGGATGCTGATTCTGGGCAAGAAGTGCTCACCCTTGCCGGACACAAGAGCACGATCGTGGGAGTGGCAGGCAGTCCAGATGGAACACGCATCGCCACATCCGGTTATGATGAAACCGTCAGAGTATGGGACACCACACCAGGTCACGAAATACTCACCATCTTGGGACATCAAGATGTCGTGTGGGACGTCCAATACAGCCCCAATGGCAAGCGTCTTGCTTCTGTCAGCGTTGATGGAACCGCTAAATTATGGGATTCAGAATCCGGCCAATTGCTTCTGACGCTCCCCAAAGGCGATGTTTATATGGACAATTTCACGGGGTTGGCCTTCAGCCCGGATGGCGTTCAAATTGCCACGGGGGGATTGGATGGAATGATCACGCTTTGGGACACCCGTTCCGGCGATCCCTTAATGTCTCTGGTGGGGCATACGTATTACGTCCCTGATCTGGCCTTCAGCCCGGATGGCGCAAAGCTGGCCAGCGCCAGTTGGGATGGAACCGCAAAGGTTTGGGACCTTTCAACAGGGCACGAAATTGTTACATTTTCCCATCATCCTAACACTGCATGGATAACCAGCATTGCCTTTAGCCCGGATGGAAGTCGCGTTTATACTGGCAGTGATGACGATTTTGTCCGCGTCTGGGATGCCGCAACTGGTTTGGAATTGGGTACGTTTTCAGGGGATGGAAAGGATATTTACAGCATTGCGCTCAACCCACAGGGAGATGTGTTGGCTATGGGCAATCAAGATGGCGAAATTATTCTTTGGGATCTGATTTCCGGAGAAAAATTGCGTACAATGTCAGGACACACCGGGATAGCCCTCAGATTAGCATTCAGCCGGGATGGTTCTCAAATTGTCTCAGCCAGTTTCGACCGGCTTGCTAAAGTGTGGAATGTAGACACTGGTGAAGAAATTGCAAGCCTGTATGGCAATACCAGTAATGTTTTTGGCGTTTCATTTAGCCCGGATGGTCAACACCTTGCCACCGCCGGTGCAGACGGCACCATCCGGATGTATGAAATTGAATTGAGCAATTTAATGGATCTTGCACGTTCACGCATCACCCGTTCATTAACAGATGATGAGTGCCGTATGTATTTCCATGTCGATGTCTGTCCATAAAGCGTGTACCCTTGAGCATCATCATCTTTTCAACATCCAGATCCAATCGATACTTCAGCGTCGCTGCCAAATCAACCTTGTTGAACGCCTCCGACACAGCCAAATCAGCAATTGTCGTTTGATTCCACAAGTGTTCTCACCTGTGGGAAACCCTACAACCAGGGCATCAGTCTCGTTAGTGTGGACACCAACGATAACTTTATAAACAATCAAAAAAACGCTGGTTAAATTCACATCAAATCAAGCTTGGGACGGTACTGCAGTGCCTCCGCCAGGTGAACCTGGGTGATGGCCTCCGATCCCGCCAAATCGGCAATTGTACGGCTCAACTTCAGCACTCGATGATACGCCCTTGCTGTTAATCGCAGTTGACGCATGGCAATTTTCATCAGGGATTGGCAAACTTCATCCAGGGCACAATACTTCCGAATCTGTGCTGGCCGCATATCAGCGTTACTGGCGAAATCCGTGCTCGCAAAACGCGTTCGCTGCCTTTCTCTCTCTGTGTTCACACGTTTTCATACCTCAGCCGATGTTTCTCCCGGTCGCATATCGCGTAATTTCTGGTATTCCACCCTCGACACCTGCATGTGGATATCAATCCGGTCCATCAAGGATTCTGAGATGCGCTTCTGATAGCGCGTCACCATGGTTGATGTGCAGGTGCAGGGTCTGGTCGGGTCACCATAATAACCGCATGGGCAGGGGTGTAGTTCAGTATAAAGATGGTTTAAGTATTGAAGAAAACTGTTAAATTATATGATGAATATGTTATAATATAAAATGTGATCGATTAAAGGCTCTCACTTTTCAATGTGAATAGAGTATTGAGAAAGATTCATTAATACTCGAAGCACAACATCATTTCCAAAAGCTCGCAAACCAAAAACTAAAATCAAATTCATTTTACCTAAATGAATAATTTTGGATTATTTAGAAAGGATCTAAAAATGACTAAATCTATTCTACAACCTGGCGTTGAAATCCAAACACTTTATTCTGAAAATTTAAATCAGGAACTATTATTATTCATAAAATTGCCATTCGAATACAATAATGAAAACGAAAGTTATCCCATCCTATATTCTTTGGATGGAAACTATAGTTTCCCATTTTTTTCTACATCATCCTTATATTACGAGATGCCCATGTTGGACATAAAAAATAACACCATCATCGTTGGAATAGGATACGTTGTGAGTGATGATCGTATTAAAGGATTAGCAGAGTTTTTCGCCTGGCGCTCACGTGATTTAACCCCAATAGCAAATAATGAGATTGATAGAAGCTGGCAAGATATATTGAAAACTTATAAGCACGACATAGAAGTCCATACTGGCGGGGCAGATCTTTTTCTCAAATCGCTTTGTGAGGAAGTTTTACCTTTCATCGAGACTAATTATCGCGCAAGAAGTGAAGAACGTGGTCTGGCGGGTTATTCTTTGGGCGGAACGTTTACCCTGTATGCCCTATTCCAAAAATCGCACTATTTTCAGAATTATTTTGTGGGAAGTCCATGGATTTGGCAAGTACTGTTTGAGGAAGAAGAACGTTTTGCCGAGTCTCACCAGGATTTAAAAGCCAGGGTTTTTATGTCATTAGGAAGCGAAGAAAACGATTATCTCGAATCCTTCAATAAAATGAAGGAACTTTTAGAATCAAGGGCTTATCCAGGACTGGATCTTAATACGCAAATTTTTAAGGATGAAGACCATAATTCTTGCAACGCTGCAGCGATTAACCGAGCATTACGTTGGCTTTATTATTCAAATTAATCACTCAGACGATAAAGAAGCCGCAGTTAAAATCTAGCTATTGTGCTTGGAAAAAGGTTTCCATTCATAACATAAATAAATATTTCAATCAATAATCTTATTGAGAGAATTTCCAATAGTCTATCTGGAAATCTGAATGTCATTTACAAGCCTGATTGAGCCTTACACCGCCTTGTTTAGAGGTAATCAACATCGGCACCAACTTTCACATCAAATCCAGTTTTGGACGGTACTGCAACGCCTCTGCCAGGTGCACCTGGGTGATCGTCTCAGACCCCGCTAAATCAGCAATCGTGCGGCTCAACTTCAGCACCCGGTGATATAACTTTCCTTAATACTGCAAAACCTGCATTGCAATCTTCATCAGCTTATTTGAGTAGCAATTAATGAAACTTGCACTAAACAAATTGAAACACCTACAGCAAATTTCTATCTAAATACCCAACACAACCTTCACACCATCAAGAATGGCTGACAAAGTTTCACCATCAACTTTCCCAATGGCTCGAATAAAGCGTTCAGTAGATAATGATCGAACCTGAAAAGTATCTGCAGCTGATAGATTATCAAGACCATTTTTTTTGTTTGGCTGAATCTGCACCAGCCAGGGTGCCTTTGTATAACGGTCCTTCCATGTTGTAATGGGAATAATTACTCTCAATGGCAGGACACCGATCTCATCAACATTTACAATGATGGCTGGACGTGATTTCTTAATTTCGGCCCCAATAGTTGGATCCAGATTTATTAACCAGATTTCTCCCCTACGCATGGAATTCCTCACCATCTAAGGCTGTAAAAGCTAACAGCTCTTCATCTGCCATGTAATCTTCTAGCAAAGCCTTTGCAGCAGCTGCCAATTTAGATTTTTGATGCTTTGTGATTTGTGCATCGAGCATTTCCCGGACAAGCTCTGAAAATGATCTTTGTTCTTGTTCCGCTATTTTTTTGAGAATTTGTTTCTGTTCAGGTTCAAGCATAATTTGTGTGCGGTCCATGATATAGCTCCAAAATACATCTATTTATTACATATTGATTATACACAATATTAGGCCATATATCAAGTATTCAAGCAAAAAAATCAAATCATAAAATTTCATGCTGAGTTTATGACAAAAGATTGGCCTGGATTACCCAACTTTTCTAAAAAACTATCAGAAAAAGCCAGATCGAGTTTACATCAACTCCAGCTTAGGACGATACTGCAGTGCCTCTGCCAGGTGTACCTGGGTGATGGCCTCTGACCCTGCCAAATCGGCAATTGTGCGGCTCAGCTTCAGCACTCGATGATACGCCCTTGCTGTTAATCGCAGTTGACGCATGGCGGTTTTCATCAGGGATTGGCAGGCTTCGTCCAAAACACAATATTTCCGAATCTGTGCCGGCCGCATATCGGCGTTGCTGGCAATATCCGTGCCTGCAAACCTTACTCGCTGTCTTTCTCTCGCTGCTTCCACCCGCTTTCGTACCTCGCCAGATGTTTCCCCCGGTCGCATATCACGCAACTTCTGGTATTCCACCCGCGGCACCTGCATGTGAATGTCAATCCGGTCCATCAAGGGACCCGAGATGCGCTTCTGATAGCGCGTCACCATGGTTGATGTGCAGGTGCAGGGTCTGGTCGGATCCCCATAATAGCCGCACGGGCAGGGGTTCATTGCGGCCGCCAGTTGAAAATTGGCTGGGAAGGTCAGCGATCCTTGGGCGCGGCTGATGGTGACCACCTTATCCTCCAGGGGTTGTCTTAACACCTCCAGCACCTTGGAGCTGAACTCCGGCAGCTCATCCAGGAACAGCACACCGCGGTGCGCCAGGCTGATCTCCCCCGGGTGCGGCCAATTGCCACCACCCACCAACCCGGCATGGCTGATAGTGTGATGCGGCGCTCTGAATGGACGTGCCCGGATTAAAGGGACATCCGACGGCAATAAGTCTGCCACGCTATAGATGCGGGTCACATCCAGGGATTCATCGATTGTCATCGTTGGCAAGATGGAAGGTAATGCCCGAGCCATCAAGGTCTTCCCAGCCCCAGGTGGACCGATCATCAGCAGGTTATGTCCACCCGCTGCTGCCACTTCCAGAGCGCGTTTGACATGCTCCTGCCCTTTAATCTCACTGAAATCCGTTTCCACCAGCACCTCGGCCGGGTCATGGGCGGGTGGTTTAGCTGGTTCCAAAGGGGTGATACCCGTCAGGTGATCATGCAATGCATTCAGCGTCGGTGCGGGGATCACTTGAATATCAGGGATCAATGCTGCTTCAGGCGCGTCCACCTCGGGTACGATCACCGTCTTATACCCCTCATGGCGTGCCAATGCCGCCATGGGCAGCACCCCCTTCACATGCCGCACGCCCCCATCGAGGGAGAGTTCGCCAATGATTAAGGTATCTTCCACGGTTTCCGGGTCAAGCTGACTTGTCGCAATCAACACCCCCACCGCAATCGGTAAATCGTAGGCAGGACCCTCTTTGCGGACTGAAGCCGGCGCCAAATTGACCGTCAGTTTTTTGCGGGGATAATAAAAACCGGCATTTTTAACCGCCGATTGCACCCGTTCACGGCTTTCCTGCACCGCCGCATCCGGCAAACCAACGATGACCATCTTGGGCAATCCCCCACCGGTATCCACTTCAACTTCAACGACAACGCCATCCAGGCCGATCACCGCGCAAGAGAAAACCCGTGCCAGCATATGCACCCCAATTCTACAATAAAAGCGACATAGTCATTGAAAAAATTTTAGCATAGATTTTGGGTCTAGATAGCGAATTTTTGATTGATGTATAAAACTAAGCGTCTTAATGGAAAAAACCAAATACCACCCATCAAGAAATTCCCCTTCTATTACCAAACTCATGACCAACCGATTAACCCTAATCCGCGCTCGCAACAGATCTTGAAAAATGTACACAGGTCTGAATGCTCGCTTTCCGTTGGATCATCCTTTTGCTCATCCTGCCACTTTGATCGTTCATAAGCTGCCAGGGCGTGATACATCTCGCACACGGTTTGAGGCGGAATCCATTCCTGGTAAAGGCTTTCATCTGTAATCTCTAAAATGTATGAGGCATACACTTTCCCCCGAAAGCTGCCATCACTCCCATCCCCACTGAAAATCCCGCCGCACAATGCGAGATTGGCACCCTCGAAGGCTTTGAAATCCTCTTCAGTGAGCTCTATATCATCTGGTGAACGGGACGCAAAGGTATCTAACCCCATTGGTTGGCTTCCTTTTTGCGTGATTTTATTACAACGACGGTGAAATCGTCTTTAATCTTTGATTCCGCTGAGGAACCCCCGGCCGCCTTCCAAAGACCCTCACAACAGGCTTGTGCGTTCATTTCTTTGGTATTTACGATCGATGCGCACATTTCAGGAAGCGCTGGTGATCCTAGCTGATCTTCGATCGTTTCACTCAATCCATCGCTGTATAAGAGCAAAGTTCCACCTTCAGGGAGTGAAATGCTGCCCTCATCGAGTTCGAAGTGGTCAAAAATCCCTATCGCCTGCCCAAGCCTGTGAGTTACAGGCATTGGTTTGTGATAGCCATCCAGTAATAGGGGTTCGGGATGACCTGCACGGGCATACTCAAATTGCAGCGTTTTGCAATCCAAAATCCCATACAAAAGCGTGACAAACATATCCGAACATTCAATTTGGAGCAGATGCCGGTTCACCGCTCGCAATGTATCCCCTGGACTGGCTTTTCGAAGCGCTTCCATCCGCACAGAAGAGTAGGAAAGCGCCATCAGCAAAGCTGCCGGCATGCCTTTATCGCAGACATCCCCAATCACGATTCCCACGCGCTGGTCGTCCAGTTGGATAAAATCATAGAAATCACCCCCCACTTGTTTCGCCGGGATCATCAACGCACCAAAATCCAAACCGGGAAATGAGGGCAAGGTCTTCGGAAGGATGCTGTGCTGGATCTTACCAGCCAAGCGCATCTCCTGCTCTAATTTTTCCTTCTCAATGATCGCAGCCTGGGCGATTTTTAAGTCATTATACGCCTGGGTGAGTTGGCGATTTTTCTCTCTCAGTTCTAGGATAGTTACGTTTTCAGAGCTATCTAAACGGTTGCTATACAGCCGCATCAAATCGTAGGCTAAATCCGGGTGGTGCCTTATCGCTGAATCCAACCAGGTGAAAGGTACCTTTAACAACCTGCAGGGGGTATGCGCTACCACGCTTGCAGTATGGGTACCATCTGGACTGAACTTACTCATTTCACCAAGGATCGCACCCTGACGTCTTATCGCTAATTGGCGGGCTTCGTGGGTGCCCAAGGATTTGATAATTTCCACTTCACCCTCAATTAGGATAAAGAAGTGTTCACTTGTTGAGTCTTCTTGTAATAGGACCTCTCCCGGTTGAAAGCTACACGCCTCTGATGTCTCGATCAAAGCTTGTAACTCAAGATCAGGAAGGTTATTGAAAAGTGGGATATGACGGGTAATATTGAGAGTCAAAGGCAGCGCTCCTTATAAAATTTGTCAGTTTTATTAACAATGAAGAAAATAATTTACGCACACGCAGGCATCAAGATGGATAGGTCATCACCTATCTTCATGGTGAAAGTTTTATTCCATAAACCAACAAATAGCTTCTATTTGCCCCAGGCTAATGGTGGGTCACCAAGCCAGTCCCAAATCTTGACTACAGCGATCGGACCGGTGCTCAACGGCAAGATCTGATATTCGTAGGCTGGCTCACTGATGATCACCCACTTTTCAAGGTCCCAATACGCTAATTTAAGTCTTTTAATTTCACAATAAGCTTGACGCAAATCTTCTAAACTGTAGCTGATATAAAATTCAATGGGCGGGTCAAATTCCAAAATCGGCTCTTCAAAGGCTCCTCTTTCAACATCATCCACGCGAAATAAAGCAATGTTTGCGATAACCCTAATCAGCTCGAAATTTCCGGTGAATTCAGGAACTTCCACAGGAAACCTATCGGACAGATCAACAGGCATAATCCAAATTTGCTGCCTGTTTTGTTCTGGCACAATAACCGTTAATCCAGGGAAATGATATGCTTCCTTATGAACCCAACTCTCTCTCATTTCAAATCTCCTTTTCAATATAAGCAAAAACTTTAGCACCACGCTTTGTCATAGCGTAATGTTCAAACGTGTTCCTTAACACTTTTTCTAATAGGACAACAACAATCTATTCTCCGGGATTTTTTCCATATATGCCTCCTTCCAGTCTTTTTCACGAATAAGTTCAAGACGTTCTTGAATCACTTTAGATCCTTTTTCCAGCACATGCTGAACCAATGAGGTCTCTTTTAGTGCATCAAAAACTTGGGCGCAAGTAAGGTAAACAATTATCGGAAATTCCAAACCTTGTGGCCCTTCCTGTTCCAAATAACTGAAAATTTGCTGTGCAAAGTCTTTTGCCTGTTCCATCTCACCCTGCTTCAGCGTCACACGCGCCAGGCCGGCTTGGGCTTCAACAATGCCTGATGTTGCCTTGAAAGCTTTGTAAGATTCATAAGCTGATAAGTAATGTTTGGCTGCATTTGAAAGGTCATTTTTTGCTTCATAGCTAAGACCAAGATAAAAATTACGTGACGTCAATCCCCGTTGATCTTCAAGCGCTTCTAAAACTTTTGCACTGCTTTCTAAAACCTCGCAGGCTTCTTCAGGTTGACCCAGACGCCATTTAGCTAAACCAAGATTTAGCATGGCATAGGCCTCACAGATTTTGATGCCTAATCTCTGGCCAACCTGCAACGCGCGTTCGAGCAGTCGATGACCGTCTATAAAATGTCCTAACTCAAGATAAAAATAGCCGAGGTTAAGCAATCCATAGGTTTCACCCAAGCGATTGCCTTGCTGTTGATTGATGTCAATCACCTCTTGCATCAAAGCCACACTTTGTGAAATATCACCGATCGCCTGATAATAAGGGGCAATATTGTTTAAAGCCCTCGCCTGGATATCTGCATCCGCAGTTTTTCGAGCTAAATCCAGACTATCCTCGACCAATGAACCTGCTTCTTTCAGATTTCCTTCTGATGTCAGTAAAGAAATCTTCATAGGTAGAACCAGTGCTTGCATTGTCAGATCATCGGTGCGGTTTACAATTTCTAAAGCATGATCAAAGGCGCGCAGTGCAACTTGATGATTGCCTTCACTGTTGGCCTGGCTGCCAATCCGAAAATAGGCCTCGGCGAGCATCTTGTCATCTTTGAGTTGTTTTGCCATCTCGAGCAGCTTGGCATCGTCAGCGTGCCGAGCTTCCAACTCGCCCAGTGTCCCCACAGCCTCATCATGACCCAGTGTGGCTCGCCAAAGCCGGATAAGGTCATGATCATTGATCAGAGCAAGTGCCTTTTCAAACAGATTCTTTGCCTCCTGCATGGAACATTGATTGAGCGCCCGTTCTCCTGCCCTACTATACCAATCCGCAGCAAGATCCCGCTTACCCCCCTCCAAATAGTGATAGGCAATCAACGCCAGGTGTTCCTCTAGACGGTCACCAGCATTTTCCTCAATCCAAATTGCGACTCGTTGGTGATAATTACGGCGGTGCTTTATCAGAACAGTTTCATATGCCTCATCACGTAATAGTGCATGTTTAAATAAATATTCCTGGTTTCCAGCAATGCTCGACCGCTCGCGATGATAGATTAAACCGCGATCGTGCAGAGCTTCAAGTCTTTGATTGACTTTTTGCGATTCTTCCTCATTTTCTATCAGAACCTTCAATAAACCATCCCAGAAGGTCCTGCCAATGACAGCTGCCTTCTGCAAAACATGCCTTTCAACGCCAGGCAATGAATCTAAGCGTGCTTGCAGGATGCCTTTTAAGGTGGAGGGGACATGCAAATCTTCTAATTTCTCAAGTTTGATGGACAAAGAACCTTTCTGTGTCTTAATCACCCCTTCATCAAAAAACATCCGGATCATTTCTTCAACAAAGAAGGGATTGCCCCCTGCTTCATCCACAATACACTGGTAAAAAGCTTCAGGAATTTCTTGAGCGCTGAAAAGAATCTCATCAATAAGAGAGCGACTTTGCAGACGCGAGAGCTTCCGCAACTTTAACTTGATGAACCCTAAAATTCCTTCGCCATATTTTGGTCGCAATTCAAAAAAATTTGTTCGTGCAGTGCAGAGGATCATCACCTGAAACCCACCCACGCCCCCAAACTCAATCATAAGCTCCGAAATAAAGTCCAGAGTTCGATCATCCATCCACTGCAGGTCTTCCAGAATAATCAATAAAGAGTTTTCTGCCAGACTTCGAAAATAGTTTTTTAGATACAGTTCGGAAATCTCACTAAAAGAAGCACTTCCTAGCAAAGATTGGATTGCAGGGCTGGCTTTAAAATCAAAACCCACAAATTGACCAATTAGATCCGCCTGATCAGTCTCAATACTATTTTGCGTCCCTTCCCGGAATTTCTTTAAAGCCTCCGTTGTGGTGTCCGTCTCAAGAATACCAAAGTACCTGGCAAACAAATTCCGCAGCACACCATAAGGGACATCTTGGGTTTCTGGAATTGCCCGGCCTCGCAAATAAATGGGCGAGATGGGTTGTGACTTTACCCAACCCATAAACTCATTTACCAAGCGTGTCTTGCCGATGCCAGGATCCCCGCTAATCAGAACTAAAGCCGTCTCTCCCCCCTGAATTGCATCCCTGTAGATGTTCTGCAACGCGGCGATCTCAGGTTCGCGTCCAATCATCGTGGTTGCGACACCTTCTAACCCACGCCTTTGCAGGCGATGGTGATCAGGCTTGCGTTTTGTTACGATATAGGTCTGTTCAACTTCCTCGCGACCCTTAACCACCAATGCCCCTTGATACTGAAGATCGAACAGGCCCCTTATCTGTTGATAGGTTGAATAACTGATGAGTACACAATCATTGGGTGCGTTTTGCTGCAAACGCGCAGCCAGGTTGACCGCATCGCCCAAAGCCACATAGGACAGGTGCTTTTCCGGATTCATTTCACCAACCACAACCAGGCCAGTATTAATCCCAACCCTGACATGAAAATCTTCAAGGATCCGTTTTTCTATTAGTTTTTTAGCATACAATTGAACGCGTGTGACAATTTTTAACCCGGCCATAACAGCGCGTTCAGGATCTTCTTCACGGGCGGATGGCGTACCAAAATAAGCCAATACGCCATCACCCATCACCTGCACAATCAATCCATCATATTTGCGAATTGGTTCTAAAAGACAGGGATAGGCATCCCGCATAATATCTGCTAAGTATTCCGGATCAATTTTCTCAGAGATCCCCGAATATCCGGCAATATCAGCAAATAATATTGTAACAACACGACGTTCATAAGGATCAATGGAAGGTTGTAACGAAACGGAGGTTTTTAAAGTCGATTTGTCATTTTCTCGTTGTGCAGCGATATGAATATTGATTGGAGAGCCTAGTCGATGCCCGCATTGAGAACAGAAAGTCGCCCCAGCTTGTGTCATCGCTCCACATTTAGGACAGGTCACTTTAATTTGCGCGCCGCAATTCGGACAATAAATTGCCTGGTCTGAAATTGCAAAACCACATTTTGGACATTGCATCACAGGACCCAATTCCGTAGTTTTTTTTAATTTTCTTCATCCATTGGGTGATAAAAACTTCAATGTTGCAATGGTTGTGAAGTTATCTTAAGTATAAAGAAAAATATGATTAATTTCAATTTTTTCTAATAATTGGGAATGATTAAGAGCTATTTCCAGATTTTTTATGAAGATTATTCACCCCTTATCCTTAAATTGGCCTTATTGATTAAATATATTCCAGAATTAGATCCACTTGATCCTCATGTAAATTATTCTTTTTGTGATTTTATGAAGGAACGGTAATCTTTTGAAGATAATGTGCCCTTAAAGAGAATTTTTAAGGTAATTCGATATTAGCTAGCCAATTTTTAACACGCTGATCGATTTGATCGCGAATCTCACGGAATTTCGCCAATTTTTCCTCTTCAGACCCCTCAAAAGCAGCCGGATCTTCAAAATCCCAATGCTCATGCTTGCCTTGTGTTAGGAAGATGCGTGGGCAGTTCTGCTCTGCGTGTCCACAAACAGTGAACAGGTGGGCAAAATGTACCTTCGCCAGGTATTCTTTGAGGCTTTTTGAGCGCTGTCCATCCAGACTGATTCCGATCTCTTCCATCACTCGGATCGTGTAAGGATTGATTCCTTTGGGTTCTAGGCCGGCACTGTGAACCTCAAAACGATCACCAGCATATTTGCGGGTGAAGGCTTCTGCCATCTGGCTGCGAGCCGAGTTGCCTGTACAGAGAAACATGACTTTGGGTTTCTTATTCAATGGATATCTCCTGTCAATCACTAATCATTCGAGATTGATTGTACGGTAAGGTTCTACTTTGTGTGTTAACAACAGGTTTAAGTTTTGTTGAAGAATCTTTGCTGTTTTAAACACCATTGATTATTTATTGCATAAGGTCAAAATGCAAGGTTAACTTTTTAGTAAAGAACAATTTTCTCAAATTGAGTTCATAGACATATTGAAAAACAACCTAGTAAATATGTATAATGAAAGTAGAAATATTTCACTCAATCCCCGGATGGTCTTAATCGTGGGTAAATGGGAAAAATAAGGAGGATTGTCATGAAAGATATTACGGTCATTTTGAAGGACAGCCCTGGCACCTTAGCGGACCTCTGTGAAATTCTTGCGGATGCAGGGATCAATATTGAAGGAATCAGTGCCATCACTTACAAAGGAGAATCTCCCATTCACATCCTGGTCGAAGATGGTGTCAGTGCCCGGGAAACTCTGGAAGCTAATTGGATGGATATCATCGCCGAGAAAGATGCCCTGGTACGAGAAATCGCTGACCGACCTGGCGCTTTGGAAGAAATCACCCGCAAGTTAGCGGATGCTGGCGTTAACATCGAGGTGGCTTACTTCACCACGCAAGCGAAAATTGCATTGGTCGTCGACGACTTGAAGAAAGCAAGCGCCCTGCTTTATTGACCGAAAAATACTTGAAGAAATTAAGCCCTCCAATACCCACCCTGACTCTAAACGCTAATTGCGCAAGCAGGGTGCGCTCCGCTTGTGAGCGCATCAAGAATCACAATATTCTAAAACGTATAATGAACAGAAAAAAATAGCCAAGTGTTCGGGTTTTATAAGTTTATCCAGCGGCCTGCAAATTCTCCCGCTGTTTGGAAGACGGGGTCAACTGCGATTTGCCAAATAATCTGGTAGGGATCCATTATTTCAAGGCGATCCTCCTGATCATTCAGCAGCACAATTTCTGATGACAGCCGACTACGAATCGCATTGATTTCATCCTTGTCGACGCTCAGGCCAATATACCGAGGCTCAACTGCAATTACCTTCCCTTGAAACAGAGCTAAAACCAGCTTGTCCTTGCGTAAGGCAACCATGTTCAAGATAACCCCAGTGTTATGGGCGTCTTGCCAGGTTTTGTCAAAAGGTAATGTGTACCATTGGCCATCATCCTGCAAGCTTTCACGCCCTATGAGGGTCATACCAAACAATTCGGAATAGAAGGATTCTGCCGCTTCGAGGTTGGCAACCATAAGTGAAATGTGGCTAATACCATTAATCATTAAAGTCTCCTATTTTTTAACCAATATTGGTTTTATGATTTAAGAATCCTAACTATTTTATTTTTTGTCAACAATTACGGATATTCTTTCCAGATAAAAAAACTTTAAAAACCATCCTCTTATTTAAAATAAGAGAACGGAAACACACGAAGAAACGAGTGCATAATAATCTTTTTATTACAAAATTTCAATGAAGTATTTTGTGATACCGATTTTCTGCTTTTGATAAAATTTTCAGATTAATGGTGCGCAGAAATTCGCTGCGCACCCTACTTTTGCCATAGAATAATTAGTAGGGTGCGCTCCGCTTCTGAGCGCACCAACAATCACTTTGTTGATCCTTCTTCCACTTCATTTTTGTTATAGGTCCCATAGATATACCCAAGTACAGAGGTCAAGATCGGAATAAGGGCTTTGGCTACAATCGTTTCAAAAAGCGTAATGGCTCTGGTTGTTGACGCTGTACTTAATTCTTGATAAATCTCGATCGCTTTAGTATATTTTCCAAATTCATCAGCTGTCATTTGTTGAAAATCAACAGGTAAATTAATGACTGGCGGAGAATTAACAAAATAATATATGCCAATACCGATAATCACGATCATGATAATTCCCATTAATATCAATGCAATTTTAAACCCAACCCACTGCAAGCCTGTGAGTTTTGATACAATTTCAATTTCTTCTTTTTTGATGTCAAAATCTTCAGCAAATATATTTTCCACAGTCGCCGCAGACATCGAATACTCCTTTTTAAAATATCGAAGTAAGATTTTCCTAAATTTACGAGAAGTCTATTTTTTTTTGATTCTCAAAACTCAACACACTAAACAAAATCAATAACAATTTTTTTATCATTTTTTTCGTAATCGTCGGATTCGCCAGCCTTTTCTATCCGAATTTTGACAGGCTGATCCGATTTAGATAATTTTTCATCAATCAATGCATAATAAGCAATTGCACGACGCAAGATTTCTTCTTTAGTCGTCCTTTTTCTACCTGCTATTTTAGACAAAAGCCCTTCTAATGCAGTTGATATTCTAAATGTATATCCAGCCATTTTTACCGCCTTTCTTTACTAATTCTATTGCTAGTAAATATTTAAGATAGGGTTCATATAAATTATATAAATTTTAGGGCATGCATGTCAATAGTTTACATTAGTTTTTCTAAAAAACCTGGTTGGCAATTTTTCAAACTATTGCAGTCAATTACTATGAAAGGATGATGCGAACTTTCTTCCCTTGTTAATTAAAATTCGTCTTTCCTGATATTTCTATCAGGTTTAGAATTCCCCCATGTCCTCTGCCGTGTTAATTTGGCTAAGTTTTACACAGGCACAAAATAAAAAGCATCCACCCAATAAATCGTTAATAAAACAACCTTATAATTTGATGAGTGTGCTTCATCCTTCTGTAATCACGCCGCTGCTTGCCAGAATTCGGTGATGATCTTGCTCTGCTTTGCATTGAGCATTTCGTCATTGAGGTGGAAATAATTCAAAAATTTTAGAAAGTCATCCTTCATCTTTGGATCACATTGGATAACACCTTCTGGGCATAGGTCCGGGTGACATCCGTTGCAGAAAAATAAATGATGGTAATTTTGTTTGGTTTCACTGTAGTATCTTCAATTATCAAGATGCATCACAACATATTATCGGTTCTTTCCAATTAATTGTTTTCTTTTTATTTTCCAAGGCAATAACCAAGAGGGATCTTGGTTCTATTAAAATTTATCAGATCATCAAGATTTAAAACGGCCGATTTACCCTCAAGATAATCCTCTCGATCACGAACCTTCAACCGCAATTATTTAATAAGAAGAAAGTGTAATTACAACTATCAAGAGTATGAATAATTTCAAGCGTTAAGCCACATCGATTGGTAAGGATTGAAAGCTAATTCCAGTGTTCTCCCCCGCATTGGAAAGACTTCACCACTGATCAGGTCCTTTATCGCATCTGCCTGTGTAAAGATACTATTGCCAATGTCGATGGCTACTTTCACGTTTTCAGAGCTAATATTTACTAGCACGAGGATACCTGAAGATTTATCTGGGGAAGTTCTTACCAAACCGAAAACCCGATCATCTACCCGAAAAATTCCTTGGGCTCCGTAAGGGCTGAATGCCTCATACTGGGTTCGTATGGCCAGCAAATCACGCATGCGGTTGAAAATCTTGGTGCGTTCATTATGTGAGTCTTCAAGTGTTTGGATCAATGCCTGCTGAGAGAATTTCTCCCGATTGATGGACCGTGCTCGCCCCGTTTTTTGAACATTCTCCATCGAATTTCTCGATCCAAATAGGCTGTGATAGTAAATTCCAGGCACACCAGCAAGAGACATCAGAATCACCTGTGATGCCAGGAACCGATCAATATCAACGGGTAGGTCAGGGTTTTTGGGATCGTTCAAGGCGTCATACAGGGTAGTATTCAGTTCGTAGACCGTCTCAGAGCCATCAGGATTGGAACGATGCGACAACAAACCGCCATTGCGACTTACCTGGTCAATCACATTTTGGAGCTCTTCATCGGTCAGGATGCCATGGGCGGGTAACATCCCTATCCCATCATGAGAGGCAATAAAATTAAAGAAAATACCAGTATCCTCAAGCCCTTCCGCCCAATCCATCAATCGTTTGGCACTACCAGACACCAGGGTATGCAGCACAAGGGGAGCCAGGGGGAATTGATAAACCATATGAGCTTCATCCGTGCGTTTGAGCTCTTGGTCGTAAGCACCAAAGTAACTGATATTCTCTAAATGGGGCACGTTCGTTTCTGTAATCAACACAGCATCCGGTGATGCAGCTTCCATAATCAAACGCATCAATTTTACAACGCGATGGGTTTGTGGAAGATGAATACAGGTCGTTCCAGATTCCTTCCACAGGTAAGCAATCGCGTCCAAACGGATGATTGACACACCCTGATCAAGATAGAACAAGAGTAAATCTAAAATCTCTAAAAGCACTTCCGGGTTGGCATAATTTAGATCAATCTGATCAGCGCTGAAGGTTGTCCACACCTTTTTTGGTCCGTTTGTAGTCTCGACCTCTGTCAACAAGGGAGATGTTCTCGGTCGCACAACCTTTGACAAATCCCAAGATGAATCGACTTTGATAAAATAATCTTGATATTGGGGATCTCCATGCAAGAAACCTTGAAACCAATCGCTTTCTTGGGAAATGTGATTGATCACCGCGTCGATCATCAATTTTTTTGATTCTGCTAAAGCTTGAATATCCTCCCAAGTCCCAAGTTTTGGGTCAATACGACGATAATCAATCACAGAAAAGCCATCATCCGATGAATAGGGAAAAAATGGCAAAATGTGAACGGCATTAATTTGCTCATCAAGATAGGAATCCAAAAATTCCTTCAAGGTTTGCAATGCGGGTTGTGACTCCTTTTGAATCACATCGCCATAGGTGATTAAAATTGCATCCGCTTCACTGAACTTTTTTGTAGATTTTTTAACCTCGGAAGCCTGCTTACCCACCTGATACTTTTCCAACAAAGCCATGGTTCGTTCAGCCAGATCTGCAGCTTGCGTTTCACCATATAAGAATTTGAAATGTCCTTCAATTTTTTGCCTTAGAGAAATTTCCATCATACCCCGCCTTTTATTGTTCTAATAAATTTGTCAAATGATTTCGCAAGCGATCATAGGAATAATTTTCAGCACCAATCTTGAAATTTTTGTCAACCATCTTTTTACGGTTTTGACCACTGGTTAGGTAAAGCAAACACTGATCAGCAGCCCGCTGAATAGCATCATCTGATATTCGAACCAGATTATCGGCATCGCGACTTATGATTTCTGAACCCAGGGAAACAACATCAAAACCTTTGTCTTTGATATCCTCTTTGTAAACAGGATACTCAAATAAGACCATGGGCAGTTTTGCTTTTAATGCTTCTAAAAATTGGTTGCCCCACCCTTCCCACAAGCTTGGATAGGTCACAAAATCCGCAATCGCATAAGCATCCCAAAGGGAATAGATTTTTGATTTTTCGTTCATAACCCTTTCCGGGCCGATGATTTTATCAATATGCCGCAGGTCCACCCCTAAATTTTCAGCTTTCCGCTTTAGCTTGTCCAGATATTCTCTTGTGGGATCATCACGATCGTACCCCGCCAGAACGAGCACAATCCTGTTTCCTGGTCTGAATATCCTGCCGTCAAACAAGCCACTTTTCTCTAATTTGGTTTTCCTGTGCGGCGCATTGAGGGCATGAACCAGATCAATTGCCAATTCGATCCCTTTCCTTGGAATGATCCGTGTCCCCTGCAGCATGCAAATGTCATTTTGCTTCAAACCGATTGCCTCACGCAAATCCCGATTGTAATCGTCTATGCCCCAAACAGGTCCCTCAAAATCAAAGACATTCGGAACCACGCTGGCGTTAATACCTTTGCGTTCATTTATTTGTCTTTGAGCAAGACTGTTGATGACAACATGTTTGATTATTGGGTCTTGTGGGGGAATATAGGTATCCATCATTTCGTTCAAATTAGAAAGGCTGTCAGGAAGGGGATTTTTTCGCTCCCAATAAAAATCGTGATGATGGGCTATCGCTGGCAAATTAAGGTCTTGACGAACTTTTTCTAAAGCAATTGCTGCTGATAAATGCAATCCAACACTCCAAATATTATTTACCAGCAGCAAGTTTATTTTGTTTTCCAGGATGATCTCTTTTAACTTGTTTTCCAGATCATCCGAGCGTTCTTTGATCAACCCAGCCAGCTCAGTTGGGGATAGTTCCTGGCTCTCTCCTCGGATCATTTGATTGATCACTTCAATTTCCGGTTGATGATGGAAAAGGTCCGCCAGCAAAATGCCATCTTGGTTGCCCAAGCGCCCTGCACATAAAACCACTTTGTATCCCATTCTTTCCAGGACTGTTTTCCATTTGTCAACCTCTAAAGAGACGCCATCCGTAGAACCAAGTTGATAGTGAAAGATACCAATAGTGTCAAATTTTTGCATTTTTTCTCACTAAAGCAGATTAATAGCCCTGTTCATTGCTACATTCTCAATAATTTGCTATTTTCCACGTTAAATTAGCGCCACATTTAAAAGATAATGGTGCTAATCTTTTCCTTGAATTAAATATTTACCCGGCCACTAACCTTTCACACCACCAGCGGTTAAGCCTTCTGCCAAATATTTCTCCAACGACAGGAACAGAATAATGATCGGAACCGTCATAATGGTTGAAGCAGCCATAACAACGTTGGGCCGTGGTGTGGGGTCATTGAAGATGGTGTTGATTTTGATGGGCATGGTGAACATGTTATGATCGTTCAAGAATATCAAGGCATACAAAAATTCATTCCAAGCGATCATGAAAGTGTAAATGCCAACTGAAATCAAGGCTGGGATCGACAGAGGTAGCGTCACCCGCCATATGACTTCCAATCGACTGCAACCATCGATTAAAGCGGCCTGCTCAATTTCATCCGGAATAGTGCGGAAATAATTGGTGAGCATGTAGAGCGCCACCGGCAATGTTTGAGAAAGGTATGTGAACACTAAAACACCTAAGTTATCCTGAACGTTAAAACCTATCGCATCTCCAATTTGAGCCAGCATCGCAAACAGTGGAATGATCAGGAGCACGCCAGGAAATAAATAGACCAACAAAATACTATTCAGCAGAAGATTCTTCCCTTTGAAATGGAATCTGGCAATGGCATAAGATCCCAACACAGCCAAAATAACCGCAATGATGGACGTTGGTATGGAGACCTTTAACGTATTAAGGATATTTCTCCCAAATTCCTGGTAGCTGGGATGGTTTGGATCAAACAACTCCCGATAGGCGTCAAGCCGCAGTCCACCAGGAACGTAAACAGGCTCTCGCCCACCAATCTCGGCTCGGGTCTTAAATGACGAGCTCACCATCCAATAGAATGGAAAGAGAATGCTTGTGAGAAAGAAAATTAAGACCACCGAGAAAAGAAAACGTTTCCAAGTTATCCAACCTGCCAGATGACCAATTAAGTTCTTTTTTTCGTTTTTCATGGCTAATCCTCAACATTCTTCATCACAACTGTGACATATAAAATCATGAACAACGCCAAAATCACCAACAACATCATTGCTGTGGCTGCCCCACGACCAAAGTCATATAGACGGAAGCTAAATTCATAGGTCAGCACAGGTAGAACCTTCGTCCCAAATCCGCCCCCAGTATATAGGAAGATATCGTCGAACTTATTGAAGGTCCACATTAAGCGCAACAAGAAAGTCGCACCAAGCACATACCGTAGTTCAGGCAGTGTTATTGCAAAAAATTGTTGGATGGCATTTGCACCATCAACTTTTGCGGCTTCATACAAGGTGCTATCAATAGCTTGCAAACGAGCCAAAATCATAAGCATGCAAAATGGAAAATAGCGCCAGGCATCCAGCAGGATCACGATAAATATCGCCAAGCCTCGTGTTGCCAAGTATGCTTTAGGTGTATCAATTAAACTCAACTTAAGCAATAAATCATTGACAACACCGGACGATCTGGGATCTAAAATCCACCGCCAAACAAATGCTATGCTTACAATAGGTGCCACATAGGGAAACAAGAAAATTGCCCGGGCAATACCACGGCCAACAAAGGGACGGTTCAATAACAGGGATGCAGCCAACCCAACCAGAATAGCTAAGGTTGTCGCTGAGAATGAATACACAATCGATGTAACAGCAGCACCCCAGTTATCCAAACCCTGGAACTTAAAAGCATAATCGCTGATGACTTTTCGGTAATTATCAAACCCAACAAAAGGTGCATTGAAGACATCATTGAGATTATGCAAACCAACATCATGAAAACTCACCCAAATGCTAAAAATGGCTGGAAAAATTACCAAACCAAAGACAATGATAGCAGTCGGTGAGATCAAGGTCCAAGCCAAACGAGTTTCAGTCGCCTGGCGACCTCTAAATTTTTTTTTGCGAGCAACAGACATGACGACTCCTTTAATTAAATCCAAGGGTGTGGTTGTTTTAAACCACACCCTTGGTGAGCCTTAAGTACTACTCACTACGTTCTACTAAGAGTGCTTCCACTTGTTCCTGTAACCATTCTGCAGCGGTTTCAGGTGTCATGATGCCCTCCAGAACAATGTTGCTGATCGCTTGAGGGATGAACAATCGACCTTCGATATCACCAACCACAGCGCGTTCAACACTGTCATAATCAGGGCGGAATAGCCATCTTTGCATAGATTCATAACCGTTAGCGATTTGTGAAATGGTATCTTCGCTGTAATATTCGAAGTATTCACTCAGTCCTCGCCAGCCATCCACAGCACTCTTTAAGACGGGAACCTTACCCATTGGCGCTAGGGCTAGCACGTCTAAATAATTTTCACCTGTCATGAAATATTTGACAACATCTTGCGCTATTGGATCAGCGCCATCTAAGATGCCGAGAGTCACAAGCTGACCATAAGTTGCTTCGCCATTGGGCCCATCCATCATGGGTGCAAAACCAGAATTCGCGGCCAAATCTTCTACAACTTCAATATTGCCGCCGTCATCTGTCCCTGATCCTTCAACCAAGTCATCCATGATGTAAGTGCTGTAGAACATCATGCCAGATTGACCAAGCTCGTAAGATTCTCGAGCCCCTCGCCAATATTGCGGCCCGGGCATCGCACAACGCTGTAATTCTGCATACCAACGCAGTGCCTCAACCATTTCAGGCGTATCCATGGATACATTGCCATCCTCATCAAATGGCCACGCGTCATTGGAAATCGCCACTTGCTCAAACACCTGGTGGGGATAGTTTTGACCTGGATCTGTTGCCAATGTAAGGCCGTACATGATGTCACCAGTGTCTGGGAGCGCATCGCAAGCTGCATCGATATCATCCCAGGTAATTGGGGCTGCCAAACCTAAATCATTGAACACATCCTCGCGATACCACAGCGCCTGGACCCAGCCATCAAAAGGAACAGCAGCGTACTTGCCAGTTGCAGGATCCGTGACCATCATGAGAGGACCTGCCTGGAAGTCATCCTCGCCAATGCTTTCAATTGTCGCCTGGGCTGCGTCGAGATCCAAGATGCCATCACCAACAAATGAGGAAACGCGCTCAACACCCATACGGATGATATCAGGCAAACGATTTGCAGCCTGGGAGGTTGCAATCCGTTGAGCAATACCAGCCTCTTCGATGGGCACGATCCGCAAGTCTACATTTGGATTCTCTTCCATGAATTTTTCAGCAATTTGTTCATAGACCGCAATCCGCTCTTCCTCATTATCGGTTGTCCAGAATTCAATGACGGTTTCTTCAACGTCTTCCGGTCCTTCCGGTTCTTCTGTTTCAGTGACTTCGCCGTTGCATGCGCTGAGCAAAATCCCAAAAATCAAAGTCACCAAAATTAACACTGAGAATTTTTTCATTTCTTCATCTCCTTTTAAAATTTTGATTGAATGTTTATAGTTGACAATCATTATGCTTATCTACTTAACCAACCTCCTTTGCTTAATAAATCTTTGAATGATTAAATCCAGTAGATTGTCTGATGACCAATTTTGGTTTCAATAAAACCTTTTGCGTTTCATTGATTTCATCCCGGATAATTTTTATCAGCATTTCACAAACCATAGCCCCAATTTGATAAACAGGTTGATTGACGGTGGTCAAAGCAGGATGTGAATATTCGGACATTGGGATGTCATCAAAACCTGTGATCGAAACATCCTTACCCACCTCAAGTCCCCGCTCTTGGGCAGCACTCATAGCACCAAAAGCCATTAAATCATTACAGGCTGCTATGGCTGTAGGTCTTTCCTTTAAATCGAGCAAGATTCCTCCCAATTCATAACCACTTCTTTGGGTCAGGTCTCCCCATTTGATGTAATCTTCTTGCAAATAAATATCGTGATTCGCCAGACCATTGCGCAAACCATCTAATCGTTTTTGGGTAAAAGTTAAATTGTGTGGCGGCAAAATGCAAGCGATCAATCGGTGATTTAAACTAGCCAAATGGTCAGCAATCAATTGCATACCAAAAGAACCATCCTCATCGACATAAGAGTAGCCATTTTCTAAATCGGTTCGTCCAAAGGCAACAAAGGGGAAGTCATTCTCAAGTAAATATTCGATCCGCGCATCCTGCTTCCGGGTACGGACGACAATCACGCCATCAACGCGACGACCATCGATAAGTTTTTTATACGTTTCAATCTCTTGAGGCCCAGGCGATCGCGTGGAAACTAACAGGTCAAAACCCAGGTCTGCCGCTTTGTTGCCAATTCCTGCCAACAATTCGCTAAAAAAGGGATCAGAAAAGCGCGGGCTGAAGGTTGGAATCACCAATCCGATCGTTTCGGTCTTTTGTTTCTGTAGTCTTTGTGCAAAGGTGTTGGGAAAATAGCCCATTTCTTTCGCTGTTTCAACAATGAGCTGCTTTGTTTCAGGGCTAACATCATCGTAGTCGTTTAATGCTCTTGACACAGTCGTAATAGAGCGATTCACTTTCTTAGCAATATCTTTAATACTCACACTCATATTGCCGCTCCAGTATCCGAAACGTTTTGGCTATAAAAATAGTATAAACCAAAACGTTTTGGTTGTCAACAGGGGGTTAAGAATTGTTAACGGATGATTAACTATGGACTCTACTGATAGAATCGATTTTCTTTAGAGGACTATCTTTCTCTTTAAAATGATTTCAACAAGTGGCTTTGAGGTTCATCCTAATTATTGTACAAAGTCACTACTCAAACAAAAAATCTGATAATATTATTAAACGTTCACATTGAACAATTAGGAAGAGATATCGGTTAAATAAGAGATTTTTTTATAATTTTTTATGTTTGTCTTGAATAACCCGCGAGATGAATTCCTGACAAAAAAAACGACTTATTATTTCATCCAAAAGTGAGTATATAATTATTCAATCGTTATTATTAAAAATAAATTGAGAAGTTCCCTAAGAAATAGATTAAGGAAGTAGAAATGGCCGTTCTGAGCGCATCAAATCTTCATAAACAATACGAATTAGGTGAATATAAAATTAACGCATTAAGTGGTGTTGATTTCAAGGTGAATGAGGGGGAATTTGTTGCTATCATGGGGCCCTCAGGCAGTGGCAAATCAACGCTTTTACATTTACTGGGTGGATTGGATACCCCCACAGAAGGTGATGTCATTTTAGCCGGACAACTTTTTTCAAAATTGCCCGATCATCAAATCACATTATCCAGGCGGAGAAATATCGGTTTTGTATTTCAATTTTTCAACCTCTTGCCAACACTCTCAGCCGAGGAAAACATATTACTGCCAGTATTAATTGACGGCAAAAGCCCCCAAGAATACCAGGAAAGGGTTAACAAATTACTTGGACTTATCGGTTTGGAAAACCGACGGGATCACAAACCAGATCAACTCTCAGGTGGAGAGCAACAACGTATCGCTGTTGCTCGTGCCCTTGTCACAGAACCAGCCATTCTTCTTGCGGATGAACCCACCGGGAACCTCGACACAAAGACCGGCAAAGTAATCATGTCCTTATTACGTCGATCTTGTGATGAATTGGGTCAAACGATCGTTGTTGTAACCCACGATCCGCGTGCTGCGGCTTATGCCGACAGAGTCGTTTTCTTAAGGGATGGGAACGAACAGCAAAACCTGCAGTTTGATGAATCTGAGGACTTGTCTGCAAAAATCCGTGAAATTATGAGCGTCATGGAAAAGATGGAAATCTAATATTGGTTTAATATCAGAATGCGTTTAATAATCAAACTTACCATCCGTTCAATTCAAAGGCGCCCAATGCGTACGCTGCTCTCCATGCTTGGTATCATGATCGGCGTGGCAGGCATACTTGCCTTAGGGATTACAAATCAGGCTTCTTTACAATCGATAACTGAAGTTTTCGAGGCATCAAGCGGTACGATCGACTTGATGATATCACCCGCTTCAGGCAATCAAATCATTGATCAATCTTCACTTAGAACGGTTCAAAACAATCCAAAGATAAGATACGTCTTGCCCCTTGTCTTTTCCTTCACTAGCCTGGCTGACCAGGTTCCAGATACAGCACTAGAACTGACTTTCTTTGGGGCTGAAACCTCCGGATTATTGTTGCATGGCATTGATCCCGTCTTAGAATCAATTGCAAGAGAATACAAAATCACTCAGGGCAAATTCCTAAGTGATCTACTCGATGCACGTGAGATTGTGCTTGTGGAAAATTATGCAAAAGATGAAAAATTGGAAGTGGGCGATCGGATTGAAATTTTAACACCAAACGGGGTAGAGAGATTGCGTTTGGTGGGTTTGATAGCAAGAGAAGGACCCGGGCAAACAAATAATGGTACATTCGGTGTGATCCCGCTGGAAACAGCCCAGAGGATGTTCAATCGTAATGGAGAATACGATCAGGTGGATCTTGTTCTCACTATAAATGACAGCAGTCAGGAAATTGAAAATGCAAGAGTAGAAATTCAAAATCGACTTGGCAGTGACCTTTCTGTTACTTATCCAGCAGGTCAGGGTGAGCGCATGACCCAGATGCTCTCCAATTACCAGATTGGACTCAATTTTCTGAGTGGCATCGCCCTATTTGTCGGCGCTTTTCTGATCTACAATACATTTGCAATGACAGTTGTAGAACGCACCCGCGAATTTGGCATGTTGCGAACAATCGGCATGGCACGCCAACAGATCGTCAGTCAAGTATTGATGGAAGCTTTTGTTTTGGGAATTTTAGGCTCCGTTCTCGGAGCAGGCTTAGGTATTCTTGGCGCTCGCGGACTGACATCATTAATGAGCTCTTTAATTGGAGCGGATATCAACACTGATTTATCCATTCCTCTGGACACTTTATTCTTAAGTTTTGCAGTCGGAATCATTGTAACAATTTTTTCTGCTCTAATACCATCCATTCAGGCTGGCAAAGTCTCGCCAATTGCAGCCTTACGTATAAGGGGTAAGAGCCAGGAAAATTGGATCAATCGTTTTGGCTGGATCCTTGGCTTGATGATGCTATTAGGTTCAACAGCCTTACTCATATGGAATCCTTTTCCATATGATCCCCAATTTCGCTTAGGGAGTATCACAGTATTCCTGATGTTTGGTGGCATAACCTTGGTTATTCCTGCATCAATGAAAATATGGGAAAGGGTTAGCCGTCCTTTATTAAAATTAATTTATGGGAACAGTGGCCAAATTGGCAGTCGAAATGTCAAGCGGTCCGTATCTCGAACCACTTTAACGGTTGCAGCATTGTTAATTGGCGTTGCAATGATTCTTATCGTTCAAGCGATGACTGCCTCTTTTTCAAAAGACCTAACAGAATGGATTAGTGCCTATCTGGGTGGTGATATTTATGTCTACTCAAGTGTTTCCATGAGACCTGAAATGGCTTTTCAATTGAGTCGCGTGAGAGGAGTTCAAGCTGCCACTAGTATCCATTATTACCCTGTGGAATTTCAGCCGCAAAATGGTGAGCCACTGGAAATAAATTTCATGGCCATCGAACCTCCAAGCTACTTACAAGTTACAAACTTTGTTTTTAGTGATAGTCTAACGGACGAAAATACCGCATTATCCAAGCTAAATGCAGGTGGCGCAGTGCTTATCTCCAGTGTAATATCTGAAAAATACAATCTAAATGCAGGCGATCAAATTTGGTTAAAGACCAAAAGTGGCCCTAAAGCATTCGATATCGCAGAAGTGATTGTCGATTTTTACAATCGCGGCCTTGTAGTAACCGGAAATTATCATGACCTCAACCGGTTTTTTCGTTCAGATGATGTCAGCATGATCTTGATTAAGACAGAAAACAACATCGATCCCTTAGAAGTAATTAACAACATTGATAGCAACTTTGGGAAACGTTACCAGTTATCAATAGAATCAAATACCGACATTCGAGAGTCGATTTTCACCCTCATGAATCAGGCTTTCAGCATGTTCGATGTCATGGCTGTCTTAGCAGTGATGATCGCCTCTTTAGGAATCATGAATACCCTAACCATGAATATTATGGAAAGAACGCAGGAAATCGGCATGTTACGCGCCATTGGCATGACTCGAACCCAAATAATAAAAATGGTTCTCGCAGAATCTGGGTTAATGGGCGCAATCGGCGGTCTAATCGGCTTGACCTTTGGAGTGTTACTCGGCAGGATATTCCTGACGGGCATGTCTGCCATGTCAGGATATCGCTTAGATTACGTTGTGCCTTTAGAAGGAATTGCAATTGGCTTGTTTGTCGCCCTGATCATCTCACAAATGACAGCGATTCAACCAGCACGCAAAGCAGCAAACACTAATGTGCTGGAAGCAATCCATTATGAATAAGTTGATTTATTCTATTGGAAAAATGATAAAGGCTGTCATGCCCCAACGCAGTTCCTCAGGTATTTCTTCCAAAGTCAAAACAACCTCATAATAGACAGATGAAACACCCGTTGATTTATTTGCAATTTTCTCGATTTGTCCAATAAAAGTCCTGTCGGATATCGCATCAAAAACGATTTCTGCAGTTTGTCCCTCTTCTAATTGCGCAACATCAACTTCGCTAAGGTCCGTTGTAACAATTTGTAACTCCGATAGATCGGCCAACACAATTAGAGGTTGGAAAGCGGGAATTGCTTCACCAGATTTTGCATTGATTTCAACAACTGTTCCCGAAAACGGTGCCCGAATAACAAATGCTTTTTTAGCTTGGTCATAATTATATTCTGCAGCCCTGAGGTCGTTCTTAGCCGCCTCAATTTCTTCATCAGAAGCACCTTCTTGAACTTCAGCCAAATTTGCTTTTGCGGCTTCAACATCGAGTTCGGCCGCATCAATAACACTTTGAATTGCCAATAAAAATTCTTGTGATTCAAGGTTTGCCTCAGCATTGGCTACAAGACTCCTTGCATTCGCAAGCATCGCTTCTGTTGGTGCATTGATTGTTTGATCATGAGCATATTGCGCTCTTTTAAGAGCGGCTTCAGCTTGATAAAGTGCGGCTAGCAATCTTGTATCTTTACTTTCCACAAGGAGCCTGCCTTCGGAAACCTTTTGTCCTTCTTCCACAAAGACTTTTAAGTCTGTTGCACCAGCGGGAAAAGTTAAGTTAACCCACTTCGCAGGGACAACTTCACCAGAAGCACTCAATTCTTGAACAAAATTTGTTGACTCCGTAGGTAAATTTCCATCTTCAGTTTCACTTGAACAACCACTAATTAGAACTGTACAGCAAATTATTAAGGGAAAAAACACTATTAATCTTAAACTCACGGCTTTATCGAGATTCATATTCGGGACCTTTCTAAATTTAATTAATAATAAATAATATTGTGAAATTCTTTGCAAAAATTGTGTAGGAAAATTATAACAGCATTTTTATTTAAGAATTGTTTCAAAATTTCACAACTAAAACAGCAATGCCATTTGGCTCATCTCACATAACCTTATGTTTTTGAAATTTTGTATGATCTTTTTCAATAAAAGCAATTGAACGAATACAGCTAAACAATTCATCAATAGCATTCCATTTTAAATATACCAGATATCATGTTTTTCGAAAAATTCAATATGTTTTTCGTCTCCATTTATGATAATATCATTAGATACAATAGAGTTTTATTTATCTATTAATTATTGTTGAGTTTTTGTTTTACTAACCGATCACCAAATTATCCACTTGATAATTTCATAAATTTTTAAGGTTAATAAATTTGAAGTTCCTTGGTTGGATAATGTAAAATCGTTATAATAAGAATTACAATTAAATTGAGATTAATGAGGACAACATGAACGATTTGTGGATCGCAATTTTCATAAGTATTGGTAGTTATCTCATTGGGTCAATATCTATGGCTCGAGTAGTAACAAAAATTGTCGCCCCTGATGTCGATCTTGAGGATGCTGAATTTTCTGTTCCAGGTTCGGAGAGTTACAGGTTAAGAACTGTCAGCTCCACAACGGCTTCTCTTAAGCTGGGGCCAAAGGTGGGAGGACCCATTGCCCTCCTTGATATGCTAAAGGGGTTCATTCCAGTATTAACTCTCAGGTTAATTTTTCCAAATGATTATTATCACCTTATCGCCGCTGTTTTTGCTGTCGCAGGGCATAACTGGTCAATCTACCATCGGTTTACGGGTGGAGGCGGGCTTTCCACATCCTACGGCGCTTTTTTTGCAATCGATTTTTTTGGAACCTTAATTAGTGCCTTTTCAGGCATGCTCCTTGGTTTTGCTGTTTTCAAAGATATGATGGTGGCTTTTGCCTCTGGACCCTTCCTGATGCTGATTTGGTTAATTATTTTTAAGCGGGATTGGCCACACATTATCTTTGGCATTGCAATAAATGTTGTTATCCTTCTCAAACTCTTACCGGACATTATTAAATTGATCAAGAACCGTGATCAGGCAGCTGATATTTCGAGTGTCATGGATCAAACCGGGATGGGGCGAGGGATGAAAAAAATAATGAATTGGATGGGAATTGACCCAAAGAAAAAGTAAGGAATTTCTGAATGCTTCATTCCAGATATATTTATCCTATTAATAAGCGCCATAAACCTGACTTGATCGGGAAAAAAGGCCATGCAATTGTGCAATTGATGTCAATGAAAATGCAGGTTCCTATAACTTATGTCTGTGACACGGATGCTTATCAAAAATACGTAAAAAACAATCATGTGATCTTTGATTCATTAATAAAACAACTTGAAAAGCACATTGATCTAAACAAGACCTATGCAATTCGATCTTCTGCAAATATTGAAGATGGCATCGAAAATTCTTTTGCCGGCCAATTTAATTCGATACTTAACGTAAAAGGTGGTTCAGCAATAATTGAGGCAATTAAAGAAGTTTGGACATCAGCCGAATCGCCCAATGTCAAATCTTATCTCGAAAAAAAGAATATTAACCCCGACAATATTCACATGGCGGTACTCATCCAAGAAATGGTCCCCCCTCATTATTCTGGCGTCGCACTTAGTCGAAATCCGGTGACTGGGGCGAATGAAATCGTAATCGAAGCTGTCCAGGGAGAAGGTACAAATTTAATGCAACAGGGTTTGACCCCGGAGCGTTGGATCAACAAATTTGGCTATTGGATAGAGAAGCCAAAAAATTCTCGGATGCCCATAGAAATTATCGAACAAATTGTCAAAGAAATAAAAGAAGTGGAATCTAAACTGGATTACCCGGTAGATATGGAATGGGTGTTTGATGGCAAAAAACTCTTCTGGGTTCAGGTTCGAGAAATCTCAGCAATCAACAAGCTTAATGTCTACTCAAATTATTTATCACGAGAAATGATACCTGGAATGCAAAAACCCTTAAGTTTTGCCATCAGTGTTCCTATCATGAGTAGTGGCCTTCTTAAATGGTTAAGTGAAATATTAGGAGACATCGATATTGTTCCAAAAGATTTGGTTAAGTCGTTTTATTACCGTGCATACTTCAACATGGGCGCAATGGGAAAATTATTTAAGAAATTTGGACTGCCAGCAGAATCATTGGAATTATTGATTGGTGCGCTTCCACCCGGTTCAACAAAGCCAAAGATGAAACCAACCCTGAAAACATTTTCAAGACTTCCAAAAATTTTACTTTTCCTCTTAAAGAATAATAATCTCAGGAATAAGCTGCGAGCTGATCTGGATAAGCTAGAAATACAGCTTGATAAAGTAAGGCATGAAAATTTTGAAAGGTTCAATTCAGAAGAGTTGTTACCGATCATTTCTAAACATATTCAATTAACAAAAGACATTGGCTATATTACGAGCCTGAGTATGTTACTTCTTTCAATGTACAATCGTGCTCTCAAAAGACAACTTGCCCGGCGTGGAGTTGATATCAGTGATTTCGATCTCACTGAAAACATGACTGAACTTGATAATTATTATCCATCTGCCAAGCTTAATGAATTAAAAAGCATTTTTCTTTCCTTACCAAACAATAAACAAGAAGAGATTTCAAACACTGAGTTCACCCAAATTATGGAATTAGATGGTATAGATCCTTTTCTTTCAGTTTTCAATGATCTACTTGAGAATTTCGGGCATTTAGGTGATAGTGGAAACGATTTCTCGATACCTCCTTGGCGTGAAACGCCCGATTTGGTTCTTAAAATGGTGATAGATTACAACCCATTAGATCATGAAAGCCAAAAGAAAGTTTGTCTTTCAGATCTTAAAACAAAACACCAAACAACGCCCTTATTTATGCTTCTATATAATCGAGCGCGCGAATATCAATTTTTACGGGAGAAAGCCAGTTGCCTCTATACAAAAGGCAAAATCATTTTCCGTTATTATTTCTTGGCGCTGGGTAATCAGTTTGTCCAAAGGAATATTCTAGGAAGTGCTGAAGACATCTTCTACTTAACACCAAGTCAAATAGAAGAAGTTGTAAATGGAGATCGTTCACCTTCATATTGGCGTTCAATTGTCCTTAAAGAAAAAGAAGATATGCGGCATT
Source organism: Candidatus Brevefilum sp. (assembly GCA_040772425.1). Classification (GTDB taxonomy): domain Bacteria; phylum Chloroflexota; class Anaerolineae; order Anaerolineales; family Anaerolineaceae; genus Brevifilum. The sequence continues at coordinate 292,741 of JAXGYD010000001.1, read as the reverse complement.
ATGAATCCATCCAATTGCCTACCGTAATTTATGGGGAAGATCCACCACCAATTTTTGAGAAATGTGCAGATACCTTAATCGGTACACCGACATCAATTGGTTTTTACACCGGAGATGTCTGTGTTGTAAAGAATATGCATGAATTTTCCAAACTTAAGAAAGGTGAGGTGTTGGTAATTCCACATTCTGATGTCTCATGGTCGCCTCTTTTTGCTCAAGCTGGCGCACTAATTTCAGAATCGGGTGGATTACTATCCCACGGTTCGATCATAGCTAGAGAATATCGAATTCCAGCTATCGTCTCCGTAGCAAATGCAACCATCATTCCAGATGGAACCCGAGTGGCTGTTGATGCATATCATGGTGTTGTGAAAATTTTATCGGAATAATTGGTTTCATTAGAAAATTAAAAACTGTAAGGTACAAATTTTTAGTAATTATCAAAATAGGCCATTAAATTCAGTCAAAATTTTTTTTATTTTTATAGATTAATTAATCAAGAAGAGTTGATCCCATATTATTTTTATGGAACTGGAAAATTCATTTGCAGATTAGATTATAGGAGTACTAGATGCCCAAACACAAGAAATACATTTTTGTCGGTTTAGGATCACTTTTCGCTGCCATTGGTATTATTGGAATTTTCATTCCAATCTTGCCCACCACCCCTCTGCTTCTTCTGTCAGCTTACTTTTATGCCAGGAGTTCTGAACGCTGTTTAAATTGGTTACTAACCAATCGCCTGTTCGGTAGTTACATTGATAATTATCGCAGTGGTAGAGGATTGCCTCTATTGCACAAGATATTAACTCTCATTCTTTTATGGATCACAATTGGTTATTCAGCATTGTTCTTTGTTGAGAGACTTTGGCTTAAAATTTTATTGGGTCTCATAGCGTTATTTGTGACAATTCATTTAGTCGTATTAAAAACCTATAAACGCCAATTTGAAAACAATGCAATCTTAACGACTGAAGTTAAACCTGGTATAGAGCCTGAAGAAGAAAAAATAATTTAATAGAACAGACTTTTAATCATCACATCAAACAAACCACCGACTGAATTGAATAGATGTCTGAAGATTCGTTCAAAATTTTTCCAGAAATTATTGTCTTACACGAATATCAAGCGTTTTCCATTATCAAGTTTGATATCCCTTCTTTCCTTGACTACTAGTTAGCTATTCCTAGGTTATGATTATTTCTTAATAAACTGTTAATGGAAATCGTTTGATTTTTATAAGGACTTCATTTAGAATTGACATTGAAAGGAAGAATTATTTAAGAAGTCTTGCAAAGTAATATGACAGGGGGGCCAAATTTCATTTTTCTTCAGGTGACTTGGTTGAGTCAAAGCAAGACTTAATTTATGGTAATTTTTTCCAGTGAAGTTATTCACTTATTATTGATAATTGCTTTTGAATCCGTTCATCTAATCAAACAGGGGCCTCATAGGAGAAAAAATGAATCCTTATATCTTTGTAGTTTGTCTTATTGCATCCTATCTTATCGGTTCGATTTCTTTTTCCAGAATTGTGACGAAGATAGTGGCACCCGATGTCAACCTGGATGATGTGAAATTAAAAATTCCTGATTCTGATAAAGAACTGGAATTAAGAACTGTTGGTGCAACGACGGCGTCAATCGTTGTGGGAGCGAAAATTGGTTGGTTGATCGCACTTCTAGATATATTAAAAGGTGCTTTGCCAACCCTCGCATTTAAGTTGCTTTTTCCTGACACCTATTATTTTCTTTTTTTCGGGATCGCCATCGTTATTGGGCATATTTGGCCAATCTTCTTTCATTTTCACGGTGGAGGGGGCTTAGCAGCAACAATAGGCCTTCTAACCGTCATTGACCCGCTCGGAGCCCTCGTTTCAGCACTGGTGTCAGTCATTTTCGGTGTTTTGATTGTACGCGAAACCGTTGTGACTTTTTTAGGTGGTATATGGATATTCCTGGCATGGATCGCGATACGGACAGGCAACTGGTGGTATATTGGAGCAAATTTAACGGCAAATTTGCTGATCATCATTGCTGCTATCCCAGACATTCGAGAAGGCATCGAGAAAAAGAAAATCAATTCAGGTATTTCGACTGGAATGTCAGCACTCCCCTTAGCAAAGCTTTTTGAAAAATTACTCAAGCTTTTCAAAATAAATCACAACAAATAGCATCATCCAAATTTATCAAATAGATTAAGCCGTTTAATTCTTAATCGGATAAAGGATTATCATTTTGCATTGTTAAAAAAATTGTGGAAAGATTTTTTCGTTTAGAGATGAGATAATTAAGGTCTTTTCATCAATGCCAACAATATGACTGAAACCTATTTAGACAATCTCAGATATAATCAAATATCTGGTATCAATTATTGAAATAGAACCAAAACGAAAATCGTATATACATGAAGCTTCTTCGTCTCCTTATATTTCGCTCTTTCCTATCAAGACCCATCAGATCTTTGTTATGCATCCTAGGCATAACGATTGGTGTGGCGGGTGTTTTATCCATCGGCATTACCAACCAGGCTGCGTTTGACGCAATATCAAATCTTTTTGAAGAAACAAGTGGTAGGACAAACCTGATCGTAACCTCTTCAACAAACGATCAAGGGTTTTCTGCGTCCATCATTAACACTGTTTCTAACATGCAAGGCATTGAAACGAGTCTTCCGATTGTAAAAGCCCAAACTATACTGGCAGATCAAGCCACATCAACCGCTCTTGAATTATCCTTTTTAGGATTAAATAGCGGCGGCCTTTTAGTTTATGGCGTTGATGCGGAATTAGAACCACTGGCCAGAGACTACCGCATCACGCAGGGAACTTTTCTTGGCAATGACCGATCAGCGTACGAAATTTGCTTAGTTGAAAATTATGCAGAACAAGAAGACATCAAGGTTGGGGATAGTATTAAAATAATAACGCCTTTTGGTATTGAAGAGCTTGAAGTTGTTGGCTTAATGGCTCGAGAAGGTCCTGGTCAGACCAACAATGGCCAATTCGGAGTCATCCCTATTTCAGCAGCTCAAAAAATGTTTGACCGATCCAATGAATACGATCAAATTGACTTAATCCTCTCTGAAACAGGCGGCACGCAGTTTATTGATGAAAAAAGAAGTGAGATCCAGACTCGGCTCGGACAGGGTTTTGTGGTGACTTTCCCGGCCGGCCAAGGCCAACGGATGACCCAAATGCTCTATACGTATCAAATTGGCCTGAACTTTTTAAGCGCCATTGCTTTATTTGTCGGTGCCTTCTTGATCTATAATGCCTTCGCAATGACCGTTGTAGAACGAACACGTGAGTTTGGCATGTTAAGAACGGTAGGCATGTCAAAGGTTCAAATAATATTCCAAATAATTTTTGAGGCGATACTTTTGGGCATTATCGGTTCAGCGCTTGGGGTTGTGGTAGGCATTTACGGATCCAGGGGGTTGACGTCGCTCATGGGAACAATATTGGACACAGAAATGAATCAGACCCTGACCATCCCTCCCACAACTTTGGCCTTAAGTTTATTTGTAGGTATTTTTGTCACAATCATTGGCGCCGCAATGCCGGCTTTCCAAGCGGGTAATATCTCCCCTATTGCAGCTTTACGCATTCGAGGGACCTATCGGGAAACATGGCTCACAAAACAAGGATGGAAATTTGGGGCAGTATTGGTGATCGCGGCAACAATCTTATTGATTGTTAACCCTTTCCCAGAAGATCCACAATTTCGGGCGGGGATTGTAACCGTCTTCTTTATGTTCACAGGTGTTACCCTGGTCATCCCTGCCACGATTTCGATTTGGCAAAAAATTAGTCAACCCATATTCCAAAAACTTTATGGCAACAGTGGGTCAATTGGTAGCCGCAATATCCAACGGGCAATCTTACGAACTACCCTGACTGTTGGCGCTTTACTGATAGGTGTATCAATGATTGTCGCTGTCCAAAGTGTGACCGCCTCTTTTTCAAAGGATATATTTGAATGGGTTGATTCCTTCATGGGAGGGGATTTGTATGTCCATTCCTCCATACCCCTTCGTTATGATCTCACCCAAAAAATCGGAAATTTGCATGATGTTCAAGCTGCTACTCCCATCAATTATCAACCTGTCGATTACCAATTGCCTGATGGAAAATATGAAGAATTGAATTTTATGTCCATTGATGTCCCAACCTATACCGATGTCACCAGCTTCATTTATGTAGATACCAATACAGATGAAAACGCATCGCTCCGACAACTCATTAACGAGGATGCAATTTATATCACCAGTGTCATGGCGGAAAAATATAATCTCAAAATCGGTGATATGATGATTCTGCGCACCCAAAGTGGCAATAAACCTTTTATAATCGCCAACGTGGTTGTGGATTTCTATAACGAAGGCCTTTTGATCATTGGTAATTGGCCAATGGCGAGACGCTATTTCCACACTAACGATGTTAGTGCGATATTGATTAAGGTCAAGGAAGGTTTATCCCAGGAGGCAGTTAAACAACAAATCGATACAATTTATGGAAATCGGTACAACCTTACCATTGAATCGAATACATCGCTGCGAAAACGTGCAACTGGTCTGCTCGATCAAGCTTTCAGCATGTTTGATGTTTTATCCATCTTAGCCGTGTTTATTTCAGCATTCGGCCTTGTGAACACGTTAACAATGAACGTCATGGAACGGATGCGTGAAATTGGCATGTTACGGGCAATAGGTATGGAACGTTTTCAAGTCATCAAAATGATTTTAGCAGAAGCGGGATTAATGGGCATAATTGGGGGTGTGTTTGGCTTAGGTTTTGGAATTTTATTATCCAGAATTTTCTTGCATGCAATGATCGCCATTGGTGGATATAGAATTAATTTCATACTACCGACGAGCTCGGTCATTATTGGTTTGATTCTCGCCCTGATAGTTTCCCAGGTTGCAGCCATTCAACCTGCAAGAAGAGCTGCAGCTTCAAATATTCTTGAAGCGCTTCACTATGAATAAAACTTATTCCCGAATCTATAATATTTAAAATAAGTCTTTAATTCCCTCAACAAATTTAAACAATTACGCTCATAACGTCAATAATTTCCTATTAATCCCCAATCAGTCCAGCAATGGCAAGACAACTGCTTCCAACATCGCTTCCGTGAGCGGACCTAACCACACCTTCTGAATTCTTCCAGCCTCATCCAATAACAGAGATGCCGGCAATCCATTGATCCCCAACCCGATCATTGCGTTGCCCGGTGGATCTGACCATACAATGAAATTGTAGCCGTGTTCCTCAATATACTCAGCTGCGTCCCTCGCACTCTCACTAACGTTGATCGCAATCAGTGTGAAATTATCTGATCGATGCGCCAGATAAAAAGCGTCTAACAGGGGCATTTCATCTCGGCAGGGGCTACACCAACTCGCCCAGAAATTCACCAATACCACTTTTCCCCGCAAATCGCTTAGATTAACTGGGGCTCCCTGTAAATCCTTCAGCGAGAGGTCAATGGGGGGTTTGGGGGTTGAAGTCGGCGAGGTCTGATCATTAAAAACTGCCACACAGCCACTTAATAACATCAGTATAAGAACGTGTGTGGCAATTTTTATCGTTTTTTGCCAATTCATCGATCAGTGAATGCCTAAATAGGTCCGCCTGACAGCGTCATTCGTAGCTAATTCAGCCGCAGGGCCTTCCAGCTCAATGTGGCCCGTTTCAAGAATATATGCGTAGTCAGCGATGCTGAGGGCAGCTCTTGCATTTTGTTCAATGAGTAGCACCGTTTGGTTCTGCTTTTGGTTTAATTCCGTTAATTTACTCAATACATCCTGCGAAAGAACGGGCGCTAAGCCCAAGGAGGGCTCGTCGATCATCAGCAAGCGTGGTTTTGACATCAAGGCCCTTCCCAGCGCTAGCATTTGTTGCTCACCGCCAGAAAGTGTGCCGGCACTTTGTTTATGTCGTTCTTTTAACCGGGGAAACAAATCGTAAACCTCTTCGATTTCCGCTTGAATTTCTTCTTTATCCTTGCGGGTGTAAGCACCAAGGGCTAAATTCTCTTTAACGGTCAGATTTGAGAAGACCCGCCTTCCTTCTGGCACCAATGCAATCCCTTTCATCACGACCTGGAAGGATTTCAAACCTAGTAGACTGTCACCCTCAAACTCAATTTGACCATCTGTGGGTTTAACAATACCCATGATTGTTCGTAATGTCGTGCTTTTACCCGCACCATTAGCGCCCAGGAGTGCAATGATTTTCCCTTCAGGCACCTCAAGCGAGATGCCCTGTAAGGCTCGAATGCCGCCATATGCAACGTGTAGATTCGTAATTTTAAGCATGTTCCACAACTCCCAGGTACGCTTCGATCACCCGCTCATCGTTTTGAATATTCTCAGGATCTCCCTCTGCGATTTTCTCACCATGGTCAATCACGATGATCCTTGGGCAGATGCCCATCACTACCCGCATTTGATGCTCAATCAGGAAGATCGTCAGGTCAAAGGTTTTTAAGACATGCTGAATAAAAATCATTAATTCCTCAGCGTCAGAGGGGCTCATGCCGGCTGCTGGTTCGTCCAGTAATAACAGTCGAGGCTCAGTAGCGAGGGCACGCGCAATCTCTAATTTACGCTGCAATCCATAGGGTAGGGATGTCGGTTCATCATAGGCAAAACGATCCAGACCGAGGGATTCCAGCAAGGTCATGCCCGTCTTGCGCATGTCAGCCTCCTCCTGATTATATTTTGGCAAATGTAGAACGGCTGAAACCGGATCCGAACTAAGGCGTAAGTGTTTTCCAACAATCACATTCTCCAAAACATTCAGACCTTTGAATAAGCGAATGTTTTGAAACGTGCGGGCAATCCCTTTGCCGGTAATATAATCAGGTTTTTTGCCTGAAATATCTTCGTCCGCAAAAATAACCTTGCCGTCAGTTGGCTCATAAATACCGGTGATGACATTGAAAATTGTGGTCTTACCAGAACCGTTTGGCCCAATCAAAGCACACAATTCACCCGATTCCAGTTGGGTCGAAAAATTATTAACAGCGGTCAATCCGCCAAATTGCTTTGTGATCCCTTGGATGTCCAATAATGTGGTCATGACTCTTCACCTCCTGCCGTGTTCGCCTTCTTTTTGGGTACTAGCCGCTTAAATAATCGAAACAAGCCATCCCAAGAAAATTCACTGTGTCCCATCAATCCCTTGCGATAGAAAAGAACCACCAGCAACAACAAGAAGGAGAAGATTACCATCCGCATGCCCGGGATGCCTGGAACTGTCAGTGAACCGATGGTGAATTGGGATTCAATTGGGCGTAGGGCTTCCAAGAATACCGTATACAGACAGGCAGATATCACGCTGCCCGTCAGGCTTCCCATACCGCCCATGACCGTCACCCCGACAATCTGGTAAGTCAAAGTAAAGAGAAATACTTTTGGGTCAATGGTGCTGATCAGATTAGCCATCAACCCGCCTGCAACACCCACAAAGAACGAGGAAACTGCAAAAGCCATCATCTTATGCTTAAACAGGTTCACACCCAAAGCCTCAGCGGCTACTTCGTCATCCCTCACCGCGGACATCGCCCGACCATAAGAACTATCCACCAACCGTTTGACAACAAAAAGACATAAGGCTAAACACCCCCAGGACCAGAACAGATTTGTGTAGCCTGGAATGCCTTTCAAACCTAAAGCCCCGTTGGTAATCGACTGCAAATTCACCATCAACACGCGAATAATTTCACTAAATCCAAGTGTTGCTATCGCCAGGTAATCCCCTCTCAGGCGTAACGCTGGCCAAGCAATCAGCATTGACAGAATTGCCGTTATGAACCCAGCAATTATCAAAGCAAATATAAATGGTACATCTAAATTTGCCAGGGGTGAAATGATGGGTTTCAGGAAGAAATTTACCGCTTTTTGCGCTGGGGATAGGGTCAGTAAGGCAGCCACATAAGCCCCAATGGCAGCAAAACCTGCATGTCCCAAAGAAAATTGACCTGTATAACCAAATATCAGGTTAAAGGTCACTGAGAAAATGGAATAAATTGCACAAAGATTCAATATGCGCTTGTAATAAGGATTGAGGGAACTCTCAGCAATAAACAAGAGACCAACAATCACAACCAGCGCAACAAGCGTAAGTACAGTATTTCGTTTGAGTTTCATTGGCTTACACCTTCTCCGGTTGAACTTCTCCCATTATGCCTGTAGGGCGGAAGAGCAAAAGGAGAATTAGAATGGCATATGAGAAGGCATCTCGATAACCTGATAAGCTGGGGAAGAAAGCCACCAGCATAATCTCGATCACGCCCAGCAACAGACCGCCAATCATTGCGCCGCCTACATTGCCAATGCCCCCTAGAACAGCTGCCACAAAGGCTTTCAAGCCTGGCATCACGCCCATTAGGGGATTGATCTGGGGAAATTTAATCGCCCACAAGATGCCGCCCACAGCAGCCAGGCAGGACCCAAGCAAAAAGGCAAACATGATGATTTTGTTCGTATTCACGCCCATCAATCCGGTTGTTTCGATGTCCTTCGATAACGCCCGCATCGCCATGCCAGCCTTCGTCTTATTGATGATAAGCATCAACCCAATAAAAAGCACCACTGAGACAGCAATGATAATGGGGGTATAACTGACAAAAGAAACAGACCCGATATTCAGCATCTGATCTAAGAAAGCAGGACGGTTAAAGGCATTAGGTCGGCCACCAAAAATCACGATAGCAAGGTTCTCCAGTAAAAAGGAGACAGCCACGGCAGCCGTGAAAAGATTGATGCGGGGATACTCCCGCAAAGGACGATAGGCGACTTTCTCCATGATCACACCTATCCCAGCTGTCACGCCAATTCCAAAGATAAAAGCTGCCCACCAGGGAAGGAAGAACATAGAGACGCCGTAAAAAGCAAAATAGGCACCCAACATCACCAGATCACCATGGGCAAAATTAATCAATCGCAGGATGCCGTAGACCATGGTGTAGCCAATAGCAATCAGGGCGTATAAACTTCCCAGTGAAATGCCATTCGCCAAATTTTGAAAAAAAGAATCAAGCGTCATTGGATCATTCCAATCATTGTAAATTGACTTTATCAAACGGTCAGAAAATGAAAAGGGCGCCCGACCAACGCGAGCGCCCTATTCCACCTGTCTTAACTAAGGACTAACTGTAGAAAGATATTTGAATACGCCATCTTGAACTTGAAGAACAACAGCGTCCTTCACGGCGTCACCTGTTTCATTGATGGTGATATACCCCGTCACACCTTCAAAGTTTTCGGTTGCAGCCATGGCATCACGGATATCATCTGGGTCAAAGGAGCCCGCTCGTTCAATGGCATCGATCGTGAGCATGTACGCATCATAGCCTAAGGCAGCCATTGCGCTGGGTGCCTCCCCATATTCCGCTTCAAAGGCTTCGACAAACGGGGCAGAAGCCGGGGTTGTCGCTGCTTCGGCAGAATAGTGTGAACTGAAGACACAACCTTCTGCCGCATCGCCAGCAATTTCAACTAGTTCCGGTGCTTCCCAAGCATCTGTGCCCATAAAGAGGCCGGTGAAACCCATTTCCCTTGCTTGCTTCATCAGCAAAGCCGCATCGCCGTAATATCCTGGTGCAAAAATGGCTTGTGCATCCCCAATATCGGAAAGTTGAGCGGTAAAGTCCTGGTCGCCGTCCTGATAGGACGTTTCAGATACAATGCCATCTTCCGAACCGGTCAACTCAATCCAGGATTGCTTGAAGAATGCAGCTAACCCAACAGAATAGTCCTGAGAAATATTCTGGATGATAGCTACCTTTTCAATGCCCTGTTCCGTCGCATACTTTGCCATCACTCGCCCTTGGAATGGGTCGATGAAACATGCCCTGAAGTAATAATCCTTACCCTCTGTCACCAGCGGATTGGTCGGCGAACAACCCATGACAGGAATACCAGCAGCTTCAGAAACCTCGCCACCTGCCATGGAGTTTGAAGAGCCGTAGCTTCCAACCACAGCAACCGCTTTTTCTTGCTCAATTAAGCGGGTCATGGCTGTTGCTGATTCAGCTTTATCACCTCGGTTGTCAACCAAAACCATACGAATCGGTACGCCTAGCACTTCATCCTTCTGGGCATAAGCAAGATCAACACCTTGCATGGTTTGGACGCCGCCAGCAGCCTGAGCACCAGTCATTGGCTCGTAAACGCCAATCACCACTTCTTCTATTTCTTCAGTTTCTTCAGCTTCTTCATCTGCTGGTCCACACCCTACTAAAACACCACTGACAAGCATTAACATAACCCCAATTAAAAGAATTTTCTTTAAAAGCATTGCACCTCTCCTTTTCTAATTACAAATTGTTTTCTAAAATTTTCTCGGCGAAATACATATGCAATTTTTCGATAGACAAACCTCCTTTTGGTGAGTGATGAGATTGTCATCTTATGGAAAAAATCTCTATGGAACGTGCTTTTTTAGAGCGTGTCTATTGCAATTTTATCATATTTGTTATTCATTAAAAAATTTCAAAAGAGAAATCTTTCAATATCACTGTTTAGGAAAAACGTTTGCAAATATTTTCACGTCTTATCTTTTAAGAATCATCCCAAGCAATGAATGGTAGAATGAGATGAAATCCAGAAAGTATTGAGTAAAATGAAATCCTTTAAGAGACGTTACTATCAAAGCCTAAGCGCAATTTTCAAAGACACGAAAGTTATCTTCAAACAACGCGATAAAATCAAAAAGATGATGCATGACGGCCTCATCTCTGACCCCTTTCGCGAAAGGATCATGTTAACGGTGACGGAAGTCAACGGTTGCCGTTACTGCCAATACGCCCATGCAAAAATGGCGCTCAACGCTGGTTTATCCTCTTCAGAAATCGAATCCCTTGCGGACGGTGTTTTTCATCACTGTCCTCCTGAAGAAGTCCCTGCCCTGCTCTACGCTCAACATTGGGCTGAATCTGACGGTGACCCTGACCCACAAACACGAGAGCAGGTTGTCGATATTTATGGCGAAGAAACCACCCAAGGGATGGAGCTTGCCATGCGCATGATCCGTATGGGTAATTTGATGGGCAACACCTGGGATTACATCCTCTACCGAATCTCCTTTGGACATTTGGGAAAATCAGACCCAGAAAAAGCTGATTTAAATTAAAAAAGGGTCTTCGACCCTATCAAATCACTCAAACATTCTTTTAGCAGATATTTTTTATTCTTCGAAAGGTTCATTGACCCCCAATAATTTTTTTATGAAGGTGGGGCTTTTTCAATTAAAGCCTCACCTTGTCATCTAGTATGATGAGATAATAGAAGAGGACACAACAGGCCGATTGTCATTCGGTCATAAAAGGCCGTCTCGCAGTGTGACCGTTGTGTCCTTCATCCAAGTTAGCCCGAACAGTTGAGTGGTCCGTAGAGGCCGAATCAATACTAGTGTGGGCTGAGTTAATTATACAAGGAATGGCAAAAATGAACACTACAAGTGCATATATTGGGATTGATGTTGGAAAAGATTGGTTGGATGTTGCAGTAGCGGGGAATAATGAAATCGTGCGGTTTGGAAACCACGACGAAGGCATTAAGAAATTAGTTGAGCAGATCCATCTATTACAACCCAAGCTTATTGCTGTAGAAGCTAGCGGAGGATATGAATTAGCCTTCGTAAATGCATGTATGCTGAAAGCACAACAAGTCGCAGTGGTCAACCCTACCCGGGTGAGGGCATTGGCACGTGCCAGAGGTCTACTGGCAAAGACTGATGAGATTGATGCTTACAACATAGCAACTTATGCGGAAATGATCAAACCTGAACCTAAAAAACCTCAAGATGATCTGGATATTCGTATTCATGCTCTAATTGTTCGAAGAGAACAGCTTGTTGATATCCGCTCAGCAGAAGGAAATCGGTTGGGGACATGTCATAACAGCACTAAAGCAGATATCAGAGAACATTTGGATTGGTTGGAACGTCAGATTGCCATTCTGGATGCAGAGATCAAGCAATTAGTGAAAAGTTCAGAAGAATGGACAAAGCAAACAGAATTATTGAAAACCATGCCTGGAGTTGGGGTCATAACAGCAGTGACTATGACAGCTAATATGCCTGAATTAGGACAGCTCAATCGACAAAAGATTGCCGCACTGGCAGGTCTGGCTCCTTACAACCGAGATAGCGGTAAGAAACAAGGTAAACGACGCATCTTCGGAGGACGTCAAAGTGTCCGTAGAGTGTTATATATGGCAGCATTATCTGCCATCAAACATAATCCGGTTATCAAAAAGTTCTATGATCGATTGATTGGAAAAGGAAAACCTTTCAAAGTTGCGATCACAGCGTGTATGCGAAAAATGATCACAATTATGAATGTCATGGTAAAAAATCAAACAACTTGGAGGTGCCCTGGCTAAATTCTTCGATATTTATTCTTGACATTCAACACAGTTACTGTGAGGAAGATTAGATTAATGATATACGATATAATTTTCCTTGTCGCGCTAAAAGCCGCCTATCTTGCATTTGCGGCTTTTGTTTTGACGCCCACTATCCAATCTGGGCGTGCAATTGACGATTGACGGCGTGCAAGCGTCGGCGCATGTGATGCAATCGCCGTTCTAAACGCTGTTTTTCACACAGAAGCATGGCTGTCCGGTCTTTATCTCCCCAATGACGGTGTAATTGGTGATCACGATGCTGCCAATCTTGGCTGCGGTGATCCTCCACCCTGCGTGAGTGAGCTCCCCCATTTCTGGTATGGGACCGTTCTTCATAAAAGAAGTGACCCCTTCCAGGTCTGCGATGCGGCCTGACATGCTCGCCAACCTGCATTCTTCGATAGTCATGGCGTTGTTCATCGCGATGGTGAGCAACCTCATGGCTTGGGGCAAATCTTTCATCTTGATGGCGATGTGGCCGCCCCTGCCGATAATAATATTTGGTAAATTCTTCATTCATATTTTTCTGATCCATAAACATCCTTTCTCTCCTTGGTTTGTCTGATCTATTTGTATCCTTATTTTGCATCTCTTCTATCTTATCCTTCACTGGTTTTTTCTTTTGGCTTTTTTTATTCGATTTTTTCATCATCTCTCCTTCCCTCAGGCATTAAGCCTATCCAACATCTGTCGGATACTTTCCTGAGTCTTAACTAATTCTCCTTGCCAGGTATTTAATGCCTGCTGTCCTTGCTCTGTCAGGCTGAAGATTTTTCTGGGTGGACCCTGTTCATTCTCGGTGTCCCAATCTGATTGAATCCATTCCAGGTTTTCCATCTGCCTCAAGGTTCGATAAACAACACTGGGATGTATTGGCCGAATGCCAAGGTTCCTCAAAGCCGTATGGAGTGCATACCCATGCTGAGCTTTTTGGCTAATCAACAACAGCAAAGCTGGCTCCACCAGGGACACTGTTAATGGTGTCCGCCTTTTCTCCCGTTTGTCTGTATCTTTTATTGCCCAACCACGTTTATGTCGCGGCATTTTGCACCTACCTTTCAAGTTAGTACCTATTATAATATAGTATTCTATATTTGTCAATAGCTTATTTATTAGAATATTATAAGAAATAGAAAACTGGGTATTTACAAAAATAACAATAATTATCAAAGGAAGTCATCACGATGGTTATAATTGATATAAGCTAATATTTTTATAAGTCTTACTGCCTTACTGAGGAGCGAAATCACTAATGGACAACCCCCAAAGGAGCAAACATATGACAACCGCCGCCTATATCTTAGTTGTGGTCGCCCTAATTTTGCTGACTATCGCATTGATCCGTGGAAGGGAACTTGCCATCGAAGGGCTCAAACTGGCTGGGTCAACGCTGTGGAATAACCTAGCGATATTATTAGCAGGCTTTATGATTGCCGGTCTGATGCAGGTCCTTTTACCAAAGGAGCTGATCGCTAATTGGCTCGGTAATGCATCTGGCGTAAAAGCCGTCCTGATTGGCTGTTTGGCTGGCGGTATCATCCCAGGCTCACCATATGCGGTCTTTCCAATTGTGGCTGGGTTTTATAAAGCAGGCGCAGGTTTAGGCGCAATGGTTGGCTTTGTCACCGCCTGGTCACTGTGGTCCATTTCCCGTTTGCCGGTCGAAATTGCCCTCATCAATCCCAAAGCAGCGCTCATCCGTTATGGGATCACCTTTTTAGTGCCGCCTGCAGCAGGATTGATCGCGCATACAGTGATGATGAAATTTTCTTATTAATATTTCCAACAAACCTTTATATAATTTCACGCAGATCCATTAGATAACATTTTTATAATTACAAAGATATAAGCGCTAAGCATGTTTAAGAATTAAAATATTAGGATTTCGTTTGATCTAAAAAAACAAGGTTTTGATTTACGAATTTCTCAATCTCCGATTCAGTATATCATTAAAATGATATAATTATTAAATGATAATAACAATATAATTAAATTTACTTTAAAGACAAAACAAGTCTTCATCCAGGGTGATGGCATCTAATTAAGTTCCAACAAGACTTTATCGAGATAAATGGAATACCAACCAGCTTAGAAGCGTTTACCGTGGATGCTGCATTTGACAGAGGTTTCCTTTTTCAGCAAATTCAAAGCGATTCTTCTGATAACCGCCAGATTTTGGTCCCTATTCCCTTTGCGAACACGACTATCACCTACTCGAAAGGTCACATCCACAATACCCAGTTGAGTGAATTTTCAACACCCCAATGGCTACGCACAGAATGTAAAATGGTTTCTGCGCATCTATCCAAACTTGAGATGTAAGGACGTCGCTATTTTGAACTCCAGTTTTCGACCAACGTTCTGTATCTATCATCGCGATTGTTTTAAGATTGCGCCATCTCTTATTTTCAGGTAAATACTCAATATGGTCTTTTCCCAAAATGGTCCAACACTCCCGAATTTCTATCCGACCATGCTTGTCGACAGCTTTGGTTTATTGATGTGCTAATTGATCAATCCCATCCTTCTCAAGAAATTCAAAAAAATTGGTTAGTTGCTGATAGAGCAACTTTTAATTGCCTATGACAGCTAATACATAATCTGCATTTTCCTCAATGATCTTGTCTGGAAATTAGACCTGGCATCCAATCGCATCAAAGGTCACAATCTCGCCCTGACTTCGTTTTTGAATAAATTGGACCCATTCCATAAAACAAGCCTCAAATTGGGCTGAATTAAGTTTAGCAAATATCCGCCCAAAGGTATCGTGGTAGGGTATGCCATTTGGCAATTCAAGAAATTTCAGAAACCATGCTTCTTTTGCTTTGCCAAATAGCCCTATATTGACCCAATCGTTCGCGCCACATAATACGGCACAGACAGTAAACAAAATGATGTCTATTAATTTATGGGGTTTGGTGCGATTTATCCTTGAGTTTTCTACTTTGCTGAATATTTTTATCAGGGTAAGCGTTTTTGTGTTCATTCTTATAGGAAACCCTAATTTTGATACAATTATTGATTTGGGATATTTTATTCAATGATCTATAATGAAACCACTTTTAAAAATTTTAACGTAATCAGAACAATTCATTGTTAGTGGAGTCCCAATGAATAAATTGACTTTGACCAAAGAGATAGGGTCAAGTTTTTCAAAGCTATTATTATTAGTAAGTATTTTATTGCTTACCTGTTGTTCGCCTGCAATGACCGAGCAACCCCTTCGGATCAGCGATACTCCGGAAGCAAATCACTTTGACGCAACAGAAACCCCTAGTCAGATCGTTCAAACCAAAATACCAACGCCAACCCTTGAAGCAACTGAAACTCAGAACAAAGAAAACACACCCACACCAACCAATATCGATGTGCTCACGCCCGAAGAAGTCACAAGAGACCCTGATATGTGGAAATCCTGGCCCGTTTTTCCCCAATTTATCTCTTCAGAGATGCGCACAGTATATCAAAGAGGGCTTGAAAATGGCAACTACCTGTATGCGTTTTCGATTCTGGGCGACTGCCACAGCCTTCCAGAAGTGTTTTTGGGCATTTACGATTCCGATCCAAATGCTGTGAGGAATCTTGATGTCAACCTACAAGAGACGGTTGAGCAATTTTTGGGTTCCTTTGATCGATACAGCCCTACAGTTGTGAAGGGAACGACAGAAGGCGCACTACTTTGGGTAGCATGGAATGAAAATCTGGAGGGATACTGCCAACCAAACGAGACCCCCATCCAATGTGAGATACGCTATCATAAACCTAGCATTGCCTTCATCAGGATTGGTACCCATTGGGAAGCCAGAAATGAGGCTTATCTGAGACAGATCATTGAAATGCTCATCGAAAATGGAACTGTCCCCATCCTTGTTACCAAACCTGACAATCGCGAATTAGATGAACGCGTCAACAAGAACTTGGCAATTTTAGCAGTGGAATATGATCTTCCGGTCTGGAATTTTTGGGCGAGCATCCAAAATCTGCCAAACAACGGATTAAGCGATGAGAGCGAAATGTACTTATCTGAAACCGCATATGCTATTGCACAAATAGACGGGTTGAAGGTTTTGGACTTTGTCTATCGCCAATTGAATCCCTGAAAACAAAATCTTCTGTATCACTCGACGAATTACGGGGTCTCAATATAGGAAGAATCCTTATTGATCAATTTATTCCCCCGAAACCCTCCAGAAATTCAACTGAAAAATCATTTAATAAAGATTGAATATATTCATGGCTGATTTTTGATCCATCTTTTTTTGAGAAATGTAAGACGAGCGCGTAATCTTTACCATTTTTCGAAAAAGCACACAACTCAGCATACCCCCAAACAAATGTAGTTTGATTGTTGAGATTAACACAAGATATCGAATTAAAATTAGAATCCAGCATTTGGAATAAAACCGATTTTTCCGGGTGCGTTTTATCAAGAATATCTTGTAGATAATCTTGGTAGCCTTGTGGTAAAAATTGATCGTGATAATGAGATTGCAGGATATTCATAAGGGAAAATGCCTCTGTCTGCTTGATAGAAAACTGATCGGGTTGGACATGCCACTGACTTAATATATTATCTTTGTCTTGATTGATTCGAATCAAACCTAAAAGAAGTGTTTTTGCTGCATGGTCATCTTTTGTTAATACATCTTCAAAGATTTGTGTGACAGGGTTGCCGGCATAATCATATGTCAATAGATCCTGTGAAAGGACCCCATCCATCTCAAGTGTTTTTAGAGCAAGCAGCGTTTGAATGTAATTGGTTAAACTTGTGGACTCGAAAGGTTGATTTGGAAAGCTCTCATAAAGGATTGCATCTTTTATTAAGTCTTTAATCAAAACGTGCCATTCGACCTGGTCTTGATCAGGAAGCTGAATTTCCTGGTTTAATACTGGCTTTGATTCAATCCCCCCTATTCGCCGTATCAATAAAAATCCGGCTGTTCCAGTCAGGCCCAATTCTTTACGCATGACCTTATCAGTCAGTTCGTAGAATAAGTGCTCTCCCTCATTTTCAGGGTCATACAGACACTCTTCTTTGATTAAGAACCCTTCTCCTCGATCAATATTGGTCACACTGAATGCAGCGCCTGATTCTGATACCCTTGTCACCGTGAGCATATGATCAAAACCATTCCCTGCAGTAAAGAGGAAGAGCCAATCTCCAGGCTGTAAGGGATGCTCTGCAAAGGAATACTCACGGATATTCTCATTGATCCAAAAATAATCATAAGTTTGAGGCGGAAAATAACGTTGTTCTAATAATTTTAGTTGACTGTTTTCCCCTCGCAAATTCAGAAGCCATACATCATGCACCGATACACCATCGGTGAGAACCCCTGCTTCCATTAAGATCGCTATACTTAGCGGCCCACATGCATTGCTTGGCGACTCAGAATAACCATCAACGAAACCAATATCATTCACGACCTTGATGGCATCTTCAGCCGTATTGGCAATAAAGAGATCTCCAGCTTGCTTTATGGCTTCATCCCAATTTCCCTCCTGAACAGGCTGACTATCCACCTCGGGAGTAACCAAAGGCGTAACGGTCTCCCCCTGGACATTATCAAAAGGTTGTTCAGTGTTGGTTGCTGTAGATTTCACCGATTGCGTATGTATGTTTGTGGATAGAGAAACTTCATCGGGTATGAACGCTGAAGGTATTGCAGCTTCACTTTGATTACCAGCAGATTGCAGAAAGTGAAACACAACAATTGAAATTAATATTATCAAAGGAATAAGAGGAATTATATTTCTTCGATTTCTCATTCTCTACCTATTTGTTATAAAAATGGATCAGATATCTAAAAGGGCAGCAAAAAAGGATTTGCAACCTTTTTTCTGAAAATTTGAGTCAGAAATATCCATTGTTCATTAACAATCGAATAACTTGCCAGCACAATAACGTTTGCCGATTTGCCATTCTTCACTGATCTCCATCAGTCGAGCTGAGATCAGTCTCAAACATGATGCTTCGTTAGGGAATACGCCAACTACTCTTGTCCTTCTGCGGATTTCCCTATTGATCCTTTCCAAGCTATTTGTGGTTCGGATCGACCTCTGATGTTCAAGAGGGAAATCGAAGACTGTGAAACCTTCTGCTAAGTTTTTCTCCATCCAGGCAGATAATCGTGGTACCGTACGAGCATACTTTTGAATGATAACCTGGAGATATTGTTCAGCCGTCTTCTTATCTGGAGCATTAAACATTGCCCGGATATCTGCCGCTACTTCTTTCCGCATCGATTGCCTTGGGATATAGGCGCCAGCGTTCTGCTGAAGATGGAATTGACATCGCTGCCAGGGGACACTGCCCAATACAGCTCTTCGAGCTGCACCTAGACCTACGTGGTCGTCACTAATCACCAGTTTGACACCATGCATACCTCGATCCCGCAAACCTTTTAGAAAGGTCTTCCAATGCGTTTCATGTTCACTAAGGGATACAGAAACCTGCCTTTCTCCCTCTGGAGTGATGCCTGAGCCACTAAAACAGCTACATCACGTACCTGGCCAGCTTCCCTAACCTTCTCATACCGTGCATCAGTAAACAAGTATCGAATTTCTCCAAGAGGTCGTTCTCGCCATTCATGCAGGACATCATCTAACTGCTGGGCTGCCCGACTGACTTGCATAGCTGAAATCTCAACCCCACACAGTTCTTCCGTGATGGCTTTGACCCTTCTGGTTGACACTCCCTGAACATACATTTCGGCTAATGCAATCAACAGGGCTCGTTCGCTTCTCATGCCCTTCTCTAGTGCTGAAGGGTAGAAACCTCCCTCACGTACTTGTGGGATAGCAAAGGTGATGTCTCCAAGTTTGGTCCTGACTGTTTTTGGCTTGTATCCATTGGCATGACCTTTACGATCTTCAGTACGCTCGTACGCCTTAGCTTGTAGGTATTGTGATCGTTCTGCTTGCATCACACTGTTAAGCATAACCCGGATAAGTTCAGGGATTACCTCAAGACCATTATGAGCTAGTTCTTCAATTAAGCTTGGTGAAAGGTTATAATTTTCTTGGTGAGTCATTTAGTTCTCCTTTTTAGGTGTTGTGATCTATTTAGGATACTCCTGACTCACCACTTTTGTTAAGGTTCAAGATTTTACAGAAAGAATGTTACACCAACCAAAAAAGGACTAATTCTAATTATCAACAATAAATCATGATCATCATCTAAGCAGTAGATTCGATAATAATTCAATGTATTCGATAATTTGATTTGATTCTCAAACGACACATTAATACCAATAATTTTACCCATAATCATTGAGAACCAGAAGTGTCAACGAGGCTCTCAAGGTAATTGCAACTAAATCTTTGAATACAAGATTAATAAGAAATTTAAATTTTTACCCCATCCTCGTTCCTCTCCCGAAAACTTAGGAGAGCATACATACAACGGAGGCCTGCAAACGCAGTGCCACAGACAGGATGGGATTTCTTTTTTAATGGAAACGTCGTTCTAACTCGTCGAAAGTCGTAGTTATTTCAAATTTTATCCTTTTTTTCATCCCAAACCCATTTATGTATCCATAAGTCCATTTTTTGGAGAAAATTTATTTTTGATGCAATTGCCCTGCTTCTTTGTCTACTAATTATCAGAAAATTATTTATTAGCGAAAATCTACGACTGATACAGACCAGTTCATATCTTCCAGCCTTAATCCCAGCAAATTCTGGCTGCCTGACGGACGTGATATTGTCGAATTAATTAACGAAGATTTGACCACGATCTTATCTCGGTAGATACAGAAACAGGCACCTGGGCTCCACTCACAGAGAGTAATTTTCCCTATTTGCTTATCCCAACCAGTACTGATACAATCTACTGGTATGAAGGACAATGCGATCAACAAGTTAAGAGAGAGGGAGTCACATTGTGGCTAATCAACTTTGGACAAACAAATGCCATTATGGAAAAAACAATATGGTATTCTCTCAATCAGGTGAAAATTATCTCTGGGTTGAAGCATCCAGGGAGTAATACTTGATCCGTTATAGTCGTTTTATGCCTGTTGTTTTCATAACTATATATATGTACCTGGAAACTGGATAGTTTAAATGTTCTGGTCACCTACCAATCCCCAGCTCACACTCCTAACGGTGAACGCCAGAGACAACTCTGGCAAATCATCCGATGCCCGAGTCATGGTTGTCAACACAAATGTGATGCGTTATCTAGAATATGGAAACCTTTCCGGGTTAAATCTCAGCCTTTTTTGGCAGCAACACAGCAAATCAATCTTGCTGACATCCAACTTGGTCTCCGAGAACAATTACCAGATCAATATCCAAAAAGTAAACCTGTTTAGTGGAACCTCTTCATCCTTGAATGAGGTATTAACCATTGAATCGAAAGATTTAGTCACCGTCACAAAGCTATTTTGGAATAATGAATAATCCCCTAGAGGTAAAAATCATGAAACAATATCGGTTTTTATGCATCATCACGCTGGTCATCTTGATTGGAATCGGCCTCTCAGCATGTGCTGAAGGTACAGATACGCCAGCCCAAACCGTTGAACTTTATTACAATGCCCTGGCCGAAAAAGACCAGAACCGATTAATTTCCCTGACTTATGCAGATTATGAATCCATGGCCTTGTTGGAATTTGACAGTTTCGCAAGCGTTGAAACCACCTTAAAGGATTTCTCCTGCCAAACCATCAGCCAAGATGGGGACACAGCCTACGTCACATGTGAAGGCGCCATATCCGCCAGCTACCAGGGTGAGGCTCGTGAATTTCCCCTCAATGTACAAACCTTCATTGTCGTTAAACAAGGCGGCGAATGGTTGATGTGCGGTTACAAATAGGTCTAAACCCTCGATGCGCTGGTTAAAAGAACACATCTTCACAAAAGAGAACCTGTGGGCATTGCTGGTATGCCTGTTGATTGCCTTGCTGGTCATCTTCAGTGCAGACCACTCTCCCCTTTGGATCTATCAGGGTTTTTAAATGTCTTTAACTAAAGTCCTGATTCTCATCGGCGCAGCCCTAATTATCCGTTTAGTCTTCCCAGGCAAACTGCGTAAATGGGCTTTGCAGATCGCCTCGGTTGTAGCCATCTACTGGCTTCAGCCTGTTCTGCCCATCAGAAATATGGACTTTTGGTTTCCAACGGCTACCATCGGTCTTGTATTCGTCATCTGGGGCCTAACCGCAGAAAAAACACAGCTGACTGAGAGAAGGAATTGGCTTGCCGCCCTCTTGACGACAGGTACAATCCTACTCATTGGCTTGACCCGCTTTGTCAGCCTGGAGGGTATCCTGACAGCCTCACGCCCGCCCCAGGTTTTCCAGGTTCTGATCAGTTTGTTCATCATTTTAACCCTGGGATCTCTTTTAACACGTCTTTTCAAACCCTCCAAGGAATTTCTCCTTGGTGGTCTCGTGCTGCTTTTGCTGATTTTTGTGGTGATCAAAAATCCACTCCTTTCCAGAATCACCAGTGCAGGATTGCGGGGATGGATGAACCAGAATCCTCACCTGGCAAAACCAACCGATTTAGGCTGGCTGGGATTTTCATATGTCGCCTTCCGCCTGATCCACACCCTGCTCGACCGGATGAACGCCCGTTTAAAAACCATAACCCTGGGTGAGTTACTGGTTTACACCATATTTTTCCCTGCATTCATGGCAGGACCCCTGGACCGACTGCAGAACTTCCGCAAGGATCTTGCGAATCCGAAACCGCTATCTGCAGACGAGCTGTTAACAAGCGGGAAACGTATTGCGCTGGGACTGTTCAGGAAGTTTCTGATTGCCGATTCCCTCGCCTTTATCTCCATCTCGGGGACCAATGTCCTCCAGGTGCAAAAAACAGGCTGGTTGTGGCTGATGCTATTCGCTTATTCATTTCAGATTTACTTTGATTTTGCCGGATACACAGATATGGCCATTGGGCTTGGTCAATTAACAGGCTTCAAGCTGCCGGAGAACTTCAACAAGCCTTATCGCCAAACCAACCTCACACTTTTCTGGAACAACTGGCATATATCGTTGACCCATTGGTTCCGCAACTATTTCTTCAATCCCTTTGCCCGCAGCCTGCGAAAAGGGCGCATACTCCCGACGACGCTGATTATTCTGATTACACAGCTATCCACCTTTGTTGTGATTGGGCTGTGGCACGGCATTACCTGGAATTTCATTGCTTGGGGGACATGGCACGGCATTGGCTTGTTCTTTCAAAACAGATGGAGTAATTTCTTCAATCCAAAGGCGTCTCAAATCACCCAAAACTGCCCTGCCTTAAGCACTATACTGACCATTACCAGTGTTTTACTAACTTTTCTATATGTCAGTTTAGGTTGGGTGTGGTTTGCATTACCATCTCCCTCCCTATCTGTATATACCTTGAAAAAGCTGTTTGGATGGAGTTGAAACTCATGAAAATTAGCCAAAATACTTGGAATTATCTCCTAATGTTTTTATTGATCGCCCTGATGATTTCAGGCTGTTCTGGCATTTTTCCCTCTCCGCAAGCTGAGACCCCCAGCCCAACCCCACCGCCATCAACCCAGATGGCAACCCAAGTACCCAAACCCACAGAAACAAAAATGGCTGAAATATCTGAAACGGAGAGTACAAAGGACACTTCAACACCTGTCCCAACCGCTACACCATATGTCCAGCTGGGCCCTGATGATTGGCAAACCTGGCCTATCATCCCAAGCCTGAGCCCTGAAATGATGGAAGTTTACCAGAGAGGCCTTGAATTAGGACGGGATCCCCATGTATTTTCTGTGATCGGAGACTGCCAGAGTTCTCCAACGTATTTCCTCAGCATCTACGATGAGGGGCGCTACACCCTCTCAGAAGATAAAGCCTACCTGCAAGATACGATTGTCTGGTATGCCGGGTCCTTTTCACACCTCAGCATTACCGTCAAAAACGGGATGACAGCCTCTGGTGTCCTCAACCCCATGTGGGGTGATAATGAATTATGCGAATCAAGAGAAGTACCTGTTACCTGTGAGGTTCAGATGAGTAATCCAACTCTGGTAATTATAAGTCTGGGAACTAATTGGCTGCCAGCCACTTCCTATGAACAATATGTGCACTATCTTTCGGAAATTGTGAATATTTTACTGACTCACGGTGTCATACCCGTCCTCTCCACCAAAGCAGACAACGTGGAAGGCGATTATTCCCGCAATCTTGCAATGGCGCAGGTTGCTTACGACTATTCTGTCCCCTTATGGAACTTTTGGGCCGCCACAAAGGATCTTCCCAACCACGGCCTGGACCAATCCCGTGACAACGTTTATCTGGTGCGGGACGGTTGGGATGTGCGCAATCAATCCGCTTTGGAATTATTAGACAGCCTCCGCCGGCAGTTAATGACAATAGATTTACGTACAGAATGATAAAAGACAAGACACAAATCAAAGATAGTAATCCGGGCAAATTTATTCGGAACGTGCTGATCAAAGGCATTTTGCTTTTCCTCCTCCTCAATTTCGCACTGGCACTTATTCCCAAAGGCGTGAACTGGGGGTTTGTGTCTTTTTATAACCACATTTTCCCCGGACGCCTGCGACTGCCATTTGGTGAAAACCCCAAAGAAGCTTATAACCTGAGCCTTTACGATCTGGAAGTGATGTTCGCCAGCCACGAAATCGATGGTGAACAAAAACCTTCCAATGAATACCGGGTCATCTTAGTAGGGGACAGCGCTACCTGGGGGACCTTACTCAAGCCCTCACAGACACTGAGCGAGTTGATCAACCATGAACAACTACAAATTTGTGACGGGCGAGAAGTGCGCGCTTACAACTTGGCTTACCCTAGCATGTCCCTTACCAAGGACTTAATGATCTTGGAGATGGCTCTTGATTATGACCCTGATCTGATTGTCTGGCCTATCACTCTGGAATCCTTCCCCGAAAAAAACCAGATTGCCACGCCACTGGTTGCCAACAATCCCCACCTTGTCCTTCCCCTGTTGCAACACTTGAACCTGTCTTTCGGTGAGGGCAAAGATGAATTTGTACAATCCACATTCTGGGATCGAACCTTAATCGGCCGCCATAGGGCTATCTTTGATGCCATTCAATTGCAATATTATGGCGTCATGTGGGCTGCCACGGGCATTGACCAAACCTATCCCAGCGATTACACGTCGGCTCAGCGCGATTTTGAACTAGGCGATGATCAATACCAGGGTTGGTCTAAAGGTGATGCTTTAATTGACCATCTTGCCTTCGAAATACTGGATGCAGGCGCAAAACTGGCGGATGATGTGCCCATTTTGGTCATCAATGAGCCTATTCTGATCAGTGAAGGGGTAAACAGCGACCTCCGCTATAATTTCTTCTATCCACGTTGGGCGTATGAGCAATATCGTGATGAACTGGGTCAGCGTGCAAAATCATCTGCTTGGCAGTTTTTGGATCTTTGGGATCGTGTGCCGCAAGATCAGTTCACCAATTCAGCGGTGCATCTATCCCCTGAAGGATCACAAATATACTTCAAACACATAAAAACGGCGCTTGAAAGACTAATTTGCCGCTAAATGGTAAAATTGTTGCGTCTGATTCAAGTAAAAAACAAGGAGTACCCTGGAACCATGAAAAATGAGATTATCCAAGCCCTGGAAATATACCTCAAACAAGAGGTTTTACAACAACCCAAACGCTTGATTCAAGCCGATGAACCCCTGATCTCCAGCGGGTTGATCGATTCCTTCAGCCTGGTCGATGTTGCCCTTTTTGTTGAGGACAATTTCGATGTGCGTATTGATGACACAGAACTCAACGCGAACATTTTTGACACCCTTAATCAATTGGCGGACCTGATCGTCGAACGCCAGGATGGATAAATGAAGACCTTCCAGCATATTTTAAAATATCATTACGATCAACACCCCGACCAGGTTGCCATCTATCTGCAGCGTGCCGGACAGGAAGATAAACCCATCACCTATCGCCAGCTCCTCAGGCACGCCAGCAGCGCACAGCGCAAACTTAAATCGGAAGGCATTCAGCCTGGCGAGGTGGTGCTGCTGATCCTCCAGCACGGCGAAGAATTAATCTACACCTACTTTGGGTCCATCCTCCAAGGAGCGATCCCTTCGATCATGCCATATCTCACCGAAAAATTGCAGCCGAAGCGCTATCGGGAGGACTTAGCGTCATTAATTCAAGTTTCCCAACCGGCTGCAATATTTACATACGATGAATTTAAACCTGAAGTCCAGGAGGCATTGAGCGGTGGAACTTCAGTGCGATCTTTAATGCTCGCTAGTGAATGTATATCGGAAGGCGAACCCACCTTTGACCTCAACCGCCGACAGCCTCAAGATATCGTCCTGCTGCAGCATTCTTCAGGGACAACGGGATTGCAGAAAGGTGTGGCGCTCATCCACCAGGCGGTTTTAAATCAGATCACCTCCTATGCCGATGTGTTACACGTTGCCCATGATGATGTAGCCGTCAGTTGGCTTCCGCTTTACCACGACATGGGCTTGATCGCCGGCTTCCTGATGCCTATCCTCTTCGGTATTCCCCTGGTGCTGATGTCGCCCTTTGATTGGGTGCGTGCGCCCTACCGGTTGATGCACGCCGTCAGCCAATATAAAGGCACCCTGGTATGGCTGCCCAACTTTGCTTATAACTTCTGCGCCCGAAAGGTCCGTGAACGGCATATGGAGGGTATTGATCTCAGCTCCTGGCGAGCCGTGATCAACTGTTCAGAACCGATGCGCCACGAAAGCCACCAGCTATTTCTTGATGCATTCCGGCCCTACGGCTTTCGAGAAAATGCTATCGCTACCAGCTATGCTATGGCTGAAAACACCTTTGCTGTTACCCAGGGCGGCATTGACGAATCCGTTGCCATTGACACTATAGATCGGGAAGCCTTGCAAGTAGAACGTGTGGCGAGACCTGCGCTTGAGGATAAACCTTATATCATCATGGTCTCCGCAGGGAAACCTATACCTAATACTAAAGTAAAAATAATTGATAGTAGAGGAAGGAATCTACCTGAGAGGCACGTGGGAGAAATTGCATTAAAATCAAATTGTATGCTAAACGAATATTACAACCGCCCTAATGAAACTCGTGAAGCTTTTCAGAATGGGTGGTTTTTAACTGGTGATTATGGTTATCTACATGCAGATGAGTTATATATTACAGGTCGTAAAAAGGATATAATCATTGTAGGTGGTAAAAACATATATCCACAAGACTTAGAAGAACTAACTTACAATGTTGATGGGGTGCATCCCGGGCGTTCAGTAGCGTTTGGTATCTTTTCAGAAAAGATAGGGACTGAAGAGGTTGTAATTATCGCTGAAACGGATACAAAAAAACCCTTGGAAAAGTCTCGTATAGCAAATTTAATCCGTTCAGTTGTTACGAGGGGTTCTGCAATCACTCTACGTCACGTTCATCTTGTCAATAAGGGTTGGATCATTAAAACCAGTTCTGGAAAAACAGCTCGAGCTGCAAATCGAGAAAAATTCATAAAGGAAACCGATCTGCAATTTGATTAAGATTATCTTTTTCAGCTAATCTACCATTTTTGTAATTATCAAAAACTCATACTAAGTGGGTAAATCAACCACTGTGAATCGTTAAAATCGTGTAAAGAATCATGACATTTAGACATAAAAGAAATAAAACCAAAAAATGTATAGGCTAGATTAATAATTGTTTTTCAAAATCAGGAAAAACAACGTGTTTTTCTAATGATATAATTGCATTGATAAAGGTCAGAAATTTATTATTAAGTAATAATCAATTATAGATAACTCATATGTCCAAATAACATAATTCGAAAAATGATCAGATTATGCAACACTTTTTCTGTAAATTGATCACAGAACCTCTCAAATAAATCAATAATTATTCAGGTTCCAATTGTAAATATACTCTTCCAAACTCCTTATCTTCTCCAATTTCCATCAGAATAGCGAAAACCAATCTCAAGCAAGAAGCCTCATTTGGGAAAACACGCACAATCCTGGTACGGCGCTTGATTTCCTGACTGACCCGTTCTAAGCAGTTGGACGTCCTGATCCTTCTCCAATGTTCTCGCGGGAACTCATAAAACGAGAAACCTTGAGGTAGGTTGACTTCCATCCAGACTTCCAACCTTGGTGCAATCTTTTCATACTTCTTCACAACTTCAGCCAGGTAGGCTTCAGCGATCTCTCGATCGGGTGCACTGATTATCATCCGGATATCTTCAGCAACTTCTTTTTGCATCGCTTTACGCGGCACGTAACTTTGTGCGTTTTGCTGCAAATGAAATATACAGCGCTGCCAGGTAATCCCAGTAAAGAAAGCTTTGCGAGGTGCTTGTAATCCTGCGTGGTCGTCACTGATCACGAGCTGTACACCGTGTATTCCACGTGTAACCAAACTCTCTAGAAAGGTGCTACAGTGCTCTTTTACCTCGCTCAGAGACAATGAAACACCCAAAATTGTGCGATTTCCATCAATTTTGATGCCACTGGCCATCAAAATAGCTGCATCTCAGACACTGCCGCCTTATCTAACCTTCTCATACCTGGCATCAAGGAAAAAATAAGGGACATTTCCTAGCGGACGATTACGCCATACTTCCAGCTCTTCATCAGGCAACTTGGCTGCCCGACTGACTTGCATCGTACTGACCCTTGTGCCGCATAACTGCTCAGTGATGCCAGCCACGTCACGGGTACTGACACCTTGTACATACATCTCCGTCAAGGCCAGCAGCAAAGACCGCTCGCTCCGCACACCTTTTTCCAATGCTTGTGGATAGAAATTCCCTTCCCGAAGCTGGGGTATCGCAAAGGTTACTTTGTCCACCCTGGTGCTAACTGTCTTGGGCTTATAGCCATTGGCATACCCTCTCCTTCTTTGCTGCGCTCGTAAGGCTTAGCTTTCAGATAATTCTGCCTTTCAATCTGAATGGCCTCATTGATGAGCACCCGGATGAGTTTTGGTAATCCTTCCAATCCTTGCTCTGTGAGTTGTTCCACATATTCTTTTGGTAAAGTACAATTATTGTCGTAGATCATGTTTCTCTCCTTTCATTTTGACCAGACATCTTTTGAAAGGATACCGTGATCTTCTTTTTTTGTCGATTTTACAGAAATAATGTTACACTAGCTTCTTAGAAAAAAGAACTGAAAGCATTTCTACAAAACTACCACCTGCTGCAATTACTACCGTAGTACCAACTACTCCTATTGCATTATCAACATCTAACACTATCGCCACATCAGAAGAAAAGTTCAATAAAATAAAAAAGCTTCCAACGGAAACGATTACTCCTGACTTAATACCTGAGTTTATCAAACTAGTGTCCTGAAGAAAGGCGAATTAGTAATTCTCTAACTGATTCTGGAACTTCAGGTTCAGCCAATATCTCTTTTCCATTGATGGTTATTATCCCAGATCGGATTGGACGAAGATTTTTTACGAACTGCTTGATACTGATGCCGGTCTGATGCTCAATTCTTCTGCTGATTGCCAAAGCTGCCAAAACAATTGTCAGATGCACCTCAATAGAATCTCGCTTTCGATGATAGATTGGCCTAGCTCTCAGATCTGATTTGGCCATGCGGAAAGTCGCTTCGATCTGAAATAGTTGATGGTAGTAAGCAATCACTTCCTCATCTGGGATATCCAGATTAGTGACATACCCCTTGATACCCGCGAGAGCCTTAGCCTTGTCGATCAATTTCTGGTTGAGTTGTTTACTCTTTTGGCTTACGCTCACAAATTTCAGTCTGCTGGCCGGTATTTGACCATTAATGGCTTTCATCGCTTTTGAAACTTGCTTCTCTATGTTGCGGAGATCCAATGATGCTCGTTTGGCCCGATACTGATAGATTACCCGGTAATCATCCTGATGCATTGTAACAATCTGCTGATCGCTCAATTCACCATTCTTCTGATATTCGGCAATAGCATAAGGAACTTTATGAAGTCTGGACCCAACAATGAAAGTGTAGCCAGCTTTTGTTAGGGCTTCGAGGTTGGTTGCGCTAAGCATGGCTGCATCAGCCACAATAGTAACATTGGAGAGCTTATGTTGAGCCTGAAAAGCTTCTATAACCGGTAACAGGGTCTTGGTTTCGGCTTTATTGCCCTCAAAGCTATGTAATCCCAATGGAAAACCATTTTTATCGACTAATAGACCAATTATGATCTGGGGCTCCAATCGGCGTTCCTTACTCAGCCCTGGCTTTCGATATTCATCTGCTTCATCAACCTGAAAAAACAATGTCGTGACATCGTACAACAGGAGGGAAAGGCCATGTTTTTTGACATGATCAAAACAAGCTTGGCTGATCTGCTTCCGATAATTTAGGGTTGAAGCTTTCGCCAAACAACGGTACAGCTTGTTCTGATTTATTTGACCTACTCCCAAATCCGCCAATACCCTCAGGCTATCGAGTTTTGATGTGGGTTCTACTATCCGGGCAATACATAGAAGTTCAAATATCTCATCTTCCAGTTTTGAAAATCCAAGTCTGTCATATTGCTGTTTGAGAGTTTCAAATAATAGCATTGAAAAGGAACTTTTGATCCCTACTCGAAGCGAGGAAAGCGGTTCTGGGAATAACTCCAATTGATTTTCTTGTAATTGTTTATGAGCTAAGTCTAGAAGAATGTGTAGTTCTTCCTCAGTATGAGCGCTGCCAATGTGAATAATTTTGACAATCTTTCCTTTTTGTTTATGGGCGATCTGAACTGCTGTTGCCCCACTTGTAGTTTTAACTTTCCGGATGAACGCCATACATCAATTATAGCTCACCCAAGATGACCGGCTAGTGTCCCGAAAAACGTAAATTTACCCGTAAAAATGGCCAAAATTTGGTCAAATGATAAACTCGGGTACTATGCAAGATTATATACTATTATTAGTCGATAAGTTCTATTTTTTAAATGACAAAATCAATCACATGATGAGAATTGGAAAATTATAGTATTTTTTACAAGAAATCCTCTCAGAATTCCCCTAATTTCGTCTTCTTCACATAGGCTTCCAACCGGGCATAATCTTTCGGCAAGTCCATATCCATGCCAAAACCGGCTTCCGGAATGATCACCCCCTTGGTTTTGCAACCAAAAGCTTTCGAAAAACCCTTTTCTGTATCTGCTAAAGTCGCCCTGCCTAACAAATACTTAACAATCACAGGCCACATCACTGGACGTTTGGCGACAAACTTCAACATTGGACCCATGCCCACTTTTTTCTTAGTCCGATTAATTTTCCGACGGCGAGCGCTCAGTTCGTTGATCACGTCATGACCTAAGCCAATTGCTCTTGGGCTCAGGGCATATAATTCACCCGGGAAGAGTTGATGGTCACGAAAACGCGCTACCACCCTGCCTGATTTAGGAAACTCAGCTTCCGCAATCTGTTCCGGCACTAAGGCAACCACAAACTCACTGTCTTGATGGGCAATCAGTGCCTCAAAGAACTGATTGACCTCTTCTAGACGGATCCCAGGGGCATCCGACGAGCTGATGACGATCATATCAGGTGATTTCCCTAAGCTGTCCAAATAAGCTTTTCCTGCCAACAATTTATCCGCAAAATCTGCCGTGGTGTCTACTGGCACATAATGAACAGGATAATCAAAGGTGATATCCTCTGCGGATAACCCCAGAAGGTACAAACCCTCCACATAGGGCGATTCCCGTAACACATCCATCTGCCAATCAATCAAGCGCTTCCCAAGAAACGGCAGCAGTCCTTTGGCTTTATATTTTCCTTCCGGATCGTGGACTTCCAGCAGTCGCCGTCGCTTGGCATCTCGTCCGCACATCACAAAGACAGGGTAACGAGGATGTGTTTGTTGCGTCATAATTACCTTTCTATCTTGTCTGTTTTACCTTTGACCGTGTTTTTCATCGACACGTATATGGAATTTTTTTACTTAGCATGCGAATAAACATAATCCGGTGATAAAAGTCGTTCCTGTGTGAAGGTCACCTTCAAAGAAGACCTCTCACAAACCCCGCTCACCCCTAATATAAGGAATACCCAAGGCTGCTGGGGCACCCTTACGTTTGCGGTTGGCTGTCCTTGCGCTCCAAACTAGGGCGATAATCGTCAGCGCGAACGGGATCATTTGGAGGAAAAACCCGAGATTGTGATCGTAAAAAAATGGGTTGCGTAACCCAAGAATCATTGTGGGGCCTTGCAAGTCCAGGGTGAAGCGCCGCAGCATGCCAAAGAAATACCCACCTAAGGCTGCGGTCAATGGATTCCAGCGTGAAAAAATGACCAGGGCGACGGCGATCCACCCCTGCCCAGAAGTGGTCAACGAGCTGTACCACCCTGGTGAGATGGCAACGCTGATGGAAGCTCCTGCTAACCCCGCCATACACCCCCCGATAAATGTATACAAATATCGAAGTCGGTAAACATTAATGCCCAGGGTATCCGCCGCGGAGGGTTTTT
Source organism: Candidatus Brevefilum sp. (assembly GCA_040772425.1). GTDB lineage: Bacteria > Chloroflexota > Anaerolineae > Anaerolineales > Anaerolineaceae > Brevifilum. Next base: position 260,897 of record JAXGYD010000001.1, on the reverse strand, counting down.
CTCCCACCGCCCTGAGGTGCATCCCTGGCCGGGTATTGTTGATGTAAAACCAGGCTAATGGCACCAATATATAGCCCAAATAAACCAGGATATTGAAATCAGTAAAAAAGACCCTTCCGATCAGAGGTATCGACGACAGCAGTGGAAAGTCCGCATCGGGAAGAATGGGCGCGTTCTGACCCGTTAGCCCCTCACCCAATACCATCGCTAACCCGGTGCCTAAAAACGTCAGTGATAAACCGCTAACGGTCTGATCTGCTTGAAAATGAATGGTCACCAAGCCGTGAGCCAGGCTCAATATGCCGCCGGCCAAGATGCCCGCCAGCAGACCCAACCACGCATTTTGGGTGGATAAAGCGGTCTTGAAGGCTGCCATCGCCCCCAAAAGCATCATCCCTTCCACCCCCAGGTTCATAATGCCCGATCGTTCTGTTAATATTTCACCGATGGCGGCAAAGATTAGAATGGTGCCGGTCGCCAAACCAGCCCGTAAAATGACTTCAATGCTCATAGGGCCTCCTCTTGGCGGCGTTCCAGTCTAATTTTATAGCGTAATAGTACATCACTGCTGATCACTAAAAACAAGATTGTGCCCTGGATCATGAAAGACAATCCGGAGGGTTGAATCTCCCGGCCAGCCACGATTAAGGCGCCAAATAGAATTGAAACCAAAACGACAGCAAACGGATTTAGTTTTGCCAACCAGGCAACAATCACGCCTGAAAAACCATAATTGGTTGAAATCCGCTCTTGTAATCGATGCACCACGCCAGAAACTTCCGACATGCCCGCTAAACCTGCCAAAGCCCCCGAGACCATCATCACAATGATCATATTGCGGGTGATGTTGACACCAGCGTACTTCGCTGCTTTGGGGTTATCGCCAATCAACGTGATTTCATATCCCCAGCGACTGTGTTGTAAAATCAGATAAATAATTACAGCCGCCACCAAACCAAACACCACGCCAAAATGCAATGTGATGCCCGAAAAAATGGGGTATTCTTTGGCTAAATCAGCCAAACGGGGGAGCCAAGCGACGCGGTCAAATGTGGGGGTCATCTGAAAACCTGCATCACTAAATTTGCTATAAATCCAATAATTATTCCAATAAACAGCAATATAATTTAACATCAAAGTCGTGATGATTTCGTTGACATTAAACTTTGCTTTAAGAAAACCAGGGATAAACCCATAAAGAGCGCCCCCCAATAGCCCCATCAAAACCATCAAGGACAAAACAAGAATTTTTGGGCTATCCATAGGGATTAAGGGAACCAGGGCAACCAGGCTGGCAAAAAATGCGCCGATGTAGAACTGACCCTCAGCTCCAATGTTGATCATATTCATGCGAAATGCCATACTGCAGCCCAAACCAATCAAGATCAGCGGGGTTGCTTTGACAATGATATCTGAAAACGCACCCCAACTCCCAAAGGAGGCATCAAAGAAAAATTTTAAAACTCGGAAGGGTTGCCCACCAACGGATGCAAGAATGATCCCACTGATTAGGAATGCGACTAAAACAGCCCCAATCGAGGTGACAATAGGCAACCACTTTGGAGTGTCTTCAATTCGCTTTTCGACCCGTAATTTATAAGGCAGTTTCATGCTTCACTCCTCATAGATCCGGTCATCATCATACCAATGGTATTCAAGGTTGCTTCCTCAACATCCATTTCACCGACAATTTCGCCCTCATAGATCACAGCAATCCGGTCACTGAGGGATAATAATTCCTCTAATTCTTCAGAAAGCAATAAAATAGCTGCCCCATTGGCACGTTGATCGAGCAATAGCTTTTGGATACTTTCGATAGCGCCCACATCCAAGCCTCGCGTGGGCTGCATGGCAATAATTAATTTCGGTTCACCGGATATCTCACGGGCAAGAATTAATTTTTGCAAATTGCCACCAGACAATTTACGAGCCTGTGTTCGAATGGAAGGTGCTTGAATATCATAACCGTCTTTTAAGTTCTGAGCATGCTCACCCGCAGCAGTATAGTTGATCCGCCAATTTTCGCTGATGGGCGATTCGTGATAATTTTTCATGATGAGATTGTTCGTGACTGACAAGTTCGGCGCAGAGCCCACACCTGTGCGATCCTCTGGGATGTTGGCCAACCCGCAGTCAATAAAGGCTCGCGGAGATTGGTTAATGACTTCCTTACCACAAATCTTGACGGAGCCAGTGCTCGGCCGCAAACCACTCAAGACCTCTGCCAATTCACTTTGCCCGTTACCCGCTACGCCGGCAATCCCAAAGATCTCCCCTGCATGAATGTTAAAACTCACATTCTTAATCGCTGGCATACCCCGATCGTTGATCGCGTTGAGGTTTTTGACCTCAAGCACCAGATCCCCAGCTTTTTGTTCTTCCTTTTCAACCCTGAATATCACTTCGCGACCCACCATTAATTCCGCCAATTGGGCTTGTGACAATCCTGCAATGGGGACACCTTCCGCTGTTGCCATTCCTTTTCTTAACACGGTCACTCGGTTCGCAATCATCCTGACTTCGTGCAATTTATGGCTGATAAAGATGATGGATTTCCCTTGTGCCGCCAAGGCTTTCATCGTCCCCATCAAATCCTCGATCTCTTGAGGTGCCAAGACCGCGGTTGGCTCATCAAGGATTAAAATATCCGCGCCGCGGTATAGAGCCTTTAGGATTTCAACCCGCTGTTGTTCGCCCACCGATAACTGCCATATTTTATCGGTCGGATTGACTTGCAAACCATATTTTTCCTGGAGTTCCATGATTTTATGATCGTACTTGGGAAGCTTCATAAAAAAAGCGGGGTCGCGCAAGCCCAAAAGGATATTTTCAGTGACGGATAAGGTTGGCACCAACATAAAATGTTGATGTACCATGCCTATGCCGCTGGCGATAGCATCCCTCGGTGAATTGAAGACTTTTGTTTCACCAAAAATTTTAATCCGCCCTGACTCTGGCCGGTACAAACCCGACAAGACATTCATCAGGGTGCTTTTCCCCGCACCATTTTCACCGAGTAAGGCGTGTATCTCACCCTGCTTTAGATCAAAATTGACATGATCATTCGCCAGGACCCCCGGGAATCGGACGACAATATCCTGCATTTCAACCGCGTAGGCCGTGTTTGTAGAATTATCAGACATAATTTCAACTCAAATTATATAAAAGCAACCTATAAACTTGCAGGCATACTTACCGTAAATGACGACCAGGAAATACCATCATCGGTCATCTCCTGGTCGTCTCTTTAAAGTCGTTTTTTTACTAGAGGTCAGGAAGTTCAGCAGTAATATTTTCATTCCACCAATACATACAGGTTTCACATTCACTGCCAAATTCTTTAAACCCATCCAAATCCAATTGTTCCAGGCTTTCACCTTCAGCCAGGATCTCATTGCCCTGATTATCTACGATGGGGCCGCTAAACACATCAAAACGATCAAACTCACCTGCCAACATCTGATCCAGAATGTCCCGCACTAATTGCAGATCTTCTTCAGGGAGTTCTGCAACGCCGGGCATCAGGGTTTCGCCTTCCATGAAGCCGTACAAACCCAATGCGCCAGTGTCTGCGTCAAAATACTGCCAGCCACCCTTCCAGGTGCCATCTCGTGATCCTTCGACAATTTTTGCGTACTCTGGTCCCCAATTCCAGTACATCGAGGTTAAACATGTCGGCAACGTACAATTGCCCTTGTAATCATAGGTGATGCCCCACTTGCCCTCCGGTGCGGCAATCGCCGGGGCGGGCGTATCAGCCCCTGTCATCACCACTTGGGCGCCAGCTGAGAAGAGTGATTCCGCACCCTCCTGCTCCAGGATTGGGTCGTGCCAGGTTTTGATGAACCGCACATCAATGGTGCACTCAGGGCAGGTTTCCTCAACACCTAAGGCAAACGCGTTTCCTAAGCGGAGTTCTTCTGGGATTGGGAAGGTCGCCATGTAGCCCAATTTCGGGTTACCATCCATCTTTGCCCTGGAACCGGCTAACATCCCCGCCAGATATTTCATATCCTCCATAGCACCCATCAAGTTGCCGAAGTTTTCACCATTGGCCTTGAAACCACTGATGTGAATGACATCCACATCCGGGAATTCAGTGGCGACGATTTCAGAGGAATCCATAAAGCCAAAGGATGTCGTGAAGATGACATCAAAGCCTTTGCGAGCCAAAGAGCGAGTCACCTGCTCAGAATCAGCGCCTTCTGCCACATTTTCAACATAAGCAGTATGGACACCCTCCATGGTTTCCTCAACATATAAGCGCCCCACGTCATGAGATTGCGACCAACCACCGTCATCATGGGGACCCACATAAACAAATGCAACATTATAGCAGCCTTCGATGGGTGCAGGCACCTGATAGTTTCCCACAGATTCAGAGGTTGATTCTGCCCTACAGTCAACTACAGCTTCTGTTGGTTCGTCAGCGCAACCTATTAAAGCAAGGGACAGTATTAACATTAAACCTAAAATCCAAAAGATCTTCTTATTCATTTTTCTTCCTCTTCCTTTAGAGATTCTGATAAACTGAGAGATCGGTTGAAGTAAATTTCTCCAATAACGCTCCTTTCATGACTAATTCTATGAAAAAGCGAACAATACTATTCTACATCACATTAGATATTATAAACGAAGTAATTGAATTTTAAAGAAAATCTGGGGAATATCTTTTCAAGCGAACAACTTGCACTCATTTTAGATTCGCTGTTCATACCAAAAGGTTGGCAGAAAAAATTCAAACGTACCATAATTCATTTCCATGAACAAATGCTATACACATAACCGCTCAGATAATGAAGAAGATAATTGATCAATTTGACATGGGTTATTCACAGGAACCATCGAAAATACCCTGATTGGAAATGCCTTTCCACAACACAGCAATTCTGGAGACCAGGTGAATAAAAGCGGGCGAGAGTTTTGTTAAAGCTTGTGCGCTTTTAAGTGCGTGTTTAAAACTGGGGGCATCCCAAAAATCGGGTAGTTGCAATATTGCCCGACCCAATTCCCAACGACAATGGGCATCTGACCCTACGGTCGCAAGCAAGTCATGGGTTTCAGCAAATACCACGGCTTGTTGATTGGGTTCATACGTTAAACAACGGGCATTGAAGATTTCTATTGCGTCGACATAAGGCGCAATCGCCTGCAAGGTGCCAGCCTGCCAATTGCTGCCGCGGTAGGGGTCAAAAGGATGGGGAATGCTGATCACCGCACCTTGATCGCGCAAGCGTTGGATGGTTTCCATCGGGGACAAGTCGGGGGGTATCCATTCAGTCATGTAATAACCCAAGATTTCCCCTTCATTGGTTTGGATTTCTTCACCCACAATCACTTTCTCGGGATATTTTTCGGCACATGCTAAAGCGGCTTCGATGGCATTGTGATCGGTGATGGCTACTTTATCGATGCCAATTTGATCACAGCGAGCCAGCAAGTTTTTGGGCGTCATCAAACTGTCATGGGACAAAATTGTATGACAATGTAATTCAACCCGAATCATCTTTTCTGAGGTTTTTTTCATGAGGAATGATACAACCGTGGCAGACGGTCTGCCAAGCCGCACACCACTTCATAATTGATGGTGCCCCATTTGGCTGCCAGGTCATCCGCCGTAATCTTCTGATCCCCCTGCTCGCCCATTAAAACAACTTCATCCCCCGGGACAGCATCTGGCACGCCATCCAATTGCAACATACACTGATCCATGCAAACCCTGCCCACCACATCCACTAGCTTGCCGCGCACAAGGGCTTGTTGACCCGATATCCTGCGGAAGCCATCCCCGTATCCCACCGGGATCACCCCAATCCGCTCGTTTTTCTTAGTCACGTAAACCGAGCCGTAACTCACGCCGTGCCCGGGCGGTAAAACCCGTACCGAGGTTAAGCGAGCCTTCCAGGTAAGCGCAGGTTGGAAGCTTTCTGGTAGGGGCAACTCTGGCGATGGATTTAACCCAAACAGGATAATGCCAGGCCGAACCAGGTCAAAATAGGCTTCGGGGTAGTTAAAAACCGCTGCAGAGTTAGCCGCATGTACAAGATCGGGCTTTAAGCCCGAATTCTCTAAAGTCTTTAAGAGGCGATTGAATATTTCCAATTGCCCTTCAACAGAACTGGATTTAGGCTCATCAGCTCGAGCAAAGTGAGTAAAAATGCCGCTGATCATGATCACATCATGCTTTGCATATTTGGAAAGAAAATCTGCCACCTGGTTTACAGGCATCCCCAACCGCCCCATGCCGGTTTCAACTTTCAGGTGCGCCTTTAGCTGACCCGAGGCTTTTTTTGCAAAATGAGCATAGGTTTGCGCCATTTCAACGTCATAGATGGCGACGTGAATTCGGTGTTTGATCGCCTCCGGGATCATGATCGGGGAGGTGTATCCCAAAACCATAATTTCAGCCTCAATGCCAGACTGCCGCAAATTGATAGCTTCTTCCATTCGGGCGACCCCCAACCAGGTTGCCCCCGCTTGGGTCACAGCCTCAGCCACAGCAGAAACCCCATGCCCATAACCATTCGCCTTGATCACCGCCATGACCTCCGTTTGGGTCATCGCTTTAACGGCTTGAAGGTTTCGTTTAATCGCCCCTAAATCAACTTCCAGCCAGGTGGAGTAAGAATTCGTATTCATGGGTTGAAGTATAGTACCCCTTTCATTTCCTTTCAAGTCAAACAAAGAAGTTACCGGTTTGACTAAGGTATAATCTACGGAAATATCAATACACAAGGACATGAAAACACATTATGGCAGAACCTCACTTCATATTTGAATGCCTTGCGCAAGATGGTCATGCTCGCGCCGGCGTTTTTAAGACACCCCATGGTGACATCCCCACACCGATTTTTGCTCCTGTCGGCACGCAAGCGACAGTAAAATCCCTCACCCAACAACATCTCAAAGAGCTGGATGCGAAATTAATTTTAGCTAACACCTATCACCTATACTTACGTCCGGGTGATGATTTAATTGCTGAAATGGGCGGCTTACATCAATTTATGAGTTGGGACGGCCCGATTTTGACCGACTCCGGTGGTTTTCAGGTCTTTTCATTATCGGATACCCGAAAGGTCGATGAGGATGGCGTAACTTTCAAGTCCTACCTCGATGGTTCGATGCACCGCTTCACACCTGAAATATCCATCGCCGTACAAGAGAACCTCGGTGCGGACATCATCATGGCTTTCGATGAATGCGCTGAACCCTACGACCGCACCTATAGTGAGGCAGCAATGCAGCGCACCCATCGTTGGGCGGAACGTTGTAAAATGGCACAAAGCAGAGAGGACCAGGCTTTGTTTGGCATTGTCCAGGGCGGGGTTTTTCCAGAATTGCGCAAGACATCAGCAGAATTTATCACCTCCCTCGACTTTCCAGGCAACGCCATTGGGGGATTATCTGTTGGGGAGACCAAACCTGAAATGCATGCAATGATTGAAATCGTCAATGCCATCTTGCCCGAGGATAAACCCCGCTACCTGATGGGAGTCGGCACCCCACAGGACATTGTGGAATGCGTCAAGCGCGGGATCGATATCTTCGATTGTGTGCTGCCCACCCGCCTGGCGCGCCACAGCGCTGCGATGAGTGATAACGGCCGCATGAACATGATGAATGCCCAATATGCTAGAGACGAACGGCCCATCAGCGAGACCTGCACCTGTTACACCTGCCAGAATTATTCTCGGGCTTACATTCGGCATCTCATCCAATCTGGCGAAATGCTGGCTGGCACACTGCTGTCCATTCACAACATTCACACCTTGTTGAATCTGGTGCGAAACTTACGTCAGGCAATTTTTGATGGTCAATTCGAGTCCTTTGCCAGCCACTACCTGAAAAATCTATACGAATAATTGAGGAACATTCATGACAATCTTTCAAGCAATTCTATTAGGCATCCTCCAGGGTTTGACCGAATTTCTACCGATTTCAAGTTCGGGTCACCTGGTAATCTTGCCTTTCTTCCTCAACTGGCAACTCCCCCAAAAGGAATCCTTTATCTTTAACGTGCTGGTGCAAATTGGGACGCTGGTGGCTGTGCTGATTTATTTCAGAAAAGACTTACGGGATATCATCGTGGGGTTTTTCCAACAACTTAGCAAAGGTACCCCATTTGCCAGCCACGAAGCCCGCATGGGATGGCTGTTGATTGTCGCCACCATCCCCGCAGGCCTAGCTGGCATATTTTTAGATGATTTTATTGAGCAAACCTTTTCCTCACCCCTTTTCGCTGGCATCGCCCTGCTTGTCACCGGGCTATTGATGATCATCGGGGAACGCGTTAGTTTAAATATCAAGGACAGGCAAGACATCACGCTGCTTGATGCCCTGGTGATGGGCGCGATGCAAGCCTTTGCCCTCTTCCCAGGCATTTCTCGTTCCGGTTCAACAATGTCAGGGGGCATGATGCGCCATCTTCGGCGGAAAGCTGCCGGGGATTTCTCATTTTTGATGTCCATTCCCATCATGTTAGCAGCCGGCGGTCTATCCACTTATGAAATGCTAACTGAAGTGACCAATTTGGGCGAATTTCTACCTATCATGGCTGTGGGCTTTATCACTGCTGGGGTTGTCGGTTATCTTGCCATTCGCTGGTTGCTCAAATTCATTAAAAATCACTCCCTGGGTTATTTCTCCGTATACTGTTTCGTATTGGGCATAATTACTATCCTTGTGTGGATTTTCTAACAAAATGAGTTTCTGCAAATTCGCTTTGATCACCATCTTATTGCTCCTAAACTTAGCTGCATGCCAGGCTGACTACACCCCAGGTAATGAGACGCCAACCCTGGAGGTCATCAACCTACAGGTATCACCTGGCAACGTCCAATGGTTGGGGAAAATTGCAGCGTGCAGCAGCCAAATTAACAATTTAGGCATCTACCGCCAGATTCTGCCCGTCACCGAATTGGACCTCGACGCTGGAGAACTGGTTTTGCGGTTGGGAGAGCGCCAAGAAACCGATCCCTTTGTCACCGTTCTGGGCACGGAGGAAATCGTCATAGTGGCAGGTGAGGATGTGCCAGTCTCTTCCCTCAGCCTTGAAAGCATCCAGGCAATTTTTTCCGGTGCTTTTTCTACCTGGGAGCAGGTGCCAGAAGCAAAAGGATTTAATACAGAGAGAAATCAACTGATCAGCACCCTGTCCTACCCGGCCGACCACGAATTGCGCACCTTGTTTGAAAAATCCTTTCTCAATTCAGATCCCGTAGCAAGTAATCCCACCGTGTTTTATTCTGAAGAAGAGCTTGATAAATTGCTGAAGGAAGATCCCTTAGCCATCGCATACGCCCTCAAAAGCCAGGCCCCCCAGGATGCGCACATACTTTCAATTTCGGGTGACAATCCGCAACCAGGTTTACAGTATGTACTGGCGATCACCCCCCAAGAGCCAGAAGGCTGCCTACGTCAACTGCTATTGTGCTTGCAGAATGCGCCGTGAGAGGGCAATACATATTTGTGTGCAGGCTACCAGAATTTTGTGGCTAGGGGATGAAAAATTTTTTATCCGTAAGGGTCGGCCTTTGCTTGCACTCCGTAAGGAGCTGTGCCAAACCAGATGTATACATGTCTTTTCAAAAGACATTGGATAATTTTCAAAGTTTCAATAGCTAAAAATTTTTTCATATTGATCAGCGCAGCTTGCGCCCCCTTTGAAGACTTTAAGCACGCCGTTTTAGGTAGGCTGAAACGGAGGTCAGCCCCTACATCAGATTATTAGTAAATGGTGCTTAGCTGCATTTCTTAAGGAGCCATGGCAACCCTGTTTGTATCTACTTTTCTAACTACTTTTTTGATTTTTTTCTGGATCCTTGTCCCAATTCTGTGGATTGCTCAATATATAATCTGAGATCAACTCATAATCAATTTCATCTCGAATCACGTGCTCATAATAATTTCGTTGCCAAAGATGTTCATCAAATCGAGGCCAATTGTTTTTCTTAACGCCATCAATAAATCGTCGAGTCGTCAATGATTTGAACCTTGCCACCACGTCAGGCAATGAAGTCCAATTGGTCCTATTATTTATTGAAACCGTAGGGGCAGACCTCCGTGTCTGCCCTGGGCAACCACAGAGGGTTGCCCCTACATTCGCCATGTTTAATAAAATAATCGCATGGAAATGGTTTGGCATTATGACATACGGCTCCATTATTACATTGGGAATAAATTGCATTAATTCCTGACAAACTCTATCGATCATTTTTCCCGCATCACTTAATTTCATTTTGTCATCAATAATCGATCCGAACATACACCTGCGCTTATTTGTCACAATCGTGATGAAATATGCACCCGTTTGAGAATAATCATAATTGGGTAATCGAAGGCTTATCCGCCTGCTATTTGTCATCATTCCTCTTAGTTTTTTATTTGTCTTACGAATTATAAACGCACAAATCCATATAGATTAGGGCAATATACAAATTTTTTTATGGACTTGCACATTAGCTTCTACCATGTAGGGGTCGGCCCTTGCTTGTACTCATTTAAGGAGCCACGCAGACCCTGACCACAAACCCTATACTCCCCCTGCTTCACTTGACATCACCGGTTGAAAGTAATATATTTAGCAAGCATCCTAGTTCGGATTAAGGATGCGTTGAACTTTAATAAATCTTAGAAAGATGGAGTATAAGAATGACAGAACGTTATATTGGAACCGTAAAATGGTTTAGTGCCCCCAAGGGCTATGGTTTCATCGGTCGTAATGACGGTGAAGAAGATGTGTTTGTTCACTTTTCAGCCATTCAAATGGAAGGCTACAAACGCCTTAAAGAAGGTCAGGAAGTAGAATTTTCCATTGAAGATGGTCCCAAAGGTTTACAAGCAGCCAATGTCATCCTGGCAAGCGAATCAGCTAAAGAAGAATCAACCCCCCTGGAAGATTTTGTAGAAGAGGCTGAAGAGGTTATCGAGGAAACGACAGAAGAAATATTCGGAGAGTAATAATCCTCACACATCATCGGGTCGCAATTGCGACCCGATTTTTTGTTTTAAACGCGAAATAAATAATTCTTGCCCTTTTTCTTAAACCCCTAACAAAAAATAAGTAAAAAATTTGAAGATTTCGTTCACCACGAAGACCCAGCCTTGTGGGTAAAGGAACCAGGTTGCCGAGCGGAACCAGTGACCCACCACCGGGCGGACAAGCACTTCTAGGTCAAGTTGGCGTAATTCTCGGCGAAAGACAACCCGCGTCCGCAAGCTGTGGAAAGGATCCGTGACCACCATCACAGCTTTCCAGCCATTGTTTTGGGCGAGCTCACGCACAGCCCTGGCTTCATCCACGGTATTGCGCACCTGAATGGTTGTGAGGATGATATCCCCGGGTGGAAAACCACCTCTTCGAGCTTCTTGCACCAACAGCTCATTGGCTTCCTCTGTGGTATCCGTGATGACCACTTTCGGCGCAATGCCCTGGTCATGCATTTCAATGGCCAAGGCCAACCGATCACCATCGCCACCACTTAGCACTACAACCGCATCAACCGGTTGGATGGGGTCAGAAACAATCAATATTGCGCCAATTCCTACCAATCCAAGATAAATGAAACCCAAACCAAAAATAATCACCAAAATGGCGAAAATCAGGTGAGAACACCCTCGTGAAACGTTCCGAGAGTCCAGGTTATTTTTTGTCGGAAGTGTTTTCTCAGGCATTAATGGTTAAATTTTCTCCAGTGCAGATTGCATACGCTGCAAACCTTCTATCAACATGGCACGCGGACAGCCAAAATTGATCCGCACAAAGCCTTCTCCAGGGTCGCCAAACTGACAACCTTCGTTTAAAGCGATTTTCCCTTCATTGAGGAAAAATTCGTGGGGGGAGACATCCAAATCCAGTTCCCGACAGTCCAACCAACCAAGGTACGTGCCCTCAGGCCGCCACATCCTTATCCCAGGCAAATTCTCACCAACAAAATCAAGTAATAAATCCCGATTCTTCTCCAAATAAACCAATAGCGCATCCAACCATGGACCGCCAAATTTGTAGGCAGCACGTGCGGCATGCAATCCCAGGATATTAGGATGACCTAAAAGGTAATGCATGGAGTCAACGAGATGCTTGCGCATGTCTGCGCCTTGCGCAATATAGATAGAGGTTGAAAATCCAGCCACATTGAAAGTCTTGCTGGGCGCAAAATAAGTCACGGTTTTTTCAGAAATTTCCGGCGCAAGGCTGGCAATGGGTGTATGGACCTTACCCGGGTAAACAAAATCCATGTGGATATCATCAGAGCAAATCAGAGTCCCATGTTTCAAGCAAATTTCCGCCATGCGAGCCAATTCTTCAGCGCTAAAAACCTTGCCGATAGGGTTGTGTGGATTGCACAAGATAAATAATTTGACACCAGAGGCGATTTTTTCTTCAAAATCATCAAAATCGACCTCATAATGGCCATCCGCCTGTCGGATCAATTCGTTGTGAACGCATTCACGCCCAGCAGAGACTGGTGCAGACAGAATAGGACCATAAACCGGTGTTTGGATGAGAACACGATCCCCAGGGTCGGTGAGACTGTAGATAGCGTGGGTAAACCCGGTCACAACACCAGAGATCAAGGACAAATCCGATTCAGGGACAGTCCAATGGATCCTTGTTTCTAAATGGCTAACGATGGCTTCAAACAAACCATTTGGTGGGCATCCATACCCAAAAACACCATGATCGACACGCTCGTGGAGTGCTTCAATGACTGGTTCCGGGGATCGAAAATCCATATCAGCTACCCACATCGGGAGCACATCCTTCCCGTAAAGCTGCCATTTGATACTTTCGGTGTTTCTGCGGTTAATTATTTGGTCAAAATCCATCATCTCTCCTTGTTTGTCGTTCGTCAATTATAGCCCATCAATCCAATTTTACGAATGAAATTAGAGTCTGATAAATGGTATACTGAGCAATGGTACATCAAATTCAAGGAAACCTATGACCAACAATCACCCCTTACCCCAACTTCAACTTCTGACCTCTCCCGATTGGCGAGAATATGTGCTTTTAGATTCCGGAAATGGACAAGCCTTGGAGCAAATTGGCCCCTACAAGATCGTCCGACCGGAACCGCAAGCAATTTGGTCAAAATCGTTACCAAAATCCAATTGGGAAATGGCTGATGCCGTGATGATATCCACCGCTGGTGAGCATGGTGGCTATTGGGAAATCAACCCCAACGTCAAGCAACCCTTTGTCATCGACTACAAAGGTCTAAAATGTGAAATTCGTCTCTCAAAATCCCGCCATATTGGTGTTTTCCCTGAACAAGCCACCCATTGGGATTGGATCGAAGAGCAAATCCGGGGGGCTGCAAACCGCCCCCTCAAAGTGATCAACCTGTTTGGCTACACGGGTATGGCGACTGCTGCAGCAGCCCGAGCGGGTGCCCAAGTTACCCATGTCGATGCCTCCAAGCACGCGGTTGCCTGGGCCAGTCATAACCTTGACCTTTCAGGCTTGGGGAAAGCGCCGGTACGCTGGCTGATCGAAGATGCCAGAAAATATCTCAGAAGAGAAGCCAAGCGCAAATCCTTTTACGATGGGATCATCCTCGACCCGCCCAAATTTGGAAGAGGCCCCAGTGGCAAGGTCTGGGATTATTTCGAGGACATTTCCGAATTATTAGCCCTATGCAGACGGGTTCTGAGCCCCAACCCACGTTTTATCTGCCTCACTTCTTATGCCATTCAAGCTTCAGCCCTTGTGCCGCATCAAGCGGTCCAAGAGATTGTGGGGGGTTATGGGGGAAAAATCGAGAGCGGTGAGTTGGTAACTGTGGACCAAAGTCATGGGTATGCGCTCTCACATTCGTTATTTACGCGTTGGACGTCCAATTAAACTTCAGGAGATCATGATGAATAACAAGGATAAGAAATTTGCAATTATCGGACCCGGAGTCATGGGTGAAGCAATTATCATCGGCTTGTTGAAAAACGAGGTCATTCCTGCCCAAAACATCACCGCAGCAGGCCCCCACGAAGACCGGCTGGAGGAATTAAAATCGACTTATCAAATTCAAACAACAATAGATAATGCCGTGGCGGTGCAAGGTGCTGATGTTGTTATCTTAAGTATCAAGCCTCAAAAACTAACCGAGGTTTGTACGGACCTCAAGGACCAGGTACCAACTGAAGCCCTGGTTATTTCCATCATTGCCGGTGCACCTATCGGATCCCTGATCAGTTGTCTCAATCATCCCATCGTCGTCCGCTCGATGCCCAATACCCCTGCACAAGTGGGTGAAGGGATGACCGTATGGACTCAAAGCCAGCAGACCACCGAGGCTCAACATCAATTAGCCAGGGAGATCTTGCGCGCACTTGGGGAAGAGATTTATGTGGCAGAGGAAAATTACATTGATATGGCAACAGCCGTTTCAGGCACAGGGCCCGCCTATGTCTTTCTGTTCCTCGAATCCATGATCGATGCCGGCGTCCACCTGGGACTGCCCAGACGCATCGCAGAAGACATGGTTTTGCAAACCATCAAAGGTTCCATCAGTTACTATAATCAGAACAACGCCCACCCAGCTCGGCTGCGGAACCAGGTCACATCACCGGGCGGGACCTCAGCAACGGCCCTGTATTATTTGGAAAAAATGGGCTTCCGCACGGCTATCTCACGCGCCATTTGGGCTGCCTTTACTCGCTCACAGGAGCTTGGCAAAGGCACCAAATCACAGGATCCTGAAAAAATTTAGGAATCAAGCAAGGAGAATTCAATGCACAACATGGAAGAAAAATTCGAGCCCGTCGTTATTCAACTTAAAGACCAGTTAACAGAAAAATCGCTAACCTTGGCTGTGGCTGAATCCTGTACCGGCGGTTTGCTGAGTCATATTTTAACAAGCATTTCTGGATCTTCCCAATATTTCCTTGGTGGACTGATCGCTTACAGCAATGAGGTCAAAATCGAAATTTTAGACGTCAAAGAGCAAACCATTCTCCTTTATGGCGCAGTAAGCCAGCAAACTGCACAAGAAATGGCCGAAAATATCCGTAGAATGTTCAAAGCGGATATTGGTTTATCTACAACAGGGATCGCCGGGCCAACTGGTGGGTCGCCCACAAAACCGGTGGGATTGGTTTGGTTGGGTATCAGCACACAAGCTGGCACAGAAACTTTTGAAGTACATTTTCAAGGTGGACGAACTCAGGTGAAAATTGACGCTGTGGAGGAATCACTTCATTTGCTATTGGACAATCTGAACACAATCATAGATAAAACGGATCCATAGAAATATGCCCATTGAGAATAAAAAATTATTAATTCTGACGGGGGATGCTGGCTTTGGCCACCGTTCTGCAGCCGAGGCGATTCAAAACGCGTTGAAATCAAAAATCGGGGAAAACTGTGAGGTGAATATTGAAAACCCCCTCAATAACCCCATGGTTCCAGAGGTAATTCGCAAAAGCCAAAACGATTATGATACGATCGTCAAAAAATTACCAGAGCTCTATAAAACAGGCTACCAAATTAGCGATTCAAACTTACCTGTGAGTTTGATGGAAGCTGGCTTTATTGTCGTTCTTTATCAGACTGTGAAAAAGACCATTAAAGAATTCAATCCGGATTTAGTGATCACCACATATCCAATCTTTCAAGCACCAATGGATGCCCTCAACAAGCTGGGCAATGGTAATTTTCCATTTATAACCGTTGTGACAGATCTTGTATCCATTCACCATGTTTGGTTCAATTCGGGCGTCAGTCTTTTAACAGTCCCCACACAGGCTGCAGCTCAAAAAGCAATGGATGCTGGAATATCGCCAGAAAAAGTGTTACAAAGCGGCATTCCTGTGGATCCCCAAATAAAAGCACTAAAAGATGTTAAGAAAGAAGATCTTCGGCGAGGATTGGGTTGGAAGGAAGATCTCACCACGCTCTTGATCGTGGGCAGCCCCCGCATCGCATCCCTTAATGCCTTTGCAGAAGTCTTCGATAACAGCGGCTTTGATCTACAATTGGTGCTTGTGGCCAGCGGTAACGATGAAATTCTGCAAAGTTTTCAGGAAAACGAATGGCATCACCCCACGTTTATCTATGACTTTGTCGAAAATATGCCCAAAATGATGCGAGCAGCGGATTTAATTGCATGTAAGGCTGGCGGCTTAATCACCACAGAGTCCCTGGCTTCTGGTCTGCCGATCATGCACATTCATTACCTTCCCGGGCAGGAAAAGGGTAATGTCGATTTTGTAGTGGAGAATCAGGCTGGTGAGTATTGCCCAACACCCCTTGAAGCCCTTAAAACACTGTCAAAATGGCTACGGGATGATCAAAAACAACTGAAACAGACAGCAGAGAATGCCTCCAAATTAGTTCCTGCAGATGCAGCCATGACCATCGCTGAAAAAGTGTGTGATCTTCTCAATCAACCAGCACCCGCCTTTGCTGAAAAGGATAGCAAGCCATTTCGAGAGCTTTTAGCGAATTTTAATATTCGAATTTAAACCTAAAATTTATTTGGGCGCGGGGTTTTCTGAAACCAAAACGCGATCCACTCGACGCCCATCCATATCCACGACCTCAAAAGTAAAGTTATTATAGATAAATTTTGCACCTGTTTTGGGGATCCGCCCAAGTTGACTCATCACAAAACCACTTAGCGTTTGGAAGGTACCCTTATCCTCACCCGGTATCTCAGAAATATCTAGAATTTCCTTCAGTTGGTCGATGACAATCAAGCCATCAAATAGCCAGGAGCCATCTTCCCTTTGGATTGCCAAGGAGTCCTTGTCACTACCATCTTCCGGGATTTCACCGACAATCGCTTCCAAAATATCATAATCGGTCACCATACCGGTGATGCCCCCGAACTCATCGACCACCATCGCTAAATGAACACCGCTGGTCTGAAAATTATCCAGCGCTTTAAGGGCAGCCATATTTTCAGGTAAATAGATTGGTTCCTTAATATGTTTTCTCAAATCCAAATCAAGGTCCTCTTTGGACAACCCTATCATTTCCCTGATTTGAAGATACCCAATAATATTGTCTATATCTCCATCTGCCACTGGGATGCGCGAATGGGGCGTTTCTAAAATTTCTTGCCAAATTTGATCGATGGGGTCGTTGATGTCAATCCAAACCATCTCCATACGCGGGGTCATCAAGGCTTCAACCCGCCGATCGCCCAAGCGAAAGATACCGGAGACCATTTCCCGCTCCGAATCCTCAATAACACCGATGTCTCGGCCCTGTTCAATGTAATTCTTGATTTCATCCTCTGTAATCATTGGCCCCATATCCGTATTGATGCGAAAAATTTTTAACCCTAAATTGGTGGATGAACTCAATAATTTGGTTAAGGGTCGAAAAACTTTCGTTAAGAAACGGATCATTGGTGACAAAGTCGTGACGACATTTTCTGGCTTGCTCACCGCCAAGCGTTTGGGTATCAACTCACCCAACACAATAGAAAAATAGGTGATGATCACGACAACAACAATCAGGGCAATTGTATCGGCATAAGATGCCAACCAGGGAATATTGTCCAATACTTCAGCTAGCGGCCTTGCAAGCAATGCACCACCGATACCGCCGGCCAGCGTATCGATCAGCGTGATCATAATTTGAACGGTTGACAAGTACTGCTGGTTTGGATCTGCTAACAATATAAGCGCATCCGCAGCCCCTTCACTCCCGTCATCAACACGCTGCTCTAAGCGTGTCTCTCTTGCTGCGACCATGGCAATTTCATACATTGCAAAGATGGCATTAAAAAAGAACAGCACCAAAATGATGAGGATGTTAACATATACAGGCATTTTTTATTCTTAGACTTTCTCTTTGATCATCCGAACAACATCGTTTGATCTTTTTTTGTGTTTATATCACAAGAAATGGTTTTTTCTTGTAATCTTAAGCCAATTATACTTAGGAATTCAAATCCACCAAAGGCTTGATTATCAATAATAAAATTTTTCAATTTGAATAATTCCCGGTTAATCTATGATCCCAAAACAATGAACAAAGCTTAATGCTGCTTAATCCGCATCACCTTGCCTCCACTGATCTGCTGGAGGGTTTCAGGGGAGAGGCCGACCAGGATATGCGCCGAACCGCCAGCAGCCCAAACCTGTGCAAAATGTAACAAATCCTCATCAATGAGGACCGGAAAATCCCCTGGGATGCCAAAGGGTGGCACTGACCCGACTTCATACCCCGTTAAGCGTCTCACATCCCCCGGCTTAGCTTGGGAGACTTTTTGACCTAGTTGAGTTTCCAACAACTCGAGGTCAACGCGGTTCTCTCCAGATGCCAGCACCAGCAATAAATCCTTCCCATCCAAGAGGAACACCAAGGATTTGACCACTGCGCCTAACTCACATTCTAATAGCTCGGCAGCCTGACTGGCGCGATAAGCTGGTCTTTCAAATATTTTTAGCTGATAGGGTATGCCTTCTCTTTCCAACAATGCCAGGTTATTTTGCACCAAGGCTGGAAATTCAGCGTCATTATGAGGCTGCATGGTCTAATACCTTTACCATCCGCTGGTAACCAGGCCCAAGAAAGCGCACTCGACGATTTGATTCTAAGTCAATGGCTTTGATCTGATAGTGATGATTTTCAAAAAAGCGTTTCGCATCTCGATTGTCGATGGACATGCTCAAAGATACTTTCTTATAACCAGCCAATCGCGCTTGATCTTCAACTGCTTCCAACATTTGTGAGCCATATCCCCGTCCTCGCATCCCCTTCTTGACCACGATATTACTTAAGAAGAACTCGTCGTGTGCGGTTTCCTTAATAAACACCAGTGGAAAGGCTCGTTGGATCAGAGCAATTTTTCCCCGCAGCCCATATTGACCGAGCAACAGCCGATAAAATCTCCGATTTAATTTGCCCAGATCCCGGCCAGGAAAAGCAAGCACAACCCCAACTGGTCGCCCATTATGAATCGCAAGCTTAGCCCCAGAAAAACTTAACCGATGATCTGGTATCGGGAAGAGTTTGGTCAACGCCCTTTTTGCCCGTTGGGCATCTCCCAATCCGAAGATAAACGTCGCTTTTTTAGGGAAGCTGTCAACCAAAATCCGGCCTGCAAAGATTGCATCGGCGCTTGTTGCAGATCGAAGTGAAATTTCAGCTTGGGTAGGGGATTCTTTAGCCATCTATTCTGCTTGTGTTTAAGTAATCATATGATCAGGAAGGAAATCGACCTTGTTCAAATACAGGAGGTTAATCCTTCCATCATCATCGAAATCAATTCGGCTGATGCCGCAATTATTCATCAAGAACCAGTAACGAGGTGCTTGAACTTCCAAAATCGCGGATAGGATCCTCGCAAAAATGCCGCCATGGGTGATAATCCCCACGCGATGGTCCTCGTCGCCGTGCTTCTTCAGAATACAATCGACGATCGCCCTGGCACGTTCCTGGTAAGCTTCTCGGGGTTCTTTTTCCCGATTCCACCACCCATCGTCTGGTATATCTTTCGGGATGATGAGATCAGGGAACTCCCTGACGAAAAAATCTCTACCATGACCTGGCACCCCAAAAAAGACTGGCTCGCCGTTTTCCCGTTTGACATCAAACAAACCACCTGTTTCATGGACATCAGGCCAAGCCACCAAAGGCAGGCCGGTTTTTTCTGCCACCGCTTGCCCTGTTTTTATCGAACGGATCATCAGGCTGCAATAGAGATGGGTCAGCCCAAATCCAACCCGATTTTGAGGGTCATAAGCAGTCTCAGCGCTGGGTCGAGCGATATACTCCCCAAGCAGTTGAGCTTGCGCTTGGCCTAAGGCAGTAATATCAGGCTCGGGTGTCCTTTCATATAAATAATCGTCATAGCCCGTCTCTTCCATTACGACATTGTTTGTCGATTGTGCATGTCTGATAAAGTAGACTTGTAACAAAACACTTCTCCTATAATTGATGAATTTGACGTAGATTTGTGATCAGGGATTGAATATCTCTCTGGTCCGCAGGACCTTTCCCGTAGTGGTCTTCAAAATCTGTTCGATCACAAAGTGCTGCTAAACTTGCTTGAAGGTTATCTTGCATTGCAATGGGGTCATACCCGCCTTCTAACACAAACAGGATTCTACCCTTACAAAAGGCATCCGCCAGCTGCACCAAATCCCTGACCAGTAGAAAATAGCCCTGGGTATCCAGGGTTAGGGTGGTCAAGGGATCAGAAAAATGGCCGTCGTAACCAGCGGAGACAAACAACATGTCAGGTTTCATTTTTTCTAACCAGGGTGTGACAACCTGCTCCGTCAGCAATTTAAAGGTTTTATCCCCTGAAAATGAGGGCACAGGAATATTGATAATTCGTCCCCTGGCATGGTATGCGGATGTGACCTGGCCACTGCCTGGATACATGTTCTCCTCGTGGATTGACAAAAAGCCCACAGATGGGGCGTTCCAAAAAATGGCTTCCGTACCATTGCCATGATGGGCGTCAAAATCAAGGATGGCTACCCGCGATAAACCGCTTGCCACGGCATCGGCAACAGCGACTGCTAAATTATTCAATAAACAGAACCCCATCGATTCGGTCGATTTTGCATGATGTCCGGGAGGTCTGACAATCGCAAAACCGCGGCCAACACCTTCTGCAATGATTTGTCGACTGATCGTCAGGGTCGCGCCAACTGCCGTCAGGGCATCGTGATAACTGGAGGCCGTCACGTAGGAAGGGGCGGGTTCAAATTGATGAGCGCCGATTTGGCATTCTTCTCGCAAGAATGCGAGATGTTTCTGTGGGTGGACCAAGGCTACATCCTTTTCGGACACTGGCTTAAAATCCAACCAGGTGATTTCAGGATAGGGCGGTTGTGTCAACCAATCTTGAATCCTGTGAATGCGCTCTGGTCCCTCGGGGTGACCCGCAAAACGATGAAGCGGCGCTTTATAATATGTGCAATAAACTTTGTTTTTTGTATTAACCATACGCTTTAGCCACAGCCAAGTATACCGCAAACAAGCATCAAAGCATGCCTCAAACAACTCCGTACAGGTGAATATTACCAAGAGTCATATGATCCTGCTGCCAATGCTTCGACCAATCCAATCTAAACGCGAAGTGGTATAATCCCTAAGCTATCAAAACATTTAGAAAAATTAGAGAAAAATGTTAGAAAAAATACAAGGTATTATCGACCGATATAACGAAATAGATCAACAATTAGCCCAGGTGGGGGATGACTATACCACTGCGATTGAGCTCTCAAAAGAACGTGCAGAGTTGGAACCGATCGTCGATAAAGCGCGAGCTTATAAAGATACACTCCAGAAAATTGATGAGACGGATCCCCTCCTCAACGCAGAGGATGAGGAGATGCGCGACCTGGCAACCATGGAGATGGAAGCTCTCCTTGAAAATAAGGGACAGCTCGAGGATAAGTTGAAAAGTATGCTGGTTCCGAAAGACCCTCGGGATCAACGCAACGTCATTATGGAGATCCGTGCTGGCACCGGAGGGGATGAAGCCGGCTTATTTGCCGCCGATCTATATCGAATGTATTCTTATTTTGCTGAACGTCAGAATTGGAAAACCGAGATCCTCTCGATGCATGACACTGGCATTGGCGGCATCAAGGAAGTCACCTTTATGATCAAGGGCAAAGGGGCCTATTCAAAACTCAAATATGAATCCGGCGTGCACCGGGTGCAGCGCGTTCCTGAAACCGAATCCCAGGGGCGGATTCACACCTCCACCGTGACTGTGGCTGTGCTGGCAGAGGTAGACGATGTTGAAATAGACATCCCTGATTCAGACATCAATATTGATGTTTATAAATCCGCCGGTGCTGGGGGTCAGAACGTGCAGAAAAATTCCACTGCCGTCCGCATCACTCACCTTCCCACCGGGATGGTCGTCGCCTGCCAGGACGAACGCTCACAACTTCAGAACAAAATGCGGGCGATGAGCATTCTCAAAGCACGCTTATATGAAATTGAAGAACAAAAAAGGATAGACGAAGAAGTCGCCACACGCCGCTCACAAATTGGGAGCGGCGAACGCTCTGAAAAAATCCGCACCTACAACTTCCCGCAAAATCGTGTCACCGATCACCGCATCAATCTCTCCTCTTATAATTTGAATGGCGTCCTCGACGGCAATATCGAAGAATTTATCGATGAACTCACCCTGGTTGATGAATCAGAGAAATTATCTTTTGTTGAGGAGTAATGCTTGTGGTGCTCCGGAAAGTGCGGGAACATCTTCAACAAGAGCTAATCGAAAAAAGCTTTGACAATCCAAGTAATACAAGCCTGGTCTTACTCAGTCATCTTTTAAAGCGTCCAAAAAGCTTTGTCCTCGCACATGGTGAATATGTGCTGACAGCCCAGGAAACCCGCTCCCTCGAAGAAATGCTTGAAAAAATAAGCCGGGGAATCCCCTTGCCCTTTATTCTGGGGGAATGGGCGTTCTTTGGACAACAGTTTATCGTTTCACCAGCTGTCCTTATCCCTCGCCCTGAGACGGAATTGCTGGTCGAAAAAGCGCTCCACATCGCAAAAACTCGGCAAGGTCCGCTTATTGTCGATGTTGGCACAGGTTCAGGGGCAATCATCATCAGTCTGGCTTCCCATCTTCAGTCTGGAACCTTTATCGGCACCGATTTATCCTGGGAGGCTTTGAGAATCGCACAACAAAATACCCAGAAATTTAGTCTATCTCACATCAAACTCGTTCAAGCCAACCTGCTAACCCCCTTGCAAACACAATTTGACCTGATTTGTGCCAATTTACCGTACATCCCCCGGCGAAAACTGAGTGACCTGCAAGTCGCACAATCAGAACCGCGCCTGGCACTGGATGGCGGCGTAGATGGCTTGGACTTTATCCGGGAGCTCATCACCCAGGCACAAACCAGGCTGGCTCCTAATGGTACCATGTTGCTTGAAATTGAAGCCAACCTTGGCAATGAAGCCTTGGCCATCGCGAAAAATAATTTCCCCCATGCAGACTGCAATATACATCAAGACCTGGCCGGGCATGATCGGCTCCTTGAAATTCGATTACCCTGAGCTCCGATATTTCCGGATGGAAAAAAGACTTCTCTACCCAAAGGAATAGAACGCAATGAACTCTACAAAGATACTCTCGGCAAAAGATCTCAATGCCATCAAGTTAGCCAAAGCAATCCTACAGGACGGTGGGTTGATCGCCTTCCCCACCGATACTGTTTATGGCTTAGCGGCAGACCCCTTCAACCCTGCAGCGCTGGAAAAAATTTACCAGGCAAAAGAACGCCCCCAAGAAAAAGCCTTACCGGTCTTAATCGCCAATTTACACCAATTGAAACTCTTTGTCCCATTTGTGTCTGAGCAGGTTAAACGTATAGCACAAGCCTTTTGGCCAGGTCCCCTGACCCTGGTAATGGACAAAAAAACCGATTTCCCCCTCAAACTAAGCGCTTACCCGACCATTGGCATCCGCATGCCAGATCTCGACTTTACCTTACGCTTATTGTGTGCGACTGGCCCCCTGGCAACCACTTCCGCTAATATTTCTGACAAAAACAATACCACAACGGCTGAAGAAGTTATTTCGCAGCTTAATAATCGGGTGGACCTGATCCTTGATGGTGGACAGACACCAGGGATGAGACCATCCACGGTGCTGGACGTCAGTCAAACGAATTTCCGCATCCTGCGGTCGGGACCAATCAGTCTGGAAGAGATCCAGGCAACCTTAAAATCCCTCGAAAACTAAGACATATAGAATTATTTAAGAGTGCAGAAATTTTGCCTTGATAAGACAGGGTACAATTTTTCCGAAATCTTTTAAGCTGTCAGGGAAGCTTTCTCTTCACTCACAAGTGATGTGCCAGCATCAGTCTCAGAAGTATCTGGAACGGCATCAGGGATTTCAGTCTCAATATGGCGGATATGCGGGTTAGCATAAGCTAGTCCACTG
Source organism: Candidatus Brevefilum sp. (assembly GCA_040772425.1). Classification (GTDB taxonomy): domain Bacteria; phylum Chloroflexota; class Anaerolineae; order Anaerolineales; family Anaerolineaceae; genus Brevifilum. Next base: position 237,009 of record JAXGYD010000001.1, on the reverse strand, counting down.
ACAATCAATAAGATTATTCCACTACAAATCATCATCAATCCAATCCCACGTCCTGGCCCCACGCCAAGAAAATTGCCAATGGTCGTGTTGGCCAAACCTCCCCCTTCAACCAACAAGGGATTGAAGACATTATCGGCAAGAACACCACTGAGAATAAAGGCAATTGGCATCATAGACTGAGAAATCATGGTGCGGGTGGCAAAGACACGTCCCTGCACATCGGGCAGGACCTTTGCTGCAAAAATTGCTGAACTGGGACCCGATCCAAAGGGGATAAAAAAGGTTAAAATGAATAAACCGATCCCAATTATTAGCATCGAAGGCTTTAGACCCGCCACGATGAAACCCATTGACGCCAATGAAATTGCCAATATGACCAGTCGAATGCGTTTCTTTTTGGGCCCTCCCCAGATGCTCATTAAGAGACTGCCAACGAGAAATCCTGCCCCCATAATCGATTGCGCCAACCCCATACTTGATGGCGAATCAAATGATAGAATCATGGGTCCGATCAAGACAGCAGAGACATTTAAAAGGAAATTTACCAGGGCAAAATAGATCAACAATCCCAGCAACCCCCACCGTTGAAGAAGATAGGTCCAACCGAAAACAATGTCCTCCCACAGTGAAGATTTTCCTGTCAATTTCGCTGCTGTTCTCTCAGGCTGGGGAATAGAAACGACGATCAAAGTGATAATGGCGATGAAATAAGTGATCAAATCAATAATGATGATCCCCCGCATATCAATCAATCCAAATAGAACACCCGCTAATAAAGGCGTCACCATGGACTCAATCGCTTCTCCTAATTGGATCATGCTGTTAGCCCGGGTTAATTGTTCCTTGGGGACCAGCATAACGACTGAAGCGGTGTAGGCAGGATGTTGAAATACCCCAAAAATCGAACTTGTGGCAGTAATCACATACACCATCCAGATTTCCATCTGCCCTGTGAATAACAAAAAGGCTGTCGCCAGGGTGACCAATCCGGATAGGGAATCCGCGATCAACATGATCTTTTTGCGGTTCCATCGATCTGTTAGTGCCCCTGCCAACGGGGAAAGCAATACTCTCGGGAGGGAACTAAACAGAGCAGTTAAGGCAAAAGGTGTGGCCTGACCTGTCTGATCAAAAATCCACACAGCCAGGGCAAACCCAATAAGACCGGAACCAATCATTGACACCAGTTGGCTCAACCAGATGATGAGAAAGGTCTGAAAACCTTTTTTATGACTTGCTGTTGTCGTTTTCATTTCCTGTTTCTCTTTCCTCGTCATAGGAATAACTGGGATATATCAAGCAAGCGAAGTGATAATCCTGCAATGTTTCACCTTCTTTTAAAACCTCCTCACCTTGACTGAATTCTTCCATCAATTTATTGAACTTTTCAATAAATGTCTTATACGACTTTGGTGATAAGTGACTTTGGAGTTTCAACATCACCATTTCCTGTGAATTAGCCGGCTGACCACCTTCAATGTGAGGTTGACGTGCATGTAAAGTGCGCATGACATCTTCAAGGGTCGCTTCCCAGTACGATCTGACCACTTGGACAATATTTTCCTGTCCCTCTTCTGATGAAAAGGTTAATAGATCCTTATCAATTTCGATTTCCTCAGCGACCAGCCAGTAATCCCTTTCGATCATATTGCTAACAAGGCGTGTTTCAACAACTTTAATCAGGCCGTGGGTTTCAAGCATTTTGAAATGGTAATAAAGCCGACTGCTATCTAAACCCAGGCCTTCCGCAACCTGGTTGACGGTTAGAGGTTTTGGTGCTAAGAATTCCAGGATTTGAATTCTCAGTGGATCACTGATGACTTTCAGGGTGTCCAGGTTATCGATGATAAAAACAGGGTCTCGGGAAGTGGTGTTTTCCATAAAAATATCCTTTATCATTAAAAATATTTTAAATGATAAAATTATTTTATCATTATTTACTACTTTGTCAATGGAAATATTAGGTTTATTACTAATCAATTTTTCGCACCCCCTCGTAATTGGCGGTTTTCTCTCAAACCCACTTTATTTCATTTGTTCAAACAAAAAAAGAGCAGCGGTTTAACTCGCTGCTCCACTATCTTTTAATATACTTTTTTTCTACTTACGATTCGACCTCAGAACTATCAATCACTTCCGCTTTTTCAGCCTTTTTCGCTGCCCGGCGTTTGCGGATCAGCCGGATCAGGAAATAAGCACCAATACCCAGGGGGATCAAGAAGGGCAAACAATAAATCCCAAGCCAAATCGCTGCATCACCCACAAACTGTAGCGCTTCAATGAGGGCTTCAACGGCTCGTTTTGCCGTGCCTTTAGGCTGCCAACCACCAATTTCGATCGGTTGCAGGGATTCCTTGGCGACAATATTGACGGTCAGGGCTGATAGGTCAGCAGACTCTTCCAAATATTTCATTCGCCCTTTGACAACCTCAATCTCACCCCGGTAATAGGTCAATTCGTCAAATATGGCGAGCACATCCTCGGGATCGCGGGCATCGTCCATCAACGCCACCAAGGCCTCTTCAGCCGCTTCCAGGTTACGCAAGCGAGATTCTAAATCGGTATATTCGCTGGTCACATCCTCACCAGAAACATTTTCAGAGATCACATCCTCTTCAGGATTGGGCGTCAGCGCTTTGATGTCTTCCATGATTGCTTCTAATTTTTCCGCCGGCACCCTCACCGTCACACTGGCACGGGGTGAGCTTCGCCCATTATTGAAAGTTTTGTAGGAATTAGAAGTGACAACAAACCCACCAGCATCTTCAGCCATCTCAATAATCGTCTGCATCACCTCATCTGGGCCAATCACAGCGATTTCCAGGTTAGCATTGTAGATCATCATCCTATCAATAGCGCTGGTTTTTCCTCCTGCTTCCTCATTATTATCATAATCCGTCGATTCTTCTTTTCCCCATGAACCATCACCCATATCGTCAGAGGGTGACATCGGTGCAGAGTCACTGGCAGCCTCCTGGGATCCTGCACAAGCACCCAAGATTAGGCTCGAAAAAATCAGCAAACTCATTAGAATAAGGGTTGTTTTCTTCATCTTTAGCCTCATTTCCTTCTCCTTTAAAATTAATAACAAATTTCAGATCTATTATTGAGACGTTGATTTCGGATGAAAAGTTCCAATGGATGAAACAGGATCAATAAGAGAACGTCTAACTTACTTACCAGCCATCGGTAAGTCGGGAGGCATGCCTGTGGGGTAAACCTGCAGCGATGATCTGTTTTTGTACCTTGTCAATGTCGTAATCCACACGTTGATAGACCCATTCTTGTGCCTCATCATCAAAGATTAAGTAGGAGGCTTTGGGGTTATGATCACGAGGTTGACCGACGGAACCCGGGTTGATGATCGATTTAAAGCCAATGGAAAAGGTCTTCCCCGGCGTCATATAGCGGATCTTTATAGATTGCGGATCTTCCCCTTCCAACAGACATATACAAGGAATGTGCGTGTGCCCCACCAAACAAAATTTCGTATTAAAGGCTTTCATATTTTCCCAAGCTGTCCTTTTCTCCAGGATATACTCCCAAACGGGATTCCTCGGGCTGCCATGTACCAGGGTGATGTCATCCAATACCAAGCGATCTGGTAAATTCATCAACCACTGCCTGTTTTCAGGGTGTAGGACTGCGTCTAACCATTCTAAGGACGCGCGAGCTTCATAATTAAAAGCCCTGATATCAATATCCCCAATAATGGCCGCATCATGATTGCCTTTAATGCACTGAATGCCGGGCAAATCCCGAATTCTCTCCACACATTCATTGGGATTCGGCCCATAGCCGATCACGTCGCCTAAACACCACACCTGGTCGAAAGGCTCCGCATCCGCCAGAACAGCCTCAAAGGCAGGTAAATTCGCATGGATGTCTGAAAGGATCAGGGTTCGCATGGCTTAAGGCAAATCAAAGTTAAAAGTCCAGGTGCCGTCATCCATAGAGAGCCCAGAATTCAGCCCCATGACAACAATCCAGGAATTACCCGGCTTTAGAGGAACATGTTCCCCAGCCTGGTCGATAAATTGGATCGGTTGATCATTTCTCGGGACTTTCCACAAGGCATCCACAGCTTTTCCATCTCGGAAGATGATAGCCCTTCGACCTGTGGTATTGCCCCAGAAATCAATATCGTGCATGGATGGGGCGTATTCGGTGTGATAGGCAAACAGGACAATCACATTGGCAAAACCGAGTTGCTCCTCTGTTTCACTGTCAATTAGGGGGATCATCTGCAGTGGACCACTCGAGGTATCTTCAATCCAGCGCAAGTACTTACCACTTTCTTCATCAAATCGCCATTCACCTCGGTTTGAGGAGGAATAAAGAATGTTGGCTTGGGTGCCATCCGCAGCGCCCTCAGGTAGTTGCGGGTCAAACACCATACCTTCTAACGAATATTTTCTGTTTTCTATGTCCCTTGCGTCAGCCAACTCGGTTATCAGCTTTGAATCCCCAAACTTACTGATGACCGTGCCCCCACCGTCATCACACAAGGCTGGGCAAGCATCTGACATGCCACTGAGCGCACGTTCGCCCAGGATATCTTCAATATGATCGAGGATCGTCTCATAGGCTCCCCAAAAACCCAACACACCTTCATACATGTTGACAATTTGCGGGTCAACCAGGCGACCTGAGCGAATAGGGCCAATTTTTTCAGCATTTTCGCCGTAATAAAGCCCCATAAATCGATTCATGCCATAGCCAATAAAGTATTCAAAAACCATATCGGCCGCTGATAATCCGGCATGCGGTCGCCCTGATGTTGGGTAATTCGCAACTTTTACGAAAACTGGCCGCCGATTAAGGTTTGCCGAGTGTGCAACCATCAGCCCTGTGAGCGGATTGACATTTTCAGGAAAATCAACCGGCCCAACTGGCCAGCTGGATTCAATGGCAGTGGCCGTGCTGGTTTGAGTCGTCGTTGCTGTGGCTGTTGGCTCAGGAGTGCCTGTGGGAAGTGGTGTTGCCGTGTCCGCGGGCAGCGCGGTTCGGGTTTGAGCCGCGTAGGTTAGGGCCATTTCATGGATCGAGGGAGTAGCCTCGGAACAAGCTGCCAGAATGAATACCAACAATGCGATAAATGAAACTGCTATCCAAGGATTGATTTTCTTCATAAGGAAACCTCCAGAGTCAATTCTACCCTAATAAGGGCTACAGCATACTTAGAAGAAAATTTTATAACTTCACGTATGTGTGGTGAAAAAAGCTAATCTTGTTTTTATTTATCTTTGATCTGATCAATAATCTCTGCGACCATATCATAACGATTGAATGCCGGCATAAAATAGATGCCCTGAAAATCATCCCTTAGAGCCTCGATCAATTCAACAGCGATCTGGGCCCCCTCTTTGGCAGAATCATCCCCTGCTTTCGAGATCCGCGTTTGGATGTGTTCAGGAATAGTTATGCCCGGCACCTCGTTTTGAAGAAAACTCGCATGGCGATCGGTTACAAGGGGCAGTATTCCTACTAAAATGGGCACCTTGATTTGACCATATTGATCAGCATACTGCTTAACAAAGCTGCGCGCTCGGTTCACATCAAACACCGGTTGGGTCAGAAAGAAATCCGCACCTGCTTCCAATTTTTTTCGCAACACTTTAATTTCCCGAGAGATATTGCTGGGGCAAAGATTTAGTGCTGCACCGACAAAAAATGAAGTGGGTTGGCCAATTTGCCCACCTGAATGGTCAACGCCCGTGTTAAATTCCTCTTTTATCAATCGAATTAACCCTGTTGGGACCAGATCGTAGGAATCCGAAGCATCGGGGTAATCGCCAATCGCTGTCGGGTCTCCCATCACTACGAAAACATTGCGGACATTCATCGCATGTGCGGCTAGGAGATCTCCTTGCACTCGCAAAAGATTACGGCCACGTGTGGGAAAATGCAGTGTAGTTTCAACCGAAAGCTGGGATTGGATCAGGTGACAAACCGCCCAGGGGCTCATCCGCATGCGCGCCATGGGGCTGTCAGCGACGTCAATCACATCGGCACCGGCATCTGCCAATAGCGAAGCACCTGCTAAAAGTTTATGGGTCGATAATCCTCGGGGTGGGTCCATTTCCGCCGCAATAACAAATTTACCAGCCTCCAATTTTTGTGCTAATTGTGATTTTTCCGAAACTGGCTCTGAAACAACCTCGGCACTTGCCTGTAATTCTGGATAGAGGTTGATCAGTGCATCCTTGGAGGTGTTTTTAATCGTTTCTGCAACAACAGCCATATGCTCTGCGGTTGTGCCGCAACAACCCCCGATGACATTTGCGCCAGACCGCCAAAATGCTAAAGCATAATCCCGAAAATAATCAGCACCAGCAGGATACATGATGCGACCGCCCACCTTTTCGGGGAAACCCGCATTGGGCATGATCGAATATTTGGCTTCCGGCACCGCTTCCTTCATTTTTCTAAGGATTCGCAATAATTGATCTGGTCCACCAGAGCAGTTAGCACCGATCACATCCACATTGAGTTCGTTTAATCGCGCGGCGACTTCTTGGGGTGAGTTCCCCAATAGGGTCCGCAAATCGCGGGTAAAGGTCATGGACGCAATGATCGGCATGGTGGGGTCAATGTCTTGAACGGCTTCCACGGCCGCCCTCACAGCATAAATATCAACCATTGTCTCAATCAAAATCAAATCCACGCCAGCATCGATCAAGGCTTGCGCTTGTTCTTTGTAGATATCAAAGGCTTCATCTTGCTGGATCCGACCAAAGGGGGCTAGGGGCACCCCTAATGGGCCGATGTCCCCTGCAATCATCACCTCTTTAAAGGAGGCCATCACCACTTTTTGGGCTAAATTCACGGCAGCGATGTTGATTTCCGCCACACGATCTTCCAACCCATGTCGGTCAAGTTTGATGCGGTTAGCCCCAAAGGTATTGGTCTTTATCACCTCCACACCAGCCTGAATGTAATCACGATGAATATCAGCGACGATGGCGGGTTGGGTCATATTTAAGGCGTCAAAACAATCATCAAATGGGATACCCCGCGCATGCAAAAGTGTCCCCATCGCCCCATCTGTGACAATTGGGCGTTCACTTTCCTTCAATCTTTTGATAAATTTTCGCTCACTTTTATCCATTTTTCCCTTCCGATCTTCATTCTCGAAGTAGCTGCTCAACCCGACTGACGCCCACATTAAAATACGTCGCTTCTGGATGATGAACAATAATGGCGGCAGTGGATTGCTCCGGCACAAGCTGGTAAGCGGATGTCAGGCTCATCCCCAGGGCTTCTTCGGCCGGTAAGAGCGCAAAGACCTTTTGATGATCTTCCAATTCAGGGATGGCTGGGTATCCCCAGGAATAACGCTTGCCACGGTCTGGCGCCAATTTCAACTCACGACGGATGTGGGCGTGCAGAAAATTGGCTGCTGCCTCCGCCATTTGCACGGCTAAGCCATGAAAATAATACGCCTCCGCATATTCACCAGCTTCTTGTAAAGCATCAAATCTCGCCGTTGCCCGTTGACCCACCGTCACAATCTGAAAAGCAACCACATCCATCTTGCCAGATGTTCTCGGTGCAAAATAATCGGCCAAACAACGGCCATCACCGCCCTGCTGCCTGGGGAAGTTGAAGGTCTGCAAAATTTCAGGCGATTCATTCCCAATTGTAGCCGGATCATAAACAAGCAATTGCTCACCATCAGATTGACAAGGCCAGTAACCATACACGCCATTGGCTTCAAGCCAGCCCTCTTCTTGCACCTGTTTGCGCATGCGGTTCAAACGCGCGTCAAATTCGCGCTGTAATTTTTCCCATTCAGACCCATGGGTGTTTTTCGCACCCCAGGATAAACGATAAAGCTCATTGATTGAAAGGTGCTCTGCCACCATCGACAGGGGCATTTTCTTGACGACGCGTGGGCCATAGTAGGGCGCAATGGGCAATTCTGCCAAGCTCAAGTCCTGTCCTTGCGGTTGTCTCATCCGACGAACCTTTTTAGGCGCCAGTTCCCGCCCCAATTCATAGTCTGCAGCTGCCATAGTATCTTTTAAGAGTGTCTCCCGTTGTTCTGGCCGCATGAGTGCATCCATGGTCGCCAAGCCTTCAAAGGCATCCTTACAATAGAAAACCCCAGCCTCGTAGTACTGTCCTTGTTCTGTTAATAAAATGCGTTTGCCAAAGCGCGGGTTGATGGCCGCACCGCCCACCAGCACCGGGATGGCCAATCCTCGGCGGTCAAGTTCGTTTATCACCAGGGGCATCTGCTTGCTGGTGGACACCAATAAAGCGCTTAACCCGATTGCATCGGCGTTTTCCTTGACAGCGGTTGAGATGATGGTTTCAACAGGGACTTGTTTTCCCAGATCAACAACAGTATAGCCATTGTTGGAGAGGATCGTCTTGACAAGGTTCTTTCCGATATCATGCACGTCGCCGTAAACCGTCGCTAAAATCATTTTACCCTTCGTCGTGCCTTCTTTTTTCTCTAGGTAGTTTTCAAGATGACTTACAGCGATTTTCATCACCTCAGCACTTTGTAAAACGAAGGGCAAGATCAACTCTCCAGCGCCAAATTTATCACCAACCGCCTTCATGGCGGGCAAAAGCACTTCATTGAGAACCGTCACTGCCGTTTCTGACTGCGGTTGATTGTTTTCACCTTTGATCAATCGATCAATATCCGTCTCAACGCCGGATTTATGGCGGTGAAGAATGGACCAATGCAGTCGTTCTGCCGGTGACATTTTTTCGAGATCAAATTTTGCTCCCTGAGAGTCTTCGCCAGTGTCTTCAACCTTCTCAAAATAAGTAATCAGCCGTGAGAGGGCATCCTCATCGCGATTAAAAATCAAATCCTCTGCCAATTGCCGTTCCTCTTGGGGAATCTCGGCATAGGGTTTGATGTGCGCTGCATTGACAATGGCCATATCCAAACCTGCTTCAACCGCATGTTTGAGCATCACGCTATTTAGAACTGCTCTCGCCGGCCCTGAAAGCCCAAAGGACACATTGCTGACCCCCAGAGAGGTCAACACACCTGGCAACTCCTTCTTGATCGCGCGAATACCATCCAGAGTCTGTTGTGCTGAATCTTGCAAGGAAGGGTCACCGGTCGCTAAAGTAAAGGTCAATGCATCATAGACCAAATCTTGCGGCTGCAAGCCGATCTCATGCACAGCCAAATTATATAAACGCTGGGCGATGGCTAATTTCCGTTCCATTGTCTTTGCCATCCCTTCCTCATCAATGGTCAGGACGATCACAGCCGCATTAAATTGCTTGGCTAAAGAAAATATTTGTCTTGCTTTCTCCGGTCCTGATTCCAAATGGGTGGAGTTGATCAGGCAGCGTCCCGGATTCGCCTTTAAGGCGGCTTCAATGACATCAATCTCGGTCGAATCGATCACTAAAGGCACTGGGACGGCGTTGGCTAATTTTTTAACGGCAGCACGCATCAAATCGGCCTCATCAGCGCGTTCAGTCAAAGCCACGCACACGTCGAGCCCATGGGCGCCGCTATCCACCTGTTCGCGCGCCATCTCAACGATAGAATCAAAGTCTTCTGCCATGATTAACCGTTTAAACTTCCGCGATCCCTGGGTGTTAAGCCGTTCCCCAATCAAAAAGGGCGCAGGGGTTTGCACCATTGAAACAGCCTGAACAGCCGAAGCAAGCTGAGGTTCGCCATTTGGTTCAGGTGGCTTGGGTCGTCCCCGGTTCAGACCCGCATCGATTGCACGAATATGCGCTGCTCGAGTGCCACAACAACCGCCCACAACCCTGACCCCATAGTGATCAACAAATTCTAATAATAATTCCGCAAAAGGTTCCGGTTCCATGGGGTAAACCGCTTCGCCATCCACATTGAGCGGCAGCCCAGCATTGGGAATACAGGAAACGGGTAAATTTGAATTCTCCGTTAAAAATCGGATGGGCTCCCGCATGTAATCTGGACCGGTGGAACAATTCAAGCCAATCACATCGATGCCCATACCCTCTAAGATTGCTCGAGCTGCTGCAATATCCGTCCCCATGAGCATCCATCCCGTGGTATCGAGTGTGACTTGTGCTTGGATCGGTAAAACTTCGCCAGTTTCTTCGAACGCGGCTTTGATCCCTAAAATGACCGCTTTGACTTCTAAAATATCCTGGGATGTTTCAATTAATAATAAATCCGTGCCACCGCGGATTAACCCAACCGCTTGTTCCCGAAAAACATCCACCAAATCGTCAAAGCTGATATCAGACATGGTTGGATCTTCAGCGGAGATCAGTTTTCCACTGGGCCCCATCGACCCAGCCACAAAACGCGGCTTTTCAGAGGTGCCATATTCATCCGCCAAGCGCCTTGCAAGGGCAGCCGCAGCATGGTTGATTTCTATTGTTTGATCAGCTAAACCGAAGTCGCCTAAAGTGATCCGATTGGCTCTAAAGGTATCGGTCTCAATCACATCAGCGCCAGCCTCTAAAAACGAGCGGTGCACCTTTTCTACCGCGTCCGGATAGCTAACCACCAGGTAGTCGATGCATCCAGCAGTTTTTTCACCGCCGTATTGTTCCACTGTTAAGTTCTGGCTGACGAGGTTTGTGCCCATCGCGCCATCAAATAAAAGCACTCGATCTTCAAGCGCATCAAGATAGCGACGATTGGTAAAATTTTTATGGTCCTTTGGCATGTTCCCTATCCTTGCGTTCTTGCGTCATCTCACTTATTAAAGAAAGAACCTCTCTTAGAGGAGAGGCGTTGAAACCCAGTTGGAATCTTCACCTCATCTTCCAGAACTCCCCAAGAGCCGGGGGCTGCCGGAATTGGCACCTGCGGGATTTAGCCGTGGTTGCCGAGGTATCAACGGGCCGGTCCCTCCACCTCTCTGGATGAGTTTTCTAATTAGACAAATATTATCACATTTGCAGGGTGATGTCAATTGGAGTGAAAGTGATTGGGTATTAGGTGATTGGGAATTAGGAAAAATCGTCATCAATATCGAATGACGATCTATTTCTTCACATCAATTATGGAGATTATCAATTTTTTCAAAACATCTTTGTCAAGTTGTTGATTTCGATGAAAACCTCATCACGATTGATAGAGAATCCCAATTTGGAGCACTCATTTGCCTCAATCAAATTTTTTGTTTTGAGCATCTATTAAAAGAAAAACGCGGGTCTCAAAACCCGCGTTCAAAGTTCAAATTTAATTTTCAGCGCGAGCTGACAGAAGTGCGATAACTTCTTCAAAAAGAAGTGTTCTGCCCTCCTGCCCAGTGCCCTGTCCAGAGCCAGTACCCGTTTCTGTGACGCCAAGTGCCGTCCGCGTTGCTTCCCTGGATTCCTGATCGAGATTCTTTCCCATGCCGCCACCGCCCCCAGAACCAGGGACTCGCGTCGAGTCAGCCGATAAATTAGGCATGGTCACACCATTTTCAAGGTAATAGTTATTGAGCATGGTTGTAGTGATCTGCAGCTCAACAATCTTATTGAGTTGATCCAAAGTCAGGCTTTCAACAATCTGGTTCTGCAGTGCATTGATTTCCTCTGAACTTGACGTGGAATCACCCGTCAGAGCAACAATTGCCTGGTAAAGCGGTAACAATAATTTAGCTTGCTCTGGGGTAATGGAAAGTTCAGTTTCTTCAAGCAACAAAATGCCATAACTTAACTGGTTTCGCACACTGGTGGCATCCTCAAAATCAGTGTTCAGATAAAGACCAGCGAGTCCAGAATCATTGACAGATCTCTCATCATCGACAACAACCACCGGATCTTCAAGTGTCTCTTGAACAGGAAGTGGGGTTGGTTCTGCAGCGCAGGCGGCAAGGATCAGGAGGATCGGGATTATTAGAATTAGTCGTTTCATTATTTTCTCCAAAATTTTATTATCTATCAATATCGCTCATTCATGGCGCAGGGCTACGATCGGATCCAACTTAGCAGCACGGGTTGCAGGGTAGTAGCCAAAAAAGATGCCCACTAATGCTGCGGCAAAGAATGCCAGTGGAATTGATGCGGGGACAATGAGGGTGCGCATCTCGCTAAATTCACCGAAGAGGTAAGAAGCGCCAACGCCGGCTAGCACACCCACCAAACCACCAACCAGGCTGAGGATGATGGCTTCAATCAAAAACTGCGTTAAGACGTCGCGCGGCCTGGCTCCAAGGGCCATCCTTATGCCTATCTCAGGGGTCCGTTCAATAACAGAAACCAGCATGATGTTCATAATGCCGATTCCACCGACCAACAAGGAGATGCCAGCAACCCATCCAAGTAGGTTGCGAAAAGTCTCAGTGGTTGCCTGTTGGGTGTCAATGATATCTTGCTGTGTCTGGATCGAGAAATCAGGGCTTTCGGGAGTCACATCATGGCGCTCAATGAGAAGTGCGTTAATTTGGGTGATAACGCTATCCATTTTTTCTTGACTTTCTGCTTCCACATAGATGGTACGAATGCGGTCCGCTGCCATCCTATTCATGGAGGTAAATTTATCAAGCACAACACTGATCGGGATATAGACCCGACCGTCGTAATCGACATCAGAGACGACTCCTTTTGATTCCATCACACCGATGACGACAAATTTCACTGTGCCGATGCTGATCGTTTGCCCCAAAGGGCTTTCTTGACCGAAAAGGTCTTGAGCCAGTCCGGAACCCAAAACGGCTAATCGGGTTTCACGATCATTCTCCTCCTCTGTAAAGAAGCGTCCATCAGCCACAGTGTAACTGCGCACAGATGGAAAACCTGAAGTCGTCCCAACAATCGCAATCTCCTCAAGGGTTACATCATTTGCCTTAATGGACTGCGCAGGGGGTGACTGCTCCGCAGAAATGCCAACAATCGAAGTCACCTGCTCTTCAATCGCATAAGCATCACTTAATGCCAGGGTACGAGAGGATCCTGGAACGCCACGGGCTGGCGATACAATAATCAGGTTCGCCCCAAGAGCATTGATCTGTTCAGCAATAGCCGCTTCTGCGCCTGCACTGATGGCGAGCATAACGATGACAGAAGCCACACCGATGATGACACCCAGGGTTGTCAGAAATGAACGGACCTTATTGAGGGTCAGGCCTTCCCAAGCCACACGGATTAATTTTGATAACCTCATGATCCCCTCTTTTCAGCAATTGTTTGGTCCATCATTAAAGCCGTGTTTAGGTCATGACCATCCAAGTATATTTTTCCATCCAACATAGTGATTACCCGATCCGCATGTTGGGCGACAGTCGAGTCATGGGTAACCATCACAATCGTCCCTCCCTTTTCATGAAGCTGATGCAGCAAGTTTAGGATTTCCAGACTGGCATGCGAGTCCAGATTACCGGTTGGTTCGTCCGCCAGTACCACCTTGGGATTGTTGATGAGCGCCCGGGCAATGGCAACCCTTTGCTGCTGACCACCCGACAATTCACCGGGCAAGTGATGTAAGCGGTCCGCCAAACCAACAGAAGCTAAAACTTCTTCAGCGCGCGCTTTTTGCGTTGCTTTATTATCTGTACTGTCCAGTTGATAAATCATTGGCAACATCACGTTATCCAATGCGGATAGACGGGAGAGAAGATTAAAGGATTGGAAAATAAAACCCAAATTCTGATTGCGGATGCCTGCCAGTTCGTTGCGATTCAACTTGCTGACGTTATTTCCATTGAGATGATATTCACCGGAGGTAGGACGGTCTAAGCAGCCCAGGATATTCATTAAAGTCGATTTCCCTGAACCTGAAGGCCCCATGATGGCAACAAATTCACCGGGCATAATCTGTGCGTTGAGGCCATCCAAAGCTTTTACAGCCGCATCACCCGAGCCATAGGTTTTGTGCAGGTCATTAACCTGGATGATTGGTGCTTTCATTTTGTTTCGACATTACCCGTACTGACGATGTCACCAAGGTTAAGCCCGTTCAAGATCTCGGCATTAGCATAGTCTTTTAATCCAACGGTGACGACCACCATGCGCAGAGTTCCATCAGGTTGCTGAACAAAAACCGAATAAGAGTTTGGAGAAAGCTCCCGTAATGCTTGGATTGGAACCAACAGCGCATCCTTTGTTTCTGCAGCAATGACTTCCACATCAGCAGACATCCCAGATAATAAACGCATGTCATCGGGTTTTGTAAGTGTCGCCCAGACAACTGCCACTTGACTGCCTTCAAATGTTTGCAGCGCTGGCTCCATATTTGTGATCACCCCTTCCACCAGCGTATCAGGATAGGCTTCAAAACTAATATTTATGGGATCACCTGTTTTTACCAAGCTTATATCTCGTTCTTCGATATAAAATTTCAAAATCATCTCATCTAAGGTTTCAATGGTGATGAACGGAGAATTGTTGATCGCCTGACCAACACTGGCATTGACTTCCGTTAGCGTTCCAGAGATGGGTGCTTTGATCACAGACTTTTCGAGGTCCAATAAAGCCTTGTCGTAATCAAGCTTCGCCTGCTCTAATTTTGCCAAATTGCTGCCTGGGGTAATGACAAGCGCATCATCCCACGCATCCAAACCCTGTTGGAGAACTGTTAAGTAGGCTTCTGCACTGACCAAGGTCAATTCTGCTGATCTTAACTCAGCACGTGCCAGGTCAATGGACTCCGTGGATGGCTTGGTGTAGTTTTCAATAAGTTCACCGGTCTCATCATCTGTATAAGAATAAGGAAAAGTTTCTTGAAGATAGGTTGTTTCGTAGGCTTGTTGCGCGCCTAACAAGCCATTTTGAGCAGATGTCACAGCTTTCTCTGCATCTTGACGTTCACTTTCACTGCTCTCCTGAGAAGCCTTCAGCATTTCAAGCTTTTGTTGTGCCTCAACGAGCGCGTTTTCCCAATACAATACCCTTGGGCTGATCAGGTATGCCAGTTGGTCACTGGCGTCTTCATAAGTGTTTTTAGCGTTCAGCAGGGCAAGCTCAGCCTCGTTAAGGGCTTCGGGGGTAAAGAACGCATTTAAACTCTCTTCTGCCAAAGATAATTTCAAGCGTAAATCACTATCGTCCAAACTTGCTAAAACATCGCCAGCGTTGACCACATCACCCACCGCATACGGCAGTGAATCCAGGATGCCGCTAACCTGAAAACCAATGGAAACTTTTTCCTTCGGCAGGATATTACCAACGCCTGAAGCGGTGATGATTATATCGCCTTTACGGACTTTGGTGGTGTTAATTGATGGGGCTGCTTCCACCTGAGATGGCAGATAAACCTTGAAATAGTAAAACAGGCCGGCTGTAATGAATAGAATTAATACGATTACGCCTATGATTAGGATTTTCTTTTTCACTTTTTCTCCAATATGCATATATATACATAAATTTTCCCCCGCAATTCTATGAAAATTATGAGAAATTTATGTGCATCTTGTGAAGATTTGTTGAGGTTTTTTTTATTGATGCTGGGCACGCTTTGCATAGGTCCGAGGGCATAGAATAAAATGACATATTGCAGACTTTTTCTTGTCGAAATTCAGAAGTATTTCTTTCCTTATCGTTTAGCTTCCATGAAAACCTGACAATCAGAAGCACGCAAAAATTATAGGATCATCATCATTTTTTTGAAATAAAATAACACTAAGACACCTAAACACAAAAAACCACCAGGGATGGAGAACTTCCCACCCCTGATGGCGAAGGGTGACCGATCAAAAGCTGCCGAACAAACTCTTGATCGTCTAATATGGCTTATCTCTTGTTAGCAGTGACCCGCATCATATCTTCACCAATAAATTCCTCGCACTGATAAACTTCAAGTATGATTGCACTATGATAAATTTCAAGTAATCCTCACAGTCCAATATATTTTATAAAACGCAAATTTATACTAGGTGACCCAGCTCTGCATTGCTAATTTTGCTGGCTCTCCTCAGATGCATATCAAAGGTTAAACCAATTAGAAAAGCGGTTGTCTTATGTTCCTCCAATGCCTGCTTTTTGCATCAATGAATATTCCTGATGCTTTTATCCTTTATTCCTAGCTATGTATTGGCTTGATTACTTTGTACAACAATACCGACACATACACAGGCACAACCACTTATCCCAGTTGGTGCAATTGAAAGTCACTGGCGACGCTTGCTTCTTTGCTCCCGATTTGAAACATTCAATTTCTGGGACAGGACAGCTCACTTCATTTTCTGTTGCTGCTTCAACCTTGGTTGCTTCCAACATCAAGGCAATACCGAAAGCAATCACAAAGAAAACGATCAACACAAAACCCACATGAATTAGCTTTTTCATTTTTTTACGCCTCCCAAGATGAATTTTTTGATTGGATAATTATTTAACAGCTGATTTTATGTTCTGGAACCCAAATACGCACCTCCTCCCATGTTTTAACTACTTCCAACCAGGAAAAGTCCGTAGTAAGGAGAACCTCATTGAGCAATGCCGAATTGAAAAACGCGTATAATTGTCGCTGGTTAGAAATATTTAGTTGTCCGCATTTCGGAAAATACTGTTGTGAAAATGTAGCGGCGATTATGAATTCTGCGCCATTTATAATATAAGTATATAAAATTTATTACATAATTTCAAGTATTTTGAGGTTAGAATTTTTGTTATTGATCATTCTTTTGATAAAACACCATAAGCACTATCGATTAATCATCTACAAGGTCCTTAAGGCCACCAGTACCCCCATGGCGGTGCCAAATCCGGGTCTCTCAGGCACGACAAACTCACGTTGATAAAATTCTCCCACCAAATCAATTTCCTTGCGTATCGATTTCAAGTCCATCAGGTGACCTACCAGGATAATTTTTTCCATGTCCACCGAATTGGCGGCGTTAATGGCAATCACAGCGATAACTTGGGCGACCAAACGCACCAGTCCAGCCGCCAGATTTTCTCGAGTGAATCCATTTTCCCGATCCAACTTCCCCAAATTGACCGCATTGGCATTGGCTGGTAAGCGTCCAACCTCTCCACCGACCGCCTCATTGAGCATGATATCCACCGCGGAAGCATCCCCTGCCAGGGCTAACTGATCAATTTCAAATACATCACTGGTTTCAAGAATCAATCTCGAAAGTCCTAATAAAGTGCCACCCCCCACTGCAGAACCAGTGACATGGAACACATCATCAGCCGAGGCTGCGACCATGGCAACACCCGTGCCCGCACTGACCACCAAGCCTTCTTCAAGCTCTGCCAAAGCCAGACCACCTCGGCCTAATGCCACCATTTCATCCACCTGATGAATTTCGTACCCATCAACCACAGCGGGCAGATCTCGATAGTGCCCGCCAGTGACTCCAATTAATAGATCGGGTTCTAAGTGACGCTCTACAGCAGCAAGCGCCTGCCGCAATTGATCAATGGCAAGTTTCTGGCGGTTCCGGAGCATTTTCAGGGTCAAACCTGAGTCTGTCTCCAAAATGAGGTCAATATTGGTCATGCCGATGTCGATAGCAAGCTTTTTTTGTGTCACATTTTCTCCCGGTGAAGATGTCAATTCATGGCTAGATTTTACCGCAAGTTCTAAGTTTATTGATCACAAGGTGCTTTTACAAATTCTTATGATTTTAGGCTTAGTTGACCGTACTTCCATCCGTATGCAGCCAGATTCAATCGACTGGGAAGATTTCTCTACCAGCCATGACCATCACCAATTCGGAGAATAATGCGTTACAATAATAAATTGAGGAAATCATCATGAATATCTGGCTAAAAAAATTCTTACATATCTTCTTACCCCTCTCCCTGTGTTTAATCGTACTCGGGTTTGTCGGGATTTTCCTCCTGATGCAAACCACCGTCCCCACATTAGGCCCTCGCTGGCTGTTTTTCTTCCTGGGGGTCTTAGGCCTGACGGGCTTGGGTTTGCCAATTACATACTTCTTGAATGTCCGCTTTCCAAGCGATCCACCCGCAGAAGAGTTGGTTATCATCCGCCAAGCCCTCTGGTTCGGCATTTTTGGCGGTGCAATTGCCTGGCTTCAACTTGGACGCGTTCTAACAGGTGGCTTGGCAATTGTCCTTGCTGCAGCTTTTACCCTTATTGAATTTCTACTGCGTTTATTCGAACGCAGCAGATGGAATCCCAAGAAAAATTCGTAGTATAGACCATTCAACCAAAAGAATGCCTGACTTAAGCAAATTACCTTCCATTGATCATCTTATTAAAGAAAAAGCACTGCAACCAATGCTTGCAACGGTCGGGCGCCCCTTGACGGTTGATGCCTTGCGTGCCGTTCTGGATGACCTTCGGCAAAGCGCACAAAAGGAGGGCGTTCCCATCCCAGGTAAAGATCAAATCATCCAATTGGTAAAAGTAAAAATTGACACCTGGCTCAATCCAACCTTGCAGCCTGTTATCAACGCTGCCGGGGTTGTTTTGCATACCAATCTTGGCCGAGCTCCTCTCAGCGATGCAACAATCAAGGCGATTAACGGAATTGCGCAGCAATACAATAATTTAGAATTTGACCTCGCGATGGGTAAACGTGGGCATCGATCGATCCACGCCAGCCAATTACTGGCCAGAATCACTGGGGCAGAGGCTGGGTTTGTGGTCAACAACAATGCAGGCGCAGTGCTGCTGATCCTTTCAGCTTTGGCAGCTGGTAAAAATGCCCTTGTTTCACGTACACAGCTAATCGAAATTGGGGGTGGGTTCCGCATTCCGGATGTCATGCGCCAATCGGGCGCCAACCTGGTTGAAATTGGCACAACAAACCGGGTGCACCTTTTTGATTACGAGAACACCCTAAAGACAATCGGAATCGCTTTGGTGTTAATCGCCCATCACTCGAATTTTAAATTAATTGGTTTTCACAGTGAACCCAACCTCGCAGAAATCGTAGCTGTTGCCCATCAATATCAAGTGCCTGTTGTCCACGATGTTGGCTCGGGCGCCTTCCTCAACACAGAAAAATATGGCTTAGCCCATGAACCTACGGTTCTGGAATCCATTCAGGCAGGTTGTGATTTGGTTTGTTTTTCCGGGGACAAACTCCTCGGCGGTCCTCAAGCTGGCATCATCGTGGGTAAAGAAGCGCTGTTGAAACCCATCCGCACCCACCCCCTCGCCAGGGCACTCAGGGCAGGCAAGTTAACCCTAGCTGGGGTCTCAGCAAATTTGGGGCATTATCTCAAGAACGAAGCTGAGTCCGCCGTGCCTATCTGGCAGATGATTTCAAAGCCCCTTGAGGAGATTAAACATTCAGCGGAAAATTGGCGAGAATACTTGGGCACTGGAGAAGTCCTACCCGGATTTTCCACCGTTGGCGGAGGCAGTTTGCCCACCGAGGAACTACCCACCTATTTACTATCGCTGACAACCGACAGCCCCGATCATTTCCTAAAATTATTAAGAGACTCCCAACCGCCAATTATCGGGCGCATCGAAAATGACCGAGTATTGTTAGACCCTCGCACCGTTTTTCCCGAGCAAGAAGGGGTCTTACTGCGGAATTTGCGCAGGATCTTGGAGGAGTGAGCCCTTTGAAATATCCTCCCATGCATACATCAATATTCCAATTCAATCAAAGGTAAAAAAATGAAAGCTGATCTCGATCGATATCTCAAAGAAAACCAGGCTGACGCCCTCTGGGTGACCGGACCCGCGCAGCACAATCCCGCCATGGTCTACATGACAGGTGGTGGCCACATGACGCAAGCCGATGTAATTAAATTAACCGGAAAAGACCCCTTGCTATGTCATGCACCAATGGAACGGGATGAAGCCGCTAAAACTGGTCTGCAAACCTTAAATTACAATAAATATCCTTTCAACGAGCGGCTCAAACTCGCTGAAGGGGATCACAGTTTGGCGCATGCGCTCCTTTATCAACGTATTTTTGAAGAAATTGGGCTAACAACTGGCAAGGTCCTTGTTTATGGCAGAACGGATGCAGGCAAGCATTTTTCAATCCTCTCCAAACTTCAAGAATGCCTCCCTGGACTTCAATTTCAAGGTGATATTGAAGATTCGGTGTTACTCCAAGCCATGGCGACCAAAGAACAAAGTGAAATTGCACGGATCCGGCAGATGGGTCAAGTTGTCGTTGAGGTCGTTGGTCGGGTGGCAGAATTTCTCACCAATCACCCTGTCGTTGATGAGGTGCTCATCAAACCGGATGGCAGTCCGCTATTGATTGGAGACGTGAAGGGAAAAATCAACTTATGGTTAGCAGAGCAAGGTGCTGAGAACCCAGAAGACACCATCTTTGCCATTGGAAAAGACGCCGGCGTTCCCCATAGTTCTGGTAACCCACAAGACCCCATCCGCCTTGGCAAGACGATCGTTTTCGATATCTTCCCTTGTGAAGCGTGTGGCGGCTATTTTTACGATTTTACCCGCACCTGGTGTCTGGGATATGCACCTGAAGAAGCGCAACGCCTCTATGATCAGGTCAAATCGGTCTATGACCAGGTGGTTTCAGAACTGGAGATAGGCATAAATGCCTACAACTTCCAGGACCGAACTTGCGAGCTATTTGAAGCCCAAGGCCATGCGACGATCCGGCAGAACCCCGCCATTGACGCTGGTTACGTGCACTCCCTCGGCCATGGCGTTGGCTTAAACATTCACGAAAAGCCCTGGTTCAGTCGAAAAGAGGACCCCAGCAATGAACTCCTTCCGGGATCCGTTTTTACTATCGAACCTGGTCTTTATTATCCTGAGCAGGGAATGGGTGTTCGTCTCGAAGATACTTATTTTGTCACCCAAGATGGAAAATTTGAAAAACTTGTAGACTTTCCCATGGACTTGATCCTTGAAATGAAAGGTTAAGGTATAAATGACCCTTCCAACCGCAAGAATCCTTGGTATCGAAACCTCCTGTGATGAAACGGCAGCCGCGGTCGTCAGTGATGGGCGCGTGATTCATTCAAGTGTCGTCGCCAGTCAAGTGGACCTCCATGCTGAATACGGCGGTGTCTTCCCGGAACTGGCTTCTCGGGAACACGTTAAAGCTGTGAGTGCCATTGTTGACCAAGCCCTGCAAAAAGCCCATCTCACTATTCAAGACATCGATGCCATTGCCGTCACCCAGGGACCTGGTTTAGCGGGTTCCTTGGTGGTGGGTGTCAATATGGCGAAAGGTATTGCATTGGCATCGAAAAAACCCCTGATTGGTGTTAATCACTTAGAAGGGCACATTTACTCTGCCTGGCTTTATCCTGCAGAAGGGGAACCCCACACCCCCCCCCAATTCCCGCTATTAGCCTTGTTAGTCTCAGGGGGGCATAGTGAGCTGATCCTGGTTAAGGATTTCCTCGACTATGAGCGCTTAGGGGGTACGCTGGACGATGCTGCCGGCGAAGCTTTTGACAAGGTTGCCCGATTGTTGGACCTATCCTATCCCGGCGGCCCCGCCATCCAGGCTGCCAGCCAATCCGGCAGATCGGATGCCTTTAATTTTCCCCGTGCCATGCTGGAAGACACCTGGGACTTTTCCTTCAGCGGCCTCAAAACAGCTGTTTTAAGAACGGTAGAAGCTCTACAAGCTGAGGGTAAGGAGCTGCCCATTGCAAACCTTGCTGCTAGTTTTCAGGCAGCTGTAGGAGATGTGTTGGTTGATAAAACCTTGTTTGCGGCTGAAACCTTCCAGGTGCGGGAAATTATTGTAGCCGGTGGTGTCTCCGCCAATAAGTATCTACGTGAAAAAATCCTTGCTGAGAGCCCCTACCCCGTTCATATCCCACCGCTAAGCCTTTGTACGGACAATGCCGCCATGATTGCAGGCGCGGGTTATTATCACTACATCAAAGATGATTTCAGCGACTTGAGCATTGATGTCAAACCCACCTGGCGGTTATCTTAGGTTCACCATCACCTTTCATGACAAGCATCCAATCAAACCAGTGAATAATCCTTAGGAAAAATTTTATGGATGCAAAAGATTCGAAATTAGAATCAACCCTAGAGCCTGAACAGCCATCACTTCAGCCTGAAGAAAATGCCATGTGTCTGCTCATTCCTGGCAAGAGATTGCGGGAAGGTATGATTTGCCCGCGCTGTCACCAGGCAAAAATTGAATATGATGGATTGCTGAATTTAGTCTGCCCTAAGTGTGGTCTGACAGAAGTCGGCGCTTCAACCTGATAAAACATTAATGGCCTCCGGCGGAGGTCAGAAAGGAAACAAAATGCAAAGTAAAGTTGTATGGAAAGGCGGCATGGCTTTTACCGGCACCGCAGATTCGACCTATATCATCCCCCTGGATGCAAGTTCAAAATCAGGTGGTAAGGACTTGGGTTTTCAACCCCTCCAATTAATGGCCATCGGTTTGGTGGGTTGCACGGGTATGGATGTGATCTCCATTCTGCAAAAGAAACGTCAAGAGGTGACTGGCTTTGAGGTTTCTGCAGCCATCCAACGAGCGGATCAACATCCGAAAGTCTTCACCAAAATCGTCATCGAATATAAAGTCGTGGGAAAAAATATCGATAAAGAAGCGGTTGAGCGCGCAGTACAACTCTCAGAAGAAAAATATTGCGGCGCCAGGGCCATGCTGCAACATACGGCTGAAATTTCGAATCGAATTATTATCGAAGAAGAATAGAAACTCAGCTTAGTTCTGCCACTTGATGATCGGGAACCAGGGTTTCAACTTCTCGGATTGGCCTGATTTGATACGCGCCTATCCCGACAAATGCGATCAGCAATCCACACGCGCTGATCAAAATGGACATACCCGATCCGGGGCCAAGACCAAAAATATTCCCTAACAAATTCCTCATCCAGGAATTGGATGACGCCATGGCAGGTTCAAAAACTTGATCTGCCAGGGGGCCAGCCACAGCCATGGAAATGGGTGCAGTGATCTGCGCCACTAAACGCCGAACAGAAAAAACACGTCCCTGAACCTCCGGAGCTGTTTTTGCTTGCCAAATCGCCTGGTTTGAGCCATTCAACATTGGATGGAACAGCATCATTAGAAAACTAGCAGCAAGCCAAACGGGTAAAGATCGTCCCAAACCATATAGAATCCCGCCAAAAATCCCAAAAGTGATCCACCCGATGAGCACGCCGTGAATTTTTTTGGCAGGACCACCCCAAGTAGTCAATATAAAACCTCCCACCAAACCGCCGAGGGCACCTGCTGAGTGTACAGATCCAAGGATTGCAGAATTGCCATCCGTGGTCGCTAAGATCATCGGATTCATCAAAGTGAAAGCAACCGAAGAAAAGAAGTTACCCACAAGAAAAACAAGCTGTAAATATAACAAACTGCGTCTTTCTAGGATATACCGAAACCCATAGGCAAGCTCTCGAAAAAAGGCACCCCGCCGGGTATCCACGGGCTCTCGTTGTGGTTCTGGTATCGTTACGACCAGTAAAAATAACAGCGCAATGCTCAACGTCACCAAATCGATCACAATGATTCCAGTAATGTTGATAATGGGTAATAACATGCCAGCCAAAATGGGTGCAAGGATGCCAACCCCTGACTCGGCCATCGAAATCATGCCGCTGGTGCGCGCATAGTGCTTTTTGGGGACGAGCAGTGTAATAGCAGCAGAATACGCCGGCCACTGAAATGCACCAAAAATGCCGCCAACCACACCCGTGACATACAAATGCCAGATCTCGAGCTGATCCGTCAGTAAAAGGATCAAGATGATGATGGTGACCATCCCGGCACCGATGTCACTCAATGCCATCACTATTTTTCGGTTCCAGCGGTCAACCAGAACACCCGCAATGGGTGTAAAGATGATTAACGGCGCAAAGGAAAAGAAACCCACCAGCGCCAAAGGGGTCGCCTGACCAGTTTTTTCCCATGCCCAAATAGCCATTGCAAAATGCGTCATTTGGGAACCGATCATGGAAAAAACCTGCCCTATCCAAATGATGATGAATCCACGTAATTCTTTTAGCATGTTTGCTTTCACTTATAGGAGGGAAAGAATTGACGATCTTACTATGTTTATATCATAATCCCGGAAAACCATTGAGAGATTATTAAAGAAATTAGTTTGATTTGGTAACATTTTCTTTTGAACCAACCCGCCCTATTCGATAATATTTTCTTTTAATAAACAAGCTCAACATCCATCTCGTATCATGAATTCAAAAATCAAGGTAAAATCTTGTTTAAATAGGAAAGGGTAAAATTATGATCATAAAATCTATGCGAAATCAATTATTGGTCATCTTCGTCGCCTGTTTCCTGTTGGTCGGATGTACCCAACCCACTGAAGTGGAAATACAACCTTCGGCGACCATCGCGCCAACAAACACAACCACATCCACCGACATCCCTACCCCTACGACGACGCCCTCACCCACGACAACACCGCTACCCCTGAATGGCCAGCAAACCCAATACTTTATCGACGCGAAAGTGAATTATTACAATCGATTTGTCACGGCGAATAGCCGTGCCGTTTATACCAATAAGACGACCCAACCCATTGACCAGATGGTTTTTATCGTCTATCCCACCATTTTCCAAAATGCGATTTACATCAAATCCGTCAAACAAGGGTCAACGACGCTTGATTACGACTGGGAAAGCCATCGCATGATCATCCCCCTAGATGAGCCCTTGTCCCCCGGGGAACAAATCGAATTCACCCATGAGTTTGAACTCTACATGCCTGACCGGGAGGGCACCTTCGGTCAGACTGGCCGGCAGCTTAACCTTTCATATTGGTTTCCTTTTATCCCCCCAAGAACAGAAGAGGGGTGGCAAGTCTATGAAATATCATTGGTCAACAGCAAAATCATCGGCGAGCACATTGTCTTTGAATCTGCCGATTTCGACGTAACCCTGTCTTTCACCGATCGACGAGAAAACATGAAGGTAGCAGCGGGAGCAATTCCACAAGAAGAGGACGATGTCTTACATTACCAACTCAAATTAGCCCGAACGTTTACGCTCTCAATTAGCGATATTTTTGAAGTCACAACTCGTGATTTTGACGGCATCAACATCTTTTCTTACACTTTTCCAGAAGAATCCAGTGCAGGGGAAGCGGCGGCGGATATCGCTGTCGACGCGGTCAAATTTTATACCCAGTATTATGGTTCGATGGAACGAGATTCACTGACCCTCGTGGAAGCTGATTTTTCAATGGGAATGGAATTCGATGGATTGGTCTTTTTAAGTAGATACTATTATATGTATTATGATTCGACACCTCAATCTGATTTGATGTTATATACCTCCCATGAAATTTCGCACCAATGGTTCTTCAGCCTGGTGGGCAACGATCAAGCTATGGAACCCTGGCTGGATGAATCCTTAGCCACTTACTCTGAAGCCCTTTTCTTTGAACACATGCACCCGGAATCACTTTCCTGGTGGTGGGAGACTCGGGTTGAGGAAAAAGAGCCACAAGGCTTTGTGGACAATACTATCTTCCTTGAAGAAGGTTACATGGCTTACCGTGACAGTGTCTATTTGAATGGTGCCAAATTCTTACAAGAACTGCGTGAGACTGTCGGCGATCAAGCCTTCAACGATTTCATTAAAGCCTACGTCGCTGAACACCGTTATGAAATCGCCACTGCTGAAGATTTTTGGAGGATACTCAGCCAACATTCAGATGCCGAGTTGGCACCTTTACTGAATACCTACTTCGCAAATACAACCGAAATGCCCTGAATTTAGTGGCGGGAAAATAAAATCGATAAAAATGAATTAATCATTTTCATTTCTAAATTTATGCGTGTTAATCTATCCGTAAATAATTGTAGAACGCCTCACATATATCACATGTCAATTTAACTTCCAAGAAGATTGGATTGGTCAATTATGGCAAATTATGGTAATTTTAATTCATCAATTGTTCGCTAAAATACAAGTTTACAAACCGAATTAGTATCCAAGTAAGATAATCATAAAAAAGGATAGGATATGATCCCCATTCGTGATGAAATTAAAACCCGGCGTACACCCATTTTTACTTTTATACTGATTGCCTTAAATATCTTCGTTTTTATCTTACAATGGGTGGCTGGCACTAATCAAGAGGCGCTCATTTATGAGTATGCCTTAATCCCTTCGAGTCTAACTTCTTCCGTTAACGTGGATAATGTGACGGATATTTTTTCTTCTATGTTTATGCACGCTGGCTTGATGCATCTGGCTGGAAATATGCTCTACTTATGGATCTTTGGCGATAATGTCGAAGATGCCCTGGGGCGCATAAAGTACGTGCTCTTTTACCTGATTGGCGGTGTCGTCGCCGCCTTAACCCATGTCTTGTTCAATCCCAATTCTCAAATTCCAACTGTCGGCGCCAGCGGTGCGATTGCAGCTGTACTGGGTGCCTACCTGGTCCTCTACCCGCAAAGCCGCGTGCTGACATTCATTCCAATTGGCTTCTTCATGCGCCTTACAACGGTCCCAGCAGCTATTGTGCTCGGCTTATGGTTTATTCTGCAATTATTCAATGGCGTTGCCTCCATTGCAGGACCAGATGTCGCAGGAACGGCCTTTTGGGCGCACATTGGCGGTTTTGTCGCTGGATTGATTATGGGCAAGTTATTTGCACCCAGAAAAAAGAACCAGATCTACGCCAACTGGTGAGTTAAATTTTTTTATCCATCATAAAATTATTAATTTTTTGCAGAATCTTGACTGAATATCTATCCAAAATAAAATTTGGCGGGTATTATCGCTTGCATGCATCTTTAACAGTTTTTCCAGGAAATTCTCCCACATAAGAGCAATTTTTCCTACTAAAAAGCTTGCTTGACTTAAATTTCAACCATGTTATGATGCATTTGGAGACAAAAATGAACGAAAAAGCTGACTCAGAAGAACTAAACGATGAAACTATGGATTCAAATGAAAAAGAAAATCTTTTAGATGAATCTGAAATTCATATAATCGAAAATGAAAT
This sequence comes from Candidatus Brevefilum sp., assembly GCA_040772425.1. GTDB lineage: Bacteria > Chloroflexota > Anaerolineae > Anaerolineales > Anaerolineaceae > Brevifilum. The sequence continues at coordinate 210,240 of JAXGYD010000001.1, read as the reverse complement.
AGACGATAACGAAGAAAACCACACTCAAATGACGGAAACAAAACGATCTTCTTTGTTGCGGACCGGGTTATATGCCCTGACCGTAATTGTTCTTGTTTTTATCATTTGGGGTGTGATCTCTCTGGTTGAAAATGAGCGAGTTGGAACATCCCAGGTGATTCCAACAGCGACAATTGAACCCACTTCGCTGCCGAGTAGCGTCAAAACACCTACTTTTACCACTGTTGGTAAGCGAGACGGCGTTTTGCGCCAGCTTGAGGTAGAAGCACCTTATGGAAGTCAGTCCCAAGATGACAACCGAACAGAAATCCTGACTTATGAAGTCGTCGCTGGGGATTCCATCTTCGGTATAGCAGAGAAATTTGGCCTAAAACCTGAAACTGTCTTGTGGTCGAACCGTTATACCCTGGGGGACACACCAGATGGCATTGGTGTTGGTATTGAACTGGTGATTTTACCGGAAGATGGCGTCTACCACCGCTGGTCTGAGGGCGAGGGACTGAATGGCGTGGCTGAATTTTATGGCGTGGATCCAGATGTCATTGTCAATTACCCCCTTAATGGTCTCAGCCCAGAAACGGTTGGAAATTATTCCAATCCGAATATTGAACCCGGCACCATGCTGGTCGTCCCAGGTGGCACCCGTCCAACCGTCGCGTGGATCGTCGCTCGCGATAACCCTGCCTCTGGCAATACATATCTCGGACCTGGTGCCTGCAGCGGCATCCTCTACGGTGCAGTCGGAACAGGCTCCTTCACATGGCCAACTTCAGTCACGTGGCTTTCAGGTTACGATTGGAATCCGCCTGTGCATAATGGGCTCGACTTTGGCGGTGATTTTGGCAGCCCAATCTATGCCTCCGATTCTGGGGTGGTTGTTTATTCAGGTTGGTCCAATGTGGGCTATGGCAACCTGATGGTGGTCGATCATGACAGCGGGTGGCAAACCTTCTATGCCCACTTGCTGGATGGCTCCATGCTACCGTGCGGCACCAGCGTTAATAAAGGACAATTAATCGCATCCATGGGCAGCACGGGCAACTCAACCGGCCCTCACCTGCACTTTGAAATTCGATATAACGGCTATCCAGTCAACCCCTGGGACATGTTGAATTAGTTAAACACAATTTTAAAAATTGGAAACAACGCCCCGGCTCATAAACCAGGGCGTTAATATTTTAACACTTGTTCTCATTATCCGAAAGTTTTTGGAAGTATTACAACAGACGTATAACGCAATTGCTGATAATCATCCCCCATTAATCGTCTTCTCTATCTCTTACTCCACAGGGATAATGCTCAAATTATCAGGGTTCGTGTTAGCGATAATCATTTTTGCATCTTTAACCAGGAATCCCGAGTAAGGGACTTCTCCGCGGACTGGTTTCCAACCCGAAAGTTCAAATGGCACAACGCCATCGGCAATTATCCATTCCCCATTGAATTTACGCGCCACGTGAATGTGGGTACCCGTTGATGATCCTCCTTCACATGAAGGGAAACCAAGGGGGTCTCCAGCCTGAACTCGGGTGCCAACAGGCACTCGACCTTCACCGGCAATATGCAAATAGATCACCACCCAACCGGTATGTTCATCCCCATCGCCATCCAGATCCAGCACCAGCAAGCCTTCATCTTCACGGACCACAACCCCATCGGCAACAGCGGTGGTAGGAATAGAAGAAATAAAACACCCTGTCATACCCGTGGGCGGTGCAAAATCCAAAGCTGCCCAGGGCGCCATACTACCCCAAGCCGTGTGCGGTCCGCCCGTAAAGGCCCATTGGTTCTTTTCTGTGTATTCATAAGGCAATTGCAAGGCTGGCTGTGTCAAGCTTCCCGGAATATGCGCTTGAACAGTCCAGGGATCGCCAAAGTATTGTTGATAGGTTTTGCTGAACCCGTCCGGGCCAATCGCAAAATGAAACTCCTCTGCACTCAGTGTCTGAGAGAAGAAATATTGCAAAGCAACCGTAGCTGCATTTTGCCAGGGGTCCGGCCTAATCAAGGAACCGTTCTCCAATTCAAACTCCAACAAATCCCCCTCCCGCCAGCGGTAATAGCCATCATTCAAGATATTTGCCGCATAGGCGAGTTGCAAGTAGACACCCGTCCAATAATCTGAGGTCAACCCCAATATTTCTCTTTCTTCCCGGGTGTTAAAAATGGCTTGAGAACACCCACCCCCCTGGTATTCAAGCAGCGCAATCATCAATTTTGGACTTATGGAATAATTAATTGCCACATAGTCAATTATCTCCGCTGCGCTGCGGTTCCCATCATAAGCCCAAGCCTGGTAATTTTGTAACCATCCCTCTTGCTGCGCAATGAAAGCTTGGATATCAAAATCGGATGCGTCCGGACCATTGACAAATGCTGCGTCCGGTAAAATTTGAAAGGGTGTGCCCCACAGCGCCCGGGTATAGATCGGAATTTGCATCGGCATACCTGGGGGCATTGTGGTGACATCCGGCGGAATAAAAGTGTTTGCCGCTTTGATCTCTTCAACAGTTGTATTGAAACGGGCCGCCAGGGCAGTTAATGTATCCCCTGTTTGCGCTTCATAATCAACCAATTCACCCGGCCCATAGGGTGGGCGAGTGGGAAAGGCAGTCATTTCTGGCAGTTCAGGATTTTCATTTTTATCAGATTGAGTCGGCAAGATCATTGTCGGCAGGATCGCAGGAGAACAAGCCGAAAGTAGCAACACGCTCATTAGGAAAAAGAAAATCAATTTACGAAATATCATTGAGGTTTTTTTGGAATAAGTTTTACTGTTTCGTTAATTGGACGATAATTTTCTAGGACAACGCCTCCAGAATACTCCGAAGCTGAAAAAAAGTCCAGTTTAGCTTATTTGTGGATATTTTGATAATGTCATTATCAAGTGAACCATCAATTATTCATCGCGGGTTAACTGTGTTTCATGGGTACTGGCAGTATTGGCATAAATAACCTCGTCTCCTCTGGTCAACCAACCTTGATATGGTTTAACACCTGCTTTTGCTTGCCAACCACTGAGTGTAAATGGCAATGGGCCGTCCGCTGGCACCCATTCACCGTTATACCGTCGGGCCATGTGCACGTGTGTTCCTGTGGAAAAGCCACCCTCACAAGATGGATGGCCAATGCGATCACCAACTTCCACCCAGGTTCCTAAAGGCACGCGATCCTTTGTCGCAACGTGCAAGTATAGCAAGGTCCAGCCAGTCTGCTCATACCCATCACCATCCTGATCAATCACAACGACGCCATTTCCGGATCTGACCACGAGGCCAGCCATAGAAGCAACCACCCATTCAAATGATTCGTGACAGCCCGTTTTATCGCTTGATGGGGCAAAATCTAGGGCTGCCCACACATCGGCAGCACTCCAAGCTGCATGCGGACCGCCCGTAAAAGCCCAGACCTTGTTGATTTCAAATGGCAAAATCATTTCGGGTTGTACGGTATCAGCCGGGATCAGCGGCTCAACAGATTGTGCCCTGATCCAGGGGTTATCAAACATCGCCGAATAAAAAGTGAGGAAGCTATCCTCCCCATATAACTTCTGTGCCCAATCCGTAAATTCATATAAATAGGAAAAACCATTCATCAAACCAACAGTCCCAGCATTTAATTCCGGCGCAATGCGTAAAGTTTGGCCATCAGGGAAATTAATCACCAAGCGGCGACCCTCTCGCCAGCCGTAATAACCTTCCATCACATTACTGGCAAACCAGGCAGCTTGCAAGTACAAATCTTTCCTTGCATCTTCAATACATCCCATAGGATAATTTTGTGCAGCAGGATCCGTTGGAGTGCCATATACCCAACCGGCATTAAACTCTAAAAAGGCTAAAATCAGTCTAGGATTGACCGAATAATCCCTAGCTACCATCGCAATCACATCCGCACCAGACGTCCAGCCAGTCGATTTAAGCCATTCCTGGTAGGTTGAAAGATAGCCACCCGCCTCATCCACAAATCCATTGATGTCAAAATCAATCGTCGAGGGCGAATAGGTGATTTCACTATCAGGCAGCAATTTCGTCTTTGAACTGGTTTCCGATAAATTATTGGGAATAATCAAAAGTTGATTAGGCGGGATCAAACCCTTGGGATCCACCTCTTGGGGTGATGACACATCCTTGATGTCCACGCCAAAATGCAAACTGACCACCGGCAAACTGTCGCCGGCAATCGTGTAATATAAAAGGTAACTATCTTCACTGGGGGGGACAATTTGGCCTTGGGTCGGCAGCGGCAACACTGTTTTCTCAGCCACAACCGCAGTTGCCTCAGGCTCAGGCGTTATAACGGGCGTTTGAGTTGCTGGTGGCTCAACTTCGAGATTAGCTGTCACTGGCGATTCACCCGCCAAACTTGAAGCAGGTGCAAACACCGGATAAGCCATACTGGCACAAATAAAAACTGTCAGGCAGAGGGACGCAAATGCCAACCTCCTCATCCGCCTTAATCGCCGTTTATAATAACGCTCTCTAGCGCTTAATGGCATTGAGCGGCGATCGCCCATTCCAAGCCTCCAAGGTTAGTTCACCTTTCACCAAATATCCATCATATTCGACCCCATAACCGACCGAAACCCACCCATCTAATACAAGTGGCACTTCAGCATCAGCAGCGATCCACTCTCCATTATACCGCCGGGCAATATGCAAATGGGTGCCCGTCGAGAAACCACCTTCACAGGAAGGATGACCGATCCGATCGCCAGATGCCAACATTGTACCGACCTCAACCCGTTCCCATGAAGCAATATGCATATATAAAATCGACCATCCTGTTTGCCAGACGCCGTCCCCATCCAGGTCTTGAATAACAGCCCCGTGATCTGAATAAACTATTTCGCCTTGTGCAGATGCAACCACCCAAGCATTGCTGGGATAGCACCCTAAAGCCTCCCCAGGCGGCGCAAAATCGATGGCAGCCCAAGCAGAGCCCGTGTTCCAACCCCCATGCGGGCCGCCGGTAAAAGACCAAACGTCCCCTATTTCAAATGGCAACTGCAGTATGGGTTGGGCCAAGTTATCAGGAACCAGGGGTTGATAGGTGTAATCAAAGGGATAGCCAAAAAATTTGCCGTAGGTAAGAAATACACCTTCTTCAGCTATGGCAGTTTCCCAATCCGACTTACCGTGTAAATGGCTTAATAAATTTATGACCCCTGCCGTGCCAGGGTTAATGGTAGGATCAACCCCCACTAAATTCCCATCTGATAGTGTCCAAACACTGACCGCATCAATTTTCCAAAGATAATAACCTTCATTGAGTAAATTCGATGCCCATCCGAGTTGTGAATATAAACCAGAGTAAAAGGGAGCAAAAAAACGCATTGGGTAAGCAAGTGTTTCTTCTGCAGGGGAAATATTTGTAACCCAACCGCTTTCGTATTCCAATAATGCTAACAATAAACGCGGGTTGATAGAATATTCTAAAGCCACCCTGGCGAGAATTTCTGCACCAGTTAAGGTAACACCGTCCACTTCTTCTGTGTAGTTGGCCAGATATCCCCCTTGTAAAGCGACAAACTGAGCAACGTCAAAGGCTGCATTTGATGGACTGTAAACCAACTCGGAATCAGGAATAATCTTAAATGCCGATACCGCTTCATCGAAGGAGGGCGGTGGAATGATTAGAACCTGCCCCACAGAGATAATATTGGGGTTCACAATTTTATTAACGGTGACAAGTTGTGCAACGGTCACCTGATATTGGGCGGCGAGCTTTTTTAATGTATCACCACTCTGAACGGAGTGTTGTAAAGTTTCGCTGCGTTGCGTTGGCAGGATGATGGGCTCGTTCGGTGTTGGGGTTGTTCGGGATGATTCAGTCAAAAGAAATTCTTTGACAGCCACAGTCTGATCAACGGTTGGTAGTATCGTGTCACTCACCTCAACAGTGTTTTCATACCCAGAAACTTGCCATAATTTTGCGCCTGGTCCAGGCTTATAACAGCCACTCAAAATAAAATTGCTGAGAATAAAAATAATCACAAATGCTTTAAATTTATTTGACACAATACTTCTCTCTATGGTTGGCAATAGGTTTCATAATAAAGCAATTCGTCCGCTCTGACCGATTCAGCATGTTGTTTGGCTGCTTCACTGATGACAATCGCCTGTTCCAGCGCGACATCAGCCGTTGTTGACCAGTATCGGGGTAAAACCATTAAGGGGTCCTCAATCACTGATTCCTCTTCTCCTAGTGGGATCCAGTTATACATCAATGGTCCCCTCGAATATGCTGTGAAACCTAGTTTAAAACCAGCTTCTCTTGCCATATTCACTGAAAGATCGTTGAAATTGCCACCAGGCCAAATAATTGCTGAGGGTGTGGTACCAAAATGGGCTTGAATAATCTCAATTGGCTTATAAATTTCTTCTTCAATCTCCTTAATCGATGCGGAATCGAGATGATAGACATTATGATCATGACCGTGGGATTGAACATTCATGTAGCCAGATGCTACCAAATCTTCCATCCTTTTCCAGAGATTTTCTGGGGTTAAATCCGTGGTTGGCCATCCCAGAGTTAGCGTCCATTGATTCTGGATCAAATAAGGCATAAATAATTCTGCTGAACCAGGTAAACGGTCATCTATGATCAAAATCATCGAGCGCTCTGGAATTTTTTCATTGTTTTCAATAAAACCGACCAATTCATCCATCGTAACAGTGGCAAACCCTAATTCCTTTGCCTTTCTCATAAAATACTCAAAATAACTCGTCGATATGGTTGTTGAATCGGTAATCACCCTACCTGCCTTAGCAATTGAATGGAACATTATAGGTACAACTATCGTGCCAGGTGCGCTTTTCCCCTCTCCCCACCGCTTTTCAAGATAATTACACTGATTCTCAATGTAGGTCTCAATTATCACATCGGAACGAATTTGGTCGGATGTGAACGTTTGGAGCTGGTAGGGTGTTGGAGTTATGGTTGGCGTGCTGGTTGGCATAGGCGTAGGGGTCAACGTTGGGGTTGACGTCTTTGTAGGTGTGAGGGTCAGTTGAGTAGTTTCCGATGGGTTAACCGAAGATAATGACTGCGTGTGAAACTTCGTGATTGCCGCTTCACCATTTTCTACTGGGCGAGTTTGAAGTACACAAGCACTTAAGCCAAAGATAATTAACAAACTGAAAATAAAAATTTGAGGATTTTTCATATGGTAAACCATTAAATTAGATTGATTTGATTATACCGAAAACTTGGACTTGTGACCTTGGCAATTTTTTATGAATTTATTCATAATAATTTTTTTCTTGATTAAAATCCTACAGATTTTTAAAATCATTGGTAAAATAGTATTAAGAGAACTAGTCTAAAGAGCGAAAGGAGATTACATGAAGAAATTTGGTTTGCCCTTATTGATTATAGTGTTTCTCTTAGTGGGGCTGATTCCAATCCTCATCAGTGGTTGTTCACCTGATGCAACTGGAGATGAAACAGTGGTTGAGATCAGTGAAAAGTGGGCAGGCTCTGGCCATGCTGATTATGAATCAGAGTCTTTTGTTCACTGGGATGAGGAAGAAGTCCCCGAAGTACCTGCCAACTGTGCAAAATGCCACAGTGCGCATGGCTACATTGACTTCTTAGGGGAAGATGGCAGTGCTGCTGGTACCGTTGACGCAGCTGCCCCCCTTGGCACCGTTGTTACCTGCAATGTATGCCACAATCCGTCTGCTCACGGAAAAGATTCCGCAATGTTCCCCTCGGGAGTTGAACTAACAGATCTTGGACAAGGCGCAACCTGCATCGAATGCCACCAGGGTCGTACCGCTGGTGCAGACGTAGAAGCCGCCGTTGCAAGTATTGGGGATGATGAAATCAGTGCAGATCTGAGATTTATCAATACCCACTACAATATCGGTGGCGCCACATCCTTTGGAAACCAGGTCTCGATTGGATACGAATATCCCGGTAAAGAATATTATGGTTTCTATCCACATGTGGAAGATTATGAGGCTTGTTTGGATTGTCATGACCCCCATAGCCTAGAAATTAAAATTAAGGATTGTGGGGCTTGCCATACAAATGTCACTGATTCACCTGAACAACTTAAAGACATCCGAGCAGATGGCACACCAGACTACGATGGCGATGGTGACACCTCAGAAAGTATTTATGATGAATTAATGGGTGTTCATGGTTTGTTTTATGAAGCACTCAAAGCCTATTCCCAGGACGTTTTAGACGCACCAGTGCTCTATGGCGGTTCCTATCCTTATTGGTTCAACGACAGCAATGGGAATGGTGAGGCTGATGATGGTGAGGTCAACTTTGGCAATCAATTTGCAAGTTGGAGCCCAAGGCTTCTGAAAGCAGCCTATAATTACCACCTGGTCATTGAAGATCCAGGCAATTACATGCACAACTCAAGGTACCTGATCCAATTAATGTACGATGGCATTGAGGATCTTGGCGGCGATGTCAGTCAGTTAGCCCGACCAGAAGATTAGATTCTTCTCTAGAATTAACAAGATTGAGGTTGTCCTGATCACAGGACAACCTCTTTTTTTTATCCACCGTCATATACACCTATATCGTCAATAAGCCAACAAGAACAATCATATGGTTCATAAAGCGATATAATTTATTCTTCTCCCAATATCCAGAGCTAACGAAAAATCAATCCACCAGGCACCCTCACCGCAGGTCTCTCCCAAACTGAGGTCGAGGAGGAATTAAGGAATGTCACTAGCGGTGAATAATATCATAAGTGCTGAGTAAAAACCCGAAGGTTACCTTTCAATCAAATATGGTTTGAAACGAAAATCGGTTTGGGTGTTATATTGCGAATTATCTTTTCATTTTTCACACTCACGACAAGCCCTGATAACCATTAACGAAATGGCGGCTTTCTGCTACTCAAGTGCAGAAAGCCGCTTTGATTTATTGATTTTTTTTTAGAAAGACTAAATCAACCCTGCTTGTATCGCACCAAATAGCAATGCCAACAATAAACAAAGTGCAATGGTGATGACGACAAACCAGCGTTGAACGATATGCTGAAAATCCATTGTTTATCTCCTTTTATGCCATTTCATATTGTTCAGAGAAAATATGAGAAGCTGGAACGCCAAGTTTTCTCAATGCGGGATCAACAGCTTCAATCATGGGTAAGGGACCACACATGAAATATGTCTGGTCTTGGAAGTTTTCAGGCAAGTGGCGTTTGAGGAGCGCTTCTGTGACAAATCCCTTTTCCCCGTCCCAATCTTCTAGTGGCCGCTCAATAACATGAACAAGATTAAGATTGAGCTGCTTTTCAAGCTCTTCTAACTCTTCCCGATAGATGATCGAATCCCAGGTCGGGTTCCCATAAAAGAATGTCACTTGCCTTTTATCGCCACGGGATGCCAAGGTTCGCAGCATACTCATCACTGGCGCAGAACCTATACCACCTGCGATAAGGACCAAATCTTTACACAAATGATCATCTAAACTGAAGGTTCCATAGGGTCCATCAACATAAATCGTTTGCCCAGGTTTAATATCCTTGATGTTATTTGTGAAATCCCCAAGCTCCTTAATAGTAAAGCTGATTAAGTTGTCTTTATGATCAGCGTCATTGGAAAATGAAAATGGGTTTTCTTTAAATATCCAAGGAGACTCTGTCGTAATCCAGGCAAATTGACCTGCATGAAAATCAAAGCCTTTATGGCCTTCAGGTTTCAAAGTCAGTGACCAGCATTCGCCCCGTTCTTGCTCTAAACCCACCACTGTATAAGGATGGTTAATCATGATAATGGGTCGAGCAACTCGGATGTAAAGAATGATGGCGACCCAAATACCGGTTAAAACCAGCCAAAGAACCCTTTGATAGGGTAATTCCAAGTAATGATTGACCTTAAACATGTGGAAAAGGGCTAAGCCAATCGCCAAAAATGAGGCCACATCATGCAGCCAACGCCATATGTGATACTTGAGATTGATTTGTTTTCGCCATACGGAGGTCACAATCAGGATCAACATCGCGACAACCGATGCGACACCCGCTCGAGCACGCCAGGGTGCAGTAAAGACGTTCAATAACCGCAAAACGACCGGGTTATTAATGATCAGCAAAACTGGATGCACAAATGCAATGACAAACGTAAAAACCGATAGTTTATGATGGAAAGTGTATAAAGTATCCATGGGAAAAGCTCTTGTAAAGAACTTCAGCCGCGAGGTCGGGATCGTTTGCAATCCCAGCAATGCCATTGCCAAGAAACCCAAGGCTACTGCCACTTCCCGCAAAAATTCACGTCCCTCGGGTCGAGGTAAAATCATCAAAAGGACCAGAGGCAGAAACACCATTAAGAAATAAATGGCTATCCAAAAATAAGTGAGGGTCTTTTTCTTCAAATTAAACTCCTTGTCTAATTCTTCTTAAAATAGATCCAAAAAAATAATGTGACCTTGATTATAACTTAATTTACCCGACAAACCAGAATCTTGACTCTGCAAAATATCTTAATGAAAAAACCGTCCGCATAATTCCCTAGATCATACCATATTCAACCCTTGACCAACCTTCCAGTTGACAAAATGCGATTTTTGGATAGAATAAAGACCACTTGCCGAAGTGGCGGAACTGGCAGACGCGCTACGTTCAGGGCGTAGTGAGCCTTGGGCTCATGAGGGTTCAAATCCCTCCTTCGGCACTACCCCTCCTTCAAAGGGGTTTTTTGTTTTATTACGGTAGAAATCAAAAATGGTACAATTGTTAGTGTAATTCGTCTGGCAGTTTGGGTCTTAGGTTCTGATGAAAAAAATTCTTAAAGACAAACGCATCCTCGTCATTGCCGTTATTATCATCTTGGTCATCTTATTCTTGGATTTTAATCAACGTATGATTCTCCTTTCAAAATTAAGGGGGCAAGAGCGACAACTTACCCAGGAATATGGGCAATTAGTGGCAACCGCCAACACGTTAAAAACAGAGATCGCCAATTCGGATTCTGATCAGGCTGTTGAAGAATGGGCTCGAGAGGAAGCAGGGATGATCCAAGACGGTGATGTCCCTATCGTTCTATTACCACCATCCAAGACAATCGTTCCAACACCCACCTCTTCATCGGTCATCGTCGATGAAGTTGAAACCTGGGAAATTTGGCAAGAACTTTTCTTTGGTGACTGATACAAATTAATCTTATGATATTTTCACATTTTCAAACCCGCCCATTGGCGGAAAAAAACGCGCCTACACTTATCAAGATCTCCCCGGATTTAGGCTTATCCGAAGTGGAAATCACAAAAACACCAAATGGATGGCAGTTTTCAACAGGTGAGATTTTAACCTTTTCACAAATCGAAAAGATCAATGCCGATACCAATAGCTGCTTTCAACTGCGGAATCAACAACTTCAAAAAATTGAGGTTTTCTCTTCTTACACAAATCGTTATTACAGTTTGATGCCCACAGAAAAAGCTCCCACGATGTTAATCTCTGGCATTCCAATGCATCGGATTAAAGACACCACGCCCGATGTCGACACTGACCGCAAAATCCGTGCATTGCAAAAGCCTTATGGTCACATCTTAGACACAGCCACCGGGTTGGGCTATACCGCCATCCAAGCAGCTCGAACAGCCCAAAAGGTGATCACCATAGAGCTAGACCCTGCTGTTATCGCCATCTGCAAGGCTAACCCCTGGTCAAGGGCATTGTTCTCAAACCCAAAAATTCAGTGTTTAATTGGCGACAGTTTTAATCTCGTCAAAATTTTTGAGGATGGCTATTTCAACGCAATCATCCACGATCCCCCCACCCTCAGTCTTGCCGGCCATCTTTATTCACAAGATATGTACGATGCTTTTTACCGCATCCTCAAAAACAATGGGCGCATGTTCCATTACATTGGCAACCCTGAAAGCCGCTCTGGCGCTTCCGTTGGCAGGGGTGTGATCCAACGACTTCGAAAGGCAGGTTTCGAGGTTACACCCAAAGGCCGAGCCTTTGGGATTTTAGCCCAAAAATAATCTTAACCTTGCATTAATGTCTGATTTCAAGGAACAAGCCCAATTTTCATGTATAATTTTCACGTGATGGATATTAAATCTTTGACGGAAGCAATGCATCAATTTGTCAGGGACAAAGGATGGTATCAACTCAACAGTCCTCGGCCTCAAACCCCGAAGAACCTGGCAATTTCCCTCAGCATTGAAGCTGCGGAAATCTTAGAACATTTTCAATGGGATAAAAACTCCCAGCAACCAGAAGAACTGGCAAGCGAGTTAGCAGATGTGACCTTATATTTACTCCAACTAGCCAGTATTTGCGACATTGATCTGGAAAAAGCAGTTCTCGAGAAACTTGAAAATAACTACAAGCGAGAATGGGAACCATTCAAGAAACAGAATAAGGATGAAAATGACAATGAAAATTAGTGTTTTTGGTGGATCAAGTCCAAAACCCGGATCTGAAGCTTATCAACAAGCCATGCAACTAGGCAAGCTTCTGGGTGAAGCTGGTTACACCGTCCTGACGGGCGGATACATGGGCACCATGGAAGCGGTCTCCCGGGGCACATCTGAGGGTGGCGGCCATGTCATTGGTGTCACAACTGACGAAATTGAAAGTTGGCGGCCACAGGGACCAAACCCCTGGGTCATGGAGGAAAGACGCTGCAAGACCTTTCGTGAACGCCTGAACACTCTGGTTGAAGACTGTGATGCTGCCATCGCCCTCCCAGGCGGCATTGGGACCTTGCTCGAAATCGGTCTTACCTGGAATTTATTATCGATTAATGTTATTGAAACCAAACCTCTAATCCTCCTTGGAAAAGAATGGCAAAAAGTCATGACCACCTTCATCAGGGAATTAAGTGATTATGTCCCCTTAGAAAATCGGGAATACATCGCTTATGCCCCCGATCCAAAATCAGCTATTGACCTGTTAAAATATTTTTCAGGGTCATGTTCACAAAATTAATCAAAAGAAAGAAAAAGAATCACAATGGTAGATGAAAAAAAATTAACGCCAAAGTCTGAAAATTATTCCGAGTGGTATAACCAGCTCGTCCAGCGCGCTGAATTAGCCGATTATGCCCCAGTCCGGGGGTGTATGGTTGTCCGACCTTATGGTTGGGCTCTATGGGAAAACATTCAGGATGCCCTTGACAGTCGTTTTAAAGCAACTGGACATGTAAACGCAGCCTTTCCTCTATTTATCCCGATGTCCTTCCTTGAAAAAGAGAAAGAGCATGTTGAGGGTTTTTCACCCGAATTGGCCGTGGTTACCATTGGCGGTGGCTCGGAACTCGAAGAACCCCTCATTGTGCGTCCGACCTCAGAGACAATTATTGGTTACATGTATTCTAAATGGATCCAGTCTTACCGCGATTTGCCTGTGTTGATCAATCAATGGGGCAATGTCGTCCGCTGGGAGATGCGCACGCGCCTATTCTTACGCACCCTTGAATTTTATTGGCAGGAGGGTCACACAGCCCATGCAACACCAGAAGAAGCGGAAGAAGAGACGTTGCGTATGTTGAATATCTACACCGATTTTGCGGTCAACGAAGCCGCTGTACCGGTTATTCCTGGGCGTAAAAGCGAAAGCGAAAAATTTGCTGGCGCTGTTCATTCCTATACCATAGAAGCTATGATGGGGGACAAAAAGGCCCTTCAAGCTGGTACCAGTCACAACCTCGGGCAGAATTTTGCCAAAGCCTTTGACATCGATTATTTGGATGAGAACAACACATTACAGCACTGCTGGACAACCTCCTGGGGGCTCTCAACCCGCTTTATCGGCGCCATCATCATGACCCATGGGGATGATCAAGGCCTGATCTTGCCGCCACGCTTGGCGCCTACCCAGATCATCATCGTGCCCATCTTCCGAAAGGATGATGAACAGCAGCAAGTCATGGCTGTTGTTGAGCGCATTAAGAATGAACTGCACGATTTCCGTGTAAAAGTCGATGACCGCACAGAAGTAACGCCTGGTTTCAAATTTAATCAATGGGAGTTACGCGGGGTGCCACTTCGCCTCGAAATTGGCCCAAAGGATGTCGCCAACAACAGCGTTGCCCTTGCTCGCAGGGATATCCCGGGTCGAGAAGGAAAATCTTTTGTTCCCCAAGCAGGCATTGCGCAAACCGTCTCTGAAATGTTGGATGCAATTCAGGCCAACATGCTCGAAAAAGCGACCCAATTCAGGGATGAGCACATCTATGAACCCAAAGACTACGATGAATTCAAAGAAATCATCCAAAACGATGGGTGGTGTTATGTATGGTGGAAACCCAACGCTGAGAACGAGGCCGCTATCAAAGAGGAAACTAAAGCGACCTTACGCTGTATCCCCCTAGATCAACCCGGTGGAAAAGGAAAATGCATCTTCAGCGGTGAAGAATCCGATCAAAAAGTCTATTTTGCAAAAGCTTACTAAGTTTTCAACAAGTCGGTTTGATTTCATAGATCAGCCCGCTAATAAACGTGGCAAAAACCGTTTAAAAAGGTTTTAAACTGCAATGACTGCTGTCAATCCAACCCAATTGAGAATCCAGATGGATGCATTGATGGGCGTTTTCGAGTCTCCTGAAGTCTTTCATGGAGAACTTTCGAACCTGTTCGGTTTGTATGCCAACCTTGCCCTGCGATTTGGTGATGGTGTCCCTTCACAACCCCTCATCAAGATGTATCATTTGCCCTTTCCAGTCATTCGCCAATTGCGATTGGACCTGAAGCGTGAGGTTGCAAAGGACCCCGAAAAAGCATTAACCTTAGCCGATGAATTCTGGCCAGATCCCTACTTGGAAATCAAAGAAACAGCCATCTTTATCCTTGGGCATACGCCGGTTAACCAACCAGAACCGATTCTTAATCGACTGAATCAATGGCTTTACGAAGATATCGAGAAAGACCTGAGAACCGCCCTTCTTTCAATTGGCACCTACACCCTGCAAACCCTCTTTCCCCAGGACTGGGAAGACTTTATCAAATCCTTCCTGATAAAAACTGATCCTAAACAGATCATCATTGGTCTGCAAGGGTTAACAGAAGGCATCAAAAATCCTGATTTTAACAATTTCCCGATCGTTTTCAGGTTGGTGAGCGACCAAATTCAAGAACCCAAAGCCGAATATCGAGTCACTCTCCTTAACCTGATCGAGGCATTGGCTGATCGATTACCTGTTGAGACCGCTTATTTCTTAAGACAAGCACACTCTATTAGTAATTCCCCCCAACTGACACGCTTGATCAAACAATGCTTACCTTTCTTCCCTGATGACGTTCAGAAAAGCCTCTCTGCCAGTGTGAGAAAGTAAAAAATTGAATTTATTTATTTTTTCTGGATAAGTTGACCGGTGGGGGTGACGACTACAGGCGCATGTTGCTGGATATCTTGCCAAACAGAATGACCGTCTTCCCATAATTCCACCAGGATGAGAGATTCAAGGTTTGCTTCGGAAAGGATTTCCGTCGCAGACTTAACAATGCGAAAAACATTCCCTATTGGCAAAGTCAGGTGGGCAATTTGCCAAACCGACATCCCAATCAATTCATCGACGGTTAGTCCCGCACCATAATCACGGACCATCTTATTCCTGCCTCACAGGCTGCAATATCGAACTAATTTTTTCAAAGGATACAACATCCTAATTGGATTATAATCCCTTCGGTCATTTGAAAAATTTTTTCAAAGAGTAAATGAAGACGATATCTTAGAAAATAGACTCTACACGACCTTTTAAGTTTCCACACCAATTCTTGTTTATTCCAAAATTCCTTCCCTTCAAGGAGGGGTTGGGGGTGGATAATCGCTCAAGTTCCTGAAGTCCAACAACACTTGGTTCCTGATCGCATAAATAACAAAAGACGCCCATTTTCAGGGCGTCTTGCTTTTTTAACTCTAGAAAATGTTAGAAAATATGGAACGCAGCGATGATCGGCGCAAACAACGAGGATACAAGGGACATCACCGTGATTAATGTGTTCAACGAAGGGCCAGCCGTATCCTTGAACGGATCGCCAACGGTATCCCCGACGACACCAGCTTTGTGGGCGTCTGAGCCCGGGCCACCGTGCTTACCAGTTTCAATGTATTTCTTTGCGTTATCCCACAACCCACCTGCATTTGCCATAAACAGGGCAAAGATGACGCCAGTGAAAATTGCCCCACCGAGAAAACCACCTAAAGCATTGGGCCCCAACACAAAGCCAACCAGCAAGGGCAAACCCACAGCCAGGAAAGCCGGTAAAATCAACGAGGATAAAGCCCCTTGTGCAGCTAAGCTAACACAAGTATCGTAATCCGGTTTGACCGTTCCAGCCAAGATACCCGGTTCTTCACGAAATTGGCGGCGAATCTCTTCTATCATCTTGAAGGCATTTTTTGTCACCGAGAGCATCGTTAATGCACTGAATAAAGGCGGTGTCATCGCGCCCAAAAACACACCAGCAACCACAATCGGGTCACGCAAACTCATACTCACCTCTACACCACTGGCGGAGACGACTTCTGCGTAGGCAGCAAACAATGCTAAGACAGTTAAAGCTGCCGCACTGATGCTGAAACCCTTTGTGATAGCCTTGGCGGTGTTACCAGCTGAATCCAGCGTGTCGGCTGTTTCGATGACGCTCGCATCCATACCTGCCATTTCCGCGATACCCCGTGCATTATCCACGATGGGTCCGTAGGCGTCGGCAGAAACGATCATACCGCTAATTGAAAGCATTCCTACAGCGCTAATGCCAATACCGTAAATGCCAGATAAGCCCGACGACTGTGCCAGGTAATAAGAGAGCAAGGTCGCAACAGCGATCCCGATCACAGATGGGACAATACTGACCAAACCATAGCTAAATCCCGTGATGATATTGATCGCTGCTCCAGATTCAGATACCCTGGCTGTTTCAAGCACGGGTTTGTAATTTTCTGAGGTGAAGTAATCGGATGTGAATCCGATGATGACACCGATAATCAAACCCGTTAATGTCGTCCAGATGATGCCGATGTTGACTTTTGCTAAAAGTACAAACAAAACCACCAGCCCGGAAAAAATCACTGTGGTAATAATCGTCCCGGAATTTAAGGCTGGACCAGGCTTACCATCTTTTCCTACCTTGACGAATTGAATCCCAATCAATGAAGCCAAAATGCCTAAAGTGCACAAAATAAGTGGGAGGACGACATAATTTTCGCCAAGTTCTGAAGATGCAGCTGCCAGCAACATTACAGCGACCACCGACGCCACATAACTATCAAAAATGTCTGCACCCATGCCCGCCACATCGCCCACGTTATCCCCAACGTTGTCTGCAACAACAGCAGGGTTGCGGGGATCATCCTCAGGAATGCCAACCTCAACCTTACCGACCAGGTCTGCCGCAATGTCAGCCGTCTTCGTATAAATGCCGCCGCCTGCCTTGGCTAAAAGGGCTAACGCCGATGCGCCGAAACTGAAACCAAGGACGATGTCGGCGTCACCGGTCAAGACAAAGATGGTGCTCATCCCTAAGACTGCTAAACCAACCATGGCTAATCCCATCACTGAGCCAGCATAGAATGAAAGTTTGAAGGCTTTAGCTAGGGACTCCTTTGCTGCCGTTGCCGTGCGTACATTCGCCTCAACAGCGATCCCCATTCCCATATAACCTGCCACAGCTGAGCAAAGAGAACCGCCAATAAAGGCGATCGCCATGCGGATGCCGTTGCCAGGTGTAATATCAACCTGACCCGATGCCACCTCACTCAAATCAAAGCTAAACACAACAGCAATGATAAAGCCAAGGACAATCGCAACTATGGTCAGTGCGATATACAGTCGCTTTAAGTAAGCCCGTGCACCTTCTCGAATCCAAGATGCTACCTCTTGTGCTTTTTCTGAGCCGGGATCTTGCCTTGTGACCCAGAAATATAAATAAACAGCAACACCAACCGAAACAATGCTTGCCGCAATGCTAATAAACAGCCAAAAATCATTCATAATTCACTCCTTCAATATCATAAAAATGCTATATTATGGGCCTGATGACCATTAATGGATTACATATTTGCAGAACGCCACCAACGATAATTGCTTTCTCTTAGATCAGCGCTGGACGGCATCGGATAAAAAGCCATCCCATATTCATTGCCAACATAAAAACCATTTTTCACGGTTCGATAAGCAAGTTCAGCCGGGCTTGCCCGATCAACCATCTTGGTCGCAACATTTTTTGTCTTGAGATCTTTCAAAACTTCACGTAGATGATCCACATTCGAATAGGGCAAATCGCCAACCTGACCCATCTCAGGGTCCTCAGCCAGTTGATCCAAGCGCAATTCAGCAAAAGCTATGGCGGGTAGCGTCACCAGGGAAGTTGGATTTTTGACAATCAAGTCAAAAAAGGCCATTGGATTCAATCGGCTGGCGACCAATGGAGAGACTGGCACGATTTCTTTATACAGATGTAAGCCTTCATCCATCAAGGGGATCTCATCTCCTGCATCAAGACCAAGCGTGCGCCCATCCTGAGTAGTCAAATACAATTTTCCTAAAGAGGATACCGGGACATGCTCTAAAACGCGATAAATACTGATGTAAATCGACGCTTTTGGTGAGCCATCTTCATGTGGGATACACCGAGAGAGCCCCTCCTTGATTCTGAAATACGCGCTTTCGAAGTCGGGGTCCACCTCAAAGAAAATTGCCTGACCACTGGTCTTTTTCTTTGTTCCAACCGCGTAATAACTCCCAAATTCTTCCGGCTCCAGCATTGAAGCGATCAATGCTTCGGGAATTAGGGATAAATATAAATGAACTGCCATGAAATCCTCCTAAAATGTTTTCTTGGGGCAAGAAATGCTTCTGTTTTTATGTCATTCTAACAAATAAAATCAACCAATTATACCATCACATGCTCTCCACTCTGTGAAGAGAAATGATCATCCCCTCTTAATCAAATCAGAGGGGATGATGGAGGAGAAAAATGGTTCTTAAAATTTAGTTTTAAAGGTTAACAACAGGTAAGTTTGCTCGAATTTCATCATGGGTGATTTCTAAGGTATCGTCAATCACTTTCCCTTGATGATAAGCATCATAGGCCGCTAAATCTAACAAGCCATGACCGGATAGATTGAACAAAATGACACGTTTTTCACCTTTTTCTTTAGCATCGAGGGCTTCGTCAATAGCAACACGAATAGCGTGGGCCGATTCTGGTGCTGGCATAATCCCCTCCGCTTGGGCAAATTGAATACCAGCCTCAAAAGTGGGGGGTTGTGGCACAGCCACAGCCTCAATATAGCCTGCTTCATACAACATACAAATCTGGGGCGCCATGCCATGGTACCTCAAACCGCCAGCGTGGATAGGTGCTGGGATGAAATCATGACCCAGGGTGAACATCTTGAGGATGGGTGCCATTTTTGCGGTATCGCCATAATCAAAAGCGTAAAGGCCTTTTGTGAGAGTCGGGGTTGCCGTGGGTTCAACGGCAACCAGCCTGGTTTTACGACCTTCGGTCAGATTCTTATGCAGGAATGGAAACGCGACACCCCCAAAATTTGAACCGCCACCCACACAACCAATCACGACATCGGGATATTCATCCGCCAATTCCATTTGTTTGATACATTCCTGGCCAATCACAGATTGATGC
Organism: Candidatus Brevefilum sp.; assembly: GCA_040772425.1. Taxonomy (GTDB): domain Bacteria; phylum Chloroflexota; class Anaerolineae; order Anaerolineales; family Anaerolineaceae; genus Brevifilum. The sequence continues at coordinate 190,656 of JAXGYD010000001.1, read as the reverse complement.
AGCAAAACATGGTTCAACACAGATCCCAAGCTATACTTCTTCACCCCATTTGATTTAACAGCAGCTTCAACGGCTTCGGAAATGGCAATTCCTAAAGAACCCGGGCTGTCTGGGTGTTCTTGATTGTATTTCCGACCATAATTAGTGTTGTCGGAAGGGCTGGGATAGATATCCGCATCATAACTCTGAATGATGATCCGACGGTAAGGTTTCGCATTATAAGAAGCCTTAACCATGTAGACTTCCAAATCCATATCGAAAAATTTACAGGCGATTGCTAACGCAGAACCCCACTGCCCAGCGCCTGTCTCAGTTGTCAATGACTTGGTGCCGTCAATTTTATTGTAATAAGCCTGAGGGACAGCTGTGTTGCATTTGTGACTGCCAGAAATCGAAGCACCCTCATTTTTATAGTAAATATGTGCTGGCGTATCCAACATTTTTTCCAATCGGCGAGCCCGAATCAAGGGCGTGGGGCGCCACAACTTATAGATCTCCCGAACCTCTTCAGGGATATCAATATAACGTTCCGTGCTCATCTCTTGTTCAATGAGGGACATCGGGAACAAAACATTGAGGAATTCAGCGGTGATGGGTTCCTTTGTATGGGGGTTCAACACCGGCGGCGTGGGCATGGGCATATCAGCACGGATGTTGTACCACTGCTTGGGTAGATCTTGCTCATTCAGTAAAAATTTATATTGATCCTTCGACATTGCAAACCTCCAGGTTCTCTAAATAAACGGATAGATGCCAGAGTAATGGGCGATGAGCAATAAAAAAACGCTCATCCCATGTTGGGACGAACGTTATTGTCCGTGGTGCCACCCAGCTTAGGCGACCTATTTTAATCAAAAAACCCGTTGGTGTTGCAACGGGACTTAAGGCCAGCCTCACTCATTACTCAGGTACAGCAAATTGACTGCAATACCTTCCACCCTGATAACGGCGGTGTGTCCGTTTGAAGCTAATTGTGTTCGTTCGCTTCAACAACTCCGAGGGCCATTCAACATTGACGTGTGGTCAGCTTCTCACCAAGTGCTGCTCTCTGTATCACCGGATCAATGCTTACTATTCCTCATCAGCGTCTTTTATATTCAATTCGTGTTTTATTATATGCGGAGCGCTTGATTTGTCAAGGGCGATTTTTATTTAGGGTGTTATGACTCCCGCAGCGCCAGCAAGACGGAGCACAGGTGTTGACTGCGCACCATTTTGTAGGCTAAATTCTTAAATGATAGATACAGCATCAACCCACGCGGGGTATGCAAAATTCTGAAATGATAGTTTGGGAAATATAAGAACTTAGGTTACCGGTGCTGTGAGAATATCCTTTTAATCAAAATATGGTGCGCTCAGTTGCGGAGCGCACCCTACGTTTCTATGGCGCCTAAAACGCATGCAAATCTGTGAAATACTGTGCTTCAATGCCCTGGCTTGTCTCCGATGCGGGTGCATCTAAATATTGCCCAAGCAGCGGATATATCTCACGGATGCTTTCCACAACTTGTTGCGCAATCCGCCGGATTGAAAAATGCGCGTTTTGGGCTGCTCGGAGCCGAATAAAATGGAAGGCTTCCCGTAAATTCATATCAAAAAGAACCCTGCGATTGAAGCCATTTGGTACCACATAACTGGCTACGTCCGGGTTCCAGGCCGCCAAATGATGATAAACCTCCGCGGCTTGTTGTATTGCCCGGGTATATTCCACCTCACAACCCGCCTCCATGATACCTTTGGGAACAGCGAAACCCAGGTTGGCTGTGAGGGGTTGCACGGTCTGGGTCATCATCCGGTGGCGTTTGAATTCAAAATAAGCACCCTGATCCATCACGGACTCAAAACTCATGTGGGCATATTCAAACTCTCGTAAGGGTTGGTCAAATTTTTCCCTGGATGCCATTAATTCCTGCACAAGGCCTTGTTTTTCAGCCTTATCTAAATGGGTGACAAAATCTAAACAAGAGGCAAAATCTGCCTGATCGCTAAATCGTAACAAGATGGCAGCGATGACCTTTTCTTCCCCGTCTTTATCCCAAGAAAGCAGGTTGAAATCAGCAATTTCTCCCCTGGGGGTAATTTGATGGCTTTTTTGTTCCATATTTTCACGGGTGCTCAAGAGATATTGATTACACTTGGCATATTTGATCAGGGTCGGAACCTCAGTTTGTCCAACCTCTCGCAGCGTTTGCCCAATCGCCTGTACTTCCAGCAAGGGCGAACTGAGCATCTTGCAGATAGCGTATTCCAGCGCTCTTGCGTTAATGGTCACGCCCACATTCGCAAGGGCGGACGACGGCAGCAAGAAACGACAGATATCTATCGCAGCAGCTTGTGTCTTTCGATCAAAGCCTTTCGAACTTTCGCCTTCCTCTTGGCTGTTAACCCCTCTTAGCCAATTTTCTACATTAGGCAAGCAATCCAAATATGTCTGGAATAATTGCTGACAACACTGCGAATAATCATCTTCTAACGAATGCCCCCGTAATTCATCAGGAATGTAAAAAGCATCCTGATCCCATAATTGATATCGGGTGGATTTTTCTGTGTAGGAGGCTAATCGATTACCCTCGATGGTTTCAATTGCCAACCGAGAGACATTTTCCAGGGCAAAATGCAATACGGCATGTTCCGCTACCGAGGCATGTCCGTAACCAACGACCCATTTTTCGTGAAATTGTGCGGCGCGCGCATCGGTCAACTCAGAGGCGATCGCATCAAAAGGTTTGGGTGAACGGGATGTTTTTGCAAAGGTCACTGCAATGGTTTCAGAGCTGAGGTCTTTGGGGTCCAGCAAATAAATCCGTCTAGATTTCTGCGTCATTGAAAATCCTTTGGGCAGTTATTTTATCTTTTTCTATTTGCACAAGAAAGTCTGACACACCGGAAAACTGCTGTTCGTCTCTGATTTTCTGAACAAACTCAATCGTCAAGTTTTCACCAACAACATTGCCTTGAAAGTCCATGATGTGAGTTTCAATGTTGGGTTTTTCCTGATTTTCAAAGGTAGGTCGATAACCAACATTGGTGATCCCATGTAGCTTTTGCTCCCAAAGAAGGACACGGGTTGCATAAACGCCAACTGCTGGTAGTTTCTTATGGATCCAATGGTCAATGTTCGCGGTTGGCAATCCTATCCGCGAACCGCGATTAGAACCGTGCCTGACCACACCGCTGACTGAATAATAACGACCCAACATTTCTCGCACTGCACCCAAATCACCCTCATCCAATCGCCTTCGAATCAGTGTAGAAGATACTGCCTGACCGCCCACATTACGGGGTTCAATCACTTTTACAGCGAAACCCAGTTGGTCGCCAATCTGGTTGACAACTGAAATTGTCCCCTTCCGGTCTCGACCCATTGCAAAGTCATATCCGATCACTAAATTCTGTAAGCCAAGTTTTTCTTTTAATCCTGTTAAAAATGCCAAGGGGGAAAGATGAGCAAAATCCCGATCAAACTTAAAAGTGATCACACGATCAACCCCCAATTCAAGTAGACGTGATTCTTTCTCTTGAGGACTTGATAGGTAAAAAGAATTTCGATCGGGATTAAAATAATCGGCTGGATTTGGGAAAAAAGTAACCACGACAACTGGCTGTGTTTTAGACTGTGCTTCCCTGACCATTTCTTGAATGATCGCTTGATGCCCTTTATGGACGCCGTCAAAGTTACCGATGGTAATACAAGCGTTTTCGATCGGTAAGGGTTCTAAGTCAAAGAAATTGAAAATGGCTTTGGCACTATTGTTTTCGTCAAGCATCATAATTACTTCAATTATTCAGAAAAAACCCCTCCCTCAAAAGTACGAAGAAAGGGGATTTAACAATCATTGTATAGTTAGCGCTGTTACAACTAGGTGAAAAAAACTTTCCTGGGTTGCCATTCCTTGTCTTCTGGGATGTACTCCATCAAAGCGACCAGTTCTCCTTGCTGACTGATGGCTCGCACCCAATTGTCGGGGTTTTCTGGTTCTTCGACAACCGGGACCCGGTGACCATGGCGTACAAGATCAACCTCTTCAAAGGTTAATTCACGGGAAGGCCAATCGTTCAGCGCTTCTGCAGCTGGGATCAGATATTTATACCAGGTGCCATCTTCAAAGGCTTGTTGAAGTTTGCGCAGTTGAATGGCATCTCGCAAGGCAAATTCACCGCTCTTTGTTCGGCGGAGGCCCACCAGGTGCCCACCGCAACCTAAAGCCTCACCAAGATCGTTTGCCAAGGCTCGCACATAAGTGCCAGATGAGCAATAAACATCAACAATTGCCTCTGGTGAATCCCATTCAAGTAATTCAAGATGATAGACATCAATTTCCTTGGCTTCTAATTCTACGGGTTCACCTTTTCTTGCCAATTCGTAGGCTTTCTGACCGTTTATCTTTTTAGCAGAATAGGCTGGGGGAACTTGCTCGACAGTGCCCTCGAACTGCAATAATGCTTCGGCAATTTGCTCTTCTGTGAAATTAACCGGTGATGTTTTTGTGATTTGACCTTCGCTATCAAAGGTATCCGTGCTTTCGCCTAATCGGATAATCGCCTGATAGCGCTTATCGGAGGCTGAAACATACTCACTCAAACGTACCGCGGGGCCAACTAATACGACCAAGACGCCTGAAGCACGTGGGTCCAATGTCCCCGAGTGACCGGCACGACGAATGCCAGTGCCCCGACGGACAATTTGCACCACATCGTGAGAAGTCATGCCGACTGGTTTATCAATGACCAGCACCCCTGAAACTGCATTTTTTACATCAAAATTTTGTTCACTCATTTTTTATCCTATCTCCCCATTTTTAGTTGCAATTTCAACTAAAATTCTTCTCCTCCAATAATTTTTCAGTTTCAATAATAACACGATTCTGGACTTCTTCCAATGTTCCTTCAATATCGGCGCCTGCTGCCGCTGCATGTCCACCACCGCCAAATTCAAAGGCAATGTTTGAGACGTCGATTCCCGGTCTTGCTCGCCAACTGACCTTGATTTGCTCTTTTGATTGTTCAATGAAAATCAACGCAATGCTCGCTCCGTCAATTGAGGAGAGCACATTGACCAAATCCGCATCATCTGTATCCGGATAGGCGCTCTTTTTGCGATCTTCAAGGGTCAGACTTGTCCAGACCAGACCATTGCGCCGTTGCAAACGGTTCAAACCTGCACCCCAATAACGGACTGCTTCAAATGATTTTAACACCAATTCTGACCGATAGATGTCGGATAAACTGGCTCCTAAGTCCATCAAATCGGCAGCCTTTCGCATCACCGCCGCGTTGACATTTGACGTTCTAAAACCGATGGTATCCCCGATAATCCCCGAGAGCAAAGCCGTTGCGACGGGTGCATCAATGGTTAAGCCCCATAAGGGGATCCGATCAAAAAGGATCGCTGCTGTCGCAACTTGTTCTGCTTCCACAAGGTTAAATTTGCCATAGTTGACGTTGGTTTTATGATGATCAACCACCAAATCCGGTTGGGGATAATCCATCAAGATCTTCCCAACCCGCAGGGGATCTGAGCAGTCAACAACGATGATCATGTCAACCTCACCCTGAGGTTTCTTAATGATACATTCACTGCCAGGTAAATAAGAATACTTACCAGGGCCGTCTTCAAGGACCATCTGAACCTGTTTTCCAGCGCTTTTTAGTGCCAATCCTAAACCCAAGAGGGAACCAACGGCATCCGCATCGGGTCTGACATGGGAAGCGAGCAAAAAACGGTTGCTGGCTTGAATCTTTTCAGCAATTTCTTTGTTAAAGGCTCTCATCTTCATCTATCTCGTTGTTTTCAGTGAGCTCGTCTCGGAAATCTTCATCCGAACCCTCTCGGTTTGCCCGGATCTCGGTTAATAGCGATTCAATGCGATCAACGCGATCTGGGGTTTCGTCCCAAAAAAATCGTAATTTAGGCATCGTTCGAAGCTCTATCTCTTGACTGAGGGTGTAACGAATGAAACCCCTGGCATTTCGTAACCCTTCTAGTAGCTCTTCTGCCTGTTCCTTACCCGCCAGGGAAGACACATAGATATTTGCATAATCCAATTCACGGTCGACGGAAACATCGGTGATATACGCACCCTGAACTCGTGGATCATGGACCCGGGTTTCAAGAATTTCGGTTAAAACCCGTTTCATTTGATCTTGAATTCGTTTCATCCTTATTTCTGAAGGCATAAATCTCTTTTACTCCAATTTCCTTAAAAACTTTGCTCTTCAACAATATAGCATTCTAACACATCACCCTCTTTGAAGTCATGGAATTTTTTCAGCGCAATCCCGCACTCAAACCCTTCACGAACTTCGCGCACGTCATCCTTGCCGCGCTTAAGGGAGCCAATTTCTCCATCAAACAGGACCTCATTTCCTCGAAGAACCCTGATTTTTGCGTTTCGCCGGATTTCACCATCCACAACGCGACAGCCAGCTGCCACTTTGAAACGGGAAACCTGGAATGTAGCCAATACTCTCGCTTTTCCGACTATCTTTTCGACCATTTCGGGCTCTAACAAACCCTTCAAGGCTTTTTCAATATCTTCAATTAGACGATAAATGATCGTGTATAAGCGAATCGAGATACCCTCTGTTTCTGCCAAACGCTTTGCCGCGTTATCGGCGTCAACAGCAAAACCAATCACAATGGCATCGGAAGCCGTTGCAAGCATGACATCACTTTCTGTGATATCCCCTGTCTCTTGATGCAATATATTGATGGACACATCCGGCTGTTTATCGGCAATTTCCTTAATGGAATTGACAATAGGCTCTAAGGAACCTTGAACATCTGCTTTTACAATCAGACGCAGCTCTTGCTCCTCACCCGCCTGTAATCTTTCAAATAAATCTTCCAGAGTAGCCTTGGGTGCACGAGTCTGAATCTCCTCTTCGGATTTCATTTCATCAACAATCACTCGAGCTTCTTTTTCAGATTCGACGACCCGGAAAAGATCGCCTGCGCGGGGTACATCATTGAGCCCCATCACCGCAATGGGTGTCGCAGGGCCCGCTGATTCAATACGGTTGCCGCGGAAATCAAACATCGCCTTGATGCGGCCATGGGCTTTGCCAGCTAAAATTGTGTCGCCAACATTGATGGTGCCATTTTGCAACAATAAGGTGGCCATAACGCCCCTGAATTTATCCAATTCAGCTTCCACAACAGTGCCCATTACATCGCCCTTGGGGTTGGCTTTGATGCTCTTGTTGTCACTCACCAATAGAATGGCTTCCATCAAATCATCTAATCCGGTTTTTTGTTTAGCGGAAACCGGCACAACAATTGTGTCGCCATCCCAGTCATCAGGCACCAGGTCGATCTCTGAAAGCTGCCTCTTGACCAATTGTGGGTTCGCTGAGGGGAGGTCCATTTTATTCAGCGCCACGATGATTGGCACTCGAGCCGCTTTGGCATGATTAGCTGCCTCCTTGGTTTGAGGCATCACACCATCATCTGCAGCCACAACTAAAATGACGATATCAGCACCCTGGGCGCCCCGAGCTCGCATAGATGTAAATGCAGCATGACCAGGGGTGTCAAGGAAGGTGATTTTGCGGTCCTTATGTTCAATTTGGTAAGCGCCGATGTGTTGGGTAATACCGCCTTCTTCGCCTCCGGCGACGTTGGTCTCGCGGATGGCGTCCAAAAGGCTGGTCTTACCATGATCAACATGGCCTAACATCGTCACAACGGGTGGACGAGGCTCTAAATCTTCTTCATCTTCATCAGCGATAATTCGCCGCCACAAGGGCACTTCACCCTTTTCCTCTGGCGCTTCTTCTTCGATGACTTCCAATTCCGGCTCAAACCCCAATTCACTGGCCACAACAGCAGCGGTATCAAAATCGACATTTTGGTTGATACTCGCCATAACCCCATTAGCCATCAAAACTTTGATGACCTGAATAGGGCTGGTATCCATTTTGTCGGCCAATTTACGGACGCTAATACTGTAAGGTAAGATTATTTTTTTGATGTCACTATCGCTCATACGTATCCTCCAAGGTTGTTCCCCTTGCGTCAGACAAAATTCCTTTCGCCTGTACCGCATCTAAAATCTAATTCAATTGATGAAGAGCGATCAGATGACTTAATGCATTCTGATTAACCCTCGGCCCCCGATTGTGTTGAATCGTCCTCAGGAATATTGTCTCTCATGTAAGCCCATAAGTCTTCTTTTTCCTGATCCGTCAATTGCGTTTTCAAGGTATGGTCAAGGGCACCATTAAGTCCTTTGTGCCAGCAAGATCGCTTATCGTGTAAATAAGCCCCACGTCCATGTGCCTTTCCAGTGAGATCAACGATCACACCTTCTGGGCTTTTTACGATCCTGATCAGTGAGCGCTTCGGTAACACTTCCCGGCAACCAACGCAAGTCCGTTGAGGGATGTGTTTGGTGCGGCGCTTTGATTTCTTGGCCATCTACTCGCTGCTCATCTAGTGTTATTTACCAATCTTCCCAATCATCTCGCTCTTCTGATGCTGGGCGGCGTTTCTTCTTTTTCTTTTTCTTACTTGGTTTCTGAGGTTCTTCTTCCTCCTCGTCAAATTTTGCGGGTTCCGGCTCATAATAGCCATATTTCCTGGCATCATATGAGAAAAGCTTATCAAATTCTTTTTCCTCAGGTGGTGCTTCTTCTTCAGGAAGGATTTCTTCTTCTACTTCCTCGATCACTTCTTCTTCTTCTTCAGGTATTTCGAGCGCTTCAGTTACCTCAGGCACCTCAGGGGTTGCTTCGGGCTCAACTTCTGCCATGGGTTCTGGCTCTACTTCAACAACTTCCTCTACGATGGGCGCCGCCATTGGGGGTTCTTCTTCTGGAACAACCCGCAAAGCATCCGTCAACTCTGAAATTTCTTCAAAGGACTTCGGCCCAATGCCATTCAAGGCTAAAATCCGATCCGGATCCAGACGCATCTGGAGGATCAAATCGCCAAGTGTATCAATGCCTGCTTCCTGCAGAATAAACAAGATATGTTCTTTGAGGTCCACATCCAAAATATCAATTTCAAAGGTTAAGTCCGGCACGGTTGCCAGTGCTTCTTCATATCGCCGCTTTGCTTCCAAATCTTCTTTGCGGCGTTGTTTTTCAACTTTTCGCTCAACGCGATCAATGAAACTGGCCATAAAGTCGTAATCTTCTGGGGGCAAAGGCCGTCCTTCGGCTTTCTTCTCCAAAAATACGGCAACTTTCTCCATTGCTTCAGCTTCATGTTCTAACATTTCCTGATATTCAGGATTTTCCTGCAGTTTTTGTAAAGCTTCCCCTGCCGCCTCAACCTGGCTCTTGATGTCAATGCGCCAACCGGTTAATTTAGCTGCCAGGCGAGCATTCTGACCGTCACGGCCGATCGCCAGGGATAATTGATCTTCAGGGACAACTACCGTGGCAGTTTTGCCACTCTCATCACTTTCAGCAAGGTAAACGCCCACAACTCGAGCAGGACTGATGGCTTTAGCGATGAAAGCCGCAGCATCATTGCTCCACTCGATGACGTCAATTTTCTCATCACTTAATTCACGCACAATCGCCTGAATTCTGACGCCACGCACACCCACGCATGCCCCGACGGGGTCAATGCCTTGTTGGGTGGCAGAAACCGCCACCTTGGCACGCTGACCGGGTTCACGGGCAATGGATCGAATTTCAACCACGCCATGATAAATTTCTGGGACTTCGTTTTCGAGTAAGCGCCGCAAGAACTTGCGGTGAGCCCTGGAAAGATAAATTTGCGGGCCTCGGCTGCTGTCTTTGACATCATAAATCAGGCAGCGAATGCGGTCATGGACGCGCAAACGCTCACGAGGGATCATGTCTTTGCGCAGCATCAAGCCTTCAGCCTTTTTATCCAAACCGATTGTTGCGCCACGCGCGCTGATCGCCTGCACTACACCACTGACGATCTCACCCACCTGCTTGATAAAATAGTCGTATTGAATCTCACGCTCCGCCTCGCGGATGCGTTGTTGAATGACCTGGCGTGCGGTTTGTGCGGCTACCCGCCCGAAATCTTCGGGGGTGGTGTCCACGACAACCATATCACCCAAATCCGCTTCGGGATCAACTTTACGAGCTTCACTTAATAAAACCTCTGTGCGCTCGTCTTGAACATCTTCAACGACTTCTTTTTCCGCGAAGATGGCCACTTCACCCGTGTCAAGATCGACCTTGGCTTCTACAAGCTGCGCGTTGGAAGCATTCACCGCTCGTCGGTAGGCAGAAACCATGGCAGATTCCAAAGCTTCCAAAATAACTTCTCGGGAAAGCTGTTTATCTTCCACGACTTCATTAAATGCCAGCGCAAATTCACTTTTCATCGTTCAACTAACTCCATATTACTATCCTGCATGATACAAAGAAAAGTGGGGGGCACCCACTTTTCGACGTCAAGGGTATGAAAAATAAGCCGAAGCTTATCAACTCACCTGTGATTCTAGCACAAATAAAATCCCCGTGCAAGGGATTTTTTTGGGACAACACCCTCATAATTTCAAATTTTTTTAAAGATTTTTATGCATTCACAAAAAATGCCACAAAATACAGCTTTTTTTAGGGCAATTTTTTAAATTAAAACAGTATTTATCTACTATAATTTAATGAGCGTCTGATCAAGTTTAGAGAAGGGTTAAACAATGCAAAAAGACTATCTCTGGTGGCGGGACGGGATCATTTACCAAATCTACCCACGCTCCTTTGCTGATTGCAACAACGACGGAATCGGCGATTTGCCCGGCATTATCAATAAATTGGATTACTTACAGGCGCTTGGGGTTGATGCCATTTGGCTTTCACCCATCTACCCCTCCCCGGATGTGGATTTTGGCTACGATGTCGCCGATTACACCGCCATCGACCCCAAATTTGGCACCATAGCCGATTTTGACAAACTGTTGGAAGAAGCACACAGCCGGGATATCCGCATGATCCTTGATTTGGTCCTCAATCACACCTCTGATCAGCACCCGTGGTTTATCGAATCCAAAAAATCCAAGAATAACCCTTATCACAATTGGTACCTATGGCATGACCCTAAACCCAATGGCGGCCCACCGAATAACTGGCAAGCTATCTTTGGCGGCCCCGGCTGGGAATATGACCCCAACCTCGATCAATATTATTACCATATGTTTTACAAGGAACAACCCGATCTAAACTGGCGCAACCCTGAGGTACGACAAGCCATGCTGGATGTGTTCAACTTTTGGCTGGATAAGGGTGTGGACGGATTCCGATTGGATGTCTTCAACATGTACTTCAAAGACAAAGCCCTGAGGGATAACCCCCGAAAATTTGGCCTGCGCGGGTTTGACCGGCAAAAGCACATTTACGACAACTCCCAACCCGAGATGTTCCCCTTGTTGCGAGAAATTCGGAGGATCTTAGACCAGTATCCGGGTTCCTATGCCGTCGGGGAGACTTTCCTGGCTGACCCACAACAAACAGCCGGCTATTGCGGCGATGATAAACTCCATGCAGCTTTCAACTTTGATTTCGCTAACAATCGCTGGCATCCCAAACGCTTCCTTGATTCATCGACAGATTGGTATCAGGCACTCTCGGAAGATGCCTGGCCTAATAATTTCCTAAGCAACCACGACCGCCCCCGTGCTGCGACGCGCTATTGTATCGCAGAAGACGACCGTCGTGCAAAAGTTGCTATAGCTATGCTGCTGACGCTCAAAGGCACCCCTTTCATATATTACGGGGAAGAAATCGGCTTGCGTGATATTCCCATCCGTAAAAAATCGGACGTTAAAGACCCCATTGGCAAAACCTTTTGGCCATTTCACAAGGGTCGGGATGGCTGCCGGGCACCCATGCAATGGAACAGTGCAAAGAACGCCGGCTTTTCTCAACAAGATCCCTGGCTGCCAGTCAATGCTGACTTCCCACAGCGAAACGTTGTACAACAAAAATCTAACCCGGAGTCACTACTCAATTTTGTAAAAAAGCTGATCCAGATTCGACGCGCAGAACCCGCCCTCCAGCGCGGCGACTTCACCCCACTAATCGATGATCCACGTTATTTGCTTGTCTTCCAACGCGACCATCTGGATGACCAAGTGCTTGTCATCCTAAATTTCAGCGGCCAAAATCTTGAATTTCAAACCCCTCCAGGTCGATGAATTTCGCTGTTAGATCAGGAAAAAGCCATCCCTGAAATCTTATCCATTACACCCTACGAGGTTGAGATTCTAAAAATGCAAACCTGACCTTTCCCAATCGGTAACATCACATTCACATCACCAAGGAAAGGTCATCCAATTCATAATCGTAAAGGACGCATGCAATGGTTGTCCCTTATGTACCTGGGAAGGCACCCCCACCTAAATTACCCCTCGAGCGCTTTTTGCCGCCAATTCCACAGGGTTTGGTCAAAGCCTGGGTTCAAGAGAAAATAAAACCAGGAGATTGGGTATTGGATCCATTCGGCTATAACCCAATGGTACCCATCGAAATTGCGCTGGCGGGCAACCCTGTTCTTGTCACGGCTAACAACCCCATTCACGCCTTCATGCTCAGCGTGCTGGCCAGTGCGCCCCAAAAAGATGAATTTTCAGCTACTTTACAAGACCTTGCAGTCACACCGAAAGGTGATGACCGGATGGAACCCTATATCCGCAGCCTGTATGCGCTCAAATGCAAGAGCTGCAACCGCAAGATCGAAGCAGAGGCATTTTTATGGAACAGGGATGAAGCCAATCCCTTTGCTGCCTTGATTGATTGCCCCTATTGCGGTGCGCAAGGAAAGCAGTTGCTTGACCAAGAGGATTTAGACAGTCTGACACCCTTGCCATCACTGCAACTGCATCAGGCTCGCGCCCTGAACCGCATTGCAGAGCGGAATGACCCCTTAAGAGCACAAGTTGAAAATGCATTAAATGCTTATCCAGCAAGACCACTGATTGTTTTACAAACTATCATCAACGCCTTTGAACGTCTCAAACAAACCCCAAGACGGCGCGAATTGTTAACAGCTTTGATCCTTTCCGCTGCTGACCAGGGTAATACCCTGTGGGCTTATCCCTCCCCCCGAGATCGTCCTCGCCAACTGGTCGTTCCTTCTGTATATCAGGAAAACAACCTGTGGAAAGCCATGGAAAGGGCAATCCCAACCTGGCAAGTTTTATCCTCACCAATACCCGTGCACGAATGGGGTGACTATTCTGAGCCAGCCTCCGGGATCTATCTTTTTGAGGGCCGCCTTAAAACCCTTGACCCTGCCCCCGAAACCGGCTTCTTTTCAGCTGTCCTTAACACAATTCCCAGACCCAACCAGGCTTTTTGGACCTTAAGTACCCTCTGGACGGGGTGGATTTGGGGCAAAGATGCCGCTGACCCCATCCGGCAAGTGCTTTCCCGTCAGCGCTACGATTGGAATTGGCACACCAATGCCCTCAGAGGGATATTCAATGAGCTCTTCAATCTGGGAGAGGAAACGCCTTACGTCTGGGGGCTGATCCCGGAAAATGAACCCATGCTCCTCTTGGCAACCCTTTTGGCTGCGGAGTCTGTGGGGTTCAAGCTGCAAACCTTTGCCCAATCCATCGATGATCAGCTTGCCCAATGTCAATGGGTGAGGCAACCTGACCCAAAAATACTAAGCCAGCCTGACCTGATCAACGAAAACGCCAGGCAGAGCATTGCGACCTACTTAAATGAAAAAGGGGAACCAGCTTCCTATGAACTAGTCCATGCTGCAGCGGTCACAGGCTTAGCCAGTGAGACCCAACTTGCCAACGATATTTTCCTGCAAAATAAGAATCAGGCGGCATCAGAAACTCAACGGTGGATTGAAACCCCCTTCCAGGACCGCAACTTTCTCATCCGCGTTGCCGGCGGCACCGCCTCCCTTGAAACTGGGGATTGGTGGTTGGTCGATGCAAGTGGGGCTGAAACACCCTTAATTGATCGGGTTGAGAAATACATTCTCAACACCTTGGTAAATTCAGACACCGTTTCCACGCAAAGCCTGAAAGAGGGGCTCTATCGAGTTTTTCCGGGCATCTTAACCCCGACACACGAAGTTATGCTGAATTGTTTGGAAGCCTATGCTGATCTGATTGACTCAGAAGCATTAATTTGGAAGTTGCATGAAGGTGAACAACCCGCCGCTCGCCGCGCGGATATCCAAGAAATAGAAAAATCGCTGCTCAAAATTGCACAGCGATTAAATTACCGACCCGCCGGCCAAGCGCCTATGCTTTGGTATGACCAAAATCAGAGGACCCCCCAGTTTGGGTTCCATCTCTTTTCTACTGCAATGATCTCCCCAAAAATCAAGGGCCAGGTTTTTCAAGCCGCAACCAACATCCTTATCCTACCTGGCAGCCGGGCAAATTTACTCGCCTTTAAAAAACGCCGCGATCCGGTGCTTTCTGACCTTTTGGATCAAAATTTTCAAATCGTAAAATTTCGCCTGATTCGCGGGATGGAAGCAAATCCGTTATTAACTCGACAGCTATTTACCGAACAGATCCGATCCGATCCACCGGAATACCGAACTTCTCAACTTGCCTTGTTTTAAAAGATAATTAAGGACCTGGTGTATCTTCTTGGGTTGGCGAGGGCTCAACTGTCCGGGTCGGGAACCAAAACCAGGGCGTCCTCGTCCGTGTTGGGGTCGATGTTGGTTGGAACGTCGGCGTTGGGGTGGGCGTCTCCGTTGGGGTTGGGGTCGGTGTCTCGGTCGGTAATGGTGTCTCAGTCGGCGTAGGCGTCATCGTCGGTGTGGGAGTTGGCACTTGAATATCCAAGGAGATCGTCTTTTCTGCGTAAGTATTGGTTGTGGAGTGTAGAATAATTTTGATGGTCACAATACCTGCTTCGATCTCTTCCAGATCCCACTCCGTCAACACACCTGCTGATTCCTCAGGCGTGCGCACCTCGCCCTCCAAGACCTTCCAGGTCACAGGCTCCCGTCCTTTGCCCCACTCAATCCGATAGTAGTCGAAGTTTTGTGTTGCCGTCACCATCCCTCTGATTTCCAGGGGACTGGTTGTGATCTTCTGCCCATCCGAAAGACCAATCAAATTGATGATTGGCCGTGGATCATCGGCGCGACAGGCTCGATCCGGCACAATAAACACAGGGTCAGGGAAATCCATCGATTCCGCCCAGGTTTGACCTTCAGGATCATTTTTTAACCAGCGCTCAGCCCAAATATCCTGAACGTTGATCGCTAATTTCTCTTCGGTAAAATCGGAACAAGCCTCAGAAGCTGCCAACCCAGTCCAGGTGTCGATCTCAATTATTTTCCACAAATCCTCAGATTTGGGTTTGGGCGGTTGATCCGCCGCAAAAATTTCACTCTGCTGCTGCGGACACCATTGGGAGGGCTCAGTTCCAGAAATGGAACAAATCACGCGGTCAACAATGCCTGGCGGGCGAATAAAGGCCGATGGGGCTCCGCTGGTCACTCGATTGACCCCGTAACTCATAAAATCAGCCCAAATTGGTCCAGCGCCCCCAATGCCCGAGATATTGTTCATCGGTTCATAACTGGTATTCCCCACCCAGACTCCCACCACAAGATCAGGCGTATACCCAATCGTCCAGCTATCACGAAAGTCATTGGTCGTACCGGTCTTGACCGCCGCTGGGAATGCCAGATTGACCACTGGGTTTGTCCCAAACATAGGCACTCGGGCTTCCTTATCGGATAGAATATCCGAGATCAGGTAAGCATGTTCCACCCTCACAACCTGATCCCCCACCGGTTGTTCATATTCATAAATGATATTCCCAGTGGTATCCACAATTTTTGTGATGGCGACAGGCGGGATCAAGCGCCCTTCATTGGCAAATACGCCAAATGAGGTCGTCATTTCCATCAAACTCACTTCACCACCCCCCAGGGTTAAGGAAAGGCCATAGTCACTGCGGGTCAGGCTGGTGATTCCCAATCGCCTGGCGAACACCAACATGCCATCCTCAACATCAGTGTTGGGATCATCATAAATTCCGACATATTGAAGTGCTTTTACCGCTGGAATATTGTATGAATTGGCCAGGGCTGATCGCAGTGTCACAGGTCCGTGAAATT
Organism: Candidatus Brevefilum sp.; assembly: GCA_040772425.1. Lineage (GTDB taxonomy): Bacteria > Chloroflexota > Anaerolineae > Anaerolineales > Anaerolineaceae > Brevifilum. The sequence continues at coordinate 174,611 of JAXGYD010000001.1, read as the reverse complement.
CACCATCATAATTGACGGGTTTATAATCCGGATTGGTATCATTTGGGTCTGTAGAGGGTGGAAATTCACTGGGCACGTCCCAAATTAATGTTGATGGCGTCCAGCCTTTTTCAAAAGCAGCGACATAGGTCAATGGTTTGATGGTTGAACCCGGTTGACGCGTATCAGACAAGACCATATTGATCTGACCGTCAATCTCGGTGTTATTGAAGTCTGCCGAACCCACCATGGCAAGGATTTCACCCGTGTTTGGATCAATAGCCAATAAGGCCCCATTGCTGGCATTACTGCCTGCTAACGCAGCAACCCGATCTGATACCATACGCTCCGCCTGACTCTGCAGTTCAGGGTCAAGGGTGGTGTAAATGGTAAAGCCACTGCGGTAGATGGTCTGCGGGTCAAACTGTTCTTCCAATAAAGATCGAATGTAAACAACCCAATGGGGATAAGCCATATTGAATTCCAGTTTTGGAAATTCATAGTTCGTTGCATCAATCCCTGCTTGGATCGCTTCATCAAAGGTCACACAGACCGGGGGACGATTGCTGCCAATATCAATGCAGTCTCGTTCCCGACTCAACTCATACATCAAGACCAGCACCGAGCGCTGGCGATAGAGCGTTGAATCTCGATTGGTGTGGATGTTATACACAGAAGGGGCTTGGGGTAAACCAGCGAGGAAAGCCGATTGCCATAAATTTAAGGATTCCGCATTGGTATTGAAGTAGGTTTCAGCAGCAGCTTGAACACCGTATGCCAGATTGGCATAGTTGTTCTCGTTTAAATAGAGTTCAAGAATATCGTCTTTCGAATATTGGCGCGTGATTTCATAAGAAAGGACAATTTCGCGAGCCTTCCGTTGGTAGGTCTGTTCATAGCGCTCTTCTGGTTCCATCAGCAAGGTACGAGCTAACTGCTGTGTGATTGTGGAAGCACCAGAGTAAATGCCCCCAGCGGTGTAGTTTTGCCAAAGGGCGCGCACCATGCCATAAATATCAAAACCTGGGTTAGTAAAGAAATCTTTATCTTCTGTAGCAATCGTCGCAGCGATTAAATAGGGGGAGATTTCCTCAATGGGCACATAAGTTCGCCGCCCTGCATTTGGGTCAAGGATTTCATATAATAAATTCCCGTCTCGGTCCAGGATGCGGGTAGTCTCAAATTGAGAAGCTTTGGACCGTAACTCGTCAACATCCGGTAAAGAGGATGATATACGAAAATACTGGTAGATTCCAAAAGATCCCAGCGCAAGTAAAGCCAGGATAATAATGAAACCTAAAGCTAAAATACTTTTCATAAGACATCCCCAAGATTTCTTCTTTTCATTTGGTTTTTTGGGGCGTTTCGTCTCTGAGGGGCGGCGCCCTTTTGTATACTTTGTTTGTGTCGGTTCTGTTTTTTTGCTCTGATCCTTAGGCGCTTGCAAAACAGCTCGTTGATAGGCAGTTGGCGTGACCTGGGTGGCTTGCCGATCAACCTCACTGACATTTTTTGGCAGGTTAGGATTTTCAGGCTTCCAACCAACAGGCAGATCCGGCGGCGGAATGGTTGGGATATCATCCATTGCGCTTTGGGGGTTGTTACCTACAGGAATTTCCTGGGTGTCCTCAGGTTTATCGGGTGATTCCTTTTCAAACATTGTTGTTAATTTGATTTCAGAATCAAGGTCCTTATCCTGTGGAAGTTCCTGTGTTTCTGCATCGACTTGGGCATCTTGTGCAACAAGGATCTCCTGGGTGCTTTCAGATTCTTCCGTCAAATGCTCTTGTGAATCAGACACCAATGTAACTTCAGATTCAAGATTCGTCTCTGTTGGGAGGATTGACGTTTCAATTTCAGACTGCGAGTCTTTTATAACAGGAATTTCCTGGGTATCTTCATCGATTTTTTCTTCACCCATAGCAAATGCTTCTTTTTCGGTTTGGAAGTCTCCAAAACTTTCTACAGATGGCAGAAATTCTTCTTGATTTTCATCTTCCACCGTTGTTATGGGGGATTCAATATCCACATCTTCGATATCTTCAATGGGAATAAAAGGCGCGCCTGCCCACCACCCATCTGCGTCACCCAGGTCAAGGTTAGGATGCTCTTCTGGCTGGTCATCACCGGCCTGATTAGCTTCCTCACCGGTTTCAATGGTAATTTGGGCGGTATCGTCGGGTAATATTTTAGGGCTATCTTCAAGAGGGATTAATCCATCACCCTCGTCGTGCAATGATGCTTGCATCTCTTCCCCTTCTTGTGGAATTTCTTTGATTTCATCCCCATGGGTTGAAGATTCGTCCGTTTCTTCCTCAGTTTGTGAGAAATTTTGGCGCGCATCCCCTTGTTGTGATAATTCTTCGCTTACAATCTCGTCTTTTATTGATTCTTGCGTTTCATCCATTAAAATAGAACCCTCAATGGGTTCATCACTTGAAATTTCCGCCGAGTTACCGATCGCTTCTTGAACAACTTCATCATTAAAATCGGACGCAACCCGGTCTGAGTCTTGAGCCGATTGATCAGAAGGCATGTCCTGTTGATTGTCGTCTTTTTCGATTTTTTCATCCATTATGGCATTATTCTAGCACAGTTCGATTTCGATAAGTAGACGCAAGGAAAGCCTTATTTGTTCCATTCCGCCTGCTAAAACCTTCAACAAAGGGAAAATTCTTGAATTACAAACCCCTTTTCGTTGGTAAAATTGAAGACATGTCCGCCATTAATTTTTCGGCATCATCACTCAAAGCCTATATTCTCGCTGTTGATGGCCTCCTGTCCCCTTATGACCCACAAAATGACCACATTTGGTCTCTCACTGTCGGTGGATCAGACAAGGAAATCCTGGAACTTGAAACAACCTATGGGTTAAAAGCAAACGCCATGCGCCTTTTGCCGTTTTTTACCATCAACCGGCAACCTCTCACTAACGCAAGCACGTTTTCACAGCCATCCAAGGTGGTTAATTACACACCTGCCACCATTCGTTTACAATTCAGCTTGCCCAATGAGCTGGAAATTTTCTTTGAATGCTTCTTGCCAAAAGACGGTGTCTTGATGGGTGCGGTTGAATTTCGAAATATGGGGACAGAGCAAACCGATAATCAATTTGATTTAGCTGCCTTGCTCATACCGATGGATGAGGGCTTAACCACCCATCCAAAAAAAATCGGCGGCAATAATATCCTCGTCGCTCAAGCAGGTGATATTTGGCCGGTGCTTTTCATGTGCGGTGGTCCAAAAGCCATCAGCAATCCCTACCCTGCCCTATCCAAACGCATCCTCCTCCCTGCCAATGAGTCCCAAACGCTGATCTGGGCTCTGGTCAGCCATGGCTCTCAGGAAGCTTCTTTTGAAGAAGCACGCACCTTAACCGCGACCAATTGGCGAAAGCTGGCAGCCGACCATGCCAGGCAACACGAGGCTTACACAGTTCATATTAAAACGGGTGATCCGGATTGGGATGCAGCCTTTTCACTGGCACAGAAAATTGCGATGACACACCTTGCCACCCATAATGCAAATCCAAACCATCCCCTATTCTTAAAAACCCGTTTACCTGATCAAAGTCCATCCAAGCTGAATTTCGATCAACCCGTAAAAGAGCTGACCGTCCTTGAAGCCTCTCAATTAACACAAACCTTGCTCCCGGCTCGAGTTGACCTTATGCTTTCCATCTTAGAGAAATTGCTTGTAAAACTTGATGAGCAGAGCATTTTACCCGGTTCAACGGATTCTATTTCCCCGCTTAGCTTTCAAGCCTCTCCCATGCTCGCACATCTCATCCTGGAATGTTTGCAAATTAAACCCGATGAAATGTCCTTAAAGCGGATTTTCCCTCTCCTAGAAACCTTTATTGAAAACTGGATCCCTAAGGATCTGGATCGTTTGGAGGTAGAATTCCCCGTTTTTGAAACCCCTCAACAATTACAACTCAACACTGGGGATTTTAAATTTGATATTTGGCATCAAAATGGCGGAGGGGTGGACATTCAAACGGTCATCAGCCCAGCCATGACTGCCATGCTTTATCGTGAGACGAGCGCGATGCAGAAAATGGCTTATCAATTGAAAGATCGAAAAGCCCAAAGACATTTTAATGCCCTTAGAAAATTTTCCAGAAATAAACTTAACGCCTGCTGGCAAGACGAACGGCAAATGTTTACCTATCAAGATCATCAATCTCATCGAGCCAGCACCCGGGAATGGACTGCCTCTGGAAGTGTTCAAAGGCTTATTCATATCGACAGGCAATTTAGCGCCCCGCAGAGGATAATCTGTCATCTTTACGCGAAAGATGAAGAGACCAGAACCTGTGTCATTTCCTTTGAGGGCATCAGCGAAGCGGGTGAACAAATCATTGAAGAGATGAAGATCCCCGGCTATCGCTGGATCATGGGATGTGCCCACATCACGACCCGCTTTTTGTTTGACACACTGCAAACTGTGACGATTGAGGGGTTAAACCCCGAGGATCGCTATATGCTCGAAAATGTCGACCATTTCCAGCCGGACATCACCTGCTTGCTCCCCATCTGGTCAGGGGGTGCCCCCAAGAAAACCTATGAATCGATGATCCAAGCCCATCGTGAGGATCTTATACAATCCTGGAACAAAGGGATCCCAGAGACCTGGGAAGGATCAAATAATTTGCCTGAAGGTTTGCCCATCAGCGTTAATGTTTTATGGAACACACTGATTATTGAAGGGATGCTGCACCAGGGCTTTTTGGAGGAGGCAACAAGGATGTTCACAAACCTGATGGGAGCCATCATCCAGGGATTGAAAGATTTTGACGGTTTCTTTCCTTTCTATGACAGCCAGACCGGAGGACCAGCTGGGCTTAAAAATGCCATCACCGGGCTGCCGCCCCTGAAACTCTTTTTAGAAATTGCAGGCATCAAGTTGTTTACCCCACATCGCCTTGCCATCTGGGGAACTAATCCCTTTCCCTGGCCATTGGCAATTCAATGGCAAGGCCTCAGTATTGTAAAAGATCATTCAAATACCCAGGTGATTTTCCCGAATGGTGCACAATACAACCACGAAGGAACAAAGCCGGTCTTGCTCACACCGAAATCATCCGCTTTCTGGCGTGATAGCGATCGCTAATGATGAAGCTTACTTCCGATCACGTTGCCAAGAATAATCACAGCTACTCTAAAGCAACAATTTTCATAAATATTTTGGTTTAGCCACCTGATCTCATATAATAAAAAAAACAATTATTCAAGAAAGGAAAACCATGTCAGAGCGAGTTGTAGTTTATCAAGATAAGAGTTTTCGAACCGAATTCAAGGCCGGCGATCCCAATGACGAGGAGTCGCAAGACGTCGAAACCGTCATGCATCTGCATGAGTTAACCCCCTATGGCATGCTATTGGCCAGCGTCAGTGCTTGCACTGCCATTGTCGTCAATTCCTATGCTAAAAACCACGGTATTCCACTAAAAGCCGTAACAGTCGATGCTGCCTATGACCGTGTTTTTATGGATGATTGTGAAGATTGTGATGAAAGTGATGCCTATGAGGAAATCATCCGCGAATCAGTCAATTTTCACGGTGATCTGGATGAAAAAACGTTAAAACGCCTCCATCAAGTCGCAAAAGCTTGTTCTGTTCGTCGTCTGTTGGAAAATGGCATCAAGGTTGAAACAACTTAGATTAATACAAAGACGAGGTATATAACATGAAATTCAATGACTTACAATCCGCCAGTGGCGTCCTCCTGACCGATCAATATCAATTCACCATGGCCCAATTGTATTACCGGATGGGTATTCACGAAACCAACGCCCAATTTGACCATTTTTACAGGAGCAATCCCAATTATGGCATTCATAAAGCCGGCTATTGCGTCTATGCGGGCTTGGAATCACTGATAGATTGGCTCAATCGAGCTGCTTTTGGCCGAGAAGAGATCAATTACTTACGCAGTCAACGGACGTCAACCGGAAAACAACTCTTCGGGGACGACTTTCTCGAATGGCTCAAAACGCAATTTTCAGCCAAGGCGATCAATCTCTATGCTGTTCCAGAGGGCAGGGTCATTCATCCAAACGTCCCTATACACGTGGTTGAAGGGCCTCTGGCGGTTGGTCAGATCATTGAAACCGGTTTATTAAATACGGTCAACTACCAAATTCTGATTGCCACGAAAGCCGCGCGGATCAAACAAAGCGGACGGGGACAAGTATTGATGGAATTCGGGCTTAGAAGAGCCCAGGGGCTGGGTGCCATCCATGGTGCCAGGGCTGCTCTCATCGGTGGGGCGGATTTCACATCCAATGTCGGTGCTTCACACATCCTCGGCTTTCCCCCTAAGGGCACCCACGCTCACAGCATGGTGCAAGTCTTTATGGGCTTGGGCGAAAGAGAACTGGGTGCATTCCAGGCGTATGCCGATGTTTACCCCGATGACTGTTTGCTGCTGGTGGATACCATCGACACCCTTGAATCCGGGGTCCCCAATGCCATCAAAGTGTTTGAAAAACTGCGGCGGGGTGGCCATGAACCTGTGGGCATCCGCCTTGATTCGGGGGACCTAGCACATCTGAGCATTAAGTCCGCCAAAATGCTCAACGATGCGGGTTTCCCAGATACACAAATTGTCCTTTCAAACAACCTGGATGAACTTGTAATTTGGCAAATTGTGACCCAGATCCAGGAAGAAGCAGGGCGCTATGGTGTCGACCCGGACAAATTACTCAAACGCCTTTCCTATGGCGTTGGTACCAGCCTGATCACATCAGCCGGCGATGCAGCCCTGGATGGCGTTTACAAACTGGTAGCGGTGGAACAAAAGGGTGAATGGATCCCCACATTGAAGATCTCTGAAAACATCGATAAGACCCTTAATCCTGGCAACAAGCGGGTCTGGCGAGTGTATGACCAGCGTGGGAAGGCTACTGCCGATCTGATTGCCCTCAGCAAAGAAGATATCCCCAACCTTTCACCCCTTGAATTACGCCATCCGACCTTGGCGACCAAACACCGCACGCTCAATGAGGATGAAATTGACCGAATTGAAAGTCTATTGGAACCGGTCATCAAAGATGGTGAAGTTGTGGTCGAACAACCCAGTATCGAAGAAATGCGCCTCAGGGTGGCACAAGATATCCAGGATTTGGACCCTGGTGTGCTTCGTTTGATGAATCCCCATACGTATCATGTCTCCCTATCCAGAAAATTATGGGACTTAAAGCAATCGCTGATCAGTAAGACAATGACCAATCTTGACAATTGAGATTCTCGGTTCTATTCGTGGTAAGGGCGACTCGTGAGTCGCCCTTTTTCTTTTGATAAATACACTGGACTCTTTATTCAAATTGCATGTGGTTAAATGTTTATTCTGCCACAAATTTGATCAACCGTAGATCAAGAAGTTTGCATATCCTTTTAGGTTAATGCCCTATTTATTTTTTTTCTATGGTTTTATCTGTTGAACCCCAAAAACAAAAGACAAAACCTGCCTTACCATTCAAAATGAAACACTTCACGTAGCATACAAATTGCTAAAATTTAGAACTAGCGAAAATTTTTATCCGATATCTCGAGCACCCCCCAAGTGGGTGGTAAACCAATAATCTTCTCCCGATTCAACAGCCATCAAAATCCACTTTATCTCAAACGCTTGCGCATAAAAACGCGCTCTTGGGAGGATCTTTTTATAGTCCATGTAAGTGCTAGCTATTTTCCTAACCAAACTCTCACCGTAATGATTGATCAATTTCCCCAAATCCATTGCTGGGTCTCCCATCCCTGCCTCCCAAAAATCTATCACTGAGGTCAGGCTTGCCGTTTTAGGAGAATACAAGATGTGATAGGGTGCCAGATCACCATGAACCAAGACCGGTTTAAAATCAAAAAATTCGGGCTGGTTGATGATTGGTTCAAAGAGTGATTCTGCCCAGTCAATTTGATGCGGTAGTAATAAGGGATAAACTTTTGTTAGTATGCGCTCATAAATATCCGCCCATGTCTCATAAGAGACTGGGGCAATGGTAAAGGGGATCTCCCAGTCAAGATCAGAAGTAGGAATGTTATGCAATTCTTCTAAGAACAGACCTAATTGATCTGCTAATTTTTGTTGTTGTTTTTCTTCCAATCCTGACCAGGTATTACGATAAAAAATCTCCCCATGCAAATTAGGATAAACGATGACACCATCCCGGCGTAAAGCTGGCGAAGGCACTGCCAAACTAACCAACGGCTCAATTAGGCGTATTAATTGATTTTCTATATCCAGCAGCTCCTGTCCATATTCCCCCTTAGCAAAACGAAAAACCCATTCCTTGTTAACAATGAGGATATCATAGACCAGACCTTCATGGTTAATCACCATGCTTTGAATATCAAGGTCTGGCATAATGCGATGGATCGCAGCTCGCCAATAAGATTCTTGATCAACCATGGTACGCTCCTATCTCTTATTAATGTTATAGTTTATTTCATCCATTAAAAGCAAATAAGTCCAAAAAATTTTTTGATTATTTAACAACATTATCCTTTTTAAGCGGATTCATTTATCCCTCATGTATGAAAAAACTTTTCTTTTATTGAAAACCTGTAAATAGGACTTTTTAACTTTGCCCTAACTTACTACCCACAAGCAACTTGACTTAACCATTACAGGATGATAAACTAGCGATCAGGATTAGTAAGAAAACTGAATATTGGATGAAGAATTAGCGGCTGAATCTCACAATGTGAGACAACGAGGTGAAGGTTTCTCTCCGGGAGGAGAGCATTAACCTGGGTCAACCAGGGAAAATCGATCGATCAGCGGATGCCTTCGGAGCCTGACACGGGCTTCTTTCTTCCCTTCCAGAATTAAGCAAAGACCGAAAACCCTCCGGTGACGGATGGCACAAGGTTGAGCAGTGTTCAGCGACCACGCTGACTGTTGTGATGGAAGGGCATATCATCATTTGATGACTTTAAGGATATGCCTTTCGGGGCATATCTTTTTTTAATGGTTTTTTTGGAGTTCAGCCATGCACATAATCGTTCCCATCAAACAAGTTCCTGAAACCGACCAGGTCCGAATGGATCCGGAAACCGGAACGGTGATCCGTCGTGGCCTATCAGCCATTATCAACCCACTGGACTTATACGCCCTGGAAACAGCGCTACAGATCAAAGAAACACATAGCGGGACTATCACAGCAATTTCGATGGGGCCAAAATTGGCTGAAAAAGCCCTCCGAGAAGCCCTTGCCCTGGGTTGCGACCAGGCTGTTTTACTCACCGATCGAAAATTTGCGGGCTCAGACACTTGGGCAACAGCCTATACCTTATCCCAGGCAATTCGTAAATTATCCCCCATCGACCTCATCATTTGCGGTGAGAGGGCAACCGACGGGGATACCGGTCAGGTTGGGCCGGGCATTGCATCTTTCCTAGATCTGCCTTTGGCGACCTATGTCGATCGCACCCTCGGCTTCATTAATGGCGGCTTGCGCCTCAGGCGGATGGTTGAAGCAGGGGTTGAAATTGTATGGACCCAATTGCCAGCGGTCATCACCGTGGTCAAAGACATCGCCCACCCCCGTTTTCCAACATTGAGACAAAAGCTTGATGCTAAAAAAGCCGATATCATCACCTGGGATGCCGCTGATTTAGGGGTCGATCAAGATTCCTTGGGTCTAAGTGGTTCACCGACGAGAGTGGTGAAAATTGAAAATTCAAAACTCAGCCGGGAAGGTGAAAGAATTACCGCATTCTCACCGGAACAAATCGACCAGGCTGCCAACAAAATCATTGATTATCTCATCGAACACCATTTTATCGATTGAGTCGCAAGGATACATTATGACCTGGAAAGATATCTGGACATTAGCGGAAGTAAAAGACGGCCACCTTCATGAGGTTTCCTTTGAGCTGCTCACCTGGGGTCGGTCCTTAGCAGATGCTCGAGGGGCACACTTGTGTTCCATCGTCCTAACAGATAGCCTTGAAGCGGGTGAAATTGAAAAACTCACTCGCTATGGCGCAGATAAAATCTATCTTCTACAAGACCCAGCTTTAGGGCATTTTTTGGTGGAACCCCATGCTAAAGCCTTGGTGCACCTCATCAACGCTTTTCACCCAGAGGTCTTTTTGGCTGCTGCCACAACCACAGGGCGGACTTTGATGCCCTATGTTGCAATCAAAGTCCATGCGGGCTTGACAGCTGACTGCACAGGCTTGGAAATTGACCCCCAAACAGGCAATTTATTGCAAACCAGACCTGCCATCGGTGGCAACATAATGGCAACTATCAAAACCCCCGACGCGCGCCCGCAAATGGCAACGGTCAGGCCGAAATCTATTCGACCACAGGAGATTGACAACCGAAACAACCCCAAGGTCATCAACGTCGATTCCCCAGGTGATTTAACCACCGATCGCATGCGCTTTGAATCCTTCACGCCCGATTCTATCGGCGAAGCAGCCATTGAAGAGGCAGACGTGATCATCTCCGGGGGCAACGGGATGCAAAATACAGCCAATTTTGAATGGCTGACACGCCTGGCCGAACCGCTCAACGCTACAATTGGTGTCTCACGAGCAGCTGTCGAAAAGGGTTGGAAACCCTATTCCCGCCAAGTGGGACTGAGCGGCAAGACCGTTGCACCCAAGCTTTACATTGCCTGCGGTATTTCAGGGGCGGTCCAGCATCTGGCTGGCATGCAGACATCGGAAAACATCATTGCCATCAATCTTGACCCTCAAGCACAGATCTTTCAGGTCGCTGATTTGGGAATTGTGGGGGACATTTTCGAGATCGTCCCTGCCCTGGTCTATAAATTGGAGAATAGAGGAACGGAGGCAACCCGATGAACGGCCGTTATCATATCCACACGGAACCAGCGCCCGCACCTTTCACATACCCTGCAAAATTCCGCCTGGGAGAAGACGACGACTATGCGAAGTATGGACACGCCTCACTCCCCGAGGAACGCATCGGTGGTGATCCCTATTGGACACCGCAAATTATCACCCAAATCTGGTATCAGGCTGAAACCGGGAAAATCCCGATCTCGGGTGCCGGTTATGGCGGCCGATTCTCAGGCCCAGGCTTTGATAGCATCTGGCTCGATATGTCCGAAATCGTGCGCCCGACCCGGGATGGCATCCATGGGCGTGAGACCATTTCCACCGAAGTTGATATTGGGGGAAGGCTCACCCGCTTGGACTTTACAGAAAATGGCACACTGACTTCCACGCTCCCTCAGATGGTGGTCAGCCCAATCCCCATCCTCTTCGATCCCTTGCCATTTGAAACCCCTGGCAGAGGACTGTTGATTGCGACCGCAAAAGCCGCCCAATCCCTGGGAAACTTCATGGTAATACCCTATGACCGCTGGGAAGAAGACCTCTCCCCCTATCAGAAGCATCTCATCCCGCTGCTGACCCAACCAGAACAAGCCCAAGCCGATTGGGTCAAGGGATGCCAATTGATTCAAATTCAAGGGGAAGACAAGGAAGAAGCGCTAAATTTCTGGCAGGCTGTGAAGGACCTGCTCCCCGATGCTGTGATTGGCATCCGCCTTCAGCTAACAGATCAAAGCGCGCAAGATGCAGCTTTTCTGGTCGAAGCTGGCGTCCCTTGGATCCATTTCGTGGCTGCAGAGGATGGCGGGGTTCTCGGGAGCGATCAACATATCTCCCTTGCAATCAGAGCGATTCACGAGCACCTTGTAGAAGAAAAACTGCGTGACCCCGTGACTCTTACCGCTGGCGGCGGCATTGCCTCTGCAGAACATACCCCAAAATTGATCCTGTGCGGCGCAGATGCCGTGGCCATTGACTTACCAATCGTCGTTGCCCTGGGTTGCGGCTTGTGGGCGGATGTGCGACACCCCTGCCCTGTTGAAGACCAGGAGATTGAAGACACCGATTGGGCAGCGCAGCGCCTAGTCAACCTAGTGAGTGCGTGGCGTGATCAACTTCTGGAAGCCTTGGGGGCCATGGGCATGCGGGAAGTCAGACGCTTACGGGGGGAAATGGGACGTGCGATATTCAAACCGCAAGCTGAAGCAGCCTTCATCAAAATTTTTGGCGCAACGCGCAAGGGGGAAGTTGAAGTACCTGCGGTCAATGATGGTGAGCTGGAGGGTGACCTGCAGTGGCCAACCGATCTGTTGTTGGGCACAGCGGAACAAGCACGAACGGGTGCTCCCCCAAAATCCGGGTTGCGCTATCGCGGTGGCAGGTCAGGTGGCGGTTTTGATCGCTTGCGCTTCAAGTTTGAGTCCCAGGAGGAAATGGAAAACGCCCAATTTACAGATGAATCCGGGGTTGACCTAACCCTATCCCTCAACCGCAGGGATGATGGTCGCCCACAAATCGTATTGCCCCACCCCTGGTATGGCGGCGGGATGTCCTTTGGCTCCATTAGCCTTAATACGATGCTCTCTCGCGCCGGCGCCGCCAAAGCCTGGAACACCTTCTTTTCCACGGGTGAGGGCGGTTACCCGGATGATTTGATTGCATACAAAGACCACATCATCACCCAGGTGGCAACCGGTCTGTTTGGCGTTCGGGAGGAAACCATCCAACGCGCTCGCATCGTTGAATTCAAGTACGCACAGGGTGCAAAACCGGGTTTGGGTGGGCACCTTTTGGGCAGCAAAGTCTCCGAAGCGGTCGCCAAAATGCGTCAGGCTGTGCAGGGCTCCAGTTTATTCTCTCCCTTCCCCTTCCACAGTGTTTACTCTGTTGAAGACCATAAAAAACACCTCGATTGGATTAAGACCACCAATCCACACGCCCTGGTTTCTGTGAAGGTTTCCACGCCCACGGATGTGGATATGGTGGCAGTTGGCTCCTATTATGCTGGCGCTCACATCATCCACCTGGATGGCACCTATGGCGGCACCGGTGCAGCCCCTGAAATTGCCAAAAAGAACATCGCCATGCCGATCGAGTTTGCCGTTCACCGCGTGCACCAATTCCTGGTAGACGAAGGGATTCGCGATGAAGTGATCCTGATGGCTTCGGGAGGCGTACGTACCCCCTGGGACTTGGCCAAAGCGGTGGCTATGGGCGCAGATGGTTGCGTGATCGGCACGGCTGATCTGGTCGCTTTGGGATGCCTTCGCCTTGGCGTGTGTGAAAAAGAAAAAGGCTGTCCCTTTGGAATCACCACCACCGATCCAGAGCTTTCAAAATTGATTGACCCGGTCAGCGGTGCAAAAAAAATCGCTAACTTATACCGCGCCTGGCGGATGCAATTGGCTTATATCCTTCGCCAATTTGGGATGAGTGCAATAAGCGAATTACGCGGCCGTACCGATTTACTGGTGTATTTGGAATAGAGCTGGTTCAAGATGAGACAAAAACATAATCTAATCGACAAGATCCTTTCATCAAGAAAAACCATGATTGACCGTGCTCCAAGCAGGAGCCCTGAAGATTATCACGAGGCTGCTGAGGGCGGCTGCGGCGTGGTGGGATTGGCAGCCAACTTCCCCGTTCAGGGCATGCACCTGGTGCCGGCTGCCACGCAAATGCACAATCGCGGTAACGGCAAAGGCGGTGGCATTGCTGCCGCGGGGTTGGATCCTGACGAGATGGGCGTCTCCAAACAAACGTTAAAGGACGCAACCTTGTTGCAAATCGCCTATATTGATGAAAACAGCCGCCCGTCTGTTGAGAGCGAGATCATTACTAATCGTTATGATGTGATCAAAGCCAGCCGAGTGCCGACCCTGGATGATTACCGATCAGTGCCCAACCTTGACGTCCGGCCGCCGGATGTTTGGCGCTATTTTGTGCGAGCGCGCGCTGATCAACTATCATCATTTGCCGCTAAAATGGACCTTGAAAATCTGAATCCACGCCAATTGGAAGACGAATTTGTCTACCAGACCAGCTTTGAACTCAACAACCGCTATTACGCCAGCCTGGGTGAAAAACAAGCCTTTGTGCTTTCCCATGGTCGCGATTTAATGGTTTTCAAAATCGTGGGTTACGCTGAACAAGCCGCAACCTATTACCAGCTCAATGATTTGCATGCCCATGTGTGGATCGCCCACCAACGCTATCCCACGAAGGGCCGCGTCTGGCATCCCGGGGGCGCACACCCCTTTATTGGGTTGAATGAGGCTTTAGTGCACAATGGGGACTTTGCCAATTACCACGCTACCTGCACTTACTTGCAACAGCGCAACATTGTGCCCCTATTCCTGACAGATACCGAGGTCAGCGCCTTATTGTTTGACTTATGGGATCGGGTCTATCAATATCCCCTGGAAGTTATTATCGAAGCGCTGGCACCGACCACCGACCGTGACTTTATCCAATTGCCAAAGGATAAACAAGCCCTTTATCGAGCAGTTCAACAAACCCATATCCATGCCTCACCGGACGGCCCTTGGTTCTTCATCATCGCCCGCAGCAAACCCGACGAGGGTGTCCATCAACTATTGGGCATTACCGACACCTCTATGCTCCGCCCCCAGGTATTTGCCCTATCGGAGACTGAGACTGCGCAAGGCAAATATCAAATTGGGTTAATTGCCTCCGAAAAACAAGCCATCGATGCAACGTTGAACAGCCTTCACACAGATTATCCCGAAATCCCCACGGTGGCAGACCGTTACTGGAATGCACGGGGCGGCAGCCACACCGACGGCGGTGCCTTTGCCTTCACCGTTGATCACAACAACGGTCAGGTCCGCTTGACTGCCACGGATAAATTCAACCAGCGGGTGACTCTTCCGGGCGACCAAATCCATCAACCAGATGGAACAACACTCATAGGTGAGCTACCAAAGGCGTTACACATTATATTGAACACCAAGGGGAATAATAATGAAAATTTCAGTCAAATCTGGGAAGATATCAAGCCCGGAATGGCTGAATGGAATTTTGGGATCATGCAATCCTTTTTTGCGGGACTGATCGATCGTGTAAAGAAAAATCCAGATGAATTTTTACCTGCCTTGAACCTCCTCACCCGTCTGCGCGATTGGCCTTATGATCCCGGTCAAAAAAGGAAGGCTACCCTGCTGAGCATGCTGGATGAAGCCATCCACAGCTTATTGGATACGATCGGCAATCTCAATCATGGACTTGTAAAAGGCGTGACTTGGGAAAACAAGTTCAAATTAACCAAGCCCTCCAATCCTGACCAAATCTTGGCCGTGAATATTGAAGGATTTCCAGCAGAAGGTGAAGGTGGACCAGGCCGTTTCATTACCGATGCTGCCAATTTGGGTTGGTGCCGCTTCATCACCTACGGCTGGCGAGGTCAGCGTTTCTGCGGTTGTGGGTTGGGACCCAACAGCGCTGGGGTCCACATTGAGGTCTATGGCTCCAGTGGTGATTACCTTGCCTCAGGTCTGGATGGTGCCCACATTACCGTCCACGGTGATGCCCAGGACCAGGTCGGGCAAATCCTCAACGCTGGTAAATTGGTGGTCCACGGCAATGTTGGCCAGACCTTCATGTACGGTGCCAAAGGTGGCGAAGCTTACGTGCAAGGCAATGCTGCCGGGCGTCCATTGATCAATGCCGTTGGCTCGCCCCGGGTGGTCATCAATGGCACCTGCCTGGATTACCTGGCTGAATCCTTCATGGCTGGCGACCCCTTGAATGGTGGCGGTTTTGTGATCTTAAATGGCATCAGTATTGATGATCATGGGGAGATTCATGACCTGGAGGAACCCTACCCCGGCGGCAACCTCTTTTCACTGGCGTCCGGAGGTGCAATCTATATTCGTGACCCCCACCACAAAGTGGAAGAGAACCAACTCAATGGCGGGCACTTCACACCCTTGACGGACGCCGACTGGGCATTAATCCAGCCTTACCTGGCGGAAAATGCTCGCTTGTTTGATATTCCCGTGGAACGGTTGCTGATGGTGAATGGAAAGTGTACCGATCCCAATCAGGTTTATCGCAAGGTGTCCGCTGTCAAATTATCCGTACTGGCTTAGAAGTTCCCTGGGAAAATTCATCTCTCAACAACCCAACTTAAACCCTGCCGATTCGTTTTGTTTGCTTGTAAATATCCAGGCGCATTGATTTATTTGAATGTTCTGAAAAAAATTAATGAATGATGATGATTGTGAGTATTCTTAATTCATAAGATAATTTCAAAAAATTTTTCGTAGGGGCAACCCTCTGGTGGCCTGCGCCCCTATGGGTGTTGCCCTCTTTTGAAGGGTAGACACAGAGGTCTACCCCTACACCAAGGAGAAATGCTTGAATCATAACCGCATATAATAAAATTGTTCCTATCATTCTTAGGCATCTTAATTAACCATTAACATCGTAATTTTCGTTACAATTAATAAAAACCTAACACCTCAATCTGCAGGAGATCCCTTATGTCCTTCCGCGTTTTTGTCACCCGTCACTTAACCCCCGATGCAGAGAAGAAATTAGATGCCTTTTGCGATCCCAATTATTGGCCGGAGGAGACACCGCCACCCTACGAAGTCCTTCTTGAGAAGACCCGCTCAGCCGACGGCATCATTTGTTTGCTGACCGACCCCATCGATGCACACCTCATCAACCAGGCGCAAAACCTAAAAGTCATCAGCCAGGTGGCTGTGGGTGTGGATAATATCGACCTCGGCGCTGCCACTGCCAAGGGCATCCCGGTTGGGCATACCCCCGACTTATTGACCAATGCCACCGCGGATATGGCCTTTACACTCATGTTAGCCGCAGCCCGGCGCTTGGGGGAAGCCATCGACTATGCCCGCGCGGGACACTGGCAAACCTGGGGGCTGACCACATTGCTGGGCCAATCTGTACACGGAGCCACCCTGGGGATCATCGGTATGGGACGCATTGGCCAGGCCGTCGCCAAACGCGCCCGTGGTTTTGATATGACCATCCACTACACCAGCCGATCAGCAAAACCGGATGTTGAAAAAGAATTGGGGGCGTCCAGGTTTCCACTCACCGAGCTGCTTAAAACATCCGATATCATCAGCCTGCATGTGCCCTTGACGGATGAAACCCAGAAATTGATTGGAGAAGCAGAATTTGAAATGATGCCCTCCCACGCCATCCTGGTGAACACCGCGCGTGGTGGTATTGTGGATACATTTGCCCTGGTCAGAGCCCTCAAATCCGGAAAAATCGGCGCTGCTGCCCTGGATGTGACCGATCCGGAACCCCTTCCAGCATCTCATGAACTTTACAGCCTGCCCAATGCCATCATCGTGCCCCATATCGGCAGTGCCACCCATGCTGCCCGGAATGCTATATCACTGCTGGCGGTGGACAACCTCATCGCTGGCTTGCGGGGGTTGCCTTTGCCAAAATCCCCCAACCAATCTAAAATTAGAATCTAATTACTTTTACGACAATCAAGAAGGTTTTAATGCAGTGGACCCGCAATTACAGTCCCAATCCACAAAGAGATCAGGCTTACAAAATTGCCTTGATTGTCACCATGATCGGCAATCTAATCCTGGTCATCGGGAAGGTGACCGCGACCTATTTCACCAAAAGCGCAGCCCTTTATTCCGACACGGCCAACTCCGTTTCTGACCTTGTTTATTCAATCGCTATGGTCATCGGCTTATGGATTGCCATCCAGCCTCCCGACCTTTCTCATCCCCAGGGCCACGCCCGTTTTGAACCTGTGGTGGGCTTGGTTCTTTCCTTAATGATGAGCATTGCGGGCTATGAAGCTTTACGCAATTCCATCGACCGGTTTATCGCAGGTGCCCAAGCCATTCAATTTGATCTTCCCTCAATTGTGTTATTGGCCAGTGCAGCCATCAAAACCGGTATGTATTTTATTGTCAGGAAGTTAGCCCAGCAGACAGAAAGCACTTCCTTAAACACAGCCGCTCAAGACAACCTCGCAGATATCCTCACATCCACTGCTGCCTTTGTTGGCATCATCGGTTCCTCTCTCATCCACCCCTTTTTTGACCCGATTGCAGGCGTTTTGGTTGCCATATGGATTTTTAAAGCTGCGTTTGAAGCTGGTAAAGAAAATTTCAGCTTCCTCACCGGCAAAGGGGCAAATGAAGAAGTGCGCGAAAAAATCATCCAAACAGCGAAAAGTGTACCTGGGGTCAAAAATGTCCACCATATGATGAGTGATTATGTCGGTCCAAAACTCTTGGTGGATTTGCACATCAACCTGCCCAACCAGGCTTCCCTTGAGGAAGTCCATGCCGTGGAAGACGCCGTCATTGAAGCCTTGCAAGCCCTACCGGAGGTCGATCGCGCCTATGTCCATGTAGAGCCCCTTGAGTCCAAGTAGGGTGCGCTCCGTTCCTGAGCGCACCCTACGAGTCCATTCTCAACTACCTCAATTAAAAGTTATTGCGGAAAGTTAATAAATGATTTGGTGCGCAGAAAACCCCTGCGCTCCGTCTCGCTGGCGCTGCGGGAGTTATAACACCCTACGATTCTTTTCCTAATACCCAATAACTAGTACCCAATACCTGAATTCACTACTCACCCGTAAATCACATACTTCAGCAAAAACCGCTCAATCGCCTGGTAATATTTCTGCCGTGTCTCCGATTTTCTAAAGCCGTGGCCCTCCCCTGGATATAGGTGATATTCATAGGTGACCCCATTGGCTTTGAGCGCGTCGACGATCTCCTCGGATTGGCTGGGCGGGACCACTTTATCCTCTTCACCCTGGAAAATGGCAATGGGATCCTTGATGCCACTGGCATGGAACACCGGCGACCAAGCCCGGTATTTCGCGGCTGCTTCCGGCAGCGGTCCCACCAGGGAATCGTTATACCGTTCTTCAAACTTATGGGTATCCATCGCTAAGGTGAACAGGTTGGCGACCCCATAAGAACAAAGCCCAGCTTTGAACAGACCCGGGTAACGGATCAATGCATTCAAGACGGTATACCCCCCGGCGCTGCCTCCCTTGATGACCAGACGGCTCTTATCTGCCAAACCCTGGTCAATTAGCGCTTGCGCACCGCCCGCGGCATCAATCACATCCAACTTGCCCCAATTACCCCGCAGAGCATTGCGGTATTTGCGCCCATAGCCCGTGCTCCCCCGGTAGTTGACCTCCAAATAACCATACCCGCGGCTGGTGAAAAAGGCTGCCTCCAGGTTATAACCAATCGAAACACTGCTGGTCGGTCCCCCATGAATGAGCACAATCGCTGGGGGCAGACCCTGGCCTTGATAGCGACTGCTGGTTGGGGGTGAATAAATCCCATAAACCGTTTCCCCATCACTCGATGTCCACTGGATTTCATAGGGTGAAGGCAGATCAGCAGGGGGGATGGTCTCGCTGGTACTGCGTTGATGAATGGTCCTTTGACCTCGGTCCAGGCTGATAACCCGGGTCGAGATTGAAGGTGCATTCGCCAGTAATGCAATCCTATCCTGAAGGCTGACGGTGAGTTGGCTTAATGAGGTATAGGGACTCATCTCTATTGCTTGCACCTCCCCCGAAAGGACATCAACAAAATTGAGCGCTGTCACACCCGCCTTATACTGCAAGAAATAAATCCCTTTGCGCTTATGCGACCAGGCTTGCACCCTCACCCCTTGGATCCAGGCCGGTTTCAACAGTGATGCCCCTTCTACCAGTACACTGGATGTCCCCGTCTGCAAATCCTGGAGGATCAATTGATCCCACTCCCCTTGGTTCTGAACATAACTCAGGTAACGGCCATCCGGTGAAAAAGCCGGCTGCAGGATGGGGACATCCTGCCCTCCCGCCAAATTTTGAGCGGCTTGAATCTCAGGGGGATCGCCCTCTAAAACAGCGTACATCAGCCGGGTGCCGTCCCAGGGCATATTGGGATGGTCCCATTCCACCCAGGCGATCGCTTCACCCGATGGATGCCAGATAGGCTGCATGTAAAAATCAGCGCCTTCCACCAGCTTGGTTGGCCACTCTCTGCCGTCTGCATTAACCAGGCCGATCACATCCTTACCCTCATAAGTATGGATGAATGCAACCCAGTCATTGTCCGGTGAGATTGTCGGAGCGGCTGTGTCGCCAAATTCCGGTGTAATGGCCTCAGGGAAACCAGGTCCCAGGGTTCGCCGATACAACCGGCCGTCCTTGCCAGCAAAAATCACCAAACCATCATGCACGGTGAAGTCTCCTCCACCATAGCCCACACCGCCGCGCACATCGACCTCACCGGAGATCTCATAAGGCGCTTCTCCCTCCGGTTGGGCGAGCAAAACCCCTTTGCCTGATCGACCTTCACGCCAGACCAGGGTTTTGCCATCCGAATCCCAGGTGGGATCATTCAGTGCAATAGCAGCAGCGATTAATTCCGGGGAAATATTGCTGGGCCAAACGCCAAAGGCTTTGGTTATCTTTTCGGGATTTTGAGCCATAGATCTCTCCAATTCTCGTTTTGTGGTTAATAATCAAAAATTGCTTAAAAATTCTTTTTCTATAGTATTTTGCTGTCGAAAACCAGTTAGTCGCTTCACAGGTTCACCATCCTGGAACAAAATCAACGTTGGGACACCCATCACGCCGTATGTCATGGCGATATTTGGGAATTGATCAACATCAATCGTGTAAAATTCAACCTTTCCTGCATAATCAGCTGCCAAATTGATCAGAATCGGATCAATTTGTTTGCAAGGAGCGCACCAAGGGGCACCAAACTCCACAATGAAGGGCATGCTACCGTTGTTCAACTTATATTCAAATTCTGTGTAGGAAAGTGAAGGCAATTCCGCCATTTAAAGCTCCTGGTAAACAATCGATGAAAACGGATGATGGCATTTTGTTATACAATCCGCTGGGATTAGACATCAACCTTGGAATATTGACTTTATTATACTATCCCAGAATGACTGTTCAGTTCCCCAATTTTATTGACGCTGTGGGGTGGACGTGCTACAATAAAAACCTGATTATGGGCGTGTAGCTCAATGGTAGAGCAGTGGCCTTTTAAGCCATTGGTTGGGAGTTCGAGCCTCCCCACGCTCATTTTGTATTTAAGTGACATGTGGTTGGGAGTTCCCCATGAGGGGACGATGTCGAATCTCCCCACGCTCATGTTTCATTTAAAGTGAAAAGTGAATGGTAAAAACGGGGAATAGTTACTAGGTACCAGGTAATTAGGAATTAGGAAAAAAATGTAGGGTGCGCTCCGGTTATGAGCGCACCAATTTATAACATCACTTTTTTCTTATATTTGAACTAATACAGAATCGGTGGGTGTTATAGAAAAAAACACCCTCTTATATACAGTATGGACGAAAAGCGAGTGGACTTCGAATCCCACAAGGGGACTTTGTCAGTTGGTTTCGCGTTCGAGTCGCGCTGGGGGTGCTATTGATTTAAGGTTCGAGTCACCCACGCTCCACGGGAGGGTTGCGCACGGGGCGCTTGATTTTTTTCTACCAACAAACACACCACACACAGCACACTTGCAGAGACCCACGGCAAACCCGTAGAAGCGCCAAACGCCCCCCACAGGTTGCACATGGGTATTCGTTCCAGAAAAAAACGAACCGAAAACGAATAAAAGACAGCTTCTGCTTGCCGCACACCGATGCGTGAGGTAACTCGCTGATACGACCTATTGCTGCTCAATTTGAGTGCGTTGGTTCCTGACGACAGGATCAAAGCTCCTTTCAAGGTGGGCGTGCATGAGGAAAGAACGTATGTTCTGTCTCAATGTGAGCATAACATAAGAAGCGCGGGTTTTCAATACGGCAAAAGCGGCAAAAAGAAGTGATTTTCTGCCGCAAGCGGCAATCCTCACCAACAGAGGATGGGGCAAGGAGGTTGGGGAAAATTACTAACATCAATTAATCATTCGCTGTGGGGTAGACGTGCTACAATAAAAACCTGATTATGGGCGTGTAGCTCAATGGTAGAGCAGTGGCCTTTTAAGCCATTGGTTGGGAGTTCGAATCTCTGCACGCTCATGTTTGTATTTAATGAATAAGTGGCTGGGACTTCCCCATGAGGGGACGATGTCGAGCCTCCCCACGCTCATGTTTTATTTAAAGTGAAAAGTGAATGGTAAAAACGGGGAATAGTTACTAGGTACCAGGCAATTAGGTATTAGGAAAAAATGTAGGGTGCGCTCCGGTTATGAGCGCACCAATTTATAACATCACTTTTTTCTTATATTTGAACTAATACAGAATTGGTGGGTGTTATAACTCCCGCAGTGCCAGGGAGACGGAGCGCACCGGTGCCTGCCCTGAGGCTGTAACGCTCCCAGCGTAAGTGAGATGGCAAGAGAAAGCCGTGAGGGTTCTGCGTACCACATTAAAGAAATTTAGAAAAGAAATTTAATAGCAATAAAAGAGCAGCCTACGGATCCAATGGATTGAGGTTGCAGCATTCTGACATTGGCGGCTGAAAATTACAACAAATCCCACTTTTTTTTCAATTGCAATGAAGAAGAGAAGCAAACGTTTCCTACAAAAAAGAGGGGGAAGTTCACTGTAGGAAGAAAATTTTTAGCCTAACTTACCGCCTCAACCGCTGCTTTTCTGGCCGCCTTGTTGCGTCGTCCACGCTCGTGAGCAGAAAGCAATTGTTTGCGGATACGATAAGCGAGTGGCGTAACTTCTAAAAGCTCATCCTCGCCCAGGTACTCGATGGCTTCTTCAAGGCTCATGTGCGTGGGAGTCGTTAGTCGTATTTCTTTATCTGCATTGGCTGCTCGCATATTGGTAAGTTCTTTTTTCTTGCAGACATTAATATCCAGGTCCCCGGGACGCTGGTGTTTCCCAACCACCATCCCAGCATAAACGGGTGTGCCTGGCCCGTAGAACAAAGTACCCCGGTCTTCAGCGTTCTTTAGGCCAAAGGTGGTTGTCGCACCGTTCTCAAAGGCTACCAATGAGCCGGAAGCGCGCTCACCGATTTCTCCTGAATGCGGTAAATAGCCATGAAAGAGCGTATGGATGACACCGTCGCCGCGCGTGGCAGACAGAAAGTTAGATCGAAAGCCCAGTAAACCACGGGTTGGCACCAGGAACTCCAGGCGTACAGTACCTGTTGTGGTGTTAACCATATGCTTCATGACACCACGACGTGTCCCCAACATTTCAACGACCATGCCAACCGACTCCGGGCTGGTCTCGATATAGACATCCTCGAAAGGCTCCAATGTTTCGCCCTTTTCATTCTGCTTTAGGATCACATCGGGCCTCGACACCTGGAATTCATACCCTTCCCGGCGTAAGGTTTCAATCAGAATAGCGAGATGCAGCTCCCCCCTGCCGGAAACCAGGAAAGTGTCTGGGCTATCACCTTCAGCCACTTTTAGGGCGACGTTGGTGCGCAGTTCATCGAAGAGCCGCTGGCGTAATTTCCGGGAGGTACTCCATTGGCCCTCACGCCCGGTAAAAGGTGACGTGTTGACGCCAAAGGTCATATGCACAGTAGGTTCCTCAACCTGGATAGGCGGCAGAGGTTGCGGGTACTCCGGATCGGCCAACGTTTCACCAATGGCAATCCCCTCCAACCCAGCCAGGACGACGATATCCCCCGCCTGAGCGGAATCAACTGGGACCTGGGCCAGCCCTTCATAGATGTTCAAATAACGAACACTTTCAGGCAATATCTCACCATCAACACGGATACGGGCCAAGGACATACCAGCTCGGATCTGACCGGCATGGATGCGGCCAATCGCCGTAACGCCGCGATATGAATCGTAACCCAGATTGGTAACCAACATTTTCAAAGGCGCTTCGAGATCCACTTTTGGACAGGGGATTTGGGTTAAAATGGCATCAAAGAGAGGTTGCAGGTCGGGGCCCAAATCCGGGCTTCGACCAGCCTGGGCGCTGACGGCATTGGTGTAAATCACCGGAAAATAAGCCTGCTCCTCACTGGCACCCAATTCGATGAATAAATCAAAAGTTTGGTTGAGCACTCGCTCTGGATCGGCACCTTTGCGATCCACTTTATTGATGACGACGATGGCGCGGTGATTCATTTCGAGGGCTTTCTTGAGCACGAAGCGTGTCTGGGGCATGGGACCATCGGCTGCATCTACCAGGAGCAGCACGCCATCCACCATATTCATGACCCGCTCCACTTCTCCGCCAAAATCGGCATGCCCTGGCGTATCAACGATGTTGATTTTAACTTTTTGCTTCGACCCTTGATCCCAAATTTCGATAGCGGTGTTCTTGGCCAAAATGGTGATGCCTCGTTCGCGTTCTAAATCATTTGAGTCCATCACACGTTCGGCCACGTGTTGATTCGCGCGGAAAACATGGGCCTGTTTGAGCAAGCCATCCACCAGCGTGGTTTTGCCATGGTCAACGTGAGCAATGATGGCGATATTTCTTAGATCAGTTCGTTCTGTAAGCATAAATCTATAAGTCCCGATTCGTGAGAAAAGTGGTTTATTACACAAAAAACATCGGCCAATCAAGCCGATGTTGTCCTGCAGGGATATAATCTTATCCAATTGGATCGATTTTGAATAGAGGCAAGTTGCAATTTGTCAGGACTTTGGAAAAATATCTGAAGAAACGGGAAACTCGAACACCCTTTAGTTCTAATCCTTTCTTAGTTATTGGATCATCTTCTAAAAGGACACCGCTTGTGATTTATTAGAAAATTCATTAAACTAACAAATATTGTGAGACTATACTCATCCAGATTTGGATAGGATGAAATATCACTAATTAATCATAAGAAAACCAAAGCATGAGCGTTGGTGGGTCAATGGTTAATTAAAATCTGTTCGTCTAACCTTAAAATATCGATTCTTTTGTCCCGATATGCTATTTTTCACGTCTTATATTAGAGGAGCACGCAAAAGATATTGTATTCTTAATAATGAATTCGGTCAGCAAGGAGCTTATGATAGAACGCTACAATACGATCAGAACACTATTTAAACCCCATCCACCATCTGAAGTGGAGATCGTCCGGGAAGCTTGGCGTAATCCAAAAGCATTTGGCAAACTCTACAAATTGTATGTCAATCGAATCTTTGGTTATCTCTACAGCAGACTCCAGAATGTCCAGGAAGCTGAAGACCTTACCGCACAAACATTCTTGACTGCATTTAAATCCTTTGATAACCTCCGCAAAGAGGAACATTTTTCGTCCTGGTTATTCACTATTGCACGCCATAAAGCCATGGATCATTTTCGCTCACGAAAAACTCTGTCAACTTTCCAGGAAGGAATGATCTCTTCTGAGGAAGGCAACCCCTTATCCAGTGCGATCCACCTGGAACAGGTAAAAGCCGTCTCCGGATTAATTCGTGAATTACCTGAAGAGGAGCAAGAATTACTCCGGCTGCGTTTTGTTTCCGAACTGAGCTTTCCGGAAATAGCCCGGATACTGCAAAAAAACACAGAAGCTGTCAAAAAAAGCACCTATCGTCTATTAGCGCGGTTGAAAGAAAAATTGGAGGCCAGTTATGAATAACCCACATTCAAATATTCCCATTGAAGAGATCGTTCGTGATTCCTTGAAGGTACCTGAAGTAAACGCAAGATTTGTAGATCAACTTTATGAAGATTTGAACAATCAAGCAGGAAAGAAGAGGTTTAATCAACGCATATCATTAAAATGGCGATCAGTCTCAATCCTTACTTCGGCTCTGCTCATCCTAATAGTAGTTACCATGTTCCTGATCGGCCCCAACCGGGTCTATGGAGAGATCATGAAAATTTTTGGGTACATCCCCGGCGGCGGCATCGTGGATCTGAGCACTCCCATCCGGGTTCTAGCTGAGCCTGTCAGCGTCATTCGTGATGACATCAGCATCACAGTTACTTCAGCGATATTGTCGGGCGATCAGACGCAAATCGAATACCGCATATTCGGTGTTCCGGGTTCAGCTTATCCTGACCGTGAAGATGTCACCGGATGTATGCAGCGAGAATATCTCAGACTTCCAGATGGCAGGCGGCTTGTGCAAAACAATTTCGGATACGAGCCTGTCCCGATGGATGTGAACGATGCTGTTTTCGTGATCCCGTGCATCGCCAATACGCTCCCAGGTAAAACCCCAGAGAATTGGGAACTACCCCTGCGTTTTATCCCTGCACCTGCGGATCTGAACGCGATCCCGGTGACTGAGCTCTCCACGCCCGAGGTGATACTTGCACAGGAAGAATCCGATCAAAACACACCTTCTGAATCTATAGAGTATTCGGTGATTGTCAGCAAGGAAATTGAAACCAGTGATGGTTACATCCTCGTCGGTAATTATGAACCTCAAGGATACAATGGTGAAAGGGCGCATATGGTAGAAGGCCCTGAGATAATGGACGCTACCGGCAAGGATATTGCCTACGTTTACCCACAAAGTGTCACAGAGAGTATCAATCAGGAATCTTCTCATTCTGTATGGGCCGCGGAGTTCAAAGCTGCCGGATTAACTTACCCTTTAACCATACGTTTTTCAGGTTATCTCCTCCAGTCTGTGGAGTCTGGTGCGAACGCCGAATTCACTTTTGATGTCGGTGCTGACCCCTTACCTGGTCAAAGCTGGGCTATCGATCAAGAGTTCGAGCTTGCCGGTCACAGCCTAAAACTGGAGACAATTAACGCATCACAAAATGGTTATACTTTCCAATTTCAGGTGGATCCAGAAGTATATGCCGTGAACGTCCAAATCGAAGGGTTCATTTCTGAAGGTGGTGGCGGTGGTGGTGCAGGGTTTACGGACGGACAATTTAGCACAAGTTTGCGTTATTCACAACTTCCAACCGGCTTATTGAAGGTGACCCTATCCGACCTGGTGCTGATTGGGGATACGATCATCTGGGAAGGAATGTGGTCACCTGCCTCTCCCCATGCTAAATTAACCGGAAACATCGACGCCCAGCCAGGTGTGTGCCTGGTGGCAGTATCGATCGAGGGACTTGCTTCAACCACAGACTCAATCTCTGCTGGTAAAGCATTGGTCTATGAAAAGCTGGATTCGGGCAGTTGGGGACTCGCTATCTACAATATCGATGGGAGCTTGCATCAAATCGTTGTTGAACAGGGCAACTGGGGGGCTTTGTCCCCAGATGGCAGCCAGGTGGCATATTCATCCACGGATAACACAATTCATATTGTCGATTTGGTATCGCAGACCGAGCAGGCCCTGCCCGGTACCGGCGGGTTCGACATACACTGGTCACCGGAAGGGAACCTGATAGCCTATGTGGGAATAGGGAATGGTGTGACTAACAGTGTCTTTATCCTAGACATTGATGGCGGACTGCCGCAACAGATCTCCGAGTGGAGTTATGAGTCGGTCGTTGGATGGTCACCCGATAGCAATCAACTCTATTTTGTGGCGCCCTATACGGGTGGGGCGGCCTGGAAAGTATATGCCTACGATCTAAATAAAGACCTAACTGAAGAGCTCTTTACGATTGAGAATGGCACGCCAAAGCTGCTGAACCCCCAGCTTTCACCGGATGGTAAATGGATCGCTTATCGCGGAAGAGATAATAGCAGTCTATACCGCGTTAGGACTGACGGGAGTGACATGGAACTCTTATTGGAAGATGTTGGCGCTGTGGGTGTCGAATGGAGTCACTCAGGATGGTTAGGGGTCAGCCTGATGATACCCGATTCAGACGAGTCGAAAATCATTCTTTTCAATCCGGAGAGTTGCGAAATCCATCTCATGCCGGAAGCCCTAAATGGTGAACTCCAGGGGCTATACTTGCCATAATTGACAAACAAAATATAAGCCCATCAAATCAATAAATAGCGGAGGACAAATAAAACCTGTCCTCCGCTTAGCGGATTGATATAAAAAGAATTTGAATAATCGTGTGTCAATTTTTCTGTAGAATAGTCATAGGTCCATTTAAAATTTGATAGTACACTAACTCGATTCGATTCTCAAATAAATCCTGCAAAATTCTCATTCCTCATTGGTTTCCATCAAAAATGCTGAAATCAAAATCAGTGATATCAATTCAACCAACAACAATAATATAACGGAGAAATCATTGATAGTTTTTGGTGTGTGGAAAAACACCACGCACCCTACAGGATTTCCTTTGTGTTTTGGCACAGGGGAAAACTCACACCATCAATTTTTTCGTAGGGTACGGTGCGATTTTCACCGCACCAAACATCGACACGAACATTCCAGACGACTTCACTCGCCAAAAGGAAATGAACATCACAAACAAAGTGATCCCAAGCCGCTGTTCTTCGGGTACAGGGAAAAAATTTTTGATGCACAAATATTCGGAAAAAATTTTTCAACATTCGCATCTGAAGATATAAAACTATAGATACGACATATGTAATTAATAATATTTTAATTCTACAAATAAATCTAATTTAAAAAGTCTTAGCTGGGATTAATGAACTTGTCTTTCTTAAGTTATATAATATGACTTAGTAGGTCAAATTAATCCAATTTAAAGATTTAGGAGCAATATCACGTTTAAGAAAACCAGTAAATCCCTTTTAATTATGGGGGCTCTGCTAGTGTTTTCTCTACTGCTGGCTTAGTGCCAGTCATCGCTAGTCTTCAACGAAGAAATGGAAAGAAACAAAGCTGTTGAAGCCTGGGGAGCAAATTTAACTGCCCAGGGTGAAAGCTACATTGATAAAATGGAAGGACAAAAAGCTGTTGCTGCATGGGGCGCAAATTTAACGGCCCAGGGTGAAAGATACCTTGAAGAAATGGGGCAGGAAAGCGTCTCCCTTGTTGAATTAAGATCAGATGTGCCAGCACAGGCTGCCGAGTTAATGGTAGATAGCTACAAACCCGGGATCGAAATTCGGCGAACGCGGCTGGCAGCGAATACTTTCTTAGTTGTGTACACGGTAAAAAGTGATCGACCAGCCTGGATCGTCTTTCACGAAGATGAAAATGGTGCAGCTGGTGAAATAATCCAGTATATCTTTGTCGAAAGCGGAACTCACAGAATTGCCAAAACTAAAGTCCTGGGAGAAATGAGTTCAAACTTAATTCATGTCATGCTTCATGAAGATCTCGGTACTATCGGTTTATTCGAGTTTCCAGGCGAAGATGATCCAGTCTTCGTTGACGGCGAGATCATCGAGGAGATGTGTCTGTGTAACTATTAGACGATCTGCACAATTACAACTTAATAGTAAAAAACAAGACCACCCGATTTGCGGGTGGTCTTGCTATGTGAAAAAGTTGGTTTTCGTGACCGGTTACAAATTAACCCAATAGTGATCCCATTTGCTTGGTAATGAATTTTGCCGCAAATTTGGGGGCTATCCTGTAAAGAATATTCATCATTTTCGCATCCGTCCCTACAAAAATTTGATATTGGTTCTTCTCGATCCCTTTCAATATGATCTGCGCTGCCTTGCTGGCCGCAATGGGCTT
Source organism: Candidatus Brevefilum sp. (assembly GCA_040772425.1). Lineage (GTDB taxonomy): Bacteria > Chloroflexota > Anaerolineae > Anaerolineales > Anaerolineaceae > Brevifilum. Next base: position 145,387 of record JAXGYD010000001.1, on the reverse strand, counting down.
AAATTTTTCCCGACCCATCTCTTCCATGGCCGGATCGAACACCACCCCAGAATGGGCAGCGATATCGGTGTCCACTGATCCGGGAAACACAAGGGAAACATGCACATTGGAGGATAGAAGTTCTGCAAACAAGGCTTCTGAAAATAATTTGACCGCTGCTTTGGATGCACCGTAAACGCCTTGCCCGGGCACGGGCAAGAATCCACCCATGCTGCTGAAATTGACGATGATCGCTTCTGGTCTTGTGAGCAAATGCGGCAAAAAGACTTTGGTTAGATATACCATGCCATAGAAATTATTATCCATTACACGCATTATCTCAGCATAATCAAGGTCATTGATCTTTAGAAATGCCTGGATGGTGCCTGCTCCATTGATCAACCCGTCGATAACCCCAACCTTCGCGATAAGCCGATCTGGCAAGCTGGATACAGCCTCAAAATCGGTGATATCCAGGTGATGGGTGAAAAAATTGTCCGCCTTATCCCCTGCAAGTCGCCGGGTTTCCTTTAATCCCTCCCCGTCCTTGTCAATCGCAATGACCTTAGCACCTTTTGAGAGTAGAAGGAAAACCAACTCCCGCCCGATCCCATTGCCACCTCCGGTTACGAGAAATACTTTATTTTGGATTTGCATGAGAATCCTTTCAAATCGATTGTCTCAATTTTACACGATCTGATGGGTTATACAATTTTTTCGATGACCCAAATAGGTAATAACCTTCGTTTTCGATGTGATTTCTAACTACACAAATTACAATTTTCCCCGTAGTTTCTCCAACAAAACTAATGCCTCCCTGAGGTCTTGCGTTTGAAAGCCTTCTGTAAACCAGCTATAAACATCCGCCAGCACACGATAAGCTTCTCCTATTCGCCCCTGGCTTTGCCATAAGCGCGCCAGGCTCATCGCCACCCGCAATTCGATCGATTTGGCTTTCTGCCCCTTAGCGATCTTCTGAGCTCGAGAGAAATAGTCTTCAGCTTCTCTGCTTTGACCCTTCATTAAGAAGTATTCCCCCTTTAACCTTTGGATTTCAGCAGGATAAATACCCTCCCCGGTTTCCGCAATAAAATCCTCTGCTTGTAGGAGACAATCAAAAGACCGATCAAGCTCTCTATGCTCAAGGAGTGCCTCTGATTGAATGGCAAAATATACAGAGAGGTGACTGCGAACAAATAAGGATTGTAAAATCTCAATTCCTGATGCGATGTTCTCTAAGCCAAGGTCCTCATTCCCCTGATAAAATTGATGGACACCGTCGATAAATTTTATCGTTGCTGATAAAAATGGAAATGACTGCCCCTTTAACAAACTTTTACACGACTGAGTGAGTTCATAAGCTCGTTCTCGTTCTCGCATCATCACATACAAAAAAGCTGAGAATACCTGTGAATGAAGCTGGTTATCAACATCTTCCAACCGATTGGCTAAATCAATCGCCTGCTGGCTGCGGATCAAGGCTTGCTGGGGGTAACCCAATTGCCACAAAGCCCAGGCGCAGTTAATCAGGCTGGAAACCCCCGGATCTGACGCATAAATTTGTCGAAGGTGGCTGTGTTTTTCAAAATCATAAAATTCCACCATCTTTTGTGAATGGTGCAGTGATTCTTCAAATCGACCCAATAAAAATAGGACAAACCCATAACCCCAATTTTTCAGATTTTCCGCAAACTCGGATTTGCTTTTAGCAAGTGTGTCTGCCCCTTCCAGTATGGATAAGGCTTCATGGTACTTTCCGATCGTACTAAAAAAATCGACCAGAGCATTTAAAATCGGAAACATATCGGATGTCCATGGAACGCAGTTTAACAGCTCTATGATCCTCGCGCAGATTCGGCCAAAACCGACGGATGCGTACCCCCGCCTGAACCTCATCGGCGTACTTAAATGCATCAACAAGTGTAGTTCTTGTTTTTTCTTTTCGTCTCCGTCCGGTTGATGGGCCAATAATGACAGCGCTTTTTCTATGTGCAGAATGGCATCTTCATAACTTGACAACCTTATCGCTTTTTGTCCTGCAAGATCCAGGTAGTGAATGGCCTTAATTGGATTTCCAGCCAACTCAAAATGGATCGCTAATGGTACGGACATCTCATCCAGGATGCCAGTGTAAAGCTCTTCCAGCAGCTCGCCAACTTTTTCATGGCATGCTGCCTTTTCGATCGCATTCAATTGGCTGTATAAAAATTTTTGAATTAAAATATGGCGAAACCGATAACGGGATAGGCGGTTCCTATCCACTACCTGACGACTTTCCGCTTGCACCAGTTTGTGACCTTGTTCAAGCGCTTCGTTTAATACACTTAGAACATGCAATTCATCCACCCCAAGCGCCCGGGCGACAATTTCTCCTGTAAACCGTTCGCCTTCCACACTGGCAATTTTAAGCAGCTGGATTGACTCTGGGGGCAGGTGACAAATACGCGCTTCTATCGCCGCTTCAACCTTAGGTGGTAATTGTCCCCAGTTCAAGGATTCGGAAACCACCCACGCGCCTGCCTGGTCTTTGACCAGATCGCCACGTTCCTGCATCCCGTGCAACATCTCAATCGTATACAAAGGATGGCTGTGCGTGAATTGAAATAACGCATCGCGAAAGCCTTCATCCAGGTGATTGGGTTCCAAGTCAAGGTAAGCATCGATAAATCCTCGATCCACGAATTCGTCCAAATTGATGAGGATATCACCTTTAATGAGTTGTAATTCATTGACCATATTCCCCAAAGAGGGCACATCCCTGTCGTTGGAGGGCTGATAGGTGATCGGCCTGAAAGCACCAACTATCAAAATCGGCGCAGCAATTATCTGTCGAGCCAAGTAGAAGAACAACCCCAAGGAGGATTGGTCCGCCCACTGCAGATCATCTACAAACAACAGGAGCGGCGCTTGGTGGGCAATTTCTGCCAGCACCCGCCAGTATTGTTGAAAAATATCTTCCTGGGATGGTTGCTGTCTTTCGGATTGCGCGTCGACTCTCACTTCCAATTCAGACAGCCAAGTGGGTGTATTTTGGGCGACCTGGGAAGCCCGTCTAAAAAGTGGGGGACCAGGTACAAAGGTATTGATCAAGGCAGGGCCTTGTTGGACGAGCGCACGCGCACAGGGCTCTGTCATTCGCCACATACGCCGGGCGTGCTCATGGGTAATCGAACCAGAAGCCCAACGGTGTTCTACATTTCCGCTGAGCATTTCCAGGATTTCCCTAAAGGGTAAATAAGGATCGCCTAAGCCAAAATACGCCTGGCTGTTTCCCCAAGCCGCCGCCAAGGATGGATGCATTTCCAATGCCTGCCTGATAAATTCGTGCAACAAGGCGGTCTTCCCCTGTCCAGGGCTGCCAGTGACCAACATGAGCTGACCTTGGCCTTCTAGAGCAAGATTCAAGGCGCGATGTAATTGACTGATGGGTTTCTGTCGGTTGACAAAGCGAGGCGCCTCCTGCGGTAAACAGGCTGAGGGCAGAAGAAACCTTGGTGGTGTTGGAGGGACGGGCAGTTGGTCTGCGGAGATTTGGGCAAATATCGCCTGTGTTTCATGGCTGGGTTCCAAGCCCAAATCGGCTTTTAAGGCAGATCTACAGGTTTCATAATAGGATATGGCCGCACTGCGCTGTCCTGAATAATACAAGCAGCGCATAATTTGCTGATGCACCTCTTCGCGCCAGGGATCCAGGCTAACGTGATGTTTGGCAAAATCAACCGCTCTAACATAGTCCCCTGCCAATTCATATGTATCCGCCAGGCTTTGAAAAACCCAATTGGCTAAACGGCCAAGTCGTTCTCGCTTCACGATCAGCCATTCTTCAAAGGGGATGCTGTCTGAAATGGAAAAACCTTCTAAAAAGGGACCTCGGTAGAGCTCAGCGGCTTGATGCAAGCTGTCGATATCCAGTGGATTCGATTGAGCAAGCTTGCAGTAATTCTCAAAACCATTCACATCAACAAAGGTGTCGCTATCTAAGTTGAATTGAATTGTCTGGGGTGTGATGATCAAATAGGGTGGTTGTGCAGCATGGTCTCCAATCACCTGGCGGAGATTAGATAAGGCATGGCGAAGATTGGTTAACGCTTTCGTTTCGGAAATATCAGGCCACAACAGCGCAGCTAATCGCCTACGCCGATGGGGACGGTTTGCCTCTACCACAAGATAAGCCAACAATCCACGCACCTTGTTAGAGTCAAACCCTGCTAATGATTTCTGTCCGCCTTGCTTGAGCTGCAGTGACCCAAGCAAACAGATTTCGAGCTTGGGCATTCTGACCTCACTCGTCCTGCTTCACAATCTGTACTGATCAATCTTCATTATAGTAGATATAATTAAACAAAATCAATATACTACCCTCACGTTTTCAACACGCTAATTTATCACAATCGTTATAGCAGGTCTTCCTTGTGTATATTTTGCTGCCTTAAGTACCAATTTAGAAAAAGGAATAGAACATGAAATTAAAAATTCACTTACTCATTATTGCTGGTTTGTTGATCTCACTACTTATTACCAGTTGCAGTATAGTGGAACCAACACCCACCCCCATACCTGATCCCATTCCGGTGATCATTGATACCGACATGGCCTTGGACGATTGGTTGGCAATACTCTACTTACTTAACCATCCTGAAGTCATAGTCAAAGCCATCACCGTCACTGGAGCGGGTGAAGCCCACTGTGGGCCTGGCGTCAGCAATGCCTTAAAATTGATCAGTTTGACTGAAAATAACAACATCCCAGTGGCTTGCGGTCGCGAAACACCTCTGGCTGGAGAGCACACCTTCCCTCAGGAATGGCGTGATTTTGTCGACACCTTGGCGGGAATAAAATTGAAGCAAGCCTCCAATCCAGCCAAAGATCAGACTTCAAAAGACCTTCTAAAATCCATCCTGGAAAACAGCGACCAAAAAGTGACAATCCTCACCCTGGGACCCTTGACAAATATCGCTGATCTCCTGCGTGACGATCCTCAACATAAGGATTTAATACAAATGATTTACATCATGGGAGGTGCCATCAATGTGCCCGGTAATGTTGGACCATACATCAATGGCAATGAAACCGCTGAATTCAACCTGTATATCGATCCAACGGCAACCAGTGAAATATTTTCATCGGGGGTGCCCATCACATTGGTGCCCCTAGATGCCACCAACCAGGTGCCGGTTGATATGGATTTTTACAACCAGCTTGAATCTGAACGTCCCGAGCCAGAAACCGACTTTGTTTATGATGTGCTAACGATTAATCTGTTCATGATTGAATCCGGAGATTATTACTTCTGGGATCCACTGGCTGCAGCAATCCTGACGGATGAGAAGCTTGCTACCTTTGAGGAATTTACTGTTTGCGTCGACACCAACGAAGGTCCTACCAGTGGCGCAACCCAAATCCAATCCGGTTGCCCCATCATTAGTGTGGTAACGGAAGTTGATAAGCAGAGATTTGAAAAAAATTTCTTAAATACATTAAATTCTCCATAAATGATGGAAATAATCTCGGGAGACTGGATAATAGTGAAGATTTCATGAATGATAAGGAATTTTCTATTCGAAATAGGATCAGAACCTCACGTTTTCCACACGCCTTTTTGTTAATCTAGTGTCAGGCACCACACCAATAGGATTGCCACGATTAATCAATCTGTTCTATTACCCCAAGGAGGTAAAGATGAACACAAAAAGAATCGCCCTTACCCTGGTTTTAGGGTTACTCATCCTGCTGACCGCCTGTAATGAAGCAACCGTTCTTGGTGCTGAAAATGATTTCAGGCGCAAGCAGTTCGGCTGGGGAACCCATGCTGATATCATTTTTGAACCCGGGGATAAATGCACTTTCGAGATCCATGAGGGTTATATGATTGATGAAGGGTCATTAAGAGTCTTGGTGAAAGACGATAAATATGATAATTACATGATCGCCGTCTCAACCCTTGATGAAGGATACACACTAGAAGATCTAAAAGCGTATCAACCAGCTGATGCCTCTCCATCTTTCACAAACCTGATCGCGTACTATATCCTCGATCCAGACAGCGCAACAGGAATAGCTGACTTCATTACCATTGATGAAGGTGAGCTCTACTTCACCTGCCAGGTTCAAGGCCCCGATGCCTGGAAGAACATCGATGTCCTGGGACCATTGATCATCACCGGTAAGTAGCATATCAGATATGATAAAAAATGGCAGGTTCCATGACTAGCCTTGGTTGTGGAAGGTCAACGAATCGAAAAAACCTTAGGCTTTCCTATTGGGATGTTCAAAGCAACCTCGGCTAGTCGAATGGAATTAATCTTATGAACCATGTCACATTTTCTCCAAGCTTGGTTTAGGCTTAAATCCTAGCTGTGAATATTGGCATAGACCCTGTACCTTATTCTAGAACACATATCACGGTATCGAAAAATTCACCGATATCTTAAGCCAGAAATGAGATTCTGCTGAATCTGAGATCACCACATTTATGATCTACTAGGTTCGCGCTCTTAGCTGATTTTAGACCTGATTTTTTCCAAGCTTAACCAATAAGCATGTCTGGACTGAAAGACGGAAGCGAGATCATCACCATGAAAATAATCGCCTACCAATCCTACTTGCTCCGCCTGTGGCTTGAGAAACATGACAAGACGATCTTCTGGCGTGCATCGATGGAAGACCCCCTCACCGGCCAGCAGTTGTTCTTTTTCCGCCCTGAAGACTTAGAGAATTTCTTATCGCAATTAAAACATGATCTGATTAACAAAAATGATACATCTTAACGCAATACTTTAAAGGGATGGAATCAATGCATCCTTATCGAGCCTGCTCATGTTCCAGGTTCAATCTAAAAATTTATCCTGACTTCCATTAATCTATAATTATTTCTTCTTATGATCGTAAGCAACTTTGACCAGTTTCACCGCAATGCTGCCGCCTGGTACCAGTGCACCTGCTGTGACAGCAGTGACGTCAAAGAGCAACTCCGACGTGAGCACTTCTTTAACCGTGTCGCCCATCTTTTTACCCTGACCCAGAATTTCGCCCGTTAACGCGTCAAATTCCAACACGACCATTTTATCTTTTGGGATCCAGTGATATTCCATGGCATACACAGGTTTGAAATTAATTTCCAAGGCTTCAATATCAATCCGCTCTTCGTGAATGATTTGGGCGTCAATGGGTTTGATCACTTTCGAAAGAACAGATCGCACAACTGTGCTGGCAAGGGCTTTGGGTGGAATCACCACCACACCTTCGGGTGCGAAATTTTCCAAATCGATCACCTCTGTTTTTGGAAAAGCCTGGTATTTGCTAAGTTCAATTTCCTTGCCTTCCCCATCAAAGCCATAACTTTGTTGAAATTCTTCAACGCAATGTTCCACACCATTTAAGGAAATGCTGGTATTGCCTTTAGAATCGGTTGAAGTCGTTACATCCTGCCCATGAATGGTCACATGCTCGATTTCAGAACCACTTAAGGGCAGCGAATAGGTGCGATTGCGCTCATATACCGTGCGCAGATGAACTTTGATCACCCAGTAAGCCTCTAACCGGTTTTCCACAGAAACCAATTCAATGTCTTCTGGTTTTGTGCGGGAGAAAATCGAGCCCAGGGTACCGGATACATGTTGAACCTTTTTTTGTTCAAGCCGATCAATAGCCACTTCAACAGAAACTTGGGGGAAATGATGATAAGCACTTTCCTTGCAGATGTAGATATCCATTGATCACTCCAATGTATTTATATTCTTGGTGAACGAGAGAAGCACTTACACCTATTATAGCGAAATTTTTGTAACCTAGGAACTAAAATTTTATCTTTTAAGGCATAACTTTGCACCAGAATTTGTGGATAATGCCCCCATCTATCTCGTAATTATCAATTACAGATCCACACCTAGCTGAAACATAATAGTCATAGGTACCAGATGGAAAAGATCCATAGAGGTGTTCACCCGCTTCATAGCATTGCATGCCGATCCCGGTATCATAAACCTCATAGCATAGTTCACCACCAGTATCATTTTGAATATAAACCGTCGCCATTGGAATCGAAACTAGTTCCGGTAAATAGAATGTACTCACCAGAAATTTTGCCATCTCAGCTCGAGTAACTGGGTTATTTGGACAATAATTGCCGTCACCACATCCGCTGGTGATCCCTGCAGCTGCCAATTGCTTAATCCAAGCAGCACCAAAATCATTTGTTTCAACATCATTAAAACCCGTACTATTTTCCACCTCTGGCGGCGAATAATTCGCACCATATTTTGCTCGTAATAAAAAATAGGCTATTTGTGCTCGAGTGACAGGGTCACTTGGGCAATAATTTCCCTCACCACAGCCAAGCGTTATGCCATCTGCTGCGAGCTGTTCAATCCAATCTGCGGCAAAAGCTGTCGAAGGAACATCTTTAAATACATTGCCAGATGCTGATGGGGGTTCATAGTTTTTTTCCTGATAGTTCATCCCTCTTTCAAGGAATATGGCTATCTCAGCACGGGTGACATATTCCTCAGGACAATATTTTAGGGGGGATAAACTGCAACCAGTAGTGACCCCCGCATCGTACAACCTCATAATCGACTCGTATGCCCAGTGATCCGCAGAAACATCATCGAATATTGTCTCCGCTTGGACTGGTTCAATACCAAGGACAGAAACCAATATAATCACTAAATTTACTAAAGATAGAAGAATTTTCTTTGACATCTCAATCTCCTAAAATTTCGAGCTACTTTATCTAGAAACATAAACAAAATTACACGTCTCTTGTTTTTCAACAATAGATAATGTCCTTGTTGCACAATCTATTCCAGTAGCATTCGATGATCTCTATGAATCAAAAATTGCCCAAGTTTTATAGAGAAACAAGTCTCAATATGAATTTACATATTCACATCAGGAAACAAAAACAACTAGTATCACCCAAACGCGTTGGGAATTTCTCTTCCCTCAAATCATTTTAGTTATGAACCACACTAACCCCCAAATTGTCCGCATGGTCGCTGATTCGCTCGAGCATGCGCAGTACCTCAGTAAAAATCACATCTGATTTTGGATGACAAGTACCACTTTCCAGCCGTTGGATATGTCTATCGCGGGCTTGTAAGTAAAGGGTGTCAAATTCACTCTCAACTTCACAAACCTTCTTTGCCAACTCTCGGTCTTTATCCCTAAAAGCTTGTAGCGATAAAACATAGTTTGAATGGGAATTGTGCCATAGTTCTTCAAGATCTCGTATGGCTTCATCAGAAAACGGAATGTGATTACTAACTCGATCCAAGGCATATTGCGCTATATCCTCAGCCATATCTCCCACACGCTCAACGTCGATCAGTAGATTCTTGATCTGAAAGCTACGTCTTTGTTGAACATGGCTTAAATCTGAACGCATCAATGTGTTGATAAAGCCTTCAAGTTCTTTTGTAACTGGGTCAACAACCGTGTCTTCCAAGACCAGCGTCTGTTCAGCCTTTGCAGACTCACCGCTAATCAAGGCCTGACAACTCAATGAAATCATCTCAGCAGCCACTTCTCCAAGCCGAAAAAGTTCCTTGGTCGCTTTGTTGATCGCAACGGAAGGTACAGCGTATTGTTTCTCATCAATGTACACTGTAACCCGCTTCTTTTCTTTTTCAGGATCAAAGGGAACAATTTTCTTGGATAGAGATGCGATTTGATTGACGAAGGGGAATAAGACAAGACTGACAGCCACATTAAAAACGGTGTGTGCATTCGCGATTTGACGTGCGAGAGCTTGCGAAGATCCTTGAATTAGGTTGGAAAAAGGTGTAATCAATGGAACAAAGAGTAATACACCAGCAATATTGATAATAATTTGAGCGATTGAAGCCTGCCGGGCTGTTCGTGATAAGCGCAAGGAAGCAATTAAACCCGTAAAACAAGTGCCAATATTGGCCCCTAAAATCACACCCACAGCACCTTTCAAAGTGATCACTTCACTGATCCCCATCGCCACAACCAGACTCGTGACAGCAGAACTGCTTTGGGTGAGGGCAGTTAATACGGTGCCAGCCAGGATACCCAACCAGGATTTTTCACCCAACAACATCAGAAATTCTTCAACCCATGGGATTGCAATTAAGGATTCGAGGGAACTCGACATAAAATTCATGCCGATAAAGATAATCCCCAAGCCCATGAAAATTTCACCGTATTTCTTCCAGTCACGTTTGGGGAAAAATTCCAGAAAAACCAACCCCAGAATGACCAAGATCAAGCGAAAATTGCCTATTTCAAAAGACACAATTTGAGCCGTCAATGTCGTGCCGATTTCTTGCCCGAGCATCACGCCAATGGCTTGAGCAACGGTCATCAGGTTCGCGTTGATCAACCCGATCATGGTCACCATTAATAGACTACTGCTCTGCATTAAGGCTGTTGCAATGGCGCCAAAAACGGCACTTTTAAACCGATTATCTGTCACCCGTTCAAGCCATTTTTGAATTTGGTCGCCAGCCAATTTCTCTATCCCCGCACTGAGCATCGAAATACCATACAGGAATAATGCTATACCTGCAAGAATTTGAACGACACCCAACATAATGGCTCCTGAGAATAAATGAAGATCACATTATTTTTGATTGATAAATAAAATCATATTATAACCTGAAATGTTTTGATTTAGTATTTCAAGCCAACCTTAAACTCAATATTCCGGAATGGTTGTAATCCATGTGTCCGGTCTATATACCCAGTGAGGGAGAGAATCGAGGTGAGGGTGACAGACGAATTGTCACATTTAATTCCCATAAAATCTCCTTACTCAGGGTTTTACAATTTCACCTACAAGATCCTGTGATAAAATTGCTTTATCAACAAGATCACCTGAGTGGAGGACACGATGACAAATAGAACCATCAGTTCAGTATTGATAATCGGTGGTGCATTACTTTTAATCGTTTCACTAATAGCAGATCTGATTGGACTTGGTTCCTACCCTGGGCTTAATTGGGCACAGTTAACCGGTGCAGCGGTTGGCCTTGTCGTACTTATCGTTGGTGTCTGGTTTGTAATGAGAAAGCCCAAGACCGAATAACAAATCCCATCAACCAATTTTCTTCTAACTTTCATCACCATATATTCCTTCTAATCCATTAATTGCCATTCACTTATTTTCAATATGGCCGCGAGTCGCTAGTTAACTCTTGGTTTTGATGACTGGCCTCATCGATTGATTTCAGGAAATCTCTGTCTCAAATCCCCATTTCTCACTTAAGGTTTGAACCCCTTCTGTTCTATTTTGAAACATCCATCTACCCTTTACATTTTCTTCACAGGTTTTTCACATTTCCTTGGCATAATAACCTCATTACGACAAATATAAAATATAAATCAATAAACAAAAACAACGAATCAAAGGAAATAAACATGAAAACATCCATTCGATACACACTGATTATCGTAGCGCTTCTCATTCTTACAGCGCTCTCCCTCCAAGCCTGCACACAAACCGCAGCAGCTTTTCAGGCTGGAATTAACAATAATGGCACGTCGCTCGATGTAGCAATCTCAACGGTAAATTTAGAAGACTTAACAGACGAAGAAATTGCAAGCCTCGTCTTCATGCGAGAAGAGGAAAAACTTGCTCATGACGTCTATTTAGCGCTTTATGACCTGTATGGTTTACCCATTTTTAACAATATCGCCCGCAGTGAACAAACCCATACTGATGCCGTCAAACGCCTTCTAGACGCCTTCGGGATCCCTGATCCTGCAGACACTTCCCCTGTTGGCAAATTTGAGGATCATGAATTGCAGAGCCTCTACGATGAATTAATCCAAACGGGATCACAATCCTTGGCTGATGCGCTGAAAGTGGGCGCTGCCATTGAAGAAATTGATATTTTGGATCTTGAAGAACGGCTAGCCTTTGTTGAAAACGAAAGCATTCGCAGCGTCTTTGAAAATCTACTCCGGGGATCAAGAAATCACTTAAGAGCATTCACGAGAACCTTGACACAAAATACAGAAGAAATTTATGAACCCCAATACATGACTGAAGACGCCTACAATGCCACCATTACAGCCAATGCAGAAAGAGGTCGCAGCGAGAGTAATCTAAGAGGTAGTCAAGTCACAAGTAACCGTGGCGGCAGAAATCGCCGGTAAAAAAATATAACTAAACAAAAATCTAACACAACCATCTGGTTGACTAACCAGATGGTTGTTTTCTTTTCAGAGAGTTCCGGCGTCAGATAACCTGACCTGTCCCCCAAAATGAAATGACGGGGGATGACGCAACCATGCCTGACCTATGTTTCTCGTAGTTAAAATAAAATAACCGCAAATTTGTTAACTTTACGGTTATTCTTGGAGCGGAGAAGGCTGTGAAGTGCTCCTGTAGGGAGTGGGATTCGAACCTGTAATACCCGTTGGTAATCGCACATTGTTAAAATATTAACCGCCAAGTGCTTGACTTAGCGGTTTCTTGGAGCGGAGAAGGCTGCGAAGCGCTCCCGTAGGGAGTGGGATTCGAACCTGATAATACCCGTTGGTACTCGCATATTGGAATGTTAAAGAAAAAACCACTCAGTAAAGTACCAAGTGGTTAGAAATGGAGCGGAGAGGGTGGGATTCGAACCCACGGTACCCAAAGGGTACACGCGCTCTCCAGGCGCGCGCATTAGGCCGGACTATGCTACCTCTCCATAATCACCTCATATTAAGGCGACGGAAATTATACCAGAACAGCACTCACTTGTTAAGCACCTCGGTCATAAACTTGTGCAACTTTTTTCCGCCCAACACGTATATCTTAATGGAGGCAAATATGACAGAACATAAAGCAAAACGTGTACCCTGGATACTATACCCATTCTGGTTGGTTTGGCGCTTGGTCGTTTGGATCATTGAGCTTACAGGACGCTTGATAGGCGCCGTCCTTGGCTTGGTGTTGCTCATCGTCGGCATTGTGCTGTCCCTAACGGTGATCGGCGCTATTGTGGGTGTACCTTTGATCATATTTGGGCTGCTCTTGATCTTCCGCAGCCTTTTTTAGGCTTAGCCTAAACCAAATTGATTTTCCAAGCTCGGCAACGGTATTCTAATTCCCTTAATTTAAATTATTGGGTTGACCAGACTAAAAAACTGATTGTTATTTCTTCCCCTGTCCACTGGTCAATTGAGAATCGTCCGATTCGGCCTTCAGACGTACGGAAACAGATGATGTCTCTTAATGATTGATCATCAATCGTCAGCGTTTCGTTATTCATACCTGCATTCAAACAGTCAGATAATTCTGGAAGCGCTTCATTAAATACCGACCATTCCATCCCATTCAGCGCTGATAAAAGTATGGACCCAAGATCTCCTGTTTGATAAAGAAAATCCGCCTGGGCAGTATCTTGTGGGTTGATCACATTTGCATCTAAATCAAGCCGATCGTCCAGTCCCAACAGCACCGTCCCTTCTAAATACACCAGTGGCGTGCCAGTGACAACAATCGTTGGTTGTGGCGTCTCGGTAGCAGGCAGAGCGACTTCAATTTGCACCCAAAATGGTGCGTCACCATTTGGACCGATGCCAAAAAAGGCGCCCTCGGCATCCTGTAACATCCAGTTGCTCTGGTAAACCCCTGGTGTGTCTGGGGCTTGCATGTCAATTGTGATGTCGAATACACCGCCGGGATCAACTTCTTGCAAAAGATAATGCGTGTGGAGTGCCCCCATACTGTTCCCCGAAAAGAATATCACCGAGTATTGCCGGGTCCAAGTACAGGAACCAACATTTTCCAAACGCCAGGTCTTCGCAAAGCTCTCATTCGGTGTCATTTTGGTGCCATCTGGAATGGTGATATCAATGGGATTGCCGGCGGCAGCCTGATTGCAAGCAATTTCTGATGTGGGTGTTTGCGCTGGCGGCCGTGTTCGATCAATCGTCGGAATAGGCGTCCAGGTGCTATCTGAAGCCATCGTAGGTGTCGGCATTGCTGATTGCGTCAAAATAAAATCAGCTGTCGCCCGATAAACCGCCGTCTCAATTAAAGCCGTAGGGTCTAAGGTGGGTATTTGGGTGTCAGTTGCCGCTTGATTACAGGCAGAAAGTGCAATTATTAGGCAACTTATTAAGAAAATGCTTTTTTTCATTGGTAATATGAGCTCGATTTTACCCCAAACCGAATAAAATGATCCCTTAACATTCCGTACAATGATGCCTTGTCAGGAAATCAGGATTAAAGTATAGTTCTAAAATCAAGCCAATAAAGGGTATCAAGGCAGTTTACGCTAAAGAAAAAACTATGAGTAAAAACCCACAAATCAATGCCTGGTTGGATCGGCCTGTTGTTTCAATTTGGCCGAACTTTACAATCTATCATCTAATCGTTGGGCTTATTTTAGCCACAACAGTCCTCAGTCGCTTCATAATGCTTGGGGAAAGGGTCATGAGCCATGACGAAGTCAACCATGTTGTCCCTGCTTTTACTTTTTACCAGGGAGATGGCTATCGTTATGATCCCGTAACCCACGGACCCCTTCAATTTCACCTGATCGCCCTCTCTTATACCCTCTTTGGCGCTAATGACTTTTCCGCCCGCATACCTGACGCCATTTTTGGTATTGCGGTGGTCGCTTTCGCCATTTTTGCGTTTCGAAAATACCTGGGCCGCATCGGTTCACTGATTGCAGGCTTCCTTTTCACCATTTCTCCCTTCATCTCCTACTACAGCCGTTATACCCGGAACGAGATTTACATTGTCTTTTGGGGTATGGCCCTCATTTGGGGCGTCTTGCGCTACTTGGAGGATGGACGAAAGCGATCCCTGTTGTTTGTGACGATCATCACCGCCCTGCATTTCACAGATAAAGCAACAGCTTATATCTTTACAGCTGAGTTATTAATCTTCTTAGCCGTCCTTTTTATCATCAAAATTCTAACCAAAACCTGGCGGTCGCCGAAAATGCGATCAGCCTTCCTGATCATCGTCACACTGACTATGATCCTAGGTATTGTGACCTTTGGTTTCAGCTACAACGCACTGACCAATGCCCCTACCAATGAAGAGGATGAAGGCATTGGGGTCATGTTCAACGAGCTCGATACAACCACACGGATTCTGATCGGTTCTTTAGGGTTGGGAGTAATCATTGGCATAGGATTAGCCATCTTCACTCTGATTAAGGGGATTGGCTGGAAGGGCGTCCGTGAAGAACGTAGCTTTGACTTACTCATCATGCAAGGCACAATTGTGCTGCCGCTTTTAGCAGCGCTGCCCATGGATATCCTTGGCTTCAACCCGATGGATTACAGCACCAGCGGCATCATCACCTCAGTGATGTTTATCGTGCCCTTGTTTATCATTGCTCTGTTGATTGGCCTTTGGTGGCATTGGAAAACCTGGATTCTCAATATCGGCGTTTTTTGGGGAATTTTCATAATTTTCTATACCTCCTTATTCACGCAAGGCAGCGGCTTTCCCATGGGATTAATGGGCGCTCTGGGCTATTGGATGGCACAACAAGGTGTCACCCGCGGTACTCAACCGCTTTATTATTACACCCTGGTTCAAATTCCTATTTATGAGTTTCTACCTGCCTTTGGCACATTGATGGCAGCCGCGATGAGCCTGCCCCTCATTGGCAAGGCGATTCAAAATGCCAGCAAACAGCGGGATGAAAATGATGAACAAGGAGAATCAATCTCCACTATTGAAGAAAATCTTCTTAATGAGATCGATAGCGAAATCCCCCTGGATCCAACAATAGAAAATAATAATGTGCTCCAAGAAAACGTTAAATCAGATAACATTATTGTTGATAATGCTGCGATTGAAACAATCAACCTGGTTGATGATGAAGAGGATTTACAACTAGAAGAGCGCATCAAAGAAGGCCAAATCATCTCACCGCCCGTGTTAGGTCTATTGCTGTATTGGTCCGTAATGAGCCTGATTGCCTTCAGTTTCGCCGGTGAACGCATGCCGTGGTTAACAACCCACATTGCTATGCCCATGATCTTGACCAGCGGCTGGAGTTTTGGCAGATTGCTCGAGTCCTTTGATTGGGGTTCTTTTAAACAAAATCGAGGTTGGTTAACAATCATCTTCGGCGGCTTATTCCTTTTAACAACCGTCCGCACTTTTGGAACACTGCTGAGTGATACACCACCCTTCCAAGGTAAGGAACTGGTGCAACTGGAAGCGACCAGCACCTTTATGCTGGCTTTTATTGCAATGCTCGTTTCAGGGCTAATCCTGGCTTTTTTGGCTCGCAAGTGGACACTGGCTCAAATGGGAAAGCTCTTATTAGTTCTTTTTGTCGCCGTACTTTCAGCGATCACAATGCGCACTTCATTCAGAGCCAACTACATTTTATATGACACGGCTAAAGAATTTTTGGTCTATGCTCACGCTGCCCGAGACCCCAAGGATGTTTTAGAACAAATTGAAGAGATCAGCTTCCGCTTGACCGGTGGCAAAGACATTGTCGTGGCCTACGATAGTGATATGCTATACCCGTATTGGTGGTATTTCCGCGATTATCCGAATAAACGCTGGTATTCAGAAGACCCAACCCGAGACCTTCGTGATGCCCCCGTGATCCTGGTAGGCAGCGGAAATTATGGCAAAATTGAACCAGTTGTGGCTGATAATTACATCCGCTACGATTACACACGTCTCTGGTGGCCGACGCAAGATTACTATAATCTAACTTTTGAACGGGTATGGAATGCATTCATCGACTCCGAAATGCGCACCGCTCTTTGGGAAATTTGGTTCAATCGCAATTACGAACCCTATGCAAACATCACAAACACCGATACCTTAACCTTAGAGAATTGGCAGCCCTCCGATTCATTCCGGATGTATATCCGCAAAGACGTCGTTTCGAAAATTTGGGAGTATGGCGCTTCACCGGTAACCCTTGAACCTTCAGTTGACCCCTATGAAGAGAAAACAGTTCAACTAGAAGGTGATCAAATCCTGGTGGGCAATCAGGATTACCAATTGAATGCACCTCGGGATATTGCTTTTGCGCCCGATGGCAGTCTCTATATAGCCGACTCCCGTAACCATCGCATTTTACATCTGGATCAGGATGGCAATTTATTGCACGAATGGGGTGAATTTGCCGCCAGTGACTACAACACCAACATCATGGCGCCTGAAGGAACCTTCAACGAACCCTGGGGTTTAGCTGTTGGCTCAGACGGATCCGTCTATGTGGCAGATACCTGGAATAACCGCATTCAAAAATTCACTGCCGAAGGTGAATTTATTACGATGTGGGGGCTATTTGGGACTGCAGAAAGCAATTATCATTTCTGGGGACCGCGGGATGTTGCCGTAGACAGCGAGGGTCGCATATTTATCACTGATACGGGCAATAAACGCATTGTCATTTTTGACAGCGACGGCAAGGATCTCACAGCTTTTGGTGGTGCCGGCCTGGGGATTGGTCAATTTGATGAGCCTGTAGGGATTGCCGTGGATGATAGAGGTCGCGTTTATGTTGCAGACACCTGGAACATGCGCATCCAGATTATGCTCCCCAAAGGCGATAGTTTAATCTACCCCTCCCACATCACATGGGATGTCGATGCCTGGTACAGTGAATCTCTGGATAACAAACCGTTCTTAGCCATTGATGCCGCTTACAACTCCTATGTTGCAGACCCAATCATGGGGCGAGTGCTCATTTTTGATCAAGAAGGCAATTTCCTGCGTGCCTTCGGCGGTTTTGGCAGTAGTGCTTCAGAAATTGGCATCGTCAGTGGGATGGCTTTTGACCCACAAGGCAGATTATGGGTTTCAGATGCCAACTACAATCGCCTTATGCGCTTCCCAATTTCAGACCTATCCTTGAATAACCAGGTACAACCGGAAGATAATCCGAGCAATTAGGAAGAGTAAATATCTCGAATATTAGCCGATTAAATGCAAAGAGGTCGCAAAAATTGCGACCTCTCTCTTTTCTGCTAATTTAAGTTCTATTCTATTGCTTTTTCAACAATAGCTTTAAAAGCTTCAGGTTCCCGGACGGCCAAGTCCGCCAACATCTTTCGATTGAGGTTGATGTTGGTCTGTCTTAGACCGTAGACTAGGCGGCTGTAGGTCGTCCCATTTTGACGAGCAGCAGCATTAATCCGGGCAATCCAGAGTCTTCGCAAATCTCTCTTGCGATTCCGGCGGTCACGATAAGCATACCATTGGCTTTTGAGGTATTGCTCATTCGCGCGGCGGAACAATTTGCTCTTGGTACCGTAATAGCCCTTGTTGAGCTTTAGAATCTTCTTGTGCCGCCGATAACCGTGCGGTCCACTTTTTACACGTGCCATTTCACACTCCTTTGCGAGCCCCTGGGCGTCGATAATAATTTTTCATTACCTGTTGCAAACACCCAACAGCCGCAACCATAGAATTAATCCAATAAAATTATTTGTTCTTGTCCATATATGGAGCAAGACGGCGAACTTTCTTTCGATATGCTGTTCCTTTGACAGGCACCATTCGCTCAAATAAGCGCTTTGTCCGGTCAGGCGTTCGACGACGCAAGTGGCCTTTGCCAATTTTGGTTCGCATGATGGTTCCAGAACCCGTCACTTTAAACCGTTTGGAGGTCGCCTTGTGCGTTTTCAACTTGTACTTGCTATCTTTTTGTTTACGTGGCATTTTCACTCCTTTCATGAAAATCCTACGGCACAAACATCATGGCCGTAGGGAAATAACAATTGATAATTTTTCGAAGGATCAGGATGAATTTATTTATCAGGCGCCAACATCATAAACATGGATCGCCCTTCCAACTTCGGGGCTTGCTCCACAATTGAAACATCGGCCAATTCTTCCGCAATCTCTCGTAAATCCTCTAGAGCAATTTCTGGATAAGTGATTTCTCTTCCTCGGAACCGAATAGTCACTCTGACTTTCATCCCATCTTCCAACCATCGTCGAGCGTCACGGACTTTGAATCCTTTGTGATGGTCAGTCGTTTTCGGTCTTAATCTGATCTCTTTGATCTCGATCTTGGTTTGCGATTTGCGAGCTTCCCGTTCTTTTTTCTCCTTTTCATAAAGGAACTTGCTAAAATTCATAATTCTAGCAACGGGTGGGTTTGCATTTGGCGCAACCTCAACGAGGTCAAATCCGGCTTGTTCAGCTCTCTCTAATCCTTCTCGCAAGCTAACAACACCGAGGTTTTCTCCATCTTGATCAATCAAACGAATCTTTGTCGCTCGAATTTGCTTGTTGATGCGATATTCATCCTTGTTACTTATAGTAAATGCTCTCCTTCTGATGTAATCATCTCGTTAATACAAACATTATTCCCTATAAGGGAACGAGTCATAGTTTACCATACACACATCACAATCGTCAACAGGTTTCAGGGACAAATTTGATTGATTTCAAAAGAGAAATTTGATGTGAGGTAACGTTGAAGCCTCACCCTGCCCTCTCCCTTCAAAAAAGGGAGAGGGTTGATTGTCTGAAATTTTATGATTGTTCCTTGGTCAATATCCACACGGATAAATTCTACGAATAACCAAGCTATCTGATTTTCTTCCTCCTCGCCTTCATTGAGGGAGAGGATTGAGGTGAGGGTAACGGTTGACGATTATCCTTCGACCTTTTCCGCCACATCCTTAACTGCTAAAGCTTTAAACGCCTCCACCTGCATGGCGCCTAATCGCTCACCACTTCGGCGCCGAATATCAACCTGGCCCGCTTCCATTTCGCGGTCACCAACAACCAACATGTAGGGGATTTTTGCTTTTTCAGCATCCCTAATTTTAGCGTTCATCCGATCGCTGCGATCATCGACTTCCACCCGCAAACCGGCACTTTTCAGTTCCATCGCGACCTCTTTTGCAAAATCCACATGCCGATCAGCAATGGGGATGATCTTCGCTTGCACAGGGGAAAGCCAAATGGGGAAAGCGCCCCCATAATGCTCGATCAAGACACCAAAGAAGCGTTCAATGCTGCCCAATAGCGCCCGGTGGATCATATACGGCCGATATGCCTGACCGTCTTCTTCGATATAGGTCATATCAAAGCGCTCAGGCTCGTTGAAGTCGAATTGGATCGTTGAAAGCTGCCATTCTCGGCCAATAGCATCCTTGACTTTCAAATCGATTTTCGGCCCATAAAAAGCACCGCCGCCTTCATCAACCTCATAATCCACACCTGCCCGTTTAAGAGATTCTTCCAGCGCTGCTTCAGCTGCATGCCAACGCTCGGGTTCACCCACCGCTTTTTCTGGGCGGGTGCTCAGGTAAGCATTAATCTCATCGAATCCAAAAGAACGAAGCATGTGCAAGCTGAAGGACAACACGAAGTCAATTTCCTCAGGCATCTGGCTGGGGGCACAGAAGTGGTGGGCGTCATCTTGCGTGAACCCCCTCACCCGCATCAAGCCATGCATCACACCGCTGCGCTCATAACGATATACTGTCCCTAATTCAGCATAACGCATCGGTAAATCGCGATAAGATCGAATATCGGATTTGTAAATTTCAATATGGAATGGGCAGTTCATCGGCTTCAGGAAGTATTGCTGCTCTTCAATGTCGATAGGGGCATACATATTCTCCGCATAGAAGCCCAAATGACCGCTCTTCTTCCACAAATCTGATTTTCCAATATGCGGCGTGTTGACAAAGCTGTAATTATTCTTCAGATGCTCATCCTGCCAAAAGCGCTCAACCAGATGGCGAATCATCGCACCTTTGGGATGCCACAGTACCAGGCCAGCACCGACATTTTCACTGACGCTAAACAGGTCCAGTTCACGCCCAAGTTTGCGATGGTCCCGTTTTTTCGCTTCTTCTAGACGCCATAGATATTGTTTCAAATCCTTGGGAGAAAGCCAGGCTGTTCCGTAAATGCGCTGGAGCATGGGGTTATGCTCATCCCCGCGCCAATATGCACCCGCCACATTCATCAGCTTGATCGCCTTTGGATTAATTTGACCGGTGCTTTCCAAATGAGGTCCCCGGCAGAGGTCAACAAATTCGTCACTCTTATAAATCGAGATAACGGGCTTTTCCTCGACAGGGTTCCCATGTTCATCAACTTTGCCTTCTTCCAACCCATCAATCAATTCTTGTTTGTAAGGTTGATCTTTAAAAATTTTCCTTGCTTCGTCGGCTGAAACCTCTTCCCGGATAAACGGGCTGTTATTCTTAATAATCTCACGCATGCGCGCTTCGATTTCCTCCAGGTCTTCCGGGGTCAGCGGACGTGGAAGGTCAAAGTCATAATAAAAACCATCCTCGATGGGTGGTCCAATCGCGACCTTTCCCTCGGGAAACTTCTCTAAGACGGCCTGCGCCATCACATGCGCAGCGGAATGCCGCAACCGATAAATTTTTGAATCCTCATATTTTTCTGCCATACTAATCCTCCTTCGGATTGTTCTGTCGATCTACCAAAAAACCACTGCAGATCGCAAATCATTAAAATTTTAAACAAAAAACTCCCGCCCACTGGGGCGAGAGCACTCTCACGCGGTTCCACCCAGATTGCACCTAAAATCTAATTTAGGGCATCTCTTGGTGCCTCTAACGGGGCAATTCGTTCACCATACTCAGCGCTTCCGCTTTTCCGGATCATGCTCACGGGGGGTTTTCGTTGGACCCTTTCCTGAAGAGACTTTCAGCCGATGATCTCTTCTCTCTAAGTGGTGGGTTTCCTACTACTCGTCCCGGTCAACGCAGTCAATATTCAGTGGGTGGTATAGGGCTCGAACCTACGACCTCCGCGATGTCAACGCGACGCTCTAACCAACTGAGCTAACCACCCGAATGTGAAAACATTATAATGCTTGAGGGCTTAAAAGGCAAGGTTTTTTTGAAAAGGTACCAGGTATTCGGTACTAGAAATCAGATATTCGTTATTATGTAATCGTCATTAGGAATTAGGAAAATATGAGAATTTGTAGGATGTGGAGGGATGTTCTGTGTACTGCGTACCATCTTTTACGATAAAAATAAAAATGGTGAAAATTTTAGACACAGAATGCGAAGTCTGTAGTACAGTCTGCAAAACTTACATGGCCTAATACCCAATACCCAGTACCTATTCACAATTCACCACTCACATCTTGTCAGAGACCAGAGGCCATGATACGATTAACCTATCATGATCTACCACACCTCAAATCCGATTCATATAAGGAGAGTTATATGACACACATGTTTGTCCCCGGTCCAGTAGATGTGGACCAAGATGTACTTGAAGCTCAGACTAAACCGATGATCCCGCACCGATCAGCAGAATTTGAAACAATCTTTCGCGGGACGGAAGCCAAGCTTAAAAAGGTCTTTCTAACTGAAAACCGTGTTTTTCAACCACCTGCCACTGGTACAGGTATGCAGGAAACTGGCATCCGCAATCTTGTTCAAAAAGATGTCCTTTCATGTGTTAATGGTGCCTTTGCTGAACGCTGGTACCAGGTTGCGGTGACAAATGGCAAACAAGCAGATCGATTGGAAGCTGAATGGGGTGACATCATTTCCCCCGATAAACTAGCCGACGCATTAAAAGCAAAAACCTATGAAGCCGTAACCATTGTGCACAATGAGACCTCAACCGGCGTTGAAAACCCCATCAAAGAATTGGCTGCAGTTGTTCACGACATCAGCCCAGACACATTGATCCTGGTGGATGCCGTTTCATCATTGGCTGGTGCTAAGATTGAGACGGATGCCTGGGGCTTAGACTTTGTGCTCACATCATCACAAAAAGCTTTAGCTCTACCCCCTGGCATGTCCTTTGCTGCAGTAACGGATCGCTGCCTTGAGAAGGCAGAAAAGGTGGAAAATCGAGGATGGTATTTCGATCTTCTCCGGATGGAAAAACACCGCATCAAGAATTCAACCGCGATGACCCCTACAATGTCCTTGATATGGGCACTGGATGTCCAGCTTGATAAGATATTAGCTGAAGGGCTTGAAAACCGGTTTGCAAGGCACCAGGCGATGGCCGATCGGGTTCAAGCTTGGGCTGTTGAACATGGCATGGAACCTCTCGCACCAGAGGGTTACCGATCAAAGACCGTCTCAACCATAAAAAACCTTCGCAATGTCGATATTGCTGCCCTTAACGAGTTCCTGTTGACCAAGGGCATGCGGCTTTCCAATGGGTATGGTGCTTTGAAAAACAAAACCTTCCGGATTGCCCATATGGGTGAGACCAACATGGATCATGTTGATACCTTGCTCGAAGCTTTTGAGACCTTCTTAAACCAAATGTAGATTTTGCCAATCCAAAATTGTGCCCGGTCATCAATAGATGTTGGCCGGGCATCTTTTTTTCCGCTATAATGGCTAAAGAAACTACCCAAAGGGTTGAACCATGAGTGATGAAACAATAATCATCGAATGTGAAAAACTGGTTTATGGCGGTGATTGCTTAGGCAGATTGCCCGATGGCCGCGCGGTTTTTGTCCCTTTTACCCTCCCCGGTGAAGTTGTGGAGGTGGAAATTTTAGAAGACAAACCGCGGTATGCTCGGGCATGGCCGATCAGGATCATTGAAAAATCAAAGGACCGCATCAAGCCACGTTGCATCCACTTTGGGAACTGTGGCGGGTGTCAATACCAGCATTTAGACTATGCGAAACAAATTCAGGTCAAGGAGGCGATCCTCAAAGACCAATTCCAACGGATCGCCAAAATCGATGCCCCACCCATTCAGCCGTTGGTCCCTGCCCCTGACCCATGGAATTATCGGAATTACGTTCAATTTCACCTGGGTAGAAATGCCGAGTTGGGTTACATCCATGTTGACGGGGAACATTTGCTTCCCATTCAAGAATGCCACTTACCGCAATCCCCCATTAACGATCTTTGGCCTCAAATAAGCTTGGACCCAGACATCGACGTGAACCGCCTGGGTATTCGACTGGACACCTATGAAGATCTGATGTTGATTTTAGAAGGTGATGACGCCAATGCCCCTTCCTTTACTATCGATATACCCGTCTCAGCAGTATATACCCCACCCGACGCCAATTTAACCGTACTGGCAGGAGATGATCACCTGGTTTTCAACATTAAGGAAAGAGATTTCCAGGTTTCTGCACGTTCATTTTTCCAGGTCAACACGGCTATGGCAGAAAAAATGATCGATTTCCTGCTCGAAAACATTAATTTTCAACCGGACTCGAACGTGATTGAACTTTATAGCGGTGTCGGGCTTTTCAGCGCTTTTATCGCCCCTCAGGTCAATTCTCTCACCGCTATTGAAATTTCTGGGTCCGCCTGCCATGATTTTGCGATCAACCTGGACGAATTTGATAACGTCAGCTTATACGAAGCCCCTGTTGAGGATGTCGTCCCACAATTAAATCAAAAATTTGACCTATTGCTGATGGACCCACCCCGAGCTGGCTTATCCCCAGCGGTTCATGACGCTCTGGGGCAATTAGAACCTCAGCAAATTGCCTATATTTCTTGCGATCCAGCCACCCTTGCCCGTGACATCAAAAAGATCCTTCAAAAAGGCTACGACCTGATCTCCATCACACCGTTTGATTTGTTCCCCCAAACAGCCCATATCGAGACTGTGGTACTGCTTTCACAGACAAAAATTCCAGCAAGTTAAACGGCTCAAAATTTAACATAAATCATAATTAAAGGAA
Source organism: Candidatus Brevefilum sp. (assembly GCA_040772425.1). Taxonomy (GTDB): domain Bacteria; phylum Chloroflexota; class Anaerolineae; order Anaerolineales; family Anaerolineaceae; genus Brevifilum. Next base: position 120,812 of record JAXGYD010000001.1, on the reverse strand, counting down.
CTAATATGACCGTTGAACAAGAAACAACCAGCTTGATCTTATTTGGTTTTGGACTGGTACTGGGAATATTGATCATTACACTCTTTCTATTATGGAAAAAAACAAAAAACCGCGGCCTGTTATGGTTTATTCCACAGCTAGTCATGCTTTCGTTATGTTTGCTTCTATTCCTGAGATTATTCGACAACTATCAGACGGTACCAGCTGTCATGCTGTCTGAGGAAAACAGCCTGACCATTGGACTGATGGGTTTAAGCTGGGCATTGAGTATGATATTTATGACAATCGGTATAATTTCAGCTGTCAGTAACAAAAAAGACATAAATTAACATCAAGTAAGGCTCATAATAACAAAATAAGGGAAATATTATGCAATACGATGCAAAGTCTGTTGAAGAATACATCGCAGCTTTACCAGAAGACAGGAAACCTATCGTAGAAAAGCTTCGCAATGTCATCTTGGAAAATTTACCTGAAGGATACGAAGAGCAATTATCCTACGGCATGATCGGCTATGTCGTTCCCTTATCAAGATACCCAAAGGGTTATCACGCCAAAGAAGGCGAACCCCTTCCCTTTCTTTCCTTGGCATCACAAAAGAATTACATTGCGCTTTACCATATGGGCTTATACGGAAAACCAATGTTAGAGGAATGGTTTGTGAAAGAATATGCAGATCGGGTGCCCACCAAACTTGATATGGGGAAAAGCTGTATCCGGTTTAAAAACCCAGTCCATATCCCATATGACCTGGTTGCCGAACTATGTCAGAAAATGTCTGTCGATGAGTTCATTGCCATTTACGAAAAGTCCCTAAACACGAAATAAATCCGATTGGAATTCAATCCCATGTATTATTTATTAAATCTCTGCAGTTTACTTTTTGGTATTATTTCCTGGATCATCCCAACGATCCTTTTCATGAGAAAGAAGGACCCCATTAAACTGCGAAGTAAAGGGATGTTCTATAGTTTTATCAGTGCAAGCATAGCCATTTTTATGCAAATTTTGTACACAAAGCATCTTGTGGACATCAGCGATTGGAGTGCATTGATGGATACCCAAGGTGGTGTCATTTTTGCAGTATCCATCTTATTGATTGTATTAATCACACTGAACGGCCTATTACTTAAGTTATCGAATTCTCCTCACACAGATTAGGATGCCATTTCATAAAATTACCTTTTAAGGAAAATCCCCATCTACCAACTATAATCGGCTATTCATTCCAAAAGCAGAGAGATTCCCTGCTTCAGTAGCAAAATCCTTTTCTCACTCCCATTTAAAAATCTCAAATGTGGTGTATGATCAAGATGTTGTCACGCTGTGATCAACAATATAAATCTTGGAGTCGTTAATGTTTTCTTTGTTGCTTGCGTTGATTTATCTCTCTTTTATCTCATTAGGATTACCAGACGCCTTATTAGGTTCAGCCTGGCCGACTATGTACCCCCTACTAAATGTGCCAGTTTCGTATGCGGGTATTGTATCCATGATCATTGCGGGCGGCACAATTATTTCGAGTTTAAATACGAGTCGGCTGATTAACAAATTCGGCACTGGGCTTGTGACGGCTCTCAGTGTCCTGATGACCGCCGGCGCCCTGTTCGGCTTTTCTATTTCAAACACCTTTTGGATGCTGTGTTTATGGGCTGTTCCCTATGGCCTTGGCGCTGGTGCAGTGGATGCGGCATTAAACAATTTTGTAGCCTTGCATTATGCATCCAAGCATATGAGTTGGCTACATGCTTTTTGGGGTGTTGGGGCATCCATTGGACCTTACATCATGAGTTACAGTTTATCAGTTAGGAATAATTGGCAAGTTGGTTATTCAACAGTTGGAATTATCCAAATCATTTTGACGACAATTCTTTTTTTGAGCCTACCAACTTGGAAAAACAAGGAACAGGCAAAACGCGACAGCATAGAAGGTGGATTCAAGAATCTCAAAATCCATCAAGCACTGCAAATAAAAGGGGTAAAACAGATTTTGATAGCCTTTTTCGGTTATTGTGCCCTCGAGGCAACCACAGGTTTGTGGGCAAGCAGTTACTTGGTCTTGCATCGGGGTATTGAAGTTGAGGCGGCCGCGCGATGGGCTGCACTTTTTTACCTGGGTATAACTTTTGGGCGCTTTGTATCCGGCTTTATTTCTGATCAATTGGGCAATCGGAAAATGATCCGTGTTGGCCTCATCATCATCTCGGTGGGATTATTGGCGTTAATTCTGCCGCTTAAAATTGACACATTCCCCCTTGTGGGTTTGGTTTTAATCGGTTTGGGATGTGCGCCTATTTATCCCAGCATCATCCATGAAACCCCAAACAATTTTGGACCTGAGAACTCTCAAGCCATCATCGGCATTCAAATGGCCAGCGCATACACTGGTACGACTTTAATGCCGCCGATATTCGGCTTTTTGGCGAATTTGACCTCCATTGGTTTATATCCCCTCTATTTAATCCTTCTACTAATTCTAATGTTCATGATGACAGAATGGCTTAATCGCCTTGTCACTAAAAAGAATTACCAATATGGCTTTACACAAGAATGATATGATGGGTTTGCGAAAAAGAGAGAATTATAAAAATCAAAATGCTAGCCCACCAGACAATTTCAAATGAGTAGATGAAACTTGCGCTAAATATGGAAAATGCTTATCACCGGATCGATAGAGACTTAAGAACTCGTGGCAGATTGTTTAGAATTCTGAACAAAACCTTTACTGTCAGGAGATTAAATTTATTTGGAAAATTTAAAATTAAATTGCCCATCATTGACCAAAAGATCACTTTCTCCGATACATATATCCCACGCAATGACGGTTCAAAACTCCGCATTGGCATATTCAAATCAAAAAAACCAACAGACAACGCGACCGGTGTGCTTTGGCTGCATGGGGGCGGTTATGCCCTCGGCTTTCCTGAGCAAATAAAAAACCGCGCCAAACAATTGATTGCTGCCAGTAATTGCGTTGTGATTGCGCCAGACTATCGTCTGTCTGTAGAAGCCCCCTATCCAGCAGCCCTCGAAGATGCCTATACAGCCCTCTTATGGATGAAGGAGCATGCTGAAGAATTAGGCATTCAGGATGACCAACTAATGGTAGGTGGTGACAGTGCTGGCGGTGGATTAACGGCCGCTGTTTCACTGTATGCGCGGGATAAGGGCGAAGTCGCTATTGCCTTCCAAATGCCGCTTTACCCGATGCTGGATGACAGAATGACGAGTAAGTCGGCGAAGGATAATGATATGCCCGTCTGGAATTCCCAATCAAACTTCAACGCGTGGCAACTCTATTTGGGTGATCTGTTTGGCTCACCGAGTGTATCCATTTATGCAGCCCCTGCCAGGGCGGAAGACTACAGGAACCTCCCCCCAACAGTGACGTTTGTGGGTGATTTGGAACCCTTCAGAGATGAAACAGTTCAATATGTTGAAAATTTAAAAGAAGCAGGTGTTCCGGTTGATTTTCAAGTTTATCCAGGTTGTTATCACGCCTTTGATTCAATGTGTCCGAAAGCGGAAGTCAGCAAAAAAGCAATAGAATTTTTGACATCTTCATTCAAGTACGCTGTAGAACATTATTTTGCTGAACAAAAAACCACCATACTCAAAAAGGCATAATTGAAAGTTTTTATTTCATTACTAAACTATTTTTGTAAGCAACTGACATGAGAAAGGCATCGAAAAATCCAGGCACAGACGATAAAGTGTTTAGAAAATCAAGAGATTGGGAATTATCGCTTATCTCAAGTTCAACCAGGCGTGGATTCCATCATCGAATCCATCCTCGTGGAACAACCAAATTTTGATCAGCTCGAAACCCTCAAAGAGCAAATTAAAGTAAAGACCATAGCATTCATCGATGATATAATCGCGATACTTACTGCATGCTAGAGTTTGTTTGCTGTAAAGCAGCCAACCCACCGCGCCCTATAATAATTATTGTCATTGTGACGAAGCCGATAGTCGGAGGGAGCAATCTCTCCTTATCCCCAACAGATAATTCCTAAAAAATCGATACAATAACGGTGCAATAAACCACCGTGCATAATTAAAGCAAGCACTTTACTGTCCCCAATACCCAATCATTCTATAATACAATATTGGTAATATCCATTAGATGAGCTCAGAAACGAATGACTAAAATGAACTCAACCATCGATTGGCTTCTTAAAGGGGATGTCAGCATCCAGTATTTAACAAAGAAGTACTTGTTAAACGAAGCTGTAAATGAACTGGAAAAATTGCGGAAACGAATCGCAACCGAGGGTTGGGGTAAGGCCTATCTTGATCAACGAAAGGAAACTGGCCATTGGGGCGTGGATTTCTACCTGCCAAAATGGATTAACTCTCATTACACCTTGTTAGACCTACGATATCTTGAAATTGAACCGGTTGCACCTATCCAGGAGACTATCCAACTAATCCTCGAAAATTGCAAACAACCAGACGGCAGCATCAATGAATCGCGCGTCCCCAGGTCCGGTGACATTTGCGTCAATGGCATGTTCTTAAATTATGCATCCTTTTTTGGCACACCTGAGAAAGACCTGTATTCCGTGATCGACTATTTACTGGCTAACATCATGCCCGACGGCGGCTTCAATTGTGAAGCGAAAAGAACTGGTTCTGCTCACAGCTCCATGCATACAACCATATCTGTTCTGGAGGGCATTTGGGAATTTCTCAAAGCAGGCTATCAATACCGCAGAGAAGATTTAGTCAAAGCCAAAAAAGACGGTGAGGAATTCCTATTAATGCATCGATTGTATAAATCGGACAAGACCGGCGAAATCATTGACAAGAAATGGACGATGTTATCCTTCCCTTCACGATGGCGCTATGACATCTTACGGGCTTTGCTCTATTTTACAGACTCAGGCGCTCCTTATGACCCACGCATGGATGATGCCCTGGATATTATCCAGTCTAAACAAAAAGCGGATGGCACTTGGCCTGTCCAAGCTAAACATCCCGGGCAGGTTCACTTTGATATAGAAAAGACAGGTGAACCCAGCAGATTTAATACCTTGCGTGCCCTGCGGGTGCTTAGAGCATATCGTTAATTTTCATTTTGGTAATTTTTTAATAGGAGAAAATTGCCCATCCCCTGGCGGCGCTCTTTATAATGTGGTAAGCTAAATTGAATTTAATATGAATAATTTCTTGAGATCCAAACAATTCAAATATACTTCCTTGGTGTTCTTGGCTTATCTGGCAATTTACCTCATCTCCTGGCAGTTTTTCTTCATCGGCCGTCCCTCTCACCTCTACACCCCTGATTGGACGGCAAAGCATTTTCTATGGATTGCCTGCTTAATCTCCTGCATTCCGGGATTTCTTGGCGCGTATCGATTTAGCTTCATCACGCTATTCGGTTACATTGCCGGCGTGGTCTTCGGCGAAATTTTTGGTCCCAGCATGAAAATCATGCAAGAAGGCATGGATCCAATGCCAGTCCATAATGGATGGTTTATTGCTATCCTTACATTCTTCGCCTTTTGTGTCATCGGGATTGTCTACGAGCACTATCTAAAAAAGCGGCGGCAAAAGATATAATACAATCATATAGTTCATTGAGTTTTCAATCTCGTTTCCCCTATTAATGGTGCCGTAATTACTTTGTATTAGAAAAGCGTGGATGCCAGATCCTGCCGATATTGACGGACGTCTGGGTGTGAATCACCCAAGAGTGCCAACAAACCAACGTAAATGTCTTTTACCTGACCACCCCGATAATTTCGATCATGGCCCAGAATATCTAAAAACCCATCCAGGGCTGCCAGAATATTCCCTCTTTTAGCAAGTCGAATGCTATTTTTGAATGCCGCTTCAAGGGGATCGTCCAAGCCGAGATTGATCGAGCTATTGTCACTAAAAGCTTCTGCCACTGGTTTAAGCAATTGTGCTGTGTTATATGCCGAACTAGCGGGGAAATTCCTCAGCAAAATCCTCGGTTCATCCCCTGCACCTTGCCATAATAAGGCAAATACCAGTCCCAATATTGCATCTGCATGGTTGGGTTGTGAAGACAAAAGTGCTCTAAAGGCATCTTCTGCACCCTCGTAATCTCCAAGTTCGATCAAATTCCGGCCCTTAACAAATAAAAGCTCATCTGGTGTTGGCGTCAGGCGATGAATAAAATCTCGCAGATTATCATCATCCAGCATACCTGAGAATTCTGTGACGACATGGCCATTTGCAAAAGCCTTCACCACCGGTAAATTGCGAACCTTGTACCGTTTGGCCAGGCGCATATTCTCATCCACGTCGATCTTTGCTAACCGAAATAGCCCTTCACCATCACTGGCTTGTTTTTCCAACCTTGGTCCCAAAACGCGGCAAGGAATGCACCAGGATGCCCAAAAATAGGCCAACACAGGCACATTGAAAGAATATTGGAGTACTTCATATTCAAAATCTGACTCGTCAACGTGAATAATAAATTCCGAGTCCATGCAGTCTCTCCTTAGATTGCGTCATTCTTTATCATCAATAATACTAAACCTATTGGTCACCCGAATCATCAACAATGCCGGGCTGGATAATATCAATAACGTCGCCATGGATAGAAACGATAATCCGAAAACCCATCATGCCAAGATACATGCGTGTTTCTTCAGGGATGCCCTGTTCTGCCAGTTGGTCAAATTGTTTATCCAAATTCTTCAACTGGTTTTCGATGGCAGCTTTGGTAAAGATATCTTCCTGCCCCATCATCTCAGCAGCTTTCTCGGAGATCATATCCTCATAACCTTCGATTTGCTCTTGCATCCTCTGCCAAACTTGCCTATCGATCTCTTCAGATGGAATGTGGCGCATGAACCCATCATCATCAACAATATAACAGGGGTCACTGCCAATCAGGCCAGTGGACACGGGACGATCATATTCGTCGTATACCAGACCCTCAAAAATAGCTTTTTTTATCAACCTTCCTCCAACACTATTATATCAACGGTCGCATATCAATATAGCCAACCTGTATTAGATTTCGGTTAACTTTGTTTTGTAAATAGAGGATCCCTTATCCCAGGCTATTGAACAATAACCCGCGTGCCTGTTTTATCTGTAAAATAATAAACGTCCGGTGGAACAACAGGCGTCGTCCAACGGTAAATCCATTTTGCCGCTTCAGGTGTCATATTTACGCAACCATGGCTGTGAGGGACGCCAAAATCATTATGCCAATAGGCACCATGCAGCGCAATGCCATCCGATGTAAAATAACTGACCCATGGCACACCCGGCAAATCAAATCCAGTGTAATCACCACTGGGCGCATTTGCCATGTGGCGACACGGACGTTTTCTAGTTGTCCAATAAGTCCCTTTGGGTGTTGTAAAACCACCCTCCCTAAAATAAACCCCACTAGAAATTCGGCTCATAAAAACGGGGGTTCCGAACTCATAAGCCGTTAAAGATTGCGTCCCCAAATCGATAAGGATACTCTTTTCTTCCGCTGGCACGTCCGGAGAAATTGGCGTTAATTCCGAGTCGGGAACAAGACGTATGGCATAGCCAGGCACGTAATAACTGCGATAATAGCGGTCATCAAACAATTCATACCAACATAACCCCCTTGCGTCAGTTGTTCTACCTAACACCCAAAATGTTGCACCATAATAAAATCGATACATTTTTTGACTATTGATTCGATCGTCACTAAAAGCATCGACAAAAGGAACGGTGACTTCACCCAAACAACCATCCCCAGGGATGGGATAAGACGTAGGGTTAAGTTTTTTCCTGACCGGCTGGATCTGACCAGAATGCGAGTATCCTAAGCCATCAAGTTCATACCAAATCCGATTTGGTGATTGTCCGTCTTTGCTAACGGTGACCCCCGTAATTTCCCAAATGCTGTCCATTTCTAAGGTCTCAAGGACGGTTGAACCCGCTGTTGGCTTATCAAATAATTGATGTCCCATTCGTGTGATGCGCCCCAAAAGAGCATCCGCTGTTTCATGGGGATTCTCAATAACAGAGTCTGCCAAAACCCGCTTCGGCAACATCACCCCGACTGCTCCCAAACCACACAAGCTTAGGAATCGCCGCCTTGAGATTTTTTTATTAAATAGATCCTGGAAATTTGAGCTACTCATGGATATTCACAAGGATACCAACATGTGACCAATTATATAACCAGCCCGCTTCTTCTGTGACCATATTCACACAGCCGTGACTCATGGGGGTGCCAAAATTACTATGCCAATATGTCCCATGGATGCCATAATCCCCATAGAAATACATGGTGTAAGGTACATCTGGCAAGTAATAGCCAGGACCAGACATGTCACAATAACGCATTTTTATCCACACGTGAAATTGTCCCACAGGCGTAGGATGCTGCCATGTCCCAGTCGACACCAAGAACGATGCGATCATCTGATCGCCTTCATGGGCATACAAACGTTGTTCTGATAAATCTATATCAATCCAGCGCTCATCAGCGCTCACATTGGACGGAATTTCATTTTGGGAAGCCTTGGTCGGGATCAGAGTCGCTGTCGGCTTGGGCGTTGATGTCGAAGTGGGAGTCGCCGTCCTGGTGGGCGTGCTGGTGGGGGTGTTGGTCGGCGTCGATGTGGGCGTGTTGGTCGGGGTGGCGGTTGGTGTTGGTGTTGGTGTAATCGTCGGGGTATTGGTAGCGGTTGGCGTTAAGCTTGGCTTTGGGAAACTCTCCATGGGCAAAGGCCCGGCTTTTTCCACCGCTTGCACCAACTGAAATGGTATACATTCCATGGTAAAAAAGAAACCTGCTAGCAGAATTAGGAACACAAAGGTCCACAACCAAACTGGACGGTGGGTTTCTGTCACAGCAATTGGGGGTAATGTGTAGCGAAAAATCTGTTTTGTACGCCGAATTTCTTGGGTTTCAGCCTGATCTGAAGGTATCCAACGAGAGGAAAGGCGTTCCTTTGCCCAAGCCATGGCTGCTTGAACGTGAGGGTCATCAGGGGCTAATTCATGCGCTTTGATAATATAGGCTAAACTGGCCCTGGGTTTTGAAATGCCCCCCAATAGCAACCAGCCCTCGACTTCATCAGGATAATCTGCAACGATTTTTTGGGTAATTCGGCGAGCTAGTGTCCGATCCCCGCGTCGGAGTGCGGCTTTTGCCTGTTCGAGGTAACGTCGACGGGAATCGGGTGCCATCGCTATGGACCTTGAGCGGGTTGAATAGCCTCTTCGTTCAAATAACACAAGATGCCAGCCACGATGCCCTCAGCAATTTTCTCGGTTTCTTCAGTGATAAACTGGTAATCCATGTTCATAAAAGCAGCTTCAATAATAGCAGCAGTTGTGTTAGGATCGATTTCGTTAAAGGCATGATAATAGGTCATATCGTCTGTGACAGACCCGGCATGATAGGGCAAGCCTGTAATTGCAGCATAACGATCGGAAAGACAGGCTGTAAGTCGCTGACTATTCGAAATATTCTGGTCAGCTAAGGCGGCTGCCACTTTGAAACCTGTCGCCAGATCATTGATATATTGACACGAATCCAGGTGAATGGAAACTAGAACAGCCCCTTTATAACCCATTAAGCGATCATCGAATTCTTCTAATAGATCAACCTCATAACCACGGTCTGAGAGATCCTTCTGAACGAGCGTGGCTATCTCCAAGTTTAACGAGGCTTCCGTGACTCCATTGGAACAAACCGCCCCTGAATCTGAGCCATAATGCCCAGCAACGATACCGATGCGATTAAATCCATCCTCCACAGGAAGATCCATCCCTGGCACAATCTCATCAGATGGGTCACCCGAGGCTGATTGCAGTGCTTGGGCCATTTTAGCCTCCAAACTGCCGGCAATGAGGCTGTCCGGAGTCCAGAGTGTCAATAAGGTCGCGACCACAAATGCCACCAAAAACACCGTTTGCAAACCCCGCCAAAAATTGAAGGGTTTGGAATCAGTTTGATCGGACGCCTGTGAGGATCCATCCAATTGATCGGCGTTTGGTATCGATGAAAATTCCGCGTTTTGTTCAACAGATGACGATTTCATTAAATTAAATATTACCTTAATTCACATTTTTTTGACAGGTTGAAATAGGCTAAAGTCTCTTATTGCACGGCTAGTCACAACAGCTTGACGGTCCATGCTTCTCAAAGTATAACAGTCTCATATATGATGACAAATAAAATTGACCCCGAACAATTAAAACAAGCGATGCGTACCTGGGTTACGGGTGTGGTCATTGTCACCGGCAATCATAATGGAAATGTCCATGGCATGACCGCCAATAGTTTTAATGCCATCGCGCTATCCCCGCCTACCATCATCGTCGCCTTACAAAATCACTCCCGCACTCGCAAAATTGTGCAAGATGGCGGCGTTTTCGGCGTTAGCATTTTAGAATCCGAGCAAATCGAAATCGCGCAACGATTTGCCGGACAAATTGATCCGAACAAGCCTCGGTTTGAAGGGGTCGACACCTTTACTTTAGAAACGGGTGCCCCCCTTATCGCCAACGCATGTGGATTTCTAGATTGCAAAGTGGTTAAGACCTTTGACGTCGGCAACACCACTGTTTTCCTCGGGGAGGTTTTAGATGCAAAAGTCAATGGGGATCATCAAGAACCGCTGTTGTATCTAAATCGCAAATGGAGAAGGTTAGCCAGGGATGAACAATAAACTTGATAAGTCCGAACAAGAAATCTTATTAAATATTGCTCGGGAAGCCCTCGAAAATAGCGTACGTGATGAACCTTTACCGGAGATCCAATTAAATCGACTTCCCACAAACCTGCAAAAACAAGGGGCATCATTTGTAACGCTAACGATGCAGGGTAACCTCCGAGGTTGTATTGGGACCCTTGAAGCTTATCAAGCCTTAGCCCATGACGTTCAGGAACATGCCGTAGCCGCCGCCCTTCAAGACCCTCGTTTTCCACCCGTGCGCCCCCCAGAACTTGAAGCCATTCAAATTGAAGTCTCAGTGCTTTCACCCAAAGCCTTATTGGACTATTCCGACCCAGCAGACCTCATCGATAAACTGCGCGTCAATATAGATGGGGTTGTGCTGCAAGATGGCTATCGAAAAGCCACTTTCCTCCCCCAGGTCTGGGAAAAATTGCCCAAACCTGAGGAATTCTTATCCCATTTGTGCCTGAAAATGGGCGCCCCAGCAAACCATTGGCGTAAAAAACCTCTTAAGGTATATACCTACCAGGTACAAGAATTCCACGAATAACCCAAAAATTTAAAAAATAAGAGAGCTACAATAATGTAGCCCTCTGACTTAATGCTGGCTAAAGCCTAAACGGCGGGTTCAAAATTTTCAATCGTGCTAGGTGCAGCTTCGTTGTAAGCCTGACCAAGTAAGTGTGAATATACCGCAGTACCATAGACCGTGGTCAATAGAACGCCAATGCCACAAGCGATTGCACCCAAGGGAGCAATTACGCCCAGAGCCAACATCTGGCCCAAAATAACCAGCAACCAGGATACAGAGGCTTTCTTCAATAAAGCAAATATCTCTTTGAATTTGAAGGCAGCACCGAAATGTCCCTTTGCAGCATAATTAGCGATGGCCGCCACGGTCCAAAAAGCGAGGAAAATGGCTAATAATAAACCAAGCAATAACAAGCCAGCGCCGAGTATCCCGAATATCACTGCGACACCTTCAGTCGATTGATCAATAAACCAAAACAGGAGGCCGGCAAGACCAACAATAATGGCGACGGGCAAGGAATAAATGCCCTGGATCAAAACGACCATAAACCCGCGTCCTAAATCTTCTCCAAAATTCAGCGCTGGGAGTGGTCGCCTTTCATTGCCTTCGATGACATTCTTGGTAACGTGCAATCCCCAGCCAGCGACAATGAACTGACCAATAATCGGGATCAAACTACAAAGGGCTGGTAGGCCAATTTTTCGGAACCAGTCCTCATCATCAAAAACATAACTAAATGCAAGTCCAAAGTCCATGTGATACTCCTTCTCTCTATTGTTAATAATTTGATTGATAATTTGACTTACTTGTACAACACAAGATTAACTGTGCACTGAAGAAAAAGGCACAGTGATTTCTAAAATATGGGATTAAAGCTGTTTGAATTTGTCAACTTTCAGGACAAAAATAGTCGCCCGTTTTTCATCAGCTTTTTCAGGTTTTTTGCAGGCATCTCGGATGAGATCCAAGGCGTTTTCGACCTGATCATCATCAACACCAATGAGCAGGGTGCTGCGTCCACTCCGTAAAAAACCGCCAGTTGAGGCGATCAAGGTCACTCTAAAATTTTCTTTCGTGAGAGCCCTTGAAACAGAATCGTTATCTTCATCTTTAATGATCGCAATAATTAATTTCATCGCTAAAATTCCTCATATTGATCAACATCTAGTGTAAAAATACTGGCGCCGCCAATCGTGATTGGGGTAGGTGCGGGCATCGGCAATGGCGAATTTTCCATGGGCACGGCAATAAAGGCAACCCGTTTCCGACAATTATGGTTGAGTATTTCAACAGCTTCAGCGCTATTTTCGACCGTTACACCAATGAGAAGCGTTGCGCTCTTCCGCCCCAAAAAACCGCCAACGCTGGGGAGTTTGGTGACACCAAAGCCTTTATCGGTGAGTGATTCAATCGCCATATCCGCATCCTGGCCTTGAACAACAACAATCAGCAATTCATCTCTGGTTTTTTTCGTTTTTTCTATTTCTGACATCAGCGCTTCCTCATTATTATTGAAAAGAAGTTGTTTCCAGGAATGTTTTAAGTATACCGCAATCTCAAATTTCAATTATAGCGAGTAAGGGTATGTTAAAGCAATGCGTAAAAGTTCTACAGTGTAGCAAACTAGAAATGTTCTCATTATTAACCCTGACAAGTTTACCGTTATTCTTTTTCATATTAGTTCTCCAGGGGTGATCAGCATCTGATTTCCACTCAAACCCCTAATCCAACCGAAAAAAAATTTCGTTTGGCAATTGGATACAATATTGAAAACGTTGAAAAACAGACAATTTAAATAATAGCTCTATTTTATTACACAAAATTTCATTAAAATTCAAGTTGGCAATATATTTCCGTAGGGATACGGCTTGTCTTCGGTTCCTCGACACATTGTGCCGTATCCCTACGATTTACACAATTGCTGGTTTGCACCGATACCAAACACCCTCTGTATTTGTCCTTTGACCCTTTACTCGGACACGATAACTTTGCCAGAATAGCTCACTTCTACTTTTGCCTTGAAAACTTACCTTGATTGTCAATCGAGATAAAAATCAAGAGTATAATTTTTGGGTTATGAATATCTCAAAGTTGAAAATTAGAATTGATATTATCTTATTCACCCTTACTCGAACGGTGATCAACACCAGCTATCGCATGGTTTACCCATTCCTGCCTGTTTTTGCGCGCGGCTTGGGGGTTGAACCTGCTAAGTTGGCGCTTTCTTTTTCTGTTCGCTCATTTCTGGGGATATTTGGCCCTTTCCTGGCGACGGTGTCCGACACCCATGATCGCAAGACGGGCATCCTATTAGGGATTGGGCTATTCACCGCCGGCAGCGGTGTGGTAGGTATTTGGCCTTCCTTCTGGGGATTCATTCTCGGGACCAGCCTGGTGCTGTTGGGGAATGGCGTATTCATTCCAGCCATCAGCGCTTATTTGGGAGACCGAATTGCCTATGAAAAGCGCGGCAGGGTGCTGGCAATCACAGAGTTAAGTTGGGCCTTGGCATTCATCGGTGGCATTCCCCTGGTGCAGGCATTAATCAACCAGTATTCCTGGATCACTCCCTTTATTGTTTTTACAGTGGTTGGCGCCTTGTTTTTTCTCTTATTTATGCTCTTTGTTCCAGCACAGCGCAGAGAAAAACACGACGATAACACCATTTGGCGAAATTTAGCTGGTGTATTAGGCACCTGGCCTGCGTTGGCGGGTTTGCTGACCGGCATCTTGTTCACAGGGGCAAATGAGGTGGTTAACCTGATCTTTGGCGTGTGGATTGAAGATCAGTTTGGCGTGAACTTCGCTGCCTTGACGATAGCGTCGATTGTAATTGGTATTTCAGAGCTGGGCGGTGAGGTTTTTACCGGCATATGGTTGGATGCAATTGGCAAACGGCGGGCAATCTGGATCTTTTTGGGTTTGAACAGTCTGGCAGCCTTATTGCTTCCATTAGCATCTGAATCATTAGGTTTTACGATGGCTGGGCTGGGCTTGTTCTACATCACCTTTGAAGTGGTGCTGGTAAGTATGCTCACTTTGATGAGCGAAGTTTTCCCAAGTGCACGGGCCACGATGATGGCGGCGACGGTGGCTGGTTTTTCTTTGGGGCGTATGCTGGGGGATTTGATAGGGCCAGGTCTGTTTGGGGTCAGCTTTTGGCTTTCGTGCTTGGTTGCGATAATGTTGAATGGCTTGGCAGCGATATTGCTGACCCAGGTGCGGGTAGAGACATCGTTATAAAATCTTGAAGGTTACAATTATGGTATCTAACTTTCTATGTGGGGGATCTCTTTAATTGAAGCTTTCGATATTCATCCCAATCACCCATCCTCAAACCAATCGACGATCATATCTTCAAGATGAGAGAGATCAACACTTTTTTCGGGCAGAATTTTTCCATAGAGTCCGGAGCAAATTTTCGGAACCGTCGTCTTTTCCCCAGATATCAGGGGGTGCCACCAGGCTAATCCACGCCCTTCCGCCAGACGCCGATAGGCGCATGACTTTGGGAGCCAATCATATTCCCGGACGGTCTTCGGGGTCAATTGCAGGCAATCGTTAACAAATTTTGACCGGTTTGCGTAATCTTTACAAAGGCATTTATCCATGTCAAGCAATTGGCAGGCGACATTGGTGTAATAAACACGACCTGTTTCGACATCTTCGATTTTATGCAAGCAACACTTAGCACACCCATCGCAAAGGGATTCCCATTCTTCAATGGTTAGTTCCTCTAAAGTTTTACTCTCCCAAAATCGGTCCATTATTTTGTTTCAGATTGATAATCAAGTGCGTTTATCAATTAACCTTTCTGCTTCCTTATTAATAACTTTGTTATAGCACGAGGGATAAAGCTTGTAAACACACTGGATAGTCAACGCTAATTGAATTTACGCCAGACTCAAGTTATACTAGTTTAGAGCACAGACACCAATTTTTAATTGGATCAAGTATAGGGCATAATGTGAGGAGGATGCTATGCCAAAAGTTCAACAACCAAAAGTAAATATCAATCAAGCAACGCTGGAAGAATTGATTTCAGTCAACGGGCTTGGCCCCAGCCTGGCACAGAGCATCATTGATCAGCGCCCTTTTGAGAAATTGTCTGACCTTGTTCGCGTGTCTGGGATCAATGAGATCAAACTAGCCTCGCTACTGCCCGCTATCACACTAGAAGAGCCGGACACGGTAACACCCTCGCAGGAAACACTGCAAGAATCGATTGCTGATGACACTGTCGAGAGGTCAACTGAGCCCAGCCGAACAAAGACATTGACCTTGCGTGATAATTATAAGGATCAACAAGATGCCATTTTAATCATTTTAGCTGGTTTCTTCCTCGGATTATTTCTGCTCCTGCTAAGACGCAAGAGCGAATAAGGTTTCACCTGCTGGCACACTATTTGACAACCTGCAGGATCCACCGCTACCAAAATAGCTTGATAAATCACCTCACAAGGGTGACAAATTTTCACCTTTGGCGGTTGTTGACACCACAATTATGAAAAAATCTTTGATCTTATGCTTAATATTAATAAGCCTTTTAATCCTAACAGCCTGCCAAATCGCACCGGTAGAATCAAACGCTGAGCCTACAAAGATCCCGCACACAAAGACCATTTCCCCTACATTTACCCCAACTCAAAATACAACTGACCCCACGGTAACGCCGCAAAGCACACAAAACGTTTCACCCAGCCAAACACCCAGCCAGGTTGTGACCCTGATGGCTGTGGGCGACATCATGTTGGGCCGGACGATTGGCACACTCATCGAAGAGGAAGGGCCCTCAGCGCCCTTTGCCTTCACCTATGAAACCCTTAGCACAGCGGATATCACTCTGGGCAACTTAGAATGTCCCATTTCAACCCGTGGTACAGCTGTGGATAAAACCTATGCCTTCCGTGCCCCTATTTCAGCCGGAGAGTCCCTGGCTTTTGCAGGGATTGACTTGGTCAGCCTGGCGAATAATCACATTATGGATTATGGGTCTTCCGCCCTCGCGGATACCCTTGATATCCTTTCCGCTAACCAGGTCTTATCTGTTGGCGCTGGATTGGATGAAACGACAGCTTATGCCCCAACCATGGTTACAATCAACGGATTGCGGTTAGCATTTCTTGCCTTTCTGGATGTGCCGATCACAGATTATGATTATCAAACCTGGGAGGCAGGACAAAACAAGCCCGGCGTCGCCTGGGCCCACGAACAAAAAGTCCGTCAGGCTATAACATCAGCAAAAAAAGAAGCGAATGTTGTGGTGGTGTTGGTCCACAACGGCTATGAAATTGTTCAATCCGTGTCTGAAACACAACAAGCTTTGGCACACCTGGCTATTGAAAGCGGCGCTTCCCTTGTCATCGGCAGTCACCCCCACGTTCTACAAAGGATCGAGGCTTATCAAAACGGATTGATCGTCTACAGTATGGGAAATTTCGTATTCGATAATTTTCTGTATCCCCCAAATTACTCCGGCATCCTTTCCGTCGTGCTCTCACCGGATGGCGTTGAGTCCTACGAGATGCTCGATGTCGTCATCCAACTCAACGGCGTGCCCCAAATCATGCCTTACCACTTGAATGACTAATTTGGTAATTGTGGGGGCATTTTTTTAATCTTCTAATTTTTAATACAATTGAGGATTGATAAAAGGGATTAAAGCCAGCACAACCGCTTGTTCATACAAAGTGGTTCGAGTGACCGTATTTTGGGTCAACAATCCGACAGCCCCTGATTTTTGCTTGGAATTTTGCCTGCCAAAAACGATGTCATCGGCATCCCCAAGCTCCATCCCCCCTTCCACCAGGGTTTGTACTTCCCGAGGAAGCTGAAAGAGAGCCGTGCGAGCGCATCCCTGTGTTTCACCCCCCAAAACCACAATCCAGGCAAAAGCAACCATGGCACCATCCAGGTAATCACAACCGCCCTCGACACCTACCCAAAAACTGCCGTCAGGTTCAGCTTTCTTTGCATTCTTGGCCCGATTGAGAGCGCCCTGCAAAGCAACCAGGTCCGTCATGGGTTGATCTGACACGCCTGATTTCACATTGATCGGTTGAATTTCAAAATGTTCATGTGGAAAGACGCGCTTGAAACCTTTTTCAACCGCTTCTGCTTTAACGGGGTTGTAAGATGCAAGAATGATTGTTTTCAAATTTAATTTCCTTTGTAATGAGCTGATTCAATTCCGGCAATTGTCTAATCAATGGATTGGGAATAGATATAATCCTTTACTTGGGTTGAGGATGATTAATCGACCTGGAGTGAGATAAAACCCAAACAACCAGGATCCAAGGTAAAAAATACTTCATACAACTGGTCATTGACAAAGGACAAGCGGTAATCGCCAGCTGGGATATCCGGTATCACAAAATTCTCACCCAAATTTGGATGAGAATTCACGCCAGAAAAATTATACGTCGTCAAATAACTGACATCTTCGACGGAGCCATCTTCTCCAAGTTTTTCCAACGTAAGAAGAGCTTCTGAAATCGGATCATTATTTCGATCCATAACCACGCCAGCAACGATACTCATGCTTGTGTTGTCACTTGTAAATAAAGGCGAAAACCACAAAGCAGGGTTAGAAGTGTGAGCATAATCATTGGTTTCAATCCGCACTTCAAAATGCAGATGGGGACCATCCGCAACGCCGCTGGCGCCAACTTCCCCAATTGGAGCACCCTGCCGCAACCAATCCCCAATATTAACATCAATCGCCGATAGATGGCCGTAGAGTGTAAAAATGTCCTTGCCCTCAAAAAGCCCTGGATGGCGTAAAACAACCACGGTCCCGTAGTAATTATTCTTTAAGCCCAATTTGGAAAGATCATCCTTACCAGCAAACACAACCTCCCCCATTTCAACCGCTTGCACAAGTGTCCCATAGGCATTCTGGAATTCCACACCGTGATGGACTTCCATCAAGCCACCCTTGGTGTTGGCATAGGGATAATACGCGTCCATCGTCACGACATGCTGGTCTGAAAATGGCCTTTGGATCCAACCTGGATATTCTTGTTGACAAAAATCCTGCCCGCAGTGGAAGCTCTCGACGATCTCTGCAGCCTCTTCACGAGCCTCTAAAATAATAGGTGTGCTGGTAGGCATGTTTATAGGTGTGCTCAAGATTTCCCTCTCAACAACCGGTTCTTCGGGGGCAACATCTTGACTAACCTTTGTGGGTGAAAAGGCTGCCAAACCAGATGTTTGACAGCCAGTCAACATCAAAGCTAAAACCAAGAAAAGGCTCAAAAAATTTTGTATCTTAGGCATCAAGTGCTATCAACAGTTCAATCCGCCCCGCTCAATCAGCACTTGGTTTGTTGATTGGTCCAATTGAGCAGCTTGTTTTTCGATGTCTTTTAAGGCATTCAACATCCTATCCGAGTCCGGTTCCGCTTCTAACCCTAGCAAGTTAATCCGTACATTTAAACCTGCACCTTTGATCGCCGCTTTCGCTAATGCCACGGCTGTGCCGGCATCGGAGATGGCATTCGTATTGCCCAACTCAGCCGTCTTTAAGGCTAATTGCATCACCCGCAAGGCATTTTTTGCCACAGAAAGCGGCACCGCTGCCGCTTTGATGGAAGCTGCCTGGATTGCAACATTCCTTTCAGCTTTTTGTTCTTCGGTATCTCTAGGTAACCTTCTGGATTCCATATAAGCATCAAAAGCTTCGGCATCCTTAATCACAGCCGTTTGCAGAATCGCCATCAATTCAGTCGCTTCTTCAATAATCGGCCACATCTCACTTTCTACATCGGCATAGCGCTTCTTGCCCACGGTCACCCGACCAACCATAGCCACAAGGGATGCAGCCATAGCAGCACCATAGGCTGAAGCTGATCCACCGCCGGGTGTGGGCTGGCTTGAGGCTAAATCTGCCAGGAAATTATTCGCATCCGCTGTGGGGGACTCATCAACCGGGTTTGAAGCCAGCTCAAAAAGACGCGTCTCCAATACCTGGTCTGGTTCAAATTGGTCCATCTGCATGTACCAGGTTGCAGCATCAACCAGGGCTTCATTGGGGATCAGACCTACTAATTCAGAATGGTGAATCCCCACGCCATAGCGTTGAGCTTCCCGGCGGATCATCTCAACGACCCTGGCCATGGGAGTCTTACGGAAATTCGTCAGGTTCATAGAAACCTGGGCTTGCCCCTCCACCATCACGCCCATCGATTTGACAAAGCGCAGACCACCTGAGGAATGGCGAATCGCCCGGGCAATCTGATTAGCGATGGCGACATCATCCGTGTTCAGGTAAACGTTAAAAGCAATGAGGGGTTCACGAGCGCCAATCACCGTTGCCCCTGCACCGGTGATGGCAGCCGGTCCGAAGTCAGGGTCACGTTCTGGTTTTTCGCCGATTTCTTTTTTCAAGGTTTCATATTGCCCCCGCCGGATATCCTCCAGGTTGATTCGGTCTGGACGTGTAGCCGCCGCCTCGTAAAGATAAACCGGGATATTGAGCGCATCTCCCACCCTTTTTCCCAGTCGCCGAGCCAGCTCGATGCAATCAACCATGGTAACGCCGGAGATCGGCACAAAGGGCACAACATCGGTGGCACCAATCCGTGGGTGCTCCCCTTGGTGTTGATCAAGGTCAATCAATTCACCGGCTTTTTTAATCGCCAGAAATGCCGCTTCTTCCGCTGCCTCAGGTGGCGCAACAAAGGTCACAACCGTTCGATTATGGTCAATGTCGGAGTGACGATCGAGAATGACGACAGAGGGCACACTTTTGATCTCATTGAGAATGGCTTCAACGACTTCTGGGCGCCTTGCTTCTGAAAAATTGGGGATGCATTCAACAATTGGATTCGGCATATTCTCTCCTCAATAATAGTGAGTTTAGTCATTATACCAAGAATGCAAAGGGGTTAAAACGCCAACCCCATCTCGAGTGCATAAAAAAAACAGGCCGTCTTTTCGGCCTGTTCAGGGTTCTAGTTTGCAGCTTAATTATTTAAGTGAAACTTTAACAGGTGTGTTGTTGAATAAGTTGTCAGAAATTGGGCATCGAGCTTCAATTTTCTCAAGATATGCCACTTTTTCTTCCTCAGTTAAATCAGCATCAATTTCAACTTTGGCGCGGATTTCTGTAAAACCTGCTCGACCTTCTGTTGTTCTGCCAAACAGGTAATCCGGGTCATAATCCCCCTCAAATTCAACAGAAAAAACACGTAAATTCAGGCGTTCCTGCCGAGAAATGATAGAGGCAACGGTGCCTAAACAACCGCCCAGGGCAATCAAAGAATAATGCATTGGGCTTGGACCTTCATCCGTTGGGGGTTGGTCGACAATTACGGTATGCTTTCCAGCTTTCGCTTCTACCTGCAGATCATGTGTCCAATTTGTCACAACACTTACAGTTTTCATGAGATTCCTTTCAAAATCTAGTGGTTCTATTTGTTTACCATCATCTATTTTACTCTATTTTTCTCAAATTTATACACCTTGTAGAAGGTCAATACAATAATGACCCCATCTTAGAAAATGATCTTATTGCACATAACAAAAACAGCAATAAATCTTAATTAATTGTTACAAAATTTTGAATTTACTCAGACTTGAATTAATATTATTTAGTAATTTCAGTCTTTAATTAAATAATGTCAATATTACTATTGACATTTTTAATCTTTATGATAAAATATGATCAACTTTATTGATCAGCACTTTGACATTTTTGTGAAATTACAGGTTTTTCAAAAAATGAAGCAATAAACACCTATTCAATTATAGCACGTTTTTCCTGTAATCCACACGAATGTCTTAAAATTGAAGGAGTTCATTATGCAAAAATTACCAGAAAATTGTCCAATATGTAAATCTGATATCATAGTAACAAGGTTCTTCTGCCCTCGCTGCGATACGGTTGTGGAAGGTCATTTCCTCCCCCACTCTGGCCCCTTTGCTGATTTAAATGAGGAACAACTTAATTTTGTCCTGACCTTTGTCCGCTGTGAGGGAAGATTCAATCGTATGGAAGATGAACTCAACCTCTCATATCCAACCTTGAGAAATCGTCTTCACGATGTGATCCGCGCCCTTGGCTTTGAACCGGGCAAAGAAGAAGAACCGACCCTTACAGCCGAAGACAGACGCCGTATTTTAGATGATCTTGAAAAAGGAAAAATCTCGCCCCTCCAAGCCCAACAATTATTACAAGGGCTGGAACTTGAATCAAGGAAAGGTGAATAACATGGCCACTTCAGAAGAACGAATGCGCATTTTAATGATGATCCAGGAAGGCAAAATATCCGCCTCGGAAGGCGCCAGATTGATTGAAGCCCTCGATGACTTATCTGAACCAACAAAATCTGCACCCTCCACACCGCACAGCATGACCGGCGGAAAGAAACCACATTACCTGAGGGTGTTAATTACCGATACAGACTCTGGCAAAAGCCGGGTTAATGTCCGCTTACCTGTTTCCTTAATTAACTCCGGCATGCGGATGGGTGCGCGGTTTGCCCCCGAAATCGAAGGCCTTGACATGGAAGACCTCAATGCCTGGCTAAATTCAGGCGAAATTGGTCAAATTGTCGACATTTTCGATGAAGAAGATGGCGAACACATCGAGGTTTTTCTGGAATAACCTTGCCACTGTGAGCACCAACATTTAATAATATTTAAAAAATCATTGTGTGCCTGGAACCATTCCGCACAAAAGCTGTTTATTGAGCCCAACTTAGTTAGTGACGCTTGCAAAAAAAATCAAAATTATGACTTCTGCCGACAACGCCAAGCGACAGCCCCTTTTAAGCAAACTGATTTTGCTGTTTTTATTGGCGATGGTTTTAGCCAATATCGCTGGCAACATGTATGCCGGCATTTTGCCCTTATACCTCAAATCATTAGGCGCTAGTGTTTCCCAAATCGGTTTATTTTTTACACTTTTCCAAATCCTCCCCTTAATATTACAAATTTTAGGTGGATGGATTTCCGATTCCTTGGGACGTCTCAAAAGTATCGCCATGGGCAGTATCGCTGGTGTGCTTTCTTACGTAGGCCTGATCCTCGCCCCCACCTGGCAGTGGGTTTTTATGGGGGAGAGCTTAGGTGCCATCACTCGCTCTCTGATCGCTCCCAGCTTTGGTGCCTTCATTGCTGAGGAATCGGCAGAAGAAAATCGAGCCCGTGTGTTTGGCATCACGCAATCCATATTTTTAATCGTTTCTGTGGTGGGACCTCCCCTGGGAGGTTGGCTGACAGACAACTACGGTTTTAAATTTATGCTGATCATCGCTGGGTTAATCTACACAACTGCCACAATCCTGCGCGTGTTTATGGCAAAAAGAGCAGCCTCACATGAACGAGAAAATAGCAGCGGCAAATTAACCCTCTCTTCCCTCAAGGACAATCTGGGGGCCATGCTGACCATCATGGTGTCTGGCGGTTTGGTAACTTGGTTACTGCTCACCGATGGGGTTCGAGATATCGCTTATTCCCTTTCCTTTACGTATATCCCCGTGTATGTTGAACAAATTGGCGGATTGAACACCACGCAAATTGGCTGGTTAAGTTCCATATTAGGTGTTGCAAATATGGCAATTAGCATCCCGGCGGGTTGGTTGGCTGACAAAAAAGGGGAAAGGGTCAATATTGTCCTCGGTTTCATATTGCAATTTATCGCTCTAATTATTTTCGTCCGGTTAGATACCTTCATCGGTTACGCAATCGTGTGGAGTTTATTCGGTTTTGGAATTGGCCTGATGCACCCAGCCTACCAATCCCTCCTCAGTAAAGCCTTACCCAAGAAATTAAGAGGTACAGGTTTTGGCCTCATGCAATCCAGCCTGGGCTTATTCTCTTTGCCTGCACCACTGGTGGGTGGCTATTTGTATGAAAACATATCCCCTCGCTTTCCATTCGTCATCACGGCCTGGGTTAGTCTCTTTACGGTGATCCCGGCGTGGTTAAAATTTAAATTGCCCAAAAATGGAGCATCAGAGGAAGCCGCAGATTAGCTATTTAACGCGTCGTATTGATCCTCTTAACCATTTTTTTGAGATAAGGTTAATTGTTCACCAATTCATCCATCTGGGCGTAAAACAATCTCTTTATCAGGATCAGGAATAAGAATTTTATGAATGAGACTCTCCCCCAAACACAAGATGAAAAATGGCAATTTCGATTTTTCACAATCTGGATTGGCCAGGCCTTTTCGATGCTTGGCAGCCATCTGGTGGGGTTCGCCTTTGTTTGGTATTTGACCGAAAAGACAGGATCAGCAACCATTTTAGCCGTCGGCAGCTTGATGAACATGATCCCATCAGTGTTGATAGGACCCATTGCCGGCGCGTATGTCGATCGATGGAATCGAAAAATCGTGATGGCTGTCTTTGACAGCATCACCGCCCTATTTACCTTGTTGATAGCCGTGTTGTTCATCCTAGATTCGGCGCAAATTTGGCACATCTTCCTGGTGATGTTTATCCGTTCAACCTGTGGACAATTTCAGTGGGCGGCTATGACCGCTTCAACCTCCTTGATGGTTCCCAAACGGCATCTTCCCCGGATTGCTGGGGCAAACCAAACCTTAAATGGCATCATGAACATCATTGCGCCCGCCTTAGGTGCCTTATTCATCGAGTTGATGCCCATCCAGGGGATTTTACTGGTGGATGTTTTCACAGCTGTCCTGGCGGTAGCACCCCTTCTTTTCTTTAAAATTCCGCAACCAGAGCGAAACAATAAACAAGATGCCTCACCCGATGGAAAAAGATCCTCTGTCTGGCAGGATTTTGCAGAGGGATGGCGGTATGTCACGGGGTGGCCCGGCTTGATGGCTATCATTTTCCTGGCAATGTTGGTCAACTTCTTGGTTAATCCTGCCTTCTCACTGTTACCGCTGGTCGTCACAGAGCACTTTGGGAAAGGCGCGTATGAATTAGCCTTTATCAATTCTGCCTTTGGTTTAGGTGTCATCCTTGGCGGGTTAGCCTTAAGCACCTGGGGTGGATTTAAAAACCAAATCCTCACCTCCCTGCTCGCCCTGACTATTTCAGGCGCTGCCGTGTTGAGTGTTGGATTAGCGCCACCAAATCTCTATATCATCGCCCTGATTGGCATGTCGCTCTTTGGATTTCTCAATCCCATGATCAACGGACCACTTTTTGCAATTATGCAAGCAAACGTTGAACCTGAAATCCAGGGGCGAGTTTTCTCACTCCTTTCTGCTGGGGCAGGTTTGGCCAGTCCACTCGGTTTGGCAATTGCAGGTCCAGTTTCAGATGCAACCAACAACCAATTCTGGTTCATCTTTGGAGGAATTTTGACCATCATTGCAGGCGTGATCGCATTCTTTGTCCCTGATATTTCGGATATTGACAGAGGACGGAGGCAAGAAAAATTATAGGGCGTCTTAGGATTTTCAAGCCGCCATTGGCTATCTCAAACATGTATAGCCCGGGTCATTCTCACAGCCATTGCGCCGTCTCGCTTGCGCTGCGGGCGTTCCAGCCTCAGAGCAAGATTCAGACCCCAACTACGAAAAATTTCTTTCTTCGTGCCGGACATTCTTGAAATAGACCATGAGAAGCAAAAAGAACCCGTGATCGTGCCATAAAATTGACGCTGGTCTTTATTTGTGCTAAACTGATTTAGGTTAGACTAAATATTACTTTAGGCAGCAGAGGCACACCATGGCCAAAAGGTTAAGCACCAACGTCCAGGACTATCTCAAACGGATTTACGAACTGACACTGACAGAAGAAAAAGCTACCACAACACAACTGGCGGAAGCGCTGGAAATTTCTGCGGCCTCGGTCACCAACATGCTGCAAAAATTATCCAAAACCGATCCCCCATACCTGACCTATACCAAACACCATGGGGTTGCGTTAACCGCTACTGGTAAACAAGCCGCTCTCAAGATTATCCGCCGCCATCGCCTTATCGAGCACTACCTCGTAAAAGCCCTGGGGTACACCTGGGATGAGGTGCATGAAGAAGCAGAAATTCTGGAGCATGCCATGTCACCCCTACTGGAAAAGCGCATTGATGCGGCTTTGGGCTATCCGAAATTTGATCCCCACGGCGATCCGATCCCAGATGCACAATTGCAGATGCCAAAAATTATCGAGATTCCGCTGACCCAATTAGAGGTAGGCCATTCTGCAAGGATTTTACGCGTGCCCAACGAAAACCCACAGGTCCTGCGGGATATTGCAAAATGGGGTTTAAGACCTGGTGCGCATTTTAAGCTGATTTCGCGCACCCCCTATGATCAAACCATGCGGATTAATGTTGACGATATCGATGAAGATGTCATCGTGGGTGCTGCCCTGGGATGTCAAATTTTCGTTAGCCTTGAAACCTGAGAAAAAATCAACCGAGACATATGCCTGAACTTCCCGAAGTTGAGACCATTGTATGCCGTTTGAGAGACGGCTCCCCAAGTTTTCCACCCGTCCCTGGGCACACCATCCGGGATGTCATCATCACCTGGGATAAAATTATCGCCCCACCTGAAAATCCCGAAACATTCCGACAACATTTGATAGGGAAAACAATTTTGGATGTCCGCCGGCGGGGTAAATTCTTACACTTTCCATTAAGCGAAGGGCACCTGATTGGCCATTTGCGTATGAGCGGCGATATGCGTATGGAAAGACGAGTCTCGTCACAAGGCGAACGCCTGCCAATTGAACCTTATGACCGGGTGGTGTTCAATTTCAACGATCCGTTGCGCTTGGTTTTTGTCAATGTGCGCAAATTCGGTCGCATGTATTTCACGGCTGATCCACAATCCATCTTCGGCAACCTTGGCCCCGAACCCTTGAGCCCTGAATTTTCTGTTCAGGCATTTGCCGCGCAATTGCGGTCACATCATCGGCAAATCAAACCCCTCTTGATGGACCAAAATTTTCTTGCAGGATTAGGAAATATTTACACCGATGAAGCCTTATTCCGAGCTAAGGTTCACCCGCTGCGCACATCTAACACCCTATCCCCAAAAGAGGCTGCACAGCTTCATTATGCCATCCAGGAAGTGCTTAGAGAAGGCATCATTCAATTTGGCGCCAGTTTGGATTGGGTGTATCGGGGTGGAGAATTTCAAAATTATTTCAAGGTGTACGGCCGCAAAGGGGAACCCTGCCCAATTTGTGGCACACCGATCGAAAAAATCTTGGTTGGCCAGCGAGGCACCCATTTCTGCCCCCAATGCCAAATTCCCCCAAATCAAGACTGATATTCAATATATTTTTAGATAGTCAAATATTTTTTGCTTTTATCGCAAAGATTTCTTTGTTTTTCTGAAGTTTTTTCGCCACCAATCCACCGTATCAGTTATGGTGTTTAATAACTTACGGGGCTTATACCCCAGTTCTTTTTTAGCTTTCTCATAAGAGATATCGGAATTACTGACGATGGTTTCAATCGCATAGCGAGTAAAGAGTGGTTTGGTTTTGGTGATCTTGTAATAAAGCTCTGCCAACGGGGCAACAAGTTTCACAATCGGCAGTGGAAAAGAGATAAAATGTTTATCTTTGCCCGTCACCTTTTTAATGAGTGAATGCAGGGCTTTTAATTCAATCCGTTCGCCACCCAGAATATAGGTCTCACCAGGTTTTCCCTGATCTCTCACCAAAATATGACCCACAGCGACATCGCGCACATCCACAAAATCAAAAGCACCTTCTGCACCTAAATTAACGGGATTTTTCACCCAGGATTGGATTAATTCACCCATTTCTGATCGGCGGTAATCATGGGGACCAACCACACCCGTTGGGCACACAATGCGGGCATCCATCCCAGCTTGGGCTGCTTGTTCGACAAGCAAGGATGCTTGCGCCTTGGTGCAGTCATAGGCACCAGCAGGATTTTTCGGGTCAAAAAGACACATTTCATCGATAGAAACGCCCATTGGTGGGCGTTCGAGGGCGTGGATGGAACTGGTATAGATCAACTGCTTCACCCCTGTGCTCTTAACCGCATCAATCACGTTTTGCGTACCTTGAACGTTGACGTTTTGCATCAACTCCGCCCCCTCAGGCGTGATCGAAACCAAACTTGCCATGTGAAAGACAACATCCACCCCATCCATAGCCTGGACCAAGATGTCTTTATCCAAAATATTGCCTTCAACAATCTCCACGGGTAAATCCAACAAAGATTGCGTATCTTCACTCGGCAAAATCAATACCCGTACGGCCTCGCCGCGTGCCACGAGCTCCCTTACCAACACATTCCCCAAATGACCTGCCCCACCAGTGACTAAATTCATTTCGTTGTCCTCATACTATTCAAGACTAATTTGATCCCAGCTTGGGTGACTTGGTGCCATTTTTCATATTCAGGGTCAAAGGACGCCTGTAACAACAGACCCATCGCCACCGCCATGATGATCCGGGCAGAACAATCGGGATCAAGAGATTCATCAAAATCACCTGCCTGGATGCCTGTTTGGATGGCATCTGCGAAAAAACTCAAAAACCGTCGATAAGGCGCAATCGCCTGCTGCCAAATTTCCGGATCGTTATTCGCTTGTCGCCAAAATTCAAGCAAAATCGGAAAGCCGTCCTGCAATGCATCATACAAAGAACGGGATTGGTCAGCAATATTTTCAATCGCTAACGGGATATTTTGAGATGATTCAACCGATGCTCTAAAACTTTCACTGACCTCATTGAGCCAGGAGGTCATCAAAGCTAAAAATAAGTCCTGCTTAGAGGGGAAATGATGATAAAAAGCCCCTTTACTGACTTGTGCCTGCCGGCAGATCTCTGCAACGCTGGTGGCATCATAGCCATTTTGGGTAAAAAGAGATAAGGAAACATTGAGAATGGTGTTTTTTGTGTCCACACCGCGGGAATTGATGGTCATAGAACCTTTCAGATGAAAAAACAAACCGACCGGTCGGTCTATTAATTTAATATACTATGGCATTGAGAATTAAGCAAGGGAGTGAATAGAGAAAGCTAAACGATGGAAGCTAAAGGCTCAAAGCTGATCCCACTCACTTCGTTCGGGGACTTCGAAGCTGAAAGGGTTTGGAAGGGTGTTATTACTCCCGCAGCGCTAGCGAGACGGAGCGTAGTGAATTTCTGCGCACCAATTTTTGATCAAAAAAACACCCCTGAGACATGGGGGTGTTTTTCATACCTGCTTGAGGCGACGACGGGATCGCAGGCACGTTTCTCTTGAAATGTGCATACGTCTCATGAGCCTGGATGGTACTTGAGACTAAGCACTCTTTGAGCACGAACCCGTGATCAAAAAAACACCCCTGAGACATGGGGGTGTTTTTCATACTTGCTTGAGGCGACGACGGGACTCGAACCCGTGATCGGGGTTTTGCAGACCCTTGCCTTACCAACTTGGCTACGTCGCCTAGAAAACAAAAGCTGATATCAGCGGCCGATCTGGCCTTTGGATACCAGCCCATCGTGCTTTCTAAGAGCGGGCGAAGAGACTCGAACTCTCAACCTTCTCCTTGGCAAGGAGACGTTCTACCATTGAACTACACCCGCATGGTCTTGCCCTTCAGTGAAAAAATTCTAGCACAGGAGAACAGAATAGTCAACCCAGAATTGATAGGGTGTTATCTTGATATTTTACGGGAACAAAAATATTATAATTATCATTATATGTTAATTCTTTTGCTTTTATCGATAACGTTGATAACTAGATTAATAGTGCTCTGGTGACTCAACTAGCCTAGCTGTGTATGGCTCAGGAATGTCTAGGTTTTTCGGTTAAAAAATTGAAAGGGGAACTTATGAAACAGCTTAACGATGGAGAAGTGCTCGCAATAGTTGGGTCATCTTATGACATCACAGGAACGATAATCGGCGAAACGAGGTTGTACGACTCAAACCCGTGCCACGTTTATTTTAGATGCGGTGGCGCTGGGAGGAACATAGGTGAAAACATGGTACGCATGGGGCTCCGGGTTGGCATCATATCCGCCTATGGTACGGATGCTTTCTCCAAAATGCTGCTTGATACCAATAAGCAAGTGGGCATGGATATTAGCCACAGCTATATAAAGGAAGGCGGACCTCCCTGCATTTATATCGCGCTGCTTGATAAGTATGGAGAACTGGTTTTATCGGGAGCCGATCTTGAGTTGATGGAGTCCATGCCTCCGGGATATATCAATGAGAATGCGGACTACATCAATGAGTTTCCCCTGATTTTTGTCGATACCAATAACTCCGAAGAAACACTAAAGCGTATTTCCTCGGTAGCAAATGGAAGAATCTTTGCTGATACAGTATCGATGGAAAAGACAGCGCGACTCAGTCCGATCCTTGACCGGATGGACACCATCAAGACAAATCGCGGAGAACTGGAAGTGCTGTCGGGATATACTGTGAAGAGCATGGATGACATCAGAAAAGCGATGGGGTCTCTGCTTGAAAAGGGTGTCAAACGGCTATTTGTAACTTTGGGGGCTGAAGGAAGTTGTTGCTGTGACAGCGATGGTTTTTACTCCATACGATCGTTTCCGGCTAATGTAAAAAGTGTGACTGGCGCAGGTGATGCATTTGCTGCCGCGCTAACGTTTGGAACACTTCGAGGGTTCACAAACGAAGAAATTTTAGTGCTAGGAAGCGCAGCTTCACACATTGCACTGGAGAGTAAATCTGCAGTGAGTAAAGATATGAGCGAAGAACTGTTAATGACAGTTTATAATCAATTCAAAGAAATCCTGTAAAGGCGGTGAGAATGAAAATTAATGAGTTTGTAGATATCCATCCAGAGATTCTGGACGCATTGGAAACAGGAAAACCAGTCGTTGCGTTGGAATCAACGATAATTTCCCACGGAATGCCCTATCCTGAAAATTTAGAGAGCGCACAGCATTGTGAGAACATAATTCGTGCGCAAGGTGCAATCCCAGCTACTATGGCTATATTGGACGGTAGGATCAAAGTTGGTCTTCAGGCGGATGAATTACAGAAGCTTGCTGAAGCCAAAGATATCGCTAAGGTCAGCCGCCGGGACTTCTCGATGCTCATCGCAGATAAGGGTAACGGGGCAACAACGGTTGCAGCAACGATGATCATCGCGAATATGGTAGGTATTCGGGTGTTTGCCACAGGTGGAATCGGTGGCGTGCACCGCGGTGTCGAGCACACCTGGGACATTTCGGCAGATTTGCAAGAACTCGCAAATACAAATGTGTGCGTGGTATGTGCGGGTGTTAAAAGCATTCTGGACATTGGCAAAACCCTCGAATATCTCGAGACGATGGGTGTGCCAGTGATTGCAATGGGAGGCAAGAGTTTCCCGGCATTCTTCACACGGGAAAGCGGATTCCAGGCGGATTATGCGGCGATGACACCCTCTGATGTTGCCAAAATTCTTCATGTCAAAGAAAAGCTCGGTCTGCGCGGTGGATTGCTCGTGGCCAACCCCATTGCAAAGGAACATGCTATGGACGAAGATGTTATCAATAACGCCATCAACCAGGCTGTGCAGGAGTTAGAGGCAAAGGGTATTCATGGCAAAGAGAGTACTCCGTTCCTACTTGGACGAGTTGTAGAATTAACCGGAGGCAGCAGCTTGGTTTCAAACAAGGAACTAGTATTTGCCAACTGTGAAGTTGCAGCAAAAATTGCCGTTTCACTTGAAGAATATATAAGCTTGGATAATGCAAGTTGATCTTCTGCGAAAGCTGATTTTTATGTTGAACTCTTGCTGGAAAAATCAATCGAAATGCAGCAAATCTTACAGAAATTAAGGTAGTGTCTAGGATCTTGTGTAAATGGAATTTCACAGGGGCCACCGATCCTCAAACCGAATGGCTAATTGGTTGAGTATCAATGGCCAATTTCGGATGGGTGCTACCATTACTTCATGTTACAACCATGATCACCACATGAAAACAAAATTTATCCCCCCACTCCTTATCCTGCTCACCTTTCTCTTCCACTCTGCCTGCACACCTGATCAAACCCCCGACTTTTCCGCTTTCACCAACCCAGACCCCCAAACTTACGTCAGCCTGATGCCCATCATCCGAGAATACTTTTACCTTCGCAAACAAGCGGTCTTATCTGGCGATCCCGATCCCCTGTTAACGCGCTACCCCGACCTTGCAGCCGGGGCCAATCTCGAAAAAGGCATCAACATCGAGGCGCATCATATCGCCAGTATGCAATCCTTAGCCCCCTTCGACGGCAATACCCATCCTGAATGTTACGAGCCGATAAGAATCAAGGAGTCAGGCGAAACAATGGAAATCCTGGTGCACGGCATGGAACTCTATTTATGGAATAACGAAGACGACACGTTCAATGAATCAGGCGGGGAATTCAAAATGGTGCTGACTGTGCGCAAAGAGGGCAATACCTGGCAGATCATCAAAACAGACCAGGTCACCCTTCAGGAATGGAAGGGCTTTGAGCCCTAATCCCATCAACAACTTCTTTCGAGCTTAAATACAAAGAACGGATCTAAAAATCAGATCCGTTCTGGTAATTTGATATGATCAAATTTCTATTTCAAAGACTTACTCGGCCAGCATTTGGCTGATGAACCAGATGGCCTTTTGATAGAAGGCAACTTGATCTTCCATCATCATCACGACATCAAAGATATCATCCTCATCGGCGGCCGCTCGAACGTCTTTTGCTTCTTTATCCATGGCTTTCAAATCTTCAAGGACAATTGCCAGTGCTTTTTTGTTAGCGATTTTTTCAGAGGGCAGTTCTTTGATGGATGTGAGCTTCAGATAGGCATCTAATGAAGCAGCAGGATATTCACCCTTCATGCGAATCAGTTCAGCGATTTCATCCATGTTCTCTGTGAAGGTATCATAGAGATCTTCCAGATATTCATGGACGGCTTTAAATTGCAGACCGTAAACATTCCAATGCAGGTTATGCAATTTGATGTACATGACAGCGGTGTCGGCTAAGTATTTATTGAGTTTTTCGAACAAATTTTTCTTCATATTTTTCCTCGATTCCTTTTGGTCTAGTGATTTTGTTTAATAATTACTTATTTATAGTTTTTATTATACTGAAGGTTTCATTACATTCAAAGAATTTCTTAACTTTCATATAGAATGTTAACAAAATTGCATCTTTTATTCAATTGATCACGTTGCCAAAACCGGCAATCGAGATATTCGTCCCCATGTTGTGAGATAAAAGATGAAAATATAGCAGTGTTTCAATTCAACTTAACCTAGCTAATCGAAGCAGACGGATTTCGCACTCGTTTCTATACTTCCTTAAACACCTAATACTTGGGCTCGCCGGTGCAATTGCACTGAAGGCCACAAGAGCAATATGCTGACAATCATGAGCACAATCAAATCAACCCACACGTTGATTAGCCCACTGCCGACTACAGCATGAAGCATTAAGTCTTGTGCATAGGTCAAAGGCGACAAATACGAGATTGTCCGTGCAAGAGTCCCCATCTCACTCAAGGGGATAAAAACGCCACTAATAAACATCAACCCCCAGCGTAAGAGTGTGCTGGGCATTTGTACATCCCCCGGATTGTTGGTAGGAATAGAGCCAAAGATCAATCCCATCGCTGAAAATGCCAATGCGCCCAATAGAATACCAGCAACAAGCAGAGCAGGTTGGGCAATAGGCACGTTGAAAAACACCAATCCCGCGATCAAAGCAACCGCGGACACAGCTATCGCAAAAAATGCGCCCACTGCAATTTTCCCTAACAACAAGGTATATAAAGACATCGGCGCGGCAAGCAAACGATCATACGTCCGAACACGCCTCTCAGTTGGAATAATAAACGGTCCAGCAGCCGCTGCGGTAAAGAAAACGGTCAAGGCTAATAGACGCGCCAAACCATCACCGGCTTCCATCTGACGCCTGACTGAAAACGAGAAGAACATAAAAAATGGCATCAAGAAGCCAAACATAATCATGCCGGGTCTAAGGTAATAAACCCTGATATCTTTAACGATGACTGCCAAGGCTTGTGCAAATTCATTTCTTAATCGTTCAAACAACGCTTTCATAATTTTTTCTCTCTCGGTTCGTGTCTTTTGGGATTGTTGTTTTTTGATTCTTGATCAACTGCACCAACTGGCTTACCCGTGATCTCCAAAAATACATCTTCAAGACTGGGCGCTAAGGTATTCAAACTGTGAATCGATAGCTTATTTTCTTCAGCAAATTTGATAAGGATAGGCAATAGCTTTGCCGGTTCTTCTGTGTATAATCGCCATTTGTCGCCCATTTTAACTACGGAAGTCACGCCGGCAAGTTTACGCAAGGCTGCTTCATAGGTTTGATCGTTTGGATTTATCGCAACTTCAACCGATTGCACCCGTTGGAAGGTTCGTCTTAAGTTTTCGGGGGTATCAATTGTGGCAATTTCTCCATGATTGATGATGGCAACCCGGTCGCAGAGCTGATTTGCCTCTTCAATAAGGTGCGTCGTCAGAAAAACCGTGGTGCCCTCCGCATTAAGCGTGCGGATTAATCCCTGAATATCCCGAGCGCTTTGTGCGTCTAATCCTGGCGTGGGCTCATCCAGAAATAACAGAGTCGGTTTATGGATAATCGCCATGGCAATGCTCAAACGACGCCGCATGCCTTTTGAAAATTTTTCGACTTTTACATCCTTTTTCTTCAAAAGTCCAAATGTTTCCAGTAATTGGCGCGCCCGTTCAGCTCTTTCGTCCTTTGGCACAAGGTACAGGCTCGCGGTGAACATGAGATTATCCCAAGCAGTCAACTCCGTATAAACGCAAGATTCTTCGGGCACCAAGCCCATAATTCGCTTAGCAGGGTAAGCATCGTGGGCCAAATCATGTCCATAAATGCGAATTTGACCACTTGTGGGTTTCAGCAAGGTTGTCAGCATGCGCTGGGTGGTGGTTTTCCCTGCGCCATTTGGACCCAAAAAACCGAATATTTCCCCTTTGTGCACATCAAAGGAAATTTGGTTCACAGCCAAGTGCTCTCCATAGTATTTTGTTAAGGATTTAACTTCAATCGCGTTCAGCAAAGCTTTTCATCTCCTAAAATTCGAGGACAAATTAAGGATGTTTTAGAATTATTGCGACCATCAAAAGGACTGAAACTCTTCATGGATCGTAATTACCTTTTATAAATAGTTGGTTTCTAACGATAATTTATCTTGATTTCTTTTAATAATGTACCGACGATACTTCCCAACCATCATTAATCATGGCTTCTAACTCGGGATAATCCATAATGTCGTATTTCTTGGCATAATTTTCCGGCTTTCTGATTTTCTTAGCAGATATCAATATTACAGGAATTATCAAAAGCCCACCCACAACCGGAGCAACAAATCCTGGAACCTCCTCGGGCAATATTGAATTAATGCCAAAACCAGCTGCAACCAGAATAATCATAATTATGATCATCCAGCTCACGAATTTACCAAGTTTCTGCGAATAATCACGAAATTCCTTACATTGCTTACAGCGCGGGATATAAATCCCATACATATTCGCTTTGGTAACTTCCCAATGCATTGTCGACTTTGTGCTGATGTCTCTTTTCAAGGTCACACTTACACCTGCATCTGGATCTGCTGGATTCCGTTCGCAAAACCAACACATCGTTGTCGTTTCTTTATGATCAATCGGATTAATTTGTGCCATTTTCCACTCCTTTCAAATGATGATTTCCTTTGATGATCTCTGTCTGAGCGTTTACTTTCTGAGATGATTTCCGGATCAACACCTTGTTGTTAAGCTTATCACGATTTATGGTGGAAAAAAGCCGGGTGAACGTTATATTTTAAGAGGCAACCAATCATCAGATAGCATTCGTCAGCGTAAGAAAATTGCAAATGAAAAATTGCGCGGTTCAGACAACTCATTAGCTTAAAAACAAAAACCCACTAAGAGAAAGTGGGTTTCTGCATTTACTTCTATTGAATGATTCCGCCATCAGGGGATCGGATGGCAGGTTTTCATACACCTTTCATAAGGAGAAAAGGCTCGCTTATAGCTCTGCAATGTCCTCTTCGTCGATTTCCTCAATAGGCTCAACAAGGACTTCCTCAACAAGGGATTCTTCAATGACAGGTTCTTCTTCATCTTCCAAGAACAGCTCTTCTTCCAAAACAAATTCCTCTTCTTCCGGTGCTAAAAGATAAACAATCCAACCGATCCCAAAGATGATAATTGCAAAGAAGACATATTGGCCATAGGATGATAAATGAAAGCTTACCAGCTCGTATTCATTGCCATCCACCATCAATTGACCCGCGTCAATCAACGAAGAAATGTAATTTGAGGCATAGATGGCGCCCCAAATCCCCAGGGCTAACAACACACCTGCCAAGATAAAAAAGATGATACTGACAACAGGCAATTTTTTCTGATTCATAACTAATCCTTCCTTGTGTAAATTGTAATAAGGTTAAAAAATAAACTTGCATCGTTTTCAATCATTCATCACGTAAAATCATGATAAAGTTGACCGATGACCGCATATATTAGACCACATTATGCAACGTTCTGTAAGATGGTTAACAATTTCTTATTAATTGCTATCACAGGATGGTCTTTCAATCCAATATAAACCAACACTATCAAAAAAGTGAGGATTGTGAGTTAACCTTCACACCACAACACATTGATAACTTTCTCTGTATGATAAGATAAGATTATAATCACCAGGACAGAAAATCCATCATGGCAGTAAAAACCTTTCGAGACCTTTCAAGACGTGAACGCCTTTTTCGCTTTCGGAAATTAGCACAAATCGCTCTGCACGAATACGGTTTGGCAGAAGCGAAGCTGACACTCCTTCAATATGGGGGGAATGTAATTTACCGGGTTGACCTACCCATCCTATCAAAGCATTTTTCGAATGGCAGCCCATACCATCCAAACCGATTTTTACTGCGTTTACATGCCTGGGATGAGATGGCATATATTCATTCGGAGATGATCTGGCTCGATGCCCTGGTCAATCAAGCTGGTTTATTCGTCTCTGCACCCGTGCGAGCACCAAACGGGGATTTCGTTGTCAAGGTTTCTTCGTCTGACCTTCCAAATGGCCGCTGTGTGACGCTTTTAAGATGGCTGGATGGGAGAAAGTTGAACCAGGGTATTCGACCGAAACACATGAAATCTGTTGGACAATTGATGGCACAATTGCATCATTTCACTTCAACCTGGCAGACACCGGAAGAATTTTCCCGTCCTGCTTGGGATTGGGATGCCCAATTAGGCGGCAGCCACTTTGACGTCAAGAGAGAGATCTTGATCGACTCCATGCCACAAGAATTCCAGCAATCTTTTTTGATCGTTTCCCAACAAGCCAAAAGCACCATGGAAAACCTCGGCACCAAGGCGGCTGCTTTTGGATTAATCCACGCGGATTTGTACCCAGAGAATATTTTATTCAAAGCAGGCCAGGCAATCCCAATTGACTTTGAGGACTGTGGTTTTAGCTATTGGATTTGGGATATAGCAGTCGCTTTGTGCACCTGGGCGTGGGGCGAAAATTATGACCGTTTTCGAGATGCATTTTATGATGGTTATGAATCAGTCCGTACATTACCTCCCGAGCAGTGGAAGCTGCTGGACTTATTCATCGCTACGCAATATGCCACTATGCTCCTATGGGCATCCGCGTTTTTACATCAAGACCCCAAGCGCGCTGATGAATATATCCCCTGGCGTGATGATAGCGGCAATAGGCTCCTCAGGTATTTTGATATGACATAATATTCTCTTCGATTCGCTTCATTAGCCAACGCCACCTTCCCACCCCTGTATCCCCTTATTTTCTAATTGGGTATAATCACCTCCGATGACAAAACCAATTGTATCCCTCGTAGGCCGACCCAATGTCGGCAAAAGCACTCTCTTCAATCGCCTGACCGGTGAACGCTTGGCGATTGTGGACGAAGTGCCCGGCACCACCCGCGATCGCCTATTGGCTGAAGCGGATTGGAGTGGTTATTTTTTCTATGTCATGGACACCGGCGGCATCGACCCCACCAAGGGCAAAGGCCAAGCACCCCTATCTATCGGTTCTAAGGATTTCATCCGCCAAATTCGCGAACATGCCGAACTTGCTGTTGAGGAATCCGATGTGGTGTTATTCATCGTCGACGGCCAATCTGGCGTCACGCCCGCTGATCAAGAAATCGCCGATATCCTCCGTCGAAAACAACACTCGGTAGATGGGAAGCTTGT
The DNA here is from genome assembly GCA_040772425.1 of Candidatus Brevefilum sp. GTDB lineage: Bacteria > Chloroflexota > Anaerolineae > Anaerolineales > Anaerolineaceae > Brevifilum. Next base: position 83,473 of record JAXGYD010000001.1, on the reverse strand, counting down.
GCCACCGATCATCTTAGTGGTCAACAAAGCCGAATCCACCAAAATTTGGCACGGTGCGGGGGAGTTTTATGAGCTGGGCATGGGTGACCCTCATCCTGTTTCTGCTTTACACGGCACCGGCACGGGTGACCTGTTGGATGAAGTTGTACGCAATTTCGACCTCTCTGGCGAAGACCTGGAAGAGGATAATTCCGTAAAAATTGCTATTGTAGGCAAACCTAATGCTGGCAAATCCAGCCTGCTTAACAAAATCGTTGGGGAAGAACGCGCAATCGTGAGCGAGATTCCCGGCACCACCCGGGATGCTGTTGATACCAAGCTAGAATATGAGGGCATCCCCGTCACGCTCATTGACACCGCCGGCATCCGCCGCCGAGGGAAAGTTGCTCCTGGCGTTGAAAAATACAGCGTGGTGCGCAGTATGAAAGCCATTGAACGCGCCGATGTGTCCATTTTGATCGTCGACGCAACCACCAGCATCACAGCGCAGGATGCGCACATCGCGGGGTATATCAAAGACGCCTATAAAAGCGCACTCGTAGCCGTTAACAAATGGGACCTGGTAGAAAAAGATACATTTACCATCAACGACTACACGGACCATATCCGCCAAGAACTTAACTTCATGAGTTATGTCCCTCTGATTTTCATCAGTGCCCTGACAGGAAAACGCGTCAATCAGGTTTTGCCCTTAGCTCTCAGAATCCAGGAAGAGCGCTTGGTCAGATTAACAACGTCACAAATCAATAAGATTATCCAACGCGCCCAAGATATCCACCCTGCCCCATCAAAGACAGGGCGCTCCCTTCGGATTTACTACGGCACCCAGGTTCGCAGCGATCCTCCCACCTTCATGCTATATGTCAATTACCCTGAATTAGCCCATTTCAGCTATATTCGTTATCTTGAAAACCAATTCAGAGCGGATTATCCTTTTATTGGCACACCCATCCGCATCGTACTCAAAAAACGCCGGGATTAAGTGCAATAATTTTAGAATAAGATATAATAAACAAAAATAAAACGATAGAGTAAAACAAAATGACTGACAACTTCAAACTTGATCCACTCTCAGACACCACTGAGATTGAAACCCCAAAAAAATCAAAAAAATCCGGATGCTTAGGGTTTTTTATCGATACCATTGAAACCATCCTGTTAGCGGTGATCTTATTCCTGGCTATCAATGCCCTTTCTGCTCGTGTGCGGGTAGAAAATGTCAGCATGAAACCCACCCTGCAGCCAGGAGAATTTCTCTTGGTGAATCGTGTGGCTTATAAATGGGGTGAACCTGATATCGGCGACATTGTCGTATTTCATGCCCCTGGGGAATCAGAGCTGGATTATATCAAACGGGTGATTGGCTTGCCCGGAGACGTTATTCGCGTTGAACAAGGCACGGTTTACGTCAACAACCAAGCAATGTACGAACCCTACATTGCCGCCCCTCCCAATTACAGCGGGGAGTGGATTGTGCCCATGGACGAATATTTTGTCTTAGGTGACAACCGTAATAATTCCAGTGACTCACATTTGTGGGGATTCGTCCCCGAAGAGGATCTTGTCGGTCGGGCTCTTTTAATCTACTGGCCGTTGAACGACTTTACGCTACTGCGCACGCCTGAAAGCGTCCAAGCCATTCAGTAATAGCAAAGAATATACAAATTTAACCTTTAAAAATTCATACAGTCGAGTAGCCAAAATTGTCAGAAAACGCACATTCAATGGATGACACAACTGAAACCAAGCGCTGCCAACGATGCCAGGGGGGCAAGATGTATTTACAATCAGCGACATTGATGACCTGGCTGGGAGAAGAGCTAATCACAGTGCCGAATTTTCCCGCCTGGATTTGTGATATCTGCGGGCATCGTGCTTACGATTCCCATGCCTTAGCCCAACTGAGTATGCTGCTCAACGAGGACGCTGGAAAACCGATGAAAGTCGACCTTTCCAAACATGAAACCAATCCCCCCTTGCAGACACCACCGCCTGCATAACCCTCAATAATTGTGCTCTCGCAGGCTGTAAAAAATTCCCTTTCCACTCAGGCAAATTCCACAATTATTAATATCCCTATACTGGTTTCAACGAGCATCATCAAATTCGCGTAAATCATCGGTGTTTGTTGATTCGATAATTGATGATTACAGTTAGTCAAAAGATGTTTTAAATTGACTTATGGCCTGTCCCATGCTAAAATTATGAGTGGAATTATCGTATTTATTTCGCGCAAGATTGCACATTAAAAAAGGAGTTATTTTATATGTCTATCGATCTAATTATTCGTCTTATTTTTCTTCTTATTTTCGGAATTATCGGCGTTTTTTTAGGCGACCCCATCGGTGTTCTCACCCAGGAAATTTGGCCTGCCAATACCTGGCCAATTGTCGTCTTCCAAATTCTTGCCAGCCTCATTATCGGTTTTTTTGGATTTCTTATCGGTCCATGGATCTCCATCAAACCAATTAATGCTATACGAAAGCGTTTGACCAAGCTGTCAGCCCAAACGCTCGTTTTTGGTTTAATTGGTCTGATTTTTGGGTTGATCCTGGCAGCGCTCTTGGCATATCCAATTTCGCTGCTGCCATCACCCTTAGGCAATATCCTACCCTTTATCGCGGTCATGCTCTTTGGTTACCTTGGCATCGTCATCTTCATCGCTCGTCAAAAAGAAATTAGCGGCATTTTTAAAGGCATAGGCAAAGGTGGCAGTTTAGGTGATGATGACAATCAAGTCAGTGGACTACAAGACAGTCGCAGAATTCTTGTGGACACCAGCGCCATCATCGATGGGCGCATCGCCGACATCGCTCGCACTGGTTTCATCCCTGGGCATTTATTAATCCCTCGCTTCGTCTTGAATGAATTGCAATACGTCAGCGATTCTGCTGACAATCTGCGCAGACAGCGCGGCCGACGTGGCATGGAAGTGCTGTCGGAATTACAAAAAGATCCGGCCATTCCTGTCACCATCAGCGATATTGATGTTGAAGGTGTGCGTGAAGTCGATGAACGGCTGATCGTGTTGGCACGCCAATTGAGTTGCCCCATCCTGACCAACGACTATAACTTGAACCGCGTGGCTGAATTGCAAGGTGTTTCGATCCTCAACATTAATGAATTGGCCAATGCCGTCAAAGCCATTTTGCTTCCGGGTGAATCCCTTGACATGAAGATTATTCAAGAGGGCAAGGAATATGGCCAGGGCGTCGGTTACATGGAAGATGGCACCATGGTGGTGGTTGAAGATGGCAACAAATACATCGGTAAAACAGTTAACATTACCGTCACCAAGGTCTTACAAACTGCTGCTGGCCGCATGATTTTTGCTAAACCTGAAAACGACTAAGTCCGTCAAAATTTTCCTTCTAAAAGGAGATCACGATGTCCTTAAAAATTTACAACACCCTCACTCGGGATAAATCTGAGTTTACGCCCATTGAAGAAGGTAAGGTTCGCATGTATGTGTGCGGACCCACTGTTTACGATCACGCCCATGTCGGTCATGCGATGTCAGCCCTAGTATTTGACGTCGTTCGGCGTTATTTGGAGTACAGTGGCTATTCCGTCAAGTATGTGATGAACTTCACCGACATCGACGATAAGATCATCGACAGGGCCATTCGACTGGGTGTTGAACCCATTACTTTGGCTGAACAATATATTGAAGAATTCAAGGATAACCTCAAAAACCTAAACATCCTCCCAGCTACGGAATATCCTCGAGCCACCGAAGAAATTGAAGCCATCATCGATATGGTGTCAAAATTGGTTGCAAAAGGTGCCGCTTACGAAGTCGATGGTGATGTTTATTTCCGGGTAGAAACCGATAAGGATTACGGCAAGCTATCTGGCAGAAAACTTGAAGAGATGAATGCTGGTAGCCGCATCCGCGTCGATGCTCGCAAAGAAAATCCGATGGATTTTGCGGTCTGGAAAGCCGCTAAACCGGGAGAACCCGCTTGGGATAGCCCCTGGGGGCTGGGCAGACCTGGCTGGCATATTGAATGTTCTGCTATGAACCTTTCCCATTTAGGAGAGCAAATTGACATTCACGGCGGCGGCAATGACTTAATCTTCCCCCACCATGAAAACGAAATCGCCCAAACAGAGGCGGTCACAGGCAAGCCCTTTGCACGCTATTGGATGCACAACGGCATGCTGCAGCTCAAAGGTGAAAAGATGTCCAAGTCCCTGGGCAACCTGATCCCCATCAATGAATTTTTAGAGGATCATTCTGGGGATGTGATGCGCTTGATCGTGATCAGTTCGCATTACCGCAGCCCACTGACCTTCAACAGCGATGTAATTGAAGCCAACGAGCGCGCCTTGGAGCGTTTGCTCACAGCCAAACGCCCAGCGATGCCCAGCTCTGAAGGCGCATCCCAATCTGTGCTCGACGAACTTGAAGCACAAATCCAGACGACTCGCCAGGGCTTCAATGAAGCCATGGACGAGGATTTTAATACTGCTGGAGCTCTGGGCACCATTTTCGACCTGGTCAGAATGATCAACCAGGCACGTTCTGAAGGCGCAACAGACGAAGAACTGGCACCTGCTCAAGAGACCTTCAATGAGCTGACCGGCGTATTAGGATTGGAATTGGCAGAAAAAGAAAAAGGCACAACCGAAGCGGACGCTTTTATTGAACTTTTACTGGATCTCCGCCAAGAATTGCGGGCACAAAAGAACTATGCCTTATCCGATCGCATCCGGGATGATCTGGTAAATTTGGGTGTGGTGATTGAAGACACCCCTCAAGGCTCCACCTGGCATTGGGAGTAAGCCTTGAGTGACTGGATCACCGGGCGAAACCCCGCCTATGAAGTTCTCAAATCTAATCGCCGGCAAATTCATAAGCTGTGGATTGCCCAGGGGGCAAAAACCCAGGGACGTTTAGCCGAAATTATTGAACTGGCACACGGCGCTGGCGTTCCCGTCGAATTTGTCAAGCGATCCAACCTGGATGGCATTGATCCTCATCATCAAGCCTTAGCTTTGGAATGCAGCGCCTATCCCTATACAAATCTAGAAGATATTATCCATAAAGCCAAGTCTCAAAATGAGCCTGTATTTGTCCTTTTATTGGACTTAATTCAAGATCCACAAAACCTGGGCACCTTACTACGAACGGCTGAAGCCTTTGGCGTGCATGGCGTCGTCATCCCACCAGCCAGGGCGGCTGGTGTAACACCGGCGGTGGTGAATGCCTCCTCAGGCGCTACCGAAATGCTGCTAATCGCCCAGCAGAACATTGCCCAAGCGATGGATCGACTAAAGGAGGTCGGGGGATGGATGGTCGGTCTTGAAGACAGCCCCCAAGCGCTCCCCCCCAACCAGATTGACCTAACCGGTGGCATTGGGCTGGTAATCGGGAATGAAGGCCAAGGTTTGCGGCGGCTGGTGAGAGAAAAATGCGATTTCCTTATGCGCATCCCCATGCAAGGCGGCATTGATTCCCTCAACGCAGCAGTCGCCGGATCCATAGCGCTCTTTTTGGCCCGGCAAGCGCGCAAATAATCCGTCTTAGTATGGCTCAGATATGTGGGGGGTTGTTATAGCAACATTTTTTTGTGAATTGTGAATGATGAATAGTGAATGATCCTGTTTTTGTCACTGCAAGACACGAAGCAGTCTCATTATTTTCTTTTAATGATGCTTCTTTGTAGGTCCGGTTCCGAATTTGACCCCGACGTTTTGAAAATCATCCACCATTCGTTAAATGATTCTTTTATTACTTGATCATATCGGCGCGGTGAAACCCCCACCGCGCCTTACTCATTATGTGGGTTAGGTAGGATTGCGTCATCCCCCGCCATATCATTTTGGGGGACAGGTCAACATATCTGACAAAATTATTGATATAGATCATCGTAGATCGATGGAGCAACCCATTACCCTCGATTCGCACAACACTATAATTGGTGGGTTGCTACAGAAACTTTTATCACGTTGAAATGTTAACCCCTTAATTAAACCCAACAGGAAAACACCTGTCTTCGGTCCCCAGTCCTTGAAACCCTTTCAGCTTTGAGCTTTGAATTTTGAACTTTGAGCTTTGACCTTTGAGCTTTAGCCTTTGAGCTTTCAGCTTCCCTACTGATACAACATAAAGTACCACATCACAAACAAGGCGATCATCACCAGGGCAATGCCCACCCGGGTCACTACCCCCCACCCACAGCCCATCGCCATACTGGACATGGTCCGAAATGCTGATCGGTATTCCCGTACGCGGATTAACTCCGTGATAAAGAGAATTAGCATCGAAAGCCCTAATCCCCCCAAAGGTGTGAATACAATTCCCCCCACAATCATCGCCAACCAACTTAACCCGATGCCCAACCAACTGGCTCCCTTCTTCTTAGCCCCACCCGCCATAAAGAAATTATCAACCACATTACCAAACAGCATCAACAGCGTGATGATCACAAAGGTGGTGATCGTCACAGTGAATGTCCATGGACCTACCGAGCGATTAAACGAGGTTGAAAGCCCCCACACAAAAATAGATGCCCAAATAACGGTCAGCCCGGGGAAAAACACCAAAAACAAGCTGAAGAATCCAATCAGGATCCCCAGGATGACAAAAAACAAAAGCGGAATTTCAGCCCAGAGGGACATTAAATTGGTCGAATAACCTCATAACCACCCATCAATGGGCGCAGCACTTCTGGAATGACCACGGAACCATCAGCCTGTTGATAGTTCTCCAACACCGCAATCAAGGTGCGCGGCATCCCCAATCCAGAGCCGTTCAAGGTATGCAAATAACGGGTGCCTTTGCCCTCCGCCGGCCGATAGCGGATGCCTGCTCGCCGTGCCTGGAAGTCGCCCACATTCGAAACCGACGAAATCTCCAACCATTCACCGCAGCCTGGTGCCCAAACTTCAATATCATAGGTTTTATGGGACGCAAATCCCAAATCACCGGTCGACTGGAGTAAGACTCGGTAAGGCAGCCCTAAAGCTGCTACGGTCTCTTCAGCATCCTTGATCATTTTCTCGTGCTCAGCCGGCGAATCTTCCGGCTTGCAATAGGCGTACATTTCCACCTTATCAAATTGATGGCCGCGTTTAATTCCGCGCACATCCCGTCCAGCGCTCATCTTTTCCCGCCGGAAACACGCTGTATAAGCCGTGTAATGGATGGGCAACTGCGCTTCATCCAAAATTTCACCCATGTGCAACCCGGTCAGAGGCACCTCTGCGGTCGGTACCATCCACAAATCTTCTTCTACGTCGCGGTAAAGATTATCCTTAAATTTTGGCAATTGGCCCGAGCCATACAATATCTCTCCATGCACCATGTATGGGGGATATTTCTCCAAATATCCCTGGCGAATGTGCAAATCTACCATCCAAAAAATCAATGCACGTTGTAAGCGTGCACCAGCACCGCTAAGAACGTAAAAACGAGACCCGGAGAGTTTCACACCGCGCTCAAAATCAATGATCCCCAAAACCGGACCCAAATCCCAATGGGGCTGTGGTTCAAAATCAAATTTCGGCAGCTTTCCTATGGTGCGTAACACGATATTATCGCTGTCATCCACGCCCACCGGCACCCCAGGGTCTGGAATGTTCGGAATGCCGTCCAGGTGATCCTGCAATACCGATTCGACAACTTTCAAGTCTGCGTCGAGGGCATCAACCTTCTCACCCAAAGTGCGCATGGCATCAATTTTCTCTTGCCGTGCTTCCTTGTCCTTCATGCGGCCGATTTCCTTGGAGACGGTGTTGCGCTCGGCACGCAATTCTTCCACGGACTGGATCAAATTCCGCCTTTTCTCATCCAGCGTCAGGATGATGTCGACCGGGGATGGGTCCATTTGGCGTTTTTGGAGGGCTTCACGGATAATTTGAGGTTCTTCGCGGATCAGATTAATATCTAACATGGATTCCTTCTTCTCTATTGTCAATCATCCATTTTACCTTAATATGGGATGTTGAAATTGGATCATTCACAAGGTGATAAATGAAGATGTCAATCTTCAGAATTTAATGGATATGGAATGAAAAAACCTACCATGACCACACTTCCTCATACATTCAGCCTGTATCCACAGCGTGTCTAATCCCTGTGATTAACGCGCCCCTGCCCACAAGTGGCACATTCAAATTGGATAGTGGTGTGATCAATATGGTAGCGGGATGAGAGCAGTGCTTTCAACTCCTCCATCACACCCTCCGATTGACTCAACATTTGGTCGGTTAAAACGACGTGCGCACTCATAGCAATATACCCCGGCCCAACCGTCCAAATATGCAGATCGTGGATTTGCACGACGCCATCAACAGACTGCATCGCCTCAGCCACATCTGAAGCACGCATCCCTTCTGGCATCCCCTCAACCAAAATATGCACTGTTTTAAGCAATAATCTCCCCGCACTGAACATGATTAGCAGACTGATTAGCAGACTTACCAGTGGATCAACCCATTGCTGTCCTGTTAGCAGAATAATAATTCCCGCCACGATTACCCCCACCGAGGCCAGGGTGTCCCCCAAAACGTGAAGAAATGCTGAGTGGGTGTTCAGATCCTCATGATCATGATCGCCGTGGGGACGCAGTACAAATGCCACAGTCACATTCGCTGCCAGGCCGATCAGGGCAATGATCAACATTGGCCCAGCCAGCACTGGCTCAGGATTCTGAAAGCGCTCAATTGCATTTCTGAGGATCTCGATGGCGATCACAAAAAGGCTCACACCATTGACCAATGCCGCTAGCACTTGCAGGCGATGATAACCGTAAGTGTGGCGGTCATTAGCCGGTAGCGCTGCCGCACGGATGGCCAGGTAGCTGATCCCCAGGGCAAACATATCCATAAAAACATGGGCAGAATCAGAAAGCAGCGCCAGGCTACCCGTAAACAACCCACCCACCAATTCAGCGATAAAGATTAAACCCGTCAGGGCTATGGAAAGGAGTAATTTCTGTTTGTTGGAATGCATATTAATGTTTTCTGTTAAATAATTGATACATTTGCTAAGTTAATCCGCAAAGCTTATAATGTTAAGATAATACCCCATTGAGATTAGCAAATGAAAGTGACCTCATCAACTCTGTACCAAAAAAATAAAATCATAATTTAATATTTCCTACGTCTAAGGTTTTCCGAATAACAATGAAAGCCAATGTCAAGACATTAAAAAGAAGCCCAACTTTATGAGTTGGGCTTCTTTTTTCTAAGTTAAAGGACATGGACCACTAAGTTCATGTTATGTTTGGGACAGGTGTCAATTTTTTATCGGTTATGCACCTTTTGTGTTGCTTTTCTCAGAGTCATCCCAACTAAGAATAAACCAGAAAGACCTAAGATCCAGGGTAAGAACAGTGAAGCATTCGAAGGACCAACGCCGCCAGCGGGTTTATCTGGCTCAACTGTCGGTGTTGGGGTTGCCTCTTGTTCGGGTTCATCCGTTATCACCGCAGTTTCAGTCGGCGTTTCGGTCTCGGTGGGAGTCTCTGTTTCAGTTGGAGTCTCCGTCGGTGTTTCTGTTTCTGGTGGTTCAGTCTCAGAAGGAGTCCCGGTTTTCGTCGGAGTCTTAGTTGGCGTTGCAGTCTCAGGCGGTTCTGTTTCGGTTGGAGTCAAAGTACCGGTTGGCGTATTGGTGGGTGTATTGGTTGGTGTCAATGTCCCAGTCGGTGTGTTGGTGGGTGTATTCGTGGGCGTGTTGGTAGCAGTATTGGTAGGCGTGTTGGTAGGTGTGTTGGTGGGTGTATTGGTGGGTGTGCTGGTCGGTGTATTTGTGGGCGTTGGATCACCGGGGTCATCCCAACAAAAAGTGACATGGCTGATAGCATTATTTGTGTCGGTTTCAGCTGTTCCGCTTGTCTCGGGTGGGACAAGTTCATAGATGTTATCACCTGATCCTGCTTTTACAACCACGCGTCCTATTGGAATGTCCGAAATCCATTCAACTGACATGACTTCATTTGGCTCGCCAGGTTTGGAGGTAAAATTACTGATTGTAATCTCATTTCCATTAGCAGATTTCGTGTTTGGGTCAATCAATTCCCCTGTATCAAATTTCAGGTAATAATCAAAACCCTCACATTCATCCTGGGGTTGCGCCAAAACTTGAGCTCCCCAATTAAAAAAGGTTGCGATCCAAAAACTGATCAAGACCCCTATTGTAAGTATTACGGTGGTTATTTTAATATTTCTTTTCATGTCTATCTCCTATCATCTATGAATTATTTAGGATTTCATTGCATATCCAAAAACACTCTTTTTTTCTTATTAGGTTTTTTGGATATTATTTATCTTATTTATTATATATCAATTTTCCCACCATGTAAAGTGATTATAACTACCAATTTCTCGTAATTTAACAAAACTTAATTTACATTTATCACCAAATGTGATGAAAAAAAATTTTGAGTTTTTATTTTTGAATTAGCAAAAAAATGATTTAATGCTGACGTTTCTAAGGGGACATGGTCCCATCCAAGTCAGATGACCATGCCCTTCACCTAACTAAATTCAGTTTAGCGGTATATATCCAACACATCGAAACTCACCAAATAGCGGTAATAGGTATATCTTTCTTCCCCCAATGATTCCGGACCCCAACCGCAAAAGCCCAACAGAAACCGGGATTCATCCTCGATTTCAATCCCCCCCACCCATTCGCTAACCAATCCTTCCCGATCCGCCAAAATATCTGGAATAGTGAGAGGTTCCAACCATAGCCGATTGGAGGCTTCATGGGATAAGCGCACAACCCCATTGATTTCTGTCGTAAAACTTGAACCTCCTTCACACTTCCAGATGGCTTGTGAACCGATTAGGGCGTCAATGTTGGCCTGGATCGTCTGCGGACCAGCTTGTCCCCAGCTTTCCAGGTATTTTCGGATAAATTCAGCCTCCAATGGCCGATCAATAATCTCACGAATGTAGGAGGAGTGCAGGATGAAATAACGCTGGGGTTCATAATAAATGCCAGTTCCCTTGCCCATTTCAAATTTATCGCCCTTGTCAGTGAAATAATCTTCACCCAAAACCGTGAAATTCGTGCTCTGTGAAGCCAATGGACCAGACGTAAACTCAAGTTTCATTTGACAATCGTAGAGATTACCAAGCGGATCTGGCGTTGGGGTGATTGTTGGCGTTCTGGTTGTTTCAGCTGGTTGTGTATTCTCATTGGGTGGATTCGAAGTTGCCGTCGAATCATCAATATTTTCTAGTGTTTCTTCAACCTGATTTGATGTCGGAGCCTCATTGTTGGGCGAATCAGTTAAAAGGTCAGATCCAGTGCTTCCATCCAACGCGCTGCAAGCTGATATGACCAATGTGAGGATCAACAATATGACTAAATCAAATTTTTTCATAGTAAGATACCAATAACTTTTCGGCAATTGAGTTTTCGCTGATAGGTTTGTATTCTACTGATAAATGAGACCATCCGTCAACTGCTTGGAAACATTGTGAAAAAGCTATGGCTTTAGCAGAAATGCGATCCTACACTTTTATGCGTTTTTCTTTTTCCAAGTTATAATAATGCCAGTATGCGCACAATCACAAAATTTTTAACCTTGCTCCTACTCACCTTTGCCCTGGTCGCGCCCCAAACCGCTCAAGCCCAGGCCGGCAGCGCATCTGACCTGATCAGCACTGTCAACGCACTCCGTCAAAGCCAGGGACTGACGCCCTACACCGTCGACAGCTCCCTGATGGCTTATGCGCAATCTCACAGCGACTACATGGCCAGCATCGGCACATGGACCCACACCCACGCAGATGGGAGCACATCCTTTAGCATCGGCATCAAGGAAAATGTTGCCATGGGCACCAATATGTCGATCCAATACTGTGTCTACACGGTCTGGTCCGACTGGACCCATTGGAATACCATGGTCGGTTATCCAACCGGTAGTGTGGGCGCTGGTGTGGCTATTGATGGTGATCTTGTCTACTACACTCTCAATGTCCGCCCCGGTAGTTTGCCAGTCAACAACGCCCCCGATCGAGATGTGAATGCCTCTGAGGCGGAAGTGGAAGCTTCATCCTTCACCGCACAAGAAACAGCAATCCCTATTTTACCCATCGTCACAAGCACACCCGACGATGAGGGGATGATCCTCCATCGCGTTCAATACGGGGACACACTTTTCACCATCTCTGAAGCCTATGATGTGCCCATCGACGAAATCCTCGCTAACAGCGGTATGAGCGCCACCACGACCCAAATTTTTGAAGGGGATATCCTGGTCATCAAACCAGCTTCCGTACAGCCCCCCACACCTACTAGCACGCGCACCAGGCGGCCTAATACCCCGACGCCCACGGTCACGAAGGTTACCCAAACCCATACCCCTTTTCCCACCCGCACACCGGGACCCACGAGAACACCCACCCAACAGCTGACTGTTCTGCACCATACCTTTGCTGATGGAAAAATCGTTGGAATCAGCCTGGTTGCAATCAGCGCACTGGGAATAATCCTGTTAATTTATTTAGGATTTATCAAAAAAGAAATGCCCAAGGATTAGGAGAATGTTGAATAACAAGAAAAATGATAAGGCATATTGCTATTTTTCGTAGCAATTTACCAAAGGTAGGGGCAACCCTTCGCGAAGCACTCTTTGAGCTGTGGTTGCCCTCTTCAAGCAGGGTAGGCACAGAGACCTACCCCTACGGAATTACCATCGTTAAATAAAAAGATCATCGTATCACAAAATCACCAAACAATATATTTTCCATCAACAATCTTGTTTACCCTATTGACAGCCCCATTAGGTTTATGATAGACTAGTAAAGTTGAAATTACGCCCGACCATCGGGCACAGAAGATCGAATCTTAAAAGAAAGGAATGCATCCGCATGAGCCAAGTTTTTACACGCTATAGAATGCTCTGCAGTAAATCTGCCGATAGTATCAGCAATGATTTACCTGCGCGGAGTGCGCCTGTTTGCGGTTAGCCTATACGAACTAGGAACCTGGCCACGGGCAATCTCCACCGCCGTGGCTTTTTTATTTTGATCTAAAATTTAGATTTCAATTTAGCCCTCAAAAGCGAGCCACGGGAGCATAAAGCCTCGTGGCTCTTTTGTATCGAATAATGCTCGCATTGATCTCTGCTAAAAGTGCCTCTAGGTATGGATTACTAAAGAGATGAAAGAATTACAAAATTTGGAGAAGAAATGAAAACAACATTGACAAACACAAACTTTCGCCCTTTTACACTTGACGATGCTCAAGCGACGGTTGATCTATTCAACGCCTACGCACAGCATCTCTTTGGGTTTGATGACACCGATTTGGATGAGATGATGACTGATTGGACCTCCCCCGGTATGGATCTTGAAGAAGTTGTGCGTGTGGTCGAAGACGACCATGGTCAGATCATTGGCTATTTTGATGTCTGGGACACAAGCCCACCCCATGTCACAAAGTATGTGTGGGGGATCCTGCACCCGGATGCTTGGGACCACAACCTGTACCATGAAATGCTCCTATGGATGGAAAGATGTGCCCGAAACCGAGTGTCATTAGCCCCTGAGGGAACCCGAGTGGTGATGAGCCAGGGCGTCCCTAATAAGGATAAAATCCGCAAAACGGCCTTAGAAACCTATGGTTATAAGCTGGTGCGACATTTCTTCCGCATGGAGATTGAACTAACCACTGCCTCCGCTAAACCGAACATTCCAGCAGGCTTACGGATTGTACCTATCGACATCGATACAGAACTGGAAGCCGCTATCCTCGCTACCGAAGAAGCCTTTGAAGATCACTGGGGCTATGTTAAAAGACCGATGGAAGAATTGCTGGAGCATTGGCACCATTACATCCATAACAGTGATGATTTTGACCCAACTATGTGGTATTTAGCCAAAGAAAATGACCAGATTGCCGGTATTTGCCGCTCAAGGGGCAAAATGCCGGAAGACTCAAATTTTGGCTGGGTGAGCCAGTTGGCGGTGCGAAAGCCCTGGCGGCGAAAGGGTTTAGGGATGGCATTGCTGCTGACCGCGTTCAACGATTTTTATCAACGCGGTTATAACCGTGTTGGCTTGGGCGTCGATGCGACCAACCTGACCAACGCTTCCCGGCTATATGAGAAGGCTGGCATGGTTATCACCCAGCAATATGATACTTATGAATTGGAAATAAGACCTGGCCATGACCTGGCAACAAGAGCATAAAATTAATTGCCTCCCCGCGATTGGAAGAACATGGCCGGCAAGAAACGGAAAACAATGGAAACAACAAATGAATTACAACTAACAAAAGAAAAATCGCGCATTTTATCCAATACCCTGATCACCTTTATGGTTGCCATGGTATTTGCCAATATTGCAGCAGAGATGTACATGAACATGCTGCCCCTGTACATGAAATACCTGGGTGCAGATGTGGTCCAAATTGGCGTCTTCTTCACCGTATCCCAAATTGTGCCCCTTGTTTTACAGGTGCTAGGCGGTTGGATCTCCGATACGATTGGACGTTTGAAAAGCGTCGCTTTAGGCAGCCTGATTGGGCTGGGCGCCTTCATTAGCCCCATTTTTGTACCAACCTGGCAATGGTTGTATCTCTCTGAAACATTGAATGCAATCACCCGTTCGTTGATCGGGCCAAGTTTTGGCGCTTTCATTGCCGAAGAGACGGATGAAGAACACCGCGGCAAGGTTTATGGCATCACCGATACCATCTACACCGTCGTGACGGTGATCGGACCACCCTTTGGGGGCTGGTTAGCCGACACCTATGGCTTTCGAATCATGCTGGCAGTGGCTGCTGGCATCTATATATGCGCAACCATTATTCGACTTATCCTGGCAAGAACAGCCGGCAAGCGCCGCAAGGAACAAGCAAACGAAAAATTGTCCTTCCAGGCACTCAAGTTGAATTTCAAAACCATCTTCAGTTTGGCTATTGCAGGTGGTGTGCTGACCTGGTTACTGCTGACCGATGGCGTCCGGGATATTGCCTTTTCGATGTCCTTCCGGCTGATGCCCCTCTATCTTGAGGAGGTTGGCGGGATGAGTTTACAGCAGATCGGCTGGTTATCATCCTTCTTCGGCATGGCCATGATGGTCACCACCATTCCCGCCGGCTGGTTTGCCGATAAATTCAGCGAACGTGTCGCCATCGCCATCGGGTTTTTCATTGAATTTGTGGCTATAGTGCTGTTGATCAATATGAACAGTTTTATCGGCTTTGCGGCTATTTGGGCACTGTTTGGCGTCGGTGTGGGGCTGCTCTCTCCAGCTTATCAATCGCTTTTGAGCAAGGTGCTGCCGGAGCGTATCCGTGGGACTGGCTTCGGCTTGATCCATGCCAGCCTGGGCATTTTTTCCCTCCCTGCGCCAGCGATTGGATCATTGCTGTGGAAAAACATCAACCCGCAAGCACCTTTTTACATCACGGCGGTGTTTGCCCTCCTGACGGTGATCCCCGCCTGGTTGAAGTTCAAATTAGACAAGCGCGACCTTGAAAGGGTTGCCCAGGCCAATGGCACTAGTAAAACTGATGAAGATATGAATAAATAAGATGGTCCCTGCAAGAGGATGGGTGAACCAGGCGTACACCAGGATGGCTTTGTTCCCGAAAACAAGTGAGGTTTGTGCCATCCAAAAGGGTTCACCTGTGGGGGTGCACATCACCCCCTCTTGCGGTTCCTAACAAGTACAAGAAAGAAAAGGAAGTGTTGTAATGACGACCAATAAAATATTCCTTAATCCAATGCCATCCATTGATGGCTTAAGCTTTCGAAAATTCGCTAGGGAGTCGGATTTTCCAATCATGGTTAATATCGTAGCAAAAACCGCAGAAGCGGATAAGGAGAATTTCGCAGTTACTCTTGAAAGCCTCAAACACGATTATCAACACCTGACCAATTCGGATCCCGACAAGGATATGATTTTTGCAGAAATTGATGGCAATCCCGTTGCCTATTCTCGCGTCCAGTGGTGGCAGGAGGAGGACCCCAACGATCGGATCTATTTCCACTTTGTCAAAATCCTGCCTAGGTGGCGCCATCAAGGTATCGAGGAAGCCATAATCGGATGGTGTGAAAATCGATTACAGCAAATTGCCAAGGATCACCCCCTCGACAGCCAACGATTCTTCCAAACGGACAGTAATGATCATAACGAAGGCTTTGCTGAAATCATCAAGAGCTTGGGTTATGAGCCAAAGCGATTCTCAATCGGAATGTCACGCCCCTTAGAGGATATCCCAGAAGCTGATTTACCAGAGGGTATTAAAGTTCGACCTGTCAACCCAGAAGACATCCGCAGAATTTGGGATGCCTCCATCGAAGCCTTTCGCGATCATTGGGGCTTTTCAATACCCAAAGAGGAGGACTTCATTTCCTATAAAGGATCCAAGTACTTCCAGCCTGACTTATGGCAGGTCGCTTGGAAGGAAGATCAAGTGGTTGGAAGCGTGCTAAATTACATTGATCACGATTACAATCAAAAATTCAACCGGAAGCGCGGTTGGACAGAAGAAATCACGACCCATCGGGACTGGCGCAGACGCGGCATCGCCAGGGCGTTAATTGTCCGCAGCATGCACATGCACAAAGCGAAGGGAATGACAGAAGTTGCCCTGGGTGTGGATACCAACAACCCGACAGGTGCACTAAAGCTTTATGAGAGCCTGGGTTATCAAAAAGAAAACGCCTGGACAATTTACAGAAAACCTCTCTAAAAATCAAGAAGACAATGCAAGTAGAGGGTGTTCATAATCGATAGCTTTTGATCTAATCGTAGGGGCTCAGCCTGTCTTCTTTCCTTGACACATGGTGCTGAGCCCCTACAGTTTATTATTATCAATTTCACTTAAAACTAAATACAGGTGTAATAATTTGAAGGTATTTTCATAATTCATCTACTTTTCAAAACTCTCAAGTAGAAAAAACATTGATAGCTAGTATGTTGTTGGTGTTATTCGTTAGACCCTTTCAGATGCATGCATGGTAGAATCAAACCCGATTATTTTTTTTACTACTCCGACATGCGATGCGATCTCAACTAAACCGGAACATCAAACTTTTTTTATCGACGACCCTGCTGTATGGGTTCGCTTTTAGCATTTGGGAGCTCTTTTTTAATCTTTACATCCTCACTCTTGGCATCAATAATGATGGGCTGGGTTTAATCCGATCTGCAACACCCCTGGCAGCGCTTTTATTGGGATTGCCTTTGGGTTTACTTTCAGATCGGATCGGACGACGCAAGAGCATGGTATTGGGTCTTGGTACTTGCTTTTTAGGGATGTTTCTTCAAATCCAGTTATCCCAACCCGGGTTGATTTTCTTGTTTGGCCTGCTCCAAGGGGCTGGTTTAATGCTCTATCAAGTTTCACAACCACCGTTCATCATGGCTGTCAGTCGCGAGGAGGACCAGGCACTGGTATTTAGTTTGAATTACGGCCTCTTAACCTTGGCAGCCGTGATCGGCAGCTTGGTGGGTGGTCAGTTACCTCATCTTTTTGAAAGCACATTCAACATTATCCCTGGAAGCGCCTCATCTTATCGGTGGATCATCTCATCCGTAATTCTGTTTGCTGCTTCAGGACTAATCCCAATTTTACTGATCTCCGAAAATCAAGCTTTTAAGAATAATCGTGTAAATCCATTACTAAATCGCAAATTTTTCCGAGACCTGGCCTCCAATACCGTTGCCCGTCATCTGGCCCTGATTAATTTAATCACTGGGTTTGGTGCAGCGCTTTTAATTCCCTATCTCAACGTCTTTTTAAAGTCAAAATTTGCTATCAGCGATGATCTTTTAGGCTTGATCTTCAGCATCGCATCGTTGCTTGTGTTCTTGGGGACAATGACCTCCCCCTGGTTGGTCAAATTGACCCGCAGTCGCATCATTCCAACGGTTTCTACCCAGGGTTTTAGCCTCGTTTTTTTGTTTCTACTGGGGTTTTCACCCACGTTATGGATTGCTTTCATCGGCTTGTTGATGCGTGCCGTCCTAATGCAAATGTCCGCACCGCTGCTTGAAAATCATGCCATGCTGATGACACCGTCCAATGAGCAGGGTCTAATCGCCAGTGTTCGCGGCATTGCATGGCAACTCGGTCAAGCTTTTGGCATTTTCATCTCCGGGTTGGTTCAAACCCGTTTTGGGTTTTCACCCCTTTTTATAACAACAGGTTTGCTTTATACCGCAGCAATTTTTCTAACCTGGATTTATTTCCGCCCAGGAGAAAAAGAGACACCCTATGCAGGCATCGCTTAAAACGATTTCCTTCGGCGTGGTTGCCGATACCCATATTCCTGATCGAATGAAGCAACTCCCCGATCAACTCCTACCAAGTCTGAAGGATGCCAAGATTGACCGCATCTTACACGCTGGAGACGCTTGCACCTGGCGAGTGGTACGCACCCTGGAGCGGGTCGCTCCTGTCACCATCATCCAGGGGAACCGGGATTGGCTGCTGGGCATGCGCACACCACGGGACATCACCATGACGATTAACGGGGTAAGGCTAACCTTAGCCCACGGGCATCACTCCCTGCTTTTCTACCTTGTGGATAAATTTATTCACTTCAGGCGGTCTTATAATCTCGAACATTATTATCAACGGCTGCTGAAAGACTATCCCCAGTCGGATGTGATCGTCTTTGGCCATACGCATTGGCAAATTGCCAAATGGGTCAAGGGACAATTATTATTCAACCCAGGTGCAGCCTATCCCTGCAAAAAGAATCATTACACACCCCAATTTGGGCTTCTCAGCATCACACCTGAAGGAGAAATTCGCACGCAATTTTGTAAGTTATCAAAAACTCCTCCCAATAGATGGTAATTATCACGAGTTTGAGAGTTTTGATTTAAGGAAAATAGGGCAGAGGCAGGATTGCTTCTACTAAGGTATTAATTATATTGGTCTTCATAAATTTAAAATCTTTAATCCTTGTTACAATTGTTGTACAGCTTGATAAAGTGCTTTAAATATAAAAAGGATTGCCTGTGAGTGAAATAATTACCTCCAACAGCAACAACAAAATCAAATTGGTGCGTGCGCTTCAATCCCGCCGGCGAAATCGAGAGACCGAGGAAGCCTTTGTTGCTGAAGGGGTCAGATTGGTAGAAGAAGGAGTATCCGTCCAATGGCCGATGGATTTTGTACTCTATGATGAGACCCTCTCCAACCGTGGCCTCGAAGTGATTGGCCAGTTGCGTGAAAATTCAAAATTGGAAATCGCCCAAATCGCAGCCGAACTGATGAAAGAATTAAGCGATACAGAAACCCCCCAGGGAATCTTAGGGGTTTTTAAGCGGCAGGCCTTACCCCTCCCATCCAAACCGACCTTTGTTGTCATTGCAGACCAAATTCGCGACCCGGGTAACATGGGGACCCTACTCCGGACAGCCGAAGCCGCCGGTGCGGACGCAGTTCTGCTCACCCCGGGTACAGTAGACGCCTTTTCACCAAAAGTTATCCGAGCTGGTATGGGCGCCCATTTCCATTTGCCCATTTATCACAAGGATTGGTTTGAGATTGAAGCGTATTTGGAAGGGATACCCATCTTCTTAACTACCGCCAAAGGGGGAACACCCTTGTGGGAAGCCAATTTCCGTCAGTCCTGCGCCTTGCTGATTGGGGGTGAGGCGTTCGGCGCCACTAAAGCAGGGAAAAATCTTGCTATGAATGCCATCACCATTCCGATGCATGGGCGGGTAGAATCCTTAAACGCTGCAATCGCCGCTGGTATTGTCATCGCCGAGGTTTTGCGTCAACGGTACACTCATAAAAGGGATTAATCATGCGCATCCGTTCGATTACTTATTTTGTCAACCCACACTGGCCGATTAGTGAACTCATTTTACGCAAGGCTGGTATTTTCGCCCGACACGCAAAATATAATTTCGAATCCGCCGGGTACGAAGTACAAACAATTCGAATGGCAACCCCACCTTTTTCTGAGTATTTTCCTGAAGATTATTACGAGCAAGCGGCTGTCCAATTAGAGGTGCTCGCTCACAGCGAAGGCTTTGATTATATTTCCCTAGGGCCTGCAACACCAGACAAACTGGCTACCTATCAGACTATCCCCCAAATGCTGGCAAATTCAGGCAACTTGTTCTTTAGCGGCATGCTCACCACCCCAGAAAACCAAATCAGCCTTCCGGCTGTAAAGGAATGCGCACAGGTTATCCATAAAGCTGCCACTCTGAGAAAAAATGGCTTTGTAAACCTACGCTTTACCGCTTTAGCCAACGTTTCCCCTTGGGGTCCCTTTTTCCCAGCTGCTTATCACCAGGGGAAAGCGCCAGCCTTTGCCCTGGCCATCGAATCAGCAGACCTGTTTGTGAAAGCTTTCTCAGAAGCCAATTCTCTAAAACAAGCGCAGGACTTGCTGATCCAATCGATTGAAGAACACGCTCGAGATCTAGAATCCCTCAGTGATGTCCTCGAAAAAACTTACCAAGTAACCTTCAAGGGGCTGGATTTTTCAACAGCGCCCTTCCCCACACAAGAAATTTCTATTGGCTATGCTTTAGAGCAATTGGGCTTACCAGCAGTAGGTTTAGCTGGCAGTTTAGCCGCAGCCACCATCCTGATGGATGCCCTGGATAGAGCTCAATTCAAACGTACTGGCTTCAATGGGTTGATGTTCCCCATGCTTGAAGACGCGACCTTCTCACAGCGCGGCGCAGAGGGACTTTTGAGCATCACAGATTTCTTGTTATATTCTGCCGTGTGCGGGACTGGCTTGGATACCATCCCACTGCCCGGTGATGCTTCCGTGGGGCAAATTCAAGCCATCTTGTTGGATGTGGCGGCCCTATCATTACGGTTGAATAAACCCCTCACCGCAAGACTGATGCCTATTCCTGGCAAAAATCCCGGCGATAAGACCGGTTTCAATTTCGAATATTTTGCCAACAGCAGGGTTTTATCCTTGGATGCGCAACCCTTACGTCATCTTTTGGATGGCGATGAGAATCTCAAGATACTACCACGCAATCACCCATAATCTAGCAACTTTTTAGTAGTAAACCAAGATTTTATGGAAATTGATCAGTCCTCCGGGGCTTGTTCAACACGCCAATAGGCAGACCCATCCCGTTTGCGATCAAGATACCCAAAATCGATCAAATCTCGCCGTAAGCCAGGAATATCCGCATGCAATTCACCAATGATCTGGTTGACCGCCTTCTCATTGTAAATCTTCCCGGTTTCGAAACCGTCGGCAATGTAATGCAAAATAACATCCAACTTGCGCTGATTGGCGGGTAATTGCGCAATGGTGCCATCTTCATTAAGGTAATCTTTCAAGATTCTGCGATCGTAGGCTTTGCGATCTAAATCTTTGGCGACCTCAGGCAGCGTATCTTTCGCCAGTAAACGCGCAGCCATCGTCTCTAGGGCTTCGGTCTCTAAGCGGTATACATTAAAATAACCATCTGCCCGAGCGGTGACCAAACCAATCTCGGACAATTTTGATAGGTGATGCGAAACCGTTGACGCGCTAATTTCCAGCACCGTCGACAATTCTTCGACACTCGATTCTTTTGTTGCCAACAAACCAATTATTTTCAGCCGATTGGCATCCGCCAAGGCCTTAAAAAAGCTTAATAAAGTCTCAAAGGATTCTTCCATGTTTATCTCCGTCATTTTATTTTGATTGTCATCGAAATAATTTTACAACCATCTCATGGAATTGCCAACCAAACAATTGCTTGAACTATTCACCGATTGTCTGAAGCAATGCAAGTCCCCAATTATTTTCGGCTGACTAAATCATTTGATAGTCAAACCCACCCGCATAACAGGCGGTTCTTTGTTTCGGGCATTCTGCCCTCAACTTGCTCAAGCATTAAACGAGTAGGAAACGAGTAGGGGCTCAGCATGCTGAACCCATCCACCTAACCCTCATTAATAGCTTCTCTCAAACAGATTGGCTTCCATTTATGATTTCAATTTTTTATATATCATCCATATGACCCGATAGATTGCTGTTTTTCAACTCTTTGCATAAATGATGGATTAAACTGAAAATGATGAAAATTTATCGCACTTGTTTGAAATTGATCAAAATCAGGTTCTTATTACAATCATCATAGGTCTGAATCGCATAAGGGTGTGATAGCGGTATCCCGTTGGTGTCCACCAGTTGTATAAACAAGGAATCCTGGCTATCGATCACCAAATTTTGCAATTCGAACTGATACCCCGATTCGCCATAGGCCAGGGCAGAGCCGCTCAATACAAATCGATTAATCGTGTACCCGCTCAATTCCCCATACAAGTGTAGGGTTAGCCCTGTCACTGGGGCATCCCCTAAATCCCACACCTGCCCCGCAATGACCAACCAGTCACAACCCAGTTGTTGTTGCGGAATCATCTCACTACTCATGGTCTCCGGTTCACCAGCCATAATAAAAGGCCGCAACTCCGGCGTAGGGGTCGGTGTTTCAGTGTAGGTTGCTGTGGGTGTGATGGTATTTGTCGGGGCAACCGTTGAAGTCGGTCCTTCCGTCGTCGATAGGGTCAGGCTCGGTGTATCGGTTTCCGTGGCTGAAGGGGTCATCGTTGGCCCTTCCACATGATAAGGACCAATACCCAACACGAGCATTGCCAACCAAACCAAGCCCCCCAGGATCCCAAGCATAAAAATAGCCCCTAAAAATCCAACCTTGTTAGCCGGTTCCGCTTTGCGCGGCGTCGCCATACTGGGGATGTTGTGGGACGATGAATATTGACCAGAGGTAGCGGGCTTCTTCGATGGCGGTTGTTTTTTCATATCAATCGACAAGCACCTCGATAGTAGCTTGATCTCGTTGTTGATTTAGCCAGGCGTGTAGAGCTTGCCGCTGTAAGGTTAAGCGTGCATCACCCGTCAGGGGACGTTCAGCCCGATCGAGAACCATTAAAATATGATAGCCTATTTCCGTTTCAATCACATCAGAATATTCGCCAACCTGTAAATCAAAAGCAACTTCCTCAAGCGCTGGAATTAATAAATAACCGCGCGGCACCCAACCCAAGTAACCACCAGACGTCGGGTCGTAGGTAAAGGCTACCTCTTCAAAATCACGCCCCGAATTTAAGCTAACCTGGGCATTTCTGGCGCCTGTTTCTGTGTACGCAAAAACCTGCCGTAACTCAACTTGTTCGAGGGATTCGGGGATGGACCCGATAATCTGCTTTTTCTGATAATCCGCCAGCAATTGCAATTTAAGGGATTGGAAAAGGTCTTCTTCCGTGTAACCCCATTGGGCCATCCAGGCTGGTAAGTCCACGTCAGCTGCCAGCTCATCCAATCTTGCTTGTACATCCGCATCGCTTAAGGAATAACCCACTGTTAAAGCGCCTTGAGCTAATAAAACCTGGTCAATGATGTCGTTCAAAACCGTTTCACGAGCTGTGGTTTCATTTTCAGCGACCCCCTCTAAATTCTCTTGGGCAAGTAAGTAGCGAGACACCTCACTCTCAAACCAGGCTAATGAGACCCGCTCTCCGTTTACAACCACCACAGCGGGAATAACAGTTGCCGTCGCAGATTCCTGCGTGGCTGTAACAGAAGGTGTAATAGTTGCTGGTAAGACGTCTTCCGTTGGCGTCGGATCGCTTACACAGGCAGCCAATAGTAAAACCAATAATATTAACCCTGACACGGGTTTTCGAAAAATATTCTTCAATCCTTGCATGTGTCCCATTATACCAGCGGACATTATAATTGAACTATTCCAAAAATTTGCTCGAACCTTACTTAACTTACTCATCTAAATGGAAACTAACCAAGTTCTGGTAAGCTCGCAATTAGCACATTCCTCTCCACAAGCATGCTGGACGGTTTTTTAGTGCGGTTTACCTTCAACTTGCTTGGACATTAATCAAAAAAAGGCTGCTCCAAAAGGAACAGCCTTTAATTTTACAAAATAGGGGTTTAGTAACCGCCCATGCCACCCATACCGCCCATGCCGCCAGGGGGCATTGGGGGTTCTTCTTCAGGGATATCTGTGATGAGGGCTTCGGTGGTCAGGATCATAGCAGCAATTGAGGCTGCATTTTCCAAGGCACCACGGGTCACTTTGGCGGGATCAATCACACCACCATGAACCATATCGCCATATTCCTCTGTGAGGACATCATAACCAATTTGTTTATTGTTCTCTCGTTTTTGAGCTTGGCGAACGTTCTCAACCACCACGGAACCATCCTTGCCGGAGTTCTCGGCAATTTTCCGCATGGGGATTTCCAGGGAATTGCGCACAATCTTGACGCCAATTTGAGCATCAGCGCTCTCCATTTGCAATCCATCAAGCGCACTAATGGCATTGATCAACGCCACGCCACCACCGGGGACGATACCTTCTTCAACCGCTGCACGGGTTGCAGAGAGGGCGTCCTCAACACGATGCTTTTTCTCTTTGAGTTCGGTTTCGGTTGCAGCACCAACACGAATAATCGCCACACCACCGGAAAGTTTTGCGAGTCGTTCTTGGAGTTTCTCACGATCATAGTCACTGGTGCTGTTGTCGATTTCGACGCGAATTTGCTCGATGCGGCCTTTGATAGCACTTGCATCACCTTTGCCCCCAACCAAGGTGGTTTCATCTTTGGTGCTCACAACTTTTTCAGCCTGACCCAGGTCTTCAATGGTCACGGTTTCAAGTTTGCGGCCCGTTTCCTCAGAGATGACACTGGCGCCGGTCAGAATAGCAATATCTTGCAACATCGCCTTGCGTCGATCACCGAATCCAGGTGCTTTGACAGCCAAAACATTGAGCATACCGCGTAATTTGTTCAACACGAGGGTCGCTAAGGCTTCGCCATCAATATCTTCAGCAATAATCAGCAAATCTCGTTTGCCAACCTGAACCAATTTCTCCAGCAGGGGCACAATATCTGCCGCGACTGAGATTTTCTTGTCATAAACGAGGACATAGGGTTCCTCAATCTCAGCCTGCATAAGCTCTGTATCCGTGACGAAGTAGGGGGAGATATAACCGCGGTCGAATTGCATACCTTCAACATATTCTTGTTCAAATTCCAAACCACGAGATTCTTCAACGGTAATAACGCCGTCTTTACCGACTTTATCCATTACCTCAGCAATGAGTTCACCAATTTCACGATCTTGCGCAGAAATGGTTGCCACATTGGCGATTTCTTCCTTGGTGGTGATGTCAATTGCTTGTTCAACGATTGCATCAGCAACAGCTTTGGAAGCAGCTTCAATACCACGTTTCAATAACATGGGGTTGGCGCCTGCGGCCAAGTTCTTCAAACCTTCTGTCACAATTGCGTGTGCCAAAACGGTAGAAGTGGTTGTGCCATCGCCAGCGATGTCATTGGTCTTTGTGGCGGCTTCTTTCAAGAGTTGGGCACCCATATTCTCAAAGGGATTTTCCAGTTCAATTTCTTTTGCAACGGTCACACCATCATGGGTGATGGTTGGTGAACCAAATTTTCGATCAATAGCAACATTGCGACCTTTTGGGCCAAGGGTTGTTGCAACCGATTTTACGACAACATCAATGCCAGCTTTTAATGAACGCCGAGCATCTTCAGAAAACAAGAGTTGTTTAGCCATTTTTATTAATACTCCTTAATTCCATTCGTTTACTTAGTGAGTTTTGCGAGAATATCCGATTCGCGCATAATCATTATTTTTTTGCCTTCGTACTTAATTTCTGTCCCAGCATATTTTGCAAAAAGGACGGTATCGCCTTCTTTGACCTCAAGCGCCATGTGTTCCCCTTTATCGTTGCGCTCGCCAGGGCCTACTGCAAGGACGGTACCCTTCTGGGGCTTCTCTTTTGCCGTTTCTGGAAGCACAATACCTCCAGCCGTAATTTCTTCTTCCTCGATGGGTTGGACGACAAGTCGGTTTCCCAAAGGTGTAATTGAAATTGCCATTCGATCCTCCATTTGAAATTAGTGATTTTATTAGTGGTATTATTTCACCATTTTAGCACTCTAAAGATGCGAGTGCTAATAACAAAATCTTACCTTTGTTCAAAAACCACGTCAAGGGATAAGATTAGGATTCTTATAAAAGTTTTATATGAATTTCCGGAAAGTGAAATCGAATTAATTTAGGGCGCTGGTGTGGAAGTTAAAAGGGGTTCGAGGGTCGGCTCTTCAGTCGTTGTCTCTTCTGTATAAAGACATATCTCCTCACCCGAACGGACGATGCCCATCACAGTCGGCTCATCCGCGTATTGACTGCGCAACTGCTCAAAAACCCACATTGCTTTCTCACATTTATCATCGCCAGGACGGTGCAAACCCGATAAAACCGAGCCATAGGTGAAGTAATAAACAACCGTGCTGCCAGTGAGCGGTAAACCTTCAACAGAGACCATCGGGTCAACCTCAGGGTTACATTGGCGTACTTCGCAGCTTTGCTCTGCATCACACCCTTCGATGGCACATTCGAAAGCTGGTATAGCGCCCTCGTAATTGCGCGACTTATGATAGACCACACCCAACTGCCCATAGACATCCGGATTTGAAGGATCAAAATCTAAAGCCTGCTTAACATTGAGCGCGGCTGCAAAGAATTCACCATCCTGAGCATAGGTATTAGCAATTGCCAAATAGGGAATGGGATCTTTAATGCCCAATTGCGCATTTAAATTCGCTGCTTTGGCGAAATTATCTAAAGCTTGGTCATAAAGCTGGAGGTATCGGTAAATCCGTCCGACAGCGATATAGAGATAGGTATAGTTGGGCATAATCTCAATCGCTTTTTGATACTCTCGGATCGCCAGATTGTATTCCCCCAAAGTTTCATAGGTGTACGCTTGAATGCGGTGCACATCCATCAGATCCGGATCACGGGCAACTGCCTGTTGAATATACTGCTGCGCCTGGTCCCAATTCATCTGATCAACCAAAATCTCAGCGTAATAAGCCAGGGCTAAAGCGTTGGTGCTGTCGAGCTGGAGCGCCATCAGCGCTTCAGCTTCTGCCTCGTTGAGCAAATCTTCAGAGGTTTCTTCATCTACCAAAAGGGGGTTCGAACGCCAATCCAGCACAAAGGCCCTAACAGCTAAAACTTCACTGCTATCAGGCGCCAGGGCTTTTGCCTGATCAATCGAAGCTAAAGCCTCGTCTAAGCGAGCTTGGCGTTCCGCATCCGTTGTCAAAAGGTTAGAAGAATAAGTCTGTATCCGTGCCAACTCAGTTAATATTTCTGGATCCTCCGGATCCAAATCTGTCGCTTCTTTCAAAGCTGCGATAGCAGAATCGAGGTTCCCAGCAGCAAAATGCGTTTGACCCTCAACCAGAAAGGAATGGGTTGAGCGGGTCGGCGTTGGGGTCGGCATAAACAAGGGATCCACATCGCCTTTAACCAAGCCCGTCAACAAGGTCGCAAAGAAAACAATCAACACGACCAATATTAGGACATGGTAAATATTGGACTTATGTCTTCGTTTTCTAAATAACGGCTCTTTACCTTCTAAGTACATGCTTATCCAAACACAAATTTATAATTAATTTTCGTCCGTTGACGTAGGAGTCGGATCGGGCGGTGTGGCAGTTGCTTCACCTTCGGCAGTAGGCATGGGTGTGGGCGGATTTTCCTGAAATTCCTGGCAGATGCCAATAATCGTTTCTGCATTGTAAACCGCCGTTTCATCATCTGGGACAGTTTGTAACATCGCATTGGCAACTTGCACAGCCTCATTGCAGCGGTTTAAACGCGCCAGAGCCAACCCATAACGGCTGTAAAATTCCATAATCGACATGGAATAGTCTAAAGGCAGCCCTTCAACAACGTCACCATCCTCGGTCACACCACCGCGCACCGCAAGCTCCAGCGATTCAACCGCCTGGTTGTATTGCAGATCACGGTAATACATCGAACCCAAATTCCCATGCATGTAGGGGTTGGTCGGTTCATCAGAGGCGGCCTGCTCAGCATATTGGACGGCTTTTGAAAACTCGCCGACCCTGGCATAGACACGCGAAATATACCAGTTTGGTTCTGAATCGGTTGGGTTCAACGAATAAGCCTTTGAAAATTCAAACAATGCCTGATCATAAGCCTCAACAGCCAGGTAATTTCGACCCAGCGCAAGATGCAAATTAGCGATTGTGTCGTTAAGTTCAACAGCAGCTTCAAGCTGTTGAATGGCCTCATCGTAGTTGGACGTAATTTCCAAAACATAACCACGTGCCCAACGCGCTTCTAAAAGATTCGGATCTAACTCCAATGCCACGCGTGACTCCTCGATGGCTTGATCAACTGTACCTAGTTCGCCCAGGTTTTCTGCCACGCGCAGGGCTAAATTATAGGCATAAACAGCATGGAGAAAAGCATTATTGGGGCTAATTTCCAAACCAGCAGCAATGTCAGCATCTGCTTCCAAATATTCACCCATAAATCCCTTCGACCATCCCAACAAGGCATAAGCTTGTGGCCGGCTATTATCCAATAACAAAGCATTTTCAGCGTTTACCCGCGCAGCTTCATACTCACCCGAATAAATTTGGAGCCGTGCCAGGGTGAGATAATTGGTGATATCCTGGGGGTCTGCCTTGATAGCGGCGATGTAGGATTCCTTCGCCAATCCAATTCTCCCCTCTGCCAGGTAATTTTCAGCCTCATCCGCAAAGGATTGTGGACTGCGGGTGGGCGTCGGTGTGGGGACAAAAGGCGGAGGGATGGTGGGAATCACATTCAAGTTGATGTAGATAACCACGCCAATGGCAACCAGCAAGAGCCCGATCAACCAAGGGTTGGATCGGCGCCGCCGTTTATTCATTGACCACTTACTACCTTTTAAATACATATCAGAATCTTAGCACTCTAAAAGCGCAACCGTCAAGCTGTACGAATTTGGGCATTATTATTCCTGGTGTAATGTAACTGATTTAATTAAAATAATCTAGTCTATCTCGGATGGAGGGAAAAGATGTTACCAATCAAATTTCTTAGTGAACGATTTATATAACAAGGGTGATAATTTCTTCACCGTAACAATTCCGGCGGTAGCATGCTAGCAGCCTCACGATCAAGCAGCCAGGTCAACTGCCCAGCAATAGGTTTGATTAATTGGATAGGTTTTTCTGTTGGTTTGAATTCACCGGTTAACACATCCGCCACCATTGGGGCTTTTTGAACACCTTTGACCAGGATGAGAATGTTGCGAGCCGCGTTGATGGCATTTTTTGTCAATGTCAACCGCCATACCTCGCGACTGGGTGCAAAATTTGCAATAAACCAACGGTTTTCATCCACTATGCCTGCAGAATGGGGGAACAAAGAAGCCGTATGTCCATCTGCTCCCATGCCTAACAGAACAAGGTCAAATCTCGGCCAATCGCTTCTGAAAAACTCCTTTAATTCTTCTTCGTATGTGGCTGCCGCTTCATCTACTGACTTTTCTGCTGGCACCCGGTGCACATTTTCAGCAGGGATGGCAATCTTTTTTACTAAGGCTTCATTGACCATTCGAAAATTTGATTCAGGATGGTCGGCAGGCACGTTGCGTTCATCCCCCCAAAATAGGTGAATTTTTTGCCAGCCCACTCTCTCTTGATCATCACCTAAAGCGAGGTATAAGGGTTCAGGGGTACTGCCCCCTGCCAATGCCACACTGAACAACCCCCTGTCCTTTATAGCTACCTCCGCCAAATCAAGAAATATTGATTTGGCCGTTTTTGTCAAGCTATGTGAATCTTTGACTATGATATGCGCCATGCTTGGCTGCTCCTGAATATAAATTTACGCTGATGGATCAATGATCTTCAATTAACGCTGCCATCTAATCTTATTAAACAATGAGAATGATAAAACTTTCTGAGTTATTTTCTGATTACCCTAGGTTAGGTAGCAATTCTTCCAAGATAAGCATTGAGAGAAAAATAATTCTCAAAGTCAAATCGTTACGACAGGCTTTTCAATTCTAATAACTTTTGTTTTTGTTCTTCTGTCAGGTTTTTCGGCAGCTTGATTTGCACAGTGACGTACAGGTCCCCTCGCTTGGAAGGGCTGCCTAATTTTGGCATTCCCAATCCTTTCAACCGAAAAGTCTTACCAGAATCAGTCTCAGGTGGGATGGTTAAATTGACAGTTTTATCGATGGCCGATACCCGGGTCTCACCGCCCAACAATGCCGTAAACAAATCCACGGGCTGATCCATCCTGAGGTCATCCTCATCGCGCGTAAATTTTACGTGGGGTTTAACTGAAATTTTTAGATAAAGGTCCCCCCCACCCCCAGCGCCCTGACCGCTCAGACGAACTTTCGAGCCCGTCTTAACACCAGGGGGAATGGATGCTTCAATCCGCCGCCCATCTTCAAAAGTCAATAAGCGTGTTGTACCAAAAAAGGCTTCTTCCAAAGTAATTTCTACCGGATGTTGCATATCCCGTGTCTGCCGCATATCTTGCGGACTGTAAGTACGACGGGGTCTTTGTGAAGTACGCCCTCCTGCCATGCCGCCAAATAAGGTCTCGAAAAAATCTGAAAAACCACCCAGGCCGCCGCCAAACATTTGCTCAAACTCTTCCTGGCTGACAGTGCGATATTGGGTACCTGGTTGCCCGCGAGTGGTCCACTGGGACCAGTCGAAGTCTTCAGCACGGCCACCGCCTTGCTGATATTGCTTCCATTGAGAGCCAAATTGATCATATTTCTGGCGCTTATCTTCATCGGAAAGCACCTGATAGGCTTCGTTGATATCTTTAAATTTCTCTTCCGCATTGGGGTCGTCCGGGTTGACATCGGGATGATATTCCCGAGCCAATTTCCGATAGGCTTTTTTAATCTCAGCCTGGCTGGCGTCTTTGCTGACCCCTAATGTCTGATAATAATCACGATATTGCATAAATAATTCCTTGTAATTTAACTAACGACCTTATTTTAAGCGCAAAATCTTTGAATATTGTAAGATTCATCATGCAAAATAGGCCTCATTAAGCATACGACGCTTTTTCTGAAATGAAAAGAAATCAGAGGGGTAAAAACACTCGTTGTGGTAATGGTTTTCGGCTAATTAGGAAGCTTCCGTGCCAAAACCATTGCGGAATTCTGGGGGAAGGAGAGCAGCAATTTTTGTCATGATGAAATGACCCGCGTCTTCAATTTCTTGCCGATTTGGTCGTCGGGGATTTTCAGTCTTGAGAGGACCAAACACCTCCCCAATTCTGGTGGTTACGCCCAGGCGTCTTTTCTCTTGGGTGATGGTTCCAAATAATTTCCAATCATTATCACTAATGGTACCCATTGGTAAAATCGGCGCGCCAGTGCGCAAGGCAACATAGGCAGCTCCCGGTAATGCCGGGTTTAATGGGCCGGAGTGCACATGCCCTTCAGGATAAATGACCAAAACCCCATTCTGGGCCAAAATCGCCTCAGAGGCTTGTAAAGCTTCAAAATTGGGTGTTCCCTGTTCAATTTTTAAAGTCTCCCACAGTTGGGGAAAAGCTCGCATAATTGCGGGCGCATTTGGCATTTCAAAATCACCGATAAATTCCAAAGGCCAGCGGGTCACGTGGATGGGTGCCACGGTGTCTAAGAAACTAAAATGATTGCCCACAATTAAGAGTGGGCCCTTTTCGGGGATATGCTCACGCCCAAAAACATCCCAAGTAACCAAGATCTTTGCCAGTATTTCAACACCTAAACCTAAAGTACCTCGGACAAATTTCCGCCGAGGCCATGGGTATTTTTCAATGTAAGTATGTGTTCTATCTTTTCTTGCCATCTACACCACTTCTTTGTCTTTTATCTCAATGCACCCGTAAATTACATTGATTAGAAAACCGATAAAATTTGATTTATTATAACCAATTAAGAACAATATCTGTATTTCAAAAAATATGAGAATTCCGTCAATCTTTCAATAACACTTGCGTCAAATCGGGCGTCGATGAAAGAATAAGATCAGGCGTCACCCGTTTAATTTCTCGAAGGGTGCCAAATCCACATAAAACGGCCACCGTTTGTGCCCCCGCAGCCTTTCCCGCCTTGATGTCAACTACCGTATCCCCAATCATCACACACTTTTCGGGGGGTAATCCTAAGGATTCTGCTGCGTGAAGAACTGGGTCCGGAAAGGGTTTGGTGCGTTGACAGGTTTGCCCGGTCACAATCACATCAAAGTATTGTGACAAATCAAAATGTTCTAAAAAAGCGAGGGTAGAAGCGACATCCCGAGCGCTTACCACAGCTAACTTGAAATGTGATTGAAGGGTCATCAGCATTTCCCGCACTCCAGGGATCAATAAAAAACGCCCTTTTTTAATTTTAACTTTTTTCCTTTTGGCAGGCTTTAAACGAAACAGCGTTGCTAAAAAATTATCAAGTCCCATTCTATCTGCCAGGTGGTAAACAAAATTTCCAGGGCTTTCCATAGCCATCACAATGCGGCGGGCAATCGGCCGAATATCAGTTTCATCAAACAATCGACCAAAAGGGCTGATAATTTTCACCAATCTTCCGACCAGCTGGTCGTCCGTATCACTCAGGGTACCGTCAACGTCAAATAACAATCCCCGCATCCTTGAAAGATCAATCTGACCAAGCTGGATGTTCTGATTTGTGGTCATTGGAGGGTGTTCAGGATGGATTCAACAAGTTCTTGGCTGACGGAGATCACCCACACGGTGCGATCCCCATCTTGTAAGAGCGTTGAGACGGTATTTTCACCAAACCAAGCCGGCTGGCCTAATATTTCGTCATCGGACTTCTCCCAACGCAGACGGGCATATCGCTCAAAAGCATCTCGAAATTCAAGGGCGTCACTGGTCGAATCCCACACGGTATCCAACACAAATGTGACCTCATCAGTCGTCTCGTTGATATAAAAAGCATAGGCATCGCCTCCCCAGCCTTCTGCAGCGATTGCCGCCAAATCTTCATCCAGTCGAACGGATTCTTCGTAGCCTTGATTGAGAATTAAGTAGGTATACCACTCACCCAAAATGTTTTGATCAAATAAAGCCCACGATTGCCCGAGCACGCCGCTCAAGTCCGGCAAGGTTACGTCCTTGGGGGCATCTTCTGGATAGCGTTCTGGATGCATAATCTGTTCCGTCGATAAAGGCAAATTTTCAAAAGCAGCATCGACCGCGTCAAAACCACCTTCATCGTAAAGAAGCTGCACAAAGGTCAGCCCATATTCATAGGGAAAATATAAATCAGATCCCAGAAAGGCCGGGGCTGAATCGAGAATTGTCGTGTCATAAGTATTAAAATCTTGAGTGAGATCTCGATAATCCTGTCGCGTCGCGTAGGATTCAAACCACAAAATTTCAGTCAGGGTGGCATCACCTTCAATCAACGCGTTTATTGCAGCACAACGTTCTGAATCCTCCCCACAAGCATCTTCGTTGTAATCTAAGCCTTCATCGAACCCATAAACAGCATCTTGCAGGGCATGGGTAAATTCATGAGCATAGGTTAATTTTTCACTTCCACCCAGGTCCTCCCCCTGCACAATAAAGATTTCTTTAGATTCGCCATCGTAGAAACCAGC
Organism: Candidatus Brevefilum sp.; assembly: GCA_040772425.1. Lineage (GTDB taxonomy): Bacteria > Chloroflexota > Anaerolineae > Anaerolineales > Anaerolineaceae > Brevifilum. The sequence continues at coordinate 50,040 of JAXGYD010000001.1, read as the reverse complement.
AATTTGCTCCGTGTATAGCGCTTGATAGAGGCCTTTCAGGTCAAAATCTACTGGTAATAAACCAACCGTGGACAAAACCAAGACGTCTTTTCGAGCTTCTTTATCGTCATATTCTGCCAGAAAATCATCGACGATCATTTTTCCAAGTTCATCACTTGAAATCAAAGTATGCTCAACGGATTGATCTATTTTCAATCCACGCAAGTCAATGACCTGCGATTCAATATCTGCAATTATTGCTGCTATATCATCGGGCAAGCTGTCTGCCAATGTTGGCGTCACCTGTAAGTCACTTTCCAAAGTCGGCGTAATACCAGGGGTGTTTTCCAAAGGGCTTTGGGTGATCGGCGTGGGAAGAACCTCTTCTTGTTGTTGCTCAAAGCTTGCAGGCCACAATAAGCTCACACCCAAACCCCCAACAAGAACCATGCCCACGCACACACAAGCGACGAGTAAGAGGATTGCACAACTTAGGAAGACATATCTGTTTTGTTTTGATTTCATTTTTCTACTATTCTATCTATTGGCCATCCAGTTAGCCTGGATGGGAGCAAGCTTTAATCATTCGATTACATTTTCCCAGGGTTGTCTTAAGCTTAAACGAGGGATCACTCTGAGGAATATCCATGGGCCACTTGCAAAGGCACAGCTTTAGACATCAAGAATGTAACCGACACCTCTGACGGTCTGAATAAATTTGGGGTTGCTGGGATCTTCCTCTATAGCATTTCGAAGCCAACTGATGTGAACATCAAGGGTACGAGTGTCCCCGGTATAACTCGTTTTCCATACTTCTTTAAACAATGGATCCCGTTTGACAACATCCCCATTTTGTCTCATCAGTATTTTAAGAATTTCAACCAAACGCGGCGTCAGTTTCTTTTGCCGATCTTGGCAAGTCACAAGCTGTGTCTGTGTATTCAGCTCAATGGGGCCTGCTTTGATGATGTATTTGTCTTCTGTCGGTTGATAGGCAGATAAACGGTTCATTAATTTTTGGACGGTGAAGGGCAGTCTGAGCACTAAATTTGCATCAACAATTTCGGGGAGATTTGTCTTTTTTTCAATAATCAAGATAATCGGCAATTCATTATCCATTTTTCGGAAGGATTGACAAATTCGTGTGCCACTGGTTCGCAAAGACGCTGCGTCAACCACAACGACATGAGGCATGATGTTATCCATCAAGGATAACCCAGCTTTTCCGCTTGACACCCGATTGACGCTAAAAGTTTTATCATCCAGGCCATCAGCAAATGAGTCGTGATTTCCACGGCGACCCTCAATCATTAATACTGATATTTGATTGCCCTCTGCCAAAATAAATCCCTTCTAAAATGATGAAAAATAATATCGTCCAATCCTGTTAAACGCAAAAGCTCAGGTTTTTAGTTCGCATTTTAATTTTTCTAACGTAGAATTTTAAGACTTCTTTTCTTGCTACCTGTAAATGCCCACAAATTTCTCACGCTTTGTTCTGTTATTAAGCTGAGTATTTTCTCAACAAAACATAAAGACCATCATAAGTGTGAAAAGATTATACTCGAAAACCTTAAAGAATCATGTTAAATATTAGTAAATTAAATTCGGTTGCACCGCACTAATCAACGTGTTAGAATCAGTCAAGGTAAACTTTCACAGGAGTCCGGCATGGAAAAAATGATTGAGGTCGAAATTGATAGCGTTCGAGTCAGCTTGACCAATCAACAACGTGTCGTTATTTTAAAACAAATCAATACCGATCGCTTCCTGCCAATATGGATTGGCCTGTACGAGGCTGAAGCAATCACAATTGCCTTACAGGAAATAGAAGTTGCCAGACCACAAACCCATGACTTGCTTAAATCAATTATTCAAGCTCTCAATGGCCGAGCAATTCGAGTTGAGGTGATTTCACTCTCAGACGACATTTTTTACGGCAATCTCATCCTTGAGGTTGACGGTGAACAACGCAGGATTGACTGCCGTCCATCAGACGCCCTTGCTTTAGCGGCTCGCTTACATATTCCCATCATGGTTTCCGAAGAAGTCATGGACCAGGCGGGTATCATTCCTGAAAAGGACATTTCAGACCTTGATTCAGAACCCCACGAGGAATCTGAAGGCGAATTCGATGAACAAGATTTGGGAATTTTCGAGGACTTTTTGCAGAATATCAACCTCGATGACCTCGACTCAGAAGAGGGGTCTGACACTGAGGAAGACAGCGATTAAAGAATGACCCAAATCATTGGGGAAACAATACCGGGAGATTTCAGTTATGACTGATCCCCGGTTTTTTAGCCTATAATAATAAGCAAAGCAATAATCTATCAATGAGAATTTGGTAACAAACTGATGACTGATGATTTTTATCCAAATGAAGAAGGTCCATCTGAGGTGATGACCCGCCCCAGCAACCGAGAAGCTGAAGAGGCATTAATTGGTGCTGTCTTAATTAACAAAGATGTCTACTTTCAGGTCGCCCAATTTTTGAGTGCTGACGATTTCTTTATTGTTCGCAATAAATGGATTTGGGAAGCTTTCAGGCACATGAGTGAGACCCGGGACGACTTTGATATCGTCACCCTGTCTGAGACTTTATCCAATCGAGGACAGCTCGAAGAGGTTGGTGGCCAAGGTTACCTGATGACGTTGATCAACCGGGCACCAAATGCCTTTCACGCAGAATCCTATGGGCGTATCATCGAGCAGAATGCCATTCGACGGCGAATGCTGGATGCCGCCAACGAAATTGCGCGTCTGGCTTACAAACAAGATCAATCGATTGATACGGTCGTTGATGAGGCAGAAAGGCAAATTTTCAATGTTAGCGAACGCCGCATCCGAAAGGATATCAAACCCATCAGTGAGGTTGCAAGCGAATATTATTCTCGGATTGATGAATTGGCTAATCGACCGGAAGATATTGGTGGGGTTCCAACAGGTCTCATTGACATCGATAACTTGCTGGGCGGTTTACAACGATCAGACCTGATCATTGTTGCTGGCCGACCTGGGATGGGTAAAACCGGTTTTTTGTTGGGGGCTCTACGCCACGCCGCTTTGGTACGAAAAAAGCATGTTGCCATGTTTTCGATGGAAATGTCCAACGAACAACTCTTGCAGCGCCTCATCGCCATGGACACTCGCATTGATACCCAGCGCCTGAGAACCGGGCGTCTAAACAAGAACGAATGGGATATCTTTTTTCAGGCATTGGCTGCATATGATGACGCGACCATCTTTCTGGATGACACACCGGCAATTACCCCCCTTTCAATGCGCACCAAGTGCCGCCGTTTGCATTCTGAATTTGGACTAGACCTGGTCATTGTGGATTATCTACAGTTGATGTCGGGTGATTACCGAACGGACAACCGCGTTCAGGAAGTTTCCAATATCTCCCGCAACATGAAAGTTTTAGCCCGGGAATTAAATGTGCCAGTTTTGACGGCAGCGCAGCTTTCACGTGCTGTTGAGCACCGTCAGGATAAAAAACCTCAACTTTCCGATTTGCGTGAATCCGGGTCACTTGAGCAAGACGCGGATATCGTCATGTTCATCCACCGTGACCCGATGAGTGACTTTAAGGAAGAACGCAATAAAGCTGAGATGATTGTCGCCAAACATCGCAATGGACCGACTCACAGCGGCATTGGTCTGGTCTTTATTGATGAATTGGCAAAATTTGAAAACGCCGCTCGAGAACCGATGATGGCAGAATAAAGCAGGACCATCCATATGACCACCTCAGAACATTCGACATTCCAGGGTTTTAGCGCAGACCAACAAGGTTTAGTTCGATTGCCGGAGAGCTTTTTTAGTGAGGTTCTCCCCCTAATTGACGATCTAGACCAACTTCGTCTGCTGCTGTATATGTTTTGGCACCTGGAACAACAAGAAACAAAGATCCGCTATTTCCGCTGGATGGATTTTGTTTCTGATCCCTTGTTATGCGAGATAACGCAGGGAGAGGAATCCCTCCAGAACGCCTTAGAAGGTCTGGTGGCATTGGGTGTGGTCCTAAAAGCAGACCTTGATTGGATGGATGAAACCTATTATTTTATCAATGGCCCCCAGGGGCGGGCGGCTGTATCCGCTATTGAGAACGGTGAATGGCGTTCCTTCAATGAAGAACGAAAACCGATTCAACTTACCGCACAAAAATCCAATATTTTTCAGTTATATGAAGAAAATATCGGCCCACTGACACCTTTAATGGCTGATATTCTAAAAGAAGATGAACAAACCTATCCCCTTGCGTGGATTAGCGAAGCCATTGAAATTGCTGTCACCCGTAATGCACGAAATTGGAAATACATCCAGGCAATTTTAAATCGCTGGCAAACAGAAGGACGTGGAAATGAGCAAAATCGACGAGACAATTCGCAAGATCCGGAAAGCTACCGAAAAAGCTGGCTTGGCAATGAATAATTTAAACGACGAAGACAGCAGCATTCATCAGGTCAAGCTGCCCGGGGATCCCAACTGCCCAATTTGTGGCGGTATTGGCTATCTCCGGCGAGATGTGCCAATTGATCACCCAGATTTTGGCAAGATTGTCCCTTGTTCTTGCCGCTCAGCAGAAGTCAACCAGAGCGCTCGGGCAAGATTATTTAAAATGAGCAGTCTCGATGCTTTAAAAGGCCTCACATTTGATAATTTCCAGAAGCGTGGTCGAGTTGGATTAGGACAACTCCAGGCAGAGTCTTTAGAAAACGCTTTCAATCAAGCGCGAATTTTCGCCGACCAACAACAGGGTTGGTTGCTAATCACCGGGCGGTATGGCTGTGGCAAAACCCACCTCGCCGCTGCCATTGCCAACAAATCTATCGAGGTAGGTGTGTCGACTCTCTTTTTAACGGTCCCTGATTTACTGGATTGGCTGCGCTATGCCTATTCCGGTGTTGATTTGAGTTTTGAAGACCGATTTGAGGAAATCCGAGAAATTCCATTGTTAATTTTGGACGATTTTGGCACCCAAAACGCCACCGCTTGGGCACAAGAAAAAATCTTTCAGATCCTGAATCACCGCTACATTAATCACCTACCAACGGTGATCACCAGTAATATGCCCACAAGTGATTTTGAAGGCCGTATTCGTTCTCGAATAATGGATCCCAATTTAGTGACCGTTGTAAAAATTCTGGCGCCGGACTATCGCAACCCAGATGATGACACCGGGCATCCCGAACTTTCCACCCTTGGCCTCCACAGCCGTCAAACCTTTGGCAACTTCAGCTTGCGGCGCAATGAAAAAATTCCAACCCAGGATCTGCAAGCCCTCAAGAATGCCTTTGAAATTGCGCGTGATTACGCAGAACATCCCCGAGGCTGGCTCTTGCTGACCGGCCCCTATGGATCAGGTAAAACCCACCTGGCATCCGCCATCGGCAATTACCAGGCTGGTTTGGGTTTTCCACCTTTGATGGTCAGCGTTCCCGACCTATTGGACCATCTGAGGGCAACTTTCAATCCCAACAGCGCGGTGACCTTGGATCGCCGATTTGAGGAAATCCGCTCAGCCCACCTGTTGATCCTCGACGACCTTGGAACGCAATCAGCAACCCCCTGGGCAAGGGAGAAATTGTATCAACTTTTCAATTATCGCTATAATGCTGAGCTGCCGATGGTGATTACTACAGCCAGTAAAGCCGAAGAGATTGACCCCAGGTTGTACAGTCGCATGCAAGATCAGCGTGTGTGCACCACAGTTGTCATACCGGTACCCGCCTATTCCAGCAAAGCTTAATCAAAAACTTTCATTTTAAAATTAAATCTGGATTTCTCTTTAACGGTCACCCGGCGTGATGTCGGACATAACGACCTTTAATTCAGTCTGGGATAAGCTTGTTAAGTAGCCTGTAATCGTGACGACCACCAACAATACGCCTCCCCACTGAATAAACGATGATAACTGTTCCCCCAGGATAAACCACCCAAAAAATAAAGCTGCCACAAGCCTCACAGCCAGCATACTGCTCACCAATGGCGCACCCAGCTTGCGCAAGACGGTGATATTGCCAAGTTTGCAGCCAATTTCAACCCCAATGGCATTGAATAACAAAGCTGCGACACCCCGCCAATCCATGAACCGAAACGCAGACCAATTTTCACCAAAACTGATGCTCATCAGGCTCATAAAGATCATCATGCTGCCAACTTGAGAGATATAAACAACTTCAAAGGGCAAACCAATTTGTTCCCCCCGTTTGACGATCATCATGTAAGCAGCAATCCCAATTGTGCCTAAGAAAGCCAGAAAAATACCCAACCCGTCTTCTGGCGTGAAGATGTTCTGGAAGCTCTGATTCTGAAGTCCGCCAAAGATCATTAAGCTTGCGCCGATCACAGACAAAGTAATCGCCAATACGGTGTATTTTGGCAAAGCAGATTGCTTCAATAAGCGATTAAGCAAGATGACAAAAAATGGTGCCAGCAGGTTAATCAATTGGACAATGTAAGCCTTTGTGAAACGTAAGGCAAAGGTCATTAAAATTGTGCGCCCAATCACGATTAAAACCATTAACCACAGTGTTTTTGACCGCCAAAAACGTTTTTCAATTTTTGGAATGAGCTTCCAGGACATCACGAAAAAAGCAATGGCATCACTGACCGCAATTAACGCCAAACCAGGCAAACCCACAGTGGTTTGTAAGTAACGTAAAGGAACCATACTCGCGCCAATGACGGATTGCACAACTAGGTTAAGCATTAACCACCCATTAGGCAAAAGCGGTTTGTTTTTAGGCGTTCTTGTCACCTGCGATGTCCTATCTTTTCATTATTTAAACCATCGTCAAAATTAAAATCAAGTTTTATTATAATGGCACACTCGCTTTAGAGAAAAACCTATAGTTTAATCACGATGGATTGACCTGATAAATACGATTGATTAATTAGGATATATATAGTAGTATTTATCTAAATTTCATCAGCTTCTCAAATATTTATAAAGGTTCATACTTTAAGCCTTTAATTAGAGAACTGGCAATACTATGACTTCACGCAATAAATATAACCTTCACCCGATATTATAGACACGAAGGAGAACAAAGCAATGCAAACAACCTATACCATACCCAATATTTCTTGCAATCATTGCACCCACACCATTGCAATGGAGCTTTCAGAAATAGAAGGTGTTCAGCAAGTAGAAACTGACCTGCAGACCCAAAAAGTAGTCGTTACCTATCAAGAACCTGCAACAGAACAAGCCCTCAGGGACACCCTGATCGAGATCAATTATCCACCAGAAGATTAACTGATGACCCAAGAAAAGCACATCACCCTTCCAATTTTAGGCATGACCTGTGCCAATTGCGTTGCGGCTGTTGAGCGCAATCTCAAAAAAGCCGACGGGGTCAAATCCGCGAATGTCAACCTTTCCTCGGAACGGGCTGCCGTCAGCTATGACCCTGCACAGTCATCCTTGTCAGATTTCATTAATCTCGTCCAACGCGCGGGTTATGACATTGCCATGGGTGAAGCTAACTTGGGGATTAAAAATTTAAGCGATTCATCCGATGTTATGCGGTTAGAAAAAATCCTGACCGCAATAGAGGGTGTTATTGAAGCCCACGTCAACTTAGGAACCGAAAAAGCCCTGGTTAGATATGTGCCAACCGTCGTTAGCCAGAATGAATTGCGTCAGGTCATTCGAGACGCTGGCTTTCAAACCCTGGAATCAGATGCCACCCTTGAAGACCCCGAAGCCAAAGCCAGGCAAGAAGAAATTGCACAGCAGCGGCATCTCCTGATCGTTGGGTTGATCTTCACCATTCCCCTATTTATCCTCTCGATGGGCAGAGATATGGGCTTGCTGCCTGCAGGATTAGCCCATGCCACCTGGTTGGATCTCCTCCTATGGATTTTAGCCACCCCTGTGCAGTTTTATGTGGGCTGGCAGTATTACGTGAATGGTTTCAAATCCATCCGCAATGGATCCGCCAACATGGATGTTTTGGTAGCCCTTGGGTCCTCTGCTGCTTATTTCTACTCCATTCCGATTGCTTTAGGGTTGATCCCCGGTCACGCTTATTTTGAAACCTCTGCCACGATCATCACCCTGGTCAAATTGGGAAAATTTTTTGAAGCTAAAGCCAAGGGCGGGGCTGGAGATGCCATCCGGAAATTGATGAACCTCCGACCCCGTAAAGCTTACATTGTCCGGGATGGCATCGAGATTGAAGTGCCTGTGGACGAGGTCATAGTTGGCGACCTGGTTTTGGTCCATCCCGGGGAGAAAATCCCCGTCGACGGTGTGGTGGTTGAAGGCGGTTCCAGTGTTGACGAATCGATGCTGACCGGCGAATCCCTCCCTGTTGAGAAGATGCCAGGCAGCCAGGTGATTGGTGGGACAATCAACAAACTGGGCCTGTTAAAATTTGAGGCCACAAAAATTGGCAAAGAAACAGCACTGGCACAAATTATCAAACTCGTCGAAGAGGCACAGGCCAGCAAAGCCCCCATTCAAAACTTGGCGGACAAAATCTCCGCCATCTTTGTGCCCATTGTCATCCTCATTGCCATCATCACCTTCATCGCCTGGTACTTTTTTGTCCCATTAGCCCCCGATGCCAATGTAAGCTTGTTCACCAGGGCATTAATCAACACGGTGGCGGTGTTGGTGATCGCCTGCCCCTGTGCCATGGGCCTTGCAACTCCCACTGCCGTGATGGTGGGAACGGGCAAAGGTGCAGAAATGGGCATTTTAATCAAGAAAAGTGAAAGCCTGGAGCGTGCCGGTGAGATCACCACCGTTGTTTTGGACAAAACCGGTACCCTCACTAGGGGCCAACCTGCGGTCACCCACATCCAATTGATGGATTTTGCTAAGGGTCAAGACGAATTGATCAGATTGACAGCGTCCATCGAAAAAGCCAGCGAACATCCCCTGGGTGAAGCCATTACGTCGGATGCTGAAGCCAGGGGGCTGACCCTCAGTGAACCCCTGGGGTTTTCAGCCATCGCAGGTCAGGGTGTGCAGGCAGAGGTGGATGGCCATAATGTGCTGATTGGCAACCGCCGATTGTTGGCAGACCATCAGATCAACCTTGACCCACATGAAAACGTTCTTTCGCAGCTTGAAGAAGCAGGCAACACCGCCCTGCTGGCTGCAATTGACAATAAGCTGGCTGGCATTATTGGGGTTGCAGACACGATCAAAGAAGGGTCTATCCAGGCTGTTGAAGTCCTGCATGAGATGGGGCTTGAAGTTGTGATGATCACAGGGGATAATCAAAGCACCGCACAAGCCATCGCCCGTGAGGTTGGCATTGATCGCGTGATTGCCAATGTGCTACCAGGTGAAAAAGCTGCGCAAGTTAAGAACCTGCAAGAAGCGGATCATGTCGTTGCGATGGTCGGCGATGGCGTCAACGATGCACCCGCTTTAGCCCAGGCGGACATAGGCATTGCCATCGGCACCGGAACAGATGTCGCCATGGCATCAGCCCCGGTCGTGCTGATCAGTGGTGATTTGCGCGGGGTTCCCAAAGCCATCGCCTTATCGCGACGCACCTTAAGAACCATTAAACAGAATTTATTCTGGGCATTCTTTTACAATGTCATTTTAATCCCTGCAGCCGCCCTGGGTTTCTTGAATCCAATGTTAGCAGCTGGGGCAATGTCTTTTAGCAGCATTTTTGTCGTTACCAACAGCCTCCGGCTGCGAAGGTTTTCCCAAGCGCATCTGGATAACTGAAATCAATTAAGGAAAAATTTATGAGAAAAAAGAAAAATTCACTCCTGCTACCCATACTCCTCTTTATTGGTGTCATTGCGATTTCAATTGTCGCCATGATTCTTGCAGATAATCAACGCAAAGCAGAGATTGAAAATCCAAGTGAGTATGCCAATCAAGATGAAATCCCAAGGCTAACAGCTGAAGAAGCCTACCAAGCTGTACAAAATGAGGGTGCTGTCCTTTTAGATACGCGTAGCGCAGCCTCATTTCAAGCCCAGCATGCCACGGGTGCCATCAACATTCCTGTGGATGAATTGGAAGGGCGTCTTGACGAATTAGACCCCGACACCTGGTATGTCACATATTGCACCTGACCGGCCGAAGAAACAAGCGCCCGTGCGGCGTTTATTCTCTTACAAAATGGTTTTTCCAAAACCAACCCCGTTTTGGGAGGCTTACAAGCCTGGGTCGATAACGGTTACCCAATCACACAATAAAACAATTTCCCCCTTCTGTAAACCCAGAAGGGGGATTTTTATAAGTGTCCCCAATTATTCAACTCTCATTAGAATACTACCTTCATAAAAGTATTTCCTTTTCCCCATTAAAAAATCTTATGTTCACGTAATTTCAGCCCTCGTCAACCAATACTTTGTTGTGATTTCCTGGTCTGCCGATTTTTGAACCAATCCGCCACGAACACAATCAACACTGAAAAAGACCCTGAAAGTATTGCCGCTGTATAGGCGTCTGTTGTGCGCCGCTCTTCTAATGCCCGAAAGATATAGAGGGTCGTGGTTTCTGTTCGCCCTTGGACGCCACCACCAATCACAAGGACGGCACCAAATTCACCCAGGGCGCGTGCCAGGGTTAAGGTCATCCCATAGATGAGCGCACTTTTGATCTGAGGAAAGATTATCCGACTGAAAATAGTCCACGATGTGGCGCCCAGCGTCGCTGCTGCGGATTCTTGCTGACGATCAAGGTTTTGGACGACCGGCACCATTTCCCGGATCATAAAAGGCAAACACACAAATAAGGTCGCTAAAAACATACCTGGGGCAGCAAATGCCACCCTGATATTGAGCTCCTCCAACACTGGGTTCAACAAGCCATTTCGGCCAAATAACAAAAGCAGCATATAGCCCACCACAACCGGCGAAATTGCAAAGGGGATATCGAGGATACTATTCAGGATCCATTTTCCTTTAAAATCTTGCCGAACGATAACCCATGCAATCAGGGAGCCAAAAACAGCTTGGATGATGACAACCAGGAGGGCAATTTGGAGGGACAGCCAAAGGGATTGGCGTAGTGCAGGCGCTTGAAAGCTTTGCCATAGGGCGTTGAACCCGTTTTGAAACGCCCCTTGAATCAGGGCGGCAACCGGCGCAATGATCAAGAAGCCCATATAAATGACAGCAATGGCAATTAAGCCCCAAGCACCCCAGGTTTTCTTGATTGCTTTCATCGATGCACTCCCCATTTTTTGTGTAAGGTATTTGCTACAATCAATACAAGCAATGAAATCGTAATTAGCACAATTGAAATGGCACTGGCGCCCAGTTGGTTTTCCGACTCAACCGCACCCAAGACATACACAGCTGCAGTTTGGGTTTTGAGTGGGATATTACCAGCGACGATCACAACGGCGCCAAATTCCCCAACCGCCCGTGAAAAACTTAATAATGACCCGCTCAAAACAGGGACGATTAGGGCTGGCAAAACAATCCGCTGAAAGATCGTCCAGGGTTTTGCACCAAGGGTAGCAGCAGCGCGCTCTTGATCTAAATCCAGATCCTGTAACACAGGCTGGATCGCCCGGACCACAAAGGGAAATGAGATGAACAACAAAGAAATGACAATCCCCGGTGACGCAAAAATGATATTGAGACCCATCCTCTCAGAAAGAAACCTGCCCAGGGTTTCTTGTGGTCCATATAACATCACCAGCATAACCCCTGTCACCAGGGTTGGTATTGCCAGTGGCAGGTCCACGATGGCGTTCAATAACCGTTTGCCCGGAAACTCGTAACGGACAAACACATAAGCGGTGATCACGCCCATCACGGCATTGATGACCGTCATCAACGCCGATGTCCATAAGGTCAATAAGATGGCGTGGCGAGCGGTCGGAAGGGTGATTTGATGCCAAAACTCTGAAAGCCCCTGTTGAAAGCCATCCTGAAAGATTACTACCAGGGGAATAAAGATCATCACCAGGACGTACAGGAAACTTATGACCCGGATGATCAGCGCAAACCAACGCGCCTTTCCCTGGGCTTGACCAATGGAAATCTCCATTATTGCGTTGCTCCTTGAACCTCTAATATCGCCCGGGTATAGATCCCTTCTTCTCCAAATATTTCCGTCATGATGGCGTCCCAACCACCAAAATAATCCACCGTGAAGAGGTCGACCACCAGGGGGTATTGATCTTCATAGGCTTGAGCTACTTCGACATTGACCACACGTAAACCGTGCTGCGCATAAATTTCTTGGGCTTCAGCCGTGTAAAGAAAATCGACGAAGGCTTCTGCCACTTCCCGCGTCTCATGTTTATCGACACTGGCATCAACGATGGCAAGGGGATTTTGGATCAGGATAGTGGAAGTAGGGATGACCAATTCATAGGTTTGCCCATTTTGTTGCCCCACCAGAACCTCGTTCTCATAGGTGATAGCCAAATCACCGATCCCTTTTTCAAAATTTAAGATGCTATCGCGAGCCGCTTTGTCCATTACACTTACATTTCCCAAAATTTTACACAAGAATTCAAATGCGGAATCGGGATCTTCACCCGGCACACCATCAACCTGACCCCGCAAAGCCGCCCCATAGACACCTAAAATATTCCACATCGCCCCGCCACTGGTATTTGGATTAGGTGTTAAAACCTCTAAATCGGATTGTGTCAGGTCATCCCAATCTCCAATACCTTTTGGATTGCCCTGGCGAATTGCAAAAGTGACGATCGAGGTGGTGATGATGCCCCCATAAGCGCCAGTTTTCCAATCGTGCGTGATCAGACCTGCTTCTTGAATCCGGTTGACATCCGCCTCAAGTGAAAGGGCAACCACATCAGCCTCAAATCCATTGACAACAGCCCGTGATTGTGCCCCCGAACCCAGGTAGGATTCTTCAAAAACCACCTTCTGACCGGTTTGTTCAAGCCAATAGGTTTGAAATAGTGGAATGATCTGTCCATAAGCTTCTCGGGGTGTCGTATAAGCGCCCAAAATCAGTTTAACTTCTTCATTTCTCGTTTCTTCCTGGTTATTGCAAGAAGTCAACATCAATAAAACAAGGAAAAGCCCCGTTAAAATATGTCGTTTCTTCATTTCAACCTCCACTGCCGAGTCTGTAGTCTTTGATATTGATGCGATCGGATGATTAAAAATGAACAATCTTCAATTGATGAAATGATGGACCTAACAACACCTTTAAACCTCAATTCTTGCAGACTATTGGGCAAAGGTGCACCTATCACCATGAGATCATAGCTGCCATCAGCAATTTCTTCCTGGATTGAGGGGATTAATTCACCCTTTCTGATACGAATGTCAGAGGAGACGCCAAAGCGTGCTAAACTTTTTTGACCGTCTTGGAGAAAGCGTTCGATCCGACTTATTGGCATTTCCTGATGGGTTGTTTCAGGGATGACCGTTAGCAACGTGGCGTCAGCCCCTAAATGGCGCAACAAGCGCCCTGCAAATATGACATTGTCCTTACCGGGTTCACCACTCGCCAGGCATATCAAGGCTTTGTTCAATCTGGCAATGGGTTTGGTCGCCAACAGAAGGTGATGTTCTCCGAATTTCATTGCTTGCTCTGGGAGGTCATAACCCGCAGATGGACGCCATCCAATAATCACTAAATCTGCAGGGTGTTTTTCAACTGCTTCAGCTAGCGCATCGACAAATGGCTGTGGGGAAGACTGCACTTCCAAAGAAGCCATGCCGGACCCAAGTTGCTTTCTGGCTTCCATCAAGTGCTGATCCAATCTCAACTGATCAATACTCGTTCCTAATAGCAGCACACGGGCATGGGACATGCGCCCCAAATAACCTCCCAGAGTAATCGCTGATTGACTGCGCAAACTGCCATCGCTGAGAATTAAAAAGCTGAGACCTGGGTGAGATAAAACATGTAGGCGGCGGATGCCCACAAATACCTCATGCCCAAGGTCAAATGGCAGGTTAGTGCTTTGCTCTGGTGAACGGTTGACGTCTAGGTAGAAACTGGGGGTACCATAAGGAATGGACGGTGAGATAGCACGAACACCTGGAATAGCGGGTAATTCAACCCGTAAGTGTTCGACCGCGCCACTAAAACCCTTTTCAATGATTTTTCCCGACCCAATGGGTAAACTGTCAAGATCCTTGGAGGATGCCGCCAGTGCGACGTCCTCCGGGCGGAAAAGAATTTGGGCGCGATGATTGAAATTCATCAGTGCATAGTTTTTCGGCATTGGGAAATATTGTTGACCAAGATAGATGTTATTGTCCTTGATTTGTCCCAGTAATAAGTTGGCTGAACCCAGGAATGATGCCACATATTCAGTTATTGGATATTGATAAAGTTCCTGGGGAGTCCCAACCTCAATCAATCGACCAAAATTCATCACGCCAATACGGTCTGCAAGGTCAAAAGCCTCATCCTGGTCATGGGTCACCAAAATTGCTGCGACCCCCAAGGTTTGTTGAATTAGTTTGAGGCTGCGCCGCAATTCCACTCTTATTTTTGCGTCAAGAGCCCCTAGAGGTTCATCAAGCAGGAGTACATCAGGTTCTAGAGCTAACGCACGCGCTAAAGCCACCCGTTGTTGTTGTCCCCCTGAGAGCTGGCTTGGTATGCGGTTTCCCATCCCCACCAAACCCACAAGTTCCAATAATTGATCCCGTTTCTTGGCTCGGTCCTCCTTGGATACTTGGCGTACTTGCAAGCCAAATTCAATGTTATCCGCAACCGTCATATATTGGAAAAGGGCATAATGTTGAAACACGAAACCAATATTCCGTTTCTGTGTTGGCACCTGGGTGACTTCCCGGTCATGAATAAATACATGTCCTTTGTCAGGGGGGATTAAACCTGCAATGATATTGAGAACCGTTGTCTTTCCACTGCCGCTTGCACCAAGCAAAACGAAGAATTCGCCATCTTTGATCTCAAGATTGAGGTTATTGACGACAACCTGGTGCCCATAATATTTGCTAATATTCTCAAGTCGAATTGACATACAGACCTCGATCGAAGGATTCTTGACAAAAGGCGCACGCAATACACTTGACCTTAGATCAATTTATAAACATCATATCAAATCGATGTGATAGGGCTGTGATATGGAAATGACAATCGTGTGACATTTATTGATTAATTCCCCCCTTTTTGAGTCTATTGGCTAAATGCCGAAACCGTATCCCATCTCAGGCAGATTTATAATGTATTCGGGATTGTTTGGGTCATGCTCAATTTTCAGACGTAAGCGTCGGACCAGTTGTCGCAGCATCTCTTTGCTTCCCCCACCAGGCCCCCAAACATGGTCGATGATGTTCTCAGCAAGGAGCGCCTGACCTTGATTAAGCATCAAATAGGCTAATAGACGTGCCTCGAGATTGGTCAGATTGACAGGTTCCTGACCTTCTCTGACAAAAACACGTGTGCTGGGTTCAAATTTAATATTTTCATATACATATGGGGCATCGCCTTGAACTGCACCAACCTTGGATCGACGCAGCGCAGATTTCACACGGGCTACAAGTTGGCGGGGACTAAATGGTTTCAAAATATAGTCATCCGCACCCAGATTCAACCCTTGAACGATATCATCCTCGTCATCGCGAACGGTCAGGAGGATGATGGGCACATCCGATGTTTCACGAATCCTTTGACAAACATCAAACCCATTCCTGAGACCCATTTCCCCAGGTAGATTGACATCCAAAATGATGATATCCAAAGGCACTTTGGCAAACTTCTCAAGGGCACCGGGTGCCGTATAAGCTAAATAGGTTTCAAATCCAGCCTTTCGCAAGGTGAACGCCAGCAAATCTGTTAAGGTTTGATCATCATCAACAATTAAAGCCCTCATGCTAAATCTCCATTCGCCAAAGAAAGTGTAAACCAAAAAATGGCGCCACCTTCTGGGCTATTCCTGCACCCTACCTTTCCCCCTTGTGCTTCAACAATCGCCTTGACAACAGAAAGTCCAAGGCCTAATTGTGAGGTTTCATCCGTTTCCTTAGGGGTATAAAAGCGGCTAAAAAGCAAGGATTCTTCGCCTGGCGGAATTCCTTTTCCTTCATCTTGAACCTCAACCATGACGGTTTTTTCTACAATGAATGTCCGCAAGCTAATTTTGCCATCTGAAGGGCTGTGTTTGATGGCGTTTGACAAAAGATTAATCAAGACCTGGTTGGTACGGCGATGATCTGCTATCACCTTAAAGGATAACTGATTATTGGGTGGAATTATCTGTAATCCATGTTTTTGAACAATTGGACGGATGGTGTTGAGGGCGTCTGAGAGGATCATCTCCATTGCAATCGCCTGTGGATTGACCTTGAAACGACCTGCTTCAATACTGGCAGCCTCAATAAGATTGTCAATCAATGCCTGCAGGTTGACAATGCCGATATCCAGGGCAAGCAATAATTCCCCAATTTCCTCCTTGGTCAGTGTAGGCAATTGATCGACCAACAACTCAACAGATGCAGAAAGAGCTGTAAGTGGTGTCCGAAATTCATGGGTGATATTGGCCATAAATTCACCCAGCAACCGGTGGATGCGCGCCTCGTCGGTCACATTGCGAATTAATAACGCGCGCGTGGCATTCCCGGCCTCGGGCGGGATGAAGGTCGATGCAGACACCGAAAGAAGCACCTCATGATCGTTGGAAATAACGGAAATTCGACGGGTTTGGTTCGCTGTGGGCATTTGATGGCTGAATGCTTCTTCACCCTCAGGGGTTATAAATAATTCATCGAGATGTTGACCTAAAAGGGTTAACGCATCGGCATTCACCAGTTTTTCGATGGCATCACTGATATAAGTGATCCTTCCACGGTCATCAATGGTCAGCAATCCCTCTTCAATTGAATCCATCAAGTTCTCAATCCATGCTTTTTCCATCCGAAGTTGATTAAGTGAATGTTTCAGGCTAATGCGCGCATCCTCAAGGGCATTCGTCAATTGATCAATTTCCCAAATTTTTGAAGAATTAGTTATGGGTGCATTGAGGTCTCCGTTTCGCAGAGTAACCGCTGATTGCGCTAGCTGATTAATGGGGTTGCTGATCCGGCGTGAAACCGACACTGCAACCAGAGAACCCAAGAGACCAACCAATAACAAAGTGATCAGAATGATCTGGCGCAATTGACGGTTGAAAGCTAAATAGGTTTCAATATCCAGATAACTGATCAGTTGGTAATCCTGCCCAGCAGTGAAGGGTATGGCCATTGCCATATAACGGGTCTTAATCCTATCATCAGCAACCAGCCTGAATTCTTCATAGGGAGCAATATTCGAATTGAATTGACGCTCGTCAGAGACCAAACTGAGATCAATGTTACTGGCAACCAGTTCATCTTCAAAAAATAAAAAGGTGTCCAATCCCGTTTGCGGGTGAATCTCCCTTAACACGGACGCCATGGATTGTCCAACAACAACACGAATATTAGTCCCCAGGGGTGAATTTATTGATCCTGATGCCAACCACAAAAGTCCAGCATCAACCATTTTCAATCCATTTACCAGGTCGGTTTGACAAATTCCCTGGCTGTTACCATCCCCAACCACGGCCAATAAAGTGTCGGAATCACAGACCAGGATCAAGTCAAAATTTGCGTTTTTCAAAAAATCCCCCAGATATGGCTCGATCACTTCAGGACCCTGTCCTTGCTGTAGATACTGGTTCAAGGTAGGCCGTTCAACGATCAAATCGGCCAAATTTTGCAATTGGGCGCCTTTATTTTCCAGTAATGCGATTGTTGTTTGACTGCTTTGATCCATCAAATCGCGTAATTGGGTGTTTGTTTGGCGATTGAGCAGCAGCGTAGCAGGGATGCCAATACCTAATACAGTTCCAAACGTAAAAATGAGAAAAAAGATCAGCAATTGGATAAAAAATCGCTTGGATTCTATTTGTTTCATCATTTTTTCATCTCAATTTGATTTGAGAAAAATTCGATCACCGAAAAAGCACATTCATTGTGCACAACATCTCAGCGGAAAATGTCTCATTTGTTTTTATGATAGCATTGAAAGGATTCCCTGACAATCCTAAAAGGGAGTCTGGTGCTTGCTGACTATTTTTTAATTAGTAATTCTACGAAATTTAGCTCTAAATTGCCTTGCGTGCTAATCTATCCACCCGCTCGTTCATCACGTTCCCAGCATGACCCTTTACCCATCGCCAAACGATTTCATGTCGGCTAATTTCTTCATCTAATTTCATCCACAGGTCCACATTGGCCAATTTTCCCCCTTTTCGACGCCAATTTCGACGCTTCCAGCTCGGAAGCCACTCCGTGATGCCTCGCTTCAGGTAAGTGGAGTCCGTATATAGGGTCACTTGGCAAGGTTCTGTCAACGCACGCAAGCCCTCTAATGCAGCTCTTAGTTCCATGCGGTTGTTGGTGGTATGTTTCTCGCCTCCGGATAGTTCCCGTTCATGTTGCCCATATTTCAGGATAGCTGCCCAGCCACCCGGGCCTGGATTTCCCAAGCAGGCGCCATCGGTATAAATGACAACCTCAGGTCTTTCTTTATGCAAGGTCAATCTCCTGTCACTTCCTCGATCATCACATCAAGCTCTTCAAGGATGCCTGGCAGTTGATCCGCCTCCCTGAGCATGCTTTGATAGATGGCATCTTGCAATACCCACTGTCCGATTTCCCATTCATCCGATTTTGGTGCTAAGCCGGCTTTCTCCAATAAAGCAACACCTTGCGCCCATTGGGGATAAGTGCCCGCAAATTCGTCCAAATAGCCCATGGTCGATTTTCGAACAGGGATCGTAAATGCGGATTCAATCAAGCTTGCTTCCGTTTTCGGGTTTAATAAGTGCTTGGCAAACAACCATGCAGCCAATTGTGCTTCAGATGATGATTCCGTGATGTATAAACTGGGGCCATCCATCAGCATGGTCTCTTCCTCTGGACCCGGAAATCCCACCACCGACCAATTGTCGTTGTTCTCACTGAGTTCCATCCAGCCTTTTTGTGTTGGAATTTGATCTAGTGTGCCGGCATACATCAGGGCAATTCGGTCGGCAAAATATTGATAGGGTTCCGACCTGCGCCCAATCCAGATGCAACCCTGGTCATAAAGTGCTTTGAGCCCGCCAAAGGCGGCAATACCCGTTTCATTATTGAAAAGGGGCATCTGATCTTCTTCCCACGCGCCCCCATGCGCGTGATACCAGCTCAACAAGACAATTGGATCAAAGTTCATCAGCCATCCACCCGTGCCATCATCATCTTCAGAGACATTGTTCAAGTTGAAATTTGTAGCTTCACAATTGACCTCTCTGAAGCTATCTTGTGTGCGGGGTGGTTCTGAAAACCCAAGCTCCTCGCCCCAGCTCTGGTTATAAAACAAAACGCTTGCGGAAGGGGCAATTGGCAAGCCCGTCAAATCCCCATCTTTAATCATCGATTCGAGGAACAAAGGCTGCCAATCAGCCTGCTCCTCCGGTGTATAACCCCAAGTCTGATCTTCAAAATAAGCTGACAAATTGGCAGTTGCATAAGTGCTTTCCAGGTTGTTGAGTAATGCGGGATGTACAGCCACCAAAGACGGCGGGGTTCCTGCTTCCAAATCCGATTGTAAAGCCCCTAATAAAAGGTCTTCACTGCCAAAAGCTTCCACCTCCACCCATATTCCCCACGGATTAGTCAATGAAAATTCACGGGCAACATCTGCCAGGGTGGATGCAGTTGGTCCAGCCCAGGCGTGCAGTAAACGAACCGTCTCCCCCTCCAGGTTTTCCGGATCATCGATCAAAGGATCTGGCGTCGGTTCACTGGGGAGGACCTCAGGGGTTGCGGTTACAGGATTGGCAGCATTTTTCGTTGCAGAAGGTTCAATGGAGGGTTCTAAAGTCGCTGAAGGTACATTCACACTGGGCGTGGTTGTGCCCGTGCAACTGGTCAGCCCCAAAATGAGGATGATAAGGGCTAAAAGCCCTTGATGGAATGGAGAAGTTCGCTGTAGTTGTTTCATGATTTAATATATTATCAATGGAACCGGCGTAAAGGTCAATAAAAAGATGATCAAGGCTAACACACCCAAGATCTTGCGCTTCTTATCCACCTGGGTAATTTGGTCAAGGGGTTCAGCATATCGTCTTCCAACTAAGAAAATCAAGGCTGCCCAGATCCACCAGCCCTGCCAAAAAAAGCCCAGCCCGAATAGCGTGATTATTATCACAGGAAAAAGTTTTTTCGCATTGGTTTTTCCTAATAATACATACAGGATATGGCCGCCATCGAGTTGGCCGGCAGGAATCAGATTGATAGCGGTTACAAATAATCCCGCCCATCCCGCCCAGGCGACAACATGAATTTGAACATCCAAGCCACCCAAGGGCACGGGGGAACCGGTGAAAAAATAGCGCAACCAGTACAAGAAAGGCACTATGTCCCCGAAAGTGGCTGGCTGAGGCAGTAATTTTCCAAAGGTGAGATATTTGGCAGCCAGGTAAAAGAGCGAATTCCCTTCCAGAAAATGCACATAACCTTCCGGCAAATTGGCTTCGATTGGTCCAATGGTGGAGAGGTTTAAACCAATCAATAACACCGGGATGGCAACCATTAGACCGGCCAGGGGACCTGCAATTCCAACGTCCAACAGGTGTTTCTTATTCTTGGGTATCTCCTTCATGCTGATGAAGGCGCCCATCGTGCCAAAAGCGCTCAATGGGAAGGGGATAAAATATGGCAGGGTCACTTTTTCACCATAGGCTTTGCCGACAAAATAATGCCCCAATTCATGGGCTAGCAAGATCCCCAGCAGGCTGATCGCAAAAGGCCAACCCTTACCAAGATATGCTAAGAATGCCATGAATGATAATTGAAAAGGATTTACGACCTCTGTATCGACAAATTGCGCCCCAGTGAACATTACACTCAGAATCGTGAGGATAAATAGCAAAATATTCACCCAAACCGGCCCAATTTTGGGCTCTGGGCGCTTATCGACAATCAAGATCACATGATCGTTATTTTGAACGCGGAACAAGGGGATCAATCCCATTGGTTTTAATGCTTCAGCAATTTGATCGTAAGCCTGCTCACTGTCTTCTAACAGGAGTTCTCCAGCATAGCGCAAACGATAGCCATGATTCGGTCCGCCCATCGTCATACTATAGATGTTAAAAATCGGTCTGATCACTGAAGTGATGGCATTTACATCAAAAACAATTTCTGGACGCTGATCACCATTCATTTTTTCGTCTTTTCCTTGATATCCTTGTTTGTAAGAACGACAAAACTTGGTTAATTAAACCATAGAATAGCCAACAAACCAAATTTTTCATTAAAACTGCTTTTATTGACCCTTGTGCTAAAATCCAAGTATGGGTCCTCAAGAGCGCAAAACACACTGGCTGCATCGCTTTTTTCAATTGCTGATCTCCCTTGGTTTGGGAATAATATTAGCCGCGGCCCTATGCGCTTCGACGGTACCGCCGGGCACCCTTGAAGCTCAGGTGCGAAACATCTCTGGCCATAACGAATTCGACTATGCCAGCTGGACCCTGGACGCCATCCTGGGAAAATTTTCAGATTGGGCACTCAGTCTGCAAAGATTTATCCCACCTGAAGAACAATCACAGATTGTATTGGAATATCTGGCACAAGTTCAGCAGGTATCAGCCTTGAACAATGAAATTCTCGCCATTTATACTGATCCCTCAGTGGAAGACCCCGATAGTACCGCAGCACCCTACCGAGAATCCTTACGTCTTGAAACACAAGCCCGAGATTCCCTGACCCCCTTGGTTGAATCCATCCTCCAAAATCAGCTGACCGACATCCTCCAAGAGAGCAATATAGACATTGCCAATCAGGTGCTGCCGGCATCTTTATATCACTTCAGTGAGACACCCCTTTCCCTCGTCATCTCACCCCGGGCGACAATAAACCAGGTGTTAGATGTCTCCCTTTTGCCTGACTTAAACACCGCTGAGATTGAAACCATCGAACAAGAAATTTTCAGCGAGCTGGATCATTCAGCCCTGGTGGTGCCAATTGGGGGCATTGGCTTGTATCCAACCATGGTCATGCAAAGCTCAAATATCGTCTGGTTAACCGAGGTCATCTCCCATGAATGGATTCACAATTTCTTAACCCTCAGACCCTTAGGGATCAATTACTACACCAACGAGACCTTACGCACCATCAACGAAACCACCGCCTCCCTAGCTGGAAAAGAACTTGGCCGCCTGATCTTGGAAAAATATTATCCGCAGTTTGTGCCAGAAGAACCAAAAATTTCATCCCCAGAAGCTGAAGACGCTGTCGTCGAAATCCCAACTGACCCTGAAGCTTTTGATTTCCGCGCCGAAATGCGCACAACCCGGGTGGAAACTGATCGTCTATTAGCAGAAGGGAAAATCAACCAAGCAGAAGTTTACATGGAATCCAGGCGGCAATTTTTCTGGGATAATGGCTATGCCATTCGTAAGCTTAATCAGGCTTATTTCGCCTTTTATGGCGCGTACAACGACGAACCCGGCGGCGGCGCATCCGGGGAAGATCCCGTTGGGCCAGCAGTGGTCGCGTTGCGCGCACAATACACAAACCTGTCGGATTTCCTCAACGACATCTCTTGGGTGACTTCCTTTGATCAATTACAAAATTTATTGGCTCGCTAAGGGCTAATCCATAAAGGAATCCGCATCATCCATACCAGCCCCCAAATCGGGCAAGTCTTTTTCAATCTCCTCGGGGTCCTGGCCTTTTTCCAGGCGTGAAACCACTTCATCGAACTCAGGTCCCATCTCTTCCCCCAGTTCATTCCCCATTTTCCGCATCAAACGACCAAGGGCTTTTGGATCTTCTTCAATCCCGTCCAAATTCTCCGTGTCCATCAAATTTTCTAAGCGACTTTCTTCTGTCCGAGCGAATCGAATCCTCCCAATCCGCCGCTGCACATTTTCACTTTGACACGCTGGGCACCTGACCTGAGCTTGATCATATTCCTTATAAGTCAAATAAACCTCAAAACGTTTTTTGCACTGATTGCATATATATTGATAAGTTGGCATTGGCATTTCTCCGGTTCGTGTCTTAAAATACATTATAATCAACAACTAACCTGTTAATCATTAAGCTGCAAATAAGCCTCGAAAAGATTTTACATGACCAAAATAAAATTTTCATTAAAACAACCAGAAATTTCCCCCCTCTTAATTGTCATCTCAGGACCCTCAGGCATTGGTAAGGATTCCGTTGTTCAGGGGTTGAAGGCACGGGATTTGCCCTTTCACTTTGTCATCACAGCAACCAGCCGGCTTCCCCGTGACTATGAGGAAGATGGCGTCGATTACTTCTTTTACAGCCATGAAGAATTTGAGCGAATGATAGAAGCAGGTGAATTCTTAGAACACGCCTGGGTGTATTCTAATTACAAAGGGGTGCCTAAATGCCAGGTGCGCAAAGCGCTTGATAGTGGTTTGGATGTCGTCATGCGCTTGGATGTGCAGGGTGCGCAGACCGTTCATAATCTTTGCCCAGACGCCATCATGATTTTCTTAACTGCAAAAAGTAAAGAGGAATGGTTGCAACGTTTGCGGGATCGACGCAGTGAAACCGAAGCGGAATTAAATTTACGCATTGAGACTGCTCGTGAGGAATTTGAAACTTTGGAAATTTTCGATTACATCGTCATCAATGAAGAAGGAAAATTAGACCGCACCCTGGATGTCATTGAAAGCATCATCGAAGCTGAACACCATCGAGTTCACCCCAGAAAGGTGACATTATGAGCATGGATTCTTCACAGCCCAGCAGTGAAATGCCACAAGGGCCAATGCGGGTAAAAATGCCGGATCGCAAGCCTATTGTCACCTTTGCAATCCTTGGTATTACAACAGTCTTTTTTATCCTTCAATTTCTTATTCAAACACTAACGGGCAATGATCTGCTTTTCATTTATGGGGGAAAAATTAATTCATTGATCGAATTTGGGCAGGTTTGGCGGCTGATCACCCCCGTCTTGCTACATGGCTCCATCCTCCACATTGCGACGAACATGTATGGCTTATATGTTATCGGCCGAGGATTGGAAATGTACTACGGGCATGGCCGGTTTTTATTGCTGTATCTGCTTTCCGCTTTTGCGGGAAATGTGTTTTCCTTCGTTTTAACGGAAGCCCCTTCCCTGGGAGCGTCAACAGCTATTTTTGGCTTGCTCGCCGCACGAGCCGTATTCATTTACCAAAATCGAAAGTTATATGGCCCAGACCGAACACGTCAAGCGATTGTCAACCTCGTCATGGTGTTGGTGATCAACCTGGCTTATGGTTTCATGTCGTCAACAAACATCGATAATATGGGTCACATTGGCGGTTTCTTAGGCGGTATGTTCTTTGCATGGAAAGCCGGTCCCCTCCTCAGGATCTCAGGTCAGCCACCTTTTTTTGACATTGTTGACATCCGCAAAAACAAAGAGATCACCCTGGCAAGCCTGGCCGTCATAATTGGCTTTAGCATCATCGCCAGCATTCCTTTTTTCGCCCCATAAATTGGAAAATCCCAGTCTATAAATTGTCACCCTCACCTCAATCCTCTCCCTCGCTATAGAGAGGAGGCTTTCAGTCACGCCTCAAGACATGTGTGTGCAAACGCCAAATTTCGTTAAAAAACCCTCTCCCGGGATGGGAGAGGGCTACCTGCATTTTCTTTTTACGATGCGTTAATATTCATACGTCGGGGTCTGTTTACCTGCCCTGAGGCTAAAAGCCATGAGGGTGAGCCAGACGATTTTGTATTGATATACCAATTGGCAGCTTGAAAATCCCAAGCCGCCCTACCATTCAATCCTAGCTAATTAATCGTAAACAGGTCACCAGACGTTGTCCCTTGCACCTCAGGATAGAAATATTGCCAGGCATGCGCTGGCAGCACCTGGTAGGCACCCCGCTGATAGGGCACCAATTCATAGGTCAAAATGTAAGTACCAGCTGGAACATGGCCTGAACTCCATTGCACATGGTCATCATAAATTTCAGCATCGTCAAAAACCCACCATCCCCAACCATTCTTAAAGGGCTGGGTCGCATCATAAATGCCCCACGGTTCCCCAGGAATGGCTTCAGGAATGGTTTGTGAGGTCTGCAATTCTGGGTTAAACACTTCCGTCCCTGCTGGGATAAAATCCTCCAGGATAAAATTATACATATCATGGGGCACGTTCACGGTCAACGCTACCCGGATTAACTGATTGGGATCATCAGGATCCAAAGTAATGGAGTTGATGGCCTCACAATCCTCTGCACCGGGGCAATTTGATTCCACCAGGTAATAGGCTCTTTCTAAGCTAATGCCCTGATTAAGCGCTTTCGCCGTCATGGCAGGTTCATAAGTGTGTAAATCTGCCCGATAATACAAAGTGCCCGGACCGTCACCCCGGGATATCTCCAGGGCGTTCGGATGGTTGGGGTGTAATGTGTCAATCGAAACCGTCGCAGATACTGCCGTCTGACTGGTCGTCCCAGAGGCTGTCCCCTGAGCAACCACTTTATCGTTAATCGCCGCTTCAAACTCAAAATCCGCTTGGTAGTCTCCAGTGCCTTTCATTGCCTCGATGATAGCCAATAATGACCATGATGAGACAAATTCAGAAAGCCAGATGCCTTGCGAATCCCTGTGTTTCATCAAATATTGCAGGGCGAGGGGTAAACTGCTTGAAGCGGGATCCAGTTGTGCCAGTGCGTAAACCCCTACCGCCGTGTTGAAGATGGTGTTCCCTGGCAGTCGCCAGGCAGGCTTGTCGCTTTCCCAATGGACCCCTGTGGCAGAACGAATTGCGCTTGATTCTAAATCCGTCAACAAGGTGTTGGATCGTTGCGTGTTGCTATCAACTTCCCGCAGCGTTATTCCAAGCAAGGCTAAAGCCCATGGGCTTAACTGAGTTCGCCGACTATAAACCCCATTGAGATAAAGATTCAAATTCACTTCATGACCTCGCAGGGCATACATCTCAAATGCCAGCTCGTCCAAACCTGCTGTTGAAGAAAGCTCACCTGGTTGACTTAATTGTCCGATAAGGAAGGCTACAGCTCGGTCGATATAATGTGATTCGACGTCCATGCCTGCTTCTGAGGCTCTTTCCAAGCTCATCAAGGCAAAAGCAGTAATAAATGGATCTGAAACAGAATATAAAACATCATCACTTTTCGCATCACGCTTCCACCAAGACCAACCACCATCCGCATTTTGCTTCTCAATCAGTTTTTTCAAGCCTGTATCAATCAAATCAGCCAGGTCATCCTCTAATTGAGGCGACTCGATCCCGAGCTCATTGAAAGCTAAATAGGTATTCAAGTTCGCTGCAAGTCGTGAAGTAATCGAGATCACATTATTTGTGGGGGTCACTTCGAGGGCTTCCAAGCCCTCTACCAATGATGACACGAGGGAGGGCGTCAATTCAAGGGCTAAATTCCCAAATTCCGGATCGATGGAAATCGGTAAGCTAACCACCTCCAATGTCTGACCTGCTTCTGTGAGTTGGCCAGCTGTGCTGAAGGTATATGGTGTTATGAATCGCTTCACTTCCAAGCTTCCCCACTCCGGTCGGGAGGCATCTATCAGCGATCCAGATATGGCCTGGAATACGAGGTCCAACTGATCAACACTCTCCACACGCCCCCACCAAGTAACTCGGCGGCCATCTCCAGCTGCAACTGTCACCTGTTGACTTTGGGTAGCCTGATCATTTAATTTAAAACCGCCACCTTCCAAAGAAACAATCACATCAAGGCTTTGGGAGGTATTGTTGTAAACCATGGCAGCCATTTCAACAATGTCGCCATCCACCAGGAAACGAGGCGTGGCTGGTTCGATCATCAGCTCTTTTTGTGTAATTATTTCGGCTTCCGTTTGTCCGACCTGATAAGATTCCGTCAATCCAATCACGGTCACCACCCAGGTTGTCAAGGAATCCGGCAATGGAATCTCTAGTTGGGCAATGCCGTCCTCCCCAGTTGTAATCACGCCCTGCCAAAAAGCGGTATCCGGAAATTCTTCCCGTAAAGGCGGCGTTTCCAATCCACCGCCACCACCTTGCCCACCGACATCCATCGCGGACAAAGCCAGTTGTGTGGCATAAGTACGCAATGAGAAGCTGGTTTGCACAGCAAGCAATTGTTCCCCGTATAAATCCTCAAGAATGGTAGGCGTATTGGATTCAAGTAAGGCTAAGACGGCTTTATCTACAACTGCCAGAGAAAATTCTCCCTGCACAGGCTTACCATCCTGATCTGTGATCGTAAGCGTCGCACTCACGGTTTCACCCGGCTCTGTGAGGCTTGGCTCCAGGGACAAATCAAGGTTAAGTGTTTTACTGATGGGATCTACAGGCAAGTTGAGCACACCTTGTCGATAATCGGGTTTGCCATCTTCGGTTTTCCCAAGCAACATCACCGACACATAAATATTGGGAATGTGCTCAGAGGTTATCGGCAGCGAGATTGTATACCCTGCCCCATCAACATCGACAATCTGGGTATCCATCACTCGGCCGCGTTCAACTGTAATTAAAGCGACCGCCGGTTCATCAAAGGGATTGGGGAAGAATATCTCAGCGGTGTCATCAATTTGATAGGTTTCAGCATCGGCGGTTAAGGCAATCTGATTTTGAGTCTGCTTCGGCCAGATCGCACTGCTCGCCCCTGAAACCCAAACCAGCATTTGTGTGACAGCATCACCTGATCTTAAGGTTAAGCGATAGGTTCCAGGTTCTGTTGGTGTGAATGACAAGCGTGCTTCGCCATCTTCATTGGTGATGGGGTCGGCACTGTTGACAAAGGTGGTTTCCGCAACGTAGCGATAAGGCATTTCAGGATTGTTGGTTTCTTCAACTTCCCATGCAATTTTTTCAAATTCAGCACTGACAGCAAGGTCGCCCACCGCCTCCTTTTCCCAATCAACAGACAAAATTGAAAAGTTTAGCGGCGTATCCACACGGCCAAAATATGAATCGGCTTTAACCCCGATGTAGAATTCTTCAGGGTGTACCAACGCAGAATCTTTATAGCTGACCAGGTAACCATTTTCATCGATGAGCGTAACTTCCAGGTTGACCTCCTGCAAGCTGCCGGCGAGATCTTCCTCCAAAACAAGGTCCTCTGCTACAAAACGGAGGTCGAAATGGCCCATTGCATCGGTCGAACCCTCACCGCTCTCAATAAGGGTGCCAAAGGGTGAAATTAAGTGAGTTCTTGGAATTAGCCAATCATCAGCCATTGGACCCACCCGATAGCCTGGTAAGTTAAAATAAGCATTATCCTTGTAAAGTGCCCATGAGAAAGACTGGTCAGACGCTGGCATACCAAAATAATAATCTGCCTGCACGGTGCCAATTAAAGCTTCGCCTTTGATCAATTCGGATGGCTCTAAAGCAAACGCCAATTCAACATCAGGTTTGCGATAGGCTGCCACGGAAAAATATTTAACTTGAAACAACTTGTCATCACGGCTCAACTCAATGTTGTACGCACCCGTTGATCCATCCTCAGGGAGTTGAACCTCCCCCTCGATTGTGCCGTAGGGACTCAAACGCATTTCTTCCGAATACAACTCTGGCGGCAGACCGGAAATATTGTAATCACCAAAAACCTTCACGGTGACCGAGTCAAAATCAACCTGACTAGGCTGTCCATTGTTGCGTTCAAAAACAACAGCTTTAAAATGAACGGTATCGCCAGGTCTATAAATCGGCCGATCGGTGTAGATATAGGCATCTAAAATAGGAGGAGAGGCAATTAAATCAATCCCCATCTCAAATAAGGCATTGTACTGATTCCAGGTTGAGATCGAAAACCCAAAATCATCCTCACCTGGCGTCCCAGCAAAAGCCATAAAATTTATGTAGCTATTTTCTAAGCGATCATAATCACGAATGAAGATACCTTCTTCATCCGTTTCGCCACTGGTGATAAGGTCCCCCTCCGTGCTGACCACTTCAACAGGAACCTCAACAAGGGGACTGTTATCTTCTAATTTTGTACCCCAAATCATTGTTTGATCTGGTGAAAATTTGAACACAAGATTGTTTTCGCTCACAACGACAAAATATTTCTGATTTTTTGACCATGAATCCGTCAAATCTGGTGAATCGACATCCACATAATAGATACCAGGCGTCAACGGCTGTTCCTGGTAGGTCAAAGGAATCCGCACAACTTCACTTCGGTTGGATGTCAATTCAAGATTGTGGGTGCTTAGCTCACGGTTTTCAGGGAGAAACACCTGTCGATAGTCGTAATTATCAGGGTGGACTAAGGTGGTCAGGTCCTGTTTACTGATGGGGGCAATTTCTAATATCAGGGTGTTAAGATTGGTCACTTGCAAAATCAGCTCAGGTGTTGAAACCGGGACAAACAAAAGATTATAGGCGCTATATCCAGTCACAACACTTAAGGATGGTGGAGATGAGGGGGTTACAAAACTGAATGTTAAAGTTTGACCAATTTCTCCCCCCCAACGATCCGCTAAGCCGCTCTCAATCGTAACAGTGTAAGTGGTCTCGGGTGAAAAATAGCCGCTGATGCTGAGCGCATTGTCATAATCGGTCAGGTAGACGCGTTGCGCATTAATTTCAGGCTCAATTGAAATGAAGTCCCGAAATCCTTTTCTTGCTACAGGGGTGGTGAAATTGATCACATAGCGTCCATAATCACCAGAATAAGACTCAAATCCTGGTGGAATGATGGTATTTACCGTAAAGGCAGGATGGGTGGCATGGGTTGTTTCTACTGTCGTTCCAAGGGGTAATCCCCCATAGGATTGCGCGTCCTCACCGATCCGAACTGTGTAGATGCTGCTTCGTCGAAGGATCTCATCAGGGATAAAGGTTAAGGTTTTCTGCCCTTCATCCCATTCAAATGCACCCTCAAGAGCTTCCCCATCGGCGCCGATCAACGCAAAATTTTCCTCCACACTGGTGGCGTCCATACCGATATTGAATTTGACCGTCACCGGGCCGTCAAGGCTGAGCAATTCCCCCGATAAGGGTAGCACTTGCAGCACTTCAGGGGAAGTCGTTGTAAATGTATATTCTAAATCCTCATCTGCATCCAATTTAGCCCCTGAAAGGGCAACCAAGGATGAATTAATCCGGAGGGTATATTCCCTTCCGCCATCCATTGAAGGATCAGGTTTGAAAATGTAAGTGCTGGTGTTGAGCCACTCGCCTTTACCAGGCACTTCCGGGGATAAAGTAAAGCCCGGGGCCTGACCTTCCGAAGCGCCCAGGGGCACTACAGGCTGATTGAAGACCACAAATACGGTGCTGGCTGGGTCAACATCCAGGGGAACTGCAGGGACAACATGGAGGGCTTTAAGGCTCTCAGCAGTTTGGTAATCCAATTCAATCGCTGCCTGCAGATTCCTTCTGTTGGCAGCTTGCGCACTGGTATTGACGACGACCTGCAAACGACTGTTTGGAAGAAGGTCTTGATCAGGCGTAAAGGTAAGTATCTGATCATCCTCCCAGGTAAATCGCCCACTGACGCGAGGTTCAAAATGGATGGCTGCTTCGACGGAGTCCGTGTCCATCGGTTGGTTAAAATACAGCTTAATGGATTCTTGCAGGGCAATAGCGCTGTTGGGATGGGGAGTCACTTCGACAAGGGCTGGGGGCAAGTCCGCCCGAGGCTCTTCCGTTGCCACAGGTTCTTCCTCGCCAGCCTGGGAGTCTGGCCCTTCAGATTCAGTTTGCTGTGTTGGCGAAGTTTCTTCCGCTGGCTGCCATGGAAATCGGCAACCTGTCAACACAACAGACATCAAAAGTATAAGTAAGATTGTTTTAACAAAAAATTGTGAACCTTGGCATGAGGCATTTTTATCCATCACTGGCTCCTTAAATCCAAACACATCGATAGATCCCTATCCTATTGACGATGTTTTACCGCCATTCGTTCCAGCCACAATATAACTGGCCTTATCTTAATTATATATTACTTGACGCTGTTTAGAAAATACTAAGGCGCTGTTAGTCCCAATTCTGATAAAACATGCACCATAGGAACCGTAAAATCATCAATGACGAAATCAGCCATAACTAATTCAGATTTTTTGAGATGCGAGGCCACCGCAATGCAAACCATTCCAGCCCTTTTACCCGCTTGCACACCCGCCACCGAGTCCTCAATCACGACAAATTGCGAGATAGTCTGATCAAATTTTTGGGAAGCTTTTATAAAAACATCCGGCTCAGGTTTTGCGGGTAATTTTGCCCCCGAAACAGAAAAATCGAAATATTTATGGAGGTCAAAACGCCCCATTAGGGCATTGATATTGTCAATCGGGGCTGAAGAGGCAATTGCCTGCGAAATACCAGCTTTTTTTGCTGCTGCTAACCAGGATTCAACACCCGGCACCAGCGTTGATGATTTGAGGGCGATCTTTCGAAAAATTTGTTCTTTGACCGCAATTATCTCATCTGCCAGGGCTTGATCGGGAGTAAATCCCAAGTACAAGGGTAAAATGGAGTGATTGTTGCGTCCAAAGCCGCCTTCAAAGGTTTCCCAATCCAAATCATATCCAAAGGATTTAAAAGCGTCACGAAAAGCCTCAAAGTGGGCTCGCTTTGTATCAACAATGGTACCGTCCATATCCCATAAAAAACCAATTTTTGCTGTGTTCAATCGTCATCTCCCAATAATATGAGCATCCATTATACCGTCTAATGGCACAAATTCCCTTATTTTTTAATATTGCAAAACAGCAAAGGAAACCTAACCTAGCGAAAAGCGCGAAATGTAGATCGGAGTCTGGTTGCCTGCCCTAAGGCTAATAGCCATGAGAGTAATCCCGACGCTGTTGAACTAACAAAACCAAACTTCGGCTTGAAAACCCCAAGCCGCCTTACCTTGCTTTCGATATAATGGGCACTCTCAATAGAATGGGGTATAAACCAATGTGATTTATTAACACGCAAAGGCGACCAAGGCATGAGAGAATGGCTTCGACAAGTGCTCAAACTGGATGCACGACTATCCAAAGCGCTGCTCATCACCCAAGAAAATGAGAAGCTATCTTTGATATTTAAGTTCTTCGCCCACTCAGGAGATTCATGGTTTTGGTTGGCTGGCCTATTTATCTTATGGCTGGTTAGTGAGGATCCATGGCGGCAAAAAGCGTTTTTCATCGCGGTGGGCTTGGTCCTGATGGCTGCCGCTGTCATCTTGTTGAAGTTCTCCATCCGCAGGCCGAGGCCTGAAGGCGAATGGGGACAAATTTATCGCATTACAGACCCACATTCTTTCCCTTCCGGACATGCTGCGCGATCTGCCGCCTTAGCCGTCATGGCGCTGGCAATGGGACCACCCTGGTTTGGGATTGTCGTCACGCTGTGGGCGCCATGGGTTGGCCTCTCGCGGGTTGCATTAGGGGTTCATTATCTTTCAGACGTGTTTGCAGGATGGCTTGTTGGTGCTTTGATGGGGCTGGTGACGCTAGCTTTTGAGCCCATTATTAACCAAATCTATCAGTTTTTCTTCTAATCTTAGATGTCAGATTTATTCAAGATTTAAGTTCAAATTCGCTTTACCATGTACAATTCCCCCATTTCAAAGCCGCGCCCAGCATAGTATTCCCGTGTGCCAACAGCGGCAATCACTGCTAACCTGCTAAAACCAGCTTCCCTGGTAATTTTTTCTGCTTCTTCAATCAATTTAGTGCCCAGACCGCTGTGCTGTGCAATGCCATTGCGCGATTCGCCCACTTCAAGGGACTGTCCATAGACGTGCACCTCGCGGATAATTGCTGCATCTGCTAAGTCTCTCAGTCCAGTGACCCGGGTATCTTCTGGGAGGGACAACCGCAAAAACCCTGCCAGCTTATCATCAGGTGTGTCAAAGGAAAGAAAATGCTCCACAGCGTTGGCAGGATGATAAACCAGGTCATGCAAAGTGACCTTCCCTGCCGTCACCTGCTTTTTGCGGATCTCGCGACAACGGATGCATTCACATTGGGTGCCTCTGCGAGCCATCTCCCGCTGAACATCCTGCCGCAAACTGGTGTTTTTATTTCCTGCCACAACGTAAGTTGAGGGGATATCCCGAATCACACGGTTGATGCGGCAATAACGGGGAACCATCGTTTTGACGTTCGCAATTAAATCCAACAAGACCGCTTCCGAATAGGGTTCATATTCTCCACGCCGCCAAATTTCATACAGCTCTGTGTTTTCCAACAACTGACAGGGGTAAATTTTCAATTCGTCCGGGCAGTAAGTCCCCTCAGCCCATAAGCGACTGAAATCCGCCTGATCTGATTCTGGGGTCGCACCTAATAAGTTTGGCATCCAATGCAAAACAATTTTGAACCCTCCGGCCCGTAACAAGGCTGTCGCTTTAAGGGTTTGCTGCGCAGTGTGCCCCCGTTTATTGAGCTTTAGGATATCATCATCCAAACTTTGCGCTCCCATTTGAACTTTTGTCACACCTAAATATCGGTACCAGGCTAAGGATGCCTTTTTCACCATATCCGGCCGTGTTTCAATCACCAGGCCGACATTGCGATGTTCAGCGTGAACATTTTGATCCTGTGCTGCTGTCAGATTTGCTGAGGGATCATCATCGTCTGGATTGACCCCGTTCATCGCCTCGAAACACCGCCTGACAAACCATTCCTGGTATTGACGGGAATAAGCGCTAAAACTCCCCCCCAGGATGAGAAGTTCAATCTTATCGGTAGGATGCCCGACAGCTTTCAGAGCCTGAATGCGATTACGAACCTGGGTGTAAGGATCAAAGTCATTTTCCAATGCCCGTTTAGCACCGGGTTCTTCGCTCAGATAACTCTTTGGGAGTTGGGCGTCCTGCGGACAAAATATACATTCGCCTGGGCAAGGATGAAAACGCGTCAAAACCGTGACGGTGGTCACCCCTGATAATGTACGGGTTGGTTTCATGCGAATTTTTGAAAGCAAGGATTCATCCTCTTCCCAAACGCCGTTCTCTACCAGGTTTTGGTAAACAGCCACCAAGGCATGTTTGGGAATAAAACCACCCCCATCAGGTTTGGGATGAGCGCGTTGCGCCGAATTGAGATCGACGCCAACCTTGAGATCCTCCAGGATCGCCCGGGCTTGTGCCAATTCTGCTTCGTTATAATCTCTTTTTTGCCGCCAAGTCTCTGCTTTCATAGTTTGAATTGTACCCATTTTTGAAAGCGCCTGCGAATTGTCCAGTAAAGCTTTTACAAAGTTTTTACAACAAGCTAATACTTCTCTTATAATGGTGTTCTATAGTGATATTGAGAAAAATATATAGAATAAAAGAAAAAGAGGAAAAAATGAAACAGGCTTGGTCTTTGGGACGAATTTTTGGGATTGAGGTTAAACTTCATCCCACTTTCATGTTGCTTCTGATTTGGATTAGTTTTACAACCCTTTTTAGCGGTGGGGATCTGAGTGCTGTTGCTAGGGAAGTGTTCTTCGTCATTGCTTTGTTCTCTTTTGTTGTTTTGCACGAGCTAGGGCATGCATTGATGGCCAGAAGCTTTGGCATTCCCACCCGGGATATCACCCTGCTGCCAATCGGTGGCGTGGCAAAATTAGAAAAATTGCCTGAAGAGCCTAAAAAAGAATTTTTAGTCGCTATCGCCGGCCCATTGGTTAACTTAACCATTGGCACGTTCCTATTGGGTATCCTGGCGCTTTCCAATGGGTTATCGGGTTTGACATCCATTGCGTTCTTAAGCGAAAACATTTGGGCGCAATTAATGGTCGCGAATTTTACCTTATTCGCCTTCAACCTGATCCCTGCCTTCCCAATGGACGGCGGTCGAGTGCTGCGAGCCCTCCTCTCATCACGCCACGATCCGATCAAAGCAACCCAAATAGCAGCCAATATTGGACGTGGGTTTGCCGTTCTGATGGGTATTGCGGGCATCTTCTATAACCCCTGGCTCATACTCACAGCCATCTTCATCTGGTATGGCGCTGGCGCTGAAGCAGAATCGATGATCATCAAGAAATACATTAAGGATTTGGTGGCACGGGATGCGATGATTTCCCAATTCTATCAGGTAGAAGCTAATCAATCCTTAGAATCCGTTCTGGAACTATCAATGCAGACGGGACAGAAGAATATTCCGGTCCTTTCCAATGGGCATTTCCTGGGGATCATTCAATATCACGACTTGCTGAAGTCCTTTGAGAAACTGGGACGCCGGGCACCCGCCTACACGGCCATTGGTGAGAAAGAGGAAGGGGTGCATCCCGATTTACCCCTGATTGAAATCCTCCCTAAACTTTCAACCAACAAGGTGCTCCCCGTCGTTGAAGAACATCAATTGGTGGGTTTAATTTCCCCCAGCAGCCTACAAGAACGAATCTGGCTGCAGAAAAAGCTGCAAAATACAGACTCAGGGTCAAACCAAGAAAAACCTGACCTGGTCTAAACCTACAAAGCAAAATATAAAGCATCCTGATTTGTATTGAAAATCAGGATGCTTTTTTGTTATTTTCGATATTGTCTCATCTTCAAATTTATCAATATTCAGCTAACTCCTTCGTGATCTCAAAAAATGCTTTCCAAAAAGAAGAAAATTTATTCGCTGTTAACTCGAAGGATTTGCTACCTCCGGTAGGGGCGAGGCATGCCTCGCCCTTACGTCCACCTTATAATATTTCTTTTATTAAAAAGGGCTCAGTTTGTCTTCGAAACCTCAACACATAATGCTGAGCCCCGGCTTCAACGATGTTGAACAATGAAGCGAAGGTTTATTACCCATACAATTGCTCCAGAAAATACGCAATTTGTTTGCGCCACCAGGGCCAATCATGATTGACATCAAAACCCCAAAAATCCACCCAGGCAGGGACTCCTTTCTCATCCAAGACCGCCTTCATTGCCAGGGCGTCAGCAATCATCGCCTCCTCATATGCCCCCTGACCGGTGCAGATGATAATTTGACTTCGGCGATAGCTCTCAAGGTAAAAAGAATCAGTGAGATTCCGCAAGTAGTGCAGGGGGGCATTGTAGTAAACATTTTCATCCATATAGTCCCCCATAAACCTTTCCAGCATGAACAAGCCAGAAAGGGCAATCATGCCATCAAATAACTCAGGGTGCCGAAAGAAAAAATTGGCGGCATGGTAACCTCCCATACTGACACCCGTCGTGAGCATTTTGACCTCTTCGCCCATTCGGTCCTGCACAAAGGGGAGGACCTCACGTGTAATATACCGGTCATAATCCTCGTGACGGCGCGCCCGGTCCGCAGGATGGGCTTGCCAATTTGCCCACGATTGTTTATCAATGCTGTCAACCGTGAAGAATTGAACTTGCCCGCCCTCGATTAAAGGCCATGTTGCGTCGATCATGCGAAAATCTTCAAATTCATAAAAGCGGCCGCCCATGGCAGGGAATACAAGAATGGGCTTGCCGCTATGGCCATAAATTTTCAAGGCCATCTCTTGCCCCAAATGCGGGCTCCACCAATGATGATATTCGATGTTCACGCGCCCTCTGTGCTCTTGTCTTGAATAAAATGCGCGACCTCGAGCACCTCTTCCAAATCCTCAGATCGAATCAGGTAACCATAATTACCCAGGGCAACCGACCAAGCCCCCAAAATCGTCCGATGATGTGGGATCAGGTGACCATATCGAGCCATGATTTCATCGTGATCGTGAAAATAGTTGAAGTGATAGCGGCGGCTGGCATAACAGCAGTGGAAGGGTCGGGTATAAATGGGGTCAAACCGGTTGTTGATGAGGATGTTTGCCCACTCCCGGTAGACATCAATATCATTGGCAAAGTTCATCATATCCGTGGTCAAACCACCTGGTGGGCGAATATTAACCTCCAAAGCAATCAGAGAGCCATCTGGTTTGCGGAAGTACTCAAAATGAAAAAACCGCTCCCGAACCCCAAAGGCTTTGACCGTCTTACGGCCGATCAATTCTAAATCCGGGGGAATCTCGCGCAGCGAATAATAATAAACATCACTGCGCTCGAGAACAGTCTCCATCACACCACGCTCATAAATGTGAGAGGTGTAGAACACGATGTTGCCGTCCTTATCCGTGAGACCATCAAAAGTGCAAATAGCGCCATCAACAAACTCTTCAAGAATATAATCCGACAGCTTTTTCTGCAAATATTGCTGCAGCTCAAGGTCATTGTGAATTTTGTAAGTTGCATTGGCGCCCACACCAATATCAGGCTTGGCCACCAGCGGATAGCCAACCTGTTCTGCAAATTCAAAAGCTTCCTTTTCATTTTTAGGTTTTCTACCCGCAGCCACATCCACACCCACTTGCTTGAAGATCTTTTTCATCTCCGATTTGCGCTTGATCTTCATGATGTCATTCGTTTTGATGCCGAAGATATTAAAATCCGTCCGCAGCTGAGCTTCTGTTTCTAACCAAAACTCATTCAGAGAATCCAACCGGTCAATCTTCCCATAGCGGTGGGTAAAATAACCCAAAGCCCGCACAAGTTGATCATAATTTGAAAGTGAATCCACCCGGTAATACTCTGTCAGCGCCCAGCCCAGCTCAGTGGGCAAGTTTTCGAAGGCTTCGTCTGCCAACCCCAAAACGTTCGCACCTAATTTCTTTAGCTGCAGGCTGAAGTTGACAAAATTTGGTGGGTAATGGGGGGAAATAAAAACGATATTCATCATAATTCCTTACTAACGGAAAAATTATTGTAAAATATTAATAAACCCTATTATAGTTTAGATCATTTCGCTTTGGTTTAATAAACGGTTAAATCGCGAACTTTAGTATCCCAATCAGCAAACCACATTGTTGACCTAAACCATCAATGTGCAATATACTTGGAATGCAATGGAACCGACGATCCAGAAAAAACTTCTTGAAATCAATCGTGCCTTCTACGACCATTTTGATGGTTCTTTTTCGGCTACCCGTGGCCATGTGCAGCCCGGGGTAGACAAACTCCTCAAGCAATTTGATCAGGATGTCAACGTCCTCGATGTCGGCTGCGGCAATGGAACCCTGGCGCGCGCCTTGAAGTCAGAGGGGTTTACAGGGTCGTACCTGGGTGTGGATATGAGTGCCGGCTTGCTCGAAAAAGCGAAAAAGCTACTAGGCTCAGCATCCGCCAATCATTTTGATTTTCGCCTATTCGACATTGCCGACGCACAATGGATCTCCCACGTTCCCCAAAAGGCTTACGATTGGGTGGCGGTCTTTGCAGTCTTACATCACTTACCTGGAAAAGACTTACGCCTGCAAATTGCCCGTGATTTTCGGAAGTTGATTTCACCAGAGGGCTGCGTGACTGTTTCTGTTTGGCAATGGCAAAATAGCTTGCGTCTGCGAAAAAGAGTCCTGCCCTGGTTTACCGTCGGCATACTCCAACAGCAATTGGATGAGGGCGATGTACTGCTCGATTGGCGTGCCGGTAAAACCATTGGGCTGCGTTACGTGCACACTTTCTCTGAAGAGAGCCTCACCCACTTGGCTAATGAAGCCGGCTTCAAGGTGATCGATGTCTTCTATTCCGACGGCAAAACGGGGGATTTAGCCATGTACCAGGTTTGGAAAGTCCAAAACTAAGTAGAAAACAAACTGCTGTAAAGCCAAATAATGGGTGCTGCCAGCACGGTCTCGCAACATTCCAATTACAGCGTTCGATAAAGATGCGTGGGCGTTATCAGAAAAGGGGCCGTTCACATCGACAGCCCCAAGAAGATCCATTGCGATAAAATTTTTATCCCAAAGCGACGTCCAAAAGCATCATCGCGGCAAAGCCAGCCATCACGCCCATGGTAGGGAAGTCTGAGTGGCCGTTATTTTTCGATTCAGGGATCAATTCATCGGCCACCACATAAATCATAGCGCCAGCGGCAAAGGCTAAGGCATAGGGCAGGAGTGGGCGCATCAATAGGGTTGCCGTGGCACCAAGAATACCGGCAATTGGTTCCACCATCCCCGAAAATTGCCCATACATAAAGGATTTCCCAGCCTTCCAACCTTCACGGCGTAAGGGTGCCGAGACAGCCAAACCCTCAGGGAAATTTTGAATCCCAATACCAATTGCCAGGGCGATCGCCGATGCGACGCTAGCGCTTTCAAGGCCGGCTGCCGCCGCGCCAAATGCCACACCCACAGCCAAACCCTCGGGGATATTGTGCATGGTAATGGCGGTAATTAATAAAATGCTGCGCTGCCAGGATGATTTAGGCCCCTCTCTGCGCGAACCTTCCGGCCCAAAGTGCATATGGGGCAGCAACTTATCCACCAGAAATAGAAACAAGCCCCCTAATAAAAAGCCCACCACGGCTGGAAGCCAGCTGGGCACAGCTAATCCATCGGATAATTCAATGGCAGGTGCCAATAACGAAAAATAACTGGCGGCGATCATCACCCCAGAGGCAAACCCGAGCATACCGTCCAGGAGTTTCCGGCTGACATCTTTTGTAAGGAAGATGATTGCAGCACCCATAGCTGTCAGCCCCCAGGTAAATAAGGTCCCCATCAACGCTTGAATGATCGGTGTGTGTTGTTCAACAAAAGCAACCATGATATGGTTCTCCTAATAATCAATTGGTTAATTCAGTGCAGTATAACATAAAATTAGTGTAAAGTAAATACTAATTTAACCTTGACTAATTTTAGTATTTTTCATCTCAAGGTAAAATTAAAGCATGAATGAGATCCAAAATATCCTTGAGCGCATTAGCACGGCAGCAGCCCACCGGCGACCAGCGCCTGAAAAGACCCAAGCCTATCGGCTCTTCAACGGCTTTTACGAAGGCTATCCTGATCTTGTTATCGATCGTTACGGGCCCACCCTGGTGCTCTTTGATCATGGCGAACCCGGTCATTCGCAGCCCATCATTGAGGAAATTGTCGACAGGCACCAGGATTTGTGCCGGGGTTGTGAGTCAATCCTGTTAAAACAACGCCAACACCCTGACATGCGCAATAGAAATGGCGTCTTGCTTGCCGGGGATACCCTGCCAAGTGCCATTGAAGAGTTGGGGGTGCCATATGCCCTCGATTTACAGTTGAACCAGGATGCCAGTTTTTACATTGACACACGGGACCTCCGTGCCTGGTTACTGGAACACATGGCCGGCAAACGAGTGCTCAATACCTTTGCCTACACGGGCAGCTTGGGGGTGGCTGCTGGTGTGGGCGGCGCCGAAGAAGTGATCCAAACTGATCTCAATCAGAATTTCCTGCAATTGGCGCAAAAATCATGGCAATTAAACGACTTGGACCCTAAAAAACACCAAATTCTAGCGGGCGACTTCTTCAAAATTACGAACAGGTTGCGCCATTCCGGACGGCTTTTTGATACGGTCATCCTTGACCCACCATTTTTCTCGACAACGAAGGCGGGGCGGGTGGACTTGCAAAACGAACCAACCCGCTTGATCAATAAAGTGCGCCCCCTCATTGCCCATAACGGCACCCTGGTGGTGATCAACAACGCGCTCTTCACCTCTGGAGCCGATTTGATGACGGAACTGGAGTCCTTAACCGCATCCGACTACCTTGCCTTTGAACGCATCATCCCCATTCCGGAAGATATCACCGGATTTCCCGAGACCATCCAAACCCCACCCCCCACCGACCCAACACCCTTCAATCACCCCACAAAAATTGCGATCTTACGCGTTTTTCGCAAAGACAAACGCCATTAAGCAAAAATGGCGCCCTCACCTCAATCAATGCATTGGCGTATAAAATTCTGGAGGCTCGTGTCCACTTCAAACCCTCTCCCTTTGAAAAAAGGGAGAGGGTAGGGTGAGGGTTCCACATAATAAGTCTGGTTTCTTATCCGATAAATGCGATCGGATCTTCGCATTCGACAGCCTACCCACCCCCAGCCCCTCCCTAAAGAAAGGTGGGTTAAAGTCCCTTCCTTTTAGGGAAGGGATATAGGGTTAGGTAAGAATTAAAACCCAAAATTAGAAAGTCTACTGCCCAAAGTCTCACAAATAATGAAATTCTTGCCAATTTCTCAGGTAAAAACGCGATTTTCAGAACACTGATGGGCACCCTCACCTCAATCCTCTCCCTCACGTCTGAGGGAGAGGAGGCTAAAGGCTGTTTTTCAACCGGTGTGCGAATGCCCAACGGAAGCAGGTTAAGAACCCTCTCCCTTTGAAAAAAAGGGAGAGGGCAGGGTGAGGGTTCCATACAGTCAGTCGGGTTTATTATCCGACAAAAGCGACCGGATTACCCGACAGAAGACCCACCCCCAGCCCCTCCCTAAAGGAAGGGGGGGTAAAGTCCCTTCCTTTTAGGGAAGGGATTTAGGGTTAGGTAAGCATTAAAACCCAAGATTAACAAGACAATTCTCAAAGCCTTTTAATCCAAGACTTGGCCAGATTTTTCCGCAAAACACAATAGTCAAAACACGAAACTACAAAACGCAGAAGGGTTATTTAGTTACCCTAACCGGCTTAAAAATCGCCCCTTCCCACGGCGGCAGGGCAAATTTCCTCAAATGGCCTTCCTCAATGACCGCGCCTTCCCCACCCAATACATCCGTAAGCTGTGCCCCCTCATCGAGGTAGCTCTGGATGGGCACGTTCATCTCCCAGGTGCCATCCCCCGCGTTGATGGCCACCAGCATGCGCACACCCTCCAGGTGCCGCAAGAAGACCAACCGGCGACCCTCCGCGTAAATCGGCACATACTCACCGGTGCGTAAAACCGGGTTTTCGCGCCGAATTTTAATAAAGGTCTTAAAAGCATCCCGCAGATCGTGATCCCATTTCGTTTCATCCCAGTCAAAACTGGCTCGATTATCCGGATCTCGCCCACCCATCATGCCGATCTCATTGCCATAGTAGATGCAGGGCGCACCGGGATAGGTCATCTGGAACAAGGTCGCCAAGCGGAAGGCTTTTTTATTCCCGCTGACCATGCTGAGGAAGCGGGGCATATCGTGGCTGTCCATCAAATTCAACTGCGCCAACACGTTTTGACGCGGGTAGAGCTCCAAGAGCGCCTTTGTGCGGTCCGCAAAACCAGCCGCATCCAAAGTTGGCACCTCCGGCAGCCCCATCATGCCGGCGATCATCGCCTCATCACGGCTGCCAGCCCCGAAAAAGCCCACACAAGCCGCGCTGAACTGGTAATTCATCACCCCATCAAACATGTCTCCCTGCAGCCAATCCTGCGCTTCCGTCGGGATTTCACCGACCAGGTAGGCGTCATTATTGGGCAGCTTCGTCGCCAATCGAAATTGCCGCCAGAAGGATTCATCCTTGATCTCAATAGGGACGTCCAAGCGCCAGCCATCCACGCCCTGTTCAATCCAATACCTGGCAACCTCAAACAAAAAGGCCTTCACCTGGGGATGATCGGTGTTGAATTGCGGCAAAGCCGGCAGGTTCCACCAACAGGAATAATTCGGCTTGCCCTGGTAGGCGTTCATCGGGAAGCCATACACCTTAAACCAATCCAGGTAAGGGGATTTATCGCCATTTTCTAAGATGTGATGAAATTGGAAAAAGCCCCGACTGACGTGGTTGAAGACGCCATCGAGGACCACATGGATACTCCTGCGGTGCGCTTCTTTGAGGAATTTAAAGAACACCTCATTGCCCCCTAAGATCGGATCAACCCGGTAATAATCATAGGTGTGATAGCGGTGATTGGCGGCGGAGGCAAAAATCGGGGTGAAGTAAATGGCGTTGATCCCCAAATCGACCAGGTAATCCAATTTCTCAAAGACACCCTTCAAATCCCCGCCCTTAAAACCATAGTGGTTGGGGGGCGACTCCCAGGGTTCGATGTGGGTGGGTTTATCAAG
Organism: Candidatus Brevefilum sp.; assembly: GCA_040772425.1. Taxonomy (GTDB): domain Bacteria; phylum Chloroflexota; class Anaerolineae; order Anaerolineales; family Anaerolineaceae; genus Brevifilum. Next base: position 7,381 of record JAXGYD010000001.1, on the reverse strand, counting down.
AAAATCGGACCTGGCAAAGCGATCGGGAAAGATATGGTAAAAAACGGCGTTCTTGACCCAGTCCGGTGTGTGGGTAAATTCAGGGTTCAATTTATCAACCTCTCTCTACTTGACAATCGTGCCATTGATTTTACCATTGAAGGAAAGGACTGCGCAGGTAGCGGGTAGCGGGTAGCTGGTAGCTCGTAGCTGGTAGGAATTTCTTGTCATTGCGAACGAGCTTGCGAAGTGTGGCAATCTCAGCCTGTAGATGGTGGACAACAGCTCATAGCTGATAGCTAATCCCCTTGTTTCGCGACGAGCAAGCGCCGCTTTTGCTCCCTTTGGGAGTTCCGCTTCGCTACTGCCCCCTTCACTACGCTTCGGGGGTTTCGCTTCGGTACAGAGTTCCGATTCGTTCCAGAAAAAAACGAACCGGAAACGAATAGAAGCAAGCGTCAGCCTTCATTGAGCTCCCTTTCATCGGAAAGTTCCTCAAGGACGAGGTGAAGATGTTTGAAGAGGGTGTCGCTTTGAGCACCTCCCAGCATGTGGTCAATGCGCAGAAGGCTTCCCAAGCGCAGCATGGCTTCGCTGATTACAGCCAAAAGTTGTGCGGATTCTGTGAGACCTACGCCCTGACTCGCCTGGATCTGTTCCGCGAATCTCCGGATGAGAACACGCAGCAGGGCAATCTCATCCCCGAGGACAATCCCCTCGGTGGCTTGGAGACCTCTACGTTCGGTGAGGGAAAAGTTTTTGGCGTAGAAGCCGTGCTTGAAGGCGTTGGTGTTGCCGGGTTGGCCGCCGCGTTTTCTTTTTTTCGGCTCTTTGGCTGCAATAATAGCGTTTGGGCTTGTGGGCATGTTCATAAGTCCTTTCGTTAGGTATGTGCATAGTGACAGAACAGATGTTCTGACCCAATGAGAGGATAGCATAGAACGAGGGTGTTTTCAAGCCGGCAAAAGCGGCAAAAAAGGGAGCGTTTTTTGCCTAAAGCGGCACCCCCACCAAAAGAAGGGGGGGCAAAGAAGCAAGGCGCTTTTATTGTCAGTGCGATGCTTGAAGGGACTGGTTACCGGAGACGGGGAACAGGGGGCTAGAAGGGACGGAAGACCCGGGACTGGAGACGGGTATATCTTGTCATTGCGACAAGCTGAGCAGCTTCAGGCTGCTTCAGCGCACAAAGTCCCCGTCAAGTGGGAGTGCCAAACGCCATGAGGTGCTGGCAGGCTGGAAGTGACTGGAGACGGGGGACCAACGACTGAAGACTGTGTTAGGTCAGGTTTGTAACCTGGCAAAAAAATTGTCATGTAGGTTGCTGGTTCAACCATACATAACCTACGCCTGCTATATTCGTTGAAGAAAAGATTATTATTCATTAATAGATTGTCAAAATTATTAAGGCCCCCCTAACCACGCATCTACAAATCTACACCTTAAATTTATTGATAGTAACTAGCTAGGATGGTATTACCATACATAACCAGAATACCGCATGGTGGATGTAGCATCTTGCTTTAGAATCAATTGAAAAATAAAATTAAGAATAAATCCAAAACATAAGCTTGATTAAGAAAATTAGTTTTAAAGATGGATATAAAAAGATGAAATATGATTATTCGAATATTGATAATGAAGACAGGGAAAAGTGGGAAAAAATTTGTCCAACAGATGAATATCGAGTTTATTCAGGAAAAGAAGTTGATTTAATATTTGCTGGTATTCTGCCTGCTGATTTATATTCCCAATTTACAAGTGTGTTTGTTTCTGCATCTTCCACTGACAATGGAAAGGTCTATTATATGGCCAATGGTAACCGAATCGATTATAAAGACCGAGCCATCGATCAAATGCCATTTGGGTTTGCATTTATAGGTGATTCAATTTCTGGTAGTGGTATTCTCATTCAACATGGAGATTGGATTAACCGTACAACACATCCACCTATTAGTTTCTGGAGGCATATAACTGCCAGTGGATCAACTAAATATTACCCTCTTTCAGAAATGCCAGCTAAAAAAGAAGGACCGTTGTCAGATTTAAAAATTGATAGTCAAAATGAAGCATTTGGAAAATTAATATATAAACTACGGGAATCGAGTACATGAGAAATAATATTTTCAATCGGTCGAACTATCATTGTAATTGATACATCTTTAGGAGTCAGGCCACTATAAAGGCATGTTGATCATTTTTCGTGAATCAGGTTAGTTAAATCTGGACTATTAATGTCAATGATGGTGTATCCTTTATCTTTAATTTTATTTTGATAAATAAATCTTTGAATAGGTAGTGACCTCAATTTCTCATAATAATCATTTTCAGATTGAATAGAATCCCAAACTTCAAAATATTTCTTCACTACATTAAATGAATATTGGATTATTTTCTTAGTTGTTGGAAAACACCAACCGCTTTGGGATTTAAGGAAAATTAATTCCGATTTTGGGAAATAAATAAGGTCTGGGTATTCAATATTTATTTCAAAATGATGGTCATACGGACTATCAATCCAGTTAACAATAATCCTATCAACAATAACATCATCAATAATTAGCCCAGCTTTACCTACAAGTGAATCGAGTATAGGTTTAACAATATTATCAATATCATACACTCCTGGATATTTTAATCTATCAATATGCCTGCAATAATAATCGATCGCGATCCAACAGGTATCTGTAATAATGAAATTTGATTTATTTGTTATTTTCTGAATTTCAGATTTTAAATTTTCTTTCTTATCACGTTTGCCCTTTTGGTTGACAGGTTTTATATTAACAAATAAAGTTATCCTCCCATTGATAAAGGCACTTTCACTTAATTGGTTATCCATATTTCATCCTTCAAAATTTTTTTCTAAAATTAGATAATAGGATTATGCAACTGTTTTTCACAAATTTGCTACGGATTATCTTTTATTTTGATATTACTTCTCACTATTCGTCTGCAAAAAATTTCCTGTTAAAATTACATTTATTTTCTTTTTTTTATGGATATTTCTGTTGATTTCTTGGATTAATTTCGTTCGTCATTATTACAGCTTCGTGCCATTTTAGTAGTTAGGTTTGAATTGATAATTTTCAGTATTTCTAAACAGGTGAAACCTAATACTCCCAATCCACATGGCCTAATGGTGCATGGTTGAGCTCGTTCCTGATATGTTTCCAATGTGGCATGTATTTATCCATCAATAATACAAAATTGCCGTTATGCCTTGGTTCAATTAGGTGAATTAATTCGTGAAGAATGATGTATTCAAGGCAGATTTCAGGTTTTTTGGCTAACTCTGTATTGAGAAGGATATTTTTACTTTCAGGGTTAAAGCTGCCCCATTTTGTTTTCATCCACCGCACGATAATCTTGTTTGGTCTAACCTTTAGAACATTCTCCCATTTTTCAAAGAGCGGAGCCGATTTTTCTCTGATTTGATCACGATACCACTCTGAAACAATCGCTTCGCGTTTTTTCTGATCTGTCCCCGGTCGAATTCTTAAGATCATACTTTTATGTGTTAGTTCCACGCTTGGAACTTTTTCTTCTTCGATGATTTCCATTAGAAATCTTTGCCCCCAAACATAATGGCTCTCAAGATTGATGTATTCACGTGGTGTTTCACGCTTCTGATTTCTGAAACTTTTTTGCTGTTTCTTTATCCAATCAATCTTGGAAATGGCATAAAGACGGATCATGTCTAAGTCCATTCGCTTTGGGGCAGCAATCCGTACCCTACCATCAGGTGGGTAGACGCTCAAATGGATATTCTTTATATCCTTGAATTCGACTTCAATTATATTGACGCCAATTTTTATATTTTCAATCATTAATACTCATGTTGTTGATAAATGATCTTAAAGATACGTTCAACTTCTTCTTCATTAGCCAATATAGTAAATAATTCTCTTTTGATGACATTTTCACGCGCCTGAATCCCTCGCCAATCATCCGGCCTAACCTGCTTAACTACCTGGTCAATTCTTAACGCTAAATCCTCATCCTGATTCAAGTTATTCCAAAGCGCACGTTTTCCGGGTGTATCCAATTGCTGTGGGGTGTCATCTGATCGCCCGGTCCCAACCTGAACTGCAATTTGAGCGATTCTCCTTAAGTATTCCTCGTATTCAATGGCACGCTGCCTTCTGGCAAGAATAACCTCATCAAGTAATTCGGACATTTTTTCATAGAAAGCGGGGTCGTTTAGAAATTCCCTGATGATCTTCCTGCGGACGTTGTTTTCAATGGCTTCAGCAATGGCGTTCCGATTACCTTTCAAACCACCTAATTGTTGGGAGATTGCATCCGCAATACCAGTTTTAACGATTAAATCCAATAGTCCGATGTTGTCAAAGGGTGAAATTTTTCGAGATTGATCGGCTTCAATATAGGTGTCAATCAAGTGTCGCATATCGGCTTCATATGGTTTTAGGTCAAGGGTTTCGCCACTCGCCCTGCGGATAATCTCCCGTAAATCAAGGTATTGATCCATAGTTCTTTTTATGCGATCGACGTCTTCATTGGAATATCCAGCAGCTTCCATTTCATCTGAGATGTTGGCATAAGCCCTGATGAGAGTTACCGTTGCTTTATAAAGCATTACCCTACGAGGTTCTTTTTGTTTTAGGTCAGCAGGGATCTCTGTGTTTCCGCAGAAGTAATGAATATAATCCAATTCTTCTTTCGGCATTTCAACCGGCTCACAAAGCAAAGCTAAGGTTTCAATAGCATTGTCAAGTCGTTCCTTACCTTTTTTCAAGCGATCCTGAACCAATATTTCGGGTTCAGCGCCACCAGAACTGTGATCCAGCTCAGATGTATAAACCGCCATGGCATTCTCAACTTTCTTAAACAAGTCTTTGTAGTCCACAATATGACCAAAATCTTTATCCTCGCCATCCAATCTGTTAACTCGGCAGATTGCCTGGAAAAGGCCATGGTCTTGCATGGATTTATCAATATAAAGATACGTGCAGGGAGGTGCATTGAATCCCGTCAGCAGCTTATCGACAACAACCAGTAATTTCATGTTGGCTGGTTCATGAATAAATAAATCTTTTGCCCACTCCTCATAGGTCTCGGTTTTTGTCATGTTAGGCCTTGCATTGATGTTCTCTAACAACTCGTTGTAGGTGTTGTAGATAAACTCTTTGTCGCTATCTGAATTTGCACCAGAGTCTTCCAGGGTGATATCGCCTGTATGCGGATTGTAGGATGTGATCAAAGCACATTTACCTCTAAAGGGGGTTCTCTGGAATAGTGTGAAATATTTTGTCGCTTCGTAGATGCTTGATGCGACAAGCATTGCATTACCGCTTCCTTCGGACAAACGACGTTTCGTGCTGAAATCGAAAACGATATCATTCACCACCTGTTCCATGCGAGAACGGGAACTAAGTACTCTTTGCATCGTCCCCCATTCTTTTCTTAATTCATCTTTTTGCCAATCATTGAGACCCCTGGTTTTTGCCTCAAACCAGGCATCAATTCTTTCTTCGGAACCAAGATGCTGGTCAATGTCGCGGGCTTCATAAAGGAGGTCAAGAATAACGCCATCCTCCACACCCTCACTGAACTTGTAAGTGTGAATATACTTACCAAAGACCTCAAGAGTCGTTTTGGAGTCTCTTTTCAAGAGGGGTGTTCCAGTAAAGCCAATGAAAATCGCATTTGGCATTGTGGCTTTCATGAACCGATGTAGTTTATTGCTCTGTGTGCGATGACATTCATCAACAAAAACAAAGACTTCACCGAAGGTCGGGCTGGGCTGCGCTTCCAAATCCCGAATATATTCCTCAATATCATCCACATCCTGGCGACCAAATTTGTGGATCAAGGAGCAAAAAAGGCGTGGCGTTGCCTGGCCTAGCTGCCGCATCAAATCGCGGCCACTTCGGGCGCGATAGATGGTTTCTCCAATATCTGTGAAAACGCCTTCGATTTGTTTATCAAGTTCATCCCGATCGGTGATGATTGCAACCCGAGCGTTAGGATGATTCTCAAGGATCCATTGTGCCAGGTAGACCATCACAATGCTCTTGCCGCTGCCTTGCGTATGCCAAATGATCCCACCTTCCCTCCGGCGCACATACTCTTGAGCGGCTTTGATAGCAAAGTACTGGTGGAAACGTGGGAGTTTCTTGAACCCTGCATCGAAAACAACAAAATCATGCATCAGTTCGATGATCCGGTTTTTTTCGCAGAGAATGAGCATGTATTTATCTAATTTATAACGGCTATCGTCTTCTTCATTCTCTTTCCATGTAAGAAAGTATTTTTCTTCTGTGCCAATTGTGCCGTATTTCAAACCTTCGCTGTCACTACCGGCAAAGACAAACTGCACCGTTGTGAAAAACCATTGATTAAATTCTGGGCTTTGGTTAGAAAGTAACTGACGGATACCATTCCCGATGCTGGACCGGCTGTTCTTTAATTCGATCACACCAATCGCAATGCCGTTGATATATAGGACAAGATCAGGACGGCGTTCATGACCACCCCTAAGCGTGACTTCTTCAGCGATCGCAAAATCATTCAACTCCGGTTTTTTCCAGTTGATCAGATGGACCGTCTCAAAGGGTTTACTGGCTTCGACCTTAACAGGCACACCATAGCGAAGAAGGCTGTAGACAGCTTTGTTGTTGCCATATAAGGTGCGGTTATGGTTATCCGCTTCACGATGGAGGATTTCGATCGTCCGGTCGATTTGGGTGTGGGTGTAGCCGCTTCTAAGAAGCCATGCTCTTAGATGTTCTTCCCAGATATTGCTGTTTTCAAAATCTGAGCGATCTCCGAGGTAGCGGTATCCTAACTCATCTATGAATAACCTTATCAAGCGATCCTGGGTAACTCTTTCAGGTTGTCCGATAGTGTCCATAGTTTACATCCTTATAAAGCATATAGATCTCGATACCACTCAATCCATTGGTTTAATTCGGAATCATTCACGGCAGTGGCAGCATTAATGAAGTCTGCCGAGGTGAGAACTGAAAATTTGGGATTATTTGCAATCAGATGTTGATAACGTTTTAACGTTTTGTCCAAAGCTAAGTTTCTTGGATGTTTAACAACGGAGAAGGTGACGTGCTGGAAATGTTGACGCTCATCTTGCTCGATGCTGAGTCCCAGCAATTGATTCCGCCATAACTGGTTCATGCCAACCTTGAATGGACAACGGTCGTATTGGTCATGGTTGATGAAGAAATCTTGATTTTCCTCTGTGATGTTCCAGTAATTGTAATGGTTTGCGCTGTGATAATAACATACGCTTTTATTTGATAGGATTTCCGAGAATGATTTACTGCAATCGTGATAAGATTTCCTGCCCGGGCTTTTACTCCCACCGCAGGTGGTAAATTCCGCTTCGGTCAACTTGTGTTCAATCAACCACAAGCACAGTTCATTT